>NZ_UYXY01000021.1:0-2244 GCF_900625065.1 Prevotella marseillensis | reverse complement strand
GAAGGAGGACATAGGTCATGGAACTGCTCACACGAAACAACTTCGAGGGCTGGATGCAGAAGCTGATGGAACGGCTCGACCGTCAGGACGAACTGCTGCTGGCGATGAAGGCTGAGGGGAAACAGCCTACTATCACGGAAAGCATCCGCCTTTTCGACAATCAGGATTTGTGCATGCTGCTCCAGATAAGCAAGCGCACACTGCAACGCTACCGCAGTGTCGGCGCATTGCCCTACAAGACACTGGGCAAGAAAACCTATTACAGCGAGGAGGATGTGCTGACATTCCTTTCCAACCATATCAAGGACTTCAAAAAAGAAGATATAGCCTTCTACAAGGCTCGTATCCATAATTTCTTTCATAAATAACCCATTAAAACATTTTTCAAATGGCAAAGAAAAAAGACGAAAAGGACGTGCTGGTAGTCCGTGACGAGAAGACGGGCGAGATCAGCGTGGTAGCCGGGCTGAATGCAGACGACACACCCAAGCGTACCCCTGCGAAAGCTGAGAACGCGCAGAGTTTCCTGCAATTCGACCGACACGGCGACGTGCTGGACAACTTCTTCAAGAACTTCTTCCGGCAGTGCAAGGAACCCAGCCGCTTCGGTTTCTACCGCATCGCGGCAGACCAAGTGGATTCCATGCTTGGCGTGATGAAAGACCTGCTTCAGCATCCGTACCAGAACAAACAAATCCTTGCACCGCACAAAATCGACACCTTCCCTTATCAACAGCAGGTGCAGGAAGAGATGGCGGCACAAAAGACAGAGAAACAAGAACCTCAAAAACAGGAAAACATGGAACAACAGAAAGAACAGCAGGAAAGCCCGCAACAGACGCAGGGCAGACAGGGCTACCAACCCATCAACGAGAGCAAAATCAACTGGCAGGAGCTGGAGGACAGATGGGGCGTGAAGCGTGACGACCTTGAAAAGTCCGGAGACCTTACGAAGATGCTCCACTACGGCAAGTCCGACTTGGTAAAGGTCAAGCCCACCTTCGGCGGCGAATCATTCGAGCTGGACGCCCGCCTCTCCTTCAAGAAGGACGGCGAGGGAAATGTCAGCCTCGTGCCGCACTTCATCCGCAAGGAGCAGAAGTTAGATGAGTACAAGGAACACAAATTCTCCGACGATGACCGGAAGAACCTGCGCGAAACGGGCAACCTCGGCAGGGTCGTGGACATTGTGGACAGGGAAACGGGCGAAATCATCCCCTCCTACATCAGCATCGACCGCAAGACGAATGAAATCACGGACATTCCGGCAAACAAGGTGCGCATCCCGGAGCGCATCGGCAAGACGGAAATCACCAAACAGGAGCAGGACATGCTCCGCGCCGGACTGCCCGTGCGCGACAAGCTCATCGAGCGCAACGACGGCAGGAAGTTCGTCACCACCCTTCAAGTGAACGTGGAGCAGCGCGGCGTGGAGTTCGTGCCGGGAACCGGAAGGTCGCCCCGTACCGCACAGACGCAGGAAGCCAAAGGTGACACCTCGAAAAGTCAGGCGCAAGGCGGGGAAAATGCCGCACAGACCAAGAAGGAGCAACGCCGCAACACGTGGATGAACGAGGACGGCAGCATCCGCCCCATCAGCAAATGGAGCGGCGTGAACTTCACCGACAAGCAGAAAGCCGACTACGTGGCGGGTAAAGCCGTGAAACTGGAGAACGTGACCGACAAGCAGGGCTTCCATGCCACGATGTATATCAAGTTCAACCCGGAGAAGGGCCGCCCGTACCGCTACGAAACGAACCCCGACAACGCCCAGCAGGTCGCCCCGTCCAACGAGAGCCGCACACAGGTGGCGGTGAACAACGAGGGCAAAACCAACGAGGCGACAAAGAACCTGAAAGAGCCTTTGCAGAAAGGTCAGACCGCCCCAAAGGACGACCGCCAGCAACAGCAGCAGGAGAAGCCGAAAAAGAAGAACAACAAAGGCATGAAAATGTAATCCCGTGTCCGCCACTGAATCCAAAATAAAATCCAAAGTATCAACAAAAAAGCAAGAAAACATGAAGACAATCATTGCAGAAAAGCCCTCCGTGGCACGTGAAATCGCCCGCATCGTGGGCGCGACAAAGAGAGAGGAAGGATATTTCGAAGGAGGCGGCTATGCCGTGACATGGGCATTCGGACACCTCGTTCAGCTTGCCATGCCCGACGGCTACGGCGTGCGCGGATTTGTCCGTGACAACCTCCCGATTATTCCCGACACATTCACGCTCGTCCCCCGTCAGG
>NZ_UYXY01000022.1:0-1890 GCF_900625065.1 Prevotella marseillensis | reverse complement strand
ACAACGCGTACGCTGTTGCCCTTTACCGTTACGTCTTGATCAACCATGCCGACATAGGTTACTTTCAGCTTGTTGTGCCCTGCGGGCATGCTGATAGAGAACTTACCGTCAGCGTCTGTCACGGCACCGGCGCTGGCGCCCACAACGCGGACAGTAGCACCGATAATCGGCTGACCGTCCTCCTGAGACACCACGGTTCCCGTAACTGCTGTTTGTGCCAGTGCCATTCCCAGTGACAGGAACAGGCAGGCCAAAATCATAGTTAGTCTTTTTTCCATAAATACTCTCTCTAATTAAATAAATAAATTATACTTTTGTTACAATATGCAAAAATAAAGATTATTTCATAAAGTCCAAAAAATGAAAGAAAAAAAAATGGGTTTAAGTCGGGTTTTTAACATAAATCTGACAGAATCACATAAAAATTCATGTAAAATGAAACTTTGAGTGTTATTTTACTTTCATTTTGATTTGTATATAAAGTGTATATACACCACTTCTTAACTTTTAGAATGCATCAAAATAAAGGCAATTTACACCTGAACATTCATATAAAGAAATTTAAATCTATATGCATAAATAATTAATTATATGCTTGCATTATGCTTATTCGCACATTTTTTTGAGTTAAAATTTTACACTTTAAATAATGCTTAATATCCGTTTCGTCTATGTTGACATGCAAATATTTAAGATATTATGCACAAAATGCATGTAAATTGCTTATTTACTGATATTTAATATCGCCCGGCAGACATTATGACACAAAACTATTTCAATACATCAAATAATGCAGACAGTAATTATGGTTCATTGTATATATAATAAGGTGTAATTAACTTAATTATAACAATATTGGATAAATATGCAATATTTTCTGCATAAATATAAATAAAGCACTGACAAAATGTAAGCAAAAACGATTCAATATGGCATAATGTAAACGCAAACACAGAGCAGAATGTCAACAAAAAGTATTATATAAAGTTTAAAATTATAGTATTTTAGCACTGCCTCAAACACTCGGCAGCCACATTTCATGCCACATTCCTATACAGAAATTTTAGTTTCATAGCACATAAAAACAGCAAAGACAGATTACATTATCAATAACTTTTTGACGCAATGAAATATGGATTTATTTCAATATGTAGCTCCGGACAAGCAAAATCATGACTTATAATCATAAAGTTTTCTGCTATAAATTATGCAAAACAGATTTGACATTACCTACCACAAAACTGCGACTACTGATAAAATAAGGCTTAACAAGCCTTTGCAACGCCACTTGACACAACGTTTCCACAAGACTTTTATATAGACACAAAATGCAAGACGACATAATATCCTGACCGTTTAAAATCAATATGCTTATTTAAACAGCAGGCAAGCTCCATACAGGCAGAAGCCTCTGTTAGATACAAAAAGCCATGTTTCATCGTGCAAAAGCATACATATTGCACGCCAAAAAGCCACGTTTCGCAGGGCCGTAAGTAAGCTTTTACGTAATCGGGATCTTACTTATAATAAATTTTCGCAGAAACTCGTCACTCGTCACAATCGGCCATAATTCATTGACAAACAAGCCGTTACGATGTGACGAGTTAAAACCTCAACTCGTCACGGCACAGTTAATCAACGCAAGTGTGACGAGTCAGGGGAAGCAACTCGTCACACCATATTTAACTGACTGTCAGCATTTTACCCGTCGATGTGACGAGTGACGAGTTTCTATCGAAAACTTTTTATCCTGTAGCTATATGTTGTCCTTTCCTAAAATTGGTTGACTTCTAACAAGCCATTCCCTGATTAAAGTTGACTCTGGTTAAACTTATAACTGTTATTGGTTGACTCTACTTTTAATTACTGATTAAAGTTGACTTTTACCGG
>NZ_UYXY01000011.1:0-23333 GCF_900625065.1 Prevotella marseillensis | reverse complement strand
GCGTTTGTCCATATTCTGTCTCTTCTTGGCTTTTGAACAAGAGAAAAATATAGCGTAACGAACGCTTTTTCAGTCTGTTCGCTACGCTTTACTCAAATTTGCTATTCCGTTAGGTGTTTATTTTATGCTGTCGAATTTTTCGCTTTGCTCAACAACTCGTGCATATCCGACAGAACAATAGTCTTGTAGTTCCGGCCAACTTGTTGGCGCTGACTGCTTTAACTCCTTTAATTTCTCGATATACGTCATCTTGTTTTACCCCTTTGATTTAAATTCTTTAACTTTAAAAAATAAAGTATGTTAATTGTATGTTACTTTTACACTTATTCTCCGTCTAATATCGGAAATACTTGAAAATTTAATTAGGTTTAAACACGTTATATATGAAAAAATCATTGGCAATTATGGCCGCTGTGACAGGACTGTGCGCACAGCAGGCTATGGCTCAGTATCCTCAGATTACGCCCGAAGCAAAGGCTAAGTTTGAGGCACAGCGTGCCGAGTGGGAGGCTCATTCAGACTCTGCTTGGCAGGTAGCGTTCCCCATCGTAAAGAAAGAGGCCATGGAAGGTCGCCCCTATGTGCCATGGGCATGGCGTCCTTACGACCTGAAGCAGGCCAAGATACCTGCATTCCCCGGTGCTGAGGGCGGCGGTATGTACACTGCCGGCGGACGCGGCGGCAAGGTGCTCGTCGTAACCAACCTCAACGACGACGGTCCCGGCTCATTCCGCTGGGCTTGCGAGCAGGGCGGTGCGCGCATCATCGTGTTCAACGTGTGCGGTATCATCAACCTGAAGACTCCTATCATTCTGCGCGCTCCTTACGTTACCATAGCAGGACAGACAGCTCCCGGCGACGGCGTGTGCATTGCAGGCGAGTCGTTCCAGGTGAACACTCACGACGTTATCGTGCGCCACATGCGCTTCCGCCGCGGCAACACACACGTGTGGAACCGTGAAGACTCTTTCGGCGGCAATCCCGTAGGAAACATCATGATAGACCACTGCTCTTGCGAGTGGGGACTTGACGAGAACATCTCTTTCTACCGCCACATGTTCGACATGGGCGACGGTAAGCCTTCGCGCAAGGAACCTACAGTGAACGTTACAATACAGAACACTATCTCGGCTAAGGCGCTCGACACATACAACCACGCCTTCGGCTCTACCATCGGCGGCGAGAACACCACATTCATGCGTAACCTCTGGGCCGACAACACGGGCCGTAACCCGTCAATAGGATGGGGCGGTGTGTTCAACTTCGTGAACAACATCGTATACAACTGGGTTCACCGTACTGCCGACGGAGGCGAGTTCTCTACAATGAGCAACTTCATCAACAACTACTATAAGCCCGGACCTCTCACTCCGAAAGATTCGCCTATAGGCTACCGTATCGTCAAGGCAGAGAGCCGCAGCAAGAACCTCTTCCCGTATCAGCAGTTTGGCCGCGTGTATGCCATCGGCAACATCATGGAAGGCAACGAGGCTGTTACAAAAGACAACTGGGACGGCGGTATACAGATTGCCGACAAGGACCTGAAGGGCGAGGGCGGCGTGCCTGAGGACGTACTGGCCCTGATGAAGTCTAACGAGCCGTTCCCTATGGCTCACATGACCATCATTCCGTCTGAAAAGACATTCGACTACGTGCTCGAGAACGTAGGTGCAACGCTGCCTATACGCGACATCGTTGACCAGCGCATCATCGAGGAGGTTCGCACAGGCAAGGCTTACTATGTGAAGAAGCTGCCGAAGGAGAATCCTTATGGCGACATGTGGGGACTGAGCGACAAGTCGAAGAACGAGGACGGCTTCTTCAAGTATCGCCGTCTGGACAAAGACTCTTACAAGTACGGCATCATTACAGACCCGGCTCAGATGGGCGGATATCCCGAATATAAGGGTGAACCCCGCGTTGACACCGACGGCGACGGTATGCCCGACGAGTGGGAGATTGCCAACGGTCTTAACCCCAACGACCCGAGCGACGCCAACGGCGACTGCACAGGCGACGGATATACCAACATCGAGAAGTATATCAACGGCATCAGCACCAAGGTTAAGGTTGACTGGACTGACCTGAAGAACAACCACGACACTCTGGCCGGAAAGACAAAGCTGTTCTAATAAAAAGTAGTTAAAGAAGTTAGAGGAGTTAAAGTAGTTAAAGTCAAATGTCTTGCGGCTGTTTATGATGTCGTCAAGGCTTTATTTAAAGACTTTTAGCTACGTTAGCTCCTCTAATTTTTGTTTATGACAATGCTTCTTGCATAATCATAAGAACTAAGATAAATCTTTGTTGTATATCTTATTTTCTATTCAATTTATTTGATATTTTTAATCGGCACTTTCCTTTTTAGTGCATTTGGCTTTAATTCCTTTAACTCCTACGAAGAAAAGCATTTGGCTTTAACTCCTACAAAGAAGAGCATATGGCTTTAACTCCTTTAACTACTCTAACTCCTTTAACTCCTTACATAGTGCGGCATCTCCTCCGGTATCACCATCGAAATCTCTACCAGGCCAGCCACTTTGCCGTCGCGTTTCCACGTTGTCTGATATATCATTTTCTTCACTCCGTTCTTCTGTATCGTGTACGAGTTAGTGCCGTCTGTGGCCATCAGTTCGCGTATCTTGGCCTGCGACTGCGGGCTGTGACATTCGAACATGTTGTGCCCAATCAGGTCGCCGTGGCTGGCAAACGTGGCGCGCGATTTCTCGTTCATATACAGTATTTTTCCCTCTGTGTCGCACACTGTTACGGCACAGTGCATCTGCTCGGCCCATTCGTCGTCGTAGAACGGCTCAAAGAGGTCGAGGCTCTCGTCGTCAATTTCTTCTTCCATTATAAATTTCAGATTTTTAAGTTCTATGTTAATTACGTCAAGATCAAGTTTGTAGTCTTCAATGCGCTCACCCTTTTTCAGGCCCAGTTCAGCCCTTATGCGGCGCGCTTCCGCGCTGTTAGGCTTCTTCTCGAGCGTTTCCTTCAGCATCTCATAGCCCATAGGTCCGCCGCAGTTTTCGGGCGGGCAGCAGCCCTTTCCGGCGGTGCATACAGGGTGAGGATAAATCACGGTCAGAATGTCCTCGAGCACTATCTCATGCACCCAGTCGTCGCCGAAGTCGTAGACATACAGCAGCTTTTGGCGGTCAGTGCCGAACACGTCGCACAGCTTAGTTTCCTGCTCATCAAGGTTTTTTCTGTACATATTGCTGTCTACGTTGCTTAACATGTCGTCATCGTAGCATCTTGAGCTTATCTCAAAGTTGCCTCCGTAGGGCTTCTCGCCAAATCTGTGCAGATGTTCGTTGTTCCATCCGAAGCTTATCTGTATTGTGTGGTGAAATTCTTCAAAAGTGCAGTTCTCTGGTATGATGACTCTTCGCCATACAGGCGGTTTCTTCACGTTCAGCAGTTTAATCTTAAATTGGTATGCCATAGGTTAGATGAAATTAGGTATTATTGTATGGCAAATATAGTGTTTTTTGGCGAATAATTAAGTGTTGAGGTGTTTAGTTTTAGCTAATTTTCTCTGCTTTTTTCTTGTTGCACGCTTATGTGCTTTTGATATAGTTTTGTCATGTCTGTTTATGTCTGCATAATGTTGCTGTATAATATTCTGATTGACAATATGTTGAGCGGTTCAGCCCATTGCGTTTCAGGTTGTCGTCAGGTTTTGGTCTTAGGGCAAGTTTTGATGTCTTTCTGATATAATTTAAAAGTGCAACAGTCGGAATTGACCGTTGCACTTGTCTTGTTTATTGGCATACCTGAATATTTCGTAATGTCATTTTCACTTAAATTTAGTGTGCTTCAAGCCAGTTGGCACCCCAGCCGCAGTCGGCAACTAATGGTACGTTGAGCTTGTATGCGCCCTGCATCTCTTCCAAAACTATGCGCTCAACAGTCTCTTTCTCCTCAGGTACAACGCTGAAGTTGAGTTCGTCGTGCACCTGAAGAATCATCTTGGAGCGCAGATTTTCGTCCTTGAAGCGCTTGTAGATGCGTACCATGGCCACCTTTATTATGTCGGCGGCAGAGCCTTGTATCGGGGCGTTGATGGCGTTGCGCTCGGCAAAGCCGCGCACCGTGCCGTTGTGCGAATTGATGTCGGGCAGATAGCGGCGGCGACGGAAGAATGTCTCTACGTAGCCATGTTCGCGCGCCGTCTGCTTGGCCTTCTCCATGTATTCGTGCACCTTCGGGAAGGTGATGAAGTAGCCGTCTATCAGCTGCGACGCCTCCTGCCGGCTGATGTCCAGACGCTCTGCCAGACCGAACACCGTGATGCCGTATATTATGCCGAAGTTGGCGCGCTTGGCCTTGGTGCGCTGGTCGCGCGTTACGTCGGCAATGTCCTCTTTGTATATCTTTGCAGCCGTTGCGGCATGTATGTCGTGGCCAGAACGGAAGGCTTCTATCATGTTCTCGTCGCCGCTGAGATGAGCCATCACGCGCAGCTCAATCTGACTGTAGTCGGCCGAGAAGAACAGGCAGCCTTCCTCGGGTATGAACGCCTTGCGTATCTCCTTGCCGTCCTCTCCGCGCACGGGGATGTTCTGCAGGTTAGGGTCAGACGAAGAGAGTCGGCCGGTGGCCGTGGCGGTCTGGTTGAACGATGTGTGTATGTGTCCGGTCCGCGGGTTTATCAGCTTCGGCAGCGCGTCGACGTATGTGCCTAACAGCTTCTTTAATCCTCTGTGTTCCAGTATCTTACCCACAACCTCGTGCTTTCCGCTGAGCTGTTGCAGCACCTCCTCCGATGTAACATATTGTCCCGTCTTTGTCTTCTTGGGCTTCTCCACAATCTTCAGCTTGCCGAACAATATTTCGCCAACCTGCTTGGGCGACGCTATGTTAAACTCTTCGCCAGCCAGCTCGTATATGCGCTTCTCTATGTCGCTGAGCCTCTTGGTCAGAATCTCCGACGTCTCTGCCAGCGCCGCCGTGTCTATCCTCACTCCGTTTAGCTCCATCTCGGCGAGCACTCGCACCAATGGCATCTCTATTTCGTAGAAGAGTTGGGTTACGCCTACCTCCTCGAGTTTCGGTTCAAGATAGTTTTTCAGTCGCAGCGTGACGTCGGCGTCCTCGGCGGCATAGTCGACAATCTGCTCGGGAGGCAGATCTCTCATCGACTTCTGTTTCTTTCCCTTCGGTCCGATAAGTTCCTCTATGTGTATGGTCTGATATCCGAGACACGTCTCAGCCATGTAGTCCATGTTGTGGCGAAGCTCGGGTTGGATGAGGTAGTGGGCTATCATCGTGTCGAACAGCTGACCTGCCACGCACACGCCGTAGCTTGCCAGCACCTCCATGTCGTACTTGATGTTTTGTCCTACTTTGACGATTTCAGGGCTTTCGTATAGCGGTTTAAATATGTTAACTATCTTTTGCGCTTCTTCACGATTGGCAGGAACGGGCACGTAGAACGCCTCAAATTCCTTCACAGAGAAGCTCAAACCGACCAATTCGGCATCGATTGCGCTCGTTGAAGTGGTTTCTGTGTCTAGACTGAGAATTTTTTTTGTCATGAAAAAATCACAGATTTTCTTCATTTCTTCCTCATTATCAATGAGTTTGTATGTGTGAGGCAGTTCGTTTAACGCTCTCAGACTCGCGTTTTTTGAAAAAACTTGGCCGTCGGTCGGATTTTCTGCGAATAAATCGAGTTGAATTTGAACGCTTTTTTTATTATTTTCAGCTTTGTTAAGAAACTTGTCTGCGAGCGTCTTAAACTCCAGTTCGGTGAAGATTTTGCGAAGTTCGTCGGCGTCGGGCTCGCTCACCTTCAGTTCGTCGAGGTTGAGCTCAACCGGCACGTCGGTTTTTATCGTCGCGAGGAATTTCGAGAATTTTATCTGCTCGGCATTCTCTTCAACTTTTTTCTTGAGTGCACCCTTCAGTTTGTCGGTCTGCTCGAGCAGCTGCTCCACGCTGCCAAACTCGTTGATAAGTTTCACGGCAGTCTTCTCGCCGACGCCCGGACATCCCGGAATGTTGTCGGCCGAGTCGCCCATCAGTCCCAAAAGGTCGATCACCTGACTTGTGTTTGCAATGCCATACTTGGCGCACACCTTCTCGGCGTCGAGAGTTTCATATCCTCCGCCGTGGCGCGGACGGTACATCATGACGTTCTCTCTTACCAGCTGTCCGTAGTCCTTGTCGGGCGTAAGCATATATGTCTCTACGCCTTCAGCCCCGGCCTTGAGCGCTAGCGTGCCTATCACGTCGTCGGCCTCGTATCCTTCGGCCTCGAGCACCGGTATGCGCATGGCCTTGAGCAGGCTCTTTATGATGGGCACAGCGCGGCGTATGTCCTCGGGCGTCTCCTCTCTCTGCGCTTTATATTCGGCGTAGGCCTCGGTGCGGAAGGTGGGGCCGTGGGGGTCAAAGGCCACTCCCAGATATGTGGGCTTTTCTTTCGTGAGCACTTCGTGCAGCGTGTTGCAGAAGCCCATCACGGCCGACGTGTTGAGCCCTTTAGAGTTGATACGGGGGTTCTTTATAAATGCGTAATACGAGCGGTATATCAGCGCGTAGGCGTCAAAAAGGAACAGCTTATCCATGTAATATGAGTTTTTTACGTGTAAAATTACTAATTTTTTAGCATTAATCCGATAAAATAATTACTTTTGTATTAAAATTGCAGCATGATGGATTATTTATCTCTTATTAAGGAGCCCATAAAAGCAGAACTCGATGACTTCATCAGTCTGTTCAACAAGTCGCTCACACATACGGACAACCTGCAGGAAGAAATCTTCAGGCGTATACGCCAGCGCGCCGGAAAGCGCATGCGCCCCATGCTAATACTGCTCATGGCCAAGAATTATGGCTCGGTGAGCAGTGCCACACTGCACGCCGCAGTGGGCCTGGAGCTGCTGCATACGGCCAGCTTGGTGCACGACGACGTGGTTGACGAGAGCACCGAGAGGCGCGGCCAGGCATCGGTCAACGCCCTGTATGACAACAAGGTGGCAGTGCTCATTGGCGACTATATCCTTTCTACGGCGCTGCTGCATGTGGCTGAGACACACAACGAACTGATAATCAAATATTTGGCTGAACTGGGAAGGACGCTGTCTAACGGCGAGATACTGCAGCTTACGAGCATATCCAACGAGCAGATTTCAGAAGAAATCTATTATAATGTGATACGCCAGAAGACCGCCGCACTCTTTGAGGCATGCTGCGCAATGGGTGCGATATCTGCTGGAATGCCTGAAAGCGAGATAGGCAAGGCCATGAAATTCGGTCAGACGCTGGGCATAATCTTCCAGATAAGAGACGACATCTTCGACTATTACGACTCGTCGGAAATAGGCAAGCCTACGGGCAACGACATGGCTGAGGGCAAGCTGACGCTGCCTGCCATTTATGCCGTGAATAATTCGGCGCCAGACAGCATACGCAAGCTGGCTTACAAGGTGAAGGAGCGCACGATAACTCAGGACGAAATAGCCATCCTGGTGGACTATACCAAGGAGCACGGGGGCATTGAATATGCCGAGAAACGCATGGAGGAAATGCGCCGCGAGGCAATGGAGTTTATCGAAACTGAGGTTACTGACGACGCGCTTCGCCGCAGTCTCGAGGCCTATCTGAGCTTTGTCATTGAGAGGACAAAGTAAAGTAGGGTAGAGAGCGATAGAGAGATTTGGGAGCGATGAGAACTGTTATGGGAGTAATGGGACTTATGCGACCTGTAAGTTGTTGAAAATCAGAGATATCAGATATTGCGCAGAGCTTGCTGAAAGGGCAGGCTCTGCGTTTTTTGTCGACTTATTATTTGTTCTGTCTGCGCCATTCTTTGCGTGCAGCATACATCTCTTCTTTTATTCCTCCGTGTGTCAGAAACTCGGTTTTAAGATGATCTATGAGCTTTCTCAGCAGCGAGTCAGTCTGATGAATAAGAGTTATCGCTATGTCGGCTATTGTCTCGTCCGGCCTTACCGTTATGGTCTTGCGGAAATAGGCGCTGTCTGTATGCTTCTTGCAAGCCTTTCTTGTCTGCATTGCCTTAGTGCTGTTGACGCTCCATTGTTCAAGATTTCTTACTCTCAGATAGTCCTCGTAATCAATTAAAAACTC
This sequence comes from Prevotella marseillensis, assembly GCF_900625065.1. Lineage (NCBI taxonomy): Bacteria > Pseudomonadati > Bacteroidota > Bacteroidia > Bacteroidales > Prevotellaceae > Prevotella > Prevotella marseillensis. Next base: position 15,230 of record NZ_UYXY01000011.1, on the reverse strand, counting down.
CTGCAGACTGGCTTTTGCAACGTTTGTAAGCTTCAGTTCGGTCTCTCTCCAGGTGCAGCTTGCTGCGCTTCCCTCGGCAATATTCTGTTTGCCTGAGCGTGCAGCCTGAATCATCTGGTAGATGGTTCGGTCGGCCTTGTCGAGATATTTATGCGCAAAATAAAAAGTGATGTCATAAATGTATTCAGCCTTCTGATAAACAATAAGTTATCTGTAGTGTCCGCGCTGCTGAATACAGTTGTTTTCCGTGTGTTTTTGATGCAGGTTAAATGCCGCGTTTTACGGCTTGTTGTTAAGGTTAAAAATGACTTATGAGGCTGTAAAACATGGCTAATCAGCTGTAAGTTAGCCTATTATGCTCATGCTGTATCAGCCCCATAAGTCTTATAGGTCCCATCATCTTTGGGCCCTCACAATCCCTCTTTTAGAAGAATTTTGTCTCTTCGCCGAGCAGTTCGCTTAGCAGCATGTTGGCCAGACGGCTTGTGCCGAGGCGGAACCACTTGTTGGTGAGCCATTTTTCGCCCAGAACCTCTTTAACGATGGTGTAGTAGATAAGTGCGTCCATCACCGAATTGATGCCTCCAGCGGGCTTAAAACCAATCTGTATGCCTGTCTCGTCGTAGTATTCCTTGATGGCCTGGCACATCACGTAAGCAGCCTCCGGCGTAGCGGCAGGCTCAAGCTTGCCCGTAGAAGTCTTGATATAGTCGGCACCGGCATACATTGCTATTATCGAAGCCTTCTTTATGTTAGAGGCTGTCTTGAGGCATCCTGTCTCGAGGATAACCTTCATAGGAGCTTCGCCGCATGCCTGTTTCAGCTCGTTGATGTCGTCGGCCACGCCCTCATAGTCGCCGCTGAGGAACTTGCCCACGGGCATAACGATGTCAATCTCTGTTGCTCCGTCCTTAACGGCAAGTGCTGTCTCGGCCACTTTGACCTCGATAACGGCCTGTGAAGACGGGAAACTACCTGACACACAGGCTATCTCAACGCCGTCGATTTCGAGCGACTCGCTCACCGTCTTGGCAAAGCATGGATATACGCAGATTGTTGCCACGTGGGGCAGGTCGGGGTAGGTGGCGTCAAACTCGTTCACCTTCTCCGTGAAAGCCAGTATGCTTTCCTCCGAGTCGGTGGTCTTGAGCGATGTCAGTTCGATGCTTCCGAAGAGGAATTTCTTTATCTCCGGCGTGTCGTTCTCGTGCACCTTCTCGGCTATAATCTTCTTTACTGCCTCGCGCACTTCAGCGTCGTCTATCTCAGTGTTATATTTGCTCAGAGCCTCGTCGTATTTGCTCATTTTCGGAAACTCTGTCTCGTGCTTGTGCTCGTGTGAGCATTCGTGCTTCTTGTTGTCGTTTTCTGTTGCCATAATGATATAATTTTTAATTTTTACTTTTTAATTTTTCATTGTTTATATGCCTCGTCTTGTCGCGGCTGGTCTTCTTTTCGAGGTTCTTTCTGAGTGCCTCCGTGAGGTCAACTCCCGTCTGGTTTGCCAGGCACATCAGCACCCACAGCACGTCGGCCATCTCGTCTGCCGGGTCTTGTTCTTCGCCCTGCTTGAAGCTCTGGTCGCCATACTTGCGTGCCATGATGCGCGCCAGCTCGCCCACCTCCTCGGTGAGGCATGCCATGTTGGTCAGTTCGCTGAAGTAGCGCACGCCATACTGCCTTATCCATTGGTCTACGAGCTGCTGTGCCTCGCGTATTGTTATGTCGTTGTCCATATATTTACGTGTTTATTTTGCCTGTAAGGCGTTTTCTCTTCTTTTGCCTATAACTATGCCGCCGGTGCTGTTTTGCGGCCTCAGAGGGCCTTAAATGCGGTCTGTCGTGCTTTCAGCTGCCGTCTTGGCCTGCCTGATGCACTGTGCGTGGCGGCTATTCCTTGTGTCTGGTGTCCATGCAGATGGTTACGGGGCCGTCGTTCACCAGCTCAACCTTCATGTCGGCTCCAAACTCGCCCGTGCCTACCTGGCGGCCTATTTCGCGGCTCAGCTTGTCGCAGAACTCGTTGTATAGCGGAATAGAAACTTCATGCTTGGCGGCATGAATCCATGATGGGCGGTTGCCCTTCTTGTAGGATGCCAGCAGGGTAAACTGGCTGATGACGAGTATCTCGCCGTTGATGGCTGTTATAGGTATGTTCATCACGCCCTGCTCGTCGTCGAAGACGCGCAGCGATGCCACCTTCTTTACCAGCCAGTCGACGTCTTCCGACGTGTCGCCTTCTGCCACTCCGAGCAGTATCATGTAGCCCTTGCCGATGGCCGACTTTACCTGTCCGTCAATCGTTACCGACGCGCGGCTTACGCGCTGTATTACTATCTTCATATCTCTTCTTTCTTTTTTTTGTTCCAGGTTATTCCCAGTTATATTTGTATATTTCGTGTGAACCGAGATTGTCGCCTAATTTGTGAAGGATGCTGTACATGCATTCTTTTGTCGATGAGTCAAGACCGATATATCCGATATAGTTCTTGTTAATGTCGCTTAAAGTTATAAAGCTGATATTCTTTTTTGTAAGACGTGAGTTGACATATTTCAGCTTACTCCAGATATTCCATGTGCCATCGTTTATCTCGTCGATTCGGTTGCTTTCTTGTGTTTGACTTAAGATGAGGTAGATGGCGTGGTAAGGAATTTTTGCATCTTCCTTGTAAGCGTACATCATAAGGCATGTAAACTCTTCTTCATCATCGAACATTATAGTAGCATAGCCTATCATGTCGTATTTGGATTCATGCTTTTGTGATAAGCTTTTCATCTTTTGCAGTACGTCGTTGTTTGATTCGCTTCCGTCGTTGCTTGAGAGGTTCAGTGTCAACACTGTGTGCATTGTTTTTTCGTCGTAGCTGTACTGCGGTAATATGATTAGTTGGCTGTCATAGCTGCCGGTGCTGTCTGTTGATGCATTGAGAAATTTTTTGTACATTATTGATGTCTTTTTGATGTCCAGGACATCGCTTTCGTCATCGTAGGCTGTATTGTGTTCTTTACTGCTTGCACTTTCTTTGGGGCTTTGTATTGTCGTGCTTTTTGATGATGAAATGTTGTTGGCTGTTATGCCGTTTGACGCAGACGGCAAAGGTTGAATTAGTGACAGCAGGACAGCGCAGATTGTTATTATTTTGTTCTTTATCATAAGGCTTTGTTTTGTTGCATTCTAAATCACAAATATACTTTTTTGAGTGCGAATATCATCGTATTATATAGTTAAAGAATGTCAATGTGTATAGGCTTTTATACGCATTATGTTGTTCTTTGTATGATATTTGGTCCTTATTTTTATGTGTTTTCAAAGTGTTCAGCAATTATTTTTGCCTTAGAAGGCCCTATAATCGCTGCTATTTCTTCAATGCTTGCCTCCTTTATGCGCTTCACCGTTTTAAGTTCCTTCAGCAGCAGGTCTTTTGTCTTGGGTCCGATGCCCTTAATGTCGTCCAGTTCCGAGTGCAGTGCATGCTTGCTGCGCTTGTCGCGGTGGAAGGTTATGGCAAAGCGGTGAACCTCGTCCTGCATGTGCGTAAGCAGGTGGAAAAGCTCGCTGTCGGTCTTCATTCCGACCACTACGGGCGGCCATCCGTAGAGCAGTTCGTTGGTGCGGTGGCGGTCGTCTTTGGCCAGTCCGGCTATAGGAATGTCGAGGTGAAGTTCGCCCTCAACAACCTCTCTCACCACGCTCATCTGTCCCTGTCCGCCGTCGGTTATGATGAGGTCGGGCAGGGGCTGTCCTTCGTCGCGCAGACGGGTGTAGCGGCGCCTTACAACCTCCTGCATCGAGGCATAGTCGTCGGGGCCTGTAACCGTCTTTATTATGTATTTCCGGTAGTCTTTCTTGCTCGGTTTCATCTTCTTGAACACCACGCAGGCCGCCACGGCGTCGGTTCCGCTGATGTTAGAGTTGTCGAACATCTCTATCTGATAAGGCATCTTGGGCAGCTTCAGGGCGTTCTGAATTTCCTTCATCAGGCGCACTGATTTCTGCTCCGGATTGAGCTTTTCGGCCTGTTTGAGGCGGTCGAAACGATACTGCTTGCCGTTCATCACCGACAGGTCGAGCAGCGTCTTCTTGTCGCCTCGCTGCGGCACGGTGAACGTAACGCCTTCGAGCGTCATGTCGGGGATAAAAGGCACTATTATTTCGCGCGACGTACTGCCCACTTTCTCGCGTATTTGCAGTATTCCGAGCTGCAGAATCTCGTCTTCGCTCTCGTTCAGCTTCTTCTTCATCTCGAACGTGAAGGCCTGGTTTATGCTGCCGTTCATCACGTGGATATAGTTCACATAGGCCGTTTTTTCGTCGTCTGTTACCGAGAAAACGTCTACATTATTGATCGTGTGGCTCACCACTTCGCTCTTAGAACAGAAGTTTTCGAGCAGCAGATACTTCTGTTTTATGGCTTCTGCCTCCTCAAAACGTAGTTCTTCGGCCAGTTTCTGCATCTGCGCGAAGAGCATTTTAGACAGTTCGCGCGTGTTTCCTTTCAGTATTTCGCGCGCCTGGGCGATGCTCTCCTGATACTCCTCGTAGCTCTGTTTGCCTATGCACGGCGCGCCGCAGTTCTTGATGTGATACTCCAGGCAGGGCTTATATTTGCCCTGTTCGATGCCTTCGCGCGTTATGGGAAAGCGGCAGGTGCGCGGCTTATACAGCTTTTTTATCAGGTCGAGCACGGCATACATCGAAGGCAGATGGCTGTAAGGGCCGTAATAAGAGCCCCATTTCTTGTTTATTGTGCGCGTCTTGAATATGCGCGGCAGATATTCTTTAGTTACGCAGATAGAGGGATAAGTCTTGCCGTCTTTGAGCAGAATGTTGTATTTGGGCTGATATTTCTTTATCAGACTGTTCTCGAGCAGCAGCGCGTCTTCTTCGCTGTTCACCACGGTATATGTTATGTCGTGAATCTTGCTTACAAGCACCTTGGTCTTGTATCTGTCCACTTCCTTATGAAAGTAGGACGACACGCGGTTCTTCAGGTTCTTGGCCTTGCCAACATATATTATGGTGCCGCTCTCGTCATAGTATTGATAGCTGCCCGGCTTGTCGGGCAGGTTGCTCACAATGGCCTTCAGCCGTGCCAGCCTCTTCTCGTTTTCTTCTTTAGTCATGCCGCGTAAGTGCCTTATTTAAAATGGTTTTGAAAAATTTTGTTTCACGTGAAACTTTAAACGGAGGAGTTAAAGGAGTTATGGTAGTTAGAGTAGTTAAAGCCATTTGCCTTGCCGGTTGAATACGCCTTGCCTATGTGTCCTTATTCTGTATGTAGTGAGCTTTGGCTTGATGAATATTATAGCATCATGTCTGTAGCGTTTCGGAATGCTATAATGTGTCGGCATACGTAATGGTAGCTTCTATAAAGTATCAGTCTTATATTTCTGAATACTCTTTTAAAGATATAAATAATGCCCGTTGTTTTGCTCTTGCAACATAAGAAGTTTTGTAATAAAGCGTGGGCTAATGGCTTTAACTCCTTAGCCCGCGCAGTGGGCGATAACTACTCTAACTCCTTTTACTCCTAAATAATTATACCTGCAGCAGGCTTGTTATGTCTGTGCCTTCTTCGAAGTTGCTGCGGCCGTTGAGGTCTTCGTGTATAAGTTCGATGAGGAAGTTTACGTATACTTTCTTCGGGTTAAACTTCTTCACAAGGTCGTACGCAGCCTTCATGGTGCCGCCTGTAGCCAGCAGGTCGTCGTGCAGCAGCACGATGTCGTCCTCGGTGATGGCGTCCTTATGAATCTCGATAGTGTCGGTGCCGTACTCCTTCGAGTAGCTCTCCTGTACGGTTTCGCCGGGCAGCTTGCCGGGCTTACGGCACAAAACAACGCCGGCGTTGAGCTTTATGGCCAGTGCAGAGGCCATGACGAAGCCGCGGCTCTCTATGCCCACAATCTTGGTTACGCCCTTGTCTTTGTACATCTCGTAAAGCTCGTCTTCCATTATCTGGAGACATTTCGGATTCTTAAACAGTGTTGTTACGTCTCTGAAATTTACTCCTTTCTGCGGAAAATCAGGAATACATCTCAGATTCTCCAATAGTGTTTTGTTGTTCATCTTTTCTTTTTAGTTACGTACTTTATACTAATATTATCTCTTGTTCGCTGTTTTCGGCGCGTTGTGCGCTATATATATTATATGTGTGCGGCATGGCGTTGCGGCGGCTTTGTTTTCCGGTTGCGCTGCCGCATGGTTTTTCCGCCTGCGGCGTTTTTCTGCCTTTCCGGCGCATATTCTTGCCGTGGGGCTTTTTCGTCCGTGCTTCCGCCTTTTTCGCCCGCTGTGTTGCGTTTTGTCGCTGCGGGCAGATGCTGTCGCGGCTTATGCTGTTTCTGCTTTTTGCCGTCAGATATTTCTGCCGAAATCGTGGCCGCATTCTTCGGCGGCAGACTGCTGCCGTTGCAAAGGGTTGTTTTTCGGGCTTTCCAAAAGGCCGTCTTTTGGCTCGCAAAAGGTGGTCTTTTGCAGCCCGAAAGGATACCTTTTGCACGCTGAAAGGCCACCTTTTAGAAAGTGGCTTTTCGGCGTCTCGGGCATCGCCTCACGGCAGCTGTCGGGGCAGGGCAGAGCCGTGCCTCGGCAGGGACACCCGGAGGGCATAATAAGAGGAGTCAGACGTTCTGAAATATTGCTCCTTTTTATCGTGAGGAACATCAAATTTCGCCTTAAAGTAAATTTGTGTCCCGATTTTGTATCTTACTATCTTTCAGTCGGTTCCAACGTTTTCGCTTAACAAAAAATGCTCATTTTGTTTCACGTGAAACATACGGCTGTTTTACCTTTTCATCAGCACCAGCATGATGTTGATGTCGCTCGGCGAGACACCCGGAATTCGGCTTGCCTGAGCCAGCGTGTCGGGGTTGATTTTTGCAAGCTTTTGACGGGCCTCGGTCGAGAGCTGTTCCATCTCGAGATAGTTGAAATGGCCCTTTATTTTGATGTTCTCCAGGCGGTGCATTTTGTCGGCCACAATCCGCTCGCGTTCGATGTAACCCTTGTATTTCATTTTTATCTCTGCAGCCTCTGCCGTTTCATCGTTGCGGTTGGGCAGCGAGGCGATGAGCTGCTTCAGTTCGGGCACAAGTTCTGAAAGATTCTGCAGGTTGATCTGCGGACGGGCCACGAGGTCGATCAGCTTGCATCCTTCGCGCAGCGGGGTGGTGCCGAGCGACTCGAGCGCCGCGTTGATGTCCTTCGGCTTGACGTGAGTAGTGGCGCAGAAGTTTATGATGCTTTCCATCGCTTCCTTCTTCTGCATCCACCAGTCGTATCTGTCGCGCTTTGCCAGACCGAGGTTGTAGGCCTTCTCGGTCAGTCGGGCGTCGGCGTCGTCCTGTCGGAGCAGTATTCTGTATTCGGCGCGGCTTGTGAACATTCGGTAAGGTTCGTCGACGCCTTTCGTCACGAGGTCGTCAATGAGCACGCCGATGTATGCCTCGTCGCGGTGAAGAATGAACGGCTCGCCGCCGCCGCATCTTATCGCCGCATTTATTCCGGCAATGGTTCCCTGGCCGCCTGCCTCCTCGTATCCTGTGGTTCCGTTCACCTGTCCGGCAAGGAACAGACCTTTTATTATCTTAGACTCGAGCGAGTGGTCGAGCTGGGTAGGGTCGAAGAAGTCGTACTCGATGGCGTAGCCCGGACGGTAGACCTTGGCGTCGCGCAGCGCCGGAATTTTTCTCAGTGCTGCAATCTGCACCTCCATCGGCATGCTCGACGAGAATCCGTTGAGATACATCTCGTTGGTGGTTTCGCCTTCAGGCTCGAGGAAGAGCGGGTGCTGCTCCTTGTCGGGGAAGGTTACCAGCTTTGTTTCTATCGAGGGGCAGTAGCGCGGCCCTATGCTCTGTATCTGTCCGTTGTAGAGCGGCGAGTCGGCCAGTCCGCTTCTCAGCGTGTCGTGCACCTCCTTGTTTGTATAGCATGTCCAGCACGGCAGCTGCCTGAGCTGTCGGTGGGGAGCCATGAAGCTGAACTGGTGGAAGTCGTTTTCGCCCTCCTGTATCTCCATGTCCTCAAAGTGCACCGACCTCATGTCTATGCGCACCGGCGTGCCGGTCTTCATCCTTGCGCTTCTTATTCCGTGGCGTGTTATGCTTTCGGTCAGGTCTTTCACGACCGGTTCGGCTATGCGTCCGCCTGGCAGCTGCTTGCGTCCTATGTGCAGCAGTCCGTTCAGGAAGGTTCCCGCCGTTATCACCACGCTCTTGGCTCTCAGCTCAACGCCCCACACGGTCTTCACTCCCGCGGCCTCGCCGTTCTCTACTATGAGCTCGCAGGCCTCGTCCTGCCAGATGTCGAGGTTGGGCGTCGTGTCGAGCACCTCGCGCCATTTCCATATAAACTTGCCTCTGTCGCATTGTGCCCTCGGGCTCCACACGGCAGGGCCTTTTGAGCGGTTGAGCATCCTGAACTGTATGGCTGTGGCGTCGGTCACTATTGCCGTCTGTCCGCCCAGCGCGTCGATTTCCCTGACAATCTGTCCCTTTGCTATTCCGCCGATGGCCGGATTGCAGCTCATCTGCGCAATTTTGTTCATGTCCATCGTCACAAGGCAGGTGCTTGCGCCCATGTTGGCCGAGGCCGTGGCAGCCTCGCAGCCGGCGTGTCCGCCGCCTATCACGATGACGTCATATTTAAGAAGCATATTATCCTTATAATTTTTAGAGCAATATCAATTTGGCGCAAAAGTAAGAAATTAAATTGAATTTTTGATGAAATAGTTTGATTTATCGCTAAAATAGAGTATATTTGCATCCTCATAATAAACGCTAAAATACCTAAAAGAAGGTATTGCGGCGGGGCTGACCTTGGGTTATGCAGTACACTTAAATGTAGAGAAACATTATTAATTAATACAGTTAAATACTTAAATTTCAATCATTTATGTGGTTATGTAATTCATCTATTGGAAGGAAAGTCGTGATGTCCGTAACAGGTATTGCGCTTATCCTGTTCTTGACGTTCCACATGTCAATGAACGTAGTAGCTCTTTTCTCAGGAGATGCTTACAACATGGTTTGTGAGTTCCTCGGAGCCAACTGGTATGCACTTGTTGCAACTCTGGCTCTTGCGGCTCTTGCGGTGATTCACATCGTATATGCGTTCCTGCTGACAATGCAGAACCGCCGTGCACGCGGAAACGAGCGCTACGCTGTGACAACACGTCCCTCTAAGGTGGAGTGGGCTTCTCAGAACATGCTGGTGCTCGGCATCATCGTTCTGCTCGGTCTTCTGCTTCACTTGTTCAACTTCTGGTACAACATGATGTTTGCCGAACTGACAGGCATCAGCGTTCCTCATCATCCGGCTGACGGATTTGCCTACATCGTAGACACATTCTCTTGCCCGGTTTACGTTGTGCTTTACATCATCTGGCTTGCTGCTATCTGGTTCCACCTCTCACACGGATTCTGGAGCGCAATGCAGACTTTCGGATGGAGCGGCAAGGTTTGGTTCCAGCGCTGGAAGGTCATCGGCCTGGTTTACACAACTCTCCTCATGCTGGGCTTCCTCGTTGTAGTGCTTGCTTTCGCTTTCGGATGCGCACCGAGCCTGTTGTAATTGTAGTTCAAAATGCGTAACTCAAAATTCATAATTATTTAGAAAGAATATTATGGCAAAACAAATAGATTCCAGAATACCTGAAGGTCCGATAGCTGAAAAATGGACCAACTATAAGGCACATCAGCGCCTGGTTAACCCTAAGAACAAGCTGAAGCTCGACGTTATCGTCGTAGGTACGGGTCTGGCAGGTGCCAGTGCAGCAGCCAGCCTGGGCGAGATGGGCTTCAACGTGTTGAACTTCTGCATACAGGACTCTCCGCGCCGCGCTCACTCTATCGCTGCTCAGGGCGGTATCAACGCTGCCAAGAACTATCAGAACGACGGCGACTCTGTTTACCGTCTGTTCTACGACACAGTGAAGGGTGGTGACTACCGTGCACGCGAGGCTAACGTTTACCGTCTGGCTGAGGTGTCTAACAACATCATCGACCAGTGTGTTGCACAGGGTGTTCCTTTCGCACGCGAATACGGCGGCATGCTTGCCAACCGTTCGTTCGGCGGTGCTCAGGTGTCACGTACATTCTACGCTAAGGGTCAGACAGGCCAGCAGCTGCTGCTCGGTGCCTACTCTGCACTCAGCTGCCAGATACACGCAGGCCGCGTTAAGCTCTACACACGCTACGAAATGGAAGACGTTGTGCTCGTTGACGGCCGCGCACGTGGTATCATTGCCAAGAATCTCGTAACCGGAAAGCTGGAGCGCTTCTCTGCCAACGCAGTGGTTATAGCTACCGGCGGATACGGTAACACATACTTCCTTTCAACCAACGCCATGGGCTGTAACTGTACAGCTGCCATGTCTTGCTACCGCAAGGGCGCTTACTTCGCCAATCCTTCTTACGTTCAGATCCACCCGACATGTATCCCTGTACACGGAGACAACCAGTCGAAGCTTACGCTTATGTCTGAGTCTCTGCGTAACGACGGACGTATCTGGGTGCCCAAGAAGCTTGAGGACGCCAAGGCTCTGCAGGCTGGAACAAAGAAGGGAAGCGACATTCCTGAGGAAGACCGCGACTACTATCTGGAGCGCCGCTATCCGGCATTCGGTAACCTCGTTCCCCGCGACGTTGCTTCGCGTGCTGCCAAGGAGCGCTGCGACAAGGGCTTCGGCGTTAACAACACAGGTCTGGCCGTGTTCCTCGACTTCTCTGAGAGCATCGAGCGCCTCGGTATCGACGTTGTACGCCAGCGCTACGGCAACCTCTTCGACATGTATGAGGAAATCACAGACGTCAATCCGGGCGAGCTTGCAAACGAGATTAACGGCGTGAAGTATTACAACCCGATGATGATCTATCCTGCCATCCACTATACAATGGGCGGTATCTGGGTTGACTATGAGCTCATGACAAGCATCACAGGTCTGTTCGCCATCGGCGAGTGCAACTTCTCTGACCATGGTGCCAACCGTCTGGGTGCGTCAGCTCTTATGCAGGGTCTGGCCGACGGCTACTTCGTTCTGCCTTACACCATACAGAACTATCTGGCCGACCAGTCTATCTGGCCTCGCATCTCTACCGACCTGCCCGAGTTTGAGGAGGCTGAAAAGGCCGTTCAGGCTGAAATCGACCGCCTGATGAACATCAAGGGCAAGCGCTCTGTCGACTCTATCCACAAGGAGCTTGGCCACGTAATGTGGGAGTATGTGGGCATGGGCCGTACAGCCGAGGGCCTGAAGACAGGTCTCGAGAAGATCAAGAAAATACGCAAGGAGTTTGAGACCAACCTGTTTATCCCGGGCTCAAAAGAGGGTCTTAACACCGAGCTTGACAAGGCTATACACCTGCGCGACTTCATCACAATGGGCGAGCTCGTGGCTTACGACGCTCTCTCTCGTAACGAGTCATGCGGCGGTCACTTCCGTGAGGAGTACCAGACTGAGGAAGGCGAGGCTAAGCGCGACGACGAAAACTTCTTCTATGTAGGCTGCTGGGAGTACCAGGGCAGCGACGAGAAGGCGCCCGAGCTTATCAAGGAGCCTCTGCACTATGAAGCAATAAAAGTACAAACCAGAAATTATAAGAACTAAAAATATGGCAAACATTTCATTCACACTGAAATTCTGGCGTCAGAACGGACCGAAAGCCGAGGGCCATTTTGACACACGCGAGATGAAGGACATCCCCGATGATACATCTTTCCTCGAGATGCTCGACATTCTGAACGAGCAGCTCATTGAGGAAGGCAAGGAGCCGTTCGTGTTCGACCACGACTGCCGCGAGGGCATCTGCGGCATGTGCTCGCTCTACATCAACGGACATCCTCACGGCCCTAACACCGGAGCTACAACATGCCAGCTGTATATGCGTAAGTTCAAGGACGGCGACGTTATCACCGTTGAGCCGTGGCGTTCGGCTGCATTCCCTGTTATCAAGGACTGCATGGTTGACCGCGGAGCATTCGACAAGATCATACAGGCAGGCGGATATATCACCGTACGCACCGGACAGCCCCAGGACGCTAACGCCATTCTTATACCTAAAGAGGCTGCCGACGAGGCTATGGACTGCGCTACTTGTATCGGCTGCGGCGCTTGTGTTGCTGCCTGCAAGAACGGTTCTGCCATGCTTTTCGTAAGCTCTAAGGTTAGCCAGCTGGCTCTTCTGCCCCAGGGTCGTCCCGAGGCTGCTAAGCGTGCCAAGGCAATGATAATGAAGATGGAAGAGCTCGGATTCGGTAACTGCACCAACACCCGCGCCTGCGAGGCTGAGTGCCCGAAGAACGAGACCATCGCCAACATAGCCCGTCTGAACCGCGAGTTCATCAAGGCTAAGTTGAACGACTAATGGAAAGAACGCTATAAATTTATTTTTTCATAGTCTCCATGGGCGGGGCGCCGTTGTGCGCCCTGCCTTTTTTTGTGCCCCTGCCTTTCGTTTGTGCCATTAGCGGCTTTTGTCTGTTTCATTCCAGTTGGTTCTCCATGCTTGCGCTTAACGCCATCCAGCCTGCCGTGCCGGCATTTTGAGTGAAAGTCATGCTGTTGTCTCCGTTATAATATTTGCATGTTGTGTAATATATTGATAATCAGGCGGTTATCTGTTCTATGGGCGTTCGGCTGCAAAATGCCGTGTTTCAGCCTGCAAAAGTTGCCCTTTTGGCGTGTAAAAGGTATTCTTTTATGATGCAAAAGGCATCCTCTTAGAAATTGGGAGCTTGCGCGGCTTTTGCCTGCATGATGACGGACCTGTGCCGTAATTTAGGGCTACGGCATAACGATAGTGCATGTTTTGGTGCTGCGAAGGGTGGGGTAGGCTATCGTATTCTGACAAAATGCTAGTGTTTTTGGTTCAAAAGGTTAAATAATTTAATTATTTCTGACAAATTGTCAATTATTAATGTCAATTTGTCTAAATCTGTAAGTGGCACGCATATTGCACTTATGTAAGCGAAAGCCTTTGGCTCAGGAGCCTCAGGCAGCCGCAAGGCCGCGGCCGGGAAACCGGCGGGCAGGGCGGCAGAAAAATGAAAGGATAAAAAAATTATAAGGAGGATTTATTATGTTACCAGTAATTAGCAGAAACAATTGGATGCCCGAAGTTTTCAACGACTTCTTTGACACAGACTTCATGACAAGAACTAAGGCTACGGCACCGGCCATCAACGTCAAGGAAACCGAGAAAGACTACACCGTAGAAGTGGCTGCCCCGGGAATGACCAAGGACGACTTCAACGTGAACATCGACAAGGACGGCAACCTGCATATACACATGGAGGCCCACACCGAGAAGAAAGAGGAGGACAAGAAGAGCCACTATCTGCGCCGCGAGTTTGCCTACAGCAAGTTTGAACAGACGCTGCTGCTGCCCGACGACGTTGAGAAGGAGGCTATCGCAGCCAGAGTAAACGACGGCGTGCTCACCGTAACGCTGCCTAAGATGGCTAAGCCCGAGTGTCCTGCGGCACGTCAGATTGAGGTGAAATAACGTCCCGTTTAGCGCCGCTTGCGGCAACTTTAAGATGAATATATCATAGCCCAAGGGCGCGGTTCGTAAGAGCCGCGCCTTTTTTTTGTGCCTTATCCGGCATGTCTTTTGATAAGGCGTGCTTCCGTATGTAAATGCCAAACCTGAAAACAGCATTCTTATTTGTCTTTTTGCTCACCTTTCGCAATATTCTGATAAGATATGCTGCGGTTCGGCAATAAAAATAAAAAAAAGTATTTTTTCATTTTGTATTGCTCTCACCTTTCACTATCTTTGCTGATATTTTGGCTTTCTCTACAGGCCTTGAATATAAACGTAGAAATCATTACGGATAATGAAAATCATCATAAGCATTATAAATTCATCCTATAATCCGGCATCACAGATATCTCGGTGCCTTGGTTCGCAGCTCTCTACGGCAGAACCTGCACACGATAAGGCCGGTGCCCTTCGTACAGTTTTAAATTCTTGCTTCATGGCGTTGCGCACTATTCTGCTTGTGCTGCTGATGCTCCTGCCCTCATGCGCCGGTGCCCGCGTGCTGGCCAAAGACTATATGACCTTGGTCAAAAAGACGTCAAAGTCGTCGATAAAGAGTGTTATGAGGCAGGCCGACCGCTATCTTGAGGCAGGTCATCAGGACACGGCGCTGGTGTATTACATGGTTGTATGTAACCGTATGGACGACAAGCTGTCCGACGAAGACAAACATCATTGCGCCATGGCGTTCCTGAAGAAAGGCAACATTTATTACATGAAAGGAGGATTTGCAGATGCCCTAAAGGCCTATTTCAGCGGCTTGCGGATAATAAAGACTTGTGAAGACCAGAAAGGAATAGGACGGTTTTATAATAATATAGCAAACGTTTACTGTGCGTTCAATGAGTTGGAGAAGGCTTATACGTATTATGAGACGGGATACAAGTGCTGTAGTAAATACCGTGACCATCAAAATGAGTATAAAATATTAACGAACCTTACCATATTGAATGTACAGTTAGGAAAGACACGCGAAGCCCGTAAATGTTTTAATTTGTCTGAAAAGTTGAAGGACAAGAACAGCAAGGCTGACAATTTTATGGGGCGCTTTAATTATGGCTTGATACTTATAGCAGAGAAGAATTTCGCCCAGGCCGTCAGTAATTTCAAGAGTTTGTTGTCATATAGCTTTGATGTCGGCATGGAGCCGAGATTTATTTGTTCAGCTTATAAAAAGCTATATAAAAGCTATATGGAGCTTGGCGAGCGCGACTCTACGCTTAAATATCTCAAGCTGTGTGAAAACACTGCTGTGAAGCACGGCATTCATTATTTCTATCTTGATGTTCTTTTGGACCATGCCGACTATTTTGATGCCCAAGGCGACTACAAGTCGGCAAGCAGATACCGTGCCCGTTATCAGAAAGACAGAGACTCGGTTTACAATATACATGATTTCGATAGAGTCAAAAACGAGCAGACGCTTTATGAGATGGACAAGTACGACAAGTACATAGCCTCGCTCAACGAGCGCGAGAAGGAGCGTGTGCTCACAATCTCGGCGCAAAGATACACCATAGCCGCCGTGTCTGTGGTAACGCTTGTCGTAGGGCTGCTCTTGCTTGTTGTATATAGACAGAAAAAGCGTATAGACAAGAGCTACAACAATCTGTTTGTCGTCAACCGCAACTTTGTCAATAATCAGGAGATAATGAGGCAGCGCCTGAACGATGCGGTAAGCC
>NZ_UYXY01000016.1:0-6125 GCF_900625065.1 Prevotella marseillensis | reverse complement strand
AATATGTATATTATTACTGCCGCATAACGATTACAAAATTACACAAAAAAATATATCTAACAAAAGTGGGAGGATTTTTTAACTTTTTACCATAGACATTTTATTAGGGAAGCGTAGGTTCAACTGGTAAGTACAAATAAGTAGAAATGTTTGAACAACAACGTTTTAGGAAGTTGAAAAAAATCAAGTTTCTCTCTCGGTATAACGTTTATTTTGGCCAATATCTTCTTTAGTTTGGCATTTGAGTATTTCCCATTCGTGTTCTATTTAGCTCCTTATTATGAGTATGTAGCAAGTTGCTTATCAAATTCAGCCTCTTTGAGGGTCAAATATGGTTTTGCAAATGGTGACTGACAAGACATAAACAAGGTCAGCAGGATTTTTTACATAAATGGACATGAATGTATATAACCTAAAATAAGAATAAATTTTAATAAGGGCTGCCCAAAAAGAAAAAAAATGCAGTTGCCATCCTACAGATACTTGCAGAAAGGATAAAATTTACTTTTAGACCTTTTGGGATAGCCCTTATTAATACTTCAGATAAAATTCCTTAGGTTATATTTTCAATCCTTTGGACCGGGTTTCCTCCTTGGCATACAGCCCCGGATGCCCAGTTATGGTGTGATTGGCGATAATACTTTCCGATGGATTGCGTATTTGCGGTGATGTATCTTCGGGATATTGCCTGATACCGTTTCGCACACCTTTCGCTTCCGGTTTGACCTGTTGCCCTTCATGCTCCTTTTCGGTGATTTCGGGTGTAGGCGGCGCAAGTTCCAGCTGTATCTTGCGGTCAAGGGCGGCAAGTTCGGACTTCAACTGTTTCAGTTCTTCCTCCTTCTTCCACACCTTGCCTGCTATCTCCTGCAACTGCGGTATCTCACGTTCCAAGACCTCATTCTTCGCTTTATACTGGTCGATGATGGAGGGGATTCTCTCAATCGCGTTGAGGAAGTTGCGGGCGGCGGCCAACGGGTCAGCCAGCGCCAGATGCCCGTTGTTGTAGGTGTACTTGTAGTTCCCCTCGACCACGAAGCGGTTGTCGGTAAACTCCAATCCCTCTTTGAGTATCCTTTCGCTGACCACCTTTATCGGGAAACCGTAAAACTCTCCAACCTGCGTGTACAACCCTCCGGTCGTGGCATTCTTGGCTATCTCCTGCAAACGCTTTCCGATGACTTTCTCATCGGCGGAATCCACTCCGTCCACCTTTATTATATTAAGGTGATTGCCCTCCTTGTCGGTCTGCACCACAGAGAGGAAGCGGTTCCAGTCCTCCGTCATGGCATCTATGAAAGCTGTGTTGTTGCCCAGCTCGCGGGTCTTCGATTCCAGCTTGAACTCCGAATCACGCTTGCCCTTGTTGAACGACTTGCGTTCCCCTTCGAGCGAGGCGATACGTTTTTCCAGTTTCGCCTTGTCCAGCAGGTCGGTGTTGCCGGATAGCAACGCCATATATTCCGAGAAGTTCATGCCCGATTTCTCGTCCATTGCCCCCTCGTCGATGGTACGCGCTTCCATAGCACCGCTTTTAAGCTGGCTGATGAAAGTCTGCTTGCAGTGCAGGAGGTTGAACTTGTAACTGTCCAGTGATTTTTCCACCGCGTAGATTATTACGTCCACGTTGTTCCCGGCGAAATGCTTGGCTATCTCGTTGCCTGCTCTAACTCCCCGTCCGTCACGCTGTTGCAGGTCGGACGGTCGCCACGGCGTATCAAGATGATGAATTGCCACACACCGTTTCTGTGCGTTCACACCCGTTCCGAGCATGGAGGTGGAGCCGAACAGCACACGCACCGTCCCGGCGTTCATGGCATCTATCACCGCCTTCCGAGCCTTGTCGGTCTTGCACTCCTGAATGAAGCGCACCTCGCTTGGCGGTATGCCGTAGTCCTCCGTCAGTTTGCGCTTGATTTCCGAATAGACGTTCCACCCATCGCCCGGCTGGTAAGTCCCCAAGTCAGAGAAAACGAACTGCGTGCCTTTCTGCGCGTCGTATTTTTGATAATACTCCGCGATTATTTTGGCACAGTGGCTCGCCTTGTTGTCGGGGTGGTCTTCGTAATGCGGGTCTATCATGCGCATGTCGAGTGCCATCTTCCGGGCATAGTCCGTGGCGATAAGCATCTTCGCCTTTTCCTCCGTTTCCGAAAGCGGCAGTCTGCCCAACAGGGTGGCGTCGCCCGTCTTGGCGAATTGCATCAGCTTCTGTATGAAGTCCTCCTGCTCCGGCGTGGGCGGTATGTGGTGCAGTATCTCGTTTTTGTTGGGACGGTCCACGCCCACATCCTCCGCCGTGCGGTAGTCCGTGATTTCATTATAGAAGGCGGCAAGCTCCGGCACTTTGATGAAGTAGCGGAAACGCTCCTTCTGCACCACGTTGTTCGTCACGTTGAACTCAAAATCCGTTGTCTTCTTGGCAAATATCGCCGACCACGCATCAAAACATCGAATGTCCTGCCGTTCCAGCTCCTTCGGGCGCAGGTACTTGAACAGCAGGTACAGCTCAGTCAGCGAGTTGCTGATAGTCGTGCCGGAGAGGAAGGTCGCCCCCAAGTCCTTGCCCGTGCGCTCCTGTATGGTGCGGATAGCAAAGAGCATGTTCAGTGCCTTCTGGCTTCCCTCGCTGTTCCCCAATCCCGCCACACGGTCGTGGCGCGTGTTGAAAGTCAGATTCTTGAACTGGTGCGATTCATCAATGAAAATGTGGTCGATGCCCATCTGCTTGAAGTCCACCACGTCGTCCGTGCGTGACTTTATGGCGTGTTCCACCTTCTCCAATTTCGCTTCAAGGTTATGCTTGCGCTTCTCCAGACCTTTCAGCATCGCCCGCGATACGTTCTTTCCCTGCTGGCGCAGCACTTCGAGGTTTTCCTCCACCGTGTCAAGCTCCGCTTGCAGGATGCGCTGCTGCAACTCCGGCGACTGCGGTATCTTGCCGAACTGGTCGTGCGACATAATGACACAATCGTAGTCGTTGTTCTTGATGTTGTTGAAGAAGCGCACGCGGTTGGCGGTCGAAAAGTCTTTCTCCGAAGCGTACAGAATCCTCGCGTTGGGATATGCCGCTTGATAGGTGGCGGCAATCTCCGCAACATTGGCTTTCAGCCCGATAATCATCGGCTTGTGCGCCAAGTTCAGACGCTTCATTTCATGCGCGGCGATGCACATTATCAGCGTCTTGCCGGTTCCAACCTCGTGGTCACAAATTCCGCCGCCGTTCTGTTTCAGCATCCAGACGCAATCCATCTGCGAGGGATAGACGCTCCTGATGCCCCGGCTTGCCAGCCCTTTCAGATTGAGGTCGGGAAAAGTCTGATGCGAGCCGTCATACTTCGGGCGCACGAAACAGTTGAACTTGCGGTTATACATCGTCGTCAGCCGCTCCTTGAACTGTGGCGACTGCTCTTCGAGCCATTCGGAGAAGCCGTTTCGTATCTCGTCAATCTTGGCGTTGGCGAGCTGTATTCCCTCGCTGTCGCGCACCTTGATGTCGTTGCCATGCTCGTCCCTGCCGATGGACTTCATCATGTCGGGACAGGTGTTGTGCAGGGCGTGTTTCAGAAGGTGCATGCCGTCATAGTTACGGTAATACCCCTTCACCAGAAACTCGTCCGTGATTTTCATGGTGCGGTAGCCGCACGCCACCGAAAACTCGTCCATGCTTGCAGAGTAGGCGATTTTCACCTCCGTGTCGAACAGCCGGCTCATGTAGGCGGCATAGACACCCGTCGGAATCCAGCGTTCCCCGAAATTGAAATCAAGGTCTTCAAAAGCGATGCGCGGCGGTTCGGCATCTTTCAGAGCCTCCAACGCCTGCTTCACCTCCGGCATACGTTCACTTTCGGGGTTTTCGCCCATCCAAGCCTCTATGCGTTCCGCTTTCTCTATCACGTTTCCGGCAATAAAGCGGTCCTTAATCTCGTAACCGGTTACGAGCGGATTGTAATAGATGCGCCCTTGCAGGGCTGTGAGCAAATCCTCCGCCGTACTGTCGGTTATCTCCCGCATATAGTCGAGATCGACAGTGCCGAACTTGTTGAGCGACGCGGACAGTGCTTCTTCGGGTGAGCCGACGTTGGCATGGCTCTCCACGGAGAAGGAAACGGGACGCTCGAAGATGTCCGCCTTGACAAACTTCCCGTTCTCCGCCCGTTCCAGCGAAAGGATGTCACGCCCGCCCGCGTCCATCATCACTAACTTCACGTTCTGCTTGGCGTTGAGGTTGCCGTAGCGCATGACAAACTCATCGTAACAGGTGTTTAGATGCTCTCGCCACGGGACATTTGCTTCATGCAGGTTCGATTCATAGCGGTACAGCCGCTCGTAGGCGTCACGGAGTAAAACATACTGTAACGCCTTCTCCTTCTGGTAGCCTTTCAGGTCGAGCGGCTGGAATGTCGCCCCGTATGGCGTGATGTCCTTCAGGTAGCCGATGTTATGACGCCCCCTGTCAGCCACCAGCGACCCTTCGCGCAGGTGCATCTCCGGCGTGCGGTGGTAGGCACGCGGCGAAAGGTCCACGACTTCTTCCTTCGGCTTCTCCGCTTCGATGTCGGGGAAAAGGGAGGTCGCCACCGCTTCCGGTGGGGTATCTGTAACGGCAGGTGCGGTGACTGCTTCCGGCTGTGTTTCCTCCTGCCGTGGTTGCTCACGGGGAGTGTCCGGCACGGCTTTCACTTCCATCTTTTCCGCCGCCGCTTGTTTCTCGTTATGCTGCCTTGCCAGTTCCCGAAGTTCCTTCCTGCGTTCCGGCGTCAAATCCATCATCATCTCGTAGAAGCCGTTGATGGGAGGATTGGTATCCCAGTCCAACGTGGCATAGATGTCGTCCGGGTCGGCAGGCTTGGCGGTGTTCTCCGTTTTAGCCTCCTTGTTCTCTGTTACAGTCTTAGGGGTGGTAGCCGTCGGCACAGCCGTAACATTTTGTGTGACATGCACCTGTGGCTTGGGTAGAACGCGCCTTGCCGAGCTTTCCTTTTTCGCCTCCTTTTTCTTTTTGGCGGTTTTCGGTTGTTGGCTGACTTCTTCCGTCATCCCCCAGAGATCGAGCAAGGATAGCTGCACACCGTCAGAATATTTCGGACGTGGCTCTATCTCCGGCTTTTCCTCTGTGGGTTGCGGTTTCTCCGTCGGAGTTTCCACCGCCTGCATCGAAGATGTTGTTTCCATCTTTATGGCAGTACGCTCCACCTCCTTTTGAACGGTAACTTTTTCTTCCGTTCCCGACTGCCGGATTGAACCCGAATACAGACGCATGGCGAGCCTGTAATGGAAATCCTCGTCGAGCATACGGTGCAAATCCCCGGCGATGCCTGCTGCCTTGCCCTCGTGCAGATAGACCATAGCGGGCTTCCCGTATGGGTCGGTGTCAAGTTTCGCCGTCGTATGCACGATGCGTTCCGGGTGGTGGATGAAATAGGCGTTGTCGGTCAGGTCGGTTTTCGTGTCCGTCTGTATTACGGTCATCAGCCGCTCGTCCTGCGACATTTCCTTCTTGCTGAGGTTCTTTTGCAGGACAATCAGGTCACTGCCCACTTCTGTCCCCGCGTTGTCCGTGAACAGGTTGTTGGGCAGGCGTATCGCGGATACCAGATCAGCCTTACTGAACAGCTCGTTACGCACGGAGGTCTTGGTGCTGTTCAATACCCCTTGCGAGGTGATGAACGCCACGATACCGCCGTCACGCACGGCATCCAGTCCTTTGAGAAAGAAATAGTTGTGGATGGCTTTCTGGGCGGAGCGTCTGCCGAATGAGTCGCTCCGCTGAAACTCAGGGTCGAACACGGCTATGTCTCCGAACGGAATGTTGGACACCGCCAAGTCGAAATAATTGTTGAACGGTCTTTCGATTTTCTCAAAACCGCAGGTGCGCGTTTTCTTGCCGGGATAGAGATGCCTCAGGATTGTACCCGTGAGCAGATCCTTCTCGAAAGCCATCACATCCGCATTGGGGTTGTGCCGCAGCATGGAATCCACGAACACGCCAACCCCCGCCGACGGTTCGAGCATACGGGCGGGGCGGACGCTGTAATCTGCCAGCACGTCCGCGATGGTGTCGGTTATCTCTTTGGGGGTGTAGAAAGCGGTCAGCACGGACGCTTTCAGCGAATCCACAAACC
>NZ_UYXY01000002.1:0-204382 GCF_900625065.1 Prevotella marseillensis | reverse complement strand
GCGCCTGAACGATGCGGTAAGCCGTCTTAAAGAGTCGGAGGCCGAGGCCGAACAGCTTCGGGGTAGGCTGGCAGCCTATGATGCCGATGATGTCGTCAAGGATGCCGGTGTCTCAGAGCAGTCTGACAATATGGTACATAAAGCCAAGTCGGGTGGCATCAATGATGACATGCGTAGAAAGCTGCTCGATTCGGTAGTCGACATAATGGAGAACACCACAGAATTCTGCAGCGCCGACTTTTCGCTTGCACGTATGGCTGCCCTTGTCGGCTCAAACAGTAAGTATGTCTCGCTCGTAATCAACGAGACATTCCACAAGAGTTTTAAGAACTACGTTAATGAATACCGCATTCATCTTGCTTGTCTGCGTATGTCTGATACGGAAGGCTATGGTTCTTATACGCTGAACGCCATAGCCGAGAGCGTCGGTTTCAAGTCGTATACCACATTTGTCGAACTGTTCCGCAAAATTGTAGGCATCACTCCGTCAATGTATAAGGACAAACTTAAGGCTTGTATTTGACATCTGTTGCTTAAAATTATTACAGAATGGGAGTAAAATCCCGGAATATAAGAGGCTTTATTTATCTTAAGGCCTCTTTTTTGTATGAATTATCACCAATTTCAAGAAATTGGATATCTTCGGTTTGCAGTTGTTTAAAGCAATGCATACATTTGCAAGCGAGAAAAGTCTGCCGGACATAATGCCGTCTTGAGGGTGTCAGCATAAAATCTGTGCCATGTTATGGTTGGCTTAAATCTGATAACGGAAAATATTTATATGCGAAATATTGTTTTAAAAACTTTAAACCTTTTAGCTTATGAAAAAAATTTTATTATCAGCTTTTGCAGTCTGCTGTATGTGTGCAGCTCCGGCACAAGAAAAGCCTGTTCCGTTTCAAACTCATCAGGCTGTGATAACTAATGTGTCGTCAAATGGAAACTGGGCAATAGGTTCCTTAGAAGGTATTTCATATTTTATAAATACTCGTACCTGTAAGCTTACTGAGTACAATCAGTTACCCGAAATCTCGTATTATCTTGATTATGTTTCTGATTGCGGTATTGCTGCCGGATCGCGTTCGACATCTGAGGGAGAAATGCCATGCTATATGACAGAAGATAAGGGATTTGTGTCTCTGCCTATGCCAAAGGATATAACATCTGGAACTTGTTTGCGGGTTTCTTCAGATGGTTCCATAGCTGTAGGAACTATTTCTGTGCATATTGAAGGCACTGAGGAGAGTTATTATAAGCCGGTGTTATGGTATCGCAACGAATCGGGTGAATATGATATGTTTGAAGATTTGCCTTATGAGAAGTTAGGTTTTGACAAACGTATTAATCAAGGAGTGTGGATTCTTGGCATTACAAGTGACGGACTTAAGATTTATGGCAGATTGATAGATGCCTTCGGTATGATTTATTGGCCGGTGATGTGGGAGAGGAGTTCTGCACAGAGTAAAGACTGGACTTATAAGATTCTGTGTGAGGACTACTTTTTTAATAAGGACGAGATATGTCCTGAATGGCCACAATATCTGCCTGTTGAACCAGATGCCACGAAATATTATTCAGATGAGGAGCTTGAGGCATTCAACAAGGCCCTTGAACTTTATAACGACTCTGTAGAACATGCTGACTTCACAATTCCTGCGGAAGAAAGATGGCCTTATCCAACATATAATCCAAATGAGCATGAGGCAGACTTCTTTGATACGAGTACAACTGAAGGCATTGAACGATATAACAGATATGCCAATGATTATAATAAGTTCAGTGGTGAAGCAGCTGAATATAATGACTCTTTAAATTTATACTTTGAACGTTATGACAAGTATGTGATAAATGAAAAGAGATTCCAGATTCTTTCTATGAGTGTGAGTGATAATGGAAAGTACATGGTTACCAATACGGTTAACAATGATGTTGTGATGATTAATCCTGAAACAGAAGAAGTCAACGTTTTAAATGATACCGAAAGTCTGTTCCCAACGGCTGTACTTAATGACGGAACTGTATTCTTGGGACAAGTCCTTCCAATGCCTCCACTTGACAGAGAACCGTATGTATATGCTGACGGTAAGGTGACTTATTTTGCCGATTGGGTGAGGTCGCGAAGTGAAAAAGCTTATAATGATCTTATGGAACAGTTCCCGGACGGACATTTTGGAATAGTAAATTCAAGCAACCCTGAAGGATTGTCATTTGGAGGTTTCAATCAAGGATTAGACTATAGATATGTCGGATGGGTTATGAATCTTGATGCATATGATGACTATACCTCAGGCATATCAGATAACAAAATATCTGACAATGATATAAGTATATCTGTAAGTCAGGCATCGGACTACATCGATATCTTGGGTGCAGACAACGCCGACGTTCGCATATTTGCCGTAAACGGCAGCTGTGTATTCCATAATTCGGGTGTCAGTGGACGCATTTCTGTGTCTTCACTTGTAAAAGGAGTATACATTGTTGAGGTGAAAGCAGAAGGCAAGATTCTGCGTAAGAAAATCATACTGCAGTAGTCTTTTGATTCTGTTGTCGGTTTCTATATTCAGCTGACAGCCTTTAAAACAGTCGAAGGATTTTACTTGAGGTTGATAAAGGTAAAGTAATAATCAATAATCTAATAATGGGTTAGTATATATGTCTTTCCGTGGCTTTATGGCAGCCTGAATGTGTTAATGGATGCATAGGTCATTGAAGAAAATCGGACATAATTCTTTTGATGAGCATTAAAAGGCGGGGTGTATGTCACTCCGCCTTATTTTCTGCGCTGACAAGATTTGTTTTCATGCCTGTCCGTTTACTGCCGGTGTGTATGCAGGCTGTTTTCTGATAAATATTTTGTCTTCGCCGTGCAAGGAAGGGCAAAAGGGTGGGCTTTTATGAAAAAAGCACTATCTTTGCACCCGTTATGCACTTCACACTGAAAAGATACACAACACACTACCGCGCGCTCGTTTCGCTCGGCGTGCCCATTGTGGTGGGACAGATCGGAAACGTGGTACTCGGCTTTGCCGACACGCTCATGATAGGCCACCACAGCATGATGGAGCTGGCAGCCGCCAGCTTTGTCACCACCATGTTCACTCTGATCGTTATCTTCGCCATGGGCTTCTCCTACGGTCTTACGCCCATCGTGGGCGCCATGTTCGGCCGCGGCGAGAAGGAAGAGATTGGCGGCATACTGCGCAACAGCCTTGCCGCCAACGGACTGATGGCCGTCATCTTGCTTGCCGTCTCCGTGGTGTTCTATCTCAACCTGCACCGCATGGGGCAGCCCGTAGAGCTGTTGCCCTACATGCGCTCATATCTTCTGGTGAACATCGTGTCGCTGCCCTTCCTGTGCATGTTCAATGCCTTCAAGCAGTTTTACGACGGAATAACCGACACGCGCGTGCCGATGTTCGTCATCCTGGGCGGCAACGTGCTCAACATCTTCGGCAACTATGTGCTCATCTACGGAGCCTTCGGCATGCCCGAGCTGGGTCTTCTCGGCGCCGGCATCAGCACCATGGTGTCGCGCATCGTGATGTTCGTTGCCTTCGTTGCCGTGTTTGTGTTTCACCGCAGCTATGCACCTTACCGCCGCGGATATGCCGCCGGACGGCTCAACCGTGCCGACTTCCGCCGCATCAACACCCTTGGCTGGCCCGTTGCCATGCAGCTCGGCATGGAGTGTGCGGCCTTTTCGCTCTCTGCCATCTTCGTGGGCTGGATTGGCATAACGGCCCTTGCCGCCCATCAGGTTACGCTCACGGCCTCGCAGCTGCTCTATATGGTCAACAGCGGCATGGCTGCCGCAATAGCCGTCAGGGTGAGCTATTTCCACGGACAGGGCGACACCGCCGCCGTGCGCGACGCTGCCTATGCCGGCTTTCATGTCATTATGCTCATAGCCTTCGTGCTCTCGGTGCCCGTGTTCCTGCTGCGCAACACGTTCAGCTACTGGTTTACAGACAGCGCCGAGGTGTGTGTCCTTGTGTCGCAGACCGTCATACCGCTCATCGTTTATCAGTTTGGCGACGGCCTTCAGTACACCTTTGCCAACGCCCTGCGCGGCATTTCGTGCGTGCGTCCGCTCATCTGGATAGCCTTTTTCTCCTATTTCGTGGTGTCGTTGCCGCTCGGCTGGTTCCTCGGCATACACAGCGGCTGGGGCCTTGTAGGCGTTTGGAGCGCGTTTCCCGTGTGTTTGCTGTGCGCAGGCATACTTTATTGGCTCTGCTTCGTTCGACGCCTCAGACGGCCTTAAAATGGCTCCTGCGGCCATTCTTCATGCCGTATGTCCTGCGGCGCTCATGTTTTGTGGCGATAAATCCATTATAAAACCGTATAAACATCAAAGGGAGACATGCCTGTGTCGGCGTGTCTCCCTTTCTCGTTTTATGGTGTTTCGGCATTTGCATGTTCCTGATTTGGGCATGCTTACTTCAAATCCTGCCGCCAGTTTACGTGCAGTGTTATTTCTTCGTGCCCCACATCATTGTGTCAATTAGCTTATACCGCTCCTCGGTCTGCCTGTCGGTGGTCATCGTCGTGTTTACGTCGAGCCGCAACACGGGCACTGCCTCTTGTCCGTTTGCAGGCGTCCAGTCTGGCAGTCCCAGTCCGTTGGGGTTGCCCGTCTTTATGAAGTTGGCGTAATATCCCGAGAAGATGTCCGACATGAGGAAATCTTCCGGCTGCCAGTCGAACACGCGGTTGGTGGGCAGCGTGCTCATGGCATACTCTATGTCGGCCGAGTGTACGGCTCCCTTTGCCTCGGGCGCCTTGTCGTCGCCGTCGCCCTTGTCCTTCACTCCGCCTGCCAGTCCTGCCACCTTTCCGCTTATTCTCATTGCCGGGCGCGGGTGGCAGTAGACGTATCTGTATACGGGCTGACCGCTGCTCATGGTGTGCATGTGTGCCCATTTCCACGTGCCGAAGCCTATGAACATGTCGGAGGCAAGCATCATGCCCGGCTCTCCGCTCACGTCGGCGTCGGTGCTGATGCCGTAAAGCTGCACAACCTTCTCGGCGTTGCTGCCGAACACGGCTCTGGCAGCATCTGTGGCGTTTGCCACCGTGGCCGGCTTGCCCTGCAGGATGAATGACGGCTGAGCCTCCTCAGAGTTGCCGCCAACCAGCAGCGGCACCCTGGCCTGCCTGCCCCAGGCAAAGGTCTGTTCGGGCTGCTCGGTGAAGAAGTAGCCGTCTATGTTGTATGCCGGCCTGCTCCTTACGGCCGCGCGCTCCATCAGTTCGTCGGCGCTGAGAGCCCTGAGCTCCTCGAGCGACTTGCACCCCATCTGCTTCATCTTCTCCTTTCCTGCCTTTTCGGCCTCCTTCAGTGTGGCAATCTTGCCGAAGGCTATCACCGAACCGCTCGAGCCTATTGCTCTGCAGAAGAGGTTTCGCGACACGGGCGATGCCATGAGTGCGCTCACCGACATCGAGCCTGCCGACTCGCCGGCAATGGTTATCCTGTCGGGGTCGCCGCCGAATGCCGCTATGTTGTCCCTGAGCCACTGTATGGCTGCCGCCTGATCCATAAAGCCGTAGTTGCCCGAGCCCTTGTATGCTGTCTCCTTTGACAGGTCAGGATGCGCGAAGAATCCGAATATGCCCTCGCGGTAGTTTGCCGTAACGGCCACGATGCCCTTGCGCGCCATGCTCATTCCGGCATACCGCGGCTCGCTGCCGCTGCCTGCCATCAGTCCGCCGCCGTTGAAGTAGATCAGCACGGGCAGCTTCTCGTCCATGCTTTTTGCCGGCGTCCAGATGTTAAGATACAGGCAGTCTTCGCTCATCTTCTTTGTGCCGAAGTTCATGTCGCCGTATATAGGCTGCTGCATAGGGTTGGGACCAAACTCCGTTGCCTTGCGCACGCCCTGCCATCGGGCTGCCGGCTGCGGTGCCTTCCAGCGCAGTGGGCCTGTGGGCGGTGCTGCAAAGGGTATGCCCTTAAACACCTTTATGCCCGACTCGCAGGTGCCTTCAACCACTCCGCAGGCTGTCCTTACCTGCGGTCCTTGTGCCGTTGCCACTGCCGCAAGCAGCGCCAGTGCCAGCGATAATATAGATTTTTTCATTGCTGTTTATGTTTTTTGTTATGTCGTCATATCTGTTCCGGCTCACTCCTTGGCGCATATTATCAGCACGTGCGAGCCGTCGGCCGTGGTGGTGGCCATGATGTAGCAGTCGCCCCCGTCGCCCAGCTTCAGCCGCTTTCTCAGTTCCTCGGCCTTCATCGGAAAGTTGCGCGTGGTTATGTTTGCCTTGCCTATGCCGCCGAGCGCCTTCTTCAGTTCCTTGCGGTTCATGCTGCTGACGGCCTTTATGACGAAGGCGCGGCCCGGAAATCCGTCGGCTCTCCGCTCCGACACGAACAGATGGCTGTCGCGGCTTATCTGTCTTGCGCCGAAGGCTGCCTCTATGCGGCCGAAGCATCCTGCCTTCATCACCGACGGATTGGGTTCATACAGGCTCATGCCCGGCTGCAGGCTCAGCGGCGCGCGGCTGCCGTTGCCGTTGGTGTCAATGCTAGTGCCGTCTTCATCCGTTATATTTCTCTGTATGTCTGTCTGCGGATTATAGCTGAATATGCTGCCGTCGTTGACGCACGTAACGCTGGTCAGTCCGTCAAAGCGTGCCGACATGACGAGCAGCAGCTCCTTACACTCGTTGCCGGCCGACACGATGTGCACCTCGCCCACACAGCTGCCGAAGTCGGCCACCGTCTTATGCCAGTCGAGCATGGGCGACAGCTTCAGCATCACGAAGTCGGCCTTGGCCAGCATGTCGTCGCGCATGGCCAGCACGTCGGGTGTGCAGTCAGCCACGGCAAAAGTCCTTCCGCCATGGCTGTCGCGCCGTGCCGGGTCGGCAAATATCATCGTGACATGCCCCATTTGGCCCATAAATTGCTCAGAATCGGCGCATACCACCTCGGCCTGACTGATGCCCAGCACGCCCATGTTATGCCGCGAGAGCTCACACAAATGGCTCTGGTGCTCAACGTAGACGCCACGGCTGAAGCGGCGCGCCATGTAGGAGAAGTCGACGCCCAGTCCGCCCGTCAGGTCAACGAGCACGCTCTCTGCCTCGCGTGGCAGCCCGCTGACGAGCCTCTGCGCCACGTCTGCCTTGTAGGTGGCCGTCTGTTCCGACGAGCATTGCTCCATCGACAGGTGCGGCGGATACTTTATGCCCTCTGTCGCGGCCCATTGCGGCAGCTTCCTGCGTGCCGTCTGCCATCCTGCTATCTGGTCGAGCGCGTAGCCCAGGTCAATGTCCTTCGCTCCGGCAGCCTTCAGGGCGAGCGCCCTGACGTCGTCGTTGCGGTGGAGCATTATAAATTCTTCAGTGTTCATTGTCTTCATATAAGTTTGTTTCGGGCTCACCGTGCCGTTACCGTGGCCGGTATGCCGTGCGGCGTGCCATGCGGCGGTGCAGCCCTTCGTCAGGCACAAATATACAACGTTTGAGGCTCACGCACAAGTAAGGAGACCATAAATTTTGCCTGCCGGGCATGATTGTGCTGCCGGGGCAGGGTGGTGTGGCGTAACGGCGTGATGTAAAATATTTTCAGCATTGATGCCTTCTGTTAGGCATGCCCTGCGATGCCGTTTTCCGAAATGCCGTGTCTTGCGCTGCAAAAGGCCATGTTTCGCCGCCCGAAAGGCCACCTTTTGCAGGCTGAAAGGGCACGTTTTGCATGGCTGTGTTTATGTGGCTGATTATCAGAAAGTTACGAAGTCCGTTGGCGTCAGCCGTTTTTGCACATCGAATACACATGAAGAGACACGCTTTCCGGGCGTGTAAGCATGCCGCAAGAAAAGCAAAAGGCGACAGGGATGTTGTCCTTGCCGCCTTTAATAGTGCTTAATTTTAAAGAAAAAAGAAGAATTTGTTATTTCTTGTGGTTAACCGTGTATACCACCTTTCCGTCCTTGTCGATGAGATGGAGCGACAGGGTGGTCTTGTCGGCACATACCAGCGAGAAGCCCGTCACGCCGCTGCAGAACTGTGTTCCGTCTACTGCCTTCACCTTCGGACGGCTCAGCGAGCCGCTCGTGTTCACCACGTAGTCGATGTTGCAGCCCGGCTTGCGTATGTGCTGGAAGTTGTGTATGTGTCCGCATATATACATGCTCACGTTCTTGTGCTTGGTCAGTATCGGGTTCAGGCGTGCCTGCATGTCGCCGCGCTCAGATGTGTCCTTGCCCGTGTCGGCATAAACGGGGTGGTGGCCCAGCACGATAACCCAGTCTTCCTTGGCCGAAGAGAGCACAGAGTCGAGCCATTCGAGTTGCTTGTTGTAGTCCTGCTTGCCTGCGTCGGGATATTTCTCTGTGTCGTTGCGGTATTTGTCAATCATCGGTGCAGTGTCTATGAACACCAGTCTTACGGTCACTCCGCCGTCCTCAATCACCTTTGTGTAGTATCTTGCCGGCATGGCCCAGCGTGCGCTCACGTTTGTGTAGTCGAGCACAGCCTGCGTGTTGCCGCGGTACTCGTGGTTTCCGAGCGTCGGATACCAGTCGAGCATCAGTTCGGGATGGCTGTATATAAGCTCATAGTTGGTCATCCAGAGGGGGTCCTGCGTGCTGCGCACACCCTCAAAGTGGTGCACGTCGCCCGGCGCTGCCACACATTCTATGCCCACGGTCTCGGCCATGCGTCCCATAAGTTCAGCTATAGGTTTCTGGTCGTAGTATCCGTTGCGTCCCAGGTCGTTGGCCACGTAGAAGTTGACGTCCTTCTCCAGCTTGGCCCACTGCTCGGGAGTCTGCGCCATGATGCTCATCACGGCCACTAAAAGCAAAATCAGAGTTGTTGAAAGTTTCTTCATTGTTGTGATGTTTTTGTTGTTTATATTCGTTTTGAAAGCAAAGCCGGGACAGCAGGCTGAGCACATACTGATAACTTGCTGTAAGTCATTTTGTACTCTCTCACGCCTGTTTTCCCGGTTTCATCTGTGCTAATCCGTTTCAGGAATTCATTATAAATCTATTCTTCTTAAACATTACTCTCATGACCGTTCAGTCGTTTCCGGCTTAGAAGCTGAGCTTGAATCCGGCCTGGAGTTTCACTCCGTAGTACTCCACCTGCATTGTGCGGTCCTTCTCTCCCTGATAGTAGCGCAGCGGCTGGTTCAGCAGGTTGTTGGCAGCGGCATAGAATGTGTACTTGATGTCCTTGCCCCATGTGTAGCTTGCGTTCAGGTCGAGATAGTTAACCTTGTCGTAGTAGCGGCGCAGCTGTGCCTCTTCCTGATACTCCTCGTCGTCCTGGAAGGCAGAAGTGAAGTTGTAAGAGAGACGCACGTTCAGTCCGCCCTTGTCGAAGTAGAGCGACGCGTTGGCCATGTGCTCTGGCGAACCGGGCAGAGCCTGCTCGTCTTTGTTGCCGAATACTGACTTGACCACGTTGCTGTGAGTGTAGGTATAGTTGCCGTAGAAGCCGAAGCACTTGAGTGACGGATGTATGAATCCGAAGTCGCGCTGCAGTCCGAGCTCAACGCCCAGGAGGTCTGCGTCGAATGCGTTTACGGGTCGTGTTATCTTGCAGTCGTCGTAGTTGCCATAGCTGCCTTTAGACACATGCTCAACCATATAGTCGTTGATGCGCTTGTAGAAGAGTGATGCAGACACCAGACCTACGCTCTTGAAGTAGTATTCTGCCGACAGGTCGTAGTTGTTAGAGATAACCGGCTTCAGGTCAGGGTTGCCCACGAACACCTCAACAGGCGATTCGGTGCGGTTGATGCTGCTGCCCGGCATCATGTGAGAGTATTTAGGACGTGCCAGCGTCTTGGTGTAAGATGCGCGCACCTTCAGGTCGTCTGTGGCGTTATATTTCAGCAACACGCTCGGCAGCCAGTTGATATAGTTGTTCTTGTAGGTGCCGGTCGGCTCGAGATATTCGTTCTCGTCCTCGTCGACAATCCAGTTGAAGCCGCTTGTCTTCAGGTTTGTGGCCTCCATTCTGAGTCCGAGCATAAGCTCAAGTTTCTTTCCGAGCTTCTGCTCAAAGCGCAGATAGCCTGCCGAAACCTGCTCTGTTGCGTCGTAGTTGCCTGCCGACTCCTCGAGCACCTGCTCGCCGCCCATGGCTGCCAGGTCAACGTGGCTGATGCCTCCGAGATAGTTCTTGTCGATGAACATTGTCGACTTATACTGGCTTCCGGGCATGAATCCGTCGCGTATGCGGTTGATGTAGTAGTTAGAATAGTCGTCGCCGAACATTGCTTCGTAGCCGTCGGTGTAGTCGTAGCATACAACGTCCTTTGTCTTCGACTTGCGTGTGTATTTTCCTCCGAACTTAAGCTTGTTGCCGTAGAGTCCGTTTGCGAGCGGCAACTCGAAGTCGAGCTTGAACTTCCACTCGTTCTCTATGATGTTCTCGTTGGCGTTTGTAAACTCGTCGAGCTTCCATTCGCCCTCGTCGAGGTTGATGTATGTTGTAGAGTAGGGCTGGCGCAGTCCGGCGTCGGCCATGTTGATGGTTATGTCTTTCTGCTCAAGGCTCATGTAGCGCTCGTCGGGGCGTCCCTCAGAAGCTCTTGAGAACGATGCCGACCAGTCGGCAGAGAGCTTGTCCCAGAGCAGGTGCTCGCCGCCCAGGGTGTAGTCCATGGTCTGCTGGCGCTCAAGTCGTGCGCCGCGGTTGTCGGCCGATCCTCCCTTGGTTTCTATCGTGGCCTTCATCTCTCCCTCGCCGTCTGCCAGGTCTTTGTATGACACGCGGTAGCGGTTCTCCCAGTCGTTGCGGCGGTTGTAGATACCGTTGAAGAACACTTTATGGTTGGGGTTGAACACGTAGTCGAGTGAGAGCGAGTAGCTCTGACGCTCACGTGTAACGTAGTATTGTCTTACTTCGGCGTCGGTGAGCACCACCTTGCCGTCGTCGTCGATGTCGTATTCAAACTCAGTGTTGTCCGATCCTGCCGGTGAGTTCTGGTAAGATATGGCTGCCATGAAGCCCAGCTTGTCGTTGAAGAAGCGGTTGCCGTAGGTCAGTCCGAGGTTAAGCTGCGGCTTTTCGCTTATCCAGCTGTAGCCTGTTCCAGCCGTTATGTTGAACACTTCCTTGTACGGAGTGTTTTTGGTTATGAGGTTTATCGATCCGCCGATGGCGTCGCCGTCCATGTCGGCCGTAACAACCTTGTTCACTTCGATGGTCTGAATCATGTCGGCCGGTATGAGGTCGAGCTGCACGTTGCGTATGTCGCCCTCGGCAGAAGGCAGACGGTTGCCGTTGACGGTTACCGATGTGAGGTCGGGTGATGTTCCGCGCACCTGTCCGAAGCGTGCCTCGCCCTGGTCATACTGCACGTTGATACCGTTGATACGCTTCAGGGCGTCGCCGATGTTGGAGTCGGGGAACTTGCCGATCTGGTCGGCCGACACGACGTTGGTTATGTTAAAGTTATTCTTCTGAGTGTTTATCGCACGGCTCTGTCCGTGGAACGCTCCTTTTACCTCAACGCCCTTAAGCTCCATTCCCTCTGACAGCACGAAGTCTTTCACTTCTGTCTTTTCGGCAGATATGGTCAGTTTAGCCGTTGTCGGCTGGTAGCCTACGTAAGAAACCTTCACCGTGTAGACTCCCGGTTTCAGGTTGGGTATTGTGTAGAATCCGTTAGCGTCGCTAACAACACCTGTGTGCAGATTCTCAATCATAACGGTTGCGCCGGGCAACACCTGATTAGAGTTGTCGACGATTCGTCCGCGCATGGTTCCTAAGTTAGCTTCGTTAGAGTCAGTAACAGCCACTGCTGCTACAGAAAGCATCGCAGATAAGCAAAATAGCGATAATTTTTTGTAATTTTTTCTCATAAAAAACTAAAATAATTTTAACGCTGCAAAGGTCTGCATTCTGTGTTACAAAGCCGTTACGCTGCGGTTATAGTGTATTTAACAACTTGTTACAAATTTATTTCAATTTATTAAAATCTGTTTAAATACCTATTTATATACTCTCCGTGTTAACATAATATGACATTCTGACGGCTTTCGGGCTGGTTTTAAGGCATGGCGCACGGGGTGGCGTGCGTGTGGCGGCGGGGGCGCTGTATATGGCTTGGCGGCGATGCGTCGGTATGCCCCTGCGTAACGCCCTGATGCTCAATGCGTTGCAAAAGGCCATGTTTTAGCCTGCAAAAGACGGCCTTTTGGCGTGTAAAAGGTGCCCTTTCGGAATGCAAAAGGGCACATATCGGAAAACGGCCGCTGCACGGGCACATTTCAGCACGGCACGGGCGCCGGCACGACATGCCCCGCAGGCAAGACAGAGCGGCGGCAGGGCGGCCTGCCGGAAACAGTGACGCCGCCGTCTGCCGCGGCTGAGATATTCTTATGGTTTTGCGTGATTATAACAAATAAAATGCTTAACTTTGCATTCGACTGAAAGATAAAAGAATAATGGACGATAATTTCGATATAAGAAAAGAGTCGCTGTCGTCGGCCGAGAAGGAGTTTGAGAACGCCCTGAGACCGCTGCGCTTCGGCGACTTCAGCGGACAGCAGAAGGTGGTGGAGAACCTCGAGGTGTTCGTAGAGGCCGCCAAATACCGCGGCGAGCCGCTCGACCACACCCTGCTGCACGGCCCTCCCGGACTGGGAAAGACCACGCTGAGCAACATCATTGCCAACGAGCTGGGCGTGGGCTTCAAGCTGACGAGTGGCCCCGTGCTCGACAAGCCGGGCGACCTGGCAGGCATACTGACGTCGCTCGAGCCTAACGACGTGCTGTTCATCGACGAGATTCACCGCCTGTCGCCCGTCGTCGAGGAGTATCTCTACTCGGCTATGGAGGACTACCGCATAGACATCATGATAGACAAGGGACCGTCGGCGCGCTCTATACAGATTGACCTTAACCCCTTCACTCTCGTGGGGGCAACAACCCGTAGCGGACTGCTCACCGCGCCGCTGCGCGCCCGATTCGGCATCAACCTGCATCTGGAATACTACGAGCCCGAGACGCTCACCAAGATTCTGAAGCGCTCGGCATCGATACTCAAGGTGCCCATCGACGACGACGCTGCCGTAGAGATAGCCCGCCGCAGCCGCGGAACGCCACGTATAGCCAACGCCCTGCTGCGCAGGGTGAGAGACTTTGCGCAGGTGAAGGGCACGGGACGCATAGACACCGCCATATCGAAGGTGGCGCTGACGGCGCTGAACATCGACCAGTATGGCCTCGACGAGATTGACAACAAGATTCTGCTGACAATCATCGACAAGTTTAAGGGCGGCCCCGTGGGCATAACCACCATAGCCACGGCAATAGGCGAGGACGCCGGAACGGTTGAGGAGGTGTATGAGCCTTACCTCATCATGGAGGGATTCATCAAGCGCACGCCGCGCGGACGCATGGTCACGGAGCTTGCCTACAACCACTTCGGCCGCAATCCGTATGCCGGCAATGTGATGGAGCCCGACCTCTTCGGCATGGGATAGGCCATGCTGACGGTGCAGTCAGACTGAATGTATATATAAAAATCAACAAAACAACAGATAGAAATCAATGCAGAGAACAGGCATTTTCGTAGGAAGCTTCGACCCCTTCACCACCGGTCATCATGCCATCGTCAGACGCGCGCTGCCGCTGTTCGACCGGATTGTCATCGGCGTGGGCTTCAACGAGCGCAAGAAATACATGTACAGCGCGCAGACAAGGGTGAAGGCCATTGCGCGCCTGTATGCCGACGAGCCTAAGGTGGAGGTAAAGGAATACAGCGCCCTCACCGTCGACTTTGCCCGCCGCGAGGGCGCCGGCTTCATCATCAAGGGCGTGCGCAGCATCAAGGACTTTGAGTATGAGCGCGAGCAGGCAGACATCAACCGCAAGATAGGCGGCATAGAGACCATCCTGCTGTATGCCGAGCCTGAATATGAGAGCGTGTCGTCGAGCATGGTGCGCGAGCTTATCCACTTCGGCAAGGACGCCGCCGAGTTTCTGCCCGCACCAGAGCAGGGACGCAAGACAGAGATTAAGGAGCCTTAAGACGTGCCCGCAGAGGGCAATATAACGCCTTCTGACGCACTTAAACGCATCTTGGCTATAACTTACCGCACGCCGTGCGGCAAGCCTTCAGAACGAAAATAAACAGCAAAATATGATAACATACAACACCGACGGCGTAAAAATGCCGGCAATAAGAAAGCGCGACACATCGGCATGGATAAAGGCCGTGGCCGCCGAATATGGCCGCAAGGTTGGCGAAATAGGATATATGTTTGTCAACGACGACAAGATTCTTGAGGTTAACAACGAGTATCTGGGCCACAACTACTACACTGACATCATCACGTTCGACTATGACGAGGACGACACAATCAGCGGCGACATAGTCATCTCGCTCGACACCGTGCGCTCAAACGCTGAGCAGCTGGGCAAGGACTACAACGAGGAGCTTCACCGTGTGATTATCCACGGCATACTGCATCTCTGCGGCATCAACGACAAAGGCCCCGGAGAGCGCGAGATTATGGAGGCTGCCGAGAACAAGGCGCTTGCCATGATTAAGCTCTGAGAAGGATTTAGGGGATAAAAGTAATGGGACCAATAAGACCGATGGCCGTGCAACAATATCAGCACAGGCGCCATATCAGTCTTATTGGTCCCATTTCTCTTATCCCGTCAGCTCTTTATTTGCCTGCCGAGAGCTCCACTCCCTTCTTCACGATGTCGCTTGTCTCGTTGATAATCTGGAAGTATTCGCTCATGTCGAAGAGGTCGCGCGCCACGAGAGCCTTCAGCTGCGATTTCAGATAAGGCAGCGTGCGCTGCAGTTCTTCGTCGTCTTTCGGCTTTATCTTCTGCTTCTCCGCCTCCTTCATTATCTCGTCGATAAGTTCCTGCGGCACCTCAAAACGGCTTCTGAACGCCTCGAACGTCGGGTAGTCGCCTACGAGTTGCTTGCGGTTCTTGTCGATATATCTCAGGTCGGTGTTTATCACTATGCCCTTCAGCACGAGCTGACGGTGGAACTTGGTGTACTGAAGTGTGTCCAGAGGCACGAACGTGTCGGGCATTATTCCGCCTCCGCCGTACACCGTGCGGTGCTCTTTCAGCGTGTAGAACTTCAGCGAATCGGCGAAGTGAATGCTGTCGCGGTTGGTCAGTTCGCCGTGTTTCAGGCGCTTCTCAAAGTCCATCGCATAGTCCTCTATGTCGCCTTTGGTGTATGGCTTCTGTATGCAGCGTCCCGAAGGAGTGTAGTAGTGGGCAATGGTAAGTCGTATCATGGAGCCGTCGGGCAGGTCGATCGGGCGCTGAACGAGGCCCTTTCCGAACGTGCGGCGGCCGATTACGATGCCGCGGTCGTGGTCTTGTATCGCTCCGGTGACAATCTCTGCGGCCGACGCCGTGAACTCGTTGACGAGCACATACACGCGTCCT
The DNA here is from genome assembly GCF_900625065.1 of Prevotella marseillensis. Taxonomy (NCBI): domain Bacteria; kingdom Pseudomonadati; phylum Bacteroidota; class Bacteroidia; order Bacteroidales; family Prevotellaceae; genus Prevotella; species Prevotella marseillensis. Next base: position 188,974 of record NZ_UYXY01000002.1, on the reverse strand, counting down.
GTCAGGAAAGAGCCGTTGCCGCGCGCCTTATAGTCCATGCGTCTGATGCGGCGTCCGTCGGTATATACAATCAGATCGTCCTTCGGCAGGAACTCGTTGGCTATCTCCACGGCAGCCTGCAGATATCCTCCGCCGTTGTCCTGAAGGTCGAGTATCAGGTCTTTCATGCCCTCGGCTTTCAGCTTCTCCATGCCTTCCATAAACTCCTTGTATGTCGTCGCGCCGAAGTTTCCTATCCTTATGTAGCCTATCTGCGGACGAATCATGTAGACGGCGTCCACGCTCTTGACAGGGATTTTGTCTCTCTTCACCGTGAAATACATCACGTCGGGCACGCCGCGGCGCACAATTCCCAGTTTCACCGTTGTGCCGCGGGGGCCGCGCAGACGCTTCATTATCTCCTCTTTCTTCATCTTCACGCCCGCAATGGCAGTGTCGTTCACGTTCACTATGCGGTCGCCAGCCATGATGCCCACCTTCTCTGACGGGCCTTTCGACACGGGCTGGATGACGAGCAGCGTGTCGTCAACCATGTTGAACTGCACGCCTATGCCGTCGAAGTTGCCCTGCAGCGGTTCGTTCATGGCCTTCACTTCCTCCGGGTCGGAGTAAGATGAGTGGGGGTCGAGCTTCTCCAGCATGCCCCTTATAGCGTCCTCAACGAGCTTCTTCTCGTCAACCGAGTCGACGTAGAGGTTGTTTATTGCCATTTCGGCTATCTGCAGCTTGCGCAGCGGACTGTCGTAAGAGAAGTCGATGTTCATCTGCGCGCCGGCCGGAAGGCACGACATGACAGCCGGTGCCATGGCAACGAGGGCCTTGGTGGCAGTCTTTGCCAGTGCGGCTTTTATCTTTCTGATGGTTGTGTTTATCATTGTTGTGATGTTTCTTTTATGGGATGATTGTGGGGGATGGAACATATGGGAGGAACGGATGTTGTGGGAGAGATGGGAGGAATGGGACTGATGATGCGCGGATGGATGACTCTTGCATTGTTTTTCATGCTTACTCTGCATTGTTTTCATGCTTATTCTGCATGGCTTTTGTGCTTACTTTGCATGGCTTTCATTCTTCTTCCGCATATCATTAATGCCCCTTCCACGTATCATATATACCCTTTCCGCATGCTCATTATGTTTCATCAGCATTGCCGTTGGGCTTATTCTGCGTCTCCTTTACGTTCCTTTTGCCCCTTGTCAGAATTTTTCTTCCTCTTCAGGACGGTCTTCCTCTATCACCAGGTTGTCTATGATGAAGTTCTGTCGCTCGGGCGTATTCTTGCCCATATAATACTCCAGAAGCTTCTGCACCTGGTCGGTCTTGTGCAGAGTAACCTGCTCGAGGCGCATGTCGGGGCCGATGAAGTTGACAAACTCGTCGGGACTTATCTCTCCAAGACCTTTGAATCGGGTTATCTCAGGGTCGGGACCAAGCTCCTCTATTGCCTTTACGCGCTCCTCGTCGCTGTAGCAATAGCGGGTGATGAAGTCGCCCTTCTTGCCTTTTACGTCCTCGAGCGCCTTCTTGTTGCGCACCTTCGTGCGGCGGTTTCTGACGCGGAATAGCGGCGTCTGAAGCACATATACGTGGCCCTTCTTGATGAGTTCGGGGAAGAACTGCAGGAAGAAGGTTATTATGAGCAGTCGGATGTGCATGCCGTCGACATCGGCATCGGTTGCAACAATCACCTTGTTGTAGCGCAGGGTGTCGAGTCCGTCCTCAATGTCGAGCGCAGCCTGAAGCAGATTAAACTCCTCGTTCTCGTACACCACCTTCTTTGTCAGTCCGAAAGAGTTGAGCGGCTTGCCCCTGAGAGAGAACACAGCCTGAGTGTTTACGTCGCGGCTCTTGGTGATAGAACCGCTCGCTGAGTCGCCCTCGGTGATGAATATGGAGCTTTCCTCCTTGCGGTTGTTCTTCACGTCGGAGAAGTGTATGCGGCAGTCGCGCAGCTTCCGGTTGTGCAGGTTGGCTTTCTTGGCGCGCTCGCGTGCCAGCTTTGTCACTCCTGCCATCTCCTTTCTTTCCTTCTCGCTGGCCTGAATTTTCTGTAGCATCACCTCTGCCACGTCAGAGTGTTTGTGCAGATAGTTGTCCACCTCGTTCTTGATGAAGTCGCCTACGTACTTGTTCACGCTGACGCCGTCGGGGCTCATGGTGAGCGATCCGAGCTTAATCTTGGTCTGACTCTCGAACATCGGCTCCTCAACATTGACGGCTATGGCAGCCACGAGGCCGTTGCGGATGTCGGTATATTCAAAGTTTTTGTTGAAAAACTCCTTTATCGTGCGGGCTATGTGCTCCTTGAACGCGCTCTGGTGAGTACCGCCCTGCGTGGTGTGCTGTCCGTTTACGAACGAGTGATACTCCTCGCCATACTGGTTGGTGTGTGTGAACGCTATCTCGATGTCTTCGCCCTTGAGGTGTATTATGGGGTAGATGCCGTCGTTGGTCATCGTGTCGTTGAGCAGGTCTTCAAGTCCGTTGCGGCTCAGAATCCTGCGTCCGTTGTACATGATGGTCAGTCCTGTGTTCAGGTAGGTGTAGTTGCGCAGCATCGTCTCCACGAAGTCGTGGTGGAAAGAGTAGTTCTTGAAGAGCGTGTCGTCGGGCACGAAGTATATGTATGTACCCGTCTCGTCCTGCGTCTCCTCGGTTGTGTCGCTCTTCAGCACGCCGCGTTCGAATGTCGCCGTGCGCACCGTTCCGTCGCGGTAAGACCTCACCTCGAACCTGGAGCTTAGCGCGTTGACGGCCTTGATGCCCACACCGTTGAGTCCGACGCTCTTCTTGAACGCCTTGGAGTCGTATTTACCTCCGGTGTTTAGCACGCTTACGGCCTCGATGAGCTTGCCCTGCGGTATGCCTCGTCCGTAGTCGCGCACCATCACGCTGAGGTTGTTGTCTATGTCGATCTCGATGCGCTTGCCGGCGTTCATCTTAAACTCGTCGATAGAGTTGTCGATAACCTCTTTGAGCAACACGTAGATGCCGTCCTCGGGCATGGATCCGTCGCCAAGTCGGCCGATGTACATTCCCGGTCGGGTGCGCACGTGCTCCATGTCAGACAGGTGCCTGATATTGTCGTCAGTATACTCGGTTGTAATTTTATTCTCTTCGCTCATAAAATTCCAAAATTAACAATTAAAAGTTAAAAATTAAACATCGCGGCTGAAACATAATGGCGGCGGAATGTGGCGTTGTCATCTATTTCTTGCTGTCTACACCCTTCAACGACCTCAATATTGAGACAAGAAGACTTATGATGTTCTTCAAGTCGGTGTTCATTGAGTAGTAAATCTTGTCTTCCAGTATGTCTGTCGAGTGGAGCAGCCACAGCCAATATTTGGTTTCAGACGCTTCTTTAAGCGCGATGCTCATCTTGCTTATAAAGTCGGCTTTGCTTTGTGCAAATTCAGCTTCATAAAGATTGGCACCTATACTGGTGCCGCAACGCAGCAGCTGGTCGGCAAGCGAGTATTCACGTTTGGTTTCCCTTATGAACCTGCTGCACTTAACAATGCGTATGGCGAACTTTTCCGCCTTTTCTTTCACAATGTTATTGCCGTCAGCCATAATCAACGTTGTTTAATTATTACCACACTTCTGCCAGCTTAAGTTGATATGATCACCGCCTGCCATCCCCTTCGCTGTTTAATTTTTACTTTTTAATTTTTAATTATTTTCTGCCGTTTGCCGGCAGAAAATCTATATCCACTTCTTGTAGCAGCGTCTTCTCTTGTGGAGGATGGTCTCGAGATACTGCCACTGGCTCTGCACGTTCTCGTTGGTCTCCATCTCAACCTGGCTCTCGCCCCATTTGAATCCGTATGCCTGATAGCGCGGGATGAGGTCGTAGAACATAAGTGCGTTGGCACCCTTCATGCGGTATTCGGGCAGCACTCCGAGCAGCAGCAGGTCTACGCCCTCGGTCTTGTGAGCCTTCAGAGCCCTCAGCACGTGCCACCATCCGAAGGGCCAGAGCCTTCCGCGGCGGCACTTCTGCAGCGCCTTCGACAGCGACGGGATGGTGATGCCCACGGCCACGGGCTTGTTGCCGGCGCTGCGGTCCTCTACTACGGTGATGAGGCTGAGGTCGGCCAGTGGGAAGTACATCTTGATGTACTGGTCGATCTGCCTTTCAGACAGTTCCGAATATCCGTACAGGTCCTTGAAGCAGGTGTTTATCAGCTCAAACATCTTCTTGCCGTAGCCGCCCTCAAACACGTCCTTCTTGGTCAGTTTCCTGATGTGCAGGTCGTAGCGCTTCTGTATCATCTCGGCTATCTTGGTGTATTTCTCGGGCACCTTGTCGGGCACCATGAGCTTAAACTCCACATAGTCGTTGTCCTTCTCGAAGTCGCCCAGCTTCTCCATGTGCTCCGGATAGTACGGATAGTTGTATATGGTGGCCATAGTGCCCAGCTGGTCGAATCCCATTGTGAGCATGCCTTCGGGGTCGAGGTCGGTGAATCCGAGCGGACCTATCATCTCTTCCATGCCTTTCGACTTGCCGTATTTCTCTACGGCGTCGAACAGGGCCCTAGACACGTTGATGTCGTCGATGAAGTCTATCCATCCGAATCTGACGCACTTGCGCCCCCAGCGCTTGTTGGCGCGGTGGTTGATTATGGCTGCCACGCGGCCCACCATGCGCCCACGTCCGTCGAACGCCATGAAATACTCGGCCTCGGAGAACTCGAACGCTGCGTTCTTGTCCTTGCTCAGGGTGTTCAGGTCGTCGCTGAACAGTGTGGGAACGTCATACTCATTGTCCTTGTAGAGGTCATAGTGAAAGTCTATAAACCGCTCAAGGTCTTTCCTTGTTTCTACTTTTTTGATTTTAATAGTTGACATTTGTCTTACTTTATATTAGACAACTTAAACATGCAAAAATACGAGTTTTGCGCCATATAAAAAAATAAATAACGCTAAATCAGCCTTTTTAAGGCTTTTTGGACATTGTATGTAAGCTTTTTATGCACATCTGCCACATGGTCTGTGCCGCCTTCAGGCGGTGTCCTTGCTGCCTGTCTGTGGCCGTGCCGAGGCGCGCCCTGATGACGCCTGCCGTGCGCCTGTTTTCCGAAAGGTGCCCTTTCAGCCTCCAAAAGGCCACCTTTTGCACGCCGAAAGGCCGTCTTTTAGAGCCTGAAACATGGCCTTTTGCAACGCGCTGAATGTCAGTATGTTACAAAGGCGGATAAAACCGGCGTCTCATCGGGCCGCAATCAGCGCCGCGATGTCATTTTTTCGGGTCTCCGGCACGTTTTTCAATGTATCTTTAAGGCTTTTTATTCATTGCGCCTGAACATGCGGACGATAAATTTAGTATCTTTGCACATATCAATCATGCCGCGGCATAATGGCAGTCAGTCTGACGCTCCGCGGCATGTGAAAGACAAACTTTTTAACCAGTAAAGATTATGAACACAGTTATAGAAAACATGAAGACACGCCGCAGCGTGCGCGCCTTCGCCCCCGACCGGATGCCGGAGCGCAGCCTTATCGAGGCTGTGGCAGAGGCAGGAACCTACGCCCCAACGGGCCGCGGAGCGCAGTCGCCGCTCATCGTTGCCGTGACATCAAAGGCCGTTCGCGACCGCCTCTCTGAGCTCAACGCCGCCGTGATGGGCACCGAGGCCGACCCCTTCTACGGCGCTCCCGTGGTGCTCGTGGTGCTGGCCGACCGCACACGCCCCACTTATCTCTACGACGGATCGCTCGTAATGGGCAACCTTATGAACGCCGCACACGCCCTCGGACTGGGCAGCTGCTGGATTCACCGTGCCCGCGAGGTGTTCGACAGCGAGGAAGGCAAGGCCATGCTGCGCGCATGGGGCATTGAGGGCGACTATGAGGGCATAGGCCACTGCGTGCTGGGATACCCGCGCGAGGGTGCCGTCAGAGAGGCTGCGCCGCGCAAGGATGACTACGTAAGATTTGTTGAATAACACATAACGCACACACACAGATGAAGATAAACATGACCGAATGGGCCAAAGCCGTCATCGACAGCAACAAGGTGGTGGCTGTGCCCATAATGACACATCCCGGCATCGAGATGATAGGGCGACGCGTGATCGACGCCGTGAGCGACGGCGAGGTGCACTTCAACGCCGTCAGGGCGCTTGCCGGACGCTACGACACGGCTGCCGCCACAGTGATAATGGACCTCACCGTTGAGGCTGAAGCCTTCGGCGCCGACATCGCCTTCGAGCCCGACGAGGTGCCGGCCGTCAGGGGGCACATGCTCAACAGCGCCGACGACATAGCCCGTCTGCAGGTGCCGCCGCTCAGCGCAGGCCGCGTGCCGGCATATCTCAAGGCCAACCTGCTGGCCGCCCGTGCCATAACCGACCGCCCCGTGCTTGCCGGATGCATAGGGCCTTTCTCGCTTGCAGGCCGTCTCTACGACATGTCGGAGATTATGATTCTGATATATCAGAACCCCGAGGCTGCCGCCATGCTGCTCGAAAAGTGTACCGACTTCATCCTGAAATACTGCATCGCGCTGAAGAAGACGGGCGCCAACGGCGTTGTCATGGCCGAGCCTGCCGCCGGACTGATGTCTGACGACGACTGCATGCGCTTCTCTTCGGTTTACGTCAGGCGTATCGTCGAGGCCGTTCAGGACGACTATTTCACCGTAGTGCTACACAACTGCGGCAACACCGGGCAGTGCACCAATGCCATGACTACCACCGGAGCCGCCGCATATCACTTCGGCAACAAGTGCGACATGGAGCAGGTGTCGCGTCAGGTGCCGCCCACGGCTCTCACCATGGGCAACCTCGATCCCGTCAGTCTGTTCAAGTCTGCCACGCCCGACGAGATGCGCCGCGCCACCACAGACCTGCTGCGCAAGATGAGCAACTATCCAAACTTCGTGATATCAAGCGGATGCGACACTCCGCCGCACACTCCGTTTGCCAACATCGACGCCTTCTTTGAGGCCGTCGGCGAGTGGAACAGCAAGCTGTAAGCGCAGGTTCTGTCAGCTCTCCAGTGGCCTTGTGGCATGACGAAAAGTCATGGTCAGCCTCGATTCATATTGACAGGCCCCGCCCGACATACTTAACGACATAAGCCGCTGCACCCTCCTAGGGCCGCAGCGGCGTCATGCGGCGCAGCGTTGTGCCGCTTTTTAATCAGAATAAAATGCTAAAACAGGAAATAACTTTCGACGACCTCAATATCCTTCCGTCTGAAATCTACGAGCAGATGGGCTATGGCGACGCCGTGCCCGACGCTGCCGTGCAGGCCGAGACCTCTGCCGTCATGGAGCGTATAAAGGCCGTTCTGCGCCCGCGTTTCTGCTTCTTCATCACCCCCGGACAGCTCGATGCAGAGCAGCATGTGCTCACCGTAGGCTCAGTCAGCTTCAGCGTGGGGCGCATCATCAGCCGGCAGCTGCGCGGCTCGCAGGCTTTCGCCTTCTTCGTGGCCACCGCCGGCGAGGAGTTTGAGCAACTTCAGCACCGCCTGAAGGACGAAGACGACATGGTGAAGGTGTTTGTTGCCGACTCAATAGGCAGCGTCATAGCCGAGAAGGCGGCCGACTGCATGGAGCTTTCGCTGCAGAAAGCCATTGATGAGCGCGGCTGGCGCCACACCAACCGCTTCAGTCCGGGCTACTGCGGGTGGCATGTCTCTCAGCAGCAGATGCTCTTCCCTCTGTTCGGCGAGGAGCGTCCGTGCGGCGTAAGCCTTACCGACTCGAGCCTTATGGTGCCCATCAAGTCGGTCAGCGGCGTGATAGGCCTCGGTCCTTCGGTGCGCAAGCTCGAATATTCTTGCGGTCTCTGCGACTTCAAAGACTGCTACAAGCGCCGCCGCAAGAAGTAGTCTGCGGCATATTTAGCCTTATGCCGTGTATCGTCAAGTGTTGCGTTGCCTTTCATTATACGCCTTTCTGCCTTACATTATATGCCGTGTCGCTTTTCATTATGCGTTCAGTTGCCTTTTATAGTCTGGCATATCGTCTTTTATTATCGTGCGTATAATCCTTTAAAACGGGCCTTTCTGCCTTTTTATTGCGCGTCAGACATGGCTTGAAATATATAGAAAAGCGCGGCAAGTCCATATCGGGCTTGCCGCGCTTTTTGCTGTATCATAATTCAGTTTTGTTGTCAGTGTCCGTTGAAGAATATGTAGAGAGCCACCATAACCACGGCAAGCAGCGTCCATGCCACCATAACCGTGCGCTTTGGTCTTTCGCTCAGCTTCACTATCTCGGGGCTTACCGTTGCCTGCTTGTTGCATAGGCTGACGATAATCATGCTGATGATGAGGATTACGAAGATGTAGAACGACAGCATCATGAAGTGCACCTGCTCCGTGGCTCCCGGTATAACCCACAGGTAAAGGATGCCCGAGCCGATGCTGAAGATGGTTCCGAAGGTGAGCGTTACGTTGGCGGCGAGCGTCGTGCAGCGCTTCCAGAACACGCCCATGACGAACACTGCCGCCATAGGTGGAGCGATGAAGCTGAGCACCGACTGGAATACGTTGAAGAGGTTCATGCCCTTTATGTTGTCAACAGCCACGGTGATGACTATCGACACCAGTGCACCTATGACGGTTATTATGCGTCCTGTGCGCATTATTTCCTTCTGTGTGGCCTCCGGGCGGATGTTCTTCACGTATATGTCCATCGTGAACACCGTGCTCAGGGCGTTGAGCGCAGAGCCTATGGTGCTGATGAGCGCGGCGGTGAGAACGGCAAGCACGAGGCCAACCATGCCCACGGGGAAGAGGCTCGACACGAGAGTCATGTAGGCGTTGTCGGCCTCAATGGTCATATTTCCGAAGAAGCCGGTCTTCCAGAGGGCGAAGCATACGATGCCGGGGATGATGTATATGGCCACGTCGAGTATCTTCAGCCAGCCCGTAAAGTTAGCTCCCTTCTGTCCTTCGCTGAGGTCTTTGGCCGCCAGTACGGGCTGAACCATCGACTGGTCGGTACACCAGAACCACAGTCCGCTTATAGGATAGCCCAGCAGAATGGGCAGCCAGGGGAAGTCTTTGTCGCTGTTGGGCTGAAAGAGGTTCCAGTAATTAGACGGCACAATGTCGGGATTGGCCAGCACGGCGATGCCTCCTGTGAACGAGTCGCCGCCGAGGCGGTATATTCCTACGAAGGTCAGCGTGGCCGAAACGAGTATGAGCAGCACCATCTGATAAACGTTGGTGTAGGCCACGGCCTTCAGTCCGCCGAGCATTGTGAAGAAGGCGGAGATGCCGAGCAGCAGGAATGCCGACATCCACATGGGTATGCCGAACACCTGGCGTATGATTATGCCGCCCGCGAAGAGCGTCAGCGCGAGCCACGAGATGAGTATCGTGACGATGGTATACCACGCCAGCATGTTGCGTGTGGACTGTCCGAAGCGCAGGCCCATAAACTCGGGCAGGGTGGAAACCTTGCTGCCGAGATAGCGCGGGGCGAAGACAAAGGCCAGCAGGGCTATGAACACGAAGGCGTACCATGCGTAGTTGCCCGACACGACGCCCGTGGTGAAGCCGGCGCTTGCCGACGCTATGAGCATAGAGGGGCCTACGTTGGTGCCCCACATGGAGAATCCTATGTGGTGCCAGCGCAGAGAATGTTCGGCAAGAAACAGGCTGCTGCCCTTCTTGCGCTTGGTGCTTGCCCATATGCCGATGGCAAGCAGGATGACGAAGTATGCTATAAGTATGCCCCAGTCGAGGCCATGTAATGATTGTGAGTTCATGGATATGTTGTTTATTTGGTAGTTATAGTAGTTAAAGGAGTTATCGCGGGCTGTGCCCGCTCAGTAGTTAAAGTCATTAGCCTTGCAGCCGGTTGGCGGCTTTATGGGGGATGTATGACTTATGGAAGTAATGAGACCGATGCGCTGCAGATGATGTAATGACCGGCGTATTTAGCCTTGTTAATAACCGGCAGGGCATTTGGCTTTAACTCCTTTAACTACTCTAACTCCTTTAACTCCTTGAAATATTATTCTTTTCCCTTCACCAGCTCCCTTGCCACCTTCACTGCTTCGTTGGCATTGTCGCTGTATCCGTCGGCTCCTATCTCGTCGGCGAAGGCCTGGCTTACGGGCGCTCCGCCCACCATAATCTTCACCTTGTCGCGCAGTCCGGCGTCTTCCACGGCCTTGATTACATCCTTCATGTAGGTCATTGTCGTGGTAAGCAGGGCGCTCATGCACAGGATGTCGGCGTGGTTGTCCTTCAGAGCCTCTACAAACTTGTCGCTCGGCACGTCGATGCCGATGTTTATCACTTCAAAGCCGCTGCCCTCGAGCATCGATGCAACGAGGTTTTTGCCTATGTCGTGCAGGTCGCCCTTTACCGTTCCGATGACCACGCGGCCTATCGTAACGTCGGCCTTGCCTGCCATGAGCGGCTTGAGCAGCACGAGGGCGGCCTTCATGGCGCGTCCTGCCATGAGCAGCTGGGGCACAAAGGCCTTGCCGTCCTGGAAGCGCTGGCCCACCTCGCCCATGGCGCGTATCATCTGACTGTTGATGATGTCCTGCGGAGCCATGCCTGCGTCTACGGCTTTCTGCGTCGCTTCGGCTGCCTTGTCGGCGTTGCCTTGCAGTATGGCGTCGAATATCTCGTCGGCTGCCGACGGCTCGTTTGCTGCCTTCGGCGCGCAGCATTCACAGGGTTCGGCGGCATGGTCGTGCCCGTGGTTTTCTGAAAGGTCACCTTTCGCATTGTGAAAGGCCACCTTTTGCACGCTAAAAGACGGCATATTGGAGCCTAAAAGGCCACCTTTTGCAACGCCCTCATTATCAGCCTGTTGCGCAGGGTGGGGCGAAAGGGCAAGTCCTTCGGCGGGAACCACGGCTTCGGCAAGCTTTCTGATGTGCATGTCGGTTGTGCCGCAGCATCCTCCCACGATGTTGAGCACGTGCCACTCTATCAGCGGCCACAGCTCGCGCTGCAGCATCTCGGGCGTGTGGCTGTAGCGTCCCTCGGCGTCGGGCATGCCGGCGTTGGGGTAAAGGCTTATCATGTAGGGCGTAGTCTTGCCGAGATGTACGAGCATGTCGGCGGCAAGGCTTACGTCAGAACAGCAGTTTACGCCAACCGACATGATGTCGCTGCCGGCTACGGATGCGAGGAAATCCCCGATGCTCTGTCCCAGCATGTTGTGTCCGTCGGCAGTGGCTATGCTGAAGCTCAGCATCAGCGGCAGACGTTTGCCTGTCTTGCGCATTGCTCCGCGTGCCGCCTCTATGGCCGCCTGCGCGTTCTTTGTGTCGAATATCGTCTCTATCAGCAGGGCATCGACGCCGCCTTCAATCAGCGCCTCGGCCTGTTCGGTGTAGGCGTCGCGCAGAGTGTCGTAGCTGAAGGCATGCCAGCCCGGCTGCGTGGTGTCTGATGTTATTGAGCAAGTCTTGCTCGTCGGACCAATCGAACCTGCCACGAAGCGCGGCTTGTGCGGTGTCTTGGCTGTAAATTCGTCGGCTGCCTTGCGCGCTATGCGGCACGCCTCGAGGTTTATCTCGCGGCAGAAGCTCTCCAGATGATAGTCTGCCATGGATATGCGCTGCGCATTGAAGGTGTTTGTCTCGATGATGTCTGCTCCGGCTTCGAGGTACTTGCGGTGTATGTCCTCAATGACGTCGGGGCACGTAAGGCACAGAAGGTCGTTGCATCCCTTCACGTTCACGTCATGCCCTGCAAGCCTTTCGCCGCGGAAGTCGGCCTCGCCGAGGCGTCGGCTCTGTATCATCGTGCCCATGGCTCCGTCGATTACGAGTATGCGGTTGTGTCCTGCCGATACGATGGGGCAGCCGTCGAGCCAGTCGGCAGGAGCCTTTTCGTCCTTTCCTGTAAGCTCCTTGAATTCGCGTTCGGCGCTCTCTATTATGGCCTCCACCTCCTTGTCGGCGTCGCTCTTGCTGCTGTTTATGCGTATGGTGTTGTCCTCCTGCTGCGGCTTCTTGGCTTCGTCTTCCTGATATTCCTCAACGATGCGCATGGCTTTCTCCACCTCGTCCTCGTTGTGGAAGTCCATCTCTATATGCACTCCGTTGCCTCCTATGTTGTCGAGCAGCGGCCGCAGTTCGTCGAGCGTTACCCAGCATGCCATTATGCTCTTGCCTCCTGCCAGTATCTTCTTGTACAGGTCGTACCATTTTGGCGAGCCTCCCTGCGGCTCTCCCACGCCAGGCGTCCACTGTATGGCGTTGAGTTCCTCAATCTCGAGCAGCGCCGGCAGATGATGAAGAGCGCCAACTCCGTCCAAGTGGTACAGCGTGTAGTCAATCTTCTGGCACTGCTGGCGAATGAACGGCTGTACAAAGCGGCGGTAGTCGTCCACACTTATCATCGTTGATATGTCGCTTTGCAGCTTGCTCATCTTGCCCGGTGCCCACGAAGAGAAGTAGCAGAAGGCCATCTCGTCGCCTTCGCGCACTATGTCGTAAAGCTCGTCGAACACCTTGAAGTAGATGTCGTTTATCTGCTGCATCTGTCGTTCCAGCACCTCAGGCTGCGTAACCGTGTCCATCAGCACCTTGTCCGTGCCCTTCAGAGCCGCCAGAACGTCCATGCCTTCCATGAGGTCGGGCATGCCCACATAATAGTTGCCGTTGGCCTTCTTCTTGCATTCGGTCAGCAGTTGTTTGTGCAGCAGCCAGTTGGGATGCTCCGGATTAAACTTTATGTCGTCGGTGAAGTCAGGGTCGGGGTGTATCCATATCGTGTCCTCTCCGCCCTCGAACACGCCTCCCAGGATAGCGGCGAGCGAGCCGGGGCCAAGCTGCGTGTTTGCAACGGGCAGCATATCAGCCTTCAGACAGCTGTGAGCCACGTACCAGTCGAGATATTCCGCGCGCCATTTCGGGTCGAACCATTTCTGGTTGAGGTCCTTCGGGGCTGGCGGTGCAGGCACATCGGCATGCGGCTTGACGCCTTCCTGAAAGTGTTCCCACATGTTCAGCACAATGCCCTTGTGGTTCCACCATTGTATGTATCGCTGTTTTGTTTCTTCAAGATTCTTTTTCCACATGTTTAAAAAGTAGTTATAGTAGTTAAAGGAGTTATCGCCGGCTGTGCCGGCTAGGAGTTAAAGTCATTAGTCTTGTGGGTAAGTGACTTTATATTTTTATTTTATGGTTGATTGTCAGGTGGTTAGAGTGGTTAAAGAAGTCATCGCTTTGCGTTCTCGTTTATGGCAGAAGCTATAGTCTTAAATGTCTGTTTACTTATTGTAAGATTGACGATAAGCGTTCAGACTAATGGCTTTAACTCCTAGCCGGCACGGCCGGCGATAACTACTTTAACTCCTTTAACTACCAATTTAACCTATTACCACTCAATCCCTCCAAACCTTCCGTCAATCTTTATATATTCTGTCTTGCTCAGGTCCATGTCGTCCGTGCAGTCTACTGGCTCGGGATAAACCGGGATGACGGCACCTTCGCGCACATAGACGGGCATCAGTTCGAGCGGCACATTGAGGTCTTTGAGCCACTTTCCGCCGCTGTAGCGCTCGCCGGTGAAGAAGTTTACCCAGTTGCCTTCAGGCAGGTAGACGTCGCGGCGGCCTTCGCTGTTCATCACGGGAGCCACGAGGAAGTCGTCGCCGAAGTAATATTCGTCGTCGATATGCCAGCACATGGGGTCGTCCGGGTGGTGGAATATCAGTGCCTGGAGCACCGTTGAGCCGCCGCTTACGGCCTTACGGCTCTCCTGAAGGATGTAAGGTATGAGCTTATAGCGCAGCTGCCACCATCTCTTAACTATCGGGGCGATGGCAGGATAGTGCCAAGGCTCGCGCTTGTTGGTGCCGTGATAGCGGATGTGTGACGAGAAGACGCCGAACTGAGTCCAGCGGACGTAGACGTCATCACGTACACGTGAGTTCATGAAGTTGGGCAGAGTGTGGAATCCGGGCACGTCGTGGCTCCAGAAGGCGAAGCCCGACAGACCGAAGTGAAGTCCGCCCTTGAGCGATCCGGCCATGCCGTCCCACGAGCTGCATGAGTCGCCTCCCCAGTGCAGAGGATAGCGCTGGCAGCCTGCCCAGGCAGCTCTTGCCCATACTATGCCGTCGCCCGTCACCTCCTTGGTAACCTCATAGGCAGCCTTCTGATACAGCAGCGCATAGAGATTGTTGAGCAGTTCGGGCTTCATGTTCTTGTAGACGGCGTCCATGTGTATGTTTTCGCCGAAGTCGGTCTTTATTGCAGCCACTCCCATCTTTAGCAGATGGCGCAGCAAACCCTTGTACCACTCGGTGGCGGCGGGGTCGGTGAAGTCGATTGTTCCGGCGTAGTCGAGGGCCGAGAAGTTAGAACCTTCGCCCTCCTGCTGCTTTGTCAGCGTGCAGATATAGTGGTTATTGCGCGCCTCGTCAATCTGTTCGGCATCCTCAGCCACGTAAGGCAGCTGCCACAGAGTTACGCGGTAGCCCTTGTCCTTTAGGCCGCGGATGAAGCCTTCGGGGTCGGGGAAACGCTCTTCGTTGAACTTCCATTCGCACAGCCAGTCGGTCTTAAACCATCCTGTGTCCAAGTGTATCACGTCGCAGGGATAGTGTTCGCGGCGCATGCGGTCGCAAATCTCGTTCACCTCGTCGGCGCTGAAGTATGTCATGCGGCTCATCCACACGCCGAAGCTCCATAACGGGGGCATCGAGGGGTAGCCCGTCAGGTCGCGGTAGCCGCGGATAATCTCCTCCATGGAGTCGCCGCCGATGAGGAAAACGTCGAGCATGGCCTGGTCGCTGAGGAACTCTACCGAGCGCGTTGACACTCCGGCGAGCGACAGCTTGCTGTGGGCGCAGGTGTGATAGAATGCTCCGTACATGCGGCTCGACACGTAGAACGGAATGTTTTTATATGTGCGGCGGTTGTTTACGCCCTGTCCGTCCTGGTTCTTGAGGAAGAACGTCTGTCCGCTGAGGTCCATCTTGGTGAAGCGTTCGCCCGTTCCGGCAAAGCATTCGTCGGCTTTGCACTCGAACGACATCGTGGCGCGCTCCTTCTGTCCGTCAAGCTTGCAGAAGCCTATGGGCAGCGCGTCGTAGCGCGGAGGCGAGAAGTGGTCGTAGGCGGCAAGGCGTATCTCGCGCTTTCCGTCGGGATACAGCCTTATGTCGAGCGTCTCTTGCGGGTCGGGCAGCAGCGTGCTCCAGCGGTCGAGCTCGGGCTCCTGTATGTTGATAACGGCCCTGACGGTGCCTTCGGGGTCGGTGACGGTCCATCGGCCGTTGCCGAAGCTTACGCTCAGCGGCGTCTTCTTAACCCTGTCGCTCATCTGCAACATCTCCGACTCGTCGGTCATCTGCTCCTCTCCGAAGCCTATGAACAGGCGCAGGATCTTTGGCTCATACTGCCTGATGATGAGCGTATATTCCTCACGCGGCACGCCGGTGTCGGCTGCCATGTCGTTGGCCAGTATCTGCTTCTGGAACGGAACGAGCACGCAGATGTCGCCGTCGTTCTCGAACACGGCCGAGGGTTTGCATGCCTTCCATAGCGACTCGTTGCGGCTAAGGCTGACGTCGAAGTCGAGAAAGTCGAAAAGATGGTAGTTTGTGGGTTTCATTTTTTTGTTTGTTTTTATATGTTTTTTGCCGGCTTTTTCAGTCCTCCGTCCCCTTGCCGTTAGTGTTTCGTGGCCGGGGGCGCGGCTGTACTAATTATGCCTTCTGTTATTATGCTTTTCAGGTTTTGTCTTGTGGCCGTGTGGCTTTTGTGCGCCGGCTGCTTGCCGGTGTGCCGTTGCGGCCTGCGGCGGCATGAGTTGCCGTGGCTGTAGATATGACGCAGCAGTGTTGTTTTTGTACTATGCCATAAGGCATAATGTTCGAGCGTCGCTCTCAGGCCATTGTTGTTTGCGTATTATCGTGTTGTCCGTTGCCGTAGCCGTGTGTCCGCGTGCGGTCTGCTTACGGCCCGTCCTGCAGCCGTTGCCCTGTCGTGGGCGTGCAGGAGCTATGTTGCAAAAATAAGAAAAATAGCCTTAACGGCAAAGGATTATCCCAAATGTTTCAGTATTTTCAGCCCTTGTCATGGGTAAGTGTTTCCCTCAGGTTTTCCAATATGTGCCCTTTCGCATTGCAAAAGGCCACATATTGCACGCTAAAAGGCCACCTTTCAGAAGCTGAAAGATGGCCTTTTGCAACACATTGAGCGTCAATGGGTTATGCAATGGTCGGGCTGTATGCCGCCGGACCTTGTGCGATTGCTGCCAGTATGGCGTTATGTGTTATTGCGCCGTGCCGGCTTCAGACTTGCCGTCGCCTTCGGTCTGCGTGTGCTGCGGCACGCCTATCTCCTTCACCTTCTTCTCAAACTCGTCTCTGCCGCATATCGCCCCGTTCTTTATTCGTGCGCGGTAGTTGTAGATTGTGTTCACCGAATAGTGAAGAAACTCGGCAATCTTTGAGCTGTCGTCGATGCCGAGACGTATCAGCGCGAATATCCTTATGTCGGTGTTCAGCCGCGACCTGTCGTCGAGATGTATGCGCTCCTCGGGACGCAGCAGCTTGTTGAAGTCGTCGACGAAGGTGGGGAAGAGGTGTATGAACGTGGTGTCGAATATGTTGAAGAGCTCCTGCTGCTGGCGGTCTCTGAAGTCGTGCGACTTCATCTTGCTCATCAGTTCCGTGTGCTGCTTGTTCTTCAGCATCGTCAGCACCTCCTTTCTCATCCTCTCCATGTTGTCTATGTATATAGAGCACTGCCTGAGGAACAGGCCGATGTATTTCTCCTTCACCCTGTTCGACTCGTTCAGGCTGCCTATGGCCTTGTGCAGCTGGCGGTCGGTCTCGGTCAGCTGGCGGTTGCTCTCGTCCAGGTTCTCGTTCACCTGCTGCATCTCCTTGTTGAGCTTCATCAGCTGCCTGTTCTTGCGGCTGAGCTCGTCGCGCGTCAGCTTCAGCTTGCCGCGCTGCTTGTTGACATAGATGAGCAGCACAAGCACCGAGACGGCAAAGAGGCTTATCACG
Source organism: Prevotella marseillensis (assembly GCF_900625065.1). NCBI lineage: Bacteria > Pseudomonadati > Bacteroidota > Bacteroidia > Bacteroidales > Prevotellaceae > Prevotella > Prevotella marseillensis. The sequence goes on along the minus strand of NZ_UYXY01000002.1, from coordinate 172,005 downwards.
AGCACCATGATTACGAGGCGCTCCTTCTGCTTCTGCATTATGGTCTGATAGCTGTTGTCTATGGATGTGAGCACGGGCGAAATCTGGTTGTTTCTCACCCTCGTGCCGAACTTCTCGGCGCAGTTCCAGGCAAAGTTTATGTATTTATACGACCGTGCCATGTCGCCCGTCGTGTTCAGATAGTTGGCCAGTTCCCACAGCGCGCCCTGGTCCATCACGGCGTTGCGTATGTCGCCCAGCGCCGACATAGCTAGCCAGTAGGTCCAGTTGTCTGTGTCGTTCATCTTCTTATAGTCGAGAAAACGGTAGAAGGCAACTATCGAGAACTCGTGCGACTGTCGGTCTACGCCCTTCATCCTCATGTCGTTGTAGCGCAGCGCGCCGGCCGGGTCGTTGCTGTTGTACCGCTCAATCTCCATCAGCTGCAGATACATGTCGCTGTTCTTGTCGGCCAGTGCCGCCAGCGAGTCGGCATACATTCTTTCCAGCCGGCCATAGTTTTCCTTCAGTCTGCCTATCTTTGTGTAGAATCCCAGCTCCTTGTAGAGATGGTTGCGCGCGGCGTAATATGCCAGCCTGCCTTCGCGGTTTAGCTCACCGGTGTTGATAGAGGCCAGCAGCTCGTCCGACTCCATATACATTCCGGCCGTTGAACACTGAAAGGCCCTCAGCGCAGTGCAGTGGTTGGCGCTCATCATGTCGCCCTGGCAGCGCGCCATCCGTTCTGCCCTGCCGAGCCATGCTATTGCCGAGTCGTTGACAAAAGCCTTGTATTCCTCATACACCTTCAGCGCGGCGGCATATCTCGCGGCATATCCGCGGCTCGTCTCAAACCTGCGCTTCAGCGTGTTTATGCGTCCTTCGCGCTTAGATAAATAAACAGATGCATTGGCGATGGCGTCGTCAATGCATCTGTAAACCGAGTCCGTGCGTGCGGCATCGGCTGATGCCACGGCAGGGATAAGCGATATAATCAGTAAAAGTATGTTTCTCATGATTGCCTTATTCTTAGCAGAAATGTTCCTCAGCTGCCGCTATTGGGGGATACGGAGCTAAGGCTTGACTGTTCTTGCAAAGATAAGATAATATTGCGAACACACAAAATTTACGGCCCGTGTTTTTTTATTTTGCAGTTATTGTTACACTTTGCAGCGAGCGGCTGTCGTGGCCTGCCATGATGTAAAACTCGCCCGGCTCGAACACCTTGCGGCCTTCGGCGTCGTAGAACGACAGGTCGTCTTCGGTGATGTCGAACTCAACGGTGCGGCTCTCGCCCTTCTTCAGGTGTATGCGGCTGAAGCCTTTCAGTTCCTTTACGGGGCGGCTGATAGATGCCACGGGGTCGCGCACATAGAGCTGCACCACCTCGTCGGCGTCATAGTTGCCCGTGTTGCTCACCGTCACCGCTGCCTTAAAGTTGCGTCCGCTGCCCGTAACGCTCAGTTTGCCGTAGCTGAAGCTCGTGTAGCTCAGGCCGTAGCCGAAGGGGTAGAGCGGGTCGTTCACCTCGTCGAGATAGTTGCTGGCATACTTGCGGAACTCTTTTGTGCCTTCGGGCACGGGGCGTCCCGTGTTGAGATGGTTGTAATAGATTGGTATCTGGCCCTCGTTGCGCGGGAATGTCATGGTCAGACGGCCGCTCGGAGCCACGTCACCGAACACCACGTCGCATATAGCGTCGGCTGCCTCGCTGCCTCCGAACCATACGTTCAGTATCGCGTCCACATTATTTTGCTCCCAAGTAAGCACCGTCGGACGGCCCGAGAAGTTGAGCATCACCACCGGCTTGCCCATCTTCACAAGCTCGGCGAGCAGCTCGCGCTGAACGTCGGGCAGCACAAGACTCGTGCGGCTCGAGCATTCGCCCGACATGTCGGCACTCTCGCCCATGGCACACACTATCACATCGGCCTTGCGTGCCGCCTCGAGAGCCTCTGCCTTGAGCTGTGCGTCGTCGCCTCTCGTTATGTTCTTGCCGAACTCTGCCGCGCGCTGACGTGCCGAGTCGGCCATCAGGTTGCATCCCTGCGCATACAGAAGTTCTGCTTTTCCGGCCAGCGCGCGCTCCATTCCTTCCTTCAGCGTCGGGTATTTGTCGGGAGTGTAGGCCACGCACCATGTGCCCGCCATGTTGGCGCGGGTGTCTGCCAGCGGACCTATCAGCGCTATCTTGCCCTGCTTCTTCAGCGGCAGCAACGACTTGTCGTTCTTCAGCAGCACAAATGTCTCGGTGGCAATGCGCCTTGCCTCGGCGCGGTTTTCGTCTGTGAAGATGTCGCGCTTGCGCCTTTTCGTGTCGCAGTATTTGTACGGATCGGCAAAAAGTCCCAGCTTATATTTAGCCTCGAGCACCCTGCGGCATGCCTTGTTGATGGCCTCCTCGCTCACCGTTCCGTCCTTTACCGACTGCTCCAGCGTGCCGATGAATCCCATGGAGCACATGTCCATGTCGGTGCCGGCATTGAGGGCAGCTGCCGAACAGTCTTTCAGCGAACCGCCAACGCCGTGGCTCAGCATCTCGCCTATAGAGCCGTAGTCGGTCACAACGAAGCCGTCGAACTTCCACTGGTTGCGCAGCACATCCTCAAGAAGCCACTTGTTGGCCGTTGCCGGCACATAGTCAACCAGGTTGAACGATGTCATCACGCTGCCCGTTCCTGCCTTTACGGCGGCGCGGTAAGGCTCGAGATATTGGTTATACATGCGCAGACGGCTCATGTCAACGGTGTTATAGTCGCGTCCCGCCTCAACGGCGCCATACAGGGCGAAGTGCTTCAGGCATGCCATAACGTTGGCGTTGCTGCTGTAGTCGCCCTGATATCCGCGAATCATGGCCTCGGCTATGCGTGAGCCGAGATAGGGGTCTTCGCCGTTTCCCTCAGATATGCGGCCCCAGCGGGCATCTATGCAGATGTCTACCATAGGGCTGAACACCCAGTTGATGCCGTCGGCCGTGGCCTCCTTTGCGGCTATTTGGGCAGCACGCTCTATGGCGTTGAGGTCCCAGCTGCATGAAAGCGCGAACGGAATGGGGAATATCGTCTCGTATCCGTGTATCACATCCATGCCCACAAGCAGCGGAATGCCCAGCCGGCTCTTCTCAACGGCCAGCTTCTGCAGTGCCTTTATCTTGTCGACGCCCTTCAGGTTGAACACGCCTCCAATCTCTCCGGCCTTTATCTTGCCGCTTACTTCAGAGTCCTGGGCCTGTCCCGTGGTTATGTCGCCTGCCACCTGAAGGTTAAGCTGACCAATCTTCTCGTGCAGAGTCATGCGCGACATGAGGCCGTCAACAAACTTATCCATCTCCTGGTTCTGCGCGCTCACCGCCCCGGTCAGCAGCAGTGCAGCCGCAGTTGTCAGTATTTTGCTTATTTTCATCATATGATTTATGTCTTTAGATGTCAATGACTATTTCAGAGTAAACGCCACTTTGCTCACAATATTGTCTGAAGCATTGCCCACGAGAGCCTCAAACTGTCCCGGCTCCGCGGTCCAGCTGGCAGCCTTGTCGTCGTAGAAGCTGAGGGCGTCTTTGCCTATTGTTATGGTTACTTCCTTGGTTTCGCCCGGCTGGAGATAAACTTTCTTGAATCCTTTAAGCTCTTTGTAGGGGCGCGGAAGCGACGACTCGCAGTCGTGAATGTAGAGCTGCACCGTCTCAGAGCCTGCCACCTTGCCCGTGTTGGTGACGCTGACGGTGAACGAAAGGCTGTCGGCTGTGGTGATGCTTGCGGCACTTGCCTTTGCCTTGCCTATCTTGAAGCTCGTGTAGCTCTCGCCGTGTCCGAAGGCAAAGAGCGGCTTTGTCTTCTCCTTGTCAGCCCAGCGGTAGCCCACAAAGATGCCTTCCTTATACTCTTCGTCAATGATTTTCTTGTCGGCGCGCCATGTTCCGGGATATGTGTTGAGCTTGTGCGCACCCACATCGTTGAGCGATGCCGGCCATGTGAAGGGCAGTTTGCCCGACGGGTTGGTGCGTCCTGTCAGCACGTCGGCAAGAGCATGGCCTGCCATTGAGCCGAGGAACCAGCCCTGAACTATTGCGGGCACCGAACTCTTCCACGGCATTGCCACGGCGTTGCCCGATATGTTGACGAATATCAGACGCTTGTTGGCCTTGGCAAGAGCCTCCACCACCTTGTCCTGATCATAGGGCAGGGAGTAAGACTTGCGGTCGTGACCCTCGGCATCCTGGTAGTCGCTCTTGTTGAGTCCGCCGAAGAACACCACGTAGTCGGCCTTGCGTGCCTTGTCTACGGCCTCGGCTATAAGCTCTTCGGGCGAGCGGCTGTCAGCAAGTTGCTGTCCTGTGGTCACGCCGTTGTACTCGCCAGTGATGTCGCCTACATATCCGCGGGCATAGTCAACCTCGATGTTCATGCCTTCGAGACAAGCCTTCAGACCGTCGAGAGGCAGTTCCTCATGCTGCGCCTTGAGCGAAGAGCTGCCGCCGCCTACGGTCATCATCTTGATGGCATTCTCGCCGACGACGAGCACGCGGCGTGCCTTCAGAGTGTCTATGGGCAGCACGCGGCCCTTGTTTTGCAGCAGCACGATGCCTTCGGTGGCTATTTTGCGTGCGGCGTCGTAGTGAGCTTCAGAGCAGAGCGAGCCAAACTGGCGGTTGCGGTTCATGTTGGTGCGGAAGAAAAGGCGCAGCACACGTCTGACCTTGTCGTTGAGTTCCTTCTCCGTGTAGGTGCCGTCCTGTATCAGTTTGCGGTAAGGCGAAGCCAGATAATAGTTGTCGTAGGCGTCTGAAGTGCCGAAGGAAAGGCCGTCGGTCCATGTGCCGAACTCCATGTCGAGTCCGTTCTCAACGGCCTGACGTGTGTCGTGCGTGCCGCCCCAGTCGGATACCACCACGCCGTCGTAGCGCCACTGGCCCTTCAGTATGTCGTTGATCAGCCACTGGTTGTGGCAGTTGTGCTGATCCTTATACAAGTTGTAGGCACCCATTATGCCCCATACTCCGGCCTCGGTTACGGCAGCCTTGAAGGCAGGAAGATAAATTTCGTGGAGCGCACGGTTGTCAACTATGACGTTTACCTGATGCCGGTATTCCTCGTCGTTGTTGAGAGCGAAGTGCTTTACGCAGGCTGCCACGCCCTTTGACTGCATGCCCTGGATGTAGGGCACCACCATGCGTGAGGCAAGGTAGGGGTCTTCGCCCATGTATTCAAAGTTGCGTCCGCCCAGCGGAGTGCGGTAGATGTTGACGCCGGGGCCTAGAATCATGTCCTTGCGGCGATAGAGAGCCTCCTCGCCGAGGCTTTCGCCGTAGATGCGGCTTATGGCCGGATTCCATGTGGCGGCAAGGCACGTTAGCGCCGGAAAGGCCACGCACGAGTCGTTGGTCTGGCCTGCCTGCTCCCATTTGTCCCACAGCACGTCGGGGCGCACGCCGTGAGGACCGTCGTCGGTCCAGAAATCAGGTATGCCCAGACGCTTCACTCCGGGTGAGCTGAACTTGCTTTGAGCGTGGATTACGGCAATCTTCTCGTCGAGCGTCATGCGCTTCAGGGCGTCTTCCACTCTCTCTTCAATGGGTTTTGTGTCGTCGAGATACACCGGCGTGCCCTGTGCGTATGCACTCATTGAGCATACGCCTAGGAGCAGGGCCGGTATAGATTTAATAAAGATTTTCATGTTATGTAAGTATTTTTAGTTTCATGATGTAAGGTGTCCGAGGGCTATTTCTGGAACACGCGCACATAGTCTATCTTCATAGTCGTTGGCAGTGCGCTGTCGTCGGTGCCCTTGTATCCGCCCCAGTCGCCTCCCCACGCAAGGTTGAGGATGACGTAGAAAGGCTTGTCGAAGGGCCATGCCTCAACGCCTGAGCCGTCGTTGGCATAGTCGAGAATCATCTTGCCGTCGACATAAAACTTCAGATGGTCGGGTGTCCACTCGCAGGCATACACGTGGAACTCGTCTTCGGCGTCGGCAACGTGCAGCGTCGCATGCTCTATGGCAGTGCCCGTGTTGTTGTATTTCTGGCAGTGTATGGTCGACGACACGTCGCCCGGGTCGGCTCCCACTTCCTCCATGATGTCTATCTCGCCGCAGCGCGGCCACGGGTTTGTGGTGAAGTCGTTGCCCGCCGGCATCATCCAGAAGGCCGGCCACGTGCCCTTGCCCTTGGGAAGTTTTATGCGTGCCTCAAACCATCCGTACTTCCAGCCTGTCGACACGTTGGCATATACTCGTCCAGAGTATATCGTAGAGCCTGCCTTGAAGCAGTTGATGCTGAGCTTTCCGTCGGCAATCTCGGTTACGCGGCGGCCTGCAGCCTGTCCGTCCACATAGGTCTGCAGCTCGTTGTTTACCCATCCCGGGCCCTGCTCCTCGTGAGTCCACCATGCGGTGTTGAGCGTTGTGCCTTGGTCAAACTCGTCGTTCCACACCAGACGGTAGCCTTCGGGCACGCTGATATTGTTGTCGGGCGCCGACTCCTGCACTACGCTTATCTGCTGAGAACCTTCGGATGAGGCTACGGTAACGATGCCCGAGCGCGACTTCAGTTCATTGCTCGGCTCCACTTCTATGCTCACTGCTCCTGCCGCGGCTGTGGCCTTTATCCATGCCACGTCGGCAGATGCCGTGAAGTTGTCCTGCGAACTCACCCCGACGCTGAACGTTCCGCCGGCAGAAGGGGCATAGACCGAAGTTTCGGCCACGCCTATCGTGGCGGTCTGACTTACCTTCACCGTGTCGCGCACAGTGCCAGAGCGCACCACCACCATGCCCGAGCGTGCCTCCGTGCCCTTGTTGGCACTGACGCTGAGCGTTATGGTTCCCTTGTCAGCCGTGGTGCCGTTGAGGCTGATGCCCATCCATGTGTCGGGCGTGTAGGCTGTCCATCCCTTGCCGGTAGACGTTACGTCTATGGTGAATGTTCCTCCGGCTGCGCCTGCCGTTATCTCGTCGGGCGAGCATTTTACCGATATGTCTGTCCCTGTCTTATCGTCGTCATCGCTGTTGCTGCAGCTCGATGACGTGAGGGCAAACACGGAGAATATTGTAACAAAAATATATTTTTTCATATCCATTATGATGTTTTTCTTTCGCATTTACAGTCCTGTGCCGCATTGATTTTGCACGACTGCATAACGCCTTGATTCTCAATGTGTTGCAAAAGGTATCCTTTTGGCTTCCAAAAGACGGCCTTTCAGCCTGTAAAAGGTGGTCTTTTGGAACCTCATTTGCGGCCTTTTGCAAATAAAGCTGCCGCAGACGCTCCCCAAGCTCCCCGCAGGCGTGCCTTGCGTGGGTGCTGTGCGGCCTTTACGGCGGTGTGGGATATGTCTGCGACAAGCATCGAAAGGTAAAAAAATTAATTTAGAAATTAGTAAAAGAAAAGGTCCGGCGGGCAAGAGCCATAGGCCCTTTCCGCCGGAGTATGAAAAGGATTATTCTATTGTTTTCTGCAGAACTATCTTGCTTATCGATGCCGTCAGACCGGCCGGATTACCTCCGAAGTCGACAACGAGAGTCAGTTTGTCGGCAGCACCTGCAGCCATCACGCTTGCCGGAACCTTCAGCGTGTAGTCGGCATCAGCGTCGAGGTCAACCTTCTTCATGAACAGGAAGTTGTCGTCTGATGCGCTGTCTGTCAGCTTCACCGTAACGCCCTTTGTAGCGGCAGATGCGTGCAGCGTGCAGCAGAAGTCGTATTTTACGCCTGCCTCGGCCGGAATGTCAGTGTGAAGTTTTACCTGTGCCTGCCACTGTTCAAATGTAGCTTCGGGCAGAACCACCGTGTATGTGCCGTTGCTGGCGGTGAATGCCGGGTCGGCTATCTGGCTCCATCCCGGTGCATAGTAGAATTCTGTGGTGAATGCGCCGTTGTCGTCAACCGGTTTCCACAGGTTCGTCTCAGCGTCATAGTCATATACGGTGTCGTCGGTGTCAACCTCCGGCAGCACTGTTCCGTCGTCGTTGGCATGGTCTTTCAGCACGAGGCTCTCAATGTTGATGCTCGTGTTGGCAGCATTTCCGCCGAAGTCGAACACAAGTTTCAGCTTGCTGATGTCGAGTCCCGCCATGTCGCTCTTCCAGAAACATTTAGGTTCGCCGGCCTTCAGTTCAACCTCCTCGGCAAAGTAGAACACGTTGTCGTCGCTTGCATCAACAAGTTTCACCATGACAGCAGGATGATCGGTGCTTGAAGTCAGTATTACAGAGAAGTCGTATGTCTTGTCTGCCGATGTGGCCATGTCGGTTTCGAGGAACATCTGAGCCTGCCATCTCTCTGAAGTGGCCGAAGGCAGAGTTATGCTATAGTCATAACCGTTCTTGACATAGATAGGATCGTTTGTCTGAGCCCATCCCGGAGCATAATAGAACGACGGATCGCCGATGTTGGCCTTGCGCCACATGTTGAACTCGCTGTCCTCCTTGAATCCGCCGAAGCCGCTTATTCTTGTCTTGTCAATGTGGAATGTGCGTGTTATCTGGCCGTCGCTCATGCCGTTGCGGTTTCTTATCTGCAGCGCAACCGTGTAGTCGCCTGCCTTGCGGTAGAACTGAGAGTCAACCGTTGCGGTAGAGTATTTGGTTCCGTCTATAATCCATACAGGTGTCACGCCGGGCTGCTCGTCGAATGAGAACACGGCATAGTTGGTCTCCTGATTAACCGTTACGTGTACAAACTCCTCATACGCTGCAGCGTCGGGCAGTCCGTTGGGGTCGGCACCCTCAAAGCTTTCGGGTGAGCATGAGCCGAGAGTGAGGCCCAGCATCATCAGCGCGCTCCCAAATATTTTATATGTCTTGTTCATAGCTTTCATCTTTTTTTAATAATCGTTTTGTTTAAGGTTCGGGTCTGACGACATCTCAGTGTCAGGTATCGGCAGATATTTCTTGCTCTCAGACCATGTGTTTGTGCGGTAGCCATACTCGTCGGGAACGAGCACCTGAGGTGCCTTGCCTGTACGGACGAGGTCCCAGTAGCGTTTGCCTTCGCCCACGAACTCGAGCTGGCGCTCTCTTATTATTATGTCTTCGCTCACGCTTTCAAGTGTGGCTATGTGCGCTCTCTGTCTTACCAGGTTGACATATCTCAGCGCCTCAGCCTGGTCGCCGCCCGTCTTCAGTATCAGTTCGGCAGCGTTGAGCAGACATTCAGCATAGCGGTAAACTCTCAGGTTGTTGTTAAAGTTGAGGTCGGCGTCGGCCTTCTGTCCAGCATTGCCGTCGGGTGTGGCAATATATTTAGCCAGGAAGAGGCCCGTGTCCTGATAGCGTTTGTTATATTCGCCGTTGGCAGCGGCGTTGAAGCATGTTGCGTCGCGGCGTGTGTCGTTGCCTGCATAGCGTTCGTAGGTCTCTGTGCGCACCGGACAGAATCCCCATCCGCCTGCCACTCCGGCTGTGCCGTCAACCCATTGGTTGGGGCTTATCAGTCTTGGCAGCACCGTACCGCCCGAAGCCAGCGGGTTGCTGTATGAGCGAATGGCATTCTCCGACTTATAGTTGATTTCCCATATCGACTCCTGGCACCATTCGCCCGACTCCTTCCAAAGGGCTGCATAGTCAGGATTCAGGTCGTATAGTCCGCTGCTTATTATGTCTCTCATATATTGCAGGGCCTGTCCGTATCTGCTCTCGTCGTTCTGATACATCACCATCTCGGTGTAGAGCATGTATCCCATGGCCTGTGTCACGCGGCCAAGCTCGCTCTCGTCTGCCTTCATCGGCAGCAGGTTTTTGTCGAGTACATCCTTCAGGTCGGTTATCACGTTTTCGTAAACCTCGTCTGCCTTCAGCTGCGGAGCCGTGTATGGCATTGCCTCAAGATTGTCCGTGAAGAAAGGAATGTTGCCCCAGAACTTCCAAAGGTTATTATAATAGTAGGCTCTCAGCACGCGTGCCTCTGCCGAAGCCTTGTCGATGAAGTCCTGGCTCAGCTCGTCGCGCGAGTCGTTGATATAGCTCAGCACGTCGTTGGCGCGCTTGACGCCTGAATATTCGTCGGTCCACAAGCCTGCGGGAGTCTGGTTTGGCAGCGCCTCAAAGTTCATCATGAGGTGCCAGAACTGGTTGTCGGTCTTGCTCGAGCCGCCCACCCAGATGTCGTCGGCCATGATGTCGCTCATCAGGTTGATTGGGCAATAGTAGCCGTTGCCCCAGTCGGGCCACTGCAGAGGATTGTATGCAGCCACCAGAGCCTCCTCAACGTGCTCCTGTGTGTTGAAGTATTCACCCACTGTGTCGGTAGGAGGTGTCAGGTCAAGAAAGTCGTCGCTACATCCTGACAGGGTGAACACTGAAAGCATTCCGAATGCAAACAATATTTTAGATTTCATGATATGTCGTTTTTTCGTTTATTTAAAGATTTATTAGTCAGTATCTTTATCAGAAGCTCAGGTTAAGACCTACGGTGAATACGCGTGCCTGCGGATATACGCCATAGTCAACTCCGAGAGATGTTCCGCTTGATGCAACCTCAGGGTCGAAGCCCCAGTATTTTGTAAACGTTATCAGGTTCTCGGCTGCAACATACACGCGCAGCTTCTCGATGAATGCCTTTCGTGTGAGGCTTTGCGGCAGAGTGTAGCCCAGCTGTATGTTCTTCAGGCGGAAGTAAGAGGCGTCATGAACATAAAGGTCTGATGAAACCCAGTTTACGTTGTCGCCGAGTATGAACATAGGATACTTGTTTGATGTGCCCGGACCTGTCCAGCGGCTCAGCATCCATGAAGGAAGGTTAGATGCGGCGATGTCCACACGTCGTGTAGCGTCGAACACGTCGGCACCTGCAACGCCCTGCCACATCATGCTGAAGTCGAATCCGCGCCACTCAGCGTTGAGGCTTATACCGAATGTCCAGTCGGGCATTCCCTTTCCGATCTTGGTCTGGTCGTTGGCAGTGATGGCTCCGTCGCCGTCAATGTCGACAAATCTTACGTATCCGGGTTTGGCATCCGGCTGTATGAGTTCGCCTTTGTCGTTGACATAAGAGTTGACTTCCTCCTGTGTCTGGAATATTCCTGCGGTCTTGTAGCCGTAGAAGAACGGGAACGGCTGTCCGTTCTCACCGCGTGTTATCGTGCCTGCTGTCTGGAAACTGTCGTAGTTGGCAAAGCCGGTGTCGTTGCCGAGCTTTATCAGTTTGTTCTTAAGATAAGAGGCGTTGCCCTTCAGGCTGAAGTGAGCGTCGGCAACATTGAATTTGTATCCTGCCTCAAACTCAACTCCGCTGTTCTCCATGTCGCCCACGTTTCCGTAAGGTTTGTTCTCGCCTACGTATGAAGGTATAGAGAGAGTCATGAGCATGCCGTTGGTCTTTTTCTTGTAATAGTCTACCGTGAAGGTAAGGGCGTTGTTGAAGAAGCCGAAGTCGAGACCGATGTCTGTCTGCTCTGATTCCTCCCATTTAAGGTCAGGGTTAGGAATGATGCTTGCCTTTATACCGTTGGTTACGGCCTCGTCGCGTCCGAAGATATAGTTGTTGTTGACAGATGTGAGTGATAGATACTGGAAGTTACCGATGTTGTCGTTACCGTTCTTACCCCAGCTTACGCGCACCTTGAGGTTAGACAGCCAGTCGGGACGGTTCTGCATGAAAGGTTCGTTGGTTACGTTCCATCCGAGAGAGAACGACGGGAATGTGGCGTATCTGTTGTTGGCGCCGAAGCGTGAGCTGCCGTCGCGGCGTACAGTGGCCTGCACCATGTAGCGCTCAGCGTAGTTGTAGCTCAGTCGGGCGAACATAGATGCCATTGTGTAAGGCTCTGCATATCCGCCGTAGACGGTCTGGTCGCCGTTTTCGGCAAGTCCGTTGGCATAGTCGATGTAAGGCTTGTTGATGTCAATGAGGTAGTTGCGGCTTCCTCCGAGAGTCCAGCCTGTGTTCTTCAGCGCGCTCTGTCCGAGCACGACGTTGAATGTGTGGTCGCCTATTGTCTTGTCGTATGTCAGCACGTTTTCAATCTGCCATACCGTGCCGCGGTCGCTTTCAGACGATGCTTTAGAGAATTCGCTGAACTGGTTGGCGCGGAGATAGTAGACCGGAGTATATGACTCGTTGCCCCAGAACGACATGTCGGCGCTGTAAGAGGTGCGGAACTTCAGTCCGTCCCATATCTGCAGCTCGCCTATGAAGTTGGCAACAAACTTATGAGACCAGTTGGCAGCGCCCGGCAGAGAGAGGTTCTGCAGCGGGTTAGTCATCTCGTTGTAGTCAGGACCGGCAAGAGTATAGAGGTTGCCGTTCTTGTCGTACATGGGCACGTAGCCTGCCGTTCCGGCATATTTGTCGTTCTGTGCGTCGGCAGCCTCGCCTGTAAGGGTAGGCGTGAGGATAGGCGACATGGCCAGGGCGCTGCCCAGCGGTGAGCCCCACTGAGAGTTGGCGTCGATGCTCTTGCTCTTAACGCGGGCATAAGAGAGGTTGACCGTGATGTCGAGCTTGTTGAGCCAGTTGCGTGTCTTGCTCTCGTCGAAGAGAGTATATTTGGTGTTGCTGCGCAGGGTCAGACGGTTATAGTTAGAGCGGTCGTAGTCGCCGCCGATGATACCTTCCTGTGTGTAGTATCCGAGAGAGAGGTAGTAGTTGAGCTTTTCAGATGCACCGCTCACCGTAAGTTCGTGGTTTGACACGGGCGCATTGTCGTTGAAGAGCTCTTCCTGCCAGTCTGTTCCTTCGCCGTAAGAGTAAGGATCGCTGTAGAGAGGAGCCTGTCCTGAGTTGATGCGTCCTTCGTTCATCATTATGGCATAGTCGGTTGCGTTGAGCACGTCGCGCTTTCTCCACGGGTTCTGCCATCCGTAAGAGAAGTTGTAGTTTACGCGTGTCTTGCCTATCTTGCCGCTCTTGGTTGTAACGAGGATGACACCATTGGCAGCACGCGCACCATATATTGCGCCCGAAGCTGCGTCCTTGAGCACCTCGATGCTCTCGATGTCGCTCGGGTTGAGGTAGTCGAGTCCGCCGGTGATAGGCATTCCGTCTACTATGTAGAGCGGGTCAGAGTTGTTGATGGTGCCGATACCGCGCACACGTATCTGCGCTGCGGCTCCCGGCTGACCTGAAGACGACGTTACGGTAACGCCGGCAGCGAGTCCCTTCAGGGCGTTGTCCATGCGCACGGGTGCCGTGGCAGCCAGGTCGTCGGCCGAAACCTTGGCTATTGATGCTGTCACGACGCTCTTCTTCTGTACGCCGTAACCCACTACGACAACCTCGCTGAGCAGCTCGTTGTCCTCGTGCATCACGATTCGCATGTCGGCTTCGGCCTTTGTCTCTACAGTCTTGTAGCCGATGTACGACACGGTTATCATGCTGCCTTCAGGCACCTGCTGCAGCTTAAACACTCCGTTTAGGTCGGACACTGCATCCTTTGTTTCGCCTTTGAGGAATACAGATGCTCCGATAATCGGCTCACCGTTTGTGTCAACGATGGTTCCCGAGCAGTCTATCTTCTGCGCGGCAGCCGTCATTGAGAACAATGTGGCCAATAAGATTAGCATTAGAAATCTACACGTTTTCATAAAATTATTAGTTTTATAAAGATTATGTTTATTCACGGTTTTTTGCGGTTTGCAATAGTTTCGGCGCAAAAGTATTAAAAAAAGTTTCGCATGTAAAGCCTGCAAATACAAGAAGTGGACGAATGTGGACGCCGGATTTCGCTATAATGCATTATATCAGACGGTTACGTCTGCAACCGTTTGCAGAAAAAGTGGATTGATAATAATTGTAAAAATCACATTAATATCATAAAAATGACCTGTTTTCGGGCTTAAAAGTGTCTAAATGTAACGTCAGTGGCATTAAATTTCCGTGTTTCGGGGCATATTTTTACAAAGTGTAACCAATATTTGTTAAAACCATTTTATGCCTTCTGCGGCATATTTTTATCATAAAAAATACACCTCGTGATCATTCTCCCTGCCTGTTGACGGCATGTTTTCCGGCAGCCAGTGTTCAGTCTCCGGCAGCCGCTTCCGGGCATCGTTGTTCATAGCCGTGTATGCTGTTGCGCGGAGCCCCGTATCAGTCGGTTTTCCAATATGTGCCCTTTCGCATTGCAAAAGACCACATATTGCACGCTAAAAGGCCACCTTTCAGGAGCTAAAAGATGGCCTTTTGCAACGCACTGAATATCAGTATGTTATGCGTGCGGTTATATCTTACCTTATTAAGTATGTCCTGAGGCGCTGCAAAGTTTGTCCCGATGTGCTGTCGGCAACCGTTTTTTGATATGTTTCTGACTATTTCATGCAGAAACGGAAAATATGAACATACGGCACGAAAATGTCGTAATGACGGCACGGAGCATACTGCCTATCTTTGCAGCGGATAAATGAAACAAAAGATATGAAGAGACTATTATTCACATTTGCCATTGCCTGCGCGCTTATTCCTCTTAATGCGCAGGAGACGCTCACGCTCAGTCAGTGTCTGCGCATGGGCATAGAGAACAACCTTCAGTTGCAGACCAGGCGCAACGACATAGCCAAGGGCGGGCACGCCATAACCGAAAACCGTGCCAAACTGCTGCCGCAGATCAACGCCGTGGTGTCGATGAACGACAATTTCAATCCGCCCGTGTCGGTAACCGACGGCTCTGCATACGGCAATCCGTACAACGTGACGAAGACACTGCAGTATAACGCCTCGGCAGGACTGCAGCTCCAGATGCCGCTCTACAACCAGACGCTGCTCACGGCGCTCGACATCACGAAGATGATGGACCGCATCAACCGCCTCGGCTACGACAAGGCGCGCAACGATCTCATGGAGCAGATAGCCAAGATGTACTATCTCGCGCAGAGCACAGCCGAGCAGATAGCCATCGTCAGGGCCAACATCACGCGGCTGGAGGAGCTGAAGAACATCACCGTGGCATTCTTCGACAACGGCATGGCCATGGAGGTTGACGTCAAGAGAGTGAACATCAATCTGGAAAACCTTCAGGTGCAGCGCGACAACGCCGAGGCAATGCTCGTGCAGCAGATCAACATGCTGAAGTACGTAATCGACTATCCTGCCGACAAGGATATCGCGCTGACGCCCGTGGATGCCTCGAGTGTTGAGGCTGTCGAGCTGTCGGGACTTTGCGAGTCGCTGCCCGAACTGCAGCTGTTGCAGAAGCAGGGCGAGCTGTCGGAGAAGCAGCAGAAGATGATTCAGCAGGGATATCTGCCCTCGCTCATGCTCACGGGTAACTTCACTTACTCTGCCTTCACCGACAAGTTCAGCAACTGGTTCCACTCAGGACCGTCTAACCACTGGTACAACTCATCGGGCCTGGGCATCACGCTGCGCGTCCCGGTGTTCGACGGACTGGAGAAACGCTCCAAAATACGCAAGGCAAAGCTCGACGCCGAGAACGCACGCCTGGCATACGACGACGCCCTTAAAGGTCTGCGCACGCAATACATGAATGCCACCAACGACCTGATGAACAGTCGCCGTAACTTCACCAAGCAGCTCGACAACTACCGCCTGGCCGAAGATGTCTACGCCGTAACCACCGACCGCTACCGCGAAGGCATCGCCTCTATGACTGAGGTGCTGCAGGACGAGATGCAGATGAGCGAGGCACAGAACAACTATGTAACGGCTCACTACAGCTACCGCCTGACCGCTCTGTCGCTGCTAAGGCTTACGGGACAGCTCGACTCGCTGCTGAAATAAGCCTGATGTCAGGTCAACATCATACATAACATAAAATCAACATACATCAACAACTTTAAAATATACCACAATGGAAACCCAGAACAACAACATACAGCAGACCAGCACACACGCACAGCAGGCAAAGAAACTTAGAAGACAGCGCACAAGACAAATCGTGGCAAGCATCTTCGGCATTGCAATTCTGGTGTGCGGAATAGTGAAAACGTCAATGATTTTTCTCGACTACAATAACACCGAGACAAGCAACGACGCTCAGATAGAGCAGTATATCTCGCCCGTAAACCTCCGCGCATCGGGCTATATCAAGCAGGTCTGCTTCACGGAGCATCAGAACGTGAAGAAAGGCGACACCCTCCTGATACTCGACGACCGCGAATACCGCATACGTGTGATGGAGGCCGAGGCTGCGCTTAAGGACGCCATAGCCGGCGCTTCGGTAGTAGGGCAGTCGCTGCAGACGTCAGAGGCTTCGGCATCTGTCTACGAGTCGTCTATCGCCGAGGTGAAAATCCGCCTGGCAAAGCTCGAGAAAGACCGCGCACGCTACAAGAACCTGCTGGAGCGCAACGCCGCAACGCCGATACAGCTGGAGCAGATTGAGACCGAATATGAAGCCACGAAGAAGAAGCTCGACGGCCTTATCAGTCAGCAGAAGGCTGCCAAGTCGGGCGTAAGTGAGGTGTCTACGCGCCGCCAAAGCTCTGAAGCTGCCATCGAAAGGGCACGCGCCGCACTCGAGATGGCACGCCTTAACCTCTCTTACACGGTTGTAGTTGCTCCCTGCGACGGCAAGTTGGGACGCCGCACCGTTGAGGACGGACAGTATGTTTCGGCAGGACAGACGCTGACATACATCATGCCCGACACGCAGAAATGGGTGATAGCAAACTATAAGGAGACGCAGATTGAGAATCTGCACGTAGGTCAGGAGGTTGTGCTTACAGTGGACGCAATGGACGGACGCGAGTTTAAGGGACGCATAACGGCCATCTCAGGCGCCACAGGATCAAAGTATTCGCTCGTCCCGACGGACAATTCTGCCGGCAACTTCGTGAAGATTCGCCAGCGCGTTCCTGTCAGAATCGACTTCACTGGACTGTCGAAGGCCGACAACGAACGCCTTGCTGCCGGAATGATGGTGGTCGTAAAGGCCAAAAAGCAATGATAAAGCAGGAGATTGTTAATTAAGAATTGAGGATTAAGAATTAAGAAAACATGCTCTTTTTAATTAAGAATTGAGAATTAAGAGTTAAGAAGACATGCTCCCGGAGCATTCAACATAAAAAGTATTGAGCCATGGAACAAAATGTGATTAGCGTAAGTTATGGGGCAAAATACAAGAATTATCCGTTCTACAACTGGGTGCCCAAGCCGCTCGGAATTATCCTGCTGATACTTCTGTTCATACCTATCCTTACGGTGGGCGGCGTATATACCGCCAACAGCGGCGAGATGACGAGCGGACTGGGCATACAGTCGGAACACATACAGTTTGTCGGTTTCGTCACGTCTATAGGCATGGCGGCCTTCTCTCCCTTCTTTTATCAGCTGGTGTGCATACGCCGCGAGAAGATGATGTGCGTAGTGGGGTTCTCCCTTCTGTATCTTCTCAGCTATGTGTGTGCCGTCACCGACAGCATATTCGTGCTGGCTCTGTGCAGCCTTATCATGGGTTTTCTGCGCATGGTGCTCATGATGGTCAATCTGTTTACGCTCATACGCTACGCCTTCGGCATGGAGGCCACGCGTAACATAACGCCGGGCAACGAGCCGGACGACGAGCAGGGATGGGACCGCCTGGACTCGGAGAAGAGCAAGAGTATGCCCATTATATACCTGTTCTTCATGATCCTGGGACAGCTCGGCACGTCGCTCACGGCATGGCTGGCATACGAATATCAGTGGCAGGACGTCTACTACTACATGATGGGCATGACGCTCGTGGCAATACTTGTGGTGCTTGTAACGATGCCTTACCACGCATACAACGGCCGCCGCTTTCCGATAACGTTCCGTAAGTTTGGCAACGTGGCCGTGTTCAGCTCGATGATGACCTGCGGAATATATGTGCTGGTCTACGGCAAGACGCTCGACTGGTTTGCCGACCCTACCATCGTGCGCTCCACGATACTCACCGTTGTGTTTGCAGCAGTATTCTTCTACATGGAGTGGTCGCACCGCTCGCCCTATTTCCTTATGGAAGTGTTCCGCCTGCGGACGATAAACATGGGCATAGTGCTGTTCCTTCTGCTCATGGTATTCAACACAAGTTCGATGTTTGTCAACGTGTTTACCGGCATAGGCATGGAGATAGACAACTGGCAGAACGCTGCGCTGGGCAACTGGAGCATGCTTGGCTACTTCATAGGAGCCGTGATAGCTATAATCCTCGGCTCGCGCAACGTCAAGCTGAAATATCTCTTCGGCCTCGGATTTCTGCTCATCGGAGTGTCTGCCCTGTTCATGTATTTCGAGGTGCAGACGGCCGGACTTTATGAAAGGATGAAGTATCCTGTGATTATACGCTCAACAGGCATGATGCTTATATACTCTCTCACGGCCGTATACGCCAACCAGCGCATGCCCTACAAGTATCTTTCCACATGGATATGCATCATGCTCAGCGTGCGCATGGTTATCGGTCCGGGCATCGGTTCGGCACTATATTCGAACGTGCTTCAGCACCGTCAGCAGCATTATGTTACGATGTTTGCGCAGGATGTCGACCGCACCGACACGCAGACGGCTTCATCCTACGACCAGACCCTGCAGGGAATGCGCTGGCAGGGGCGCAGCGAGACCGAGGCAGAGAACATGGCTGCCATGTCGGCTAAGGGCAAAGTGCAGGTGCAGGCCACGCTGTCGGCTGTCAAGGAGATGTCGGGATGGACCTTCTACGGCTGTATTATCTCAATGCTCTTCGTACTCATTTATCCATATAAGAAGAGGAAATTATCTGCTTGGCGCGACTGACGGTCGGCCAAGTCAGATAATTTTATTAACTTAGCGGCCGTAAAACATCTGCCGCTATGGAAAAGACTACAGACGAAAAGGCTTCGGAACGGCTTGCCGCATTGCAGCATGACATAGCCTGCATGGCCGACGTGTGCTCGTCGGGGGGCGTGGTCAACGACCTGCCCGGGCGCATGACGGAGGGCTTCAGCAACTTCGGCATAGGCCTGATAGTATGCCACGAAGGCGAGTTTGAGTTCACCCTGTCAGGCCGCACCCATAAGGCCTGCCGTGGCGAAACCGTGTTTATACCCGAGGGGGCGTTCTTCAGCGTGGAGAGAAAGTCGGAGACGCTGCGCCTTAGCGTCATTGTCTATAAGACGGCTCCTATACGCTATCTGGTCGGTACGATGGTGCAGTCGGTGCAGCTCTACGCCCGTCTGTCGCCCGACCTGCCCTGCGTGTGGAGCACCGGATGCGAAGACGACATAGCGGGATATATCTCGCTGATAGGCAGCGGCGAGCCGCAGGCCGACGACCTCTTTGCCGTGAGCGAGCGCAAGATGCTCCTTCTGTCGCTCACTTACCGTCTGTGCATGGTGTTCAGCCGCAAGTATTTTGCCGACGGCTCTCACAACGCGCGGCGCACGGAGGTGTTCTTGAAGCTAATCCAGCTCATCGGCCGCCACTATATGGCAGAGCGCGGAGTGGCGTTCTATGCCGACAAGCTGTGCCTCTCGCCCAAATATCTGTCGGAGCTGTCTAAGGCGGTGTGCGGATACACCGTCCAGGAACTTGTCTTCAAGGCGATAACGCGCAAGGCTATGTCGCTGCTCGACAGCACGGGAAAGACCGTTGCCGAGATTGCCGACGACTTCCATTTCCCCAATCCGTCAAGCTTCGGCACGTTTTTCCGCAAGCAGACGGGCATGTCGCCGCAGAAATACCGCGAGCGGATATAACCTCTTGAATATCAATATGTTATAAATGGCGTTGTAAAAGGTCGTCTTTTGGCCTCTAAAAGACCACATATTGCACGCTAAAAGGCCACCTTTTGCAATGCGAAAGGTGGCCTTTTAGAAAACATACCCTGTGGGGGGTGTGTCTGATGTCATGTTTTTTGATTTGCGCCTGTGGTCGGGCGGCATTTTTGCCGCTGACTGTCTGGCGTCCGACAGCTATTTTATTATCTTCAGATTCTTGCCCGGTCTGTTGTAGCCGAAGCTCTCCTGCGGCATCTTGTTGTCGCTTACGGTGTAGCCGTCGGTGGCTTCGTCGAAGTAGATGCAGAAGGCTCTGCTGTTGGTTGCATACGGGGCAGGGTGGGGCATGCTTATCGTGTTGCCGCTGATAACTGAGCCTGGCTGGTTAGACAGCGTGTAGATGCCGCCTGCGTCGTACAGCTGTCGGGCGTAGTCGGTAACGGTGTTGCCGGTTATGCGGTTGTTGCGCATGCCGCTTTCGAGCGGCGTCCAGCCCCAGCCCACGCAGATGCCCGAGTAGTTTACGTGCGAAACCTCGTTGCCGCTTATCTCCGTGTCTCTCACATATCCTGCGCTCACGGCGCCGCATCCCCAGTCTTCGTTGGCGGCGTCGGTTATCTTGTTGCGCTCAATGGTCAGTCTGTTGCACATGTCGCTGCCTATTGACGGCGTGTAGGGTATGTGCGTCTCGAAGCCCTGCTCGCCAAACCAGCCCGCCATTATTGCCGTTCCGCCTATGTCGGTGAAGGTGCATCCGGTGATGTCCGACGAGCTTACGGCGTATGCCAGGTCTACGGCCGTGGCGCCGGTGTGGCTGAACGTGCATGAACTGAAGCCTATGCTGTCGGCAAACTGCGCCGTCACGGCTGCCTCGGGGCGCGCTATCCATGCCTGGTTTTCAAGCTCCGCCTTGTGGAACAGGCCCGGTTCGGCCAGCTTGTAGCCGTCTATGAAGCGGAAGCCTCCTTGCAGGGTGACGTGCCCTTCATACAGCGGTCGGCGCCATGCGGAGTGCTCGAAGGCTATGTTCTCAAACCTTATGTTGCTCACGTGGCGTTCGCGCGTGCCGCCGATGGTCAGCAGCGTCTCGAGCACGGGCACCGTGATGTCCATCGTGTTAGGGTCCTTGCCGTCCTCGGGATAATAGTATATGCGGCCCGAAGGATAGTCCTGATACCACTCGCCCGGCTCGTCGAGCAGTTCGGCGGCGTTGCAAAGGAAGAACGAAGAGCTGCCGCGCTCGCCGTCTATCACGGGTTGAGGCCACGGATGGGCAAACTCTATCTGGCTTTCGGGCTGATGAAACCACACCTTTGTCAGTCCGTTGCCCATGTCTTTCATCTCTCTTACACGCAATATGGCTATCGCCCAGCGCTGGTGCACGGTCATTTCGAGCTGCCGCGCGCGGCTCAGGTCGGTCTTGGGCGTGGGTATCGTTATGCTTTCGTCGGTGGTGTCAAAGGCCTTCATGCGCTCCATAACGCCATAGGCAAACTGCGACGCGCGCACGGCCTTGCGTCCGTCGGCCCACAACTGGCGCGTCTCCACAATGCGGTTGCCAGCCATCGGAGCATCGGCCACCCACACCTTGTCCCTTACTTGGGCAGGAAGGCGCTCGTCGTCGCAGCCCTTGCGCCAGCCTTTCACCTCAGTTCCGCCGCTGATTACGGCCCTCTCGCCGTCGGCAGAGCGTATTATCGTGGGACTATCGGCCGTTCCGCTGTCCTCCGGGCGTATGAACAGGGGCTTGTACAGGCGGTAAACGCCGCCGCTCATGATGATGTTTATGCCCCCCTCGGCGTTCCTTGAGCCGAGTCGGCGCCACTCTCTTGCCTGCTTAAGTGCCTGCTCGAGCGTCTTCAGCGGCGCCTCGCGTGTGCCTGCTGCCTTGTCGTTGCCGGCGGTTGATGACACGAATATGTCGCCTGCCGGTGCCGTGAGGTGGCAGCAGAGGGCGGCTATTACGGTAAAAAACAATTTCTTCATGATTTGATTTATTAGATAAAGGTAATTTAAGATATGTTTGTCCGTCCTGCCCGTGATGTCTGTCGGGCTGCAGGCCGGTTATCTCTGCAAATGTAAGAAAAATCGCCTTAACGGCAAAAACTTTGCTCCCTAATTGCGCATATTGGCCCTTCCGTATGTCGTGATACACGGTTATAAAAGAATGCGGCGAGGGTTTTGTGCCCCCGCCGCCTCTTAGGTAAATGATAAAGTTTAAGGTATTGTTGTTATTTCTTTTTCTTTCTTACGGCCCATCCTTCCTCGCTGAAGTCGGGTTCGTCGCCCACCAGCTTGGCGTTGTCGCGCTTGAAGAACTGCCGCCAGTCGTCGTTTATGCTGCTGTCGGCCTTCGGTGCCTTGGCCTTTTTCTTCTTCTTGGGGCTTTCTTCAGCCTCTCTTGCACGGCGCTTCGACTTCTTCTCAAATCTCTCGAAGCCTCCGTCCTTGGGTTCTCTGCGCTTTCTGCTGCGGCCTTTGCCGCCCTCGTCGGCGTCGTTGCAGCGCACGTCGCGTCCCTTGTATGTAGTTCCGTCGAGTGCGTCCATCACCTTTTCTGCGTCCTCCTCAGGCACTTCGATGTACGACATCTTGCTCAGCAGGTCGATGTTGCCCACCTCCTGGCGTCCCTTCATGTGCTTGTTGATAAACTGCATGATCTCTCCGGGATAGAATCCGTCGGCCTTTCCCAGGTTGATAAACAGGCGGCGGTAGCCCTCCTCGGCCTTGCGGGTGCGCTTGCGGGCGTCGTCCTTGCGGTCTTTCTTGCGGCTTTCGCCCTGCACCTGCACCTTTCCGATTTCGGGAGCGTCGGCATAATAGGCAAGGAACTTGCCGAACTCAACGCTCACAATCTTCTTTATGAGGTCTTCTTTGTCGATGTATTCAAAGTAGCGGTTGATGTCTTCCATGAACGGAGCTATCTCTTCCTCGTTCACGTCGGTCTTGACTATCTGGTCCATCACCTTGTAGAGCTGCTTCTTGCATATCTCCTGAGCCGACGGCATGACGCCTTCTACAAACTTCTTGCCGATGGTTTTCTCTATGGCGCGCATCTTTGAGCGCTCGCGAGAGTGGATTATTGATATCGAAGTGCCCTTCTTTCCGGCGCGTCCTGTTCGTCCGCTGCGGTGAGTGTAGCTCTCAATATCGTCGGGCAGACCGAAGTTGATGACGTGCGTAAGGTCGTCTACGTCGAGTCCGCGGGCAGCCACGTCGGTGGCCACGAGCAGCTGAGTCATGTGCTGGCGGAACTTCTGCATGGTGAGGTCGCGCTGCTGCTGCGACAGGTCTCCGTGCAGAGATTCGGCGTTGTAGCCGTCGTGTATCAGCTTGTCGGCTATCTCCTGCGTCTCGCGTTTTGTGCGGCAGAAGATTATGGCGAATATTTTCGGGAAGTAGTCTACCACGCGTTTCAGTGCCAGATACTTGTCCTTGGCGTTCACCATGTAGTATATGTGGTTTACGTGCTCGGCTCCTTCGTTGCGGCTTCCCACCACAATCTCCTTCGGGTCGTGCAGGTAGTTGCGTGCAATCTTCTCTATTTCCTTGCTCATCGTGGCCGAGAAGAGCAGCGTGTTGCGGTCTTCGGGCACGCCTTCGAGTATCTCGTCGATGCTTTCAGAGAAGCCCATGTTGAGCATTTCGTCGGCTTCGTCGAGCACAACGTTCCTCACGGCGTCGAGCTTTGCCACTCCGCGGTTCATCAGGTCGATAAGTCGGCCGGGCGTGGCCACTATTATCTGTGCCCCGTGGCGCAGCGACTTTATCTGGTTTTCGATAGAAGTGCCGCCGTATACGGGTACGATGTTGATGCCGTCGATGTATTTGGCAAAGTCCTTCAGGTCGTCGGCTATCTGCAGGCACAGCTCCCTGGTGGGACTGAGGATGAGCGCCTGTGTCTGACGCACACGCGAGTCGGTGCGCTGCAGCACCGGAATGCCGAACGCAGCCGTCTTGCCCGTGCCCGTCTGGGCCAGCGCAATTACGTCGTTTCTGTTACCAAGTAAATAGGGGATTACTTCTTCCTGTACGGGCATGGGATGTTCAAAGCCCAGCTCCTCAATAGCGCGGCGAATCTCTTCGCTTACGCCTAATTCTTCAAATGTCTTCAAATTAATTATAATTAATGCGGTGCAAAGATAGTGCAAAATAGTATGTTTTGCAAAATAAAAAGAATAAAAAGCGTATTTTTATGGTTGACTTTTTGGCTGTTCGTGGTGTTTATGTGCTTTTCTGTCGCATGTCTTGCGTCGGATGTTGTGGTGTGCTATTATGTTATAATAATTTGATTGTTGTCGTGATTTGTGTGTGTTAGAATAATTTTTTTGTAATTTTGCACATTATGAAGATAGCAGTTTTTTGTTCGGCAAATTCAAATCTCGACCCCGACTTCTTCAAAATGACCGAAGAACTGGGGCGATGGATGGCCGAAAACGGGCATACGCTGGTGTTCGGCGGATGCAACCTGGGACTTATGGAGTGTGTGGCGAAGGCCGTGCATGATGCAGGCGGCACTACGATAGGCGTGGTGCCGATGATTATAGAGAAGGGCGGAAAGGTGTCCGACCATGTTGACGTGAAGATGATGTGCGACAATCTGAGCGACCGCAAGGACCTTATGCTGGCTCAGTGTGACGTAGCCGTGGCGCTGCCGGGCGGCGTGGGCACGCTCGACGAGATATTCACCATCGCTGCGTCGGCGTCTATCGGATATCACAGCAAGCCCGTGATACTCTACAACATGAAGGGCTTCTGGAACTCTCTTCTTGCCATGCTCGACGACCTTAAGGCCAAGGGCGTGATACGCAGCGGCTTTGACAAGACGCTCATGACGGCCGATAGCATGGACGAACTGAAGGCATTGCTAACACGCTGACAGTCAGACGCTTTCCGAAAGGCCATGTTTTAGCTCCTAAAAGGTGCCCTTTTAGCGTGCAATATGTGCCCTTTTGGAGGCTAAAACGTGGTCTTTTGCAAATCGGTATGTATCGTACCGATTTCAGACGGGTATCGTCAGGCGTTCTGATATCGGTTAAGGCATAAATAAAAAGGCATTTTTCCGTAAGCGGAAAGATGCCTTTTGTTTTTCTTTCAGATATATTCCGTTATTCCGCCGGTGCGTTGTCCGCAGCCGTTGCGGCTACCTTTCTGTTCGGCTTGAACATCTTGTCGATAACCAGCGCTATGGCTCCGTCGCCCGTAACGTTGCATGCCGTGCCGAAGCTGTCCATGGCAATGTAGAGCGCAATCATCAGAGCCTGCTGCTCGGTGTTGAACCCCAGTATAGAGGCGAGCGGTCCGAGCGCCGCCATGATGCTTCCTCCCGGCACTCCCGGAGCTGCCACCATCACTATGCCCAGCATCATTATGAAGTGGATGAACACGGGCAGCGAGTGGGGTATGCCCTCAAGCATGCACAGCGTAAGCGCGCAGGCCGTAATCTTCAGCGTAGAGCCCGACATGTGGATTGTGGCGCACAGGGGCACCACGAACGATGCAATGTCGTTTCTCACGCCGTTCTTCAGCGTCTGGCGCAGCGACACCGGTATTGTTGCGGCCGACGACGACGTGCCGAGAGCGGTGAAGTAGGCAGGCAGCATGTTGATGAGCAGCCTCAGAGGGTTGCGCCTTACGATGGCTCCCGCTATGACATACTGGTAAAGAAGGACGAAGATGTGGAGCGCGAAGATTACAACTATAATCTTGGCAAACACCGTCATGATGCGCATGGCGTCGCCCTTCATCGTCATATCAAGGAATATGCCGAAGATAAAGAGCGGCAACAGCGGAACCACCGCCACGGCTATGGTCTTGGTGATTACCTCCTTCAGCTCCATGAAGGCATTTTTCAGAGTGGGCGTGTTGCTGTAGGCTATACACAGGCCCATGAGAAACGAGAACACCAGTGCGCTCATGACGTCGGCCATTGGCGGTATGGTTATCTCGAAGTAAGGAGCAGTTCCCTCCGGCTTCACAACGGAACTGAAGTCGGAAACCGACGAAATCATCGACGGGAACAGGCTTGTTCCCACGCCATACGACAGCACTCCCGTGAGCACCGTGTCGGCGTATGCTATGGCTACCGTGGCCAGCAGCAGCTTGCCCGCGCCCTTGCCGATGTCGGCAATGGCAGGAGTAACCAGGCCGATGATTATCAGCGGAATGACAAAGTTGAGAAACTGGCTGAACACAGCGTTGAAGGTGACGAACACCCTTACTACCGGCAGGCTGAGCACATTGCCCAGCGCTATGCCAAGAGCTATCGCTATGATAACTCTTGGCAGCAGGCCCAGCTTTATCTTTTTCATTATCGGTCTTGTTTAAGCCTTTCAGCCATGGCGCGGCCCAGGGCCTCACACTGTGCGTAAGAGTCTTCTTTCAGACTCTGCTTCATCTCAACCGGAGTGCCCACAGCCTCAAACTTCAGCTTGGTTTCGTTCCAGTGGTGTATGCGCTCAACGGCCTTGCCGGCCCATGCGTAGCTTCCGAACCATCCGATATAGTGGCGGTTCTTGATGTCCTTGCCTGCTATCTCGCTCAGCAGAACCTCCATTTCGTGGTAAAGACCTGCGTTGTAGGTCGGTGCGCCCACGATGAGTGCGCGGTAGCGGAATATGTCGCGCAGTATGTAAGAGTGGTGAGTCTTCGACACGTTGTACATAACGATGTTCTTGATGCCAGCCTGGCTTGCCGCGCGTGCTATCACCTCGGCCATGCGTTCAGTGTTGCCGTACATCGTTCCGTAGCATATCACGATGCCTTCCTCGGTCTCATAGCGGCTCAGACGGTCGTATATGTCTATCACTTTGCTGATATGCTCGTGCCATACGGGGCCGTGCGTAGAGCAGATATAGTCGAGCTGCACTCCCTCAAGCTTCTTCAGGGCGTTCTGTACGGGCACTCCGTACTTGCCGACGATGTTCGAATAGTAGCGAACCATCTCGAGCCAGAACGTGTCGCAGTTGATGTCAGAGTCTATTATGCCGCCGTTCAGCGCGCCGAAGCAGCCGAACGCGTCGCCCGAGAAGAGCACGTTGCTCGTCGTGTCGAGCGTAACCATCGTCTCGGGCCAGTGAACCATAGGCGTCAGGACGAAGTTGAGCTCATGCCTTCCGAGGCTCAGCTTGCTGCCGTTCTTCACCTCCACCTCGTTGGTTGTTATGCCGTAGAAGCCTTCGATCATGCCGAACGTCTTCTTGTTGGCCACGATCTTTATCTCGGGATAATATTTTCTGATAAGCTCTATGGCGCCGCTGTGGTCGGGTTCCATGTGGTTTATCACCAGATAGTCTATCTTGCGGTTGCCTATCACCTCCTTGATGTTCTTGATATATGGCATGAAGAAGTCTACCTCGACTGTGTCGACGAGGCACACTTTCTCATCGACAATGAGGTAAGAGTTGTACGAAACTCCGTTAGGCAGCGGCCACAGGCCCTCGAAGAGCTCCTTGTTGCGGTCGTTGACGCCTACATAATAGATGTTGTCTTTAATCTCAATCATGGTTCAAATAAATTTATTTGGTTTATTGTTATTCTTTTTTCATGGTATGGGCTGCCGCCTCCGGCTGTCGTGGCGGCATGTCTATCCGGCCTGTAGGGCTTCCTTGCGCATGGCCTCGCCAAACTCCTTGTCGATAGAGTTGTCTATGCTCTTGCAGCAGTTGGCCGAGAACTTCTGCGCACATTCAATCACCTTGTCCCACAGTTCCTCACTGAGTCCGCGGTCGATGACGTCACGCGTCACTCCGTATCGCATCATTCCGTACACCAGTCCGGCGTTGAAGTTGTCGCCGGCGCCTATCGTGCTCACCGTGCTGGTGGCCGTAACGGGGTAGCTCTTCCTGAATCCGCCCTCGGCATGAAGCTCTACCGGCTGCGCGCCGTTGGTGTAGATGAACTTCTTGCAGTAGAAAGAAATCTCCGAGTTGTACACTTTGTCGGATGTCTCCATCTTGTACATCACCTTGAAGTCGTCGTGGCTGCCGCGCACGATGTCGGCATATTCAAAGTTCTCGAGTATGTTCGGCGTGAGCTTCATCACCTCGTTGGCGTGCGACGACCTGAAGTTTACGTCGTAATATATTATCGCCCCGTTGCTGCGCGCATGGTTCATGAGCGCTGCCACCTGCGGCCTTATCACGGGATTGACTGCATAGTAGGAGCCGAGCATGACGATGTCGTCGCGGTTGATCTCAGGACATATATAGTCGAGACGGTCGTGCGGGTGGTCTTTATAGAAGATATATTCTGCGTCGTTGTTGTCGTTGAGAAACGCGAGCGACACGGGCGACTTGCTGCCCTTGAACATGTTGACGTTAGAGGCGTCAACTCCGTTTTCCTTAAGGAAGTCGACCGTGCGCCGTCCTATGCGGTCGTCGCCCACCTCGCTGATAAAGGCTGCGGGCACGCCGGCACGTCCGAGCGATATTATGCCGTTGTAGACTGAGCCTCCCGGCACGGCGCTCACCGGACGTTCGTTCTTGAAAATGATGTCAAGCACGGTTTCACCTATTCCTATAACTTTCCTCATCTGTTTTAGTTTTGACATTTTCGGGCTGCTGCCTGTGCGCATCCTGCCGTCCGCCTTGCCGCAGGCTGATGTGCTGCCGGCGGCTGATGCTCCTGCGGGCTTAGGCCTCCGGCTGTTGCGGTGCGGGCATGCGGCGCTGTGCGCGGCGTGCGCCCTGTTGATATAATTAGCTGCAAATATCCGAATTTTTTATTAAATAACAAACTAAAAAGTTGTATTTTTGCACAATGGATTTTGAGCTTTAATAAAAGATACAAATGCAATATAATACATCTACTTTGGCCAACGGCCTCAGGATTATCCACCTGCCGTCGGCCTCGCCCGTGGTTTATTGCGGCTACGGCATATGTGCCGGCACGCGCGACGAGCAGCCCGGAGAGGAAGGCATCGCCCACTTCTGCGAGCACACCACGTTCAAGGGCACCGCAAGGCGCACCTCAATACAGATACTGAACCGGCTGGAGAAGGTGGGAGGCGACCTCAACGCCTTCACCAACAAGGAGGACACGGTGTTCTATGCAGCACTGCTGAAGGAGCACATCGCAAGGGCTGTCGACCTGCTTACCGACATGGTGTTCCACAGCACATATCCGCAGGCAGAGATTGACAAGGAGATTGAGGTGATATGCGACGAGATTGAATGTTACAACGACTCGCCTGCCGAACTGATTTATGACGAGTTTGAGAACGCCATATTCAGCGGACATCCGCTCGGACACAACATCCTGGGCAGGGCGGAGCGCCTGCGCGAATATACAACGGACAACGCTCTGAGCTTCACGCGCCGCTTCTACCGTCCCGAAAATGCCGTGTTCTTTGCCTACGGCGACATCAGTTTCAGCCGTCTTGTCAGACTGCTCGAGAAGGCCACGGCCGACTTTCCACCGTGCAGTCCGCTCGTCGACAGCGTGCCAAAGGGCGTCCTGCCCGAATATAACCCGCAGGAGCTGCTCCGCCATAAGAACACCCATCAGGCTCACGTGATGATAGGCAACCGTGCCTACAGCGTGCACGACAACAGGCGCATGGCCCTGTATCTGCTCAACAACATACTCGGCGGACCTGGCATGAACGCCCGTCTGAACATAGCCTTGCGCGAGAAGCACGGACTGGTGTACACCGTAGACAGCTCGATGGTGAGCTATTCAGACACCGGAATGTGGTGTGCCTACTTCGGCTGCGACCCTAAGGACGTGAAGAAATGCCGTCGCCTCGTGATGCGCGAGCTCGACCGCATGGCGCAGAAACCCATGTCGGCAGCGCAGCTTGCAGCCGCCAAGAGGCAGATAAAGGGACAGATAGGCGTGGCGTGCGACAACCGCGAGAGCTTCGCCCTCGACTTCGCAAAGAGCTTCCTGCACTATGGATGGGAGAAAGACGTAACGGCGCTGATGAGCCAGATAGACCGTCTGACCGCCGAAGAGCTGCAGGCCGTGGCAGCCGAGGTGTTCTGCAAGGACAAGCTCACGGCGCTTACATTCGTCTGATCCGCACCAGTATCATCGCAGTTTGTCGTGTTTGCGTAATGCCTTGATATACAATAGTTTACAGGGAGCATTGACTCCGCTTTCCAAAAGGTCACCTTTTAGCTTGCAAAAGGTGGCCTTTTGTCGTCTGAAAGACGGCCTTTTACAATGCAAAAGCATACCTTTCAGAAATCGCCCCGCATACAGCCGTCTGCCGGTTGAGCGCAGGCGGCATAAAATCAGACGTGCAGCCCTTATGTATAGACAAATGTCCTATTTGTCGCAAAAGATGGAATAAAACTTTATTTAATCAAAAAGTTTAGTATAAAAGGTGTAATTTTTGTTAAAATAATTTGGCGTACATTGATTTTTGGAATATCTTTGCAAGATATTAAATCATACCCGTATCATAAATGAAGTTCACCAATATACTTCTGACAATCGCCGTATGCAGCTCGTTGACATCCTGCTTTAAGGACGAGCCGCTCAACGCTGAATGCGACATCGAGCAGGCATACGTACACACAGACAATCCTTCAGACATATTCTTCGCGCCCAGCGACACGCTGGTAAACGTGCTTTCAGATGCTAATAACATCGTTTTTGAAATTAAAGAGGGCGCAGATGTATCTGCAATGGCGCCGATATTTCATATAACCGAGGGCGCAAAGATTGAGCCGGCAAGCGGTTCGGTGCACGATTTCAGCGACGAAAAGGAAGTAACTTATAAGGTTACGTCTGAAGACGGTAATTGGAGCCGTGTTTACAACGTGTCATTTAGGCTTACGGAATCGCCAAACAAGTTTGATTTTGAGAACATAAGGCTTGTAGACGGCAGTGCCGGCGGTCAGTTCTATGAATGGAGCGACCTTTCAAAGTCTGGCGGCTGGATGGGCAATTGGGCAACAGGAAACCCCGGATTTAATTTAAGTGCACAGTTTATTGGCGGCTCAATACCGCCGGAAAACTATCCCTCCTCACCAATAACAGATGGATATAAGGGAAAGGGCGTTAAACTTGAGACGATGAGCACCGGCAGTTTCGGCTCAATGGTCAATATGGGTATAGCTGCAGGAAATCTCTATATAGGAGAATTTGATGCGAGTAAGGCACTCAGTGGAACTGACGGTGCATTGCAGGCAACAAGTTTCGGGCGCACATTTGATAAAGTTCCGTTAAAGCTGACAGGATGGTATAAATATAAATCAGGCGGCGAATGCGTTGACGGAAAAAGGAAACCGATACCGGGAACCTATGACAAAGGCGATATATATGCTGTAATATACAGAAATCATGACAACAATAATAAGGCCATAACGCTCCATGGCGACGATGTGTTGACAAGTCCTTATATTGTAGCAATTGCCCGCGTGCCGGAAGTTAAAGATACACAAGAGTGGACATCGTTTGATGTTGACTTTGAATATCGTTCGGAGATAGACAAGCAACTACTTGCTGACCATGGATATAACCTAAGTGTGGTATTCACATCAAGTATCGAGGGAGCGTCATTTAAGGGTGCATTAGGCAGCACGCTTATAGTTGACGAAGTTGAAGTGGTCTGCGAAGAAACAACCGAATAGTCATGAAGAAAACGTTTATCACATTAGTCCTGACCGCACTTACGGCCTCTGCGGCCTTCGGAGCAGGCATATTCGACAATCTTGTTTACAACCTGCGCTTCGGCTACAGCGTGGGAGGCACAGCCCCCATAGGCATGCCGGCGACGATAAGAAGCCTCGACAGCTACAAGCTCGAGCCCAACTTCTCGCTCGGACTGGGCATATACAAGCCCCTGTCAGACAAGTGGGGACTCACCACCGGACTGCATCTTGAGAACAAGGGAATGAACATCGACGCCACCGTCAAGAACTATCACATGGCCATCGTGAGGGGAGGACAGAGGCTCGAGGGCCAGTTTACCGGCCACAACGCTTCCGAGGTGGAGATGTGGATGCTCACACTTCCGCTGCAGGCAACCTACGCCCTTAACAGCAACCTGCACCTGAAGCTCGGTCCCTATCTGTCTTACGTCAGGTCGCACTCCTTCCGCGGATATGCCTACGACGGCTACCTGCGTGTCGGCGACCCCACCGGAGCAAAGGTGGAGCTTGGCTCTGACGAGGGCAGCCGCGGCACTTACGACTTCAGCGACGACATGCGCTCATGGCAGCTTGGCATGATGCTCGGCGCCGAATGGTACTTCCACAAGCAGTGGGGAGCCTTTGCCGACGTCTCATGGGGATTCACCGGAATATTCAGAAAGCACTTTGATACTATCGAACAGACGCTTTACCCGATTTACGGAACAATAGGTGTTTCATATAAAATAAAGTAACATAATAACAAAACAAGGAAAAAGATGAAGAAAATTTTTACTATTATTGCGCTCCTCGCACTCACTCTTACAGCAGGAGCTAAGGATTTTACCGACCAGCTTTCAATCTCTCTGGGCAGCGGCGAACCTACAATATCTGAATCAACAATATCTGTTGAGGAAGTAGAAGGCTCTGACGGACTCTACAACATCACCCTGAAGAACTTCTCTTTCGGCCCGTTGAACCTCGGCGACATCAAGGTTGAGAACGTAAAGGGCAACGATGAGGAGCCAAGCGGATATACATGGTTTGAAGAGACAAAGGCTTCTGTAAAAGTAAACATAGGAGTCCCTGTTACAGCTGAGGTTACTGTCAACGAAGGCAGCTACATGCATGGCGACAAACTCTACATGACAATGACAATATCTGCTGTCGGAATGAATATCTCTGCTGTGTTCGGAACACCCGAAAGCCAGGCTAAGAGCTATACAGACAACCTCGTTGTTACAGTTATGGGCAGCACAATGCCGGCTCAGCAGGCTACAATCGAAGTTACAAAGCAGTCAAACGGCAAATACACTCTTGCCCTGAAGAACTTCGAGCTTACAGGAGTTATGGCTGTAGGTACTGTTGAAATGACAGACGTTGACGCCGTTGAGGAAGACGGAGTTGTTAAACTCAGCACCAAGCAGACCGTAACTATCAAGGACGGTGACGATCCTGAGGTTAACTGGGCACTTGAAGGCGTACCCGTAGACGTTGACATGACAGCTGATATGACTGACGACAAGCTGAAAGCCGACATCAATATTCTGTATTCAATTCCAGGTGTTATGGACATGGATATCAATGTTAAGTTCGGTTATGAGTCAGCAGGCATCAGCGCTCCTGTAACCAACAGCGGCGTTGAAGCTGTATATGACATCAACGGAAACAAGCTGAACGGCATGAAGAAGGGTCTCAACATCCTGAAGAAGGCCGACGGAACAACCGTTAAGGTTATCAAGAAATAAGGACGCGCGACAATGATTTGCGCCGCTGAAGGCGCAGACTTACGGCGCTTAAAGATAAAAATCCCGTACAGGAAACATCTTGTACGGGATTTTTTCGTATCTTTGTATTGCGCTGAAATGGGCGCAAAGGCCGCACAAAGGCCTGCAACCGACTAAGAACTGCATAAAAAACACGCTTATGGAAAAGCTTCTTCATTATGTATGGAAGCACAAGATGTTTCCCGTAAGGCCGCTCCTGACCACCACGGGCGAGAGCGTTGAGGTGATAGACGCAGGTCTGCCAAACACCAACGCGGGGCCCGACTTCTTCAACGCGAAGGTCAGAATAGGCGGCACTATGTGGGTAGGAAACATCGAGATACACGACAAGGCATCCGACTGGTATGCGCACGGACACGACAAAGACAAGGCCTACGACAACGTTGTGCTGCATGTAGCTGCCGAAACGGGGCAGGACATCATAACGTCCGACGGCCGCAAGGTGGCGCAGATAAGGCTCGATGTGCCGCAGGAGGTTAGCCGCAACTATGACGAACTTATCACCACAGACCATTATCCGCCCTGCTACGCCATCATACCGCAGCTAAGCCGGCTCACGGTTCACAGCTGGATGAGCCGCCTGCAGGCTGAACGGCTGGAGCAGAAGACCGACGCCATAAGGCAGAGGGCCGACAGATGCGGCGGCTCATGGGAGTCGGCGCTCTTCGTAACGATGGCGCGCAACTACGGATTCGGCGTCAACGGCGACGCATTTGAGGCTTGGGCAATGAGCGTTCCGCTGCAGAGCGTGGCTCATCACCGCGACGACCTGTTCCAGATTGAGGCCATATTCATGGGACAGGCAGGTCTGCTTGAGTATGACACCATACCCGAACCTTACCGCGACGACGCAATCAAGGAGGGCTATTTCGACAGTCTGCGCAAGGAATATCAGTATATGGCGCATAAGTTTGGCCTTACTCCCATCGACGCCGGCATGTGGAAGTTTCTCAGGATGAGGCCTCAGAACTTTCCTCACATACGCATATCGCAGCTGGCACAGCTCTATCATTCGCGCCAAAGCGACCTTAGCCGCCTTGCCGAGTGTACATCCGTCGAGCAGCTTAAAGACCTGCTGCGCACCAGGGTTACGCCTTACTGGGAGACTCACTACACCTTCGGCAGCACGAGCGTTAAGAACCGCAAGAGCATTTCCGACCCGTCGCTCAATCTGCTCATCATCAACACCGCCGTGCCCATGCTCTTTGCCTACGGCCGCCACCGCCACGACGACACGCTGTGCAGTCGCGCGTTCAGTCTGCTCAGTGAGCTGCGGGCAGAAAACAACCATATAGTAAGACTGTGGGAGCAGTGCGGACTGAAGACCGAAAACGCCGGAGACAGTCAGGCGCTGATACAACTGAAGAAGGAATACTGCGACAAGAAGGACTGCCTTAGGTGCCGCAT
Source organism: Prevotella marseillensis (assembly GCF_900625065.1). Lineage (NCBI taxonomy): Bacteria > Pseudomonadati > Bacteroidota > Bacteroidia > Bacteroidales > Prevotellaceae > Prevotella > Prevotella marseillensis. The sequence continues at coordinate 137,639 of NZ_UYXY01000002.1, read as the reverse complement.
AGGATACGAATATCTGAAGACAAAGCGCTGACAGGACAACAGAAATGTGCCTTTTTATCGCAATCCGTGCCATATAAAGCGGCATATCAGAAGCCGGATTGAGGCAGATTTCACGGACATTTGTAACCTGTTGATTATCAATATGATACAAACGGCTTTCTAAAAGGCCATGTTTTAGGCTCCAAAAGGTGCCATTTCATCGTGTAAAAGGTGCCCTTTCGCAAGCCAAAAGGCCACCTTTCAGAAAACGCTCCGTCATGCCCCATATCACAAGGGCATAAACATGACTAAGAAACTGCCGTGAAGACAAAACAAATCTTTTAGCACAAAAAAACAGAAAATAATACGGAAAAAGCCTTATCTTTGCATCCATTATGGAATATATATTCACCACACGAATGATGGTTCGCGACTATGAGTGCGACATCGAAGGCATTGTGAACAACGCAAACTATCTGCACTACACCGAGCACACGCGCCACCTCTTTCTGAAAGAGTGCGGACTCAGCTTCGCCGAGATGCACCGCAAGGGCGTCGACGCCGTCGTGGCCCGCATGAACCTGCAGTATAAGACGCCGCTGAGATGCGACGACGAGTTTATATCATGCCTCAACCTCAAGAAGGAAGGCTTGCGATATGTGTTCTATCAGGACATCTACCGCGCCTCTGACAACAAGATATGCTTCAAGGGCGTGATAGACCTTGTATGCCTGGTGAACGGCAAGCTGGCCAACAGCAAGGAGTATGACGAGGCTTTCAGCCGCTGGCTTTAGGCAGCAGCGGCCACAGGCGCACGCGCCTTCAGCCCCCACATCCCTCCCATAAGCCCCATAAATCCCGTCCCTCCCATCCTCAAAAACCATCCCCGCCATGCACGAACAAGAGATATTAAACATGCTTACGCTCAGCAGAATCAGCTATTTTAATTCTGCCGAGATAACCGCATTGTGGCGCAAGGCGGGCAGCGCTACGGCAATAATGGACAACCGCCGCAACATATGCGACCTGATGCCCGACTGCAACAAGCGCACTGCCGAGGCGCTGGCCGACACGGCTGAGGCAGAGGCGAGGGCAGAGAGCGAGATTGAGTTTGCGGCGCGCAACGGCATAAGCATATTGTGCATGGGCAGCGAAGACTATCCGCAGCGGCTGAAGGAGTGCATTGACGCCCCGCTCGTGCTGTTCTATAAAGGCACGGCAAGGCTCAACCGCATGCGCGTAATCAACATCGTCGGCACACGCCACTGCACCGCCTACGGTCAGGACTGCATACACAGCTTCGTTAAAGACCTGTCTGCAATGTGCCCCGACGTGCTCATTGTAAGCGGACTGGCATACGGAGTGGACATATGCGCGCACCGAGAGGCTCTGGCAAACGGACTCGACACGGTGGCCGTGTTGGCTCACGGATTAGACTATCTCTATCCGCCACGCCACCGCGACACGGCCGACAAGATGCTCACTCAGGGCGGACTGCTCACCGAGTTCTTCTCAAACACCAATGCCGACAAGCTCAATTTCCTGCGACGCAACCGCATTGTGGCAGGCATATCCGACGCCACGGTGCTGATAGAGAGTGCCGCCCATGGCGGCGGACTTGTAACGGCGCGCATTGCCAACGGCTACAGCCGCGACGTGTTTGCCTTTCCCGGCCGCACGGGCGACATGTATTCAGAAGGCTGCAACAACCTTATACGCGACAACAAGGCGGGCCTTATATGCGGTGCCGCCGACTTTATAAACGCCATGGGATGGCAGACCGACGCCCGTCTGGAGCAGGCTCGCCGCAACGGCATAGAGCGCACGCTCTTTCCCGAGCTTACAGCCGACGAGCAGGCCGTGGCCGATGCCCTGCAGAAGGAGAACGACCAGCAGGTAAACAGTCTGACCCTGACCTCCGGCATCCCCGTCAGCCGCCTCGCCGCCACCCTGTTCACGCTCGAGATGAAAGGCATGGTGAGGTGCATGGCAGGAGGAGTTTATCATTTAATTAATAACTGAAAATAGAAAAAACGTCAGGTAGTTAAAGGAGTTAAAGTAGTTATCGCTCACGCGGTGAGCTAGTAGTTAAAGTCAAATGCCTTGTGGCTTATCCCGGCATAAGTCCCATTATGTCCCATAAGTCCCACAAACACCAGCAGGACATTCGGCTTTAACTCCTAGCCGGCACAGCCGGCGATAACTCCTTTAACTACTAGCTCACCGCGTGAGCGATAACTACTTAAGACCAAACCATCAACCCTACACGCAATGAAAATAGGAAACATACAGTTTGGCGACCGGCCTTTGCTGCTGGCGCCGATGGAAGATGTAACCGACATAGGATTCCGCCGGCTGTGCAAACGCTACGGAGCGGCCATGGTATACACCGAGTTTGTCAGCGCCGAAGCACTGGTGCGTTCGGTAAAGAGCACCATGAACAAGCTCACCATAAGCGACGACGAGAGGCCCGTGGGCATCCAGATCTATGGCCGCGACGTGCCGCAGATGGTGGAGGCGGCAAAGATTGTAGAGGAGGCCGGCCCCGACCTGATAGACATCAACTTCGGTTGTCCTGTCAAGAAGGTGGCAGGCAAGGGCGCCGGAGCAGGCATGCTGCAGAACATTCCGCTGCTGCTCGACATAACACGCGAGGTGGTCAAGGCGGTGAAAGTGCCCGTAACGGTGAAGACAAGGCTCGGATGGAACAGCGACAACCTCATAATAACCGAGCTTGCCGAGCAGCTTCAGGACTGCGGAATACAGGCTCTGACGATACACGGACGCACAAGGGCGCAGATGTATACAGGTCAGGCAGACTGGACTCTGATAGGCGAGGTGAAGCGTAATCCGCGCATACACATCCCCATAATAGGCAACGGCGACATCACTACGCCCGAAGAAGCCAGGCAGGCGTTTGAGCGTTATGGCGTAGACGCGGTGATGATAGGCCGCGCAACGTTCGGTCATCCGTGGATTTTCAAGGAGATTCGCGACTATCTTAACGGCAAGGAGCCAGACCCAGAACTCGACTTCAACCGCAAGCTGGACATCCTCGAGGAGCAGTTGCGCATCAACGTGGAGCGCATAGACGAGTATCGCGGCATACTGCACACGCGCCGTCATCTCGCCGCCACGCCAATATTCAAGGGCATTCCCGACTTCCGTCAGACGCGTATAGCCATGCTCCGCGCCTCGACCGTGGACGAACTGATGGCCATTCTCGAAGATTGCAGGAAAAGACTGGGTAATTAATAAGTAAGAATTAAGGATTAAGAAAGCATGACTTGGCAGCTGAAAACACAGCTGAAGATGGCCCTTTTAATTGAGACTTAAAGTCTAATGCATAATAATAAGAGGGCATAGAACCTGCCAGATTATGAATTATTAATTGTGAAACGAAGTTCGGCATTAGCCAATTATGAATTAATCGTGTGATAGAATTTTATGAACAGCGATTTATCAAGAACCCGACTGCTGCTCGGCGACGATGCAACTGAAAGGCTGTGCGCAACGCGTGTCATTGTGTTTGGCGTGGGCGGCGTAGGCAGCTGGTGCGTTGAGGCACTGGTGCGTTCGGGCGTAAGACATATAACCATTGTAGACCCCGACCGCGTGTGCCCGTCGAACATCAACCGGCAGCTCATGGCCACCACGTCGACCGTGGGCAAGCCGAAGGTGGAAGTGCTGCGCGACAGACTGCTCGACATCAGTCCCGAGGCTGAGGTTGACGCGCGTTTTATGGCGTTCAGTGCCGATACGGCGGCAGAATTTAATCTAAACGACTACGACTATGTTGTCGATGCGATAGACAGCATAGCCGACAAAATGCTGCTGATACGCACGGCATGCCGCTCAAAGGCCACTCTGCTGTCGTCTATGGGGGCAGCGCGCAAGCTCGACCCGTCGCGCATCAAGGTTACAGAGTTCTGGAAGGTGGAGGGCTGTCCGCTTGCCCGCAAGCTGCGTCAGGAGTTCAAGCGTCAGGGCGACAAGCCTGCACGCAAGTTCAGATGCGTCTATAGCGACGAGATTCTGCCCAACCAGGGCACGTCAGACGAGGCGCGCGCCAACGGCTCAATGCTCCACATAACCGGCATCTTCGGCTTCACCCTGGCAAGCCAAATCATCAATGACGTATTCAAAGAGAGCTGAAGGGGAAGACAGGGAGTAATAATTAAAAATTAAAAAGTAAAAATTAAGAATTAAGAAAATTAGCCCAATTATTAATTAATACATAATTTTTGGGGACAATTAACCAACCCAATTATGAATTGTGAATTATTAATTATGAATTAAAAATATAACTATGAAAGGCTATAAGACAAAAGAATTCGGCGTGCCCGTAAAGCGTTACTGTCAGACAATGGAGCTGAAGGACGACGCAGAGCTTATCCGCCGCTATCGCGAGGCCCACGACAAAGAGCACTTCTGGGACGAGATTAAGGAAGGAATAAAGGCAGTAGGCATATTGGAAATGGAGATTTACATACTCGGCAACCGCCTGTTTATGATTGTCGACGCACCGTTAGACTTCGACTGGGACAGTGCGATGGCGCGCCTTGCCACGCTGCCGCGACAGCAGGAATGGGAAGAGCATGTGGCAATGTTTCAGGACTGCGCCGCCGACGCCACGTCAGACCAGAAGTGGCAGATGATGGAGCGCATGTTCTATCTTTACGAATAACGCATCATATTGATGCCTGATGAAACAAGCCCTGACGCCATTTCAGAAGCGTCAGGGCTTGTTCTTTTATCACAAAGCCTTGCGGCCGCTCCTTGCCCTTAGCCCTGCCGCAGCCCCTTATCATGCCATAAGCGGTAAGCCTTGTTACCTTCTGTTTTCCAAAAGACGGCATATCGCATTGCAAAAGGTGCCCTTTTACACGCTGAAAGGCCACCTTTTAGAAGCTAAAAGACGGCCTTTTGCAAGTGTACTGATAGTCAGTCTGTTATTAACAAATATTCATTTCTGTCAGACAAGACGGCAGATATGCAGAATTTATGATTATATACATACATCTGCCAGACCAGGGCCTGCATGCTGCAATGTAGAATATTGCGGCTATTTGACCATGACTTTCTGTGTAGATGTGCTTCCGTCTGTATATGTCACCACGCGTATGTTAATACCTTTGACCATACCGTTGGTTTCACGTCCTGACACATCATAGTATTTAATGTCCTTGACGGCTTTTCCGTCAGCACCGATATCGCTGATGCCAGAGGCTGTGCCCCTTTCCATCTCGATGTTGTCGAGATAGATGACATCCTGATAACCTCCGGTAAATCCGTAGAATACAAAACTTATGTGAGATGCTCCGGCAAACTTGTCGAGCTTGACTTCATACTGTTTCCAGCCCTCTTCTGTGTCAGAGCCTACTACGTATTCGCCTGCAAACTCAATATCGCCGTCGTCGGCACGTACATAAACCATCACGATAGGTTTGTTGTTTGGATATGCCGTGGCGATGTTGTAAACCCAGAACTTCAGTGTAGAGTTCCAGTCGCCAAGGGCTATCTTCGGCGAAACGAAGCCTGCTCCGGTAAATGTTTCATACTGGTTGCCGTTGTACATATAGGCCACTCCGCCGTCGTTGTCCTGTGGCGTTGCTCCGTTGTAGCTCTCGCCGTCCGGATTAGTTACGCCCCATGTGATGTATGTATCCAGGCCGTTAACCACCATCCACGGCTCGGTTGACAGCTCCTTGTTGGCAAACGACTCCTTGAACGGCATCTCATAGAGCTTGCCGAGCACCACTTCTCCTACAAGAGCCTGGCCTTCGCCCTCTGTGTTTACTGCCGACACGGCGTAATAAGCCGTTTTCTGCTTGTCTGAAGGTTCGTTTTCTACCACGTATGAGTTATCTTTGACACCTTTCTCGATAAGTGTAAGAACCTTGTCTGTAGGATCATATTTGTAGACATTGAATGAAATCTCATCGGCAACAATCACTCCTCCGTTTGCACCGGTTTCAGGAATGTTCCATGAAATTATGGCATCCATGTTGTCGGCAGAGCCTTTCACCCTATAGTCTGACACCACCATCGGCACATCGCGTCCTACGAACAGCGTGTCATAGAGCACCTCGCTGCGTCCGTAAGAGTTAGAAGCCACAAGCATATATGTGTTCTGTCCGTGCAGAGCCTGAGTGTCTGTCCACTTAATCTCTGCTCCAGGCACTACGTCTTCTTTACTGAAAACAGGCGTGGGGCTCTGGCCTCGGTAAATCTCAACCTTAAGATTCTCTGTAAGTTTGTTGCCGTGATAGTCAACGGCGGGAGCCTTAAACGAGATGTCGGCCATCAGATCGCCATTGGCATAAGCCTCAGACTTGAAGTCGGTGAACTCGAACGGAGATGAAGCCGACTTGAGATAAGTGAGCGAAACATCGTCTATCTCGGCATTAGGATAGGCATACATGCCCGAAGCCTGAATGTTGAAGCCGAAGCAGAACTTGCCGCCTTCGGTCGTAATAATATTATGACTCTCCTTTATCGGCATATATCCTTCGTTTAAAGTCATGTCACCAATATATTCGCTTTGTGCTTCTTTCTCTTGCTCTGTGCCCATAAACACCTTATAGGTGATGTCGCTTCCTTGCATAGACATGATATTCGAATTATAGCCAAGCTCATACACAGAATTGGCATCAAGCTTGAACATCGGTGTATAGAGCCATGCATCAAGCTTTGTCTCGTCGTCCATGAGGTAGGCATAAAACGTCATTTTCTTATTGTTTTCGTCATATGTCCATCCGTAATAAGGATTAGCCTCAAGGTCGATTCCATCGAGAGTAGATTTATATAGCTCAGAAGCAGCGCGTGTGTCGAAGCTTTCAAGATATGGTGCTGTGTATATTCCTACAAAAGCAGAGTCGGAAACCACGCCGCCTTCGCCATATTCATTCTCTGCAACTACAGAATAGGTGTTGACGCCAACCTTACTGACAGTGGCGTCTGTCCAGCTGAGCGCAGTATTGACAGCCGGAGAGTCGAATACATGTACCGGACTTGTACTTCCGTTTCTGTAAACATTCACCTTGCTGATAGCTGAAAGCGGCTCATCATTAAGGTTCTTGTCAGGTGTTACAAAGCTTATTGTCGCAGCCATGGCATCGTCAGCATCAGGAGTAATCTTAAGTCCGCTGACAGGAGCCGGAGCCTTTGTCGCACCAATTTTTGTGACCGACACAGACTTGATCAGCATTAGCGAACCATTATTTTGTTTGTCGCTGAGATAGCGTATGCCTACATAATAGTCACCGTCTGCATCAATGTTAAATTCAGCTTTATAGTCGGAATAAGTTTCATAAAGTTCCAGTCCCTCTTCCTTTTTAAACAGCTTAAATGTGGAAATATCCTCAGGATCAGTGCCGATATACAATTCGAAGTCTTCAGGGTAGCCATTCATAAAAGTCTTCATGTTCATAGTAAAGCTATATCTTGTGCCTCCGTCCAGCTTTATGGCAGGCGTGATAAGCCAGTCGTCACCTTTAGATGTTTCAGATATTAAGTCTATACGCACGTCGCCGCTGTATCCGCTACGCCATGTGTTGCCGTCTTCGTTGGCGTCAATGACAGTGAAAAACTCTGTAAATACTGACGCATCGGCAAACGACTGCGAATAAGGTGTAGTGAAAGCATTGCCGCATATAATCTTGTTAGATTCAGAGTAGTTGCCTGATTTCCCGTTGTTAACGGCATAAACTCTGTAAGAATAGTTGCGCAAGTCCTGCGGTTCGTCTTCTGTAAAGGATGTTTCTTTGTAATTGTCGGCCACAGTTACACTGTCCGGCATACGCACGATGGTGTAAGTAAGATTGTCATAATCGACATAACCGCCATTCAAGCCACCTTCGGGGGCAGTCCAGCTTATGGTGTTCTTACCTTCGGCTTTGTCGTATGTAAACGTTAAGTTGCCTACTGTCTTAGGTATGTCATAACCGGCGTATTGGTCGACATATGCCAGTGGAGAGAAGCCCTCGTCATTGCTTAGGTTAACGGCAACGTAATGGTTGCCCTCTGTCAGCGACACCGGTATCGACACTCTGCTGCCTGCTTGTGCCTCTTCAGTCTTGATAATCTCACCGTCGAGCCACACATAAAGTACTGACTTTCCGAGCTGATTGCCGTCAAACGTAGTCGTAGGTACCTCGAACGATATAGTTCCTTCAAGTCCTCCGTCCTTATCGTAAGTCATCTTCAAGTCGTTTGCCTGTGCCGGAGCACCGTCCGGGGCCTCGTTGTCGAGAGACCATAGGGCCACAAACTGCTCGTTATTCTTGAAGTCGAGAATCTTCTTCGTCTCTGCCGTTGCCGGGTCAACAGAATATAGTGAGCTGCCGTCAGATGTCTGTGCTGCCCACAAGAACATGCCAGTGCGGCCGTCGTACATCATGTTCTGTACATATAGAATAGGCGTAATGCCGGTATATCCCACCAATGACGGCCGGGCAGTCTTGCGGTCTATCTTGTAAAGATCACCGTAGCCGTTGATGAAATACATCTCTCCATTGGGCACGGCAGCAAGCGTTACAACGTTATATCGGCCTCGGAAAGAGGCTATCTTGTCCATTTCGTCATAGTCAGGATTATATACGCACCAGTCAAGTCCGCTCAAGTCATCTTTATACTGAAATGAGTATATCCTGTTGTCCATAGGATTATATGCCATCGCAGACGACAGCAAGCCATAGCTCTTCTTGTCTGTGCCATAGGCGATGTTCTTCATCTCTGTCCAATTCTCGGTGTCAATGGTGATATATCTTGCACCATTCAGCATGCCCATTATAGACATTGCCGTGATGCCCACAAATCTATTGTGAGAATAAGCGCCTGTAAGGAAGTTATAGCCGAAGTTGGTTATATATCCCGTTGTCTGAGGCGACTCATTCATTTCAAACGAATACAATCCATACGGAACATCTGTAATTGAAGTGTTGGCCCACTCCGTGCTGTTTACTAAGGCTCCGTAGATTGTCCGCCCGTAAAAAGCATCAGTATCTGCAGCCGCATTCTTTCGGTCTGTCTTAAGTATCTTGGACATCTTTCCGGCTATTTTGGGCTCTGTCGGAACAAGCTTGAGCTCTATAGGTCCGGGCTTTCTGTTGTCGTTGACTGCTCTTTCAGAAATCTGTGCCTCCGCAAATGCTGTATGTGAAAGCATCGCGGCAATGGCTAAAAACTTAAATAATATGTTTTTATTCATATCTGATATATTGTTAAATCCTTATTTATTTTACAATCTTTACAGTTCGGCTACCCTGTCGGAGAATATAAATGCCTTCGGGAAGAGAGTTGACATCTGTGTTTGGAAGTCTTACACCGTTGATGTCATATATTGTAACAGGTTCGTTGCTGCCAGCCTCAATGCCGTTGACAGATGTAGTGGCATCAAGCTTAAACTGACAAACAGACATCTCGATAGGGCTCATGAAAGAGTATGTATTACCGTCGTAAAGCATCAGGCAGGCTGTGTATGTCTTGCCGGGAACGCCATTTTCAAATTGACCTCCGAACGAAACGCTCTTTGTTTCGCCTTCTGTCAGGAACAGATACTGTGGCTCAAGGCTGCCCATCTGCAGCGCTCCGCTCTCGTTGAAAAGGAAAAGACATAGCCATCCGCCAAATACGCCATCGCTGCACTTTACCTCTGTCGTGATGTCCATCGACATACGGTCTACACAAGTGTTGTCGGCGAATGACAGCTGTGATGCCGGTTCAACCACGGCAGCTTCTGCCGGAGCGGGCTTTACGGTGATGTCGCTGAACGAAGCTATGCGTCTGTTGTCGTCATCTACAATAGTCAGGCTGTAGACTCCTTCACTGAGATTGTATGCAGATACAAGTGAAAGGTCGATGCTTGCGCCCGGCTTGAGGTCGATTTTATACGGATTGCCGTCTGTTACACTGCGTTTGGTGTCTTTATCGACAATAGAAACCATTACTTCTCCAAGATAGTCAACGTCTCCGTTGTTTGTTATTGTGGCCTTAACTTCAGCGGGTATGCCCGAATAAACTTCAGAAGGAACAGTCATGTCGGTTGCATCCAGGTTAAAATAGTTTGGATATGAGAAGTGCTGCTTGCCGTTCTCAACGTTTACATAGATATAATTTGCATAGCCTACGTATTCGCTTCTGATGCGGTCCCAGTTGCCCTTGCCGCCCTGTACACGGCATACGGGGTATAAAGTGTATGTGCCGTCATTGAGAGTTCCGAGCGAGATGTTGTCAAACTGCGGGCCTACTATCTGATAGCCTACGGGCAAACGGACGTTCATACCTGTGTCGATAACCTTCAGAGTGTTTCCTGTTGCATCTGTCAGCATAAGTCCGTAGGTGTAGTTTGCGTCTTGCCAGCCTGCGTTGGCAATCATTCCGCATAGCCTGAAATTGAGAGTTGCGCCGTTGTCTACGGTTTCTTCAGAGGCTACAAGGCCTTCGGTAGATATCAGCTCGATGTCTGTCTCGCTGTCGGCCTGAGGACGCTGTATACCTGTAATTATATATTGATCGTAGTTGAATCCTCCTGTTGAACCGCCAATGCCCTGTGATGACGGCTCAAGGGCTGACGTGCGGAAGTAGCCGTTGCTCATGCCTCCCCATCCCCAGTTGACGTGAATCAGGCCGTTGCGGTCGTATCCGTCGAACACGAAGGCATGTCCTCCGGCAGAAGAACGGCCGAGGGCAACTATCGGGCGGCCGTTGTCTATCTCATTGATTATGATGTCGTCCCATTCGGCACAGCCGTAGTTGGTGCGTGTACGATAGGCAATGCCTTTGTCATAATTGAAGTATGTGTAGAGTGCAAACGGCACCGATTCGCTGGTTGCGCCGCTTGATATAGAGTATTCCATGTCTACTGCGATACCGCAATGCAGCATAAGCTGTGCAACAGCCTCGCGGCTTGCATCGCTGCTGCTGTCGTCGTATTTGGGAAGCATGTCGTTCCAGGCATACGAAGTGCTGCCAAAATCGGCTGTAAGTGAGCCGCCGTTGAGTATAGAAGGCATATATGTATGAGAGCCTTTGCCTTGTTCAGGCCACTTATGATAGTACATCACCTGAGCCATGGCTGTGGCCACGCATCCTGTTGCGCATCTCGAATTGAGGTCGTATACGGGACACATGTCGTTGTATGGAGAGTCCTGATTCCACTGTATGTCGCCGAGCAGGGGCTTGACTTCCTTGTCCAGGATGTTATTTTCTTCGGCTGTGGCTGTCGTCTTGCTGTTTCTTATATATGTAATTTGGTCAATGTATCCGGTAAACCAGTTTTTAATATGTGCCGGAAGCTTGTCATAGTCGAATGTTCCGGTGTCGCTGTATCCCAGAATCGCGCTGGCTCTGTCGTCGGCCGACACGATAACGAAGCCGTTTGCTGCGTCATTGTTAAACACATAAAAGCATTTTTTGCCATCTGTGTTTGCTGCTGTGTAAGCCAACTTCAATGGTTTCAGCACTGACGGGGCGATTCTGTTGGGTCCTGCCGGACTCTTTAAGAAATTCTCCGCGATTTTCTGTGCCTGAGCTTGCGTTACATCCTTGGCCGCGGATGTCAGCGCAAACAATGCACTTAAAAGAAGAAGAGTAATTGTTTTCATAATGTTACTGTTAATTGGTTTCACGCTCACAAATATAGATAAAATGAAATAAAAGTGGGTTAAAAAGTAACAGTCAAGTATTTCTAATTCTTAAATTAGAAAGTAAAAGTCCATGAAATGGGCGTTTTCTTACGCTAAATCAAATTTCTTTTATTGGAAAGTTGATTCAACGGATATGTGTATCAGGCATGTTGCCTGAATGTGAAGAATGCCATGAAAATGTATTTCCGGAATGTTCAGATGCTGCTTTTTGAAATCTTCTGGTAAAGTGAAGGAGTCATTCCTGTCATTTTTTTGAAAGCTGCGATAAAGTTAGAGGCTGACTTGTAGCCAACGCTTTCGGATATTCCTTGTATGCTGTAGTTGCCGTAGTGTTCGTTGTCCATCATTCGCTTCATCGCAACCTTTATGCGGTATTCGTTTACAAAGGAGCGGAAGTTCTTGCCGAAAGTTGAGTTTATGGTCTGTGATACATAGTTGGTGTTCGACTCTGTCATCCTTGCAAGTGTCTGCAGGTTGAAGTCCGGGTTACAGAATGTCTCCTCGTCTTCCATGACCAAAAGTATTTTCTGCAAAAGGTCATCGTGTCCTGTGGCCGTGGCAGCCTTGTCGTCGTGTTCCTCCGCACCGTCTGAAGTTGTTTTATGTTCTTTCCGTTCCATGCTCATGCGGTATCTGCGTTCAGCTTCAAGCAGTTCGCTGTTGCGTCTGAACAGCTCCACATTAGCTGTGTGTAACTTTTGTCTCTGTCGGTATACCACAACAACGGCAAGCACGGCGATGACTACAATCATGACTAGCATCAGCAGCATTGCCTGCTGCTGTGAATTGGTTTTTTCCAGATTGTTTATGGTGTTGGTAGTGCGTTTCTTTTCGTTGGTCTGATAATTCGTCTTAATCTTTGAAAATTCATTGAGATTAAGCAGTGAGTCGGCATATCTGAAATATTCACTCTGGTAGTGTAGGGCGCGTTCTTTATCTCCCATCTTTGTATATATGCGCATAAGCCCTTTGTAGCAGTCAACATAAAGAAAGGCATGGTTGGTTACATGAGCCAGTGAGTCGTATTTATGAAGATATACTAAAGCTTCGGTTAAATTGCCTTTGTTTTCGTAACATTGGTATATTTCCGAATATGCATATATTTTCATTTCTTCCGGCAGCTTATATTTATCCACGATGTTTAATACCTTTTTCATCCACAAAGCTTTGGTGCTGTCGTCTTTGCGGTTGCCGGCAATAAAGCCCTTGTTGAAACAGTAGAAGTATGCTATCTTTCCGCGGTTTATGCCTTTAAGCTGTCTTATCTTGTTGTTGGTGTATTCTGCATAGTTGATGTCACCTATTTCGCAACTGGCTCCGACCATGTTATTCAGAAATTTGAATTGCATCTCAGAGTTGCCTGCGTCAACGCTGAGAGAATAGCCTTTTTTGTAAATTTCGAGTGCTTGTGCATAATCAGAATACAGCGAATAAATACCTCCTACGTTGTAGTATGCGTCCGTAAGGCGTATGGTGTCATGACTCTTCATCTGCTCTTGCGCCTGTATGTATTTCAGAAAGGCAGACAGAGAGCTGTTATATTCATTCTTGTTGAATTCGGCCTTTGCTTTATTATACAGTGCGCCTGTATTGTCTTTGCTGTATGCCTGTGTGGCTGGTGTGGCAAAATAAAGACATAATAACAGGATGGAGGTATTTAAGATGTTTTTTATGGGCAGCATCGGAGTAAGTAAATATTGATGTGCAAATATCATAAATTTTTTATTATCTGACAAAATAAAGATATGATATTTACTAAAACTGTTCAATTATTTCTAATAAGTGATATTGCGGTGCTTTGATGAGCGGCAGCGTATCGTTGCTTGTTTCTTTATGTCGTCTGTATATGGAGATGACGGCTTTTGCTTCATGAATGGTGTATGTGCAAAGTAAGTAAATCATCCGCATTTTCCAAAAGACGGCATATCGCATTGCAAAAGGTGCCCTTTTACACGCTGAAAGGCCACCTTTTAGAAGCTAAAAGACGGCCTTTTGCAACGCACTGAGCCACAGCGTGTTACAAGGGCGGATGCCGTCGGCGTGCGTTCTGCCTTCATTATGGCCGCCGGCAGCCGGCGTTGCGTGCCCTGTGCGGCTGTTTCGGCCTTGTCAGTAGGCCCGTTCCGGGGGCTTATATCGGCGCAAGTGGCGGTGTGGCAGCGTGTTGCGTGCATAAAAATAAGTTATGCAGAATTAAAAAAACTCTTTTATTTTGTTTTCTCTCTGACTTATGTTATCTTTGCAGATGATTTAAATCGCGATTTAATTATGAAAATAGCTCTTATCGGCTATGGCAAGATGGGCAAGATGATTGAGCAGATAGCCCTTGGCCGTGGCCACCAAATTGTAAGTATAATCGACATCGACAACCAGCAGGACTTCGACAGCGAGGCCTTTGCCTCGGCTGATGTTGCCATCGAGTTCACCAATCCTACTGCCGCCTACGGCAACTATCTCAGGGCCTTTGCGCACAACGTCAAGGTGGTGTCGGGCTCTACGGGATGGATGAAAGACCACGGCGACGATGTCAGAAAGATGTGCGCCGAGGGCGGACAGACCCTCTTCTGGGCCTCTAATTTCAGTATAGGCGTGGCCATATTCTCGGCCGTAAACCGCTATCTGGCAAAGATAATGAACGGATTTCCGCAGTATTCGGTTACAATGGAGGAGACTCATCACGTGCATAAGCTCGACGCTCCGAGTGGCACGGCAATAACTCTTGCCGAGGAGATAATAGACAATCTCGACCGCAAGGACAGCTGGGTGAAGGGCACTCTGACGGCTCCCGACGGCCATATAGAAGGCTCTGCCGACTGCGCCGACAACGAGTTACGCATCGACTCGGTGCGCCGTGGCGAGGTGCCGGGCATACACACCATTGCATACGACAGCGAGGCCGACTGCATAACCATCACTCACGACGCCCATTCGCGCAAGGGCTTTGCCCTGGGAGCAGTGCTCGCAGCCGAATATACGGCACAGCACAGCGGACTGCTGACGATAAGTGATATGTTTAAGTTTTAAACTTTAGGAGTTAAAGTAGTTAAAGAAGTTATCGCAGGCTGTGCCTGCTAAGTAGTTAAAGTCATTAGCCTTGAAGGCTTTTTGCACGTGTGCAATGTGTATGTGATTATTTATATCAATAATAATCCTCAAGGGTAATGACTTTAACTCCTAAGCCGTACTTGTACGGCGATAACTACTTTTAACTCCTTTAACTACTAAACAATAAATATTTACACCAATGATTGACAAAGAAAAGAAAAAACTTAATATGAAGGTGCAATGGACCAAGTTTGCCGTTGTAACCCTGTTGTATCTCATTTTCCTCTACTGGCTTGAGAGCTGGCTCGGACTTATCGTCGTTCCGTTTATCTTCGACGTCTACATAACAAAGAAGATACGCTGGCAGTGGTGGAAAGACTCAGAGCGCCCCGTGCGCTTCATCATGTCGTGGGTAGATGCCTTGGTGTTCGCCCTCGTGGCCGTCTATTTCATCAACCTGTTCTTCTTCCAGAACTATGTCATACCTTCTTCGTCGCTCGAGAAGTCGCTTCTCACCGGCGACTACCTCTTCGTGAGCAAGGTAAGCTATGGTCCGCGCATACCGCAGACGCCCCTCACCATGCCGCTCACACAGCACACGCTGCCCGTGTTCGGCTGCAAGTCGTACATCGAATGGCCGCAGTGGGACTATCGCCGCGCAAAAGGCCTGGGCAAGGTTGAGCTCAACGACATCGTGGTGTTCAACTATCCGGCAGGCGACACGCTCGTGTCAAGCCCGCAGTATCAGGCTGCCGACTACTATCAGATGTGCTATTCTTACGGCAGTCAGCTGATAATGGACCATCCAGACATGTCGAAACTCACTCCGCAGCAGCAGCGCGACTGGTACAACAGAGTGTATAACATCGGACGAAACTACATCCTCGACAATCATCCTGAGTTCGGTTCGATAATCTCAAGGCCCGTTGACCGCCGCGAAAACTATGTTAAGCGCTGCGTGGGTCTGCCCGGACAGACGCTCCAGATAAAGGACCGCATAGTGTATCTCGACGGCAAACCCAACAAGGAACCCGACAATGTGCAGTATACATACAACGTGAAGCTCAACCAGCCGCTGCCCGATGACCTCATGCATGAGCTGGGAATAAGCATGGAAGACCTTACGAGTCTTAACCAGAACGGATACATGCCGCTGACTAAGAAGGCCGCAACGGCACTGGCAAAGCGCCGCGACCTCGTGGCAAGCATAGCTCTTAACACCGAGGCTACCGTGGGAGACATCTATCCGCTGAACGCCTACACGGGATGGACACGCGACAACTATGGTCCGGTATGGATTCCGCAGAAGGGCAAGACCATAACTCTCAATATGAAGAACATTGCCGTTTACGAGCGCCCTATACGTGTATATGAGGGCAATCAGCTTGAAGTCAAGAACGGAAAGATATACATAAACGGCAAGCAGACAGACAAGTATACGTTCAAGATGGACTATTACTGGATGATGGGCGACAACCGCCACAACTCGGCCGACTCGCGTTACTGGGGCTTTGTGCCTGAAGACCACATCGTGGGCAAGCCTATCTTCATCTGGTGGAGCAGCGATCCCGACCGCAGCGGATTCTCAAAGGTGCGCTGGAGCCGCCTGTTCCGTTTTGTTGATAATATAAAATAAAAGCAATATATTAAGGACTTTGAACTGAGAAAGGAAGTAGGGCGCCGGCCGTAAGGCCCGTTTGCACGGCGCAGGCAGCGTCTTGACGCGCCACGGCATCTGCCGCATCGGCAAATAACAAGGCTGTAAAGAGAGGCCGGCAAGCATCAGCCCGACGGGTCTGCGCCTTACTTCTTCACTCTTGCTTCATAACTCTTAATCCTAAGGACTATGAGAAGTGCGCTCAAGTTTGTGATGGCGTTGATAGTCACAATCTTGTTGATGTTGGCTTTCCGCGCTTTGGTGTTTACCGTTTACACGGTCAGCGGCTCAGGGCTTGAACCCTGCTTTGTCAGTGGCGACCGCGTGCTGGTAAACAGGTGGAGCTATGGCCTGCGCACGGGCGGCGGTCCTTACTTCAGATACACGCGCTGGATGCCATCGCCCGTTGAGCGCGGCGACCTCGTGGCCTTCAACTGTCCGGCCGACTCATCCGTTCCATTCACAAGTCTTCCTGTAAGCGCCTGCTATTGCACTGGCGTGCCCGGCGACACCGTCATGGCCGACGGCGTCAGACTGATGGTGCCCGGCAGAGACCACATAGTAAAGGTGAGCGAGAGCAACATGCGCCTGCTCTGCTTTCTGTATAACAGATACGAGGGGCGCAACGCAGAGATTGCAGACGGCCGCCTTATCGTGGACGGAGCAGAGACACGCTGCGCAGCCTTCGGCAACGACTACTACTGGTTCAGTTCGGGCCGTCCCTCAGAGCCATACGACTCGCGCTTCTTCGGCTTTGTTCCCGAGACACACATCATCGGCAAGGTGTCGGTGCTGCTCTATTCTGTCGACCCTTCGCTGCCGTTCTACGAGTGCCTGCGCCCCGGACGCAACATGCAGCTCATAAGAAAGCCCAGACCACTTGACGCAGAATAACTGCACTGCCGGGCTTAATCCTGCCGTCTGCGGCGCTCTTGGCCGCCATTCTTATGACGGCAGACAGCCGCGTTGAGGCGTTGAAATGGCGCATTAAGATAACAGCAAACATTTAAAGAAACAACAAATCCACCCCATATCATGTCAGAAGCATTGCTTTCATCGGCCTATTTCGGCCCCGTACAATGGTATCAGAAACTCAACCGATACGACAAAGTCAGGGTTGAGGCTTACGACAGTTTCATCAAACAGACCTACCGTAACCGCTGCGTGATAGCCACCGCCAACGGCCTGCAGGCCCTTACGGTGCCCGTGGAGCGCACCGCCGACGGCCAACGGCCCGATGAACAGGGGCAGGTGCCAAAGTGCCTTATGAAGGATGTGCGCATAAGCAACCACGGCAACTGGCGCCACATACACTGGAACGCGCTGATGAGCGCCTATGGCGAGTCGCCGTTCTTTGAGTATTATGCCGACGACATCAGGCCGTTTTTTGAGAAGGAGTGGACCTTCCTTTACGATTTCAACGCTGAGATATGCGCCAAAATGTGCGAACTCATCGACATAGAGCCTCATGTGGAGCCTACTGCGGGCTACATGTTCAGCGACGAGGCAGAAGGCATGGGCATCGACGACTACCGCGACGCCATACGCCCTAAGCACAGCATGCCCGACCCGATGTTCGCTCCAAAGAGATATTATCAGGTGTATGAGCAGCGCCACGGCTTTCAGCCTAACCTCAGCATACTCGACCTGCTGTTCAACATGGGCACCGAGAGCGTGCTCTATCTGTAGACATAACGGCTCAATGAGGCCCTGTCCGGCTGCCTGATTGAGCCGATTTTCTTGCGGTTTCATCGTGCCAACACGCCCGGAAACGCTGCCGGCTTTCGATTTTTTAACTCTTGCGCTTTCGCGTTTCTTTACAAAATAAATTTCCGTTTGAGACATTCCGCTGTCCGTTTTATAACACTCCGCACAGCCGTTTATGGCTGTTTTTTCCCATTTCACCGCCATTTACGGCCAAATCTGCCATGTTTTGCGCCCAGTTTCACTGCTTTTTGCCATGCAGTTGGCTACATCTTGCCGTGTAAAAGGTGGTCTTTTGCATGCCGAAAGGCCACCTTTTGCACGGCAGCCGCATTGCTATTGATGCGGCTTAAGACGTAAGTGACATGCAGCCAGGCGGTTACGCATTTAACACAAAAACGCCTGTTTTTTCCGTTCTGACCGCGCTTTCGTGCCCGGCATTGCCGTTCTGAGAGCCTTAACCGGATTTGCGGCTCATGTTGCTTTAACACAGTTTAACCCGCTGCCAGCCTTGGCCGGTCAGCCGTCGGCGGCATGTCGCCCGTCGTTCAGAAACATTCTCACCGGGCATCGGTGCCGAATGGCTGCGGCAGAAGGTATTAGAAGCTGTGCAGCTGCGCACGGTGCGGCGTGTAAACCCTTTGTAAACAAATACAGCAAGAACATTTTTCGTAGATTAAAATGACTAATTTTTCGGTTTTTCATATTTTTTATTACTACATATCCACGTTTTTTAAATTATTGTATTAGATTTGTAACCTGTTAATTCATTTAAACTAAGAAAACCATGTACAACAAAACATTAAAATCTTTTCTTCTTATCATGATTGCCTCAGTGGTCATGAGTTCTTGCATAGGTTCGTTCGGCCTGTTCAACAAAGTGCTCGACTGGAACAAGGATGCCACGGGCAACAAGTTCCTCAACGAACTTATCTTCATCGTCATTTCGCCCGCCTACGTGCTGTGCGGAACGGCCGACTTGCTTGTCCTTAACACCATCGAGTTCTGGTCAGGCTCAAATCCTCTGGCCGAGAATGTAGGCAAGACGGAGAGCATAATGGGCAGCGACGGCAAGCTGTATGCCGTTACCACGCTCAAGGACGGCTACGAGATAAAGGATGCCGACGGCAATGTGATGAACTTTACATATAACGAGAAGGACAACACTTGGGCTGTTGAAAAAGACGGAACCACAACCGTGCTGCTCAAG
The DNA here is from genome assembly GCF_900625065.1 of Prevotella marseillensis. NCBI lineage: Bacteria > Pseudomonadati > Bacteroidota > Bacteroidia > Bacteroidales > Prevotellaceae > Prevotella > Prevotella marseillensis. The sequence continues at coordinate 118,396 of NZ_UYXY01000002.1, read as the reverse complement.
ATGAAGGGCAACGACACGGCGCAGATATATCTGCCGGGCGGCAAGACCATGGACGTTACGCTCGACAAGCAGGGCCTTTATGAGGCAAGAATGGCTGTCAACGAGGGCGTTTACTTCGCTGCAAGATAACAACGGGGCGGCGCTGCCGCTGTAAATACGCATTAAGGGCGGAAAGATGCGTGCCTGCGCGGCATGCGGTCTTTCCGCCCTTAACTGTTGTTATGTCTTCATTCTATTTGCGCCCGAGCTTCTCTGCACATTCAGGGCAAAGGCCCTTTATCACGTAGTTGATGCTGTTGAGCACGAAACCGCCCGGCAGGCTCACCACGGGCACGTGTATGCGCTTCAGGCAGAACGTGCGCTGACAGTTCTCGCAGTAGAAGTGTGTGTGTTCGTCTTCCACTCCGCAGTCGCAGTCGTCGCTGCATACGTTGTATTTAAGGCTGCCGCTTCCGTCGTCCACCACATGTATGAGGCGGTTCATCAGAAACACCGACAGAGTGCGCGATATGGTGCTCTTGTCTACTGTCGGCAGCAGTTTCTCGAGCTGCGGCAGCGACACCGTCTCGTCGCCCCTGAACATCGCCCGCAGAATCAGCAGGCGTGTGGCCGTCGGCTTTATGCCGCGGTGCTTCAGTTTGTCTATATAGTATTGTTCAGATGCCATTTCGGTGCAAAAATAACTCTATTTGTCCGAAAAGCAAAATTTAGTGGCCATTATTTCTGTTTGTGCCGCTGCGCTCTCCGGCCGCTCTGCCGAAGAATATCCTTGTGGCGTTGAGCACGGCCAGCAGTGCCACGCCCACATCGGCAAACACAGCCCCCCAGAGGTTTGCCATGCCCGCAAGTCCGAGCAGCATCACTGCCACCTTTATGCCGATGGCCATCACTATGTTCTGCCTTACCACGCTTACGGTGCGCTTGCCGGCCCTTATGGCCTCAGCCACCTTCGACGGATGGTCGGTCTGGATGACCACGTCTGCCGTCTCGACGGCCATGTCTGAGCCCATCGCACCCATGGCAATGCCCACGTTGCTCAGTGCAAGCACAGGCGCGTCGTTGATGCCGTCGCCCACGAAAGCCACGTTGCGGCCCTCGCGCTGCAGCTGTTCTATATGCCTTACCTTGCCCTCCGGCATCAGGTCGCCGTATCCCTTGTCCACCTTAGTCTCGGCTGCCACCTTGTCTACGAGTGCCTGCTTGTCGCCCGAAAGTATGTCCATGCGGCTTATTCCGCACTTTCTGAGCCTTCTGACGGCCTCTGCCGCGTCGTCCTTAAGCGTGTCGGCAAGTAGTATGTAGCCCTCATATCGGCCGTTCTTGGCGCATGCCACGATGGTCTCGGGCACGCTCTTCAGCTCCTCCGGATAGCTTATGTTCTCGCGGTCGAGCAGCCTTAGCGTTCCGGCAAGCCATCTGTCGCCGCCTGCCGTGGCCGTCATGCCGTAGCCGGGCAGGTCTTTCACGTCGCTCACCTCTGCCGTCCTGTCGCCTGCATATGCAGTTATAGCCTTGGTAATGGGGTGGTTGCTGCTGCGCTCCATAGCCGCAACGGTGGCCAGCAGCTTGCCGGTGTCGTTGCCGCAGACCTTAGTTACGGAGAATACTCCGCGCGTCAGCGTGCCCGTCTTGTCGAACACCACGGTGTCGATATGCGTCACGGCGTCGAGCCAGTTGCCGCCCTTGAAAAGTATGCCGTGCCTTGATGCCGCGCCGATGCCTGCGAAATAGCTCAGCGGTATGCTTATGACGAGGGCGCAGGGGCACGATATAACGAGGAATATCAGTGCGCGGTAGAACCATGTGCTGAAGTCGTAGACGAAGCCGGTGCCTGCTGCCGACCAGATGTAAGGCACGATGACGGTGAGTGCTGCCAGCGCTATTACGGCAGGGGTGTATATCCTTGCAAACTTGCGTATGAAGAGTTCGGCAGGCGCCTTGCGCTCCGATGCCTCCTCGACCATCTTCAGTATGCGTGCCACGGCGCTCTCGCTCTCGGGCCGTGTAACCTTTATCCGCGCCACGCTCTCCGTGGCTATCATGCCGGCAAGCACCTCGTGCCCGTTCTCAATGGTGCGGGGTATGCTCTCGCCGGTAAGCGCAGCCGTATTGAAGGCAGCGTCGCCGCTTGTCAGTATGCCGTCGAGCGGCACGCGTTCGCCCGGCTTAACCTCGATGATTTCGCCCGGAATGACGTTTTCGGGCTTGTCGGCCACCTTATGATTGCCCCTTACTATGACAGCCATCTTGGGGTGAAACTCCATCAGGCTGCGTATGTTGTCGCGCGCCTTGTCGACGGCCATGTCCTGAAGTGTCTCGCCCACGCAGTAGAACAGCATCACGGCCACTGCCTCGGGATATTCGCCTATGATGAAGGCGCCTATCGACGCTATTGTCATGAGCATGAACTCGCTGAACACTTCCTTCTTCATTGCGCACTCCCATGCCTCGCGCATCACGCCGAGTCCTACGGGCAGGAACGCCAGGATGAACCATGCCAGGCGCACAATGCCGTTGTTGAAGATTACGGCTCCTCCTTCGGTGAAGCATATTCCGGCCATGAGCATGAAGAAGGAGATTATCGGTTTCTGAAATTTCTTGGTTACCATGTCCTTTGTCTTTAGTTTGTCTTTTTACTGATGCAAAGGTAGCCGATATGCGATGCAACCCGGTTGCAAAGTTGGGGTAACAACGAAAAGAGGCCCGACAGCGAGTGTCGGGCCTCCGTGTGAGCATGATATTGTGATTATTTTGATCTCCAATGTCCGTGCAGGTTGCAGTATTCGCGTGCGTACACGTTCTTGCAGTCGGTGTAGAACACAGCCTCCGGCTTCTCGCCCGGCTTGAGGTGCTTGCGCTGAACCTTGTCGCACTCAACCAGTTCGATCCACTCGATGTAGTGGTTTTCGAGCATAGGGTGCTCAACTTCGCCCACTTTAACTCTGTAGCCGCCCTCGATAGGCTCTACAACGGGCACGTGCTTCTCTGTAGCAGCGTCAACGGTGTTCTCTGTAAGCAGCTCCATGGGCTGTCCGCAGCACGACAGTGTGCCTCCTGCCTCGTGCATAACTTCTACTATGTTGCCGCATACGGCACAGCGGTAAACTTCTTTCAACTTTGTCATGATAATACTCTTTTTTAGTTGTTTAAAACTCTTGTTCGTAAGATACGGATAGTTTCTGTATCTGATACAAAGTAACTAAAAATATCTGAGAATCCGTTTCTTTTTTCGCCATATTTTTGTTTTACCGGCGTTTTTTATGGTTAAAACACTTATTAATTCTTATTTTAACTATACCCGTGCCGCATTCTGCATGCTGTCATGTCTGTTTTCGTATGCTCGAAAACAACCTGTATTCTGCCGCCTTTCATGCAGTCGGGATATGGCCTGCGTGCCGCCGTTTTCCGAAAGGTGGCCTTTTGCCTTCTGAAAGACCACATATTGCACGCTAAAAGGCCACCTTTTAGAAGCTAAAAGATGGCCTTTTGTAAGTCGTTGAATATCAGGCTTGTCGGCGGCTTGCCCGTCGTGGCTGTTCCGGTTGCAGCCGGAGCGTCTTCTGCCTTATGTCTCTGCCATATACAGCTTGAGCTCTTCGGGCGTCATCCTGCGGTAGATGCAGTAGAGTTCAGTGGGCCCTTCGCCGTTGTTTCCCTGCAGTCTTCTGATTATTCTCATTTCGTGGTCGTTGAGAGTGATTATCCTGAAGCCCCTGTCGGCATCGGCGGCCAGCTGGAAACTGTTGGCCCTGTACGTGTATCTGATGCTCTCGCTGGCCGTTGCCTCAGCCTCGCCCTGCTGCGTCATCCATGTTATGGTGTCGGCGGCGATGAAGCAGCTGTATGCCATGTCTTGCCCGTTGTCGCTGTATATGTTGGCCACGTCGTATCTTCCGGCCATCTCCATCCTGTGCGCCTCGGTGCATTTCCATCCTCTTCCCACGGCGTAGCGGCTGAAATATTCGCTCGTTATCCTCATCTGTTCAGGCAGAGTGGGGTACTTGTCGTTGAGCGAGTCGAGGTCGTAGGGATGGTCCTTTATGCATTCTGCAAGTTCGGTGCTGCTCATTGCCCTGTATGTCGAGTAGACATAAATCTTCTTTCCGTTGCCGTCGATGGCCTGGTATTTTATCAGTTTCATCTCGTTCTCGTTGAGCGAGATTATCTTGAACATCTCTTTTCCGTCGGCCATGAGGCTGTTGGAGCCTTCGTCGTAGGTGTAGCTCCTCTTGCGGTATCCGCTTATAGGGTAGGCGTCGATGTACGAGTAGGTGGTTACGCTGTCGCCGCTGAACGAGTAATCCGAAGGACTTGCGCCCACCAGACCGCTCCAGTATTCTTCTTTCTCGAACGTTCCGTTGCTCTTTATCTCGTGCGACTCAACGTGCGTCCATCCCTTTCCGTCGAGAGTAGCGGTTACATATTCCGCCGTCATCTGCTGCGGTATGGGTATGTTGAAGTCTTCATCGTCGCTGCATGCGGTCAGGGCCGACATTGCGAATGCCAGCAAAAGCATCGTAAAGATATTCAGGTTTTTCATAAGCATTGTGTTGAAAGTAACATCTGCAAATATAATGTTTTTCTGTTTAGATTGTAGCTTATCTGACATAAAAAAGCGAAAAAATGTTTCGTTTTAACAAAATATCTGCCGTCTTGCCCCTCATGCCGCATCCCGCAGGCGCTTCAGGAGCGCTGCCGCCGGGGCATGCTGTTGCCGCATATATGACGCAAAAGAGCCGGCGGACAGCCTGTGCACGGTCTGTTGTCGTGCTGCTGTCCGCCGGCTCCGTTATGTCTTGCGCCCCCGCTCATGCCTGCCGGCTCGCCGGGCCGCTGTGTCTGTCGGTTGTCAGAAGCTCCTGAGCCATGCCTTCAGCTCAAGCTGCATCTCGTTGTGATACTTGAAGCTGTCGCGGTTGCCCCATCCGTGGCCGCCCGAGGGGTATACATGGAGCGTGGCCGGAACGTCGTGGCGGTAGAGCTCAATGTAGTAGTTCACTCCGTTGGCCGGCAACACCACGCGGTCGTCGTCGCTCAGGGCTATGAATGCGCGCGGCGTCATGCGCGACACGTGCAGGTCGTTGCTGTAGCTGTTCTCGTCCTTTTTCCTTGCGTTGCTGCCCAGCAGGTTGTCGTGCGAGCCCTTGTGGGTAATGTCGGGCATCATGGTTATCACCGGATAGAACAGTATCTGGAAGTCGGGGCGCGCGTCCTTGGCTGCATGCGTGGCAACGGTAGATGCCAGATGGCCGCCTGCCGACGAGCCCATTATGCCCACGTCGTCGGGATTTATGTTCCAGTTGGCGGCGTTGCGGCGCACCAGTCTGATAGCCTCCTCGGCGTCAGATATGGGCACATCCTTCTCGCCGTGCGGCATTCTGTATTTCAGCACGATGGCAGCTATGCCCATGTTGTTGAAGAACGGCGCCCAGTCGTAGCCCTCATGGTTCATGGCCAGATGCTGGTAGCCGCCTCCGGGACATATCACCACGGCGCGTCCCGTGGCCGATTTCTTTTCAGGAAGAAACACCTTGACCTTTGCCGTGTCGCCCGCGTCGCTGCTCTTCACGGCCGGACCGTTGGGCCAAAGGTTTATTTCATAACTCTGTTGTGCGCTCATGTTGAGGCTCAATGCCAGCATCGCTGCCGCAAATAATAGTTTTTTCAGTGTCATTGTTGTAAGGAATGATTGTTAATGCCTTGTTTTTTGTTAATTTATTCAAGGCGTTTTTGCAAATATACTGATTTTTTTTGTAATATTGCAGTCTGTTTGATTATTATAACAAAATATAAAACAGACAGATTATGCGTAAACTATTTTTAATGATTTCAGCCCTGTTCCTGATGCACGCAGGCATGCAGGCAAAGGTCAGGCTGCCTCATGTCCTGGGCGACAACATGGTGATCCAGCAGGATGCCGACGTGCGCCTGTGGGGCAGTGCCAAGCCTAATTCTACGGTGAAGGTCAGCGTGTCGTGGAGCGGCGATGCCTATTCGGCAAAGGCCGACCGCAAGGGCGAATGGCAGCTGACGGTGAAGACGCCCAAGGCTGACAACAAGCCGCTCACCGTAAGGTTTGACGACGGCGACGGCGAGGTGGCCCTCAGCAACCTGCTTGCAGGCGAAGTGTGGGTATGTGCCGGACAGAGCAACATGGAGATGCCCATAAAGGGATTTGAAAACTGCCCCGTGGAGGGATATAACGACGTGGTGGCCGATGCGGTCAACTCATCGCTGGTGCGCTTCGTGAAGATACCGAGCGTGATGAGCATGACGCCGCTCAGCGACGCCAACTGCGAGTGGAAGGTGTGCAGCCCCACAACGGTGGGCGACGCAAGTGCCACGGGCTACTTCTTCGCACGTAAGGTGAGCCGCATGCTCAACGTGCCCGTGGGTCTTATCATGGCCAACAAGGGGGGCTCGAAGGTGGAGAGCTGGCTGACAAAGGAGAACCTGAAGAAGTATACCGACGAGCCTGTTGACTCGCAGGCCATAGTGAAGAAGTATCCTGCCGACTATCACCGCGCACTGATGTGGGGCAACGGCACGTTCAGTCCGATACTGAAGTACACCGTGAAAGGCATTCTCTTCTATCAGGGATGCTCTAACGTCGGCGACCCGGGCAACCAGTATTCAGACCGCCTTGCGCTGCTGGTAAGGCAGTGGCGCGACGCCTTCGGCTGCGGCGAGATTCCGTTCTACTTCGTTCAGATAGCACCTTACGACTACGGAAACGTTGACGCCGACTGGGGCGCAAAGCTGCGCGAGCAGCAGGTGAGGGCGCGCGACATAATACCCAACAGCGGCCTTGTGTGCACCAACGACTGCGTGTATCCGTGGGAGGCGCGCCAGATTCATCCCGCACAGAAGCAGAAGGTGGGCGAGCGCCTGGCTTTTCTCGCACTGAACAAGACCTACGGACAGGAGACGATATTGTGCGAGAGCCCTGAGTTTAAGGAGCTTAAGATAGAGGGCGACACATGCTGCATAAGGCTGAAGAACGACTACGGAGGCGTAAGCCGTCTTGACGACATGCAGGGATTTGAGGTGGCCGGCGCCGACAAGGTGTTCCATCCTGCCAAGGCAAGCTACGACAACGCCAGGGGCATAGTAGTAACCTGTCCTGAGGTTAAGGCTCCCGTGGCCGTGCGCTACTGCTTCAAGAACTTCCAGCTGGGCAACGTGGCCAACATGGGCGGGCTGCCCCTGCTGCCTTTCCGCACTGACAATTGGTAAAAAGACTATATCAAGCTTCACGGCCCTGCGCGGCCGTGGAGCTTTTTTAATGTAAAACGCAGAGATATGAATCTATTGGAAAAGTTTGAGTATTGCCCCGTTTGCGGCAGCTCCCATTTCGAGAAAGACACGCAGAAGAGCAAGAAGTGCAGCAACTGCGGCTTTGAGTATTTCATGAATCCGGCGGCCGCCGTGGTGGCATTCATCACCAACGACAAGGGCGAGCTGCTGGTAGAGAAGCGCAACAACGAGCCTGCCAAGGGCACGCTCGACCTGCCCGGCGGATTTGCCGACGTGCTTGAGACGGCCGAGGAGAGCATCATGCGCGAGGTGAAGGAGGAAACCGGGCTCACCGTTACCGAGGCACGCTATCTGTTCAGCCTGCCGAACGTATACCGCTATTCGGGGCTCGACATACAGACGCTCGACATGTTCTTTGCCTGCAAGGTGGAAGACGCGTCGCAGCTCAAGGCCATGGACGATGCCGCCGAGTGTATGTGGATAGCCCCCGAGGACATCCATACAGAGCTGTTCGGCCTGCGCTCTGTGCGCCAGGGCCTTTATGAGTATCTCAACATCGACGGAAACAGACGCTGACGGCAGCGCTGACGTCGGGATACGGCAGCCGCCCTTTGCAACACATTGAGTTTCAGTGTGTTGCAAAAGGCGGCTTTTTAGCTTCCAAAAGACCGTCTTTTACAAGGCGAAAGGTCACCTTTTGCAGTGCGTTTTGCCGTCTTTTGCAAAACGTGCTGCCGGGGCCCGGCCTTCGTGCGCATATATGTAAACATATTTCATGCCTGAGATGCCCGCAGCAGCTATGCCGGGCGGTTTTAAATATTGATACGTGTAAAATACTTAAAAGTTATGCAAAAAACTAAAAAAACAGAAAAATAGCCTATTATATAAGGTGTATGAAAAAGTTTTGCTTACATTTGCGCCCTAATTGAAAATATAAACCGTGATGCAGAAAAATCTTGTAATTGTCGAGAGTCCGGCAAAGGCCAAAACGATAGAAAAGTTTTTGGGCAAGGACTACAAAGTTATGTCAAGCTACGGACATATACGCGATTTGAAGAAAAAGCAACTCAGCATAGATATAGACACTCTTCAGCCCGACTATGAAATACCTGAGGAGAAGAAGAAACTCGTCACCGAGCTGAAGAACAACGCGCAGAACTCTGAGAAGGTGTGGCTCGCATCCGATGAGGACCGCGAGGGAGAAGCCATATCATGGCACCTCTGCGAGGTGCTCGGACTTGACGAGGAGAAGACCAACCGCATCGTGTTCCACGAGATAACAAAGCCCGCCATACTCGAGGCCATAAAGCATCCGCGCCACCTTGACATGAACCTTGTCAACGCGCAGCAGGCGCGCCGCGTGCTCGACCGCCTTGTGGGCTTCAAGCTTTCGCCCGTGCTCTGGCGCAAGGTCAAGCCGGCCCTGTCGGCAGGACGCGTGCAGAGCGTTGCCGTAAGGCTCATCGTTGAGCGCGAGCGCGAGATACAGGCGTTCAAGAGCGAGCCTTATTTCCGCGTGAGCGCCATATTCGGCGTTGAGGCACCCGACGGCTCTATGTCGGAGCTGAAGGCCGAACTCGACAAGCGCTTCAGCACGCACGACGAGGTGATGGCATTCTTAGAGAAGTGCAAGACAGCCGGATTCACCGTCAGCGCGATAACCAAGAAACCGCTGAAGCGCACACCGGCGCCCCCGTTCACCACGTCAACCCTGCAGCAGGAGGCAGCCCGCAAGCTGGGCTTCACCGTGTCGCAGACCATGATGGTGGCGCAGCATCTGTATGAGAACGGACGCATAACCTACATGCGTACCGACTCTGTCAACCTGTCGTCGCTCTGCATCAACTCGAGCAAGGAGGAGATAATAAAGCTCTGGGGCGAGGACTACAGCAAGCCGCGCCAGTATCACACCCACTCTAAAGGCGCGCAGGAGGCACACGAGGCCATACGCCCCACATACATGGAGAACACCGAGATAGACGGCACGCAGCAGGAGAAGCGCCTCTACGAACTGATATGGAAGCGCACGGCAGCATGCCAGATGGCCGACGCGCAGATAGAGAAGACCACCGTGACGATAAGCATCGACGGAACGGAAGAGCAGTTTGTGGCAAACGGCGAGGTAGTCAAGTTCGACGGATTCCTGAAGGTTTACCGCGAGTCGTTCGACGATGACGACAACCAGGAGGAGACATCACACATACTGCCCCCGATGACCGAGGGACAGACGCTGCAGCGCCGCGAGGTTACGGCCACACAGCGCTTCAGTCAGGGACCGCTCAGATACACCGAGGCAAGCCTCGTGCACAAGCTCGAGGAGCTGGGCATAGGCCGCCCGTCAACATACGCCCCGACCATAAGCACCATACAGCAGAGAGAGTATGTGCAGAAGGGCGACAAGAAAGGAGAGGAGAGACAGTATATCGTAGACGTGCTCCACGGCAACGTGGTGAGCGAGAAGACCAAGACGGAGACCGTGGGCAACGAGAAAGGCAAGCTGCTGCCCACAGACATCGGCATGGTGGTGAACGACTTCCTGCTGAAATACTTCCCGACAATCATGGACTACAACTTCACTGCCAAGGTGGAACAGCAGTTCGACACCATTGCCGAGGGCAAGTCGCAGTGGACATCCATGATAAAGAACTTCTACAAAGACTTCGAGCCTACCGTAGAGCAGACCATGAACACGCGCGAGGAGCACAAGGCCGGAGAGCGCGAGCTGGGCATCGACCCCGCAAGCGGCAAGCCCGTGTTCGTTAAGATTGGCCGCTTCGGTCCCGTCGTTCAGATAGGCAAGGCCGAGGACGAGGAGAAGCCGCGCTTCGCACAGATGCCGTCGGACAAGAGCATCGAGACCATAACTCTTGAAGAGGCGCTCGAGCTGTTCAAGCTGCCGCGCACGCTAGGCGAGTTCGAAGGCTCGCCCGTCATAATAGGCGCAGGCCGCTTCGGCCCCTACGTCATGCACGCCAAGAAGTATGTTTCGCTGCCCAAGAACGAGAATCCGCTGACCGTTACGCTCGCCACGGCCATACAGCTCATAGAGAGCAAGCGCCAGCAGGAGACACAGCGCCACATCAAGGCCTTTGAAGAAGAGCCAAAGCTCGAGGTGATGAACGGCCGCTACGGCCCTTATCTGGCCTACGACGGCAAGAACTACCGCCTGCCGAAGAACCTTCATGACAAGGCCGCAGAGCTGTCGCTCGAGGAATGTATGGAAATCATAAACACATCAAAGAAGAAATAACGCCGATGACAAGAATCCTTATCATTGGATATATGGGTGCCGGCAAGACCACCCTGGGCAAGGTGCTGGCCAAAGACCTCGGCCTGCAGTTCTACGACCTCGACTGGTATATCGAGGGCCGCATGCACAAGACGGTGGCGCAGATATTTGCCGAGCGCGGCGAGGAAGGCTTCAGGACGATAGAGCGCAACATGCTCCATGAGGTGGCCGAGTTTGAGGACGTCGTGATAAGCTGCGGCGGAGGCACACCCTGTTTCTACGACAACATGCAGTATATGAACGCGCAGGGCGACACAGTCTATCTGAAAGCCTCTCCCGAAGTGCTCAGCGCACACCTCAAGATGGGCAAGACGGAGCGCCCGCTCCTTAAGGGCAAGACTCCCGAAGAGCTGCGCGACTTCATCACCTGCCAGCTTGCCGCCCGCGAACAGTACTATACACAGGCCCGACACGTGTTCAACGTCGAGGTGCTTGACAGTTATGATAAAATACAAACATCCGTAACTAATCTGCGGACATTGCTTAATATTTAAATTTTACAGCCCTGATGAAAAAATGGACCATTGAAGACTCTAACGAGCTCTATAACATGAGCGGTTGGGGAACATCCTATTTTGGTATTAACGAAAAAGGCGACGTGTATGTCACTCCGTGCAAGGACGACACACAGATTGACCTTCACGACGTCATGGACGAACTCTCGCTGCGCGACATCACACCGCCAGTGCTGCTGCGTTTTCCCGACATTCTCGACAACAGAATCGAGAAGACATGGAGCTGCTTTAAAAAAGCTTCAGACGAATACGGGTTTACAGGAGAAAACTTCATTATATATCCCATCAAGGTTAACCAGATGCAGCCGGTCGTTGAGGAGATTATCAGCCATGGACGGAAGTTCAACCTCGGACTCGAGGCAGGCAGCAAGCCCGAGCTCCACGCCGTCATAGCCGTGCAGTGTCAGAGCGACTCGCTCATAATCTGCAACGGATACAAGGACCAGAGCTACATAGAGCTGGCTCTGCTGGCACAGAAGATGGGCAAGCGCATATTCATCGTGGTCGAGAAGCTCAACGAACTTGAGATTATAGCCAAGGCCGCCAAGAAACTCAACGTAAGGCCTAACCTCGGCATACGCATCAAGCTTGCCTCGTCAGGAAGCGGCAAGTGGGAGGAGAGCGGCGGCGACGCAAGCAAGTTCGGACTGACAAGCTCTGAGCTGCTCAAGGCCCTCGAGATTCTCGAAAAGAAGGAGATGAAAGACTGTCTGCGCCTTATCCACTTCCACATCGGCAGCCAGATAACAAAGATACGCCGCATACAGACAGCCCTTAGAGAGGCTTCGCAGTTCTACATACAGCTGCACAAGATGGGCTACAACGTTGACTTCGTTGACTGCGGCGGCGGACTTGGCGTCGACTACGACGGCACACGCTCGCCCAACAGCGAGAGCAGCGTCAACTACTCTATACAGGAATATGTCAACGACTGTATCTACACATTCGTTGAGGCTGCCAACCGCAACGGCATTCAGCATCCTAACATCATAACAGAGAGCGGCCGCTCGCTGTCGGCTCACCACTCAGTGCTCGTCATCGACGTGCTCGAGACGGCTTCATTGCCGGAGATGGACGACGAGTTTGAGCCGGGCGAGGCATCTCATCCGCTCGTAAAGGACCTATATGATATATGGGACAACCTTAACCCGCGCACCATGCTCGAAGACTGGCACGACGCCGAGCAGATACGCGACGAGGCGCTCGACCTGTTCAGTCACGGCATAGTAGACCTTCAGACACGCGCCGAGATAGAGCGTATGTACTGGAGTGTGTGCCGCGAAATCAACTCTCTGGCAAAGAGCCTGAAGCATACGCCCGAGGAACTGAAGAACCTCGATAAGATACTTGCCGACAAGTACTTCTGCAACTTCTCGCTCTTCCAGTCGCTGCCCGACGCCTGGGCAGTAGACCAGCTGTTCCCGATTGTGCCGCTGCAGAGGCTCAATGAGCGTCCAACACGCAGCGCAACGCTGCAGGATATCACTTGCGACAGCGACGGAAAGATAACCAACTTCGTCACCAACCGCAACATCTCGCATATCCTTCCGGTACACACCCTGCGCAAGAACGAGCCTTATTATCTTGGCGTGTTCCTCGTTGGAGCTTATCAGGAGATACTCGGCGACATGCACAACCTGTTCGGCGACACCAACGCCGCTCACATAACGGTGAAGGACGGACGCTATCACATCGACCAGATATTCGACGGCGAGACCGTTGAGGAAGTGCTCAACTACGTTCAGTACAACCCGAAGAAACTGGTAAGGCAGCTTGAAGTATGGGTTACAAAGAGCGTCAAGCAAGGCAAGATTTCGCTCGAGGAGGGCAAGGAGTTCTTGTCTAACTATCGCTCAGGACTCTACGGATACACTTACCTCGAATAAAATAACAGAGCAGAGAGCCGATGCCATGGTGTCGGCTCTTGTTTTTATTACAGGCGCAGACGCTCACATGCCGTGCAGTAGGATGCGCCATTGCTGTAAGATAATATGATGAAAGAGAAGATAACAGTAGTGAAGGTAGGCGGAGCCGTTGTTGAAGACGAGGCTCGCCTTAGCCGTCTGCTCAGCGACTTCAGCGCCATTGAGGGCCGCAAGGTGCTCGTTCACGGCGGCGGTCGCCGCGCCACGGCCGTTGCCTCACGCCTCGGCATAGAGAGCAAGATGGTGAACGGTCGCCGCATAACCGACCGCGACATGCTCGAAGTGGTTACGATGGTCTACGGCGGACTGGTCAACAAGAACCTCGTTGCGCGCCTTCAGGCCAACGGCGTTGACGCCATCGGACTTACAGGTGCCGACATCGACATGATACGCTCTCACAAACGCCCCGTTAAGGACGTCGACTATGGCTTTGTAGGCGATGTTGACCATGTGGACGGACATAAGCTCCGCACGCTCATAGAGGCAGGAATAACGCCCGTGATGGCGCCCCTGACGCACGACGGCAACGGCAACATACTAAACACCAATGCCGACACCATAGCCGCAGAGACGGCAAAGGCGCTGGCAGAACATTACGACGTAACGCTCATCTTCAGCTTCGAGAAGAAGGGAGTGCTCAGCAATCCTGACGACGAAGACAGCGTGATACCGCTCATAACCCGTGCCGACTTTGAGCGTTACGTGGCCGACGGCACCGTGGCAGGAGGCATGCTGCCCAAGCTCGAGAATGCCTTTGAAGCCATAAGTGCCGGAGTTTCGCGCGTCAACATCACCCTTGCCACCGCCATCGACGGCCGTCACGGCACGATGATAACGGAGTAGGGCATGCAGTCAGCACTGCTGATAAAGAAGATTTTGAGAGAAATAGAGCAACATTTAGCATAAAGTCATGCTATGATTTGCGAGACATTGAATTATGTCCGAATGCGCCCGGCAACAGCACCGGCAGCAGGGCATTGCGCACCACAAGGCAGTCAGCAGGCACATACCGCCCGGCAGAGGCTGCAGTCTCTTAATAGCAAATAAACGTTAAAATAGAAAAAAGACCGCATCAGTTTGTAACTTTCGGTCTGTTGAATCGTCATTTAAATAGAGAGCAGATGAAAAATATCAGTTTCCGTAACGATGTTTTGCCGTTGAAGAACGTGCTCTACCGCCTCGCCTTGCGCATAACGCTCAACAAAGAGGAGGCTGAAGACATCGTACAGGACACGCTGATGAAGGTCTGGAACAGGCGCGACAGCTTGCAGAACGTTGACTCGATAGAGGCTTTCAGCCTTACGATATGCCGCAACTTGTCGCTCGACAGAATGAAAAGGGCCGGAAACGACAGCCAGCCGATAGGCGATGAGGAGATAGGCTCGGCCGATACGGCCTCTGATCCTTATGAAAGGATGATACAGAAAGACCGCGTCGAACTGGTGAAACGCATCGTTGACAGCCTGCCCGAGAAGCAAAGAAGCTGCATGCAGCTGCGCGACTTCGAGGGGAAAAGCTACAAAGAGATTGCCACTGTTCTCGGTCTGAGCGAGGAGCAAGTGAAGGTTAACATCTTCAGAGCCCGCCAGGCGGTTAAACAAAAATATAAAGAATATGAAGGATATGGACTATAAATACATAGAACAGCTATTGGAACGCTACTGGAAGTGCGAGACAAGCCTCGAGGAGGAGCACATCCTGCGCACGTTCTTCAGACAGAAAGACGTGCCGGAGAGCCTTCGCCAGTACAGAGACTTGTTCTGCTATGAGCACGAGGAGAAGGAGACCGACGTGCTCGGAAGCGACTTCGACGCCAAGATGCTGGCTATGGTCGACGAGCCGGAACCCGTGAAGGCCGTTACGATAAGCCTCAGACAGCGCTTCATGCCGCTGCTCAAGGCAGCCGCATCGGTGGCTATAGTCCTTGCACTGGGCAACGTGGCTCAGGTGATGTTCAACGAAGGCGGACAGCCCGAACCGGCTGTGGCAGGCTTCCAGAAGACTCACAACGGTCCTTCGGTGGCTATGAGCGACTCGGCAAAGACCGACTCGATGAAGCAGGCTTCGGCCGCAACCACCATCTTAAAGTAAGACATATTTCGATGCTTTCTCAATAAATCATGTTTAGTAAAACAAAAAAACGAAACTGTGAAGTTTTAATTCTCTCAAATTTTTCATAACATACTAACGTAAAGAAAAGGAGCCGTTATCTGACAAGAGATAACGGCTCCAGTTGTTTTTACCAAAATCTGTCATTACATCGTATATCGTTCAATGCTGCAATCAGACAGATGTCTTCATCCGTCTGACAGTCATCTGTTGTCGCCCTGCCGTCTGTCTTTATCTTGACGCCGTCTGTTATAAATGCTGAAAAGCATGCGGCAATCATGCAGAATGATAATGAGCGGTTTGCGAGAAATAAACGTTTCGTTGCTGACATTGCGGCCGGCCTTTGCTGTTTGGCCTCTTTCCGGCCGCGCGTCGTTGTATTGATGCCCTTTTAGCAAGGCTATATCTTATTCCCCTTATAATACGTACTGAAGTTGTCTTTGGCGTATCCGTTGTCGAGAACGACGAAACTTGACGCCGTAGCCCCGTCAATTTTCTTCCCTTTGTAGAACACTCTGAAGCTGTCTTTGGCATATCCGCGGCCAAGCAGGGTGAAGCTCGATGCCGTGGCATCGTCTATTTTCTGTCCCTTGTAGAACACTCTGAAGCTGTCTTTTGTATATCCTTCGCCGAGCAGAGTGAAGCTCGACGCCGTTGCTCCGTCCATCTTCTGCCCCTTGTAGAACACCTTGAAGCTGTCTTTGGCATATCCGCAGCCAAGCAGAGTGAAGCTCGACGCCGTTGCGCCGTCTATCTTTTGTCCCTTGTAGAACACCCTGAAGTTGTCTTTGGCGTAGCCTTCGCCGATGACGCTGAAGCTTGATGCCGTGGCACCTTCAACCACCTGACCGCGGTAATACACCTTGAAGTTGCTTACAAGATAGTCGTTGTTGCTGTTATGATGCCTTCTTTTTGCGTGTGAGCCGTTGTCGCATGCGTTGCAGTGATGTGTACCGCAGCAGTCGGATTGCGGGCACTGAGCGAACGAAACAGAGCCTGCGGCCAATGTAAGGATGAGTGTCAGGGTTGCTGTAAGTATCTTCATAATGTTAAGCTTTAAATGATTTCCCGTTTTATTTATATAGACGTATTTAGCGATGAAGGTTTATCTCGTTAATGTATTTTATTCTTTCTGGCAGCCTTTGCAGCTTATTTAACCCAAACCGCCGTTAGAAATACATGCTTTCTTTTTGCCTGATAATAGCTGCTTTTATAGAAAATATCAGACCGTATGCCATGCGGCTGATCATAAGAACAATAGCTTGCTTGCTGCCTGAATGTGAAAATCTCTAACGCCCGGTTTGTGCTTGCTGCCTGCCTATGCGTCCGTCATACATGACCGGGGCGCAGTTGTTAGGCCTTTATGCGGCGGTTTATGCCGCTGTGCAGCGCGTTTCGGTCATGCCTCCGAGCCTTTGTCAGCCTATGCAGATGATAATAAAAATGGCGGCAATGTGAAAGTTGCCGCCATTAATTATAGTCTTAATGAGATAATCTCAATTAGTCGTTGTTGTGGTCAAGACTGTCGTTGAAGTCTTTGGGCTCTCTCGGTGCCAAAGGATCGTGGAAGTCGTTGTTGTTGCTGCGGTGCTCAAAACGGCGCTGTTCGCGGTTGTTCTGGCGCTCTCCGCGCTCCGGTCTCTGACGGCGCTCGGGTCTCGGACGGCGCTCGCGCTCAACATATCCTTCGGGTTTCGGTATCAGCACGCGGTGAGAAAGCTTATACTTGCCTGTCTTCTGGTCGATGTCCATCAGCTTGACGGTGATCTTGTCGCCCTCTTTCAGTCCGGCTTCCTCAACAGTCTCGAGGCGCTTCCAGTCTATTTCAGAGATGTGCAGCAGTCCGTCCTTGCCCGGCATGATTTCAACGAAGCATCCGTAAGGCATTACAGAGCGTATTGTTCCGTCGTAAACCTCGCCTACTTCGGGTATTGCCACGATGGCCTTTATCTTAGAGATGGCTGCAGTGATGCTCTCCTTGTTAGGCGCACTTACCTGCACTTTGCCCTTTCCGTCGATTTCGTCGATGGTGATAACGGCTCCAGACTCTTCCTGAATCTGCTGTATGATCTTTCCGCCCGGGCCTATTACGGCTCCGATGAACTCCTTCGGAATGTCGAATGCCTCGATGCGCGGTACCTGCGGCTTCAGTTCGGCGCGCGGTTCAGCTATAGTGTCGGTCAGCTTGCCGAGGATGTATTCGCGTCCGCGCTTAGCCTGCATAAGAGCCTTTTCGAGGATCTCGAAGCTCAGTCCGTCGCACTTGATATCCATCTGTGTTGCTGTCAGACCGTCTTTCGTACCGGTTGTCTTGAAGTCCATGTCGCCCAGGTGGTCCTCATCGCCGAGGATGTCGCTCAGCACGGCATACTTGTCTTCGCCCGGGTTCTTGATAAGACCCATTGCGATACCGCTCACGGGCTTCTTCATCGGAACGCCGGCGTCCATCAGTGCCAGTGTGCCTGCGCATACTGTAGCCATTGAAGAAGAGCCGTTGCTCTCAAGAATCTGTGACACGAGGCGCACTGTGTAGGGGAATTCTTCAGGAATCTGGCCCTTGAGCGCACGCCATGCCAGGTGGCCGTGGCCTATCTCGCGGCGTCCTACGCCTCTCTGAGCCTTAGCCTCGCCCGTACAGAACGGCGGGAAGTTATAGTGGAGAAGGAAGCGCTGGTAGCTCTTGTTGAGCACGTCGTCAACCATCTTCTCGTCGAGTTTTGTTCCGAGAGTACATGTAGTGAGGCTCTGAGTCTCGCCACGTGTGAAGATAGAGCTTCCGTGAGGCATGGGCAGCGGGCTCACCTCGCACCATATCGGGCGTATCTCCTCGGTTGTACGGCCGTCGAGACGCTTGCCCTCGTCGAGGATGCAGCGGCGCATTGCGTCGCGCTCAACGTCGTGGTAGTAGCGGTCGATGAGAGCGTTCTTCTCCTCGAGCTCGTCTTCTGTCAGCTCGGTGTGTGCTGCGGCATAAGCCTCTGCAAAGTCGGTCTTGATCTTGTCGAAGGCCTCTTCGCGTGCCTTCTTGTCGTGGTCGCCGGCTTCAGCTATGGCGTAGCACTTGTCGTAGGTCTCTTTTCTGAGCTGTTCGCGCAGCTCCTCGTCGTTCACCTCGTGGCAGTATTCGCGCTTCACGTCGGTGCCGAGTTCCTTCATGAGCTCCTCCTGCAGCACGCACATCGGGCGTATAGCCTCCTGAGCGGCCTTGAGGGCTCCGAGCAGGTCTTGCTCTGAAACCTCGTTCATCTCGCCTTCAACCATCATGATGTTCTCCTTAGAGGCACCAACCATGATGTCCATGTCGGCGTTTTTCATCTGCTCGAATGTCGGATCAATAACGTATTCGCCGTTGATGCGTGCTACGCGCACTTCAGAGATAGGACATTCAAACGGAATATCTGAGCATGCCAGGGCACATGAGGCTGCGAAGCCTGCCAGTGCGTCGGGCTGGTCGACACCGTCGGCAGAGAAAAGAATTACATTAACGTAAACCTCTGCATGGAAGTCTGACGGGAAGAGGGGGCGCAACGCACGGTCTACCAAACGGCATGTAAGGATTTCGTTATCGGTTGCTTTGCCTTCGCGCTTGGTGAATCCGCCCGGGAAGCGTCCGGCTGCGGCATACTGTTCTCTGTACTCAACCTGCAAAGGCATAAAATCTGTTCCGGGAACTGCATCTTTTGCGGCACAAACAGTGGCCAGAAGGACGGTGTTGCCCATACGGAGCATACAAGAGCCGTCGGCCTGCTTTGCCACTTTCCCGGTTTCAATGCTGATGGTTCTGCCATCAGGCAGTGAAACTGTTTTCGTAATTACGTTCATCTAATAAAAAAACTTCTTGTTTTATAACATCTTCAAAAAAATCTCAACAAAGGTAGGTAAAAGTGCATAAATAAACGAATAAAAACCGAATTATTTTCTTTTTTTATGATTATGTGTGATGTTTTGACTTATGCCTGCTTGCAGGGCGTTTTCCAAAAGGTGGCCTTTTAGCCTCCGAAAGGGCACCTTTTGCACGCTGAAAGGCCACCTTTTGCAGCCTGAAAGATGCCCTTTTGCAACGCGTTGAGTGTCAGTGTGTTATGCCGCCTGTGCCTTGCCGTCTTACAGGCGGTCTGCCATTGCCTCGCGGCGGCTTGCCGGCAGGCATGGGACCCGGGGTGGGGGATAAACTAAAAAAATGGAGGTTAAAGTCCTGATAATCAAATTTTTTTATTAGTTTTGCAACCGTTGCGGCCGCTGCTGCCTGCTTGCGGCAGGATGACCGGCGGCGAGCCCGTTTATTTAACCCCAAAAACATCGAGATATGAAACAATATTCAGCCTTGCAGTTTATTCGCCGAGTTATGCTTATGATGCTTGTGGCATTGGCCCTGACGGGCTTGTCGTCGTGCCACGACGACGAAGACGCGCCGGAGGTTAAGCCCGAGCAGCGCACGCTGTTCATGTATTTCCCGTGGTCGACCAACCTGACCGACTACTTCTACGACAACATCCTTGCCATGGAAGAGGCCATCGCCAAGACCGGACTCGACAACGAGCGCGTGATAGTGTTCATATCAACAAACTCATCAGAGGCCGAGATGTTCGAGATAACCTGCAACGGCGGAAAATGCACCCGCACCGAGCTGAAGACCTACGACAACCCCTCGCTCACCACGGCTGCCGGCATATCGGGCATACTAAACGACATGAAGACCTTTGCCCCGGCCGACGTCTACGCCATGACCATAGGCTGCCACGGCATGGGATGGCTGCCCGTTGAGAGCAAATACAAGGCCAAGGGGCAGGCGCCCGCCTTCGTGCCGCATTACAGCGCCGACAAGGGCTACGCCATGACGCGCTATTTCGGCGGCGTTACGAGCGACGACCAGACAGACATATCAACGCTGGCCGACGCCATATCCGACGCCGGACTGAAGATGGAGTTCATACTCTTTGACGACTGCTACATGTCGTCGGTCGAGGTGGCTTACGACCTGCGCCACGTAACCGGCCACATCATAGCCTGCCCTACGGAGATAATGGCCTACGGAATGCCCTATGCCGAGATAGGCGCAAGCCTGCTCGGAGAGCCCGACTATAAGGCTATAGCCGACGGATTCTATGAATTCTATTCCAACTACGACTATCCCTACGGCACGCTCGGCATAACCGACTGCAGCCAACTCGACGCCCTGGCAGAGATCATGAAGCTGATAAACAACCGCTACGAGTTCGACAGTCTGCAGCTCTACAGCCTGCAGCGCATGGACGGATACACGCCCGTGCTGTTCTTCGACTTCGGCGACTACGTTGAGCATCTTTGTCCCGACGAGGCCCTGCTCGCCGAGTTCAAGGCACGCCTGGCCCGCGCCGTGCCCTATGCCGTGCACACCGAGCAGTATTATTCGGCATACAGGGGAGCCGTCGACATAAACACCTATTCGGGCATCACCACCTCGGAGCCGAGCACTCACTCGCTTGCCGCCGACGTGGTTGACACCAACTGGTATAAGGCCACCCACTGACACCGCCCGTGCCTGCCGCCGACGGCAGCCATGAGCCGCGCCGAAGCAGCTGCGCAAGGCCTTCGAGGGGCTACATTCCACGAAAAAAGCGTTTTCGTTTTGTAGTCCGCCCGATTTATATTAACTTTGCCGTTCAAAAGGAAATAAAGTATTATTTACACTATATGGAAGATAAACATTTCAAGCGCACCACCGTAACCGCCGCCCTGCCTTACGCCAACGGCGGAGTGCACATCGGCCACCTGGCCGGAGTTTATGTGCCGGCAGACATCTATGTGCGTTATCTCAGACTTAAGAAACAAGACGTTAGATTCATCTGCGGAAGCGACGAGCACGGAGTGCCCATCACCATCCGTGCAAAAAAAGAAGGCATAACGCCGCAGCAGGTTGTAGACCGCTATCACGCAATGATCAAGAAGAGCTTTGCCGACTTCGGCATCTCGTTCGACATCTACAGCCGCACAACCTCTGACACACACTCAAAGGTTGCGTCAGACTTCTTCAAGAAACTCTACGAAGAAGGCAAGCTCATCGAGAAAACCTCAATGCAGTATTACGACGAGGAGGCACATCAGTTCCTCGCCGACCGCTACATAACGGGCGAATGCCCTCACTGCCACAACCCGAAGGCCTATGGTGACCAGTGTGAGAAGTGCGGATCAGACCTCGACCCTACAGAACTCATCAATCCCAAGAGCGCCATCAGCGGCTCGCAGCCCGTGCTGAAGGAGACCAAAAACTGGTATCTGCCGCTCAATGAGTATCAGGACTGGCTCAAGCAATGGATACTCGAGGGACACAAGGAGTGGCGTCCCAACGTCTACGGACAGTGCAAGTCATGGCTCGACCTCGACCTGCAGCCGCGCGCCATGACCCGCGACCTCGACTGGGGTATACCCGTTCCCGTTGACGGAGCTGAGGGCAAGGTGCTCTATGTATGGTTCGACGCCCCGATAGGCTACATCTCAAACACCCAGGAACTCATGCCCGAGGACTGGGAGAAGTGGTGGAAAGACCCTGAGACACGCCTCGTTCACTTCATCGGAAAGGACAACATCGTGTTCCACTGCATCGTGTTCCCCACAATGCTTAAGGCTCACGGAGGCTACATCCTGCCCGACAACGTGCCTGCAAACGAGTTCCTCAACCTCGAGAACGACAAGATATCTACATCACGCAACTGGGCCGTATGGCTCCACGAATACCTCGAGGAGCTGCCCGGCAAGCAGGACGTGCTGCGCTATGTGCTCACCGCCAACGCGCCCGAGACAAAGGACAACAACTTCACATGGAAAGACTTCCAGGAGCGCAACAACAGCGAACTGGTGGGCATCTACGGCAACTTCGTAAACCGTGCGCTGCAGCTCACCAAGAAATACTGGAACGGCGTAGTGCCTGCTTGCGGCGAACTGCAGGACATCGACAAGCAGACCATCGAGGAGTTTAAGGATGTCAAGGCCAACGTTGAGCATCTGCTCGACAACTTCAAGTTCCGCGATGCCCTCAAGGAGGCAATGAACCTTGCACGCATCGGCAACAAGTACATAGCCGACTGCGAGCCTTGGAAGGTTGCAAAGACCGACATGAAGCGCGTGGAGACTATCCTCAACATATCTCTCCAGCTCGTTGCCAACCTGGCAATAGCCTTCGAGCCGTTCCTGCCTTTCAGCAGCGCAAAGCTCCGCAAGATGATAAACATCGACCAGTTCGACTGGAATCAGCTCGGCTCTACCGACCTGCTCGAGGCCGGACATCAGCTTGCTGAGCCCGAACTGCTCTTCGAAAAGATTGAGGACGACGTCATAGAGTTCCAGCTCAAGAAGCTCGAGGAGACCAAGAAGGCCAACGAGGCTGCCAACTACAAGGCCAAGGAGATTAAGCCCAACATACCTTTCGAGGACTTTGAGAAGCTCGACATCCGCGTAGGTTTCATCAAGGCATGCGAGAAAGTGAAGAAAGCCGACAAGCTGCTCAAGTTCACTATCGACGACGGAAGCGGTCAGGACCGCACCATCGTCAGCGGCATTGCCAAGTTCTACAAGCCCGAAGACCTCGTGGGCAAGCGTGTCTGCTTCATCGCCAACCTTGCTCCGCGCAAGCTGAAGGGCATCGAGAGCCAGGGCATGATACTCTCTGCCGAGGACTTCGACGGCTCTCTGAGCGTCATTACAACCTCTGCCGACGTTAAGCCGGGCAGCCAGGTGTGCTGATGCATTGGGCATAACGCCGTGCGGGCGGCCCTAGGGCACGCTGCGGCAGGGCTGACATTGTCTTACGGAAGACAACGTTATAGCATATAAAATATAACAGGATAATATAAAGACGCATGCTCCATGATGCTGGTGCATGCGTCTTTTATTTTTATGAATGCCGCCGCCGGAGGCCGCCAGTCATGCCTCTCAGGCGTCAATACATGCCCTGACATAACTTATTATGCCGCCGTTGTGCCGTTATTTCGTGCCGTGTTATTATCTTTGCGGCATGAAATATGTTTTCATGTTGATAGGTTCTGTGTCGCTGGTGCTGGGAGTTGCAGGCATATTTCTGCCCCTGCTGCCCACCACGCCCTTTCTTCTGCTTGCGGCGGCGATGTTCTTTCGCAGTTCGCCGCGTGCCTACAGGTGGCTTCTCGGGCACAGATATCTCGGTCCGTACATACGCAGCTTCCGCGAGGACCGCAGCATACCGCTGCGCGCCAAGATAGTGGCTTTGTCGCTGCTGTGGCTCACGTCGCTTCATTGTGTGGTGCTGATATTCGACTCCTGGTGGCTGCGTGCCGCCATGCTTGCCGTTGCCCTGGGCGTGAGCTGCTATATCTTGTCGTTCAAGACGCGGCGTAATGCTGACTGAGGGAATTCCTTCAGTTGGCTTACTTGTTGCCTTCAGTCTTATTATGTAGGTGCAGTGCCCTTGTCCCTGTTGTTTCTTTATCGGCGTAAATATATAAAATGCGACCGGCGTCGGTTCTATCCGTGATAGATTCTGACGGCCGGTCGCACTGCGATGTGTTGCGTTATAAATAACTTAAACTATTTATTGGTCTGGTTTATTCGTATCCGTTCTCCATTCCGTTCATGTTCTCAGAGCCTTCGTTGGCGCTGTTGTTGACCTTCTTCTTAGGTGCCTTTGCCTTCATGTTACCGAAGTTCCATGTCAGCGAGAGGTTCACGGTGCGTCCGCTTCTCCAGTTTTTCTGATAGCGTGTGAAGGTGTCTGAGCTTGTGTAGTTCTCAAACTTGCGCGAGTTGAGCAGGTCGCGGCAGTTGATGGCGAGCGTCAGCTTCTTGTCGAGGAATGTCTTGCGCAGACCCAGGTCCATGCTGAAGTTGGCCTTGCGGTATCCCTGTGTGATCACCTGGCGTGCGCGGTAGCGTCCTGACAGCTGCAGAGATATGTCCCAGGGCAGCATCAGCGAAGCCTGCATGCGTGCGTTCCATGTAAAGTTGTTGTTGCTCTCGCCTGTAACGGTCTGGCCGTCCACGTCGTATGTAAAGCCGTCGAGCTTGTAGTAGTAGGCGTTTGCCGTGGTGGTAAGGTCGAGTATGCGGCATATTCTGTTCTTCAAAACCAGTTCGAGACCGGTGCTCAGGCTGTTAGACACGTTCATGTAAGTCTGATACATCATGTTGTCCGTGCTGCTCTGATATTTTATCTGCTGTATGACGTCGCTTGTGGGGCGATAGTATGCGCTGACGAGCATTGAGTGAGCGTCCCATGTCTTCAGGTAGTTGAGCGAGAACGAGTTGCTGAACTCCGGGGTAAGTTCGGGGTTACCGAACGATATCATCGATGCGTCGCGTGTGTTCTTGAAGCTGTTGAGCTGGCCTCCCCACGGACGGCGCAGACGGCGTGTATAGTTGAGCTGCAGCTGCTGTGTCTCGTCGAGCTGATAAGAGAGGAACACGCTCGGGAACAGTTCGAAGTAGTCTTTCTTGAACGGATTGTCGCGTTTCGATGGGTCGTGCTCCTGCTCGTAGGTGTAGCTTTCGGTGTTCACGCGCCAGTATTCGCCGCGCAGACCGGCCATTACGCCGAACTTGCCGAACTTCATCGTTGCCGTTGCATAGAGCGCGTGCAGGTCCATGTTGTAGATAAAGCGGTTATAGTAAGCCTGGTCTTCCACCTGGTTTACGCCGTCCCATGACGTGTCGTCGATAAAAGACTCCTGCGGAGAGTTCTCTCGGCTGAAGTTGCCTTGGTATCCTGCCTGAAGCATAATCTTGTCGGTTATGGGGTTCTCGTAGTCGAGTTTCACCTCCCACGACCTGTTGTTCATCAGCATCGGGCGGTTCTGGTAGTCGTATTCTGTGGGCAGCGGCTCGTCGATATACGTGGTGCTGTCCTGATAGATGTTGCTCTGGTCCATCTTCCATTTGTTGAAGTCGACGGTGAAGTCGAGATAATGCTTGTCGGTGAAGTTGTGGCGGTAGTTGAATTTGCCGTAGTACATGTTCATGTCAGAGCTTCCCGACGAGCGGCGCAGCATGATGTAGCTGTCCTGCGGTGAGCCTATCGTACCATAGTGATACGGCGTTGTGCCTCCGTTCTTGTGTCCGCCGACCATTGTCATTCCGCTCAGTGTGAACTCGTCCTTGTCGGTTGCGCGGAAGGTTAGTCCGGCGCGTGCGAACATATTGTTGCCCATGCGGTCGTTGTCGGCCGTGTACGACTGATATTCGTTGGTGTTAAGATACTCCTGATAGCTCATCGAGCCGCCGTCGTTGCTGCGGTGGCGGTAGCCCAGGCTGGCGTATCCCTCAAAGCGTCCGATGTTGAAGTTGATGTTGCCGTTCACGTTGGCGCTTCCGCGCGTGCTTCCTCCGGCCTGCACAGAGCCGTAGTATCCGGCTTGGCGGTTCTTCTTCAGTATGATGTTAATGATGCCGGCGCTTCCCTCGGCGCTGAATTTTGCCGACGGATTGTCTATCACCTCTATTCTCTCGATGCTCTCAGAAGGCAGCTGCTGAAGGATTTCGGCGCGGTTGTCGCTTGTCAGTCCGCTTGCCTTTCCGTTGATCCACACCTCCACGCTGGTGTTGCCGCGCAGCGATATGTTGCCGTCAGTGTCAACCTCTACCGACGGGATGTTCTCCAGCACGTCAGTGGCGTCGCCTCCGGCATTGGTGATGTCCTGCGAAACGTCGAACGACTTGCGGTCAACCTCGAGCCTCATTGTAGGCCTCTGTGCCGTCACCGTAACCTCTTCGAGCGTCTGGCTGTCGTCGTTCATGTAGATCTTCTTAAAGTTCATGTGCCTTCTGTTTTCGGCCACGCTGAACGCTTTTTCAACCGTGGTGTAGCCTATGTAGGTAAGCTTCACGGTGTAGTTGCCATAGGGCAGCTTGTCGATGTAGAACAGGCCTTTCTCGTCTGAGATGGCGCCTTTTACGAATTTTGATGTTGCACGGTTATACACAGCAATGTTGACGAAGGGCATAGCCTCTCCCGTCTGTGTATCCTCAACCTTTCCCCTTACGCTGCCTTGCGCATGGCATATGGCGGCGTATAATACTAACAGACTAAAAATAATAAGTTTCTTCATAACACCTATTGTGATGTTTCTAAGCGTGAAAAGTTTAATTGTTAATATGATTTTTCACATTTTATTTGGTTTTACGTCATAAACTGACTAACTTTGCAGTCGGATTGGTCTCATAGTTCAATGGATAGAACAAGTCTCTCCTAAAGATTAGATCCGAGTTCGATTCTCGGTGAGACCACTTTCAAAGCGGCATCCATGCGGTTGCCGCTTTTTTGTTTTGCGCCCCTGCCGTATATGTGCATGCCGTAGCTGCTCTGGCCAGCGTGCCGTCAGGCAGCCGGGGCGTAGGCATGAGCGGCAGGCGAGGGCCTTGCGGCAGGTGCGTTGTGCCTCCGCTTTATATATACGCAACAGCCGCTTAATTGTGTCATAACATTATGATATTTTAACGTTGAGGCCGGTTTCAGCCTTTTGTTTTAACACATCGCGGAGCGCGTTTCGGCGTTTCACGGGGCCGTGTCTTGCCGCTCTAATGTCCGTTTTGTCATGTCCGTCATGCCGTTTATGGTCAGAAATTCCCCAAGTTCATCATTCCTTCATTGATTTTCGTCCCGTTTTTCAGTCAGAAAGCCATGCTCTTATGCTGCAAAAGGCATACTTTTACGCCCTGAAAGCTATCCTTTCGCCTTGCAAAAGGTGGCCTTTCGCATTGCTGTTTCGTGCCATTTGTCATGCCGTTTGCGTAATGTGCTGATTAATAAGGCGTTATAAAACATGCCGTTTTTCGTGTTTTTCATGCCAAAATACGTTCCGCTTTCAAAAATACGGCTGTTTCAGCAATGCCAATTAACTTATTTAACATCTTTTCGTTCCGTCGTCCTGAATACCCATAAATTATTATCCGCCCCGGCAAGTGTGGGCCTCTGCAGGGCCATAAAAATACCGATTTTTTGCTATTGCAGGCATTTTTATTTACAATTAACTTTGCAGCGGTTTTATTTATTAACGAAAATACTTGTCAAAGTGAAAGCAAAAGGCTTTAGATTAACGCTTATTTTAATTAATGTTCTTATATCGCTTACACTGCATGCGCAGACAGGCGGCAGCGGAACAATATCGGGAAAGATAGTAACAGACAGCAAGCAGGCAGTGGAATACGCCACGGTCAGGCTGAAGGGCACATCATACGGCGGCCATACAGACATGCAGGGCATATATCATATAACCGCCCCGGCAGGGCGCTACAGCCTTGTGGTGTCGGCCGTAGGATACAAGACCGTAGAGCAGACCGTCGCCATCGAGGCAGGCGTAAGGCAGAAGCTGAACGTCATGATGAAGGAAGACGCCATACAGCTCGACGAGGTTTCGGTGGTGTCGGCAGGCGTAAGCAGAGTGAAAAACTCAGCCTACAACGCCGTGGCTGTAGACACCAAGGACATGCTCAACACCACCAAGACGCTGAGCGAGGCCCTCGCCAAGACACCCGGACTTAAGCTCAGGGAGTCGGGCGGAGTAGGTTCCGACATGAACCTCATGCTCGACGGCTTCAGCGGCAAGCACGTAAAGATATTCATCGACGGCGTGCCGCAGGAAGGCGTGGGCAGCTCGTTCGGGCTGAACAACATACCCGTGAGCTTTGCCGACCGCATAGAGGTCTACAAGGGGGTGGTGCCCGTGGGCTTCGGCACTGATGCCATCGGAGGTGTTGTCAACATCGTCACCAACCGCAAGCGCCGCAGCTGGTTTCTTGACGCATCTTATTCGTATGGCTCATTCAATACACATAAGTCGTACATAAACTTCGGACAGACGTTCAAGAACGGCTTCACATATGAGATAAACGCCTTTCAGAACTACTCCGACAACAGCTACCGCGTTGATGCTCCGGTGCTCGACTTTGGCTCGCAGAGCATCGATACAAAGAAGCTCTACAGCGTAAAACGTTTCAACGACACCTATCACAACGAGGCAGTGGTGGCAAAGTTCGGACTGACAGACAAGAGCTGGGCCGACAGGCTGATGTTCGGCTTCACCTATTCGCACATGTACAAGGAGATACAGACAGGCGTAAGACAGAAGACAGTGTACGGACAGAAACACCGCCACGGCTATTCGCTCATGCCGTCGATCGAGTATTCAAAGCGCGACCTCTTTGTCAAGGGGCTCAGCCTCGTGGCCACAGCCAACTATAACCGCAACTCAACCACCAACGTCGACACGGCAAGCTACCGCTACAACTGGCTCGGCGAGCGGCAGCGCACAAGCTCTCCGGGAGAGCAGTCGTATCTCTACTCGAGGGCAGACAACGACAACTGGAATGCCACTCTCAACATAACATACCGCATAGCGAGGATGCACACGCTGACATTCAACAACGTGTTCAATGCCTTTAGCCGCGACAACACGTCGCTTCTGTACGGACGAGAGGACAAAGACCCCATATCCAAGGACATGAGAAAGAACATAGCCGGACTCTCATACAGGCTCCTGCCTTCGGAAAAGTGGAACATCTCGCTCTTTGGCAAGTACTACCGCCAGTATGTGTCGGGGCCGGTGGCTGTCGACGAGAACGCAAGCAGCTATGTAAAAACCAGCCGTACGATAGACTCCTGGGGCTATGGCGCGGCCGGAACCTGCTTCATCGTTGACGGACTGCAGGCCAAACTGTCGTATGAAAAGGCTTGCCGCCTGCCCACGATAGAGGAGATGTTCGGCGACGAAGACCTCGAGACGGGCAGCGTGCTCATTCGTCCTGAGCGCAGCGACAACGTCAATCTCAGTCTCAGCTGGAGCAAGTCGTTCGGCAGTCACTCGCTTTACGTGGAGGGCGGACTGGTCTACCGCGACACGCGCGACTACATCCAGCGCAGCATTGCCGAGCTCAGCGGCAACCGCGAGGGTGCCTACTATGAGAACTACGGCAAGGTGAAGACAACCGGATTCAACCTTTCGGCACGCTACACCATGGGCCGCTGGCTCAGCATTGGCGGCAACTTCACCCGCATGGACGTGCGCGACAACGAGAAGATAATGGTTGGAAGCACCTCGGTTGCCAATCCCGTGTATAAGTCGCGCATGCCAAACGTGCCATGGCAGTTTGCCGATGCCGACGTAAACTTCTACTGGCACGACCTTCTGAAAGAAGGAAACATGCTCACAGTGACCTACGACAACCAGTATCTGCACAGCTTCTGTTACTATTCCGAAGGCGTGCAGGCCGTCAATCTGAGCGACTATATGGTGCCTACGCAGTTCTCCCACAACCTCACTCTTACCTACAGCATGTGCCGCGGACGCTACAACGTGTCGCTTGAGTGCCGCAACTTCACCAATGAGAAGCTCTACGACAACTTCAGTCTGCAAAAGGCGGGGCGCGCATTCTACGGCAAGGTGAGGATATATTTAGGCAGATGAGATGCCGGTTACACGAAGGATAAACGATAAAGTTAAACTAAATAATAAATTTAAGACAAATGAATAAGAACCGTTTCCTTGCCGGAATGCTGGCCATTGCTGCGTCCGGAGTTTTCTTTGCGTCATGTTCTGACGATGCCGCTGACGATGGCGGAGGTGCAGCTTCAGGCATTACTAACCCTTATGTGATAGCAACCACAGTCACAGGCTCTAACACCACGGCCAACATCCTTACCTCGGCAGCGTCGCTTGAGGGCGAGATAACGCCTTCGGGACTTGCCAACGACGGCGCCACCTACTGGGTGTTCCACGGCCGCAAGTATCTTTATGCCCTCAACTATCATCAGGGCGAGAGCGGCACAACCTACTCTTATGTGCGCAACAGCGCTACAGGTGCGCTTGAGCAGCGTGCCAAGGAGTATTACGTTACGCGCTTCACCACCTACGGACTGTATGACAATTGCATCATGACGACATCGAGCGGCGACGGCAACGCGGCATGGGCCGACCCCGTTACGGGCTATCTGCCGCAGGCGTTCAAGGTGTCTTATCTCGATGTTGACAGCGAGACATTCGAGTCGAACACCGTTGCTACTGACGGCAACGATACTTCCGTGGCCGATGAAGACTATATCTGCGAGAACTTTCTGGGCAACGGCGAGTATGTAACTCTTGCCGGACTGGAGCAGGTGGGCAGCAAGATATACAGCGCAGCCGTGCCGATGGGACTGTCGCAGTATGGCTGTCAGCAGTTTACAGACGATGCCCGCACTCAGTATAAGTGGGTGCGCCCGGGCTATGAGGACCTTATCAAGACCGAGAGCGGCGGCACAAACAGCAGCGCTTACGACAAAGATGAACTGCAATGGACCCAGTGGCCCGACGAATGTTGGGTGGCTGTGTTTGCCGACAGGACGCTGAAGGAGAAGAAACTGATAAAGACCGACAAGATAAGTTATGCCTGCGGACGCAACAAGTCGCAGTATTATCAGATGGTATGGGCAACGGACGACGGCCGGTATGTCTACGTCATATCGCCCAGTTATGCCAAGACGATGGCCGATGCACGCCAGCAGACCACGCTGCCGGCAGGAGTGGTGCGCATAGACACGTCGACCGAGGACTTTGACGACTATTACTGCAACCTTGAGCAGCTGTCGCCCAACGGACTTCTGCGCAGTTGGTATATCGGCGGCGACAGCTTTCTGTTCCTTATGTATGATGCCCCGATAACCTCATCGGACAAGACTGCCAACCGCCTTGCCGTGTTCAATGCGTCGGCAAAGACTCTGACCGATGTCACGGGCCTGCCCTCTGACGTGTCAGGCTTCGGCTCTACGCCTTACATGGCCGACGGATATGCCTATGTGTCGGTGAACACCGGGTCGGGCTATCCTGCCATATGGAAGATTGATCCTGCTACAGGTGCGGCCACAAAGGGGCTCACCGTCAGCGGTGCAACCACAGTGACGGCCGTAGGACGCATTGACTGATCAGTGCTGATGATATGTCGCCGTCATGCAGGCGGAGGTCTGCCGGAGTGCATCTTAGCATGTTCCGGCAGATAATAATTTGACAGAAATGACGTTGAATAATAGTATATGAAAAAGATTTTCTTAAAGTTTCACTTGTGGCTTTCGGTGCCTTTCGGCATCATAGTCACGCTGATATGCTTCTCGGGTGCCATGCTTGTGTTTGAGCCCGAGGCCGTTAAGCTGCTCAGGCACGACGTGCTGTATGTAGACAGACCTCAGCACACGGCGCTGCCGATAGAAAGTCTCGTGAGGAGCGTTGAGCAGACGCTGCCCGAAGACGTAAGGGTTACGGGCGTAACGATGTTTGCCGACCCTGAGATGGCATGCAAGGTAAATCTCTCAAAGCCGCGCCGCGCTGCCGTGTATGTAGACCAGTATACGGGTGAGGTGAAGGGGCTGTATGAGCGTCCGGCGTTTTTCGCTACGATGCTGAAGCTTCACCGCTGGCTGTTAGACAGTCGTGACGACAGCGGCGGAGTGTTCTGGGGCCGCACCGTTGTGGGCATATCCACCATTGTTTTTGTGCTGGTGCTGCTGTCGGGCGTGGTGATATGGTGGCCTAAGACGCGCCGCATGCTGCGCAACAGTCTGAAGATAACCGCATCGAAGGGCCGCCATCTGCTGTGGCGAGGTCTGCACGTGGCAGGCGGAATGTATGTCCTGCTGCTGTTGCTCGTCATGGCTCTTACCGGACTTACATGGTCGTTCCAGTGGTACAGCAAGGGCTTCTATGCCCTCTTCGGCGTCAGCGAGGTGCCCAAGAGCGGTGCCGTGGCGTATGCCGAGCAGGCGAAGAAGGAAAAAAGCAAGGCGAAAGGAGACAGGAATAGGGCTGAAGGCGCGCGTGAAAAGGGCCGGAATGATGCTGCCGCGTGTGCCATGTGGCAGACTGCCTATGACGCCTTGCGCGCCCGCAACCCCGAATATGAGCAGATAACCGTGTCGGACGGTACGGCCGAGGTGGCTTTCGGCGGACTTGGCAACCAGCGTGCTGCCGACAAATATACGTTCGACAAGTCGACGGGCAGCATAACGTCGGCGTCGCCCTACGCCGATTCGGCAAGGTCGTCAAAGCTGCGCGGCTGGATAATGTCTGTCCACATAGGCACGTGGGGCGGTATGCTCACGCGCTTGCTGTGGTTCGTCGCCGCCCTGTTTGGCGCCACGCTGCCCCTTACGGGCTATTATCTGTGGATACGCCGTCTGCGCCGCCGTGCGCGATGATGATGTCTCGGATGGCGCAAACTGGGCGTATGTATTGAGTTAATGTAGGCGGCCGGTCGGTTGGTCTGTGCCGCGTCCTGATGTCATGGCATAGGCACAATTGTCCGGCGGACAGATATATATAAGATGAAAGGTGGTCTTTTGCATTCCAAAAGGCCACCTTTTGCCGTCCAAAAGGCCGTCTTTTGCAGGCTGAAAGATGACCTTTTATATTGTAAGCAATATGCTTTGTTTTGCTTAACGGTTTTCTTTTGTAGATATGTCGGCGGCAGATGCTGTAAGCATTAAGGCAAGTTTTGCTTACAGATTTTTGGCGTTAGCCGATTAGTCGGCCTCGTTTCCTGTCGTGCTTCATATTTTGATAATGTAAATATTGTCCCGTAAATAAAAATAAAAGACTGTTCCACGCCCTTTTATTTTGTATTTCACTCAACTTGCATTAACTTTGAATAAGTTAAGCTTCGTCTCGTAAATAAAAATAAAAGACTGTTTCACGTTCTTTTATTTTGTATTTCACTCAACTTGCATTAACTTTGAATAAGTTAAGCTTCGTCTCGGAAATAAAAATAAAAGACTGTTTCACGTTCTTTTATTTTGTATTTCACTCAACTTGCATTAACTTTGCAAGCATGTTGAAAAATATACTTTTAGTGGCCTTGGGCGGAGCCTGCGGCAGCGTGGCCCGCTATCTGCTGTCGAAGCTTGTGCAGGACAATGCACTCTCGAATTTCCCCTTCGGCACCATGACGGTCAACATTCTGGGATGCCTGCTGATAGGCATGGTCTACGGACTTGCGGAAAACAACATCAGTATAAGCCCTGCGCTGAAGCTTCTCCTCACGGTAGGCTTCTGCGGAGGATTCACCACGTTCAGCACGTTCATGAACGAGTCGCTCTCGCTCCTGCGTGCCGACAGCGCGGCCATGATGGCCCTTTATGTCGGCGGCAGCGTGGCGCTGGGACTGCTGGCCGTGTTTGCCGGATTGCAAATAATAAAACTAATATAAAATGAAGAAGACGTTTTCATCATTATGCTTGTGCACGCTGGCCCTAATGGCGGCCATGCTGACCTCCTGCAACAACAAGAAGTTTCATATAAACGGAACTGTCACCGAGGCCAAAGACTCTGTGCTGTATCTTGAGAACATGAGTCTCGACGGACCGGTGGTGGTCGATTCGGTTAAGCTCGACGACAAAGGTGCCTTCAGCTTCAGCGGAAAGGCTCCCGATGCTCCCGAGTTCTACAGGCTCAGAATAGCCGGACAGATAATCAACCTCAGCGTTGACTCAACCGAGACGGTTGACGTAAAGGCGTCGTATCCCTCTATGGCAACGGGATATACCGTTGACGGCTCGGCCGAATGTGCCACCATCAGAGAGCTCGCCCTGAAGCAGATAGATCTGCAGAACCGCGTGATAGCCGTGCAGAACAACCCCAACCTGGGCTACGACCTTACGCGCGACAGCATCGGAAAGCTCGTGGCTGCATATAAGGAAGACATAAAGCGCAACTATATCTATAAGGCACCGATGCGCGCATCGTCGTATTTCGCCCTGTTCCAGACGCTCGGCAACATGCTGATATTCAACCCGCGCGAGAATGCCGACGACGTTAAGGTGTTTGCAGCGGTGGCAACAAGCTGGGACACTTATCATCCCGACGCCCTGAGAGGCAAGAACCTGCACAACATAGCCATTGAAGGCATGAAGAACGTGCGCATCATGCGCAACAAGATGGCAGCCCAGAACATCGATGCCAGCAAGGTGAACGTGTCTAACATCATAGACATCTCGCTGCTCGACAATCAGGGCAACCGCCGCAGCCTGACCGACCTGAAGGGCAAGGTGGTGATGCTCGACTTCCACGTCTTCGGCTCAAACGGCTCTACGAAGCGTATAATGGAGATGCGCGAGCTGTATAACAAATATCACGACCGCGGCTTCGAGATATATCAGGTGGCGTTCGATCCGGACGAACACTTCTGGAAAACGCAGACTGCCGCACTGCCATGGATAAGCGTAAGAGACCCGCAGGGACTGCAGTCGCAGAACCTTGCCGCTTATAACGTGAGCAGCATACCAACCTTCTTCCTCATAGACCGCAACAACGAGGTGAAGAAGCGCGACTCGCAGATAACTGACATAGACGCCGAGATAAACGCCCTGCTTAACTGATATCAGAGGTAAGGCCAAGGCAAAAGAGTAAAGGCGGGTTCTATAAATTCGGAATAGACAGCATGACAGCAGCAAAGACAGTCATCGGAAGCCGGATTTATAGAACCCGCCTTAAATTATAACAGAGCGTTGAGGCTTTGCCCCCGCCTTGTGCATGATGACATTCAACATTTATAAATACGTGATAATAGAGATGAAGAACTTTAGAAAAATTAGCTTGCTTACCTTCCTGCTGCTCGCATTTGCAGCCGTAAGGCTGTGCGCCGGGCGTCATTACACGGTGATAGTGTCGCTCGACGGATGCCGCTGGGACTATCCGATGATGTACGACACGCCGTTTCTCGACTCGCTCGGAAGCCGCGGCGTGAGCGCCGTTATGCGCCCGTCGTTCCCCTCGAAGACATTCCCCAACCACTATACGCTTGCCACAGGACTCGTGCCCGACCATCACGGAATAATAGCCAACAGGTTTTATGACGTGGCTTCGGGCCGCACCTACAGCATAAGCGATAAGGCAACGAGCAAGGACGGCTCGTTCTATGGAGGCGAACCGATATGGCTCACGGCAAAGCGTCAGGGCGTAAAGGTGGGCGTGGTCTACTGGCCCGGCTCTGATGTGGCCATCAAAGGCATGTATCCCGACTACTACAAGGACTATGCAAAGAAGCCTCTGCTGACATTTCCCGAACGACTTGACGAGGCTGAACGCCTGCTGACGCTGCCCGACAGCGTGCGTCCGCAGCTCGTGATGATATACTTTAACGAGCCCGACCACAGCGGACACTCGTACGGACCGGCATCAAAGCAGACGCGTAAGGCCGTCGAGGAGCTCGACTCGCTGATGTGCAGCCTGTACAAAAGGCTGCGTGCGCTGCCCTGCGGACAGGACATCAACTTCATTGTTACGTCCGACCACGGCATGGCATCCACATCGCCAGAGCGCATAATACGCCTCTCAGAATATCTGAAGCCCGAATGGTGTGAGCGCGTCATGGCAGACCTGCCCACGCTGATATTCCCGAAGAAGGGCCACGAAGACGACATAATGAATGCCCTGAGGGGCGTGGCGCACATACGGACGTGGAAGAAAGATGAAGTGCCCGAGTGCTTCCATTACGGCACCAACCGCAACATTGCGCCGATAGTGGTAATGCCTGACGTGGGCTGGGTGGTGTCGGAAGACGGCAGGGTGATACCC
This sequence comes from Prevotella marseillensis, assembly GCF_900625065.1. Lineage (NCBI taxonomy): Bacteria > Pseudomonadati > Bacteroidota > Bacteroidia > Bacteroidales > Prevotellaceae > Prevotella > Prevotella marseillensis. The sequence goes on along the minus strand of NZ_UYXY01000002.1, from coordinate 82,764 downwards.
GGCAACCACGGATTCGACCCCTACAACTCCGAACTTAACGTGCCCTTCCGTGCCGAGGGGCCCGACTTCAAGCACGGATATGTGAAGACCACCATGTTCGACAACACCTGCATATATCCTCTTCTGTCGCGTCTGCTGGGCATAGAGCCGGCTCCTTGCGACGGAAATATTGACGACGTGGCAGACCTGCTCGCGCCGGTTGGACAATAAAACCATATACATATATTCTTTGCGGAGGCAGTGCGGCGGCACGCCTCCGCTTTTTTTGTTCCGTCAGGTGCCGTGAATGTCAACCGTGAAGGACAGAATAAGCACGCTGAACAGGCGTTGAACGGCATAGAGACATCAAGTAACACAAAGGTAAACACATTGAAACGCTATTGTCAGACGATAGCAACGCCGGAGTAATCAGTGTTTTGTTACTTTGCGGCATAACAAGATAAAACATATAAAAGATGCTCGGAATTTTCAACGACTGCTTTCCGCCGATAATGGACGGGGTGTCTGTAACGGTGCAGAACTATGCGCGGTGGCTCAACCGCAAGTGCAACAACGTGTGCGTGGTGACGCCTTCGGTGCCCGGTACGGTGTATGATGAGGAGTTTCCCGTTTACAATTACTTCTCTCTGCCCATACCCATGCGCAAGCCTTACCGCATGGGCTTCCCGCGTGTCGACCTGCCTTTCCGCTCTCGTATAGGCAAAGTCGGCTTCTCGCTGGTGCATGCCCACAGTCCGTTTTCGTCGGGCAGGCTGGCGCTGAAGATTGCGCGCGAGCAGAACATCCCCATCGTTGCCACGTTCCACTCTAAATACCGGGCCGACTTTGAGCGCGCCATACCCAACAAGACGATTGTCGATTATATGGTGAAAAACGTCGTCGACTTCTATAGTCAGGCCGACGAGGTGTGGATTCCGCAGGCATCTGTCGAGGAGACTCTGCGTGAGTATGGCTACAAGGGCAGGGTGGAAGTGGTGGACAACGGCAACGACTTTGCCGCCGACACACGCACAGACCTGCTCAGGAGCGAAGGCCGCGCGATGCTCGGGGCAGGACGCTGCGAGCCGGTGCTGCTCTTCGTGGGGCAGCATATCTATGAGAAGAATCCGCAGCTCATCATCCGCTCGCTCGCCAACATGCGCGACCGCTCATGGCACATGTATTTCATTGGTACGGGATATGCCGCCGGCGAACTGCGGCAGATGGTGCAGTCAAAGGGACTTGACGACAGAGTGACGTTCCTCGGACAGATAACCGACCGCGAGAAGCTTAAGCGCTGTTATGCCGCTGCCGACGTGTTCCTCTTCCCGTCGCTCTACGACAACGCCCCGCTCGTGGTGCGCGAGGCTGCAGCCATGCACACGCCGTCGCTCATGGCGCAAGGCTCGACGGCTGCAAGCGTTATAAGAGACAACGTAAACGGCTTTTTGTGCAGCGCCGACGAACAGGGCTTTACGGAGCGCCTGGTGCAGATTCTTGCCGACGAGCGCCTGCGCCGTGCTGCCGGCGACAACGCACGCGCCACGCTGGCACGCTCATGGCAGGACATAGCCGACGAGGTCTACGACCGCTACATGCATCTCGTGCGCCGTCGCGGAGGCATGCTCTCGGCATGATTTCAAGGATGATTTTACAGCCGTCTGCGTCGTGACGACGCCCGTGGCGGCATACATGATACAGCAAAAACCTTTATTTCTATACTATTTATGACACACATTCTAAGGCGTTGCCGGGCGGACAATGGTGCCGTCGGCAACGCCTTGTCAGTCAGACAGTTACAGACGGCTTTCCAAAAGACCGTCTTTTAGCCTCTGAAAGGTGCTCTTTCGGGCTCTGAAAGGCCACCTTTTGCAGCGCGAAACATGGCCTTTTGCAAAGCCATTTGCGGCATGATGAAAAATATTTACATATATCCCAGCTTTTCGTCCGTTTGGGCCATGTGCCCATCAGTTGTCGTTCTGTGCCCCATGTGATGCGCCGTGGCGGCGCCGATGAAACCTCCATGTGGCAAAAAAGCCGCGCAGACGGACGAAAGAGCGTGAAAAAATGTATTAAAAGGCATAACTTTTTGCAAAGCCGGATAAAAATCTTATTTTTGCAGACTATATGGTACTGAATTATATTTGGATAGCATTTTTCGTGGTTGCCTTCGTCATAGCCCTGTTCAGGCTTGTGGTGATGGGCGACACCGAGGTGTTTCCCGAAATAATGAACTCCACGTTTGCCTCGTCCAAGACGGCCTTCGAGATATCCCTCGGCCTTACGGGCGTGCTGTCGCTGTGGCTCGGCATAATGAAGATAGGCGAGCGCGGCGGCGTGGTCAATGCGCTGGCAAGGGTGCTTAGTCCGGTGTTCACGCGCCTCTTTCCCGACATACCGAAGGGGCATCCCGTTACGGGCAGCATATTCATGAACATAGCCGCCAACATGCTCGGCCTCGACAATGCTGCCACTCCGCTCGGCCTCAAGGCCATGGAACAGATGCAGACGCTCAACACAAGGAAGGACACGGCAACGAATCCGATGATAATGTTCCTCGTGCTCAACACGTCGGGACTAACCATCATCCCCGTTTCCATAATGGTCTACCGTGCCCAGATGGGCGCGGCACAGCCCACGGACATATTCATCCCCATACTCCTTGCCACGTTCTTCTCTACGCTGACGGGCATCATCGTCACCAGTCTATACCAGCGCATCAACCTGCTTAACCGCGTGATGCTGCTCACCCTGGGCGGCCTTTGCGTTGCGGTGGCAGCCGTGATGTGGGGCTTCGGCAGGCTCGACAAGGAGCAGATGAACATCGTTAGCACGTCGGTGGCCAACATTCTGCTGTTCACCATCATCATAACATTCATCCTCGCAGGAGTCAGAAAGAAGGTGAACGTCTACGATGCGTTCATCGAAGGTGCCAAGGACGGCTTCTCGACGGCAGTGAGGATAATACCTTATTTGGTGGCAATACTCGTTGGAATCGGCGTTTTTCGCGCCTCGGGAGCCATGGATATGCTCATAGGCGGCATAAAATGGGTGGTTGAGGCCTGCGGTGGCAACACCGACTTTGTGGGCGCATTGCCCACGGCACTGATGAAACCGCTGTCGGGCAGCGGTGCGCGCGGCATGATGGTGGACGCCATGACAACCTACGGCGCCGACTCGTTCGTGGGCCGTCTGAGCTGCATCTTCCAGGGATCAACCGACACCACGTTCTATATCCTTGCCGTATATTTCGGCAGCGTGGGCGTAAGATACACCCGCCACGCCGTGGCCTGCGGTCTTCTGGCCGACCTTGCCGGCGTGATAGCGGCCATAGCCATATGCTATATGTTCTTCGGATGATGCCGCAGGGCAGTAAGAAGAGCATTAATATGATGTCAGAAAATATAACTTATTAGATATTATGAGTAATCTTAAAGGTCTTGCAAAAGACACGGCCATCTACGGACTGAGCAGCATCGTGGGCCGTTTTCTCAACTATCTGCTCGTGCCTCTCTATACCGCCAAACTCTCGGCGGCAAGCGGCGGCTACGGGGTTATAACCAATGTGTATGCCTATACGGCGCTGCTGCTCGTCATCCTTACCTACGGTATGGAGACAACCTTCTTCCGCTTTGCCAACAAGGAGGGCGAAAATCCGCAGAAAGTCTACTCAACCACGCTCATGGCAGTAGGCTTCACGTCGCTCCTGTTCGTGGCGTTGGTGCTGGCGTTCATAGGTCCCATTTCATCGGCTATGGGCTATGCAGAGCATCCCTCATATGTATGGGTTATGGCAATAGCCGTTGCGCTCGACGCGTTTCAGTGCATCCCGTTCGCATATCTGCGCTACAAGAAGCGCCCGATAAAGTTTGCCGCGCTCAAGCTCTTTAACATCGTGCTTACCATTGCGCTCAACCTTGTGTTCTTCCTGCTGCTGCCCGCGCTCTACGAAAATGGCGGAAACGGCGGTTTCATCGGCAATATCTACAGTCCGGAGGTGGGCGTAGGCTATGTGTTCTACATCAACCTGTTCTGCTCAGCCTCGCTTATGTTCCTGCTTGTAAAGGAACTTACGGGCTTCAAATACACCTTCGACCGCGCCCTCATGCGCCGCATGCTGTCTTACAGCTGGCCCATCCTGGTGCTCGGCATTGCCGGAATACTTAATCAGACGGCCGACAAGATACTCTTTCCTTATATCTACAAGAACGCCGATGCCCACTCACAGCTCGGCATCTACGGCGCCGCCAGCAAGATAGCGATGATCATGGCCATGATAACTCAGGCGTTCCGCTATGCCTACGAGCCGTTCGTGTTCGGCAAGGCGAAGGACAAGGACAACCGCGAAACCTACGCCAAGGCAATGAAGTATTTTGTTGTCTTCACCCTTCTGGCATTCCTCGTAGTGATAGGATATATGGACATTCTGCGCCATCTCATCGGCCGCGACTACTGGAGCGGACTCAAGGTGGTGCCCATCGTGATGGCGGCAGAGATAATGATGGGTGTATATTTCAACCTGTCGTTCTGGTATAAACTAATCGACAAGACCATCTGGGGCGCCTGGTTCTCCGGGGCAGGCTGCCTGGTGCTCATCCTTGTCAACGTGATATTCGTGCCCCGCTTCGGCTACATTGCCTGTGCGTGGGGCGGATTTGCAGGCTACGGCACGGCCATGCTGCTCTCTTACTTCGTAGGACAGAAGCATTATCCGATAGCCTATCCCGTCAAAGACATCATGCTCTATGTGGGCGTGGCCCTCGTTATGTTCGTTGCCATGCGCTTTGCCAACGCCGATCTGCCCGTATGGGCTGCCCTCGGTGTCAACACACTGCTCATAGTGATGTTCATGGCGATGATCGTTAAGCGCGACTTCCCGCTCTCCGGGCTTCCCGTCGTCGGCAAATACTTCCGCAAGTAGCGTGCCGCACGGTGCCCCTTGCGCCGTCTGTGGCGATGCGGGACGTCAGTGACCGTAACAGATATAATAATATAATCGACAATTATCCTTAATCCTTTTAAAACATACACAATGAAAAAAGCAAAAGCTCTATTACTTTCAGCGCTCATGGCGGCTGCCCCCATGGCTCATGCTGACGAAGGAATGTGGACGCTCTACAACCTGCCACAGGCTGTTTACGACCAGATGAAATCTTACGGTTTCAGTCTTCCTTACAACGACATTTATGGCAGCAAGGACGCCATCAAGAACTCTGTAGTGCTCTTTGGCGGCTTCTGCTCGGGCGTGGTTGTATCGCCCGACGGCCTTGTATTCACCAACCATCACTGCGGTTTTGAGGCAATACGCAGCCACTCTACCGTGGAGCACGACTACATGCTCAACGGCTTCTATGCCAAGAGCTATGAAGAAGAGCTTCCTAACGAAAACCTCTTCGTTAGTTTCATGGTTAAGCAAGAGGACGTAAGCCAGCGCCTCAAGGCTCTCGGCATCGACAAACTGTCTGACGAGGAGGCCACACAGCTCATCGACTCTGTTGCTGCCGCTATGACAGAAGAGGCACGTCAGGCCGACAAAGGTCTTCACGTGGAGATTGACCCATACTATGAAGGCAACCAGTATTTTGCCACTACATACCGCATGTTTACCGACGTGCGCCTCGTTTTCACCGTACCTAAGTCTATGGGTAAGTTCGGTGGCGAGACAGACAACTGGATGTGGCCGCGCCAGACATGCGACTTCAGCGTGTTCCGTATATATGCCGACCCGAAGACTAACGGCCCGGCAGAATATTCTAAAGACAATGTGCCTTATAAAGCACCGCACTGGGCACAGGTTTCGCTCGACGGATACAAGGACGGCGACTTCGCAATGACTGTTGGTTATCCCGGCAGCACCGAGCGTTATCTCTCTTCTTACGGCATCAAGGAGATGCGCGACGCAGGCAACGCAACACGTGTGCAGGTGCGCGGCGTAAAGCAGGAGATAATGAAGCGCCACATGCAGGCCGACGAGGCTGTGCGCATCAAGTATGACTCTAAGTACGCACAGAGCGCCAACTACTGGAAAAACTCTATGGGTATGAACAAATGTATCGATTCTATCGGTATCATCGGCCAGAAACAGGCTTACGAGAAGCTTATCCGCCAGTATCAGGAGAAGACAGGATACCTGCAGGGCAAGCTCGACTTCGACAAGATGGCAAAGCTATACGGCGAGCGTTTCGACCGCATGCGTGCCTTCTATTACTGGTATGAAACATTCAACGGAACATGCGAGCTGACATCACGTGCGCTCAAATACTGCAACGGCATGGAGGCCAAGGGCTCAGAGAAAGACTCGCTGAAGATGTACAACGAGTTTGAGGACAACAGCGACGCATGGGACGAGGCACTGGATAAAGAGGTGTTCTCTGTGCTGCTCCAAAACTACCGCGAGCACGTAGACAAGCAGTATCTGCCGTCGTTCTACACAACAATCGACAAGAAGTTCAAGGGCAACTGCAAGGCTTATGTTGACTATCTCTACAAGAAGTCTATTCTCATGAAGAAGGGCGCAAAGATCTACTTCAACAAGAAGGGTACAGAGAAAGACCCGGGCATACAGCTCGGACTGTCGCTCCAGAAGTATCTGGCTGACCAGAAGGAGGCTCTCGGAACACTCAGCGACTCGATAGCTCTGCAGGAGAAATATCTCTGCGCCGCACGTCTGCGCATGGAAGAGGATATGCCTCACTACAGCGACGCCAACATGACAATGCGCCTCAGCTACGGACGCGTTGGCGGATTCACCATGAACGGCTCGCCTTCAGGCTACTATACAACAGCCGAGAGCATCGTCAAGAAGATGAAGACCGGCGACAACTTCTCTGACTATTATGCAGAGCCTATCATGTCTGAACTCCTTTCAGCCAAGGACTTCGGCAAGTATCAGGACAAGACAACGGGCAAGATGCAGCTCTGCTTCCTGACAAACAACGACATAACCGGCGGTAACAGTGGCTCGCCTATGTTCAACGGCAAGGGCGAACTCATCGGTCTGGCCTTCGACGGCAACTGGGACAGCCTGTCAAGCGACATCTACTTCGAGAAGAACCTGGCACGCTGCATCGGTGTTGACATCCGCTATGTCATCTTCATGATGGACAAGTGGGGCCACGCTGACCGTCTGCTCAAGGAAATGAACGTAGAGTAATGCTCTCTGCGTAAATATAAAATACCGTTGTGATAACGGATTTGTCTTTCATATGATTTAGCTATGGCGCGCCGCAAAAGCGGCGCGCTTTTTTTATGTCTTATGCCTGCGAGGCCTGGTCAGGGCCTTTTCGTGGTCTATGGGAGATACAAGCCTTATTGTTACTATTGCGCATTGTGGCGGAGATAATAGGCCTTCAGACAGAAAAATCGCCGTTTCATCGCATCCGTGATGCGTCTGTCGTGCGCCTGTTATGACCATAAATGCCGCGCAGACGAAAATAATTTGCGCCTATAATGTTTTTTAGATGTTTTGAGAGAAGAGTTTGGCCGTAACTGATTAAATTTGCAGAAACAATATTTTAGCTTATGAAAAAACTTATTTTTGCGCTCTTCGTGAGCCTCGTTCCGCTGCTGTTGCCGGCGCAGACCGACTCAACATTCAACGTTACCCTGCACAACGACGAATATAAAATATACATAACGATGAATCTATACGACAAGAACGTTGACGTGCCGGGGCAGGCCGTGTTGGGCAAAGTGGACGGATTCATCGCCTCTAAGCAGAGCACGGGCAAGTGGATTATCGTTTCGTCGCAGATTAAAAGCAAGAATGAGGCCGAGATAGAAGTGATCAACGACTACGGCAGCGAGGACTTCACGGCCGTGATAAAGCGCAACTCTGACGGCACCTACTCGTACACCAAGAAGGGCGGAAGTACGCTGAAGTTTGCCGTAAGAGGCAAATGGCAGAAGATTCCAGGCAGTGTCGAGTTCGTGAAATAGCCGATTTCATCGTATTTTTCACCTTGATACATAACCATGTATTGTGCTTTACAGGAGCGCAATACATGGTTTTTTGTTTTCCTGCACCTGTTATAGTAAAGCCGCGGGCTCACCCGGTGTGTGGCTTTGTCATTGCATGCACAAAATAAATAAAGCTATGTGTGGTCTGATGTCAGATTTGTTCTAAACTGAAAAATGTTTACACTCTGCGTGTATAGAGTTTTCTGTAAAATAGAAATCCGATGTATAACAAACGTTAAAGAATGGCCTATATGTGTTCTGTTCTTTTAACTTTCGTTTATGCTTGATGCCCGATTTTGTGCCAAAATCATGATTTTTACATCATAAAACCATTGCTTTTGCATTGTGAAAGGCATGCTTTCGGATGGTAAACGGGCCGTTTTCGAGTGGTAAACGTGCCTGTTATGTTTTTTAACAAATGTGTTTCTCTTTATGAAAACACATAACATGCTGTATGTCAATAGTTTAACTTGAAAGCTGCATTTTGTGCATTTTTTAGTCCAAACCTCGATGTTGCGGAGAACACGGGCATTCTGAGAGCGTCAAAATCAAAAAGTTTTCTGTTTGTCAGGACACAACAAGAGTGTTGGCGACCATGATAAACCCAGACCGGTCATTAGGCCGTATATAGCTTTATATTTGTGCTTTTTGTCCGCTTTTCTTTACATTGTCAGCCATGTCTGCTAAATATTTAAAGAAAATCAGCTCAATATAAAGCAAGAAAACGGGCTGAACAATAACTCCCGGTCTGTGCTAAATATACAGTAGGGATAAGGCCTTGATTATTTATTTTATGCTGTAAGAAAACTTAAGTATTATGACTATGTAAATGATTTTAAAATCATAAAAGGCCTTATCCCTATAATGTTGCCGTGTGGAAAATCAGTACAGACTATCTTGCCATGTATTTCTTTCCGTTGCGTATCACGATGCCGCGCCATGACTTGCCTACGCGCTGTCCGGCAAGGTTGTATGTAGCTCCGTCGCCTTCGGCAGCCTTTTCGCCGATGGCAGCCTTGATGCCTGTTGTTCCGTCGAGGTTGATTTCGGCAGCGTTCTCAATTGTGCATGCGTTGATGTTGTCAGGATTATAGTTAGAGATATATGCTATCACGTGCATGTTGTCCTGGTTCCATTTCTCGTTAAGGTCGAAAGTATAGCTGTATGCGGCCTTTGTTCCGTCCCAGGCTATAGGCTCGCCCCAAATAGAGCTGTATGCACGTACAACGTGATTGTGCTCATAGTTATATTCGTCTGCCGTTCCGCTCTGATATCCTATAATGCCGTCCTCCATCAGGTATACGTTGATATAGCGCAGGTCGTTGTCTTCGTTAGACAGACGCTCCATGTCAACGTCAACGGTAACGGTGTTTCCGGTCTTGCTGACGTTCAGCGACAGGTCATAGAAGGCAGGAACAGAGAGGCGGTTGAGGATAAGCTCTTCGAGCGACTCTTGTGATTCGGGCAGGAATGCCGGCACGCCGTCGGTCTGCTCGGTTCTGTCTATCATTGCAGCCGGAGCATAGGTGCCTCCCGAGCCGTAGAACACGAGATATTCTTCGTCAGCCTCTGACGTGAAAGTGTCCTTGCCGTAGCCTGCATGATGACATGCAACGATGAGGCGGCCGGCAAAGTCTTCCTTGCCGAGAATGTTGTGTACGAAGCCTGCCACGCGGGGGCAGTTGCCGCAGAGCTGTCCGGTAAACTCCTCAAGGAACACGCGGCGGCTGTAGACATTGCTCACCACGCTTACCGGCAGTCTCAGTGTGTCGTTGCCGTTCACGGCGTCGGTGTTGCCGTCGAGATTGTCCGCATATACAAGTATGGTGCGGTGGTCGCCCAGGTCGTGTTTCAGTTCAGGAGTGAACCTTATGGTCTGCTGATGGCTTGCGCCCGAGTTAAGAGGCTCGTTCACGGGGAATGTGTACACCTCGTCTTCGCCTTCAATCTTGCAGTTTATATTGTATGAATTTATGTTCGACGTGCCGTAGTTGTGCATCATGGCAACCACAGAAACATTGTTGCCCGATGTGATAAATTCAGGTGCAGAACCGAAGTATGGTGCCATCTCGTAAGCCGGCACGTTGCCTCCGCCTATCACGGCTTCAACGCTTAGGCTTCCTTCAGTGCTGTGGTCGGTCCATGTGCCGTCGTTGTTTACGTAGAGCGATTTAGGTATGTCGGTTATAGCCGATATGCCGTAGCTCATGTTGCGCTGGCTGAACGTGTAGCCTACATAAATGTCGCCAGCGCCCTTCTTTATTTCATACGGAGTGTCGAGTTTAATCTCGTTCCAGCCGTTGGCCACGGTCTGCGTTGTTTCGCGGTTGATGGTCTGCGACACGATGTTCTCGCCGTCGAGCGATGAGCGCACCCATACGGTAATCTCGTCGATGTTAATCTTGCTCTTTATTCCCACGCGTATGGTTTCGATGCTGTTGCCGGCATATCCGTCCAGTACGTTGCCTGGAATAAGTATTGCTGCAGATATGTCTGCGTTTCCGCTTACGGCAAAGTCGCGTGTGTTGCTGATGTTGCCGTCACAGTAGCCGTAACTTACGGTTGGGCTTTGTGCCCAACCATAAGAAGCGATAATAATATGTGCTAAAATAAATAAGAAAAAGCGTTTCATAATTACTTAACAGTTATCTTTTCTACTTTGTTGCCTTTTTTGATTATATACAGACCTTTCTTCATAGAGTGTTCTGTTGAGAGTTTCTTGCCGTCTACAGAGTATATCTCTTTGATGCTGTCTTCGTCGGCTGTAGTGACGCTTACGCCTGTTCCTTCAGAGTCTTTCACGCTGATGTCGTCGAGCGCGAGCGATGTATATTCAGGAATGTCTGTCGCATGGAAACGTATCACAACGTAAGATGCGTCTTTTACATCGTTAAGCGACACTGTCTCCACGGTAAATTCTTCTGAGGCTGTGGTGCTGATGGTCTTCAGTGTCACAATCTCGCCAGTGTTTGTCTCGGCCTCTATGGTCAGTGACATGCTGTTGTCTGTGTAGTAGTTGAATTTCAGTTCAGGACTGTTGCTGCCTTCGAGAGAAATCTTGCCTGTGTTCACCATTACCTCTGTAGCCTCCCATATGTCGGTCATCATGCAGTAGCCGTCGTTGTCAGAAGATATTTCGTCAATGATGTACGATTCATAGTCGGCGTTGCTGTTGCTCAGTGTCCACCACATGTTGTAGGCTGCAAATCCTTCTGCAAAGTTCTCCTGGAACGGCAGTGTGTATTCCTCGCCAAGGATTATTATGTTGGATGCACTGTTTTGTCCCTTTCCGCCTGCGCTTACAGGTGTCACGCCATACTGAACCGCATGCTGACTGCCGCTCTGGTCAACGCTGAATTTGTAGGTGTTGTCCTTAACTCCTGTGGCAATCTCGTTGCCGTCAGAATCAATTATGTCGTAAGTTATAGCCTCAGGGTCGATATATCCGCCGTTAACTCCGTTTTCAGGAATGTCCCATGTCAGTGTCATTTCGTTGAGGTCGACTCTTGCCTTGACGTTTGCAGGAGCCTCGGCAATGTCGGTGCCTACGTAGAGTGTGTCGTAAGCCTCTGTGCCTTCGCCCTTGTCGTTGCGCGGAACAATCTTGTATGTGTGGAATCCGGCTGTCATGCCGTCTTCGTCCACGTAGCTTATGTTCTCGCCCGGCTGTGCCGTAAGTGTCTTCACCAGTTTGTCGTCTCTGTAGACATCAATGCCTTCAATGGCAGCAAGAGTCTTGCCCTCGATGGTTGTCTGCGGAGCCTTGAATGTGATGTCTGACTTTAGTGCGCCTTTCTCGCCGGCTTTGATGCTAAGGCCGGTAACTTCTGCCGGTGCGGCAAGCATGTGGTTCTCTACGATTCCGAAGTCGGTAAGTCCGAGATAGAATGCATCCTCAGGTCCTCCTGCATAGAATGCAATGTGGTAGTCGCCGTCGCCCTCAGGCGTTATTATGCCCTGAATAAGAGTTATCCACGTATCTGTGTCAACGCTTACAGAGTCCATATCAATCTTCTTATACTTTGTGTAGTCGTCGCCTGTGCCGGCATATATGTCGAGGTTGCCCTCAAGATACGGCTTGCACTTTCTGTTCAGACGCTCAATGTTGACAGACAGCTTGTAGTTGCGGTCGCCTTTGAGTGCAATGGCAGGAGACACGAGCCAGTCGTCGCCGTCTTTTGTATAGATAAAGCGCATCTGATTGTTGTTTTCTTCCTCAATTCTGGTCCATGTCCAGTCGTCATTGTTATTGTCGTAAGTCTTGAAGTATTCAAAGTGAGATGAGTCGCTGAAGTCTTCGTGATAGGGCACTGCGAAACTGTTGCCGAACAATACGAGGTCTGAAGTCTTTGACTCGCCTGTAAGTCCTTTATACGAAGGAGTTACGGTATAGGTGTATCCTGTGAAGTCAGCTTCAGGTATTGTTTCCGTGAATGTGTTGCCCTTATGGTTCTCTGCCACGGTTATGTTGCCCGGATTGCGTACAATAGTATATTCTATTTCGTCAGGATTCACATATCCTTCGTTTAGGCCTTCAGTCGGGGCAGTCCATGTAACGGTAGACACAAAGTTGTCAATCTTTACGTTAAGGTCGGTTATGGCCTTCGGTGAGTCAGGTCCTATCCATTTGCGTATGCGTGTCATCGGGCTTTCGCCTTCATCATTGCTCAGCACGATGTCAAATTTGTTTAGTCCTGCCACGGCAGTAATGTCCTCTTTGACTGTAGCTCCGGGAGCGGCAGTGCCCTTGGCAGCCTCTGCGTCGTTCACTTTAACAGTATAGTTCACATTGCCCGAAAGAGCCTCTCCGCCGTAAGTCTTGTCAGGAATGCTGAAACTGATGTTGCCAGTCAGCGCGTCGCCTTCAAAATTCAAAGCCGTGTTCTGGGCTTCAGCCGGCACTTTGTCTGACTTAGGTTTCTCAGGTATATACAATCCGGCAAACTCTTCTCCGTCAGCAAATTCTCCCAGTACGGTTGCTGTACCTGTTTCAAGGTTAAGTTCGCACAGATAAGAATATTCGTCGGCGTCTACAGCAGCCCAATACATCTTGCCTGTGTTAGGATCGAATGTAGCAGCCTGCAGATAGTTAGACGGTGTAATGTCTGTCGGGCCTATCAGTGTCGTTTCGCCGGTCTCTTTGTCTATCTGATAGAGGTCTCCGTTTAAGTCGACGCCGTAGAGCTCGCCTTGGCTGTTGCACGCTATGCATACCAGACGTTTCATTCCGCTCAGGCTCTCGTTGTTTATCATGGTCAGTTCCTTTGTCTTAGGATCCATCATCGAAAACTCGTAGTCGCTTGCGTCAGCATTGCTGAAGCATCCGTATATCATGCCTGTGGTAGGGTCGTAGGTCATGTCTGACGCCATGTAGGTGGCATCTTTTACAAATGTATCCGACAGCTGTTTCCATGTGTCAGTATCGTATGTCAACAGTCTTGTGTTGTAAAAATTGTCACCATAATAGTCATACTCAACCCTTGTGAAGCAAAGAGTGTTTTCGTAGTATGCTCCGCCTCCTGTGGCTTCAAAGTCATTGTCTAAGTACACGGGGTTCACTGTGCAGTCGCCGCTGGTGTCAAAGGAGTAAAGACCGTATTCCTCTTTTCCGTTCCACACCCAGTCCCACTTAAAAGTCAGTATTCCGTATAGTGTTACAGGTTCTTCAGCCTCTGCGGCTAATTTGATGTAGGGCTTAACTTTTTTCGATGAAATGGGCCTTTTCCCGTTTTTTGCGGTTTCGCCCATGCGGTGCCATACTCCATACGGATGAGCCTTGCGGTAAGCCATTTCGCGTTCAAAGGCATCACTTCCGTGCGAATTTGTCTGCGCCATGGCGCTGTTGCCCGTTATCAATAAGAGCAAAGCGGCACCAAATAGCCTGAACAGTTGGGTTAGATTCTGTTTCATCAGTATAAATTTTAAGTTAATAAATAAGAATGTGAACAGCTCGTTCTGTGCTTTCAAAGTTACAGTAAAACCGAAAAGTTGTATTATTTTGCGCTTAAAAGGAATTTCGCTTTTATAAAAACATAATAATTTGCCTGATTTTTGTTACATTTGCCAGTGAAACATCAATAATACTGTCAGAAAAACAATATGCAAAAGCTTGTTATATTCATTTTATTATTTATATGCTCGTCTGCCGTTAATGCAGTTTCAGACGAAAAATTTATAAAAGATAATATAAGGCGTGGCGACAGCTGCATAGCCGCGGCCAAATATAATGAGAGTCTTGACTTCTATATCAGGGCTCTTGAACGTGCGCAGGAAGGCAATAATCATTTTCTGACAGAAGAGTGTCTTGGTAGGATAGGCGTGCTTTATTGCCGCTTCAAAGATTATGAACAAGCCGTTATATTCTTTGGCCGTGGATATAAAAGTGCTGTCGGGCGCCATGACAACAATGAGGCTTACAGATTTGCATGTTATTTGATGAATACTTATTGTCAGACAGGCGACCTGAATGCGGCAAGAGAATATTATGACATTCTAAAGAATATGTCAACTTCTAACCGTCGAGAGAAAGAATACTACGATCTTTATAGTGCAGGCACACTTGCTTATGCTGAAAATAATTACCAGGAAGCGGTTCATTATTATTCTGAAGCGCAGAAGTGTGCTGAGAAGTATGGCATGGGCGACGAATACAGCATGTCGCTATATGCTGTCATAGCCGAGTCGTATGTGGGGATGAACAGACCTGACACAGCCATTGTCATTGCCACGCTACTTATGGAGGAAGCCATGAAGAGTGGAAACACAAATCAGCTTAGCCATACTTATGAGGTGCTGTCAAAAGCTTATGGCGCAAAGGGCGACTCGATACTTATGGCGCATTACAGGAGCCTTTCTGTTACGTTGGAAGATTCAATTTACAATCTCAGAAACTTCAACAAAACACGCAGCAGGTACAGCTCTATTGAGCGGAGAATTACCGACAGGCATATATCGTTTCTGAACGACCGCATAACACGCCAGGTTCTGATAATTGTAGCCTTTGTAGTGCTTACCCTTATTCTCGTAGTGGCTATAATAAAGGTGATACGCAGCAACATAAACCTGCGGACGGCTCATCGTGCACTGATGGATAAGAATGCAGACCTTATCAGAGAGCAGCAGAACAGCAGACATCTGCGCGAACAATATATAAAGTCGATGGGTATGGCTGACGCAAAAAAACAGACTGACGGGATGGCTGCCGCGCCTGGCATGATGGATGAAGACAATGAGGCGGAAGGACAGCATGCAGGGACATCGGCCGAACCCAAGATGAACGATGCGCAGACGGCATTGATGATACAGCGTATAATGACGATTCTTGATGATGTCGATGTCATATCTCGCCAGGACTTCACGTTGCAGATGCTTGCCGGCATGATAGGGTCGAACACTTCGTATGTCTCGTGGGCTATAAACAGCACCTACGGAAAGAACTTTAAGTCGCTGCTCAACGAGGCGCGCATACGTGAGGTTACGCGCCGCATCTGCGACACCGAAAACTATGGCCATCTTACAATTCAGGCCATAGCGCAGTCTGTGGGCTATAATTCGCAGACTAATTTTATCAAGACTTTCAAGCGAATTATCGGCATGACGCCCTCAATGTATCAGAAACTGAGTAAGAAGATGGGTGGAATGCCGGATGAGGATAGGATGGAGTGAAGGGCTGTCTTGTGCTTGCTGCGTTGGTTCTTGTGTGTCGGATATTGCGTATACAGTAGTTTCTTAGTCTGTCTATTCATATTTGCCGATCATCTTTCTTCGTCCATATTTTTCGTATATCCGTCTATGTTTTTGGTCTATAAAACCCTGCGGTTTAGTATATGCATGGTCGGCAGCCTGCCGTGATTCTTTTCGCGGCTCACACATTTTTGCTAACTTTGCACCCGAATAAGATAATAGAGGATAACAATGAAACAAAACATGAAAGTATTTATTCCTGCCACGCTCGGCATGCTTACGGCCTTCGGTCCGTTCGTTACAGACTTCTATCTTCCGGTGCTGCCGGAGATGACAGGCTATTTCCACACCACGCCCGCGCTGGCCTCCATGAGCCTCACGGCCGGCATGATAGGTCTTGCCGCCGGTCAGCTGTTCATAGGGCCGCTCACCGACAAGTATGGGCGCAAGCGCATATTGGTAGGCTCTATGCTGCTCTTTGTGGTGGCGTCGCTGCTGTGCATATTCTCGGGAGATATATTTATGTTTAACGCCATGCGCGTGCTGCAGGGATTGGCCGGCGCGGGAGGCATAGTGATAGCCAAGAGCATGTCGGCCGACATGTACACAGGCCGCGAGCTTGCCAGCTTCATGGCTCTGCTAGGTGCCATCAACGGCATTGCACCAGTGTGCGCCCCGGTGGTCGGCGGACTTATGGCCGGCGTTACGTCGTGGACAGGCGTTTTTGCCGTAATTCTTGCCGTGGGACTTGTGCTCATGGTTTGCAGTATGTTCTTGCCCGAGACGCTGCAGCCTGCCAACCGCATACGGAAGAGCGTGATAAAGGTGTACGGCAATCTGTTCCGCGTGTTCCGCAACTCTCGCTTCACTCTTTCCGTCATGGCCGAGATGGCGTGCTTCTTTATGTTCTTTGCCTACATAGCCTCTTCGCCGTTCATCATGCAGCAGGTGTATCATCTTTCGCCGCTCGGCTATAGCCTCTGCTTCGGCCTGAACGCGCTCATGATAGGCGTTGGCGCTGCCATGGCCACGCGTTTCCGCAGTCAGGGCACATGCCTGCGCTTCGGCGGTCTGGGCATGCTTGCCGGCACGCTGCTGCTTGCGTTCCTGCTCAACACGGCCATGCCCCTCTGGATAGTCATGCTGGCATATATCTACACGCTGATATGCTTCGGACTGATGCAGCCGCCTTTGACGGCCATAGCCCTCGACAGCGAGCGCGACAATGCCGGTGCTGCCAGTGCCATCTTCGGTGCCTCCGGCTTTGTTGCCGGTGCCCTTTCGAGTCCGCTTGTAGGCATTGGCGACATAACCCTCACTTCGGGCCTCGTCATGGCATGCGGAGCCGTTGTCTGCCTCCTGTTTATCCTGCCGCTGAGCAGCAAGCTGCGCGCCGTTGCGGCATGATTAAGGTTGTTTAATAGTCCACATTCAATTATAGTGGTATATATAGAGGTTGGTTCATGATGATATGAGCTGTATCAGACTCTGTTAAGAGAATGATACAGCTCATATTTTATTTTTAGTTATTATCGTTCAGTCGATGTCTATAGTTTCGAGGTCGTCAGGTACAAAGATGTTGCCCTTGAAGCTCTGCGCCGCCTCGCGGGCATATTCGGTCCTGCGTGTGGCCAGCGTCTTGTCTTCGGTGTGGTATAGCAGCAGATTCTTCACGCCCAGCTCGGCTGCCACGGCTCCGGCGTCCCTGGCCGTGCTGTGAAACTTCTCGTAGGGCTTGAACACGTCGCGGTCCTTATACAGACAGAAGGCCTCGCACATGAGCCAGTCGGCACCGCGCGCAATAGGGTAGTTGGCTCTGTTGCACGGCTCGTCGCCCATGCACACCAGCGTGGCTCCTCCCGGCATTATGGCACGGAAGCCAAACTGCTTTTCCTTGTCCGACAGCACGTCGAAGCACTGCATGCTGATGTCGCCGGCCTGAAATTCGTCGCCGCTCAGCTTCTCGCACAGCATGATGCGGCTGCCGAACAGCGCGTTATAGTTCTTGTGCAGCGTCATGAGGCATATCTGCTTTAGCGTGCTTATCACCTTGTCGTTGCCGTATACGTTCAGGTTGCCCTTATATTCGCCGCCGAGAATCCTGTGCATAATCATTCTCACCACCCACACGGCGCCCAGTATGTGGTCGGTGTGAGCGTGCGTTATGAACATGTGGTGTATGTCCGTAAGGTTTATGCCCGCCTTTTCTATCTGCGACATTATGCCGTTGCCGCCTCCTGCGTCCACGAGCAGCGATGTGTCGGCTGTCTTCAGGAAGAAGCATGTGTTATAGCATTTTGTAACTCCTGCGCTGCCTGTGCCCAGCATTATTATCTTGTTGTGGCTGTTGTTCATGTGGTGTATTGTCTGCAAGGTGTAGCCGTTGCGGCTGAAAGTGATGAATTATACAAAAACAAAAAAGGAGTTACCGAAGCAACTCCTTTTTGCGCTTCAAGATGGGCTTGAACCAACGACCCCCTGATTAACAGTCAGGTGCTCTAACCAACTGAGCTATTGAAGCATGTGATGCATTTCCTTTCAAATGCGATGCAAAGGTAAGAAGATTTTTTGAAACCTCCAAACTTTTTTGGCAAAAAATTCAATTTTAGACTAAAATAAAATAATTTTTCCCCGAAAAGTGGTGTTTTCACCATATATATATGTAACTTTGCATAAGTCAATACGGCTGCTGAGACCATGCCTTAGGCTCATGCTTTTGGGGCTGTGTCCGGCCGGCTGCCGGTGAGTCTGCGTGTGCTGCTTCTGCCGCTTAGGGCACGTGCGCATGCTTTTGCTGCCGGTGAAGGCGGCTGTGGGCATTGCCGGCAACAGGGCAGGGGCCTCTCGCGTTGACGCTTTGCGGCCGTATGAGGCATGAATTTGCTTTGCAACAAGAAAAAGAAACAATAAGAACATAAGATGAGAATAAGACTATTTCAGCTTGCGGTGCTGCTCATGCTGCCTTTCATGGCGGCGTCGGCCCAGGAAAGCAAGAGCCACAACTTCGACGTGGCCAAGAACATGCAGGTGTTCAACGAGATTTACAGCTATCTCGACCTGATGTATGTAGACACGCTCAACGCCGACGAGGTGGTGGGCACGGCCATCAACTCGATGCTGCGCTCGCTCGACCCCTACACCGTCTACTATCCCGAGAACAAGGTGAACGACCTTAAGACGATGATAACCGGCCGCTATGTGGGCATAGGAGCCGTGATACGCTACAACCAGAAGCTGAAGCGCGTGGTCATCGACGAGCCTTATGCAGGCAACCCGGCTGCCGAGGTGGGCCTGAAGAAGGGCGACATCATCCTGAGTATCGACGACTCCGTTATGACCGACAAGGACGTGAGCTACGTAAGTTCGCATCTGCGCGGCGACGCCGGCACGACGTTCGTGCTGAAGGTGAAGCGCCCCAGCACGGGCAAGAACATGGAGTTCAGAATAACGCGCCGCTCTGTCAACATGCCTTCAATTCCTTACTATGGCCTGCGCCCCGACAGCATAGGCTATCTCAATCTGAGCAGCTTCACCGAAGACTGCTCAAAGGATGTGCGCAAGGCGTTCATCGAGATGAAGAAGCAGGGCATGAAGGGCCTCGTGCTCGACCTGCGCGGCAACGGCGGCGGCTCTCTTTCAGAGGCTGTCAACATTGTCAACATGTTTGTGCCGAAGGACATCACGCTGGTGAAGACCCGCGGCAAGCTGAAGCGTGCCAACTATGACTATAAGACCACCGTTGAGCCTATCGACACGGTGATGCCCGTTGTGGTGCTAGTCAACGGCGAGTCGGCCAGCGCCAGCGAGATTACCAGCGGAAGTCTGCAGGACCTCGACCGCGCCGTAATCATGGGCACGCGCACCTACGGCAAGGGTCTCGTGCAGTTGCCTGTTGACATATCATACAACGGACAGCTGAAGCTGACCACAAGCAAATATTATATTCCGAGCGGACGCTGCATACAGGCAATAAACTATAAGCACGCGCGCGGCGGATATACCGAGCACATACCCGACAGTCTGACCAAGGTGTTCTATACGGCAGGCGGACGCGAGGTGCGCGACGGCGGAGGCATTAAGCCCGACATAGAGGTGCGTCCCGACTCGCTGCCCAACATTGCCTACTATCTCACCGTGAGCGGACTCGACTCTACCGAGGTGCTGCTCGACTATGAGGTCGACTATATCGCTTCTCACCCAACGATAGCCAAGCCTTCAGAGTTTGAGCTTTCTGACGCCGACTATGAGGACTTCAAGCAGAGAGTGATAAAGAGCGGATTCACCTACGACCCTGAGAGCGAGAAACTGCTAAAGTCGCTAAAGAAGGTTGTTGAGTTTGAGGGCTATTATGACGACGCCAAGGCCGAATTTGAAAATCTGGAGAAGAAGCTGAAGCACAACATAGCTAAAGACCTCGACTATCACAAGGACGTGCTAAAGCAGATAATATCCAACGACATCATTGCTGCCTACTATTATCAGGTTGGAAGCATGGAGAACAGTCTGCGCTACGACAAGCAGATGAAGGAGGCATGCCGCCTGCTCAACAGTCCTGACGAGTATAAGGCTGTATTAGTAAAAGGTGCAGTGAAGAAGAAATAAAAGTTGAGAGAATATATTTTTTCGGGAGAGGTAAAGGCCGCATGGCTTTTGCCTCTCCCTTTTTTATGGAGTCTCATTAGGAGTTAAAGTAGTTAGAGGAGTTAAAGTAGTTAGAGGAGTTAAAGTAGTTAAAGTCAAATGCTTTTTTAGGAGTTAAGTAGTTAAGGAGAAATTTCCTTTAGCGCAGCGAAAAAAGTCAAATGCTTTTCTTTTTAGGCAGTTAAATTCAAATACCTTTTTTTCTCACTATAGTTCTTTTGTTGCAACGATGTTAAGAAACAGCAGGGCTAATGTTCTGCCGGATGTGCCATCCGGCAGCATTGAATATAAGGATCTGTGATCCGCAACATATACCTTTTGGTATTCAAAATATAATAACACCCCAGACTGACAGTTCTGGTGTTTTATTCCATAAGATAAAAGTCTTAAAGTAGTTAAAGTCAAATGCTTTTTCGGAGTTAAGGAGTTAGGTAGTTAAGGAGAAATTTCCTTTAGCGCAGCGAAAAAAGTCAAATGCTTTTCTTTTTAGGCCGTTAAATTTAAATATCTTGTGTTTTTCTCGCTATTGTTCTCTTGTTGCAGCGATGTTAAGAAACAGCAGGGCTAATGTTCTGCCGGATGTGCCATCCGGCAGCATTGAATATAAGGATCTGTGATCCGCAACATATACCTTTTTGTAGTCAAAATGAAATAACACCCCTGACAGACAGTTCAGATGTTTTATTCCACAAAACAAAAAGCCGTAATAGGTTAAGTTGTTGAATGCGAAAAATAACAGGGCCGTTTGCGTATAAAAAGTGGCCGGTTTTTGACTCGTAAACGGCCCATTAACGACTCGTAAACAGGCCACTAACAGTCTGAAACTATTACGGCTTAATTTGCTTAAAGAAAATATTTTTAAATAGCGCTGTATAACATAACCGTAACATAATTAAAAGAAAAAGTTACGGATTTTTGGGTGCTTTCACCATGCAGATGGATTTTCGCTTTGTAAGCACGTGATTTTCCGTATATAGATGAATTCTTTTTTGAGATACGAAAGTGTTAAATGCAGTCTTAAATTTGAAACATACATCATATTTCCTTACTTTTGTTTCCTGCTTAAGAATGGAAACAGAAGAGAATAATATACTTATTTAAAAAGAATTAATATGAAAACACCACAAAAATTAAAAGAAGTTCTAGAACAGTTCACGCCAGTATACACTATAGATGGACTTACAAGGCAGTTTGAAGACATTGCCCAAGTCGTTTTTAATGGGCATTTTGTTGTCAATGGTGAATATGAAATTTACCCGATAGATATTGAATTTTATTTCCATGATGAAGAAAATGGCATTATTGTTGAACCGCAGATGTATCATAAAGGAGATCTTCCGTATTTTCCTGTAGGATCTATTTATCCTCATAGTTCGGGTGTTGACATGACGTTTGAGCGTGAAGGAAAATACCGTGCTTCATTTTTGATGAGAGGATATACGTATAAATCTGTTTCCGGCGAGAAAGAGGAATATACAAATAAAACCAATAATAAGAAAAGTCCATTCAGATCCCAGTATTTGTGGGAAGATTTGTTGGGCAATGCGTCAGTCTTCGGCAGGGGGTTGAATATTGTATGGGTAGACAACGCTGAGTTTAAAAAAGTAAATATTGCATCTTCTGCGAGGGTTAATGTTAACAAAATAAGTGGTGAGAATGGAGACCGTATGTGGCATTTTACTAACCTTGATATGATAAAATAATGCAAGTGGCTTTACAACAGCAGGATTATGTGCTATTTTCTGAGGAATTAAAAAAATATTATCCACAAATATATAATGAGTTGTCGGAAATATTGTCACATCATAATGTCAGGCATGGAGTGTTAAAAGGGACAGCCGACTATTGGTGCAGGGATTATATGCCGATACAGGTAGATTATGATAGATTTGTTCAGTTTCGTTATCATCCGGATTATTTGAAGGGATATCGTGATTATGAGACGCCGACAGAAGTTTCTCTTGAATTGGCTAAGAAACTTACTTCCGCTTCAATAGAAACATCCCCAATTATTGCAGATGGTGGCAATTTTACTTTTGCAAGTATCAAGAGGGGACGAGGGTATACTCCTGTTGTTGTGATGACTGAAAAGGTGTTTTTTGAAAACTCCGAAGTGGCAGGGGAAAATCTTGTTTATCAGTTGGAAAAGTTGTTTCCAAAGCATAAGTTATTGTTTCTTCCGTGGGATAGAGGTGATGCATGCGGACATACAGACGGAATTCTACATGCCGTAGGACCAAATAAATTGCTGGTGAACCTTAAAGTTTATCCGGATAAGATAGCTGCAAGGATGCGTGAGATTCTGGAGTCATGTTTTAAGGTTATAGAACTGGAATTAAGTGATTATCATGAATATAGTTGGGCGTATATTAACATGATTCATACTAAAGACGTTATAATTGTTCCCGGTCTGGGGCGGGCTACTGATGCAGAAGCCCTTAATCATATAAAGAAATTATTTCCTCAGTATGACGGTAGGATTTATCAAGTGCAGGTTTCTTCCATTGTCAAAAAATATGGAGGGGCATTGAATTGTCTTTCTTGGTCTTTTTATAAATATTTATGATGAATAGTTCTGCCGGCTATTGTTGCAGTTCATGCTTTTATTCTTTTTGACAAAAGCGTCAAGATACAGAAAAGGCGGAAACCTTCAGCCGGATATTGTTTACAAGCCGGCTCGGGTTTCCACCTTTTTCTGCGCTTATGAATGTTGTTTTTACTTTGTCTTTATTGCTTTCAGGCAGGCGCGCCACGCCTTATTTAGCCTGTTTGCCGTATGATGTGGCGGTGCTGCTGAATTTGCAGCTCAGCTTTTCGCCCATCAGACTGTTCAGATAAACCTCAAGGGCGGTGTAGCCGTCGGGGTTTGTCAGGTTGCGGTCGTCGGCATTGTCAGGGTTCAGACCGTGTTTCTTCTCCCATTTGTCCGGCATTCCGTCGCCGTCGGTGTCAGCCGGTGCTGCCTCCTGCTTGTGGCTTAGTCCGAAGCCTTCGGCATCGTTCACAGAGTCGATAATGCCGCGCTTGCCTGTCTTCGAGCCGCTGAACTTCGGGTTGCCGCTCTTCACGTCGTTTATCACGCGCTTTTCCGTGGCGTCGCGGTTTATCGTTCCCGCCTTCTTCAGCACCGTCTTATATGCCTCGCCGGCCGTCTGTATGTCGGTCAGCATGTAGCGCGACGGGCGGTATTTGCCTATGGCGCCTTCAGTCTCGTCGAGCTTATAGTAAGGCATTTCGGGCACGATGCGCTCATTCACCCTTATCTGGTCTGTTGTATATTTCTCGGCGCTCATGGCCTGCCAGTTGTCGGCTGTGGCAGCGTCGTTGCCCTCCATGACGTTTCCGCTTACATACCAGCGTGCCGGGCCCCACGACGTGGCACCCTTGCGGGCGTGGCTTGCCATGACAAACACCGAGTTGGCAGGCGACTCAGGGCCGGGTTTGTAGTAGTTGTTCATGAAGTTGCACTCATGAGCCGAGTTGCGGCCGTTATATTCTGTTATGTCGGCCGAGTTCTCGCCGCCGTAGCACGAGTTCCAGCGTCCCCAGTTGAAGTTCACGTTGTTCACATATTCCATAAACACCACATAGTCTTCGCCCCTGGCGCCGTTGAAGCGCGGACTGCGCGAGTCGTTGCCTGCCAGCAGGTTGTGGTGGTAAGTGGCAGGCGAGCCGCCCCACTGCGAGCCGTATCCGCGCTTGCCCTTCTTGTGGCCGGCGTCGTTGAGGCCCTCGTGCACTATGCAGTACTGAACGGTGAGATAGTGGCTGTCGGCCGTGTTCATGTTTTCCTCCATCGACCATCCGAACACGCAGTGGTCGAATATAAAGTTGGTGCAGTTCTCCGTTCCGCAGGCCTGGTCCTGCTTGCCGTCGCCGGCGCGGAAGCGTATGTTGCGCACGATGAAGTTTTCCGAACTGCCGAAGTTCACCTTGTCGCCCACGATGCTTATTCCGTCGCCCGGAGCCGTCTGTCCTGCCAGCGTCCAGTTGGCACGCTTCACGCGCAGGTTGCTGTTGAGGCGTATCTCGCCGTTCACCGCAAACACGATGGTGAGCGGCTCGCCCGGATACTGGCTGAAGGCCCATCGCAGCGTGCCTTCGTCCTCGGTGTCGGCCAGCGACGTAACCGTAACCACCTGTCCGCCGCGTCCGCCAGTGGCATATTTGCCGAAGCCTTCGGCCGTGGGGAAGGCCACGGGCGTTACACGCATGGCAACAGCCTCTGACGTTGCACCCTGGCGCGAAACGGTCTTAACGCTGTATTCGTCTGCATTGCCGTCTGATATGGTGTATTCAGGCTCGGCCACAAAAGCCTCGAAGCGCCCGTTGCGGTATATCAGGTAGCCGGCAGCCAGTCGGTCGCTGTTCCACTCGAACGTGTTGCCGCTGCGCGTGAATACCGACGGGGCAGGGGCACCCTGAAGTATGACGTTGAAGTCGAAGGGCACGTCAGACGCCTTCTTGAACAGGAAGTCTGCGTTTATGTATGCCTCCACCTCGTCCTTGGTGGCCTGGCGGCCGAAGCTTACGCGCCGGCTTGTGTCAGCAGGCTGCCCGTTTTCGTCGGTGCTGTTATATTCAAGATATGATGCCGTGTTGCCTCGTCCGCCCCAGTCGAGCCATCCTGCCTTGTTTATGTGGCTGCCCAGCGTGCAGTTTATGAACATCGTGCCGCAGTTCTCCTTCCACGGGCGTCCCAGATAGTAGGCGCCGTCGGCCACGCCCTGCTCGGCGGTTAGTCGGCAGCGGTTGAAGAACAGACCCGCATACAGGCGGCTTTGGCTCAGTTTTGGATACATGGCACGTGTGAGCGGCAGCTCAGATGTGGCGGCAGCCGTGATGTATCCCTTGCCCCTGACGCAGCGTATCTCGCAGTTGTCAAACCACTCGAGGCCCGCGTCATAAATAAAGTCGGTGGCACCCTCTATGGTGCAGCGGCTGAAGTATCCGCGCGCTCCGCCGTTGGCCTTGTATGTGTCCTGATATCCGCTCAGTGTGCAGTTGCTGAACACGTGTGCGTCTCCGGCCGTAAACAGTGCCTCGGCCTGTCCCACGTTGCCGCTGGTGTTGCGTATGGTGATGTTCTCGGCATAGAAGCGGTCGGCGTAGACATTGAGCGCGGCGCAGTCGTAGTAGCGCTTGCCCTTGCTCTTCGGTCCGCGGTCAACAGATGATGTCAGTATCGTGGTGTTGCGGTCTTCGCCTATTATGCTTATAAACTTGTTCTTGTCGTTGCGTCTGCCGGCATACACGTTCTCGTCGTATACGCCCGGACGAACGTATATTATGCCGCGTGCCCCGTTGCTGACGGCGTCGATGGCCTGCTGTATGCTTGTGTACTGCGCGCTGCCGTCCTGCGCCACCAACTTCAGTTCTACGGGTGCCTTTGCGTCGGGCGCGCTTATGTGCGGCTCCTTATGTCCCCTTATGGCTGTCAGCTCGCCCACGCTGCCCACGGGGTTCTGCCTTGCATAGAGAGCCTGTTCGGCCGTAATCTTCTTTCCGTATATCATTATCTTGTGCACACGGGCCGGCTGCTGGCGTGCCAGCGGGTCGGTCTCAGCCTGAAATACGGCCTTGCCGTCGGCTGTAAGCTGCACGGGATTGTCCTGGTCTTCGCCGTCCCACACGCGCCAGCGCAGCGACACGTCGCTGGCGTTAATCACGTTCTCCATCATGTAGCCCTGGTCGCTGAAGGCCGAGTAGCCGTAGGCGGCCATGCCCGAGCCCATCCATACCAGCGGCTTCCACTGACCGTTGCCAATCTTTATGTCGCACTTTATGCCGCGGCCCCATGATGTAGACGACCACGACCACTGCACGCGCTCAACGTATGGTATGTGGTCTATCTCCACCCAGCCGTGCTGCGACTCGCCCTTTGTAGCGTTGTCATGTCCTGCCGTGGCCGGAGCGCTGCACATCTGCACGAATCCTGCCTCGCCGTAGACGATGTTTCCGTCCTTGTCGCGCTTTATGTTGTCCTCCAGATAGGCCGTGTGCCCCTTTGCCGTCCAGTCGTTGGCATAGCGGTTGCCCTTGCCTGTGGCGCTCTGTCCGAGGTAATACTGCCGGCTGAAGGCCGCCGTTGCACCCGCAAAGCCGTTGTAGCTCTTTTTGTTGGCAAAGGTGCAGTTGTGGAACATCACGGGATATGTAACCTCGCTGCCGCCGTTGGCAGGCACGTCTATTATCGTGTTGACATATCCGCCGTCGGCCAGTTCCGGACTGTCGGCTCCGGTCTTGCCGCCCCATGTCTGTCCGGGCCACATGGCATCGCTGAAGTTTATGTCGATAATCTTCTGATAATCCTTCGGCGTGCTCCATGCCGCAACCACGGCTGGCGGGTCTACGCCGTCGTTAATAGCCTTTCCGCCGGCACATACGGTCTGTGCGACGGCTACTGATACAATTGTAAGTTTCAGGGAAAAGTTCATAGTAACAATATTGCTTTTACGTTATTTCCGTTTTTATACCCCTTAAATCAGGGCGTTGATATAAAAACGCATTTGTGCCCTTTTTGTTACTATGGTTTAGTGTTAAAAGTTCATATACGTTGCCTCATGCCTTGTTTTCAGCGGTTTCTGCCGTGTTGCCGTAATCATTCCGCCCTGTAGCCGTGAGGCTCTATGCTGCTACATGTCGGGCAGTCTGTTGCCGTCTGTGCTGCCGCCGTAAGACGATGTCATGCGCAAAGTGCATTCATACCATGTTTTAAGCCATACGGCTGTCAGCCTTCATCATGCCTGCTGCCGTCATGCAGCTGCATGGGTTTTCTTTCTGTGGCGGTGTTCATTGCCAGAATGCGCTTCTCCGTTATCAGGTCGTCCTCGTGCATGGTGGGCGAGGGAATGTTGCACATACGCACCACATCCTCCTGTCCGCACGTATATTCATAATATTTGCGCTCCTGCTCGCTCAGTTCCTCGCGTGTTTTGAGACATCCCTTTAGCTTCGCGAAGTCTTCGCGCGAGGTGCTGTCTGACAGCTTCACGAAGAGAATGCGCCTTGCAATGGGATTGTAGTTGTAGTCGAAGCAAGTGTAGACGCCCCTCAGAAACGGCGGTCTGTCGTACATCGGAATCTTCAGGCAGATGTTGAACAGGGCAAGCTGAGGCTCCTTGTTCTCGTTGAACATCAGGTAGATGTGGTTTATGCCGTTCATCATCGCAATACCCCAGTGTGTAGTTCCGTAGGCGTTGTTGTGTCCAACGAGCACGTAGTTGCCGTTGGCCGCCGGCGTTATGATATAAGGTTCGAGCTTCATTGCGAGCGAGCCTGACGACACGCTGTAGCTCATGTATATGCCGCTGTAGTTGGCTATCTGTCCGGCAGTGCGCTTCATGTTGCGCTCAAGTTCGGATATGAAGGGATTGGCGGTCTCGCTTTCAGGCACAACAGGTATTATGTCGTCAGAGAAGAGTACCTTCTTCATGGCCGGAATAGAGCCCAGCAGCTTCTTCTTTGAAACATTGTTGACCCATATCAGGGCGTTGTCGAGCGCAGCCTCATGGCTCTCGCCCTTCTCTATGTTCTTGAAGAAGGCCGGCAGCACGGTGGTGTAAAGGGCCGAAAGCACGCTCGGCGCAAAGTCGATGCATCCTGCTATGTCCTTCATTTTCATGCCTTTCTGTCTCAGATAGGTTATGCGGTCGTATATCTCTCTAAGCTCTTTCATAATTTCACTGAATGGTAATTGCACTGCAAAGATAGGCCTTTTCGTATTAAAACATATTACATCCGTGTTACATTCGGGTTTCTTTCCGGCAACAGAAAAATTATTATCCGGTTACAATCATTTTACTGAATTGTTACGGCCTATTATTCATGATTTATTCATTTTTGCGCTGCCTGCACGATGCTAATTTTGCACCCGAAACCGAATGACTGCAAATATTGAAATGGAAAAGATTCTAAACATAATACAGCGCCTGAGAGGCAACGGCAAGGCAATGCCCGACTGGCTTTTCGTATTCTGGGCAGGAGGCACGGCCCTGCTTTCATATTCGCTCGTGTATGCCCTGCGCAAGCCGTTCACGGCAGCCGAGTTCGACGGCATGCAGATAGCCGGCATGGACTACAAGATTGTGGTCAGCATGATTCAGCTCATAGGCTATGTGTGCGCCAAGATGCTCGGCATAAAGTTTATATCAGAGCTTAAGCCGCAGAACCGCCTGAAGTTTATCGTCGGTTCGGCAGCCCTGTCGGAGGTGTCGCTGCTGACGTTTGCCCTCGTGCCTGCGCCGCTCAACATCTTCGCACTCTTCTTCAACGGCCTGTCGCTGGGCTGTATGTGGGGCGTGATATTCAGTTTTCTTGAAGGACGCCGCACCACCGACATACTGGCAAGCATCATGGGAGTGAGCATGGCCCTGAGCTCGGGCGTGGCAAAGTCGCTCGGACTCTATGCGCTCCACACGCTCCACGTCAGCGAGTTCTGGATGCCGGCCCTGATAGGGGCAGTGGCCTTCCCGCTGTTATGCCTCGCAGGATGGGTGATGACCAAGCTGCCGCACCCCACGGCTGCCGACATAGCGTCGCGTTCGGAGCGCGTGACTCTCAACGCCAGAGAGCGCATGCAGCTGTTCCGCAGGTTTATGCCCGTGCTGCTTATGCTCTTCATAGCCAACCTTCTGCTCACAGTGCAGCGCGACATAAAGGAAGACTTCATTGTCTGCATCATCGACGTTCACAGCGTTTCGTCGTGGGCCTTCGCCTATATCGACGGCATTGCCACGCTCGTCCTGCTGGGAGTGTTCGCCGTGATGTCAACAGTGAAGAGCCATCTGAAGACACTCTGCATCCTGCTGGGCGTGTCTGCCGCCGGAATGGCAGCCCTGGCGTTTGTCGGAGCAAGGCATGCTGCGCTGTCGATGCCCGCCACGGCATGGCTGTTCATGCAGACCTTCTGCATCGACATAGCATATCTGAGCTTCCAGACAATATTCTTCGAGCGCTTCATTGCATGCTTCAAGATTCGCGGCAACGTGGGATTCTTCATTATAACCATCGACTTCATCGGCTATGTGGGCACGCTCGCCCTGCTGATGTTCAAGGAGCTTGGAGCGTCGAATGTCGACTGGGCCGTGTTCTACAACCAGATGAGCATATTTATCGGAGTTGCGTGCTGCGTGATGTTTATCGGAGCATTGGTGTATATGTTGCAGGCAGAAAGGCCGAAGCGCAGCACCGACGAGGCCGGAGCCGGCGACGCACAACTCTACGGCACGGTGAGCATGGCTAAATAAGAGCAAACGGAATAATACAAACAAAGAACATTAAACAGTAATAAGAATATGAACAAGATTGAATGTGTGATTATGGACTGGGCCGGAACGGCCGTTGACTACGGATGCTTCGCTCCGGTGGCAGCCTTCGTTGAGTGTTTCAAGAACATGGGACTTACCGTTACGGCGGAAGAAACCCGCGCCCACATGGGTCTGACAAAGATAGAGGAGATACGCGCTCTGTTCGCCATAGACCATGTTAGGGAAGAGTTTGCCGAAAAATACGGACGCGACTACAACGAGGACGACGTGCAGGCATGCTACAAGGGCTTTCAGGACAAGCTGATGGCTACGCTCGCCGACTATTCGGAGCCTATCGACGGAGTGGTTGAAACGGTGGCTGCGCTAAAGGCACAGGGCATAAAGCTGGGATCGACCACGGGCTACACCAAGACCATGATGGACATTGTGATAAAGGCTGCGGCAGAGAAAGGCTATACCGTTGACAACTGTGTTACGTCTGACAACATGCCCGGCGGACGTCCGAAGCCATACATGATATACAAGAACATGTGCGACCTGGATGTGGCATCGCGCCATTCGGTTGTGAAATTCGGCGACACCATTGCCGACATCAAGGAGGGAGCTAACGCCGGAGTGTGGAGCGTGGGCGTGATACTGGGCAGCAACGAGCTGGCTCTGACGCGCGACGAGGTGGCTGCCATGCCTGCCGACGAACTGAAAAGACGCATGGCCTGCGTGCGCAACCGCATGTATGCAGCAGGCGCCGACTTTGTGGTGGACGACATAACTGAGCTGCCCGGACTGATAGACAGCATTAACGCACGAATGAACAGATAAGCAGACACAAGCATGACGGCCGCCGCACGGCGGCCGGAACTTGAAGAGCATAGATAATAACGATAAAAAACAGTAACGACATGAGACCATACTTATTACTTACACCCGGACCACTGACAACCACAGACACCGTTAAGGAAGCCATGATGAGCGACTGGTGCACATGGGACGAAGACTATAATATAGGCATTGTTGAGGTTATACGCAAAGAGCTTGTGGAGCTGGCGTCGAGCCGCCCCGAAGAATATACGGCAGTGCTGATGCAGGGCAGCGGCAGCTTCTGTGTTGAGGCTACGCTCGGCTCGGTGATAAAGGCCGACGACCATCTGCTCGTGGCTGCCAACGGAGCCTACGGAAAGCGTATGGGCGTGATAGCTGACTATTATCATCTGAACTGCCACGTGATGCGCTTTGAGGAGACTCAGCCCGTTGACCCGAAGCAGATAGACGAATATCTGACCTGTCATCCCGAGACGACACACGTGTCGGTGGTTCACTGCGAGACCACTACCGGAGTGCTCAATCCGCTGGCCGACATTGCAGCCGTTGTAAAGAAGCACGGCAAGACGCTGATAGTGGACGCGATGAGCAGCTTTGGCGGAGTGCCCGTAGACATGGCGGCGCTGGGCATCGACTTCATGATAAGCAGTGCCAACAAGTGCATACAGGGCGTGCCGGGCTTCGGCTTCATCATTGCGCGCCGCTCGCTGCTCGAAGGATGCAAGGGCGTTGCACGCTCGCTGTCGCTCGACCTGTATGACCAGTGGCAGACTATGGAGAGCGGACATGGCAAGTGGCGCTTCACATCTCCCACTCACGTGGTGCGCGCCTTCATGCAGGCACTGAAGGAACTGAAGGCCGAAGGCGGTGTGGAGGCACGCCATGCACGTTACGCCGAGAACCACCGCACGCTGGTGGAGGGCATGCGCAGCCTCGGCTACAAGACGCTGCTGCCCGACGAGGAGCAGTCGCCCGTGATAACGTCGTTCTATTATCCGTCGGCCGACTTCAACTTCAAGGACTTCTACACAAAGCTCAAGGCCAAGGGCTTCGTGATATATCCGGGCAAGATTTCGCAGGCCGACACGTTCCGCATAGGCAACATAGGCGACGTGCATCCTGCCGACTTCAAGCGCCTGATAGAGGCCATAAGAGAGATTAGTCTGTAAGATTAAGCATCAGTAAAGTAGAATATCGATAATTTTCAGCCCGGGCTGGTCGTGAGACTGGCTCGGGCTTGCTTGTTATGCCGCCTGCATAAGCTAAGACAGACCACTGGCATGCGCATGGCCTTACGCTGTAATAAGATTCTTGTTTTCAGCCGTCTGGTCGTTTCCCGGCATAGTCCTGCCGGCTGTATTTTATCGAACTGCATGCCATGCATGCTGAAAATACGACTGCAAAAAGCCCCATACGGCAACGGCGATGAGCCCAGATGCTTACGGCATACAGGGCGTTTATGCCCCTTGACGGCGCAGGCGTAAGGCTGGCTACTCTTTAGAATTGTTGTCGAGGGCTATCTTCTGATAAATAGAAGGCGTGATGCCCGTAATCTTCTTGAATGCATTGACAAATGCGGTGTACGACTTGAAGCCCACGCTTTCGGCTATAGCCTTCATCGTGAAGTTGCCGTAGTTGACCCTGTCGGTGAGCCGCTTGCAGGCAAGGTGTATTCTGTAAGGCGTCACGTAGTCGTTGAATGTCTTCTGGAACGAGTCGTTAATAACCTGCGACACATACGACCTGTTAGACCCCACAAGGTCGGCAAGCCTGCTGAGAGAGAAGTTGCAGTCGCAAAACTCCGTGGTGTTCTCCATCACGTTGCCTATGGCGTCGGCTATGGTCTGCATCTGTCCGTCGGTCAGGTTGCTCGTCTGATATTTCATTCCCTCCTCGGCAGTGCTCTCTTCCGTGTCCTTCGCGTTGCCGAGTTCCTGCCTCAGGCTGTCTATTATGTCGTTTTTCTCGCTTATTTCTGTACGGCATTTGCGCAGTCGGCTCGTCAGCAGCTCCTGCGTCTCTATGAAGTCGTGGTTGATTTTATACAGGTTGATATAGCCCTTGTGTATTCTCTTCTTCTGCTTCCATACGATGAAGAGAAACAATATTGTGGTGAGCGCCACAACAGCCACGGCACACATTATTACCCATTGCATCCTGATGGTCTGCATCCTCTCGTGCTGGCTTGTGCGCAGGTCTTCTATCTCCTTTGTCGTCTTGTATATCTCGTAGTTGAGCAGCGAGTTTTTTACCATGTCGAACTTTCTCATGTCATAAATCGAGTCCATGATGTCGAGATAGCGCGACTTGTAGAGATTAGACATGGCTATGTCGCCCTTCTCCTGAAAGAAGTCAGAAAGGCTCTTGGTCGTAGAGTTAAACGTATGTTGGAGGTTGTATTTCTGTGCCGTCCGGTCGCACAGATACATGTATTTAAGCGTAGAGTCTTTTACCCCCAGCTGTTGGTATGCGCTGTAAATCTCCTGATAGGCAAAGCAGCGGAACCTCGGCTCCAGCTTCTCCTTTGCGGCATATCCGGCGAGCCATTTCAGCCTTGATATGGCAGGCTTGATGTTGCCCTCGCTTATCTGTATCAGGCTTAGCGTGTAGAGACTCATGAACGTGTCGGTCTTGTTGTTCTTGTCTCTCGTGCTTTCAGACAGCTGATAATACTTCTTGGCCTTCGGGATGTCCTTGATGTAATAGCTGTACATGCCGGTCAGGTTAACGAGTACGCTGTGCTGCATCTTCCTGTCGGGATACTTCTTGCTCAGGTCATACGCCTTGAGATAGTAGCGTATGCCCTTCTCGTAGTCGAGAAAGATGCAGTAGATGTTGCCTATGTAGTTATACAGACTTGCCGCATACGTGGGTTTGGAGCACGCCTCGCTGATCTTTACGCCGTTGATAAACTCGTCGAGGGCGTTTATGTAGTTGCCTTTGTCATAGTATAGCGTGCCGGCCTTCTTCCTTGCCAGCGCGCACATGTCCTTTTCCTTGTCGGCAGCATTGGGGTCAAACCTGTTATATACTATGGCATACAGCACGAGGGCTTCGCCGTCTTTGCCCTTTGCCGCATATCTGTCAGCAATATTCATTATGTTAGCCGTCGGTTTGACCGAAACCTTCTTCACGAGCTTAGTATATTTCGTGTCACCGGAACCAAATGCCGCGCATGTGGTGAGCAGCGCGCAGATAATAATGAATATCTTGTATTTTTTCATAGTAGCGACTCTGTTTGCCGGTTTGTATCTAAACCAAATAACGCACAAAAGTAATAAATTTAATTTTAAATGTGGCATAATATTTTGAAAAAGACATATTGACGTTGCGTTTCCTCCATGAGTATTATATAGCCTTGCCGGCATATAATAAATCCAAACGGAGGTGCAAATCATGCATGAGACAAGGTAAAAAGTCAGGACAAAATATTTTTCCGTTACAGAAAATCAATGTATAACAGATGTTAATGTCCTGCCGTCCGAATATGCTTTTGTTTAACTTTTGTTAGCTGTAGAGCGTCAGAAACAGCCCGAAACTCATTGTTTTTCGGTCTGTAAGGCATCCTTTTGATGCATAAAACACAGCCTTTCGCCCTTCAAAAGGTGCCCTTTTAGAGTCTGAAAGGGCATCTTTCATAGCATGAGCCGTGTCCGTTTGATTCGCGTTTGTGCGTAAGTTGTTGTGCATCAGTATCTTATCTTTTCTGCCGTTTTTCGCCATATTTCCCGTCATTCCGCCCTTTCGCTCCCGCCGTTGCCGTTCTGAGGGCGTCAAACGGACGGAAAATGTCATTTTTGTTTACAAACGGCTGATGGATTCAGCAGCCGTGATGCCCGTTCAGATATGCTGAATATATCAGTCGGCCGTTGCACCGGTGTTGGCGTTGTCAGCGCGATGGTCAGGCCGCCTGTTTCTCGATGCTATATATTCAGACGGTGTGCATCCCTCCATCTTCTTGAACAGTCTGCTGAAGTGCTGCGGATATTCAAAGCCCAGGGCGTAGGCCACCTGGCACACCTGTTCGCCTGCCGTCAGCCTGCTCTTGGCCATGGACATCACAAAGCGGTGGATGTGTTCGCCGGCCGTGATGCCGGTCTGCTTCTTTATCAGGTCGGCAAAATAGTTGCTCGAGAGGCATAGCTCTGATGCGCATGCCTGTACGGTAGGCAGTCCGTCCGTAAGCTGTCTTTCTGAGTCGTAGTAGCTGTGCATCAATTGCTCAAAGCGTGTCAGTATGTCGCTGTTCTGCTGCCTGTGCGAGCTGAACTGTCTGTTGTAGAAGCGTGAGCAGTATTGTAGCACGATGTCTATCAGGCCCACGATGATGGAGTCGCGGCAGCCGTCGTCAGGCGCATGAAACTCCTGCTTGATGAGCTTCAGGCATGCCACGAGTATGTCGCGCTCGCCGGGGCGCATGTGCAGAGCCTCGTTCACGTTGTAGGCAAAGAACGAGTAGCGGTGCATCCTGCCTTCAAGAAACGTGCCTCTTATCAGGTCGGGATGAAACAGCAGGGCCCATCCCTTCAGAGCCACTCTCTCGCCGTTGTCCTCCTTGCCGCCCGTCTGTCCAGGCGCCACGCATATCAGCGTAGACTCGTCGTAGTCGTATCTGCCGCAGCCATAGGTCAGGTCTACGAGCGTGTCCTCGCGCAGAAACAGGCCGTATATGCCGTAGCTGTTGAGGCTGTGCCTTATCGGGGGCAGGTCGTCATAGTTTATCACGCTTGCCAGCCTGTGCTCGTCTGCCTGTCCTACGTATGCGTTATAGTCGTGCACCGTGTTTACCTTCTCAATCTTTGCCATGCCCTAAACTTTTTTGGTCGTTGCAGATGCAAATATATCGCTATTTATCCTTAACGGCGAAACATAAACCATGAAAATGGTACTTATGCATGAGAATTGTATACCGCGCCGGCCCTGTCGTGGCATATCTTTGCGACAGAAACAACAACTAACCTCCAAAAGACAGAAAGATATGGACAGAAGAAAATTCTTAAAGTCGGCATCGGGCCTGGCACTCATGGCTGCCGGAGCCTTGACGGGCACGTCGAGAGTGCTTGCCGCCACAGACGCCATGGCTGCCACAGGCAAGGATAAAGGGAGCACGGGGCGGCAGCCTAAGGCCGAGCGCCGCAATCTGGGCGGCATGAGCGTGTCGCCCATAGGCCTTGGCTGCCTGCCCATGGTGGGCTATTATGGCGGCCGTTATGACCGCCGCGACATGGTGGCGCTGATACGCCGCGCCTACGAAAGGGGCGTTACGCTGTTTGACACGGCCGAGGTTTACGGCCCTTATACAAGCGAAGAGTGGGTGGGAGAGGCCCTGCAGCCCATAAGAGACAATGTTAAGATAGCCACAAAGTTCGGATTTGGTGTTGAGGAGGGTCGCCCTACGGCTCTCAACAGCAGCGTGGCCCATATGCGCCGGGCCGTTGAGGGCTCGCTGAGGCGGCTGCGCACCGACCATATCGACCTGCTGTATCAGCACCGCGTAGACCCTGCCACGCCCATAGAGGAGGTGGCCGACGCCGTGGCACAGCTGATAAAGGAGGGCAAGGTGCTGCATTTCGGACTGTCGGAGGCAAGCGCCCGCACCATCAGGCGTGCCCACAGCGTGTGTCCTGTGTCGGCAGTTCAGAGCGAGTATGCCATCTGGTGGCGCGAGCCTGAGTTTAAGATTTTCCCCACGCTCGAAGAACTTGGCATAGGCTTCGTGCCTTATTGTCCGCTCGGCCGCGGCTATCTGACATGCACGATAGGCGAGGACAGCCGCTTCGGCAGTGATGACCGCCGCCACAATCTGCCGCGCTTCACTCCGCAGGCGCTGCGCTACAACAGGCCGCTGACAGAGCTGGTAGGGCGCTGGGCGCGGCGCAAGGGCATCACGCCGGCGCAGTTCTCGCTTGTGTGGATGCTGTCGCGCAAGCCGTGGATTGTGCCCATACCCGGCACTACGAGTGCCGCCCATCTCGACGACTTTATTGGTGCGGCAGGCGTAAGGCTTACGCCGGACGAGGCCGACGAGTTTGACATGGAATACTCGCGTATCGACCTGATGGGCCATCGTGCCGACCCCTTCACTGAGAGTCAGATAGACAAGTGAGGCATGGCGCGGTCTGTTAGAGTATGGAAGCCGGCAGGGCATGGTGGCGGCACGGGCGGGGCATAGGCGGTTGTTGCGCCTCATGCAGCTTCAGATAGGGGCATGACGGGCGTGTGATGGCGGCAGACAGATGGCATCATGCTGCCTTTATAGACATAAAAAAATCCCGACAGCCATGACGGCTGCCGGGATTTCTTATGATATAGGCTTATGCAAGATTCTTATTTGTTCACCTTTAATATTCTCGGGCATAGGTTGTTGCCGCTTACATACAGCAGTACGACGCCCTTAGGCAGGCTGTTGAGCTGTGTTGTTTCAGATGTTATGCGCATCTGTGCCAGCTGCTTGCCGTCGGTTGTAAACACTCTCAGCGTTGCGCCTATGGCGTTTTCGCTTACGGTCAGTGTGTTGTTGCTGCTGTTGTAGCTTATCTCAGGCTTCTCGGTAACGGCCTGTGTTATACCTGATGTGAAGTCGTCGTCGAGCAGCTCGCCCATGAGTCCGTTGAGGTAAACCTCGAGGGCGGTGTAGCCTTCGGCGTTGCGCAGGTTGCGGTCGGCAGCGTCGTTGGCGTTAAGTCCGTGCTCCTTCTCCCATTCGTCGGGCATTCCGTCGCCGTCGGTGTCGGCAGGAGCCTTCTCGTTGCCGTGGTCGAGACCGAAGCCCTCAGCGTCGTTCACAGAGTCGATGATACCCTTCTTGTTGGCCAGCGAGCCGGTGTACTTAGGTGTACCGGTCTTAACGTCGTTGATGACGCGCTGCTCTATCACGTCGCGGTTAACAGTTCCGGCTTTCTCGAGCACAGTGTTGTATGCTTCTTCAGCTGTCTGAATGTCAGTGAGCATGTAGAGTGCAGGGTCGTATTCGCCCTCGTTGCCCAGAACAGAGTTGTACTTGTAGTAAGGAGTCTCTGTCACGATGCGCTCGTCAACACGCAACTCGTCGAATGTGAAGTGGTCTGAAGCCATTGCCGACCAGTTGTCTGCTGTGGCTGTGGCGTTGCCTTCCATTACGTTTCCGTTGATATACCATTTAGAAGGTGCCCATGACGGACCGATGTCGCGCATGTAACCTACTGATACGAACACAGAGTTAGATGGTGACTGAGGTCCTGGCTTGTAGTAGTTGTTCATGAAGTTGCACTCGTGAACAGAGTTCTTGCCGTTGTAAGAAGTGATTTCGGCTGCGTTCTCTCCGCCATAGCAAGCCTTGGCGCTGCCCCAGTTGAAGTTTACGTTGTTTACGTATTCCATGAATACGACATAGTCTTCGCCGCGTGCGCCGTTGATACGCGGGCTGCGCGAGTTGTTGCCAGCGAGCAGGTTGTGGTGGTATGTCACGGGTGATCCGCCCCACTGTGCGCCATATCCACGGTTACCCTTGTCATGGCCTGCCTGATAGAGACCTTCGTGAACGATGCTGTACTGCACTGTAAGGAAGTGGCTATCGGCAGTGTTCATACATTCCTCAACTGACCATCCGAATGCGCAGTGGTCGAATATATAGTTAGAGCAGTTTTCTGTTCCACAGGCCTGATCCTGCTTGCCGTCACCTGAGCGGAAACGGATGTTACGTATGATAAAGTTCTGTGAACCTCCAAGGTTAACCTTGTCGCCCACGATGCTTATGCCGTCGCCTGGTGCTGTCTGTCCGGCCAGCGTCCAGTCAGAGCGGCTTACGCGCAGGTTTCCGTTGAGATGAATCTCGCCGTTAACGGCAAATACGATAGTTATAGGCTCGTTGGGATACTGCTCGAAAGCCCAGCGCAGAGTTCCTTCTGTGCCGTCGTCGGCAAGAGAAGTTACGGTAACTACCTGTCCGCCGCGGCCTCCTGATGTGTATTTACCGAAGCCTTCTGCTGTCGGGAATGCAAGCATCATTGCGCCTTCCTTGGCTTCAACGGCGTCTGATGTTACGCCGTGGCGCGAGATGCTCTTCACGGTGTATGTAGCGTTGTCGTCAGCGTCCTTTGTGTAAGAAGGCTCTGCCGTCATGTCTACGAATACACCGTCCTTGTAGATGAGGTAGCCGGCAGCCTTGTCGTCGCCGTCCCATGTAAAGCCGGTTTCAGACACGTTGAAGTTTGAAGGCTCTGCAGCGCCGTTCAGGATTGCGTTATAGTCGAAAGAGACGTCAGAGAATTTAGAGAAGATGAACTCTGGGTTCATGTATGCCTCTACCTCAGCGTCGGTTGCCTGGTGGCTGAAAGATGCGCGTGATGAGGTGTCAATCAGGTTTCCGCTCTTGTCAACGTTCTTGTATTCAAAGTAAGAGCAGTCGTTCTCGGCTCCGCTCCATTCTGTCCATCCCTTGGTGTTGATGTGCTTGTCGAGCGTACACTGTATGAACATTGTTCCGCACTTCTCCTTCCACGGACGTCCCAGATAGTAGTCGCCTGCAGATACGCGCGGAGCCGGCACCACCTGGCAGTTGCGGAAGAACAGTCCGGCATAGAACTTGTCGGTGCTGAGTTCCGGATACAGAGTCTTTGTGAGTGTCAGTCCGGCATCGCCTGCAGCCGTGATGTAGCCGCCGCCCTTGAGACATTTAATCTCGCAGTTCTCAAACCACTCCAGACCGCTGTCGTAGATAAAGTCGGTAGTACCCTCGATGGTACATCTTGTGAAGTATCCGCGTGCGCCGATGTTTGCCTTGTATGTATCCTGGTAGCCGCTTATCAGACAGTTTTTGAAGATGTGTGCGTCGCCTGCCGTAAACAGAGCCTCGGCCTGTCCCACGTTGCCGCTGGTGTTGCGTATGGTGAGGTTCTCGGCGTAGAAGCGTGATGTATACACGTTGAGCGCAGCGCAGTCGTTGTAAGTGTTCTGCGGGTTGTTTGAGCCGCGGTCTACAGATGAAGTCAGGATGGTAGTGGCCTTGTCTTCACCGATAAGACTGATAAACTTGTTTTTGTTAGTCTTGGTGCCCGAGTAGAGGTTTTCCTCATATACGCCCGGACGAATGTATATAATACCGCGTGAGCCGTCGCTTACGGCGTTGATGGCATCCTGGATTTTTGTATAGTCGCCCGTGCCGTCCTGAGCCACGGTGTAGAGCTCTATCGGAGCGTTTGCGTCGGGAGCGTTGTCGTCAGATGTATCGCCGCCGCCCTCGATGTCAGACAGTTCGCCCACGTCGCTCACAGGGTTGTCCTTTGCATACTGAGCCTGCTCGGCAGTTATCTCAGATCCGAAAATCTGTATCTTGTGTACGCGGGCAGCCTGCTGCTGGCTGTAGGGGTCTTCACGAACTCCGAATATAGGATAGCCCTCTTCGTTGGTCTGAGCCGGATCTTTCATGTTTTCTCCGTCCCATACGCGCCAGCGGATAGACACGTCGTGTGCGTCAATGATATTTTCCATGAAGTATCCCTGGTCGCTGAATGAGGTATAGCCGAACTTATGAAGTTCTGAACCCATCCATACCAGGTGCTTCCATTCACCGTCACCAATCTTTATGTCGCACTTTATTCCGCGTCCCCATGATGTAGAAGACCATGCCCACTGAATGCGTTCTACATAAGGAATGTGGTCGATTTCCATCCATCCGTGCATCGAGATTTTCTCCTGAGTTTCAGGGTCGCGTTCTGTTGAAGCATCGCGGCAGAACTGCACAAATCCGGCTTCGCCATATACAGGCTTTCCGTCTTCTCCGTATTTTATGTTGTCTTCGATATATTTAGTATGGTCCTTGACCGTCCAGTCGTTTACATATTCTGTGCCATATCCTGAAGGGTTCTGGCCAAGGTAGTATTGGCGGCAGAATGCAGCCGTAGCGCCAGCATAGCCGTTGTATGACTTTTTGTTAGCAAATGTGCAGTTGTGAAAGAGAACCGGATATTTTACTTCTGTTCCGCCGTTTGCAGGAACTTCGATAATGGTGTTTACATATGCTCCGTCAGCATATTCAGGGCAGTCCATGCCAGTCTCGCCGGTCCATGTCTGTCCGGGCCACATTTCGTCACTGAAGTTGATGTCGATTATTTTAGGATATGTGGACGAATTGCTCCACTCGGATACAACCGAAGATGGGTCAAGACTTCCGTCAATGGCAGCTCCTGTGTTTAGTGCCGCAGATAATAGCACTGTAGCGGAAAATGCCAGTTTTGATATGAATTTCATGCTTAAAGATTTAATAGTGTTTTTAATGTTTGTAATGACTTTTATAATAAAAAAACGGAACTACGTTTTTCTTTATCGCATAGATTTATAAAAGAAACCGTCTTTCACGCGAAAGGCGGTTTCTTTATCATGAAGAACTTATTATTTAACAATGAACTTCTTACCGTCCTTAATGACGATACCTTTGTAGTTCTTGTCTACTCTCTGACCTGCGAGGTTGTACATCTTGTTGCTGTTAGCATTTTCAGCTTCTATAGAAGATATGCCTGTTGTGCCTTCAGATATTGTCAGATAAACATTGGCATATGTCATGTTCTTCTGCCATTTGCCCCAGTAATATACTTTTACTGTGTATGTTCCTGTGAGATCCTTCAGCTCAGGCAGACATTCTGTTTCTGCAACATCATAGTTTGTAGCCAGGCCCCAGCTCTCAAGAAGTTTCTGTGACCATTCAGGTTCTGTAACTTCTGTTGTTGTTACGTGAACACCGTTGGTGTAGGCTGTCTTGTTGTAGTTGTTGTTCTTGATACCCTTGTCCTGAGTCTTGTAAACAACATTTCCCTGAGCATCTGTTATTTCAACCTGCCAGTAGTATGCGTTGCCCAAAAGCAGATATACATCCAAAGCTTCGATGTTTACAGATTTTCCTTCAGGAATATCCATTGTGAATCCAAAGTATTCTTCAGCCTGACGCTCAGTCTGCTCTGCAACTTTCGGATAAATAACATTGTCAGCAGCATAAACAGCTGAAGCTGCCATGCTTTGTGCTGGGTCGCCTGTTACGTTGTAGCCAATGTAGAGATCTGATGCATCAGGAGTTTCCTGGCCGGCTTCTTCACGGAATGTTGCATCCTTACCGCGAATCTCTGTAATTTTTACACCATAGGCTTCCTTAACTGCGGGATCGCCAACCTCCAGAATCTTGAGGTCCAATGGGCGATAAATACCTACTTCACTCTGTGCAAATGCACCTAAGCTCATAAGAACTGTAGCACATAAAGTAAAAATCTTTTTCATCTTCTTAAAATTTAAATGTTTGAATTTTTTTTTAAAGGAGCCGCTTACTTGTTCAGCGGCTCCGTCATTTGTCGCTTTTATTTTGTATAAGGGTTATATCCAGGATTCTGACCAAATTCCTCGGCATTCTGTAATTTATCAAGGAATGTATTTGGAATAGGTCTCAGTGCATGATATTCTTGCATGCAGTCGTCTCCAATCATACTTGGGTTACGTCCTACTATAGTAGAGGCGAAGTTGCCTTGTGGGCTATAAATTCGCTTCATGTCGAACCAACGCAGCCATTCTCCGCAGAGTTCGCGAGCACGTTCTGCCATAATCCACTCGATATTCATGTCTGAGGCTGTAACTTGAGCTTCGCTAAGGTCATGGTCTGGTTTAACCACACGTCTAGTACGTATTTCCTGGTTAATGATGTTAGCAGCTTCAGATGCTTGTCCTAATGCGATGTAGCATTCTGCTGCAATCAGAGGCATTTCTGCATAACGCATAACAGGCACGTCAGCATATCCAAACTGTCCGTTTGCTGCGGCAAGGAGGAATGTTCCGTTTTCATCGCGGTCCCATATGCGATATTTCATAAAGCGCGGGAATGAACTTGCGATGTACTGTGTTGAGGCTGTCGGGTCTGCCTGGTAGTTGCGTAGCGGTGCTCCTCCGTAGGCATTGACATTCTCTGTTTCAAAAACGTCATCAATGTCGATGGCTGCATATGTCCTGCTTTTTTTGAAATCGTCTGTGAGACTCTTCTTTGTGAAATACAAAGCTGTGTCGCCTACTTCAATCTGCTTGCCAATCAGGTCAGGACGGAGATATCTGTTTGCAAGAGCTTCGGTCCATGTGAATGTTTTGCTTGAATTTTCAGGGAATGCTTCCTGGAATATAACGTCATAGCGCAGGTCCCAGTCCTCCCAAAGGTTGAGGAAGTAATAGGTAGGCATAAGCAGTGTGCCTTCTGACGGATATTCCCATGTGGTTGCAGTATTTCTGATACCGGCGTTACCTACAAGTTTCGGTGCGAAATAACGGTACAGACGGTTTGGCTTGCTGTCAGGGTTCAGACTTGAGTTAGATGAGAATGTAGTAACCCACAGGAACTCAGTGTTGTTCTTGTTGTTCTTTGCCTGCCATATCTCATCGTAAGTATTGTAAATCTGAATGCCATAAGCAGCCTTGTTGTTTATAACGTCAAGTGCTGCCTTGAGCGCCTCTTCATAGAAGTATTTCTGCTCTGCGCTTCCGGCTGTCTCATACTGAGCACGAGTCAGCAGAACGCGTGCAAGGAGAGCCTTGGCTGCTTTCTTTGTAGAGCGGCCTATGTGTCCGTTATACGGTGTCACTGGCAGCTTCTCTGCTGCAATTCTTGCATCAGGTATGATAACGTCGTCATAAATTTTCTTACGGTCTGTTCTTACTGCGGTAAATTCTGCTGTTTGTGTTTCTTCCAGACGTAACTCAATGTCTCCGAAGAATTCAACAAGCCACCAATAGCAGTATGAGCGCATGAAGCGTGCCTCACCTTCGAAATCGAGCTGCTGAGCTTCTGTGAGACCAACAACGTCATCAAGGCGGTTGATTATGGCATTGGCATCATTGATGTTGTCATAAACACGGTTCCATACGTTTGCTATCTGACCGCGGTCGCCCTGCAGGTCGACGCAGCGTGTCAGCTGCTTTCCGTATTCATAGTTAGAACCGATGTTCTGCCAGATGTCAGCGTTGCCTTCCATATACAGACAGGGATCCTCGCGTCCGTAATATTTCCAGCGGAAGTTATAGTACATCTGGTTGACAAGATCCTCCATTCCTTCAGGTGTCTTGAACACCTGGTCTGCGCCTTCGCCTGACGGGTTATATTCGTCAAGGCTGCATGATGTTAACGAAAATGCAGTAGCACCGATAAATAATGCACCGGCAATATGTTTATTAATAATATTTTTCATGTTTACTTTTTATTAGAAGTTTACATTAAGACCTATTGTTACGCTACGCTGGTTTCCTTCCGGATCATAATGTTTCTGCCATTCATTCTTAA
Source organism: Prevotella marseillensis (assembly GCF_900625065.1). NCBI lineage: Bacteria > Pseudomonadati > Bacteroidota > Bacteroidia > Bacteroidales > Prevotellaceae > Prevotella > Prevotella marseillensis. Next base: position 39,135 of record NZ_UYXY01000002.1, on the reverse strand, counting down.
CGAAATACAACGGGTCGTTGATAGTTGCGTATATGCGCAGGTTGCTTATTCTCATGGCCTTAAGTGCCGATTTAGGCAATGTATAGCCAAGTGTTATTCTCTTCAGCTTTATGAAAGAGTTGTCGCAGTAGGCAAGTGCCTGATAGCCGACATAGTCGTAAAGGTTACGTCCTTTGTACAGTGCAGGGAGTGAACCGCCTTCATTTGTTCCGGCTGCCCAATAGTCAAAGTTAGTTGTCATGCCGCCTGTAGAAGGATCATAGTTTGCAACTTTGCTTTCAGCCCACTGTCCCCAACGTGCGTAGAGATAGATGTTGAGGTCCCAGTTCTTGTATCTGAGGTCATTGTTGAATCCGGCAAACCAGTCTGGTGATGTTGAACCAACATAACCGATGTCGTCATTCTGGTCGATAACGTAGTCGCCGTTAAGGTCGGCAACCTTTATGTCGCCCGGCTTGAACGGATTGGTCTTTTCTGCATCTTTAAAGTATTTAGCAGCCTCGTCAGCTTCAGCTGTAGTCCATATTCCAAGATACTTGAATGTGTTGTATGACTTGATAGGATGGCCAATCATAAGAGTCTGTGTCTCTTTTGCTGTACCGATCATGATGTCTGTTCCGTCAACAAGGTCAGTAATCTTCTCTCTGTTAGCAGAGAATGTAAGTGTTGAAGACCAAGAGAAGTCTTTTGTTACAATGTTACGGCTGTTTACGGTGAATTCAAAACCTGTGTTCTTTGTAGAACCGATGTTTGTGTATGTAGCGTATTTACCGTCCATACCGGCTGATGTCGGAAGTGAGCGCAGCAGGATAAGGTCTGTAGTCTTGGTGTTATACCAGTCGAATGTTACGCTCAGACGGTTGTTCAGCAGCACTGCATCGAAACCTAAATCAAATGTTGTAGATTTCTCCCATTTTGTGTCTTTGTTTGCGATTACATAATATCCGCTGCCGTTTTGGTCTGCCACACCGAGAATATATCTGTTTGCAGAGATATCCTGGAAGCCGAAGCTCCAGTTTGCGAATGTTACTCCTGACTGTGTTCCGTAAACACCGATACCGGCATTACCTGTAACACCATATGTAGCACGTATCTTTAAATCGTCCAGCCATGACTTAGTCTTTTTCATGAAGGCTTCATCAGATATACGCCATGCCAAAGCTGCTGACGGGAACCAGTCCCACTTGTTGCCGTCGGCGAGTTTTGACGAACCGTCTCTACGTAAAGATGCGGTTACGAGGTAGCGGCTCTTCCAGTCGTAAGAGATACGTCCTGCGTAAGAGAAGTTCTGTGCCTGTGTATAGAGGCTTGAGTGTATAGAGCTTCCGTCTTCTCCGTCATTGCTTCCGAGGTTCCACCACAGGTTGCCGGGTATTGTCTGTCCTTTTGATGTAGCAGACATTTCGTCTTTTATAGTCTTGTTCCATGTCGTAAGAAGAGTTACGCCAAGGTGGTGATCGTTAGGCAGTTTTGTGAAGTTGTATGTCAGGATGTTGTTCCACTCTATGTATGTACCAGAGGCTTTTGTCATTTCGGCAGTGCTTTTCTGTCCTGTCTTGTCAAGGTTTGCAGCAGACTTGCCGTCAGTGTATGTTCCCTCTGAAGAGTTTGTAATGTGTGTGTTGAGCTGTGAGCGGAAGGTGAGTCCCTCTATAGGATGAATGTCAACGTATGCGTTGGCTACGATGTTTGTGAAGTATGACTCGTTCTTATATAAGTCATCTCCGGCACCGTCGATAAGCGGATTCACGTATCCGTCGCTTGCGAGCGGGCGCTCAACCAAAGTGTTGCCTATGTTATATGTGTCTGTTTCGGCATCATATACACCATAGGGTGAGCCGAGCTCCAGGCTGGTAGTTGTTGCCTTCTCATAAGGAGAAGATGCGTTGCGTGAGTGTGTGAGCTGGAAGTTTACACCAGCATTGATCCAGCTGTAGAGCTTATGGTCAATGTTTGCACGCAATGTATATTTGTCTGTTCCTGAGCTTCTCTTCCATTTGTTGCCGTCGTTGGCATATCCGAGAGAGAATCTGGCCTGTGTCTTTTCTGTACCTCCAGACAATGTCACGGTGTGCTTGTTGCTCCATGTCACGTCCTTCTGCAGCAGTTTCTCATAGTCAGTCCATACGCCTGCACGGAATGCTGCATAGCTCTCGAGGTCTGAGAATAGCGATGCGTCGTCGTTGGTGCTGTTCCATAATCCTGCGTTTTGTGCTGCAAGCTTGAGTGTTTCGTAATAGTTCTCCGGCGAGCGGTATTCTGCTCTGTCGGGGCGGAATGCTGCTGTTACATATCCGTCGTAAGACACCTGCATCTTGCCTGCTTCGGCCTTCTTTGTTGTAATGATGATAACACCGTTGGCACCCTGAGAACCATAGATTGCTGTAGATGATGCATCTTTCAATACGTCTATAGACTCAATATCGTTAGGGTTAAGGTCGCTCATAGAACCTCCCTGTACGCCGTCGATGATAACGAGCGGGTCGTTGCTACCGTTGATAGAGCGGTTACCGCGGATTCTCATGTCGTCGCCGTTGATGTCAAGACCTGAGATGCGTCCCTGAAGTGCAGTTGCTACGTCTGATGTAGGCGTCTGCACGATAGCGTCTGCCTTGATTGAGGCAACAGAACCGGTCAGGTCGCGCTTCTTTACTGTACCGAAACCGATTACGACAACCTCGTCAAGGTCGCTTGCCACCGGCTTCAACTGCAGGTTAAGGGTGTTTGATGTTACCTTCACTGTCGTTGTCTCATAGCCGACATAAGACACTTCGATAAAGTCTCCCTGGTTTGCTGATAATGAGAACTTACCGTCCAAGTCTGTTACGGCTGCTGCTCTGCTGCCTTTCACTCTGACAGTAACTCCGATCATAGGCTCGCCGGTTTCGTCAGTAATAGTACCTTTTACCGTGCGGCTCTGCTGAACTACCTGTACCGCCATTTCCTTAGCCTCTGCATTCTCTGCATAACCGCAGGCGGGTATGCACAGTAGGGCAGAAAGACTGAAAATGACAGAAGTTTTTGTCAAGGCTTTGCCTGAATAATGCTTCATGTTCTTTTTCATATTTTAATTCTGTTGTTAAACATTAGTGACAAAGATATACCTAAACGCCGGCATTAGACGACACGCATGATTAACGTGCCAGAACACGCCATTGTTTGTTTTTGGTGCTTTGCTTATAGTAGTTTTAATAGGCTTATGACTAAAAAGTTAATCTAAAATCACGTATGTAAAGTTTTCAAGAACTTGTCAAGGTAAAATGTTTTCTTACAGCAATCTGTTTTTAACCATTGATAAAGGTTTATGTTTTTCTTTATGGCAGGTTGTTTTCTTTTTTTGCAAATATAAATGTTTTTTATTCTTATCTACAGAATAACATGAAAAAGACTTGGCCGTATCAAAAAAGATAGTTTTTTACTCAAAATTTAGCGTATAGTGCTGCTGAAATCAAGAAAAGACTGACTTGTAATCATGATAAATTGGTTAAACATATCTATGTTTTGGCTTTATGTCCTTTAACGAGTGCAATCTGACATTTAGTTATATTGAACACCTTATTTCATTTGTAAAATGATTTTTGTGTATAGCATTTTGATATCTTGGCGGGGTGTTAGGCGATAAATGGTTATATTTGCTCTTGATTTTAATCAAGTCTTGCGAAACGCTTTACCTTAATAATTATAAAGAAAAACAAACGATGAGAAAACTTTTACTTTCACTTTTATTTGCTGTCGCGGGCGCTCCCGCATGCGTCATGGCTCAGCACGGGCTTGTGGGCTTTGCCAACTATGCCGACCTCGGGCTGCGCGGAACCACCGGAGGGGCCGGCGGAAAGATTGTGCATGTAACTAACCGCGCCGACTTTGAGAAGTATGCAGGTGCAGAGGAACCTTATATAATAATACTGGATGCCGACCTGAAGGGCTTTTACGACTACAGCACCGACCCTAAACAGAAGCACGACGTGGTGTCGGTGGCAAGCAACAAGACCATCATAGGTGGAGGCAGCGGCGCAAGGCTCGACAGTCTGGGACTTGACATCAAGGACCGGCAGAACATCATTATACGCAACCTGAAGATATCGAAGGCAGACCCTGATGCCATCGCCTTCAGAAACAGCCACCACGTGTGGATTGACCACTGCGACCTTTCGAGCCAGAAGGAGGAGAACGACGCCAACGACGGCCTGCTCGACTTTACCTACGGCTCGAGCTATCTGACGGTGTCGTGGTGTAAGTTTCACGACCACGACAAGTCGTCTATATGCAGTTCGGGCACGCGTAACATTGCCGACTACGGCCGACAGCGCGTGACGTATCATCACAACGCGTTCATCAACTGCACGCAGCGCAACCCGCGCATAGGCTACGGCCTGGGTCACATCTTCAACGACTACAACGAGCGCAACATGTCTTATGCCATAGGCATGTTTGCGCGTGCCGTGGTGAATGTGGAGAACTGCTACTTCAAGGACGTGAAGACGCCGTTCAGCCAGATGTACGCCACGAGCGAGGACGATGCCTACTGGGGATTTCTGAAGAGCGAGGGCAACGTATTTGAGGGCAGCAGGGGCGAGGGCAACAGCAGCGGATTCGACGTGAGCCGCTACTATCAGTATGACTTTGCTATGGACGATGCGCAGAGCGTTCCGGGCCTGGTGGCTCAGATGGGCTGCGTGGACGGCATAGAGAGCGACATCATTCCTTTTCCGGGCGACGGCGCAATAGGCGTTGTCAGAGGCACGCAGATAGCCTGCGGCGACATAGAGGGCGCCACGGGTTATATATATAAGGTGGGCACTTCGCCCGATGCGCTCCAGCAGTGCGACCCTGCGGCGCTCGAGCTGCAGCCCGCCACGACATACTATTGGCAGGTTACGGTAGACGGCGGAGAATATTCGGGCAAGACCTCGGGCGTGTTCCGCTTCACCACTGCACCGGCCGAGGCCACATATCCCACGCCCTTTGACGGCGAGCAGCACGCTTCGCTGCGCGAGGTTGACGGCTCCACGTCGCCCTGCGTGCCGCTGAGCCTGCGCTGGCGCGAAGGCTTCGATGCTGAGGGCTACACCGTGTATATGGGCACCGACAGCAGTCTTGACGACGCCGAGGCCAATTATGTCGAGACGGAGGAATGGCAGCCCGGCAGTCTGCGCTACGGTCAGACATATTATTGGCGCGTCGATGCCACCGCCGCCGACGGCTCTGTGGCTACGGGCGACGTGTGGAGCTTTACATCGGACATAAGCCATGCACATGAAGGGCGAAACGAGGTGGAGCATGCCGTAAGGGGAGCGCTGTGCTTCCCTGAGCTCGACAACCAGCCTTCATGGATACTTGCCTCTAACGACTCGTGCAACGTGGGCGATCAGGGCCCCGGCTACATGAGCTTTGTGTGGGTCGGCGAGGCTGCCGAATACGACATCACTACGGCCTACTTCGACGAGGCTTCGGGGCAGGGATGGTTTGGCCTGTACGTTGGCGAGGAACTGAAAGACCAGTGGACGGCAAAGGCCAACAACAACAAGATGGCCACACGCGTTACCAGAAACGTGCCTCTCGATGCCGGCGATGAGCTTAGACTCGAGTTCTACACCAACGGCAACATGCGCTGCCGCACCGACTATATCGACATAGTTCCGTCGTCAGGCTCGTCGGGCATCGAGAACATAGAAGGCCCGGCGCAGCAGCAAGTGCGCATCTACTCGCTCGACGGCCGCTATCTCGGCAGCGACATCGGCAGGCTCGGCAAGGGCATATACATCATTAACAACCGCAAGGTGGTTATATCAGGCAGATAACTGCATGCAGCGGCAGCAGTGCCGCGGCTCTCTGCTTCGCATCTCGGTCCCGCAGGGCAGGGTGCGGGGCAGTCGGAGCAACGGCTATGCCAAACATCATGACATGGATTGTGAAACCATGTTTTTAACATTCTAGCAAATTTTGTTAACACTTCGTCTCGGCTTAAAATAGAGACGGAGTGTTAATGTTTTTAACCTTTCGCCCCGTTTTTTTGCTCTTTCCGTCCGCTTTCATGCCTTCTTCATCGCCGTTTGCCGCCTTTCATGTTGCAAAAGGTATCGTTTCGTATCGCAAAACATGGCCTTTTATGCCCCGAAACATATCCTTTTGTAAGCCGAAAAGCCTTGTTTTGGCAGTCGTTTTGCAGTTACTGAATTGCCGGTTGAATGTAACAGCCTGACATACAGTATGATATAAAAATGCCGGTTTTTACGCTTTTCTCTGTCAAACGCTTGCCGCTCTTGCAATATTCTCGTTTTAACTATTCTTAATTAACATAATTAACGATATTTTACTTGCATCAGTCCCTGTTTCCGTCCCTGCCCCTACGGCTCTTCGCCGCATTGCTCCGCATGTTCATGAGGCAGCCTTTTCGCAGGTCGGCCGGCTGCGCCTTGTGGCTTGCTTAGGGCGTGTCGCATGGCCGTCTTTGCCGCCCCCGTTTCATGGTCGCCCGTGCTTATCCGCCGGCATGCTTATGCCGTAGGTAAGAGAGGCCGAAAGTTGCCATAAAGTCGCTTTCTCTATAAATATTGTATTACAAACTGCATAAAAACCGCAAAATATTTGCTAACCTGCGATTTTATTGTTAATTTTGCAGCGTTCAGTGGAATGAGGGGCTTTACGAAGTCCCTCATTTTATTTTAAATACCCGTTTATGATAGACAAAAACGTAGTAAAAAATTTAGTTGACGAGTGGCTTAAGGACAAGGAGTATTTCCTGGTAGACATCGAAATCAGCCAAGACGACAAGATTGTAGTTGAAATTGACCATGCCGACGGTGTGTGGATTGAAGACTGTGTGCAGCTCAGCCGCTTCATTGAGGACCATTTGAGCCGTGATGAAGAAGACTATGAGCTCGAGGTGGGCAGCGCCGGGCTGGGACAGCCCTTCAAGGTGCCGCAGCAGTATGTCAACTTTGTCGGAAAGGAAGTTGAGGTTCTCGACGCCGACGGCAAGAAGTTCCGCGGCGTGCTCAAGGCCGTTGACGGGCGCAACTTTACCGTAACGGTGAGAGAGAAGGTTAAGAAGGAAGGCTCAAAGCGCCCCGTGCTGACAGACGTAGACCACGATTTCAGCATGGACAGCGTTAAGTACACCAAGTATCTCATAAGCTTCAAGTAGGAGCAGCGCGCCCCGTGGCGCCGATATGTGCATGAGCCTAAGGCGGCACTGCCGCCCTGACAGATGATAATAATAAAATAAAAATATACAAGACAGCTATGGTAGCAAGAAAGAAAGAGGAAGAAACCGTGAGCATGGTTGACACCTTCAAAGAGTTTAAAGATACCAAGAATATCGACCGTACCACTCTGATGAGTGTGCTGGAAGAGAGTTTCCGCAACGTTATCGCGAAGATTTTTGGCAGCGATGAGAACTTTGACGTTATTGTCAACCCCGATAAAGGCGACTTCGAGATTTACCGCAACCGTATTGTTGTGGCCGACGGCGAGGTGAAAGACCAGAACAAGGAGATAGCCCTCAGCGACGCAATAAAGATTGAGCCCGACTATGAGGTGGGTGAGGAAGTGAGCGAGAAGGTTGACTTCAGCAAGTTTGGCCGCCGCGCCATCCTTAACCTCCGCCAGACACTGGCATCAAAGGTGCTCGAGCTTGAACACGACAGCCTCTACAACAAGTATAAAGACCGCGTGGGCCAGGTTATCGCCGGCGAGGTATATCAGGTGTGGAAGCGCGAGGTGCTGCTCGTTGACGACGAGAACAACGAGCTCATCCTGCCCAAGTCGGAGCAGATACCTCACGACGTTTACCGCAAGGGCGAGACCGTGCGCGCCGTGATCAAGGAGGTGAACAACGAGAACAACAACCCGAAGATCATACTTTCGCGCACAAGCAACATGTTCCTTGAGCGCCTGCTCGAGGCTGAGGTGCCCGAAATAGCCGACGGACTCATTACCATAAAGCGCATTGCCCGTATGCCGGGAGAGCGCGCCAAGATAGCCGTTGAAAGCTACGACGACCGTATAGACCCGGTTGGAGCCTGCGTAGGTGTTAAGGGTAGCCGCGTTCACGGCATCGTACGCGAGCTGTGCAACGAGAACATCGACGTTGTAAACTACACCGCAAACATCAAGCTCTTCATCCAGCGTGCGCTCAGTCCGGCAAAGATTTCGAGCATCAACGTTGACGAGGAGAACAAGAAGGCAGAGGTTTATCTCCGTCCCGAAGAGGTGTCTCTGGCCATCGGCCGCGGCGGTATGAACATCAAGCTTGCCAGCATGCTTACCGAATATACTATCGACGTATTCCGCGAGCTCGACGAGAGCGAGGTAGACGAGGACATCTATCTCGACGAGTTCTCTGACGAGATCGACCAGTGGATCATCGACTCTATCAAGGGCATTGGTCTCGACACCGCCAAGGCTGTGCTCAACGCTCCGCGCGACATGCTCGTAGAGAAAGCCGACCTCGAGGAAGAGACCGTTGACAACGTGCTGAAGATACTCAGAGCCGAGTTTGAAGGAAATTAAGTAATTCATAGTTCATAATGCATAATTCATAATCAGGCCTCCGGGCTTTTGGGTTGGCATTATGAGGCTTTGGCCGCCGGACGGGCGCCAGTGGCGTCCGCCGGGCACAGATGCCAATTATGAATTATACACACTGGTGATATTTTACGAATTATGAATTATTAAACAAATTTCGGCAACAGCCAATTACTTAATTAAGAAAATGAGCATAAGATTAAATAAAGCAATACGAGAATTGAATATAGGACTCCAGACCGCAGTTGAGTTCCTGAGAAAAAGAAGTGACCTTGGAGAGGTCAAAGAAGAACTGAGCTTCAAGCTCAGCGACAGTCAGTATAACGCACTTGTTGAGGCTTTCAAGTCGGACAAGGAGGTGAGAAGCCAGGCCGAGAAGCTGTTGCTCAAGCATCCGAAGGAGAAGAAACGCCAGTCGGACGGCAACAAGGAGCGCCGGGCGGACAACGCTGTGAGAAGCGTAAAGCCGCAGAAGTATACACCCCTTGGAAAGATTGACCTTGACAGCCTGGGCAAGAAGCCTGCCGCCAAACCGGCGGCGCCGGCCGAAAAGCCACAGGAGGCTGCCGTTGCAGAACAGCCTAAGCCCGAGGTGAAAGAGTCTGCTGCCGCTACGGTGCAGGCCAAGAGCCAGGAGCCTAAGCCCGAACAGCCGGTTGCGGCGGCTGAGAAGAAGCCGGCAGAGCCAGCACAGCCCGCAGGCAATACTACAGCTGTTGTCGAAGAGAAGAAGACTGAGCCTGAAAAGGTTCAGCCCGAAGCAAAACCCGAGGCCAAGGCCGCAGAGCCGCAGGCACAGCAGCCGGCAGCACCCGAAAAGCCGGCAGAGCCGGAACCCGTAAAGGAGGAGAGCAAAATCTTCACACTGAAGAGCGAGAAGAAGCTCGCACCGAAGGTGAACGTGCTCGGAAAGATTGACCTCGACTCGCTCAACCAGAGCACCCGTCCGAAGAAGAAGACCAAGGAGGAGCGCCGCAAGGAGCGCGAGGAGAAGGCCATGCAGGCTCATCCCGACGGAAAGAAGAAACGTTCGCGCATAACAAAGGAGCGCGTAAACATAGACCAGGCCGTTAAGCAGAACAACAACGGCGGTGGCGACAGCCACGCAGACAAGGGCAACGCCAAGAAGAAGAACCGCAAGCGCAACCACAAGCCGCTCGAGGTTAACGAGGAAGACGTTGCACGTCAGGTAAAGGAAACTCTGGCACGACTCACCAGCAAGGGCCAGAACAAGAAGGGAGCCAAGTACCGCAAGGAGAAGCGCGAGGCCGCTCAGGAGCATCTGAAGGAGCAGCGCGCTGAGGCAAAGGCAGAGAGCAAGACGCTGAAGCTTACGGAGTTTGTAACCGTGAGCGAGCTTGCGAGCATGATGAACGTATCTGTAAACCAGGTAATCGGTACATGTATGAGCGTAGGCATCATGGTTTCTATCAACCAGCGACTCGACGCCGAGACCATCAACCTTGTTGCCGACGAGTTCGGTTTCAAGACAGAGTATGTAAGTGCGGAAGTTTCTGAAGCCATAACCGAGGAGGAGGACGACGAGAACGATCTCGTGCCGCGCGCTCCTATCGTAACAGTGATGGGACACGTAGACCACGGTAAGACATCGCTCCTCGACCACATACGCAACACCAACGTGATTGCCGGTGAGGCAGGAGGCATCACGCAGCACATCGGAGCGTATAACGTTACGCTTGCCGACGGCCGCAAGATAACCTTCCTCGACACCCCGGGACACGAGGCCTTCACCGCCATGCGTGCCCGCGGAGCTCAGGTAACCGACATCGCCATCATCATCATATCTGCCGACGACAGCGTCATGCCTACCACACGCGAGGCCATCGCTCACGCTCAGGCAGCCAACGTTCCGATGGTGTTTGCCATAAACAAGATAGACAAGCCGGGAGCCAACCCGGACAAGATACGCGAAGACCTGGCCAACATGAACCTGCTCGTAGAGGAGTGGGGCGGTAAGTACCAGTGTCAGGAGATAAGTGCCAAGAAGGGCATCGGCGTTGACGACCTTCTGGAGAAGGTGCTTCTCGAGGCAGAGATGCTCGACCTCAAGGCCAATCCTAACCGTAAGGCTACGGGCAGCATCATCGAGTCGTCGCTCGACAAGGGCCGCGGATATGTGTCTACGGTGCTTGTAAGCAACGGAACACTGCGCGTAGGCGACAACGTGATAGCCGGAACAAGCTATGGCCGCATCAAGGCCATGTTCAACGAGCGTAACCAGCGCATCGAGAAGGCATCTCCCGCAGAGCCTGCCATCATTCTCGGTCTTAACGGAGCGCCTACAGCCGGCGACACCTTCCATGTGCTTGAGACCGAGCAGGAGGCACGCGAGATTGCCAACAAGCGTCTGCAGCTGCAGCGCGAGCAGGGCTTGCGCACACAGAAGCGACTCACCCTCAGCGACATCAGCCACCGCATTGCCCTCGGTTCGTTCAAGGAGCTTAACATCATCGTCAAGGGTGACACCGACGGTAGTATCGAGGCTCTTAGCGACTCGTTCATCAAGCTCTCTACAGAGAAGATCAAGGTGGACGTAATCTACAAGGCCGTAGGTCAGATTTCAGAGAGCGACGTTACGCTTGCCGATGCTTCTGACGCCCTCATCGTGGGCTTCCAGGTTCGTCCTTCGGCAGCAGCCCGCAAGCTTGCCGACCAGGAAGGCGTTGAAATCAATACCTATTCGGTTATCTATGATGCCATAGAAGACGTCAAGTCGGCTATGGAGGGTATGCTCGAGAAGGTCAAGAAGGAGGTTGTTACCGGTCAGGTTGAGGTTCGTGAGGTTTACCACATCTCTAAGGTCGGAACCGTTGCCGGAGCTTATGTTACCGAAGGCAAGGTTCACCGCACCGACAAGGCGCGCGTCGTGCGCGACGGTATCGTGGTTCATACCGGCGAAATCAATGCCCTGAAGCGCTTCAAGGACGACGTCAAGGAGGTTGGTGTCAACTTCGAGTGCGGTATCAGTCTGGTCAACTTCAACGACATTCAGGTGGGCGATATCCTCGAGACCTTCATGGAGATTGAGGTTAAGCAGAAACTATAACATAACGAGTGATTTTTCTTTCACAAATAGATTCTTCATTATGCGCCGTTCCTTTTAAGGGGCGGCGCTTTTTTGTGCCGTGAAATTTTATTCATATTTCATTCACTATTATTTTGCGCCATACACTATTTATACTATATTTGCACTCGTTTAATGCGATTAACCTAAATTCTGATATAATAAATGAAAAAGCTTATCGGTGCCGTTTTGTTCGGTGCGTGTGTCCTGACCGCCAATGCGCAGGACGAAATACTGAGGCTGAAGATGCTTACAAGGGTCGACTACCAGAGAGAATACATCAACGGTGAGGCCATACACGACAACTCCGGCTTTAAGGGAAAATATCTTATGTTTGCCATAGACGGAAAGATAGACGAGCATTTCTCTTATGCCTATCGCCAACGTCTTAACGTGGGGCATTCAGACATGAGTTTCTTTGATGCTACTGACTGGGCCCGCGTAGTATATACTCCCGACGGCCAGTGGGAGTTTTCGGCAGGTAAGGATGTCGTGGCAGTGGGCGGATATGAGTATGACAAGAACCCCGTGGACGTCTATGCAGCATCTGAATACTGGAACAACATATCGCCCTTCCAGCTCGCGGCCACTGTCAGCTACACCACGCCAGGCAGGCACAGCAAGTTTATAGCGCAGTGCAGCCAGAGCATCTACCGCTCCAATGCCCCCGACATGTATTCGTATAACCTTATGTGGATAGGCAACCACGGCTGCCTGGGCACGATGTATTCGGCCAACCTTGTTGAATATATGCCCGGCAAGTATATCAGCTATCTTGCTCTCGGCCATAAGCTCACGCTCGGCAAGCTGTGCATCGAGGCCGACTTCATGAACCGCGCTTCGTCGGGGCACACGTTCCTGTTTAAAGACTGCTCTATAATGGCAGAGCTTGCCTATCGCCCGATAGAGAAGCTTAATCTGCTCGGCAAGGTTACTTACGATGTAAACCATACGGGCAAGGATGCCGACTATTCGGTGTACGACGGCACGGAGCTTACATCAGTTGGCGGCGGCGTTGAGTTTTATCCGCGCGACAACATCCGCCTGCACGCCATGTATGCACATACGTTCGGCACCAACGGCAACCCCGAAGGCACCATGAAGCCCGGACGCGACTATATGAGCGTAGGTCTTACGTGGAACGTCAACCTGCTTAGCCTGAAGAATCCCTGGAAGAAAGACGACAACTAAAAACCGTTCTTTCTGACTGTTATACTGTCGTCCGGCTGTCCAGACACAGCGGCATGCAGCCGGACGCCTTGCAGAACAAAAGATATAACTTAACCTTAATAACTGCTATGATGAAGACAATGTTAAAGAGAGTCTGGCAGGCCATACCGAGCGGAATAGTCTGTCTGTGCGTAATTTTTGCGCTTTTCGGTTACATCGGTTCAATCATGGGCGTGCCCAATATGCTTAACACCATAATGAAGACCGCCCACGACCTTCTGCTCAACACCGTGTTTTATCTCATGGGCATCTGCGTCATCACGGGCGCCATCGGCCGCCTGTTTGTTGAGTTCGGCGTGGTGAGCCTGCTCGAGAAGCTGCTCCGCCCGCTCATGCGTCCGCTTTTCAATCTGCCCGGAGTGGCATCGCTCGGAGCCGTAATGACCTTCCTGTCGGACAATCCGGCCATCATCTCGCTGTCGCAGGACAAGCGCTTCAGCAGTTATTTCAAGAAATATCAGTTTATCTCGCTCACCAACTTCGGAACGGCCTTCGGTATGGGTCTGCTCGTCATGGTGTTCATGGTGGGGCAGGGCTTCTACATCGAGCCTGTCATAGGGCTCTTCGGAGCCTTTGTCGGCTGCATCGTGTCCACCCGCCTCATGCAGCGCAAGATTCTGAAGGCATATCCGCAGTATGCTGAAGAGCAGGTGTGCGACCCGCATGAGGTGGAGGAAGAGGAGCAGAAGGAAGAGCAGAAGAGCCTGTTCCTGCGCACGCTCAACTCGCTTCTCGACGGCGGACGCACCGGTGTAGACATCGGCATAGCCATCATTCCAGGTGTGCTTATTATATCTACGCTCGTCATGATGCTCACGTTCGGCGCCGGAGCCAACGGCTACGACGGCTCGCCGTATCAGGGCGTAGAGCTTCTGCCGTGGCTCGCCAACAAGATCGACTTCCTGTTTGCGTGGCTCTTCGGCTTCAACGACCCGCATCAGGTGGCATTCCCCATAACAGCTCTCGGCGCAGTTGGCGCGTCGCTCGGCCTTATACCCGGCTTTATGAGCGCCGGATGGGTAGACGGCAACGCCATAGCCGTGTTCACTGCCATCGGAATGTGCTGGAGCGGATACCTCAGCACCCATACAGCCATGCTCGATTCTCTCGGCTATCGCGAGCTGACGTCAAAGGCCATTGTGTCGCATACCATCGGCGGCATTGCAGCCGGCATGGTGGCGCATTGGACTTATGTGCTGGTGATGCTGATATAAAAAAGTTTTGATAAAAACTCGTCACTCGTCACTCGTCACATCTCCATGTATCATTCTGATTATCAGCAGTATAAGGTGTGATGAGTTGAAAGTCCCACTCATCACGCGTGACGAGTGGGATTTTTAACTCGTCACGCTCTATGGCGTTGACATACAGCCGGTTATGTCTGTTTGTGACGAGTGATGAGTTTTTAAGAAAAAATTTTGTGCGCGTTTAATAGTCTGTCCTTTCCTAAGTTTGGTTGACTTCAGACGGTCTTTTTCCTTATAAAAGTTGATTCCGGTTATACTTTATAACTGTTATTGGTTGACTCTACTTATTATAAACCACAAGCCTTTGTTTATACTTTCAGTCTGAATACACACCTTTCGCATTATAAAATGCCGTCTTTCACATCATAAAAGGCCACGTTTCGCATTGCGAAAGGTCACATATTGCAGCCTTATTTGCCGTCTTTTACCTGTCGTTATAGTTCATCCTCAATAGCTTTCGTCAGGCATGTTATTTTAGTTGCCGCAATTATGTTGCCCCTGTCCATGCGTTTTCTGCCGTTGCCTGCTTGATGACGACGGCAATCCGGCCGGGCCAAAATGCTCTTGGCTTAAACCATGTCATGCCTTTTTGTGCCTTATGCCCCATATTCCTAGTTCGGTGTCTTAAAATCCCAGTTCATCGTTTATTTGTTTTATTTATGCTTGTGTATGGCTAACTTTGTGAAAAAAAGCAATGAGAAGAATATTAACCTACACAATCACGCTTATGATGCTGTGCATCACGGCAGGTAAGCTCTCGGCGGCTCCGCGCGAGCTGCGCATCACTGACGGCAGCAACAGTATAACATTGGCTTTCGACAGCGAGCCCACGGTTACGTTCTCAGAGACGGCACTTGTGGTTACGGCAGGCGAAAGCACTCTGGAATATCCGCTGACATCTACAGTGACCTTCGATTTTGTCGATGCCTCAGGCGTCAAGTCAGTAACCGCACCCGACGTGCGCTTCTCGTTCAGCTCTTCGGCAATAAGCGTCGAAGGACTTGCAGCCGGCGAGGCTGTGGCCGTCTACACCTATGGCGGACAGATGGTTGCCCGTGCCGTTGCCGACAACGGCGGCAGCTGCACCATCGATGCCGGCACGCTGCCCAGACAGCCCCTTATAGTAAAGACAAGTAAAACCGCATATAAAATAATATTAAGATGAACACCATGAACAGAATAATGTCAGCATTCCTGTTGACGGCGGCTGTATGCATGCCTGCCATGTCACAGACAGTTACGGTATTCCAGAAGAACGGCGAAACCGTGAAATATAAAGTGAGCGATGTAGAGAAGATTGTCTTCGAGGGAGAGAAGCCCGTCGACGAGACCAACCTTCTGAGCGAGAAGTATGTTCCGTGTGAGGCCTTCCGCAACTGGATAGACCAGAACCTGGGCGACGGCAGCGGATATTATTCGCTCGACCAGGCTGCCGCTTACGACGGCACGATAGACATAACCGGACTGACCGACATAACCGACATAACGGGCATTGAACACTTCACGTCGCTTACGCGCCTTGTCAGCGAGAACGTAACCTTCCCCGACTTTGACGTTGCGGCGCTTAAGAACCTTACATATCTTAAGATTGTGAACAACTCAAAATGCACCACGCTCGACCTTTCGCAGCTTGTCAAGCTTGAGACAGTCAGTCTGTCGCACGACGCCCTGACAACTCTCAAACTGGGCAACAACAGCGTGCTGAAGACTCTTATCTGCGACACCAACATGCTTCAGGATATAGACCTCACGGGATGCACCTCGCTCGAGTCGTTCGTGGCTTCGTGCAACAACCTCTCAAACCTCGTGCTGCCCGACTCACCGCTCAAGACGCTCGCCATACACACCAACAGCAACATAAGGTCGATAGACGTAACCAAGGTGAAGCCTACGCTCGAGCTGCTTAACGTCAATGCCTGCGGACTGACAGAGTTCGACCCGACAAACTGTCCTAAACTCGACTGGCTTGAGTGCGGACAGAACAATCTGAAGACTCTCGACCTTTCAGGCTGTCCGCTGCTTACAAGCGTGCGCTTCGACAACACTTCCATAACCGAGGTAAATCTCTCTGAGTGTGTCAAGCTGCAGGGCGTATATTGCGAGTATGCCAAGCTGAGCAGGCTCGACCTTTCGAATAATCCCGACGTTAACGAGGTAAACGCCATGGGCAACGGCCTGACAGAGATAAACGTGAAGGGCTGCACCAACATGGGCTACATGAACCTGAGCGAGAATAAATTTAAGCAGGTAGACATAAGCGACTGCAAGAACATCTGGCTGTTCTACTGCAACCGCTGCACGACGAGTCCTGAAATCAAGGTGTGGAAAGAGTTCGACATTGCGAATGCCGCAACCAACGGATTCTACTGCGACAACGGCAAGTTTGTCTATGAGTTCAGCTCAGAGCAATAGGCCGACGGCACAGACGGCCATCAGATACGGCAATTGTGATTAAGTGACAGATATAACAGCACTTTAGAAATGTTTGGATTTTGATTAGTAAAGACGAATCATGGGCTTCGTGTCAGAAAGGTCCCGGGCGGCAACACTGTCCGGGGCTTTTGGCGTTATCGGCCCAGCCACGACAGAAAGTCGGCGCGGCGGGCGGCACTTACGCACACCTCGCGCTCGTTGCCCATACATTCAATCTTCACCTTCAGCTTGCCCTTGAACCATCTCGACACCTTCGTCACAGCTTCTATCGAGGTTATTACGTCTCTCGACACGCGGAAGAAGCGCTGCGGGTCGAGCTGGTCGTCAATCTCGTTGAGGCTTCTGAACGATGTTATGTGCTCCTTGCCGTTGGTGCATACGGCATATACATATTTGTCTTCGCTCAGGAAGAAGGCCACGGTGCCGATGTCTACCGACTCAAAGCGGTCGTTGATTGATATGAGCAGGCGGCTTATGTAGTTCTTACGCTGAAGCGAGGCTTCGAGCCTTGTGAGGGTTTCGGCGGCTAGCCGCTGCACGCGGCGCTCTATCTTCTCAAACTTTATGAAGGCTCTCTCGAGCGCGCCCGCCTCAAGCGGCTTCAGCAGATAGTCGATGCTGTTGAGCTTGAAGGCGTCGAGCGTATATTCGTCGAAAGCCGTGATGAATATCACGGGAAACTCCGCCGGTATCTTTCTGAATATGCTCAGCGACAGGCCGTCGTCGAGCTCTATGTCGCACAGGGCAAGTCCGATGTCCGGATTAAGCTCAAACAGCCTGCACGCCTCTTCCACGGTTGATGCCGTGAACGCCAGGTGCCATTCGGGCCGCAGCCTCTCGCACATGGCCTTTATGCGCCGCAGGCTCAGAGAGTCGTTTTCTATTATAACATAATTCATCAGCGTCTGTGTTTTAATTATATTCTTTAATGGGCTACAGTGCCGGTATCGTTACCGAGAACATGTTGCCGCATCTGCTTACGTCTGTCTTCTTGCCGCTGGCGGCATACATGCTGCTCAGATATTTCAGTCCCATCCCCGTGCTTCTGCCTGTTTCGGTGCTTTTGGGGTGGCAGGGGTTGCTCACGGTTATGGCATCCTCCTTGATGCTTATAGTTATTGTCATAGGCATCGTGGCCGATATCACGTTGTGCTTCAGCACGTTTTCTATGAGCAGCTGTATCGAGAACGGCACTATCATCATGTCAGTATCTCTGTCGCCCGTAACCTTTACTTCGAGGTTGTAGCCATAGTGTTGCGACACAATCTTAAGATAGCAGAACACCGTTTCAAGCTCGTCTTTCACCGTTACCTTCATCACGTTTTTGCGGCGGAGCATGCCGCGGTAGTAGGCCGTGAGGTTCTCTATGAACTCGAGCGACTGCTTCTTCTCGTCGACTTCTATCATAGAGCAGAGCATGTCGAGCGAGTTGAACAGAAAGTGAGGATTGACATACGACTGCAGCAGCTGCAGCTTGTGGGCGGCATTCTCCTTCAGCAGCAGGCTCTCGCGTATCAGCGCACGCTGTCTCTGCAGGCTCACAGCCCAGAACTCTATGCCCATCCATATCATTATTCCGTTGAACACCGTGCCGCCCCAGTTGATTTCAAGTCCGGTGGTGAGCAGGAACAGTATGTTTACGATGATCACAATGCACGAGGCCATCAGCAGGTCGAGCGTTATCTTCTTCCACAGAACAGCAATGTTGCGCGTAAGCCATACCGACCACAAGGCGGCTATGGCTATTATCAGGAACGGAACAAAGTTGAACGGCAGCGAATATATGAACGAACCCCAGTCGCCGTTGAATGTCGGCGAGCCGAAGCGCATCCAGCAGTATGTGGCCTGAAAGAAAACCGAATAGAAGAATATTATCAGTATCAGGCCCAGGGCGTTATAAATCAGTCTTTTATGCTTTTTGCCCATAGTTATTGCAAAGTTAATTATTTTCTTCGATTTCATTGGTGTAAACGTTAAATTTATTTTAACCAAAAACGGTCATTAGTATTGTTTTTCGTTGCTGTCATGCAGGCGCTTATGCTTTATGCGCCAGACATGACAAAAGGCTCTGCAATGCTTGTTGCAGAGCCTTCGCCGTGAGCAAGGTCAGCCTGCGGTTGTCCTTGCGCATAGGGTGTCAGCGTATCATCAGTTTCTTTCCGTTGCAGATATATACGCCCTTAGGCAGGCGGGCTATGTCTGCAGGCGTGGCGTTGCTTATTATCAGGGTGCCGCTTATTGTGTAGACATTGCCGCTGATTTCGTCCGTTGTCGTAACCTTGTCAACAGATGTTGTGCCTGCGGTGAATATGCCCACTTCGTCGCCCTCTTCAAGTCCGGTCAGACTGAAGTAGTTGGAGTATTCCACCGTGCGCGGCCGTCCGTTTACGGTTACGCCCTCAATGCTGCAGTCGTCGTTTACAGCCATTATTGCCATCGACGGCTCGTCGGCCGGAACGGTGACAGTGTTGGCTCCTGCTTCAAGCTCCAGCACGTCATAATAGCTTTCGCTCACGCGGTAGACGATTACGTTGTCAGGGTTGTCGATGTTTACGTTTACTGTTATTTCGGGCTTTCTGACGGCCTGTTCAACTATTATTTTTGTGTCGTGTTTCACCACGAAGCTGTAGCCCGGGCCGAACCACGCTGGGGTCTTGCCGTCTATCGTAACTGTTAGTGGCGTGCCGCTTTGTTCGTCCTCCCAGCATGCGGGATTGTAATATAGGCTTACGTTGTCGCCGCAGCGTACGGTCAGTTCGTTGCCGAAGTTGCCTGCCGACTGGCCGTTCACCTGTATGTCGGTGAAGAAGCGCCCTATGTCTTCAGCCTGTTCAAAGGTCAGCGTGCAGTCCTTTTCGGGAAACTCTGCTATTATCACAATCTTGTTTCCGTCCTTCGGCATGACGCTATAGCCGTAGTTGAAGGTCTGCTCAACGCCGTCGAGCGTAACGCTGTAAAGGTCTTGTCCGTAGTTCACCGATCCTATTATGAGCGGCAGCTCGCTCTGCGGCATGCTCATTTCGTTTACTCCTTCGTTGAGGCTGATGCTTTTGTAGTTGCAGTCGAGCACGCTTACCTCCGAAGGCTTGTCCACCTCGATGGTGAATGCCACTTCGCCTTCTTTCTCAGATGTGATGGTCAGGGTCTCTTCCGTCTTCTCGTCGGTTAGTAGTATGGTGGCAGTGTTAGAGCTGATGGCAATGTTCTCTCCGGCAGAGTTCACCACCGACTTTAGCGTGCAGCCTTTTGCCGCACTGATTTCGATGTTTGTCCACGGGTCAACCTCCAGTTCGTTGTCGCCCTCTTTCAGTCCTTCAAGCGGTTCGCCGAAGATGGCAACGCTGACACGTTCGGGGTTGTCAACGTTCAGCGTCAGTTTTATTTTACCCTCGTCCTGGCCGTATGCTGTTATGCCTGCAATAAAAGTGACGAGCAATAGTAGGAGTTTTTTCATAATACTAATATTTTGATGATTACGTTACGAAGTTACATAATATAATATGCTGCGGCAATGGATTTGCGGCAAACTGGGCAAAGCGTTTACCGAACTGGTATTTCCTTGGATTAAAGTTGGTATTCTAATTGGGAGTGATAGTATTATGATGCAGATGTTTTTTATTATGCGGCCATAAGTTTTCGTGCATTTTTATCTAAATCCGTTTAAATCTTGTCATTTTGACGTTTATTTGTTATATTTGCTGTCAAATTAATCGTCAGACTTAGATTAGCTGACCATAAAACCTTTGCCTATGAAAAAGATAATGCTATTTTTGCTTTCGCTTATGTGTCTGGGCGGATGTGCCGACGAGCCGGTTACTGTTGACAACACCACCGTTAGGCAGCTCGACCTCAAGCGGTTTATGGGCCGCTGGTATGAGATAGCGCGCTACGACCATAAGTTTGAGCGCGGAATGACAAACGTGACGGCTACATACACCCTGCTCGACAACGGCAGGATAGAGGTGGTGAACGAAGGCCTGAAGGACGGCAAGCGCAAGACGGCCAACGGCAAGGGCAAACTGCCCGACGCGTCTGAGCCGGGCAAGCTGAAGGTGGCTTTCTTCTTGTGGTTCTATGCCGACTATTACGTGCTCGACATTGCGCCCGACTACAGTTATGCGCTCGTGGGCAGCAGTTCAGACAAATATCTTTGGATAATGAGCCGCACAAAGGCCCTGCCGCAGTCGGTGCTGACCGGTCTTCTCGACAACTTGCAGCGCCGCGGCTACGACACCACTAAGCTTATCTGGGTAAGACAGTGAGCATGGGCTTAATCATAATCACCGCTTTTTGAGTTATAAGCCGTCAGAAGCAAAAGAAGAAATATTTGGGATAACGCCGCGGCAAGATAAAATCCGTTTTGTAGTTTTGTCCGTTGAGGCTTTGGGGCGTGTCCTGCTGTTTCTTCTTTTGCTTTCTTTTTGTTTATTTTACTTGCCTTTCCATGGCTATTAGTTCCTTTAGTATTTCCTTTTAGGCATGGTTGCACATAATATGCCGTGCTTGCATGAAAGCAATCAAATTAGTTAAATATTTGACTATCTCGATAAAAAGATGTACTTTTGCAGCCGAAAAGAAAAAGAAGAATTTTATGGAGGATAACAACGGACATTTTTCATCGCGCGACTGCATCATCCAACTTATAAGTACGCGTATGGCATCACGCCAGGCCATGCAGCGCCTTTTGCGTGATTCGGGCGCAGGCATCACTTTCGAGATGCTTCAGATAATGAGCTGTCTGTGGACAGAACAGGGCATATCGCAGCAGACGCTGGCGGTGAGGACGTCGAAGGATAAGGCCTGTCTTACTAATCTTATGCTGAATCTTGAGAAGAAAGGCTATGTCTGCAGGCGTGAAGACCCTAAGGACAAGCGCAACAAGCTGGTTTATCTTACTGATGAGGGCGAGGCCTTCAGACGGTGGATATCTCCCAAGCTGTCGGCATATTATACGCGGCTTGACGAGATACTGGGCAAAGATGTTATCAAGCAGACGGAGAAACTATTAAAAGACCTGCAGCATGCAATCGAGACATATTAGAACTTTTATTGTTGCGCTCCTGACATCGTCGGCTGCACTGCCGGCATGTGCGCAGACAGCGTGCGACACGTTGTATCTCAGTGTTGAGGAGCTTTTGTCAAAGGTGTCGCGCAGTCATCTTCAGGTGGCTGCCGACCGCCTGAAGGAGCAGATGGCTGCCGAGCGCGCCAAGACGGCACGCATGTCGAGGCTGCCTTCGGTCAGCGTGGGGCTGCGTGCCGGATATTTGGGCCAGCCGATAGTGTGGGAGAACGGACTGAGCCATGCTACCAGACCCGACTCGCCCGACTGGCAGCAGAACTATACGGTAGACGTAAGTCAGCCAGTATATCAGGGCGGCCGGATAAAATATTCCATACGCAAAGCCGACCTTGAGCAGGAACTTGCGCGGCTGCAGACTGCTGCCGACGAGGGCGACATAAGGCTTGCCATGCTCAGCCGCTACCTTGAACTCTTCAGCATGTATAAGCAGCACATGGTGCTTGACAGAAAGATTGCTGAGTCGGAGCGTAGGCTGAAGGACATACGCCGCCTGAAGGCCGAGGGCGTAATAACCAACAACGACGTGCTGCGCAGCGAACTGCAGCTCACCGACGACCGGCTGGCACTGCAGGAGACAGACAACGACATACGCATAGCCTCGCAGCAGATAGACATCCTTCTCGGGCTCGACGAGCGCCTGCTGCTCATGCCCGACACGGCTTTGCTGGCAGACGAGCGTCATGTGGACAGCTATGAATACTATGTTGAGCGCGCATCGCTTGCCGACCCTTCGGTGCTTGCGCTGCACAAACAGACCGAGATAGCCGAAAACAACGTGTGCATAAAGCAGTCGGCATTGCGCCCCTCTGTATCTCTCACGGCGTCTAACACGCTGGCGCGTCCCGTTTCGCGCACTATGGCCGACATGTATAACAACGCATGGAACGTGGGCGTGTCGGTGTCTTATCCGCTGTCGGCAATCTATACCGACCGCCATCAGCTGCGCGAGGCACGGCAGAACGTTCAGCTCATGCATAACGCCGAGGAGCAGAAACAGCAGCAGATACGCATGGCCGTGCAGTCGTCCCTGCTGCGCCACCGTGAGGCCATCAGCCGTGTAGAGGCCCTGAAGCTTTCGGTGAGGCAGGCATCTGAGAACTACCGCATAATGTATAACAGGTATATGAACCAGCTTGCAATACTGACAGACCTGCTCGACGCCGACAACCTAAGGCTTAACGCCGAGCTGCAGCTTACCACGGCACGCACGCAGGTGGCATACACCTACTATGAACTGCAGCGCGCTGTCGGCGAACTGTAGTAAGGACAACATTTTATTAAAGTAACCTACATAAACGACATGTCTATAATCCATCTGAAATATAAGCGCCTGAAGCAACGGCGCCGCCGTAATATCATTCTTAACATAGTGTGTGTCATCATAGCCGGCTCTGGACTGGCTTGGACCGCAAACTATTTCTGGCGATACATAAGCTACGAAATAACCAACGACGCGTTTGTCGACCAGTATATAGCCCCGATAAACGTCCGTGTGGGCGGATATATCCAGGAAGTGCGCTTCCGCGAGCATCAGTTTGTGCATCAGGGCGACACCCTTGTTGTGCTCGACAACCGCGAATATCTGATAAAGCAGAAGGAGGCACAGGCCGCCCTGCTCAACGCCCGCGGCTCTCGCGGGGTGCTGGCTTCGGGCATACAGACGTCGCACACGCGCATAGCCGAGCAGGATGCCAACCTTGCCGAGGCAAAGGCAAAGCTGTGGCAGGCGCAGCAGGACTACAAGAGATACGAGCGCCTGCTGCATGAAGAGTCGGTGCCCGAGCAGCAGTTTGAGCAGGCAAAGGCCAACTATGAGGCTGCCAAGGCACGCTATGACGCTCTGCTGCGGCAGAAGGAGGCCGCCAGCTCGCAGTATGACGAGACAAGCAAGAAGCAGGTGGGCGTTGAGGCTGGCATACTCAGTGCTGAGGCGGCTCTCGACATGGCCAACCTCAACCTGTCGTACACCGTGGTAACGGCGCCATACAGCGGCTACATGGGCCGCCGCACGCTCGAGCCGGGCCAGTATGTCAGCGCCGGACAGACGCTCTCGTACATCGTCAGGCAGTCGGGCAAGTGGATAACGGCCAACTATCGCGAGACGCAGATAGCCAACATCTATATAGGCCAGCCTGTGCGCATAAAGGTCGACGGCGTGCCCGGCCGCGTGTTCCACGGCCATGTTACGGCCATATCAGAAGCCACGGGCTCTAAATATTCGCTTGTGCCTACCGACAATTCGGCAGGAAACTTCGTGAAGGTGCAGCAGCGCATACCCGTGCGCATCGACATCGACGATGCCGGCGAGGAGAGCATGAGGCTGCTGCGTGCAGGCATGATGGTTGAAACAGAAGCACTCAGACGCAAATGAAAACAGCCAAGGAGCTCGACATACCCGTCAGGTCGTGGGTGCCCGACCGTCTGGCCGTGGCAGCCGTGTTTATTATCATGCTGCCCATAGCCATGCTCAACGGCACCTATACCGGAAGCATGGTGGAGGTGTCTAATACGCTGGGCGTATACACCGAGGACATCACCATAGGCTATTATGCCGCGTCGGCCGGCATGGCTGTGGCCTATCCCATAGTGCCCAAGATTCTTAACGCGCTGCCGGCAAAGACGCTTCTGCTTGTCGACCTCGTGCTGCAGTTCTTCTTGAGCTGGTTTTGCGCCCGTCAGGCCAACATCGACCTCCTGATAACCGCAAGTTTCATCATCGGCTTTCTCAAGGGCTTCCTTATGCTGTGGATAATACGCCGCATAAAGTTCATATTCAGTCCGAAAGACGTGCGCAGCGAGTTTTATGCCTATTTCTATCCGCTCGTGTTCGGCGGCGGCCAGCTCTCGATGGTCATCACGGCCCTGCTGGCCTATCATTACGACTGGAAGTATATGTACTACTTCATGATGCTCCTTCTGGCCGTGGCCATATTGTCGGTCATCATGTTCTTCCGCATCGACCGTCAGGCGCGCCCCATACCCTGGAAAGAGCTTCATCCGCGCGAGATGCTCATAATATCCACCGGCCTGCTCATGCTCATCTATGTGATAACCTACGGCAAGACGCTCGACTGGATGGCCTCTCCGCGCATACGCATCTACATCGTCATAGCCCCTCTGCTCGTGGCACTGTTCCTTTGGGAGCAGTTTCATTCGCCCCGTCCGTTCGTAAGCCTTAAGCCCCTGTTCCAGTGGAAAGCCATTCTCGGCTATTTCTATATGATGCTCGTGATGTTCTTCAGCACGTCCACGAGCCTGCTGACAAGTTATATGACCACAATACTGCATGTCGACAACACCCGCACCTACACCATATACATCTGGCTTCTGCCGGGCTATGTCCTCGGCGCGTTCATCTGCTTCTGGTGGTTCCGCTGGCAGCGGTGGCGTTTCCGTTTCTTCATTGCCGGCGGCATGTCGTGTTTTGCCCTGTTCTTCGGCATGCTCTATTTCGGCATATCGCCCGACAGCACCTACGAGATGCTCTATCTGCCGATGTTCCTGCGAGGTCTGGGCATGCTTGCGCTGATAATAGCCTTCGCGCTTTTTGCCGTAGAAGACCTTCAGCCCAAGTATCTGCTATCCAACGCCTTCTTCCTCATAACGTTCCGCTCGGTGCTTACGCCGGTCATAGCCTCGGCATTCTACAGCAACACGCTCTATCGCCTGCAGCAGCGCTATATGGTTGAGCTGTCGGAGACCATGTCGGCCGCCGACCCTCTTGCCGCGTCGCGCTGGCAGTCGGCCTTCAACAGTGCGCTGGCGCAGGGACACGGAGCCGACGAGGCAGTGCAGATGGCCACTAACACGCTCAACACCATTCTGCAGCAGCAGGGCACTCTGCTCGCGCTGAAGCATATTCTGGGATGGCTCTTTGCCGTGACGCTGGCAATAGCCATAATATCACGCTTCATTCCGTTCCACAAGACCGTGCGCGTACCGGTGGTAAGGACTGGCGAGGATATGGTCTGATGCTGTGTATGTTATGCCCGTATAGCTTGTCAAGTCCTCATGGCGATAGACATATTTGTAAATAAAAGCGAAAAATTCCGGACGTTTGACGCTCTCAGAATGGCGGTGCCCGTTGCAGATGCGTGGTTTGGCTCGAAAATGGCCGAAAATCACACACTTTTGATAAACTGCTGATTAGCAGCGGCTTATGCTGTTTGTGAAGTGAAACAACAACAGTTAAAAAATATTACCGGGCCACTTTTGTATCAAAAGTGGCCCGTTTACGATATAATACTTATGCTTTTGCAGCCTGAAAGTGCAGCTTTTGGATATAAAAATCAGCCATTTCAGGCTCTTAAAATATCTTAGATGTGAACACGTGTTAATAAACTTGCGCTGTTGATACGGACAAATTAACATCCGTTATATATTGTTTCCCTAGATTGAAAAAATATTTTGTCATGACTTTTTACTGCATATTTCACGATTCACAATCAATAAATAGCTAAGCGCTGAACAGCCTATTCATAATAGGCCTGCGCTAAACTTAATTTCACAAATCATAATTGGCTTGCGCCGAACTTTGTTTTTCCGTTCTTAATTCTCAATTCTCCATTAATAATGTGCTTGCCGTATTATATTTTTTCGTAACTTTGCAGACCACAGCAGATTTTTATTTTTCTGCAAAATTACGACAAATAGAGATGGATAATAAAGAAATAAATAAAAACAACGAGTTCGTAAGACAGGTGGCTGAGCAGAAATATGAGTTCGGCTTCACCACCGACGTGCATACGGACATAATCGATGTGGGCCTTAACGAGGACGTGGTGCGCTTGATTTCGCAGAAGAAGGGCGAGCCCGACTGGATGCTCGACTTCCGCCTGAAGGCCTACAACTACTGGAAGACGCTGGAGCAGCCTACCTGGGGACACGTGAACGTGCCCGAGATAGACTATCAGGCTATATCATATTATGCCGACCCGCTGGCAAAGAAGAAGGACGAGGGCAAGAAGGAGATTGACCCCGAGCTGATGAAGACTTTCGACAAGCTGGGCATTCCGCTCGAAGAGCGCCTTATCCTTAGCGGCCAGACGGCCGTGGACGCCATTATGGACTCGGTGTCGGTGAAGACTACTTATAAGGAGAAGCTGGCCGAGAAGGGCATCATATTCTGCTCTATCGGTGAGGCCATAAAGGAACATCCTGACTTGGTAAGAGAGTATCTCGGCACGGTTGTGCCTTACCGCGACAACTTCTTCGCAGCCTTAAACAGCGCCGTGTTCAGCGACGGCTCGTTCGTCTACATACCAAAAGGCGTGCGCAGCCCGATGGAGCTTAGTTCTTATTTCCGCATCAACGCAAGAAACACGGGCCAGTTTGAGCGCACGCTGATCATTGCCGAGGACGACAGCTATGTGTCTTATCTCGAAGGCTGCACCGCCCCGATGCGCGACGAAAACCAGCTTCATGCCGCCATCGTTGAGATTATCGTAAAGGACAACGCCGAGGTGAAATATTCTACGGTGCAGAACTGGTATCCGGGCGACGAACACGGCAAGGGCGGAGTGTTCAACCTCGTTACAAAGCGTGGCGACCTGCGCGGAGTTAACTCAAAGCTGTCGTGGACACAGGTTGAGACGGGTTCGGCCATCACGTGGAAATATCCGTCGTGCATCCTGCGCGGCGACAACTCTGTGGCTGAGTTCTACAGCGTAGCCGTTACCAACAATTATCAGGAGGCCGACACGGGTACGAAGATGATTCATTTGGGAAAGAACACCAAGAGCACTATAATAAGCAAGGGCATCAGCGCCGGACACAGCCAGAACTCTTACCGCGGACTGGTGCGCGTGTCGCCTAATGCCGACAATGCCCGCAACTATTCGTCGTGCGACTCGCTGCTGCTGGGCAGCGACTGCGGTGCCCACACGTTCCCGTATATGGACATACACAACGACTCGGCGATAGTGGAGCACGAGGCAACGACGAGCAAGATAAGCGAAGACCAGCTGTTCTACTGCAATCAGCGAGGCATACCTACGGAGCAGGCCGTCGGCCTTATCGTCAACGGATATGCCAAGGAGGTTTTGAACAAGCTGCCTATGGAGTTTGCCGTTGAGGCTCAGAAGCTGCTCAGCGTGTCGTTGGAAGGCACTGTGGGATAGTAATTCAAATTAAAAATTAAGAATTAAAAATTAAAAATTGGCGGGGTAGTGCCGTAGGGGTTTATCGGTTCATTAACGATATATATAAAAAAGTTGTTATGATGAATACAAGACCATTGATTGTTTTAGTCTTGCTGCTTTGTCTGTCAAGACTTGTGGCAAACGCTCAGGACGATGACTCGCGGCGATGGGCAATAGACTTCAGGCTAAGTCCTGTAAAGCCGGTTGTGTCGCTAAACGAAACTCCCGACAAGTATTACGACCCTTTGAAGGCAGGCGGCGGTCCTAACTTCTCTGCTCACCTAGAGTATTTCATTCCGCAGACAGGCTTCTCTGTTGTCGGCGGCTATGACCACGAAGTGATGGATTTCTACTCAGGCGACGTGTCGGCCGATCTGTCGCAGATTATGCTTGGCGGACGCTGGTATTTCCTGTCAAAGTCATGCGCGCTGCAGCCTTATCTCGGCGTAAGCACCTTCTGGAACGTTGCCGGACGCAAGGATGCAGGCACGGTGAGCACATCGGGAATGTATGGCAGCTATGAGCGCAAGTACAGCGTGAGCAGCCCCGTGCTTAGTGTGGCGCCGGTGGTTGGCCTCGACATATATATGTTTTCGTGTGTGGCTCTTGAGGTCGATTATGGCTTCCGCATGGCTGTTGACGGACATACATCGTCGCAGACGACATTCGGAAAGGACACAACACCCTATGCAATGCGCTCGCCGATGCACCGCCACGCGCTGTCGGTTGGACTGAAAGTTACGTTCCCGTTCAAGTTTACAAACAGTGATGTCACCGGACTGCTGGACTCTCTGCTGACATATCTATATCTGAAATAAACAATCACGGCAGGCGCAAGCCGTAAGGCCGGAATAAATTATAAACAAGAATTATGTTAGAAATAAAAGACTTACACGCCAAGATTGGCGACAAGGAAATATTGAAGGGCATCAACCTCACCATAAAGGACGGTGAGACACATGCCATAATGGGACCTAACGGTTCGGGCAAGAGTACATTGAGCGCTGTGCTGGTCGGTAATCCGCTTTATGAGGTTACGTCAGGCTCTATAACCTTCAACGGCAAGGACCTGCTCGAGATGAAGCCTGAGGACAGGGCACACGAAGGACTCTTCCTTTCGTTCCAGTATCCCGTGGAGATTCCGGGCGTGTCGATGACCAACTTCATGCGTGCCGCCATAAACGAGAAGCGCAAGTATGAGGGCAAGGAGCCGCTCAACGCAGCCGACTTCCTGAAGCTGATGCGCGAGAAGAGAAAGATTGTTGAGCTTGACAGCAAGCTGTCTAACCGCTCTGTGAACGAAGGTTTCAGCGGCGGCGAGAAGAAGCGTAACGAGATTTTCCAGATGGCAATGCTCGAGCCGAAGCTCAGTATCCTGGACGAGACTGACTCTGGCCTCGACGTTGACGCGCTGCGCATTGTTGCCGAAGGCGTCAACAAGTTGCGCACACCGGAGTCGAGCTGTATCGTCATCACTCACTATGAGCGCCTGCTCGACATCATCAAGCCCGACATCGTTCACGTGCTCTACAAGGGACGCATCGTAAAGACCGCCGGTCCGGAACTGTCGAAGGAGATAGAGACACGCGGATACGACTGGATTAAAGAAGAGGTGGACTGAATTTAATTCATAATTCATAATTCACAATTGCATTGCGCTGAACTTCGTTTCATAATTCACAATTCTTAATTCGTAATTTATAATTAATATACGGATGGATAGCGAAAAACAATATATAGACCTTTACAACCAGTGCCGCGACATGATATGCGCGCACAGCTCAGCGCCGCTCAACGCCGTGCGCGATGCTGCGTTCGACGACTTCAAGCGGATGGGATTCCCGACAAAGAAGGTCGAGAGATATAAATACACAGACATTCCGTCGCTATTTGAGCCCGACTACGGCCTTAACCTCAACCGCCTTAACATTCCGGTTGACCCGTATGAGGCATTCAGATGCGACGTGCCTAACCTCAGTACATCGCTCTATTTCATAGTGAACGATGGCTTCTATGGCAAGTCTACGCCTAAGGGCCAGCCGCTTCCCGAAGGAGTGATTGTCGACTCGCTGGGTAAGGTGGCTGTCGAAAGGCCAGAACTGATAGAGAAATATTATGCCAAGCTGGCAAAGACTTCTGAAGACGGCATAACGGCTCTCAACACAATGCTGGCACAGGACGGACTGCTGGTTTATGTGCCCAATGGTGTTGTGGTAAGCAAGGCCGTGCAGGTGATCAACATCCTGCGCTCTGACGTCGACCTGATGGTTAATCGCCGTGTGCTGATAATAGTGGAGGAGGGGGCTGAAATCAAGCTGCTCTTCTGCGACCATGCCGCCGACGACCGCCGTTTCCTCACCACACAGGTTATCGAGGCTTATGTGGGCGACAATGCCGGACTTGACCTCTACTGCCTTGAGGAGACTCACGCAAAGAACGTTCGCGTGAGCAACCTGTTCATTGAGCAGCAGCGCAGCAGCAGAGTTAACCATAACATAATAACGCTGCACAACGGCATAACACGCAACCGCACCGACCTTGTGTTTGCAGGTGAGGGTGCCGAGTGTAACCTCAGCGGATGTGTTATAGCCGACAAGAAACAGCATGTTGACAACAATACGCTGATAGATCATCGCGTGGCTCACTGCACGAGCAACGAACTGTATAAATACGTTCTCGACGAGAGCGCCACGGGAGCCTTTGCAGGCCGAGTGCTGGTGCGTCATGGCGCACAGAAGACCGACTCGGTGATGCGTAACCAGAACCTCTGCTCTACCAAGGAGGCGCGTATGTACACGCAGCCGATGCTGGAGATATATGCCGACGACGTTAAGTGTGCTCACGGAAGCACCGTGGGTCAGCTCAACGATGCGGCCCTGTTCTACATGCGCCAGCGCGGCATCAGCCTTAAGGAGGCCAAGCTCCTGCTTGAGTTTGCCTTCGTCAACGAGGTCGTAGACGGCATAAAGCTAGAGCCGCTCCGCGACCGCCTGCATTATCTCGTAGAGAAACGCTTCCGCGGTGAACTCAACAAGTGCGAGGGATGCAAGCTGTGCAGATAAAATTCGGTAGTTAGAAGTAGTTAAAGGAGTTAGAGTAGTTAAAGTCATTACCTTTGTTAATGTCGTCATTCTTTATGTAACAATGTTGACTGGAATTTGGCTTTGGCTGCTCTAATTCTGAAAATAAGCTCGGATACTTGCATGTTTTCATCTCTTGCAATATAAAGTTTCAAGGCTTGTTCGCTTTAACTGCTCTGACTTCTGTAGTTTACTGAATATTCTCGTTAGTCTTTGGCCACGTTACTTTGTATAAAATTATTTAGGCTATTGACTTTAACTACTCTAACTCCTTTAACTACTTTAACTCCTAAAAAGTATGTTCGACGTAACCAAAATAAGAGAAGACTTCCCGATACTCAGCCGTAAGGTTTACGACCGTCCGCTGGTATATCTTGACAACGGCGCAACAACGCAGAAGCCGCTGTGTGTGCTCGATGCCATGCGCGAAGAGTATCTCAATGTCAATGCAAACGTACACCGCGGCGTGCATTATCTTTCGCAGCAGGCAACCGACCTGCACGAACAGGCACGCGAGAAGGTGCGCAAGTTTATCAATGCAGGTTCGGTTAACGAAATAATCTTCACGCGCGGAACCACCGAGAGCCTTAACCTTGTGGTTTCGTCGTTCTGCGACGGGTTTATGAGCGAGGGCGACGAGGTTATCGTGTCCGTCATGGAGCATCATTCCAACATCGTGCCGTGGCAGCTTCAGGCAGCGCGCAAAGGCATATCGCTGCGCGTGATACCGATGAACGACAAAGGCGAACTGCTGCTCGACGAATACGAAAAGCTGTTTACTGAGCGCACTAAGATAGTCAGCGTTACGCATGTAAGCAATGTCCTCGGAACGGTAAACCCTGTTAAGGAGATTGTGCGCATAGCCCATGAGCACGGCGTTCCAGTTATGGTCGACGGTGCACAGAGCACTCCTCACTTTGCCGTTGACGTACAGGACATCGACTGCGACTTCTTTGCCTTCAGCGGGCATAAGATGTATGGTCCTACAGGCGTAGGCGTGCTATACGGAAAGGAAGACTGGCTCGACCGCATGCCGCCGTATCAGGGCGGAGGCGAGATGATAGAGAGCGTAAGCTTTGAGAAGACCGTGTTTGAGCATCTCCCGTTTAAGTTTGAGGCCGGCACGCCCGACTATGTTGCCACTCACGGCCTTGCCACCGCCATCGACTATATCAGTTCGATAGGCATCGACAACATCTCGCGTCATGAGCAGGAACTCACAAGATATTGCATGGAGCGGATGCAGGAGATAGACGGCATCAGACTCTTCGGCACGGCCAATGATAAAGACGCCGTGGTTTCGTTCCTCGTAGGCGACATCCACCATCTCGACATGGGCACGCTGCTCGACCGTCTCGGCATAGCCGTTCGCACCGGTCACCACTGCGCCCAGCCCCTCATGATACGTCTCGGCATACAGGGCACGGTGAGAGCCTCGTTTGCCATGTATAACACAAAGGAGGAGATAGACGTTCTTGTTGAAGGCATAAAGCGCGTAAGCAAGATGTTCTGACACTCAATAGAAATTTGCATGTCATAAATGCAGAATATCGAAAATATGTTTGGTAGGCATAAATGACATGACTTTTCCTGTATAATATTACAATAAGCTATATACAAAAGCCCCGCCATGACCTGAAGTGCAAGTCTTGGCGGGGCCTTTTCTATTTATTTCAGCTTGTCACTTATATAAAAGCTTTATAGCTAAATATTAAGCAACGTCAGTTGTGTTATCATTTATTTCAGCTTCAATGTATTTGCGTCAACTGGAGCAGCGATGAAGTTCTTGGCATGGCCTGCTGTAACCGACTTAACAGGATTGTTGATCTTGTTAATATTTTTGAGACTTGTTGTGCCATGTCTCATAATCATTGAAGCTCCATTGCTTGACGGAGTGAATGTCTCAAGTGCACCGCCTAACCAGCCATAGCTGTTGTTGTAGTTGACATAATACATCAATCCAAATACAAATGTATTATTCTCGTCGATGAAGCTATATGTTGTACCATTATCGATTATTTCTGTGGCATTGGTAACAAGTACATTGCCATAGCCAGTCTGAGAATCAACGCCGGTGTTTACATCGCTGAAGGTTATGATGCCGTTGCTGTCAACATTAAATTCAAATGAAAGGTTCTCCATAAGCCACGGTTCTAGTTTATAGTGGTTAGGATCGTTCTGGTCAACATATAGAGTTGTTGAGTAAGAACCGTCACCAAATGGATTACCTACCGGATTATTGTTTTCGTCAATAACGAAGTTAGGATAATAGTTCTGGTTGTATGTTCCGGTGCTATATGCAGTCCAGTTGGCAGAGCCAGAACCACCTGTGTCGAATGTGAAAGCTGTAGAAGAATGAGCTTTCATCTCGCCCTCAGAATCGTAAGCAATAACAATCATGTTATATTTTCCGCTTTCTGAGATAGCAACTTTGACCTCTGAAGTAGCCTTTATCTCGTTAGCTTCGATTGTGCCTTCATTAACAGCGTTTATGATTTCGTTTACGTCGTCACCGTCAGCTGCAACCAAATATTTTGCTGATGCTACATCAGCACCTAGAGTGATAGTGCCCTGTGCATAGTTGTTTCCTGCAACATCAGTGAAGCGGCCTGAATAAGTAAATGATGTAGAATAGTCAGTAATCTCATATCCAGGAAGAGCTACAGCCAGATCAGAGCTGTTCGCATAATACATAGGATTCATCGAACCGTCAAAGTTGGCAAGCAAGCAGTTCTCTGGGAATGTTATTATGCCATCCTCCAGTTTACCGAACAGTTCAGGAACGTTAGCCTTGACAGCGTCGAGACTGTTACCGTTAAGCAGATAGTAATAAACATAGCTGAACACATGGAGTGCTCCCTGGCCGTCAGCGCTCATGCCATCGTCAAGTCCGGTATAGAAGTCGCCGTCAATGTAAACATAGTTAGGGTCAGTTGCATCTATGACAATGCTTGTGCTTGTCTCGCCGGTCCATTTGAATACAGGGCTGTCTACATCTACGTATGTATTGTAGAATTCTGTTCCAGCTCCATAAGGAGCTATTACACGGTATTTGCCAGGTGTAAGAACATTCTCCTGAACCTCAACCTGATATGTCATGACATCAAGTCCATATAAGCTGGCAACAATACCATCGCGGAAGTAACCCTTGTTGGTCATTGTCTTCCATTCAGACAGACCAGCTGCGAAAGTGTAAGTTGAAGCACCATAAGGAGTTGTGTACTGGGCATCCTTGATAGCTACGGTTATGGTGTCATATTTGCCATATTCGATAGCTGAAGGATCATAGTTTACATTGATATAAGCAACAGAGTCGCCGTCGTTGAAAGTAACCTCAGAAGAAACCTGATATTTGCTGTTCTCAGGAACTGTAACCTCGATAGGCACAGTAAGCGCACCGCTGCGCTGTATACGGTTTACAGGTATCTGAATGCTGCTCTGATTTGAATTCAGCTCAACAGTAGAAGAAAGAGCATTGCTGAAATAAATCTGCTCACCCTCTGCTACGGCTGGGGTATATTCATACTCGTCTGTACAAGATCCCAGCGAGAAAGCCAGAACAGAGACGAGAAGCATTGTGCAATAATTGAATATTCTTTTCATAATGATAATTCGTTTTTATGGTTTTTATTGACCAGTCCAAGGTGTATAAGTTGAACTTGGGTTAGGATTGTTGTAACCGCTGAGTCCGGCATTGCCGTTCTCCTCAGAAAGTACAAATGCCCAGTTCATCCAGCAAGGACGTGTAGTAGTGTTATAACGCTCGTCGTCAGAGTGGTTAGTGCCAGCATATCCGCGTACTACAGGATAGTTCAGACGTTTGATATCAAAGAATGTCTGACCCTCGCCCCAAAGCTCGATACGCTTCTGGAATACTATTTCTTCAACAACATCGTCGGTAGAGCTTGCCTTGCAAGAATACTTAGAGTCACGATAAGTCTTCATGAACGACTCGAGGAGCTGCTTTCCACGTGCTGCATCCTGATGAGCTGCTGCCTCAGCCTCTATGAAGTACATTTCTTCAACACGCATCAGAGGATAGTCTGTAACACATGCGGTAGAATATGTATCAGTGTTGCCTTCGCCCGGACGGAACTTGAGCGATGCATAGTTTGGAAGCGCTTCACCGAGAGCATTGTCTACGTAAGTGTTCTTTCCGTACAGAGGAGAGCCAGAAGGAGCTTTCCACATAAGCTTACGCCAGTCGCTGTCGCTCAGACGCTGATACATGCTTGCGTCAATCATGATAGGAGATGCAGCAGTAGAACCATAACCGAAGTATGTCTCGCAGCTCAGGAATGAAGTCCAGTTGGCAAGGTTGCTGTAAAGAGACTCCTTGGTCTGCTGTGAAGCCCACATCCATTTTGTACCGTCGTTGAATCCGGTAGTTGTGTTCAGGGCGTCAGTCTCAGTCATAGGTGAGGTTGTAGCATTATCAATAGCCAAACGTGCATACTTCTCAGCCATAGGATAATTCTCTGTCCACATGTACAGACGTGCATAAAGTCCATAAACAGCGTCGAGGTGAGGCAGAGTCTTGTCAGACAGATTCAGGTATCCTATCCATTTCTCAGCTCTCTGCAGGTCGTTGAGAATGAAGGCAACCATATCAGCCTTCTTAGCACGAGGATTGTTACGTGCCTGAGCCTCTGTAGTGTTCTCGTCAACGATAGGCAGTGTAAGATCCTTTACGCTGTTGCCTTCAGGACTTACAGGCTGTGTCTTGTCGTTGTCAAGGAACTCATACTCACGTGCCATGTCCAGATAAATCATTGCACGGTAAGCGTAGCCGGCAGCGAGATATCCGAGCTGCTCGTTAGTTGCGTTTGTTGAGTCAACGGCAGCAATAAGATTGTTAGATGTTGAAGCCAGTTTCATCTGGTAGTTCCACAGATACTGTGTGTTCCTATACAGGCGGTCGATGTAAAGCAGTGTAGCCCAAGCAGAGAACTGGTTATAGTCACTGTAAACATGAGCAACATCCTGTGTCATACAGTCGCGGATGTGCATCATTGCACCATAACCGAAGGCCCAGTCAACACGGGTTGTTCCGAAATAGTTGGCATTGAGATAAGCCGGAATAGCCATCAGAAGTCCCTTTGTGGCAACAGCAGACTGCTGAACCTGGTCCTCGGTGGCACCGCTCGTAGGCTGAGTCTCATCTATACAGCTGGTCAGTGATGTTGACGAAACGGCCATCAGGACCAGACTTAATCCGTATATTAATATCTTTTTCATGTTTTTATTCCGTTTTTATTTTTAGCTTAGAATGTAACTGTCAAACCTCCAGAGATTGTGCGGATAGGTGAGTAATATGCATTAGATGTACTACCTGACAAGCTCTGACGAGGATCAAGTCCCTGACGTTTAGACCAGAGCCAGAGGTTTGCACCTGTAACATATACGCGCAGCTTGCTTATACCAATCTTAGATGTGAGGTTGCTGGGCAGAGTGTAACCAATGTTAACGTTCTGCAGGCAGAGATATGACGCACTTGTCAAGAATCTGTCAGACTGATAGTTTGTATACTGGTCGTTGTACTGCAGACGAGGAATATTGGTGTTAGTGTTCTCAGGAGTCCATGCGTTCAGGATGTCAGAGTGGAACTGGTATCCCTTGCTTGTACCCATTGCGCTTGCGTAAGAAGAATCGTAAACCTGACCGCCGAGCTGATATGTGAAGTCGGCAGAGAAGTCGAAACCTTTGTAAGAGAAACGTGTTCCGAAACCACCGTAGGCATCAGGAAGAGCTGTTCCGCAGAGGTGCATATCTGCAGAGCTCGGGTCGGTAACTTTCTTTTGGCCTGTTATGTTTCCATTCTCATCTGTGACGTTTTTCCAATACAGAGCCTCACCTGTCTCAGGATCTACACCGGCGTATTTAGGCAGATAGAATGTATAGATAGGCTCGCCTTCGCCATAGAAGTAGCTGCCGTTGCTATAACCTTCAACACCGTCGATGGTGTATGTCTTATTCTCTGTAGGCATAGAAGTAATTTCGTTCTTGTAAGCTGTAAAGTTTACGTTGATACCCCATTCAATATCCTTTGTACGGATGATAGTTCCGTCGAGTTCAATCTCGATACCCTGGTTAGTCATATCACCGATGTTGTCATAGTAGCCGTTGTATCCGAACGAAGGAGGCAGTGTAAACCATGCAAGCATGTCGCTGGTTTTGCGATAGAAGTACTCGATACCA
Organism: Prevotella marseillensis; assembly: GCF_900625065.1. Lineage (NCBI taxonomy): Bacteria > Pseudomonadati > Bacteroidota > Bacteroidia > Bacteroidales > Prevotellaceae > Prevotella > Prevotella marseillensis. The sequence goes on along the minus strand of NZ_UYXY01000002.1, from coordinate 2,110 downwards.
CCGGCAAGACGTCCGCGGAAGAGTGAGAATTCGAAACCTGTATTGAAGTTGCCGCTCTTCTCCCAAGAGATAGTCTCGTTACCCTTTGTTGTAGAAGGAACGAAAGAGATGCTGCCGTTAGAATCCTGAATTGTGTAGGTGTCGGTGTAGAGGTAGTTGCCGATGTTGTCGTTACCTTGCTCACCGTAAGAAGCCTTGAACTTCAACTCGTCAACCCAAGGAGCGTTGAACCATTTTTCCTTGCTGATGATCCATGCGCCACCAAATGACCAGAAGTTACCCCAACGGTGATCCGGATGGAAGCGTGAAGAAGCATCACGACGATAAGAAACAGAACCGAAGTACTTGTTGTCGTAGTTATACTGTGCTCGGCCGAAGAAACCTTCAGTGTTGTAGTCAGTTGTATAAGAATCCATTGTACCGTCAGTGATAGCACCAGAAAGTTCTGTATTTGTCAAAGAGAAGATGTTTGTTCTTGAAGCTACGAGCACATAGCCACGTGTGCGGTAATACTCATGACCGAGCATAACCTCTACATCGTGCTTGCCGAACAGGCGATGCCAGTTGAGCAACTGCTGGTAGTTGTAAGCCCATGTACGTGTGTGATATTTTGCAATGCTGCCACCCATAGACGCTGTCTGTCCGAACAGGTTTTGAGATGTGTTTGTCTGGCGAGCCTCATCAAGCATTACACTGTTTGTTGATGTGAACTTGAAGTCTTTCAAGAAACGGATTTCAGCAGCTCCGACAGCGTTGAGGGCATTACCTTCGATATTGTCGGTGTTAAGCTGTATGTCGCTGAACGGGTTGGCCTGTGTATAGACAGGACGTGAAATGCCGATGACGTCACCGTCTCCATAGTCGTAAGTAGGAAGACCTGTAGACTGGTTAATTATGATGTTTCCATTGCCGTCGCGTACATAGATAGGATAGATAGGAGCGACGTTGTTGACGGCGAAGAGGTTTCCTGAGTCAGAGCTTGAACCGTCGTTGCCGAGGTAGTTAGAGTTAGAGTGGGTGTAGCTCATGTTACCAGAGAGCTTGAACCAGTCTCTAAGCTGATAGTCTGCCTTCAGACGGCCGGTGAAGCGCTCATAGTCAGAGTTCATCGTGATACCCTCGTTGCTCAGATAGTTGGCAGAACCATAGAAAGAGCCCTTGGCATTGCTGCCTGTACCAGTAATAGTGTACTCTTGGCGCAGGCCATTCTGATAAGAGGCGTCACGCCAGTCGTCAGGCAGCAATGTATACTGATTGCCGTTGTAGCTGATTACGCGGCCGAGTGTTGCGTTAGGGTTGAGTCTGCCGTTCATGCCTATCAGTGTCTGTCCTTCGGGCACAGTGTAAACGTTATATCCAAGACCGTACGCATTGTTGGCTGTAAGATTTTCGTTTGCCCACTGATATGCCTGATTTGCGCTATATCCGAGTTTGTCCTGTGCATAGTTGTTCAGTGCTGTGTACCACAGCTCGTAGTATTTTGCTGGATTGTTTACGTAATTGTATTCAGGAAGCGCCTTTGAGTTAGAGCCCCACTTAGCGTCGACAGTGATTGAGGAAGTACCCTCGCGGCCGCTTTTTGTTGTGATGATGACAACACCATTGGCACCACGCGCACCGTAAAGAGCTGCAGAGGCAGCATCCTTCAGAACGGTCATCGAGGCGATGTCCTGATTGCTTATTGAGTTCATGTCGCCGTCGTAAGGAGCACCGTCGAGAATAATCAACGGGTCGTTGCCGGCATTAATGGAGCTGACACCGCGGATGCGGATGCTGAAGCTCTCCTGACCAGGCTGTCCTGTAGATGAATTAATCTGCACACCCGAAACCTTACCGGTAAGAGCGTCAACCGGGTTTGCAACAGAACTCTTGGCAATGTCCTCTGACTTTACAACCGCTGCAGAACCGGTGAAGGCTGATTTCTTAGCCGTACCGTAAGCAACGACCATCACCTCGTCGAGGTTGGTCTCGTCAGGAGCGAGTACAACGCGTACGCTGTTGCCCTTTACCGTTACGTCTTGATCAACCATGCCGACATAGGTTACTTTCAGCTTGTTGTGCCCTGCGGGCATGCTGATAGAGAACTTACCGTCAGCGTCTGTCACGGCAC
>NZ_UYXY01000013.1:0-16972 GCF_900625065.1 Prevotella marseillensis | reverse complement strand
GTCATATCATATACGTTTTTATTGTCCATACATCTCGCATCAAGCATAAAGTGTTCCAATACACGCCTATCGGACATCTTGGCGGTTTAAACTTTGCTAATTTGGGAACATGCGGACATTCATTAATATATTTTGTTGATAACAGTTTTTTGCATGATAAATTTAGTGTATTCTATGGTTTTAGAATATATTGCTGAAATATGAAAATATAGTGTCATGGATGCAAACAGCTATTAGAATAGATAAATCATCTTGCGGAAATGATATGAAAATTGTAAGCAAAAGGTTGAGGCTAGATTAGCTTATGTTATGAAATAACTGTAGACTACTTGTTGTAAGTAAAACTGTGCTGTAATATTCCAAATCATTAATCCTGCTGTTTTTGTAGCGTAACCGAGGGTGTGTCAAAACTCATTTTTTGAAAACATGAACTTATAATTTGAAATTTGAGTATCCAAAAAGACTAAAGAAAGGACCGTATCATTACTCAATACAGAGTTTAATACGACCCTTTTAAATATTACAGTTATAATCTGTAACTTTGAGAAGTAGTCCTTTTAATTTTGACACACCCTCGGTTATTAATTATAAATAAGCGGCTATATTGAACCGTTAAGCAAACTTCTATGTCTGATGTAATTTGGCGTTGACAAAATAGACTTTAACTAGATGTTATGTTTTTTCTTTCGGTTATGTATTGTGTAGGTGTCATGCCCATCTCTGCCTGAAGCACTTTGCAAAATATTTTGGGTCAGAAAAGCCCGTGCGGTAGGCAACATCTGTTATGCTGATGTCTTCGCTGTCTATGATTCTGAGAGCCTGTCTTATTCTTATCTGTTTTATAAAGTCAGATGGTGAAAGGCCTGTGGTCTCTTTCATCTTGTTGTAGAAAGCCGTGCGGCTCATGTTGAAATTCCGTGCCAGCTCTTCAACCGGCATTCGGCTCTCGTCGATATGTTCAGTAATAACCTCTGTAAGTTTGGTTATAAATGTCATGTCTTCTGATTCCTTGTTGATTGTGGCCTGTGGCTGCTTTTTCATCTTTACGCTGTCAATGGCCATCAGCAGGCTGTATTTGTGTTGTATTATGTGGCGCATTCTGTTTAGGTATACTATTGCGAACACCATTGCCACTATTACGCATACAACAAAGGCAATCAGTGAAAGTTTGAACCATATGGTTTCTGTGAACAGTGGAACGACTTTCACTTGTATGCTTCTTCTTGCTTTTTCGTCTCCCCATGTTCCTGTTGTAGCTTCTACGTAAAGTTCATATTCTCCGGGTGTAAGGTTGCTGTAGTTTATCGAATGTTGGCCGTTTTCGGTGTAATTCCAACTGCGGTCGTACCCTTTAAGCATATAGCGGTATCTTGTGTCGGATATTCCGGTTATGTTGGGTGATGAAACATATAGTGAGAAACTCCTTTCCTGTGGCATAATAGTAAGCTGGGTGATGTCATTCAGCGGCTTCATGTTCATGTCGTTCTGATATTGTATGCCGGTGAATACAATATCGGCCGGCTTTTTTATGTAAGCTTCAAGTTTGTCTGGAAAGGTCATTGTGCCGCAGCTTGTACCTATAGTTATATATCCATCGGCTACAACCGGCTTTGCTTCAGAAAGATTAAAGTCTCCTATAAAGTTGCTGCTGTCATATATGCGGAATGTCTTTGACAAGGTATTGAACATTGAGATTGCTTTTTCTGATACAATATAGATGTTTCTGCCTGTTGTGGTGGCTGTGGTTATCTGGTCGGCTGTAGCCGATGTCGGCATCATATAGTTATTGAATTTTATATGACAGCTCAGAAGATTCTCTTGTGCTATTTCGCTTACACCACTTCCGTAGACGCAGACATAGATCTTTTTCCCTGCTTTTATAATACTCATTATGTCGTTGCCTTTCAGTCCATTTTTGTCTTTGCGGTATTTGTTTGTATAGAACAGGGCTATGTCTTTCTTTCTTACGTCAGCCGTAACCAAGCCCGTTGTCGTTCCAATTAGCAGTATGCCGGGTGTTGCTTCGATGATACACCTTATCCTGTCGGTAGAGTGTATGCCCCTGTATTTGTGGAAAATCCATCCTTCTGGCGTCTCCAACCCATGGATCAGCCCCTGTCCATATGAGCCGAGCCATACATTTCCTTTGCTGTCGTGACAGATGTCATATATGCTGTCGCTGCATAGCGAGCCTTTCTTACTTTTGTCGTGTGTCAAGTGTGTTATTCTGTAATGTGTCCTGCCATGCAGGCTTGTTGGTGTGAGTATGAACACACCGCTGCCTTTGGTGCCTATCCATATGCGTTGCTTGTTGTCTTTTTTTATGCAGTGTATGGGCGAATTGCATATCTGTTCAGGTTCAGCGCTTACGCTTCCGTCTTGCCGCAGATATGCAATATTTCCGTTTTGCTTGTTTTTTAGTATTATGTTTCCTGCTTTATCACCGCTCCACAAAGTTCCGTTCATGTCGTCATACAGGGCTTTTGTCTCGTTATTGCTGTAATTGTTGTCATGAACAAACAGTTTTTCATGGAATGTGATACAGGTCGTCTTATGCTCTCCGAGCAGCCAAAGGTTGCCATAACGGTCTGTCAGAAACTTTTTCAGATTTTTCATCTGAGGTGTTTGCTGTCTGTTATTTTCATAAAACTCTAACTCTTTCAGACTTTGGGTTTGCTCGTCAAAGTATGAAAGGATTCCTAATGGAGGCTTTACGAACAGATTATTCCTGCTGTCTTCAAATATAAGTTGTGGGTTTTTAATTTTTCCTGCTGACGTGGAGGGTTGCGTTTTCAGTATTTTTATGTTTTTTGATTTCAGGTCAGCCAGCATTACACCTGTATCGGAAAAAGCCCACAGTCTATCTTTCTTGTCTGCATAAAGATATTTTATACTTTCGTTGCCTTTTATGGAAAGATTTGTTACTATTGGTTTTTGCTTTTTGGTGTCAAATGCAAAGATGCCTTTGTCTGTGGCAATGGCTATCATGTTATTGCCGACAGTCTCTGCGTATTCGGTATTTATCTTATATCTGGTCAGTTTCCATTTTTTTATTGTCTGGTCTTTTTTTATGGCGGCAATGTGTCCTTCTGCTGATATCAGGTATGTGGTGTTATTTGAGCATACTATGTGCTTATATCTGCCGTTGACACATATTCCTGTGGTGAAGTTTATTGTTTTTTTGTCCGTTATTATCCATTCGTTGCCGTAGCTGTCGTATTTCACGCCTTCGGCCTTACATCCTTTAAGTATTCTGTTGTTGCTGTTTAAGAACACGTAGTCGTATTCCCAATTGTTGTCTGTAAGTCTCAGACACGATCCGTCTTTGAAGACAACCCATGAGGCATCGTGTTTCTTCGTCGTAATGGTTTTCACCCGTTTCCCCCTGATTTCTTTTATATATTTCTCAACGTCAGAAAATCTGTTGGTTGTAGTATTGAAACAGTTGAGTTTGTTGTTCGACGATATGCACCATATATTTCCTGCACTGTTTGCTTTTAGGTTGTATATACGGTTTGAAAATATTGTTCCGTCAGAGTTTAGAATAGGCTTGAATGTGAAAAAAGAGTATCCGTCAAATCTTACAAGTCCATTCCATGTCGCAAACCATAGAAACCCCATACGGTCTATAACTGCGTTTGATAGTCTGGCCTGCACCAGACCATTGTCTGTACTGAAGTTGTTTATTCGGCAAAAGAATTCTGCACCGCATTTTGCATGCGGAAAAGTTATCGCTAATATTATAGTCAGCAAGCGCAATATGTAGCGGCGCAGTGCTTTCATTTTTGTAGGTATTAGGTTCTTTAGCAGATTGCTTATTAAGGTTGTGTGTTTGTAAAGAATTGCTGTTATGCAATCTTATGGTATATATACCGGTGCTTTTAAATCATCCCTGCCTTGTGCAGCTCGGCAACGGTGGCTTCGAGTTCGGCATACCACTCCTCGCCGAAACGGCGTGTCAGCGGCTCTTTCAGAAATTTATACACGGGCAGTCCCAGTTCCTTTCCTTTGGCGCGTGCAGCCTCGCAGATGCTCCAGCGGTGATAGTTGAGGCCGGTCAGACCGTTGGAAAGTTTCTTTTCGCGGATAGGGTAGAGAGCGCAGCTTATGGGCTTACAGAACCCTGTCTTGCCGGCGCGGTGAGCCTTTTCTAAGGCGCACAGGCAGCAGCCGTTCTCGTAGCACGTAAACACGCAATCCTTGCCGTTGACTATGCTCGTTACGAGTTCGCCTTCCGGGTCGATGTCCGCCACGCCCTGCTGGTCTATCACGGCCTGCGCGTTGGCCGAAAGGTCGGTCCACACCGTGTCGAGCGAATCCTCAATGCCGCCTATCTCGTCCATCGTTACAGGCGCTCCGGCGTCGCCTTCAATGCAGCATTCGCCCTTGCAGGCATCGAGGTCGCAGCAGAACTGCTCTGTTATAATGTCGGGCGACACAAGTACGTCGCCCACCTGTATTATCGGTAAATCCATATTCGTTGTCTATTGTGATATAATGTCGTTTTTTCACCATTTTATCGGCTCCATGCCGTGCTGCTGCAGATACTGGTTGGTCAGGCTGAAGTGGTGGTTGCCGAACCATCCGCCGCGGTTGGCCGACAGCGGCGACGGGTGGACAGACTGCAGTATCAAGTGGCGCGAGTTGTCTATGAGCTGTGCCTTGCTGCGGGCATAACCGCCCCAGAGGATGAACACCAGGTTGTCGCGGTCTCTGCTCAGTGCGCTGATAGTAGCGTCGGTGAACTCCTCCCAGCCGCGCCGCTGGTGACTTCCGGCAGCATGTTCGCGCACGGTCAGCGTGGCGTTGAGCAGCAGCACGCCCTGCTGTGCCCAGCGTACAAGGCTTCCGCTTTGTGGCATCGGCGTGCCGAGGTCGTTCTCAATCTCTTTGAATATGTTGATAAGCGAGGGCGGAAACGGCACTCCGTCGCTCACCGAGAAGCACAGTCCCTCAGCCTGTCGCGGCTCGTGGTAGGGGTCTTGTCCGAGTATCACCACCTTAACCTTGTCGAACGGGCACAGGTTGAAGGCGTTGAAGATAAGTCGTCCCGGCGGATAGCACGTATGGTTGCGGTATTCGTCGTGTACAAAGTTGATAAGATTGGCAAAGTAAGGCTTTTCAAACTCACCGCCAATATGCTGTTTCCACGACTCTTCTATCTTTACGTCCATAATTCAAAGTGTAATTTTTTAACCAATGCAAAAATACATATTTTTCTTTGAAAGTCAAATTTTTGCGCCAATCTTTATGCCGTCGCCTTGCGCTCAGTTTGCCGTCATCGGCTCAGAAAATCAGCCTTGATGCATGTCATTGCTTGTTAACCTCGGTCCTTGCCTGGACTTGTTTTAGCTAAATGCGGTATAAAAAAGTTTTTTGCAGAAAACTCGTCACTCGTCACATCTCTATGTAAAGTGCTGTAAATGTGTTACTTATGGTGTGACGAGCTGAAAAGGCAACTCGTCACACGTCTGTTAAAACTCTGCTTGAAGTCAACCCGAATCAGACGTTTACAGTGGATTTTCTCTGAGTGTGATGAGTTGAAATTCCAACTCATCACGCTTTAATCACTTGTCATACAGAGAGATAAGACTAGATGTGACGAGTGATGAGTTTCTTATAAAAACTTTTTTATTTATATCTTTATCGTTAAACTTCTGATTTTGGTTGACCTGTAAGCAGATCTTCCATGATTAAAGTTGACTAGGGTAAAACTCACATCTGTTATCGTCCGAATTATGCTCTTCTAGTTATAATTTGCAATATGCCACCTTTTGCTTTCTGAAAAGCCACCTTTTACAGTGTAAAAGCATGCCTTTTGCATCATGAAAGGTATGCTTTTGCCGGCTTTTCAGGGTATATTCTTCTATTTCGTCTTTCTGATAAGGCCATTATAAAAGTAGAAGAATGTTTTATATGCCTAGGCGTTAGATATAGAATTTATGAACATAAAATCGTTTTTGATATGCTGCCGGTAATTATTTCTGTCAGGCCGTTGAAAGGGGAAGAACAAAATAAAGAAGCCGGAAACATCACGCTCCCGGCTTCTTCTCTAAATCTATTTTTTTACCGTTATCAAAGAAAAATAGTGCTATTTGAGAATTTTATTTGTATGGCCATTCTTGTATTTCACGATAAATATGCCGTGCTGCGGATTGGCTATGCGCTGTCCCGACAGATTGAAATATTCAGCCGGTTCGTTACAGCCGTTGTCTTCAGTAGTGTTTATTCCCGTTGTCTCTTTCTTTATCAGGTCTATGGCCGCCGAATTTTCCACGGCACAGTCGGTGGCGTCGTCGGGATTATAGTTGGCAAGTGCAGCCACAATCTTCATGTTGTTCTTCTTCCACGCCTTGTCGATGTCGAAGGTGTATGAGTATGTAAACGAATTGCCGTCCCACACTACAGGCTCACCCCATGTGCTGTTGTATCCGCGGATTACGTGCTGCTGATAGTATTGTCCTTCATATCCTTCCTGAAAAAGACTTTTAACCTCGTCTTCAGTAAGGTATACTGTCAGATGTGGCATTGCGCATATTAGGTTGTTGTTTTTAAGGCAGGTAACATTTGCCGTAACAGTAGTAGAGTCGGTATTGAATTCATACGTTATGCCTACAACAGCATTTGCCGTCAGCTCCATCTCAGTGTTGATATACGACGTGATGTCGTCAGGGCTTTGCGGCAGATAAACGGCGGTCTTGCTGCCGGCAGAGTTGCCCGTTTCATGATACGGCTGCCTGTTTATCATCATAGCCGGAGTATAGCAGTTGGATCCGTTGTTGAACAGCCAGAGCATCTCTTCGTCGCAGGGCAGGGTAAACTCGTCGGTATAGTAGCCGGCATGATGGCACACGGCGAACACCCTGTCGCTGTAGTCGCTGCTCGAGTTCATTGCCGTATGCAGATAGCCTGCCACTCTCGGACAGTTACTACATTTCTCTGTCGTAAACTCCTCTATGAGAACGTTTTTCAGATAAGTACACACCGCTTCAACCATGTTGTTGGTGCTGTTTTCGTCTGTGCCGTTGTCAATGCTCTCAATCTCGATGCTCCAGCTCGCCTGGCTGTCGGTGTAGATGCCCGGGTCGATGACGAACGAGCACGACGTGCTTGACGTAGGCCCAATGGGCGTGTCGATGTGTGTCCGGCAGACAGTTTCGCCTGTGGTGCATTTTATGGTAAATCCGTTTACAGCCTCTATGCCGTAGTTGTGTATGGTGGCATTCACTTTCAGGGCGTTCACTCCGCTCTGTGGCCATGGACTTATTGTGGCAGATAGCAGTCCGAGGTCTTGCTTAGGCAGTGAGCTGCCCGTTATAATTGCCTCCATGCTGATAACGCCCTTGTTGCTTATGTCCTGCCATTGAGCGTCGCCCATCTTGAGATATGACGTGCCTGCCACGGGTTCGCCAACGATAGAAACTGCCACTACGTTGGCTCTCTGATGGAAAGAATAGCCGATGTATATGTCGCCGGCATTCTCGGTTATCTCATACGGTTCGGTCAGCTCCACTTCGTTCCATCCCTTGCTTACGGCCGGAGTAGAAGATCGTGTTATGTATCCCTCGGCTATGTTGTCGCCTTCGAGCTCGGTGCGTATCCATACCTTCAGCGTGTCGATGTTTATGCGGTTAAGCAGTGCTGCGCGTATAGACGAAATGCTGTTGCCCTTGTATGCGTCGAGGGCGGATGACGGCAGTTTAGTTGCGCACGACACCCATCCTTTGCCGTTCAGCTGTATGTCGCCCTCATCGGCCATCTGACCGTTGCAGAAACCCATGCTTACCGTTCCTGACTGTGCCATTGCGCCTATGCTGAGCAGCAATGCAAGTATTATTGTTGACAGTTTTTGCATAACTCTAAATATTTTTTATTTCACAACTTTCTTTCCATTAATGATGTACACTCCATGAGGCAACGCTCCTGCAGGCATTCTGCGTCCGCTGAGGTCGTACACTTCAGTCTTGCCTGCGGCAGAATCGTCCACAGCCTGACTTATGCCTGTGCTGTTGGGCAGTGTCAGCGCACATTCGTCAGAGCTGATGCTCAGTTCGCCGTTCTGTGCTGCACGTATTATGAAGCTGTATGTTGCTCCCGGATTCAGCCCTTTTACGTCGTAGCTTAGCACGTTGCCTACAGACAGTCCGTCGTATCCGCTTACCGGTGTGCGCTCCACCACCTTGCCTTCAGCCACGACATCGTCGATAACTACAAAGCCCGAAGTGCGTCCGTAGCGCAGGCGCACCTGCTTGCACTCGTCTAAGCTTACCCGCTCAGTGGCTCCGTCTACTGATGGACTTATGACACTCACCTCAGTCCATACTCCGTCGCCCTGGTTGGCCTCTACATATATCTTTTCTGTGTTGCTCTTTGCGCGGCACCAGAAACTAAGGTTGCTGATGAGCATCTCGTCGTATGCAATCACGAGATAGTCGCCGTCTGACGAGAGACGCAGCGACGGTGCCTTTTCGCCGTAGTAGCCCGAAACCGAGTAGAACATGCTGCTCGTTGAAGTCCATGTGTCAGGCATGCCTTCAGCCTTGTTGCTGAAGTCGTATCCCTTTGCCGAGAGTTCATCGGAATAGCCATGTTTCATTACCGTCAGACGATAGTCGTCGGCATCGCGCACGGCTTCCCATTTAGCCTTAAATCCCGTTTCAGTGACATCTGTTGCGGCTAAGCCTGCAGGTTTGCGCTTGGCGAAGGTCAGATCGAGAGTCTGCACTGGAGCATTCTTTTCTTCAGACATATAGCTGCCAAGTCCGGCGCTTACGGCTACGACATAGTCGGTAAGCGGCACAAGACCGTCTATCTTTATCGTCTCAGGCGATGTGTAACGCTTATGGTCAAAGTCACCGATATATTGGCGCTGGCTGTTGCCGTCGGTGCAATACACGCTTACTTCATAATATTTGGCGTGTTCGACAGCCGCCCATGAGAACACGAAGCTGCTGTCGGCTATGTCTGTCACGTCTACTGTAGCCGGTGCAGGCATGCTGAATGACGTTCCGGCAAGCAGCAGTTGGACTGTGTCGCCGTTGAGCGTGACGTCATCAAACGATACAAGGCTTGCGCCGTCCCACGATGTGAGTTCATACTGTGTTATTCCTGCAAAACCTGGGAAGGTGTCGCCCGAGCGTGTCGCTTCTGACAGTATTCCGTCAGCTTCAACAATGTCTACGCGCTGATGCTGCGGGTCTATGTTTACGATGTTGTTCTCCCATGCGTCTTTGTCCTGATCTATGTGCCATACAAGCATGCCTTGTCCCGGCAGGTATGTGTCGAATCCGCTTTGTATGCGGTTCTCAAGCACGAAAAACTCGTTGTCCTTTCCCGGAACGTTCACACGGAAAGCCTTGTTTGACGATGCCAGGTTTGGAATCATCGTTATGCTGTCGGCGTTGTTGTCCAGTATGTCATAGTCGAGCCATGCCAGTTCGGCACGCTCAAACGCAGAGAAGAGCGGCGGCGTGTGCATGTTGTTGTTGTATGAGCCTGAGGCCATGGTGTCGTAGGCTCCGAGCCCGAAGGTGAAGTAACCATATGAAGTATCGTAGTGGTCAACCAGTCCGAGCACGTGGCCGAACTCATGGACAAATGTGCCTATGCCTGAAGGCTGCAGATCGCCAACTGCACTATAGCGCAACTCGTTGCTGCAGGCGTAATGGCCTATCACTTTGTCGTCGTAGACGAGCTTCATCTCCCATGCTTCCTCAACGATGGCAGAGTGAGGCCATATAAGTTCTGTTCCGTTAGGGTCGTCGGCCTGTCCGCCGCCGGCATAGAAGAAATATATGTTGTCGACATATCCGTCGCCATTGGTGTCGTATTCGGAGAAGTCCACTTCATCGTCAACAAGCTCGCATGCTTCTTTTATAGCTTCGCCCATTCTGAAGTCCTGTCCCTCATCGTCAGAACCGTAATAGGTGGCTTTGTTTGATAGCGTCACCGGACCAACCACAGTGAAGTCGGGGTCAAACAGCCTGTTAGAGCTTTGCAGATAAAAGTCGCGTGCGCTGCCGTTTGCTCCGTTGCTCCACGTGAAGCCTTCCTTGTTGAGCATGTCATCATAAAACTGATGAGGATTGTCTATAGACGAGAACTTGACGTCGCTGAACTGAATCAGTATGACAAGAGACTTCTGGCGTCCTATTGTGGGGAAGTCGCTAATAAGATAGTCGCTTCGCTTAGGTGCCTTTCTCATTCCGCTGCCGGCTGTCGCGCGGCTAAATGCGTCAATATTTATAGAAGCCAGATATTTCTTGGCTTCTGTCTTTCTCATGTCCTTGTCTGCAGCAGCCAGACCGCTTCCTGTTATTTTGCTGCCGTCGAGTCTGGCATATTCATAGGTTTTGGTCTTAAGGTTGAAAAACAGAGGATATCCGTCTTCGGTGAACAGCAGATGGCGATGCTCGTCGCCCCGCATAAGCACCGTAAGACTTGTGCCGTCGGGCTGAATCACTTTCTTTGGCGTAGGGTCAGCCGGTATGGCTTTAGTGCTGCAGATGCCGCATAATAGAATGGCTATTGAGATAAAAAGTCGTTTCATGCTTAATGTCTTTATATATAAAAACAAAGAAGCCGTAAGGGGCCGGCATGACACTTGGCTTGCCGTGCCAGCCCCGTGGCTTCTGTTATTCTAACTTATTATTTAACAATCAGCTTATATGGCTTGTTGCTTACCATAACCACATAAACACCTTTTGCTACCTGATAAGTTGCCGTCTCGCCTGCAACGCTGCCTGCAACCTTCTGTCCGTTGAGAGTGAACACCTCAACATTCTGTCCGATAGCATTCTTTACTATGATGCAGCCGTTGTCAGCCATAACCTTCACGTCAGATGTCTGCAGGTCAGCGATACCGGTTGTTACCGATACAGTGTTAGACAGGTCTGATTCGCCAAGGTCGTAAACTGCGCTTACTGCGTAGGTTCCGTTGGCTGTGGCCTTTGCGCTGTTTGTAGCAACGAGGCTGTTAACGGCATTGTCGAGATACAGCTTGTAGCCTTTCAGTACAGGTGACTTTGCTTCTGTGTAGGCAATGTTGTCTATCATGATGCCGAAGCCGTCAAGGATAGTGTGTATTGCCACATACTTAGCGTCAGCCGGGAGCGTTACCTTTACTTCCTTCCATGTACTTATTGTAGGATATTCAACCACAGTAATCTTATTGGTGAACGATTCGGGCTTGTCGTCTGTCGAAGATGTCAGAATCTCGATAGAACTTGTAGCGTCATTAGAGAGAGTCATGAACGAAATTTCTGTGCCGCCCTTAATCTCAGGTGAGATAAACCAGTCGTCGTCAGGATTGTTGTTAGGACGTCCTTCGGCGTCGGCACCATAGTTGCCCCAGTGAATCAGACACTTTTCTCCTTCATACGGAGTCCATACTGCTGCGTCGGGACATCCGGCTTCCTTAGTGCTCCATGTCATCCATGCCAGAGGCTGGTTAGCATAAGGCCAATAGTTGCCGTAATACTGTATGAATGTTGTTGACAGGTTGCCGTCTTTGTCAACAGTCTTCCATCCTGCAATCTCATTTGTGGCGAATGCCGGCAGGCTCTCGAAGTCGAGCATAACCTCGCGTCCGTCCATTGCTTCAGGTGCGGTCCATGCCAGTTCGTCGTCATTGCTGAGTGTCAGTGAGGTAGGAGCGGGCAGATTCATGCTGCGCGGGTCGAGTTCTACGTCGCTGCTAAGGTTGTTCTCTTCGTTCTGGTCGCCGTCATACAGCACTTGTGCGTTGTAGAGTATGTTCTTCTTCGCCGCTGTTATAGGCAGAGTGAACGTGAATGTGCGTGATGCTCCTGCTGCCAGGGCCTCTTCCGGATCTACTTCGTCTATGGTCATGTCGTCGACATTGAACAGTACAGAGTAGCCTGTGGCTTCGTCTGCACCCTTGTTTACAACGGTTACGCTGATGGTTGCAGTGTCGCCCACTACCGGCATGTAAGGCTGTGTTATACCTGTCACGGCGAGGTCTTTGCCGGATGCCTCGTAGATGCTCCAGTTGTCTGCGAATATTCTTACGGCCGGATTAGGCATATATCCATAGAGTGATATCTGTGCTTTCTTGCCGTTAAGGGCTGAGAGGTCAACGATGTGCTCCTGCCATCCGTTGTTGCCGGTAAGATTAATCTCTTCGCTGATGTCGACATAGTTTTTGCTTCCGTCAGTTGAAGCCATAACTTTAATATATGCTGTTTCAGGCATTGCGTCAGAGTGGTGCAGCCAGAATGAGAACATAGGCTTCTCTGTCTTCTCGAAGTCGATTATCGGAGAGATGAAATATGCAGAACCTTCTGATGAACCGGTGTTGAGACACAGCAGCTGTGCGCCGTCCTGTCCATATGGCTGAATCTTTGTATTGTAATAACCAGGATCGATGGTCCATGCCTGATTGTTTATACCTGCGCCGATGAGGTATGGTGCATGGTCTACTCCGGCTTCGGCAAAGGCCTCATTGTATGGCAGTGTGTACGGTGTACCCATCACCAGTCCTGAACGCACGTAGTCAGATTCACCTTCGTCGTTAGAAACTGTTACGCCGAATATATACTGGTCTTGTGCGTCAGAAGCGTCCATAATCTGTATTTCAACTTCGCTTTCGCCTGTGGTTTCGCCAAGTTTTGTATAATTTGGCCAGTCGTTCACGTCATATTTATAGATAGTATATTTGAAGTTTGCCGGATCAACATATCCTCCGTGTACGCCTTCTGTCGGATTCGTCCATGACAATATGGCAATGTTCTGTTCTTCACCCCATTTGGTTGTCAGGTCTGATATCGTTTTTGGTACGTCAGGACCAACATATTTTGTTATGTCCATAGGTCTTCCTTCGCCATTAGCGTTGGCTGCAACGATTGAGAATGTGTTGAAGCCTTTGGCTGCCTTAACCTGCAATGTAATCTGTTCGCCTGGACGTATGTCAGTCTTGGTGGCAAGAGCATTTCCCTTAAGATCGTATATAGTTACCTTTGTGAGTTCTGAAATCTGTTTGCCGTCGATGCTCTTTGAAGGCAATGTGAACGTGAATGTTCCGCCTAAAGCACCAACTGCGTCTGGAACGAAGTTAACGGCAGATACTGTATCAGGAGCTTCTACTGAAGCGATGGCTTTCACAATGAATGTGTCAATAGATACCGGGCTGCTTCCTGTTCCGTAATCATGCAGACCGAAATTGTAGTAGCCGTCTTCAGTTGGGGTGATATAATAACGTTTTGTTTCAGTACCTTCAGTTGCAAAGTTATACAGGTCGTCTATTACAATGTTCTGTGACTCAACAGTGTTACTATTGCCCATTGTCGTTTTCAGACTTGCTGTTTCATACGAAACACTTAGCTGATAAGACAGCATATATAAAGAATCGGTCTTCAGGTCAAATGCGGGTGATATTATCCAGTCGTCACATCCGTTGCGACCGCTGCAAGTTAATAGTCCATAGATATTGTTGTATTGCCATGTCAGGGCTGTTCCGTCGTTGTTCAAGTTGTATATAGCCCATCCGTCGATGTCAGACATATCAGAGAATGTGTTGACATAAGGTATAGGCATATATAGTCCTGCCGTTATGCTGTTTGTTACGGTTCCGCGGTTTACGTTGCCATGGCTTTTTGCATAAATGGTATATGTGTGAGTGAGTATTTCTTTCGGCATGTCTGTGTCAACGGCAGTTGTCTCGGTTATGTCCTCGGCAATAGTCTTTCCGTCGACATTGCGTACAACTGTATATGATATGTCAGATTTGTCAAAGATACTTCCGAAGTCGTCATACAATCCCTTTTCGGGAGCTTCCCATGTTATTGTTGCCTGTTGATTCTCTATTGTGAGAGTAGGATTTGCTACATCTGCAGGTGCATCGTATCCGCATACTATAGTCTTTGAGAATCTGCCTCCACTAACTTCGCTGTACAGCGGATATACCTGTACCGTAACGATATGCATGCCTGAAGAAAGACCTTCCATGCTGCAGCTGACTTTGCTGCCTAATGTGGGCTGTGAGGGAACGCCTGTTGGATTTACGCTGGCTCCGTCAACATAGAAGTAAAGGCGTACTTTGTCTGATGCCCATTGCGGTATTTCAATATTTTCCCCACCGTTGACAGTTGACGGTATTGTGAACGATATATTTGCGTCGTTACTGCCTTCTGCAACGGATACAACTAAGTCACTGATGTCGTCCAACTGTAATTTAGAGAAAGTCGTCTCTGCTTCTGGCCTTTTATAAAAATAGGTGAAGCCTGTAGGAGTTTTTTCTACTAATACGGTTTTACATGTATCTTCTTTTGATCCATATGGCACAAATGGACTGACTTTATAGTAAACTGTTCCGTAGTTGAAGTCATAATGGTTTACGAGCAAACTTCCTTCTGCAACGTTGTATATCATTGGCTGTTGGCCATAGACATATTGATTTGGCATTTTGGTCCGGCCAATAATGGTTGTCTTGCACGTTACCGGATCTATTTTAGCCATGTAGATACTGTCGTCGGCGAGTTGTACGAATAACGAACCATAGCCAGCTACAAATCCTTTGGGATTATAGTTACCCGATGTCTTGTAAGCACGGTATGAACCTAAGAAACCAACTCGCTGAAGGCGGCATGTTGCCGTGTCTAATATATTAAGATAGTAGTCTGTTCCGCCGTATCCCTGATCTCTAACGTTTTCCATTGAAATTGCGAAAACAACGTCACGCTGATCGTCGTATGACATCATGTATGGCACATAGCTTGAGTTGCCGTTAGCGTTGGTAAATGTCTTTTTGCTCAGTAATTCAAGAGTGTTGGCATCATATACAGTTCTGACTATTGTGTTGTAGTTGCCTGTGGCACCATCTTGAATGGGCAAGAAACAATACAATTTGCCTTTTGACGTATATGAGTAAGGTGAAAGACCTGAATCAGACGACACTGTGTCGCATGCAAATGGTGTTAGGTTAAAGTTTACCATGCCGCCTGTTGCATTTCCGTTTTCATCTAATCCGGCTCCGGAATTGAATCCTGTATATGTATATAGGATTTCGCTTTCTGCCTTGGCAGATGTCTTGTAGGGTATTGGTGCAATTAATGTAGGTACGTTACCTTTTTCTTTTATAAATCTTGAGTAGACTGTTTTTTCATCAAAAGTCTGTAATGGCCACGGACTCTTATAGTCAGTTGACATGCTTTCTGCTTTGGCTTTGGCCGGTCCTGCCTTCTGCATTTGTCCGGCATCGCTCTTTGCTGCTTTGTTCATTTCAGGCAGTTTCATTACAACCTGCGCCTCTGTTGGCGTCCAACAGAACAATAATGCCGCTGAAGCTACAAAATAATGGATAAATCTTTTCATAAGCATCATATTTATATTTGTTAAACTTAAAACGCATGACAAAAATATTATTTTATCTATAAAAAACGGGATTTTATGTTCCGACTTGTTTTTAAATTCTTGAATTTAAATAAAAAACCTAACTAAAACGGCTAAAAATGTATATTTATGTTATCATTATTGATGATTTTGTTGCTTTATCTAAAACTGTTATTGTTTTATATTTTTCACGTTTAAGTCATATTATTTTGTATCTTTGCATGTGTTAATCTGTATCACGGCTCAAGAATCAGGTTTGTCTGATGATTCTGCTGAGAATTTGAATTACCCCATTTATTAAAAAATATAATTTTTGATGAAATTACAAGTCTTGTTGCTGCTGTTGTTTTCTTTTGTCTTTACGTTGCCGTCTTTTGCTTCTAAAGAAAAGTCGGACAGTGCTGTTGTGCTGAAGACCAAAGGTGATGTGTTCTATTATACCGGACGTTTTCCTGAAGCTTTGGATTATTATACTCGTGGACTAGACAAAGCAGAGACTGAAAAGAACAGACGCGTATACAATGCATGCATAGGATGTATAGGAAATATTTATGCAAGCATAGGCGACTATAATCGCTGTCTGCATTATTATCAACGGGGATATAAGGCGGCTGTAGAGGATAATGATACAGATATGCAGTTTAGTTTCTTATCTAATATTCTTGCCTGTTATTGTTTCATGAAGGATATAAAGAAGGCAAAGGCTTATTTCAGACTTTTGATGCAACTTCCTGTAAGTGATCAGCAAAAGCGTCAATATTACTGCTTATATAATCAGGGATTTATAGCACAGACTGCAGGTGATTATGTAATGGCTGAATATTATCATCTTAAGGCTTTTGAGTATGCTAAAGAAAGAAATATGCCTGCTATGTATATTCAGGCACAATATATGGAACTTGGCAATATTGCATTGAGGCGCAAAAATCCCCAAAAGGCCATATCTTATTTTAAGAAAGGCTACCAGATGACATTGAAGATGGACAATTCAGACAAAATGTCGAGAGTGTATAAAAGTCTCAGCGAGGCTTATGCTAGTGCTGGACAGGCAGATTCGGCTGCCAAATATAAGGCGATGTATCTTGAATTGTCTGATTCGGCATTCAACAAGAGTCAGTTTTACATCTCAGGCAGTAAGTTGTTCAATTATGAAAACACAGTTAATCAAAAGATGATTGACTCGCTCACAACGCGCAACACCACGCAGCTTGTGGTTATCATCGTGTTTGTCATCATGCTTATTGTGCTTACCGTGCTGTATCGTATGCTGAGGCTGAAGAACCGCAAGCTTACCGACGCACAGATGCTGCTCGTAAGTAAGAACGAGGAACTGATGAAGTCTGATAAGCAGAGCCGACTTCTGCTCGAGCAATATGCCAAGGCTGTAAACACTGTGCACGAGGACGATGTGCCCGATGCTGCCGGTGAGGCAGGGCAGGAGAGTGCAGGTGACATGGAAGGTGAGGCTGAAGATGCTGACGAAAAGGCCGACGAGGCTGATAAGAAAGAGCGCACGGCTGCAGCGCTGCTGAGCGAGGAGCAGAAGAACCTGCTGCTGAACAAGATTAACACCGTGATGGCAGACATGAGCGTGATATCGCGCTCCGACTTCAATCTTAACACA
>NZ_UYXY01000012.1:0-22577 GCF_900625065.1 Prevotella marseillensis | reverse complement strand
CATATACAGCCTAACATAAAAGGCTGCAAAGTTATGATTTCAAATCGTTGCGCAAGAAAATCTCTTCTAATAAACTGTAATTCAATTATTTCAAAGAACTATTTGCGATTTTTAGTGGACAATAATGTAAACATCTAATAAACAAATTAGATAATAGAATCGATGAAACATTAGAATCTTTAAATATCAGCCAATATAAACTCATTGGAATGCCAATGAAATTATATCAGTGGATACCTGCAATAGTAATAGCAAAAAAGATAAAACAAAAATACCCTAAGATCAATATTGCCATCGGTGGAATATCTACTTCTTCCGTTGCAAAATCTTTCTTAGAAAACTTTGATATATTTGATTTCGCTATTTGGGGAGAAGGAGAACAAGCACTATTACAATTAGCGCAAAAAATAGACCTTGATGAAAAATTTGATAGCATCCCCCATTTAGCTTTTCGACGGAAAAACGAAATTATAATAAATAAGCTTAAACTTGAGTTTACAGATTTAAATACAATGATTAAGCCTATATATGATGATTTTGTCCAGCAAATAGATAAAATAAATAAAGATAGAAAAAGTGTACAAGTACTAATTGAAGGAGGAAGAGGGTGTCATTGGCATAAATGTAAATTTTGTTTCCTTAACGAAGGATATTTATTTAGAACAAAACAACCAGAAAACATAATAAATGAAATTATATACCTCATAAAAAATTATGGTTTCCGTATTTTTAATTTTACAGATAATGATGTTGTTGGAAATAATCTAGTACGTTTTAATGAACTTTTAGACGGCTTGATAGAAATAAAAAAACAATATCCTGACTTTGAAATTCAATTAGCAGAAATAATAACTAAGGGTATAACAGAAAAAGAAATACGAAAAATGGCTTTAAGTGGATTTACCAATATTCAAATTGGATATGAATCACCTAGCAATAGTCTTCTACATAAAATCAATAAAATGAATACATTTGCAAGTAATCTGCTTGTAATGAAATGGTGTAAAATTTATAATATTTCAATATCAGGATTGAATATAATAAAATCTCTTATAGAAGAAAATAAAAAAGATATTAATGAAGCAATACGCAATCTTAGCTTTGAAAGATTCATAATTAGGAAAAATGGTATAAGACACCAATATACTACTTTAGCAGTATCTGAAAATTCAAGATATTATAAACAACTTAAAGATACAAACAAAATTAAAAACTATAAACAATTACAAGAGGAATATACTCCATCAAATCTAATTGATGAAAAAGATAAAATAAGGATTTTTTCATATACAAAAAACTCAGAAGATGAATCTTGGAAGTACTATTATGAAGCAGAAAACTATTTATTAAAAAATCCTCATACATATAAAATGATACGTAATGGGGACTATATTTATTATAATGAATTATGTAATGGTATAAGAATCAAAGTTTTAACATTCAAAGTGGATTCAATACATTGGAAAATATTATGTGAAGCAAATGAACGTATTGTTTCACTTAAATCCTTACAAAAGTTTGGAAAAGTAGAAATATTAATAAAATGTATAAATGAGCTTTTCAATGAAAAGTTAATTTATAAAAATGACGATTACTCTGAATTATGTTCAGTTATAAATACAAATTTCATATCATAAAGTATAACATTAAAATCAACAAAAATGGAAAAAATTTATTCAATGGACGAGATCCAATTAGATGATTTAGATTCAATCATTGGTGGTAACAATGAATCTTACTCAAATATTAATGGTACAATTAATATAAAAATCTCGAATCAGCCCAGCGGTCCATCAATAGAGTCTGGTGTTGGAATTTACATTTAACATTTAAAATGAAAGGTTGTTTTTAAAAGGCAACCTTTCATTTTAATGAATAAACTATACTATTAAAAATATAAGAATATGTATATAAAATTTATTTTATCAATTGCATTGTTGGCTTTATTTCAAAACAACTTATCGGCACAGACTGCAACACCCGGCGATTCGCTGCGGATGGACAGCATCATACACAATCTGCCGGAAGTGATGGTGAGCGGCGAACGCCCCATGGTGAAGGTGAAAGGCAGCGCACTGGTGTATGACATAAAGCGAATAACCGAAAAGAAGCCCGTGGACAACGCATACGACGCGCTGAAGGAACTGCCGGGCGTGGTGGAAATGAACGGACAGCTGACGCTTGGCGGACAGGGCGCCACGGTGATATTAGACGGACAGGTGACAAACCTTACACAGGAACAGCTCACGCAGGTGCTGAAGAGCGTACCAAAAGACAGACTCGCGGATGTGGAGATAATGTATAACGCACCGGCCAAATATAACGTAAGAGGTGCGTGCATAAACATAAACTTCCTGCATGAGACGGCACAGGAACAGAGGCTCACAGGTGAAGTGTTCGGCGTTTATGACCAAAGTCACGACGCTGCGTTTCAGGAACGTGCCAGTCTGGTGTACGCCGGCAAGAAGATGAGCATCGACTTCATGTACTCGCACGACCACGGAAACTCGTACAAGACAACTGAAACCGACTCGCACCATAGTCTTAGCGACGGCAACGTGTATGACATTTCAACATATCAGCGCAGCCGTACACGAGGACACAACCACCAGATGCGCCTGTCGATGGGATATAACTTTGCCGAAAACCATAATCTCAACGTAACTTACTACGGCTCTTACGCTCCGGGACATACGAAACAGGAGACCACGGGATCAATAAATTCAAAATACGGCATTGACACAGACCCGTGGACTCATGACATTGCCGCCGACTACCAAATGCCGTTTGGCACTAACATCGGCGCTGAATATACATTCTATAAGGCTCCGCAGACGCAGACACAAAGCAGTATATTGACTGACGGCTCGCTCGACTATGTGTCTGACAGCCGGCAGAAGCTGAACATCTGGAAGGTGTATGTAAAGCAAGACCATACGCTGAAGAACGGATGGGGACTGAACTACGGCGCAACTTATTCTACAAGTTCGGACAACAGTTATCAGAATTACCTTAGCACGGTAAACAGGCCTCAGGACCTGCCTGACAACATCAGCGCAAGCAAGCGCGAGAACATCGTGAACATATACGCCGGATTCAATAAGAACTTCAACAACAAGCTGATAATAGACGCGTCGCTGGCTGCCGAATATTATAACAATCCTTCATGGAATGAATGGAACTGGCTGCCTACCGTCAACGCAACATGGATTCCGTCGCAGGGACACATCCTTCAGTTCGGCTTCAGCAGCTACAGCACTTATCCCGAATATTGGGCAGTGCAGAACTTCACGAGCTACAACAACGGCGGATATGGCGTGATTGTGGGCAACCCGGACCTTAAGCCCATGCGCGAATATTCGGCACAGCTCACTTATGTGCTGAAAAACAAATATGTGTTCAGAGGATGGTTTACGCACACTGACGACCTGTTCATGCAGACTCTTTATCAGCAGCCTGACGAACTGAGAGAGACATTCAAGGTAATGAACTTCGACTTCCAGCAGCAGGCAGGACTCATGGCAGCTGTTCCGCTGAAACTTGGCAAATGGTACAGTGCCAACCTTACAGCCTTGGGTGTATGGCTCAGACAGAAAGACTCCGACTTCTACGACATTCCGTTCGACCGCGACATCGTGTACGGAATGTTCACGCTGCGCAACGACTTCCACATTTCGTCGCAGCCAGAAATAACGCTTTCGGTAAACGGCATGGTGCGAACCAAGGCACTTCAGGCCGACTATGATCTGCCTGCATCGGGCAACGTGGACGCAGCCCTGCAGATAAAGTTCCTGAAGAACAAGCGTGCAACGCTGAAACTCTACTGTGCTGATATATTCGAGACGGCGCAGATCACCCCCTACATAAACTTCAAGGGGCAGCGTCTTGACATGGACATGTCGAGCTATCGCCATTTCGGCGTGTCGTTCAGCTATGCTTTCGGCAACTATAAAGAAAAAGAACACAAGAAAGTTGACACATCGAGATTCCTGAAATAGCATCTTTGCCAAGTAGCCCATGCGTCAGTTATGCTGACGGCACGCGCAGCAGATGCGGTCATATAGATAATATTTACAGAATCATCACGCAACAGGCATCCGGCTTCATCGTCAGTAGGATGCCTGTTTTTGTTTTACCCAAACCATCTTAAGCATATGCTGTATTGCAGCTTTATTCAAAATCAGGCATCAGGATACAGTCTGTATTTTGCTTTATATCGAGCTTATTGCCGTTCGCTTTAACCCCATCGCAATATGCGCCAACACAATTTTACCTAAATGTAATTTGTTCAACATATCATTGACACATCTATTTTGCAACTTTGCGGCAGAAACATTTAGAACGTAACGAAGCGGCTGTTGCCGTCTGCGGCAGTCGTATTCGCTCGGAAATATACTTTATGACATTATGCGTCTGCGTAAATTTTATTCAACGATAGTGCTGTCCGACATACATCTTGGCACGACACACTCAAAGACAACAGAAGTTACTGATTTTCTGAAGTCGGTAAATTGCCGCCGCCTCATTCTCGACGGCGACATAATAGACGGCTGGGCACTGCGCAAGGGCGGCACGCGCAAATGGCAGCCCAAACACACCGACTTCTTCAAAGTGATAATGAAGATGATGGAGAAGCAGGGCACCGAAATAATATACGTCAGGGGCAACCACGACGACTTTATCGACAGCATGGTGCCGTTCACGTTTTACAATATACGCTTCGTCAAGGACTTTATACACGAGAGCCACGGCCGTCGCTATTATGTTACCCACGGCGACATCTTCGACACCGTCACCACCAACATGAAGTGGCTTGCCATGCTCGGCGACGTGGGCTATACGTTTCTGTTGTGGCTTAACAAGATATACAACAACTACCGCACCGCCCACGGCAAGCCTTACTATTCGCTGTCGCAGGCCATCAAGCAGAAGGTGAAGTCGGCTGTGTCTTATATATCCGACTTTGAGCAGGAGCTTGTAAGGCTCGCGAGGGCACGCCGCTGCGACGGAGTCATTTGCGGACACATACACCATCCGGCCGACACATATTATGGCGACATCCACTATCTCAACTCTGGCGACTGGGTTGAAACGATGTCGGCACTTGCCGAAGACGAAAACGGCAACTGGTCGGTGATAAGATACGGCGACATGCTTGCCGGCAACCGCATGCCTGAAAGGCAGATTGCATCGTGACGGATGTGCAGTGCGGCTGTACGTGCGCAGAAGATGCTGCGCGATAAGCAATATTCAGATTCTTTTCCTCCCGGCTGTGACAGTCGGATTATCACTATACTGATTTTTTATTGGTACAAGAATTGTGGCTGATTGCATGTTCTTGTTATGACAGACGGCCGTGCTCCGCAGGATTTTTCCTCGGGGCACGCCTTTTTCTTGTTTTTCTGTAACGGCTTTTCCCTCTGTTTTTCCCTTTTATGCAAGGCTTTCCACGGTCTGCAAACATTTTTCTGAAAAAAATGCGGAAACAGGATAGGGGTATTTTGTTGAGGCTGCGTTATAGGGGCAAAGAGAGACAAAAGTAAATAATATTAACAATAAAAAATCGAGCATTATGAAATTTAAAGTATTTGTATTATCTTTGTGCATTTTCGCAGGTGTCAACATGGCTAACGCCCAGGACAACAGACATGAGATACGTGTTTCGGTGAGTGACGGACTGACACAGAGCGCCGTCGATGTGCTTGGACTCGGACTTGCAGATGCCGTTACCGGCAGCAAGCGCACAGACGAGAAAGCCTCGATAGTTTACGGACTCGGCTACCGCTATGCCATCGGACGCTTCCGCGTAGGTGCTGACCTCGGCTTCGCCCACACAACAAGCAAGCTGACGCTCTCGGGCGACAAGATGCCTTCGATAAAAGAACGCGAGCTCAACTTCATGATACTGCCCACGGCAGAGTTTGTTTATCTTAAAAGCAGACTTGTTGAGCTTTACGGAAATGCGTCGGCCGGAGTGAGCCTGAAGCGCCACACCGAAACCGGACTGACCGAAGCCGGAAAGGCTGCTGCCGCCAAAGCCGACCTTAACACGTCGTTTGCATATCAGGTTAATCCTATAGCGCTGCGTGTTGGCAACGAGACGATAGGTGCGTTCGTTGAGGCCGGACTCGGTCACAAGGGCTTCATTACAGCCGGCTTGAGTTTCAGATTTTAGTTATTTGTAATTATATGCGTACGCAATGATGAAAGTCAGTAGAAAAGAGCTTTTTAAATCGAGATTTCTGAAACATTATCCGAGGCTATGCTGCATAGCCTACGGATATGTTTCCGACAGGGCCGACTCTGAAGACATTGTTCAGGAGCTGTTCGTAAGCGTGTGGGACAAGAATCTCGACGACATGCCTGAAAATGAGTTTGCCGCATACATAACCACAGCCGTGCGAAACCGCTGCATTTCGTTCTTGCGTAAGCGTACATGCGACATTGTGCCGATTGACGGCCGGCAGGTGAGCGCCGAGACAATGGCTGCCGACGAAGGCCATTGCAGCGATGAGCCTACTATGGAGGAGAGGCTCGAGGCCGCCTTGGCTACGCTGCCCACGCGGTGCAGGGACATCTTCATGATGGCCAAGCTTCACGGAATGAAGTACCGCGAGATAGCCTCGAGCCTTAACCTGTCTGAAAAGACTGTTGAAAACCAGATGACAAAGGCTCTGAAGCTGCTGCGTCAGTATGCCGCCGCCAACAGTTTTGTCGTGACGGTTCTTGTAACAATCATTTTATCAATTATTTTAAATCGGGAATAAAGATGAACAGCAATGAAGATATCAACGGGTTGCTTGCGAGGCATTTTGCCCATGAAGGGCTTACGCCGCGGCAGCAGAGCGTGCTCGACAGCTGGATAAAGGCTAATGAAGGAGAGTATGAAAAGCTGAAGAAGCTTATGGGTGCGCCTGTTGCCACGCCCGACCCGGCCACATTCGATGCCGGTGCTGCCTGGCGCAAGGTTGAGCCGCGGCTCAGCGGCAGCCGTTTGTGGCACGGTCTGCACCGCAGGGCTATGCTTATTGTGTCGGTGGCGGCTGCGCTGCTGCTCATGGTTGTCCTTGCGCTGCCGTATCTTTCGGGCAGCCGCGGCTCGGACGTTATGCAGTATGCCAACAACGGAACCGTGGAGCAGCACATCATCCTGCCCGACAGTTCGGAGGTGCTGCTCTATCCTGAAGCCACGCTGGCCTACAGCGACAAGGGTGTCGACAGGGTGCGCACAGCCCGCCTGAGCGGCAAGGCCTTCTTCAAGGTCAAGAAGCTGCACGGCGCAAGCTTTAAGGTAGAGACCGGCGTGATGAGCGTTACGGTGATGGGCACCTCGTTTCTTGTAGACGCCACTCATGGCGGCCACGCCGGAGTGTATGTCAAGACCGGAAAGGTTAAGGTTGCCACAGAGCGCGCAAGCGTTGTCATAGAGGCAAACGAGAAGGCCGAACTCATAGACGGAGAGCTGCGCACCGGAGTGATAGGCTCGCCCGCCACGCGTTTCGGCAGCGATGATGCCGACGTGTCGATGGTGTTCAGCAACGAGCCTCTGCCAAAGGTGGTGAGCGAGATAGAGAGCAACACCGGCATACGCATTGACCTCGGTGCTGGCCTTGACGACAACCTCATAACAACCCGCATCGACGGTGCCGACGGCGACGAGATAGTGAAGGAACTGGCATTTGTCTGCGGATGCAAGTATAAGACGGTGGTGGCCGGTAAACATTACATGCTATATAAATGAACATACGAAGAATACTGTGGGTATTAGTCCCTATTCTGTTTCGGATAACTCTGGCGCACGCGCAGACAACGGACAATGCGCGTGCGCTTACCGAAGAGACTTTGCGCGTTGAAGCCTCTTCTGCCACCGTGCAGCAGTGGCTGTCAAGGATAGAGACCGGCCTCGGTATCGTCATTTCATATAACCCCGCACAGATCGACGTCGATAAGGTCAGGCGCATCGACCGTCCGGGCGTCTACACCGTGGGCGCTCTGCTCTCTAAGGTGCTCGACGGATATAAGGTGCGCACGGCCTTTGTGCCTCCGCGCAAGCTGCTGATTCAGGCAGAGAAGATAGAGAACGTATGCATTGGCGGAACGGTGCTCGAGGAGGAGAGCGGCGAGCGCCTTTACGGTGCCGTCGTAAGTATCGACAACGGCGGGGGCAGGCGCATGGCTGCCATTACCGACGCTAACGGCGTTTACCGCCTTTACGTTCCGCCGGGCACTTATGTGCTCAATGTTTCTTATATGGGATATGCCCCCTCAAGCCGCCGCATAAGTGTGAGCGGCAATTGTCATATTGTTACGCATCTTGAGCCTTTGCCGTTTGAGATAGAAAAGATAACCGTAGAGACATCCAGGCGCGACGGCGAACTGGGCGAGACAACGCCCTCAGGTATGCTCTCGTTCAGCCGCAACGACCTCTTTTCGCAGATATGGATTCTGCCCGGAGTGATATCGTCGATGGCAGGTAGCAACCTGCAGGTGGACGGCGGCAGCAACGACGAAAACCTGTTTCTGCTCGACGGCGTGCCCGTGTTCCATCCGGGACACCTCAACTCGCTGCTGCCCATATTCAACGGCGACGCCGTAAAGAATGTGGTGTTCCATAAGGGTTTCTTTTCCACTCGCTTTGAAGGGAGGCTCTCGTCGGTTACTGAGGTTAATCTTAAAGACGGCAACAAAAACGAATTTGTCAACACCCTCTCGCTCGACATGCCCGCCGCATCGGTAACACTTGAAGGACCGATCGTGAAGGACAAACTTTCATATATGGTGGGCGCACGGAGAAGCTGGCTCGACTTCTTCGACAACATGCGGTCGGAAGACGACCGCCTTAACCATTCTGCCTACGACTACAACGCCAAGCTGTCTTATTCAATCTCACCGCAGACATCGCTCAGCGCCATGGCCTACGGTGCGCGCGACGACTATCACATGCCGCTGTATGACGGCGAGACCGGCACGGTGCTCAGATGGAGCAACGACATCTGCCAGCTT
This sequence comes from Prevotella marseillensis, assembly GCF_900625065.1. NCBI lineage: Bacteria > Pseudomonadati > Bacteroidota > Bacteroidia > Bacteroidales > Prevotellaceae > Prevotella > Prevotella marseillensis. Next base: position 13,574 of record NZ_UYXY01000012.1, on the reverse strand, counting down.
TCGTTCAACACGCAGGCGGGAAAGCTGGGCAATACCACGTCGCTCTTTTACTCCGGACATACCAACCGCGCGCGCATAGACATGCTCGGAGTCGACTCTACGGGCTACGTCAGAAGCGGCATACGCTCGTTTAACGCCTCTACAGAGTTCAGCTACACTCTCGACAACGTTTACAGTGCGCGCTGGGGCGCCAAGTATTCTTACGACACCTACCGCATTGCGGCCTTCGGCAGCGACGTCCGCACCCGGCGCGAGCTTATCCGTCAGGCGTCAGTGTTCTATGACAACCACATACGTGTGTCACAGCGGCTCTCGGTTCAGGTGGGTGTCCACGGCGTAGGCTATTTTCCTCACGGCAGTAAAGACTATTACAGCATACAGCCGCGCCTGTCTGTCAGATATTTTCCTACAGACAGCGACCTGCTTTATCTGCATTTCTCAAAGATGGAGCAGTTTTATCATTGCCTGCGGCTTTACAACTGGGACCTGCCTACCGACTTCCGCATGCCCAGCATAGACGGCTACAAGCCGCGTTCGTCGGAGCATTATGAGATGGGGTGGAAGCATTTCCTTACCGGCGGTCTGTTTGAACTGTCGGCTTTCTATAAGACACGCCGCAACGTAGTGGCCATGCGCCCTGATATTTTTGTTGACGACGGCGGCTGGGATCAGTATGTCATGGTGGGCAGCGGCGACAGCTATGGCCTCCGTCTTTATCTCAACAAGAGCTGGAGGCGCTGGATGCTTCAGTTCTCGTATGCTTTTTCGCGCAGCCGAGAGTGGTTTGACGACATGCCCGACCGCGGCCGCATGCCGTCGCTATATGATGTTCCCCATCAGTTGGCAGCTGCCTTGTCGTATAAGCTCAATGCCCATTCGCTCGTTTCCGTCGGCGGCATGATGCGCTCCGGCAAGGTGCTTGAGTTTGGCGATGATTTCAACACACCGCCCTGAGGAGCAGTTCCGCACCATGCGCGAGCCGCTGGTTTATCGTGTAGACGTGGGCTATTCGTTCGAGAAGGCCTTCGGTCGCAAGCTCCTTGCCCTGCGCTGCGGTCTGTATAATGTGGTGGGCCGTCCGTCAGATGAGGATGTCCTCAGCTTTTATTCTGCCACATGGCACGGCAACTGCCTGCCTTATGCGAGCATCAGCTTTAAGTTTTGAGCCTTGTTATGTGCTTATTTCGCTATGTTAAAATGTAAAATAAACGGATTGCTTCCGACCGTTTGACGCTCTCAGAATGCCGTCCTTCATCACGGTTCAGTCTTTTCTTCTTAAAAATGTCATAATTTTCATGTTTTAGTTAAGCTGTTGATTTACATCTGATTATGTCGTTTTGAGAAGGAAATGGCAACAGTTAAAAAATATTACTCTGCCGTTTACGGTGCAAAAGTGGCCCGTTTACGTTCTGAAATAGCCCCTTTTGTTAGTCAAAATCCATTGATTTGGCCAACAAAATCATCCTTTTTATGGCAAAATAGCGACATAAACGTAAATGTATATTAATGGAATGTCGCTATAAGTATGCACATATTAACATCCGTTATATATTTATTTTCTATTTCCCAAAAATCTTTTGTCCTGATTTTTCCGTTAAAATTTTTATTCACAATTTAGCTTCCATTTTATTATAAATAAATTGTATTAATTTCGGATCACAGATCCTGATACTCAATTCCGGCAGATTGCAAATCAGCCGGCACATTAGTCTTGTTGCGAATAATTTTTTATCTACAAGACAAAAGTTCTGTTTTTTTTCACAAAGCAAATGTTCTCTAGTAGTATGTAATATTAGGCTCTGTTGTTTAGAATCCGCAAAGCAAATGTTCTGCCGGATATGTTATTCGGCAACATAAAATATAAGGATTTTCAATCCGCTTAACTTCCTTTTTATAAATAATTTGTATTAATTTCGGATCACAGATCCTGATATTCAATTCCGGCAGATTAATCTTATTGATTGTCGGCTGCGCTCGGCATAACCAAATGAGATTTGCTTCTGCTCTCGCTTGCACGACAATTGCAAATCAGCCGGCACATTAAAGTGAAAAACTAAGAGTGAAAAGTGAAAAATCCAAATGCGAAATTTTTTTATAGCAACAAAACATTTGACTTTAACTCCTAGCCAACTTGTTGGCGATAACTACTCTAACTCCTTTAACTCCTAAGAAGAAAATCATTTGTCTTAACTCCTAAATAATAAAAAATTCCCTTTCCTTTCTCAATTATTTTTCTTATTTTTGCGATATAAGAATAATTTATTCACAACACCCTTGAAAGCAAAATTGTTAATTATACTGATTATTATGGCAACACACATTTCTCAGTCATGCTCACGCAGTGCAGACGATATACGTAAGCCGGCCGTTGCCGGGCAGTTTTATTCAGCCTCGGCAGACACGCTTGCCAATGATGTCGACGGCTTTCTGAAGTCAGCCGGAGTAAGTCATGCCGACGACGTGCGCGCCGTCATCGTGCCCCATGCAGGCTATGTCTTTTCGGGAGCTATGGCGGCAAAGGCATATATGCGCATAAATCCGGCAAGAGAATATAAGCGGGTGTTCCTGTTGGGACCGAGCCATAAGGCAGCCTTCGACGGCGCTTCGGTCGACAACCAGTTCGGCGCTTATGCCACGCCGCTTGGCAACGTGGAGATAGACATCAACGTGTGCAATGATCTGTTGTGTGCCGACAGCGTGTTCTGCTGTCTGCCCAAGGCACACGACGGCGAGCACTGCCTTGAAGTGCAGTTGCCTTTTCTGCAGCGCCGTATGGACAAGATGCCGCCCATAGTGCCCATAATAATAGGTACGCAGGATCTTGACAAACTGCAGCGCGTGGCCAAGGCCCTGCAGCCATACTTCACCGCCGACAATCTGTTTGTCATAAGCAGCGACTTCTCTCATTATCCACGTTATGACGACGCCGTTGAGGTGGACGGCATAACGGGGCAAGCCATAGAGAAGGCCTCGCTGACAGAGTTTGTAGGCGCGATTAACGACAACGCCTCGCGCCACATTTCCAACCTCTACACAAGCGCATGCGGACAGTCGCCCATAGCCGTGCTGCTCATGATGATGAGTGATGGCGGAGGTCTGACCATGGAGCATCTGGGATATTGCAACTCGGGCGACTCACCCTACGGCGACCACGACGGCGTGGTGGGCTATCATGCCTTTGCCGTTACGGGCGGAAAAGCCGAAGGCGGCGGAGCAGAAAAGGATGCGGCGTTCGGCCTTACGGCAGACGAGATGCGCACCCTGCTCGGCATTGCGCGCCGGACAATAGAGAATACGCTTAACGGAAACGGCGGACAGCCGTGCGACACAACCAGGCTTAGCGAAACGTTGAAGGCACGCTGCGGAGCCTTTGTAACGCTGACGTCAGGCGGCCGTTTGCGCGGATGCATAGGCAATCTTGTAGGTTACAGGCCGCTGTATGCCACGGTTGAAGAGATGGCTAAGTCGGCAGCTTTTGAAGATCCGCGCTTTTATCCCGTGCGCAAGGATGAGCTTAATGACATTAAGATAGAGATATCCGTGCTTTCGCCGCTGCGCCGCATATCGTCGATAGACGAGTTTCAGCTCGGCCGCCACGGTCTGTATATTGTCAAGGGTGCCAGCTCGGGCACGTTCCTGCCGCAGGTGGCAGATGAGACTGACTGGACTAAGGAAGAGTTCTTCGGCCACTGCTCGCGCGACAAGGCCGGACTTGGCTGGGACGGATGGCGCGATGCCGAGCTGTATGTTTATGAGGCCGAAGTGTTCGGCGAGGCCGACGGCGAATAAATATTAAGGATATGGAGCACGAAGCAGAATTTTATGAAGCCGCTGAAGGCGGCAGGGTGGTGTGCCGCCTGTGCCCTCACGGTTGCCGTCTGGCAGAGGGCGAGCGGGGAAAGTGCCGCAGCAGGGTATGCCGCGGCGGGCGTCTCGTGGCAGAAAACTATGGTCGTGTGTGCGCATTGCAGATAGACCCGGTTGAGAAGAAGCCGCTGCTGCATTTTCATCCCGGCGGCAGCTGTCTGTCGCTGGCTGCGGCGGGCTGCAACCTTTCGTGTCTTAACTGCCAGAACTGGGACATATCGCAGGCGTCGGCGGCCGACGTGCCTTACAGACAGCTTGGTGCCGCCGACGTGGCGCGGCTGGCTGAAACGAACGGATGCCGTATGGTGGCATATACTTACACCGAGCCGCTGACATGGTTAGAGTACACGCGCGACTGTGCCGTGGCGTGCCGTGAGCGCGGACTGAAGAACATACTGGTTACGGCAGGCTATGTCAACGCCCGTCCGCTGGCAGGTCTGCTGCCGTATATCGACGCCGCCAACGTAGACCTCAAGTCGTTCTCCGACGACATCTACCGTTCTGTCAGCGGTGTGCGGCTTGCCCCTGTCCTGCATACGCTCAAAAGTATGCTCGATGCCGGCGTGTGGATTGAGATAACCAACCTCTTGATACCCGGCGTCAACGACGACAAGGACATGATAGCCCGTATGTGCCGCTGGCTTGTCGACAACGGCTTTGCCGACTGTCCGCTCCATTTCAGCCGTTTCTTCCCGCAGTATAAGATGCAGGGCCCCATGTCGGTGCTTGCCGTTACGCCCATGGGCGTTAAGGATGCCGGTGCTAGCTTTGTGCCGACGCCCCTGCCGCTACTCGTTGAGGCACGCCGTGTGGCCATAAGTCAGGGCATGCGCCATGTCTATCTCGGCAATGTCTCGCTTCCCGGAGCCGAAGACACCCTTTGCCCCAGTTGCGGCTCTGTCCTCATACGCCGCACAGGCTACGATGTGGACCTTGGCAACTTCAGCGGCGTCTGCCCTAAGTGCGGCAGCAAGATTGCCGGGGTGTGGTGATGCTTAAGCATTAGTTTGCGTAAAGGGCAGAATAAGAGTTAAAAGAAATAAAACAAGATGCATAGGTGTATGAAAACAATATAGGAAAAAAGAAAAAATATGATATTTATATTGAATTAAAAATATAAATATGATATCTGTTAAACTTAAATTCAGACCTTCTGTAAACATTAACAAAGAAGGCTCATTGGTGTTTCAGCTTATTCACGGACGTATAGTCCGCAGAATAACCAGCAAGTACAAGATTTTCAGCAGCGAATGGGACGAACGCAACGGTTTCATCGTTCTCCCCATGAAGTCATCGCCGCGCTATGAGCAGCTAAGTCTTATCCGCTTTAATGTGGAATGGGAACTGCGGCGGATAAACAGCATTATCCGGGACACTGTCGTTGACGGCAGTCAGTTGTGCGTTGACGATGTCATCAGCCGGTTTTTGCTTTGTGATGATATTAAGCAAAGCGTGTTTAACTTTATCCGTACACAGATTATGCATAAGCAGAAGCTTGGCAAGATACGTTCAAGCGAGACCTATAAGTCGACGTTAAACAGCTTCATGCACTTCAGAAAAGGTGTCGATCTGCCTTTCAACATGATTGATTCAGAGCTGCTTGAACTTTATGAGGCGCAGATGAGATACCGCGGCTTGTCGCGCAACACGACATCGTTCTACATGAGAATTCTGCGCACCAACTATAAGATGGCTGTAGAGAAAGGCCTGACTAAAGACTGCCACCCGTTCAGGCATGTCTATTGCGGCATGGACAAGACCATAAAGCGGAGCATATCCTTTGTTGAGATTAAGAGGATAAAGGACCTCGATCTGTCGAGAAAACCCATTTGGGACTATGCCCGCGACATGTTCATCTTCAGCTTCTGCACCAGAGGCATGTCTTTTGTAGACATGGCATACCTGAAGAAGAAAGACCTGCGCAACGGCTATCTTACTTACCGTCGTAAGAAAACGGGACAGCTGCTCATAATAGAGTGGACACGCCAGATGCAGGATATCCTTGATAAGTATGAGCCTAACAAGACAAAGTATCTGCTGCCGATAATAATGCGTGAAGACGGAAAAGAGCGGCAGCAATACCTTAATCAGATGATGAGAATAAACAGACATCTGAAGGAGATTGCCGGCTTGGCCAATCTGTCAGTGCCATTATCTTTATATTACAGCCGTCACAGCTGGGCAACCATAGCACGCGGCAAGGACATCCCCCTGGCTGTGATAAGCGAAGGACTGGGGCACGAGTCGGAAGCTACCACCCAGATATATTTAGATTCGATTAAATCTTATGAGGTGGATGAGGCAAACAGGAAAATATTAAACGGTCTCTAAAACTTATTAAACATTGTGGAGGGACATTTGTGTGTGTCCGTGCTGTTTGTGCTGAAGGCAAAAACAGCATCGCCTAATAAGCATCATTGTCCGAAAATAAAGTTAATTCTTCGATTTATAAACCTCACCATATTTTACGCTTTTCAGTAAAGTAACAGACGCAAATACTATTCTTAAAGTCATTCGTTTTTTTGAATGATGTAATCCAAAAAGGACTTGATTCGTTTCACGAAAAAGACCATCTCCTAATAAGAGACGGTCTTTTGTATGCAAAGGTACAAAAAATAATTACTTATGCAATTATTTTAACAATTTTATTCGATTATTTCACCGCAAACGTTTATTTGCTGATTTTTTCTTTACAAATAAAATGTTTGAAAGTCCGTAAATAAAAATGTTTCACGTAAATGACCGTCTCTTATTAGGAGATAAGCAAAAATAACTAGGTGATAAATAAGCTTTACACTGATAAAGTCATTTAAAAAAGCGTTTTAATAATGCTTGACGAGAATGAGAGAAGTCTAGATACAAAAACTCATAACTGCTTGTTATACTGCAAATTACGTTAACTCGCAGGACTAGAGAGTATGCCTTTAAGGCATTAATATTAGTAACCAACACATTGCTGACTATGACTAAAGAAGAGCAGATTATAGCTTTTTCTAGGAGTGACGCGCCCCAATGGTTCGTTATGCGCGACCTGAAGCGAAACAATGCCAAGCTTCCTGCGTATAAGATGCTTAGCGAGATGAAAATCGAGATATTCACTCCTATGAAGTGGAAAATTGTGACCAAAGAGAAAAAACGCATCCCCCAGAAAGTTCCTTTTATGCAAGACTTGCTGTTCGTGCATGTCACCAGAAAAATTCTTGATCCTATCGTCGAGAGAACCAGTACACTGCAATACCGCTACTTGCGCGACGGATTTAGAACTCCCATGACGGTAAGGGACACGGATATGGAGCGTTTTATACGTGCAGTTGAATCTGCGGACAATCCGCAGTTTTATGCTCCAAAGGATATCCTTCCTAGTATGATAGGCAAAACTGTGCGCATCATCGGCGGCCCTCTGAACGACTATGTAGGAAAACTCCAGAAGATGCAAGGCTCAAAAGTGAAGCGCATCTTTATAGAATTGTCTAACCTCTTGACTGCATCTATTGAAGTGCAGCCTGAATATATACAGATATTATAAGAAATAACGAATCTTTATCTTATGCCATTTTGTTGTTTCTGCTGGCGCCAACAGGCAGAAATTGTTATGATGAAACTACTTTCGTAAATCCCATAAAACGAAAATATATAAATACAAAACCCGAGCCGGGCGTTATGGTTCAGCCGGTATCTTCGCTTTATATTGAACAGACTTTCGTTTGCTCTTTAGCAGCATAGCGTGCTATGTCAAGAAGAAACATACGGAACTCAATAGTAAACAGAAAGACGGCTGAAAGCAGAAATACACAAAAGAGATAAAACGATATGCAGACCAGCGGTCGGCTTGGGCTAAATTATTGATGTAAATAAATTAAATGACCACGCAACAGGAAAATACAAAACGGATTGCAAAGAATACATTGATGCTATATGTCCGCATGCTCTTTGGCATGTTGATATCATTATACACTTCGCGTGTGGTTTTGCAGGCCTTGGGCGTTGAAGACTATGGTATCTATAATGTCGTAGGCGGTGTGGTTGCGATGTTTTCTTTGTTGTCGGGTTCCTTATCTGCAGCAGTAAGTCGTTTTTTGACTTTTGAGCTGGGGAGAAAAGATTTAGAGCGTTTGAAGAAGGTTTTTTCTTCTGCATTGTGCGTACATGCTATATTAGCTCTTGTGGTCTTTGTCTTATCTGAAACCATTGGACTGTGGTTCTTGAATTATAAGATGAATATACCTGCCGACAGAATGGTTGCGGCCAATTGGGTATTCCAATTTTCTTTATTTTCATTTCTGTTAGGACTATTCAGTGTTCCTTACAATGCATCTATCATTTCTCATGAACGGATGGGTATTTTTGCTTTTGTTGGTATTGGGGACACTATTTTGCAGCTGTGTATAGTTCTTCTAATTGCTTATGGTGGAATAAATGCAGATAGGTTGATTCTTTATTCAGGTCTTTTAGTGTTAAAAGGACTGTTGTTTCAGTTTTTCTATTTTTATTATTGTCTTAAGTCTTTTGAGGAATGTCGTTTTAGATTGATTTTGGACAAACCTTTATTGAAGGACATGACGGGATTTGCTGGTTGGAATTTCATCGGAGCATCATCTGCAATTTTACGTGACCAAGGTGGTAATATACTCTTAAATCTCTTTTATGGTCCGGCTTTAAATGCCGCACGTGGAATCGCAAACCAAGTTAGTAGTGCTATAGGGGCATTTGTCGGTAACTTTATGGTGGCATTAAATCCACAAATAACCAAATCATATGCAGCAGCTGAATATGAATATACGTTTTCATTAATTTTCAAGGGGGCACGGTTTTCCTTCTATTTATTGTTATGGTTGGCTCTTCCGGTTTTATTGAATACTCAATATATATTATCCATTTGGTTGAATGTAGTGCCTGAACATGCCGTATTTTTTGTCCAGCTCGTTCTGATATTCTCCATGTGTGAAGCAATATCTAACCCTTTGGTCACTGTTATGTTGGCTACAGGTAAAATCCGAAATTATCAGATTATCGTGGGAGGATTGCAGATGATGAATTTTCCATTATCGTATCTGTTTCTTAAGATGGGTTTTTTGCCGGAAGTGGTTGTAATGATAGCTATTGCCCTTTCATTGGTTTGCTTAGTAGCACGATTAATAATGTTACGTGGTATGATTCAACTGCCGGTATCCCGCTTCTTACATAATGTGTGCGGTAAAATTCTTTTAGTAACTGTATTATCCGTTATTATTCCTCTCCTCGTCCGTTGGGAATTACCTGCCAATTTGTATGGATTTATAATATCTTGCATTATCTGCCTGATTTGGACGGCAGCTATTCTTTTCATATTTGGATGTTCTGTTTCTGAACGGAAATTTCTGAGAGATAAGTTGCATGTTTTATCAGTAAAATGGTTAAATAGATGATAACAATAAAAGATAAATCTGCTTGCTGCGGATGTAGTGCATGTGCCAATATTTGTGCCCATCATGCTATCACAATGAGGCCGGACGGTATGGGCTTCTTATATCCCGAAGTAGATAAAAGCAAATGTATAGACTGTGGCCTCTGTAATCAGGTATGCGCATTTAACGATGATTATGACAAATCTAGAAACTTGGAAGAACCAGATGTTTATGCTGCACGCCACAAAAATATAAATGAAATTAGTACTAGTAGAAGCGGTGCTGTCTTTATAGCTTTGTCTGATTGGATATTAGAACAAGGAGGTGTCGTGTATGGTGCTGGCTATGAAGACCACTTTCGTGTTGTACATAAAAGAGCCACAAATAAAGAACAACGTGATGAGTTTAAGGGAAGCAAATACGTACAAAGTGATTTGAAAGATACATTCTGCCAAATAAAAAAGGACTTGAAACAGGGATATAAGGTAATGTTTTCTGGAACTCCGTGTCAGACGTCAGGCCTATTGTCTTATTTGCAACTATTGAAACAAGATATCTCTCAATTATATGTCGTAGATCTTGTTTGCCATGGAGTGCCTGCTCCTTATGTATGGCGTGATTATCTCAAATATATTGAAAAGAAATATCATGCAAAAATAACTGATGTTAATTTTCGTGATAAATCACAATTGGGTTGGTCTGCGCATAAAGAGTCCTTCAAACTTGGAAATAAATACTTATGTGTATCAACTTATACAGACTTGTTTTATAAACATCTTATGTTCCGTCATTCTTGTGGAGTATGTCATTTTACTAATTTAAAACGTCCATCAGATTTGACTATTGCAGATTTTTGGGGTTGGGAAAAGGTTGATCAACATATTAATGCCGATAATAAAGGCGTCTCTTTACTTTTGGTCAATACGGAAAAAGGCAGACAATTATTCTCTGAAATAGCAGATCAAATTCATTATTTGGTGACTGATACAAAGCATTGTCTGCAACACAATTTGGAGTATCCATCTATTATCAGTCCATTAAGGGAAGAATTTGAACAGAATTTTATATCGCGAGGATTTGTCTATTGTGCTAAGAAATATGTGAACATTGGTCTCAGACATCGGATATACAGTCTCCTTAGAAAGGTGAAACATAAAATATTAGGATAATGAAAATTGGAATATTCACATTTCATTGTGCAGCTAACTATGGAGCTGTATTGCAGACCTATTGTCTGCAGGAAGTATTAAAAAATATGGGACATGAAGTCTGTGTTATAGATTATCGTCCGAAATATCTTATAGAGCCATACAAAACATTCTCATACGATTCTGCATCTTTTAATTCATTCTTTTCAAAATGTAAAGGATTAATAAGAGCTTGTTTGGTCGCTCCTATCCGCTGGAAACGTAATAGTGTATTCGCACGATTCATTCATGATTATATAAATCTTTATCAATTGGACTTAAATGATGCATCAAACGATTTTGATGTCTTTATCTTTGGTAGTGATCAGATTTGGAATCCGAAAATTACTAATGGATTTGACAAAATATATTTAGGCGACTTTCCTGCTGCAAAGGGGAAAAAATTGATTGCGTATGCAGCAAGTGCTGGAAGTGTCTCGAATTTTTCAAATGAGAATGTTAATTATTTCTTATCAAGACTGAAATATTTTGATAAAGTTTTAGTTCGAGAAAAATCTTTAGCTGAATTTATAAGACGAAAAACATTTATAATCTCAGAAGTTGTATTTGACCCTGTTTTATTGGCAGGACCTACAATTTTATATAAATTGTTAGATAATAATGAAATAAAAAATCAAAAGCAACCATATTTATTATTGTTTCAATTGATTAGAAATGATGATATCGCAAAATATGCGGCAGATGTAGCTAAAAATAAAGGACTTAAACTGATAGAGGTTGCAACGATGCGTGAATCCATCTTTAATGAAAACCAGAAACAGACTCTATCGGTTAAGCAACTATTATTCTATTTTGTCAATGCAGCTTACATTATAACGTCTTCTTTTCATGGAACAGTGCTTTCTATATTGTTTAATAAGCCATTTAATACTATTTCACTTAATAATAGTATAGACGAAAGAGCATCGTTTTTATTAGATTATTTGAATCTGTCTGATAGAATGTTAAACATATATGGTAAAGTAGTATCTTCAACTCAGATAGATTATACAGACGCAAATAATTTATATAATATAAAAAAAATAGAGTCATATAATATTCTTAATAATTTTTTATTATGTCTCTGATTTCTGTTATAGTGCCTGTTTACAATACTGAAAAAACTCTTAATAGATGTATTGATAGTATTTTGAATCAGACATTTTGTGATTGGGAATTATTGCTCGTAGATGATGGCAGTACAGACCAATCAGGTGAACTTTGCGATGAATATGCCGCAAAAGATAAAAGAATAAGAGTTTTTCATAAAACTAATGGTGGAGTAAGTTCTGCGCGAAACATGGGATTACAATATGCGAAGGGTGAATGGATCTCTTTTGTGGATGCGGATGATTATTTAAATGTTCAATCTTTGAACGATATGATAATTGGGTCAGATGATTCAGATTTAGTATTGTCTTCAATAAAAATATGTGGCTGTCAGGAGAAAATAGTAAAATTGGATAATAATTTATCTAACGATGTGCATGAAATAGGCAACTTATTAACTTCTTTGAATGATTATATGGGGTTAACTGTACCATTTGCAAAACTTTTAAAATCATCCATAATCAATAACAATAAAATAAGATTTGATTGTAGGTTTTCTTCTGGAGAAGATACGTTGTTTATGTATCAATATTTATTTTATATAAAAAAAATCCGATGCATAGATGCAGTTTCTTATAATTATATTCTGTCAAATGGGTTGTCTAATAGAAAGTTGTCATTAGGTAGTATAGATAAAATATTACAAGAAATAACAGACGCTTTAAATGAACTATATATTAAGTTCAATTTTGATATAAGGAGAAGATATTATGATTCCATAGAATATTTTGTAACAAAATATGATTTTACAAATAAAAATATTAAATCCTTTTATAAGGATTTTTTATATTTCTCCAAAAGAAAATATTTCAAAGATATGATTAATGACAGAACTTATATATGCAAAGGGTTTAAACGAAAATTATTTGATAAATTGTTCATGTATAAGTTATATGGTATTATAGTGTTATGGATTTTCAAAATTAAAAAAATATATTTGTAAAAATAATTAACAAGTTCTATAACAACGATTTTAAATTATTTGTATTTTTTAATGATATGGTGTCTGTTGTCGTTCCTGTTTATAATGCGGAAAAATATATTCAACAATGTGTTCGTAGTATTTTAAATCAGTCATATTCTGATTTAGAACTCATTTTGGTTGATGATGGTAGTTATGATTCTTCTGCTTCCATATGTCATGAGTTAGCTCAGAAGGATGCTAGAATTAAATACTATTATCAGCCAAATAATGGGGTTACGAGTGCGAGAAAAAAAGGAGTGGAATTAGCATCTGGAGAATATGTTACATTTGTTGATGCAGATGATACCATTGAAAAAGATTTTCTTAAAATTTTAGTTGATAAGATAACTAAAGGATTTGATATGGTTATTTGTGGAACTTCATTAGAAGGTGAGATGGATGGTGATACGTTTGTTTCTGCTATATTAGAGAACAAGTTGCCTGTAACTATTTGGGGGAGACTCATAAAAAAAAATATCTTATCAGATGAAGTTTTTAATATCTCTCGTGATTTGCCAATAGGTGAGGATGTTATCATGAATATCCTAATAGGCTTGCGTGTCCATCATTCTATTTATGTCCTTAATAAAAGCTACTATAATTATGAAGTTCACGATACATCTGTCACGAATGGACGTGTACCTACCTTGGCTTACGAGGAAACTTATATATCAAGAATAAAAGAAGCACTTAGAGATAGGTTTTGGGATTTCTGTGCATCATATTTGTTTCTGAAATTGCATGTATTAGAGAACCTTATTGTGTGTAGGGCTAAAATACCATATCGAAAAGATTGGATTTGTTCAACTTTGCAAGATGCAAAGAATTTGGATTTATCATGTCGTGAAAGAATTGTAACCTATGTTCATAATTCTTTTCTTTGTCGTTATTTATTAGCTATTGAACGTCGTTTGCGTTTGATGGGTATAAAAAAATAAAATGAATGTCCGCATGTTCCCAAATTAGCAAAGTTTAAACCGCCAAGATGTCCGATAGGCGTGTATTGGAACACTTTATGCTTGATGCGAGATGTATGGACAATAAAAACGTATATGATATGAC
>NZ_UYXY01000015.1:0-10480 GCF_900625065.1 Prevotella marseillensis | reverse complement strand
GGTAAAAGTCAACTTTAATCAGTAATTAAAAGTAGAGTCAACCAATAACAGTTATAAGTTTAACCAGAGTCAACTTTAATCAGGGAATGGCTTGTTAGAAGTCAACCAATTTTAGGAAAGGACACATACAGGACCAAATCAGATAAAGAGACATGCCGTGATGAGTTGTCTTTTCAACTCGTCACACTATAACTGACTACATAACAGCAGGTTATGGCCGCTTGTGACGAGTGACGTTTCTTTTACAAAAAAATTTTTTGTTTCCCCCTACCCTGCCGCCATTAAGTGGCATACATCATGCCGTTACTTGTCAAGGTATGCCTAACCACAATCCAAAAGGGCACCTTTCACCATGCAAAACACGGCATATGAGAACACAAAAGACGGTGTTTTACAATGTAAATCATGGCGTTCTGCATAATATAATTTTCCCGACAATGAGTTAACGTTTAGGCGTTTTCCCTGAATAAGACCATCATAATGTTAAAATATTTAAACCAAGCAACTATTATTTTCACTTTTATTTGGTTTATATTATAAACTGCTTTATATTTGCAATATATCCGGATAAAACTCGTGAAGCCACAGCTGCAGAGTGACTGAAACGAGTGCGAGAACTGTAAATGAAGTTTATAACAGTTAAAACCTATTCCTATGAAAAAGGCGATATTAAGCACCGCTATGCTGGCCATAGCACTTATGGCCACAGCAACCGCCTCGGCACAAAGAGACATGCAGCTCACCGTAAGCAACATACCGAACGACAAGGGGCAGATACTTGTAGCCACGAAGAGCGGACAATGGGCTAAGGTGAAGGCCGAGAAAGGCAAGATTGAAACCACCATAAAGGACGTGCCTGACGGAAAGGGCACCATATATGTCTTTCATGACGAGAACGGCAACGGACAACTCGACGAGAAGGACAATATACCAATGGAATACTGCGCCTTCGGAGACTATGAACTGAGCGAAAGCAACAGCAAGGTAGACATCGAGCTTATATATGTCCCCGACAAGATGAAGGGACATGACTGACAGGCTGACTGACAGGCTGACAACCTCCTAACACCGGCCTATAAAAGCGGGCCGGTGCCGGAGATTATACAATATTAAGAACAACAAAATTAAATTTGAAATGGACAATAATGAAAAACTCTCGGCTGAACGCAGCCTCAAGATAATAAGCGAGACCATTGAGCAAAGCCGCACCGACATAATGCGCAACGCCGGAATGCCGATGATATTCTGGGGCATACTCACATGCATAACATCAGTGGCTGTATGCTATTTATGGCAGACGACGGACAATCCGTCATGGAATGCACTTTGGTTCCTGATGGCTATCATTGGATGGAGCGTTACAGCAGCAAAGAGCCGCAAGGACAAGAAAAGGCCTACAAACTTCTTCAGCAGAGTGCTCAAAATATCATGGATATCTTTCGGTCTGTTTGCACTCATAGCAGCCGTCATAGGCACGCTTTCGTTTGACAGCACGGTATATATGGTCAAGCTGCCTATAACGACAGTGCTGATACTTCTGCTGGGACTCACGGGGCTGATTACGGGCCTTGTGCTCCGCCACACCTTCATAACCGCATTCTCCGTGGCATCAGTGGTGCCAGCCAACTTTGCACTTATGTATCCCGGACCGTATGAATCGCTTGCAATATGCCTTACATCACTTTTCATTCTGGTTATACCCGGAATAATCATTAACCGACAATATAAAAAATGACGATATGGAAACG
The DNA here is from genome assembly GCF_900625065.1 of Prevotella marseillensis. Lineage (NCBI taxonomy): Bacteria > Pseudomonadati > Bacteroidota > Bacteroidia > Bacteroidales > Prevotellaceae > Prevotella > Prevotella marseillensis. The sequence goes on along the minus strand of NZ_UYXY01000015.1, from coordinate 8,732 downwards.
GAAGAAAACAAGAAGCTTTCAGCAGAACACAGTATCGAGATTATACGCGAAACTATTGAGCAAAGCCGAAAAGTAATTACACGCAACTGCGCAATAACTCTTCTGACATGGGGCATTCTTATATGCGTAACGGCAACCGTTATAGGATTGTTGTGGAGCTACACAAACTCTTATTACTGCAATCTCGGATGGATTGTGATGGTCTTCATCGGGCTGATAATCAACCACAAAATGATTAAAGAAGAAGACACAGCCGGTGTACCAAAATCATTCATAAATGACATCACAAAAAATATATGGAGAACATTTGCAGTGGTAATATTCACTTCAACAGTGGCGAGTCAGGTTACCAATTTTGGAAATGACCCTATAGCCCAAGAACTGCCGATATCTGCCACAATAAACATCTGCATGACTTTTGCAGCCATAATGACCGGCATCGTGCTGAAAAGCGAGATGATATCGCTGTTCGCCTGCTGCGGTTCATATAGCAGTATAAAAGCAGCCCTTGATTGTAATGGACCTGAAGAGATGGCGGCCGTTATCTTTGGCGGAATGCTGATGATGGTTATACCAGGGGCTATCGCATTATACAGGAACAGAAAGCCCAAAGGCAGACAGAACGAAGCAAAATTGAACGAGAAAGAACAATAACTGAAAAGCAAGAATGTTTAAACCACTTGACCCGCTGCTGCACAGCGAACTGCGACTGGCCGTTATGTCGATACTGATGAGCGTAGACGAAGCCGACTTCGTTTATCTGAAAGAACAGACTAGGGCCACGGCAGGCAACCTGAGCGTGCAGCTTGACAAACTAAGCAACGCAGGATATATTGAGATCCAAAAGGGATTTCAAGGCAAGAAGCCGCGCACAACGTGCCGCATAACCGATAAGGGACTGAAGGCCTTTGAGGAATATGTAGAGGCGCTGAGAAGCTATATCTCACCGCAATAGGTGCCTGGCACATACTGCAAAACGAAATAAAACCATAGAACCATAAATACGCCCGAACACAATATATTCAGACAAACAACAAAAAAATGGGGAGCCAGCCAAAGCCGGTTCCCCATAAACTTTATTATTGGCAATATTATTTCTCTAATGTTGCAACAACTTCAATCTCAACAAGGGCGCCTTTAGGCAGAGTCTTAACGGCAACAGCAGAACGTGCCGGGAACGGCTCCTTGAAGAATGTAGCGTAAACCTCGTTCATGGCAGCAAAGTTGTCCATGTCTGAAAGGAATACTGTTGTCTTAACAACATGTGTAAGGTCTATACCAGCCTCAGCCAATACGTTGGTAACGTTTGTGAGCGACTGCTTTGTCTGCTCCTTGATACCGCCTTCTGCAAATTCACCTGTTGCAGGGTCGATTGGCACCTGACCTGATGCGAATACGAATCCACCGGCTACGATAGCCTGGCTGTAAGGCCCTAAAGCCTTAGGAGCTTTGTCTGAATGTAGTGCTTTCATTTCTCTTTAATTTTAAAAATTTTATTGTTATTATTATCTTATTACTTTAATTGTTCTGCATGACACACCATACGCATAAGCAACTGCCGCGCCATGACTGTACACACGCCGCCGGAAGGCTGACTATTTAAGTTTGAAGCCCTTTGACTTCAGGCTCTCCTTAATCTCCTCCACATGCTCGTGGTTACGTGTCTCAATCTTTACGCTCAGCTCACATGCATTGATCTTCTTGCTGTATGCGCTGCGCTCATGATATACGCTAAGCACATTGCCGCCCATGCCTGCGATAACGCCGTTGACCTCATAGAGCTGTCCGGGTTTGTCGTCAAGCTCCATTGATATTGTGCATATACGGCCGCCCTTCTCCAGACCGCGGTTGATAACACGGTTAAGAATAGTAACGTCGATGTTTCCGCCGCTGACAAGACAGATGGTCTTCTTGCCCTTGATAGGCACCTTGTTGAACATAGCAGCCGCAACGCTTACAGCTCCTGCTCCCTCGGCAACGATCTTCTCCTCTTCAAGCAGACGCAGGATTGCTGCGCATATCTCGTCTTCAGACACGGTGCAGATATCGTCAACATACTTTGAGCAGATGTCGTAAGTAAGGTCGCCAGGAGTCTTAACGGCAATACCGTCGGCAACAGTAGACACCTGAGGCAATGTTATAGCCTGTTTCTGCTTGATGCTCTCATACATGCTGGGAGCACCGGCAGCCTGAACGCCATAAATCTCTATTTTAGGATTGAGCGACTTCATGGCGTATGCCACACCACTGATCAGACCGCCACCGCCGATAGGCACGACAACTGCCTGAACATCAGGAAGCTGCTCGAGCAGTTCTAGACCTATTGTGCCTTGTCCTGCTATCACGTGTTCGTCGTTGAACGGATGAACGAAGGTGTAACCCATCTCGTCGCGCAACTGCATTGCACGCTGATATGCATCATCGTAAACACCGGGCACGAGACAAATCTCGGCACCGAGACGGCGCGTAGCCTCAACCTTGCTGATAGGCGCGCCTTCAGGAAGACAGATGAGCGACTTGATGCCGTGTGACGTAGCACCGAGAGCCACGCCCTGGGCATGGTTGCCGGCTGAGCAGGCCACAACGCCGCGCTTCTTTTCTTCCTCTGTAAGCTGAGATATTTTGTAATAAGCTCCGCGGATCTTGAACGAACCTGTTATCTGAAGGTTCTCCGGTTTCAGATATATATCACTTTCCGGATTAAGCTTAGGAGCTCTGACAAGGTCAGTACGTCTTAATATTTCACCAAGCACATACCGCGCTCTGTAAAGATCATCTAAATTGAGCATAATATTAAATTTTCCAGATTTTGGTAACACAAAATTACAACATTTTTTCGTAGCCGACGAATATCGTCCTATTTATTTTCACCTATTTAACATAATGTCCCGTACCAATGGAAAAACAAAAAGGAACGTCATCTGTTTTCAAAAAGGACAAAACTTGCATAAATGCAACATGCATGATTTCATTGTTTGTGCAAATCATAATAAATGCTTACCTTTGCGCAAGTTAAAGCCTGTACAGATTTTTTACGGCGGCACAGCCGGCAAACAGTTTGACTGCGGTGTTTTAATAAAAAAACTGCATGACTGACGCCTAAAGCCTAGTCTGCAATGACCGCATCGCACATGAATGTAACCGGCGTGCAGAAGATGAGCATTAACCGAAGAAAAACTCAAAAAACCATATAAGACATGAAATATATTCTGGCAATAGACTCGTTTAAGGGCTGCCTTACGTCATATGAAGCCGAAAAGGCAGTCAGCGAAGCTATAACCGACTACGACAGCAGTTATCAGACAGAACTCATTCCTGTTTCTGACGGAGGCGAAGGCATGCTGAAGGCATTTGCCGGCGCACTAAAAGCAGATATCGTTACAACATCCGTACACGGCCCAATGATGCGGCTCACGGAGGCTGAGTATGGAATAACGGCCGACGGCACGGCAATAATAGAGACGGCTCAGGCATGCGGACTGACGCTGGTAGACGAGGAGGAGCGCAACCCCATGCGCGCCACGTCGTATGGCGTAGGCGAACTGATAGCGTCGGCTTTCAAGCGCGGATGCAGAAAGTTTATTGTAGGTCTGGGCGGGAGCGCCACAAGCGATGCGGGCATAGGCATGATGATGGCCATAACCGACAAGCTGGCACCAAGGGGCGGTCACTTTGACGACATTGCCGCAGAACTGCGCGACGGATGCCGCTTCACTCTTGCTTCTGACGTAACCAATCCGCTCTACGGCCCCGACGGGGCTGCTGCAGTGTTCGGACCGCAGAAAGGGGCAACGCCCGACATGATTAAGATGCTCGACAGCCGCGCAATGAGATTTGCCGAAATATCGGCTCGCCACTTCGGCTACGACTTGTCCGACAGGCCCGGAGCAGGAGCAGCAGGCGGACTGGGCTATGCCTTCATGCAATATCTCGGAGCAGAGATGAAGGCGGGCGCCGAACTTATGCTCAGCCTGGCCGACTTTGACAGCCGCCTGACCGAAGGCTGCTGTGTTATTACGGGCGAGGGACATGCCGACCGCCAGACGCTAATGGGCAAAATGCCTTATCACGTGATGAAGGCGGCAAAGGCTAAAGGACTGCCGACATGGCTCATCGCCGGAAAAGTGGACGACCGGCAGGCGCTGCTTGACGCCGGATTTACGCGTGTAGCGGCCGTAACGCCTGACGATGCAGACATAACCGAAGCGATGAAGAAAGACAACGCACGCAACAACATACGCAACGCCATACGCCTGCTGCTCGAAGAAGCCTCAACCGAGAAACATGTATAAGTATACAGCCGAAACAATATGACGTGAACAACCATCATCTATAAAGGGCTTGATCAGGCTCTTACGGATATGCCCTAAGCATTTTGACATACAGAAAACAAAACGGACAACAGTAACGCATTATACTGTTGTCCGTTTTGTTTATATCTATATTTTTACGTCAACATCATTATAACTCTGTGATTTACATAGCCTTACAACGTAATCACAAGCAATATTCCAATAACATTTTCTGTAGGGACGTACCCCAGGTGCGTCCAAATAAAAGCAATATCATCAACATAAAAACATTCTAAGCCGAAAGACGGATGCACCTCAGGTACGTCCCTATGTTTTTGCTCTCCATCTGTGAATAAATTCCACTATCCGTTCAACCCTTACTACATTCCGACATGCTTGCTTACAAAGTTTCTCACCTTCCGTTCATATTCATACGGATAGTCGTGATACGACTTTGCGTGGGCGCAGCCCGGCGTGAGCCATATGTCGTTATAGCGCAGCGTCTTGTCGGCCTTGTTTTCGTAAGCCGGATTCATGTTGTAGAGCGGAAGCACCATTGCCGACGGCACATAATCGTCAGACGTGCCATGGATATAGAACATAGGCGTGTGCTGCTTGCCCAACTGACTGAGCGGAGACGCCTCGCCGAATGTCCAGCCGTAGCGCAGCTTGCAGAGCAGACTTGCCACATGAAGCACAGGAAAATCGGGCAGATGGAACTGGTCGCCGAGCTGACGGCTGAACTCGTCCCACACACTCGTGAAGCCGCAGTCTTCAACAAAACAGCAGATTCCGTCAGGAAGATTCTCGCCCGACACGTTCATCACCGTGGCGGCTCCCATCGACACGCCGTGGAGCACCATGCGTGGCTGATACTTGGTGCTGCGGAACATTCCGCGCGCAACATATATCCAGCGTATTATGTCCTTGCGGTCTTTCCACCCCATCTGTATGTCGTTGCCGTCGCTGAGTCCGTGGGCATGCAGGTCGGGCAGCAGTATGTTATACCCCATGCGTTCGTATATGCTTGCTATGGGCAGCATGCGTATAGAGCAGTCTTTATATCCGTGAACCAGTATGGCCGTGCGCCCCATTGAGCGCGGATTGCGCACGAAGATGGCATGATGGCGCTCGCCGTCGAGCGTTGTTATAAAGGTGTCGCGCAGCGCTCCGGCATGCTTCAGACTGTCGAGCCAGGGAGTTGTCCATGGATACTCTTGCCTCATCTGCTTATAAAACGCCGTGGTGTCCCTGCGTCCTTCATCGGGCTTCAGGGCATAGTCGAGCATAAACCAGCCGGCGCCGAACGTCAGCAAAACCAATGCGGCCACAACCGCAACAGAAATATAGGCAATCTTCTTTTTCTTCATCTGCTCTTTCCTCCTTATTTAAGCTCTGCCTGTGCCTTGCCCCACTCCGTGCAAGCCTCAGCGCCGGGCAGTTGCAATGTTAAACTCACTCACATTAGACACCACGTTGCCGTTGCCCTGAACGGCATATATGCGGAAACAGGCCGTGCCGTCCTTCAGTTTCTTGCCGCCCTTCACCATTGCCGTATATCTTACGCCCTTGCCCGGCACGATGCGCTCCACGTGTATGCTGTTCGACACGTATATGCGCTTGTTGCCTGTAGTTTCAACCACCATTGGCTGAACGTCATAGACCGTTGAGCCCGACACGTTGTAAATCTCAAATATCACTTTGCTCAGCTCGTCGCCGCTCAGTTTATGGTCCTGATTGTCGTCAACAAAGCGTGCGTTGCGCACCTCCAGCGGCAGCCTGTCGGCCACCTTTGCCGGCGTACCTATCTCGTCATACCGCGCCGACGGCACGACATGTTCCGGATGAGAGGCGGTGTAGTTGCCCGTATAGTCAGAGCCGTTGAAGTCGTAGAGCACATCGTCGCCGCTGTTTGTAGGGTCGAATCCGCTGTCTTCATATCCGCCGCCGTTATTCATACCGTCGTAACTCCGGCTGTCATAACTGTCATCGTAATGCCTGTCGTAGCCGTCGTTTCCGGCTGTGGCAGCCCGACGGTGCTCGGCATACTTCTGCTCAAACCTTGCGTCTTCATATCGTTGATATTCCTGCTGCTGTTTGTCGGCCTGTGCGCCCAAGGCTCCGCCAACGGCAGCGCCTCCTGCCATGCCCACAAGCGTGCCGATGTCGCTGCCGCGCGGTCCGCCTGCAATGCCTCCAATGGCCGATCCGAGCAGCGCGCCGAGCGTTGAACCGGCATAAGCTCCGGTGCCGGCACCTGTGGTGCAGCCCGCCACTATCATTGATGCGCACAAAAGCAATACACATGTTTTTTTCATAAATAACTCTCCTTCCGTTTAAGGTTCTGAACACGGCAGAACTCTGACAATGCCAATTTATAAGTCAGTTCCTGCGTTTTGCGCAGATATATAAGTTTTAAACATTACAAATTTACGGATTATTTTTAATAACGCAACGCTATAACTTCCTAAAAAACATAGGGAAATCCCTAAAATAATTGAAAACGGCGAATTGAGAATGGAAAAACAAAGTTCGGCGCAAGCCAATTATGATTCACCTTGTTAGTAAAGCGCTGCAGTATTAAGGATTCGGTAAAATGAGATTTATAATTCGTATTTGATGCATTATAAAAAAGTAATTGGATTGCCCAACAACGTTTAAGCAACCCAATTATGAATTATAAATTGTGAATTATGAATTAAAGTTTGTGTTCCGGCACGATGGCAAAATAAACCAGGTCGTCTGTGCCGTCGTTGAACATGGCGTGAGAGTGTCCCATCGGGCAATAATGCACGTCGCCGGCCTTCACGTTCTCCGTGGTGTCGTCATAGCGGAAATGGCCTACGCCGCTGATTATGTAAACTATCTCACTGTTGTTCTCGTGAGTGTGATATCCGCTTGAAGCTCCCGGCTTCAGTCGGCTCATCATTATTTTATTGGCAGAGTCAACAAAGTTGCGTGTGTCGAGCTGTCCTTCACCGCCCTTAAAGTTCATAACCGACTCTTCATTAATCTTCTCAAAATCAATAATCATACTTTTATTATTTTTATGTTCGTTATTTTTCTGTCTTATGCCAACAACAACGCCATTAGCCGCACGTCATTTATATAAAATGCTCCGTTAAGCCATAAAGCTCATCAGCCGCCTCTTTGGCCATATTTCCATAACAAGGCCAAGGCTCAGGGCACTTTTACGAAAGACAAAAATACACAAATTAGCCGTAACACACAAAACTTATTTTCATAAATAACATAATTATACACATTTAGCCGAGTTATCCACAGTCAATAAAGTTATCCACAATTATACGAGTTATCCACAATCTACAGGTTATCAACAATAAGCAAAAGCGCAGAATAATGAGCCGTGAGAGATTGCCAGAAAGCCGCATCCTTGAAAATAGGCTAAAAATCGTAACTTTTTCACACTCTTTTCCTTACAAGTACAACAGAATGACTATGATTAAAAGTATTTCATTAACCAATACAACCGCATTTACTTTCAAACTGTTAGTGGCCGGTTTACAACCCGTAACTCGGCCACTTTTCACCCGTAAGTCATAGAGTAATTTCAGGTAAGCAAATTATTAAACTTACGTTAATTTTATTCTTTTTATACATAAACCAAATGTAGTTAAACTTTAATTTTATATATTTGCATCATAATATATAATATTGACAAATTAATATTACATACATTTGTCCGATATTTCTTGCTATAGGAAGAGAATGATAATAATTGGGGTTACATGAATTGTAAGTATTAAATTTATATGGTATGCAAATCGACTATTCCATTATATATATTATATTTGTCTCATTTTGTGTAGAAAGTTGTAGTACGATAAACAAAAGCGATTCCTCGTGGTCAACAAATTATAACGACTCCGTTATTATATGTCATTGGGATACAATCTTAGCTAAAAAACTAAGAAAAACGAAGAAAGCTTATGTATACTGTCTACATGCTTTGTCTGTTGTTGATTCATCACAGACATCAATTATGGGCTATTCTATAAATGATAAGCAGAAAATAAGTCATTGCAAATTGGAAGTTTCACGTTTTATGTTAAGCAATGATAAATTTTACAATGATGATAAAATAACATGGAAAACATTATTTTCGCCTTACTTGGCTATATCCATAGAAGATAGCTCTGATCATATGTACTCGTTGATAAATTATAACACCCCAGAATGGGCATTGGTAAAGAACGGAGTCATAATTAGGCGCATATATACAAGAACAGACATGCTTGTCCAATATTCATTGGATATATTTCCTGATGACAAATATCTTATTTCAGTTTTTGATTTATAGTCAAAAGTAAGTGAAATGCGAAAAATCATTCAAAAAATAGTATCTTTGCACTATGGAAATTCAGTTGTCGACATCAGAAATGGAAGTTTTGCGTAAACTTCAACGGAATTTAGCCGGAA
>NZ_UYXY01000001.1:2542500-3414838 GCF_900625065.1 Prevotella marseillensis | reverse complement strand
TTGATAGTAAAACACCGCAAAACGCTGAAAATCGCACGGTTTCCTAGTCGTTACCATTACTTTTCAGATACTCCGTTAAATGTTTATTCATCAAACGGTTAGACGAAACCGTTCAGAATTTAAAATAATACCACTCATCCAATATCCGTCATTAACCATATTTGAATATTACCTAATCAAGACATTTATGAATAACAATGGTTTGCCAGCTTATACAATTAACAAAAAGCATTATAATCATCGCAGCATAATTTTACGAAAAACTCATCACTCGTCACATCCGAACATAACATATTGTGTTTCATAGATAAGTAATGTGACAAGTTGTGTTTTTAACTCATCACGCAACAAGTAAATCATTATCTTGTTGTCCTTACCTAAATTTGGTTGACTTCAAATATATGATTCTCTCCATGATATCTGCGTGACGAGTTGACAGCCCAACTCATCACGTTCTAACTCTCTGTTTGTCAGGACATTACAGCAAATTACAACGTGTAATGAGTTACTAATGAAAAATATTCTTACAGCAGCCCAAAATCTGTGACAGAACACAGGAAAGCCATACATAAGAATATACAAAAAAGGTGGATACACATTGATGCGTATCCACCCTATCTATATTGAATATATGACTTAACGTCTTATTCAGTAAAACACTTATGCAGCCTTAACCTCTGATGTCTTGTTGGCCTTGCGACCTAAAGTGATGTAAGCAATAGGAGCTGCAATGAAGATTGAAGACAGTGTACCGAATACAACACCAAGAATCATCGCGAACGAGAAGCTGCGGATGCTGTCACCTCCAAGGAAGAAGATACAAAGCAATACCAGCAACGTTGTTGAAGACGTGTTGATTGTACGTGCCAATGTCTCGTTCAGAGAGTCGTTGAATATTGTCCAATAGTCACGCTTCTTGTACAGTCCGAGGTTCTCACGTATACGGTCGAACACAACCACCTTATCGTTGATTGAATAACCGATAACGGTAAGGATAGCTCCGATGAACGTCTGGTCGATTTCGAGAGAGAACGGAACCAGACCCCACAATGCTGAATAGAAGCCGATAACGATTATCGTATCGAGAGCCAGAGCCACTGTTGAACCAACAGAGAAGGCTACATTGTGGAAACGGATGAGGATGTATAAGAAGATGGCTATAAGAGCGAATATGACGCTTATGATAGCTCCGTAAGTGATATCCTTAGCAACTGACGGACCCACCTTGGCACTACTGATAATAGAGCCGCCTGCGCGTACATCAGGATTCTTGAACACCTCTACGCTCTTCTGTGTCACCATGCCTGCGCTTGAGAGCGACTTGAACAGGATGTCCTCTACCTCGTTGTCAACTGCCGGATTGTTAGAGTCAATCTTATAGTTAGTTGAAATACGGATGGTCTTGTGGTCTGTACCCAATGCAATTGCGCTCACTGTACTGTTCGGGAATGCCGGACGGAGCACTGCAGTTACCTGCTCAGGCTCTACGGCCTTCTCAAGCTTGATTACATAGTTACGTCCACCTGTGAAGTCGATGCTCTTGCTGAGACCGCGAACTGCGAAGCTGATAGCGAACAGCACAACTGCAATACCTGCTATTGTGAAGGTCTTACGGTACATCGACATAAAGCCGATGTTTGTGCCCTGCAGGAACTTGCGAGATATCTTTGTTGTGAAGTTCTGGTTCAGCCACTTGTCTTTCTTCATCTTGTGCTCATAAACGAGACGTGTAAGATAAACGGCTGTGAAGAATGAGCAGCAGATACCGATTATAAGAGTTGTGGCGAATCCGCGGATAGGACCTGTACCGAAGACATAAAGGATGACACCTGTTATGATTGAGGTAAGGTTAGAGTCGAAGATAGCAGAGAAGGCGTTGCCATAACCGGCCTCGATAGCCTGCTTGAGCTGCTTGCCCTTGCGTAACTCTTCCTTGGTACGTTCATAGATAAGCACGTTAGCGTCGACGGCCATACCCAATGACAGCACGATACCGGCAATACCCGGCATGGTCAGCGCCGCCTGGAAGGAGGTTAGAATACCTAACGTAAAGAAGAGGTTAAGTATAAGTGCCAAGTTGGCCATCATACCCGGAATCAGGTCGTACATGACGATCATGTAGATCATCAGCAATACGAAGGCTACAACGAACGAGATAAGACCCTGCTGGATTGACTGTGCACCGAGTGAAGGTCCTACGACATCCTCTTGAACGATACGTGCAGGTGCAGGCATACGTCCTGACTTAAGCGTGTTGGCCAAGTCTTTTGTATCCTCAATGGTGAAGTTACCGTTGATAGACGACTGTCCGCCAGGAATTTCACCGCTTACGCGAGGTGCGCTGTAAACAGCATCGTCGAGCACGATGGCAATAGCCTTACCCACATTAGCCTTTGTAAGGGCTGCCCAGCGGCGTGCACCGTCTGAGTTCATGGTCATGCTTACCTCAGGAGCACCTGTAACGTTGTTAAACTGGTCTGTAGCATCTGTTATCACGTCGCCTTCAAGCGGAGCACGTCCGTTGCTCTGTGTAACCTTTATTGCATAAAGTTCGAACACATTCTTTACAGAAAGTCCGTCAGCAGGCTTAGCGCCCCAAAGAAGTTTCAGGTTAGACGGGAGCACCTGCTTGGCAAGTTCTGATGTGATAATCTTGTTGATTGCTGCTGTATCGCGTACGTTAGCATATCCTACAACGCTCAGTGAGCCCTGCGGAGCCAGCTGCAACATAGCCAGCAGAGGATTCTGCTTCTTGGCGAGAGCGAGCTGTGCATCAGTCTCAGTAGCCTTGGCAGCGCTCTTTGTATCGTTCTTTATCTGGAACTTAGGCTTAGCCTCTGCCTTTGCGGGTTCAGCCTTGGCAGCTGTGCTGTCGCTTACGGCTGTTGTATCAGCGGCAGTAGCAGACGAACCGGCAGCAAGGCGCTGGTTGATCTGAGCCAGATACGGAGTAACCTCTTCGCTGTTGAATGTCTCCCAGAATTCGAGGTTGGCGCTACCCTGAAGAAGTTTACGGATACGCTCAGGCTCGCGGATACCAGGCATTTCTACCATGATACGGCCCTGCTGTCCCTCAAGTTTCTGGATATTGGGCTGAACAACGCCGAACTTGTCGATACGGTTGCGCACTACGTTGTAAGAGTTGTCGATAGCCGACTGAACCTCTTCGCGCAGAGCCTTCTCCACCTCAGCGTCAGAGCTTTGTGTGCTCACCTTGCCCTTAAGCTGCTGTGTGGCAAAAACTTCAGCCAGACGATGTCCGGGCGCATTCTGATGATAATACTTAATGAAAAGAGAGATAAAATCACTCTGACTTGTCTCTTCCTCCTTCTTAGCCTGTTCCATTGATTTAACGTAGGCAGCGTCTGTCTTGTGGTCAGCCAGCACGTCTACAACATCAGGAACAGAAATCTCGAGGATTACGTTCATACCGCCTTTAAGGTCAAGACCCAGACCAATCTGCGTCTCCAAGCACTTCTGGTAAGAATAAATACCCAGATATTTAACAGAATCCTTGTAGTTCTGCTGGTCAATCGGGTCTTTAATCTTTGCTGCCTGACTGTCGTAATAGCTAGTTGCGACAGAGAAAGACAAATAGAAAATGCTTGCAAGCGTCAATAAGACGGCTGTAACAATTACAATTCCTTTGTTTTGCATTTTGATTATTATTAATTTTTAATGTTTTTTCGAGTTTGATATTAATAGGGCACAAAGATAATTATTTTTTTAAACTTTGAAAAATTTAATGCCTCTTATTATTCATTTTAGCGGTTATTTTTATCCTTTCCACGCTTTTTGAGCCAACAATAAATGGGGTAATGGTCTGAATAGCCGATACTTCGGTCAACTTTGCACTTATAGGGCTGCCACAGCTTTGAGCACATTATGTTGTCTATGCGCACAAAGATGGCGTTGTGGTGATAGGATATGCCCGGACCGTTGCCCGACTCAACATAACAGTCGGTAAGCTCGCGCGCCAGAGTACGGTGAGTGTACGATATGGGGTTGTCGTTAAAGTCGCCGCAAAGAATCACGTTGTCGCCGCTATTCCTCACATATTCGGCCACGGCCTCAGCCTGCGGCGCACGTATCTTGGCAGACTCTCCCAGCTTTACTGCCAGGCGTTTCGACTCAGCCCTCACCGTGTCGCTTCCAGCCTTGCCCTTAACCATGTCCTTGAAGCCGGCACGGTCAGCAAGCGACAGTCCGGAGGTCTCAAGGTGATTATTCACCACAGTAACCGTGTCGCCGTCCATTTTCACCTTAAAGGCTGCACTGACGTTGCCCTTAGACACATAGTCGATGCGCTCGCGCGCCACTATCGGATACTTGCTCATCAAGACGAGACACTCGCCCCCGTCCTTGCTCCTCACAGAGTCGATGTATTCGTATACGCCCTTTATCGCGTTTTTTATGTCATCGTCAATGCGTGCTTCCTGCAGGCACACGATGTCGGCATCGGCAGCCACAATATATTCAAGTATCGGATTGTCGTGTCCTTCGGGGGCATTGTCGCTGGCAAAATTATGCACATTATACGACATCACCTTTATCGAGCCAGGCGGCACGTCGCGGCTGATGTTAAGCGGCCAGTAAGTACGCACGGAAGAATAGCTGACAACAAAGCCAAGCAGGGAAATAAGCATGTACCTGCGCCTGAACACCGCAAAAAAGACGAGAAAGCAGAAATTGATAAATATAAAGCCTGGAAATATCAGTCCGATATTGGCCATTATAGGATGCTCTGTCGGATTGATGCGGTCCGACAGGCCTACCAGAAACATGGTAACAGCCGTTGCCACATTGGCCCCGGCTATTATCTGCAAAGTAAGGTCTTTAATTTTTTTCATTCACAATAAAGCACATCCGTCATGTGCTATTTTCCTCCGTCAAAGAGTTTACGTTTTTCCTCCTCGCTCAGGCTGTCGTATCCGCTTCGTCTAACCTTGTCGAGTATGCGGTCTATCTCGTCCTGTTCAGCCTTCCTGCGGGCGTTGTAGTCCCAGTCTGATTCGTTTCTTGTCCTGTCATATCCTCCGGCATTGTCCGACTTACGGTGAGAGCGGCGCTCCCAGTTGCTCTTCAGGTTGTCGAAGAACTGCTGTCCCTTCGACCTTCCGAAAGTGCCTCCGCCCGGATTGTTGCGCCAATATCTTATCAGCAGCCATCCGAAGAGCATACCACCGAGGTGGGCGAAATGAGCCACACTGCTGTTTGACGTGCCGAGAGCCGACAACAGCTCAACAACGATGTAGATGCACACAAACCACTTGGCCTTTATCGGCAGCGGAAGCGGGAATATGAACAGGCGCTCCTCAGGAAACAGCATGCCGAAAGCAAGCAGCACACCGTAAATGGCACCAGACGCGCCTACTGTTGTCCAAAGATTGAGAATAGCCGAGCTGTTATGCGCCACTGCCATTATATCGCCGAAGCCAAAGCCCGGTATCTGGTCGCTGGCAAGCATGTAGAACTCGCCAAACTGTGTTATCAGCTGTATAAGTCCGGCACCGACTCCGCAGACCATATAATAGAAGAGAAACTTCTTAGGTCCCCACACATTCTCAACCACGCAGCCGAACATCCACAGGGCAAACATGTTGAAGAACAGATGCGTGAATCCGGCATGCATGAACATATAAGTGAAGAGCTGATATATCTGGAAATCGCGCGCAAGGAAGAAGTGAAGTCCAAACACGCTGTTCAAGTCGACGCCCTGACGGCCGAACACCCATGTGGCGGCGAACATCAGCACATTGATAATCAGCAAATTCTTTGTAATAGCAGGTATTCTGAACATACTCAAAATAATTTTTCTAGCATAATAAACGTCGGCAAAAATACTAAAAATATCTGTTATATAGCATAAAGCAGGGCATATACCAACTTTTTTTCATTAAATTCTTCACTTTTTTTTATTTTTTGTTTGACAAATAAAATGATTAGGCTATATTTGCGATAAAAATAGGTTGGGATAATTTTATACTCTAATATTTTAATAACAATTTTAATTATGAACAAAACAGAACTTATTGAAAAAATAGCTGCTGGCTCAGGTTTGTCAAAAGCTGATTCAAAGAAAGCACTCGACGCAACCGTTGCAGCCATCAAAGACGCTCTCGTAGCAGGAGATAAAGTTGCACTTGTTGGCTTTGGAACATTCAGCGTTAACGAGCGCCCGGCTCGCGAGGGTATCAATCCTTCTACAAAGGAGAAGATACAGATTGCTGCTAAGAAGGCTGCGAAATTCAAGGCCGGAGCAGAATTAACTGATGCTTTGAACTAAATAAAAGCTTCGAAAATACATAAGCCTGTATCCATACGGATGCAGGCTTTTTTGTTTATCCCCACCGGCAGATGCGCTGAAGCATGTCAGCACCGCCATTTATGAGAAAACGGCAAGCAAACATACAGGATTTTCACTTTAAGCGAGAATATTCAGACCATGTTTTTCACAGGCATATCAGGCATCTGAAAAGCAGACGGTAAGACTTATAAAAGACTTAAAGATCAACCTTGCGCATGATAAAACAAAAGCATCATGCAGCAGCATAATGCCAGACTGAGGCGCATCAATAAAACTATAAAAGAACGGGAACAGGAAATAAGAAATCTGTGAAAAAAGAATTTGTAAGAATAAGAAATAGAAAAAAAGTCCAGTCTAGCTTGTGTCTTGATTTTCAACAGTGTAAATGATCTTTTTTTTAAAAAAACGGGAGGAGACTACGACTTTCACAAGCCCAAATGTCTCCACCCTCCTGCAATCGACTAATTGGATATAATACAAATTGATACACGGTTCATGTCGTTGTCAGCAAACGGCTGGACTTCAGACCCCTTGTAAGAGGTCTTTATCTGCGACGCAGACACACCGCATTGTTCTGTAAGCATCTTCTTAACAGCCTCCGCACGCTCAGAAGACAAGCGGCTGTTTATAGCAGTAGTGCCTGTTCCGGCATCAGCGTAGCCTGTTATTTCGACAATTGCATTTTTATGATTGTTTAAATATTTAGAAAGTTCCACTACCTTTTCGCGCTCTGACTCACGGATAACGCTTGAGTTTATCGTGAAGAATACGTCGCGCTTCATGCCCTCGTCCTTTACTTCTTCTACAACAGGCTCGCTTACCGGCTTCTCTTCAACGACAGGCTCTACAATAGTCTGCTCTACAGGCTCCGGAGCCGGGGCAGCCTTCTTCTTGTAGGTCTTGCCCAGACGGATTGTAACGCTGGCAAGAGCGTTGAAGTACCAGTCGGCATTGCCTGCCTTCTTTGAGTTGTACTTGTCTGAGAGGACGTTTGCGTTACCCTCGATGCCGAGGCTTACGCGGTCGCTAACGCGGAAGTCGAACGACAGACCGCCACGGCCTACGGGACGAACCTTTGTGCCGCTCCACACGTAGCGCATGTCATAGCCTGCGTTGGCCAGTTCGTTGGCCTCATCGTTACCAAAGCCGATGTTTGCACCGCCGCCGATGAAAGCTGTAACACTGAACAGACGCATTGGGTTGTAACCGCAGATGGCATTAGACAGATTGAACATAAAGTCAATGCCGGGGGCTACATAGTTGTACTTATACGTAGTGTTTACGGCCTTGCCGTCCAGCATGTATCCGTTCCAGCCGCCCTTGCTCTGCCAAGCACCTACAGAAAGACGTGTGGCAAACCACGGGGTAAACTGATATCCGGCACCTAACTGAACCGTAGGAGAAAGCAAGTCGCCAAAAGAGGCCTCGCCCAATGTATACTGGGCACCGCCGTGAACGCTTACAAACCAATGCCTGTTGAACTCGTACTCAGGTTCGCTTTCCTGAGCTGACACGGGATTTCCCATAAACAGGAAACCTGCGGCCAATAATAAACTTAAATAACGCATAGCTAATGGTTTTAATTTTTTCAATTGTTCTTATAATTATTCTCTTGAGCCACCTTGGCAATGGTGAGATACCAGTTGCCGCCAACACGTGTCGGATTAACCGAGCATTTTATCGTGTTAGGACGGTTGTCGCCCTTAGGTTTCTCAAAAAACTCGATCGTGTAACGCACCTCGGTGTCGCTGTCGCTATAGAGGAGAAGTTCATCTATCTTGTAAGACAATACCGGGAATGTGGTAAGAGTCTTGCGTATCTCCTTTGAGCGTTCTTCCGAAAGAGGCATCACCTTGTTGTCCTTAACCTCATACAGCTGGCTCATAGCTCCGTCGATGTCGTTGTTCTTCAAAGTTTCCAAGAACTTCTTTGTCATGTCGAGCAGCATCATGGTGTCCTTGCTTGTACGAACCATCTGCTGGTCCATACGTGGATCTGCCGGCAAGATAGTCTCCTTTTTCTTCTTATCGCCACAAGAAGCCACAATAAACAGGGCCAAGGCCATTACGACATATTTAGCTGATTTAATCATAGAAACTTTATTATTTTTAAAAGGAGCGCCCCTCAATTACAAGGAGCGCTCCCGATTGAAGTTTTATTTTCCTTTCAGATTCCTTTTACTCAAAGTCATCTGTAGCATCACTCCTTAACGTCTTTTTACAGATGCAGGCACCTGACCGCGAGGATAAACAGGTATCTTGACATACTCTGTCAGTTTACCGTATGCATATTCTACTGTTACAGGGATGTAAACATAGAACATTTCCTCTACGTTAGAACCACCATTGTTCTTGAAGGTGATGTTGTTGCCGCTCTGGCTCAGTGACAGGTTAACAGCTTTGTTTGTAAGCTCAGAGAGTTTAGCAGCTGTCATAGCATCAGCATAAGACAGGTCGTTGTTTGCAACAACGCTACCACCATTAACAGCCAGTGTGTACTTCGCCTTGCTCAGATCGAAGAATATAGACTTAACGTCATAGTATTTCCAGAGCTGTACGGCATACTTCTCAAACTCAGTAGGATTGCCGATAGCAGTCTGAGCCACTGCGTATCCGCGGAAGTCTGTTATTGAAACAAGCTTGCCAGCGTCAACTGTAGAACCGCTTACGAGACCTTCCTCGAAACCGCCCTTAGATACTGCGTCTACACGGATCGGAGCTATGAGGCATACATCATACTTCTTAACGAGAACCTTGTTGTATCCATTAATCTTAGCCCATACGCTGATGCTGATCTTCTTGTCGTGAGTTCTAGCAGGAATACCCTTTTCGTCAGCCTGTGCAAGCGGGTTGATCAGGTTCCAAGCATCCTCTCTGTTTCTCGGAACGAACAGGTAAGGAGTTGCCTCTGTATCAAATGAAGTACCCCAAGACTTGTCACGGCCAGTCCATGTCAGGCGAGCTGAATTCTGAACACCATTCTTCAAGAGATAACCGTTAAAGTTAACCTGATCGATACCAGCCTCATCAAGGTCATTACCGTTAACTGTGTAACCGGCGATTGTCTGGTCAGCAGAGAACTGAAGATCCCAAAGACCACATTCTGTCATGTTCTTGATGAAGAAGTTGTTACCTTTACCCCACTCTGATGTATAACCGAATGCACTTGTGAGGTTGTTGCGGTATACTACCTGTGCCTCTGTCTGTGCAGGTGTACCATACTGAACAGGCAGCACGTCATAAGTGTTATACTTCTCGAACCAGTATGTATCGAAGTAACCAGCGATAGCAGGCAGTTCAGGCAGTTTAACAGTGAACTTCCAAGTCATCTTCAGGTCAGGATACTGAGCAGGCATAGAAGATTTGAATGTTATAACCTTCTCAAGTGTTACATAACCCTTCTTCTGATCTATAGTCTTAACGTCGTCAGCATCAATTGTCCATGTAGCAGCAAGAGCATCACCATTCTCGTTAGTAGTGTTCTTGAATACTAAATCGCCATTTGTTGAGTTAGCCGGATCAATTGTTATATCATTGAAAGAATAAACTTTCTCAAATGTAGCCTGATCAAGACCTTCAGCCTGTACCTTTGCATAAACCTTAGTGATCAGCCAATCCCATGTAAGTTCTGCTGTCATTGCATCGCAGCTAAGTGTCTTCTCGTCAACCTTGTCATCAAGAGTTACGTCATCAAGCATCTTCTGAGACCACTTAATCTTCATATAGCGCTCGTCAAGAAGATTATTGTTTACTGTATCGCAAAGCATGATACGAACGATAGGCTCTTTACCTACGCAAGCCATGTTGTTAGTTACTCCATCAGGAAGTTTTGAAGAAATAACACCCTCTGGAGTTAC
The DNA here is from genome assembly GCF_900625065.1 of Prevotella marseillensis. Taxonomy (NCBI): domain Bacteria; kingdom Pseudomonadati; phylum Bacteroidota; class Bacteroidia; order Bacteroidales; family Prevotellaceae; genus Prevotella; species Prevotella marseillensis. The sequence goes on along the minus strand of NZ_UYXY01000001.1, from coordinate 3,404,675 downwards.
TGTTGCAAATTGCTGCTGGTCTGTTCCGTTAGGAGCAGCTGTGTTGTAAGTTTTTGAAGGAATAGCAAAACGGAAAGCAATGCCATACTTCTTCAACTCATCTCTTGTAATCTGAGTGTGCTTGTCAGCTCCGTTCAGGTAGCAACCTGTTACGAGCTCAGCAAGATTCTTTGTCTCATTGTAGTAAACCTCTGTAGTAACAAGCTCGTTGTTGTCAACCTTAGAGTTCCAGATGCTTGTGCTGTCAGCATAGTGATGCTGAGCGTCAGAAGCGTTCCAAGCAAGCTTAGCTATTCTCGGTCTGAATGTAGTTTCTACAAGACGAGAGTTCTCAGAATAGATGTCTGTTGTAGTATTATCCTTGTTGAAACGAGGAACCTTCAGAGCAACGATGTAAGTCTTGTTGTTGCCAAGATCAAGAGATCCTGTTGTAGTCTTCTTCAGTTTAACAGTCATAAGACCGTTCTTAAAGCTTTCGATACCGTTGAAAGCAACCGGAGAGTTATCGAGCACGGCTCTTACCTCAGCTGTAGCAGCAACGAAGTCGATATTCTCTGCATCAATATTCTCTTCCTTAACAGAGCTTGGGTTAAGTCTGTAAGTAGCTGTCGTCTGACCGTTGTCAACATAGACAGGTGCAATTTTAAGCTCACCGGTACCGCTTGTTCCAGGAACAACAGGAACATAGCTCAGTACACGGAACTCAACAGCCTCGATACCACCAACATAAAGATCTGGAACGAGAGAAATGCTGTTCAGCAGTTTCTCAACAAAAACAGTAAGAGTATTGATGTTGTCGTTAAGACCACCCTCACCGCTGATAAGGTTGTTCAGGTCGTCAATCTGCTTCTGAAGAGCCTTCTCAAGCTCATCAACGCTTGTTACAGTAGCATAGTCAGACAAAGAATTCTGAAGTTCAGCGATAGCCTCCTCTGCTGCAGAAACTCTCTTTTCGATGTTCTCAATGTCATAAGCCTCAAGCTTGTCGGCAAGATCCTTCAGGTCGTCAGCTGTAGGCAGAGCCTCGATCTGCTCCTTCAGTTTGTCGATCTGTCCCTGATAGTCAGCGTCAGCAATCTGCTGCTTGAAATCCTCAAGAGCCTTCTGCTGAGTTTCGAGATCCTTTGCAACAGCCTCTCTTGCGATAGTAGCGATGTCAAGGCTTTCAAGAGCCTCAACTCTACCCTTCAAGTCATTAACTGTCTTCTGAAGTTTCTCGAAGTCACCTGTCATGGCTGTGATTGTAGCCAAAGCTTCCTCAACGCTCTCAAGTCTTCCGTCAAGACCAGTAACAGCTTCGTTTACAGCATCAATTTTTGCGTTCAAAGCAGCCTCCTTAGCAGCGAGGTCACCTTCCAGAGTAGCAACTCTTGCCTCGAGTGCAGTTACAGTAGCCTGATCAGCTTTCTGATCGATGGCAGCCTGGAGCTGAGCCTTGGCATCAGAGATTTGAGTATTAAACTCGCTTCTTACACTGCTCAACTCGTTTGACAGTGTAGTCTGCAAGTCAGCCAACTGATTCTGTAAAGCAGTGATGTCATCTTTGTTCGCATTGATGTCATCCTCATAGTCTTTACAAGAAACGAACATGCTCATTGAAGCGCATAGGAACGCTACAAGAAGCAAAGAACTGAAAATTTTTCTTTTCATTTGATAAACTAATTTAATTAAAAACTATATATATAATTATTTTTGGATTATCTAAAAACCCGCTCTTTCTTACCAAGAGATAGACATATGCCCTGAAACCTTGCTGTTATCGGGATTTTCAGCTCTTTTTGTCAATAGTTATTGTTATTAATGCTTTTTCCTGACTTCGTCAACGTGTCACCCAAAAATCATCAGTAAACAATGAAGCAATGCGTTGATGACGTTTCATCAGCATAGTTCTGTTGATAGTCTGCTTACTTTGAGGCAATGTCATCTGTATAGTCACTATAGTTTTAGCAAGTTCGAGCACCTTGTCCACACTCATATTTATGCCTGATAGTTTCAGCAGACGCTCCAATTCCTTGTAAACTTTCAAGGCCACGAAGCAGATACAGACATGTGCTTCTATCCTGCGCCTTGTAAAGTGAAACATTGGTCTTATCTCAATCTTTGATTTTGATATGCGGAAAGCTCTTTCAACATGCCACAGGTTATGGTAGGCGGCATATACGTCATTGACGTGTATATTCGTATTGGTAAGGTATCCTTTGAGACCATCCCATTTCGCATCCTTCTCCAGTTTCTCGTAATTGATGGTCACCTTTACATTTCCTTCCATTTTCAGGAATTTGTTGTATCCACGCTTGTTGATATTGTCTTTGGTAAGCGTACCTCTGTGGTATGCCTTCTCCAGACGGCGTATACCTTTCTCACGGTTATAAGCATCCTTTCGGGCACGCTCTTCTGTATATCCGACCAACAACCTCTGTCCGTTACCTTTATCGTATTCAACCATTTGGCGGTCCGTCTTAGGCTGCTCCAGTATCCATTCCTGTATCTTCCTGCTCTCGTTCTTGATTTTCGCACCGATGATATACTTGTAACCGTTTGCTTCAAGGTCGGCTATATTATCGTTGTTCATCAACCCTGAGTCAGCCACCACGACAAAATCTTCCAGCTCATATTTCCGGACAAATTCAGTCACTACCGGAAGCATCGTGTGCCCCTCGTACTTGTTGCCCTCATGGATGCAATACGCAAGCGGATAGCCGCCAATGCTGACCAACAGTCCCAATATAATCTGAGGGTTCTGATGACGCCCTTCCTTGGAGAAACCGGTTTTGCGAAGCTCGTCCTCATAGTCCGATTCAAAATAGAGTGTGGTGACATCATAAAACAGCACACCGATGTGGCCGCCTAAAATATTCTTCGTGTGAAGGACGCTTATGTCCTGAACTATCTTATGTTGGTTATCGCTCAGTTTGTCCAAATAACGATAGATCTTCGACAGGCTGACATCTTCGTCAAAATGATTCTTCAGATACTCCACTGTCGCAGCTTTGCTTGCAGGATAAGACAAACGGGCTTTTACAAGTTGGCGGAATACCTCATCATCTATCCTGTTGAATCCAACGCTGTCAAAGACACGGTCAAGTATCAGGTCCGCTCCATTGATCGAGATGTTGGTTATGCACGAAAGCATCTGTTCGGCACTCAGAAGTTCTGCATCACACTTCTTACGTTCCTCACCGAAAAGATCCAGCCGTGGATGGCGGTGTTCCTGTTCCTCATATATCCATTTACGACCTTTCATTACGAGAGAATCTACCTCTTCTTGAGTGCGCGCTATACCTATAGTGGTAAGCTCATTCATCTTGCCCTTGACCTTTTCAACCACTATGACACCTACATTGCCTGATGGGTATTTCTTTTTACGTATAAACATGTTTTTTGCATCGTGTCACCCTAAAATGGGTGACACAAAATTACAAAATATTGTTTATCAACGAATTATAATGTTTAGTTTTTTTGAGTGACGAAGTCAGGAGATAGACATATGCCCTGAAACCTTGCTGTTATCGGGATTTTCAGCTCTTTTTGTCAATAGTTATTGTTATTAATGCTTTTTTCAACGTTTTTGAAAAAAAATCATTAAATCATTTGCAGATATTAGTATTTGTTCATATATTTGCATCGGAATTCTATCTCTTGGTAAGAGATATACAACGAAAAATCCTTATACCTTATTAATTATATAAGGAAGCATATCCAACTTATTTTCTACATTGTTTTCATGCAGGCATATTATCATGTCTCAGCACGTCATGTAGCTATGGCTGCCGGTAAGGAATGCTGATGCTGAAAATTATGAAAAATATGCAAAAGTCTGAATATGATTTAAGGCTTAGAATCAGCAATCCGTACATGAAAATAATGCCGCAGCATCTGCCATGCTAGATTATATGTGCAGACTCGCCTGAAAAGTCTATTGTTTAAGGATAAAAAACGGCCCACTTTTGCACAAAAAGTGGCCCAGTTACGGAGCAAAAACGGGCCACTAACAGTCTGAAACAAAACAGATACAATTAGCTTAACAAAAAGCAGCGAAACAGGCCACAATGTCCGTGTCTGAAAGCAAAACAGGATAAAAATGTTACGATTTTCAGCGCGTTTTTATAAACTAAATTATTTCATGGCATAGAAATAAAATAAAAAGTGCAGGACATCAAAAATTAATGATGATATCCTGCACTTTAAAAATCTATATCTCTCGATAAAAAGATATTATTTATTCAACCATTTTTCAAACGAACCGTTATTATACTTTACTATATAAATGCCTTTAGGCAGCTTGTCCATATCGTCCTCCTGACATCTTACGCCATAAATGTCATATACAGCTATAATCTTATGCTTAGGTCCATTTTCGTCTATTTGCTGTACCCCTGAAGTCTGAAGCTGGCTCACAAGGTTGTCAAGACCGACAATTCTACTCTCGATTTTACCATTTATCTCATCAATCTGAGATTCAAGACTATTACTGCACTCTGTAGGATATGCAGTCTTATGCAAATCCATGCTTTTCTGCAAAGCATCTCCATAAGTTGTCTTCAACGCTTCAAGGCCGTTTTTAACATCTTCTGCCAATGTCGGCTTTATCTCTTCCCATTGTTTCTTATATTCCTTTACGAATTTTTCATTTTCAAACAATTTGGGATAATAAAAATAATCCAATTCGTGAAGCTGGCTCCATCTGTCATCGGCATCAGTCTTAAATGAAGAATCAAAATCCCACAACGGGCCCATCATCAATTTTGTTGCCACAGGATTACTCTCATCATAATCGTGTTTGTACATATACATGTTTGTACCGGCGGCATCATCCGAGTTAAGAATGTCATGAACCAGAATCCATTTTGCAAAAGAAGCCAGGTCGATATATTCATCAACGTCCTTTCCCGAGTACAAAGCATCCTCAAAATCGTTAACGTATGCCTGGATATTACCGTTTATGGCGTCATCCACGTCTTCAGCGTCAGGATACTTGTATGTCCACCCCATGACAGAGTTCTGATGGTCTGTTTTAAAATACAGGTCTTCGTTCCACCAATAGGCGTCGTTCTCTATAAGATAGCCTGATTTCTTTATATCAACCCTTTTGTCGCCGCGCTCTATGGCATCTGTAAGATAATACATTCCCATATATTTATCATTCATAACAAGATTAACAAAGGTATAGCCAGGAGTCCATTCCATACCTATAGCCTCACTCAGCACGAAGCCCAATACCGTAAGTATATTACTCTCCGCATTTGAAAATGCCGGATTCCATGTGCTTATCTTTAGCAGATTCCAGTCCTTTTCATTATATCCTTCATCTCCACGGCACAGCAGGTCAAACTTCTTCGACAGCTTTATTTTGTATGGTTTCTGTCCGGCAGAAGCACCGGTGCTATTTCCACGGATTTTTATTCTCATGCCTGACTCATCTTTTATATAATCACCCGAGTCATAAAGTGTTTCTCCATCAAGTGTCATCACGAGCCGGCCACATACATAGTCATTGGCTGTTATTCCTGTTCCTACACATCCCTCAGGCGGATAAGCCACTTCACATGTCGGGAATTCACCATTCTCTGTAGTTATCGTCAGCAATGGTATTCGAGGCCAATCATTAATTACTGTACTATTTGTGCTGGTAATAGCAAAAAACAAAAACAAAAAAATCCAAAGTCCTTTCTTATTCATAACGTATTATTTAATTTACTCTTAATAAATATGTTGGTATTAATTTTAATCAAGTTTTAGCGTAATTGTGAGGTAACCCTTATAAATATTAAATGTCTATACGGCGTACGTGGTAACTTTACACATACGCCGCATAAGACAATAATTATTTATCAAGGCTGCTTGCCGATGTAAGCAAGTATACCGCCGTCAACGTAAAGGATATGACCGTTTACGAAGTCTGAGGCGTCTGATGCAAGGAACACTGCCGGACCCATAAGGTCTTCAGGTGTGCCCCAGCGTGCAGCAGGAGTCTTAGATACGATGAAACTGTCGAACGGATGACGGCTGCCGTCGGCCTGACGCTCGCGCAGCGGTGCAGTCTGCGGTGTGGCGATGTAGCCCGGACCGATACCGTTGCACTGTATGTTGTGCTCGCCGAACTCTGAGCAGATGTTGCGTGTGAGCATCTTCAGTCCGCCCTTAGCTGCAGCATAGGCAGACACTGTCTCACGACCAAGCTCGCTCATCATTGAGCAGACATTGATAATCTTGCCGTGGCCTTTCTTTATCATGCCCGGAATAACGGCCTTAGACACGATGAAAGGCGCATTGAGGTCGATGTCGACAACCTGACGGAAGTCTTCAACCGACATTTCTGTCATAGGTATGCGCTTGATGATGCCGGCGTTGTTTACGAGGATATCTATTGTGCCGAGTTCTTTCTCTATGTCGGCCACCATCTGCTTAACCTCGTCTTCTTTTGTAACGTCGCAGATATATCCTTTGGCGTCGATGCCCTTAGCCTTATAGTCGGCCAGAGCCTGGTCCATGTGGTGCTGTGAGCGGCAGTTGAACGCAATCTTTGCGCCGGCCTGCGCATAAGCCTCAGCAATGGCAAAGCCTATTCCGTAAGCGGCTCCTGTAACCAGTGCCACTTTTCCTTCAAGTGAAAATCTCTTTGAAAATGTATCCATGGGTGTTTATTCTTTTATAGGGAGTTATAGTAGTTAAAGCAGTTACCGCTCACGGTCGTGAGCTTAGGAGTTAAAGTCAAATGTCTTGTTGCTCATTGTCATTCTGTCTGTGTTCAAACTAAACGGCCTATAAGTGCATTTGGCTTTAACTCCTTTAACAACTCTAACTTCTTTAACTACTGAAATATATTTACTTCAAATCCGTAATCTTTGAGAAGTCCTGATCGCCGTAGTCGAGGTTCTCGCCGCCCATACCCCAGATAAAGGTATAGTTGTGAGTGGCAGCGGCACTGTGGATGCTCCATTCGGGAGACAGAACAGCCTGGTCGCCCTTCATCCAGATGTGGCGTGTCTCGTCTATCTCGCCCATGAAGTGGCATACGGCCTGATCCTCGGGCACCTCAAAGTAGAAGTAAGCCTCCATGCGGCGGCTGTGAACGTGAGCCGGCATAGTGTTCCATACGCTGCCTGTTGCAAGCTCAGTCATACCCATCTGCAGCTGGCATGTGGGCAGAACCTGAGAAACGAGCATCTTGTTGATGTCGCGCTCGTTGCTCATCTCGAGCGAACCCATGTGGGCAACAACGGCATCGGCCTTTGTAACCTTCTTGCAAGGATACTCCTTGTGGGCTGTTGTACTGTTAAAGTAGAACTTGGCCGGCTTCTGCGCGTCCTTGCTGCTGAAGAACACGTCGCGGTCGCCGCGGCCAATATACAGTGCCTCCTTGAATCCGAGAGTGAATGTCTCGTCGCCAACCTTAACGACGCCTTCGCCCTCGCCTACGTTGAAGATACCTATCTCACGGCGTGTTGTAAAGTAGTCGGCCTTCAGCGGGTCGATAGCCTCGAGCTTCAGCTCCTCGTTAACGGGCATTGCACCGCCTACAACCATGCGGTCGTACATTGAGTAAACCATATTTACCTCGTCAGCCGCAAACACTTTCTCGATAAGGAAGTCGCGACGGATTCTCTTGGTGTCATAGTTTTTTGCATCCTCCGGATGCGCTGCATAGCGGATTTCGTAATTTGTTTTCATAAATGTATTTGTTTTTAAACTAATTGTTTTTTGATGAAGACTGTATTCTATACAATGTGAAAGCTGCGCCGCACGCCGGCCTGAAGCTTTCACCACATAATCCGGCCCGCCCCGGCAGGCACTATTCTGAGTCCGACAAAAAAGCCGGTGTGAATGAAGCATACGGGGGCTGCCCTTTAATTGCTTGCAAAGATAACAAAAAAATCGCACCCCTACGTTATGAAAGGTGCGATTATTATATGAATAATATTTAAAAATGTTGTCCAAAGCGGATTCGAACCACTACAAACAGAACCAAAACCTGTTGTGCTACCATTACACCATTGGACAATCACGGGTGCAAAGGTAGTGGTTTTTTACGCCACTACCAAATTTTTTCTTATTTTTTGAATGTAAAAGGCCGCAAGTTTTGCATTTTTATTACGCAAAAGCCCTGTCGGACAGCCTTTTGACATTTCAAGAACGCACTGCCGACAAATTATTTCACAGTTATGAGGAAATAGTTCTTCTTGCCGCGCTGAACGAGCAGATACTTGCCGTCGATGAGGTCGTCAGAAGTAATCTCACGGTCGAATGCGGCCAGTTTCTCCTTGTTGAGCGACACACCTCCGCCCTGAACGAGCTTGCGCATCTCTCCCTTGCTGGCAAACACGGCTGCCTCTGTGGTGAACAGCTCTACAGCCGGCAGGCCTATCTTGTCCTTTGAAACCTCAAACTGGGGCACACCCTCAAAGATGTCGAGGAATGTCTGCTCGTCGAGTTTCAGCAGGCTGTCTTTTGTCGACTTGCCGAACAGTATGTTAGAAGCCTCAACGGCTGCGTCGTAGTCCTCGCGAGAGTGAACCATAACGGTTACTTCTTCAGCCAGGCGGCGCTGCAGCGTGCGGCGCCCCGGATCCTGACGGTGCTCCTCTACGAGGGCGTCGATGGTCTCCTTGTCAAGGCTGGTAAATATCTTGATATAGCGCTCTGCGTCGTCATCGCTAACGTTGAGCCAGAACTGATAGAACTTGTAAGGCGATGTGCGCTTCGGGTCGAGCCAGATGTTTCCGCTCTCTGTCTTGCCGAACTTCTTGCCGTCGGCCTTGGTTATCAGCGGACATGTCAGCGCGTAAGCCTCAGCCTCGCTGCCGAGCGTGCGGCGTATAAGCTCGGTTCCGGTGGTCATGTTGCCCCACTGGTCGTTGCCGCCCATCTGCAGCTTGCAGCCCTTGTGCTGATAGAGATACAGGAAGTCGTAGCCCTGAAGCAGCTGATAGGTGAACTCGGTGAACGACAGACCGTCGCGTGCCTCGCCGTTAAGGCGCTGCTGAACGCTCTCCTTTGCCATCATGTAGTTTACGGTGATGTGCTTGCCCACCTCACGCGCGAACTGCAGGAAGCCCATGTCCTTCATCCAGTCGTAGTTGTTCACAAGTTCTGCCCTGTTGGGAGCGTCGCTCTCAAAGTCAAGGAACTTGGCGAGCTGCTTCTTTATGCACTCCTGGTTGTGACGCAGAGTCTCCTCGTCGAGCAGATTGCGCTCAAGGCTCTTGCCTGAAGGGTCGCCTATCATACCGGTTGCTCCGCCCACGAGTGCCAGCGGCTTGTGTCCGCAGCGTTGCAGGTGACGCAGCATCATCACGCCGCAGAGGTGGCCTATGTGCAGCGAGTCGGCTGTCGGGTCAGTGCCCAGATAAGCAGTAACCTGCTCTTTCTGCAACAGTTCTTCCGTACCCGGCATTATCTGGCTCAGCATGCCACGCCATTTCAATTCTTCTACAAAGTTCTTATTCATCGTATTTTTCTTTATTTTTTGTTCGTTAAACATATAAAAGCCACACAGGCTTCTTTCAGATGAGCTGCGGCTCAAAGCCTGATGCCGCACGGCACGGCCGCAGGATGCCCATACGCCATAATCTCCCGACAGCGGCAGCCTTAAGACTATGGCACGGGGTCGTAGCCGCTTCCGCCCCAAGGGTTGCATCTCAGTATGCGCCATATGGCAAGCGCCAGCCCCTTTATCGGTCCGTGCTTCTTTAAGGCCTGGCGTGCATATTCAGAGCACGTGGGCGTAAACCTGCACGAAGGCGGAGTGAAGGGAGAAATGCAACGCTGATAAAACACGATAGGCAATGACAGCAGCCACACCAATATTTTGGAAATATGGTTAAGAATGCTTCTCATTGCCTCTCTATTTTCTCCGACAGCCGGTGCATAAGGTTTACCACCTTCTTTTCAACCTCGGAGGTTGGCCACAGCTTGTCGTCTATCCAAATCAGAGCAATAAGCAGAGCCGTGCCTTCCTGCTGCTCAAGCTGCTCGTACAGAATGCTTTTGTTAAGTCTGAAAGCCTCGCGAAGCTGCCGCTTCACCCTGTTGCGCTTCACGGCACGCTTGAAGCATTTCTTCGACACGCTCACCAGCACTCTGACGTCAGGCACGCCTGCCTCGGCATCGGTTTTGAGATACACAAGTCTCACAGGGAACGCAGCCATCGAGCGGCTGCCTCCGCGATTGAAGAGCTTGTCTATCTCTGTCTTTCTGCATATCCGCTCTTCTTTCCTGAATGTCAGAACACCGGATGCCGACATAATATTTTATTTGTATCTTTATTTATTCTTCTCCAAAAAGTCTTTCAAGGCACTTGTCATTGAAGGATGCTCCTTTGTAGGTGCCTCGAATTCCACCTTCAGTCCTGCGTCGTGGGCAGCCTTAGCTGTGGCAGGGCCGAATGTGCCGACTATAACATTGTTGTTCTTGCTGTCCTGGAAGGTGCCCTTGAAGGCATTGATTCCCGACGGACTGAAGAAGATGCACATGTCGTAGTCGAATGTCTTTATCTCTTCCTCTGTGAAGTCGTTGCTTACGGTGCGGTACATCACACACTCCGTGTGGTTGAGCTTCTTCGAGTCGAGCAGAGTCTTCACGCTGTCGTCGTGAACGTCGCTCATGGGGATGAGATACTTCTCTGTCTTGTGCTTTATCATCGTGGGCAGCAGGTCGTCTATCTTTCCGGTCTTTCCGAAGAACACCTTGCGCTTGCGATACTGCACATATTTCTGGATATACAGAGCTATAGTCTCAGTTACACAGAAATACTTCATCGTCTCAGGTATTTCAAGCCTCATTTCCTTGGCAAGCTTGAAATAGTTGTCGATCGCATGACGCGACGTGAACACAACAGCCGTATAGTTGAGAATACTTATCTTCTGCTGGCGGAAGTCTTTTGAAGAAAGTCCTTCAACTTTTATGAAAGGACGGAACACCAACTCTACTCCGTATTCTTTTTCCATATCAAAATACGGTGACTTCTCGCTACTTGGTCTGGGCTGTGAGATCAATATCTTTCTTACCATCAGTAAATACCCTAAAAATTTATTTTTAAATAGTCTACAATCATCACCAGAACACCCCACAATGATAGCAAGGGCATAATTTCAAGGGCACAAAAGTACAAAATTATTTGCAAAAAAAAGGTTTTATGCCCGAAAAACACTACATAACTCTTGTAAAGCAGCAGTAATTTCACTAGAACTATAACAAAAGCGACGTAAAAAACTGCGTTTTGTATAGACAAGTCGAAATAAGACTGAAGCATCACGAGAGGGAAAAGAGCCACGCCTTCAAACGACGTGATGAACAAAAACGACTTGAGCCATCTTGTACTTTTTTTCTTGCCGAAGAACACGCTATTGACAAACCAGTAGATCAGCATCTTGAGGGCATAATAGCCAACGAAGACACCAAAGAAGATGGCCACGAGCTGATATTGCGACGAGAGGATGAACGTGTCGGCAACGCAGTCCTGTGTGTAAAGGAACGACACTATCGCAAACAGCAAGCACGTCTGCAGCACGAGGAACGACTGGAAACGCAGCTCGTTGGTAGTCTCCGAGAATTCGGTGGTCAGCGTCCTTGGCTCATAAAAAAAATTCTTGGTCTGCCTGAAAAGAAACCTGCGCGACTTGGAAAATGCTATAAGAGCCAGCACAAAGCATCCCAGCAGCAAAGCAGTGATGGTGTTGTCGCCCCTTATGGTGTATGGCACAGGATCGCCGGCCACGCCGTAGCGTCCGCCGTCGAGCTCGGGATGATACATCGAGTCGTTTGAGAAGAAGTTCTGCTTGTAGTATTGCGGCAGGCTTATGTCCTTCGCGCTCTTGCCCTTGTCGTGTCCGGGCAGATGGAGCGTGTCGGGACGCGTGCTCAGATGAGTGTTCTCAACATGGAACACCGACTGTATGGCAGAGTCTTGCTGGGCCGGAGTGGCGTCAGCAGGCAACTGCTGCAACACCTCATACGGGTGTTTCACCTTGGCCGGTGTCTCCGCCTTCAGCGGCTCGGCCGGCACTACTTCTTCATGTACGTTCGTCGAATCAGCCTGAAGCTCTGTCATCTTTTGTTTTCTGCCCTACTTTGTTAGTTTATATATAACAAGAGGATGTGTCAAGACACGGCATGCGCACACGCGCAACGCCTGTGTGTTCTGACACATCTTCCATGCATATGGACTTTACAGTCCGAATGCTTTCTTTATCTCGTCTACCTTGTCGAGCTTCTCCCATGTGAAGAGTTCCACCTCGATGGTCTTTGTCTCGTGGTAGTGGCTCTCAAAGGTTTTCATCACCTTTTCATACTTGCGGCCCATGTGTCCGTAAGCGGCTGTCTCGCTGTAGATAGGCTGACGCAGCTTGAGGTCGCGCTCTATGGCTCTCGGCCTCAGGTCGAACATCTTCTTTATAACCTCGGCTATCTCGCCGTCCGACTGTTTTACGTGGCTTCTGCCGTAAGTGTTTACATATATGCTTACAGGTTCAGCCTGACCTATGGCGTAGCTTACCTGAACAAGCATCTCATCGGCAACGCCGGCAGCCACCATGTTCTTGGCTATATAGCGTGCGGCATAAGCAGCCGAACGGTCAACCTTGCTCGAGTCTTTGCCTGAGAATGCGCCTCCGCCGTGTGCGCCCTTGCCGCCGTAGGTATCTACGATAATCTTGCGGCCCGTAAGACCAGTGTCGCCGTGAGGGCCTCCGATAACAAACTTTCCTGTCGGATTGACAAGATACTTTATGTTGTCGTCAAACAGCGCGAGCACCTTCTCGCTGTGTATCTGCTCCTTTACACGCGGCATAAGGATGTTCTTTACGTCATCCTTAATACGCGCAAGCATAGCGTCGTCATCCGGATCAAACTCGTCGTGCTGTGTTGAAACCACGATGGTGTCTATGCGGCGGGCCTCGCCGTTGTCGTCGTATTCAACCGTAACCTGGCTCTTTGAGTCAGGGCGCAGATATGTCATCTGCTTGCCTTCCTTGCGTATGTCGGCCAACGTGCGCATTATCATGTGCGCCAGGTCGAGCGACAGCGGCATGTAGTTTTCTGTTTCGTTGCAGGCATATCCGAACATCATGCCCTGGTCGCCGGCACCCTGCTCGCTTTCATCCTGACGGTCAACGCCGCGCTTGATGTCCTCGCTCTGCTCATGTATGGCGTTGAGCACACCACAAGAATTCCAGTCGAACTGATATTCCGACTTTGTATATCCTATTCTCTTTATCGTCTTGCGGGCAATGGTCTGCAGGTCGATATACACATCGCTGCGCACCTCGCCGGCAATGACAACCTGTCCTGTGGTCACGAGCGTCTCAACAGCCACGCGGGCCTTGTCGTCGTAAGCCAGGAACTGGTCGAGTATTGCGTCTGAAATCTGATCGGCAACCTTGTCAGGATGCCCTTCTGATACTGATTCTGAAGTGAAGAAATATGCCATTTTATTTACCTTAATTATAAAAGAGTGTGCAAAGTTAAGGCAATTAGTTCTAAACGCAAAATAAAAACAGCCTTTTTAACTGATTTTCAGTGTAAAAGCCACTGCATCAGTATGGTTATGACATATTTTCATAAACAGCGGCCATGCCGTCTACCGACATGTAGCCGAAAGAGAGACGCCTGCCGCCGGCGTTTCAAAAAAAGGAAAAAGAAACAGCCGGCAGACAGGCGCCTATTGACATTATACACGGTCTGTGCCCCGGAAACGAGCCGGCGGAAAAGCCGGAACCGGGGATACAGCCTGTAAGGATGATTTACTTCTTGACAAACTTTCTCACTTCTGACGATGTTCCGTGGTCAATTATCAGGATATAATAACCCGGTGCAACGCCAGAGGTGATGTTCTCGGGGGCGCCGACTCCGCGTGCAACCACCATGCCGCTCGTAGCCGAAACAAGTGTCAGCTTGTCTGCTGGATGAACGGAAGGCACTGTCTCAATGCCCGAAGAGATGTATTCATTGTAGCGCCCCTTAACCTTGTTGGAACTCATTGCACCTTTATATATAGTGAACTCGTCGATTGTGCCCTCAAGGAAGTTGTTAAGGCTCACGTTGACATTGCCCACGGTGAGCGGCTCGTCGTTGTCTGATATGTCGCCTGTGGCATCGGCAGCCTCGGCTATCAGCACTCCGTTGGCATACAATTTCAGCGCCTTTGTATAGCTGTCGCGCACGCAAACGATGTGAGTCCACTCGCCGTTGAAGTAAGCAGTACCTGCGGCTGAAGCCTCGCTCTTGGTTACGTTGTCGTCAACGGCAAACTTCAGCAGTCCGTTCTTATACTCCAGACCAACCCACTTGCCTGTTGCTCCGGCTGCAGCGTTGGCCGTTATGCTGCCTTTATGGAATATGTAAGCGGCATCGTCGGCAGACTTCATCCAGAACTCCACGGTGAAGTCTTCCGTGCCGAGCTGTATCTGGTTGTATGCCATCTGTGTGAAGTAAGAAGCTCCGTCGAGCTGTGCGGCATTGCCCTTGATGCCCTGCACAGATGCCGGTGCGCCAACAGCCTCTGCCATGCCTTCTACGGTGTTTGGAGTAGAGCCAGCACTGATCTCATCGAACGGATAGCATGCCAGCGGCGTCAGCACAATCTTGTCGCGCACGGTTATCGTTCCTTCTATAGTTGCAGTGGTCTCGCCGCCAGTGGTAGACACCTTATATTTATATGTACCTGTGGCCGAAGGCGTTCCGCTTATTGTAAACTGCCTTGAAGAGTTGTCCACCGACATGGTTACGCCGTCGGGCAGTCCCTCTACAGCCACGCCCGTGGCGTTCTTCCACTCATAAACAATGGCCTCAATGGCCTCGCCCTGCTCCACGGTCTGGTTGAGCTGTCCGCTAACCGCACGCAGCGATGCATCGGTAGAGAATCTGTCGGGCAGATAATAGCCAAGGTGAGGCGGCTGGTTGTATGCCACATTCTGCCATGCTATGGCCATTCTGTATATGTGGTCCTGCATGAGGCAGGGCACCTTATATTTAGTTTCTTCCGTCGTGGTGAATATAAGCAGGTCAGAACTTGTGCTTCCGTCCCACAGTATTACCTCCTCGCGCCAGTCGCCAAGGATGTCGGCCGAAAGACAAGGAGTCTTCTTCGACGTGTTGCACGACTGCGCGTTGCTGTATTGTCCGAGGCTCCATTTTGCGGCATCGCTCGTCAGCGTGGCGTTGCGCTTAACTATATCTGTGCCGTCGAGCAGCTCTTCATAGAGGTCGCCGTCCCAGTATATGCGGAAGTTGCACGACGGACGCTTGTCTGCCACCTTGTTACCCTTGCAGTCGTATGTTGCCGTAGCCTTCGAGCCTGACGTGTAGTCGGCTATTGCCCAAGCCTCGCATCCGCGCCACTTCTCACTCACGTCGGCCACTACGCCGCGGCCTATGTCGTTGCCGCTCTGCTTCTGTCCCCAAAGAACCTCGCCCGTCTTGGCGTCGCGGAACTCTGCGTCCCAGGGGAATGCCGCCGATTTCTCCTCATGCACCATCCATATCTCAAGTCCGTCATGGTCGGGGTCGAAGTCGCCAAGATGCAGGGCGTCGCCATGTCCGGCACCGGTACGGTAGAGCACAGAGCCGTCGTGGTCAACACAAGCTGCTCCATATACAATCTCGTCGCAGCCGTCGCCGTCAACATCGCCAACCGTAAGGGCATGAGCACCTTCGCCGTAGATGCCCTCGCCGGCAGTTTCCGACTTATGCAGCCAGCGCTGCGTAAGGTTCTTTCCGTCGAAGTCCCATGCACAGAGATACGATGCCGTATAATAGCCGCGGCACATCACCAGGCTAGGCTTCTGTCCGTCGAGATAAGCCACACACGCCAGATAGCGCTCAGAGCGGTTGCCGTAAGAGTCGCCCCACTGTGAGTCTGAACGTACTGAGCGCAGCGGCACATAACTAACGGTGGTAATCTCGGCGCCGGTCTGTCCGTTGAACACCGTGAGATACTCAGGACCCGACACTATTATGCCCTTGTTCGAGCCGCTGCTTACGCGATAGTCGTCGGTAACCTTGTCGTCGCCCATCAGCACGGCCTTGCCCTGTCCGTCTATGGTTCCGGGTGCTGTCTTGCATGCCACCTCGGCCTTTCCGTCGCCGTCGAGGTCGTAGACCATAAACTGCGTATAGTGAGCGCCGGCGCGTATGTTGCGTCCGAGGTCTATGCGCCACAGCTTCGTGCCGTCAATCTTGTATCCGTCGATATACACATTACCCGTGTAGGCACCTTTCTCCGAGTTGTCCTTCGAGTTGCTCGGGTCCCATTTAACTATTATCTCATACTCTCCGTCGCCGTCAACGTCGCCCACAGAGCAGTCGTTGGGGCTGTATGTGTAGGCCACGCCGTCGGGAGTGGTGCCGCCTGCAGGTCTGTCAAGGTGTACTTTCTTATACACTTCAGGCCATACGGCTGCCTCAGGCGTGGTCTCAACCACCTGTCCGCCGTCAACTGCCTTAACGACATACTTGGCATCTGCCGTTCCCGAAGCGTCAACATAGTTGGTGCTGCCGGTTATCGGCTCTGCGTTAACCTTCACTCCATCACGATACACGTCGTAGCCCTGACTGCTTTTGTCAGACGTCAGGCATCGCCACGACAGATAGACGCCTGCCTTTGTCTTTACGGCCACGAGTCCGCGTCCGAGCGTCTCGGCCTGCTGAGCCACAGAAGGGCACAGAGATGCGGCAAGCATCAAGCATGAAAAAAACAATTTTCTCATAAGATTTAAGTTATTGATTTATTTTAGCAAGAAAAGTTACGTACGCAAAGGTAATCATTATCGCTCAAATAACGAAATTTATCGGCAGGCAATACTGATTTTAGTATGCATAAGCGCGAAATGCGGACAGCCTCCAAATGCCCCATAAGATGTCTACATCATTTAGAGAGGCCCAACTAAGAAACTGAGCTATCTGTAACATCTTCAACTCCTTAAATACCATTAAAATGCATTTTCAATAAAGATGTTGGATGGCCAAAGGGTAACAATAATTCTCTATGATGGAATTTTCCATGAATATCAATTCTTATTATCCGTTCGAAAAGAAGGCTGATAGACATTTCTCAATACTACTTCCAGACTAGCCTCTCGGTCGAGATTCATTGACTTGCGCAACCTATAACGTCCGATGTTGACACTCTGTGCCTGGTTGCCCGTAAGTATACAGATTTCATGGGTACTCAATCCTAAATAGATATAGGTGGCAAGGAGAACCTCGTTTTTTGACAGTTTTGGATAAAGACTTAAAAGCTTATCCTGATAGTTTTTCATTATTTTCTCTTGCTTTTCAGTAAAGCAGGAACTGATCGGAATAAGCCGATAATCCATAATCTGTGCGCAGATCTTACGCAACTCATTGTTGACAGAGTTATCTTTTCCATAACAAGAACGCACAGCATTGCGAATTTTGTCGAGTAGTACATTATGATTATTATAGAACAATAAAAGATAACTTATCTGCTGCTCCATCTCGGCAATGAGCGCATCATTGCGTTCAACTTTACTTGCCGTATCATTGAGCAAAGAACTCAGCTCGTCGTTTTTCAGCTTCTCGGCTTCAAGTGCTGCAGACATATTCCGCTTGTCACGCAAGAGCCTGCCCGCAGCCAAAAGCAAGGCCAATACAAAAGCTCCAACAGCAACATATATACCAGTTACATTGTTTCCATCTTCATCTACCAGCTTAAACGTTCCATGCTCCATTCTCACATTTTTATCACACCAATTTAGCAAATTCTGCGTATTGGCCATGAAATCCTGAATGGTCTTCTTATTTCTCTCTTCCTCTTGTGCCTCTGTTGTGAGCACCTGACGGTAGAGATAGTAAGCCAGTTGGTAGTTGTTTTTGCGCTCATAGATGTCACCCTTACGTCTCAAAGCCTCAATCAAGCAATCATTATCGTTGTATTTTCTTGCCAACTCAATGGTTTTATCAAAGGCGACGAAAGCCTGTTCATCCTGTAGTTTACCTTGATAATAACGCGCCAGTGCCAACTGGCATTTTGGATAGAACGGCGTGAGATTATTAGCCTGTGCCTGTCTGATAGCTGTGGTGATAAGACTATAGTCGAGCTCATTGTCATCATCACATGCAAAGAGAGTCTGCAGCACTTTTATCTGCAATAAGGTTTGCTTATGCGCAACAGTTTCTTTATAGGCGTTTTTAAGAATTATCTTAGCTTTAGCCCGGTTGTCTGTAAGTCTATAATACGTGGCTAGGTTTATGAGTGTCACGATGTATTGATAGTGCATGTTTCTTTTCTTGTAGAATTCAAGTGTTTTCAATAGTTTGGCATACGAAGCCTTCAACCCGCCCTCAGACAATTCAATGTAAGCAATACCGGAGTAAATCTCATAATAAGTAATACTGTCTTTCTTTGTGCAATAAAGTTGTGCCCTGCTTAATAGTAGGTTCGCAAGATCGAATCTCTTAAGGCTGAGTGCTATTGAGGCAAAACCTGTCAAAGTCTGTAAGGTATATCGTTGCATTTCCTCTGCCGACTTCACCTGTTTTAGTTTAGTTAGCGCGTCAAAGTATATACCAAGGGAACTGCTTTGAATCACGGTACTCGTGATGATGGATTCGGCTTTTTTCACAGTCATCGTGTCTTCACTGGAATTAGCCGGACCGGCAAGGCTCATCATGGACATGAATACCATAACCAAGCAGAATAAATATCGTAATATGGATGAATTCTGCATATTGTCGTTCTGTGTAATCGATGCAAAAATACACATATTTTTTAACGTTTCATAATATTAATCCTTTTTTTAAGCCAACAGAATAATATATAGCCTTTTTTTGTCTCTATTTTGTATGTATATTTTATAATGCCTGATTATCAGCATGTTATACAAAAATGTATATAATAATCTGTATGCAACAAGCATTATGTTTATACTGAATGATGATTGTTAAAAACATTGTGACAAACATTAATTTCTATTTTTGCGAACGTATAACATTAAAATCTATAGCTTATGAAGAAGAAAAATTATCACTTTGTAACTGTATGGCAATTATTACTTATGTTGATGTCATTTTTATCCTTCCAGCCTGCATTTGCACAGGGCAAGTATAAACTTATGCGTCTGCATGAGCCGACAGACTCTGTTGAGCAGCCTGTTAAACTCACCAAGAAAAAAGTTGACACACGGCTCACTGCTCCAAAAGCTGAAGCCGTCTATCCTGGCGACGAGTATCTTATGAGGGCTTACAGCGTGTTTGACCCTCAGACCGGCGATAATATATTTATTGAAGGCGGCAAACTGACGACTTATCCTGTTTATATACAACTTGACGATAATAGCGGCGAGGCTAAGATTACCAACTTGATAAATATGTCGTCACCATCTACCATTACGGGCATCTGGGATAAGGATGCAAACACTATCACAGTGAACACTCCTTCATATTGGACCGATCCGTATAAAGAGTGCGCGATTATCGGTAAAGACGGAGATTACGATCTTTTTCTTCAAGCCGGTGATATGTACGGCATTGGCTATTGGGAATCGTACGACGCTCTTGTAATGGATGTGTCTTCTGACAGAAACACAATAACTCTCCGTCAGGACTTTGCCGCCAGCTTATTGGCATATGACGACTATTTCGGATATTATGACGGAGGCTTTAACTCCATATTCTTCGACGGCAAGATGTTCAAGAAAGGTGAAGGGCCTAATATAATTGCCGACAGAGACGAACTCGACTTCGGCCGTTGCTTCGTAGGCGGCACGGTTGAGAAAGCCATAGGTATTGTCAACACGGGTACTGAGGCAGCCGAATATGTTGTTGATGTTTCCAGTGATGAACTTACCATTGAAAATCCGAGCGGCAACCTCGGTTCTGGTGAATCAGCTACTATCAACATTAAATTCACTCCTAAAGAGGCAAAACAGTTTACCGGTACTATTACGCTATCTACTGACAATGGCGACAAGACTGTAAACGTAGTTGCTAATGTTGAGGATGTGCCTGACTATAAGAAGATAACCTCTGAAGGCAGCGACATTGTTACATATAATACCAGTCTGGATTATCCTTGGCTGCTAACTGATACTATCGAACAGCAAACTGTGGCCGTAACCACCAACCAAGGAGAAGGCATGACCTCTTCAACTCTCTATGCCACTGTCACCGTTCCACAAGGTAAGAAGGTAGTGGCAAGCTGGGATGCTGTATATGACCCACGCTTCTCAAGCTATGACGAATTCCATGTTGACTGTGATGATAAAAATGTGGTTATTTACGACGAACAAGGCGAGCAGAACGTGAAAGGCAGCGTTGAAATAGCACCTGGATCACACACTCTCTCATTTAGTTATAAAAAAGACTTAATGGTCAACACCGGAGCTGTCAAATACGGCAAGGACTATGTCTACTTGCGCGACCTAAAATATCAAATAGTAGACTACAAAGCAGCTGATGCCTCAATTTCGAGCGACAATCTTGACATGCGTCGTTACTTCCTAAATCTTGACACTGTAGAAGATGCCGATTCTTCGATTACCATCAAGAACGAGGGCAGTGATTCCCTTATTATTAAAGGTATAAAGAACTCAACAAACTTCAGCGCCACGGTTTCTAAAGACAAACTAGGCGAGTTTGAATCTGTTCCTGTCAAGATAACTTTCCTGGCCAATGCCGTAGGCACTTATCAGGGCGATGTAACCCTGCAGACCAGCGCCGGCGACTATACAATTCACTGTAAGGCCGTAGTGGAAACGCCATACGATTATAGTAAAATTGTAGATGAAGGCGACTTCCTCTTTATTTCCGACCGCGACATTCCGTTTGTTGTAGATGGTAATACAACCTACAATGGCAACGACAATCCGAATGACAGCATTGAAAGCTATTCAAGTCTGGGCTGCTTCTTCACTGTTCCTCAAGGCAAGATAGGTGTACTCAGATGGGAAGGCACTGTTGACGGTACAGATGATGACTATGCAATGTTCACCATTGACGACGCATTATATGCAGAAGTTCTAGAGGGTGATAGCGTTGACGGAAGCTACCGAATAGCCACACCTGCGCTTACTTATCTCAAACCAGGCATGCATTATGTGGTATTTGCATTCTGTACCAATGGTGACGGCAAGGCAAAACTGACAAACCGTTACACCATAAGCCATCTGAAGCTGCAACTGTTTGACAATCTTAACGGTGTTACTATATGGGAAGGCGAAACTGTCAATATGCCGGAAACATATCCCGGTCACTATTCAACAGCCACAGTAAATGTTCTCAATCTATCTGACACACAAATGGAGCTGGGCGACATTAATGGCAACGGCGCTTTCACCGGACAGTCTGATCCTGACGGATGGAACCGCGCCGTACAATATGGTGTAGTTCCGATAAAGGTTGTCTTCACTCCGACAGCCAAGGGCGAACAGAACGGTGATGTTACCATAAAGACAAGCAACGGCGATGTTGTATTGAAATGCAACGCCAAGGCTCTTGACACATCCAACCTCATATACTTTGATGATTTTGAGAGCATGGTGGGCTGGTCGATTCTCAACAACGACTATGACAACATAAAATGGCAGACAGAAGGCGGCAACACAGGTAAATTCGCAGATCTCGGAGGAGGCATACTAAAATTCAATGCAAATATGATTAACGAGCAAGCTGATGACTACATTGTATCGCCAATGATAACAATTCCAGAAAATGGAGCTACGCTCACATTCTTGCGCTCTGTCCGCTCTGCTAATGCCAACACCGTAAGCTACAGCGTCAAAGTGGGTGAAGGAACCGACCCGAGCACCTTTACCACAGTATTCACAGAGGATGAAGAGCCTATTTCTTATAAACCTGTGACTATTGACCTCAAGGAATTTGCCGGCAAAAATGTCCATATTGCGTTCTACACCGATGCACAGCCAAAGAGCGGATTGCTGCAGATTGACAATGTCACTGTTACTTCAGGTACATCAACGGGAATCAGTGACACCATATCTGACGCATTCGGCAAAAATACCATACGTTATACAATTGACGGAAAAAAGGCCGACAAGAACAGCAAGGGCATCATCATCGAGAAGTCTGTCGACGGAACGGGACATAATGTAGTTCGCAAACAAATCATACGATAAAGGAATATGAAGAAAGGTAGAAACATTCTCTTTTTAATTGCAGTCCTATTTTTGGGGACTGCAATTCCCGCCGCGGCACAGGAAGACGGACAGATGCTGCTCAGCTATTGCAACAGTGCAATACAGACATCAAGTACCATCGGTAAGGGCGGTAAAGGAACCGTATCGGCAGCATGCCTGATAGGTCAAGACAAGATTGGCGGATTGAAGAATATAAAGATAGCCGGAGTAAAGGTGGGACTTGCTTCACGCCTGAACATCGACTCCTTGCAGGTATGGGCACGCTATGAACTTGACGGCAATAATATCTTTGCCAAGACTATCGGAAGCAAACAAGGACAGTCTATAGTGAAGGGTTGGAACGAGGTGCAGGACTTGCCGGTGGCAATGAGCGACAAGCCTTTCTATGTTGGCTACACCATCTACCAGAAAGGCGCCTGCTATGCCATTTCGGCTGTCAAGCCACAGCACGAGCAGGGACTTATGGTCAACCTCGACGGCACATGGGCTGACAGTTCCAAAGTGTCTGATGCCGTATTGAGCATCGGTGCCATCATAACCGCCGACAACATGCCGACCTTTGATTTGGGCATCGACTCAATCTCAATGCCTGAACGCATACAGGTAGGCTCTGCAGAGCCGCTGACGCTCCAAATCACCAATCATGGAAGTCGCATAATCAGCGGCTTCGACGTCTGGACCAATGAGAATGGCTGCGAAGCCGTATCTTATCCGGTAAATCAGTCAATACTCCCCGGAGAGAGAAAGGAAGTTGTGGTAGACTATATCACCCCGCGCGGGGAAAAGGAGCGCAACGTCAGTCTGAAAGTCAAATTATGCAACCTGAAAGAGGGTGCCGACGTCAACGAAGACAACAACAGCGACTCTACATCTTATGATGTCACTAAGTATAAGTTTGTCAAAGTGCCTTTGCTGGAAGAATTCACCACAGAGAATTGTTCCAACTGCCCTTCGGCAGCAGAGGCTATCCACGAAGCTCTCGCCTCCAACAACTATATCAATGAGATAGCCGTCGTTTGCCATCACTCCGGATTTTACGAGGATCAGTTCACACAGCAGTGCGACCGTGACATGCTTTGGCTCTATGGCACCGAGGCTGTTTACGCTCCGGCAATTATGTGGGACCGTACATGCTTTACATACCCGTCGACACCTGTCATGGATGCGCCACGCGAAAAGGGTGAATACATCAGTATATTCGACTACCTGAAGAGTCTCACTACAGAGGTGGCAATCCTGCCAGAAGCCGTCTACGACCCTGACACCCGCATGCTGCATGTCACCGTAACGGGCGGACGCGACCATGTATTCGGCGGCGATGATATACGCCTGACGGTTTATCTGGTTGAGAACGAAATTCATTCAAGCACACAGAACAACGGCGGCAGCGACTATATCCAGCGCCATGTTATCAGGGCTTACAACAGCACATGGGGCGAGCCCATCAACTGGGACTCCAATGACAACTATTACTATGAGTGCGATCTGACGGTACCAGACAATTGTGTAAAGAGCAATATGCAGATCATTACCGTAGTGAGCAACTATGACCCGTCTGACGTCACCAATTGCCAGGTTGAAAATGCTGCTATCCTGAACGATATCGACTGGTCAGGCGCCACATCCGTAACAGGAGTATCTGTGGAGCGTCCGTCTGCCCCGTCTGCCATATATGATGTCACAGGCAGAAAAGTTGGCGAAACATCAATGGATATGCCATCGCTGAAGCGTGGCATATATATCATCGGAGGCAAGAAAGTTGTAATCGGAAAATAGTTTGTTTTCTCGATATTACTTAAAAAGTAATGAAGGGGGTGCATAATTTGATGCATCCCCTTTTGGTTGATAATACTTTATGCTGTATGGAAAGCCTTAACGGCCGGCAAATATTACCACTCTACGCCGCCCTCGGCCATCACGCCGTCTGCAAAGGGAGTGTCGTCGGCACCGAAAGAATTGGCTTTATACTGGATGCATATAACAACCATGTCGTCCGCACCCGTGTTGCGCAGCGCACGCATCCCGGCTGGAGCAACACGCACTACGCTGCCCTGAGCCACTGCGAAGGTCTTGCCGTCTACTTGAAACTCGCCCTTGCCGCTCACGATGATATACAGTTCCTCGTGTGTTTTGTGTGCATGAAGGAAGGTGCTGCCCTCGCCCGGAGCAAAGGTCTGTAACGAAATTTCAGAGCCTGTGGCACCAAGGGCCGTGCCTGCAAATACCTTTCCTTTGAGAACCACACCGCCGCCGAAGTCGATTTCGTGCTCACGCAACTCGTTGAAACTGCCTGTTGTAACTGCGGTAAAATTGTCGCCGCTACCTATAATCTCTAACTTTTTCATCTTATTATGCTTTTATTGTTCACGATGCAAAGTTAGTTTATATCTGCGTATGTATCAAGAGGTTACAAAATTCTCAGCCGGTTACGCGGAGGTTACTAATGCTGAAACCAAGCCATTTACGCCAATCACTTTTACACACTTTAACAACAGCACACTCGCATAATGGCTTTCGCCAAGACGCATGGGCACATCACATCTGGGGATGCACGCCGGAAGAAAGACATTTTTATTCAAAATAGAGCCCCGCAGATGCGGTTTATTTAAGAACATTGGTTACTTTTGTAAACCGTAATCAATGTTTTTATGATTAAGAACGAACTAAAAGACACATTATATCCCACCTGCCCCATACGCAACATATTGTCGCGCGTAGGCGACAAATGGTCGATGCTTGTGCTGATAACGCTCAACGGGCACGGCGTGATGAGGTTCAACGAACTGCGCCGCAACATTCCGGACATATCGCAGAAGATGCTGTCGGAGGTGCTGAAGGCTCTCGAGGCCGACGACCTCGTGTCGAGAAAGGTGTATGCCGAGGTGCCGCCGCGCGTTGAATACCGCCTGACAGAAAGGGCGCTGACGCTCATTCCGCTCATAGAAAGTCTTATAGACTGGGCTTTGAGCAATATGGACGACATAATGGAGAGCCGCAAACAGTATCTGCTGAAATAGCAGAACCATTAAGTTTCAGCAAACGTTGCGCATGGATGAATATGCCACTGTCTGCCGGCAGACAGCAGTCTGACGACAAAGATGCTATCTGTTGACGTATTTCACTGTCTTAACTTCGCCGCCGTCATACTTTATCTTCAATATCAGCATGCCCGAGCCGAAACCCAAGGCTGAAGCCATGGCCCTAAGCATGGCATAGGCAAGACTCTTTGAGGCAGCAACGGCGTCACGGCCTGCCCCTACACACCATTGCGCATTGCTGTTGATATGTATCACCGCGTCAGTTTCGGGCACATTGCCAAGTCCTTTGCCTGCCAGTTTACGGCACAGCGAAAGAGGATACATCACCTTATCTGCCGACGAAGGCAGCGCCGAATAATTCACTTCGGTCCTGATGTCAGCCCCGGCATGTCGTCATAGTTCACCTGCAACTTCAGCATATCTCCCGATGCCATATTTCAGTTATTTCACCTCACGACAAGGCCCGGCTTTCTGCATACTGAACGGCGCCGCTTTCTAATATGCCGTCTTTTACATTCCAAAAGGGCACAAATTGCACGCTAAAAGGTGGTTTTTTGGAGGCTAAAACATGGCCTTTTGCAACGCATTAATTATCAGCACGTTACGAAGACAGGCAAGACACGGCATGCCGGAGGCTGAAAACGGGCGCGCCAACGGCCGGACTAGACACGCTGACGGCAAAACTGACAGCTGACATGACACGTATAAGGGTACAAACGACACCTCGATATGACAATTTAGACGGTAAAAACATTATACACATTTTTATGTATTAAAAAAGATTAAATCTTTCAAAATAGATTCGCAAATTATACCTTATATTACTAATTTGGCAGTAACTTTGCAGGCATAAAACCGAGAACAAAAATACAACTCTTTTAAAAATAAGGTAATATGAAGATTGAAAAAGTTCATGCAAGAGAAATCCTCGACTCAAGAGGCAATCCTACAGTAGAAGTTGAAGTAACCCTCGAAAACGGCGTAATGGGCCGTGCAGCTGTTCCGTCTGGAGCATCTACAGGTGAGAACGAAGCACTCGAGCTTCGCGACGGCGACAAGAACCGCTACCTGGGCAAAGGCGTACTGAAGGCTGTTGAAAACGTTAACACAATAATAGCACCTGCATTGAAGGGCGACTGCGTATTCAATCAGCGTGCCATCGACTATAAGATGCTGGCTCTCGACGGAACTCCTACAAAGAGCAAGCTCGGCGCAAACGCAATTCTCGGTGTGTCTCTGGCTACAGCACAGGCTGCTGCCAAGGCTCTCAACCTGCCGCTCTACCGCTACATCGGCGGCTGCAACTCTTACACAATGCCGGTTCCTATGATGAACATCATCAACGGTGGTGCTCACTCTGACGCTCCTATCGCATTCCAGGAGTTCATGATCCGTCCGGTTGGCGCTCCTTCTATCAAAGAGTCTATCCGCATGGGTGCTGAGGTGTTCCACGCACTTGCTAAGCTGCTCAAGAAGCGCGGTCTCTCTACAGCAGTAGGTGACGAGGGTGGTTTCGCTCCCGCACTGAACGGCATCGAGGACGCTCTCGACAGCATCTGCCAGGCTATCAAAGACGCAGGCTACGAGCCGGGCAAGGACGTTAAGATCGCTATGGACTGCGCTGCCAGCGAGTTCGCAGTATGCGAGAATGGCGAGTGGTTCTACGACTATCGTCAGTTGAAGGACGGCAAGAAGAAGGATCCTAACGGAAAGAAACTTACTGCTGAGGAGCAGATCAAGTATCTTGAAGAACTTATCACAAAATATCCTATCGACTCTATCGAGGACGGTCTCGACGAGAACGACTGGGAGAACTGGGTTAAACTTACAGCTGCCATCGGCGACCGCTGCCAGCTCGTTGGTGATGACCTGTTCGTAACTAACGTTAAGTTCCTCGAGAAGGGTATCAAGATGGGTGCTGCTAACTCAATCCTGATCAAGGTTAACCAGATCGGTTCTCTGACTGAGACTCTCGACGCTATCGAGATGGCTCACCGTCACGGCTACACAACAGTTACTTCTCACCGTTCAGGCGAGACAGAGGATACTACTATCGCTGACATCGCTGTTGCTACTAACTCTGGTCAGATCAAGACTGGTTCTATGAGCCGCACAGACCGTATGGCTAAGTACAACCAGCTCATCCGCATCGAGGAAGAGCTTGGCGAAACAGCTAAATATGGTTACACAAAGCTGAAATAATTTTCCATAAGCATATCAGCTGTAAAGGGGATGCATGAGCCACATGCATCTCCTTTCTTTTTATATGGCACACAAAACCGGACGAGGCATATTTATCTACGAATTATAACTTTTTAGTCCATATTTCTCAATAATTCACGTATTTTTCCGATAAAATCTTCGATTTATCAAAAAGTAATGAAAATATATTAATTTATTGCATTGCAGTATAAAATAAATTCATATATTTGCCAAAGAAGAACATTTCCTGCATTCAACGGGATAGTGGCGCTGCTGAATGTAGATCCGAGACAAGATAATTAACCTATTTATTACAAGTCGGAAGCTTATTAACCTGCTGCTTTATTTTAAATCATCACAGCCCTATGAAAAAGAACATTTTACGCGCAATTGTACTTTTTTCAATTGCTTTTGGGTTTTCAGGGACGGAGAAAATCCATGCGCAAAACGGTCAGCCTCACAGTCTTAAGGCCGATGTTACCTTCTCTGACGTAACGCTAAGTTGGAAGAAGCCAACAGACAACATCATTCTGCAGTGGCACGATGACGAGGACTACAATGGCATGGACGGCGTACTGAAAGATCCTGAAGGGTCAATCGAGTTTTATGCCGCAAGTAAGTTCAGCGCATCTGAACTTGCAGCCTATGCCGGACAAACCATTACCGATGTACGTTACTGGGAATATCGCGAAGCGTACAAAGCCTCAGTGGTTATCTTCGAAGACGGTACGCCGGTGTATGAGCAGGCCGCCGACCTCGCAGGATTTGAGAAAAACTCATGGAGAAACGTAAAGTTTGACACGCCATACACCATCCCCGAGGGCAAGGAAGTGCTGATATCAATCAAATACTCATACGGAAGAAACCTCGACATGGTTGCCATCTGCGACCGCGCTCCTACATACGGCAAGGGCAATCTATACTCATACGACGGAGAAACATGGCACAGCGACGGCCCGGGCGACTTCCTCATAACTGCCGTTCTCGCAAACAATTCTACCGGAGAACCTAAGGGATACAACGTTTACCGCGACGGCGAGAAAGTCAACGGCGAGCTTATTGCCGATGCCACAAGCTACACCCTTAATGGCGAAAGCGACGGACAACATGAATATCAGGTGTCTGCCGTGTATGACGCCGACGAGAAGATGTCTGCCAAGACACTGGCCAGCACCTTGTCAGTATACGGCTGCATGCCTCCGGTTCCGTGCATATCAGGCAAGGCAGACAACCTGTCGGGCACGATAACATGGGGCAGTCCGCTAAAGCGCGGTGCCGAAATGACATGGAGCGGCAAAGAAGTATCCAACGGAATAGGCGGCACCTCGAGCACATCGCCTAAAGTATGGATCAAGCATGAGTTCTCGGCTACAGACATGGCGGCATTCCCCGACCATCAGATTACAGCCATAAATGCATACGTCTTCAACGACGGCACGATAAATTCTGTAACCGCCTTCATAATGAAAGACGGCGTCATCGACTATTTTGAAGAGGTCAGCGCCGACATGGTTACAGCCATAAAGACCAACGAATGGAACAAGTTCGCGCTGCAAAAGCCTTACAAGATGGAGATAGGCCACGGCTATGCATTCGGTCTTTACTACACCCACACAGCCAAAGGCCACCCCGTTGGCGTAGACAACACAGAGGCAATAGAGGTGAAGGGCAACAGCTTCTCAACCTCAAGTCCGTCTTCTAAGGGCTTTGCCGAGTCGAGTCCATACTGGAAGACATTGTCTGAAGGCAAGATACCGGGCAACTTCATGCTGTCAGCAGACGTAGAAGCGCTCAGCAGTCAGGCATCAGAGCCGCAGAACATCACGGGATATGACATTTACCGCGACGGCGAGTTAGTTGCCGAAAACGTAGCAGGCCCGTCATATACCGACGTTGTTTCTGACCTCGGAACATACCAATATGCCGTTGTAACCAAAGGAGAAGGCGGCAAGAAATCAGACGCCGAGACCGCATATCTCACATACACGTTGCCTGAAGAATACAAGGCTCCGACCATCGTGAACAACAGTCAGGACGGAAAGAACATTAACATAGCATGGAGTTCAAATGCCTATGAGCTGAAACACTACAGCAGAGCAACCTACATTGCAGGCTTTGCAGAGGAGATGCCGCTGCTTTACGGAGCAAGATTTACGAAAGAAGAACTGGCTGAATATGCCGGATTCAAGTTCCATTCGCTCACATTCGGCCTCGGCGATAACCTCGACGAATTCAAGCTAAAGATTATTGCAGAGGGCGGAGAAGTGCTCTATGAGAAGCAGCTAACCAAGAACGACATAACTCCCGGCTATCTCTACACCCTTGACTTCGATGGAGAAATAGACGTAAAGGTGCCCGAAGGAAAGGACATCTACCTCGCTTATGAGGCCACGTTGCCAGCCAACACCACACCGATACTGCTCGATGCAGGTCCGGAGGCTGAAGGCGGAGCCGTAGTCAACCTTGCGGGAGGCGCAGGCTCATGGCTCAACCTCAGCACGATAGCCTCTGACTATAAGGGCATGAACGTAGTTATCGGCGCACTGATAATCGACGACAATTCTGCACAAAGCCCGTCGAAGGTCAAGGCTGCAAGGCTTAGCAGCGTCAAGCTCAACGGCAATGACATGGAGAGAGTAATCATAAAGACGAAGGCTACGGCTGATGCTGAGGGCATGGAGTTTGGCATCTGTACGGCAAAAGAGCCTGTCAAGGCCGCTGCCGCAAATGCAGACAAGCCCAAGGTGAAGAGCTACCGCATATACAGAAACGGAGACATGCTGCTCGAAACAACAGAGACGAGCTATGCCGAGACACTGACCGAATACGGTATTATCTACTACTACGTAACGTCTGTATACGAAAACGGATGGGAATCGCCAGCAAGCGACCTCATGACATTCAGAAACACCATTGCACAGCGCACCCAGGCACCTTACGACCTGCGCGGAGCAGTAGACGGAAAGAACCTTAACCTGACATGGAAGCCCGTTAGCGAGGCGCCCGTACTTACCTACGAAAACGGCAGCGGAAATTATATGGCATTCGGCATGACCGGCAGCAATGTCGTTGAAGGCTATATGGTGATAAAATTCCCGGCAGCAGAGATGGCCGACAAGGTGGGCCAGGAGATATCACACATTAACTTCAGACTGAACTCTACCGACCTACAGACCGCGGCAGCTGTGGTTATGTATGGCGACAACGTTGTCTACATGCAGGACATCAACGTATCTACGCTCAATGTAGGAGCCAACACCGTGCGCCTGAACAAACCAGTAAAGGTCATTGAAGGCAAGGACATCGGCGTGGGCTATCACCTGTCTTACATGTCGGGAGTTAAGCCTCTCGTATGCGACGACGGCCCAACCGTGGCTGACTATTACAGCGACCTCATCTCGGCTTCAGGCACTCCGGGCTACTGGAAGTCGATGAACAAGGACTATAAGTTTAACTACAACTGGGCAATATCAGCCACAATAAAGGCTGCCGACCAAAAGATTGACACCGAGAAGGCAAGCGCCCCTGAGGCAGACGGAGTTACATATACGGTATACAGAGACGGCATGCCGATACAGACAGGCCTGACAGCCACATCGTTTGTCGTAGAGAATGCTGCCAACGGCATATATACAGTAACGGCAACAACAGGAGAAGACGAGTCGGCAGAGTCGAACTCTGTTGAATACGGAGAGACTACGGGAATAACATCTCTCACCGACGACGGCAGCGACAGCCTGAAGAAAGGCGACATCTACACAGTAGACGGACAGATAGCAGCCCGCAACGGCGACACATCGAAGCTGAAGAAAGGCGTGTATATCATGAACGGAAAGAAGTTTGTCGTTAAATAACAAGACTACATAATGTGCCCGGACCGACACATGTCCGACGCAACATCAACCTACAACGAGGCATCCCGAATGGTCGGGATGCCTCGTTCCGTTTATCCGAAATCGGTTATTAGTATTCGGTCTAGGTTTTTGCTTTATATTGAACGGATTTTGGTTAGATTTCTCGCAGGCATAGCGGACTATGTCAAGAAGAAGCTAACTAAAAGACACCGATAAAAACAAAAAGACAGACTGAAAGCATAAAGGCACAAAATTGATAAAGCTATACGCAGTCTGATCCCAGATTTGGGATTACAGCCCTCAACCGAGCGCAGCGCTGAACGACCTCGCCAACAGTCCCGAGCCGCACATTCATTCAGGCCAGCATGCCCAAACCGCCAATAAATCACTGTCAGACGGAGAGCCGATGTCTGCCATTCCGCCGGACGGCCCGCATGCATACACAGCCCGTGAAGACACGGAGCGGTCAAAAAACTGCGGCTTACATTTGGCTCAGCTGCGGTCTTTACGTATCTTTGCATCATGCTTACAGAGTTTCATCCCATACACACCGATATACCGAAGCCGCAGAAGTTCACCTTCCCTTTCTGCTACGAGCCTCATCCGCTCTGCCTGCTTGCCGCCGGAGAGGTGCAGAGATATATAGCAGGAGTGGACAAATGGCGCTACGAACTGCAGCACGGCAAGATGTTCGGGGTGCTTGTCGCTGAGGACGAAGAAGGCCGACTGGGCTTCACGGCGGCATTTTCAGGACTGCTCGACGGCAGCAACGACCATCCTTATTTTGTGCCGCCGGTGTTCGATGCCACGCCGGTTGACGGATATTTCAAGACCAACGAGGCACGTATTTCGGCCATAAACCGCACGATTGACGGCATTGAGAAGGGCGAAAGTTATCTTAACACCCTGCATGAACTCGAGAGTTGCAAGACCGAAACAGCCGCGGAGGAGGAACAATACCGGCTGAAAATAAAGGAGGCAAAGGCAGCACGCGATGCAAAAAGGCAGAGCGGCGCGCCCATAACGCCCGAAGAGGAGGAACGGATGCTGAACGAAAGCCGCTTTATGAAGGCTGAACTGCACCGCATGAAGAAGCGGAACAAAGAGCAAATGGCCGAATGTGAGGCACGGCTAAAGCCGTTTCAGGACGAGATAAGGCAACTGAAAGCCAAGCGTAAGGCCATGTCAGACAGTCTGCAACACTGGCTCTTTGAACAATACAACATGCTCAACGCACGCGGAGAGCGGCGCGGACTATGCTCAATATTTGCCGACACGCCTCAGCACGTGCCGCCAGCAGGAGCCGGCGACTGCTGCGCTCCAAAGCTGCTTCAGCATGCCTATCTCAACCATCTGCACCCGGTGTGCATGGCGGAGTTTTGGTGGGGCGACTCGCCAAAGAGCGAAATACGCCACCATCTGCACTATTATCCTGCCTGCCGAGGCAAATGTCTGCCCATACTAACGCACATGCTGCAGGGCCTCGACGTTGATCCCGACCCGCGACAGGCGCCCGAACAGCGGCAGCCCGAGATTGTTTATGAAGACGAATGGCTCATCGTGGCATGCAAACCTGCCGGAATGCTGTCTGTCAGAGGCAAGTCTGACCGCCAGTCGGCAGCATCGCTGATAGCCCAAAACTATGTCGAAGGCTACGAGCCTGTGCCCGTTCACCGCCTCGACATGGACACATCGGGACTGATAATACTTGCCAAGACGCCAGAGGCATACAAGAACCTGCAGGAGCAGTTCTGCCAAAGAAGCATCAGCAAGCGCTATGTGGCACTGCTCGACGGCACACCCAAGGCAGAAAAAAGCGGCAGAATAAGTCTGCCACTCATCGCCGACCCGCTTAACCGCCCGTATCAGAAGGTGGACACCGACAACGGAAAGGCTGCCGTAACCGATTATAAGATTATCGGACAGACAGCAGGACGCACGCTGATAGAGCTGTTTCCACACACCGGACGCACCCACCAGCTGCGCGTTCACTGCGCACACAGGCTCGGACTTGGCACACCGATAGCAGGCGACAGCCTCTACGGCCACCCTGCCGACCGCCTGTATCTGCACGCTGAGGCAATAACCTTCCGCCATCCTGCCACAGGCAAAGAAATGACATTTGAGCGCCCTGCCGGATTCAGACGCATTATAATGCCGCAAGACTGATAAAGACGGCATACAGGCGTAATAAATCCGAACACAGGGAAAATAAAGACATAAAGGAGATACATTATGGAAGACGACATGAAATGGAAGACGCTGAAAAGCGAATATCTTATACAAAGGCCGTGGCTGACGGCGCGCCGCGACACCGTGGAACTGCCCAACGGCGTCGTTAACGATGAATAC
Organism: Prevotella marseillensis; assembly: GCF_900625065.1. Taxonomy (NCBI): domain Bacteria; kingdom Pseudomonadati; phylum Bacteroidota; class Bacteroidia; order Bacteroidales; family Prevotellaceae; genus Prevotella; species Prevotella marseillensis. The sequence continues at coordinate 3,371,117 of NZ_UYXY01000001.1, read as the reverse complement.
TACGTGCTGGAATACCCCACATGGATCAACGTGATAGCGCTGACAACCGACGGCAACATGGTGATGATAAGACAATATCGCCACGGAATAGACCAGACTTGCTTCGAGATTGTTGCCGGTGTGTGCGAGAAGGGCGAAGACCCTGAGGCCGCCGCGCGCCGCGAACTGCTCGAAGAAACAGGCTATGCCGGAGGAGAATGGCACGAACTGATGGCCGTATCGGGCAACACAAGCACTACCAACAACATAACCCACTGCTTTGTGGCTACGGGCGTTGAGAAGGTTGGCAGTCAGCATCTCGACCGAACGGAGGACATCGAGGTGCATGTTATGACCAAGGACGAGGTGATGCAACTGCTCGTGAACGACGAAATAAAACAGAGTCTGATGGCTGCGCCGCTGTGGAAATACTTCTATCAGCTAAACATCCGTTAACATAGAGCCGACGGACGTTAACATTTAGAGATGCGTCAGAAGTGCGCCTTTTAGAAAAGACAAATGTCTTCAGAGTGTGCGAATGTGCTTATCAAATACAGACAGGAGGTCTATTCTGCACAATTTTACATTGAAATACAGGTGATAAAGCAGTGAAACAGGTTGCAAAAAGCAGCCTTTCACCATACGAAACACGGCCTTTTACGCTGCAAGAGACGGCCTTTTGCAATGTAAAAGGCCATGTTTTATAATTTAGTTTATGGCCATTCAATATACATAAAGCGATAACGTATTGACTGACAATACATTACACAAATCACAAGAAAACACCGATTTTTCGGCCGAAAACCTGCGAAAAAGATTTCACAAGCCGTTTTTCGCCCTTTTTATGTTAAACCAGATGTGCCGCACTTAACGGTTGTTAACCATTAAATGCGGCACACTCTATATTTGTTCTTCATCTAGACTGACAAACCGAACGGCAGCAACAAGCCACATTAAACCATGTCTACGGCATGTCATTGCCATCGTTTTTCCGGCACAGACATGACGTTATCAGAAACTGTAGCTAAGTCCCATCCTCACCTCGAAAGTCTCCGAGCGCACGTTGTCGTGGTATTTATATCTTGTCTCGCGCATATAATACGATGCAAACAGGTCGAGACTCCAGTTCTTTCTGAGATAAACCTGCAGGCGCGGATTAATCACCAGCAGCGCCGCACTGCTCTTGTCGCCCTGCGCGTTGAGGTGCAGCGGGTCGGTGTTCTCGAGGTCCTTGTCCTCATATCCCACCCATGTGTATATGCTGTAGAAGTCGGCGTTGAGCGTAAACTTGCCGAAGCGCGGAAACTCGAGCACGGTCTGTGCCTTCGCGCTGAATCCGCTGCCCATGTTATAGTCGCGGTCTATCACGTTGTAATAGTCGCTCAGCGAGCCTCCGAGCAGTATGGCGTCGAGAAAGAGGCGCTGCTCCATGCGCCCGACGTTGCCCACCTTGGGGAAGCGGTAGATAAGACCGGGACCGAAGCTGGCTGCCTCGGATATGCGGTAAGGCACACGCGACGTGCCTTCCTTGACGGCTTCAGAGTCGTAATAGTTGAAATGCTGGAACAGACCGAACACCGCCGTCATCTCCTCTTCGTCGTAAAAGTTTACACCCCACAGCTTTCCTAACAGATGAACGCTGCTTATAAGCGACTGGTTGCCGCTGAGTCCGAAGGTTACGTTGGCCGTAAAATAGTCGTAAGGCTTGCTCTCCTCGCCGTTGAATGCGTCGCCGTAGCGCAGCCACAGGTCAACATACGGATTGTGCTCGCCCCTGAACAGTCCGCCCTCGTCGGCAAGATAGCGGTCGCCTACAGACACGGTGAAGGCCACAGGTATGCGGCTGTAGTCGTGATATTTGTAATAATCATGGCGCACACGCCACGCATCGCCGCTCAATATGCGGTTGAACGCACGGATGGGGCACACCAGCGCACCGGCAAACTCGCGCAGAAAGCGGCGCATTCCGCGCTCGCGGTCGTCGTAAATGAGGTTAGACACGCGGTGGGTTACCTCGCCTATGCATATTCCGCCGATGGTTGTCGCCATGAGGTCGTTTATTGCAGGCGGCTCAACCTCGCACGCCAGCTCCCACATCAGGCTGCCTCCAAGGGCATAAGGCGCCGACTCCCAGAAGCTCAGGCCATTGCTTCGGGCGGCGTTGAAATATAGTCCGCCGTGGTAAGGATGGGCAAACAGGTTGGTTGAAAACTGGTCGTTGTCCCACACAAAGCCCGTCTTGAAGTTCTCCTTGATGCTGCTCAGATTAACTTTGGCAAAGTCTTCGCACAGCACAAAGCGGTCGAAGCAGTTCACGAGCACGTTTATTCCGACAGCCTCGGCAGCCGCCTTCCACGGCCGTTTCTTCATATTCTCAGGGTTGTCGAAGGCATATATCGACACCGAATCAGTTACGCCTGCCTCCGTTTCGTCATCACTTGCCCTGCCCTTCAGTCCGCCGCGGTTGTAGGCAAAGGTCAGTCCCGCCTCAACTATGGCCCTGTTGCGGTATTTCCGGTTATGCTCATAATATCTTGTAAAGCCATATCCTGCCGACGCAAACAGCCCGATGTTGTCGTTGAGCCTGTAGTCTACGTTGGCGCGCAGCTGCAGCGAGTATAGGCGTTCGGGCTTGTCGGCCGAATTGTGCTGAAAGGTCTCTATGTGAAAAAAGCCCGCATCGGCGCTGATCGACCAGCGGCGGCCGAGGTTGAAATACTGTCCAAGACGGTAATACAGCGCGCCCGAAAACTTCTCGTCGAGCCCCATGTAATGCGTTCCGGCACCAACTATGCTGTAAGTGCTGCGGTTGCGGAACCTGAATGCGGCGTTAATCTTGCTGCTGTTGCCGCCAAAGAACATGAAGTCTACCTTCGTCTTGGGGTTGATGTTCACCAGTCCTATCTTGTGCGCCACTGTGTCGCGGCTGTAGTTTACCAGTCCGAGCTGCACGCCGTGCGGATGTTCCATGCAGACATTGGCCAGTCCTATCTGCCATCCCCGCAGCGTGTCGGCATAGTTATACGTGCCGAGCTGTGCGCCGCGCATCACCTTCGAACTGATGTTGGCCAGCACGGATAGCTGCATTCCGCCGCCCACGCCGCGCGATATGTTGGTAACTCCGCCAAGCTGAAGGCCCCTGAAGGGCGACAGACTGACGTTGCTGAACGCCGAAAGCTGCACGCCGCGCATGTTCATCGCCACACCCGACAGGCCCGAGAGCTGCACTCCGTGCATCTCCCTGCCGACAAACGACGTCATGGCATTGAGCTGGAAGCCGTGCAGACGGGCGGCTCCACCGAGCAGACCGACGTTAAGATACGACATGCGCACCGCGCTGCTGTCGGTGCGTCCTATGGTCAGCGCCAGGTCGTGGCGTCTGTATTTGAGCGAGTCTTGGGCATAAACGCCGGCGCATGTTGCCAAAGACAGCAACACGGGCAACAGCCTCATGGCACGGCGGAAACGGTAACCGGGTGTGTGCATAAACATTTGTGAAATTCTACACAAAGGTAAACATTTGGTATAACAATATGCGATAAGGAGGCGAAAAACTGCTGAAAAAGTAATAAATATAACAAATTCAGTAAATCGTACACACGCTGTTATGCCGATAAGAAGTATCTTTGCATTAGCATCGGCAAGCAGCAGGCAACACGGCATAAGCCCCTATGCGCTGCAGCCGGCTGAAGTTCAACAAGAAAGAATAAACTATTTAAGCATGGAAAACCTGATAAAATTCAACTCCATCGACGAATACAACAAGGCGATGGGCTTTGAGACGAAGCATCCGCTCGTGGCAGTGGTAGACCTGAAGAAGGCCGACAAGAAGGCATTTCCGCAGGAGGTGTCTTACTATTACGGCGTTTACGCCCTGTTCCTGAAGCAGACTTACTGCGGCGACATAACCTACGGCCGCATGCCCTACGACTATCAGGAGGGCACGGTTACGAGCTTTGCGCCCGGACAGGTTGTCCATGTCAGGCACAGACCCGACTATGAGCCCAACGCTCTCGGCCTGCTCTTTCACCCCGACCTTATACGCGGCACGTCGCTTGGACAGGAGATAAAGCAGTATTCGTTCTTCTCTTATTCGTCAACCGAGGCGCTCCATCTGTCGGAACAGGAGAAGATGATATACAAGGACTGTCTCGAGAAAATCAAGATTGAGACCGAACGCCCGATAGACAACCACAGCAAGAAGCTGATATGCCGCAACATCGAACTTCTGCTCGACTACTGCATGAGGTTCTACGAGCGCCAGTTTATCACCCGTAAGGTGGTTAACCGCGACATTCTGACCAAGTTTGAGAACGAGCTCGACGGCTATTTCGAGGGCGATACGGCCGCAGTGAACGGTCTGCCTACGGTGAAATATTTTGCAGAGAAATGCTTCCTGTCGCCCAACTACTTCGGCGATCTCATCAAGCGCGAGACGGGACGCACGCCGCAGGAGTATATACAGAACAAGATTATGGACCTGGCAAAGGACGAACTGCTGGGTACAAGAAAGACAATCAACGAGATAAGCTACGGTCTGGGCTTCCAGTATTCGCAGCACTTTAACCGCTATTTCAAGCGCAACACGGGCATGACGCCGAGCGAATACCGCAAGGCATCGGTGTAGGACGATGACGGCTAACGCTGAAAAGACAAGATGACGAGAGACACAATGCGCCATATCTGCGACACGACAAACTATGTGTGCGAGTGCAACCGCGCCTTCGACAAGGAGACGAGGCATCCGCAGGTGAGCCTGATAGACATGTCGGGCAAGAGCAGCTGCCGCAACATGGCCACCGACTGCTATGCGGTGAAGGTGGTGAGCGACGGATGCACCGCCGGCAAATGCGGACAGCACTACTACGACTTCTCCGAAGCCACCATGACGTTTGCCACGCCTGCAAGCGAGATAGACCTCAGACAGTGCGGCGGAAGGATGCTGATATTTCATCCCGACATAATAAGATGCACGCCGCTGGGCATGAGGATAAAGGACTTCTCGTTCTTTAAATACCACACGGACGAGGCGCTCCATCTGTCGTGCTGCGAACTGAAGGTGATAGGCAGATGTCTCGACGGCATCGACTGCGAGCTGAAATGGGGCGTAGACGAATACAGCAAGGCAATAATAAGCAACTGCATCGAACTGCTGCTCAACTATTGTCAGAGGTTCTACACACGCCAGTTTATCACCCGCCACGAGGCCAACACGGCTGCAATAAAGACCGTTGACGGCATAATAGACGGCTTTCTGCGCTCGGGCAAGGCCGCCACGCAGAGCATGCTGACGGCATGCCGGATAGCGCCCGAACTGAAAATGTCGGCCGAATATCTCAACGACATGATGAAGCACGAGACGGGAAAGAGCGTGAGCGAATACATACAGCTGAGGCGGATACTGATGGCAAAGGAACTGCTGCTGTCTACCGACATGACGGCAGGCGACATAGCGTCGATGCTGGGATTCTGTGCCGAGAGCTGTTTCAACACGGTTTTCAAGAAGATTACAGGCTGCACGCCCCATGAATACCGCAACGGCTGACGGCGGACAGTAAACATTTGGGTGCCGCAATGCACCCAAATGCCCCAATAACCAACATCCCCATAACTCCAAATCATAAGTTCACATGGTCGCATAAGTCCCATCCCTCTCATCAATTCCCCCTCACCAAAGCCTCAACAAAAATGCTGATTAGCCTTGATTTATTTTGCCGTTAAGGCTGTTTGCATTACCTTTGCACAAAAACTAATATACTACAACCAATGAAAAGAATTGTTTTTACGCTTATCTTTGCCGTTGCTGCATGGCTATATGCCGCAGCCGAAAACTATCCTTACCGCTCTGACTATCTGTGGCTGACCGTGCCCGACCATGCCGACTGGCTCTATCAGACGGGCGAAAAGGCTAAGATTGAGGTGCAGCTGTATAAATACGGCATACCGAGAGACTGCAAGGTGAACTACGAAATAGCCGACGACATGCTGGAGGCTGACAAGAAAGGCTCTGTGAAACTCAACGGCGGAAGGGCCACAATTGACATGGGAACGAGAAAGACTCCGGGCTTCCGCGACCTCAGACTGAAGGCCACGGTTGACGGCAAGACCTACGAACATCACATAAAAGTGGGATTTTCAGTAGATAAAATCAGGCCTTACACCAAGGAGCCTGCCGACTTTACGGACTTCTGGAACAAGAACATTGAGGACATGAGGGCCGTTCCGCTGAAATATACAAAGGAAAGAGCCGACGAATATTGCACCGACAAGATTGACTGTTACCTCGTGAAACTGACGCTCAACAAGCAGAAACAGGCCGTATATGCATATCTCTTTTATCCCAAAAACGCCGCAAAGGGCAGCTGTCCGGTGGTGCTGTGCCCTCCGGGAGCAGGCATAAAGACCATAAAGGAGCCGCTGCGCCACAAGTATTATGCCGAGAACGGATGTATAAGAATGGAGATGGAGATTCACGGACTCGACCCGAGAATGAGTCAGGAGATGTTCAACGACATATCTAAAGCATTCAACGGCAAGGAGAACGGCTATCTTGCCAACGGCATAGACAACCGCGACCGCTACTACATGAAGCGCGTCTATCTGGCTCTTGTGCGCTGCATCGACCTGCTGACGCAGCTGCCTGAATGGGACGGACGCAACGTAATCGTGCAGGGAGGCAGTCAGGGCGGAGCGCTTGCGCTGGTGGCTGCCGGACTCGACAGCCGCGTGACGCAGTGCATTGTCAATCATCCCGCGCTGAGCGACATGGCGGCATACAGCGCCGGACTTACCGGCGGATATCCTCACTTCAACCGCATTGAGGGCATGCTCACCGAGAACAACATGAAGACCATGGCTTATTATGACGTCGTAAACTTTGCGCGCCACGTGAAAGCCGACACTTATATGACTTGGGGATATAACGACAACACTTGTCCGCCGACAACAAGCTATGCCGTATGGAACACTCTAAGTTGTCCGAAAGAAGCGCTGCTGACGCCTATCAACGAGCATTGGACATCTGACGACACTGAATACGGACAGATGGAATGGATGCTGAAGCATCTTAAATAATAATTTATGTATGGCGAAATAAAAGCCGGCTACATCACAGGACATAGGTGAATGGCGACTTACATAATGTCATAAGCAACAAAACATAACACCCCGCAGGCTATTGTCTGCGGGGTGTTATAGTTATAAAGACATGTTGAAAGTTACAGTTTGTCATATTCTTCATCCGTAACCGGCTCGAGCCATTCGTTCGACGCGCCTTCTTCGGCAACGGTGAACGTTACGTGCTGAAACCAGCTGTCTTTGGTTGCGCCGTGCCAATGCTTAACGCCTTCGGGTATTTCAACCACATCTCCGGGCTTCAACATTCGGGCATCCTTGCCCCACTCCTGATACCAGCCTGTGCCGCCGACGCATATCAGCACCTGTATTCCTTTGTGATGGATGTGCCAATTGTTGCGGCAACGGGGCTCAAAGGTTACGTTAGACACTGGAACCTTGCCCTGACTGAGCGGTGCAAGATAGCTGTTGCCGATGAAATATTTGGCATAAGCCGAATTGAAGTCGCCTTTTGGGAACATCATCTGCTCCACGGGCTTGCCCTCATCAAACGGCTCTCCGAACACTGCCGCAATGGCCTTGGCAGCGCGCCATGCCTCAACCTCGCCCACACGGGCAGCAAGCGTGGCCGGTATTGAGCGTATCTCGTCGTCCTTCAGCCCCATGTTGCGCGCTCCGCTGACGTGCGACTGCAACTGCGGCTCAACGCCCTGCAAGCCTGACAGCGCGCTTACGGTAACCAACTCGCGCTCGGCGTGGGTGAGATTGTTGCGCGCAAAGATGTCACCAAACAGGTGAGCCTTAAGATAATAGTCGGTGGCTGGGGCGAAATCATAGTTAAACGGCTTGCCGCTCAACTTGGTCTGCACCTCCGTTCCCTGTTTCAGTGAGTCGTATCCTTCTGCCATCGGGTCGGCATCCTTGCCCTCCTCGCACGCCTTGCCCTGCTGACGGCGGCTATTGACAACGCTCTGCAGTGTGCCAAGGGCGTTAAGACTGCGCGGAAATCCCGTGTAGGCATACAACTGCGACAGGGCTTCCTTAATCTCGCTCACGGTAAGTCCGGCGTCAAATCCGGCGTTGATGGCGGCAGTCAGACCGTCGATGTCGCCCTTTGCCTCAAGGCATGCAATGGCAGCCATACACTGCTGCTTTTCGTTTAGTACGTTTTTCATATTCTCTTCAGCTTTTATCTGACTGCATACGGCCATCAACATAGCCGCCGCAATCATTGTTACATTAATCAGTTTCATGCTATCATATTTTGGTTACGGTGCAAAGTTAGCACATATCCTCCGTCGCCACGATACCACATTTACTGATTATTTTACCCTTTTTACACATATTTCATTACAAGACCCAAAGCCGCTCTGAATGCCGTTTATAGCCTGACAGCGTCAGATATGCTTTATCACGCGCGCCGGAACGCCGCCAACTATTGTGTCGGCAGGCACATCCCTGGTTACCACGGCTCCGGCAGCAACCACCGAATTGTCGCCTATCGTAACGCCCTGAAGTATCGTCGCATTAGAACCTACCCACACGTTGCGCCCCAAGACTATCGGAGCAGGATAAGTGAAGCGGCGGTTTTCGGGCTCAAGTCCGTGGTTGAGCGTGGCAAACACCACGTTGTGGCCTATCTGACAGCCGTCGCCAAGGGTTACGCCTCCATGATCCTGAAAGTGGCAGCAGGCATTGATAAATACGTTTTCGCCTATGTGTATGTTCTTGCCGAAATCGGTATAGAACGGCGGAAACACTCTCAGCGTGTCGGGAACGCTATATCCCATAATCTCTGAGAGCAGTGACCTTACTTCCTCCTGAGTGTGAAACTCGGCGTTGAGCCTGAACGTAACGCGGCGCGCCTCGTTGCTCATATCGTCCATAAAACTGCATATCTCGGGTGTGTTCAGCGGTTTGCCTGTGGCCACATAAGCCAAAAAGTCATTCAATGTCATAATGATATATTGTCCTTTTTTCGTTAACTGTCGTTTCATTTGTGCCTTCACCATGACCGCTCCGGCACCGCAGAGCGGCCGTTTTACTGCACGCTGCAAAGATAACTATTATCGGCATTAACCTGCATACCCATATCATGGATAATGTTATATCTTTTACTTTTTTATATTCCGGCACACGCCGCAGCGACGTCTGCTCATGCCTCACGGCTACAGGCACACCGCGCGGCACGCAGCCTCAACACATAAAAATCACGGGGCGTATGCTTGCGCCGTGCGTTTTTTATTCTTACATTTGCATAGAGAAACATTTTATCGGCTTCATTTTATACAAAAAACAAATTATGAACATAACGGACATTCACGTGGTGTACTTCAGTGCAACCTACACCACACGCACAATAGTTAGGGAAATAGCCAAGGCCATCGGCGGAAACATCATTGAACACGACGTGACCAACGCCCTGCCCGAGAGCGAAATAACGCTCAGCGGCGACAACAGTATGCTCATTGTTGGCGCTCCTGTCTACGTGGGACGCATACCCGAGGCTGCCGCCGAGGCGCTGAAGATGGTTCACGGCAACAACACTCCTGCCGTTGCGGTGTGCGTCTACGGCAACCGCGACTACGACGACGCGCTGCTCGAGATAAAAGACACGCTCAACGGCAACGGCTTCCGCACGTTTGCTGCCGGCGCGTTCATAGGCCGCCACTGCATATTCCCGAAGGTTGCTGAGGGCCGTCCCGATGCTTCCGACCTTGAAAAGGCTGCCGCGTTCGGCAAGAGATGTGCCCAACTGCTCGCCGATGCTGCCGGAACTGACGCCTTGGGCGACCCTGAAGTGAAAGGCAACCGCCCGTACAGGGAGGCTCACAAAGTGCCGATGTGCCCCACGGGCGACAAGAATACATGTACTAAATGCATGACCTGCGCAAGACTCTGCCCTGCCGGCGCGATAAGCGAAAGCGACCCTTGCAGCACAGACACATCCAAATGTATTGCATGCGGACGCTGCGTGGTGGTTTGTCCTCACGGCTCGCGCGCCATATATCTGCCCGCTTATGCCGAAGCTGCGGCTAAATTTACAGCGGCTTTCTCGGCAAGACGCGAGCCCGAAACGTTCTTCTAAGATATTAAAACGTAACGAAGATTATGCCGAATGGCATTTAACGGCAACACCGTTACTGCATATCCGCAATGCCCAATGGCCGTAAGCATCACGCAGAAGTCATATTTCTGTATTACAAAACACCCCAAACGGCATTGTAAAAGGTATGCTTTTGCACCATAAAACACGGCCTTTTGCAGCATAAAAGGATAGCTTTTGCGCTGCAAAAGGCCGATGTTTATTAAACTAAAAAGTTTTTCTCAGAAACTCATCACTCGTCACATCTGCCTGTAACGCTCTAATATTCAACGCCTTAAGGCGTGACGTTTTGACTTGCCGACTCATCACATCAAGGGCTTTACGCTGCCGGCGTGATGAGTGCGGACGGCAACTCATCACACTGCAACAATCTGACTAACTGAAAGTTATGCTGCAATGTGACGAGTGATGAGTTTCTGAGAAAAACTTTTTTGTATTTATTCTCCATTCACGACGGCAGATGCCAAGAGGCATATTGTTACTCAACAACGACTGAACAACCGCAAACGCCGTCATGAAAGGCTATTCGTAATATCTGAACAGGCCACCTTTCGACTCCACATAGCTTATCATCTCACGGAAGACAGTGTTATGGCTGAGCGTCTCAACGTTGCCGGTCATTATCATCTGGCGGCGCGCACGGGTCATGGCCACGTTCAGTTTGCGGTCTATGATGCGTGCGTCGTCCATGAAGCAGTTGGCTGCAAGAAACTCAAGCTGCCACCTGTTCTGCACCGTGAACGAATAGATTATCACGTCGCGCTGGCTGCCCTGATAGCGCTCTACGGTGTCTATGGATATGTCTTCAAGCTCCTTTATCCCGGTTTTCTCAATCTCCTTGCGTATCACGGCTATCTGGTTGCGGTAAGGCACTATTACGCCCACGCTCTTGGCTGCGCTGAAACTGCTGCCGAGCATGGAGTAAAGACGGCTCAGAAGGTCGGCCACTATGGTTGCCTCGCTTGTGTTCACCTTGTCGGACACATCGGGACGGCGGCACGGCTGCGACGGAATGAAGATCATGCGGTGAGTGCGCAGCAGCGTGTCGAGCTTGTCGGTATGACCTGTGTCGGCATAATTGAGCGACGTTTCCTTCTGATGCTTCAGCGGAACAGGCTCTAGATGCTCGCTGGCGTAGAACTCACGGCAGGGGAACTCTGCCACGTCGGGGTGCATACGGCCATGACGGCGCAGCACACCTGTAAACTCTGTACGGCCGGCGGCGCGCTCTGTGCGCAGCAGACGCTCAAAGAGCGAGTTGCGGCAGTTGTCGAGTCCGATGGCACGCAGCGCCTCGCTGCTCACATCCGACTCGGTTTCGCTCTGCAGCACCACAGCCGGCAGTTGCTTATGGTCGCCTACAAGGATAAAGCGGTCGATGCTGCAGCGCGTGCGCACGCCGCCTTCGTGGTCGTGGGCGGCAAGCAGACCGATAAGTCCAGGCTCGAGTATCTGCGACGCCTCGTCGACAATGGCCAACGAGAAGTGCTTCAGGCTGAACACGAAAGGCCGCGACATGAGCATTGACGTTGTGGCGGTGATGATGCGCACCGAGGATATGCGCTTGCGGATGTCGGACAGACGGGGACAGTTGCGCACAGCCTCGCCAATAAGACGATGCTTGAAACGGCGGTCGCAGCTGTATTCGCTGCCCAGCCTCAGATAGTCGAGCGAGGCGTCTTCGAGCATTGCGCATATCTCGTCCACGGCCCTGTTGGTGTATGCCATGAGCAAAACCGACGCACCGGGGCGCGTAAGTTCCTCTTCAACCATAAACCTCAGAGCCATTGATGTCTTGCCCGTGCCGGGCGGACCGACGAGCAGATAATAGTCGGATGCCTGCATTGCGCCCAGCAGTATGTCGTCGTAGCTTGGGTTATAGCTCTTTGTGAGCCTTACGCTATCGTTTCTGCGAGGGGCACGCTGACCGAGAAGCAGACTGCGTCGGTCGTCGGGAGCGGTTACAAACTCAAGCAATGCGCGCGCTCCGCTGCTGCCCGAAGCGTCTGTTCCGGCATGCTCTACGGCATATACCATTGACTTATGCATGTCGTCGGGCATATCCTCGGGATGCTGAACCTGCAGAACGTCGGGGTTCTGCTGTCCGTCTGTCAGCACCACTGTTATCTCGTCGGTATGCAGCTCGTCGATGTTTCCCTTGTAAAGTATGGCGTTGCGCACATCGGGAACGCTGTCGGCACGATACTGATAGAGATAAATCATGTCGCCGCGGCGGAAGTTTGGCAAGAAGCCTTCGCCCTGTCCGGGCACGGAGAGCGTTATGCGGTCGGGCACGGAACTGCCTTCGGCACACTCCTTTGCCTTTATTGTCAGGCCGGTGTATATGTTGCCGGTCTCCAGCTTTTCTGCCAGCGGCATGTTCCAGAGGTCTGCCGAACAGCTTGTTACGCCTTCCTGCGAGCCTACCTTGCCTAAGAGTTGCTCACGATATACGAACGTCATCATGCGGCAGAAATACTCGCGCTCTAACGGCGGCATGGCTGCCAACGGTCCCGTTACTGTCTCTATCTGCGGCAGAAGGTAGCGCTGAAAGAACGACGAAGCGGTTTTTGTGGTGTTGAGCGTGGCGGGCGTAAGTTCGGGCAGCACGCTGTCGAAGCCGTCGAGGGCTATGTCGAAGTCGGCAGCGACAATCTTGTTGCGCAGACTGATGGCCTCAGCGAAGAGCTTGCGATAAAAGGCTACGGCAAGGAAGCCCTGTGCCGGGGGATATTTAGAATAGAGCAGACGGATGTCTGTCTTGTTGAAACCAAGATTGAAGTTGTATCTCAGCACGCCGTAATAAAGCAACAGCTGAACATAATGAGGCTCAAGCTGCAGGCCCTTGCCGCCCGACTGTGCGGCGCGCTCTATGTTGAGGTTGCGCCCCGACTTCTGCTCAACAAGCAGACGGAAGTCGGTGGTCATGAGGTCGACACGGCCCTGAAGGCCAAGACGCTCGCAGACGAACGACGGCTCGAGCACAACGCGACTGCGGTCGTATTCGCCGAACATGCCCGTTACGGCGGCGTTGATGTTTGATGCCTGCACGGCGGCATTTGCCTTGAACACGGCAGGATTGAAGTCGGTGCAGGTTGAATATTCGAGAGCCTTCTCGCTGAAACTCGACTTCAGCGTAGACGCCATACTGTAGGTGCCGCGACTGTTGATAATATCGTCGAGCACGCTGCCGGCAAGATTACCGAGGAGTATTGCCTGACTGTTGGCGCGCGGCTTCATTCGGTCGATGGTGTATATCAGCGGATGATGGCCGTACTCCTTAAAGCATGCGGCTATTGAGCTGATGTCGATAAGATAGTCGGGCTCTACGATAACGAGCGAAGGCACGATGATGTCGCATTTCACGTCGCCCTCGCTGCCGCTGTATGTGCATGAGCCTTCAAGCTTGCAGTCGAGCAGGTTGAGCTGCATGCCCTCGCGCAGCAGTTCGGAGAGATAAGTGAGGTCGTCTGCCGTATAGTCGGCAGCAAGCATGGCTCCGCCGAGCACGTCTTCGGCCGACACATAGATATATTTGTCGTCGAACCCTCTTACGATACATCTCACGTATCTTACGTCGGTGCCTTCGGCCTTGGTGTAAGGCTTGCGCTCGGCAGGCAGCACACGGAGCAGCTCGCCCGGCACGTCGGTGCCCGTAACGGCAGAGATGAAGCGGCTGAGGGCGCGCATGTCGTAGAAGAAATCTTCGCGCGAGAGCGGCTCACTGCTGTTGGTATGGCGGCGCATGGCCTGAACTGCAATCCAGTCGGGCAGCTTGACGTTGTGCCTCTTGCACAGATAGTCGACCTGCGAAAAGAGGTTACCGAAGGCCTGTCCCGTGTCGCGCAGTCCCTCATGGCAAGTCAGCACCAGCGTCTCGTGCGCCATCTTGTTGACGCTCTTAGCATCGGCAGTATCATAAAGGCGCGTAAGTTCTAAAACGCGAGAAAAGAGTTCACTATTAACGTCTTTATAATTCACAATTCACGATTTTATAATTCACGTTTATAATTCATAATTAGCTAATGCCGAACTTGTGTTTCACAATTTATAATTCATAATTGGGCGGGTGTTATTATATATAACATACGATATAAAGTGATATTCTCGTACAAATTATGAAACGAAGTTCTGATTTGCCCAATTATGAATTATGAATTGTGAATTATGAATTATCATTGTCCTCCCAGCCTGCTGAAAAATTCTATTATCTCTTCCCAAGTCTTGAAGGTGTCGCTTCCAAACTTGATTAGCGTGCCCATAAAGTCGGCTGCGCCATACTCTTCTGACGGGTCGATGAGGTAGTCGCCGTAGATAAGGTCCTTGCGGTTGGTGAACACAAGGTGCTGCCATGCCGGAACGTTTACCACGTCTTCAGTCCAGCGCATCACTTCGGCAATGTATTCAGGGTTGTAGGCAGGCGACGGAGCAACGATATACATGGCGTAATGCTCAAAGAGATAGCGGAACGCCTTCATAGCACTCGACATCTGATTGCCGCGTGCGTCGCGCAGCGTGTCTATGCTGACGTATATTATTGGGCGCTCACGATGCTCCTGTCTGTCGTCTATCCACTGCACTACGGGCAGCACAGAGTGGAGCAATATCTTGTCGTTCATGCGATGCTCGCCGTGAAAGCTGATGGCGTTGCGGTAGTGCTGCGAGAACAGGTCGCGCGTATGCACCACGGGGTCTTCGTCGCCGAATAATCCAAACACCCTGTCGCGGCTCTCCTCCTCGGTTACGCCGGCAAAGCATTTGGCGGTAATCTCCTTATATTCCTCCACGAGAGACTTGGTTACGATAAACTCCTGAACGCCGTTCTGACGGGGATTAAGAAAGGTGTTCTTGCCCAGCATGCCATGCTTCAGCATGGTGTCGCCCATCTGAAAGGCAGGATTTACCAATATGCGGTCGTATCCGTAGAGCATCTCGGCATACATTCCGCCCATCGACGTACCGATAATCAGGTCGGGATTTTCAGTCTCGCAAGTATGGTGAAGCAGGTCCATGGCCTCGGCAGGATGCAGTGGCAGGTCGGGAGCCACTACGGTGGCGCCGGGCAGCATCTCGCGAATCTTGACGACAGTGCCCGACTGTCCCGATGAACTGAAACCATGAACATAAAGGATTTTCTTCCCCTTCATTATCTCGGGGAACTGTATAGCATAATTATTTTCCATTGTTTTTGCAAGCTATAAGGATGTTACTCTGACGGGATGCAAAGTTAATGAAAATATTTCTCACGGAGAAAGGCGCGGCGGGGATAAAGGTTTAAAAAATCGGAACGCCGGCAGACGAAATGCGAAATGCCGTCTTTTGCATTGCGAAAGGTAACCTTTCAGGCTGCAAAAGGTGGTCTTTTAGAGGCTAAAACATGGCTTTTTGCAACGCATTGAATATCAAGCGGTTACAAAGGCGGATAAAAGACAGGCGAAAACGGGGTTGAAAATGCGTTTTGACCATTATTTACGCATCTTCATCATGACTTACCGACAAAAAGAAAAGGCACGCCTGACATACGATGCCGGGCGTGCCGTTGATGTGTGATGCGCCACGAGGGGCGCATGCTGCTGCATGATTTAGCGCACGATAACCTTCTTGATTGTGCCGTCGCTCATGCGGATTATGTTGATGCCGCGCTGCGGAGCGTTGAGCATCTTGCCGTCGAGCGTGTAGCGGCCAGTTTCCTCAGCCTTGACGCCTTCAACGGCATCGATGTCTGTAGCCTCAGTTACTTCTACGCTTACAACGGTCTCAGCCAGTTTGCCGTTAGAGTTGATCTGGATGGTTATGTCTGCCTTGCCTGCCTTGAGCGGAGTTATCACGAGGTCGCCGTCGGCCATTTCAGCCTTCAGCACTTCTTCGTCGCTCACCTCCTTGACAGTCTTCACGATGGCAGCATCCATATTGTCGGCGTCGGTAGCCACTTCTTTCAGCGAAACGGTGGTGCCGTCCTCGGTTGTAAGGCTTACGGGGTCGATGTCGGCAACGACAGGAGCCTCGTTGTCGGGGAATACCGGAAGCGACGGGAACCAGTAGTTGCTTATCATTGAATACTCAGCTATCTGCTTGCCTTCGTTGTCATATTTGCGCACAACGTAGGTCGGGTCGCCGTAGCCTTTGTAGAGGCTTACTATGGCTTCGTCGGTAACAGGGTCTATGCGGAACGAGCATCCGTAGATCTGCCAGCCGTCGGGGTCGTCGTTATAGTCGATGAACGTGCTGAAGGTGTTGCTGTCGATGTCGTATTTATAGACAGTCTTGCCGCTGAACCAGCTGCTGTTTCCACCGTTCCAGTAGAGCACGTTGTTCTGCTTGCTTGCGCAGAAGCAGTCGGGTGTCCATGCATACCATGAGTTTGCCGGACCGAAGATGCCTTCGGGGCACTCTATGATGGTCTGCTCGAGCGTTGCAGGGTTGAGCTTTACTATACGTGTGTCGGCCTGACCTGAACCTGACGATGCTGCCAGACTGAGCCACAGGTTGCCGTCTTTCGACAGTACCACAGAGCCGAAGCCCCATCCTTCGGGAGCCTCAACGGTCTGCTCTACCTCATCGGTTGCGGGATTGATTACGAGCAGTCCGTTCTTCTGATGAACGGCAAACACGCGGTCGTTCACGCGCACCATGTTGCCAATCTGTCCGCCGTAGAGCTGCTGATACGGGTCGTCGCTGTCTGTTCCGGCTCCGCCTACGCTGCCCGTAATCTCCAGCTTGTCGAGGTCGAGAACGTAGATACCGTTGCTTGTGCCTACGTATGCCTTGTGCTCGTCCACTCCGAGGAAGCCGCGGCCGTCGGCAATGCTTGAGCCATTATCGTCAACGGCAATGTTTTCTATCTGCTTCAGCACCTTCATTGTCTTGGCGTCGCAGATGGTTATGCGTCCGCCCATGATGCTTGCGCCCGGATCTTTGGGCTGCTTGGCTATGATGAAGAACTTGTCACCGTAGATTGCTCCATACTGCACGGTGGCTCCAAGCTCAACGCCGGGATTCTCCTTCTGCACCACACGGTAAACCCATTCGCCCTCGTCGGTGAGGAAGTTTACGGTAGAGTTCTGGTGGCCATACCAGTCTTCGTTCACGATGAATGTGCCTTTGGTGTAGTCAACCAGCACGGGCTCTGACGTCAGCGCAGGCAGATAATACAGCTCGCCAATCATGTTGCCCATGTTCATGTCGCTCATGTCTCTCACGGCCGACCATCCGTCAACGCATCCGTCGACGAGTTTGCGGCCCGTTGCGCCCACGTTAGAGTAGCCGAACGCTTCGCCCGGAGTGTCGCACACCCAGTAAGACAGATAGCCGTCATACCAGCCTGAGAACCAGAGGTCGTCCTCGTCGGCCGACACATAGCTGTCAAAGTCGTAGCTGGTGGTATGCAGCAGTCCGTCCTCATCAGGCTCCACGGCCTCGCCGTTCTTTGTTATGCTGAATCCGTCGCCGTCAAGGTCGTAGCCCACACCGCCAATGGTGGTGCCGTAAGGAGTGTTGCCATAAACGAGAACGATAAAGTTAGGGTCGTTCTTTGCTATGTTGCAGAGCATTGCTGCACCCGTTCCGTCGGCCTCGTCGGTCCAGCGGTAGCCCCACACATAGAGGCGTTCCTCGCGGCTGTCGTTCCATTTGATGACGAGCGCGGCCTGCTTGTCGCCCTCGCCTATCCAGCGCGTAATCTTAGAGAAGTCGACATCGCACGTGTTGTCGGTGGCCGACATCATTACGGTTCCGTTCTTGATGTTGCGCGGAACGCCCTGCACCTTTATTGTCTGGGCAATGGCAAACACGCCCGACAGCAGTGCAAACAACAATAAGTAAATCTTTTTCTTCATAAAGAACTTAACTTTTAAAAATTAAACATGTTTGTTATTTATTTGTCTGTTTTGCTCGTCTTATGGTCAGGGGAGCCGCATTGGGCTGCATGTCGGCCTGCACGTGCAGGTCTTGCGCACGCGAAATCTCGGTAGAGGTCTCGCCCACCCATCCGCAATACTGGTTTACGCCGGTGTAGACGCGTATGAAGTCGGCGCCCGGCAGACTGACTTTGTTCCCCTGACTGTCCACAGCCCAGCCTATGTCGAAGCTGTTAAGGCCGATGGAGTCGTTAGGATGGTTGTCGGCATAGCCCCACGGATATGAGTAGAGAACATAGTAAGAGCCCCATCCGCTCACGTCCTTGCCGTTGTCAGGCAGGCGCGTTCCGCTGAACGTAAGCTCGTCGGCATCTATCCATTCAGGATAATAGCTCTGCGTATGGTACATGTTCTTATATATATGTCCGCTGTTTCCGCGGTTGTCTTTCCATGGTATGTAGAGCGTGTCGGTGAGCGTTCCCGACGCGTCGGGAACAGGATCGTGCTCCACCGGACGGCTGTAGGTTATGCCGTAGTTCTTTATCGTGGCGCTGTTGTTATATTCGCTGCCGGCAAGCTCATACCATTCGTCGTCGTCAGGGCGTCCGTTCATGTTGCGGTCGAACGCCACCATCACTATGCCCGGCTCGCAGTTGCCGCCCCGTTGCTCGGCATATCCGGGTATGTCGGAGTAGAACGAATTGCCTTTTATGTAGAAGTCTTTCTCGCCCGGCACGTTCACCACGGTGTGGTCGAAGGCAAACGTAACGTAGCCTCCATAGGCTCCGAGGGTTATCATCACGTCGTTCACGAGGTCGTCCTCGGCTTTCTGCCTCATTGTTTCAGTGTCGTCGCCTGGCTCATATATGGGCATCGTGTTGACAAACTGGCCCGGAGCGGGGCAATATTCATACACGCTTGCCGTATAGGGACTATACTCCACTTCCTCGTGAAGCACCGTAACGGGAAATGTCTGCTTATATCCGCGCCCGCCGTCGTCAAGTTCGAAGGTAATCACATACTCGCCTTCGTGCTGCGCGAGGAAGATATACTCGCGGTCGGTGGAAAGGAGCGAGTCGGCGCCCGATGCCGTCCTGACGGTCCAGCGGTAAGAGTCGCCGGTGTAGGCAGGGGCAAGTCTGAGCTTCTTCATGCGCTCGATGTAGTAATAGTCGTCAAGACCCGAACTGACATTCTCGGCGTCGCGTTCGCACGAACACGGCAACACAGCCGCCACAACAACGGCAGACATGACCGAAAGGCGCACTATATGATGTTTTATTCTGTTCATAATGAATTATTTTGAAGAACCTTTTATGAAGCACATGTGGGCAGGAATGTCGCCCGTGCGCACGCTCCACTTGTGTTTTCCGTCTTTCGAATAGCAGTGAAGCACGCCGCTCGACACGTAGTTTTTGGCGTCGGTGATGTATATGTCGCCCGTGTCGGGATGTATGCTGATGCCATACGGAATGGTGATGTCGGCCTGAGTGCCGTCGGTTATGAACGAGTCGCTCACGCGCTTCATCGTCTCCGTGTTTATTATTCCGTAGGTTATGGTGTTCTGCTGGGTGTAGTTGTTCCACTCGGTGCTGTAGTAATAGAGCGAGTCGCCGCTGATGCAGAAGTTCGAGCAGGGAATGTTGAGCGTGTCGGTTACTTCCATCTCGTTGCGTCCGCTCTTCTTCTGGAGCACGTAGAGATTAGAGCTTATGGTCTCATAGTCGCCTCGCGACGTAACCCAAAGCCGTCCGTGGCGGTCGGCCCTGATGCGGTGGAGGTTGATTCCGACGGGTATCTTCTGCATCTGCCTGAACCCTTCAAACTCTATCACCGACACGGTGTTGTCGTAGTTGGGCGCCATGTAGCCGCCGGAGTTGGCCACATAGAGGTATTCGCCGAGCACTTCGAGTTCTTCGGGCTGATAACCAACGGTGCATTTGTCCACCACCTTGAGCGTGAGCGTGTCCACCTTGTAGACCGCACCCTTAACGGCGTTAGGGTTGTTGAGCTGAACCGGGCCGACATAGGAGCTGACGTAGGCGTGGCCGCGGTAGAAGTTTACGTAGCGGCAGTTGGGTATGTCCACCTGAGATATGCGCACCCCGGTGCGTGCGTCGAGCACTTCCATCTTGTTGGAGCAGTTGACCACGACGTAGAGTTTTGAGCCGTAGACACGTATGTCGTTGCCGACGTCGCCAAGTTCCTTTATGACATGGGGATTGCGCTCGGCGTAGAGGTTGCGCACATAGTAGCCCTGCACGAAGTCGAGATAGTCGAGCGTGCACTTGTTGCTGCCCATGTTGCCCTCGTTGAGCAGGTACATGCCTACGACATCGCTGCCTTCGGGCACGGTTACGGGCAGTATGTCGTACTCCGTAGGCACCACGACCTCATCTTCGCGGCATGACGACAGCAGGACAGCCGACAGCAGGAGGATATACAGAAAATGTATGTTGTGCATCATAATTCAAAACTTAGGGTAAGACGATAGTTGCGCTTGGGCATGGGATAGTTGAGTATCACGTCGTAGTCCTGGCTGAAGAGATTGTTCACTTCGAGCTGAACCTTGGCCGAATAGCGGCTCCAGTGGAAGCTGCGCGCAATGGAGATGTCGCTCGTGTACCACGGCTGCGTGTGGTTATAAACGATGTTTTCCTGCTGATTATAGCGTTCGCCGGTGTAGATAAAGCTGTAGTTAAGGCTCCATGAGCGCCATGTTGCCTGAACGATTGCCGAGCCGCTGTGCCATGGAATGTAGGGTATCTGGTCGCGATAGTAGGTGTCGGCCGGACTGGTTACGTCGATTGCTTCCTGATAGGTGTACTGAAGTTTGCCGGTGATGTAAAGGTCGCGCAGCGGATTGAGCGTGATTGAGCCGGTCAGGTCGACGCCGGTGATACGCACACGGCCCAAATTGAGCATGGTCCAACGGAACTGCGCGCCCTTGGGATACGCCACAATCTTGTCGCGGACGAAGTTGCGGTAAGCATCGGCATGAAGGCTCCATTCGGTCAGAAAGCCGCGGCTGCGGCGACTGTCGTAGGCAAAACCGATGTTGTATTGGGTGGTGTATTCGGGCCGCAGCTGCGAGTTGCCCATGTCGGCATAGTAAAGGTCGTTGAACGTCGGCATGCGGAAACTGCGCTTGGCAAAGGCGCGGAGCGTGAAATCGGAGCTGCCGAAGGGCGCCCACGACAGGAAGAAGGCGGGAGTAAGCACGGTCTTGTCGCCTGCCGACTTGGCCAGACGGGTGCGGTCGTGAACGTAGTTGAGCACAAGGCTGCCCTGCATCTTGACGCGGCCGAGGGTAATGGCGGTGGCTGCCGAGAGAAAATGGTGCCAGCGTGTGGGATAAACGAAGCCGTACATATCGGCATCCATCGTGTTCCACTGCACGTCGTAGGCAGCCGAAACGTCCCAGAAGTTGGTGATGTTATATAGGTGTGACGAAGATAGATACAGCTCCTTCTGCCGGTAAACGTTGTCGATCATCATCACGGTGGTGTCCTTGTTGACATATTTGGTGAGATAATAGGCATACTTGGCCATGAGACGGGTGTGATAACGGCTGCCGAAATCTTTCTGTATTGAGCCTTGCACAAACGAGTTGTTGTCCCAGATGCGCTCGCCGCGGCGCCAAACATTGTTGACAATGGCCCCCGGCACGCCACGCTCCGAGGTGTAGTTGTATGCCTTGAGCATCCACTCGCCGCCGTTGATGGTGCCGAAGAGCGCGCCCTCCATGCGCGTGGCGCGCACGTCGCCGTTCTGTCTGACGGCGGTGGTGTCGTACATTATCTCGTCGGTCATGACGGCCTTGCGGCGGTAACGGAACTTATACTTGCCGCTGCTGCTGAGCCACTCGCCGCTGAACGACGCCGACACCTTGTCGGAAAGGCGCAGCTCTATGAGCAGGGCGGGATTGACAAGGTCGAACGAACCTGTCTTCAGCGTAGTCTTGAGATGATAGTTGGTGCTGTCAGCAAACACGGGGCGGCGCGTCCACATGTATATGGAGCCGGCCGAGTTGAAGTCTTTTGCCGACTGGAATATCTGACTCTTCTGGCCGTTGTAGAGCGATATTGCCTGCATGTTGTCGAGCGAGAACATGCCGAGGTCCACCTGTCCGTTCTGCGCGTTAGACAGCTGTATGCCGTCGTAGAACACTCCCACGTGGTTGGTGCCCATGCTTCGTATGTTGACGGTCTTGATGCCGCCCACTCCGCCGTAGTCTTTCAGCTGCACGCCGGCAAAGAACCTTAGCGCGTCGGCCACACTCAGGCTGTTGAGCCGCTGCAGTTCTTCGCCCTTAAGCTGCTGCGACGGAATGACACTGCGCTGGCTGTTGCCCAGCACTACCACTTCGTTAAGTCTCTGCACACTGTCGAGACGGCTCACATGCTTTTGCGCATAGCCCGTAAAGACAGCCATGCACAAGAACATAATGGCTAATCTTTGTTTCATAAAAAATTAAGAATGCTCTCCTGAAGCCTAATCCACGAGGCTGCGGAAGGTTATTAAAACAGCAAGGCAGGTCTTCTGACTTACCGCCCGGATGCGAACGCCTTCCCGAAAAAATGTCAGTGGCTTCATTGTTCGCACCCCGATATAAGGGCGGATTACAGCAGCGGGTCTGTCCGGGATTCTCACCCGGTTCCCTTTTAATCGCCATACGGCGAACCGTTGCGTGGGCAACGGTTAAGTGTTTTTATGTTAACGGCACCATGTTTTTACATAAATGTTTTAAATTTAACATATCGGCAGGTAAACAGCGAGTTGACAGACATGACGGCAAGGAACATCGACACAAGGCACAAGAACTACTGCCGGAACATGGACCAAAACACATGGACAGAAAGGCAAAAAGCAGCAGAACGAAAGGTCTGCTGACGCAAAAGAAAAGGCATGGCGAAAGCAGCATGAATGTAAAAGGCCACGTTTTGCGATGTAAAAGGTATCCTTTTAGGCTGCAAAACATGGTCTTTCAGGAGCCAAAAGACCACCTTTTGCAACACATTGAATATCAATACATTACAAAAGCGCATAAAAGACGGTCTATATTACCGCAAAACCAACCCGCACACAAACCTTAGACGGACTGCCCGAACAGTGTTTATCTGTGATGCATTACTCCCCCGGAAACATCTATGCGACAAAGACTGACAAAGGCGTGTGTAACAGCGAACGAAAACAACAAAGTATTTTGATTTGGATTTGCCTTAAAATCCTTATCTTTGCATGACAACAAACATGAAATAAGCTATTTATGCATAAAAAGGCAATATATATAATGATGCTGGTTGCGGTGCTGCTTGCGTCATGCAGTTCACCCGGAAGAAAGGCGCTGGAGCTAAGCGACAATATGCTGAAGACAGCACCGGAGAAGGCATTGGCCATACTGGACTCTATAGAAAATGCCGGCGGACTGAACAGGGAAGAGCAGCTGCACCTGGTATGGAACCGGGCTATGGCCCATCAGATACTGGGGATGTCTCTGGCTGAGGACGAACAGCTGCCGGAGGCCATCATGCACTATCGTGAAGAGGCCGACAAGCAAACAGACAGCTATCTTCTGGAGGCATCGTACCTGAACTGGAAAGGCAAGAAGGCTGACGCCATAAACGTCCTAAACAAAGGGATTGGCAAGATTAAGGATTCAACAAAACGGGTTAAGCTGATGGCCGAACAGGCAAGGCTGCTTGAGCTTCAGCGGGAATACAGCAAGGCTGCCGAGGTGATGAAAAGGGCGCTGGAACTTAATCCGACGGAACGTGACAAAGCAATATTGAACTATAAGATAGGGCTGAACCTTTCGTTAGCGGGAGACCCTCGGTCGGAACACTTTTACAGCCAAAGCGTAAGGATGGCCACTGAGAACGGCGACACGGCCATGGCGTGTGAGTTTCTGCGCAACTATGCCGACTATCTGGCAAACAACGGAAAGTATCGCCAATCTAACAACGTTTACCGCGAGATAAGCCGAATGATGCCGCAGATGGCAGGCCTGTCGGCCATTCAGATGGCCATGGCCGGAAACTATATCAATCTGCACATGCCCGACTCTGCGCGCATCTGCAACGAAAAGGCCATAGAGAGCGAAGCGAGACTTGAGGCAAAAGGCTTTGACGACATTTCGCGCAGGATGGTGATAGAACTGGAGCGTTGCCTGTTAGACTACGGGGACGGAAAGCCCGTATCTTATGTTGGCTTATCCCGGTATTGCGACTCGATAACTGCCGACATGCATGCCAAGGAGAGCATCCTGGCAAGACGGCAGGAAGCGAAGGAGCGCCTGCAGTGGGCAAACCACGAACTGAGACTTGACAGACAGCGTATGGGATGGATGCTGGCGGCAGCCGTGCTGTTGCTTCTGCTCGGCGTGGCTGGCGGATGGATATATTACAGGAACCGACTAAGCCGGCTGGCAGAAGCCGAAAACAGCATAGACACGCTGAAAAGGATGCTGAAAGAGACGCAGACTCCGGCGGAAGAAACACCTGAAGAAAAGCAGCAGAAGAGTGAAGACGACGCCTTCTTCAAGAAAATACTTTTGCAGCAACTTGGAATAATACGCATGGTGGCAAGCACCCCGACCAACCATAACCAGGCTCTTCTGAAACGCATAGCCGGCATCAGTGAGGGCAAGATTCAGACAGACAGTCTGCTTGTGTGGCCTGATCTTTATCTTGTAATTGACCGTCTTTATGACAACTTCCACAACAGGCTTACGGAACGATACGGCAATGTGCTTACGGAAAAGGAGATACAGATTGCCTGCCTGTTGTGTGCCGGCTTCTCAACAAAAGAGATTGGCGTAGTAACACAGCAGTCGGATGCCACGATTTATGTCCGCAAGACTTCCATCAGGAAGAAGACCGGGGCTGCCGAAGGACAGGACATCGTATCCTACATCAACGGCATTAAGGCCGATTAAGACGCGGCAGGGCGACATTTAGATTTACAAAAAGCGTAACCACTGATATTCAGCAGGTTACGCTTTTCTTATTAAGACTTTTTATTTGCCTGTTTAGTCGTCGTAAGGTTCTTCTTCGCCGTAACTTTGCATCGTCAGAAGTCTAAATCCATAAAGGGCGCATGGGGCATACTATCATGACGCCCGGCCTCTGACGACAAACCATAATATCAACAAAACGGAGAAGAACTATAATGAGAAAAAGCAGATTTGTAAAAACAGCAGGCAGCCTGTTGGTCATAATGCTTATTGTGCTTGCATCCGCCGGACAACTGCATCTGCCCGGACACGGCAACAGGACCAACAGAAGTTTTGAAGAGGCGGTAGTAAACCATGTGCAGGCCACACTTGCCAAGGGAGAAAAGGTAGAACTCGGCAGCAGATTCTTATGTAAAGACTATAAGGAAAACGGCGAGCTGCGTTTCGCCTGCAACGTAACTTACTATGTGGTTTCAGAAAATGGCGTAAAAGAAATACATACAGCCCATGTGGTATGCAACGGAGATAAAGACAGAATAATTGAATGGAAGGAGATTGAGAAGCAATGAACATAAGGAAACGTTTCACATTGATTGTGACAGCAGGCCTTGCCTTATCCTCTTTATCCGGCAAGGACATAAAAGGCCGTGTTACCAATACTGACGGGGTGCCTATGGAATTTGTAAATGTGGTACTTCTTCATGATTCTGCATTTGTCGACGGAGTTATTACCGACGGCAACGGCTGTTTCTGTCTGTCATACGACGCAGCGCAGGGATTAAGGCTAAGACTGTCATACGTGGGTTTCGACTCAAGATATGTCGACATCACTCCTGACGGCGAACTGGGCGACATCATGATGACGGCCTCAGCCAACACCATGCTGGAGAATGTGGTGATAAAAGGCAACGCCTCTAAAACTTATCTGAAGGGAAACGCTCTGGTAACGAATGTGGAGAACAGCATCCTGGCCAAGGCAGGAACGGCAAAAGATGTGCTCAGACAGATTCCAATGGTTGTTGAAACCAACGGCAATCTGGAAATATTTGGCAAGGGGACGCCTGCCGTTTATATCAACGGACGTAAGATCAACGACTTGCAGGAATTATCAACACTATTGTCCGGCAATATCCGGAATGTGGAGGTGATAAGCAATCCAGGTTCATCTTATGCGGCAGATGCAAAGGCCGTTATACGCATCCGCACGAAAAAGCCACAGGGCGACGGATGGAGCGGCACGTTCAGGTCGGAAGACGGATTCAGACATTACTTTCAAAGTGGCAACATGATGAACCTTAAATACCGTGCAGGAGGTTTTGAAGTATTCTCCACCTTGACATACGATACGGGCAGAAGCAGGGAAAAGAAGTTTACAGACATGGCTACTGTTACAAAATCAGAATGGAACCAACAGCTCTCCACGGCCAACACCAGGCATTATAAAGGCTTTTCAGGCAAATTGGGCTTTTCATGGACAATCAGCAGCGGCCATTACATAGGAGCCTTTTATCAGAACGAATATGCAAAGAATGAAATAAGGTCGTTTCTTGAAAGCGATGTGTCTGAAAACGGAACGTTTTACGACAGTTGGAGCACTGATGCCGACGACATATCGGAGAACACTCCAAGGCATGCTGCGAACATTTATTACAACGGACAGATAAACAAACTAAGCATCGACTTCAATGCCGATTACATCTGGAACAGAGGAACGCAGCAGACCACTAATGAAGAGACAAGTCTGATGCAGGAAGACCGCTACATAACGACATACAGCAAACGCAAGACCAGCATGGCTGCCGAGAAACTGGCATTAAGCTATCCTGTAGGGAAAGGTGTATTGACATTGGGCGAGGAATATACAAGATCCAGCACAGACAACCGCTTCAATACTGAATATGCTAACCTCAACAGCAGTCATTCAACGATAAAGGAAAGCAATATGGCCTGCTTTGTTGAGATAATGCAGCAGTTAGGCCGGATAAGCATCGGTGCGGGACTGAGGTATGAACATCTAAACTATGACTATTTTGAGCATTCTCGGTCTGAAAACAACCTCAGCCGGACCTATAACAACATCTTCCCTTCATTCAATGCCAACACAAGACTGGGCGACCTGCAGATGTCGCTATCATATGGCAACAGGGTGGAAAGGCCGGGCTATTCGGCGCTGAATGCCAATGTTTCATATCTTAACAGAATGACGTACGAGTCGGGCAATCCGCGCCTACAGCCAACAAGACTGCACAACCTGGAGTACAGAATGGTGTGGAGGAACTATTTTGCACAGGTGGCCTATACCTATTTTGACAATCCCATTGTAAATACCACCAGGCCATACAGCAACGACGGAGAGAAAACCATCCTTACTTATGAGAACTTTAGCAGGAGGCACTTCGTGCAGGCATTTATGGGCGGACAGTTCAGGCTTGGGATATGGCAGCCGCGTGTAAATGTGGGAATGTTTACGCAGTGGTTTGACATTGTGGTCAACGGCAACAGCAAAAGCATGAACAAGCCCATAGGCATTGTGCAATGGCAAAATGCGATACATCTGCCAATGGACATCTGGCTGAACATCGACTGCCAGTTTACAACTGCGGGAAATGACAGAAATATCTATGCGGCCCATTCTTCATACATAAATGCAAAGCTATACAAGGATTTCTGCAAGAACAGACTTAGCATGACACTTGAGGCACGCGACATATTCAACGGCTCACGCCAGAATCTTACTCTATACAACAATGCCGTAACGCTTAACCAGAAGAATTTCAGCGACATGCGATGCTTGATGTTCACACTGCAGTACAACTTCAACGTAACACGTGACCGATACAGAGGCACGGGCGCCGGCAACACGGAGAAAAAACGCTTATAAATATAAGGCAAAAACCTTGTGTGGTTGGAATAAATCCTAGCAGATGGCACAGGAGCAGATTGCTGCAACGGCGAAACAGACGGGAAAGATTCAGGGCGGCACGCTGCAAAAAACATTGCAGCATGCCGCCCTGAACGGTATGTTATTAAGAACTGAACAAAAACCGTAAGCCGCAAATAGGCAAGCCTGCGGATTTATCCCAGCGTGATGTTCTCTACGTCAACCCTCTCATGCAGGAAGAGCTGAGCCGACTCGCGGAACTTGTCGGTGTTCTCCGTGGTGAGATAATGGCACAAGCCGTTCTTTGTACACTTTGCCTCTATGTCGGGATGGCGCACAAAGTAGTCTTTTAGGCTGTTGGAAACATACTCGCCCTGCGGAACTATCTTGACACCGCGCGGCGTATACTTCAGAATCTTGTTGAGCAGCAGCGGATAGTGAGTGCAGCCGAGGATGATTGAGTCGATCTGCGGGTCGCGTATCATGAGGTCCTCAATGCGCTTCTTTACAAAATAGTCGGCCCCCGGACCATCGTACTCGTTGTTCTCCACAAGTGGAACCCACATTGGGCAAGGCTCGCCCGTAACGGTGATGTCGGGGAATAGCTTGTTTATCTCGAGCACATAGCTCTCGCTCTTTATTGTTCCCTCGGTGGCAACGATGCCCACATGGCGGCTCTGAGTGATGCTGCCTATACACTCGGCCGTGGGACGGATGATGCCCAGCACACGGCGGTTAGGGTCGAGAGAGGGCAGGTCGTTCTGCTGAATGGAGCGCAGGGCCTTGGCCGAAGCCGTGTTGCATGCCAGGATTACGAGATGACAGCCCATGCTGAAAAGCTTCATGACAGCCTGCCGCGTAAACTGGTAAACCACGTCGAACGAGCGCGCTCCGTAAGGCGCACGTGCGTTGTCGCCAAGATAAAGATAATCATAGTGTGGCAGGATGTTGCGCATCTGATGCAGGATGGTAAGTCCGCCGTAACCCGAATCGAACACTCCTATAGGGCCTGGTTTTTCTGAAAGCTGCATAAGCACTGATATTTTATACGTTGAAGGCTGCCTGCAAATGCGCTGCTGACAAATTAAGTCAATAAAGCACGGGCATACAGCCGTGGAAATAAGGCCGGACCTGCCACACAAGGCGCACTGCTCCGGCCTGAAAAAGACATCAGCCACGCACGTCTGAGGCCATAAGGCAGAACCTCAAAGACATGCCGGCATGACAAATAACTGTACGGCATGCACGGCCTGAGCCGGCATGCTGCTATTTCTCCAAATATGTAAACATGTTGCGCACCAGCGAGCTTATATCCTCACCGCTCGTAGTGTCGATATACGGCACGGCGTCGTTGTCGGTGTTGAGGATAAAGGCATATCCGCGCTCGCGGCCAACCTGACGCAATATTTCGTTAAGACGCTTCTTCAGAGGCGCATACATGTCGGCCTCGGCCTGCTCGAGCAGGCGGGCAGCTTCTTTCTTGAAAGACACGCTGTTGTTGAGAAGCTCCTGCAACTCATATTGTCTTTTCTTCAGAATTGAAGGCGCAAAGTCTTTCTGACCCTCAAGAAACGCCTCATATTTCTGGTTGAACTCTTCTTCAGAGCGCTTTGTCTCGTTGGCATACTGACGCTTAAGCTCAGCCAGACTCTTCTGCATGTCGGCATAACCGGGCATGGCCTTGATGGCCTCGCTATAGCTTAAATAACCAAACTTAACCTGTGCGTCGGCCATGGCAGCCGGCAGGAGCAACAACAAAAAAAGAATAAGTTTCTTCATAGAGGCATAGTTAAAAAGTCAAAAGCGCCGCCTCCCTGATGGAAAGCAGCGCTCGTTATAGTGTTTAATTATTTCAGTTTATTCATTTCAGCTTTCACATCTGCCGTAACATCCTTGCTCAGAGTGTCGCTGATGTAAGGTATGCCGCCCGATACGTCCATGATGTAAACATATCCGCCGTTCTTGCCTACATTCTTTATGGCAGTCATTATCTTGGTCATGATAGGCTGCATCTTCTCCTGCTGAGCTTTCTGCAGAGCCTGCTGGTTGTCCTGCAGAGCCTGCTGATATTTCTGGAACAGCTGCTGCAGTGAAGCCTCTGTCTCCTGACGCTTTGTCTCGTTCATTGTGCTCTTTGTACGGTCATACTCGTCAGACTTTTTCTGAATTTCGTCCTGCATGGCCTTCATATCATTCTCATACTGCTTTGACTGAGCTTCAAGCTCGCCGCGGGCCTTGATGAATTCGGGAAGGCTCTGCATGATAGCCTGTGCGTCAACATGTCCGAACTTAGCGTTCTGGGCAAACAATGTCAGAGGTGCGCACAGCAACAACATTAAAACTAGTTTTTTCATTTCTTAATTGCAATTTTTATATTTAAATGTTTATTATTTGTCTGCAAAGATAATGCAAGCAGCGAGAACTACAAAATAAAAGAGTGTGAAATGCGCTTTTATTTTAATTTCAGGCGCCGGCCATATCTTGTTCAAACACAAGACATTAGTTAGAATAGCCCAACTTCGACAGCACTTCGTTGCTTATGTCTATCTTCGGCGAGCCGAAAATGATGCTTGTGTCTGACGCACGGTCGAGTATGAGCGAATATCCGCGCAAGTCGGCAATGTCCTTCACCGCGTTGTAGATTTCCTCCTGAATCGGAGTCATCAGACTGGTGCGCTTCTTGAAGAGCTCGCCCTCCGGTCCGAAATACTTGCGCTTAAGTTCGCTGGCCTCCTTCTCCTTGTTCATTATGGCCTCCTGGCGCTCCTTCTTCTGCTCCTGAGAGAGGAACACCACCTCGTTCTGATAGTTCTTGTACATGGTCTGAGCCTCTGTGTTGAGGGCGTCCACCTCTGCCTGCCACTTCTTGGCCACCTGGGTGAGCTGCTCGTTGGCACGCTCATAGGCAGGGATGTTCTTCAGGATATATTCCATGTCGACAAGAGCAAACTTCTGCGCACTGGCCGTAAATGCAACGGCCAGCATGGCAAACATCATCAATATCTTCTTCATACTTTCTTCTCCTTATTATAAATTAAACTGACAAAACCGACGTGACAGATACGCCTATATGTCCTGACGGCCAATTTATTAACTCTCTTTATCTTGACATTCGGCATCTAAGCCATTAGAATTCCTGTCCGAGGATGAAGTGGAACTGTGAGCCGCCGCGTGTGCCGAACACCTTGTCGAAGCCGTAAGCCCAGTCGATACCCATAAGACCTACCATCGGCAAGAAGATGCGGACACCGATACCGGCTGAACGCTTCATGTCGAACGGGTTGAAGTCCTTGGTGTCGTTCCATGCGTTACCTGCCTCAAGGAATCCAAGACCATAGATTGTGGTGTTGCCGAGCAGGAACGGATAACGAAGCTCAAGAGTGAAGCGGTCGTAGGCATAGCCCTCATATCCGTAAGGAGTGAGGCTACCGTTGTCGTATCCGCGCAAGCCGATAGTTTCTTCGGCATAGCCTGTTGAGTAGCCGCTCATACCGTCACCACCCATATAGTAGGTTTCGAAAGGCGACTTCTTATACTTGTTGTAAGAACCGAGCAGACCGAACTCTACGCGGGTCATGAGCACGAAACACTTCTGTCCGTTGGTAAGTGCGGTATATGTCTTGGCGCGGAACTTCCACTTGTGATACTCAACCCAGCGGTATTTCTCCTGCTGCTCGGCTGTGTATGTCGGCGACTCCGGATTGACGGCAAGGTTCTTGTAGTCCTTATGATCGAACGCTGACCAAGGCGGAGTGATTGTGAGCGATGCCATGAACTCTGAACCGCGGCGCGGGAAGAGCTGGTTGTCGGTAGATACACGCGACAGGGTGATGCCCAGGTTAAGGTTGTTACAGTTACCGTTGGTAACGATAAAGTACTGCCAGTTCTTCAGCATATAGCGCTGGTAGGCCAGTTCGACAGACAACTGGAAGTAGTCGTCAGGCCAGCGCAGACGCTTACCCCATCCCACTGACACACCGAGCAGCTTGACATACTTGTCGGGGTCGTAGAAGTTTTCATAATAATTATTGTAACTGTTTCCGTAACCGTAAAGGTAGTTATAATAATTATTCATGTAGGCGCTGTTGTAATAGTTGCTCGACACGTCGGTCTGCTTAGAGAAGTAAGCTCCGACGGTGAACTGTATAGGACGCTTTCCGCCGAACCAGTTGGTTGAGTAAGATGCGTTGTACGACTGATAATACGTACCGTTGGTCTGCGCTCCGATAGAAAGCACCTCACCGTCGCCGACTGGCAATATGCCGCGGTGCTCCTTATTCTTGTTGAAGAGGTTGGCCATTGAGAAGTTGTTGAGCTTCAAGCCGATACGTCCGATGACACCGGTCTGTCCCCAACCGAGCGAGAACTCAACCTGGTCGTTAGACTTCTGAACAAGATCCCAGTTGATGTCAACGGTTCCGTCTTCATAGTTAGGTCTTACATCCGGATTGATCTGCTCAGGGTCAAAGTGTCCCATAGACGCCATTTCACGTGCCGAACGCATCAAGGCCTCCTTCGAGAAGAGGTCGCCCGGCTTTGTTCTCAGCTCACGGCGCACAACGTTTTCATACACACGGGTGTTACCGTTGATGCGCACACGGCTGATGTGGGCCTGGTTGCCCTCCATGATACGCATCTCAAGGTCGATTGAGTCGCCCACGATGTTCACCTCGGTAGGCTGCAGATTGTAGAACAGATAACCGTTGTTCCAGTACTCATTGCCCACAGCGTCGTCGTCTTCAGAGAGTCGCTTGTGCATGAATTTCTGGTTATACACATCACCCTTCTTCATGCCGAGCAGACGGCTCAGATAGTCGGTTGAGAACACGGTGTTGCCCACCCATGTTATGTTTCTTATATAATATTTCTTTCCTTCGTCCACCTTCAGATAAATGCTGACATGCTTGTCGTCAACGTTCCATACGCTGTCTTCAACGATGGTGGCGTCGCGATAGCCAAGTTCGTTATACTTGTCTATAAGGTTCTGCTTATCAGTCTTATATCGTTCGGGGGTATATTTCTTCGATTTAAGGAATGTCGACAGCTTGCCGGCCTCGTGTGTCTTGGTGAAGGCACCCTTTGTGAACAGTCCGCCCTTAATCTTAGAGTCGCTCAGGTTCTTGTTGCCCTCAATGATAATCTGGCGCACCTTCATCTTCTCCTTCTTGTCAATCTCGACGTCAAGTATCACCTGATTCTTAGCCGTTACGTCGTCGCGCTGGCGTATGTTTATCTCAGCATTCTTATAACCCTTGTCGTCGAAATAGTTTTTGGCCAGCAGCTCAGCACGGTCTATCATGTTAGGCGTAATCTGGTTGCCCTTAAGAAGTCCGAGCTTTGTCTCAAGGTCCTCGCGTTCCGACTTCTTCACACCTATATAATTAATGGTTGACACACGCGGGCGCAGAGCCAGATAGAAGTGCAGATAGATTTTGTCGCCTACGATAGAGTCGGCCGCAATCTGCACGTTTGAAAACAGTCCGTGCTTCCAATAGCGCTTCACTGCCTCTGTAATCTCCTGACCCGGAAGCTCTATTTTCTGGCCGACGGTAAGGCCCGAAATACCCGTAAGCATATAATCTTCGTAACCTTCCACGCCTGACACAGCGATTCCGCCGATAACACCGGAACGCGGAGTGCCCGCATAAGAGATTTCAGGATTAACAATCTTTTCCTGCGCTACAGCCCCAATGCTGAAAAGCAATGCAGCGAGCAGTGTCAAGCATCCTATTATTCTGTTCATCTTATATGTCTGTTGTCTTGAATATTAATTATCGTTTTCAACTTGTTCCTCGGTCTTGCCGAAGCGTCTTTGGCGCTTCTGATAGCTTGCAATGGCCTCATGCAGGCTCTGCTCGTCGAAGTCGGGCCAGTAAGTGTCGCAGAAATAAAGCTCCGAATAGGCTATCTGCCAGAGCAGATAGTTGGATATGCGCACCTCTCCGCCCGTGCGTATCAGCAGGTCGGGGTCGGGCATGAAGCGTGTCTGCATGTGGTCTGCCACGACATTCTCGTCGATTGCGTCGATTGCGAGACGTCCGTCCTTAACCTCGGCGGCTATGTTCTTTACGGCGTTGGTTATCTCCCACTTTGAAGAGTAGCTGAGAGCCACCACCATAGTCATGGCACTGTTGTCCTTGGTGTGCTCCATTGTCTCGTCCAGCTTCTCCCTGACCTGTAGCGGAAGCCTGTCGACATCACCGATAACGCGGAAGCGCACATTGTTCTTCATGAATATCTCGTCCTCAAGAGCCGTGAGCACAAGGCCCATAAGTGCGGCCACCTCATCGGCGGGGCGGTTCCAGTTTTCGGTTGAGAAGGTGTAAAGCGTCAGATACTTCACGCCGAGCTTCACACACTCTGACGTGATTTTCCTAACCGACTCAACACCGGCCTGATGGCCGTAGCTGCGCTTCTTGCCGCGCTCAGTTGCCCATCTGCCGTTGCCGTCCATGATGATGGCAATGTGCTGCGGTATGCGGTTCATGTCAATCTTAGTCTCAGTCATCTTTATTACATGTTATACATTTAGGCATGAAGCTGTAGGTTAATGTCAGCTTCAGAGCCGAATAGCAGTCAGTATTTTTGAAAAGTCCCGAACTCTTGATGCAGTAAGGGTCTGCCACGCCGTCGAGCTTGTCGCTGAGCGAGAAGTGGACAGCCCACTCAAGGCCAAGGTTCAGCCGCGACCCTATTTTATATTTCACGCCCAGGCCGAGCGGAAGGTTTGCCGTAAACACGTTGTCGGCGTCTGCCTTTACGTATGTTGCGCCAAGTCCGAGGAAAATGAACGGAGTGAGGCGCTTGGCTCCTCTGTACTCACGGCCCGTGCCGTAAGGCCAGAAGTTGTATTCATAAGTTATTCCGAGGTCGATGAGCGTGTTGCTGAATTCAACCGGATTGTCGGAATACTCGGGATACCATGTCTCAAGCCCGGCCGAGCTGCCCTTCAGCTTTCCGTATGAGAGGTCGAGCTTAAGGCCCATGTACGGATTGATTACACGTCTGAGAATGAGCGACGCCATGGGCTGCATGTTCTTGGTCACGTTGCCGTTGAAGTCGCCCTCGTATGCCACCATGCCTGCACCCACACCAATCTCCATCTTATATTCGTTGTCGTCTTGTGCCATTGCACAAAGCGACAGCGCCGAGACAATGATGCAAAGCAGGATTTTTCTCATTTACGGGTGGTGAACTGTTATTATACGGTTATTTTGTTATTTTGTGAACGAGGTCTGGTTGTCGGCCCATCCCAGCTTGTTGAGTCTTCCGCGCCACACCTGTCCGTTGCCGCCGCATATTATCCAAAGGCAGTTTTCGTCGTCAACCGTTATGGCAAACGTGTTGCTCGTTCCGTTGGTGAAGCCCTCGGGCATAACATAGCTGTCGTCAGTATGCCATGTAAGTCCGTTGTCCTGGCTTACATATATCTTTCCGAATGCTTTTTCCTTGCATGTGCCGAGCGCTGTTCCGCCCATGGCTATGAGCACGTCGCCGTAGCGTGTCATCTTGAGGTCAGACAGGCGCGGCAGCTGATAGCTGTTCTCTTCGTTGCATTCTATCCATGAGTGCTGCTCCGAACCTGGGGCATACTCCTCTATCTTACTCCACACGAAAGCCACAGAGTCTGCCGTAAAGGCGTCGTCGGCAGGATTGCCGGCTATTATTATGCGCTCTGAGCTTTTGTCTGTGTTAAGCGCGAAGGTGGCAAGTCCGGCATTGTGCACGGGCAGCTTTGCCTCGTCGCCTACTATGTTGTCGGCTGTCCATGTGGCACCGTTGTCGACAGAGCTTACGGGTCTGCCTGCCGCATCCATGGCATACATCTTGCTTGTGCCTGCGCCAAGGAGCTGTCTGATATCAGAGGCTGCCACTGCTGTCCAAGCTGTTCCGTCGGCAGATGTCATCACGGTGCCGTTGCTGAGCGTATACAGCATGTTGTCCTTCACGATAACGCTCTTGTAAGCGTCGGCGTCGAGCTGAGTTGCCGCAGTCAGGGCGGTCCATGTGCCTGCCGCATCAGTTGTCAGAGCAGTAGTTGCCGTTCCGTTGCTTCCGAACAGCATCACCTTGCCGTTGAGCGTAACGGCCTTCATGCCGCTCATGGCCGTAAAGCGCGGCTCCACGGGCAGAGCGTTCCAGCGGAATGAGTCGGGATCTTCCTTATGGACGTTCACGCTGACCTTGTAGGCACGATAGTATGCTCCGCCTACCGAATAGACTCTGAACTCGCGCGGCTGTGTGAAGTCTACAGAGTCAGAGCTGCTGTAATACGACAGGGTGTCGCTGTCTACATTCTTTATCACCACGATGCCCGAGTTCTTGCTTCCCACGTTGCATATCACGTGCGCGGCATCAGTGCCTGCGGGCAGAGAGTCGGGGTTGTAAATCTCGCGTTTAAGCTGGTCGATGTAGAATTTGTAGTTGCTGCCGGTAATCTCTACCTTGTAGACGCTGTCCTCTCCTTCGGATGACAGAGTGTGAAGATACTGATTGACCGTACCTAAAGAAAATGACGTTATGGCGGTGTCGTCATAATATACAAAATTGTTGTCGTTGTCGTCACTAAGGCATGAAACCAGTAAAAATGTCCCGGAGAACAGTATTGCCAAACACTGGATAATACGTTTCATTCGCTGAATATTTTCTATTTTTAGCTGCAAATTTAATCAGAATTCCTTAAATAAAGCCTGATTTTAAATACTTTATTGTCTAAATTATTAATAAATTGGACTTTTTATATACATATATAAGTTTTTTTAAAGTTTTTATAAAAAAGAGGCCGGTATGAATCACTCACGCCGACCTCACAAAACCTTAACTGATGTTGGTGTTAATCAAATTAATGATGTACATTTTGGTCATCAACAAAACTTAAGACCAACATCACTTAATTAAAAATCTAATAACATAATCTTTACCTTAAATCTATCAAACTACTAACCTATGAAAACGTATTCTCACGAACACGAAGCAAAGATAGCGCATTGTGTGCGAACACACAAGCGTTTTCCTTTGTTTTTTGCATCAAAAAGCTGTTTTTTTGACTTAAATCAAAACACTTGTTTTTCGTCAACGCAAACAGGCTGCCGCACGACGGACAACTGCCTAAAACGGCCCGAACGGGCACGTAACATGCCCCCTCACGCCGCAGCATACACGGACGGAAACCGGGCGGCGGAAGCCTGCACGGGAGCTAAAAGCCGGCGGCAGGACATGGCAAAAGCCGCGCCCGGCCACACATGCACACGCATGCAGGCCGGGCGCACATACCGCCCTGAAAGGGACAAAACGACTATCACGCAGCGGCGTCAGCGGCGCGTGAACACCATGCCGTCTACCACAAAGCTCTCCTTAACTCCGCCTGATGCACCGACAGACACGGGCGACTTGACCGTAATCTGGCGTGTTGACGGGTTATAAACAAGCACGGCACGGTAAGTGTTGCCGTCGCGTCCGCCTACATACTCAATCACAGCCTTGTTGCCCTCTATCTTGCGGGCCCTTATCAGGCTGTTGTCCACCTTCATTCCGTTGCCGTATGCAACATAAATAGTTCCGTAGCACATCTCGCTTCCGCCTTCGGCGTTTTCCTCATACATGCTCTTGTAGTAGAGGTTTATGCGCAGCGTGCCGTCGCCCTTTGCCAGTTTCCATTCACCGTTGAACGGCGACGCCCTGTGCAGGACATACGAATTCTGCGGCAGTTTCTTCAGTTCGTCGTCCACATACGAGAAGCCGTCGCTGCTGGTCATCTTCAAACTGCCGTCTGCCATATACTCGAAGCTGAGCTTGGAGTTTTTCTCGGCAAAGTAGGCTGTGGCCGTGGCCCTGTTGCCGCTCATCTTAAGGTTTTCAATCGTATACGCCATCGACGTGTCATCGGGCTTGATTCTTATTGTGCCGGCACACGGGTCGCCGTCCATCGAGTTAGGGTCAGATATGCTCTTTCCGTAGAAGTCGATGTCGACATACAGTCCGTCGGCATACCAGGCACCCTTGAACGGACGGGCAGTCTGAGCCTGAGCCGCAGTTACAGACGAGAATAACAACACACTGATAATAGCTTTTAGCAGCATTGCAGGTTTCATAATTTTAAGATAAGATGGTTAGGTTAAACATTTAAGAAACTCATCCCCGCAGGGCATACAAGGGCGGAAGACGCACCATGACACGCACGGGATATTTTTTTACAAATATACTGAATTTATTTTTCTTTCATGCCGGCAGGATAAAAAATAAAAGCGCAACCGCATAATTTATATAAGGCAGAGGGGATATGGCATGAAATGTTGACAACTGTGAAATGCGCAGAAGCATGATGCCTTGCCTAATGCCGGCACCACAAAAACAGCCTGCTTTGCAAAAGACGGCAAACGGCACGCCGAAACATGGCCTTTTGCAGGCTGAAAGGGCACCTTTTGGAACGTAAAAGGTATGCTTTTGCAAAGCCGTAAAATGCAATATGTTTTCAAGAAAGGCTCCTCACCTACGATAATATGACATAACCTACTGACTGTCAATAATATAAGCCGCAGCAAACCATATCTGCAACTCATCACGCCGGGATGCCATGCGGCAGATGTGATGAGTCAATACATCAACTCATCACACTGCAAACGTCTGACATACAGCGCATAACACACCGCCGTGATGAGTGACGAGTAAATACGAAAAACTTTTCTGTTTCATATTATCCCAAATCGTCATCATATCGTATATGGCTTTATCCATTTTGTTCATTCATGCCTTCAAGCCGTCTTTTGTCTCTATTGAAGCATTTTCATCTGTCTTTCCATGGCATGGCCTGCCATAACCGCTAAAGGCGAAAACTACAATCCGCTCAATATAAAGCCAAAATAAAGACTGAACAATAACGGCAAACTTGGGATTATCCATCTGCCCCACCCCGCCTACAGGCATCAGGGGCTGTCAGGCAGACTCACCTCACGCTGCACGGCAGGACGCCACGGACCATACGGCAGGGCACAAAAAGAAAGTAGGCATGCCATAAGGCACGCCTACTTAAAAGGATATCTAAATCTATTTTATTCAGAATTAGAGTTTCGGACCTGCAGCTACGAGAGCCTTACCAGCCTCATTTCCTTCGTACTTAACGAAGTTCTTGATGAAGCGGCCTGCGAGGTCTTTAGCCTTAGCTTCCCACTCAGCAGCGTCAGCGTATGTGTCGCGCGGATCGAGGATCTTAGGATCAACTCCAGGAAGTTCTGTCGGAACCTCGAAGTCGAACATAGGTATCTTCTTTGTAGGAGCGTTGTTGATAGAACCGTCGAGGATAGCGTCGATGATACCACGTGTGTCGCGGATTGAGATACGCTTGCCAGTTCCGTTCCAACCTGTGTTAACCAAGTAAGCCTTAGCACCGCTCTTCTCCATCTTCTTAACCAGCTCCTCAGCATACTTTGTAGGATGCAGCTCGAGGAATGCCTGACCGAAGCAAGCAGAGAATGTAGGAGTAGGCTCTGTGATACCACGCTCTGTACCAGCCAACTTAGCTGTGAAGCCAGAGAGGAAGTAGTACTTAGTCTGCTCCGGAGTCAGGATAGATACAGGAGGCAGTACGCCGAATGCGTCAGCTGACAGGAAGATTACCTGCTTAGCAGCCGGTGCGTGAGAAACAGGCTTAACGATGTTGTCGATGTGGTAGATAGGATAAGAAACACGAGTGTTCTCAGTTGTGCTCTTGTCTGTGAAGTCGATCTTGCCCTCAGCGTCAACAGTTACGTTCTCGAGCAGAGCGTCGCGGCGGATAGCGTTGTAGATATCGGGCTCGCTCTCCTTGTCGAGGTTGATAACCTTAGCGTAGCATCCACCTTCGAAGTTGAACACGCCGTTGTCGTCCCATCCGTGCTCGTCGTCACCGATAAGCAGACGTTTCGGGTCTGTAGACAGAGTTGTCTTACCTGTACCAGACAGACCGAAGAAGATAGCTGTGTTCTCGCCGTTCTTGTCGCAGTTAGCAGAGCAGTGCATTGAAGCGATGC
The DNA here is from genome assembly GCF_900625065.1 of Prevotella marseillensis. Lineage (NCBI taxonomy): Bacteria > Pseudomonadati > Bacteroidota > Bacteroidia > Bacteroidales > Prevotellaceae > Prevotella > Prevotella marseillensis. The sequence goes on along the minus strand of NZ_UYXY01000001.1, from coordinate 3,331,261 downwards.
CCTTCAGCGGCAGGAAGTAGTTCATCATAGAGAACATACCCTTCTTCATCTCACCACCGTACCATGTGTTGATGATAACCTGCTCTCTTGAAGTTACGTTGAACACAACAGCTGTCTCTGAGTTCAGACCGAGCTCCTTATAGTTTTCAACCTTAGCCTTAGAAGCGTTGTAAACAACGAAGTCAGGCTCAAAGTCCTCAAGCTCTTCCTCAGAAGGACGGATGAACATGTTCTTTACGAAGTGAGCCTGCCAAGCTACCTCCATGATGAAACGAACAGCCATACGTGTGTCCTTGTTGGCACCGCAGAAACCGTCGATAACATAGAGTTTCTTGTTTGAAAGCTCATTCTTTGCTATTTCCTTAACAGCAGCCCAAGCTTCCTGAGAAGCAGGTTTGTTGTCGTTCTTATATTCGTCTGAAGTCCACCATACAGTGTCCTTTGAAGTTTCATCCATTACGATGAACTTATCTTTAGGAGAACGTCCGGTGTAAATACCTGTCATTACGTTTACTGCACCGAGTTCTGTCACCTGACCTTTGTCAAAACCCGTAAGGCCGTCTTTTGTCTCTTCCTCAAACAATACCTCATAAGACGGGTTGTAAAGAACCTCAGTTGTACCTGTGATTCCATACTTTTCTAAAACTGACTTATCAAACTTTGCCATTTTAATAATATATTAAAAAGTGAATTATTTGTTCCTGATAGTTACCTTAAATCGGCTGCAAAGTTAGCAAAAAATCGATTATCAGCCAACAATGAAGGGTATAAAAAACACCTATAAAAAGTCTTTTTAGGTTAAAGTATTAAAAATTTAAACGGCCCGAAGTATTTTTGCAATTTGCACTTTGCAAAAATCGAGAAATATTTTTACTTTTGCACAAATACATAACATACAGTCACGAAAGACTGCAGAAAAAGAACAAAAGCATGCAAGTAATTAATTTTAGCGAAACCAACTCGATTTTAAACCAATATCTGGCAGAGATAAGAGACGTAAACTATCAGCAGAACCGTCTGCTGTTCCGCAACAACATAACGCGCGTGGGCGAGATGATGGCCTACGAGATAAGCAAGACGCTCGAATATGAGACGAAAGACGTAACCACGCCCCTGGGCGTATCGCGCGTCAGCGTGCCTGCCGACAAGATTATCCTTGCCACGATATTCCGTGCCGGACTGCCTTTCCACAACGGATTCCTCAACGTGTTCGACCACGCCGGAAACGCCTTTGTGAGCGCATACCGCGAATATACCGACAACGAGCACACCGAGGTGGGCATACATGTTGAATATCTTGCCACGCCGAGCATCGACGGCAAAACGCTCATCATAGCCGACCCCATGCTGGCAACGGGCGGATCGATGGAGCTGGGCTACAAGGCCTTCCTTACCAAAGGCACGCCCAAGCGCATACACATAGCCTGCGTGATAGCCACACCCGACGGCATAGACCACATAAAGAAGACTCTGCCCGACGACAAGACCACAATATGGTGCGCAGCCGTTGACCCGGGCATGAACGAGCACAAATACATCGTGCCGGGATTCGGCGATGCCGGCGACCTGTGCTACGGCAGCAAGCTGTAATCATGACAGACTATTTTTCTTAGCTCAGACTGCTTTTATCAAAATTAGGATTAAGGAAAAACATATAAGAAGAAACGCCCCGCAAACAACTATTTGCGGGGCGTTTCTTTTTATACAGACTTTTATTTTGCCCTATATTTATTTAACTTCCCAAATATCGTTGGTTTCGAGCAGCTCCATGAAGTTGTGATATTTCTTCTTGGCGCTTACTTCTTCGATTTGCTCCTTAACTGCCATTTCGTAGGTAGGAGCCTCAACGTCGCGGATGACGCCGAGCGCAACGGGGAATCCGTGCTCGTTGTCCATCATGGCAAGTTTCAGCTGCAGAGTGTTGTCAAGGCAGTGAGCGTCATGCACGAGAATGTCTTTCTCTGTAATGCCGTTCTCGCCCAGCTTAACAACCTTGAGGCCGAAACCTTCCTGCATGAGTCCGTACTCATTGTTCTCGCCGAAGATCAGCGGCTCGCCGTGGCGAACGTAGATAGCGTTCTTGGCGCGCACTTCCTTCTTGTAGATCGGATCATAACATCCGTTGTTGAAGATTACGCAGTTCTGCAGAATCTCGCACACAGAAGCACCCTTATGCTTATATGCAGCCTTGAGGATGTCTACTGTGCCCTGAGCGTCGGTGGCAACGGCACGTGCGAAGAAGTGGCCGCGTGCTCCGAAGCACAGTTCTGCCGGGAGGAACGGGTCCTCAACTGTGCCGTAAGGTGACGACTTGCTGACAAATCCGCGCGGAGAAGTAGGCGAATACTGGCCTTTGGTGAGTCCGTAGATGCGGTTGTTGAGCAGAATCATGTTTATGTCGATGTTGCGGCGCATGGCGTGGATGAAGTGGTTACCGCCGATGGCGAGTCCGTCGCCGTCACCGCTAATCTGCCATACTGTCAGGTCGGGATTGGCAACCTTGGCGCCCGTAGCAATAGACGCAGCACGTCCGTGAACGGTCTGCATGGCATAAGTGTTTACATAATAAGGCAGACGGCTTGAGCATCCGATACCTGAAATGACGGCTGTCTGATAAGGCGGAACGCCGAGTTCTGCCATAGCCTTGTGCAGCGATGCGAGGAAGAAATGGTCGCCGCAACCGGGACACCACCGCGGCTGTCCCTTTTTATAATCTTGCGCAGTATATTCCATTGCAATTATTTTTATGGAGCAAAGGGTATGAAGCTAAGGAGCTAAGACAACAGCAAGCGCAGCGATTTATCATGCAAGCATGCCATGAAATCTGTCTGATTGTTATGTCAGCAATCTCTTCTTATCCACAGTAAAGGATATCCACGGCCAATACGGCCTTCAAGACATTTGTCTTAACTCCTTTACTCCATTACTTCTTTACTCTTGTATTTTACTTCTTAATTATTAATTATTTTGGTGAACGCCTTTACAAGCTCGCCTACCACGAAGGGCTGACCCTTAACCTGGTTGAACTGATAAGGCATGAAGTTGTCGATTCTCATGCGCAGATAGCCTGCGAACTGACCAAGGTTCTGCTCTGCCACAACTACCTTCTTATACTTGCCCAGCACTTCAGCTGTGTTCTTAGGCAGCGGGTTGATATAGTTGAAGTGAGCGAGAGCCACCTTATGACCGGCACTTCTCATCTCTTCCATAGCAGAATACAGATGGCCGAATGTTCCGCCGAAACCAACGATCAGCAAGTCGGCATCGTCGGCGTCGCCCTGCACTTCAAGGTCTGGAACAGGAATCTTGAACACTTTTGCTGCACGCAGACGGCACATCTTGTCGTGGTTCTCCGGATCGGTAGAGATGGCACCTGTGTCGCCGTCTTTCTCCAGTCCGCCCAGGATGTGCTCGTAGCCTTCCTGTCCCGGTATAGCCCAGTAGCGTGCACCTGTCTCCGGATCTCTCTTATACGGAGTGTAAACGCCCTTCTGCTCAGGTGTTGCATAGTGAGGATGAATTTCGGGCAGCTCGTTGATATCGGGCAGTTTCCATGCTGACGAACCGTTAGCCACAAAAGCGTCGGTGAGCAGCACAACAGGAGTAAGATGCTCGAGAGCAATCTTGGCTGCAGCATATACAGAGTCGAAACAGTTTGTAGGACTTGTTGCGGCAATCACCGGCATAGGCGACTCGCCGTTACGTCCGAAGAGAGCCTGCAGCAGGTCGGTCTGCTCGCTCTTTGTAGGCAGACCTGTTGACGGACCGCCACGCTGAACGTCGATGACAACGAGCGGCAGCTCGTCGATTACAGCCAGGTTCATGGCTTCTGACTTAAGACAGATGCCGGGGCCTGATGTAGATGTTGCGGCCAGAGCACCGGCGAACGATGCACCAATGGCACTGGCGCATCCAGATATTTCGTCTTCGCACTGCACCGTCATGACACCGCACGACTTATGCTTAGCCAGTTCGTGCAGGATGTCTGTGGCAGGAGTGATGGGATATGAGCCAAGATAGAGCTTAAGGCCGGCCTTCTCGGCAGCGGCAATAAGTCCATAGGCAGTAGCCTTGTTACCCGTTATGTCCATGTAGCGTCCCTTAACCTTGTTCTTAGAGTCGATGCGGTAAGTGGCGGGCACGCTTGCGTGAGTGTTGTGGCCGTAGTCATATCCGGCATGCACCACCTTGATGTTGCACTCTGCAACAGCAGGCTTCTTGGCAAACTTCTCGCGCAGGAACGATGTAACGAAGTCGAGATTGCGGTTAAACAGCCAGCATACGACGCCGAGAGCAAACATATTGCGGCACTTCAGCACGGTCTTGTTGTCGAGTCCGCTGTCTGCCAGGCAGTCTTTCACCATCTGAGTTATCGGACAAGCCACCACGCGGTCGGGGTCGATGCCCATCTCGCCCAGGTAGTCGTCAGTTTTAAACTCGGCCTTCTTCAGGTCGGCCGGACCGAAGCTGTCGGTGTCGATGATTATCGTAGCCTGTGGCTTGGCAAACTTGTACTGAGTCTTCAGTGCAGCAGCGTTCATGGCCGCCAGCACGTCACACTTGTCGCCGGGAGTGTAAGCACGTCCACTGGCGATGTGAACCTGAAAGCCCGAAACACCCGTAAGCGATCCTTGCGGGGCGCGGATGTCTGCCGGATAATCCGGAAACGTCGAGATTCCATTACCTATCGTAGCCGAAACTGTCGAGAAGATGTTTCCCGCCAGCTGCATGCCGTCGCCGGAGTCACCCGAAAAACGCACTACGACATCATCTAACTGTTTTACTTCCAATTCTTCTGCCATAAAAAGTCTTTTTAAACTTTATAACTTATTAGTATGTTTTTCTACTGTCTGTTGCCGCGCCGGGCTGACCCAAACGCGAGAACAATGCTATGTATTTAAGATTAATTGCAAAGGTCGTAAAGATTATCGAAACCGCAAAATCTTTTTGCATAAATATTTAGCATCTGACAGCATTTTGTCGAAAATTGTTCACTTCTGCGACAAAAATTAAGTGTTTCAATAACAATAATAACACAATAAAAGTGATGAAAAAAATAATATGTCAGAGCTATTTTTTGCTAAAAAACATCTTTTCGCTACATCAAGAAAACGCTGAAAGGCCCTGAAACACGCATATTTACGAGCCAAAGCATATCTGCACGGCAACCTTCAGGCATCACGTACAGCAGCTTTTCTGCCACGGCAAGGGCGAAAAGATAATAAACGATGCCTAAAACCACAAAAATTTCAAACTGAAAGCAGGCTGTCAGCGCTGCCTATTATAATATAATAAGGTGTAGCTCTGCAGCATGCCATCAACGACAGATTCATCTGCACATCAATCCTGAGGCTATCTACCGGCATGATTTGCCATAAGTATCTGTTTTTCTGCATATAAACATCTGCACGCCAACAAAAAGCGACATTACAACAAATAAGATAAAACTTTGCTTTTAATCTGAAACGCCGTTATACACGAAGCCATAAAAACCGGCCGCATAAGTCAGACAAAAAACGCTGTATATGCCGTTTTATCATCAACAAGTTACAATCTGTAACCTTGACAAGCCCATAACAGGGGTTATCATACATATTCTGGCTGTTATGATATAACAAATGCCGGCATGAGCCTTGATGCTTCATGCCGGCATTTGCAGTTGCCACGGCTGTATTTTTATTGTTCCTCAGCCAGTGTGAAATCGAGCTGGCGCTTCTCAACGTTGGCGCGTGCCACCTTGATTTTTATCGGGTCGCCCAGCTGATATTTGTTGTGATGACGGCGGCCAACGAGACAGTAGTTGCGCTCATCGAAGTCGTAGTAGTCGTCGTCCAAATCGTGCATGGGCACCATGCCTTCGCAGTGGTTCTCGTCTATCTCGCAGTAAATGCCGTAAGACGTTATGCCGCTGATGTGGGCAGGATATTCGTTGCCTATCTTGTCGGCCATAAACTCCACCATCTTATATTTTATAGAGTCGCGCTCGGCGTTCTGTGCTATCTGCTCCATGTCGCTCGAGTGTTCGCACAGCTCCTCATAATACTCTTTGTTTGCGCTGCGTCCACCGTTCTGATAGCGTGTGAGCAGGCGGTGAACCATCGTGTCGGGATAACGGCGGATAGGGCTTGTAAAGTGGGGGTAATATTCGAAAGCCAGTCCGTAGTGGCCGATGTTGTGCACGCTGTATTTAGCCTTCATCATTGCCCTCAGCGCAACGCTCTCTATCACGTTCTGCTCGCGGCGGCCGTTGCAGTCGTCCATCAGCTTGTTCAGGCTGCGCGATATCTCACCCTTGGTGCCTTCTGTCTTCAACTTGTAGCCGAACTTCACGATAAACTCGCGCAGACGCTCCAGCTTTGTCGGGTCGGGCACGTCGTGTATACGGTAAGGCAGCGTCTTTGCCTTCTGCCCCTTCTTCACCTTGCCCACACCCTCGGCCACGCTGCGGTTGGCCAGCAGCATAAACTCCTCGATGAGTTTGTTGGCGTCTTTCGACTTCTTGAAGTAGCAGCGTGTGGGCTTGCCCTTCTCGTCAACGTCGAAATGAAGTTCCTCGCGGTCGAACTTCACCGCACCGTTCTTGAATCTCGCCTTGCGCAGCTTCTTTGCCAGCATGTCGAGCGTTATCAGCTCCGTGGCAAACTCGCCCTTGTATCCGTCCTTGCCTGCAGGCGGTGCGGGCTCGCCCGTGCCTTCCACCACTCCGTTGTCTTCCAAGATCTGCTGCACCTCCTCATAGGCAAAGCGGCGGTTACTCTTTATCACGGTGTGAACCAGTCGCCAGCTCTTCACGTTGGCATCAGCGTCGAGGTTGAACACAGCACTGTAAGCCAGTTTCTCCTCGTCGGGGCGCAGAGAGCATATAAAGTTGCAAAGGCGCTCGGGCAACATAGGTATGGTGCGGTCAACGAGATACACGCTCGTGGCACGCTTCTGTGCCTCCTTGTCTATTATGGAGCCTTCGGTAACATAGTGAGACACGTCGGCAATGTGCACGCCAACCTCCCACAAGTCTTTGCCCAGCGGCTTTATTGACAAGGCGTCGTCGAAGTCCTTGGCGTCCTTCGGGTCAATTGTGAACGTGGTTACGTCGCGGAAGTCCTCGCGCTCCTTATAGTCATCCTCGGTTATCTCGGCACTTATCTTCTCGGCAGCCTCCTCAACCTTCTTGGGATATCTGTACGGCAGACCATACTGTGCCAGTATGGCGTTCATCTCAACGTCGTTGTCGCCGGTCTCGCCCAGAATGTCAACCACCTCGCCTATAATGTTCTTGTTGTCTGTGTCGGGCCATTTTGTAACCTTCACCAGCGCCTTGTCGTTGCTCTTTCCGCCCTTCAGCTTGTTCTTCGGTATTATTACGTCGTGAACAAATATGTCGCTGTTCGAAACAAGGAAGGCAAAGTCTTTCTCAACTCTCAGCTTGCCCACGAACGTGTCGCGCGCACGCTCAAGTATCTCTATAACCTTAGCCTCCTTGATATGGTTCTCCCTGCGCGCCATGAACGTAACCTTGACGCGGTCGCCGGTAAGGGCGAAGAGCGAGTTGCGCTCAGCCACGAACACGGGCTTGCCGCCGTCGTCGGGCACAAAGCTGTTCTTGCCGTTGGCCTTGCGTATGAAGCGGCCTTCCTGCACCTGTCCCTTGGTGTTCAGCTTGTATGAGTTGTCGCTCACCTTGCTCAGGAAGTCGTCCCATGCCATCTCTTCCATCACGTCCACTGCCAGCATCTTTGCCGGATGAGTCTTCAGGTTAAGAGTCTTGAATATGTTTTTGAAACTTAGTGTCTTGTCTGAGTTCTGCAGAAAGAGGTTTTGCAGCATCTCCGATATTTTGTTCTTGGTCAGCCTCTTTGTCGATTTTTTTCCTTTTGCCATAATCTTGTGTTTTTTTTAATTCCCGGCCTGCCGTCAGCCTCGGTTCTGTGCGCGGTCTGTGCATCAGCCCTGCCTGAGGGCTCTGTGCTGTTCTGCGCCGTGCAGGCGTGGCATAGCCTTTCTGTGCGAAGTTACGAAAATAATTTCTTACTTCAGCATTAATTTCACCTTAAATAATTAATTTTATGTTACATATCGGTTAAAACTGCCAGCCGCAGCTACCTTAAGGACACAAACAAGGCATATTGGGGCAGCATTTTTTGCGTGTTGTCAAAAAATAAGCGTATCTTTGTAAAGACGTTGGCGATGCGTTGCCGACACAAGAAACGTTCGTATAATCATAAATTTGCGGATATTATCTGTCTTGCCGTGTCTTTCGGTCCGACTTTTTTACTAACTAAAGATTTTCATGCCATGATGCCATTCCGTATAAATCTTCATAAGCTGTCTGTCGCCGTGCTGATATGCCTGGCAACAGTCTGCGTACTGCATGCCCGAAACACCGAAGCAACCGATGCCCATGACGAGGCTATGCTGATAATGAAGGCGTCCGACGCCGTAAGCTCGCTCGACAGGAGCCAAGCCTCAACAGAGCGCATAAGGGCGGCTGCAAGGCTTGTTCCTGTGCTGAATGACTATGCAGACATGCTGGCGTCCAACCGTCTTGACCCGAAAGGCAGCATGAAGATGGCAGCGCTGAAGGCCTGCGCCGACGCAGCCGAGCGATATTCGGAAGAATGTCCCGAGGCGCTGGCGCGTACGCTCTACAACCTTGCCAACTTGCAGGGCTCATACTACGACAGTGCCTGTATCCCCACGATAGAGCGGGCGATAAGTCTCGTAGACGGCATAGCCACGGCCGAAGAGTCGCAGTTGCTTTACAAGATAGCGCGCCAGCACCTGCTCTACAGCTATGTTGAAGGCGAAAGCCCTATGCGCATAAGGGAGATATTCGGCCTCGAGAAAGACTTTCTGAGCTTCTACAAGAGTCATCCTGAAACGGTCAGCAAGGCAGAGATGATGCACATGCTGGCCATAATGAAAGAGCGCACCGAGTTTGACAACGACTTCAAGCAGGCAACCGACAGCGTGCTGTTTGCCGACAAGGATATCGACACAACACATTACGACATCATCCCATTTACCGGGATTATAACCAACTCGCCTTATTATTACAGAGAGAGCCTCGCCATATTGAGGCGGCTGCTGGGCAACGACAGTCCCGACACGATGGTGCCGTGGATAAACTGCCTGATGGCAGGGGCCATACCGGGCGACGGGGCTGCGCTCGTGGCGGCTGCCGACAGCGTGGTGGCCATAACCGAAAGCAAGATGCCGCAGGGACATCCGATGATAACAGACATGAAGGCCATACGCGACTATATAGCGGCAACCAACGGATATCCGCTGCGATTCGACTGGAAATATGCCGGCGAGCTTGAACCTTACGCCGGATACTACGGCGCAAGCTCTAGGGCGTATCTGTCGCTGCCCGTAATCTACGGGCTCAACCTGGGCATGGCTGCGGGTGCATCGTCAGTGGCCGACGTGATGAAGATGGAGCAGATATATGACGCCACGGCGCGCATCACCTACGCCGACGACCCGGGACAATATATCATGGACAAGATGTGCTTCATGCAGGCATACGAGAAGAGCGACGTTACTACGTTGGCATCGAGGCTGCAGGAACTTACGGCCATGGCACTCGACCGCAGATTAAAGCCTTCATGGCGGCTGTTTGCGGCGGCACGCCGACTGGCGCAGGCATGCAACAGGAACGGACGGACGCAGGACGCACTGGCCATAACACGCCGACTGGCCGGCGACCTCGACGTGCTTACCGGCGGAAAGGCGCTGCCCATAACGGCTGACATACAGCTCGAAACGGCTGGATATGCGCAGTATTACTCTCAGTCGGCCGACACGATAAGGCGCGAATACGACAAGACGCTGAAACTCTATGCAGAGGTAGGCATTCCGCCCACGATGCCGCTGCTCAACTACGGACTATATCTCAACAGCATAGGCGACTATGACGGAGCCATACGACAGTTTGACGCCCTGCTGAAACTCGACGCGCTGCGCGACCTGCCTTACGACCGGGCATACACGCGCCTGCTGCTCGGCCAGTCCATGCTCAACGCCCATATTACCGACACGGCACGGCTTGCCGACGTTTTCGGCGAGGCTGAAAAGTTGTATATGGCTGACACCGTCGACCTGAACAGCGAAACGGTAAGGGGCTACATGCTTCTGGCTCACTACTATAACTATCTCAACCGTCACGACCTGACAGAGAAGGCGCTGCGAAAGGGCTGGGAACTGGCCTCGCAGCTGTGCGAACCTCTTGACGCAACGCTGTTCGACTTCAACAACGAGCTGTTCAGCCTCTATTTCTTTCAGGGCAACGACCACGAGGCCGAACTGTTCAACGAACAGAACATAGCTGCCATCGAGGCTGCCGGACTGCAGGAGTCGGCCCTCTATCTTGAAGCCCTGTGGAACAGGTTTATCATCATCAACTGGCGCACGCCCAACGACCTGCTGCAGTATCTGCCTGCCGTGATGGAGCAGATACCCATAATAGCGTCTGTGTATGAACGCACCGGACAGTCGCCCGACATACTTTACAACTACGCACTGCGCATACTTACCGTGGCGCTCGACGCCGCGGCCGAAGGCAAGACTCAAATGGACAGCAGCGCGGAAGAATATGGCAAGACTTCAGAAAAGGCTGCCGAATACCGCAAGGGCAAGGAGTTTTTCTACAGGATGATGAGCATGTTCAAAGAACAGGCCTTGCCGCTGATGCACAAAATAGAGAAAGACTTTCCCGAATATGTCAAGCCTTACGACTATCGCGCCACTCCCACATGGCTGAGCATAGTCAGCAGTCTTATGAAGTGGTATGGCAAGGTGGAAGCCGACAAGCAGCTTGAGCTGCACTACCTTAACCTCATGGCAGAGGCATACACCGCAAGCGGCACACCCTGGCAGGCAGACAATGCCATGGCCGAATATTACATCAGGGAGAGCAACTGGCAGAAGGCATACGAACATACGCAGCGGTGCTGTCAGCACATCGACAGGTTCAGCACGTTCGAGAAGCTTCAGATTGGCGACAGGATGGCCTTCCTTGCCAACACGCTGCACCACGACGACGAGGCCGTTGAGACTGCCGTGGCACAGGCAGGGCGCATACGCTCGTATGTGCTTGCCAACTTCGACTTCATGTCGTCTAACGAGCGCGCCGAGTTTCTTAATTCATACGGCAACACGGGCATACGCCTCAACGACATGCTGTCGCGCCGCCCCGCAGAGCTTGCTGCCGACGTATACGACGCAGCCCTGTTTGACAAGGGTCTGCTGCTGCACTCGTGGGAGAGGCTGCGCCGCTCCATCCTGCGCTCGGGCGACAAGGCGCTTGCAGCCAAGCTCGACACGCTCGACATGCTGAACAAGCAGAAGAGGGCAATGAGCATGGACATGACCGACTCGGCATCATCGTGGGCACACGCCAAGATGCAGCGCAGCATAGACAGGCTGGAGAAATGGCTGTCAAGGCAGACCGTGAAGTTTCGTGCCGACACCATGCGCGTGGTGTCATGGCAGGATGTCAGAAGCAGTCTGAAGGATAAGGAGGCGGCAGTGGAGTTTGTGCTGGGCGACAGCTCGCTCATGGCGCTCGTGGTGCGCCCCGGCTGCGAGCGGCCGCGGTATGTAAGGCTGTGTAACGCCGCCGAATGCTACGAGACGCTGAGCAGGGTTGACAACTTCCCTGCCGAGACGCGGGCCCGACGGCTCTACACCTACGGGCGCTCAAAGCTCTACGACCTGATATGGGCACCGCTCGCCGGCGAGCTTGAGGGCATAAAGACGGTGTATTATTCGCCCACGGCATTCCTCAACCGCGTGGCATTCGCCGCACTGCCTGTGTCGGCAGACAGCTGTCTGGCTGACTGCTACGACCTTCATCAGTTGTCAACCACGGCCCTGCTCGCCACACGAGGCAGAACAGGCAAGATAAGCTCGGCAGCGCTCTTCGGCGGAATAAACTACGGCAACATGCCCGAAAGCATGACACAAAACGCCGACGGCTCACGCGCAGCCTTGTCGGTGGCCTTTGCCGACCTGGCCGAAACACGGGCAGAGACCGACACCATTGCCGAAAACATGACTGCCGGAGGCATAGCCATAGACAAATATATGGGCGACAACGCCACCGAGGCCAACTTCTACGCGCTCGACGACAACAGCCCGGGCATAATACACCTGGCCACGCACGGCTTCTACATCAGCGAGAAAAACGTTGAAAGCAACGCCTTCCTGAAGAATCACCCCGGCGGACGCTATCACTCGATGCAGCGCAGCGGACTGGCCTTTGCCGGAGCCAACGCCACATGGATGGGCGAAAAGAAGCCCGACGGCAACGACGGCATCATGACGGCCAACGAGCTGTCTATGCTCGACCTTAGCCGCACTGACCTCGTGGTGCTCTCGGCATGCGAGACGGCGCTCGGCGACTACAGCCTTGAGGGCGTCTACGGACTGCAGCGCGGATTTAAGGAGGCTGGCGTAAGGTCGATGATTCTGTCGCTATGGAACGTCAACGACCGCGCCACGTCGCTCTTCATGCAAGACTTCTATCGCCTGTGGCTCGGCGGCCGCTCCAAGCACGAGGCTTTCAGCCTGGCAGTGGCCAACCTGCGCGCCACCCACCCCAGCCCGTTCTTCTGGGCTGCCTTCGTGCTGCTCGACGCCGAATAGGCAGCGTTGCAAAGAGGCAATTTATATATTGTCAGGCAATAATATTATTAGGTGAACAACGGCCGTAAACTTATACGGCCAAACACAACGAACCTGACAAACCGGCAGGCTTCATGCCGTGCCCGCAAGGATTAGGAGTTGAAAATAAATGCATTTCTTGTATACAAAGAAAATTTTTAGTAATTTTACAACATATATCGGTAATTACATAAAATGCCTTTATAAGCCACGCCCAAGAAGCCTGCCCTGTCCGGGCGCGCTCTGCCGGTTTTATTTGTAACAACAATACCATTATTCTGTTGTCTGACACAACAAGACAAAAAGAGAACAGACATAAAAAGCGAGGACATGCATTCAGGCATCTCCTCAGCCTTAACAGGAAACAGGCATAACACGGATATGTGGACAGAGTTAATCAGAACCTACAAATGACTATATAAAGACAGACAATGAATACGAAAAACATCAAGCCGCTTAAAAGCATTTTCATTTTTATCATGCTTATGGCAATAATGCCGTTTGCAGAAGCAGCGCCACAGGGCAGCAACAATTCATTAAGGAATTACAGCTCCTATTCAAAACTGTCAAGCTCCGTCCTCCTCAAAAAGGCCGAAAAATACCTCGTAAACGGGGTAAACACCGACAGCGCCATGCTCTGCCTGACTATTGTCACGCACAGATATAACAAGGACATGACCGACGAGGACAAGATAAAGGTTATAAGCGCCTACAACGGATTATGGTATATCCGCTTCTTTACGTATTTCGACTATGCAAAATCTTATGATGCGCTGATCACCGCACAGCACATAGCCAATGAGATTAATCACAGCGAAACCCAGATACAGCTAAACTTAGGCTGCTTCTATCAGACCCTGGCGGAAGAAGGCAAAGACGAAAAGCTGATGAGGAAGGCGCTTGACGCTTACCGCATTGCCTTCAGAGAAGGTCTGCGCCAGAAAGACTCCAATGGAATAATCAACAGCTTCGGCAATATGGTCACCGTATGTGCGGCGCTTCACTGCATGGACAGCCTTGCCGGAGAATGGAAACAGTTTGCGGCAACCGAATCTCTACATCCTGCAAATCTTTTTAAATACACATCTCTCCTTTATAAAGGCGTCATTGCAAAGGAACACAACGACTACGACAGGGCATTGCAATACTTCAAGGAGCAATATCCCCATACAAGCGAAGAAAGAGACTATATCCGCAACCGCATACTAATGTTTGTAAACATCGGCGGAACGCTTGCCTGTCAGAAAAAATACGAAGAGGCTGCCGAATACACCATGAAGGCACTTGACCTGAGCTACAAATTTGACCTTAAAGACAGCAAGCTGCAATGCTACGAGCTGCTTGCAGGATACTACAGCAAGGCAGGACAAGCCGAAAGGTCAAATACTTACCATAACAAGTTCTATCAGCTGAAGGACACGCTGCTCAACTATCAGCAGCTGGCAAGCGTAAAGGACATACAGTTTCTAAGCCAGATCAACAAGCTCGACGAGCAGATTACGAGGGCCGACATGATGAACACCATAAAGAACTACATAATAGGTCTATGCGCCGTTGTCGTGGTGATAATACTGGTGCTTCTGGTGGAGCTTTACCGGCGCAATAAGGCCCTGCGGATAAACAACGAGATGCTGTTCAACAAAAACCAGGAGATACTTGAACAGGAACAGCGCGAAAGGCAGGAACGGCTCGACAGGGCCGGAATAGGAGCCGATGCGCCTTCGAGAAAGTATCAGGGCAATCCCATCAATGAGTCGAAGAGCTATGCGCTCATGTCGGAAATAAGAACCGTGCTTGACACAAGCTCTGAAGTGTTTTCTTATGAATTTAACCTGAACAGGCTTGCACAGATGGTGAACGAGCAGCCCAAAAACGTGTCGCAGGTGATAAATCAGCTTACGGGCAACAACTTCAACACGTTTATAAACGAATATAGAATAAAGGAAGCCTGCAAGCGCATAAGCGACAGAGACAACTACGGAAACATGACCTTGGAGGCTATAGCCAACAGCGTGGGCTTTAAGTCGGTTAACAGCTTCAGAACTGCCTTCAAGAAGGTTACTGGTCTGTTCCCGTCAAAATATCAGCAGCTGGCCGACAAGAAGAACAGGGCAGCCGAGCAGTCATAGGCCTGCGGACATTAGGCAGACTTACAGACAGAGATGCTTTATAGAAAGTCAGCTACAGGATTTCTTACGCAGCTGACTGTATTATGCAGAAAAACGAACAGACAAAAACTGCAGACGAAGCAGACGATCAGCTTGCAATACAATAACGTTATTCTGCCGTTTTTCACCTAAAAACGGGAAAATAACGCATAATTTAAGCGCAAAATCGTGATTTTGCGCTTTTTCAGCACTTTTTTCTTCATTCTTAAATCTTATTCCAAATTAAATTTGCGCAGACGATTGGCCATTGTCTCTGGAATTTTATTTCCATCTGAATTAATTAAAAAAAACGCAAGTGTATGAAACATTTTAAGAAAATCAAATTGCTTTTCGTGGCGATAGCCCTGTTCTCGTACAGCCATATCTGCCATGCAGGCGACACGGGGGACGAGTCTGTCGTACTGTGGTACACAAACGGTGAAAAAACTTGTTATCTGCTGTCAAGCAAACCGGTTATCACTTACAATGAAGAAAACCTGATACTTACCGCCACCGACGTGAACATAGAAGTGGCACGGGCCGACATAGACAGGATAACCATAGACAAGCAGACTACAGACATAAAGCAGACCCTGTCTGAAGAGCAGCAAGGCCGCATAACCGTCAATGCTGACGGAGCGCAGCTATCAGGCTTCGAGAAAGGAATGAAAGTGTACCTCTATCAGGTAAACGGAGTTCTTATCAGCCAATACACAATCCCGGAGTCAGGCTCGCTTGACATTTCGCTAAACGGAATGGAGAGGGGCATTTATATCATAAAAGCAGGACGTTCAACAATTAAAATAGCAAGAAAATGAAAAAATCTATCATACTATTAATCGGAATAATCGTTAGCATTACCGCTTCAGCACAAAACGTGATGCGCGTGGAACTTAATGACGGCACAATAGCAAAATATCCAACAGCCGATGTAAAGCAGATAACATTTGAGGAAGATATGCCTGTCGGCACTCCTGTTGACCTCGGACTGCCGAGCGGCACTCTATGGGCCGACTTCAACGTGGGCGCCAGCAAGCCTTCGGAGCCGGGCAACTATTACGGATGGGGAGAGACAGAGACTCACACCCTGTATTCATGGGAGAACTACACTCTGTACGATTACGACAACGAGGTCTGGATTAAATGGGAAGGCGACTCCTTAGACTTCGGCAATACGGACATTGACGTTGCTCACGTAAAATGGGGCGGACAGTGGCGCACACCTTCATGCGCACAGTATAAGGAGCTTGCCGAATACTGCACATGGACACTGACCGAAGAAGACGGCATGAGGGGATATAAAGTGACAGGAAAGAACGGCAACAGCATATTCATACCGTTCAACGGCGTCATAACAGACCACATTCAGTCGGTAGGCGTAATAGGCAACTATTGGTCTTCATCAAGATACAAAGATCCCGAATATTTAGGCTATGCACTGTTCATCGCCCCGGGCGAGGACATGGAAGACTCTTTAGACCCCGACGCCTGTGCATACAGATACTATGGATACGGCATACGCCCGGTTATAGGCAACTATATGGAGACAAAGAAGTTTGAAGCCGTAGACATGGCCCTGCCAAGCGGAACCAAGTGGGCAAACATGAACATAGGAGCCACATCGCCCGAAAAGGCCGGCAACATCTATGCATGGGCTGAAGTTGAAGTGAAGGACACATACAGCAAGGAGAACTATTCTTTCTACGATGCTGCTACACAGACTTTTGAACCTGTGGGCGAACAGCGCGAGTCGATTTACTATAACGTTGCAGAAGAAATGAACGACACCGTCAACGTGTACGACATACAAGGCTCAGGCTATGACATGGCAGCGCACGAGCTGGGCGAAAACTGGACCACACCTACCCTTGAGCAGTATGGAGAGCTGATGCAATATTGCACATGGACATGGACCACACAGAACGGCGTAAACGGATATCTCGTTACGGCGTCTAACAACAACAGCATATTCCTGCCTGCTGCCGGAATCTACATCAACGAGGACATTTCCGGCAACGGCATCAGCTTCTATTACTGGACTGCAAACATGCCAAGCAGCACAAGCGACCAGGCCTACCAGTTTGTGGGATACCGCGACTATGCCACAAGCCTGATGCCAGGCAACCGCTTCAGCGGATGTCCCGTAAGAGCGGTCTGCAAGTGATTGCCTACTCATTAAGCCTGCCGGGCATGCCCATACCGACACATGACATAAAATACAGCATCATTGCCTATACGGCATAGCAGCGTGATACGCGGAAACGTGCCAACGCATAATATGGCTTTACTGCAAGGCCATAAATGCCGGCCGAGCCGGCAAGACCATGATTCTACGACAACCGCAGAATTATGACAGACCTGCATGGCAAGGCCGCATGCGATGAATATCACTTCTGCCATAATGGACTTATTTGGCATCTTATCCGGGTTTCATCAATATGACTTACCCCACAAACTGCATGTCTGGCAGGCATTGTCACCACAGAAAACTCTTTACAAAATTTATGTATAGAGTTTTCTGTGAAATAGAAATCCGACGTATAACGTATGTTAAACAGAAGGGCTGCATGAGGCCATCTGTTTAACATACGTTTGCTTTTACGCTGCTTTTTCATGCCCGAAATGCCTGTTTCGGAGGTTAAAACCGCAGGTTTTGCACTGCAAACAGTGCCACTTTTCATTGCTAAACCTATCGTTTAGACATGCTAAGTGGCCGAGTAATGTTTTTTAACACACACGTCTTTTCTCTTCAACCGGCATAAATGCCTATATATCAGCACATTGACAGAAAGGCCCGTTTTCTGCGTTTTTCGGGCAAAAAGCAAGGCCGGCGCAGAAAAGCGGCATTCTGAGAGCGTCAAAATAAAAAAGTTTTCTGTTGCAGGCAGCCTGCCGCTACTGCCGAAGCGGCATTGCATGATGACAGCAAAAACTGCAATAATGCTAAAAAAAAATAATAAATATACAGCATAGCTTGCCGTATGATTTATTTTTCCTATATTTGCATAATATAGGATGCGGCTCGGCAATACAAAATCAGGAACGAAGTTTTTGTTTTGCAATGCATTCGCCTTTCGCTATATTTGCATAATATAGGATGCGGCTCGGCAATACAAAATCAGGAACAAAGTTTTTGTTTTTGCAATGCATTCGCCTTTCACTATATCCGAGAAATGAAAAACAGAACTATTAAAAATAAAAAAAGTAGGAATTATGTTGAATAAGAAGGTTGAAGAGGCGCTCAATGCGCAGATTAATGCCGAGATGTGGTCGGCATATTTGTATTTGTCTATGGCTGCCTATTGCCACGCAGAAGGCCAGCCGGGTATGGCAAAATGGTTTGAGGTGCAGTTTCAGGAAGAACAAGACCACGCCAAGATTCTGTTTAACTACATCAACTCTCGCAACGGACGCGTGGAGCTGAAGGCCATCGACGAGGTTCCGACAAAATGGGACTCTATTCTCGATGTGTTCAAGAGCACGCTGAAGCACGAGCAGAAGGTTACGGGCATGATCAACGACCTGTATGCGCTGACACACGAGCAGAACGACTTTGCTACACAGAGCATGCTGAAGTGGTTTATCGACGAGCAGGTTGAGGAGGAAGAAACAGCCCAGACCATTATAGACAACATAAAGATGATTAAAGATAACGGATACGGCATATACATGCTCGACAAGGAGCTCGGAGCAAGAACTTACACACAGGCCGCACCGTTGAATGGTTCTCTCTAATTAAATTTAGAGCAGGTATCTTAATAAAAACAATCAGGGGAAGCCGGAGAATAAACTTGTTCTCCGGCTTTTTCTTGCCGGTTTGCCAAGACTTGCATCGCCATATAACCAACGCTCGCAGACACTGAGCTGACACACAGCCACAGCAAAGCCAGCTTGCAAGGACAAGACAAGCCAAAATCATCAATACACAACCTTTGCATTGCAACATAACAACAATGCGTACATCACCATACCGAATGCATTAAACCATGATAAAGCCACTTACGCCATAAAGGTTAACCTAAACTCCTCCACGGAGCCATTGCACGGCCACACTACAACAAGTGCCTACACCATCAAGGCTAACCTAAGCTCCCCCACGGGGGGAGTTGAGGGGGCTTCTCCTCAACCTGTATTTCATCGTCCTTACGGCGCCCGCCGTCATGTTCATGGCACGCTGGATGTCGCTGTCAGTGAGGCCGGCGAGGGGCAGCATAAGGAAAAACGTGTTGTATGGCGTCAGCCGCCTGTGGCTCTTCTCTATGGCGGCTATGTCTTCGGGCATCAGCGTGCGGCCGTATTCAACGGCTGCCTCAAAGTCGGCTTTCTTCCATTCGGCCGTGTTTCCTCCGCCGATAATCTCCTCATATCGCCTTTGTCCCAGTCCTATTATTGCCGCTCTCTGCTCCCTGAGCGTGTCGAGCTTGCGGCTCAGGCTGCCAATCTTTCTCTCGTTCTCGTCTTTCGACAGGCTCAGCTCGTCTATCTCCTTTCTGTATCTGTCGGTTAGCCGCTCAATCTCGCCGAGCCGTTTTTTGCTTCGGTTTATCTTTCTTCGGTGAACCACCAGCAGCAGCGCGAGTGCCGCCACTGCCACCGTTGCCGCCACAGCCGCCGTCTTCAGCTTCATGTCAGCCTGCCGCGCGGCCTCTGCCTTGTCTATTTCGTTTTGCAGGCTCAGCATCTTTTCCGTGTTTTTGCTTTGCTCAATGCTGTCTTTCATCGCCTTCGACTTTTCTATCAGTTCGGCAGCCTCGCGATATTCTCCCTGTTCTTTTTTAACATCTGCCATCCACGACATAACTTCTGCCCTCACTATAGGGCTGCCTTTGCTCATTGCCCTGTTCCACAGTTCAAACGCTTCGCTCTCTTTTCCTTGTTCAATATATATAGAGCCAAGAATGTAGTAAGCGTATGATGTGGGCTTTATTGATAAAGACATTTTGGCGTATTTCTCTGCTTTACTCAATTTCCCCTGGTTAGAGAATTCGGCACTGATGTCTGTAAGAACATCAACTTTTTCTTCATCTCTTAAATATTTAACAAGAGGTATTGATTTTTCTGTATAATATGCACCACTGTCAAGCATATTAAGTGAAGTGCAAATATTTCCAATTTTATCCAAAATCAGGCAAGTCAAAGCCCAGTCTTTGCGCTTTTCGGCAAGCGCCAGTGCTTTCTTTTCATAATGTAGAGCCGTGTTTTGATTGCCAATAGTGGTATTTATTGTGCCAAGATTGGCATAAATCCTGCTTAATAATTTTGCATCATTTACTTTTAACGCAAGATGTTCGGCTTCTTTCAGACAAGTTAAGGCAACATTTATATTATTCTTCTCAAAAGAAATCATACCTTTATAGTATAATGCTCTTGCCAGATTATATTTGTTGGCCGTTTTTCTGTAATATGCTACGCTATAGGTTATGCCGGAGTCTGATTCAACCGGAAACATGAGTCTGTATGTTGCCATGTCGTGCAACAGACCATAGTATGCCCGTTCTTCATCTGTTTTCAAATCGCTTTTGTTGATTGTCAAAAGTTGTCTTATTGCTGCGCTGTCCTTATTTTTGTCGATAAGGCTGTCTGCGTTTACAAGACAATCATATACATTGCCGTGTCTTTGGCATGCAGCGATTGTTACGATAAGAAATATTATAGTCAAAATGTGTTTCATGTTGTGGCTTTTCAGATGCTCAAAGTTATTGATTAATTCTGTTATGTGCAAGTTTTTATGAGTTTTTTGCTTGTTGTCAATGCCGTAAAGCGTCACATTTTTGTGTTTCAATTTGTTGCATTTCTATATGTACAACATTGATAATCAAAGATTTAAACCCAAAATAAAAATGTGACGCGCTCAGAAAAAATATGGATAAAAGTTTGGCAGTATGGCTTTGCGTTTTATAACTTTACAAAAGCGACGGAGGCAGAATGAGTCGAAGAAAAAGAATTTGTCAAAGTTATTTTTGAGATTTATCGGCTGCGCCGGCGGATAGGATATTGAATTGTTGTAAGTTAAATTTTTAATAATAAAAAAACATTGGTTATGAGAAGAATAATATTTATCGTCGGCATGACGTTGGGATTGTGTTTTTGCGTATGTGCAAGGGGACAAGTAAAGAAAGACATCTGGTCGGAAGTGTCCACACAATTATCGATGTATGGAAATTCCAAAAGGCACATGAACGTTTCTTACACGCTGGGCTGTATCGTCGTTATGTAGCGGATTAGAATAATTATGCACGAAAATGGCGCGAATATTAGGAAACATGGAAATAATTTTGTAGATTTGCCTTTTGAATAAACTAATGACTTCAGAATACTCAAACGTAAAAAGAAATCAGTGCAGCCTTATGGCGCGTAAAGGCCGGAGACTTAACGGCACCATGAAAATTAATGATTGACGCAACCGCAGGCGGAGATGTTCCTGCCCAAAGTTATGTATTAACACCTTAAACAGATATAATTATGAATAAAATCACATTTGCTCAGTTGTTCAGCTGGTTTACGTTTTTAATATTCGGCTTATTCTTGATATTCGATCTCACGTGCCGGGGTAACACTATGTTTAATACAATCGCCTATGTCTTGTTCGCGGCAATAGGACTTATCGGACTGCTTACGTTTAAAAAGCGGAAACCCGACTGGCGCATATTTGACATCGTGTTCAATGCGCTGTTGCTGCTGTACAGTGCAGTGATGCTTTATTCAATATACATCGAATAAGGCAGACGAAGAGAGCATGCAAATGCAAAAGACTTAACGGCACAATAGAATTTAAAGGTAGACACAACCGCAGGCGGATGTGTTTTACCTAAAATCGTTATTAACACATTAAACAGAAATGTTATGAATAAAAAGACACTTGCCAGGCTTTACGAATGGTTTTCGTCTATAGTATTGATATTCTTCTTAGTTGTAAGATTTGCGTTCCATAACAACGACACGCTTTATACAATCGTCTATATCTTGGTTGTTGCGGAAGGAGTTATAGGTCTGCTTACGTTTAAAAAGCGGAAGCCCGACTGGCGCATATTAGACATTACGTTCAATGTGATTTTGCTGCTGTTAGGCGGATTGGCGCTTGTGGCTACGTACATCGAATAAGGGAGACGAAGAGATTTACAGAAATGAAATATGGAAACATAATATGAGCAATTTAAGTTTAATCGCAGGTCTTGGCGTCGCCGTGGTGCTGTCTGTGGCGGCGTTTGTGGCAAGACGGCGCAAGAAGGTTAGCCACGACAGCATGGACTTATGCCTGGAACTGGTGTTCTTTTTTGCCGCATACAAGCTGTTAAAGGTTGCGGCCGTAACGCTGGGCATGCCTTCGTCATATTTCTATTTGGCGGCATTTGCGGTTTCTGCCGTAGCCCTTGTATACAGAATGTTGAGAAAATCAGCCGGGCGGCTTTACAACGGACTGTTGCTGCTTGCGTGCATGGGGTCGGCTATAGGCATTATAGATGCCGTGGGCTTGGCCTCCGGCCGCTGGTTTATGGTGTCGGCGAGCGCAGTAGTGGCGCTTGGCTCGCTCGCGTTTATCATGACAAGTATGCACAAGAAGAAAGACTTTGGCAACGACACTGCCGACATGGTGTCGGGAGTTGCGTTTATGGCCTCTGCCGTAAAGTTCTGGCAGCTTACGCTTAATGTGTCATGGCTGTGGGCTGTGCTGCTTGCCGTAGCCGTGCTTGTGGCCTCGCTTGCCGTATATCTTGTCGCGCTGATGCGCGACGGCAGATGACGCACGTGCATTTATCAGGCATAACGCATTAATAACGCACCGGCATGAATAGCAATGTCGGCATAGATAAGCAGGCATGGCTGCGAGAACGGGCGGCATTAGCCGTGGCATGAGGTCTGCATCATGTGTTTATGTTCAGATTCAATGATTAAAAAAGAAAGAGGAGATTATATATGATACCATTACATCTGTGCTGCGCTGCCGGCAGGACAAAAGACGCACTGGGCAGTTACTCGATATTTTTATTTCCGATAGCTATAGGTCTGATTGTTGGATTTGACTCGTCAGCGTTTTACTTCTTTCTCATTCTGGCAGTGATTACAGTAGCGCTGAATATGGTTAATAAAGTAAGAAATGAAGAAGACAAAGACACAGAAGAGCCAAATGCGTATGTCAAGGTGTTCAGATGCTTTTCGTTTTTGGTAATCCTGCTCTTTGTTATGGCTGAGACAATGTACCGGGACAACGCCACGCTTGGGGCAATGGTCTATGCCTTGTTTGCTGCAAGGGGCCTTATGGGGCTGCTTACACTGACAAAGAGAAAGCCCGACAGGCGCATGTCAGACATTGTGTTCAATGTGCTGTGGCTGCTGTTCGGTGCCATGATGCTTTATTTCACATACGCCGGATAGCACCTACAGGCCACATCAGCACATCTACGCCAAGAGCCATGCACAGAATAATAGAAGCAGCATTGGCTGCAGCGTCAGTATTTCAGGTTCATCTTTCTGAACATAACAAAATCTTCGTCTCCACGCAAAATCTTCTTTATAGCCACAGGCAAGTTGTGATCGTTAAGATAATGGCGCTCGCCCGGCTTATAGCTGCTGCTTGCCACCGACAGGCTGTCGGCACGCAGGGGCGTTGATATGCCTGCAAGCGAGAGCATGGTGTGGAACACCGACGCACTCGTGGCCACACTCTTGCGGCTGTTATAGCCGACGGCTGCGGCCTCGGCGGCATACATCTGCCTGTAAGACGGCGACATCCATATCAGCAGAGGCACGTGCAGCTCATAGTATGAAGGTATAGGCGAAGCATGAAGAAACAGCCTGCGGCCGTCGTCGAAGATGTTTTCGCCGTGGTCTGAGGTATAGAGCATGGCCGACACGGCACCGCTGCGGTCGATCTGACGTATGAGCAACGACAAGAAACGGTCGGTGCTCCTGATGCTGTTGTCATAGGCGTTGAGCAGCTGCCTGCGGTTAGACACCTTGGCCTCGCTGGCGTTGTCGGGCCTGAACACGGCCTCAGACCGCCTGTAACGCTCGCGGTAGTTGAAGTGAGAGCCATACGTGTGCAGCACAATCAGCTCCTTTGCACGTTTCTTATCCAGTATGTCGTTCACCATACGCAGCATATCTTCGTCATACATATCGCTGCGTTCAGTTTCTTCTTTTATAAACTTCCAGTCGTCGGCCTCCTTGCCGAAGATGTCAATAAACGAGTGGTTAGGCCGCTGGTTTGATATGAATGTCGTGTGGAAGCCTGCCTCGCGAAACGCCGTGATGATGCCTTTCTCGCGGTATATACGGCCGTAGTCTTCAGCCGAGGCTGCCGACATGAGCATCGGTACGCTCTTGTGCGTGGTGTTCGACTGCGTTATGGCATCGCTGAACACCGTGAGTCCACCAGTGCGCTGAAGCATGGGCGTGGTGTTGCGGCAATAGCCGTAAAGCCCGAAGCTGTAGGCACGCGCCGTCTCTCCGATAACCAGCACATAGACCTCGCGCCCTGAGGCGGCATGGGTGGGCACGGCATTAAACCTGAAGCCGGCCGATGTCTGTGGATAATCTGCCGTGGCCTTGTAGCGGTCGGCGGCAAGATATATGTTGTAGAACACGTTGAGGGGATACAGATGCAGCCGTGCGCTGTAGTCGCGACCGGCAAGATAGCAGCCCGCCATGCATGCCGCCCCTGCAACGAGAGCCGCAAGCGAACGGCGTCGCTGGCGCAGCAGAAAACTGCGGCTGAGCACATCGCCGCGGCGCAGCGACACAACGGCCAGCACTATCACGGGCACATAAATAACCACGACGATTACTATTGCCGGCAGAAGATTGTCGAGCAGCTCCATGGCCTCGCCCACATTGGTGGTAACAAGATTGAGGAACATGTCGACAGCTATAATAGAATGGCCGAAGAGATAGAGCAGCACTATCTGGAAGGCGGCCAGAAACATCAGCGGAAAAAGCAGCAGAGCCGTCTTGCCGGGCTTACGGCCCAGCGCCATGAGCAGCCATACGGCCGCTACGGGCAGCACGATGTTGGTGACGGAGGCCATGATGCCCATGCGCTCGGTGAAGCACAGAGCCACGTTGGGTATTGCCAGCACGGCAACAGTAAGCCAGAATATGCCGTGCGGCGAGGCGCAGCATCTTATTATGTCTGTTGATTTGATCATTTCCTTTTATTGTCTGTTTGTTGATTATGTCGTTGCAGGCGCCCCGACAGAACTTTGTCACGGCGCGGCAGCACACAGCCTCACGGCGACAGCTGCCGTAGAACGTAAGCGGCGGGCGCTATGATGCGGCAGACAGGGGACTATGATGTCCGCTGACGGCGCATGACAAGGCACAGCCGCAGAGAAGACGAGGTCAGAAGGCCTCGTTGATATGGAAGAGGAAGCCCGACTGTCCGCTCTTGCCGAAGCCGTAGTCGAGGCGTATGTTCACGTCTTTCTTGAACTCCCAGCGGTAGCCTATGCCGAAGTTGGGCAGCACGCGGTCGGCGCGTATGGCGCTGAACTTGCTGAACACCGTGCCCGCTCCGGCCCATACCACCATGCCGTTGCGCCCCCACAGATGCTGACGCAGCTCAACCTGCGCCTCTATCTTGTGCTTGTCGCGATAGCGTCCCTCATAATATCCGCGCATGGAATAAGAGCTGCCCAGCAGCGCCATCATGCCCCACGAGGGATTGCCGAAGTTGAGCGTACTGGTGATGTCGCCCGCGATGATGCCTCCCTTCCACACCCGTCCGTATGCGCTGGCATGAAGGTCGGTGGTGCTGAAGGCATAGTCGTTGCCGAGAAATGCCGGCCGGAAATACTGCGACAGGTTGACATAGAAGCCCTTGTGAGGGTTGGTTATGACGTCGCGCGAGTCGTAAACGAGCGAGACGCCCGCGCCAACGTTCCATGTGCGCCTGTCCATGCCGTTGAGCAGTTCGGGGCGCTCTACGTTGTTGGCATAGGCAAAGTCGTAGACCAGCACCGGACCTGCATACAGATTGTCGGCAAAGCGCCACAGCAGACTTATGTCGGCATTGACCTGGCAGCGGTTCATCTCCGACTTGTTGGCGTCGTTGTTGCCCATCTCGTAGCCGATGCCCCAGAAGTCGCTCTTGAACGAGTCGAACGACACGTCGTAGACCATACGGCAGCGGTCGTGCGGAAATATATGGTTGCCCCTCACACCAATCTTATAATAGTTTGCCGTGGTGATGTCGCCGTAAAGGGCCACGTTAGAGCGCGTAAGGAGCGAGTCGGTCATGTCGGTGCGATACAGTCCGGTGGCAACAAGTCCCAGTCCGAGCTTGGTGTCGGTGCTGTAGTGCGGTCCGCCTATTATGCTGAAGTCGAACTTCTTGTAAGGCTTCTCCTTGTTCGAGTCGGCAAAATAGTCGATGACGCGGTTAATCAGTCCCTTTTTCTTCTTTTTCTCCGTAGTGTCGGCAGGACATGTTCCGGCCTGTTCACACGTGTCGGCCACTATAGTTTCGGCCCTGTCTCCGGTATCCTGCGCCCCCGCGGCTGCGGTTCCGAGCGCCATGAGGGTTGTAAGCAGCAGAGTCTTCATCAGCTGTTGTCTTTATCAGTAAACAAGTTCAACATTGTCTATCCACAGAGTGTTTCCGGGCGATCCGATGTATGCACCGCCATGGCTCGACGAGAATTGCAGCATCAGATGCGTAGGCGCAGTGCCCTTGGCAGCCCATCCCGTCTCAACCACGGGCACGCTCTTGCCCTTGCTGTTGCGTGCATAGTCGGTCTTGCGCAGCCCCATGGTCCTTGCGTCATAGTTAGGATTGTTCCTTATGTCGCCGTAAAGTATCTGATATGTGGCGTTGTTCACCCATCCGTTGGTGCTTGTCCCGTATTTCACTACGAGCGTGCCCACTCTTTCGGCCGTGATGTTCCCTTTGCTGTCCTCATGCCTCTTCTGCAGATACAGCACGGTTATGGCGTAGTCCTTGCCTGCCACGGTAGAACTCTTGCTGAATCCGGTCTGCTTTATTCTGTTGGCCGTACCGGCCACCTTCACCCTATAGTCGTAGCGCAGCGCCTTGGGCCTGCCCGTAAAGTGTATACCGTTGTTCATGGCCTTTGGTCCGTCCTTGGTTCCGGTTATCGGCTCCTTCATGTCTCCCAGGAAGATAGAGCCTGCCGCCAGCACCTTGATGTTCATAAGGCCCATCACCTTGACGCTCTCGATGTGAGTGGTCAGCTTGGCGCAATATCCGCTGCCGTGCTTGTCGCGGTAGACCGAGTTGTTGGTCTTTACCACCCCCATGACCTTTGCCATCACGTTAGACGTGCCCCAAGGCGAACCTCCGCCGTTGACGTAAGGCTTGTTGCCGCTTATGGTGCGGCTTGGTCCTATCTCATACAGCGTCTTTGTCTGTCCCCCGATGATTGCAGATTCCTCTATCTTACGTATGGTCCAATTGTCCATATTGCCATAGCGAATGGGGACAACCTTCTCTGTGGCAGACGCCGGCAGGGTCAGCAGGATGACTAATGCCAGCATGAGGTTATTACATTTATGTTTCATAATGGTGGCAAATATATGAAAACTTTATTGTCTAAAAAAGTTTTTGAAGTGTTTTTGACTGTTAGAAGCTCCAAATGTGTGTATTATTTTGCAGTGAAAAACATTATTTAACTTTTAGTATACGATTATTCCACATCCGGCCCTATGACACAATACCCGGCCGCACAGGATTAAAAGCGAGCCGCGTATTACGGTGCATATCGTTTAACCAAAATCTGTCGATTGGGTTAAAAGTTAAAAATGAAAAACGTCTCCGAAAAAGCGGAAGCCTCTACGCTCAAGATAAAACCAAAATAAGACAGAACGATGAAGACGAATTTGGGCAGAAAAACATTCAATAACAAACTCATCGGGCATGCTGTTCAGGAGCTGCAAGACGGCTACCTGCTGACGCCGGAAACAGGGATATACAAAAAGTGGCTGAAAATCGTAACATTTTCAGCCACTTTTCATTAACAGAAGATTGTTTTATGATGAATATTCATCAATTCTTTAAGGAATTGCCGCCGATTTACTTTCAGACTGTTAGTGGGCCGTTTATGGTGCAAAAGTGGGCCACTTTTGCACCGTAAACGGCCCACTTTTCATGCGCAAGTCATAGGTTAATTTTGCCAGTACGGCATGGCTGCCGCAACATGGCGCAGCCACACACGCCAACGATTAGGCACGCAGCAGCAACGGCGCACCGTTCAACCGGCTGACAACATGCCTGCCGATGCCGCACAAAAAAGGCCGTCGGCGCTGCCTCCGGCAAATGTAGATGCCGGAAGACAATACGGACGGCCGTATAGCATGTATATCAGTCAGGCAGGAGCGGCATGCCCTGGCCTGACCTTATTATTGCTGATGCCATGCCCATGCCGCCGCAGCGGCCGTGTCATGGTCAGGCTTCTCTCTGCTTCGTACCCATTCGGGCCTCAACAACGTTGATAACGTAGTCGCCAAGCTTCTCGCACTCGCATATTATGTCCATATACATCGTGCCGATGGCGTAGGTGTACTCATGGCTGTTCACGTCGTTGATGTTCTGGCTCTTCAGCTGGTTGCGATAGTTGTTAATCTCGTTCTCTATGTTGAACGAGCGGTTAACGTCGAGCTTGTCCTTGCGTCCCGAGAGCATGATGTTCATCTGCGTCAGGCTGTCGTCGGTAAGTTCAAACATCTGGTGCAGGTGTTCATACTGGCTTTCGGTGAAGTCTTCCTTGCCCTTAAACTTTCTGCTGATGTTGCGGGCAATGTTGTAGCAGCTGTCGCCGATACTCTCAATCTCCGATATCTCCCTGAGCATGGCCCTTATCCTGGCCTTGGTCTCGTCGCTGAGGTGGGCGTCGCTCACGCTGTCGAGATATTTGGCAATCTCTATCTCCATGTTGTCGCTGATGCCCTCATACTTCTCTATTCTGGTAAAGAGCTTCGTGAAGGCCGTGTCGTTGGTGGTGTTGAGCAGCTCGCGCACAAATCCGAACATGCGCTGTATGCGCTCAGCAAAGAGAATAATCTCCTTCTGTGCCTCGAGCACCGACAGCTCCGGCGTCTCCATGATGCTGTTGCCGCCGATGTAGCGCAGGCGGAACTCCTCTTCCTCGTCGTTGGTGCGGGGCTTGATGAGCCAGCAGACAAGTTTCTCTATCTGCGGTATGAACCATATAAGTATAAAGGTGTTGCAGATGTTGAACGACGTATGGAACGCTGCCAGCACTACAGAAAGCTTTATTGGATTGAGGTCGTGCGACTGCGGGTCGTAGTTGACAAAGTTGCAGACAAGGTCGACAAACGGATAGAACACGCACAGCACCCACAGCACGCCGAACACGTTGAACACCAGATGGGCCAGCGCAGCCCTGCGCGCCTGTGTGTTGGCTCCGAGGGCGGCCAGGTTGGCCGTGGCGGTAGTACCGATGTTCTCGCCCATCACGAGCGCTATACCCAGATATATGGGCAGCACGCCGCTCGAGCAGAGCACCATGGTGATGGCCATCAGGGCGGCCGACGACTGCAGGATGCAGGTCAGCACGGTACCGATAAGAAGGAATACGATTATTGTTATGTAGCTGTTAGTGTCGAACGAACTGAAAAACTCTAACAGAGCCTGATTGTGGCCAAGGTCCATCTCCTTGCCCGTGTCGCTGAGAATTGCCAGCGAGAAGAACATGAAGGCTATGCCGAAGAGGAAGTCGCCTATGTAGCGGTGGCGCCGGGTGTAGATTAGCAGGATGCCGACAATAAAGGCAGGGAACACCACATCGGTGAAGTTGAACGAGAATCCGAGGCTCATGATCCATGCCGTAAGCGTAGTTCCAATGTTGGCTCCCATAATAATTGATATGGCCTGAGCCAATGTCAAGAGTCCGGCGTTGACAAACGATACTGTCATTACCGTCGTGGCCGACGACGACTGCACTGAGCAAGTTACGAACATACCGGTGAGCATTCCGGTAAACCTGTTTTTAGTCATCGTGCCGAGGATGTGGCGCAACTGTGAGCCTGCCATCTTCTGCAGAGCTTCGCTCATGCCTTTCATACCGTAGATAAGAAGGGCTAATGCTCCAATAATCTTAAAAAAAATCCAAATCGACATATTTTAATTTAATTTATCATGTCATGTTGCGATGTGATGCGAAAAACGGAGTATCTTTACGAGCGTAAATCGTTTAACCGCATGGATATGAAACAAACAATTCAAATACGTTGCAAAAATAATAAAAAAATTAAAAATTTTGCAATAGGAAGTACACTTTCTGATGTTTTTCGTGAATTTAATCTCGAAATGGATTACGGCCCCATCAGCGCAAAAGTAAACAACAAGGTGGAGGGACTCAATTACAGAGTGTATCACAGCAAGGATGTTGAATTTCTTGACATAAGGTCGGCCTCAGGCTCGCGAGCCTACACGCGCACACTGTTCTTCGTGCTGTGCAAGGCCGCGCATGACGTGTGGCCGGGAGCCGAGGTGGTGATAGACATACCCGTGTCTAACGGCTACTACTGCAACATCAACATAGGACGACCGCTCACCGAGGCCGACGCCGACGCGCTGCGCTCGCGAATGCAGCAGATTATCGACGACGCGCTGCCCATACGCCGCCACGAATGCACCACGGAAGAGGCCATCGGCATGTTCTCCGAGATGGGCATGGACTCTAAGGTTAAGCTGCTAAAGAGCGTAGGCTCGCTCTACACCACATACTACGAAATCGACGGATACAAGGACTACTATTACGGCACGCTGCTCACCAACACGCGCCAGCTGTATCTCTTCGGCCTCGAGAAGTATTACGACGGCATGCTGCTGCGCATACCTCTACGAGACGACCCGTCGCGCCTGGGCGACCTGATAAGGCAGGACAAGATGTTCGAGATATTCAAGGAGCACCACCGCTGGCAGAAGATTCTGGAAATGAGCACCGTGGGCGACTTTAACGACGCCGTAAAGAACGGCCACTCTACCGACCTTATCAACGTGTCGGAAGCCCTTCAGGAGAAGAAGATATCGCAGATTGCCGACATGATAGCAGCGCGCAAGGGCGTAAGAGTGGTGCTGATATCGGGCCCGTCGTCGAGCGGCAAGACAACGTTCTGCAAGCGTCTGTCCATACAGTTGCTAACGTGCGGCATCAAGCCTGTGCAGATTTCTTTGGACGACTATTTCGTCAACCGTGAGCTTACGCCTAAGGACGACAAGGGCGACTACGACTACGAGAGCCTCTACGCGCTCAACATACCGCTGCTCAACGAGCAGCTCAACGCGCTCTTTGCGGGCGAGGAGGTTGAGCTGCCGCGCTATAACTTCCAGTCGGGACGCAGCGAGAAGAGCGGACGCAGGCTGAAACTGCTGCCCGACAACGTGCTCGTAGTGGAAGGCATCCACGCACTCAACCCCGAACTCACGGCCAAAATACCAGAGGAACAGAAGTTCCGCGTGTATGCATCGGCACTGACAACCATACTGCTCGACACGCACAACTATATACCGACGACAGACAACCGACTGCTGCGCCGCATCATACGCGACTACAAATACCGCGGTGTGAGCGCCGCCGAGACCATACGCCGCTGGCCGAGCGTGCGTGCCGGCGAGAACAAGTGGATATTCCCCTATCAGGAGAATGCCGACGTGATGTTCAACTCTGCCCTGCTCTTCGAGCTTGCCGTCATAAAGAGCCAGGCCGAACCGCTGCTCGAGCTTGTGCCTGAGAACATGGAGGAGCACGCCGAGGCCTACCGCCTGCTGAAGTTCCTCAAGTATATCGCCCCGATACCCAACCGCCAGCTGCCTCCTACATCGCTGCTGCGCGAGTTCTTGGGCGGCAGTTCGTTCAAGTACTGATGCCGTTGCTTATAGCATTATTTCAATAAAAAACAATATAGCCGGATGTCTTTATACATATATTTAATAAAGACGTCCGGCTATTTCTTTGCATACGGCATATGCAATACTACGAGTTGATGGCTGAAGACGCATTGCAGCCACGCCGACATACAGTTCTCTCCATACTAACAGTGCCGGCTTTGTCATGACGGTGCGGCATACTGCATGCCCGGCTGTCAGTTATAAGCCAATCACCGTCTGCCGACAGCCTTGCAGACACAGCACGAGGGGGTCTGTCTTACCCATAATACTTTCTGCCTGAAACGTCATGCCTGCATCCAAACTGGGATGCCTATAACGCATCTGTCTTTAAAATCTTCCGTTTAATTCGCATTTATTACTGATTAAGCAACATAAAACAGGGGCTTTTTACTTCATATTGATACATATGAAGTGAAAACGGCAGAATATTTTAAAGAAAACAACAACATTTATTTAAATTTGCAAATGACAGACACTTTGTTACCTCGAAGTATCATATTATGTTTAATTTAAATTGTTATACTCATGAGAAAGACGTTACTTTTATTGGCTGTTGCACTTGCAACATTTGCTGAAAATGCATGGGCAGACAAAAGCTTTAAGACATTACCGGAGTTAACTTACGGAGTGGCGATTTCACCCAGCGGACAATATCTTGTAGGAGTGAATCCCTCATACATGGTTGACGGCTCTTATTCTGTCAGCTATCTGTATGACACCAACACAGGTGAGACACAGTGGCTTACCGAGTTTGACCAAAACGACTTCAGCAAGTCAGGAGAATTTAAGGCCGTAAACGACGCCGGCGTGATTTGCGGATCATCAAAGGACCCGGATCTTCTCATAACTTACTCTGACATGTTTGGCACTGAAACCAGACCAGCCAACTCTGCCGCGATATGGAAAGACGGCAAATGCACGCTTCTTTACTACGGCGACTTCGACACATCTAAGTTTGAATTCCTGGGTGACGGCTCACAGGCTACAGACATCTCGGCCGACTCAAAGACCGTCTGCGGATATATCAGCACAGGCAATGCCTCATCATTCTATCCGTGTATGTGGAAAGAGGGCAACGACGGCAAATGGACTCTCGAGTGGCTCGCATTACCAGAAGATGCCAAAGGTGGAAGACCTTACTTCATCTCTGACGACGGCACTACTATTGTAGGAACCATTACAGACGCTACAAACAACCAGCAAGTGGCACTATGGAAAGACGGAACATACACCATCGTGACAGACGAGCAGATAGGATGGGAGTCTTCAAGCTACGGCGGACAGGTGAAGATATTGTCAGTGAGCGCTAACGGCAAGTTCATCGTAGCCAAGAATCCGTCCAACATGGTATATCTCTACAACATTGAAGCCAATGAAGGACGCAAGATTCCTGCCTTCGATACAGCAGCAAACATAGAATATGCAGCCGTAGACAACGAGGGCAACGTGGTGGCTGCCTATAACTATGGCTCTATATTCTTCGGCGGAGACGTATATACACGCCCGTTCTGGTACTCATACAAGGAGGACCGCAACCTCGACTTCCCTTACTATATGCAGCTGTTTGCCAGCGGAGTTACTCCCGACTTCACATTTGAGTATGGCGAGAAGACACAGGCTGTGCCCATGGCAATATCTGCCGACGGCAACGTAATAGTAGGAAACATCGACATCTATGCTGCCGTAGGACAGAAGGCTAAGTGCTGGATTCTGAAATCAGAAAGATACGACGTGTCTATCCCTGTAACCCCGTCAGGACTCTCTGCCAAGTCGGAGGCTTTAGGACAGGTTACGCTGACATGGGCAAAGGACGAGACTAAATATGAAGACCTGACCCTGAAGTCATACAACATCTACCGCGACGGCAAAAAGGTTGCCAACGTTACAGCCGACAAGCCGATGACTCTGACCGAGAACAACGTTCCGGCAGGACACCCGGGCTATGCCGTTGAAGCAGTGTTCGAGACAGCAGAGGGCGGCGAGATGCTTTCGCCAAAGTCAAACATTCTGAAGGCTTCTGTGCCCGACACATACGACATGCCTCTGTTCGACGACTTCTCGTCAAACTCTCTTGAGACAAACTACTGGGAGTCTAAAGTTGAATACGGCGATCCTACTGACGCAATGTGGGGCGTCATGCAGGACTACGGACTGATAGGCAGCAGCATTTCTTACATGGTATTCTCACAGCAGCCTTATTCAGGAAGCCTCATATCACGCCCGCTCGACGCCACAAAGGCAGAATCAGTAAGCCTGTCGTTCTTCATGCAGATGACACCGCTGAACTCCGTAGACCAAGATCTCGAGAAAGACTCTATCAGCGTTGACATCTCTACCGACTTCGGAAAGACATGGAAGGAGATAAAGGCATGGTCGCTGAAAGACATCTATGCACAATACAGCTACAACGTAATTAACCTTGACATCTCTGCCGGAACAACAGGCAAAATCTTCCAGCTGCGTCTGCGCAAGCACGGACAGGGCGTTGCTCAATACATGATGTACGTAGACAACCTGAGGATTGAGGCCGGAGGCTCTGGCTCAAAGGCTCCTGCCGGACTTACAGGCACACTGGGCAAAGACGGCAAGTCGCTCTCACTGATGTGGCAGAACCTCTCAGGCGCTTACCAGCTCAACTACATCAACGATCCTTCTTTCATCAACAAATACACCATAGGCAACGAAGGCAAGGAACTTATTGCCGCCAACAAGTTTGAACCTGAAGACCTGGCTGCATACAAGGGCAAATATCTCTCAGGCGTGCAGACAACCATCAACTATTATAGCGGAATGGAAGACGTAAAGGGCATACATGCTTCAGTTGTAGTGTTTGAAGACGGCAAGATGGTACGCGAACAGGAAATAAAGGACATGACATACAACGAGGCTCTGACCGTTGCTCTCGACGAGCCGCTCCTCATCGACGGAACCAAAGAGCTGATGATAGGTGTTAAGATATTCGACTACGACGAGCAGCAGATACCTATATGCTACATTATAAGCGACAAGTTTGTTGCAGGCAAGAGCGACCTCTACTCTGAAGACAACGGCGCAAGCTGGCTGAAACTCTCTGAATTCTACAACGAGCAGGGCACACCTGAGCAGGGCTACTGCTGCTGGGACATCACCGGATGCATCACAGACAATCCTGAACTCACACCGGTTGCAGAGGGCGATCTGTTTGCATACAACATCTACCGCGACGGCGAGCAGCTCAACGAAGGAGTCATCGACAGACTGCAGACCCGCTTCACCGATCCCGAACCTACTGAGGACGCATGCTACCAGGTAGTTGGCTTCTTCTACGACGGAACGAAGTCGGAGGCTTCTGAGCAGTTCTGCCTCGACGACGTAACAGGCATTGAGCACAACATAGCCGACAACGTGACGATAACACGCAATGAAGGTGACAACTGCCTGACCATCAACGGCAAGTTTGACAATGCCACTCTCGTTGACATCAGCGGCGTATGCGTGTCACGCTCTGAAGGCAACCGCCTGTCGCTGAACGGAGTTAAGGCCGGCATCTACATCATCAGCATCAATGTTGACGGCAGAGTTTACACACAAAAGATGATTGTAAAGTAAAAGTCAGCAGCTAATCCTGCTGCATGATTATCACCCTAACCTATTTTCAGGCGGCTCTTTCCTCGCGAAAGGGCCGCCTTCTTTATCCCCTTGCCGGTAGTCATGCCGTGCCTGCAACGCACATCACGGCGGCACACGGCATCCCACTACTCCCGCCCATTGCCGCCACACAGCCGCCGCCAGCAGAAAGTTCTTCACCGCGTGCCACTGCGGCAACGGCCGAATACACATTGAGCCGCATTGAAGCCAAACGCTTACACATTGATTTATGCTGACGCTCTCATACTGCGATATTTGAAAATTAAAATCTCCCGGCCGCAAAAACGGGCAGTTTTCGCGTGCAATCGTAACAGTCTAAGCATCAGAGTGTTATACTCATAAAGAGCATAATGTGCAACATTTTTTGTCCCAATTAGGACAAAAAAGCCATTATTTCAATAAAAAAACAGGCCCGTTTACGGTGCAAAAACCGCCTGTTTTTCATCCAAAAGTGGCCGAGTAATTTTTCAAAAGCATACCTTTTGCATGATAATGTAAATATTGTTTACCGCCGCCATGCCTCCGCTGCCCTCACGAATTCTATTTCGTCTGAAAATTCTGACAAAACTCTGATGACACATTGCCATGCCTGACGGCTGTAAAAACGACAAAAAGAAATGTCTCCACAACACGATGCACAATCCTTTGTGTGTGCCGTGTTGCAGAGACAACATTACCCAATAAAAACAATCTTAAAACCCAAAATCGGTCAGCAGACCGCATATTATGTTCGTCAGCCAAACTAATACCTTCGTCTGTCATTGTGCTTTCTGTCGGCATCTTGCCGTTAGCCTTATCCTTACACAGGCAGCCACGACGGCGTAAAAGATGACGGCTGTAAGCTCAATATAAGACATGGATGCGGCTGAAACATGAAGAAATCATTAAATAAAAAGCCCGCACCTGCCACACGGCAACAAGAACGATAGGAACAAATTGCCATAAGGCTTTCCGTAACGAAACGGCACGACTGCCAGAACCGCACGAAACTGCCGGCATGGGCCTTGGCGCTGTCAGTCTCAGCGCTTTATAAAACTTTTGATGTTGTCAGGTATTACGGGCATGGCGCCGCTCTGTGTGCACACATAGGCTGACACCTTTACCGCAAGGGCATGGGCATCCCTGACGTCCATGCCGCTCAATATGGCGGCACAGAACGTGCCCGTGAACGAGTCGCCAGCGCCTACAGTGTCTGCCACCTCTACTATCGGGGTCTCCTGGAAGGACACGCTGCCGGGTGTGAACA
Organism: Prevotella marseillensis; assembly: GCF_900625065.1. NCBI lineage: Bacteria > Pseudomonadati > Bacteroidota > Bacteroidia > Bacteroidales > Prevotellaceae > Prevotella > Prevotella marseillensis. Next base: position 3,294,708 of record NZ_UYXY01000001.1, on the reverse strand, counting down.
CGTAGCTGCCGTTGACGCCGCATGTCAGCACAAGCATGTCAAGGTTGTACTTACCAAGTATCAGCCAGCACTTGTTGCTCATGTCAAGGCCCGGATAGCCGAACAGGCGGCCTATCACAACGAGCTCCTCGTCGTTTATCTTAAGCACGTTGCAGCGCTTCACCGACTCGCTTATCACTTCCTTCGTGTAGAAGTTCTGGCGCAGGTTGATGTCGAATATCTTCAGGACGCCCTTGTCAGAGGGCATCGCGTCGAGGAACTTGCCGATAGTATCGCGCGAAACAACGTTGCGCTGGGCCAGAGAGCCCCAGCACACTGCACGGCAGTCGCGGGCAAGGGCCTCAAGCTCCGGGGTGAAGGGGATGTTGTCCCAGGCCACGTTCTCGCGGATGTCATACGTCGGGATGCCGTCGTCGTCGAGCGTAACCTGAACAGTGCCCGTGGGATAAGGTACGCGAGGCATCATGTATTTAAGACCTTTGTCGTCAAGGGCGGCGAGGGTCTCGTCGCCTAGGCGGTCGTCGCCCACGGCGCTTACTGCCACGGAGTCGAAGCCGAACTGGCCGGCATGGTAGGCGAAGTTGGCAGGAGCTCCGCCCAGCTTCTTGCCGTCGGGAAGAACGTCCCAAAGGGCTTCGCCAAGACCTACTATTATATCTTTCATATCGTTATGCTTGTTTGTTTGAAGTTTGTCAATGTTTTACCTTGTTTATATAATAAAGGAGATAGACCACGCCGACTGACATCACGCCTACGGCTCCAGCCTGGCCTGCAGCGTCGGAGGCGAAGCCCATCAGAAGGGGGAACACAGTGCCGCCGAAAAGGCCCATGATCATCAGGCCCGAAACCTCGTTCTGACGATCGGGTACTGAGAGAAGCGCCTGAGAGAACACTATCGAGAAGATGTTCGAGTTGCCGTAGCCTACAAGCGCTATCGCCGTGTAGAGCACGGCCTTCGACGTGCCGAAGAACATGCCGCACATGCTCAAAGCCATCATAACAACGCTTATGGCGAAGAACACGCGGTTGTTCATCACGCGGAGGAAGAACGAGCCAGTCAGACAGCCTGCCGTACGGAAGATGAAGTAGAGGCTCGTGGCGAAGGCGGCGTCGTTAAGGCTCATACCCAGACGCTCTATCAGGAGCTTGGGCGCTGTGGTGTTGGTGCCGACGTCGATGCCAACATGGCACATGATGCCAAGGAAAGACAGAAGGACGATGGGCTTGCCGAGAAGGCGGAGGCAGTCGCCGAAGCCCGAAACTTTGCCTGCCGGAGCTTCTTCCTTAATGGGGGTTACCAGCAGAAGGAGCGTGGCAAGCACGCCTGCAACGAAGTATACCAGGAACAGAACGCGCCAGCCCATGCCGAAAGAAGGAAGCACGCCCGTGGCGCCCCACATGGCTATGTAGGGGGCGAGGAAAGAGGCGATGGCTTTGATGAACTGACCGAAAGTAAGGGTGCTGGCAAGGTTGTCGCCGCGGATTACGGTCGAGATCAGCGGGTTGAGCGATGTCTGCATCAGGGTGTTGCCTATGCCGAGCAATGAGAACGACAGAAGCATTATGGCGAAGCTCTCGCCGAAGAGCGGAAGAACGAGCGAAACGGCTGTCACGGCAAGAGACAGAAGCACCGTGTTCTTGCGCCCGATGCGGTTCATAAGCATGCCTGTGGGCACTGAGAAGATAAGGAACCAGAAGAACACCAGCGAGGGGAACACGTTGGCGACGGAGTCGCTCAACCCAAGGTCTGACTTCACGTAGTTGGAGGCTATGCCGACAAGGTCGACAAAACCCATGGCGAAGAAGCAGAACATCACTGGGATGAGATATATGGTCTTGGTTGGTTTCATAAGTTATTTGTTTAAAGGATATACAACGAGCGAGGCCGACTTCTTCTTGCCGTCGCACTTAACTGATATGCTGTTGTATGGCTCTGACGGGAACACGAGGTTGGTCATAACCGAGCGTCCGCCGTTGGCAAAGGCCTCAACGCTGCAGTTGTCTACATAAAGGCGCAGTTCGTTGAGCTTAGATCCTACAACGGGAGCCACAGACACGGCAGGGAACTGGTCGCTGAACGAAACGTTTCCGCTCTTGCGGCGGTCGAAGCTCAGTGTGCCTTTGGCTGCATCATACATCATGCTTACGTTCTCGCCCTTTGTGTTAGAGAGCACAAGCTCAACGTTGCCGGCATTGTCATTGCCCAGAGTGAGCACCACCTCATAGGTGCCGCGCGGCTTGCTGAACATCTTGCTTATGGTCTTCGAGCCTGAAATATTCTTCTTCACAGCAGCCTTTCCTCTCATTTTCTCGTTCTCTACAGAAGGCTTCGAGGCCAGATATTCTGTCGTTCCGTCTGTATAGAGATACAGGTCGCGCGCAATGGTGTTGGCACTTCTATACTGCTGTGTGGGCGCCTGGTTGGCATACTGCCAGTTGCTCATCCAGCCTATCATTATGCGGCGTCCGTCGGGAGCGTTGTCAAAAGTTACTCCGGCATAGTTGTCCTTGCCATAGTCGGCCCATTTTGTAACCTCGGGCTTTGTGTCACAGGTAAACTTATGGCCGTCGAATGTTCCGGTGAAATACTGTGTGGCGCTGCCGCCTGCAGGTCCGCCGGGGTTTATGTTGCACACAAGCACCCACTTGCTGTAGTTCTTGCCTTCAACAGGCAGTTCAAAGAGGTCGGGGCACTCCCACACGCCCTCATGGCATCCGTAGCCCTTGCCGAAGCTGCTCTCATAGGTCCAGTCTTTCAGGTTGGCCGAAGAGTATATGCGCATCTCCTGCCCTGCTGCCAGAATCAGAATCCAGCGACCGCTCTTTTCGTGACGGAACACGTGCGGATCGCGGAAGTCTGGCACGTCGGCAGTCAGAATTGGGTTGCCGTCATATTTGGTAAATGTCTTTCCGTTGTCAGTGCTGTAGGCCATGCTCTGCGTCTGGTTCTCACCTGCCGTGGTGTAGAATGCCACTACGGCTCCGGCACCAAACCCGGCGGTATTGTCCTTGTCAACCACACAGCTGCCGCTGAAGATTGTGCCAAGGCCGTCGGGTTCAATGGCCAAGCCTTCGTCGGTCCAGTTTACGAGGTCACGGCTTGAGGAGTGTCCCCAGGTCATGTTCTCCCATTGTGAACCGTACGGATTGTATTGATAATAAAGATTGTATACGCCGTCTTTATAGAACATTCCGTTAGGGTCGTTCATCCAGCCGTATGCAGGCGTGTGATGATATGCAGGACGGAACTTCTCGCGGTTAGCAGTGTCAAAGGTGTCGGCATAAGAAATGTTTTTCCAGCAGGCATAATCCTTCATTGCCGTAGGCTTGCCGTCAACTCCGTTTACATGGAAGTCGAACAACACCTTCTTGCCGTCAAGCTTCGAGATGTCCAGCGGAACGTAATAGTCTATATTGTCTGTGGCAAGCTTTACGTTCAATGTCTTTACAACGTTATTGTCAACAATCACTTTGACATTGGTTATTTCTGATGACTCCTGCACAGGCAGCAGCACGTAGCGGCTATTGCCCTCAGCGCGCATAATACAATGCGACTTGCTCAGGAAAGACACATTACAATTCTGTGCAGCCACCTGAAAAGAGGCTGTTCCAAGAAGTAATGCTACAAGTATGTTTCTTATTTTCATGATTATATTCTTTATATATCCTAAAAATTTTTCTCTATTCAAGACGGACGGTTAATATTTTGCAAGTTCTGATCAGAGCTGTTATTTGTTCAAAATACGTTTCAGCACTTAACAAGGCACACTCTTCTGTTATGCTGTATCCTTTATGAATCTGCAATGTCGGCAGCATTTCTGCATGCTGCACCTACACGACCGCCGTCATTATAATTTTACCAATGTATACAATATTGGCAATATCCTTTTAAAAACAATCTTATTACCTTTAAAAGATACATCCGCACGAAATCTTATGCAAAATACACCGCACATCCGCCGGATGTATCTTCATCAACTTAAAATACCTATCATCTTCTATTCCATGAATGCAACCGGCAATTATCCTTTAATCATAATTCTGATTCTGGGTGTATAATCCAGGTATGTAGAACAACTGATTATAAGGTATCGGGAAGAACTCGTTCTTGCCTGCCGTAAAGTGAGCATCGCGGTAATACTGTCCGTAATGCTGTTCCCTGGCACTTGTAACATTGCCGTTTTCATCGTATGATACGGGCGCGCCTTCCATCACGTTGCCGTTGTGGTCGAAGAAGCTGTATGTAGAGTTCTGCTCGCTTGCGAAGTAAGCGTTAAGTGTCTGAGAAGCAACACCCCAACGGCGCAGGTCGAAGAAGCGTCCGTTCTCCATAGCCATCTCAAGACGGCGCTCCCAGCGCAGGCACTTGCGTGCGTTCTCCTTGTTGTCGAAATACGGAGAAACAGGATATTCTGCTATCTGGCACTGGTCGGCAGCATATTCAATGTGCTTGTTCACAGAGTTGGCAGCACGGCGTCTGATATCGTTGATGATGACGCGGGCCTCAGACAGACGGCCAAGTTCGATAAGTGCTTCAGCACGCATAAGCATGACATCTGTATAACGTATTACATAATCGTTTGTTGCAAAAGCCTGCCATGAATCATTGAATGTTTCACCCTTAGAACGCTGCGGAACTTCCTTAAGCGATGTATAATAGCCATAGTCGGTAGCGTCGCGAGAGTTAGCCATAGTCTGCGTATATTCCTTCTCGTATTTGTATGGGAAAGATGGCATTCCTACAGTATGGAACAATCTCGGATCCCACTTCTGTGCAGTAGGCTGTCCGTTGATAGGATAGTCAACACTGTCGTTGTAATTGTCAAACATTGGCAGACCGTCCTTTGTCTTGAAGGCATTTACGAGGTTCTGAGAAGGCTTGTGGAAATCCCATCCGCAAGACCACATACCCCAGCAGCCGTTAAGCATCACCGACCAGTTGGCACGGCCGTAAGTAGTATGGTCATCCTCATAGTCAGAACACTGTACTGCAAACACAGACTCTTTACTGTTCTTATATTCGGGAAGGAAAATGTCGCCATAATCCTCGAGATAACCGTAATCAGAGTTGACAACTTCGTCGGTGTATATCACAACGCTGTCCATATAGTTTGTGTTGATGTGGTCAACACCTGTACCTGCTTCATATCCGTTACCCCATGCGAGGTTAAGATAGCATTTTGCAAGGTATGCAGCGGCTGCCACCTTGTTGGCACGGCCGTCCTGTCCCGGCTCTTTTACCGGCAAAACATCGTAAGCAACCTTAAAGTCGCTGATAATCTTGCCGAAGAGTTCTTCATAAGTGTACTGGTCATTTCTTACAGACTCCTGTGTTCCGTCGTCTTCTACCCTCTCATCAATCCAAGGTATTTTACGGAATACGGTGAGCAGCTTATAGTAGAAATGTCCACGGAGGAATTTAACCTCAGCCACACGCTGGCGTGTAGTCTCAGCTCCGAGCTTGCTCTCGCCGTTACGTTCAAGTGACAGCAATGCACGGTTGCAGCGAGACACGGCACAATAAAGACGATACCACAGCTCATCCATCTCACCCGGAGTGGTAGAAGTCAGTGTTGTCCATATATCCATGGCATGATATCCTGTATCATTAGGTCCGCTTCCGCCCTTAAGACAGTCGTCAGACGTTATGTCTCCATAAGGAAAGAGATTAAACGGATATGAGAACCAGCAGTCGCCGAGCATGGCGTAAGCAGAGGTAACCATTCCTTCAGGATCAGAAAAGGCCTTATCCTCGTCTACCACAGCAGTAGGAGTATAGTCAAGAAAATCGTCACAGCTTGTCAGCGTAAGGCCCAGGACGCATGCTGCTAATATGCTATATATCTTTTTCATTTTGATAAATCGTTAAAATGTTAGAAACTTAATTGTAATCCGAATGAGAGTGATGTTGACAACGGATAGTTCCAGTCCGGGTTCTCCGGATCAGGACATGTAAGGCTTGAACTCTTTATTGTAAGCAGGTTCTGGCCTGAAAGATAAACGCGTGCACTTGTCATCTTAAGCTTTGAAATAAGACTTGAAGGGAATGTGTATCCCACCTGCAGCGTACGCAGTTTCAGATAAGATCCGTTCTCAACGAAATAGCTTGATGCGCGGCCTTCGTCGGCTGTATTGGTCGTTGACAGCCTCGGGATGGTTGAGCCGGTATTGTTGGTGTTCCATGCGTTGAGCAGTCGGTTACCCTTGTTAGATCCTGCGTCAGTAACAGCCCAGAAGTCTGTCTGGAATTTCTGGTTGTTATAAACATCCTTGTCGTAAACGCCCTGCCAGAACATGCTCAGGTCGAAACCTTTATATGTAAGGCCTATGTTGATGCCATAAGAGAACTTAGGAACGGGATTGTAGATCCAATCCTGGTCATCAGAGTTGATAACACCATTCTTGTCGAGGTCGGCGTATTTCAGTCCGCCCACACGCGCATTGGCCTGACCGGATGCATTAACTTCCTCTTGTGTCTGATAAAGTCCCTCAACAACGTATCCTACTATTGAACCATAAGGCTGTCCTGACTCTACGAGATTCTCCTTAGACGTATGAGCATAAGATCCTGTTGCTGTTTCGGGCAGTGATGTAACCTTGTTGCGGAAAAAGTCGGCGTTGGCGTTGATGTCGAGTCCAAGTCCGCATGGCAGTGTCTTGCGGTATCCGAGCATAAACTCCATACCCCAGTTGCGCAGCGAAGGACCATTCATCCATGTTGCACCACCCTCGCCCTTTGTACCGATATATGCCGGATTGATAAGCATGTCGTCAACATCCTTGATATACCAGTCGATAGAACCATAGAGCATGTTGTGGAACAGCGTAAAGTCTGTACCTATATTATATTGTGTGGCCGACTCCCACTTCAGGTTTGCATTAGGCAGCTGTGTGGCACGGTATCCAGAAGGGAATGTGCCCGAGCCCTGAAGGAAAAGGTCATAGGCTGTAGAGGTTATACGGTCTAATCCATAATCAGCGACATACAGTCCGAATTGTGCGTTGTTGTCTATAGCCTGGTTACCGGTCTTACCCCATGACAAACGTATTTTCCAGTCGTCTAACCAGTCTTTCTCAAGCAGTTTGGATACACGGAAGCCTAATGTGGCTGCGGGGAATGTACCCCAGCGGTTGCCCTTGCCGAAACGTGAAGAACCGTCGCGGCGCATCGTGAACGAAGCCAAGATAAGATCATCATAATTATAGTCAACCTTACCGAAGAAAGAAGCGAGCCTGTATCCTACCATTGCGCCGGCAACGCGGGCTGTGCCTGTTGCAGCGTTAGGCCACATATAGTCAGGATCTTCGAGTGCATAGCCTTCATTGTAGCCTGACCAGTCGATAGAGTTCTGCTTTGACAACTCTACACCAAGCAGAACAGAGAAATCATGCTTGTCGGCAAGCGTAAAGTTGTAAGTGGCTGTGTTAGACCATGTCCAGTTCATATCATTCTTGTTAGAGAGCGTTGTGCTTGCAACGTTGTTGTTGACGATATCTGAATGGAATGTATGATTCATCGACTGTATAAAAGATGTATAGAAGTCGATACCGAAACTTGAACGGAGCACAAGGCCTTCAATCGGCTTCAGCTCTACGTATGCATTACCGAACAGACGCCAGTAGTCAAGATGGTTATCACGGTTCTGATACATCTCGCGGAGCGGGTTCTGACGGTCGGACATGCTTCCTACAGGACCACCGAATGTTGTTCCGTCAGTCTCATATACCGGCACGATAGGAGCCATTTTCAAGGCATTCTCCATTGGCGCACAGTCAACTTGTCTCGACCATGTTATGGTGAAGTTTTCGCCTACTGTCAGATTCTTGTTAATGTTGTAAGAAGAATTCATTCTGGCAGAAATATTCTCAAACGAAGTATACTTCAATATACCCTCGTTCTTTTTGTATCCTAAAGAGAATAATGCCGAATATTTGTCTGTTGCGTTAGATATAGACAGGTCGTAGTTCTGAGAGAAGCCTGTACGCGAAATCTCGTCAAGCCAGTCTGTATCTGAATATTTCATTGTTTTTGCGCTGTTGATAAATCCGTCATAACGGCCGTTTACAGTATAATTCTCATACTGTTCTGTTGCCGGATTCCATACCGTGATAGGGGTTCCGTTGGCGGCGTTGAGATTAAGTCCGTAGTTGGCTGCATATGTAACAGGGTCTATTCCGTCGTTCAGGGCTGCCTGAGCCATTGCAGTGGCATATTCGGCAGAGTTACACAGGTTCATCAATGACTGTGATGTGTAGAACGAAGCCGTAAGATTTGCAGAGAAGTCAACCTTCATCTTGCCGCCTTTCTTACCCTGCTTTGTCGTGATAATGATGACGCCGTTAGACGCGCGCGAACCATAGATAGAAGCCGAAGCCGCATCCTTAAGCACCTGCATGCTCTCAATGTCGTTAGTGTTAAGAGAGTTGAGAGACATTGTTGTTGGCACACCGTCGATTACGAAAAGCGGGTCTTGTGAAGAGTTGAACGAACCGATACCACGTATTCTTACTGTTCCTGTTCCTATTGGCGAACCGTTGCCTGTAACAGTCATACCCGGAACACGGCCCTGCAATGCACGCATCGGGTCGGCATCCGGACTTGTCTTCAGGTCGTCTGTCGAAACTACAGACACAGATCCTGTAAGGTCGGCTTTACGCTGAGTGGTATAACCTGTTACAACAAGTTCGTCCATAATGTTGCCGGCTTCCTCGAGCTTTACAACCATGTTCTGACGCGCCGGAAGCGTCACTGTGTTGTAACCTACATAAGAAATTCTGATCTTGGCGCCTTCCTTCACCTTTAATTTAAAGTTTCCGTCTATGTCGGTTACAGCACCGTTTGTCGTACCTTCTTCAAGCACACTGGCTCCAATAACCGTCTCACCTTGATCGTCTTTCACCGTACCGCTGACTTCCATCGTTGTCTGAGCCGTGGCATACAAGCCGAAACTCATTAAGACGAAGAACAGCACAATACGCTTTACGCTTGATAGCATTAGTTTAATGTTCTTCATATTTTTACTGCGTTTTTATGGTTTAATAAATTGTTTATCGTGACTTTTGTCGCTAGCAAAATTATTTAGATTATGAAATTTCTGTTAACAATTTTATACCAATGAATTAAAAATTTCGTTCATGTAACAAAATTTACACACTTTGTACGATTTCTGTGGTCTGTTTTGCCCGTTTCATGGCCAATAAAGCCTAAAAGGGCTACACACTTATTAACATTTTCTTTATATTCCTTGATGCGGCAACAGAGATATGCCGTGGCTGGACACGGCGGCAGGGCAGGAATGAACAGACAGGACGAACAATAATGCAGACGAATCCCGAAGATAAATATTAGGTTAAGAAGTTTTGTTTTGTCTGGTTGGCACCGGGAATGAAAAGAGAGAGTGTGTCAAAACTAAAATGGGCACTCTACAAAGTTACAGATTATAACCATAGCACTAAAAAGAGTCGTATAAAACTCTGTATTGAGTAATTATACGACCCTTCATTTAGCTTTTTGGAGATGCTCAAGTTTCAAATTATCAGCTCATATTTTTTAAGAATGGAGTTTTGACACACACCACGCAATAATTATTTTTTGCTGATATTTATCTGACAAGCCGACTACACGCCGCGGCCCTCGTTGGGCAGATGGCCGAAATAGTCTTTAAAACACTTGGTGAAATAAGACGGCGACGAGAAACCTACGTCGTAGGATATCTCCGACACGGTCTTCGATGTGGTGCGCAGCAGCTGCTCGGCAGCCTTCAGGCGCGTTATGCGTATTATCTCAACGGGCGACGAACCTGTGAGCTGCTTCACCTTACGGTAGAGCTGCACGCGACTAAGGCCGAGTTCGGCGGCAAGAGTCTCCACATTGAGCTCTGAGTCAGACAGATGCTCCTTCAGGCGATGTCTGAAGTCGGCCACAAAGCGTGTATCGGGATCGTCGGCAGCCTTGTCCTCCTCTGCCTCGGCACCCGAATAGATATTTTTCAGTTTCATGCGCTCATTGAGCAGATTGCGCACGCGCGACAGCAGCACGTTGCTGCTGAAGGGCTTGGTTATGTAGGCGTCGGCGCCGCAGTCGTAGCCCTCGGCGCGCTGGTCGTCGAAGGTGCGGGCCGTGAGCAGTATGACGGGCACATGGCTCGTGGCCGTCTCCGCCTTCAGCCGGCGGCACATCTCAAGACCATCCATCACGGGCATCATCACGTCGCAGATAACCAGGTCGGGCACATACTTGACGCACAAGGCGAGGCCCTCGCGGCCGTCGGACGCGCACTTTACATCGTAGTGGGCCGAGAGCAGACTGACGATATAGTCTTTAACGTCGCTGTTGTCGTCTACCACCACTATCGACTTGCGATCGCCGTCGTCCTGTGCCGTCATCATCTCCACACCGCCGCCCATAGGTATGTCTGCCGGAACGCTGTCGCCTGTCTCCAAAGCTGCTGCATCAGGCTGCTCCACTATGGTTTCTCCGGGCTGCGTCAGCGGCAGACTCACCGTAAACGTTGCCCCGCCGTCGGCATTGGCCTCTGCCGTAACCTGTCCATGATGAAGGTCGACGAAGGCCTTTACTATGGCAAGTCCGATGCCCGTGCCTCCGCGGTTTTCGGCTGATGCCTGGAAGAAGCGGTCGAACACGTGGTTAATTTTGTCGCGCGGTATGCCTATGCCCGTATCGCTTACGGTCAGGCGCGCCATGCCGCCGTCGGCAGCAAGACTTATCCTCACTCTGCCGCCCTTGCGGTTGTATTTTATGGCGTTGCTGATAAGGTTATAGCATATACGCTCCATCTTATACAGGTCGGCCTCTATGTTTATGTCGTGGCCGCAGTCAACGCTCAGCTCCACGTCCCTGCTGTCGGCCAGCGGCGCAAAGTTGGCCACCCACTGCCCTACGCTGTCCGACAGGTTGAAGCGGCTCACGGTGAGCTGCATCTTGCCGTTCTGAATCTTGCGAAGGTCGAGAATCTCGCCAACAAGTCTGAGCATGACGTCGACATTCTTTCTTACCAGGCAGAGCATGGAGCGCTGCTGCGTGGTCAGGTTGTCGGCCTCGAGCATGCGCCTGACAGGGTCGGCAATGAGGGTGAGCGGTGTGCGGAACTCATGGCTTATGTTGGTGAAGAACACCAGCTTGGCGTTGGCAGCATCCTCGCGCATGCGCCGCTTTACTACGATGGTACGGTAGAAGGCTACAAACGAGAGCACCAGCAGCACAAGGATGATGATGAACATCATGAGGTAGACCTTCTGATGGCTGTACTGCGTGAGATACATGTTCACGCGGTCGTGCATCATGTTGAGCTTGTCGTTTAGCTTGTTCATCTCTTCGGCCTGCATCAGCAGCACCTCGGCGTTGTCTTTAGTTACGAGGGCTGTCTTCATCAGGTTCTCGCGCTGGTAGGGATGCTTCTCAAGAATGCTCATGGCCAGCTGCATTACCATGTCGCCGCGCGTGGGATAGATATATGATGCGTCGAGCACGCCGTCGCGCACCAGCTCGATGCCTCCGCCCTTGCCCGGCAGGGCGTCGATGCCGATAAACTTTATGCGGCCTGCCAGTCCGCGTGCCTGGGCTGCCTGACGCGCGCCTAGGGCCATGCGGTCGTTGTGTGCAAACACGTAGTCGATGTTGCCGCCCACGCTGTCGAGCATGGCCTCCATGGCCTTGCGCCCGCTCTGCTGCATCCATGTACCGCTGCTCACGGCCACCAGCTCGATGCCCGGATAGTGCTTCAGGGCGTCGGCAAAGCCCTGATGGCGCTCTATGGCCGGCGACGAGCCTTTAAGGCCCGTAATCTCCAAGACACGCCCCTTGCCGCCAAGGCGCGACGCGATATACTCGCCCATGGTGCGCCCCATCTTTACGTTGTCGGCGCCGATAAATGCCGTGTATTTGTCTGAACCGGTCTTGCGGTCGAAAAGTATTACGGGTATGCCTTTGTTGTATGCGTTCTCGATGGCCGGCGTAACGGTGTTCATCTGGTTTGGGGCGACAATAAGGATGTCGACGCCATCGTTTACAAAGCCGTTTATCTGCTCAGTCTGCCTTACGTTGTCGTCGTTGGCCGAGGCCACCCTCAACGTGACGTTGTCGTAAAGATAAGTGCCGGCAAGCATCTCGGTGTTGAGCTTTTCGCGCCAGATGTCCTCGCTGCACTGCGACATGGCTATAACATACTCCTTACGGTCGGAACAGGCCGTCATGAGCGTTAACATCAATAAAGACAAAACGTAAGCAATATTTTTCATAGTCTGACCTCTGTTGGTTAATGCCTCACATAAGAGGCTATCCTGCATTGGATAAAAAACTTTTTTGAAAGAAAGAGCAGCGGCACGCATGCCGTAGGAAACGGGCGGCCAACATACCGCTGCTCTTTATATATTATATAAGATGTGTATATATAAGCATCAGACGGATACTCAGCTGAAGCGGCGGACATACACATCACAGGTCTCTGTCGCCTTACATCAACCTTATTTGTCGAGTTTCCATACGCAGCCGTCCTTGGTATCTTTCACCTCGAATCCGGCAGCAGCCAGCTCGTCGCGTATGCGGTCGCTTGTGGCCCAGTCTTTCTCGGCCTTTGCCTTTGCCCTGAGGCTCAGCACCATGTCAACCACCTTGCCGTAGGCTTCCTCGCGTGCGTCAGACGAGTTGCCCTTCTCTTCCTTCAGTCCGAGCAGATCTATCGCAAAGAGGCGCATCGTGTCGGCAAGCTCCTTCAGGCAGTCGGCACAGATAGTGGCCTTGTGGTCGAGCAGCTTGTTGACCACTCCGCAGGCCTCAAACAGATAGCTGATAACCTGAGGTGTGGCAAGGTCGTCGTTCATGGCGTCGTAGCACTTTTGGCGCAGGTTCTTCACAAACTCCTCGGTCTGCGCGTCGCACTTGTCTGACACGGGCACGCGGTCTAAGTCGGCGATGCCTGACATCAGTCGGGCCAGTCCCTTCTCGCTTGCCAGCAGGGCTTCGTTAGAGAAGTCTACCGTGCCGCGGTAGTGGGCAGAGAGGATGAAGAAGCGTATCGTCATGGGCGAATAAGCCTTGTCGAGGCTCGGATGGTTACCCGTGAAGAACTGCTCGAGCGTGATGAAGTTGCCGAGGCTCTTGCCCATCTTCTGTCCGTTGATGGTTATCATGTTGTTGTGCATCCAGTATTTCACCATCTGGTCGCCCTGGCTTGCCACGGCCTGCGCAATCTCGCACTCATGATGCGGGAATACGAGGTCCATGCCTCCGCCGTGTATGTCGAAGTGGTCGCCGAGATACTTGCGTCCCATGGCCGTACACTCGCAGTGCCATCCGGGGAAACCGTCGCTCCAGGGGCTCGGCCAGCGCATGATGTGCTCGGGCTGCGCCTTCTTCCACAGGGCGAAGTCGGCCTGGTTGCGCTTCTCGCCCACACCGTCGAGCTGGCGGCTGGCGTTGATAACGTCGTCGAGGTTGCGTCCCGACAGTATGCCGTAGTGATATTTCTCGTTATATTTTGCGATGTCGAAATAGATGCTGCCGTTGCTCTCATAGGCAAAGCCGTTGTCTATAATCTGCTTCACCAGCTCCTCCTGCTCTATGATGTGTCCCGTGGCGTGAGGCTCAATGCTTGGCGGCAGCACGTTGAGCGCCTTCATGGCGTCATGATAGCGGTTGGTGTAGTGCTGTGCTATCTCCATAGGCTCGAGCTGCTCCAGACGTGCCTTCTTTGCTATCTTGTCGTCGCCATCGTCGGCATCGTGCTCCAGATGGCCCACGTCGGTGATGTTTCTGACGTAGCGCACCTTATAGCCCTGATGCTTGAGGTAGCGGAACAGGATGTCGAAGGTTATTGCCGGGCGTGCATGGCCAAGATGCGGATCGCCATACACTGTAGGGCCGCACACATACATGCCCACATTGGGGCTGTGGATAGGCACAAAGAGCTCCTTACGGCGGCTCAGAGTGTTATATATAAAAAACTTTTGTTCCATATTTTATTGTTTAAAATTAAACATGTCATTAACAGAATGATAACGCAACCCGACAACAAAACCACCAAGATACGTTTGAGCGTTATGCCCCGAGACGCTGATTATCTTATGCAAAGATAATGCAAATCGAGAGCAGAAACATCAAGCGTGCTTGAATGTTATGCCGAGATGCAGCTTATTATTATGCAAAGATAACGCAAATCGAGAGCAGAATCGCCAAACCACGTTTGAGTGTTATGCCGAGATGCTGATTATCTTATGCAAAGATAACGCAAATCATTGGTTTAACAAAATCAATGCAATGTTTTTTGAAAATATGTCAAAAGTGAACATCAGAAGCCACGCCTCTCATTTATATGCCACGGATAAAAATATTCGCTGAATAAGATTTCACATTCCGGCTATTTATACTTGAATCACATTAAAGCCCCAATCTGTTATTAAGATTCGGTCGGGATTTTTGTTTTATCTTGAGCAGATTTTCGTTAATTTTTCACAAGCACTCTTATAACTGGCTACGCCGAAGTTAAAGGAGTTCAAGCAGTTAGAATCAAATGCCAACGTAGTGCTTGCGACAAGAAGCAACAAGACTTTTGGAGCCTCCAAGTAGTACAATGTAGGGACGCACCTCAGGTGCGTCCACATATCATCAAACATTCCATTTTATCGTAAACCATTGTAATACAATGATTATCGGGAAACGCTGTTTAATTAGCCTGCGCTGAACTTGGTATGCGCTTAGCGCCTTGCGCCAATAGAAATAAAAGACTGGCTGAAAACTGGAATGCACAAAATTGATAAAGCTACGTGCAATCCAATGACTGATTTGGGGGTAACAGACAGACAGCGACAACGCCTGCCTCCATTAGCTGCAAAAAAATCATAAGGAGAAAGCACGATTATGCTTAAAGAACATTCAGAGAGAAAGGCGGGAAAAGAAAAACTGTAATCAAAATCAGGTATACAGGTTTCAAATCATTAACCTATCGTTTACGCATCGTAACTCGGCCACTTTTCACTCAAAAGTGGCATGTTTTTCAGGGCCAAACCGGCCTTTTGATTTTCATATTTTGGCAAGTGGCTTGTTAAGAAGATGCAGAGAGGCATCAGCAGGCATGTATCACAGCCTGCCACATGGCGAAAGAGACGCTGCGCACCATAAGAGATGACAAAAGGACGTGCCGCCCAAATTCCCATGAAAGGAACCGGACGGCACGGAAAATATCAACTTAGCCCTTAAACGAAGTTAAAGGCAGAAAGCAGGAACATCAAAACTAGCATTTCGGGTGGATGTCGAGCTTAACAGGGCGAACCATGTTCTTGGCATCAAGGATGGTGTCGAGATCTTCCTGAGTAAGTATTCCTTCCTCAAGCACAAGCTCAACAACACCGCGGCCTGTCTCCATGGCCTTCTTGGCAATCTCTGTAGAATGCTCGTAACCGATGTAGGGGTTGAGGGCTGTAACGATGCCGATGCTGCGGTTAACCTCGCGGCGGCAGTTATCCTCGTTGGCAGTAATGCCGTCAACACAGAGCGTGCGCAGTGTGTCGCATGCGTTGGCCATAAGGTCTACTGACTCGAAGCAGCACTGAGCCATGACAGGCTCCATGGCGTTAAGCTCCATCTGGGCAGCCTCGCCGGCCATTGTGACACAAAGCTCGTTGCCGATAATCTTGAACGCAACCTGGCTTACAACCTCAGGAATAACGGGATTTACCTTTCCGGGCATTATTGACGAACCGGGCTGACGTGCCGGGAGATTGATTTCTGCGAGACCGCAGCGCGGACCGCTGGCCAGCAGTCGAAGGTCGTTGCTTATCTTGCTCATCTTAACGGCAATGCGCTTCAGCTCTGACATATAGCCTATCATGCAAGATGTGTCTGAGGTTACGCCCACGAGGTCTTTTGCGAGAGTGATGTCCCATCCGGTAATCTCTGCCAAAGCCTTAACACACTTCTCTGCGTAGCCCGGCTCAGAGCAGATGCCCGTACCTATGGCAGTTGCGCCCATGTTGACCTCAAGGAAGTCGGCTGCAGCCTGGTCGAGATGCAGCAGCTCTGCCTCAAGTATGCTTGCAAAGCCAGAGAAGGTCTGTCCGAGAGTCATCGGCACAGCGTCCTCGAGCTGTGTGCGTCCCATCTTTACGATGTGTGCAAACTCTTCCGACTTCTTGCGGAATGCCGCGATAAGCTCTTTGATATGTGGAACAAGGGCAAGATGGCTGGCATACATGCCCATGTGGATAGCCGTAGGATATGCGTCGTTGGTAGACTGTGAGCGGTTCACGTGGTCGTGAGAAGAACAGTGCTCATAGTCGCCCGGCTTGAAGCCCATGTGTTTCAGCGCAATGTTGGCGATAACCTCGTTGGCGTTCATATTGGTGCTGGTGCCTGCTCCGCCCTGAATCATGTCCACGGGGAACTGGTCGTGATACTTACCGGCCAATATGTCCTGACAAGCAGCCTTGATACCCTCATACTGGGCATCGGTAAGCAGCCCGAGCTGATGGTTTGCCTCAGCAGCAGCCCACTTTGTGTATGCCAGACCGTTGATGAACAGAGGATACTGGCTGAGTTTGAACTTACTGATTGAGAAATTCTCAACGCCGCGCAATGTCTGTATGCCATACAATGCGTCTGCCGGAATCTCACGTGCGCCGAGGAGGTCGTGCTCCATACGGATATTCTTTTCTGAATTCATAGTTTTAAGGTTTATATTTCAATTATGTGTTTTTACTATATTATTAAGGTGTTTCGGCATTATGTCCTGCCTCCTTCCTTTCAGTGTCAAAGATAGTGCTAACTTTTCATTGTGCCAAACATTATCAGGTTTTTAACACATCAAACGCACGTATTAGCGTAAAACAGGCTAAAAAACAGTACATATATCTTACAAATAGTCAACAAACGGCAAATTTGGCATCGTCATCTACTCACCGGCAGTCATATGTCCCATCTCCGTTCTTTCCGGTATGTCCTCACAACTGGCATAAAAAATGATGGGAGCATCCTCACGGACACTCCCATTCTCTCCTGCAACTTGACCTGTCGGTCAAAATATAAAAAACTTACCTAACTCTTATTTTCGTCACCTGCGAGCCGCTCTCTGTCTCTGTGCGCACGACAACCATGCCGCTGTCGACACCATTGAGAGTGCAGGTGAAGTTGCCGCTGGGCGATACTTTCTTCAGAAGTGCACCGCCTGCCGACCATACGCTCACTGAACGCAGAGCCGTGTCTGACGTAACGACAACCTGGCGCGGAACGATAGAGCTTACGCTGACGTTGCCCTCTGCGCCCGTTTCGGTTATGCCTGTTGTGCCCGAGCCGTGACCTATCAGGAAGTAGCGGCCGTATGACGGACCGTTCACCGTGAGCTGATAGCCTTCGTAGAGCGGTGTCTCGCTCTGCAGCTCGGCGTCGTAGATAGCGGCATCCTTAACGGCTGCCACGCCGCTGAACGTAAGGGTTACAACTGAGCCGTCGGCTGCCGTAACGCCTAACGGTATACGCTGTGCGTCTTTCAGCTGGTTGACGCTCACTGCCGTGTTGCCGGCTACGGTGTAAACCTTAGGAGCGTTGTCGGCATTGCCTGTCAGTCCACTAATCATCTGTGCGTCCTCCATGCCGAAGCCGTTGCTTGCCGAAGCGGCATAGCGCACAGCCGCGCTGCTTGAGCCTTCAGCGTCTTCTGCCGTTATCTTGAGAGAAGCAGGTGCAGGAATTGGCAAATTCGACGCACCCATCTCCTGCATATCAGCCATAAACGTTACGGTTACGCCATCGGTTGCAGTGGCAGGATCAGCAGCCTCAACATAAAATACTGAATAAGGAACTGCAAGATATTTTCCTTCAGACCACGTCTTAGTATCGGCATCGTATGTCACTGCTGTTGAAGTCACATCAGAATTATACCAATATTTCTGTGCCAGCACGTCGCTATTGGCAGCAACAAACGCCTGGACATCGAGCGAAGCCATAAACGGATTACCTACCATCAGATACTTGCCGTCAGCAGACGGAGTAAGCGTAACTGTAACTTTATCAGAATGAACATACGTATACGGATCACTGCGATCAACCATGTTGCTGACAAGCAGCTTGCCTGCATTATCACGATTCAATGTTCCTGTACTTACATCATAGCTTGCATCAGCCTTCGGGAAACGGAACAGCAATGATGTTGCATCTTTAAGTACACCCTTGATAGAGAATCCACCACCTGCAACATAAGGCACGCTTGCGTCGTTGTATGCAGAGCTCCATTCTGTAGTAAATGATACAGGGGTATTCGTACCTTGCAAGTTTTCAACGATTTTTGCTCCTGTACTCCAACTGCGCTGGTAAACGGCAGGATTCAGGCGGCTATAGCCTCCATCAGTGAAGTTGATATCCTTGAAATACTCTGTCTCTTGCTTTCCTGTTGTAGGAGCATACCAGTCGCCGGCAACAACGCCCTGCAGCGGTGTGCTTACGGCTGTCCATTGTCCCGGAGTAATCTCCACGTCTGTCCATGCCTTATCATATATCAATTCCTCGGCATGCAGCATCTGTGCGCCCGGCTCAAAGTGGATGTCACGGCAGATGTTCACACGGTAGCGCTGTGTGGAGAGCGTTTTATCGCTGGTATTATCGTAGGCCATCAGGTCATACTGGATATTCTCTGTCGGCAGCCCCATGTGAGAAGGACGATCGCTATCCCATTCTTGTATGCCCTCCTTAGTCGTATAACCTGCCATATAGAGCTCAGCCTTGCTGCCTCTCGGCATAACTACATTGGAGAACAGCATAGGTACAAAGCCATTGTCCGTCGTGTTTACTTCATTAGTTTCATATTTACCGTCAGTATTCTTAATGTCCGTCGCATCCGCGCGTTTCCAGTTGGCATCATTGTTCCAGTTGAGTGTGGCGACGTCCGTACCTTGCCATACCAGATATTCAGGAACGACTTTCGTCTTTACCGTAAACTTACCGAAGCACGCATTGCTGACATCACTTCCTTCTTTACCGTGCTCCTCAAAGTGAACGGCAAAGGTATAGTAATATCCTTCCTTGGGCTGGAACCGGAAGTCGTTAGACTGCGTTGTCTCCGTATCAAAATATATTTCCATGTAGTCATTAAACTCACTTTTGTCGTTATACTCTTGAGCGTGCAACGACTTTATGTAGCCGATAGGCAACGAGAATTCACTAAACCCTTCAGGGAAATACTTACTCTTATATGCGGGGTCGTCGGTATCGATAAGATATATCTTGCTATATACATCTGCAGACGTAGCCGTAACCATACCGATATATGTTGCGTTCTCTGAGACATACTTAGCACCACGCAGATCCACTCTCAACGGTTTGTCGGCTGTTGTCTCAGCTATCTGGTCCATACCTATGCGCAAGCAGGGATTGAAATCATCCGCAGGATACTGAACGGGATTAAAACCTGCATGCAACTGCGGAGCATCGCCAGAGACATTAAGTTCCAACGGAACATAATTCCAACAAACTTTTGCCCAAGAATCTTTATCGATTGTATCGTCCGGAGGGAATATCATCGGTATCGGTTGAATAACCAATTTCAATCCTGAGTTCAATAAGGTTATATCAAGATTCTCCTTATGCAAAACCAACCGGTTGTGTGCTCCATCAGCCTCACCTGTGTCTTCTAAATATTTCTTTATAACAGAAATCATATTTTCTGTCAACTCGATGCTTTCCGACGTTCCTGTAACAGTATGTTGTCCTGGCTCCACACCAGTAAGATCTTCATTATCGGGGTAAATCTCACGGAATGTGGTAAGTGCCTGCTCCAAAGACACACCATACACCAAATCATTCTGCATATACTCTGCTTCAGTCCCAAAGAACCAATCGAAATATACACCTTTATCTACTATAATATAAGACTCTGATCCATCGTCCTCCTGCTTAGGCACACGCACCTGAGCCGAGAAGTTGAATATCTGTCCGGCGCAGAAATCCGTAGACGGATCCACCACCTCTCCATTTACACGAAGCAGTGTCTGTGCTGTAACGGTAAAAGAGGTATTTATGCCACACTCATCATTGTTAATGCTTTCTTGGAAATCACTCGAGGATGCCTCATTCCCGTCATTGACCTGAATCAGCATCATATAAGCACGGTTAGGGGTTAAGTCTGAATAGAAATCTACAGCCAATGCTTTATTTCCGGACTCATCCGTCGTACGATAGAAGCTATATTTACCGTTTACTATATTTTGACTGGCCAAACGAGGATGTGGTTTATCATCATAAGTTGTATTTTTGTCAAAATCAAGATTAAAATACAGCGTGTTATATTTCTGATTGTATCCGCCATCAGAAGTATTGTCGCCGACTTCGACCACGGAGTTTTCTATCGCCTCTTGGAACTTACCCGAATTCTGTGCCAGATAATCATCATACTTTGCCTTGTCTACAAAGCAGAAGTCAATGGCATCAACCTTGTCCTGACCTTCTTCTTGACCAAGGCGCGAAAGCAAACGATTCCAGTCAAGCTTAATACTCATCAAGGTACGTTCGTTCGTACAAGTGGCATCCAGCTGCCTCACCTCAGCACTCGGTGTAGCTATATATACACGTATGTCGTCGATATACATATCTCCACCACCGGTCGACGCGCTGTTGTTGTCTATCTGAAGTACGTACGAGTCATAGTCAGCATCCGCGTCTATAACAAACGAGAAATACATCTGCATCCATTCATTTGTATCGCTGCCGGTACCAGGCATGCCACCTTTAAGATAGTCTGTACGGCGCACCTGACTGGAAGACTGGCGATAGATAGGCTCATACACTGTCCCCAAGACTGGGTCTGTCTTCACACCCATAATAGAGAAAAGCATGTTTGCATCAGCCATAGAGGAATTCCAACCCGCACTCTTAAGCCAGGCTGTGACAAACAGCTCTGAACCCTTGCACAACTTGCGTCTGAACGGCAGGCGGGCGATTACTCCAGGACGGTCGGAAGCATCGATATACATATGGTAGTTGCTGCCGGGAAGGGGTTTGGCATAGGCATTTTTCGTACCATTAGTCCAATGATCACCTTCCATAAAATCGTTCATAATAGAATAAAATCCCCATTCCGGATATTTATTACTATTCTCGAAATCGTTATTATTAGCGCCATCATAGAACGAATAGGAGTTAGAGGTCCATGCCAGCGGGAATGGATAGAACGATGCCGAGCCATACGTGTCAGCCACCGCAGGATCGTAGTCAAAATTAAGCGACGTCAGCAACTGATAATTCTGCTCCAAATACTTATCTGTACGGAACTGATAATATTTCAGATTTTCATTTTGAATCGTTCCATTTTCAATTTGCTCTAACTGGGTTTGCGTCAGCAATCTCGTATCGCGTATGAAAGTAAGATTAAATCTGGCTAAGTTATACGTCGTACCTCCAACAGTCTTGGTGACATAAATGGTTGCCTTACTGTTGTCGGCATTCACATATTGTGTCTTATCCGTATTATTTTTATTAGGATAGTTAAATTGTATAATACGGGTCATTCCAGTAAGCTCTTTTGTTGCCAACGTGATTCCAGACCCGTTATCTTGCAAAGATATGTTTAATGTATCACTATCGGCATCTTTCGAAACTCCCGGTATGGCATACGACCAGGCATCCTTCGACAACGCTACAAGCTCTTTCGTATTATCAGACACTCTTGTATAAGGGAACGAGATATCATATTCTTCCAGATACTTCTTCCCTTCGTCAAGCGTTCCTCCTTGGTATGCAGAATCATTCAACCGTCCCATGCCTTCTTGCCACGTTACAGTTGGATTTGTATCACGATTATCCACTGTTACGATATAAAAAAGTACACGATGCGTAAGCGTCGGTTCGTATGTATTGCCGTCGCTTTGAGGCTTGTTGAATGAAGATTCCGAAGAACTCTCCCTGTCAAAATTCTTAGTATAATCAGTGTATGAAGAAACATCACAGGCTACCAGATAAAAATTATTATCATATTTTTTTGCGGCATCTTCACCGAACCATGCTTTAAATTCCTCGTCGGTAGGTACGTAGAAATTTACCTTGTACATATTTGCCCCTTTAGGATAACCAACATAGCCGTTAGCATACCGGAAGAAAGTACCACTAACTGCCGGAGTAAGCAAATCCCATACTTCATTCGCTTCCGTATTCATAGTACGAAATGTGCCATCCGTACGGAAGCTATGCCAACGCTGATAAGACTTAATACTGGTATTAGTCCCCAACTTATCAGGAATCTCAAGTGACACAGAGGTACCCTTATGCACATAAATCGTATCCATATAAGTATGTGCCGCCTGGACTTCCGTTTTACCATCCTGAAGCGTAAACATCTTTGTATCATCATCAAAGGTATCCATTGCCTTTGCAGCATCGGATATCCCGCTTCGCAGATCAAACCATTTCGCAGCCTTATGCGTAATCGTTACTGACGCATTAGTTTCATTATATTTATCCCCTTTCACCTGCGCCACAACATTCTGGGCAACGAACATTGCGCAGAAAAGGATGAGAAGCGTATATAAATTATGTTTGTATTTCATGATTTAGTTCCTCCTTGATTTATTTTATGAACATATTGAGCATCTCATGACGCAGATAGTCGAGGCCGAACTCCGGTGTACGCGTTTTGCTCTTAAACGGGAAGTTAGTAATGTCGTCGGTAAATACCTTTACTGTGTATGTGCGGTTGTATGTTGCTCCATTATCCTGCCACGTAACCAAAAGGCTCAAATCAAAAGTCTTGCCGGCAGATGCCGTAACATGGCCCTTAATAGTTTTCACATTAGTAGTTTGGCTTTCAAAGATTATGCCGTCAACACCTTCTGGAATATTCCAATTACATTCAGGATTAGTAACTGTGGTTGTTCCTCCACTATTTTTCACTCCATTTACGGTAAACTCAAACTGGCATCCTTCGGGCACTACTATTTGATATGTATTATCAAAGCCTGTAATCTGAACTTCCACCGGCAGACTGCCTATCGGGCTTACCCAGCATTGCGCTGCGAGATCGAGGCCATAGTCGTTGAGCTGCAGCGTAAGCGGGAAGATGCTGTTGCGCGGAAGCTCGCCTCTTGAGGTGGTTGCCTCGTATGTAATTCCGTTCATCTCGTCAGTAGTAACGCTGACATTAAATTTATGGTCTGCCGGTGAAGGGTTTACATAAAAGTCAGGAATAACAAGTGTTCCTGTTGTACCTGTACCGTCAGCTTTCAGAGTGCCGTCACCAGGAACAGTTATAGTCTTTGTCGTTGTGTATGCCTCACCTTCCAAAGCTTTATCTGAGAAGAGAGTTATCTTGTCGGCATATCCGCCGAACGACAGGGCTGTAACCTTTGTGTTGGCCTTGCCCGTGATGCTCATTCTTATCTTGCTGACAAGGCGGTCGAGACCGATAGAAATGCTCTTGGTGGTAGCCGTAACCACAACCTGCTGCTTTGCACTCATAGGGATAAACTTACCATCAGCAAAATTAATCTTTGCAGCAGGATCATCAAGCACGATATTGTCTATATAAATACCCTTCTCCGTAAGAGATTCGCCGTCTCCCAATCCTGTAAGGCTGCCCCACTGGCCATCATAATAAGTATCAATGTTGGCAAAGGCATACACAGTGTATGTGCCCAGTGTTAGCGTGAAGTTCTCTGAGGTCCATGTCTTCAAGTTTCCCACCTTTGCCGCTTCGTCATTACTCAAATCAGGCAAGAATTTCTTCACTACCTTGCCGTTCTGTATAAATAGCACGAGCAGGTTGTGCATATACTCGCTGTTCTGCCCCACTTCGGTACCCTCTCTTGTGTTCAGGTCGCCTTCCTCACGTGCCGTGATGCTCAGCTGAAGCATGGCGGGAGCATTGTCGTCGCCCTGGTCGATGTCGTCGTCGAACGAGCATGAGGCGAGTGGCACGGCGCACAGCCATGGCAGCAGCCAGAACATAGCCTTATATATATGTTGCTTTATCTTGTTCATAACGTCAGTGTTTTTTCATTATATTCATTACATCACATAGGCAGAGTCTCCGGGTCGAGCAGGAGCCAGTCGTTAACATACACGTCAACAATCAGACTCTCCTCTTCCGGTACTTCGCCTCCGAGCGAATAAACGCTGTTGACCGTAAGTTTATATATATTGTTTCGCACAATGGCATACTCCATTATACCCTTCTTTGTATCATCATTGTCATTGCTGTGGCGCACCCACCATGTGTAATAGCATGTGGCGTCTTCGTATGTGCGCGTTCCGTAAGGCTGCAAGGCAATACGCGTAACATTACCATTCTGGTCAAGAACCACTTTTCCATTTTCGTCTTTTGAATAGCCACACTCATTCAGCATATATTTGCCCCATGTAAGCGAAGAAGCATTCGCAACAGTTTCCGAATCGTCTTTACCCTCAGCCAGTCCTTCAAGATATTTGTTATATCCCGACGGATCATTGGCAAGCAACGTGGATGTAATAAACTGTTTTACATCCCCCCATGTCGCGCAACTTGTTATATTGTCTAAATCAGCAAACTCACTTCCATAAAATCCGGCCATCATATCCTCCATTGAGGCATAAATCTTTGTACCATACACGAAGAATGTTTCTCCTTCGGTATAATTTGCCACGCCCTGCGGATGGAACTTTGCCTTGAACACCACGCCCGTGCTGTAGTCGCTGCCTGCCGCATCGGCTGCCGTAGTGTTTTCGAGTGTATAGCCTATACGCTGCCATTTTTCTGTTCCGTCAGAAACTTCTATTCCCGGCTGAACATAATCAGCCCAATAATTAGGGTTTTGCGAGATGTTGCCAAACCATTCGCCGTAAAGGTCTTCGGCTGTTTTAACTTCACCGTCAATGGTAAAGCTGTTGTTGTCTGATGTCTTGACTGCCGTCCACGGGTCGAGCACGTAATTTGTTGCTACATAGTTAGCGTCAGCAGTTTCATCACCGAGATAAGACAGATTGGTGCCGTTAACATCGTCAGCCACGCGCTTCAACAGATAGCTGCCTGCCGTAAGATTGTTCACCAGGGCTGCGCCGGTTATCTCAACAGTGGCACCGGAATATTTCGGATCGGTACAGGTATAAGATGCTTCAGCCTTATAGTCGAGCCTTGCTGCCATGCGCTCTACGTTTACCTCAGCAGTGGCAGGATCATCTTCCGGGTTAGATTCAAGCGTCAGCGTGGCGTCGGCAGCTGATGTCATTACAAAGTTTGAATATCCAGACTCTGAAGCTGTCCATGCCGCGGTATGTATATGGTCGCGCACGTCGGCGAGCTTGAGCGACCTGCCTGTCCACCAGTCTGTGCCCGGATTTGCCACCACAATCACATTGTAGGTACCATTTTCAAGGTCTACCTGCTTTGCAGCTGTCGTATAGGTGCGGTCGATGCCGTTGCCCGGCTCAGTATAGTCTGCCTTGCTAAACGTCACGGCAGCCTTGATCGGTATATTGCCAGCACTGTTCACTCCCTCCTGTTCCGTTCCCTGATAGAAGAAAGCTACAGCCGATGTTATTGCGTTTTCATTAGCCTGTCCTGTCTCCAGTCCGTCGCCTGTTTCGCCTCCCGTAGGATTATTAGAGCGCGTAGACGCGCCTTGCAGCGAGGCAAAACTGAACGACACATAAGAAGATGCCGACATGCCGCCTCCGCCAGTAGGAGTGGTGCCGATGTCTTCCTGCGCACAGCCCGCCGCGAGAGATGCCATAAGCAAACATCCCATGACGCTCTTAACCGTATGTAATATATCTTTGTTCATAGCCATTCTCGATTATTGGGTTAGCTGTATCCATCACAGTTCTGCAAGCTGCACTCGCTTGCTCCATCCAAGCACACTGATGCTTATTTCAACGTAGTAAAGGCGGTCGCCCTTGAGGAAGAAGTCTAGCTGATAGTCGTATCCGCGGTCGAGGAACTCCTGTGCCGAGTAGCGGTAAATATCCTCGCTCGTACGCAGACGACTAAGCAGGTCGGGAAGATTCACACGTATAACCTCTTGCTGAGTTTCTTTATTTACGACAGACAGTATGCCGTCGTCTTTCGGATCATCGTGGTACAATATTCTTGAAGTCATAAAGTCGGCATGAGCTATCTTGCCCACTCCGTCAATGGGGTCGCCGTTAACGTCGGTTGCCGGCGTGCGGTCGTCGGTGTTCCATGTGGCGTGCGGCGTGTAGATAACGGTGTTGGTCTCGTCGAGCGAGTTGTCCCAGAGAATGTGTGAGTTGCGGTCGGTGATGGTCATGTCATATTTGGCAATGTCCATCTGTGTGGGGTCGTCGAGTTCGCGCAGCGTCACGTTTATTTTCTTTGTGTCGCGCATGAGCGAGATGGTGTGATAAGTAGGTTTTTCAGCGAACACCTCAACCGGCTCAACCTCCATGCCGTGCCAGAGCGTGTCGAGTGGCAGCCCGTGATTGTCTACGAGGAGCACATTGTTGCCCTGCGGCGTTGTGTCGAGTTTGATATTCATTGCGGTCATGTCATCGCCCGCAGTAAGGTCAGAGCGCACGAAGCGCGCGCGTCCCGACTCCATCTGCTCCGCGTAAGAGTCTTGTCCGGCAAGCACTATAAACTTATACTTGCCCGGGTCGAGGTTCATATGCATAGAATAAGCCGGGTCGGCCAATGGTCGCGAACTGCCTACATTGGCCTCTGACTGGCGTGTGACATACTTGCCATTTTCGTCGAACACATAGACATCTACAGCTCCCACATGGTCGTTGAACATGTCGGCACGCTCAAGGTTATAGTCATACTTGAAGTTGAGATACAACCCCATGGGACAGTCGTCTCTGTCGTCGGTCATCATGTCACACGATGTAAATATCGATACTGAAGCCGCTAATAACAGCCAAGTCAGACGCTTTATCGAAAGATACTTCATAAGCATATATATTTTTTGTTTTTATTTCCTTTATTAATCTCTTTGTCACATTGTCGTTGCGCGGCGACATAAGCTATTTTTTTTAACTGCGCCGGGGCAGCCCCGGATGTTGATCTGTCTGTGTTGCTTAAGCAGATGTTTAGCCTTAGGCTGTTGTTATTATGTTGTGGGCACTTACCCGTGAGCGTCGTGCCTCGTTGTTATCAGTTTTGGTTTGCGGCAATATTGTTCCGCAACGGCTCCTCTCCCTGTGCCGGAGCTACACCCCGCCGTATATCATGGTGTCTCTGCGGGCAGACTTACATGCAGGCCACACCTCTGTGGTTTCTGCCTTTTTAAGAAAATGTGCGGCCGGCCTATACCGGCCGCACACGGATGTTGTCAATTAACTTTAATTTTTATGAAGTTCAATCTTATTACAGATCTACGCTCTGACTACGCTTAGCCCAAGAGAGGACATTGATCTTAACAGAAATCCAAGACTCTACTGGATCATCAGGAACACCATATGGATCTGGAACATCAGCTGAACCGATAGACTTGATTGATGTTACTTCTATGTTGTACCAGTTGTTACGTAGTACACCATAACGGCCGAGCCATTTTGCTTCAGCATCAGGGTCAGGATAAGATTCGGTTTTATTATCTGCAGACCAAGGTGTCAAATCATCACCAAAGTGCTTAATCATAACAGGATAATAAGCAATTCCATCTGCATAGCATGAATAAACATGACTATTAATTTCCGTTAATGCAGCACTATATGCTTCACCACCGTTTTGTAGTTCAGTAGGAACGCTGCCTTCCTTAAATAGGGTGCCTGCACCGTCTTTAAATGTAATATTTGCAACTTTAACATCACCTGCGGTCTTGTCAAAGGAAACCTCAAGTACTGAAGCAACATCCTGCGTACCAGGATTTAATTTATCCTTCAGCACATTACTTACATTTTCATTCTCAATGAAATATTTTTTCACCAAATTTTGTATATTCTCTGTGTTATATATAACATCTTTATTGTTGTCAAATGTATAGAAAGTTCCTGTTGCGTCTGCAGTTTCGCCATCAAATTTCAACTTAGCAGCAACAATTACACGGGTTGTCTGATTTTGATTCTGATTCGCAACGTTAAATGTATTTTCCTTACAATACATAGCACTTAATTCACCAACACTTGTCAGCGATGTAGGTGTGGTTCCATTTAAATTGTTAAAATCAACAGCACTATAACTACTATAATTCGGGTCCACTCCCCAATATGTACGGTAAAGACCGGCACTTACAGGAACAGAACCTACAAAACGATAGTCATTAGCAGCTCCAACTTCAGGAGAAGTAGCTGTTGATGCATTATAGCTCCACCAATTAGCGCCAACCATATTGCGGACAAGATATGATACCTTATTTGTAACATCCAAAGTCCATCCCTCTATTGAAGCAGATGTAAATGTCCCATTTCCAGAAGAATAGGCACTTCCCTGAGTTACAGTAACTTTAGCAAGTGCTCTTTCTACATAAATATTTGCAGCCGGATTAGCCTTTGCCTCAGCCTCTGTTGTAAATACATTCTCTGGGTTAATCTCTGTAAGAGTAACTACTTTACCGCCATCAGGATTAGTTGTCCCTCCTGGTGTTGTATAAAGAGGTGCATTTGTCATCAGAATATGACTATTACTATTTATCAATGTATTACTTTCATCAATAACTGTAGTCATAAAGTATTCCAAATTTTTTCCTGTATAATCGTTAGTGTCCCCTAATGCATTACCTTTATTCAATACGACTAAAGCATAAAGATTGTTATTTGCCGATGGCTTTTTAATTTTCTGTGTCAACTGATAAGATGTTGTTATATTATCAGTATTAGTACCAACATTTGTTGCATCCGGAAGTGTAAGAGTATAAACACCTGTTACAGTAGCAGCATCTTCTGAAGTACCCTCAAGAACAATCAGTGTTGCATCATCAACAGCATATTCATCTGATGTACCATCACCAAAGTTGTCGTTTGCAGCACGAGAAGAAGGGGTAGTAGGCAGATTAATGCCCAAAGAGATATAACCCTTTTCACCCGGCAATACGGTCTGTCCGCCATTGTCGATGACGTCTTCATTTGTACACGCTCCCAGCATCAGCGCCGCCAATGCGAAGGAAAATAATTTTACTTTCTTCATAATTTTAAAAATTGGGTTGGTTAAAAAATTAAATTAGTTATATTATCATATTATTACATGTCGATTATTTGCAGGTTTTTGTCTACATTCTCAGCCCCGGCCTGTTTAGCCTGATTGAGGAGCAGTCTTGCCTCTTCGATTTTTCCCTCAAGCATGGCAATAACTCCTCTTGCATGAATAGCCTGCGGCATATTGCCGGCTTTGTCAAGATATCGCTTTGCTCCTTCAATGTCGCCATACTGAAGTCGTGTACATGCAGCATTGATGTTGGCTGTGGGGTTGTCAGGATACATACGTACTGCCGTTTCCATAATCTCGTTAAACTCGCGCGAGCCCGGCTCATAAGTCTGAGCCACCATAAACATCTCCTCGAGCGAGAGCTGCTGGGGCTTGGTCTTCATAATCTCCTTAGCCTCTTCAACGGTGAACGGGCGCACGCTGTAGCTCACCACATAGTCAGAGTGGCGCAGGGCGGGATACCAGTTTTCGAGCATGAAACGATAGTCGTCAGGATAAGTAAGCTTTATCTTCCATTCCTTATCATCAATGTCTAACGATGTATTGTCTATAAGCTTGAGTATGGCGTCACGGTTCTGCAGATTGCTCTCAACGACATACTTTCTGAGTCCTTCCCAGTCCTCAGGAGTAGAAGTTACCGAGAACGTAGTGTCGTCAAGATTTACGAGCTTGCGCACATAATCTTTAAGCGTCTTAGCACGGTTTTCTGCAAGATATGCGTTATGCTCATAAGGCGACTCGGGCGATGCGTATCCGTGTATCTCGATATTTGTTATTGTAGTGTTCTTATCGTTCTTCACAAGGTTGATAGTCTTTATTATCTTATCAAGCTCTCTCGGGTTGTTACGATAATAAGGATATAGAGTTATCTTGTCTACGGGGAAGTCGATAAACGCGCGTCCCTGCTCGTGGCGCACCTTCTGTCCCTCTGCCTCGGGTCGCATATACGGCATGAACGGCGTGCGCAGGCGCTTCAGCTCAACAGTGTTCTGATCCTTTATGTCGCCGCATCCGCAGAGGTCTTCAGCCACGATGACGTTAGAGTTCTTCATCCAGTCTTCATAAGGCAGCACAGCACTGTAATGCAGCGTCTGCTCGGTGTTGTTCTTTCGTCTAACCACCACCGCATTGTCGGCAAAATCCTTATATCCGCTTCTCTGATAAGATATGTCCTGCTTACGTCCGTTAACGACAATCTGCGGCATCAGTCTTTCTTCGGTATTATTCTTGATGATGGGCGTAAAAACGAGCCGCATATTAGAAGCCAGCTTCAGTGAGTCCATGTTAAGATCGAGATTAACAACCATTGTCTGGCTTGTATTCTCCACCCTGAGGTTCTCCACACTAATCTTTTCATCAGCAAGTTTAAGCCCCGCGCTCTGTGCCTGCAGCGCAAGCGGCGCAAATAACATACATGCACAATATATAGATAATCTTTTCATAATTCTATTTTTGTTAAGTGAATCAGAATATGTAAATAAGACTCAGCGCAGCCTTTGTGGGGCCAAAATAGTTAGTGTGCGACGACTTGAGTTTCTCGCCGCATATTCCGCATTTATACTTGTCATACTTTATATAATCGTATCCAAGTCCGACAGATGCCTCAAAGTTCCAGTGTTTAGATATCATCCACTGATATCCTGCCGTAACGCCTCCGCCTGCATACCATCCTTCATAGCGGTGGTCCTTAAGCTCGGGGAAGAATCCGAAAGGCAGCTCAACGCTGCTTACGTTAAACTGTCCGCCCATAAGATGAGCACCAATGAACCAGCCATTGAAGCTCTCGCAGAACCAATAGCGGTATTCAGGCATAACAAGCCAGTGGCGCAGACTCGACTGGTCGCCGCCCGACTGCTTCCACGGATTAAGACCATAGAACAGCTGCAGCGTGCTTCTCTTACCTACTGAGGCTTCAATTCCTATATTTGGAGTTGTGGTAGCC
Organism: Prevotella marseillensis; assembly: GCF_900625065.1. Classification (NCBI taxonomy): domain Bacteria; kingdom Pseudomonadati; phylum Bacteroidota; class Bacteroidia; order Bacteroidales; family Prevotellaceae; genus Prevotella; species Prevotella marseillensis. Next base: position 3,263,697 of record NZ_UYXY01000001.1, on the reverse strand, counting down.
CAGTATAATGCATTGGTCTTCAGAGCCACATTCTGTGACATGGCCGAGAGCGAAGTAGCCAATACGACTAGTGCTGTACTTAATATGCGTTTAATCATAAATCCTATAAGTATTTAATTTTCATTTTTCAGGCTATTGCATCAATCATATCATCAGATATGCTTCCGCTTTCATCTTATTAGTTAGTAGATAAAACTGCATTCTCAGACCGAACATACACCATATTTGGTTTTTTCAGTTAGCAGTTTAGTTTTTCAACCACTATTACATGATTGCCTTCATCGGGGGTATTCACCTTAAGACTATACTAAATATCTACTTCGATTACCGGTATTTCACATTAGTAGTCAGAATGCTGGCACCATTAAGGTTAAGCTGGTTCGACATTTTTGTGCATTATTCATTTTTTCAAAAGACCAGCCTGTTAGGCATATCTCATTAAAGAATTTTATTTTTCAATTATTCAATTGCAAAAATAACAATAAGCTAATATAAGCGCCCCCCGCGTTAAAAAAGTTTAAATAAACACTTTTTTGCATTTAAAAATTTGAGTGTTTCAAAGATACTTTTAGATAAAAACATCGACAACAAATGAAATAATAATTATATTTTAGCTAATCATAGCTATATAAAAACATTCACAACACACACACCTTAACCCCAATCGGCCATCAGGCCGCATACGATTTATGCTTTAAAAACATGTTGATGCCTTAAGCCGTATTCTTGTTTCCTCCTGTTGCCCTGCAGTCTGCCTTTTCCCGCCATAGCCCGCCATGACCGACGAAAAATCAACGGCAATCAGGCAAAATCCCCAAGGCAGGCCTGAACCAAACTATTAGGTCACATGCCTGACAACTGAATGACACGATGAAACGAAAAAAAGCATATGGCTTACAATGTGATTCAGACTGACGTTCTCATACTGAAGTATTCAGAAATTAAAATCATCCGGCCGCAAAAACGGGCAGTTTTCGTGTGCAAGCGCAACGCGCTACGGCATAAGGCGTTACGCCGGATGAAGGCAATGTGTGCAATGTTTTTTGTCCCAATTAGGACAAAAAAGCCATTATTTCAATAAAAACAGGGTGGTTTCAAGGTCTGAAACGGCCTATTTTTGATGTAAAAGTGGCCGAGTTATTCAGAAAAAGCTGCCCGTTTGGGCATAAATGTAAATATTGTTTACCAAAACACGGCCATACATGGCTCATTATTTTCTATTTCGTCAGAAAATCCGTACAAAAACGAAATGACACTTTGGCATGTAAAAGAGCAAATTATAAAGCAAGACAATACACACCACGAACCCGAAGGGCTGCACCTCAGTAACCGTGGGTGGTACACCCACGGATGCAGCAACGCAAGAGGCATCACCCGAAGCGGTGATACTTCATAATTAAGGATAAAGATAATACGAAAGTAGCACCACTTCGGGTGCTTATCGTTACACATCGGGAAATCCGGGCGTGGCTACGCCACACCCGGTTACGAAAGTTTAGCCCTTCGGGCTGCATATCCTCTTCGGCATACAGAACAAAACGCATGAAAAGGAAACCGTAAGTATGCATATACAATATGAAAGGACACAAGAGCGCATGAAGAGAAGACCGTTTAAAAGCATACAAACAAACCAAAACGAATGAAGTGGTATGACGGCAAGTATGCACTTCTAGCACGAAAGGAACAGCAAAGCGAATGAAGCAAGAACTCCAAAAGACGCACGCACCACGAGCCCGAGGGGCTGCACTTCAGTAACCGTGGGTGGCACACCCACGGATTCAACCACCCCAAAGAGGCATCACCCGAAGCGGTGATACTTCATAATTAAGGATAAAGATAATACGAAAATAGCACCACTTCGGGTGCACATCACCACGAATAGGGGAAATCCGGGCGTGGCTACGCAAGGCTGCGCCACACCCGGTTACAGAAGTGAAGCCCTACGGGCTGCATATCCTCTTGCGGCATCTAGAACAAAACGCATGAAAAGGAAAGACATAAATATGAATATACAATATGAAAAGGCACAAGAGCTCATGAAAAAGGAAATGTTTAAAAGCATACAAGCAAGCCAAAACGCATGAAGAGGTATGACGGCAAGTATGCAGTTCTAACACAAAAGAAATATCAAAGCGAATGAAGCAAGAACGCAAAAAACGCACACGCCACGAGCCCGAAGGGCTGCACCTCAGTAACCGGGGGTGGCACACCCACGGATTCAGACACCCCAAAGAGGCATCACCCGAAGTGGTGATACTTTTAATTAATAATGACTGTCAATGTAAAGGAAGATATTTCTCATCATATTCAATACCCATTGAATTCAAGAAGTTAATATATTCATCTCTCAGCGACACTTTTTTATGATGTTCTTTTTGTCCTCTCACATATTCCACAACCCTACTCAGTTCATTTGCGGAACAGGAAAATGCAGAATATCCGTCGGCCCATCCGTCCCACTCCGGAAAATTCACATTACCCTTAAGCCAAACACTAGAACTCTGCTTCACTATACGTGCAAATTCTGCCACCGACAACTTTGTAGGTAACTCTGTTATCATATGTACGTGGTCGGGCATACCGCCAATACGTATCAGTCTGGCCCCGAGTTTCTTCACGATTCCCAGTATATAAGCATAAAGCTCTTTCTCATGTTCTATGTATATAGTTCTTCCCCGCAAATGGGTAACAAATACGAAATGAATAATTATCTTTGAATAGCTCATGTGTCCTGAATCTTTATGTGAGTGTTTAATAATATGTTTTTCTTTATTATTTATGAAACTCCCATGCCAGACTTTTATTGTGCTTTTATCTTTATAATTATAAAATATGTCATGATAATATAAGAGTAGCACCGCTTCGGGTGCAGGTCGCCACTGCATCGGGGAGTCCGGGCGTGGCTTAGCAAGGCTGCGCCACACCCGGTTACAGAAGTGAAGCCCTACGGGCTGCATATCCTCTTGCGGCATCTAGAACAAAACACATGAAAAGGAAAGACATAAATATGAATATACAATATGAAAGAGCATAAGAGCGCATGAAAAAGGAAATGTTTAAAAGCATACAAGCAAGCCTAAACGCATGAAGAGGTATGACGGCAAGTATGCAGCTCTAACACAAAAGGAACAGCAAAGCGAATGAAGCAAAAACGACAAAAACACACCACGAGCCCGAAGGGCTACACCTCAGTAACCGTGGGTGGTACACCCACGGATGCAGCAACGCAAGAGGCATCACCCGAAGCGGTGATACTTAATTAAATGAATGAAGAGGCATGCAAGATGAAACCAGCCGGAACAGAACAGCCATAAGAGACAGGACAAACAAAACATATATGCATAATATAAAGTACACGCGGGCGCGCATACTTGCGCCCCGGCACATCGGGCATGACATAATTTAACTTGCCGAGCTGAAAAATATAAGGCCATTTATTTTGCTTTACCGCTGATTTTAGGTAACTTTGCCAAAAGTTTAACCTGAATAAAGACATAATTTTTAATTTTTTCACCATGGCTTATACACGCATAACTGCTGCCGAAGCTGCGGCAATGATTAAGAACGGAGAGAACATAGGTCTGAGCGGATTTACGCCCGCAGGCACCGCCAAGGCCGTAACCAAGGAGCTGGCCAAGATAGCTCAGGCTGAGCACGAGGCCGGCAGAGAGTTTAAGGTAGGACTGTTCACCGGCGCCTCTACAGGACAGAGCACCGACGGCGACCTGTCGAACGCGCAGGCTATAAAATACCGCGCACCCTACACCACCAACTCTGACTTCCGCAAGCACGTAAACGCAGGCGAGATAGCCTACAACGACATCCACCTGAGCCACATGGCACAGGAGCTGCGCTACGGCTTTATGGGAGAGGTTGACTGGGCGATAATTGAGGTGTGCGACATCGAGGAAGGCGCCGACACATGCAAGGCTTACCTGACGGCTGCCGGAGGCATCAGCCCTACAGTGGCACGCCTGGCAAAGCACGTGGTGCTGGAGCTTAACAGATTCCACAGCCCCGAGGCAAAATATCTGCACGACGTATACGAGCCGCTCGACCCGCCGTGCCGACAGCCGATACCTATCACACACGTGAACGACCGCATAGGCACACCCTATGTAGAGATAGACGCCAAGAAGATTGTGGGCGTTGTAGAATGTAACATAGCCGACGAGGCAAGAGCCTTCAAGGATGCCGACCCGATAACTGACCAGATTGGACACAACGTGGCACAGTTCCTCATCAGCGACATGAAGAGGGGCATCATACCGCAGTCGTTCCTGCCGCTGCAGAGCGGCGTGGGCAGCACTGCCAACGCCATACTGGGCGCACTGGGACACGACGAGAGCGTGCCTAACTTCAACATCTACACCGAGGTGCTGCAGGACAGCGTGGTGGGCATGATGCTCGAGGGACGCATCAAGGACGCGTCTACATGCTCGCTGACAGTGTCTAACGAATGTCTGAAGCAGATCTACGACAACATGGACTACTTCAAGCAGCACCTGACGCTGCGCCCGAGCGAGATTTCAAACTCGCCTGAGGTTATCAGACGACTGGGCGTTATTGCCATCAACACTGCCATCGAGGTTGACATCTACGGCAACGCCAACTCTACACACATCAGCGGAACGAAGATGATGAACGGTATTGGCGGAAGCGGCGACTTTGAGCGCAACGCATACATAAGCATCTTCACCTGTCCGTCAACTGCCAAGGGCGGTCTTATCAGCTCTATCGTACCGATGGTAAGCCATCAGGATCACTCTGAGCACGATGTAAACATCATCGTTACAGAGCAGGGTGTGGCCGACCTGAGAGGCAAGAGCCCAATAGAGCGTGCACACCTCATCATAGAGAACTGTGCTCATCCTGACTACCGTCCGCTGCTGCGCGACTATCTGAAGATTGCCAAGATGGGACAGACACGCCACTGCCTGACAGCTGCCTTCGCCATGCACGACACTCTGATGCGCAAGGGCGACATGCATCTGACAGACTTTGCTGAGTATGTTAAGTAATTATTTTAGAAGTTAGAGGGAGCCAAGACATATGGTCTTGTGGGTATGCGGGCTATCATTCTTATTAGTCTCATTACTCCCATAAAATAAGGGGCTAAGGCGTTTCGCCTTAGCCCCTGTTTCATGGGATGGGAATTATGGGAGAAATGAGAGTGATAAGACTAATAAGGCTGATGAGACCCATACTGGCCAGAACAATACCATAAAGGCATTTGTCTTAACTCCTTAACTCCCCCTAACTCCTTAACTACTAAATAAATATCTCCTAAAGATATCATTCAATAAACCTCACCTTGGCCTCATTTCTCGGCTTAGCCTCGGGAGCCTCGTCGGGATAGCCGAAGGCTATGCAGTAGAGCAGCTCGTAGCCCTTGCTGAACTCAAGTTTCTTGAGATATTCGGCAGCCTCGGGCGTGCGCATGAAGCGGGCCGGACCGCCAAGACAGCACGAGCCTATGCCCATCGACTGGGCTGCCAAAATCATGTTGCCGCCAAGCAGTCCACAGTCTATCTGCGAGCAGTCATACGACGGGTCGTTGGCTATGAACACCACGGTGGGCGCATTGCGGAACATATTCTTGAACGACGCGTCAGCCGCTGCCTCCGGATTATACTTCTTGTAGATAGCCGTAATGCCGTCGATAAACTCAGGATTGTCAACCACGCGCACCTCCCACGACTGCTTGTTCATGCCGTTGGGCGCGTTGATGCCACACTTCAGTATCATCTTCATCGTGTCGCGGTTAACCGGCTGCGGCTTATACTTGCGTATGCTGCGGCGCTCCATTATCGTTGATATCACGGCCTCAGAGCGGTTTGCGACAGTGTCGGCTGCTGCAGCGGCAGCATCGCTTTTGGGTGAATTGGCACTGCAGCCAAAGGCCGCACAGGCAAAGGCTATGCCCAGAAAAAGATTTAAAGGTTTCATAATCATTCGGTTTTAAATGTTTGTCGTTAATTTAAAATTATCGGCAACACAGACTGCACGCAATCTGCACAACCACTGACAAAACTAACGAAATATTTTAATAATACATGCCAACGCCTGTGTTTTTTCATGTTTTATAACATGCGGCGGCATGCCCAAACAGCTACAAAACTATGTTTTAAAGACTTTAATAACAACAACTTGCGCAATTGTGCCGGATTTTTTAGTAACTTTGTGGCCTGAAATCGAAGCAACATCCTATAAATGAAAAAAATACTCATAACGGGCGCAAGCGGATTCATAGGCAGCTTCATTGTCGAGGAGGCGCTGAAAAGAGGATTCGAGACATGGGCAGCCGTAAGAAAAAGCAGCTCAAGGAAGTATCTAAACGACAGCAGAATACATTTTATAGAGCTCGACCTGGGCAACCTGGACAAGCTGGAGAAGCAGCTGAGCGGACAGCAGTTTGACTATGTTGTGCATGCGGCAGGCGTAACCAAATGCCTGCACAGCAGCGACTTCTTCAAGGTGAACACCGAAGGCACGGCCAACCTGGCGCTGGCGCTGCGCAGACAGAACACGGGGCTGAGGCGCTTTGTCTATCTGAGCAGTCTGAGCGTGATGGGTCCGGCGCGCGAGCAGGAGCCTCACACCGAGATAACGGCAGCCGACGAGGCACGCCCCGACACGGCCTACGGCAAGAGCAAGCTGGAGAGCGAGCAAAGGCTCGAGGCTATAAAGGGATTTCCATTTATAGTGCTGCGCCCCACGGGCGTCTACGGCCCGCGCGAGAAAGACTACTTCATGATGGCGCAGAGCATAAGCAGGCATGTTGACTTCGCCGTAGGCTACAGACCTCAGCATCTTACGTTCATATATGTCATGGACGTGGTGCAGGCCGTATTCCTTGCCCTCGACCACGGCACCGTAGGTTCAAGATACTTCATAAGCGACGGCCGCGTATACTCGTCGCGCACGTTCAGCGACCTCATAAGCAACGAGCTGGGCAATCCCTGGCTGCTGCGCATAAAGGCGCCGCTGTGGCTGCTGCGCATAATATCCTTTGCCGGCGAATGGACAGCCCGCATTACGGGCAAGATATCGGCACTGAACAACGACAAGTATAACATAATGAAACAGCGCAACTGGATGTGCGACATCAAGCCGGCCGAGAACGAGCTCGGCTACAAGCCGCAATATGACCTGAAGCGCGGCGTGGCGGCAACAATAAAATGGTATAAAGACAACGGATGGCTGTAAAGGAAATTATAAGGATAATTGGATAGATGAGAATAATGGGACTAATGAGAAAAATGAGATTAATGAGACTGATGAGAGAAATGGGGCGCATGGCTCACATAAGTCCTATAAGTCTCATCAGCCCCACATCCCCAATCTCTCCCGTTCTCTCCCATCCCCTCTTCCACCACTAACAATCTCTTAAAATGATAAAATTCATCAAGCAGCTTTTCACAATAGAGAAGCAACCCAAGAAGGGGCTGTTTGCCCTCGAGTGGGTGGTGCTGGCATATCTCGTGCTCACACTGCTCATAGTGTTCTTCACATACACCAAGGCGGCCAACCCCGACGCCATGATATGGGGGCGCATACGCATTGCCGTCATCACGGTGGCGCTGTGGGGCGTCTACCGCATGCTGCCGTGCCGGCTTACACGACTGGCACGCGTGGTGGTGCAGATGGCGCTGCTGGGCTGGTGGTATCCCGACACCTACGAGATCAACCGCATGCTGCCCAACCTCGACCACGTGTTTGCCCAATGGGAGCAGGACATGTTCGGCTGCCAGCCGGCCCTGCTGTTCTGCAAGGCCATGCCGTGGCCCGTGGTGAGCGAGCTTATGGACATGGGCTACGCCTCCTACTATCCGATGATAGCGCTCGTGGTGCTCTATTACTTCGCCTTCCGCTACCACGAGTTCGAGCGTGCATCGTTCGTAGTGCTCACAGCCTTCTTCATCTATTATGTGGTGTTCGTTCTCGTGCCCGTAACAGGCCCTACGTTCTACTACAAGGCTGCCGGACTGACCAATATAGCCAACGGCGTGTTCCCCAACGTTCACGACTATTTCAACTATTATCAGGACTGTCTGCCCAGTCCCGGATACAAGGACGGCATATTCTATCACTTTGTTGAAGACGCCAAGGCGGCCGGCGAAAGGCCCACGGCAGCCTTCCCGAGCAGCCATGTGGGCATAAGCACCGTGCTGATGCTGCTTACATGGCACAGCGGCAACCGCCGCCTGCTCTATGTGCTGCTGCCCTTCTACGTCCTGCTGTGCCTCGCCACGGTCTACATACAGGCCCATTATGCCATAGACGCACTGGCCGGACTGGTGAGCGGCGCGCTGCTCTACGTGGCGCTCATGGCTGTTTCAAGAAAGATGGTGACAAGACAATAAGACAGTCAGGGCAGGCATACCGCAGTAAAAGCGATATGTCTGCCCTGTTTTTTTAACTGCCGGAAAACTTCTTTAACTAACATAACTTCGGCAACTTGCATAAAATAACTATTTTTGCAACCGTGACAAGACTTAGAATATTCATAACGGCTCTGATGGCACTGATGCTTGCGGCCACGGCTACGGCACAAGACAAGAAAGGCGACAATCCCGAGGACAACGAGGTTGACATGGACAACCCTACGTTTGTGCCTATGGTGAAGGTGGGCAAAGTGCTCATTGACGGCGACAGCATACAGTATGTTGAGCTAAACAACGTGTATGTATACCCGCAGCCGGTGTTCAAGAATGCCAAGCAGCGCGCCGCCTACAACCGTCTGGTGTATAACGTAAAGAAGGTGCTGCCCATAGCCAAAGAGGTTAACAGGGTTATCATCGAGACTTACGAATATCTGCAGACGCTGCCCAACAAGAAGGCGCGCGACGAGCACATGAAGCGCGTAGAGGAAGACATCAAGAAGAGATACACGCCAAGAATGAAAAAGCTGTCGTACTCGCAGGGCAAGCTGCTCATAAAGCTCGTCTATCGCGAGTGCAACTCATCGGCCTACGACCTTATACGCTCGTTCATCAGCCCCATAAGGGCAGGCTTCTATCAGGCCTTCGCCTGGGCTTTCGGCGCCAGTCTGACAAAGAAATATGACCCCGAAAAAACCGACCGACTCACAGAACGTGTTGTGCTGATGGTTGAGTCGGGACAGCTGTAATTAAGAATGCGACTAATGGGAAAAATGAGACTTATAAAATTAATTGGAAGAACGGGAGCTATGGGACTTATGAGATTAATATGACTCATGGCTTTTATAAGTCCCATCTCTCCCATTATCCTCATCCCCACAATAAAATAGGCACAGCCGCATGGCCGTGCCTATTTTATTATTATATTACTGTCTTATGGTTTCTCTGAATAAAGCACCTGAATAACAGTCTGGCCTACAGCCTGAAGAGTGTTCTTGTCGATATATTCCATCGTGTCGTTAATCGTGTGCCATGTAGGACCGAAGCTGCTCTGCTGGCAGTCAGGATAATATGGAACGATGTCTATCGTAGGAATCTTTGCCACATCATTCACAGGCACATGGTCGTCGGTAACCATCACGCCGTCTGTCGACGGGAAATAGCTGCCAAAGCCCACTGCCTCTGCCGCAGCCCAAACCTTGTCGACAATACCCTGGGCATACTGCTTTGACAATCCTTCCTGAGAGAACTTCGAGCCTTGGCCTCCTACCATGTCGAGCAGGATGCCGAAACGTGCCTCATATCCCGGCTTATGCGGATTGGCAGCCCAATGCTGCGCACCCAAAGCCCACGAGTCGCCATTGTCGGGAACTGTGCTCCAGCGCGGCACGCCACGGTCTTCAGCGTCAAAGCACACAAAGTCGATGCCAAGATTAAGCTTCGTCGTATCGCTTGCCAGCAGACGTGCAATCTCGAGCATCACAGCAACACCGCTGGCACCGTCGTTGGCACCCATCACAGGCTTGCGCCAGTTGGCCGAATCCGGGTCGTTGTCGGCCCACGGACGGCTGTCCCAATGGGCACATAACAGGATGCGGGTGGTAAGCTCCGGACGGTAGCTCGCCACGATGTTGGTACATTTGAGCGGAGTGCCGTCGAAACCGGTGAGCGTAACGTTCTGCGGTATCACCGTAAGGCCATACTGACGGAACTTGCCAATAATCCACTCGCCGCACTTGTCGTGCGCCTCGCTGTTCATCGTGCGCGGTCCGAAATCACACTGAGCCTTGCAGTAAGCATAGGCCGAATCGGCATTAAACGAAGGACCAACCGGCTGCTGCGCAGCCATATCGGCATCAGAAGCCGCCTTCTTGTTGCCTCCGCAAGACGCCATGGCGATAATTAACGCCAGCATCAACATTTTGGTTATTATTCTCATGTTCGTATCACCTCGCCGCCGGACAAGCCGTGGCGAAAAGTATTTTAGATGATTATTACTTATAAAGACAAATTCAGCTGCAAGCCTGTCACAGACCTGTCAGTTACAGATTATTCTGCACCTGAGCCATGACCCTGAGCCAGTTGCCGCCCCATATGCGGGCGATGTCGCGCTCGCTGTACCTGCGGCGCAGAAGATGCAGGGTGAAGTTGATAAGCTCTGACGAGTCTGCCAGGCCTCTTATGCCTCCGTCGCCGTCGAAGTCGGTGCCCAGTCCTACGTGCTCTATGCCCATAATGCTGATGGCATGCTCAAGATGAGCTATGGCATCCATGACCGTGGCCTCCTGGCTGTCGTTGCGCAGAAAGCCGTGATAGAGCGTTATGTGGGCCACTCCGCCATGCTTGGCAAGAGCCCTGAGCTGGTCGTCGGTAAGGTTGCGCGGCACGTCGCACAGCGCCTTGCAGTTGCTGTGGCTGCACACGATGGGCTTGCTGCTTATGCTAAGCGCGTCGTAGAAGCTCTTTTCGCCGGCATGACTGAGGTCTACCATTATGCCGCAGCGGTTCATCTCCTTAATGACCTGCTCGCCGAAGCGGCTCACTCCGCCATGAGTGTTGCAGCCGCGGGCACTGTCGCAGATGTCGTTGTCGCCGTTGTGACAGAGCGTGATGTAGACAACGCCGCGCCTTGCGAAATATCTTACGTTGGATATGTCGTGGTTAAGCGCCAGTCCGTTCTCTATGCCGAGCATTATGGAGCGGCGCCCCTTGCGCTTGTCTTCATACAGGTCGGAAGGCGTGCGCGCTATGCTCAAGTAGCGGTTGTTGGCGTTTACTATCTCCTCTATCTTGTCGAAGATAAGGTCGGCATACTGAAGCGGCCCGTCAACCTTAAATGCCACCTTCGACGAGAAGGTCTCGCCGAGCTTGGGCTGTGGCAGATATGCCGCCATGATGACAGCGTCCTGATGTCCTTCGGCCATCTTGTGCATGTCGACGAGAATGCGCGGGTCGCGCTGGTCGAAGTGTATGCCCTGCGGAAAGAACATAGGCGTGTCGCAATGGGTGTCGAGCGTAAGCATGCGGCGGTGAAGGTCTTTGGCCGTATAGAAGTCGCGTGCACGGTCTACAAGCCATCTGAACAGCACCTGTCCGCTCTCGCCGAGCCACTCGGGATGCCACTGCACGCCGATAAACGGCTTGAACTCGCTGCTCTCTATGGCCTCGATCACGCCGTCGGGTGCCTTTGCGCTGACGCTGAAGCGCCTGCCTGAAGCCCTTACGGCCTGATGGTGTATGGAGTTGACGGCAAGCGTCTCCGTCTTATACAACGAATAGAGCACCGACTCGCGGCTTATCCTCACCGTATGGGTGGGCTCGCTCCGGTCGGCGTCCTGGCTGTGCTTTATCAGGCTGTGGCCTGCTGCCGCGGCAGCGCGGCCTGCCCCGTGTGCGGCGGCAAAGCTCTCGGCTATGTCCTGGTCAACCTCGCCGTCGAGGGCCGTAACGAGCGTCTGTATGCCACGGCATATTCCGAGCATAGGTATCTGGCGGTTGTATGCCAGCCTTACGGTCAGCAGCTCGGCCTTGTCGCGCATGTGGTTGATGCCGTGCAGGCGCGGCGAAGGCTCCTCACCGGCCCACAGCGGATTGATGTCGCCGCCTCCGGTGAGCACCAGTCCGTCTATCTTGTCGAGCGTGTTGATTATCACGTCCTTGTCGGCAACGGGCGGAATTATCACCGGCGTGCCTCCGGCTCTCACCACGGACATGTAATACTGCTCGCACAGACGCGCGTCGCCGTCGGCAAAATTGCCTGTGAGGCCAATCACCGGCTGGCGAGTGGCCTCAGGATAACGGGCGTATATGTCGTCGAGACTGCTCTGAATATCAAACGATTTCATTGCTCCAGCCTCACACTATCTGCTTTCTCCCTGCGGAACGGGCACTTCTCTCTTGATGCTCTGCTCTAAAGAAATAAGGGTTTCGGTTGCAACTACGCCGGGGATGCCCTGCATCTGGTTGTTAAGCAGGTCCATGAGCTGTTCGTTGTCGCGTGCGTAGAGCTTTACGAGCATGGTGTAAGGACCAGTGGTGAAGTGGCACTCAACGATTTCGGGTATGTGGTCAAGGCGCTCAACTACCGACTTATACATGTTTCCGCGCTCAAGCGTTATGCCCACGTATGTGCATGTTGTGTAGCCAAGACTTTTGGGATTTACGTCGAATCCGCTGCCTGTGATGACGCCACCCTCGATAAGATGCTGTACACGCTGATGTATGGCTGCGCGCGATACGCCGCACTCTGCTGCTACATCCTTAAACGGAATTCTGGCATTCTTTGACAGAATGCTCAAAATCTTTTTATCAAGACTATCAATCTTTTCCATTTTATAATGTTATTAGTTTTATTTTTTAAGTTATATTCTCTTTTGGTTTCCAGTATGTTTGATGCGAGCAAATTTACATATTAAAAATGAGTTATACAACATTTTGACATAAAAAATAGCGCATTTTATGCAGAATGAAATAAAAAAAGGGAGACCTTGGCCGGTCTCCCATGCTTTTTTATGACAAATGAACACTATTTCTTTGTCTTGGCTGTTTTCTTTGCGGCAGTCTTCGCTGCTGTCTTCTTGCTGTCAGCACCCTTTGCGGCAGCCTCGGCCTCGGGCTTCTTAGCCTTCTCTACCGAAACCATCTCGACGGTGAATATCAGCGTGCTGTAAGGATTGATGGCTCCTGCCTTGCGGTCGCCGTAGGCCAGATTCTGCGGTATGTACAGTTCCCACTTGCTGCCAACGGGCATCATTGTGAGGGCCTCTGTCCATCCCTTGATAACCTGGTTGGGGCGGAACTTGGCTGTTTCGCCGGGACGCTTGTAGCTGCTGTCGAACACAGTGCCGTCTATCAGCCGTCCTTCATACTTCACGGTTACTTCGTCGTCTACAGAAGGAATCTCTCCGTTGCCCTTTACGAGCACCTTATACTGAAGTCCGCTGGGAAGCGCAACCACGCCTTCCTTGGTCTTGTTGGCAGCCAGGAAGTCTTCGCCGGCCTTGCGTGTGGCCTCGTTGCGCGCATCGACAGCCTGCTTGAAGGCCTTGTCGAAATAGTCTTTTGCAGCAGAGTCTGTCATCAGCGTGTAGTCTTTCTTCAGCGCGCTGACAAATCCCTTGTTGAAGAGTGCCTCGCTGATAGAGTCGCTCTGGCCCTTGAACTCGTCCTTCAGGAAGGGCAGCATGCGCTGGCTTACCATCAGGGCTATCTGCTCTCCGGCAAAGTATGCCTTTGTCTTTTCGTCGATGCCCCTTGCCACGGCGTCTTCATATCCCTTGATGAAGTCGGCCATGTAGGCTGTGTCAACGCCGAAGCCCTGCTTCAGGTAGGGCACAAGGCCGTCGGTGCGCACCATGCCGGCTGAATAGCTGAGCGAGTCAGACTTGGTTATCAGACTAATCTTTGCAGGCTCCTCTACGGCCTTCTTGTCTTTCTTCTTCTTTGCGGCAGCGTCTGCCGTATTGAAAGAAGCACTCACCAGAATGGCGAGTGCTGCTAAAATTATTTTCTTCATTTAATTATTTGTTACCTAAACTGATAAGTTCTATTTTGAAGATAAGCACAGAGAAAGGCTTGATGTCTTTCTGCTCACGGTCGCCATAAGCGAGGTTCTGAGGTATTACAACCTCCCAAACGCTTCCGGCAGGCATGTGTGTCAGGGCTGTGGTCCATCCCGGGATTACCTGGTTGGCGCGCAGCGTTACAGGCTCCTTACGCTCGTAAGAGCTGTCGAACACCTTGCCGTCGATTGTCTTTCCTTCGTAGTGAACTTTTACGGTAGATGTATCTGTAGGCATCTCGCCCTTGCCTTCCTTGATAACTCTGTAGAGCACGCCGCCCTCGAGCTTCTTCACTCCGGCCTTCTTGGCATAGTCAGCAAGATATTTCTCGCCAGCCTTCTTGTTGGCGCCATACTGCTCCTCAATGGCCTTGCTTCTGATGGCCTGCATCTTGAGCTGAGCCACGCGCTGAGCCTGCTCAACGGTCATGAGTCCGTTCTTGCCGGTTGTACCGCTGATGAAGCCTGCCATGAAGTTCTTCAGAGATATAGTCTTTGTTGAGTCGCTGCCGAAGAGTTCGTGGTTGATGCCCTTAACCATCTGGTTAGATATCTGCTGACCGATCTGTATACCTGCGTAGTAAGCGGCCTTCTTCTTGTCGTCGCCTGCGTTGGCTCCTTCGTTAAGTCCCTTGAAGAACTCGTCCATGTATGCTGTGTCTACTCCGAGTCCTCTTACCAGATAGTCCTTCAGACCTTGTGTCTGTGCCATACCTATGGCATAGCTCACTGTGTCGACATCGTTTTTCAGGTCTGCCTTAGGTGTTGAATTGCCGCAAGAAACCAATGATGCGGCTGCTACAGCCCAAACGGCTGCGAATGTAAGCTTTTTCATCTTTGTTTTTATTCGTTATTGTTTTATTTATTCTTTACTTTAACGGCTCCTGCCGCCATGCCGGGCTGCCCGCTTAGAGCACCTCGAGCAGCTCAACGTCGAATATCAGCGCTGCGTATGGAGGTATTGAAGCTCCTGCACCGCCCTCGCCGTAGCCGAGGATGTAGGGTATGAAGAAGCGGTACTTGGCGCCTTCCTGCATCAGCTGCAAGCCTTCTGTCCATCCTGCTATAACCTGGTTGAGGGGGAACACTGCCGGCTCGCCGCGCTGTATGCTGCTGTCGAACACTGTGCCGTCGATGAGGAATCCCTCATAGTGGCACTTCACCTGGTCGGTAGCCTTCGGCTTCTTGCCGTTGCCTTCCTTCAGCACCATATATTGCAGTCCGCTGGGAAGCGTAACCACGCCTTCTTTCTTGGCGTTCTCGGCCAGATATTTCTCGCCTTCAGCCTTGGCAACCTTTCCTTTCTCGGCGCGCTCGGCGTTGAGTTTCTCTTCCTGCTTGCGGAAGTAATCCTGTACTATTGTTTGCGCTTCACGGTTAGATACCTTGAGCTCGTTGCCCGCGATAACGTCCTTGATCGCCGCAGCGAAATCATCAATATTCAGCTCTGACGCACCCATCTGTGCCAGCTGGCGGCCGATGCCCAATCCTAAAGCGTAACTTACTTTATCCATTTTCTTTGTCTATTTGTTTATGATTACTACCTTAATAAAATCGTGCAAAGGTAGCATTTTTATCTGATTACGGAATTATTATTGAAGAAAAATCACTAATTTTGTGCATTGTTAATAGTCTTTTGGCCGGGCGGCGGCGCGCTGATATGCCAACTGCAGGCGCCAGCCGCATCAAGCCGCACCAAGAACGGCGGCTAGTCGGCCCGGGAAAGGACTGCCGGATAACCTTTTAACTATAGAAAAGTGATGAAGAAAATTGTTGTTCTTACTGGTGCCGGAATGTCGGTTGAGAGCGGGCTGAGCACGTTCAGGGACGCCGACGGACTGTGGGAGAACTATCCCGTGGCGCGCGTGGCCACACATGAGGCGTGGGAGACCGACCCCGTGTATGTAAATAACTTCTACAACATGCTGCGCAAGAAGCTGCAGGCTGCCAGGCCAAACGAGGGACACAGGCTTGTGGCGGCGCTCGAAGAGAAGTATGACGTAACGGTGGTTACGCAGAACGTGGACAACCTGCACGAGGAGGCAGGCAGCTCGAAGGTGATACATCTGCACGGCGAGCTGATGAAGGTGTGCTCGAGCCGCGACGTAGACAACCCCCACTTCATCAAGACGCTCACGCCCGACTGCCTTGAGGTGAAGCCCGGCGAGAAGGCCGGCGACGGCTCGCTGCTGCGCCCCTACATAGTGTTCTTCGGCGAGGCGGTGCCCAACATCGAGAAGGCGGCCGAAGAGGCCATGGGCGCCGACATATTCGTAATCATAGGCACGTCGCTCAACGTCTATCCGGCGGCAGGCCTCGTGCAGTATGTAAGGCCCGGCGTGCCCGTATATCTCATCGACCCCAAGCCAGTGATGGCTGCCGGACGCCACGACGTGAAGCAGATAACGGCAGGAGCATCTGAAGGCATGCGCCAGCTGTCGGACATACTCATGAAATGATGCCTGAGACAAGGCGCCGTGTCTGTCAAGGGCAATCATATCGGCAGATGTAACGCGTTGTATTACAGACAGTTACATACACCCGTGCAAAACATGGCTTTTTAGGCTCTAAAAGGCCACGTTTTAGCGTGCAAAAGGCCACCTTTCGCAGTGTGAAAGGTGGCCTTTTGCACTTCTGCCCCGCAACGGCTGGCGGCAGAAGTGCCCGAAACCATGCGGAACTATTGCAAACAAAAACTAAACAAAAAGCATTTTTTGCTATGTTGTTGTCATATTTTAATTAAATTTGCAGCTGCAAACATCAGCGGACCTTGGCGCCGCCTGCACCTCACGCGCTCACAGGGCGCATGGCCGGGGCCGGCGCCGGGCTGAATCGTATATGAAAATTAACAACTACAAAAGTCTTATGAACATTTCAAAACTAACGCTGTGCGCACTCATGCTGCTCGCCGTTGGCACGGCCGCAAAGGCACAGATGTCAGCCCACGACTACAACAGTCCGGTGGGCTGGGGCACTGTCGGCGGCACCATAACGGGCGGAAACGACGAGGGCGCCATCAAGGTGACCACCATGAGCGAGCTGAAAACGGCGCTCGTAGGCACCTACAAGCACACTATCTACATTGAGGGAGAGATTGACATAACAGGCCTTGTAAGCATGGAGAACGTGCAGAACAAGACCATCTACGGACTGCCGGGCTCGGCCCTGGTAAACAGCATCCACTCTACCGACGTCAAGAAGAGCGGCATACTGTCGTTCAAGAACAGCAAGAACATAATAATACGCAACGTAACGTTCAAGAGTGCTGGCGCCTTCGACATCGACGGCAACGACAACCTTAACCTTACAAACTGCAGCTACGTGTGGGTTGACCACTGCGACTTTCAGGACGGAGTGGACGGCAACTTCGACTGCAACAACGGCTCCGACCATATCAGCATATCATGGTGCCGCTTCCGCTATCTGAAAGAGCCCTGGGAGGGAGGTTCAGGCGGCTCGGACGACCACCGCTACAGCAACCTCTGGGGCGGAAGCGACAGCGAGACCGAGAGCGAGGGCAAGCTGCGCACCACATTCTACAGCTGCTGGTGGGACGAGGGATGCCGCGAGCGCATGCCTCGCATACGCTTCGGACAGGTGCATCTGCTCAACTGCCTCTACTCGTCGTCGCTCACCAACTACTGCATCGGAACAGGCTACAAGTGCAACGCATACGTTGAAAAGTGCGTGTTCGACGACGTTAAGAACCCATGGAAGAACTACGCCACAAGCGGAGAATACACCGACTACAACATAACGCTGACCGGAAACATCGGCGCCGAGGACGAACAGAAGCGCTCGGGCAGCATAGAATACTTCATACCTTCTGACCACTATCAGCTCGAAGGCTACGACGCAAGCCTCGTGAAAGACGAGGTGAAAGCATACGCCGGAGCCACTCTCAACGTTGAATACGGCCAGGGCGTAACCACAGCAATAGCCAACCCGGGCGCAGCCGCAGCCGAGACGCTGTCGGTAACCTACTTCTCGCCGTCGGGCATGCAGCTGTCGCAGCCGCAGAAGGGCCTCAACATCGTAGTCAGAAAGATGGCCGACGGCACCGTGGCAACGTCTAAAGTGATGATAAAATAAACCTTAAAAAACAATAAAGCACAATGGAAAACGAAATTAAAGACAACATTAAGTTGCCCGAAAACGCCTTCACCGAGTTGAAGGAGGGCGAAGAATACCAGCCCGTGATGAGCCCCGACAAGGCTTATCCCGAAGTCAACGGCTGGTCGGTTACATGGGGTGTGCTCATGGCCATACTCTTCTCGGCCGCTGCCGCATACCTTGGCCTGCGCGTAGGCCAGGTGTTCGAGGCCGCCATACCTATAGCCATCATTGCCGTGGGCGTGTCTACGGCAGCCAAGCGCCGCAACCCCCTGGGCGAGAACGTCATCATACAGAGCATCGGAGCGTGCTCAGGAGCCGTGGTGGCAGGTGCCATATTCACCCTGCCCGCCCTCTACATCCTCAAGGACAAGTATCCTGAGATGAGCGCCTCGTTCATCAACATCCTGCTCAGCTCGCTGCTGGGAGGCATCCTGGGCATACTGTTCCTCATACCGTTCCGCAAATACTTCGTTAAGGACATGCACGGCAAGTATCCCTTCCCCGAGGCAACGGCCACCACACAGGTGCTCGTCAGCGGAGCCAAGGGCGGCAAGCAGGCCAAGCCGCTGCTGCTCGCCGGACTGGTGGGCGGTCTCTACGACTTCATCGTGGCAACGTTCGGATGGTGGAACGAGAACTTCACCACACGCGTGTTCGGCTGGGGCGAGATGCTCGCCGACAAGGCCAAGCTCGTGTTTAAGGTAAACACCGGAGCCGCCCTGCTGGGTCTCGGCTACATCGTGGGCCTCAAGTATGCCTTCATCATCTGCCTCGGCTCGCTGGCAGTGTGGTGGCTCATCGTGCCCGCCATGGCGCTGATGTTCCCCGACACGGTGCTCAACCAGTGGGATCCGTCAATAAGCACAGCCGTAGGAGCCATGGCGCCTGAAGACATCTTCAACGCTTACGGCAAGTATATCGGCATCGGCGGCATAGCCATGGCCGGCATCATAGGCATCATCAAGTCGTGGGGCATCATCAAGCAGGCCGTAGGTCTTGCCGCAAAGGAGATGAAGGGCAACAAGACTGCTGCCGAGAAACTGCCCCGCACACAGCGCGACATCCCCTTCAAGATTATCGCCATAGGCTCGATAGCCACGATAATAATCACCTTCATATTCTTCTGGGCCGGCGTAATGGAGGGCAACCTGCTCTTCGCCGTTGTGGGCATACTGCTCGTTGCCGTAATAGCCTTCCTCTTCACCACAGTGGCTGCCAACGCCATTGCCATCGTAGGATCTAACCCTGTGTCGGGCATGACGCTCATGACGCTCATCCTTGCCTCTGTGGTTATGGTGGCAGTAGGCCTTAAAGGCACGGGCGGCATGGTGGCTGCACTCATCATGGGCGGCGTGGTATGTACCGCTCTGTCAGTTGCAGGCTCGTTCATCACCGACCTTAAGATAGGCTACTGGCTCGGCTCTACGCCGCGCAAGCAGGAGACATGGAAGTTCCTCGGCACTCTGGTTTCGGCTGCCACAGTGGGTGGAGTGATGATTCTGCTCGACAAGACCTACGGATTTGCCAGCGGACAGCTTGCCGCTCCTCAGGCCAACGCAATGGCGGCTGTCATCGATCCGCTCATGAACGGCATCGACGCACCGTGGGTTCTCTATGCCATCGGAGCCGTCATAGCCATCGTGCTGACATGGCTCAAGGTGCCTGCACTGGCCTTCGCCCTCGGTATGTTTATCCCAATACAGCTCAACATACCGCTGCTTATCGGCGGAGCCATCAACTGGTATGTTACAACACGCTCTAAGAACGAGGAAGTAAACAGAGAGCGCGGCGAGAAGGGAACGCTCATTGCCAGCGGATTCATTGCCGGAGGAGCGCTCATGGGCGTTGTAAGTGCACTGCTGCGCTTTGCCGAAGTTGACGTGCTCAACACCGAATGGCTGGCCAACCCGCTGTCTGAGATATGCTCGCTCGTAGCTTATGCCCTGCTCATCGTTTATCTGATAAAGAGCACAAAGAAGGCTTAAAGCCTGGCTGAAGCACGACTTAGAGAAATAAAATAAGGCCTGCAACAGGGCCATGACATATAGATCCGGACTTATGCGACATCGTAAAGATGCATAAGTCCGGATTTTTTGTTGTCTGCCGCAACGTCATCCGGCGCACAGACTGCCACAGGCATAAGGCCGTATGCAGCGCGGCCTCAACCCGTAAGGCTGTCTGAATGAAAAGGAAATGAAGATAACGGCAAATTAAAGGGACGGATAACGATGACACGCAGAACAGAGAAGGCTGAACGGAAGACGGATTAAGACAAGGTGGAAGGTGGATTAAGACAGAATGGAATACAGATTAAGGCAGAATAAAATACGGATTAAGGCAAAATAAAACGAACTTAAAAGACAGGCAGGAACAATAAAAAAGCAGGACGGCGGCTGCCGTCCTGCTCTGTATTTGTCATTGCTTGAACTCTCTGTAAGGATGATTCAGGTCGAGATAATGGAAGTTGTGCTGGCGCTGGGCGCTGTGTTTTGGTATGGTCATGTAGTCGCCATACTTGTTAGACAGATATGTGTCATAGTCGCTAACGCCCATCACCTTGGTATCTTCAAAGGTGTATGGCACCGGCGTTCCCAGTATCTTCTTGTCCATTGCGCCCTTTGAGCCGTCGTCATAGTCGGCCACAAGGCGACACTTGTCGTAGCTGTAGCGGTGGAGCAGGCGGCTTATGCGCTGCTGAACTCCTGCAAGCGTATACATGCGGCGGCACAGCAGGGGCACCCACGAGCTTGGTCCGTGGCCGTGCTTGTAGGGGTCGCGGAAGAGCAGATAGAGCACTCGCTTGTAATATTCGTAGCGTGCGAAGTGGAGCTTGCGCGCCACTGCGCCCTCGGGCACTCCGTCGATGGGGAACACGTCGAGATAAATGCCGCCCAGATACTTAAGGTGCATGCGCTCTATGAGCGTGGTGTCGGCATCCTGAATCTTGGCAAACGGCAGCGGATAGACGCCGTCGTTCTCGGCGCAGACCATCTCATAGGGCTTAGGCAGCCACTCTGCAGCATGCTCAATGAGGCGGTCGTAGTCAGGGCGCGGCATGGCAATGTCGAGGTCGTCGTCCCAAGGAATAAAGCCCTTGTGCCTCACCGCCCCTATCATTGTGCCTGCCCAGATATAGTAGCGCAGGTTGTGCTCGCGGCAGACGTTGTCTACAGCCTTTAGCGTTTCGAGTATTCTGAGCTGCAGCTCACGTATGTTGTATTCAGCCATAACAGCTTTTTGTTTTATGTATGATGATTGTCGGCCTTCTGACGGCATGTGTCAGAACAGTTCACGGGGTATCAGTTGTGAAGCCTGATTAAAGTCTTCAACGGTGTCGAGCTCTATAGAGAAGAGGTCGGAGGTGTCCACCACGCTGAACTTATGGCCCTGCGGGATGAGCCGCTCGAAGGCTCTCTCATAGAATATGTCCACAAGATGCTCGCCCTCAATCATGCGGTCGAGCTCGCTGAACAGTGCCTCTGAATAGTCGGCGCATATCTTCTCTATGCCGATAGACTCGCCTATGGCCTTGTCTATGCTGCATGTCTTGCTTATCTCGCTCACCTTTCCGTCTTCGTCGGTTATCACCTTAATCTCCTCTTCGCCCAGCTTGTGGCTGTTGAGCGCAAGGGTTGTGTCGGGCGCTGCAAGCACACGCTCCACTATGCGGCCGTCGAAGAGGATGTCGCTGTCGAGCAGCATAAACTCGCGTCCGGCAACATAGGGCTTTGTGAGCCACAGAGAATATATGTTGTTGGTGGTCTTGAAGTCGGCGTTCTCAATGAAGTGGAAGTCGATGTCGGGATAGTTGCCCTCGAGAAACAGGCGTATCATGCCTCCGCGATAGCCCGTAACCACCACTATCTGCCTTATTCCGGCAGCCACAAGGCTGTCTACCGTGCGCTGCAGTATGCACTTGCTGCCCACGCGCAGCAGGCACTTCGGGCGGTCGTCTGTGAGCGGACGCAGCCGCGACGCCATTCCGGCGGCTAATATTACGGCTATCATCGCTTTGCAACTTTTAGTATTATGTCAGCCACCATGCGGTTCTGCTCCCTGCGTCCGAGGGTTATTCGCATGTGCGAGTTGATGTCAGGCTCGTCCATAAACTTCACCTTATAGCTCTGTCCGGCAAATTCCTGCTGCAGGGCGGCCTTCAGTTCGATAGGATATTTAATGAGGATGAAGTTTGCCATCGACTTATACACCTTGAATCCGGGCAGAGAGCCTATCTCGTCGGTGTACATGCGGCGCGCCTCGTCCATCACGCGGGCTATCTCGCGGTAGTGGGCGTCCGACTTAAGGGCGGCAATGCCAATCTCCTCCGACAGGCGGTCGTATCCCAGATACTTGTTGGCATAGCGGCTGAAGCGCTCCATCGTCTCGCCCTTGCCTATGAACCCGAAGCCAAGGCGCAGGCCCGGCAGTCCGTAGAACTTAGACAGCGTGCGGCAGAATATTATGTTGGGATATTTTGCTATGAGGTTTCTTATGTAAGATATGTCTTCGGTTACATACGAAGCATAGGCCTCGTCGACGAGCACAACGGTAGTGGCAGGCACCATGCCCACCAGCTGTTCAAGCTCATCGGGCGTGAGTCCGTTGCCCGTAGGATTGTTGGGCGACGCCACGAGCAGTATCTTCGGGTTCTCCTCAGCTATCATGCGGCGCAGCCCGTCGAAGTCGTATGCAAACGAGTCTTCGGTCTCATACACAGGATATTGCAGCGTGCGGCCGTCAACCTCGTCGGCTATCGACTTGTAATACCACCACGAAAACTTGGGTATCAGCATGGTCTTGTTGCCGTCGCTGCCCGTAAGGAAGTAGTGAACGGCCATCTTCAGCAGGTCCTCTGCGCCGTAGCCCAGCACAATCTGCTTCTCGTCGATGCTGTATTGTTCTGAAAGGAATACCGAGAATATGCTCTTCTTCCCCTGATCATAGATACGTGTGTAAAAACAGAGCTTGTTAAGATCAAAATTCTTAATTGCGTCCTTTACCTCTTGAGAAGGCTCGAAATTAAATTCGTTCCTGTCAAGATAATTTAATTCTGTTTTCATATATATTTATATTTGATTGCAAAGGTAAATATATTTTATATAAAATTCTAATTTTAGCGCTAATTATTTGTCTTTCAGGAGTGTTTTATGGCGGTCGGTCTGAATTATAGACCATATCATCGGTTATAACGGCACAAACAGCCGACAGGCAGGCACGGCGGAGCGGCATGCGAGGAGTCGTTTTGCGAAAGCATACCTTTCGCCTTGCAAAAGGTATGCTTTCGGCACGTAAAAGGCCGTCTTTTAGCGTGTAAAAGACGTCCTTTTGCAATGCGTTGAATGTCAGTATGTTACGAAGGCGGACGCAAAATGCCAATTCAGCACATTATATACAGGGCCAGACAGCCGTTAACCGGCCTTTATTTTGCTCCTCAACACGGATTGCAGCCTGCACCATTAACGATAACGGCAAAGTAAATCCCCAATCTGTCATTATACCGCATATCGCTTCATCTACTTTTTGCATTCATGCCTTCAGCAGTCTTTTTATTTTCTATTGGCATAATCCTGACGCCCGGTTTGTGGTAATCAAAGCTGTCTGAATTTATAAGCAGAAACTCCGCCTCTTACTTCCAATGACGGAAGAAGAGACGGAGCCTCACAATTCAGGTAATTATATGTCACATCTGTTGGCACATTACTTCACGATAACCTTGCGTGTCGTGCCGTCGCTCATCCTCAATATGTTTATTCCCTTCTGAGGAGCCGAGAGCTTGCGGCCGTCGAGCGAGTAGCGCGCCACTTCGCTGACACCTGCATCAGCCTTAGCACTATCCATGCCTGTGGTGACATGGCTGTCGCCGGTCTGCAAGTTTACAACAACAGTCTCTGACGGCTGCGATGTCGTGCTCTTGCCTTCAAGTTCAAAGTGCGACGTTACATAATATCCGTAAGTATCAAAGCCGTAGCCGTCAAGGCCGGTAAACATATAGGAAGTTGTTTCAGAGTCAGTGTCCACAGCCGCTATAGGCGTAATCACGACGTCGCCCTTATTGACAGCCTGGGTGAAGCGAATCTCGTCAAGCATGAATGCTCCATAGTTAGAGGTGAACATCACAATCTGCGCAAACTCTGACGTTACAGGCAGTGAATACAGTCCGTTGATATATCCGGTGCCCTCTTCTGACTGCTCAAACGGCACGAAATACGACTTTCCGTCCACTCTTAATATAAGCTGGTCGCCCAATCCGCCATACGCCTTGACATACACTCTGATTTCATCATCGTTGCCTACATATATCTCGGGCGTCACTATTTCTGTGAGTATATACGAAGAGCTTTCGCATCCGAGCATACCTTGGGCGATGGTGTTGCCCACACCTGTCCATCCCGGCAATGCGGTGTACTGGTCAAGTCGGCTGCTGTCATCGTTGCCGAGTATTTCAGGCGAGCGCCAGTCGGTGGCCGATGTAACTTCGTCATTAATCTTATCGAATGTCTCCTCAAGCAGTATGAAGTCGGCATCATCCTCCTCCACTTTCGTCACGCCAAACATCTCAACCGTATATCCGGTGGCCTTCGGGGCAAGATTCCAGTTTGCCGTGAAGCTTCCGTTCGAGTCTATGTTGCTTGCCGGCAGCACTTCAGGCGAGCATACGCCGAATGCGTGATAGATCAACTTGTCTGAGAAGGTGAACACATAATGTCCGCGCACAGAGTAGTAATATTCTGTCTCAGGGTCAAGTCCGGTGAACGTGTAGCTCGTGCCGTCGGTATAGTCGTAGTAAGTGTCGTTGCTTTCATCACCCCAGTCTGACAATGTCTCCGTCAATAAAATATGAGGCATAAATATAGGCCACAGTCTTCCAGCCACTTTCGGTAAGACCATCCACATAGACAGTTGCCATCGACATATATGGGTCGTCGTAATGTGTAACAAACTTCATATAGAAGTCCATCGTCTTGTAGGTTGCACCATTTTCGGGCGTTGTCAGCGTGTCGCGGTCATACATTACCATGGCCTTCGAGCCATCCATGCCCTTGTCGGGTGATATTTCAGAAGATGTAACGCCCCATCCTTCCTGCGGTGCGGTGTAGTTTTCAAAATCTTCAGAGAAGGCTCCGTCCGTGTCAGAAGTATAAGTCATCTTATACAGGTCGACGTAATATTCAAACGCCTTGCGCAAAGGTTGCCACTCAATAGTGAACCTGTCGGCCTGGAAGTCGGTTACGCCTACAACCTTAGGTGCGGCAAGGAACGTCGGCGCCGACGTCACTTTAACGTCGTCAATGAGCACTGCGCCTTCGGTGAAGAAGCAGATATAGCCGTCGCTGTCGCCCGAATAGTTGTTGAAGTGGAGCTCTATCTCCGTCCATCCCTGATTTTCGTAGAGGCGCGTGGTATAATATCCGCTGCCGTCTTCCAGGTCGGTATCGGCCAGCTGACTCGAAGTGTAACCGCCTCTGCACACCTGCACGCCTATGGTTGAACCTCTGGAGAGGCCCCATATTTCCTCACCTGTCTCAGGATCTTCGTTGTACACAATCCAGCACGGCATGGCCTTGACCTTGAAAGTCAGTGTTATCTCGCCCGAATAGTCGCCAAGCGGAGTCATCAGGGCCGCGTAAATCATGGGGTTGTAAGTCTTAAGATACAATGCGCCGCCGGCAGCATAGACCGACTCTCCTGCCCACGTGCCGTCTTTAGTCATTGAGGGGTCGATGAATATGCCCGGCTCGTAATATGATGAAGCCAAGAACTTGGTGGTGTCGGGAGTTTCCATCGAGCCTCCGGTAACCTTCGAGAAGTCTTCATCGATAAGGATATCGCGCTGAGCGGCACTGGCATTGTTAGGCCGTATCTTCAGCGGTGCCGGCGTAACATCAGAGTTTACATCAGTTATCACTACCTGCTTTTTAGCTTTCTGAACCTGAACAACGCGTTTCGGGCCTGCGGCCTGAACGGTTATGCATACCGCAGCGACGAGCGTCATGGCCGCGGCTTTAATGATGTGCATTGTAAAGTTATTCATAACAAGTGTGTTTTTTAGGTTAGAACTTGACAAATGCAAATATCATTAATGTGTAATTCAGAAGCAAGATAAAGTTATAAAAATGCGAACTAATTTCGGAAATTAGAACATATTTGTACGTTTTCTGGTGTCTTTATGTCAATCGGAAGCCTTTTTTCCGAAGGCTTCCTTCTGATACTCGTTGGGCGAAACGCCTGTGAACTTCTTGAAAACCATGGCGAAATTGCTACGGCTTCTGAAGCCAATGTCTACGGCTACGGCCTGTATGGTTACGTTGGCATATTCAGGAGACGACAGGCGCCGGCACGCCTCCTCTATGCGGTATTGCGACAGAAGGGTGCTGAAATTGATGCCGAACACTTCGTTTATGACACGCGAAGCCGTCCGGGTGTGTATCCCGAGCATGGCTGCCATCTTCTCGAGCGAGAAATCCTGCTGATAGATTTCGGCCGATGTCTCCATAAACTGTCTTATCATGCGTGCCAGTTCCTGTGTCTTTTCGTCAGGCCCGGTGGTCTGCTGCACCCCGCCTGAATGCCGGACAGATGTTGCCCTGCCGGCTGTCGGCCTGCCACCGGCCTTAGCCTTGCGGCGGTTTCGTGACCTCAGCCATATCATCGTGCCGGCAGCTGATGCTGATACAAATGCCAGCAGAACGGCTATCAGGCCGCCGGAAATGCCGGATGCACCTGAGGTATCAAGTTCGCCCATAACTCTTGCCGGAAGGAATCGGCACTCGTAGTCGCGTATGCGCATATAGTCGCTGTACGACAAGGTTGTGTCGTTTATCAAAAGGTATTTTACACGATATGCCTCTGATGAGTCGGCTGCCCCCATCTTGGCATAAAACGCCGACAGGGCCTTATACGAATTGTAGAGCGAATATATGGGTATGTCGGCTGTCATGTTTGACTTGAGGCGCTTAACAGCCATGCCATACATGCCCTTGGCCGCATATGCCTTGGCCGCAAGCATATCGACGATGTGCAGACATATTTTCTCCTGCAGGTCGGGCTTCACGTGCCCGGCAGCCGACTTAAGGGCCTTGAGGCAGTCGTCGTAGCGCCCTTGCTGATAGAGCTTGACGCCACGGCACAGCCACAGCGCATAGTTCTTCATCTTAATGCTGTCGGGTATGGATGTCGACGAGAAGTCGTCGGCCTCATCCTTCATGCCTGCCAGGTTGTCGTTGACGGCCAGATGGTTGGCAAGATCGATGAAGGCGGCCGTGTAGATATACCAGTCATGCTGCTCCTTGCTTATCCTGAACGCCTCGCTCATAAGCCGGGCAGCAACTGCCGAGTCGCCGAAGATGGTGTGTACGCCGGCAAGATTGACATAAATCTTTGCTTTTATCTTGTCGTAGCCTGTCTCTTCTGAAATCTCCAAGCCTTTTGTCAGATAGGAAAATGCCTGGATATAATCGTGATGGAGGAAAAACTTTATTGCACCGATGTTGTTGAGTGCGTCGACACACGAAAACTTATCGTCCTTGTCCATAGCGCTGTCATAACGTCCGGCGGCAACCATATAGTAGGCCATGGCGCTGTCTACCTTTCCCTCTTCGAGACATCTGTCGCCTTCGCTGTTGATTTTATCCACGGCAACGCCTGCCAACCGCCTGCCGAGACTGCCGGCCGACTGTGCAAAAACGACAACCGCCGCCAACGAAAGCAGAGCCAGCACGATAGGCCTACAGGCCTTGACCGGTATGCTCAGAATATTTATTGCCATTGGTGAATATCTTGGTATGTATGACAGACGAAAGCCGGAAGCCATGCGCATCTTAGGCACCGGCAAGCGGCCTTAGTGTCTTCGTTTGGCAAAAATACGCCAAAAAAGCGAGATAGGCAAGATTTATATTGATTAATGCTATATTGAGCAAGGCAACGCGGCACCGGCGTCTAAAGGTCTGACGAGGGCTGCCTGCAAGGCCGTTGCTGCAGAGGCGTTTTGCGAAAGCATACCTTTCGCCTTGCAAAAGGTATGCTTTCGGCACGTAAAAGGCCGTCTTTTAGCGTGTAAAAGACGGCCTTTTGCAATACGTTGAATGTCAGTATGTTACGAAGGCTTTGCCGACTGGCTTCATGACGGGGCTTAAACCTGACCTGAATGATGCGCCTGAAGCCTTCGGACCAGCTTAATACGTGAGCTGCTATAGCGGCTTTCAGCCGGCTGCATTGGCTGCGCGGTCGCTCTCGATGAGCTTCAGCAGCTTGTCAACGGCTTCGGCCTCGGGTATGTTCTTCTCCACGCATTCCTTTCTGCGGTAGAGCGATATCTTGCCGCGTCCAGCGCCCACATATCCGTAGTCGGCGTCGGCCATCTCGCCCGGACCGTTCACTATACAGCCCATTATGCCTATCTTGAGGCCCTTCATGTCCTTGGTGGCCTCCTTGATGCGGGCTATCGTAGAGCGCAGGTCGTAGAGTGTGCGGCCGCATCCGGGACAGCTGATATATTCGGTCTTCGACGTTCTCAGTCGTGCAGCCTGCAGTATGCCGAACGCCGTGGCGTCTATGTCGGCTGCCGAGAGCGTGCCGTCGTTCATGAGCCACAGTCCGTCGGTCAGTCCGTCGAACATCAGCGCACCCATGTCGGCTGCCGCCTCAAGCTGGAAGTTGCCCTTCTCGTCCTGCGAGTGGCGGTACATCTGGCAGAATACAACGGGATTGGTGAGTCCTGCCGACATCATGTCGTGCAGCAGGGCGCGCTGTTCGCCGAGACGGTTCTGATGGTTGCTGACGCATATCACCACCACTTCGGGGTGCGACTTGAGGCAGGCCGTGTATTCGTCGGTGTCGACGCCAAACTGGAGTACAAGGAATTTCAGCGGCGCGTCTACTGAAGATATCAGCGGCACGGCGTTATATGGGAATATGGGATATACGCCGGTCTTGTCTTCGAGGTCAGCATACACGCCGAAGTCTACGATGTAGCGCTGTCCGGCAAAGCGTTCTGCTGGCAGAGTCTGACCTGTGTATATATAGTCGGGCGTCATGTCCTTGCCTGCAGCATCAGCCGGAGCGGCGTCGCTGCCGAGGCGTGATGATATCACAACGGGCACGTTGTCGCCTCCGATGTTCATCACGGCGCGTGTCTTGCGGCGCTCGGGCGATGTCCAGCAGAAGCCCTCAAAGGCCTTGCCCGGTATGAGCATGTGGCCCTGTTTCTTGCCGACATAGTCTACAAGATGGCGCGCCACGGGTATCTCAGCCTCCGGCTCCTCGCTCAGCGACACGCGTATGGTGTCGCCAATGCCGTCGGCCAGCAGCGCTCCGATGCCCACGGCACTCTTTATGCGGCCGTCTTCGCCCTCGCCGGCCTCGGTTACTCCGAGGTGCAAGGGGTACTTCATGCCTTCCTTGTCCATTGCCTCGACGAGCAGGCGAACCGACTGCACCATGACAACCGTGTTGCTGGCCTTTATCGAGATTACCACATCCGTGAAGTTTTCACGCTTGCATATACGCAGAAACTCCATGCAGCTCTCCACTATTCCGGCAGGTGTGTCGCCGTAGCGGCTCATTATGCGGTCGGAGAGCGAGCCGTGGTTTACGCCTATGCGTATGGCCGTGTGGTTCTCGCGGCAGATGTTGAGGAAGGGCACAAACTGCTTCTCTATCTTCTGCAGCTCTGCGGCATATTCCTCGTCGGTATATTCAAGTTTCTTGAACGTGCGCGCCGGGTCGACATAGTTGCCCGGGTTTATCCTCACCTTCTCGGCATACAGCGCGGCCACGTCGGCCACGTGAGGATTAAAGTGGACGTCGGCCACGAGCGGAGTGTTATATCCTCTGCTCCTCAGTCCGGCATTGATGTTCTTCAGGTTTTCGGCCTCGCGCACGCCCTGTGTGGTGAGTCTCACATACTCTCCTCCGGCTTCAATTATGCGTATGGCCTGCTCCACGCTTCCCTCGGTGTCGTTGGTCGACGTGGTTGTCATCGACTGTATCCTCACCGGATTGTCTCCTCCCAGCGGAGTTGCGCCCACATTGACAACCGAACTATCCCTTCGGGTGTAATTAAAGATGTCCATGACTTGTACTTTTTTAGGAGTTAAAGTAGTTAAAGAAGTTATCGCTCACGACGTGAGCTAAGTAGTTAAAGTCATATGTCATGATGATGTCTTCGTCAACGCCTGTCGTCCTGCACTAAAGCAGGGCCGTTAAAGAGAAACATCTTAACTGTCATATATCTCAGAATGCTGCATAGCAATGTTTGCCTACACAGATTTCCACTAAGCAAAGCACAGAAATGACATGCACTAACTTTGCCTGCCATAACAGACAAGGCATTTGACTTTAACTACTCAGCTCACGTCGTGAGCGATAACTTCTTTAACTACTTTAACTCCTGAATTATAAATCAGTTTGTCTTATACTCATACTTCACCTCGGCGAGGTCTTTGTTGGCCTTCTCGATTTTGGCTCCCAGTCCTGCCTTATAGTCAGCAAGGCGTGCGGCAACCTCTTCGTCGGCCAGCGCAATCATCTCTACGGCCAGTATGGCAGCGTTCATTGCGCCGTTTACGCCAACCGTAGCAACAGGTATTCCCGGCGGCATCTGTATGATGCTCAGCATGGCGTCGAGACCGTCGAGCATACCCTTGATGGGCACTCCGATAACCGGCAGAGTGGTCGACGCTGCTATCACGCCCGGCAGGGCGGCAGCCATTCCGGCTCCGGCTATTATCACCTTGATGCCGCGCTCCTTGGCTCCTTTGGCAAAAGCCTCAACAGCGTCGGGCGTGCGGTGGGCCGACAGGGCGTTAACCTCAAACGGGATATGCATCTCGTCGAGAAACTTACATGCCTTCTCCATAACGGGCAGGTCGCTCGTGCTGCCCATGATGATACTTACTAATGGTTTCATATTAAGCTTGTTTTATTTTAAATATACATTATCTGGTCGAAACTTTTACGGCTTGCGGCCACAACACTGAGCGCCGCAGGCACAAAGACGCACTGCTCAGAACAGCAGCACAGACACAAACGAGCATGCCACGCCTGCCAGATAGCCCAGCACCACCTGGCGCAGAGAATGCTGACGCAGAATCATGCGGCTCGTGCCTACCATGCCGGCAAGCAGCAGCACAATGCAGAGCCACCACACCGGATTGAACGAAAATATAACTGAAAAAGCCAGCAACGCACCGGTAACGCCGCCGATGGCTGCCGTATGGGTGGATATCTTGATGAAAAGATTTATGATGGCGCAGGCCACCTGTATCACAAGGGCTGCTATAAGGATGCTCCCCATGAAGTGGGGCACATGGGTGGCAGCCATTATGTAATAGCACAGAAGATAAGAAAAAATGGATATCACATAAGGAATGGCGCGCCTCTCGCGGCTGCCCAGCTCTATGAGCGTCCAGCCCTGATAGCGCCGGTAGAAACGGATAAGGGCCGTAGGAAGAAATACCGTGAACAGATAGAACATCAACAGCAGGAACAGCTTGTAGGTCAGGGGCAACAGGCTGAGGTAACTGAAGATGAAAAGAATCAAAAGGCCTAATATCGGAAGATAGAAAGGCGTGAACAGAACGCTCAGCACCTTGGCCGTGAAAATAATCTCTTTCTCTTTCATTTCTTTCTTAGTCGGGCGACGGGGATGCCCAGCTGCTCGCGATATTTTGCTATCGTGCGGCGTGCCACGGGGTATCCGCTCTCGTTCATCTTATCCTTTATGGCGTCGTCGCTTAGCGGGCGGCGCTTGTCTTCGTTGTCAATTATGTCCTTAAGGGCGGCCTTTATCTTGCGCGTCGACATCTCCTCGCCGCTCTCTGTCTTAACGCTGTCGCTGAAGAAGTGGCGCAGCTTGAACGTGCCCCAGCGTGTCTGGGCATACTTCATGTTGCTTACGCGCGATATGGTGGATATGTCGAGGCCGGTCTTGTCGGCCACATCCTTGAGTATCATGGGCTTCAGGTCGCTCTCGTCGCCGTCCTGAAAGTATGCCTTCTGTATGTCTATTATGGCCTTCATGGTGACATACAGAGTGTGGCGGCGCTGCTTTATGGCGTCGATAAAGCCCTGGGCGCGCTCCACCTTCTCCTTGGCGTAGAGCAGGGCCTCCTTCTCGCTGCGGCTCATCTTGCTCTTGTTCTTCTGGTAACTCTTCACCATGTCGGTGAAGGAGTCTGACACATAGAGGTCGGGCACGTTGCCGCTGTTGATATAGAACGACACTGTGCCGTCGTCGGCCGTGTCTACTATAAAGTCGGGAGTTATCTGCTGGATGTTGCGTCCCTCGGTCTCGCCGAGCGAAGAGCCGGGCTTCGGGTTTAGCTTCAGCAGTTCGTTGTGAACCGTCTTCACGGTGTCGGTGTCGATGCCGAGCTGCGATGCTATCTTGTCCCAGCGCTTGTTCATGAACTCGTCGAAGCATTCTGTTATCACACGCTCCATCATCGAGCGCATCTCCGACTTGTCCCTGCGCCTTATCTGCAGCAGGAGACACTCGCGCAGGTTGCGTGCGCCTATGCCGGCAGGGTCGAACGTCTGCAGCACATGCAGCACATGCTCTATCTCATGCTCGCTTGCATCTATGTTATGGTATATGGCCAGCTCGTCGCTCAGCGTGGCAATGTCCTTGCGCAGAAGTCCGTCGCCGTCGAGCGAACCGATGAGATACTCCATAATCTCGTGCTCGCGGGGCGTAAGCTCCACGTCTACCATCTGCTCCTTGAGCCTGTCGTAGAACGACACCTGGTCGCCGTAGGTTATCTCCTCATAGTCAGCATTCTGGTTGTTGCTTGCCACATACTGCGCGGCCTCAGGCATCTCGTCGTCCATTCCGATGCCCGAAAGGGCCTGGTCGAGCGCCGACTCGCGCTCCTCACGCTCGTTGACGGTGTCAAAGTCGTCGTCTTCGTCTGAACCGGAAACGCTCTCATGCATGTCGTCGGCAGGCTGAACGTCGTCTGGCCCGGCAACTTCAAGGGCGGGATTGTCGTCAATCTCGGCCGCCACGCTGTGCTCCAGTTCTGTCAACGGCATTTCAAGCAGATGCACCACGAGCATCTGCTGCTGAGTGAGGCGCTGTGTCTGAACCTGTTTCTGCGCCTGTGTCTGAATGAGATTTTGTGCCATAACGCTGCAAAATTAATATTTTTCCGTGAAGAAGAGTAATTAATACTGAATATTTTTCCTTACGGCCCCAAAAGGTTCTGCTCACCATAAGCGGTGTGCCGGCTGCGCTTATCACAGCCTGCCGCACGGCCATACGGGGCAGTCTGCCAAGGCCTGCGTAACACGCTGTTATCCAACCACTTGCAATATACCGTCTTTTAGGTTGTAAAAGGTGGCATATCAGGAGCTAAAAGGTGGCCTTTTGCAACCTGAAAGGGCACATATTGCATCACCGTCACTAATTCTTATACGTGTCGAGCTTGTCAAGATAGTATTTCTTAAAGTCGCTCCAGCGATAATAAGGCGCGCAATCGGTCTTTACGGGGAGCGTTGCCTCGTTCTCGTTGAGCAGCACCTTTACGAGCACGTCTTTGTCGTTGCGGTTGCGGCGATAGAACACCAGCTGTATGTTTGCGCCCATCGGGAACACCTTATAGTTGATCCATCCTTTGCTCTCAAGACTGTCAAGGCTTGATATCTGACTGTCGTAACCGTTGATGCCGAGCAGACATGTCAGCGGCAGCACCATCGTCTCGTGACCAAAACGCAGCGTTGCACCGGGCCTGTCGAGGGCTATGCAGCTGTCGGCCTGATGTATTATGTTGCGCAGGAGGTTGCGCTGCGAGAAGGGCTGAGTGGCTCCGTTGAGCGGACATGCGCCGTAGTTGATATACCACCACGTGTTCTCCATCTGCCAGTTGGCGTAGAGCTCGTCGCCGGTGAATATGTCGTAGAGCGTAATCTTGTGGCGGAGCTCCGAGCTCTGCAGGTTTGACGCCAGCGAGAAGAGCTTATAGTTGAGGTCGGAAGCGTCCACTTCATACCTAACATAGCTGCTGTCGCTGAACAGACTTAGCATCAGCCGCTCAGGATTTACACGGCGGCTGCAATATTCTTTCCACATAACTTCGGCGCGGCGGGGCATCTTCTGCGCATAAAGTGCAGGGTCGCTCTGGTTCATGTAATACATGTCGTGCATGCTCGCGTCGTGCTTTATCGTCAGTTTGGGGTTCATCAGGAGCAGCTGCTGCATCTCGTTCTCCATCGACAGGATGCAACGTATCACCACGGTGCTCTTTGCATCTACCACGACATTGCCCTTGAACACCTCGGGAAAGCGTTCATACATGCGGCGGGCTATCTGCCTGTGCTGCTCGGCTCCAAGCTCGGTGAGCTCTCCCAGGCGGCCTGCTGCCTCGTCGCGGAGCATCGTCACACGTCTGAGCACATCCTTTCCGAGCGGCGTAAGCTTGCCGAGGCTGTCGGCACAGGCAAGGACACGCACCGGGACATCATAGTCGTCAGGACTTATCAGATAGCGCGAGCCGTGGCGGCCGTAATGACTTATATAAAAAGGACTGTAACCTTTGGGGGCGGGCGTCAGCTTTTTCTGAGACGGACCGGGATAAGCCAGATAGTTGCTGGCCGAAAGACACACATTGTTTCTTATCTCATCACGGGCTGTCTGTGCTTCAAGCGGAGACTGAAAAAGTAAAAAAGACAGGACTAAAAGCAATAATTTATCCATAAAACAACTATTTTTTTATTTCTTTACCGCAAAGATACTTAAAAAATGACGTTATTATTCATTATTCCAAAGAAAAATGATAATTTTGCAGCCCGAAATTATCTGAATGAAATGAAAATAGGCGTTGGCCTATAACAAACAACCTCCTGCATATTGACTATTATTTTAACGACACAGAAACGATTTTAGGATATTCTGTGCAAGGATTGTCTGTGCAATAAGATTTAGCATAATAAAATCGCTATCATGACATATCCTGAATTACGGCCGGAATTCCGGCAAGTCTTATAAGATGACATAGCATGTAATAAAAAATAATAATTAATAAAAGAAATGGGAAGAAACAAAAGACAAGACTATGACCACACAGACGAATCGGAGGTATTTAAGAAAAAGAGTCTGATGGCCGCCAAGAACCGCAAGAGAATGTCTAAGATCGTGTTTGCGGTAATGTGCCTGCTTGCAGCGTTCGTCGTTGCAGCATGTATGCTCAGCTATTTTTTCAACTTTGTCTGACCTGCAAGCGCCTTGAGGCAACGCTTCAGCTGCCGCCGGGGCCGTGTCTTGAAACAAGAAAAGCGCGGAAAGCCTTAACAGATGCTTTCCGCGCTTTTTATATCCGACTGTGAATTAATCGTCTTCTTCTACTGAGAATTCGTCCTTACCAACTCCGCATAGAGGGCAAACCCAATCTTCTGGAAGGTCCTCAAATGCTGTTCCGGGCTGTATGCCGTTATCAGGATCGCCTACTTCGGGGTCATATACATAACCGCAAGTGTCACAAATGTACTTTTTCATAATGCTTACTTTTTAATTAATAAATTAGATATTAACTGATAGTTTATTTTCTGCCGCACATCACGAACTCAGCCCTTGCAGCTATCTGTTCGGGCGAAATGTTCTTGAGGCACGAGTAGTCGCCTCTGATGCAGGGCTTGTTTCCGAATATGCTGCATGGCCGGCAGGGCAGATCTATCTGCACCGCGTTCTCCATGCTCTGTCCCCAGCCCATGAATCCGGCAAAGGGATGCGTTGCGCCCCATACGCTGACCACCGGCGTGGCTGTAAGCGATGCCATGTGCATGTTGGCGCTGTCCATTGAAATCATGAGGTCGAGATGGCTCATCAGGACAAGTTCGAGACTTATGCCGTCGAGCTTTTCGGCCACGCTTTCACACTGTTTGTATTTTGAGCACCACTCACCGAAGTATTCGGTCTCGCGCTGTCCCTTGCCGAATAGGAATATGCGGCAGTCGGGATGGCGCTCTGTCAGGAGCCTTATGACCTGCTCCATGAGCCGCGGAGGATACACTTTGCCCTCGTGGGCGGCAAACGGGGCTATGCCAATCCACTTCTCCGTGAACTCGCCGCTGCGCCTGATGCTCTCCGGCAGCAGGCTGATGTCGCCTCCACCTTCGGGGAATATCGACTTGAAGTCGAGCTTTATGGGGTAGCCCAGGCGTGCAAGCACATCGGCATAGTTGCTGAACGGCGACGGCTGCTGAACGAGTTTCTTGTCCGACATGGCCACGAGCTGCCTGCGGCCGCTGCGGTGCTTGTCGATGTGAGCCACCTTATAGCGGTCTATGTTGAAGCGCATGCGCAGATAGTCGGAGCGCAGCACGCTGTGGAAGTCGGCTATAGCGGTGAAGTTCTTTGCCGTGAGTCGGCGGTAGAGAGCGTTGAGCCCTTTCACTCCGTCATACTCATCCTTGATGTCAGCCTCCATGAAGCTCACGTTGGACGGCATGCGCTCGAAGAACGGGCGCGCAAAGGGCTTGCTCAGCATGGTGATCCTCACGTCGGGATACTGCCTTGCGAGCGAATAGACCACGGGCACGGTCATGGCCACGTCTCCCATGGCCGAGAATCTCATTATGAGTATGTGCTCTGTCCTCATTTATTATTTTTGGCGTATAACACCGGGTTTGTGGCCGGGTCGTTATACATTTTCATCTGCTTGTAAACCTTCATGTACTTTCTGCCGGCCTCGATGTCGTCGAGCAGCTGGTCGATGGCTGTCCCGAGGTCAACCTGCTGCTGCATCAGCACATCCAGCTTGGCCCTGCACCTTTCGCGGTGTTCAGGATCGGCGTCGGCGCGCTCTGTCTGCTCCTTCATGTGGTATATCTTCAGCGCGAGTATCGACAGGCGGTCGATAGCCCATGCGGGGCTCTCGGTGTTTATGCGTGCGTCGGGCATTACCTTCACGTCCTTATACTTGTCCCTGAGCCAGCTGTCAATCTGCTCCACGAGGTCTGTGCGGTCCTGGTTGCTGCGGTCTATGCGGCGCTTCAGCAGCAGAGCCTCTGCCGGGTCAATCTGCGGGTCGCGTATGATATCCTCAAGGTGCCACTGCACGGTGTCTATCCAGCACTTCATATACAGGCTGTTCTCTATCGTGCCCTCTCCGTAGGGGTTGTTCACCTTGGTGTCAACGTCGTCGGCCTGGTGATAGTCGTTTATCGCCCGGCTGAAAATCTCGTTACAAAGTTCGGTAAATGCCATTTGCTCTTGTTTTAGTTAATACTTCTGCTGACGTGCCGCAGGCATAGCCGGCATGTCCGGCCGGAGCGCTGACGGCGCTATTATATTAAATGCAAAGCTAATAAATTATTTTTAATCAGCCAACAAAACAGAATATTTTTCGTAACTTTGGACTTGTATTTGAACGCCGGCGGCTGCACAACGCTATGGCTGCGTGCACCGCGGAGCATAAATCATTGTTATTATGAAAATTGTGATTGACGACAAGATTCCCTACATACGCGACGCCATAAGCCGCATAACAGGCGACGCCGTGTATCTGAAGGGGAGCGAGATAGGACCCGGCGACGTGCGCGACGCCGACGCCCTGATTGTCAGGACGCGCACCCGATGCGACGAAAAGCTGCTCAGCGGCAGCCGCGTAAGGTTCGTGGCAACGGCCACCATAGGCTTCGACCACATAGACGCAGCCTACTTGGAGCGCGCCGGGATAGAATGGATGAGCTGTCCGGGATGCAACTCTGCCTCAGTGGCCCAGTATCTGCGCTCGGTGCTGATACTGCTCAAAAGAGATAAGGGCATGCGCCCCGAAAACTCAACGATAGGCATCGTGGGCTGCGGACACGTAGGGTCGAAGGTGGCGCAAGTGGCAGCCGGCATGGGCATTCGCGTGCTCGTGTGCGACCCGCCGCGGCAGGAGCGGGGCGAGAGCGGCCCCTTCGTGGCGATGAGCGACATAGAGGAGCAGTGTGACGTGATAACGTTCCACGTGCCGCTCGTAAAGGACGGCCCCCACCCCACGCTGCACATGGCCGACGCCGACTTCTTCGGCCGGCTGCAGCGCAGGCCTGTCATAATAAACACGAGCCGCGGAGCCGTGGTAGACAACGACGCGCTGCTCGACGCCCTTATATATAATAAGGTGAAAGATGCCGTGATAGACACCTGGGAACACGAGCCGCAGATAAACCTCAGGCTCATGGACAGGGCATGGATAGCCACGCCTCACATAGCAGGCTACAGCGCCGACGGCAAGGCTAACGCCGACAACATGGTAATAAGCGGCCTATGCCGCCACTTCGGCATCAGCGTGCCGTGCATCATCAGTCCGCCCGAACTGCCTCAGGACTTCGTTGCTGCCGCCGACCCCGACGACCTGAGCCTGCAGCTCTACAATCCGCTCGACGACAGTTCGCGGCTGAAGGCATCGCCCGAAAGCTTCGAGGAGCTGCGCGGCAACTATCCGCTGCGGCGCGAATCGGCCCCCGCAGGCAGGGCGTAATCATGCCAGCGGCACATGCACACAGCACTGCATAAATGGGAAACTGTCAGCAGGCATCATCCGGCTTTATCCGTAGTGTGCATCCACGCCCCAGCCGTCTTCACATGTCCTATCGGCATATTTCCGCCCGTTTCTTCCTGACAAAGGCCTCTATGCCTGCGAAAAATCAAGCGGAAGCAAGCCCGACATAAAGCAAAAAGCAGGCTGCATCACAACGCCCGATATGCGGATAAGCGGCGCCAGCAGGCCGGCATGAAGACAGACCACCATTCGCCTTGGCATACGCCCGGCAGGGCCGTCCTGCAAAACATGGCCTTTTGCCTTCCAAAAGGGCACATTTCGTCCTCCAAAAGGGCATCTTTTAGCGTCTAAAAGGTGCCCTTTTGCAACCCTCTGTAATACAGGCATTTATGCCGCATGCCGTCGACTGGGCCGTAAGCAGTCTGTATACAACATGCCCGCTGTGTGCGCACAAAATTCAACAAAACCGACAAAATCAACACAAAAACGGTGTAAAAAGACAACAAAACTTGCACACTATAACGGCATGTGTGCAAGTTTGGGCTCTTTTTTTGCAAAAATATTTGCACACTTAAATAAAAATTCGTTCCTTTGCACCGATTTTTGGAATTGGAATTTATTTATAAACATTTTTAAAACATTACAATCATGTCAGAAATTGAATCAAAAGTAAAAGCTATTATCGTTGACAAACTTGGTGTTGATGAAACAGAAGTAAAGCCTGAAGCAAGCTTCACAAACGACCTTGGTGCAGATTCTCTTGACACTGTAGAGCTCATCATGGAATTCGAGAAAGAATTCAACATCTCTATTCCTGACGACAAAGCAGAAACAATTGCCACTGTAGGTGACGCTATCAGCTACATCGAGGCTAACACCAAATAATAATTTCCGATAATTATTTAAATGGAATTAAAAAGAGTAGTAGTAACAGGACTGGGCGCTGTAACCCCGGTAGGTCTTTCAGCCGAGGAAACTTGGAACAACCTGCTGGCCGGAGTCAGTGGCGCAGCTCCTATTACGCTGTTTGACAGCTCCATGTACAAGACCCAGTTTGCATGCGAGGTGAAAGGCCTCAACATCAACGACTGGATCGACCGCAAGGAAGCGCGCAAGCTCGACCGCTACACACAGCTGGCCATGGTCAGCGCAATGCAGGCCGTTAAAGACAGCGCCATGGACCTGGAGACAGTAAACAAAAACCGCATCGGAGTAATCTTCGGCGTAGGCATCGGCGGTATCAAGACCTTCGAGGACGAAGTGTCTTACAACGCCCTGCACAAGGAGAACGGACCTAAGTTCAACCCGTTCTTCATCCCCAAGATGATCAGCGACATCGCTGCCGGCCAGATATCAATCCACTACGGATTCCACGGCCCCAACTATGCCACTACATCTGCCTGCGCATCTTCAACCAACGCCATCGCCGACGCCTTCAACCTTATCCGTCTGGGCAAGGCTGACGTCATCGTGAGCGGAGGTGCCGAAGCAGCTATCTGCGGATGCGGAGTTGGCGGTTTCAACGCCATGCACGCCCTTTCTACACGCAACGACGACCCGCAGAGGGCATCACGTCCGTTCAGCGCAAGCCGCGACGGATTCGTAATGGCCGAAGGCGCAGGATGCCTCATCCTTGAGGAACTTGAGCACGCAAAGGCTCGCGGAGCTAAGATTTATGCAGAAATGGTGGGCGAAGGCGAAAGCGCAGACGCATACCACATAACAGCATCTCACCCCGAAGGACTCGGAGCAAAGCTCGTTATGCAGGCAGCGCTCGACGACGCCGGCATGAAACCGGAGGACATAGACTATATCAACGTTCACGGAACATCTACACACGTGGGCGACATTTCAGAGGCTAAGGCCATTAAGGAGGTATTCGGCGATGCAGCTTACAAGCTCAACATCAGCTCTACCAAGTCAATGACCGGACACCTGCTCGGAGCAGCAGGAGCCGTTGAGGCAATGGTAAGCGTTCTGTCTGTTCAGAACGACATCATACCGCCTACAATCAACCACGAAGAAGACGACAAGGACGAAGAAATAGACTATAATCTCAATTTCACATTCAACAAGGCACAGAAGCGCACCGTGCGCGCCGCTATGAGCAACACTTTCGGCTTTGGCGGACACAATGCCTGTGTTATCTTCAAGAAATATGATGATTAACAACTTTATTGATAAAATGAAGCTCCCTTTCCGCAAGGAAAAGGAGCTTTATTCTTCTTTATTCAACGTCATCGGCTTTTATCCCCACGACATCAGTCTCTACAAGCAGGCACTGCTCCACAAGAGCATAGCCAAGCGCAACGAGAAGGGACGCCCCGTAAACAACGAGCGGCTTGAGTTCCTGGGCGACGCCATTCTCGACGCCATTGTGGGCGACATCGTGTTCAGACACTTCGAAGGCAAGCGCGAAGGATTCCTTACCAACACCCGAAGCAAGATTGTGCAGCGAGAAACTCTCAACAAACTGGCACAAGAGATTGGCATCAGCCAGCTCATAATGTCAAACGGACATTCCTCGTCACACAACAGCTACATGGACGGAAACGCCTTCGAGGCACTCGTGGGAGCCATCTATCTCGACCGCGGATACGAAGCATGCATGCGCTTCATGAAGAAACGCATACTCTCACAGCTTATCAATCTCGACAAGGTGGCCTACAAGGAGGTCAACTTCAAGAGCAAGCTCATTGAATGGTGCCAGAAGAACCGCGTAAAGCTCGACTTCAAGCTCATAGAGCAGAAACGCGACGAGAACAACAACCCGATATTCGTTTATCAGGCCATCGTTGAAGGACTCGAGGGCGGTTCGGGCAAGGGATACTCCAAGAAGGAGAGCCAGCAGCTGGCAAGCAAGCAGACCCTGCAGAGCCTGAGGCGCAAGCCGCAGTTCATCGACGCCGTGTTTGCAGCCAAGGCCGACCGTACAAAGATGGAGGAAGAACCCGTAGTGGTGGTTCCGGACATCGAGCAGAAGGAAGACTTCATCATCACCGCCGGCGACAGCAAGCAGCCTGAAAAGGCAAAAAGCAGCGAGCCCGTGAGCAACGTAAAACCTGAACCTGAAGAGAAAAAGCAGGCCGGAAGCAGCGCTGACAGCGAGTTTGACCTGTCGGACATCACTGCCACTCCACGCCAGATGTCTAAAGAAGATATAATAGCGGCAGCCGAAGCAGCCGCGTTTTCAGAACAAAGATAAAAGCACCGGCACAGCTCCCGCGCAGGGACACGTGCCGATGCTTTTATCTTGTTTTATTGTTTACCACACCACATGCAGCCTCACCGAGGCATCATCCGTTGATTTTCAGGATGCCGCAAAGCTGCGAAAAATCATCAATCACAAACTCGGCGCCACACTCCTCGAGCTCTTCGCGGCTGCCGTTGCCGTAAGTAACGCCCACACCGCACACGCCGGCGCCATGAGCCATGCCTATGTCGAAGGCCGTATCGCCCACCACGACACACTCGTCGGGCCTCAGTCCGTGGTCTTCCATCGTGCGGACCACCATGTCTGGTGCAGGCTTGGCGTTGGGCACATCGCCCGCACCGAGCACGTAGGATATGTATCCGCCAAGCTCCATGTCGGCCACAAAGCCCAGCAGCGACGCCCTCGAGCGGCTGCTCGCCAGCGTTATCATCCTGCCGCTGCGGTGTATTGCGTCGAGCGTCTCGCGCACGTTAGGAAACAGGCTCACCACTCCCGGCTGGTTGTTCTCCTTGAATATCTCTCTGTACACCTCGGCACAGCGGTCGCCCATGGTGTCGTCCATGTCGATAATCCTCGTGAACGTCTCCTTCAGCGGCAGCCCAATCATCGACGCACACTCTTCTTCGGTTCTCTCCGGCAGCCCCAGCCGCCTTATAGTCTGCTGCATTGTGCGCACTATAAGACCGCGCGAATTGCCCACGGTGCCGTCAAAATCAAGTATCACTGCCTTAATGTTATCACTCAAAAACTTTCTGTCGTTCATAAAAAACAAAATAAATATATCGTTATAAACATACTGATCTACACTCTCACACGTCCCGACGGCTCTTTGCCCCATGTCTAGCCGCACTGCAAAAGGCCGTCTTTTACACCGCAAAAGGGCACATATCGCAGCATGAAAGCATAGCTTTTACAATGCAAAAGCATACATGTTGCAACGCAAAAGCATAGCTTTTACAACGCGAAAGCATACGTATAGCAACGCAAGAACATACCCTTTAAACGTTAAAGCATACACACCGCTATGCGGAAGGATGCTTACAGAACTGTAAAACGGCTGACTCTGCCGTCCGGCAGGATGCATGCCACAGGCCTAACGGATGCGGCGCAGGTCGGCAGTGTCCACCGGCACAACCGCGGCAACAGTCTTAAGCCTTGCGTATGCCACTGACATGAACATCAGTCCACCGTAAGGATTGCCGGTGCCCCACGAGTTTTTGCATATAAAATAGCGGTCTCCCTTCCTGTCGCGGGCTATCCCTATCAGCTCCATGCAGTGGTCGTCGGTGGTGCGGAAGGTCTCGAACGACCGCTGACGCTCATCCTGCGACGCCATGCTACGGTTGTCACGGAGACGTGCCACGCCACGTTCAAACGAGAATCCCGGTTCAGTTATGTCGCCCTCCCAGCACACGCTGTGGCCGCGGCGCAACGCACTCTCAATGCGGCTCATCATCGTGTCTATGGGCACATTGTAGAATTTGTCGCCGTAACGGTTGTCGGGCACGTCGAGCACCACGTCCTCATAAAACGGCATATGCGTAAAGCTGGTCAGCGCCTGATACTCATCGTCGCGGCACACGCTGCGCGCAAACTGCTGCGGAGTGTACTCAGCCCCGAGCATCCACACGTGCAGCGGCACGGGATTAATCACATCATCGAGCATGCTGTCGGTGCTCCTCATCAGCGCGTCGAGCCCCGTGCGCCTCCCTACGGCGTTGCGGCAGAGCGAGTCGAGCTTGCGGCAGAGCACGTTGAAGTTGCATTCAGAGCGGTAAGAGTCGTATGGCATCAGGCCCGAGTCAAGAATCATGTGTATCAGCATGGGCGCCACGCCGCGCGTGGTGAAGCCCGACCGGCCTTGCGTAAGATAGCATCTCTCAGCCTGCCGGCGCATAAGGTTGCGCGCAACATAGGCAGCCGACAGATTGACCGAGTCGCCCTTCATCAGGCACTCGCTCTCTATGGTGGCCAGCATGGCATATACCCAGCAGAGCGAACTGTTCCCCTGGTCTTTCACGGGCGTGATCTTGTTCATCACCTCCACCCTGAACGCCTCCTTGTCCTCACTCTTCCTGCTGCACGAAAGCAGCATGAACAGTACTGCCGACAGCAATATAATCTTGTTCATAAGCGCAAAGTTACTTAAAAACAACTATGCACGCAACCCTGCAACCATATTTTTTAACCTGCATCAGCCACGACAATCCTATATCATCTACAGCCGCAAGCCATAAGACAGGCAACGGCATGCACATGATGACAACAGCAAAAACAGCGGAAAACAATCCCAAACAGCCATAATATCGGACCAAACAAGGCTACAATATACGATTATCCACCCTTTCAGTATTATTTTGAACCACCATGAAGGGCATTATATCTACCTTTGAGCACTAAAAAAATATAATCAAATCAAAAATCTATCATGAAGCTAAAAGCATTATTATTATTTCTGTTTGTGCCGCTGATATGCAGCGCCACAGACATCAATGTAGACCCTTCTACGTTCAAGGCAACGTATGAAGGAGCAAAAGACGGTGACGTTCTGCTCATGGAAGAGGGAACATACACCGGAGACATCAATCTTCCAGACGGCAAGACTGTCACCCTGAAGGCTGCAGAAGGAGCCGAAGTGGTGTTCGGAGTAAAGTTCCGCGGAAGCGATGCGTCTGTAACCGGAGGCGGAATTATTATGGAGGGGCTCGTTATCAAACCCAACGACAGCTACTTCATGGACCTCACCTATGGTGACATAAAGACCATCACACTGCGCAACTGCGACCTGTCGGCCATTAACAGATGCTTCCTGCGTACCAACAACGAGGGGCATGCGATAGACAAGATTGAGATGGACAGATGTATAATACACGACTGCGGCGACGGAGGATACAACTTTATCTACCCGAAACACGGCGTAAGAGAGGTGAGCGTAACCAACTCTACACTATATAACTATAAAGGCGGAGAGAGCTTCTTCTCGCCCAACTCAATGAATGTAGACATCGACATGCTGTTCACATTCAGCAACAACACAGTCTACAAATGGTCGAAAGCATCAAAATATGCCATCTGCAACACTGGGAACAAAGTGGGACTGTTCTCTGAATACACATTCAGAAACAACATTATATACAAAGCCGGCGTTGACGGACAGACGCCAAACATACTAAACACCACGGGCGGATATCTGC
Organism: Prevotella marseillensis; assembly: GCF_900625065.1. Taxonomy (NCBI): domain Bacteria; kingdom Pseudomonadati; phylum Bacteroidota; class Bacteroidia; order Bacteroidales; family Prevotellaceae; genus Prevotella; species Prevotella marseillensis. Next base: position 3,218,746 of record NZ_UYXY01000001.1, on the reverse strand, counting down.
TGGCAGAGAAAAACCTGATAGCCGACTACGGAACATACAATCAGGCAAGCGCGGCCGACACAGAGATTTCGGACTATACGCTGGCCGACTTCGGACTGACGAACATACCTTTCCCTGACCCTGAAAACGGCGATTTCAGCATAACCTCAGAGTCGCCCATGGCTACGGCAGCTACAGACGGAGGCCCGATAGGCGACCCGAGATGGCTGAAGAACCTCACAAATGCCGTACACATGAACGTTACCAACAGCCCGGAAAACGCCGGAACGGTAACTCCGGCAAAGGCTAACTATGAGGCCGGAAGCGAAGTTACGATAACGGCAACGCCCAACTACGGATTCAGATTCAAGCAGTGGCAGGACAAAGACGGACAGATACTGTCGACAGAGAACCCATACACGTTCAACATTGAGAAGGACATGGACATCACAGCCGTGTATTCTTCGGTTGAGACATACACCCTCAACATAAACAAAAGCGGCGACGGAGCCAAATGGGGCAACGTGTCGCTCACGCCGGAACCCGTTGACGGTAAGTATGAAAGCGGAACAAGCGTTACGATGAAGGTGGTGCCAAACTCTGTAACGTCTTTTCTCTACTGGAACGACGGCAGCAGCGACGCGCAGAAGACTGTGGTGATGAACGGCGACAAGACGTTTACGGCTACGTTCGACGTGGTTCCGTTCATCGTAGGATGGGACTTCAGCGTAAGCGAGCCGCGCGGAAACCGCCCCGGAGACTACAGCTTCACGACAGACAACACAGGCAACCTTCAGCTGTATGAAGGCGACGGAAAGACAACCAACTGGGGTGCAAGCACACGCACCTTCGGCGGCATTGAGCGCAACTGCATACGCCGCTACACCGAAAGGGCCGACATGGACAACCCACGCTACCTTGTGGCTAAGTTTGTAGTGGACGGATATAAGAACATCAAGGTGCACTCACTGGCGGCTCTCGACAACGCCTGCGTGCACAAGATACAGAAGATGCAATACTCTACCGACGGCGTAAACTACACCGACCTCAGCTCTATCGACATGGGAAGCGGCACCGAGAGCAGCCAGTGGATGGTGCTTGAGGGCACGCTGCCCGAAGGTCTCAGCGGACAGGTGTATGTACGCTGGATAGGCGACACCGAAAGCGGACTGGCCGGCGAGCCGTCGGACAGCGACACAGAGGGATTCTATCTTGCCGACATAGTTGTATATGCCGACAACAAACAGAAGGACGACCATGAGGCACCGAAGCTTGTTGCCACATCGCCCGAGGCCGGCTCTGACGTTGCCTCAGCATCAGGCAACGTGGTGCTCCACTTCAACGAGAAGGTGAAAGCAGGCTCAGGCGACGTAACGATAAACGGAAAGGCCATGACACCTGTATTCGGAAGCAAGACAGCCACTTATGCCTATGCCGACATGGGATACGGCACCGAGTGTGAGGTGGTTGTACCCAAGGGCGCACTGACCGACCTCAACGGCAACGCCTTTGAAGGCACGACATTCAAGTTTACCACAATGCAGCGCCCGCAACCCGAGAAGAAAGTGTTCGACGCCGTGGTGGCTGCCGACGGCTCGGGCGACTTCACTTCGGTTCAGGAGGCTATCGACGCCGCTCCTGACAACAGCAGCGTGCCTTACCTCATATTTGTTGAGAACGGAGAGTATGACGAACTCGTGCTGATACCTGAGAGCAAGCCTTTCATACACCTTATAGGACAGGACAAGGAGAATACCGTGATAAAGCATACCATCAACAACGGAGGAAGCTCTGACGTAGGATACGAATGGTCTACGAACAATCCGCAGTCAGACAACTACGGCTACAGCAGCGTGGTTGAGGTGAATGCAAGCGACTTCTACACTGAGAACATAACCTTCTATAACAGCTGGGGCGTTGACAACCAGTCGGGACCGATGGGTCTGGCCATGTATTCGCGCAACGACCGCATGACGTTCTACAACTGCAAGTTCCGCTCTTATCAGGACACATGGCAGACTTCTTCAAGAAACATGGCCGACCGCCACTACGTGAAAGACTGCTGGATTGAGGGTGCGGTAGACTACTTCTACGGCGGAGGCGACGTCCTGCTCGAAGGCTGCACGCTATACAACGTCAGAAGCGGATCTGTGATAGTGGCACCATGCCATAAGGAAGGAACAAAGTTCGGATACGTGTTCAGCAACTGCACCATAGACGGCAACGAGCTTGCCAACGACAACAAGACGGCGCTGGGACGCCCGTGGCACAACGCTCCAAAGACCGTATGGCTCAACACTACGATGAAGATAGGCATAAAGCCTGAGGGCTGGAACAACATGGGAGCCATTCCGGCTCTGTTTGCCGAATACAACAGCATGGATGCCGACGGCAATCCTGTTGACCTGAGCAACAGACGCACCGAATATGAATATACTGACGGCGACACCGGACAGAAGGTTACGGGCACATGCAAGGCTACACTTACCGACGAGGAGGCTGCCGCATACACATACGAGGCCATAACAAGAGGCACTGACGGATGGAACCCGCGCAAGCTGATGGAGGCCGTGAGCGCTCCTGCCAACATGAGATACGACGCGGCAAGCAGCACGCTGAGCTGGGACGAGTCGGCATATGCTATATGCTACGTGGTAACTGACGCCGACGACAAGGTGGTAAGCATATCTACAGACACAAGCTTCAAGCCTGCCGAAGGCACCTGCGGAAAATTCACCGTAAAGGCTGTCAACGAATACGGAAGCCTGAGCAAAGGCACTACATACGAGACCACTACAGGCATCAACGGAGCCGGAAGCGAGACAACCGTTAAGGAAGACATATACAACACATCGGGAATGAAGCTCGGATCGGCCGTAAAGGGCATCAACATCATACGCCGACAGATGGGCGACGGCACCGTGAAGGTGATAAAGATAATGAAATAACGCACTGAGCGCCGTAATAAAGCTGCGCCTATACTAAAACAGCCGGGGCATATCATCAATGAGGTATGCTCCGGCTTTTTTTATTATCTTAACTTATGCATAACAAGGCTCTGACGTATCGTAGTCTGCTATTCCGGCAATAACGGCACGCCTGCACGACGCATGATGCAGGGCCGCTCGGACGCAGCGGCTAACCAGCTGATTATCAGCATGATAAGGACGGCTTTACAAAAGGTAGTCTTTTAGCCGCCAAAAGGATACCTTTTACGATGCAAAAGGGCACATATTGCACGCTGAAAGGCCACCTTTTATCTCATCGGGAGAATTATGCTTTCAGCCGCAAGCATCAATCTGCCTGTAAGATTAAGACAGATGCGGCACTATGCCCTATCGGATTTTATAAGACCGGGGCATGCAACACGCCTTTCAGCCAGACGCTACGGCTCTGCCGTCTCGCCCCTCTTCATATATTCGGTAGGGCTGCAGCCCATAGTCTTCTTGAAGCAGCGGCTGAAGTATTTAGGGTCGGAGAATCCGCACTTGTAGGCCACTTCCGATATGCTCACGCCCGGATCTTTCATTAAAGCAAGAGCCTTCTTAATGCGTATCTCCTGTATAAAGTTGTTGGGCGACGAACCAAAAACCTTCTTCACCCTTACATAGAGCACAGTGCGGCTCATGCCCATGGCCTTGCAGAAGTCGTCTATCGACAGGTCAGAGTTGGCTATATTGTCATTGATAAATCCCATGGCCTTGTTTCTGAACAGGCTGTCAGTGGTTTCGGCGGCTGCTTCCTCACCTTCGGCGACGTCCATGTCGCGCCTTTCTGTCAGAAGCTCATGCACCTTGTTCTTAAGATATTCAATCTTCTCATTAGTAACCGTGGTTATCTCGTTCACCTCCTTGCGCAGCCGGCTGATATATCTTGCCACCTTATATATAACTATCAGGGCTGCAAGCAGCGCCCCGCCAAACAGCATCCATGCCAGGGGCGTCTCCGTAAGTTCCGGGGTACGGTGTATCGTCACGGTACGTTCATTGTCAGTCCAGATGCCGTCGCCGTTGGTTGAGCGCACCCTGAAGGTGTGCGTTCCCGGCGGAATGCCCGCATAGCTTACCGAATGCGACTTGGTGTATATCCACTCGCCGTCCACTCCGTCCATGCGGTAGGCATACCATATATCCTCATTCTTATTATAGTCGAGCGCCGAAAACTCTATCGTAAAGTTCTTCTTGTCGGCCGGAAGCTCAACATAGTCGTCGCATCCGAACACAATACGCGGCACAAAATTGCTCTTGCCGACATCAGACGGGCTGAAACCGAACACGCCCTGAGTGGTTCCGAAGAGCATGTAGCCGTTGTCAAGACACAGCGGCATGGTCTCCATGAAGGCAAAACCCTCCCTGAAGAAGCCTCTCATATAGTTAATCATAACATCGCGGTTAGTGTCAAACAGCGTCAGACCGGCCTCTGACACTATCCACAGCTTGTCGCCACGCCATGCTGCCAACGACACATTGACATCCGAGGCAAGACCCTGAGCCGTGGTATAAGCCTTGAAGCGTATGTTGTTGCTCAGCAGGTTGCGCGACAGAATCTTGTTGGTTCCGCCGCCATAAGTGGCCACATAAATCCTGCCTCTGCTGTCGCGTGCCAGCGCCATCACCTCATTGTTGCTCAGGCTCGACGGGTCATGAGGGTCTCTCACGTTTCGCCAGAACTTCAGCCGGCGCAGCGGCTTGCCGTCAATCATGCACGTATACAGCCCGCTGCCGGTTCCGGCAAGCATCACTCCGCTACGTGTCATCATCAGACACCTCACCTTGAGCGCCCCGCGCGGATAGCCTGAAAGCACATTGTCCTTATTGATAAAGCGCGGCATGTCGGCCTCCGGCCTCTCCACCACATTCAGTCCGCCGCCATAAGTGCCTATCCACAGGCGTCCGTATCTGTCCTCAGCCATGGCATACACAGAATTGCAGTTAATGCCAAAAAGCTTTCTGCTGCCGCTGACATAGCGGTCGAGCACCCATCCCTGCCCTTTTCTGCGCAGCCTGAACAGCCCGCCGGGCTTGGTGCCGAGCCATATCTGCCCGTGGCGGTCTTCATAAATACAATACACGTTATGGCCGAATACAGCCGCAGCAGGCGTAATCCTGCCGTCGGCAGACAGATATCTGACATTGCCCAGGTTGCGGTCGACAATCCTCACAAAGCCGTTCTTGTCGGCAATCCACACCCGTCCGGCCCTGTCCTGATGCAAGGCCCTGACCACTTCTTCGCCAAAATTGCTGAACTTCGTGTTCTTCAGAGGCTCCTTCACAAACGTAACCCTGTCTATGCCGCGGTTGGTGCGCACCCAATAGCCTCCCTGCCTGTCCTCGCACATCACCCTTGTCTCCAGGCCTTCATACTCTTTCAGAGAAGATATGCGCCTCATCACATTCTCGTCGGCCACATAATATGAGCCTCCGGGCAGGTTCTTGCCCCTGTAAACCTCAAACTTGCCCGTCTTGCGGTTGAATACATAATACTTGCATCCCGCCAGGTTGAGGGTCCGGTGTCCCGACATGCAGAGTATATTATTGTCTGGCAACTCCCAAATCTGGTCAATACGGTTCGACTCAAGAGGACAGCCGTCGCCGGGCTGAGCCTTGTAATTGACAAAGCTGTAGCCGTCGTAACGGCTCAGTCCGTCGCGCGAGCTCAGCCATATATACCCCTCCCGGTCCTGAATAATACACGTAACAATGTTGTGGTCGAGCCCGTCGTCATTGTCAAAATGTACAATACGCACGTCGGAAGCCGCACACAATAACGTCATAAACAAAAAACAAAAGATTGCCAGACTTGCTTTTCTCATAATATCATTATTCTACTGCAAAAGTAAGAAAAAAACATAAAATCCCCGTTTACGTCGTGACAAAAAGACTATTTTGAACCTTTTTAAAATATTTGTCCACCATAAGCATTGCCACAAACAATACCTTTGCATCGAACAAACAATCTATTTTAAAATCTATCAATAATGAAAAAACTATTAACAATCATCACAACGCTGGCAATGGCGCTCGGCTCTTATGCCGGAGAACCGCTGGAGCTATGGTACGACAAGCCTGCCGGCAACTGGAACGAAGCCCTGCCGCTCGGCAACGGACGCATAGCGGCAATGGTATACGGCAATCCCGTATGCGAGGAATATCAGCTCAACGAGGAGACTATATCAAAAGGCTCGCCCTACAAAAACTACAACGCTGAGACACCTAAGTATCTTGATAACCTGCGACAGCTGGTCTTCAGCGGCAAGAGCGACGAGGCACAGGCGCTGGCCGAGACACAAATTCTGGCCGACAGAGACTACGGATTCGGTGCATCATACCAGCCGGCAGGAAGCCTGCGCATCGAATACGACGGCCATAAAGACTACTCTTCGCTGCGCAGACAGCTCAGCATAGACAACGCTGTGTCAACAGTAACCTACAGAGTGGGCGACGTAACTTACACGGAAGAGGCCTTCACGTCGTTCACCGACCAGATGCTCATCATCAGAGTCACGGCATCAAAGAAGGGCGCAATAAACCTGAAAGCAAGCCTGTTTTATCCTGACGGCGTGAAAGTTGACCGCTCTGTAAGCGGAAACACACTCGCACTGAGCGGAACCACGGCAAAAGCCGCAAACAACGTGCCCGGAAAACTGAACTTCATAGTCAACGCAAAAATTGACAACGAAGGCGGTGCAATGACACAGAACGACACCGCGCTGATTGTGAAAGACGCCGACGCCGTGACCTTCCACATAGCCATGGCAACCAACTTTGTGAACTATAAGGATATCTCGGCCGACCCTCAGAAGCGTATTGACGAATATATGAAGAATGCCGGACGCGACTATGAGACGGCAAAAGCCGAACATATAGAATACTATAAGGAACAGTTTGACAGAGTAAGCCTTGACCTCGGAGAGAACAGCAACCCGTCGAAGACTACAGACAAACGCATTGAAGACTTTGCTGAAGGCAACGACACACAGCTCGTAGAACTGTATTTCCAGTTCGGAAGATACCTGCTTATATGTTCATCACAGCCTGGATGCCAGCCCGCCAACCTGCAAGGCAAATGGAACGGCAGCACAAACCCTGCATGGAAATGCCGTTATACGGTGAACATTAACACAGAGATGAACTACTGGCCGGCCGAATCGACAAACCTGCCGGAACTTCACGAGCCGCTGATAAAGATGATAAAGGAACTCAGCGAGATAGGAGCCGAAACGGCAAAGAACATGTACGGATGCAACGGATGGATGCTTCATCACAACACAGACCTGTGGAGAATGACAGGAGCCGTGGACAAAGCCTACAGCGGAGTGTGGCCAACGGCCAACGCATGGTTCTGCCAGCACTTATGGAACAGATATCTTTACAGCGGAGACACCGACTATCTAAAAGAGGTTTATCCGCTAATGAAAGGAGCGTCAGAGTTCTTCCTCGACTTCATGGTAGAGGATCCCCGCGACAAATTCATGGTTGTCTGCCCGTCGGTTTCACCCGAAAACTCACCAAAAGCATATAAAGGACAGAACATCTTTGCGGGTATAACCATGGACAACGAGCTCGTAAGCGACCTGCTGACCAACACCGCAAGGGCTGCCGAGACGCTTGCCACTGACGAAGACTTCGCAAAATCGCTGCTGAGCCTGCGCGACAAGATGCTGCCACTGCGCATAGGACAATACGGACAGCTGCAGGAATGGCGCGACGACTGGGACAACCCTGACGACCATCACCGCCACGTGTCACACCTGTGGGCACTGTATCCCGGCACGGCAATATCTCCCTACCGCACACCGGCTGCGTTCAGAGCATCAAAGGTGTCGCTGATGTACCGCGGAGACGAGTCGACAGGATGGAGCATGGGATGGAAAGTTTGTCTTTGGGCAAGATGTCTTGACGGCAAGCATGCTTACAAGCTGATTAAAGACCAGCTGTCGCTTGTGCCGGCAGACAGGACCGAAGGACAGGACGGAGGCACTTATCCAAATATGTTCGATGCACATCCGCCATTCCAGATTGACGGCAACTTCGGCTGTACGGCGGGCATTGCAGAGATGCTTATGCAAAGCCACGACGGCTTTATAAACCTAATGCCGGCTGTTCCTGACGAATGGGCCGACGGCGAAATTAAGGGTCTGAGAGCCATAGGCGGCTTCGTGCTTGAGGACATGGTGTGGAAAGACGGCAAGCTGATGAGTGCCCGTCTGCGCTCAACGCTCGGCGGAAACCTCAGACTAAGGGTGCCCGTAAAGATCAAGTCGGACACACATGAGGTGAAAGAGGCTGAAGGCGAAAACCCCAATCCGCTGTTCTACACCTACTCTATGCCTGTAAAGAAGATATCAGGAGACGAATATGTTGACGTTGACAACTCGAGCGTGAACAACAGGCTGCCCGAGACTTGGCTCTATGACATAGAGACCAAGGCCGGAGACGTGGTCTACATAACAAACGAAAGCTCGGCTTCGGGCATTGACCAGACGTTGACCGACAACGGCAGCAACGGCAGCATATACGACATTTCGGGCAGAAAGGTTGACAGTCCGGAGCGTGGAATATTCATAAAAAACGGCAAGGCTTTTATTAAAAAGATAGCGGAGCTATAAATCATAGCAAGACATCCGCACTTGCTTCATCATTAATTCTGTTAAATTAAGCAAGAGAGGCTGTCAGGGATTACACCCGAGACAGCCTCTTCTGTTTATTTGTTACGCCAGCACGGCAGCCATGTGCCGCAGCCTGACAACAAGACGTATGCCTACATGATATCGTCCTTGAACGTTATCTGCGGGCTGTTCATCATGTAGCAGTCGTCGCTGCTGCCCTCAATACGCCTAATCTGAGTGACCGACCACGACTTTCTGCCCTTGTTCCATACCAGCAGTGCAGAGTATTTGTTATCGGTTCTGCCGCACTGATACTTTATCCTTACGCTGCCGTTTTCCTGTATCTGTGCGTCATAAATGAAGTCGTTGTCGATGTAGCTGCCCATGTTGTACGACAAGGTTATGCAGCCGTAGCCCAGCTTCACGTTGCCGTAGCCGTCGTCGTATGACTGCTTGAAGTAGAAGTTCAGGGGCACGGGCCTCACCTCGTTGCCCGTAGAGAACATGCCGTAATAGCGTGTGTCTATGGGATTCAGCTTATAGATGGCGGTGTTGGTCATCAGTTTGTATGACTGCGAACGCACCTCAACGCTTCCGCAGAGATGGTAAGTGGAGGCACGGCCTGTGGGGCCGAGATGTATTTCAGAGTAGTGAATCTGCCTGACATCGGTGTCGAGCGGTATGCTGTAAAGGCCGACGCAGGTGTCAGAGTGCTTCACCACGGCGACGATTCCCTCGCTGATGTATCCCGGTCCTTCCATGGTTATAAATCCGTGATATGCGGCATTGGAATATCTGTATGACTTAATAATCGAGTTGAGCTTTATCATCAGTCCGCCGTCGCCTATCCATCTGCCTGTCAGCGTGCCGCTGCTTGCCCTCGGCAGCATTATGTTTCCAGCGGCGTCGGTAGCGGGCTTGTAGGCCGGCGTGCCGTCGGTGGGCATTGTGGTCTGCCCTTTGTCCACGGCTGATGCCGACGTCTCTCCGCCCTTCGGGCCGTTGGCGGTCTGTCCTGTAGCGGGCTTGTCTGCGGCAGGCGTGCCGCCTCCTTGCTGCGGCTTGTCGCTTCCGGCTGCCAGATATGTCCTGGCTGCGGTCTGCCCGGGCTGCCTTACGAACACCAGCTTGTCGGGACCTATGCTCTTGTCGAAGGTGCCAAGGCCTGTGAACCACAGCGTGCCGTCGGCTGCAATGGTCATCGTGCAGGTGCCGGTCTTGCCCATGTCGCTTGCCCACTTAAGCCTGTAGCCGCCCTGCATGGGCTCGGGGTCGGTCAGCATCAGGGTTTCGGTGTTGCTGATAAGTATCTTGCTGCGATACTTGATGAAGCCCGTGGCTTTCTTTCCTGCAAAATAACGTGAGGGCTTCTTCATGAAGTCTGAAGGCAAAAGACTGAAGTTGTGGGTGGCGCCCTTGACGAATGTCTGCGAAAAATCGGGCACGGCGGGCTCCTTTATGTTTATCTCCATGTAGCCTTGGCGGGTTAGCCCGTCCACCTTGTCGGCTGCCTCATACACTCCGCAGGGCTCCTGCACCTGCGCTCCTGCCGCAAGCACACACGCCACCTGCAGCATAACGTTGATCAACGTTGTCCTGATTGTCATTCTCATTTCTTCAATTAGTATTTATATCTGAATATTAGCGATTGCTCCGTATGCATCGTTTTCAGCCGAAATATGCCTTCAGCTGCGCTGCCAGCGACGACAGCTCTTCGGGGTTGCCGTTGCCGTAGCGCTGCCACACGCGGCGGCACTCGTCTGTGAGCGGCGACGGCTGGGCCTTGCTGCGGTTGAGATAAGGGTCGAAGGTCTGAAACGTCTCCATCACCTCCACCACCACGTCGGCCTTTATGCCCATGAGCTTCGACAGCTCGGCTATCTCGGGCGTGTTGCGCACCATCGTGGCGGGCGTCAGTCGGAAGTACTGGTCGAGTATTATTATAAGCATCATCGGCATGAGCTGGCCGCATGAGGGCATGGGCCTGAAGTCGCGCTCGAACGACTCGTGCATGGCCACTCCGTCGTAGAACAGGGCTGCGTTGCTGAATCCTGCCATGCTCCTCAGCACTTTCACGTCGCGCGACAGGCGCCTGGGGTTATCGCCGTATGTGGCCCAGAGTCGCCCGAGCCGGGGCGTGGCGGCACGGCGCAGACTGAACATCTGCTCGTAAAGATAGTGTGGAGGTATGTGCAGCTCGAGGCTCAGCTCTACCATTCCGCGCGAGTAGAGGGGCTTTATGCCTGCCGGCTTGCGCTGATAGAGCTGCATGAGCAGCAGCCAGTATTCATCAGACCATAGTGGATGACTCATAAGTTATGCTTGTTATGTGTGTAAGGTATGTTTCTGCAAATATATGATTTTTTTCTGAAAACCGGCAATGTCGGGCCGTTTATTTTGCGCCGCGGCAGGGCAAGGGCTGCGCCGTGGCATGGGCATGGCATGGTTTTTGAAGCATTTTCTCATGCCGTGCCGCCGCTGCTTACGGTGCCTGTGCAGCCAAGGCGAAAGGCGAATTGTAACATACTGGCTGACAGGGCGTTATATTCAGCCATGCAAAAGGTGCCCTTTCGGGCTGCAAAAGGGCATCTTTCATAAAACGGCCGGCGGCAGCACGCACGCCACACGGCCTGCAAGGCCCCGGCATAAAGATGTGCGCGCGTGTTAAGAATATTAAAAATCTTATCGTATTACAAAAGTTTAGACTAACTTTGCAGCTTAAAAATACCTCTTAGAAGATGAGCATTACTAGCATAATTGGCAAGTTGTTTCTGCCGCGGCAGAAGGAGCTTGAGCGGCACATCAACGAGGCCGGGGCACTTCAGAACGAGGTGCTGGCATATCTGACGGGCCGTGCCAAGGACACCGAATACGGCAGAAAGCACATATTCGGCAATATGAAGTCATACGAGGACTTTGCGGCTAACGTGCCGCTGAACACTTATGAGGAACTGAAGAATGACATCGACCGCATGCGCCACGGCGAGAGCGACGTGCTCTGGCCCGGAACGGTAAAGTGGTATGCCAAGTCGTCGGGAACGACCAACGACAAGAGCAAGTTCATACCCGTAAGTCACGACGGTCTGCAGAACCTTCACTATCAGGGCGGCAAGGACGCCGTGGCCCTTTATCTGCGCAACAACCCCAAGAGCCGGCTGTTCGACGGCAAGAGCCTCATACTGGGCGGAAGCCACTCGCCCAACTATAATCTGCGCAACAGCCTTGTGGGCGACCTCAGCGCCATACTGATAGAGAACATCAGTCCGCTGGCAAACATGGTCAGAGTGCCGTGCAAGCAGACGGCGCTGCTGTCTGACTTTGAGGTGAAGCGCGACCGCATAGCCCGCGAGACGATGAACAAGAACGTGACCAACCTGAGCGGCGTGCCCTCGTGGATGCTCTCCGTGCTGACACGCGTGATGGAGCTTACGGGCAAGACTCACCTCGAGGAGGTGTGGCCCAACCTTGAAGTGTTCTTCCACGGAGGCGTGGCCTTCACGCCCTACCGCAAGCAGTATGAGCAGCTCATCACCTCGCCCGGCATGCACTACATGGAGACCTACAACGCCAGCGAGGGCTTCTTCGGCCTGCAGAGCGACCCCTCTGACCCGTCGATGCTGCTGATGCTCGACTACGGAGTGTTCTACGAGTTCATCCCGATGGACGAGTTCGGAGCCGAAAATCCCACCGTAGTGCCCATAACAGGCGTCAAGACAGGCGTAAACTATGCCATGGTCATATCAACGTCGTGCGGACTGTGGCGCTACATCATAGGCGACACCGTCAAGTTTACGTCAACCAATCCCTACAAGTTCATAATCACCGGACGCACCAAGAGCTTCATCAACGCCTTCGGCGAGGAGCTAATCGTCGACAATGCCGAGCAGGGCCTTGCCCACGCCTGCCGCGAGACGGGTGCCGAGGTGCTCGAATACACAGCCGCCCCGGTGTTCATGGACGGCAACGCCAAGTGCCGCCACCAGTGGCTCATCGAGTTCTCAAGAGAGCCCGACGACCTCGGCCGCTTTGCATCACTGCTCGACAAGAAGCTGCAGGAGATAAACAGCGACTACGAGGCAAAGCGCTACAAGGACATAACCCTTCAGCACCTCGACATCGTGAAGGCGCGCACGGGCCTGTTCAACGACTGGCTCAAGTCGAAGGGCAAACTGGGCGGACAGCACAAGGTGCCGCGACTTAGCAACAGCCGCGACATCATAGAACAAATGCTGAGATTTAACACCGAAGACGATGAACACTGACACACAGCGCAACAGCAGACGGCGCAGCACCACAAACGGCAGCGCACACGCCGCCGAGGCACGCCACAGAGCAGCACGCCTGAAGAAAGGCGCACTGGCCCTGCTGACGTTCATGGCCGCCGTGATAATCACGTCGTGCGCCAGGATGGGACAGCCCGACGGCGGATGGTATGACGAGACGCCGCCGAGAATAACCGGAAGCTCGCCCGCCGACAAGAGCATAAACGTCAAGACGCGCAAGATAGGCATCAACTTCGACGAATATATCCAGGTGGACAACCCCACCGAGAAGGTCGTCATATCGCCTCCGCAGATCGAGACGCCCGAAATCAAGGCCGCCGGAAAGCGCATCGTGGTGGAGATTAAAGACTCGCTCAAGCCCAACACCACCTACACCGTCGACTTCTCCGACGCCATCAGCGACAACAACGAGAGCAACCCGCTGGGCAACTACACCTACACTTTCTCGACAGGCGACCACATCGACACGCTCGAAGTGGCAGGATACGTGCTCAACGCGCAGAACCTCGAGCCCATTAAAGGCATCCTCGTAGGCCTCTACAGCGACCTGAGCGACAGCATATTCACACGCCAGCCCATGCTCAGAGTGTCGAGAACCGACAGCCGCGGCAAGTTTATCATCAAAGGCATTGCCACCGGAAAATACCGCATATACGCGCTCTCTGACGCCGACAACAACTATATCTTCAATCAGAAGAGCGAACAGCTGGCATTCAATCACGACATAATAGAGCCAACCTTCAAGCCCGACATAAGGCAGGACACCATCTGGCGCGACTCGCTCCGCATCGACTCCATACGCCGGGTGCCCTACACCCACTTCCTGCCCGACGACATCGTGCTGCGAGCCTTCACCGAAGAGCAGACCGACCGCTACCTGCTGAAGAGCGAAAGAGCCTATGCCAACCGCTTCACGCTCTACTTCAGCTACGGCAACAAGCAGCTGCCGGAGATCAAGGGACTCAACTTCAACGAGCAGGACGCCTTCATCATTGAGACGACAGAAAAGCAGGACACCATCACCTACTGGCTGAAGGACACCACGCTCGTCAACCAGGACACGCTCAGAATGGAGCTGAAATATCTCGCCACCGACACGCTTGGAGTGCTGCAGATGCAGACCGACACGCTCGACGTGCTGTCAAAGGAGCCTTACGAGAAGCGCATGAAGCAGAAGAAAGAGCAGTTTGAAGAGTGGCAGAAGGCACAGGAGAAAGCCAAGAAGCGCGGCAAGGAATACCAGACGGAGATGCCCGCCGAGGCGCTCGAGCCCAAATACAACGTGCAGTCGGAGCCTGCGCCCGACCAGAACATAACCATCGAGATGCCCACACCGCTGCAGAAGGTGGACACGGCCTGCATACATCTCTACTCGAAGCACGACACGCTGTGGTATAAATCGCCGTTCGTGCTGCGGCAGAAGGCAGGCACCAACCGCATCTACGAGCTGCTCGGAGAGTGGCGGCCGGGCACGGAATACAGTCTGGAGACCGACACCATGGCCTTCACCGACATCTACGGCAAGACCACCGCGCCGTTCAAGACAGGCTTCAAGATACAGACCGAAGACGCCTTTGCCACGCTTATGTTCAACATAACAGGCATGGCCGACACCACGGTGGTGGTACAGATGCTCAACAACTCTGACGAAGTGGTGAAAGAGACGACCACAACCGACGGCAACGCGTCGTTCTTCTACGTAAAGCCGGGCACATATTACGCCAGGATGTTTATCGACTCGAACAAGAACGGCAAGTGGGACACGGGCGAATATGCCGCCGACCGCCAGGCCGAAACCACCTACTACTATCCCGAAAAGATAGAATGTAAGGCTAAATGGGACCTCAACCTGACATGGAATCCAACGGCACGGAGCCTCGAAAAGCAAAAGCCCATGGAAATAACAAAGCAGAAGCCCGAACAGGAAAAGACCATAAAGAAGCGTAACCTCGACCGGGCCAAGAGCATGGGCATACCATATCCGGGCAACTGACGGCACGAACGACAGGCACGCTGACAGCAAGCCGCCGGCCGGCACGGAAAGAACAGGACACAAACAAAAATGCACATATCATGAAACATCTAAGAACACTCACACTGGCAATAATGCTGATTGCAACTGCCGTGGCAGCCATGGCGCAGTGTAGCTTCAGAAACACAGCCTTCAAGTCGGGCGAGTTCTTGTCATACAACCTGTACTACAACTGGAAGTTTGTATGGGTAAGAGTAGGCACCGCCTCGATGTCGATAGTGCAAAGCAAGTATAACGGGCAGCAGGCCTACCGCGCCAGCCTCACCACAAGGGGCAACAGCAAGATGGACAAGATGTTCGTGATGCGCGACACGCTGCTCTGCTATTCAACAACCAACCTCGCACCGCTCTACTACCGCAAGGGAGCGCTCGAGGGAAAGCGCTACACCGTAGACCAGGTGTGGTACAGCTATCCGGGCGGAAAGTGCAAGATAACACAGAGCCGGCTGCACAAGGACGGCAAGGTGGAGAAGCGCACGGTGACTCCCGGCGAGTGTGTCTACGACATGATGAACATATTTCTCAGGGCGCGCAGCTTCGACCCGGCCAACTGGAAGAAGGGTTACGTGGTTGACTTCCCCATCGCCGACGGCAACGGACTTAACCCGGCGAAGCTGAAATTCATGGGACGCAAGACCGTGAAGGCCGACAACGGCGTGAAATACCGCTGCCTCGAACTGTCGTACACCGAGAAGGACAAGGGCGAATGGCGCGAGATAGCGCGCTTCTTCGTAACCGACGACGCCAACCACATACCCGTAAGGCTCGACATGTTCCTGAAGTTCGGTTCGGCAAAGGCTTTCCTCACCAACATGAGAGGCACGCGCAACAAGATAACTTCAGTAACGAAATAAGCGCCAAAGGCTGCCGGCTGCTGCACGCATTGGTGCATACGGCCGGAAAAGGCGACATAACATAGGAGCAAAGACAATGCTTAAAGAGATAACGATGAGGGCAGCCGCAGCTGCGCTATGCCTTATGTGCTGCGCCGGAACGCAGGCTGCCGGCCGCGAAAGTGGCTGTGAAAGCACGACTGAAGGCGCTGCCGTGACGGCAGAAATGCCTCAATACGAAGGACAGAAGAAGCTTGCTGCCATAAAGAAACTCGCTGAAGGCAAAGATGCCGAGATAGGCGTGGCATGGATGGAAGGCAACGCCATGCACAGCATGAACAACGAAAGGCTGTATCCGCTGATGAGCGTGTTCAAGCTCCACGTGGCCGTTGCCCTGCTGAAAGATATGGAGCGCAGGGGCGCAGCGGTGGACACGACGCTCAACATAACGCCTGAGCAGATGCGCAAGGACACATACAGTCCGCTGATGAAGCTGCATCCCGACGGCAGGTTCAGCATAACGCTGCCGCAGCTGATACGCTACGCCATAGCCGAGAGCGACAACAACGCCGCCGACATACTGATAGCCATGGCAGGAGGCATAGACAGCGTTGACCGCGAGATACACGCCATGGGCATAAAAGACTGCCATCTGTCGGAGACGGAGGCCACGATGTATGAAGCACCGATAAACAGCTATGCCAACTGGAGCAAGCCCGAGTCGGTGGTGTGGCTGCTCCGTAAGCTATACGACGGCCGTCTGCTCAGCGGCGAATACGACCGCTGCATAAAGCAGGCGCTGGCCGCAACCACCACGGGAGCCGACAAGATAAAGGCCGGACTGAGCCAAGGAATGACGCTGGCGCACAAGACCGGCACGGGATTCCGCATGGCTGACGGCACCAAGATGGCAGACAACGACGCCGGAGTGGTGACCATGCCCGACGGCAGACAGGTGGCCATAGCCATACTGATAAAAGACTCGAAGATGAGCGACGCCGACAACGCGCGCCTCATGGCCGAGATAACAAAGATAATACTGGGCGATGAAAGAGAGTGAGCGGACGCCCGCCGACGACAGCCGCAAGCCCTGCGCGGCGGCATCAGCCGGCAAAGTATAAGTCTCATCCATCCCATTGCTCCCATCCCCCTAAAACACCAATAACAACGAAGATGAAGAAACTATTTATAGAAACCTACGGCTGCCAGATGAACGTGGCCGACAGCGAGGTTGTGGCCTCGGTGATGAAGATGGCCGGATATGAACTGTGCGAAAGCGTTGACGAAGCCGACGCCGTGTTTCTGAACACGTGCAGCGTGCGCGACAATGCCGAACAGAAAGTGCTCAACCGCCTCGACACCCTGCACGCCATGACGCGCAAGGGCAGAAGAATGATTATCGGAGTGCTGGGATGCATGGCCGAGAGAGTGAAGGAAGACCTGCTCGAGAACCATCATGCCGACCTCGTGGCCGGCCCTGACGCCTATCTCACCCTGCCCGACCTAATAGCTCAGGCCGAGACGGGACACAAGGCGATGAACATCGAGCTGTCTACCACAGAGACTTACCGCGACGTAATGCCGCAGAGAATATGCGGACCGCACGTGGGCGGATTCGTGAGCATCATGCGCGGATGCAACAACTTCTGCCACTACTGCATCGTGCCTTACACACGCGGACGCGAACGCAGCCGCGACGTGGAGAGCATTCTGCGCGAGGTGCGCGACCTGCACGAACACGGATACAAGGAAGTTACGCTGCTCGGACAGAACGTTAACTCCTACTTAGGAGAATTAAAAAGTAAAAATGAAAAAGTAAACAGCGAGGGTAACGACGGCAAAGCCGACGCAAAGAGCGAGAAAGTGGCGTTCCCGGCACTGCTGCGCATGGTGGCAGAGGCCGTGCCCGACATGCGCATACGCTTCACCACGAGCCACCCGAAGGACATGAGCGACGACACGCTGCGCGTGATAGCCGAGATGCCCAACATCTGCCATCACATACATCTGCCCGTGCAGAGCGGATCAGACCGCATACTGAAGCTGATGAACCGCAAATATACAAGAGAGTGGTATATGGACCGCGTAAGGGCCATTCGCCGCATAATACCCGACTGCGCCATATCTACCGACATATTCGTGGGCTACCACAGCGAGACTGAGGAAGACCACCAGATGTCGCTCTCGCTGATGCGCGAGGTGGGCTACGACTCTGCCTTCATGTTCAAATACAGCGAGCGCCCCGGCACATACGCATCGAAGCACCTGCCCGACGACGTATCAGAGGAAGTTAAGCTGCGCCGCCTGGCAGAGATGATAGAGCTGCAGACCAAGCTGTCGGCAGAGTCGAACGCCAAGGACGTAGGCAAGGAGTTCGACGTGCTGATAGAGGGCTTCAGCAAGCGCAGCCGCGAACAGCTCTTCGGACGCACCGGACAGAACAAAGTGGTGGTGTTCGACAAGGGCAACTGCCACATCGGCCAGACCGTAAGGGTAAGGATAACCGACAGCTCGAGCGCAACGCTCAAAGGCGTGCTCGCAGACGGTGGCGAGGCATAAAACCGACTAATTGGAAGCACGATAATATTAACTTTGAAGAGAAAGGCGGCACTCTTATCATCAAGAGGCCGCCTTTCATGTTCTGAAAGGGCACCTTTCGCCGTCCGAAAGACCGTCTTTTGCAGCCTAAAAGGCCATCTTTTAGAGCCCGAAACATGGTCTTTTGCAACGCATTGTGTATCAATGCGTTATACAACCCGACACATTCCGCCCCGAAGCGCCGCCCTACAAGCCGCACGACAGGGGCACGAAACTGTAACTAACGGCACCGGTCCTTCATGCTGCAAGGCGCTGACAGAACACGAAAAAGCCGACAGCGGCGTGCCTTCCGGCATGCTCCGGCAGTATGACAACCGGCATGGATCAGCCCCTCAAACAGCCCCCATATCGCCTTTGCGGCCCCTCAGACAGCCCCATAATGAACTAAAACGGCCGCCATATTTTGTTTTCTTGCACAAAAACACTATCTTTGCAACCGGAATAAACCTAAATTCCATAAAAAGAACAACCCACGGATAGATGAAAGAATTTTTACAAGTATTGCGCCGTTTTGTACCTCCCTACAAAAAATACCTGGTACTGACGGTGGTGTTTAATATCCTTTCGGCGGTATTGAACATCTTTTCTTTCATGGCCATAATACCAATCCTGCAGATACTTTTCAAGACTCAGGCGGCCAGCGTGCCTGCCGGACTGATGGACTGGGGCAGCGGCAACATGAAAGATGTGCTGATAAACAACGCCAATTATTATATCTACGAGATGATCGGGAGCATGGGCGCCACCACAACGCTGCTCGTCATAGGCCTGTTTCTGGCCTTCATGACGTTTCTGAAGACGGGTGCCTATTTCCTTTCGTCGGCCACGATAATTCCTATACGCACAGGCGTGGTGCGCGACATACGCAACCAGCTCTACCGCAAGATTACGTCGCTGCCGCTCGGATTCTTCTCCGAGGAGCGCAAGGGCGACATCATAGCGCGCATGAGCGGCGACGTGCAGGAGATTGAGAACTCCATAATGTCGAGCCTCGACATGCTCTTCAAGAACCCCATACTGATAGTGTTCTATTTTGCCACGCTGCTCGTCATCAGCTGGCAGCTGACGCTCTTCACGCTCGTCATAGTGCCCATCATGGGCTGGTTCATGGGCTTTGTGGGCCGCAAGCTGAAGCAGAAGTCGATAAAGGCACAGTCGCTGTGGAGCGACACGATGAGCCAGGTGGAGGAGACGCTGGGCGGACTGCGCATCATAAAGGCCTTCTGCGCCGAGGAGAAGATGAACCGCCGCTTCGACAAGATTAACTCTGAATACCGCGAGAACATACGCCGCGTGAACACCCGCCAGCAGATGGCCCACCCGATGAGCGAGTTTCTCGGCACGGTGATGATTGTCATAGTGCTCTGGTTCGGCGGTGTATTGGTGCTAAACAACATGACTCTGAGCGGCCCCACGTTCATCTACTATCTCGTTATACTCTACAGCATAATCAATCCGCTGAAAGAATTCTCGAAGGCGGGCTACAACATACCCAAGGGTCTCGCCTCGATGGAGCGCGTGGACAAGATACTCATGGCCGAGAGCAACATCAAGGAGCCTGAGCATCCGGTGCACATAACCGACTTCAAGAGCAAGATAGAGTTCCGCAACGTGTCGTTCAAGTACGACCAGAAGTGGGTTCTGCGCAACATCAACCTCACCATCGAGAAGGGCAAGACCGTGGCGCTCGTAGGCCAGAGCGGCGGCGGCAAGTCGACGCTCGTAGACCTCATACCGCGCTACTACGACGTGCAGGAGGGCGAGGTGCTCATCGACGGAGTGAACGTGAAGGACATGGGACTGCACGACCTGCGCTCGCTCATAGGCAACGTTAACCAGGAGGCCATATTGTTTAACGACAGTTTCCGCAACAACATATCGTTCGGCGTAGACAACGCCACGCAGGAGCAGATAGAGAACGCCGCAAGGATAGCCAACGCGCACGACTTCATCATGGAGTCGGAACACGGCTACGACACCAACATAGGCGACCGCGGCGGACGCCTCTCGGGCGGACAGCGCCAGCGCGTGAGCATAGCCCGCGCCATACTGAAGAACCCGCCGATACTCATCCTCGACGAGGCTACGTCGGCTCTCGACACCGAGAGCGAGCGACTGGTGCAGGACGCGCTCGAGCATCTGATGAAGACGCGCACCACGGTGGCCATTGCCCACCGCCTGTCGACCATCAAGAACGCCGACGAGATATGCGTCATACACGAGGGAGAGATCGTTGAGCGCGGCACCCACGAGGAGCTGCTCGCCATCGACGGCTACTACAAGAAGCTGAACGACATGCAGACACTGTAATCAACTAACCGGAGAAAGAGGAATGAAAGAGTTTTTATATAACATAATCTACGGCATTTTCTATCTGGTGTCAAAGTTGCCTTACAGGGCCCTCTATGTGATATCAGACATCGCCAACCTCGTTCTCTACCACATAGTGCGCTACCGCCGCGACATCGTCAGACGCAACATAACATCGGCATTCCCCGAGAAGAGCCTCGAGGAGTGCATCAGCATAGAGCGCGGATTCTACAAGTGGTTCTGCGACTACTTCGTAGAGACCGTCAAGCTCATGTCCGTCAGCCGTCAGGAGCTGCTCAGCCGCATCGAGTTCAGGGGCATCGACAAGATTGAGGAGTGCTTCGACAGAGGCCAGACCTGCGCCGGCATACTCGGACATTACGGCAACTGGGAGCTGCTCTCGGCCACAGGCCTTGTCATAAAGAAGCATCCCGAGGCCGTAATCGGACTGATATATCACCCCCTGCGCAGCCAGCTCTTCGACCGCCTGTTCATCAACATGCGCCAGAGCATGGGCGGAGTGTGCGTCCCCAAGAAGGACATACTGAGATATCTCGTGTCGTTCCGCAGCCAGAACCTCATGAATCTCTTCGGCTACATAGCCGACCAGGCGCCCCGCTACCGCAACATCCACCTGTGGCTGCCGTTCCTCAACCACGACACACCTGTGTTCACGGGCGCCGAGCGCATAATGCGCAAGATGAACAACGCCGTGTTCTACATCGACGTTGAACGCCCCGAACGCGGAAAATATATCTACACCTTCAAGCTCATGACCGACAAGCCCGGCGAAATGCCTGAGTTTGAGATAACCAAAAAGTTCTTTGTCATGCTCGAGCAGACCATAAGGCGCGAGCCGCGCTTCTATCTGTGGAGCCACAACCGCTGGAAACGCACGAGGGAGGAGTTTGACAAAGAGTTCAAGATTGAAAACGGACACGTGGTGAGAAAGTAGGCCGGAAGCCTGTCACACGTGAAACATATAACATTAATGGGCCGGCACACGCCGCGCTGCACAACAGCGGCAAGCATGCGGCAAAGTGCCCTGGAACGGCAAGACGGCGCAAGCCGGCACGGCGGCCAGGCAGAATGCAGCCCGCAACAAAATATGCAAAATATGATTATAGGATACGACGCCAAGCGCATTGTATGTAACCGCACCGGACTGGGAAGCTACGCCCGCACACTGATCAACGACCTCTCGGAGGTTATAACGCCCGACATAAATCTCCACCTCTACGCCCCCGACAAGGGCGACAGCGCGCTGAGAAGCCAGGTAAGAGAGTCGGCCAGCGTAAGATTTGTGTATCCCCGCAGGAACCTCTCAGGCCTGCAGAAAGCATGGTGGCGCATGCACTCAATGGTGGACGACCTCCGCGCCGACGGCGTTAAACTCTATCACGGACTCTCGGGCGAGCTGCCCATTGGCATAAAGAAGGCCGGCATAAAGACCGTGGTTACCATTCACGACATCATCTTCATGCGTCATCCTGAATGGTACAACTGGCCCGACACCAAGATTTATGCGTGGAAGTTCAGAAAGACCTGTGCCGAGGCCGACCGCATAATAGCCATCAGCGAATGCACCAAGCGCGACATAATGCTCTACGGAGGCGTAAACCCCGAAAAGATAGACGTTATATATCAGAGCTGCGGCTCGCGCTACAAGATGCACGAGGGCGAGAAGAAGATGCAAGAGGTGCACACGAGCTACATGCTGCCCGAACGCTACATCGTCAACGTGGGCACCATCGAGGAGCGCAAGAACGTGCTGCTGGCCGTCAAGGCACTGAGGATGCTGCCCGAGGACATAAGTCTGGTGATAGTGGGCAAGGCCACCTCATACACCGAAAAGGTGAAGGCGTATATCAGGGAGAACGCTCTCGAAAGCCGCGTGAAGATACTTCACAACGTGCCCAACGAAGACCTGCCCGCCATTTATCAGATGGCCGAGGCGTGCGTCTACCCCTCACGTTACGAGGGCTTCGGCGTTCCGGTCATCGAGGCCATACAGAGCGGACTGCCCGTTGTGGCATGCACGGGCAGCTGTCTTGAGGAGGCAGGCGGCAACGGCACCATATATGTCGACCCCGACGACGTCTATGCCATGGCCGAAGCCATAAAGCAGGTTGTCAAGGGAGCACCCGGACGCGAGGAGCGCATAGCCGCAAGCCGCCAGTATATAACGCGGTTTGAGGGCAACAACGTGGCCCAGCAGGTGATGAACGTCTACAGGGACGTGCTCGGCATCTGACGGCAAGGACACGCCAAAGGGGCTATAACCATATAATACAAACAAAGCAAAGGCACGGGCGGATGTAAGCAATGCCGCCGCCGAAGCCCTGCAAAATAACGTAACGACTATGAACGGCGAAATATTCTCCATACTCATACCCACATGGAACAACCTGCCCTTCCTTAAGATATGCGTGGACAGCATAAGGAAGAACTCTACATACAGGCACCAGATTATAGTACACGTCAACGACGGAAGCGACGGCACGCTCGAATGGGTGAGGCAGCAGGGCCTCGACTACACCCACTCGCAGACCAACGTGGGCGTGTGCCTGGCCATGAACATGATGCGCAGCAAGGTGAAGACCGACTATATGCTCTTCATCAACGACGACATGTATGCGCTGCCTGAATGGGACAAGGCGCTGTATGACGAGATAAAGGCGCTGCCCGACAACCGGTTCTTCCTGTCGTCGACGACAATACAGCCCCGCACAAAGGGCGACTCGATAATAAACGCCGACTATGGCGACACGCCTGAGACATTCAGGGAGCAAGACCTGCTCAACGAGTTCCGCACCTATAAGATGAACGACTGGACGGGCGCAACGCTGCCGCCGAACATCGTTCACCGCGACATATGGGACCTCGTGGGCGGCTACAGCATAGAGCTTTCGCCCGGAATGTACAGCGACCCCGACTTCACCGCCAAGCTGTATCTCTGCGGCATAAGGATGATGAAGGGCATATCGGCAAGCCGCGTGTATCACTTCGAGACAAAATCTACCACCCGCATACGCAAGAACATGGGACAGATGCAGTTTCTGCTCAAGTGGGGCATGACAAACTCCACCTTCAGACGCATCTTCACCTACAAGGGACACGACTTCGACAGCCGCCTTACTGACACTTACAGGCACGACGGCCATCTGAAGGCCAACATCCTGCGCGGACGACTGAAAGCTCTGTGGTGGATGCTGACAAAGGATTTCGGACCGCTGTGGAAGTTCTGGGACAACGACAAGAGACAATAAGCCCGCAGCCCTGCCGGCACCGTACAAAATAGGCCTGCTGGCAGACTGAAATACAAAAGGCCACATATCGCATCGCGAAAGACCACATATTGCAGGCTGAAAGGCCACATATTGCAGGCTGAAAGGCCACATATTGCAAACCAAAAGACGGCATATTGCAAGCCATTGAATATCAATGCGATACGCAGGATGCCGGCAGCGCGACAAAAGGTAATATAAAATTTCATCCGAATTAACAACAACTATATATGATATTAGGAGTATTACTGCCCCACACAAAGCTCTACGGCGGCGTTAAGCGCTTTCTCGAGCTCGGCAACATCTTTGTCGAGCAGGGCCACCGCTTCATAGTGTTCACACCCGACGGCAAGGGCCCCGACTGGTTCGACTTCAAGGGCGAGATGAGCACCTTCGACAAGATTAAAGGCACAAAGCTCGACGCCCTGTGGACCACCACGGTGAAGATGATGCCCATGGTGCTTGAGTCTGATGCACGCCACAAGATATTCTATCACGTCAGAAAGAGCGACAACGTGGCCAAGCTGATGAAAAATCCCGAGGTAGAGGTATTCGCCTGCTCGTCGAACGTATACGAGTACGACCTCAAGAAGTTCGGCCGCGAGTCGTTCAAGGCCATCGGCGGCGTAACCGTTGCCAACTATAAGCCCAAGGAGAGCTATGAGGTTAAAGACCGCCCGTTCGTCGTCATGGCATACGGACGCATCGTGGAGCGCGTTAAAGGCACCCACTACGTAGTGAGCGCGTGCGAAAAGCTCTATGCGCAGGGCTACAACATAAAGCTGCTCCTCTATGACACGCCGGTTGACGAAGGCGCCGCACGCCGCATAAAGGAGTTTACGTGCAAGTGCCCCTTCGAGTTTGTCGTGGGCCATCCTTTCGACCGCAACTGGGAGCTCTTCAACCGTGCCGACTGCTTTGTGTCGGCCGAGAACCCGCGCTACACCGGATGGAACAACACCGTGGCCGAGGCCATGGCGTGCGCCGTGCCCGTGATAGCCACCAAGGCCGGCACGCTCGACCTGCTGCGCGACAAGGAGAACGGCATACGCTCGGCACGCTGGCGCTTCTGTTTCAGACGCCACATCAAGGAGCTTTACCAGAGCGAGGAGCTGAGAAGGAAGTATGGCGAGGCAGGACTGCGCACCATACGCGACTTCGACTGGAGCGTAGTGGCAAGAAAGATAACTGATTATCTCGAGAAGAAGGACAACAACTGAATGACAACGGAGCAAGGAGTCAGGCTCCCGAACAGATAAAAATCAACAGAAGATGAAGATACTCGTAACCGGCGCGGCCGGATTCATTGGCAGCCGCTGCGCCGAAATGCTGGCCGAAAGAGGCGACGAGGTGGTGGGAATCGACAACATCAACGACTACTACTCGCCCGAGCTGAAGTTCTACCGCCTGCGCCGGGCAGGGATAGAGGCCGACGCCAGCCTGCGCATGGGCCACCGCACGGTGAGCACCAAATGGCCCAACTACACGTTTCTGCGCCTCGACATCGAGGACAAGGGCGCCCTCGACATGCTGTTCGACCAGGTTAAGTTTGACAAGATAATACATCTGGCGGCACAGGCAGGCGTGCGCTACTCGATAGAGAACCCATATGCCTATATGCACAGCAACTGGATTGGCTTTCTGAACATACTCGAGTGCTGCCGCAACTTCAACGTGGAGCATCTCGTCTATGCCTCGTCGAGCTCAGTCTACGGCATGAACAGCAAGGTGCCTTTCTCCGAAGACGACGTCGTGATAAGTCCCGTAAGCCTCTATGCAGCAAGCAAGAAGAGCAACGAACTCATGGCCCACGCCTACTGCAAGCTCTACGGCATAGCCTGCACCGGCCTGCGCTATTTCACCGTATACGGTCCCGCCGGACGCCCCGACATGGCCCCCATGCTATTTGCAAGAGCCATTAGCGGCGGCAAGCCTATCAAGGTGTTCAACAACGGCGACATGATGCGCGACTTTACCTACATCGACGACATAGCCAACGGCACCATCATGGTGCTCGACAAGACGCCCGACGGAACGGGAACGGCTAACGGACTGCCCTACAAGGTGTATAACATAGGCCTCGGAAGCCCCGTAAGCCTTACCGACTTCATAGCCGAAATAGAGACAAACCTTGGCCGCAAGGCCGAAAAAATACTACTGCCCATGCAGCCGGGCGACGTAAGCCGCACCTGGGCCGACACCACAAAGCTCGAGACCGAGATAGGCTACAAGCCGAAGGTTGCGCTGCACGAGGGCATAAAGAACTTCATCGAGTGGTTTAAGCACTACGAGAACATTAACCTCTGAGCCGCCCATGAGCAAGGAAAAGATAATGACCATGACTGTGGACAGCGCTTTCAGCGCGCTCAGCGGCTTTGTGGGCAGCCTGCCTCAGACGTTCAGTCAGGGTGGCACTACGCTCTACAAGGGACGCAACACAGTGAAGTCGTTCTGCGTTGACGGCTGCACGCTTGTGGTGAAACACTACAAGCGGCCCAACCCCGTGCAGCGCGTGGCCTACTCGTTCTTCAAGAAGAGCAAGGCCGCAAGGGCATATCTCTTTGCCGCCATGCTGCGCGAGAGGGGATTCAACACGCCCCGCGAAGTGGCATATCTTGAGCTTGGCAACGGCATACTGATGTCCGACTGCTACTTTGTGTCGGAGTCGTGCATGCTGCCGCCGCTCACCGACCTGCTCAGACGCGACGACTTTGACCGCGACGCGGCCGACGCGCTGGCTCATCTGCTGGCACGGCTGCACGAAAAGGGAGTGATGCACGGCGACCTGAACCTTACGAACATACTGTATGAGAGGACTGCCGACGGCGGCTTCAGCTTCTGGCTGATAGACACCAACCGCTCAAAGTTCATACAGCCGACGGAGGACGACTGCGCCGAAAACCTGAAACGGCTCACGCACGACAAGCGGCTCATGGACTATGTGATAAGGCGCTACGCCCAAATAAGAGGCCTCGACGCCGACAAGACCGTGGCGCTGGTGATAAAGAAGCTCGACGAGTTTGAGCACAAGCGGGCCGTAACGGGCAAATTCAAGAAAGCTTTCAGAAAGATAACCGGCAAGCAGAAAAAGCGCTGAAAGGCGCACGCCGCAGCACTGGCGGCAGCATGCTGGCACATAAAAAACACTTGTTACTATGAAAAAATACGATTACCTTATTGTCGGAGCCGGCCTTTTCGGGGCTGTGTTTGCCCACGAGGCGCGCAAGGCTGGACGCAAGTGCCTCGTGATAGACAGGCGCGACAGCACCGGAGGCAACATCCGCTGCGAGAGCATTGAGGGCATCAACGTGCATAAATACGGCGCTCACATATTCCACACGGACAAGAAGGAGGTGTGGAAATATGTTACACGGCTGGTTGAGATGAACCGCTTCACCAACTCGCCCGTGGCCAACTTCAACGGCAGGCTGTACAACCTGCCCTTCAACATGAACACTTTTTATCAGCTGTGGGGCACGCGCACGCCTGCCGAGGCCGAGGAGATGCTCAAGAAGCAGCGCGCCGAGTATGCCTCGATAGAGTGTCCTGCCAACTTTGAGGAGCAGGCGCTGAAGCTCTGCGGACGCGACATCTACGAGACGCTGATAAAGGGATACACCGAGAAACAGTGGGGACGGCCCGCACGCGAACTGCCGGCGGAGATAATAAAGCGTGTGCCGGTGCGCATGACTTTCGACAACAACTACTTCAACGACCCGTATCAGGGCATTCCCGAGGGCGGATACAACAGGCTCATCGACGCCCTGCTGGAGGACACGGAGACCATACTGCAGCTCGACTTCTTCAGCCGCCGCGACGAGCTTTGCTCACTGGCAGACAAGATAGTGTTCACCGGACGCATTGACAAATACTTCGACTACCGCGCCGGAAGGCTCGAATACCGCAGCCTGAGGTTCGACACCAAGGTGATAGACACGCCCAACTTCCAGGGCAACGCCGTGGTGAACTACACCTCGGCCGATGTGCCCTACACCCGCATCATTGAGCATAAGCACTTTGAATACGGCACTCAGCCCAAGACGGTGATAACCTACGAATATCCCGCCACATGGAGCGAGGGCCTCGAGCCGTATTATCCCGTCAACAACGAGCGCAACAACGCCATAGCGGCCGAATACCGCCAGATGGCGCGCAGCATGGGCAACGTAATATTTGGAGGCCGACTCGGGCAGTATGCCTACTTCGACATGGACGACACCGTGGCCGAGGCTCTCAAGCTGGCAGAAAAGGAAATGGGAAATTAAGAAGTAAGAATTAATAATTAATACTTAAGAAAATTTCTCTGCCCCATATTATGAATTCAGAATTGTGAAACAAAGTTAGGCATCAGCCAATTATGATTTGTGAATTATGAATTATGAATTAAATAACTGTAAGTATCTTTCGCGCAACTACAAGGGTCTGGGCAGCGCGGGCAACAAGGCCAAGACTGACATAGAGAAGATTATGGACAGCATGGGCCTCGGCAACGCCGGACTCAGGCAGACCACATACAACAACAAGCTGGCGCACTTTTTCCTGACGCTCGCCGGAGTGATAAAGTCGCCCTTCAGCCTGAAACGCGGCGACACGCTGCTGCTGCAGTATCCGCTGAAAAAATACTTCACGCTGGTGTGCCGCATGGCCCACATGAGGGGAGCGCGCGTAGTTGTGATAATACACGACCTGGGCAGCTTCCGCCGCAAGGCGCTCACGCCCGAGAAGGAGATATGCCGGCTCAACCACGCCGACTACATAATAGCCCACAACGACAGCATGAAGCAGTGGCTCGAGAGCCACGGATGCCGCGCCATGGTGGGCACGCTGGGCATATTCGACTATCTGTCGGACACGCAGGCGGCAAAGAACAACAGCAGCGAAGACATGCGCACCATAGTGTATGCCGGAGCGCTGAGCCACCGCAAGAACACCTTCCTCTACCGCTGGGGCGAGCACATAAGCTCGTTCAAGGTGAGGCTCTACGGCAACGGCTTCGAGATTGGCAAGGCAAAGGGCGCCGACAAGTTTGAGCTGATGGGCTTCGTAAAGTCAGACGAGCTTATAGCCACGGCGCGTGGCCACTTCGGCCTGGTGTGGGACGGAGCCTCTGAAGACGGATGCACGGGCGACTGGGGCGAATATCTCAAGATAAACAATCCGCACAAGACGTCGCTCTATCTGCGCTGCTCGCTGCCCGTGATAATATGGAAGCAGGCCGCCCTGGCGCCGTTTGTAAGCAAGCACGGCATAGGTCTGTGCGTCGACTCGCTGAAAGAGCTCGACACCATTCTACCCAACATCACACAGGGACAGTATGCCTGCATGAAGATGAACGCCGAGCGCATAGGCAACCTCATAGCCCAAGGCCACTTCTTCAGAACTGCCTTTGAGGAGGCTGTAAGGCGGCTTGACGAAAAAGACAATGAAAAATAAGCATAACAACATGACAAACATTACAAGAACAATACTGACGGCGCTGATAATAATGCTGGCCGCAACGGCGGCACGCGCTGCAAAGGTTGACACGCTGAGCGTGTACAGCCAAAAGATGAAGCGCAGCCTCAGCACCATAGTATACACGCCCGACGCCGCAGGCGAGGCCAAATATCCCGTGATTTACCTGCTGCACGGCTACAGCGGCAACAGCACCACATGGCCTGGAATAACCGACGTGGCGCGCCTGGCCGACACCTACCGCACCATCATCGTCTGCCCCGACGGACAGAACAGCTGGTATGTCGACTCGCCCGTCGACCCGTCGATGCAGTTTGAAACGTTCATATCAAAGGAGCTGCCCGAGTATATCGACGCCCACTACCCCACCTATGCGCGCCGCGAGCTGAGAGCCATAACAGGCCTGAGCATGGGCGGACACGGAGCCATGTGGAACGGACTGCAGCATCCCGACGTGTTCGGCAACATAGGCACCACGAGCGGATGCATGGACATCTGCCAGTATCCCAACTGTTGGCAGATAGAGAAGGTGCTGGGCAACAAGTTTCAGAACGAGACAGTGTGGAAGTCTCACTCCGTATACTATTCGCTCGACCGCCTGCTCGGCTCACGCCAGAACATCATCATCGACTGCGGCTACAGCGACTTCTTCTATCCCGTGAACCTTCAGACGCACAAGCGCCTGCGCGAACTCAACGTGAAGCATGACTTCTACGTACGCCCAGGCGGCCATACGGGCGACTACTGGCACGACTCGATAGACTATCAGATAATGTTCTTCGCCAAGCAGTTTGACAAAGTGCTGAACGAGAAATAACTCTTTATCCTGCCTACATGAGCGCACGACGCAGGCATAAACGCCAACGACAACACACGGCAGGAACATCTTTACGACATAAACAATAAAGGAAGGTGCATCAGAATATGTATGCTAAAATACATTCTGACGCACCTTCATTCTTTTGCCACAAATGTGCGCAATAACGCAAGCGCAATAGCCATTTCCTCTCCGTCAGAACAATAACAACTTCTTTCTATGCAACAAATAAGAAAAATGAAAATAATGATATTCATATTATTTTCGTTTCATTTTCTATAAAATATTGATATTTATATACAAAATTAGAAAAAAAATCGTATTTTTGGCTATGGATATAATTTCTTAACTAAAAAAGGAGGTGCACGAAAAAAACTACGTCTAAATTGTATTGAGGCTTTTTTCTGCATTTGCAAAATGTTTATGTAACGACAAAGAACAAACGGAACCGGTTGTGAGTAATATTTAAACTGATATAGGAATTTTGTCTCGCTCTATAGATGCAAACGGAGCGACGAACAAATATTACATTGATAAAATAGCCATGTCTTACATTACAGGTTCAAATTGGCAGAATTAAGAGAATACCATCCGTTAAGTATTGAAAGAAAATACTATCTATGCATTCGGCATGCATAGTGCAACGCACATTTGGCAAGCGACGAACTTTTATACTGATCAGCAGTAATCTACAAGCCAAATTTTACAAGCATGGTCTAACAACTATAACTTGCAAAATTTGTTTATCTGTGTTCAATAACCTTATTGTAAACGACCTTAAAATAAAACACAATGAATAAACTTATCTTAATACTTTCACTACTATTCATGGCGCTGCCAACGACAGCACGCAACAATCCTGACGACTACAAAGTAACCTGCACGCTGACAGACGGCACGGTAATTGAAGGTTACATCTCGATTCCGCTCACAAAAATCATAACTTCACAGTTATACGAATTGGATATAAGCGACACCTACAAAGGTAAAGCCCGTACCTACACATCAGAAGAAGTGAAAAGAATAGTTTACACGTCAACTCTCAATGACTCCTTACCCTTAATTTACGAATCGGTAAAGGCCCAGAAGAGCGTACCCAATCTATTTAAGAAAAATCCAAAGCCTTTTAAAAAGCCAGTATTCCTACGGCTAATTTACGAAGGAAAGAATGTCAATGGATATATAACGCCCACAACGGATTATACAGTGAACAAGAAGGAGACCATAATCAATTATGTTTGGCGATATTACTATCTAAAGAAAGGAGATGAGATAGCCAAAGCCTATTGGCTCGGAATAGGCGGAATCAATGTAGGCATGAAGGCTGCCATGAAACTATATTTCAGGGAGTTCCCTAAACTGGTCGAAATGGTGGAGAAAAAAGAGATAACAGGACAACAGTTCTGCAATGATCCTACAATGGTGCTTCCGCTGATGGATAAATTCTACGTGCCCGAAAAATAATAGCCATGATATTGACCGACTAAATATCCATACTCAAATGGCACTCGCTGACAGTTTCAACGAGTGCCATTTTCATGAGCCGTATCTTGCCATACAGGCTGATACAGCTAATTATTCATATCATTCCTGATATTTGTGATAATAACCTATTTCACTTAATAATCAAGTCTAGAAAAGTTTTTTACTATTTCTTCACAATCTTGGTCTTGTATCCCTCTACGTTGACGATATAAACGCCTGAAGGCAGATTATCTACAGACACCCATGATGAGGTTGAAGTAACCACACATGAGCCGCTAATGCTGTAGACACGCACGCGAGCTCCGGCAGGAGCCTCAACATTGAAGCCGCTCTCAACCACACGCGGATAGATGCGCACGCTGCCGTTGTCGGCCACGGCATCTGAAATTCCGGTAGAGACAAACTCTGTCCAGTAATACTCGCGAGGCATGGTGAGCCATCCGTTCGCTCCGTCGGCTAAATAGTCGGTAACTGCGTCGAGTTTGAACGGGTCGGTCCATCCTTCGGGCACAACAACCTCGGAGGCAGGGTTGTCAAAGTCGTACACCCAGTCCTGCCCGGTGTTCGTTGTCCACTGCTCCTGCTGCCATCTGTATCCCATCTTAGATGTCATGTAGCCCCGGTCATAAGTGTACAGCCATCTCGCCGAGTTCACCCATCCCTCGTTGTCCTCGTCGGTAAGTCCGGGAGCCTTCGTCATAGGAGCGCCTAAAGGAGTCAATCCTCCTCCGCCAGATTTGCTGATAGTCTCTATAATGTTATCATCATCGTCATAATACTGCTCTGTGCGCGACGATGGCTTGCGCACGCCCTTATCGTCCCAGTCCCACACAGCCGTGCATACGTGGCGCCCCTTATCGTCATAGATGTATTTCTCCTCAAAGAGGTCTTTAAGAACTCCGTTTCCATCTGCCACCTGCTGTAATATCCATACTCTGCGGTTTTCGGCGTCGTAACCGTAATACTCGCGCTGGTTGGTCACTTCACCAGTCTTGTTCCACTGGCCGTCATACAGGCAGTTAACGACATTGGTGTAGCCCTGACGTGCCCCCGTATCATCATATTCCCACACATACTCCGTAGTGCCGAGCAACACCCAGCGTGAGCTGTCAGGCAGACATCTGTAGGTCTCGCTGGACAAGTTAGCGCCATGCTCATCGTATGTCAGCTTGCCTTCCCACGTAAAAGCCAAGTCAGCACTGAGACGGCCGTCCCAGTCGTCGCCTCCGCTGAACTTTCCTTCCTTGCGGTTGTAATACTTTTCAGCCTGACCTAGAAGCCTTCCGTCGGTTTCGCTTATATCGTTCACGAAGATATAATAGTTATGCCACGCACCGTCAATCCAGAAGTAGTTGTACTTATAAGACATGCGCTCCGGATCGAGTCCGCTGCCCTCAACATAGCCGGGGTCATAAGGGCCGTCGAACCATACATACTCGCCTTTGTCGGCGCCTACCCATGCCGAGCCGTCCCATGTGTACGACTCAAAGCTGGTCTGACGCTTCTTTGCGTCCCACGTTGCTGTATTATGCGTTGCCACAAGCCACTCGCTGCCTGTCCATGCATAAACGTATTCTGATATGATATTGTCGTTGTCGTCATACTCATATTCGCCCTTTGACGTAGGCACCCAGTTGCCGTCGGCGTCAAGCTCATAGTTAATCTGCTCTATGCCCTGACGCTTGTCGTTATACTTATAGTCCATGCGCACGCCCTGACCGTTGTAAACACCGCGCTGGCTCAATATATAGCCATAGTCGGTCCACTCATAATCATATTCCTCATAAGGCTCGTCCCAGGTCTGCGTAGACGCATTCCAATAGGATGTCTTTCTGTTTATCTCCTTTCCTTGGTCGTTATACACATACTGCTGTTTCTGCAGCTTTGTGCCGTCAACGTTAACCTGGATAATACTGTCGAGCTTGAGCGTGCCCTCTTCAGCGTTACGCTCTGCCGGGGCAAGCCTGAGGCGTCCTGCAGGCGCGGCGGCGGGCAGCGCCCTTTCGGCCATAAGTCCGGCACGAGACAATACCATGCCGCGCTGCGTCGTAACGGCATGCAGCCTGGCAGCTATCCTGCCGTTGTCCTTAAACTGTCTGAAAAACGTTCCGTCTGCCATTGCCTGAATGCAAAGGCATGAACATGCTGCGATGATAACTGATTTTAATTTCATGGTAATTATTTTATTAGTTGGTAAAAAAATACAATACAAGTACTCCTGCGGATGTGCCGGGACGAAACCGCCGGTAAGGACAGCTTCAATGCCCGACCCATTCACATCAGAAAAACACACAAATGACAGAATTTGAAGGGAGCGGCATGCGGCTCAACGGCATGCCCCGCTCCCCCACTTAAGTATTACCTCTTTACAATCTTGATATTATGTCCTTCCACATTGACTACATATACTCCCGCGGGCAAGCCCTCTACAGACACCCACGACTGGTCTGACGTTGCCACGCATGCGCCGCTCATACTATAGACACGTACGCGGGCTCCGGCTGTGGCCTCAACATTGAAGCCGCTTTCTACCACTCTCGGATACACCCGTACCGAACCGCCTGCAACCGTGCCGGATATGCCAGAGGTGCTAAAATCGCTGTAATGATACTTAAACACATTGCTTACAAGCACATTGCCGCTAAGCACAGAAGACGTTGTCTGCATCAGCTTATGGTAAGCATTGAAGCCGGGCCATGCCACGATGTTCTCCACAGGCACGGTGTATTCATACTCGTCAGAGTATCTCTCGCTGAGCGTCCATTCATCGTTCTTCCACATATATTTCTGTTTGTCTATGCGCACAGTGTCGTTCTCATACACATATACAAACCTTGTAGAGTTCTGCCATTCAACATCTTCATCGCCGGCTGTGCCTGATGACGGGGCGCCGAAGGGTATGCCGCCGCCCAAGGAGCCTGTCTGGTTAACGGTCTCAATGATGTTGTAATGCTCATCGTAGGTGTTATACACTGCCAAGTCGGGCTGCCTTCTGTTCTCAGCGTCGGCAGTAAATGTATAAGTAATCTCCGTCAGTATGTCATTGTTCTCATTAAAGGTGCTTGTGCGCTCATAGTCGTGCAATATGCTTCCGGTGGTATAATTATACATATTGTCGAGCACATAGGTCTGATTGCCCGCAGCATCGTAACGCTCTATGCCTGTATAGCTGATATTATCTTCCTTCGACTCGCCGAGCCATCCTACATACTCAGCCTGACATCCGCCGTCGGGCAGTTCGGTCCATACATAATCCGTGCCGGCCCCGAGGATATAACCGTCAGTGGTGGGTGCACCATAGGCGCGCTCTGTCAGCTTCCGTCCCTTTTCGTCGTATGTAAGTATCGACTTCTCGTTCTCATAATACGACCCGTTGTAGGTCTCGCATCCAGCCCAGTTGCCGAGCGTCTTGTTGTAGAACATCTTCTCTCGACGCAGCAGGTTAAGCCTGTCGTCAAAATCGTTTTCAAGTATGACATAATGCATCCATGCCTTAGCCTGAGTGTCCCATATGTAGCTGTTGCAGAGTGTCATGTGGTCTTTGTCTATCCATGTGTACTCCTGCTTTTCGTCAATGCCTGTCCACTCTGTACCGTTCCAGCTGTAAGGCTCAAAGAGCGTCTGCATGCCCTGCTCGTCCCATGCTGCCCTGTTCATCGTTGCAAGCGCCCATGTAGCGTCGGCGGCGTTATACGTGCTCAGCTGCTCCTCGATGATGTTGCCGCGGCCGTCGTATTTATAAACGCCCTTCCATGACGGCACCCACTTGTCGGCACCTGCCGGACTGTATGTATACACTGTCTGCTCTATGCCGAGGCCCTGTTCATTGTATACATAGTCGCGCCTCTCGCCCGACTGATAGACATCGCTGTAGGCGAGCTGCGACTCGCACAGGCCGTCTTCGTTCCACTTAAACTCATACACCTCCACCGGCACATAAGCTCTGCTGCCTGTGTCATACAGGCTGTTGACGCGCTTCACGGGCCATCCGTTGGCGTCAAACTCAAAGGTCTGCAGACTATATTTTTCTTCCGTGCCGGTCTGGTCTGTGGTACAAGCCACGCTGTCGAGCCTCTCCATGTCAGCTGTGGCTGCAAGCCTGTTAACCTCGTTTATGTCGGCCAGCCTCATGGTGCGGTGTGGGGTGGCAGCATTCTGTCCTGCAGCTTTTGCCTGAAGGGCTTTCCGTCTCCGGCTTCTTGCGTTGTCAGGATTGGCAACAAATCTGCCTAGATCAACAGCATGTATTCTAAACTCAGCCCCACCCTTGCCCGTACGTGAAGCATTATTTACATCTGTACCGTTGCCGGCTGCCTTACAAACAACAGCCAACACACATGACAGCAATGTGACAAGATATAATTTTCGCATACTCAAAAAATTTAAGTGAATAACTGTGCAGCAAAAGTAAAGATTAGAGAAAAAGACTGCAAATCAAAAAACTACAATTTCATGAATTTGTAGCAGAAACAAGGCTATTTTGTACGGAATAACACAAATAAAGGCAGATTAAGTTACTAAAAACAACTTAAACTTCAACAGACAATTACAATCTATGGTTTAGCCGCTACAGGCAGACAGATACTCTAACCCGTCTTTTTGTTCCTATTGGCGCAAGGCGGAGAAATTAAAAGTTAAAAATTAAAAACGCCTGCGTAAGTGAAAAGCAGATGCAAAGTGTAAACGTAGTTCGGCGTAGACAATTATAAATTATGAATTATGAATTGCGAAGTGCCTGCGAAAGAGCAAACGACGATACAGCAAATTTATAAAGAAAGATTCCGGCTAAACAGACTCTTTTCCTATTTTCTGATATTGTGCCGGAGTGAGTCCGGTGAGCTTTCTGAAGATGTTTATGAACGATGTGTGCGACTTATATCCGAGGCTCTCGCCAATGGCCTTGGTGGTAAGGTTGGCATAGTCGCCGCCGTCAACAAGTCTCTTGCACGCCAGTGCCACGCGATACTCGTTGACATAGTCTCTGAAACTCTTGTTGAACGTTGAGTTTATAACCTGCGACACATACTTCTGATTTGAGCCGACGAGCGTGGCAAGCCTCTCAATGGAAAAGTCAGCCGAACAAAACTCCTCCGTATTCTCCATTATGGCTGTTATGGCCTCAACAAGTGCCATGCGCTCATCGTCGCTCACGGTCAGCGGCTTCTGCCTGGCCACATCAGTCTCGCTGCCCGCATTGGCTGCATCACTGCCGCCATCGTGCCCTTGCCCAGCGTCAGCAGCATGGCTGGCAGCAGCCAGCTTATCCTTCAGCTGCTCTATCACCTTGAGGGCATCCTGATGGCGCACTTTCATCACTTCCTGATTGTCAATATATTTTCGGTTGACGGCATACAGGTCGGCATAGCTGCGGTCGAGCCTGCGCTTCTGTCTGTAAACCACAATGAACAGCACCATAACAAGCAGCGAAACACACATTACCACAGCAAGAATCACTCTCTGAAGGAATATCACCTGCTCGCGGCTCTGCTGCCTGGCATAGAGCGTGGTTATCTCCTTGTCGGCCTTCGACATCTCATACTGCAGCTGCATGCTCTTCACCATGTCGAAGCGCCGGATGTTGTAAATGGAGTCGCTCATGGTCAGAAACTTTGCCTTGTACTGCTGTGCCAGGGCCACGTTGCCTTCAGCCTGATAAAGCCGAGAGTAGTCGTCGAGCACCTCTACATACATATGCTGCAGATTGTGTCTGGTGGCCGTGTTCCAGCATTTGTCAAGATAACGGAGCATCTGGTCGTTCTGTCCCAGCTTGTCGTATATCCTGTAAAGCTCCTGATACACCGAACACACATACTGAAAAGGTATCTTATGGCTGATGCCGTCTTCAGCCAGGCGCTTAAAGCCGGATATGGCTCCGCGATAATCCTGGCTTGCCGATAATAGCATGCACTGGTTGAAAGCATTCATAAACCTGCTTTCATAGTCGCCTCCGTCATTAAACTTGACCGAAGCCTCATGATATTTCCTGGCTTCGGCAATCTTACCTTGAAATATGCATAGTCCGGTAAGATTTATCAGCAGCTTGCGCTCCGTAGCAGTGTCGCCGTAGCGGCGGCTCAGGTCGTAGCCTTTACGGTAAAACCACAGTCCGCGCTCAAAATCATAAAATAGGCAATACACCTTACCGATATTCTTATAGAATACGGTTACAAGCTTAAGCTTCTTGCCTGTCTCACAAATCTTCAGTCCTTCAATATACATTTCGAGCGCACCCGAATAGTCGCCCTTATCATAATATATGTCGCCCGACTTCAGATAAGCCTCGGCACAATAAGTTCTTTCCTTATCGCTCAACCCTTCTTTCATACGGTTGCGTACAACCATGTATAGCACAAGGGCACTGTCTGCCTGCTCACGCTTCTCACAGACAGCAGCCATGCGGAATATCTCTTCGTATGACTTTGACGACACACCGCTTATCAGGCGTGTGTACTTGCCGCCCGAAGATGCCGCCAAGCCATTCTGCACGTACATCATGCATATGGCGACGAACAATAGCCTGAGGATTTGTTTTCTCATTAATATCTTATATTCAAGCACAAATATATAACATTTTTTTAATATCCGGCCGCACTTCTGACCTAATTTCCTACAAATACGTTTCTTCATGCTGATATGAATATGGAACATATCCGTAAAAAAGCCTATGACTTACGACTAAAAAGTGGGCCGGTTTTGCATAAAAAGTGGCCCACTTACGGGTCGTAAACGGGCCACTAACAGTATGAAAGCAAATGAATGTGATTTGCTTAATGTACAGTCATATAAAGCACACGAAACATTTAGACTGAAAGGAAAAACATATAAAATGGTTACGATTTTCGGCGTGTTTTTGATTTACAGGCTGACGCAAGGCACCATGACGGCTGAGAAGAAGAAAAAAACGTATGTCTAAAAGCTGCGAACATTAGTTTTAAGCCAAGATAAGTGATTATGATTTGGCCGGAAAAGTTTCTCTTTATCAGATGTACATACACTTCAGACCGTCATCATACCACACGTCAGACGTTGCCGCCAGGCTTTTATTTACACAGTGCATCATGCCTGAGCAATGGCCCATGGCAGCACGCAGGCTTGCCACAGGCATGAACGTCAGGGCGCAATGCTGTTGAGATAGTTCTCAAGATTGGTGTATCCGTTGCTGCCCAGGCCGTTGCGGTCGGCAGGGTCAGACGGGTCGAGGCCGTGCTCACGCTCCCATGCGTCGGGCATGCCGTCGTGGTCGGAGCCGGCACGAGGGCAGCTGCAACAGAAAATATAAGATTCTTCATGGTTCAGTAAGACTTGTTTTAACCTTATATAAAAGCTACAGTGCAGGCTCTGCCCATCACTGCAGCACCTCTGTGCCTTGGGCCACGCTTTCGGTCTCGGTGCTCTTTGTCCACGGCATTTTGTCCTTGGGCCACACGCCGTCTACAATGGGATAGGTAACGAGCTTTGAGGGGTCTATCACCACGTGCTTTATGCGCTTGCGGTGCCATGAGTAGGTGATATGCACCAGTCCGTCGCTCGTCTGTATCACTGCCGGATACGAATACTGCACTGCGCCGGTGCGGTATTCAAGCACGGCGGCAGCCTCCCAGTCGATGCCGTTGCGCGTCATTGCCACAGTCAGAATGCCCCTGCCCTTGCGCCCGCCTGTGGTGTCGTTGCGCGTAGAGTGGTTGTAGACAAGCAGATGGCGGCCGTCCTTCAGCGTAACGGCGTCTATGGCCGAGTTGTTGTTAGGCAGCGTGGTGTCGGTTATCGGGCCCCATGTCAGTCCGCCGTCGTCCGACCATGTCTGCGCTATCTTCGTGTCAGGTCCGCTGCCGTTGGGGCGTGCCAGCAGCTGCAGGCGCTTCTGCGAGTGTACGAGGAAGGTGGGCTGAATGAGCTTATATTTTGTTCCGGCAGGATCGCTCAGCGCCGGCGTCTTGGTCCATGTGCGGCCGTTGTCGGTGCTGCGCTCCACGTGTATGCGCTTGCCGGGTGCGTCCTGCAGGCTGGCTCCTGCCACGATGGTGCCGTCGTCGAGATACACGGGCTTATTGACCACAGGACCTACGAAGCCTTTGGGCAGGGCCACGGGGCGGCTCCACGTGAGGCCGTTGTCAGAAGAGGTTATCACGCGGCCCTCGTCTATCGTCGGGCAGAGATAATATATCTGTATGTCGCCTCCCTTGAGCTGCACCAGCACCGGATTGAACACCGTGCCGCCTTCGCCGTCGGCTATGGCCACAGGCTCCTGCCACGTGCCGCCCTTGGGCTTGCGCGCCAGCCATATCTTTACGTCCTTGGCGCGCTCGCGCGTACCGCCGAACCATGTGCATAGCAGAGTGCCGTCAGACAGTTCCATTATAGACGATGCGTGACAGTCGCGCGTGGGCGACTTCATGAACACAAACTCCTCGAGCACTATGGCCTGCTTGCCCGGATCGGCCTTGCTGCCTGCCCATGCCGAAGCCGCAAGCAACAAGGAGCATAACAATATTGATAATTTCTGCATATAATATTAAATTGTATTTAATGTTTTTATTTCACTGTAACAACCACACGGGCGTAGCGCGTAAAGCGCGGCGTGCCGTTGTCGGTAACCTCACACACCACGTGTATGGTCTGCCCGGACTTTGCATCGGCAGGAACTGTCAGCATTGCATTGACAGAATCGCTGTCTGATATATCAACAGAACCCGGATATGTGCCGGCCTCGGCATACTGCCACCAGTTGAAGGTGAGGCTGTCGCCGTCGGGATCGGAAGTGCCCGCAGCGCTAAGACTGACCTTGCTGCCCGGCTTGGCCTTTATGTCGGCACTATGCGCCAGCACAACCACAGGCTGATGGTTGGCTTCTGCATAAGACTTGACGCACCAGTCGGCACGGGCCGCAAAATCGTTCTGCATTGCAATGCTCCATCTCCACATTGGCTTAAAGTAAGCGCTGCGCTGTTCGTCGGTGGCAGTGCTGCCGGGACGAAGACTGCATCGCCCCCAGCCGTTATCGCCATACCAGCGGCCTTCAGGATACTTATATCCTTCAACAGGCACAGGGTCAAGCCATGTGTTCTCGCGCACCAGCACATAACGGCCACCCCATCCGCCCCATGAGGGATTCTCCAGATTACGCAGTCCGACATTTATTGTATGCAGGAAAGCCGGAGAGTCGCCCTCTGAACGGAAGTCGCCATTGTCATGAGCCTTATACGAACCACACAAGGCACCATGATTCTGCAATATGTTTTCTTTCATCCATGCGCCTTCATAATACTTCTGCATATAATCAGGCTGAACCATTTTCCAGCGGTAGGCGATGGCCTCAAACTGGTCAGATATGATTGTCTTTATGTTGTATTTCTTCCAGTGAGGGCGTATATAAGCCTGATATGTGCTGTCCTGCTCCCATATAAGGAAGAGCCTCATCTTGTCTGCCACCTCGGCCATGCGCTCAGGATAAGTCTCCTCTATGGTCTTCAGCGCACGGGCTATGGTGTTCGTGCCTCCCCATGCCTGTATCCACACCGGGCGCTTGTCGGTATTGTCGAGCAGCACCTCAACAATACGCTGTGAGCCTTTAGTAACTTTGTCCATTTCACCTTCAGTCTCTACATTGCCAAGATAAGTACGGCTGCGCAAAAATTCAGGTGAAGGATATCTCCTGTCGTGCTTAAGAAGATTGGGATAGACCTCGGCATATGCATTCAGCGTAGGCTCCATCCAGTCGTCACCGGCCCACTTATGGCCATGCCAGTGATATTGCGAGCTTGATGTTATGATACCCTCAATGTCCCATTCGTTTGAATACAGCAGGAAACGCACCAAGGAGCACTCATCGTCTATCTCGCCGTCGCTCGTCACGATAACTCTTGTTCTGTCATCCTGAGCCACAGCCTGGAACGGAGTGCCGCACAGCAATATTATCAACGGCAGGCTCAAAGCTAAAAATATTCTTTTCATTTGAAACAGTATTTATTTTCAATAACGTCATTTAACAACATTCACTATTACACGGGCGTAGCGCGTAAGGCGCGGCGTGCCGTTGTCGGTAACGGCCAGTATGATGTGCATCGTGCCGAGACGGCCGCCCTTGGGCACTATAAAGTAGGCGTCGCGGCTGTCGTGGCCCACTATCTTTAGCGGACTGCCCGTGCGCGCCGTAGCCACGTTGAAGGTTCCAGGCTCGGGATAGTAGAACCAGCTGTACGAAAGGCTGTCGCCGTCTGGGTCAGATGTGCCCAGGGCGCTCAGTCTTATGGTGTCGCCCGTGGCGGCTGTCATCTCTGCCGGACATGCCAGTGCAGGCACAGGCGGATGGTTGGCCTCGTCGTAGTCATTCACGGTCCAGTCCATGCGTGCTGCAAAGTCGTTCTGATAAGCCTCGCGCCAGCGCCATATCGTGGCCTTGTTGCTTGTGTGCCATGAGCCGTCGCAGCCCATCACCTCGTCTTGCGCGTCGGTCCATATCGGTCTTGTCTCAGGCTCAATAAACCAGCGCTCCGTGCGCGGCTGATACAGTTCGTAGCGTCC
The DNA here is from genome assembly GCF_900625065.1 of Prevotella marseillensis. Lineage (NCBI taxonomy): Bacteria > Pseudomonadati > Bacteroidota > Bacteroidia > Bacteroidales > Prevotellaceae > Prevotella > Prevotella marseillensis. The sequence continues at coordinate 3,176,539 of NZ_UYXY01000001.1, read as the reverse complement.
GCCCCAGCTGCCCCAGTCGGGATGCTCGGCACAGCCCAGTCCGTTGTCAATGAGATACATAAACGTGGGCGAGTCGCCCTCCATCAGAAACTTCATGTAGGGATACTGCTTGCCCAGCTCGCCCTTGCTGCGTATGTGCTCGTCGAGCCACGGATTGTCAACTATGCTGAAGTCGGCTCCGGCAAAGCGGCCGTGAAACTTGTCGCCGCTGATGCCGCTCCATGTGGCGTAATGGTATCCGCCAAGGCGATGGAAGCCCGGACTGACGATATAGAACAGGTCCTTGAACGTCTTTCTTATCCACACGCCGCTGTCGTCCTGGTCTGAAATGGCATACACGCGGAGCTTCGACACAAAAGCCTTAAGCTCGCTCTCGCTGCGCGTGGCCTTAACCTTCCACAGTGCCTGCGCCAGACAGTTGGGGCCGCCCCACACAAGCACCCACACCGGACGGCTGTCGCTGCGGTCTACGGCCTTGATTATCAGTTCGGAGCCTTCAGAGTCCATGCCCTTGCCCACGGCGTGCATGCCGTAGTCGGGGCGTCCCTCCTTTATCACCGACAGCAGATAGCCGGCCGAAGGATAGCCCTTCTCGTGCTTCAGCAGATTGTCTCTCACCTTGCCGTATGCCGTCACAATCTCGCGTATGCGCCATGCTGCCGTCTCCTTCTTCTGATGCACCGACGTTGTGGCAACAAGTCCCTCAACGTCCCACTGGTTAGAGTATGTCAGGAAGCGCACCATCGACATTGCGTCGTCTGGCTCGTTCTCAATGTCCGTAAGCACTATCACGCGGGGCTTGCCTGCATTGCCTTTACCTGCCGCGAAAAGCCTCAGCGGCTGAAGCACGGCAATGACAACAAACAGTAATGTAATCTTGATTTTCATGATATTAATATTTTCCGATTTTTAAATTGTAGATTATGTTCTGCTAATATAACATTTTTTGCGGCGAGGCACGCAACGCAAAGCACAAATAGCAGTCGAATAATCAAAAATCAATATATCTGAAAGCCGCAGACATTAATCTCAAAGTTTTAAAAAGCAATAAAAAACAACGGTTTATTGCGCCATGTATAATAAAAAAGCTAATTTTGCACGACGACACGCAGTTGTTATCATAACAACATTCTGACCTACATGGCAAGTATCCTTATAGTTGAAGACGACCTTACATACGCAACCATGATGCAGACATGGCTGCGCAAAAAGGGTTTCACGGTTGAGAGAGCAAGCTCCGTAAGCGCCGCGGCACGGGCCGTGACCGACAGCACGGGCTTCGACCTCATACTGTCTGACCTCCGTCTGCCCGACCACGACGGTCTGTTTCTGCTCAACTGGCTGCGCAAGAAGAACATGCAGACGCCCTTCATCGTGATGACGAGCTATGCCGAAGTGCAGAACGCCGTGCTGGCCATGAAGTCGGGAGCGTGCGACTATATAGCCAAACCCGTGCAGCCCGACATTCTGCTGCAAAAGATAAACGACGCGCTCGACAGCCACAACACAGCAGCAGCCGACACGGCAGGTGCCACACATACAGCAGCAACATCAGCAGCCCACGACAACAATGCGGCGGCAGAACAGAAGCCGCACACGGCCGCCAAGAAATACATAGAAGGCACGAGCGAGGCTTCGCGCCAGCTCTACGACTACGTAAACCTCGTTGCGCCAACGCCCATGTCGGTGCTCATTCTCGGAGCCAGCGGCACGGGCAAAGAGTATGTTGCGCGCCGCATTCACAGCCAGAGCAGCCGCGCCGGCAAGCCCTTCTTTGCGCTCGACTGCGGAGCCATACCCAAGGACGTGGCGGCCTCTGAGTTCTTCGGATACACCAAGGGAGCCTTCACAGGCGCCACTACCGACAAGCGCGGAGCCTTTGAGGAGGCCAACGGCGGAACGCTGTTCCTCGACGAGGTGGGCAACCTGACCTACGACGTGCAGGTGCAGCTGCTGCGTGCCCTTCAGGAGCGCAAGGTGCGCCCGTTAGGCTCGCCCAAGGAGATAAGCGTGGACATCCGACTGGTGTGCGCCACCAACGGCAACCTGGCGCAGCTCGTGGCCGACGGAAAGTTCCGCGAAGACCTTTATCACCGCATCAACGAGTTCACCATATATATGCCCGAACTTAAAGACCGCGGCGCCGACCTGTTTCTGTTTGCCGACCTCTTTGTCAGTCAGGCCAACGAGGAGCTGGAACGCAACGTGGCGGGATTCGACGACAAGGCGTCGGAGATGCTTGCGCGATACAGCTGGCCGGGCAACCTGCGCGAGCTTAACAACGTGGTGAAGCGTGCCACCCTGCTTACGCGCGGCTCATACATCGGCACCGAGGAACTGTCGAAGGCCATGACGCGCCCCATGAGACAGGAGCCCACGGCCCTGCACGACGAGCAGACCGAACGACAGCGCATAATAGACGCCCTGCGCGCCACGGGCGGCAACAAGACCAAGACGGCCCAACTGCTCGCCATCGACCGCAAGACACTGTATAACAAGATTCAGAAATACAACATCGAGGCGTGAAGGGGCATTTGCCAATTGAGAATGGAGAATTGAGAATGGAAAATTGTGATTACTCTTGTGGCGGTTAAAACGGGGATGTTTTAAGGCTACAAGTTTCACATATTAGTCAGCATAATTCATACTGAAGATTTGCATAGTCAACTTAACTCTATACATTCAGCAAAAACATCGTAACATGATCAGGAGAATAATTATTGCGGCTTTGGCCTTAATGTGCATCGTGCCATACACGGCCAAGGCGGACACTACTCTGAGCGAAAGAATATATATACTTTCTTCGATATGGAAAGAAATAAGCAACAACTTTGCATTTCCTGAGAAATTCAAGGAGACTAATCCTGACAGTCTTTACAGATGCTATCTTACTAAGGTCTTGAATGCCGAAAGCGAACAGGAGTTTTCGGGCTTAATGACGCAGTTCATGGCTCACTTCGACGAGGGACACACGCGATTTAACGACAGCAACATCATACGCTACAGGGTGCCGCTGATACTTACATGGGCTGGAGACAAACTGCTGATAACCAACACTACAAGGCAGCTAAAACCGCTGTTGCCTGTTGGCTGCGAGATTAAGAAGGTGGACGGCCTGACGCTCGACGAATATCTGCAAAAGCATGTCTATCCGTATGTTTCGGCTCCCAACATGGAATGGAGAAAGAGAAAGGCTCTCGACATATTCCTTACAGGCAAGGAAGGCGCGGAATATCATATTGAGATAACTACTCCTAAGGGCAAGACCATAAACACAAAACTCATGACAAGCATAAGGAACTACGACGACACTGACGACTGGAGCATCAGACGCGACACGGCCAAATGCCGCATAAAGAAGCTGCCAGGCAACATCATGTATATGAAGATGAGCACGTTCACGTTGCCCGGCACAATAAAAAGCGCTTTTGAGAATAACCTCTCTGATTTCTTGTCTGCCAAAGGCGTGATATTCGACATACGCGGAAACCGAGGAGGAACAGACGAGTCGTGGCACAACATAATAAGACATATCGCCGACAGAAACACTAACATATTCGACGGCTTAAAGATTATGACAAGAGTGGCTAACACGGCCTACGAGATGTACGGCAAAAATGTCAGCCAACTGGCCGACTACTATAACGGCGTGGCCATGCAGCCCGTTCAGGAAGGCTGGTTCGTGATGAAGAACAACACGCCCGACTCGTTGAGAATAACCGCCCCCGTTATAATTCTTGTTGACGGATTTACGGCATCGGCAGCCGAAGACTTTGCCGCAACAATGAAGAACCTGTCGCTCGGCAAGATTGTAGGCACGCCGACAGCGGGCGTGATAAGCAGTCCTAAATTCTGCAACTGGGGGCACGGCTACTCGTCGCTGATAGCAGAATGCCGCTTCACCAATCCCGACGGTTCCGATATTATCAACACCGGCATAAAGCCTGACGTCTGCGTAGAATATACCGAAAGCGACGCACTGGGCAAGACCGACTCGGCACTAACGGCTGCGCTGAAGATGCTGAAAGGCAAAAAATAGAACAAGACATCAACCCCTATCAAAACAAAATCATGATTATATCCGTTTTGCTCAGTCATTATATGGCATAGCAAAACGGACATAACGCAATATATAAAGAACATTTATTTTATTATATGGCGCTAAGCATGCCGCTCTTTTTGCCGCTGCGGCCTGAGCATCAGCCACACGCCCGACATACACAACAGTCCTACGCCCAGCAGCGTAAACCATATGCAGCGCTCATTGCCCGGAATGCGCACGTCGTAGGGGTTATCCGGATTATACAGCACCTCAATGCTGTCGCCTTCACTACAGAATGGCAGATAGCACTTCTCCGATATATACGTCTTGCCGTAGCGCTCTGTCTCGTAGCTTATGCGCATCTCCCAGTGCGTACGTCTCTTCCGGTGCCGGTATTCTCTCTTATAGCTGAGCTTGTCTATCACGCCGGTGGCATGGTCCAAAGCGCCTGAAGCCTTCGACAGCGACACAAGCCCGTAGATGCCTCCGCCGAGCATGAGCAGTCCTACGACAAAGAGCAAAAGACAAATAACCTTATTGCGAGACGACACCGCACATCTCCCCTCCGTGCCATGCTCCGAATATCGTTTATCTGTTGTGTATTTCATAATCTAAACCATTTCTGCTACAAAGATAGCCAAAGGCGAGAGCAATGGCAAATAAAAAACAACAAAGTTTTTTTCATTTGGCACTGCCGAGCCGCATCCTATCTTATCTAAAGATAGCCAAAGGCGAGAGCAATGGCAAATAAAAAACAACAAAGTTTTTTCATTTGGCACTGCCGAGCCGCATTCTATCTTATCTAAAGATAGCCAAAGGCGAGAGCAACGACAAATAAAAAACAACAAAGTTTTTTGATTTGACACTGCCGAGCCGCATCCTATCTTATTCAAAGATAGCCAAAGGCGAGAGCAACGGCAAATAAAAAACAACAAAGTTTTTTTCATTTGACACTGCCGAGCCGCACACTATCTTATCTAAAGATAGCCAAAAGCGAGAGCAATGGCAAATAAAAAACAGCAAAGTTTTTTCATTTGACTTTGCCTTAAAATTATTATATTTGCAACAAAACAAACATCAGACAAAGAATAATGAAAATATATAAAATATGCTTCAGCCCGACGGGAGGAACCGAAAAGGTGGCTGGATTTATTGCCGCAAAGCTCGGCAACGACATAGTAAACATTGACCTTACCGACCGCAAGGCCGACTTTAAGGGCGTTGCTCTCAACGGCGACGACGTGGCCGTGATAGCCGTGCCGTCGTATGGCGGACGCGTGCCTGCCCCGGCAGCTGAACGCATAACGCAGATAAGCGGCAACGGCGCAAGGGCCGTAATAGTATGCGTATACGGCAACCGTGCCTATGAGGACACTTTGGCCGAACTGCAAGACTGCGCCCTTAAGGCAGGATTCAGCATCGTAGCCGCCGTGGCAGCCATAGCCGAACACTCTATTGTCCGCCGATATGCCGCCAACCGCCCCGACCAGGACGATTATACCGCACTTAACAAATTTGCCGAACAGATAGCCGCCAAGCTGAACAGCAACGACTCTGCCACGCCTGCAATACCCGGCAACAGACCGTACAAGAAGGCCGGAAGCGTAGGCTTCGTGCCCCGCCCCACAGCCCAATGCACAAGCTGCGGCCTGTGCGCCTCCAAATGCCCGACAGGCGCTATCAGCACAGACAACCCTGCAAAGGTGGACAAGAAGACCTGCATATCATGCATGCGCTGCGCCGCCGTATGTCCTCACGGCGCAAGAAAGGTGAACAGACTACTCCTCTCTGCAGCAAACATAATGCTGAAGAAAGTATGCTCAACAAGAAAAGAATGTGAGCTTTATCTCTGACATCATAGGGCGTATGACTGTTTCCGGCATCTCACTTACAAGATTCCCTACACCTGACAGCAGCACTTATTTGTAAACATTCTTCATGTTTTCACGACCGTTTGATGCTCTCAGAACACGCATGCTCTTCGCCATACCGCGATTTTGGGCAGAAAAGGGCAAAAAACGGTGTGCTTTATTAAAACACTGACTGACAGCGAGTTGCAGCGAATAAGAGTGAAAAGCGGAAGTGTTAAAAAACATAACCGGGCCACTTACGCATAAAAAGTGGCCCAGTTACGGATGAAAAGGTGCCATTTCAGAGGCTCAAACTTATGGTTTCAGGCTCAGAAATGGCTGATTTTAGTGGCATTTGTCTGCTTTTGTTAAAAAAGACCAAAATAAAAAAAAAAAAACAACTGTAACATTTTTTTCGTAATATTGCGATGATATTAATCGCATGTTTAACTTAAAGTCCTTATTATGAAAAAATTACTTTTATTAGCAGCTGTTTTTATAGTAGGTTATAGCACTGTAAAAGCAGACAAAGATTTCAAGAACCTAGGGGAATATACTCTCACATCAGCTATCTCAGCTAACGGCCAATATGTTGTTGGAGTAAACTTCAAGAATAACTTAGATGGTATTTCCACCGAAAGTTTTCTTTATGACACAACAACAGACAAACTTAACTGGATCACCAAATTTGATGAAGAAAATCTGGAAACATCTGGTGAATTCAAAGATGTTACCGATAATGGCATTATATGCGGAACAGCAAAAGATCTTAATACTATTATTTATTATGAAGATGCATTCGGCAAAGCAGAAGGACCTGCCAATACTGCAGCTGTATGGAAAGACGGCAAATGTACACGTCTGTATTATGGCGACTTTAATACATCTGCTTTTGAATATCTAGGAGATGGGTCAAGATCTGTGGGAATATCATCAGACGGTAAAAAAGTGTGTGGTTATATTAGTACAGGAAACAGTGCTCAATATTATCCGTGCATTTGGACGGAACTGGAAGATGGAATATGGAAGCATGAATGGCTTAATGTACCGAATGATTTTAAATACGCTATACCTAGATTTATTTCTGAAGATGGTAATTTAATTGTTGGAAAAGCTGTAGACAAATTAAACAATGCTTATATATCATTATGGAAAGACGGAACATGTCAAATTATTACAAATAATGATATCGGAAATGAAATAGCAGGATCTTTTGGAGACATGGACGTATTAAATATAAGTTCTAACGGCAAGTATATCATTATAAAAGGAAGTTCTCAATACGCTTATATTTATGACGTGGAAAATTCCGTCAGTCATCTTATACCTAATTATGCCTTTAAAGGTGTTATTAGCAATGCTGCAATAGATAATAACGGCAACGTTACCGCTGCATATAATTACGGTTCTGCTTTCATGGGAGATGCTTACACTCGTTCTTTCTGGTATTCATATGAAGACAACCGCATACTAGACCTTACATATTATATGGACATTTTTGCAAGTGGAATAATGCCAGACATCGAGTTTGACTATAATAAGAAGTCTCAGGCATTTCCTATTGCAATGTCTGCAGACGGCAATATAATTGCAGGCAATGCCGATATTCAGATTATGGCTGGACAAACTCCTAAAAGCTGGATTCTCAAATCAGAGAAATTTGATGTTTCTATTCCTCCAACACCTATTGGACTTTCTGCAATATCAGAGAATGCAGGACAGGTTACACTTTCATGGATAAAAGATGACACAAAATATGAAGACATTACACTTATCAAATATATTATTTATCGAGATGGCAACAAGACTGCAGAGATTCCCGAGGACAAACCCACTGTGTTGATACAAGATGGTGTTGGTGGGCATCCTATATATACAATTGAAGGCGTATATAATCTTGCTGATGGAAAAACCATTGTATCACCTATGTCTGAACCTCTTACAGCCTCTGTTCCTGATACTTATGCCATACCATTATTAGAAGATTTTGAATCTACTTATTTTGACACAAATTACTGGGAAAGAGTTAAGGATTACGGACCGGACATGGATGCTATGTGGGATTTGATTGTAGATTATGGTTTGATAAAGAGTAGTCTTTGGTCTACAGTCATTTCACAAGAGCCATATTCTGGAAGTATCGTATCAAGGCCACTTGATGCCACAAAACTTAATAAAATCAACGTAAGTTTCTTATTTCAGTATTCTCTACTTAAAGAAGACAATCAAACACTTGACAAAGACTCCATCAGTGTTGAAATAACCACTGATAATGGAAAAAGTTGGAAAGAAGTGAAAGCATGGTCATTGAAAGACATATCATCTACAGGCTATGCATTCAATACTCTATCAGCAGATCTTTCATCATTTGTGGCAGGAAAAATATTCAAGATGCGCTTGCGCAAGTTTGGATTAGGCCTGGCACAATACATGGCTTATGCTGATAACATAAAGATAAGTTCAGATGCAGATGCTGCTGCTCCTACAGGACTCATCGGTCTACTTAATAAAGAAGACCAATCTCTGAACCTTACATGGAAGAGTCCGTCATCTGCTTATTTGCTAAATCATATCAATGTTCCTTCTATGACAAGAAGATGGGCTATTGGTAACGAAGGTAACGAGTTTATTGTGGCAAATGCATTTGACAATAAAGACCTTCAAATTTTTGACGGTAAGTATCTTTCGGGGATTTCTTCGATAATCAACTATAATAGTTATGTAGAAACAATACTGGGTATAAACGCATCTGTAATTATATTTGAAGACAATAAAATTGTACGCGAACAAAAAATAGAAAATCTCCCCTACAATGAAGTTTTCACTGTCGCTCTAGATGAGCCGTTGAAGATTAACGCTAGCAAAGAACTAAAAATAGGCCTTAAATTCTTTGATTACGATGCCCCACAAATGCCCGCATGCTGTGTACTTACGGAAACATTCCTACCAGGTAAGAGTGATCTATATTCTGACGATAATGGTAAAACTTGGAAAAAGATATCCGATTTTTATGCGGAGCAGGGCCAAGCAGAAAATGGTTTCTGTTGTTGGGACATCACCGGCTGTATAACAGATACCCCAGAATTTACTCCCTCTGAGGATGAAGGTAAGGTGTTTAATTATAACGTTTATCGAGATGGCGAACAACTCAACAATTTGATAATTGATAGGCTTCAGGCACGTTTTGTCGACCCCCAACCCATAAAAGGAGCAAACTATTATGTAGAAGCATATTATATTGACGGAAGAAATTCTGACACTTCGTTACCTTTCTATTATGATGGGACCTCTAACATCAACGAATCTATAGCAGATGGAATAGAAATATCATATATACAAGAAAACAAAATAATTGCAATCGAAGGAGACTTTGACAACCTGAGTCTTATAAATTCTTCAGGTGTATGTGTCGCATATACTGATAGCGGCAATCTTTCACTTGCAAGTTATCCAAAAGGTCTGTATATTATTCGTATAGAGGCTGGTAATAATGTCTATGTCAAAAAAATTCTTGTAAAATGACGAATTAAAAAATCTGACTTATTTTTGATTTTCTCATTCAGAATAAGTTCTATATCAGAAAATAATATTGTCATACCAAAATATTTACTGTTCGATAAACCTTTAATTTAGGGCTGACACGTATTATCGTGCCAGCCCTTTAGGTTAAATCCAACTTAGCAAGACAGTAACCTCCACAAAAATAACATTTCCAGTAAGTAGTTAAAATCTTGAATACTGATTATCTGCAAATTAGTCTTTGAGAAATTTGTTATAGAAGTAGTTTATAATATATCTCGTAGTATAGGCTCTTGTCCTCGGTTCTATAGTGAACATCATACAACATTACATCCGGAGTGCGACATTCCTAATCTACTCTGTCTTCAAAATCAACACAGATAATATGACGCTAGTTACATTATTATCCAACAGATAAAGATAGAACCACCTTGATAAATCCATTCAGACAACTTTCTATAAACTGTCACAGATATCAATCTCTTTTTATATCTATTATCTTTATTAATAAGTGCACACTTTTTAGAAGTATTCTGATTTATTGTAGACCGATAAAAAATTTTATTTTCCAGATTGAAAAATATTTTTGTCATAAGTTTTTACCGCCATCTCCACGCCTCATTTAAACTATGAATTAAAAAGCGCCTATGAAAAATCTAACCAAAATCAGATCAATATAAAAAATACAGACCGAATACTAATAACCGATTTTGGTTAAAAAATTTTTCATTATTTTGCGTTATCTTTTGTTTATATTTATATTTTTATTTAATTTTGTCGACGAACTAATATATCTGTTACCTCCGGTGAAGCTGAACACAGTTCACTGATAACGGCGGGCATAAGGTCCTGCTGGTGACAGAATGTTGTCGGGGCCTCAAGTGCAAGGCCCATCAGGCTAACACCGGATAAGGTATACAATTTACTTATTTTGCATATTAAAGACATTTACCTGCAACTTGTTACTAACTTAAAGATATTTACAGGCATAAGCTTTGTTATCTGAGAATTGAGCAAACATTTCCTGACGGGTGTGTCTTTTAATTATGTATTTAGCGCTTAACCGCAATACGCTAAGACAAAATGTGCTCGTTGTCTAATGAGAACACCCGGCGAGGCGGGCAAACCTCAAACACCGGATTTGCCTCCGATGTGTCCCCCAGAACGTGTAAATCAGCTAAAGGGGTGTCCCCCCGTAGTGTCCGGAGACAAAGTGCCGACCCGCCCGACAAGCCCGACCAGGAGGCTGTGTGGTTCCTGATGAGGGCTGCATACGGACAGGAGAGAAAAGCCAAAGACATACTTGAGGCGGAAAACATAGAAGTGTTCCTGCCCGTAACCAACAAAATGCGCATAATAGGCGGCAAGCGCAAGCTGATAACAGAATCGTTGATACCCAACTTTCTGTTTGTACACACCACCGAGAGAATGATAAGAAAATACGTGGGAAGCCCCGGGCTCAGTTTTCTTCATCACTATTATATCCCCAACAAAGACGAAAACGGCTGTCCGATAGGCAAAAGCGGAATAAAGCCGCTCATAGTTCCCGACGACCAGATGGAGTCTTTCCTCAAATGGTATGAAACTGAAGACGAGAACAAGATGTTCATCTCCGACACTGAGAGCGACATATCCAAGGGGGACAAGGTGAAGATAATAAGCGGTAAGTTCACCGGATTCAGCGGCTTTGTCTGCCGCGTAAAAAGGCAAACCCGCGTGGGGGTAACCATCAATGGCTTCGGCACGATAGTGACGGCATACGTCCCGAAGGCATTTTTACAAAAAGTCACAGAACAGTAAAGAAACAAATTATATCTACAGCAAATATATTTTAAACAGATATGGATATCTTAATCGGTAAATTTGGTAATCAGCCATTTAAACTGACCGAACCAAGCATAAGCCGCGAGCATGCCTTGTTTCATCTTGACGAGGCCACCGGCAAAATGACCCTTAGAGACAACAACTCGACCAACGGCACATGGATAATGTCGGCCAGCGGCAGCTTCAAGCGGCTTACGGGCGAGGTTCCGGTGAGCCTCAACACGCTTGTGCGCCTCGGGGCAAGACACACCTTCCGCATAAAGGAGCTTATGGCGCAGCAGCCGCCCAAGACCGACGACGCCGTGGACATAAGCGAGCTGCGCAACATCTACGAGACCTACAACCGCAACAAGATGTCGCTCGAGGCCAAGACGTCGAACATAATGATGATGAGAATGGCGTCGCTGTCGCTGGGAAGTATCTTTGCCATACTGCTGACGATGCTTCTGCCCAAGGACTTTGCAGGCGACACCACCGCCAGCGCTGCCATCAAGGTGGCAGGCAGCATCATAGCCATAGGCTTCTCGTGGATCATAGTTGACGTGAAGAACCGCAGCCTCATACAGCGCAAGGACCAGAACGAGCGCTTTTTCAGGAAGAAATACTGCTGCCCCAAGTGCGGCTACCACTTCGGCACAAAGCTCTATGAGAACATCCTGGCCGAGGGCAAATGCCCCAACAGCAGCTGCAAGTGCAAGTTCAAGGGAAAATAGCAACCTTAAAAAGACATCATATTATGAAACACACAAGCATGATTAAGCTGATATCGCTGTCGCTGATGCTACTGCTGGCAGCAGCGGCATTTCCGCAGAAGACCTACGTGGTGTCGGTCGGCATAGGCGAGTACAAGTATCCGCAGGTGGCCCCGCCCCTGCCCTGCTCGGTGGGCGACGCCCGTGCCGTGTCGCGCTTCTTCTACAAATACAACGGCAGCAGCGTGTTCATGCTGCTCAACTCTAACGCCACGCGCGACCACATACTGAGAGTGCTCAAGTCGGAGTTTGCCAAGTCTACGCCCAACGACGAGATAATCTTCGTCTACAGCGGCCACGGCGTGCAGGGCGGACTTACCACCTACGAGACCAAAGACGCCTCGAGCCTCATCACATACAACGAGATACAGAACATCATGAAGTCGGCCAAGGCCCGCCGCAAGGTGATTCTGGCCATGGCATGCTATTCGGGAGGACTAACGCTGAAGAACAGCAAAGGCGGCAGGACGCCGCAGCGCAGCACGCAGAAGACAAGCGTGATGCTCTACACGTCGAGCCGTGCCAACGAGGTTTCGTGGGAAAGTCCCGACATGACCAACTCATTCTTCATCAGCCGCATACTCGAGGCCTTCAGGGGCGCCGCCGACAGGAACGGCGACAGGAAGGTTACGGCGCGCGAGCTGTTCAACTATGTCAACCCGAGAGTAATCAGCGACACTGAAGGCCAGCAGCATCCGCAGATGTGGGGTAAATTCGACGACAGCATGGTGGTCGTTTACGTAAAATAAAAACAACTATAGCAACAATGATAATAAAATGTCCATACTGCGGCCGGCGATTCGAGCTTCAGCGCCGTCCGCCCGAAACATTCTGCTGTCCCAAATGCTCATACAAGGTGCCGTTCAGCGTGATACTGCAGGAGCAGCACTCAGAGAAGACCATGGCAGCGCCGGCATCAGGCGCCCCCGTTACGGCAGGAGGCGAGCCCCAGGGACTGCCCACGTCGGTCATCAACGGACAGGGAGACAAGACGGTGGTGGTAGAGGGCCTCAACGGCGGACTGAAGACAAGGCTCATACCCGAGCTGCAGCAGAAGAGCAAGGGCATACTGCAGGTGAGCTTCCAGGGCATGAGCTTCGGCACTATTAGCCTGCCCCACGGCAACTACTACAACCTGGGACGCAAGAGCTCTGACAGCACCGCACAGATAAAGATAACACCCGACATAGCCATGAGCCGCATACATGCAGGCATGCGTACCGTGAAAACGCCCGCAGGGCAGATTGTCTACCAGATAACATCCGTGAAGACAGAAAACCCCGTATACGTCAACGGGCATGCCATACCCAAGGGCAAGGCTTACAGCCTGAAGACGGGCGACATGATAAAGATGGGCGAAACCCTGATGAGGTTTCAAATGGTGTAAACACTGAACAACGATAGATTATGTCACAGAACAAGACAATAGTACCGGGCGTCGACTACGACAATCCCGGAAGCAGCGAGTATGACGAGGCAGCGTTCAGCAGCCTCTACACACGTTCGGGCAACGACGACAACCGCACGTGCATAGCCGGTGCGCAGGGACAGGGTTTCCAGGCACAAAGCGCGTCAGGCGCAGCCGTGGCCGACAGAGACACCCGGCAGATAACCATGCAGAACCGCGTGATAGTGGGCTGTCTCTTCTCCATATCCCACGGACTGCTTGGCGAGATGTTTCCGCTCTATCTCGGACGCAACGCCATAGGGCAGGCAGCCGGATGCGACGTGTGCCTAAGGGAGAAGACCGTGTCGCCTGAGCACGCCATACTCTACATACGCAAGGAGGGCAACCCCGTGCGCTTCAACATGACCATAACAGACTACAACTCGGCCAACGGAACCGAAGTGAACGGCACCGACGCCAGATATAACACTCTGACCGTAAACGAGAACGACGTCATAAGCATAGGCAGACACTACAAGCTGCTCGTAAAGACATTCAACGTGGAGGAGGCCGGCCTCTTTGAGGACGAAGGCTTTGAGGAGACAGGCATGGCGGCTGCAAGCGCCGCAACGGCAGCAGACGCCCGCCCCGAGGCTGACATACAGGACAACTTCTACTCACCATCGGGCAGCAGCGACGACTCGTCACGCACCGTCATATCGGGCATGTTCTGATGCGCCGGCCACACGCCCGTAAACCATCATACAGAAACATATATCGCTTGACAATGAACGATAACCATCCTACATCTACAATCGGCCTTGAAGAAATAAAACTCATAGCCTCAACAGACACATGCGAGGCATACGGACGCTCCGGCATAGGCGGACGCGAAGAAAACCAGGACTCATACGGCGGCATGGTCAGCGGCAGGGCTGTCATCCTGACCGTATGCGACGGCATGGGCGGCATGAACGGCGGACAGACAGCATCGCGCATAGCGGCCACGGAGATAGTGCAGACCCTGGCCGAAGTGCCGGCAGAGAAGATTGGGCCAGAGGCCGTAAGCAGCGCCGTTGCCAACGCCAACGCAGCCATCTACAGGCGCGCGCTTAACGACCCGCCGCTGCGCGGCATGGGCACCACGACGACGGTTGTGGCCATAACGCCCGAGGCGGCATATCTGACACACATAGGCGACAGCCGCATCTACCAGCTGAGAGGCGGAAAAAAGATATTCAGAACCTTCGACCACTCAAAGGTGTTCGAGATGGTTGCGAAAAATCTGATGACCGAAGAGCAGGCGCGCCTGTCGAGCTTCTCCAACATAATAACAAAAGCCCTGGGCATAAGGCCGCAGGCTGCTGTCCAGGTGGAGAAGATACCCTACAGGGCCGGCGACAGGTTCATACTCTGCTCCGACGGCATATGGAACTGTGAGCCCGAACCTGAGATTATAAAGATGTTCAACGCCTCAAAGCGTCCCGACGAAGCCCTACGCTATCTGACAGAAAGAGTCAACGCCATAGGCATACAGAACGGCGAAAGCCACGACAACCTTACAGCAATAGTTGTCGACATGAAGAAAGACTCAACATACCAGTACAGCTACATGCGGCGCATAAAGGACGCTCTGTCAGAGCAGATAAGGCTGATAAAGAAGAAGAAATAAAAAAAGACAGACATAACGCATGAAGAAAATAACAGTAGGACGCGGCAACGACTGCGACATTGTCATACCCGACGAAAGGGACAACGTGAGCAGACACCACATGGTCATCTCGTTCAACCTGCTTGGCAAGATGACCATAAGCGACACAAGCAGCAACGGCACCTTCATCAACGAAAGGAGAATGCTGAAAGGAACATCCATACCCGTAACAAGAAACGACAAGATAAGGCTCGGAGACCGCTGGAACTTCGACTGGAACCTGGTAAAGGACCCTTACGTAACAATGCGCAAGACAATTATTGCGGCAGCCTCACTGCTGGTTGTTGTCATCATTGCTGCGGTATGGCTCATGTCTGCCGGACAGGCGCCGGCACCCGAAGCAGCTCCTGCGGCACCTAAGGAATATGTAGAGCAAGGCAAGGGCGAATGGAACAAAGACTCCACCAACAAGGTTGCCCCCACGGAGATGTCGATACCCATAGGCACCAAAGCCGCTGCAGGCGACAACGACGCAAACAGGCGCAGCAGCAGAAAGCAGAGCGCAGGCAAAGCCGTAAAGGCTAAAGGCAACGCAGGGCAGACCAAGGCATCGGCCAACGTGAATGCACGCACGGACAACATGCCTGTAATAAACTGACAATAAGCACATCCGGCAGCATGGGCAATAAGCCAAAGGCCGGATGGCTGACATAAATACCGACCGGCATTAAGTAAGAATGACAGCAACAGCTGCCGGCAGAAAGCAGATAAAACACAGAATAATAAAAACGTTTTTAACAATAATGCGGACAACTATATACAAGACTGCATCAGCAGTTATTCTCCTGTTGACCATCATAATTCCTGCATACGCACAGCAGAAAACCACCCTGATAATGAAAAACGGCTCAAAGATTACGGGCAACATCGTGGTTCAGAGACCTGGCAAGGACATCACCGTGGAGGCAACAAAAGCACTGCTGGTGGTCAGCGACGGCGAAATAAAGTCGAAGAAAGACAAATATGTAAGATACGAAAAACTTCCGCGCGAATGGAAGCGCTGGGCCATGGAGACGAAGGCTCTGCAGGGAAACGCCGACGGGCGCTATCTGATGATGCACAGCATAACGACCGGAAACTACACCTACACCGACGTGGTGAAGACCGAAAAGGGCAACGCGCAGACCGACACTTACCTGCAGGCCGTGCCGACGACATTCAGCATAAAATGGAACGACATACAGGAAATCAGGCGCAAGGCTCCTGAGGCTGAAGAGGCCACGGGCGTTGACGACGAGGTGGAGACGGCGGCAGGAAAGACTTACCGCGGAACCATAGTGTCGCAGAAGATAGGACAGACGCTGGCTGTAAAGACAAGTTCGGCAACGGTAGAGCTGGGCATGGGCAACATACGCGAGATACGCAAGGTGGCACGCTCGCTCTCGCAGCCGCTCTTCGGTCAGGCAGGATTTGTCAACACGATAGTGATGAAGGACGGAACATCCAAGGACGGCATAATGACAGTTCAGCATTATGGCGCCAAGACCGACGACCAATATGTAACGCTGCTGCACGAGGACGGCTCGAAAGAGAAGATACTGGCAGCCGACGTAACGGAATACAGGACAGCATACACAGGTGAAGACGGCGAGACATACAAGCCCGGCAGAGTCTACGTAAACGAGTTTGCCATATCAAGGGCAAGGACAATGACCGAAGACGGCGTCACGGCCTATGTGGACAAGAAGGTGTATCCCTTTCCCGAAGGCATCGTTACCACCTTCAAGGCTGCCGGCGCCAAGTTTCAGGGCAGCTGGCATCTGATAGCCCTCGACAACGTGGAACTGAAAAACGGCACAAAGAGCCAGGGCTACACCACCAAGACAAGAAAGACCAACTGCATTGACCCGTCGACAACCGACATGTCGGGCGGCATTAGCAGCATATCGTTCACCTATCTCTCACCCGGCTTCTATGCCCTCGTATGCGACGACAGCCCTGAAACCTACGTGATAAAAATAACCAAATAGGCATACATAAAAATAAATATATGCGCAGGTTTTCAGTCTATATCTCCTATAATGAACGACGCCCGCCTGAAAAAATTTTGAGTTAACCGTAAGAAAGTCATCCTAAACAAATCTATACTAATATAAAGGCAAGGCCGGCTAAGGGCTGAAGCCTCTGAGAACAGAAAACGAAAAAAATAACCATTAAACTGTAAGATTATGAATACTAACGGAACTAACCCAGGAATGAACGTTGAGGATTATGAGGATAAAGCCATCCAGAAGAGCAATGCAGCAAAAAGAATAGCTGTTGGCGGAGCTGCCTTCTTAGGAGGAGCGGCAGTGGCCGGCGGAGCAGCCTATGCGGCAGGACAGCCTGAAGGACAGACGGCAGACGAGACGCTTACAACTGAAGACATAATAGGCGGAGCCGAGGCAGGAAGCGAATATAAGGAAGCTGAAACACAAGAAACCCAGGAGACTCACACCGCTACGCACACAACGACAGAACACGTGGTGATAGTGGAAAAACCGGCGGCAGAAGTGTATCATGAGGAGGCACAGGCGGCAGAAGAGCCGAACGTAACATGGGACGAAACCACAAACTTCTATGTAGGCGACACAAAGATAGGCTCTATCGAGGAAGGCACCATCAACGGCCATAAATTCGCAATAGCCGACGGCGACGGCGACGGCGTGGCTGACCTGCTCGCCGTAGACTCTAACGGAAACAACCGCTTCGACCAGGACGAGTTCATGCAGCTCAGCGAGTCGGACAACATACACATGGGACACGAAACGGCTCAGGTAACCAACGAGCGATTCACCCCACAGGAGATAAACGGATACGATGAACAGCATCAAGCAAATGAAAACTATATAGCACAGAACCAGGAGCCTATATACAACAACTTTGAAGACGAGAAGACCGGCGAGGCATACCACGGCGACTTCGCAGAGAACAATCCTGACTACAACCCTAACGGACTGGTAGACGGATATAACTCTAACCAGTATCTGGCAGAAAACGACAGATATTCAGCCGAAATGGAAGGTTTGCCCAACCCTGAAAGCCGTATAGACGACGGATTCAACGAAGACATAGCCGAAAACGACATATATGCTGCCGACGGACAGCCTGAAGAATATATAGCCGAGAACGATACTTATACTGACGACAGCACATACACTCCCGAAGTGGACGATCCTGCAATGGCACAAGCCGAAACATACGGCGAGCCTGACAACATTGAATACGACAGCGACCTGGCCGAAAACAATGCTGATGCCGAGGCCGACGAGAACAGCGAATCGCTCGACTCTATGATGGAGAATGAGGAGTTTCTTGGATAAATAGAGAAATAACACAGATAGTCAAACAATAAAAACAATTAAGAATATGCCTAAGAAAACTTGTCCAAACGGACATATATACGACTCTAATATCTATGGTGACGAATGTCCGTTGTGCCCTAAAGACGGCAACAGCACACAGTTTAACTCAAAACAAGATTTCGGAATGCCTCCGTTCGACCAGGCTCCTGACTCAGCATACAGAACACGCGTTGCCCCTCCTGCAGGAATGCCGCAGCAGGGGGCAATGGGTTCGCCTGTGATGGGCGGAATGGACGCTGCCGGCGAGACACGCTTCCCCGGACAGCAGCAGTCGGCACAAAGACCCGTGAACGGCACCATAATCAGACAGCCAAAAGGCGTGCCCACGGCACAGGGACGCAAGCTGGTAGGATTTCTGGTAACCTACAACCGCGATCCGCTGGGCAAGTCATACAACATTTATGAGGGCAAGAACTTTATCGGACGCGACCGCTCGTGCGACATCTGCGTGCCGGAAGACAAGCAGATGTCGGGCCGCCACATGTCGCTACTTTACAGAAACGTGGACAACAAGTTCAAATACCGCGACGAGCAGTCGAGCAACGGAACCTTCGTCAACAAGGAGCTTTCAGACGAAGGCGAACTGAAGAACTACGACATAATACGCCTGGGCAGCACCGTGTTCATTTTCATAGCAATACCACAAATAGGATAAAATCATGGAAAACTATATAATAGCCAACTGCACCGACACGGGCAGGGTGCGCAGCGTTAATGAAGACAGCATGACCACGTTCGACTCTCCAAACGGAAGAGTCGTTGTAGTATGCGACGGCATGGGCGGACAGAAGGCCGGCGACGTGGCATCGCAGCTCGCCGTGGCCGTGATACAGGACATCCTGACCGACAACACATTCGCCACAGCCGAAGAGGCTATCAACAGCTCTATCATTGCCGCCAACCAGGCCATACTGCGCAGGGCTTCGCAGAACGACGGACTAAGCGGCATGGGAGCTACATGCGTGATGATCATCATCAGGGACGGACAGGTTTACTACGGCTCTGTGGGAGACAGCCGCATATACTACGTGGCCAACCGCAACATACATCAGATAACCAAAGACCAGTCGTATGTCCAGGCGCTCGTCGACTCAGGACAGATAAGCAAGGAAGACGCCGAGCATCATCAGGACAAGAACCAGATAACCAATGCCCTCGGACTTGAGAACATGACACCTCCCGTGATAGGACAGATGCCTATAACGCCAGAGCCGGGCGGTGTGTTTGTGCTGTGTTCCGACGGCCTCAGCGGCATGGTCAGCAACAATGCCATACTCAACACCGTAACACGCTATGACCTGCCGCTGAAGGAGCGTGCAGACATGCTGGTGAGCCAGGCCAACGATGCAGGAGGAGTAGACAACATAACGGTGCAGCTCGTGGAGTTTCCTGGCGGAGGAGGCAAGCGCGGCAGCATGCAGCCCAACGGCTACACCTCAACACGCGCAAAGAAAAGCCACACGCTGCTTTACTCCATAATAGGCCTGCTGATGGTGGCAATAGCCGGCGGAGGCATCTACTGGTACCTGAACAAGGACAGCAAGCCGCAGACAAAGCCCGAGGTAATAATGAAGAAGACACAGACACAGGCAAAGCCGCAGCCGAAAGCTGAGACCGCTGAACCTTCAGCACCCGAGACTACCAATAGCACAAAGGAGGTGAAGAAGGTGATAACCGTAAAGGAAAGCGAGCCCGTC
Source organism: Prevotella marseillensis (assembly GCF_900625065.1). Taxonomy (NCBI): domain Bacteria; kingdom Pseudomonadati; phylum Bacteroidota; class Bacteroidia; order Bacteroidales; family Prevotellaceae; genus Prevotella; species Prevotella marseillensis. The sequence continues at coordinate 3,156,413 of NZ_UYXY01000001.1, read as the reverse complement.
AAGACCGTAAAGCCAAAGGTTACAGACAACAAAATATCTACAAAGAAAGCCATCACGAAAGAAGCTCAAAAAACAACTGACAAGAAAGGAAGCTCAAAGACAGAAGAGATAAAGAAAAAGATTGTCGAGGAAAAGAGCGGAGACACCGGCAGGAAAGAGAAAGATGGCATTGTGTATGAAAATCTAAAAGGCGAAAAATAATTATCTCGATGAGACAAATTGCTAACTATATCATTGACGACGAGCCTATTGCCCGTGGAGGCATGGGGAGAATATTCCGTGCACGCGACACCAAGGGCAACATAGTGGCGATAAAGGAGATTCTCCCGGAATTTGCCACCGACTGGTCGATAATAGACAGAATAGAAAAGGAGGTGAAGTTCCTTGTAAGAATAGACCATCCCTCTATCGTAAAGCTCTATTCGGCCTTCCGCGACGAGCACACACAGTGCTACTATATCGTCATGGAACTTGTTGAAGGACTGAACATCGAACAGTATGTAACAAGGCATGGCCCCATACCAGAACAGCAGGCTGTGGAGATGATGATGAAAATACTCGACGCGCTGCAGTGCGTACACGACTCACACATCGTGCACCGCGACATCAAGCCGTCGAACATCATGGTGCGCCCTGACGGCAGCATCTGCCTGCTGGACTTCGGCATAGCCAAGGATCTTGACAACAATAACGGCAACACCATACCTGGCTCTATACTCGGCACCAACGGATATATGAGTCCGGAGCAGGCTGCCGGCTACTCCATAAACTACCGTTCGGACATATATGCCGTAGGCTGCGTGTTCTTCTATATGCTCACAGGACACCATGCCTTCAACACGCTCTCCAACGAGTTTGAGACGAAAGACTCGATAATAAACGACGAATTTCCGAAGCTCTCCAAATACAAGAAGGGCATATCCGACGTGCTGCAGAAGGTGCTCGACAAGGCTACGGCCAAGAACATGATGCAGCGCTACCAAAGCTGCTACGAGTTTATGTCGGCACTGAGCAACGGCACCAACGTAAGCAACATATCATCGCGCAACATGCCGGTGAAGATATCCGTAGGCCGCGAGATGTGCGACATCATAGTGAACGACTCGGCACGAAAGATAAGCCGCCACCACGCTGACATAGAGCTGAAGGAGTTTACCGGAGGAAAATATTATGTGTTTACAGACTGCAGCTCAAACGGCACTATCGTAAACCGCAAGTCTGTATGCAAGACCTCGGTAAACATCCCCGCCAGCGGGCCTGCCCCGGAGATTTATCTCGCAGGAGTGATTGAGGGACATCTCGACTGGAACAAAGTGGTGGAAGAACTCGACAAGCGTGCACGTGCCATACAGGACGCGGAAGACACGCCGACGGAAGATGACAACACCGTGTCGGAAACGACAACCATATCCAAGCCCAATGAAGAAAACGCTAAATATGTAGAGAAGGATGCCACGGGATGGCTGATAGCAGCCTACATATTTGCCATTCTCGGCGGATTCTTAGGAATAATACTTGGCATGGTGGTAGCCACAGGAAAGGTGGAGATGGTGAGCGGCGAAAAAATATACAAATACAAGTCTGACCACCGCAGGCTCGGATGGGGTGCGGCAATATTGTCCATCATATCCATGGTCGTGTGGAAATTCGTCATCCTTGTGTGATAACCTTCCATTACTGATATATAAGACTCTTGGAGACATTACCCGCCGGCGGAATTATCCTGACTGGCAGCTGACAGTTATAATTTCAAAAGATATCATTTCAGCCTGCGGAACATGGGCTTTCGTCTTCTGAAAGATAACCTTTCACTACATAAAAGGACACCTTTTGGAAACCTGCCGGAATCAAGAGAAAACCGTAAGAAAAAGCCGCAGAAATGCGACAGACCGTAAGTTCCGGCGCAATGGCATAAAAAAACCTGACGTCTACCTTGAAAATCATTCATTGAAGCAACATGATACCGACAGACATCCTTAATTATAGAATTGTGCGCCACCTGGGCTCAGGCGGCATGGGCAGTGTTTATCTTGCAGTAAACACGAACATTGACCAACAGGTGGCAATAAAGGCCTTGAAGCCTGAAATAGCCCGTAACCCCGCGCTCCGCGCACGATTCAAGCAAGAGGCCGAACTGCTCTGCTCGCTCGACCATCAGGGCATTGTGAAATTCCTCAACTATGTTGAAACGCCTGAAGGCGTGTTCCTTATAATGGAATATGTCAAAGGAATAACGCTCGAAGACTTCATCAACAAGAGAAACGGCCTGATTGTCGAAAAGAAAGCCTATCCCATGATATGTGAGATACTTGATGCGTTTGAATATGCCCACTCAAAAGGCATTGTTCACCGCGACATCAAGCCCTCGAACATAATCATACAGGAAGACGGGCATATTAAGATAATGGACTTCGGTATAGCGCAGATTGTGTCTGAGGCGAACATGGCTGACAGCAGATACATAATGGGCACACCGACATACATGAGCCCCGAGCAGATTTACGGCAGGAACGTAGACACCCGTTCGGACATATATTCAATCGGAGTGCTGATTTACCACATGCTGACAGGCCGCGCGCCGTATGACTCAACCATGCTTACGGCGCAGGAAATAAGGCAGAAGGTGGTGAGAGAAGACATGCCGCGCATGGCAGAATATTATCCTTATATATCAAACAAGATACAGGAGGTTGTAGACAAAGCCACACAAAAGATTCCCGAAGCACGCTATCAGTCGTGCATGGAGATGAAGGCCGCCGTGAAAAAAGCCATTGCCCCCGACCCTATACCGCGCCCGCTGATCTACGGAGGAGCAGCCGTAGCGGTGATACTGATGCTCGTGGGCTTCTTCACATGGGACTACTACCGCACAAAGGTAAAATACTATCGCGATTATGTTGAAGTCTACGGCATACCCGAAGGAGTGGGCCGGCTGAGCAGCAGCGAAATGTCTCACCGCGAGGCGTCGTACCGCTTCGAGTATTCAAGACACAAGCTCCGCCGCGTGTCGTACGTGAACAGCAAGGGCAAGCTGGTTGACCATCACGACTCTGAAGACAAAGACCGCATAGTTGACATGACGCTGCTTTACACCGAAGGAAGCGGAAAGGTTGACTCTGAGAAATTCATGGACCGCAGCGGCAAGGTGCTGTACGTAAAAGACTATGACAGCAACATGAAGACCTGCACCTTCAAGCTGGACGACGAACTCGGCACCGAGATGACGCTCAACGCACAGGTGAAGCTCTTTCAAAGCGCATTCGATGTTTCTCTCGACGGAAAGGGAAAGATATCAAAGTACATTCTCGAATATGATGACGAAGGACATCTCGTGAAGGTTGAATATGCCGGATTCGGCAATGTCAGGGTGCCCGACGGACAAGGCATCTTCGGCCGCAGATATGTCCTTGATGACGAAGGACGCGTAATAGAGGAACACTATCTTGGAAAAGACGGCAAGCCCAAGGCCACACAATTCGGCCTCGGCGTGAAGAAATTCACCTACGACGATGACGGCAACCTGTCTAAGATTGTTTACCTCACAGTGGACGGAAAGCCGAGCAGCGACGGCAACAACTGCCCGGTGGTGCTGCTGACCTACGACAAATGGGGCAACCGCACATCAGAGAAATACACCGACATAAACGGCCAGCCGATGATACGCAAGGACGACGCATTTGCGGGCATACTCTACGAATACAACGACGACGGCACATGCAAGAAGAGACAGTATCTCGGTGTAGACGGCAGGCTGACATACGTTAAAGGCGTCAGCGGATATGTCAACGAGTATGATGACAACGGATACCTGTCGGGCATTTCGTATGTCGATGCCAAAGGAAATGCGGCATACTTCAACGACACGGATGACGAAGCCACATATTCGAAACAGAAATTTGTCAACGACGACAAGGGGAACATTATCGACCACAAGCTGCTCGACGCGTCGGGCGAACTCGTAGAGACGGCTTACTTTGCCCACAAGAAAAGCACATACGACTCGCTGGGCAACATGCTCACAGAATATTACTTCGACAAAAACGGAAAGATATACGCACCTGCCAAACTGGGATACGCCGGCCTGGAGGCAAGATACGACAAGCAGGGACGCCTGGCAAGACTCACCTACATGGGCGCGGCCAAGGAGCGCATAATGCTCTCAGACATGCACTTCTGCTATTTCACCAAAGAATATGACGCCCGCGGAAACTGCACGAAGTTCTCTTACTTCGACGACAAGGACAAGCCGGCCATGACATCACAGGGAGCGTCAACGGTGTGCTATGAATATGACGACAACGGGAACGAGACAGCGCGCTACTTCCTCGACACCGAAGGCCGCCCGTGCGTGCTCAACAATTTCTGCTCACGCGTGGAATACGAGTACGACAGCCAGGGCAACTGCATATCAGAAAGGCACAAGAACACCGACGGAAAACTGATGTCGGTGTCGGGTGTGGCATACTATGAGTGGGAGTTCGACCAGAAAGGCAACGTAACGGCCGAACGCTCCATGGGCACAAACGGAAAGCTTGCCGCAGGAAAATATGAGATCAGATACAAATATGACGGACGCGACAACGTAACCGAACGCTCCTACTTCAGCAGCGGAAACAGGCCGGCACTGTGTGACGGGGGATATCACAAAGAGGTGATGAAATACAACTCGAACAACATGTGCGTGCAACAGGAATACTACGGAACCGACGGCAGGCTGAAAAACATCAGCGGACAGAACCTTGCTGTCATAAAGCGCGAATACGACGAGCGCGGAAACAAGACCTCGGAAGTGTTCTTCACGCAGAACGGCACACGAGGATGCGACAACGAGAAGGTGCACAAATACTACAACCAGTACGACAGAATTGCCAACAAGGTGAGCCATCAGATTTCATTCGGCATTGACGGCAAGCCCGTTGTAGCCAACAACATCGCGGCTGAAGGCCGCACCGTCTACGACAAGCGGGGCAACATGACCAAGATAATGTGCTATGACGGATACGGAAAGAGCATAAACGGCAGACAGGGATGGAGCGAGTGCAGATTCACATACAACGAAGCCGGCGACATCACCTCGAAGGCATACTTTGACATCAACGGTAAAGCCGTTGCCGACAAGAGCGAGAAGATACACAAGTATACATACACATACAACGGGATGCGCATGCTAAGCAGCGAATCTTATTACGGCGCCGACGGCAAGCCGGCAAACACGGCAAGCGGATACAGCACCGTAAAATATAAGTACAACAAGCAGAACCAGCTTACGGAAACGGCATGCTACGGAGCCGGAGGCCGCCCCGTGGACAACAGTCAGGGATGGCACCGACTGGTTTACTCTTACAGGGCAGGCACACAGTATAAATGCGTCTTCTACGACAAGAACAACCGCAAGCTGGGCACAGCCACAAACACAGACGGCAAATGGAGCCTGCAGGTGGAGCAACGGCAGAACATGACCGGAGGCTATGGCTGGCAGGCAGCATGGCGACAAGCGGCAAGAGAGTGCCCCACGAGGATAGCCGACGGACTGACAATAGAAAGCGTAACCGTAGGCAACGACGCCGTTACCCTGGCCGTATACATCGAGAACTTTTCATCAGAACAGATAACAAGCGAAATGCTCAACGTCCTGCGGCAGTTTGTGTCAACACTTAGAAAGTCGACGTCGACGCCGTCGTATGTTGACATACGCATGATAGTGTACGACATGAACCACGAAAGGACAGCCATAATATAAAAGAATAAGAACAATAACACCTATAAGACGATGAAAACTTTAAAAATCATTATCTGCCTGCTTTTAGCGTTTACGGCATCAGCATCGGCAGGCGATCTGACTCCGGCTCAGAAAGACGCACAGCTAAAACTTTACAACTATTTGCAGAAGAAGAAATACGAACCTTCTGTCGACACGTCTGACAACAGTGTATGCTTCCGCCGCGAGGGAGTGCTCTACTGGATAACGTTCGACGAGAACTCGCCCATACTCTACACCTTCCACAGAAAGGCATTCAAGGTGGGCGCTGACGAGATGTCGTATAAGCGCATACCCAGCATAATAGCTGCCAACGAGGTAAACCGCAAGCACAAGACCGTGAAGCTTACCGTTGAAGACAAGAAGGTTGAGATAGCCATACAGGTATATGCCGCAAAGACCGAAGACTTCACGGCAGTGTTTTCAAGCTACTTCTCAAGATTTGAGGATGTAGACACCGACTTTAAGAACGAATACCAGACGGCTCTAAAGGCTGAGCGCGAATCAATGAACAGACTGGAAGAGGAGGCACGCAAGGACCTTCCGCCAAGCGTGCTCACCGACAAGATTGTCAACATGTCCTTCCGCCTGCTCGATGCCGACGGCGTGGAGAAGACGCCCTACGACCAGCCTCTGCGCAGCTTCAACGCAAGATACATACAGGCACGCATAGAGTTTGCGCCATGGAGAGAGAAGGCACAGGACTTCGACCTGCAGCTGAGGGTTACAAGACCTAACGGAAAGACCATCTGCATGCCAGGAAAGAAAGTAACCTCGGAGATGAACATAACACTCGAGAAGTCGAAGAAGAACCAGATGATAGAGTTAGGACAGTTCGGCTCGCCTAAAGAAGGATTCTGGAAGGCCGGCGAATACAAGGTGGAAGTCATCGAGTCGGGCGACGTAATTTACACCACCACGTTTAATATCCTGTAAAACACACACAACATGAAAAAGTTAATCATATTTGCCGCCATAGCCGTGCTGACGGCGGCTTTGTGCGTAAGCTGCAAGCAAAAGAACAAAGACATTGAACTGCTGCAGAACTTTGTTGAAGAGATAAACTCACAGCCGGGCAAAGACCTTGCTAACGGAACGGTGCTGACAAAATGTGAATACAAGCAGGGCGACAGCCTCTTCACATACAGGATAAAGGTAAGCGACGACCGCTTCAGCAACGTTGCGGCAGACTCGGTGAAGAGCACGCTGTCAAAGAAGCTGACAGAGCCGGGAATGCAGAAACTTGTAAAGATACTGTCGCGCAATTCTATCGGACTTCAGTATGTCTACGAGATGGAAGGCAACGAGATGACCGTAGTGTTCACTCCTTCAGAACTTAGCACACAGCAGAATCAATAACATTTCATCAACGTTGTGTCAGAACCGGATTTGCCCGGACACCTGGCTGCAGCAGCGACGCGTTGCATGCTGCGCCTCAGGTAGCGGTCAAAGCGGTTCCGGCACTTTTTTATTATAACACATATTGTCATGACATTCACAGATTCAGTCAGATCATGCATAAACAAATATGCCACCTTCAGCGGGCGCGCATCGAGATCAGAATTCTGGTGGTTCTGGCTTTTCATCTTTATTGTGCAGATCGTTTCGCTCACCATATTCTCCGTCATAGGCTATCTGCTGGGAGGCTACGACGGCTGCACGATATCATTATCTATCTGTTCAGTATTATGCATCCTGCTGCTCACCGTGCCATACTTATCGGTGCTTGTCAGGCGCCTGCACGACACTAACCACAGCGGATGGTGGTATTTCATATCGCTGATACCGCTCATAGGCACAATATGGCTGATAATACTTCTTGCCACCGACAGTGACGAGGAGAACAAGTACGGCCTGCCTGTTTATTAACACACAACACCTTTACAAGCAAAGAACTGAAAAAAACAACAATAAAAAAATGGCAAAAATAAGACTACAGGGAGAAGAAGAGAAAAGAAAAAACATATGTTTTGAGGTTGACACCGCCAATCCGCCAATAGGCGAAGGAGGCATGGGCAAGGTGATGAAGGGCGTCTGCATAGACATAGCGACCAACATATCGCGCCCCGTCGCCATAAAGTTTCTTTATGAAGACCTGCCGCCACACGCCATAGAGAGGGCACGGCGCGAGGCATCAATACGCCTGCGCAACGACAACCTGATAGAGATGCTCGGATTCATCGAAACCGAGACTAAGCACGGCACGATGACACGCAAGCACTACCACGTTGTCAGCGAGCTGCTTAACGGCATTCCGCTGTCGAGCATCTTTGAAGGCAAGTGCACCGACGCCGACGGCCACGAGAATCCGTTTGCCAAGAAGCTGCTAAAAGAGTTTCAGGCCGACTCCGTACACTTTGCAAAGACCATAATGCTCAACGTGCTTTCAGGACTCATAGCGCTGCACGACGCAGGATACGTCCACCGCGACATCGACCCGTCGAACATCATGCTGACCGAGGACGGACACATCAAGCTGATCGACTTCGGTATTGCGAAGCAGGTGAACAAGCTCACCACCAACGACCGCGGACTGACAACTGCCGGAACCTTCATGGGCAAGGCTGAATATGCCGCGCCAGAGCTTGCCATAGGCGACCTGAAACACCAGAACCAGACCACCGACATATACGCCATGGGCATACTGCTCTATCAGTGCATCGTAGGCCATGTGCCGTTTGAAGGACAGTCGCACGTAGTGCTCGAGAAACAGCTGCACAAGAAAATTCCACTCGCACAGATCAAAGACCGCGGCATGCGCAAGATAATAGAATGCGCCACCGACAAAGACCAGAACGTGCGCTATCAGACAGCGGCACAGATGCGCGTGGCTATAGAAAACCTCGACGGAAAGAAGCGACAGCTAAAGAAGTCGACAAGAATAACCATAGCTGCCGCCTGCGCTGCCATAGCGGTTGCCATAATAGCCATAGGAGGCGTGTCATATCACAACAAGAAGGTGGAGCAGGAGCAGATAGCTCTCGAGATAAAAGCCACCAACGACTCGCTGCGCACCAAGACCGAAACCCTCACCCTCACGGCCGACAAGAGCCTCGCCACGGGCGACAGGCACGACGAGGGATACGAACGCCACTATATCGACGCCTACAAGAAATACATGGAGGCACTGGCCATTGCCAAAAAGATAACAGAGAACAAGCCTGACACCAAGAACATAAGCCTCAACCGCGACAAGGCCAAGGACGCCCTGCTGAAGGCAAAGGCCGAACTGGAAGCCAAGGCTAAAGACTTTGAGGCCAGCGACATGCAGGATATAGCCAAAGAATTCCACACCAGAGTTAAGAACATTACAGACGCATTAAGTTATAATCCATAATCTTTTTTTTGAACTATGAGTACTATTGCCAAACTTCTTTTAACCGTTGTCATTGCCGTGTTGTCTCTTCAGGCCAACGCACAGACCGCCGGCGACCGCCTGTTTGCACAGGGACAGAAGCTGCAGCTGAAGCAGACCGTAAGCTCGCAGAAACAGGCCATTGCAAAGTTCAGCGCAGCCAAGAAGGCCTACGACTCAAGCACCAAGAAGGCCATGTGCGACAACCAGATTGCAATATGCAGGAGCAACATCAAGCTGATAACGCGAAAGACAAGGACCGTGACGAAAAAAGAAACCGTCGTGCTCGAGAAAGCCGACTCTGCCGTTCCGCCCGAGGTGGCCAAAGACCCCGTAAGGCTCAGCCTGTCGGTGTCGTCGGTAGAATTTAAGTCGTCAGGCAAGAAGAGCGACAACCACGAGGTGACGGTAAACTGCAACTACGACGACTGGACCTACACCTTCCCGGAATGGGTCGACGTCACCAAAAACGGCAACAAGCTGACGCTTACCGCCGACCCCAACAAGACAGACGGAGAACGCTCGGGCGTGCTCACCGTAAAATGCTACGATGAGAAAGCCGAACTGATGATCTATCAGAAAAAGCCGTTCTCGCTGAAGTCTCTCATCGGCGGCAAGAAGTAAGAACAACATAAGCTGACATGAATATCACTGACCGTGAAGTGGTCCGGGCACTGCTGCAGCGCGACGCCCGGGTCACAAGGGACTTCTTTTACCGTAAATGCTATCCGCTCTTCAAGTCTGTGTACGACAACTACCACACAGACTGCTCGTCGTGCATGGAGTTTATAAGCGAAATATACGTCCACATAATGACTCCCGACAAAGCCGGCGGACAATGCAAGCTCGAAGGGTTCAGATACCAGAGCACGCTCTTCACATGGCTAAAGGCCGTGTGCCTCTTCTACTGCTACAAGAGATATGAGCGCAGGACAAAAATGCCGACAGAACAAATTTCTGAAAAATTTGACGGCCAGGGTGTAAGAATCGACACCATTCCCGCATCTATAGAGTTAGACATCTCATCTCTTCAGGCCGACGACGCCGAAACCATACTGAGGCTGATGCCCAACAGAAGATACAGCAGGCTGATAAGGCTGCGATATCTATGCGGACACACCAACGAGGAGACGGCCATGATGATGGGAATGAACATGAACACCTTCTACAACAAGCACAAGATGGCTAAAGAACAATTTTTAAAGACACTAAGAACGGAGGAAATGCGACATGGATGACTACGGCAACTTTACCCTTGACGAGAACATGTTTTCGGCATGGCTCGACGGAAATATGACGCCCGACGAGGAAGAGGCTTTCATGGACATGTGTGCCGACGACCCCGCCATGGGCGAGATACTCGACGCCAACGACCAGGTAGACGACTACTACGAAAATCTTGTAGACGGAGGATACGAGATACCCGAGGAGCTCGACACCGACTTCGACCTGCCCTACATATCACCGGCAGACGAAGACGACGACATTTACAGCTATGAAGACATCGAACCGTATGACGACAGCAGCGACAGCCATGACATGACTGACGACGGCATGACAGACAGCGACGGCTTCGACGACGACAACGCGACGGATCACTTCGGCAGCGACACCTATCAGGACATGGACTTAATGTAGCCCATACAGACACATACGGCGGGCCGCCACGATAACGGCAGCCGCATGGACATCTTAAGAATTACTATCCGCAGCCCTCTCCCATTGAGGTGCTGCGGATATTTTTATTGCAAACAATATTAATCATTAAATCGATAATTTGCCTTAAAATTCTTATCTTTGCATAGTAACAAACATCTTGGCTTTGCCGAGGCGCGTTATAAACAATTATATTATTTATGAAATAATAAACTATAGCAGTTTTCAGATTAGATCTGATGAATATAACGCAACTAATTTGTAAACATTCTTCATGTTTTCCCGACCGTTTGACGCTCTCAGAACACGCATGCTCTTCGCCATACCGCGGTTTGGGGCAGAAAAGGGCAAAAAACGGAGCGTTTTGTTAAGACACTGACTAACAAGGAGTTGCAGCAAATAAGAGTGAAAAATAGAAGTGTTAAAAAACATAACCGGGCCACTTACGCATAAAAAGTGGCCCGTTTACGGATGAAAAGGTGCCATTTCTGAAGCTCAAACTTATGGTTTCAGGCCCAGAAATGACTGATTTTAGTGGCATTTTTCGGCTTATATGCAAACGTATGTTAATGAAGCGACGTTCTTATTGTCGTTTAATTAACATACGTTTACTTTACATTTTCCAGATTGAAAAATATTTTTGTCATAAGTTTTTACCATTGACATATTAAGGTGAGTAATTATTTTTATTGAAATAGAATATATCTGAATTTTGTATTTTCCAAAGAAAAATTGTCTTTATAAATTCCATTTAGCAATATTAATTCAACATCATTTTTTACAAATCATCTAAAACAACTCCTTCACCTCCACATTCAAAGCAGATTCCATTTTCATAATATTTATACTGTGGCAAATATCCTGTTCCATTACATCTCCGACATATCGAAGCGTATCTCACAGGAATCTCATTATTTGATGTTTGATATATTGGTACAGATGATAATTTATGCCTATTCTTGTGACACTCTAAACATAAAGTTTCTAAAGCGTCATTGTCATATTCCCATGGTTTCTTTCCTAAAACATAATATTTGTGATGCACATTTAATCTTTTCAGTTTTAATAATTCAAAATCTAATTTATTATATTCTTTGCTATATTGAAGACAAAGATTATAACATTTCCGCTCGAAATAAATATAAACATTGAAAGTTATGTCCACAGAATTTAATGCTTTACAAATTATATTTTCTTGTTCAATTCTTGCATAATTAGTTTTTCCAAAATCTACATTAAATCCAAAGGCATTAAATTTAACATATTGAATCATTAGTGTCCCGTTAAAATGGGACACTAATGATTTTATATATTTTATAGTCCCTTAGCTATATAGATAGCTACCTTGAAACGATTCTCCAATGTTTTTGAATCATCGTTTTGACTGATTATTGCACAGAATAATTTATCCCATCCCATATCAAGGAAGTCCTTAATAAGTGTTCCTTCTTCTTCTGGAATAACACCAATGATTTTTTTTCCTTTTTTATCTATACTAACTCCAACTTGTTTAGAAAAATCCTTAAATTTTTCTTCATCTAAATCATTTAAATAAACAACTTTTCCCACCTTGACTTTTTTCCAATATTCTGCACCGCCACATTCAAGAACTTTCTTTAAAGCGAATTCTTTGTAAAATTTTCTCATAACTAAAATTTATTTATAATTAAAAATATCATTATCAAATTGTTGCTCAACAGACATTTGCCTTATTTTATCAAGCCAGTCAATGATTCTTCGAGGTGAATTTTTAAATCCTTCTGTCTGATTCTTTTCCATTGCTAAAGCTATTAATGAATATTCTCTTTCCAGTGATGTTGAGAAAACACCTTGATCATCTGTATTAATTGAAACAGCAATGTCATGTTTTGGGTATGGAGTATTCAAACCACTATTATAGAATTTCAATATAGGATGCTCATCATAACTTGACATCTCTCCAATCTTATAATTCGATGTTGGATTACATTCTATGGATATTCTCTTCTTTTCAATTTCTTGAAGCAATTGCTCCTGTATTGCCTCAAGAAGTTTATAAAAATCTTCTACATAGCTTTCTTTTATTGTAAAGGCTACAGCTTCCGCACCTCTTTCTATAACATCATTTTTATGATATTGGTCAAATAATTCTAATGCATTAACATTAAAATCTGCAATTTTTATTCCATATTCATGATTCTCTGCATAGTTATCCCATTCTTGCTCTAATTCATCATCACTTTTTTCTCTGTCACTGGCAAATTTAGGATTATTTCCTCTCAATACCCACGATTGATAATAGTCATTGATATCCTTTTTAACATCAGGATCATCCAATAACTCATAATTAATCTTACCATCCTGATATATTTGTCCTTGATATACTTCATAAAAGTATTGATTAAATATGCCTTCCAAATAATAACAAAGAGAAGTAAAACCGAATAGTCTCTTGCATTTATGGTGTAACCACGCCATATTATCAAGAAGTACCTGTTTAGTACAACAAATTGTGTTATAGCGCATCGTATAATATTTTCTTACATCAGTACCAAGAACAAGGCAATGACCTAATCTGTCGCCATTCTTCAAATTAAAATAAATCATTGCTTCCTCAACAGCACGGAGTCCATCTGCTATATCAAAAAAGTCTTCTCCTACATGATAGGTAATATTCAAATCATTAGGTCTTTGTCTTCCATTATTTTTGACATTATGATTTTTAAGAAACCGAAAAGCCTGAGCAAAGACTTCTGGACGACAATATATCTCTGAATTTGCAGCATCTATTCCTACTACATATCCAGCAAGAGCATAATCCTCAGAACCTATTCCTAGATATTTGGCGTTATTACGGAACTTATAGATAGCAAAAGCTCGTTTTTTAATATCTTCTCTTAATTCCTTATGCCTATACTCCTTATCATTTCTTTCATCACGGCTTTTTATGAAATGAAAGATAATGGAGAAATTAAATCTGAATTTTTTGTCAATACTTTCTACAATTTCTTTTATTTTTTCTGCTATTCCATCTTCTGTCGTATCAGGAACTATGCGTGTTTCAAGATATCTTTCTTTACCATTTATTAAAAATGATTCTATCGCTGCTTTATAAAGATATTTCTTATAGTTTTTTACGATAAACTTGTCTTTAATTTCTTCAAACAATGTAAAATTATAAAAACCAACAGTTGTATTTAATTGTAAAACTGAGTTACGGAATTTAATTTTATAACATAGGTAAGCGTAGAAAAGCGAACTTATATCTTTATAGTCATCACACCCTTCCAACAATAATTTGAAGACTTTATACATCAATTCTCTTTCTGATGAAAGTACAGACCTTATATTATCCTTATTATAATGAGGTATTCTAATATAATCCAAATCCTGATAATCAGATCTGTTCTCAAAATATTTTGATGTTTCTTTCGCTTTAGATAGTAAAAATTCTAAAGAATGAGATTCTAATAATTGACGTTTAGCTGATTCGTCAATTTTTTTACTAGATGCAATAACCTTATTTGCATAATACTTTTTATCGTCAATTATATTTGCCAATTGAGCAAAAGTAAGTCTATCTTTTTCCAAGAGTAACCCAGTACGTGAAGCTAAATATAAACGTATAGCGCATGCTCTATACATTTTTGCATAAAGGTCCTTGTCCCATCCGTAAGTTTTCCGCAAATTATATACTTCAGTAAAAACATCCTCCATACTAGTAATATTGTTCATTATCGAAAGCCAACTCATATCAAAATTATATGAAGAACCTTTCAAGTGCATATGAAGATCTGACATACGATTTTTAAACAGAGCATTTAGCTCCTTATTATCGTGATCAATATATGCAGGCCAATCAAAGAACTCCCTTTTAGACCTATTTACAATATCAAGAGATGCTGCATATACAGTTGTGAATGTATCTTCCCCAAAGAGATTAGAAACATTATGCCACCTTAATAATTTAGAATAATGACAAACCGGATCATTGTTTTTTAAATATATAGTCTTACAAGCAAAATGTAATAACATATTGAATACTGACTGGTCAAAGAATTTTAACTCTTTATGAGCTTTTAAAGGTTCCATCCATTCAGAAATAACAACCTGACCTACCATAGATTCCTGATCCAATGTATTATAGGAATTTACTTTTCTTAATAGATATTGAATTTGAGATTCATTCATTTCGGTATCAGGACGCGGAATTTCACCTCTGTTATATTGACTACACTTTGGTAACATATCCGCACAAAAAAGGACTTCATCGCCATCCTGTTCCTTAAAAACAGCTTTCAGCGCATTACTTAAATATTCCATATATATAGATTTATTAGTCAAAAAGTTGTTTTATTTCTTCAATTGTAAGTTTTTCATTTATAGTATTAAATAATTCTGACATCTCCATTTTATTCTTATGCAGTTCCAAAATTTTTTCTTCAACCGTATCTTTGCAAACCAAACGATATACCTCAACATTATTTTTCTGACCTATTCTATGAGTACGTGCAAAAGCTTGACTCTCAACAGCAGGATTCCACCAGTCATCCAGAAGAATTACTCTATCGGCAGCAGTAAGATTCAGTCCTGTTCCTCCAGCCTTTATACTTACCATCATAACTGTAGCAGAAGGATTATTCTGAAATGTATTGACAAGTGTTTGTCTATTACGCGTCTCACCTGTAAGTATCAACGGGGTCAGTTTATTTAACCCCGGATGCTTTACAAGCAACTCCAAAGCTGAAGTAAATTGTGAAAACAACAATACTTTATGGTTTTGTGAAACGAAATCCTTTATCAGTTTTATTGCGAAATTGAATTTAGAACTGTCTATAATCGCTTTTCCACTCAGACTAAGTGGCAAAAGACTGGTGTTTACACAGCATTGTCTTAATCTTAATAACCCCTCAAGTGCTATACTGGTCAATCGTCCACTAGTTCCATCACTCATAGCAAGGAGAAATGTTTTTCTTACTTTGGAATATATTTCTCTTTCTTCCTTCGAAAGCTCTATATATACGTTCTCCACTACCATATCAGGCAGATTCAAAACCTCATCTTTTGTCCTTCTTAATATAAACGGTGACAGAAACATTTTAGACAGTTCCACTACCCTCTTTCTATCGTTAGTATCAGTCAAACTCTTGATTTTATTATATATCAGCTCAGTTTCTGGCTGTATAAGTTTAAATTGTGCCCATATTTCATCAATAGAATTTTCAATGGGAGTACCACTAAGTATAATCAAATAATGCCTGTTAAGTGACTCTATGGCTTTATGACGATGTGTATTGTCATTCTTTACCATTTGTCCTTCATCTACTATTATTGTATCAAATTCTCTTTTGTGGTATTCCGAGGCATGAATCCTTACGGCTTCGTATGACTGTATTTCAATTCTTTCTAATAATTGGGGAGTAAACTTCATTATCTCATTTTTCCAATTTGCAGTAAGTGAAGCTGGACATATTACAAGAAATCTGTTATTTTCTTCAGTTATTGTAGTAAGATAAGCCAATGTCTGTAATGTCTTGCCCAATCCCATATCGTCAGCAAGCAGCCCTCCCCTATGATTCTTTCTGAGCTGAGACAACCACATAACGCCATCCATCTGATATGGTTTCAAATGTACATTCACATTTTCAATAACTATCGAAGTTATTTTTTCTCTTTCGCTATCAGATAAAGGTATTATAGGTTTATAAAAATTCTCGATATTTATATTGTTGGGAATCAAACTACCGACAAACTTCTCTGGAGTAAGATTCTTTATCTTATCAGAATCAAACAAATTAAAATTACCATCTGATTCTGTATAATTTCTGCTATTAAGATATGCATAAAGTATATCTTCAATATTTAAAGAATCATCGCTTCCTTCATTTTTAGATGAAAACCACTCAATTCCATTCTTTTCTCTATGATATGAAGCAGCAGAATACGTCCCTTTCGAAGAAGGAAAATAGAGTTTCCACCCCTTAGATGTAAAATCTTTAAGTATCTCCACGTCAGGTTTTTCTAACGATAAAGTGCTATATAATCTATCTATACTTAAATTTATGGATTCTATAAATATATCTTCATTCTCTTTATCCCTATAAAAGAAATTGTTATTATCATCTTTAATCGGAATAGAAGTATAACATATTGGATATAGTGTAGCAGAATCCTCATATCTAAATCTTAAATTCATATTTTTCCACCACATTCGAATATCTGATATGTAAATTTCTCTACCTATAAGTTTTCCTTTACAGATGTGTATTTTATCAGCAAATAAAGAACTTTTCAAAACAGATTTTATATTCTTTATTCTTTTTAGAGATGAATTTTTCCCTCTAGAACGCTGGTATATCCATTCATGATTAGACAAAACCTGAATAAGCTCTTCATTTGTCATTTGTACAGGAAAAAAAATAAACGGCTGTTTTTCCTGCCCAATCATAAACAGAATTTGAGCCAAATGATCTGTCTGAAAAGTTTTAGAACGACGAATATCGTCTCCGTTTACTTTTCTTTGAAACGGAGACAAAGACCTGGAGCCTGTTTCTATACAAACTTCAATTTCTACATTTTTATTCGCAGTCGTATTATTCAATATACATACCAGCCTATATTCCATTAGTCAAACTTGTAAAAATAATTAAAGCTATCTATCATTCTTTTCTTTAATCTGCTTTTTTTATCATCATTGCAACTGACTTGATGATATGGTAAAACAGAAGATTGCATTTTACCAGCAAAATCGAAATCATCAATTCTACATCCGCCGTCACAAATATATCTCAACTCACAATCCTTACATGGTATCACATTATCCACTGAAGTAGCCAAATGTATTTCCTTACCTTTTTCCATGAAAAACGACATTGGCTTTTCTGTAACATTGCCAAATGTTTCCATTTCATTTATTCTATTGCAGAAATAAACATTTCCATCTGCACTGATAGATATACCTCCAAGACCACAATTTATTGCTACTAAATTTGGTGTATGGCCTGCAAGAAAATTCTCATAATCAGCATTTTCATCAACGTACTTTTCTATATCTTTTATTATTGCAGAATATTTTTCATTCTCTTCAGCCGTAAAATTAACATTTCTACCAGGAAGAAGCTTTTTGCTAAGTTTGAAGAATACATCATTACCAAATGTCTTTCCTTTTATCGCGTCAACAAGATTCTTGTACCTAATCTGCGTATTCGCATTGAGATTATCATAAGTAAATGTTGTAGCTACAGATGTCTTTACTCCTGCATTAGCAAATTTTACTATCGTATCTACAACTTTTTCAAAGTGTCCATTTCCTCTTACTGCAGAATTTGTCTCTTCATCAACTCCATCAAGACTAAACTGAATTTCATCAATAATTGGAGCTAACTCTTTTATCAATTTATCAGACCACAACAGACCATTAGAAAGGATTGTGCATTTCAATCCTGAATTATGGGCATGATTTATTATTTGTGGAAAATTTTTAAACATAAGAGGTTCTCCACCAGAGAAAGTCACAAATTCTCCTCCATTTTCTTTAAATGAAGTTAATACTTTCATCCAGTCTTCTAATGCTAATTCATTTTCCAGTTTCTTTCCAGATAGCATGAAACAATGTTTACATTTAAGATTACATGCATTTGTAATATATATATTAAGCATTTTGTAACCTTCAAGATATTCTTTAGGTACATCTTCATTGACTCCTGCTAACTTTCTTGCAAAAATTGCAGCCAAAACGATCTTTAGGTCAACCATCGCTTTTTCAGTCTTTATAGTTCCTATTATATCGCCAACGCATATTCCAGAACGCAACATGTTTAGAAAATCTATCTGACTGGAATTATATAAAACTATCCAATTTGCAGTTTGAACAGCAATAACCAAATAATAATTATTTATTTTTTCTACAACTATTTCTTTAGGGAAATGAAGTATATCATCGTAATCTAATTCTCCATTCATAATTATCAAGAATAATTTAAAATAAAAAAATGCCCCATTTTTTGGGGCATCAATCTTTTTGTAAACCAAAAATTAATTCTGGTTTACATCACAGCGTTTAAAGCAATACATAGCTCCTACGCGTTCTGCATCAGAAAATTTTTTTTCTGACCAGTTAAATGTAATTTTCTTTTTCATTTTTATTATTTTTTTTAGTTTACCTCAAATCCGCAACCGCCCTCATAAGATGACACAGAGGTCAAAAAGGTAGCGACACTGTGGCAAAAGAGGGTGCAACGCAGCAAAAATCGCCACAAAGACGCATTAAATCCCCTTACCCCACCATGCGACTTGAGGCAATACGCAAAATCACGACCATAAGTTGTCGGTGTCATCCAAAGTCATTCTGGAACACATCAGCATAAGCGTTGTTGCATGAATAGATATTCAGCACATACTGCCTTGATGTCCTGACCCATTTGGCTGGCACAGAGATGAACTTGAAGACAAACGCCTTGATGCGGCTTGTTGCTTTGAGTCCGAACCTCTTCACGTCAAGCCTCGCCATGATGAATTTATAGAAGTTGCGTATGAGTGCCGTAAGCAGAAGAAACACCGTGTTTTCTCCCATGAAGGATTTTGGAAGCCTGTTCCAGCCGAATCCGTTATTCATGTCATCGAAGATGCGTTCCTTCCCTCCACGGAGGTTATAGAATTCGACAATCTCTTTCTCGGAAGACTCGTAGTCATTTGTAAGGATGCAGCGGTAGGTGTATTCTCCTTCCCACAGGTCGAGTTCGCCGTCTATCCGCTTCTGTCTTTGAATCACAAGACGGTATGCCTTCCCTTTCCATTTCTCGATGAGAATGGAGGCCAGCTCAAACTCAATGCCGCCCAATTCCACTTTCTTCCAACCTCTGAGGGCAAAGATGTCATTGTAGAGCGAACTGCATCGGTTGGCACGGATATAGAAGGTCTTGCAGTGTTTAGCAATCTCTTCCACTATCTCTTCAGAACACGAGCCGCAATCAGCTCTGAAACGGTTGATAATAAGCTTGTTCTGTTCAAACCTTTCAAAGAACCTCTTCAGCGTGTCCTTCTGGTGGAAACGGACATTTGTGTTGCCGTCGCTGTTCTCACTGCCGACAATCAAGTCGCCAATAACCGCCACGCCAGGGTGATAACCAAGGAACTTCTTGTATGTAGGCTTCGCATCATACTTCTCAGCCTCTATGAACTGGTGGTCGAAGTCAACGTCATACCCCTCGCCCTCTTTCAGTTGCCCTGTGGACAATAGGCAATTGAGGAGCAGTGTATTCAGCTTGTCTGCCGTGTTGAAGTCGTAGGTCTTGCCAGTGTCGGATGTGTAGGAAATGTTATCCTGGGTCAGTTCCTTTATGGCTCTGAGAATCGTGTCGGCACTGCATGTGCGAAGTGTCGGATGAAGCGAGAGGTGGTACATCAGATGAGTGGTGACATCCTCTATGCATGAGCCGCCACAGAAATAAACGCTCATAAGCGAACGGATGATTTCGCTGTATTGATAACCATACAGCCTGCATCTCATACCGAGGGTTGAGTCGATTACAGATGAGAGATTGGAGTCAAATTGCTCCATTATTGAAAAAATTCCTCCAAAAGGAGAGAGTTTCTCAGATTTTATTGCTACCTTTGCCATGTCTGTCGGGTTTGATACATATTTTGATTTGCAACACTAAGATAGGTGAAAAATCTGACATAGCAAAATCCTGAGCAACTTTTTGTTGCTCAGGTACTTATAAAATAAGTTAAACTAAAATGCTGCGGAATTTAGGGTTTATAAATAATACCTGTTCTCTATTAACTTAGTCACTAAAGTACAACAGCTTTTTAAATCTTCAATATCTATAGTCTCAACAGGACTATGCATATATCGACATGGGATACTTAATAACAAAGTACATATTCCATTACGACTAATCTGAATCACATTGGCATCTGTACCTGTTGGGCGTGCACAAACCTCCAGCTGATAGCTAAGATTTAAATTTTTCGCCAAAGATACAACTTTTTTTGTAATTTCATTGTCCATATTAGGACCAATTGCAATAACAACCCCTTTTCCCAAATTTATTTCGCCATCTCTTACAGGTGACATCCCAGGATAATCTGTTGCATGGGTTACATCTAGAACAATACAAATATCCGGGTTTATAGTAAATGCAGCAGTCTGAGCACCTCTTCCCCTAAGTTCTTCCTGAGTTGTAGCAATATAATAGATGTCATCATTGCACTCTTTTTTTGCAAGTTTCTGAGCTATAGAAACTATTGCAGAAAGAGAACACCTATTATCCATAGCCTTACCTATCAACTTATTTCCTTGCTGATACGCTAATGATTCTAATGTTCCTACATTACCAATTTCAACTAGTTTTAGAGCCGAATCTTTATTGTCAACATTAATATCAATCCATAAATCTTCGGGATTTAAAGATTGTTTAGAACCAGACTCCTTCTGAAGATGAATAGGTTTAACACCTATACAACCCCTAACAATATTATTATCGACACCTTTAATCAAAACGGTTCTACCAGGAAGAATATTGGTATCTATTCCACCAATTTCATCAAAATACAAATAACCATTGTTATCAATATATGTCACTATAATTCCTATTTCATCAGCATGAGCTGTTATCATTATTTTTTTTCGTTTATCCCCACAGCCATACTTTACTGCTACAGCATTACCTATATTTGTAAGATTTATTTCATCTACATATTGCGATATTTCTTTGCACCATACGTCAATAACTTCTTTTTCATAACCAGAAGGTGCAATTATACTCGATATATGTTTTAAAAAACTTACATTAAACTCCATAACACCAATTTTTAATTGCAAATTTAAAGAAATTAATTGGAAAAACCTTGCAGCAAATCCAATTATAATCAAACTATGGCAAGTAATTTTACTACTTTCATATAAAATACATATTCCATAGTAAAAATTCAGGATTTTTTCGAATTTAGAAAATAAAATAACTATATAAAAATTTTTAAATATTATCATATTATTAGTGCCTTTACAAAATCTTTTGGGCTATTGTTTTTTTATCTATAATATTTATATTATATTGAAAATGCAAAAACAAAGATGTAACAAAAAATTTTTCAACTTAATGAAAATAGCCAAAGTAAAATATTATAAACAAGTTCGAGATAAGAAATATTAAAAAAGTTCAAATCATAGAGTATTCTCCTTTATTACAATTGATGACTCCGACTTATTATCAAAGAAACAACATGCTACCTTTATGGTTTCTGTGCCTTATACCGTCATCACATGGTGATGGAATATGCAGATTTATTGAAAATTCGATACTCAGATTCATCGACAATACAGAATAATTCAGTAACTTTGTATTTGGTTATCATCGCTCGTACTATTTGTAACTATCTTATTTTCAATCATAAAGATACAAAATACTTGCGAAACTGCCAATTCTTATTTATGTTATTTTATCCCAAAATCGTGTAAGCTATGAATAGAAACAATTATCCCAAAGGAAGTAAAGGCATGATTCAATTATTGGTTGAAGAACATAAAGATTTGTTGGATAAGGTGCTTGGTATTAAGCTCAACTGGATATGCCCGATTAAGGAGGATAATTTTAAAGAACTTCAACTGAACGGAGAAAAGATGTGTGGCGAACTTGGATTATCTAGCGAAGATTTCAAAGATTTTTGGCCGACAAGACAACCGCAATGGGATGGTATAGCAAAAGACGAAAATAATAATCTATATCTTATAGAAGCTAAATCGCACTTGGATGAAATATGCCTCGGAAACCGTGAGCCTGACGGCTCTAATCAGGATCAGAACAAAAATTACGGCATGAAAATAAAAAGTCTGTTATGCATTAAAAAACATTATAACTCAAACGAAGAAAATAAATTATGGCTGCACAAATACTATCAGATTTCAAACAGACTGGCGTTTTTGAAAAAGATGAAAGAACTGTCTAAGAACAAGAAAACAGACTATAATGATGTTAAACTTATATTTCTTAACTTTAAAAATGACACCACATGGGGTAAAAAGGCCGTAAAATGCGACGAATGGATAAAGAAATATAATAAAATTTGGGATGAACTGGGTGTTAATAAAAACATGTTGGAAGAGGATGGTGTGCTGATTATAGATATAGACGGTAAGGATTTCTAAGAAAACATGCAAGAGACTGATTCTGATTAAACAAAGAATGTATGTCTGCAATGGCGATTGTGCAAGTCATGAAAGTTTTTTCATGTTATCTTACTTCAATTTCTTGATTTATCGAATAATCCAAACTTTCTAAAGAATAATATCAACATGCGGGCATATCGACACAAAAAGCAACACCACGTTTAGCGCTTGAATAATAACCTTAACCGTATGTCGTCACAAAGAAAAATACACGGCAAACAATGAAGACCATGAATATAAACTAAATAACTTAGTTAAAAATAATATATTCTGTACTACATTCTTATATTTTCGCTATATTTGCATAACATAAACAGAAATTTGCCTTCTGCATAAAGAAAAGAATATATCGCTAAAATAAAAATTTTATTGCCATGAAAATCATCAGTCTTATACTATTGCTAATGGCCCTGACGGCAGCCTCAGCCAGAGCCGACAATAACGCAACAGAAGCGCTGGGCGACAGTTGCATGAAAATAAACGACACGTTCAACGCCATGAGATATTACGGCGAGGCGCTGCAGGCCGACAGCTCTGACGCTATAAAGGACAAGATGGCGCACTGCCTGTTTATGCGCGGCGAATACCGCAAATGCGCGGCAATGCTCGAAGGTATGACAAAGAAAGGCGCCGACAGTCTGAGCCAGGAGACGATGCGCCGGCTGTTTGACTGCTACAGATACATGGACAACACGGCAAAACAAATTGAATGGGGTAACAGGTTGCTGAGCAGGTGCCCTATGGACGGCATCGTGACGGCATATATGGCACGCATATACAACAGCGACGACAACATATCGTCGCCGCAGAAGGCTTATGACATTACGGCCAGATATATGCAGACAGACTCTGCGTGTCTGCCCGTGCTGCGCGAATATGCCGACGCAAACTTCCTGATGCGCGACTACGACAAGGCAATAAATGCTTACAACAGGCTGCTTGAACTGGGCGACTCTACCTACAACACTGTCTACTCGCTCGGCATGGCCTACATGCAGACGGGCAAGAACCCTATGGCACGCAGATGGCTCACCAAGGCAGCCGAAAAGAGCAAAATGCAAAATGCGGGATGCCTTTACCGGCTCGGCATCGTGTGTGTTGACATGGACAGCGTGGCCGAGGGCATTGACTATCTGGAAAAATCAATCGAACTGATGCAGCCGGACCATACGGTGCTGTTTGTAGTAAAGCGCGCATTGGGCGAGGGCTACTACAAGCAGGGCAAATACTGGTCGGCAATATACGCATGGCGTGAGGCGCTTAAACTTAACCGCAACAGCATGGCCACGATATTCAACACGGCGCAGGCATACGGACTTGTGGGCAAGCACGACATGGAGAAGGCCTACTACAGAACTTTCCTGAGCATGGCGGCACTGGTGAAGCCCAACAAGGAGCTTAACCAGATGGTGGAACAGGCAGAGACCGCAGTGGGAATGAAGGAGAGCTTCAACGGAAACATAATAAGCCTGCCTGCAAACTGACCATGCCGGCTGCCTAAAACGGAAAGACAGCACGTCGGCACATAATAGAGACAGCTTATCTTAGATTAATACAATACTAATTAAATATTTAAGCCTATGAAAAGAAATCTTTATATTATTTCTCTCTTCCTGTTTTTCTTCTCATTAAAAGGCATTGCGGCCATTCCTGAAGGGGCAATACCATTTATCTTTGACAGGCATCTGTATTTTCAGTGTACGCTTAATGACACCATACCTGTTACCCTAATTTATGACACCGGGGCTGATTTTCTATACTTAGACCAAGATTATCTGAAAGTAAATAATCTTCAAAATGCTTTCGGCAGAAAAGGCAGGGCCAAAATCGGGGGAGCAGGCAACAGCGGACCTCAAAGCGTAGAGATATTCATCGAGCCCGTCAAGATTCACTGCGGCGATATGGAATATCAAAACAAGATTACTCCTATAATTAAGCTGCGCGACATTCTCGGCAGACATACCGACGGCTTGTTAGGCAACACTCACCTACTGACATCTCCTTTGGAAATCAATTTTAGCGAAGGATACATAAAACAGCTTAAAAAACCGTTTAAAGATGATTTGCTTGATAACTATATAAAACTTGACGCACGATTTGAGAAAAACCGTATTGATGTAAAGGCCAAACTTCAGATTGACGAGAAGAACACCTTGGAAGGATGGTTCAGAATGGATTTAGGATGTGGTTCCTCAATCAGTCTTACTAACGAGGCAGCATCTTCTCTGAATATTGATGACATACCGAAAGCATACTTCAGGACACAAGCCGGCGGCATTGGCGGCGGTTCTGACCAGTTTATTATAAGAGCCGCGCAATTCTGTATGACAGATACACTTAAAGACATCGTAATAGATTATTCTGTTAATAAAAAAGGCGCTCTGTCATTTGGTAAGCCATATTTAGGTCTGATTGGAAATAAAATATGGTCGTTATACGATATTGTCTTAGATCCGGAAAACTCTTCAGTGTGGGTGAAACGCAACAAGAATAAAGGAATGTATATGCTATCATCTGTAACCCATATGGCAACTTTTGACCGCACGGATATTTATGAAGGATGGATAGTGAACGGATTATACAAAGGCGGAATAGCAGAAAAGGCCGGTATTGAAATTGGAGATATAATCATAGCCATAAACAACCGTCCGGTAAAAGAAATAACATGGGAAGAACAACGAAAGGGGCTAAACCTTAATGGAGAAGTTGAATATACCGTCAAAAAAGCCGACGGCAAGATAGTTTGCTATACATTACACGTTGACAAACAGATAATCTGATTTAATGCCTGACTAAATATTAAGTTTTTTATAATCGAGAGAGAAATTCTTATTTTTATAGGAATGAAGCTAAGATAGCCCTATTGCCGTTTTATATTGAATATCTTGCCGTCCGCTATTTTCTAGACATAGCCCGTTATGCCTGCTAAATAGCAGACGGCAAGACAGCAATATGTAAAATAGACAGATGAAAACATCAATCTGCCTGCAGAAACAAACCATATACCGGCTTACGACCGATAAAGGTTAAACAGGCTCTTGGGCAAATATGATAAAAATATGAAAAACTATTTGAGTGTTAGCATTTTATTAGTATCTTTGCAGACAGAATTTTAAGCAAATCACAATAAGGATTATTCCGTTGTGAAAACATTGAGGCTGGCTCGTCGTCCTTTAACGGCGGGCATTTTTTATAATGGCCGAAAGGCTTTGACAAATGGGTATTGACAACAAGATTTCACAATAAGTTATGGACACTAACATTTCCGACTATGAGATAATGGCACCCGTGGGCAGCCGCGAGAGCCTGCAGGCAGCACTGCAGGCAGGTGCCGACTCGATTTATTTCGGCATCGAGAAGCTGAACATGAGGGCTCACTCGGCAAGCACGTTCACCATTGACGACCTGCGCGAGATTGCAGCTACGTGCGGCGAAAGGGGCGTGAAGACTTATCTGACGGTGAACACCATCATCTATGACGACGACATAGAGCTGATGCACCAGATAATAGACGCCGCCAAGGAGGCCGGCATATCGGCCGTGATAGCGAGCGACGTGGCCGTGATGACCTACTGCCAGAAGGTGGGCCAGGAGGTTCACCTGTCTACACAGCTTAACATAAGCAACATCGAGGCGCTGAAGTTCTACTCTCAGTTTGCCGACGTTGTGGTGCTGGCGCGCGAGCTGAACATGGAACAGGTGGCAAAGATACATGAGCAGGCGGAGCAGATGAACATCTGCGGACCGTCGGGCAAGAAGATCCGCATAGAGATGTTCTGCCACGGCGCGCTGTGCATGGCCATCAGCGGCAAGTGCTATCTGAGTCTTGACAACGCGTCGCGCTCGGCAAACCGCGGAGAGTGCATGCAGCTGTGCCGCCGCTCTTACATCGTGACGGACAAGGAGACAGGCACGGAGCTGGAGATTGACAACAAATATATAATGAGCCCGAAAGACTTGAAGACGGTGCGCTTCATCGACCGCATGATGAAGGCCGGCGTAAGGGTGTTCAAGATAGAGGGCCGTGCGCGCGGCGCTGAGTATGTCTACACCGTGGTGAAATGCTACAAGGAGGCCATACAGAGTGTGCTTGACGGCACGTTCACCGAGGAGAAGAAGGACGAATGGGACGAGCGCCTGGCAACGGTGTTCAACCGCGGCTTCTGGGACGGATACTACCAGGGACAGCGCCTTGGCGAATGGAACAAGAACTATGGTTCTAACGCCACGGAGCGCAAGGTTTACGTGGGCAAGGGCGTCAAGTATTTCTCTAAGCTCGGCGTGGCAGAGTTTACGTGCGAGGCGTGCGAATTCTCTGTAGGCGACAAGATGCTTATAACGGGTCCTACCACGGGCGTGATGTATGTAACCGTCGAGGAGATTCACGACGACACTCATGCCGTTGAGACAGCGCAGAAAGGCACCCGCGTATCGTTTAAGGTACCCGACAAGGTTAGACCGAGCGACAAGCTGTTTAAGCTGGTTAAGGTGGAGCCGAAATATTGATTTTTCTTAGGAGTTAAAGGAGTTAGAGTAGTTAAAGGAGTTAAAGTCAAATGCTGTTCTTCTTGGGAGTTAAGGAGTTAGAATCAAATGACTTGTTGACATAAAACAACTTTGCATTTGGATTTTTCACTTTTCGTTTTTCACTTTCATAAGACGGAAGTTAAAGTAAAATGACGTGATTAGCCTATATGCTAAATTAAAAAAATATTTGCTGTTTATATTATGTGGTCGATAGAGCAACTTAAATACTGCAAAGAGTCGGAAGACAAAGTGGAGTTCAAGAAAGGTGAACACGGAAACGTAGCCTATGACGGAGGCTCGCGACTGAAACCTTCGGAACGCCGCCGCTGCATATTGGGTTATGTTACCGCCTTATGCAACGAAAAAGGCGGTTCGCTCGTAATCGGCATGGAAGATAAGTATCCGCATAAAGTTGTAGGAACAAGACAGAATGAAAACAGCACGGGCGAACTGGAGGCAAACATATACCGCGACACAGGCATAAGACCGAAAATATACGAACTGTATGAAGATGAAGCCGAAAAAAAAGGCCGTGTTCTCGTGATAGATGTTCCGTCACGACCGGCAGGAACAGTATTCAAGTTTGAAGACGTTCCACTAATGAGAGTAGGCGAAGAACTGAAACCTATGTCGGATGAAGTTTATCTAAGTATTATTCAGGAAAATGAGCCCGACTTTTCACAACAGATTTGTCGTGATGCCACTTTAGATGAATTAGATCCTGACGCATTGTCTGTTCTTAAGGAAAAATATGCAAAAAAACAGAACAATCCGATATTTCTCACACTCAGCAACAGACAGATTCTTAGCGACTTGCAACTGATAACTGATGAAGGAGTAACCAATGCCGCCGTGATATTACTCGGCAAAGAGGATTTTATCAAGCGTGTATATCCCCAGGCATCAGTGATGCTTGAATACCGCCATTCAGAATCGCAAATAACCTTCGACAATAGGATATCCTATTCGCAGCCGTTCTTTATAATGATAGACAGGCTGTGGCACGACATCGACCTGCGCAACGGTAAGTTCCAGATTAAAGAAGGACCATACATCTTTGATGTTCCTTATTTCAACGAAGAGGTTATACGCGAATCCATAAACAACGCGATAACCCACAGAGACTACACCCGGCACAGTGAAACCGTGATCAAGCAATATCCGCAAAAACTTATTGTTACTAATGCCGGCGGTTTTCCTCATGGAGTAACTATTGACAACATCCTCACAGTACCAAGCACACCTAGAAACCGCCTGCTGGCAGATGTCCTATCAAAAACAGGTATTGTAGAGCGTTCCGGTCAGGGCATAGACAAGATATTCTACAGAACATTGTCTGAAGGAAAAGAAGCTCCTGACTATTCAGGCAGTGATGCATTCAACGTTGAACTTATATTGTCGGCCATAATCCAAGACAAGGCCTTTGCCCTTTTCATAGAATCAGTACAGCAGAATCTTGCCGAAGACAATAAATTGTCTGTCTTTGAAATTGTTGTTTTAGACAAAATAAGAAGAAATGAAAAAACTACAGCTTTAGACAAGGCTGTAATAAAGCAACTTATGGACAGAAACCTGATAGAAAAGCGCGGAAAGACCAACGGCATACATTACATATTATGCCGGAGTTACTACGAATTTACAGGAAATACGGCAGAATATTCAAAAAAGAGCGACTGGAACACTTCACAGGTTACATCTATAATTATACCATTCCTCACAAAATATAACAAAGCCAAAATGGGAGACTTTGTGAAACTTCTTGACGGTCATCTTACAAGACGCCAGGTAAGAGTTTATATACAACACATGGTTGACCAAAATATCCTTACTGCAAGTGGTAAAGGTTATGGCACATATTACGAAATAAGCAACAATTATAAAAGGAACTCCGTGCTTATTGACAAGGCGTTCATCTTAGGCATTGAGGAACTGAAGAAGCGCGGAGAACTTAAATGGCCAAATAATGACCAAGAGAAAGATGACAAACAAGTAATTATAACGTGTAAGTAATTAAATATCAGACAATTAAAATGACCATGATAATATGGCCATGATATAAGATAAAATAATAAACTGTTTACAAACACATTAAAAACAAAGGATATTATGACAATAAATGAAGCACAGGACGAGGTGATTGAGGAGTTTTCTGACTTCACCGACTGGATGGACAAATATCAGTTGCTCATTGACCTGGGCAACGAACAGAAGCCGCTCGACGACAAGTATAAGACGGAGAGCAACCTGATTGACGGCTGTCAGAGCCGCGTGTGGCTGCAGGCTGACTATGAGGACGGCAAGATTTATTTCACGGCTGAGAGCGACGCGCTCATCGTCAAGGGCATCATCGCCCTGCTGATACGCGTGCTGAGCGGACACACGCCGCAGGAGATTCTCGACACAGACCTCTATTTCATCGACCGCATCGGTCTGAAAGACCATCTCTCGCCCACCCGCTCAAACGGTCTGCTGGCCATGGTCAAGCAGATCAGAATGTATGCGCTGGCGTTCAAAGTTAAAAACTAAAAGTGAAGAGTGAAGAATTCATTTGAATTGACAATTCATAATTCTTAATTCACAATTCCCGCCTTCTTGGTCAAATCATAATTTTCAATTCTCAATTATCAATTCTCAATTTGAATCGATGCGCAAGTTAAAGGTTACGGAGATGAACCGTCTGACGGTAGACGAGTTCAAGAGTTCTGAGAAGATGCCGCTCATCGTGGTGCTCGACGATGTGAGGAGCCTGTATAACGTAGGCTCGGTGTTCCGCTCGTGCGACGCATTCCGCGTAGAGGCTGTGTGGCTCTGCGGTATCACAGCATGTCCGCCGCACGTAGAGATACACAAGACGGCGCTCGGAGCTGAGGACAGCGTTGAGTGGCGCTACTTCAAGACGGCTGCCGAAGCCGTAAGCGAGCTGCACGCCATGGGATGCAAGGTGATGGCCGTGGAGCAGTGTGAAGGCAGCACCATGCTCAACGAGTTTGTGCCCGACGCCGGCCAACGCTATGCCGTCGTGCTGGGCAACGAGGTGAAGGGCGTGCGCCAGGAGGTGGTAGATGCCAGCGACGGATGCCTTGAGATACCGCAATTCGGCACGAAGCACTCGCTCAACGTGTCGGTAACGGCAGGCATCGTGGTGTGGCACTTCGCGCAGGAGCACATCAAATCAGCAAAGCAACAGCAATAATGCCACGGCACCGCAATAAGCGGCGGCATAACACAGAACACATACGGCCCTGAAGCCGGTCGAAATAAAACAACGTCCGCAGATGTCTGCATCAGGCAGAATCTGCGGACGTTGTATTTTCTATCTTGCTAATATAATCCTATCTGTTCCACACCTTTACAGAGCCCAGCCTTGTAGAGATGATGTATGCACCTGCCGGCATGCTGCTGATGCTTATACCCTCCTGCGAGTTATATTTCTTCATGTCCATCAGCACGCCCGTCTGGCTGTACACTCTTACAGGCTCGTTTTCAGCCACGCCCGTCAGGCGCACTCTGCCGTCGGCATAAACAGCCTGCACCATGTCCTTCACAGCCGGACGTATCACGTTGATTCCGGTAGACGCCACAGGAGCATATTCCATCACAAGCTCGTCATACACAGCCATCTCGCCCGTGTTTCTGTCCGTCTGATAAACGATGTTTGAGAGTATGGCGTTCTTCGAGTTGAGATAAACCGTTCCGTCCCACTCGTTCTCCACGGGATAAAGCGTGTTGACAGTCTCGAGCGACAGGTCGTGCGTGTATTCATCACGGCTCGACGGCTGCTCCTTCACTTCGCTGTATGTCATCCATTCCACAATGTTTCCGGCTTCGTCATACGTGCACACCTCGCCTCCGGCTGGCATCTTCGCGCCGGTGAAGAAGTCGCCAATGGTGCTTATCTTCTCAACCATACGGTCCTTGTCGTCATAAATATACTTCGTGCCGCTCGAGAACGTCATCTCATCGCCGAAGAACGACGAATAGACATTCTCCTCGTCCAGACGTCCCTTGTCGTCATAAGTATAGATCACCTCCTCGAATTTCTCCGTCAGCGCCTCGTCAACGTAGGTGTTGCGCTTAACGAGCTTGTCGCCTTCGTAGACATACTCATAGACACCGCCAAGTTCAAACTCGCCCTTCTTGCGGTTAAGGTTATAGTTGGCACGGCTTAAGATGCGTCCGTTCTCGTCGTAAGTGTATCTCACCTGCGTAGAATATGTATAGAAGTCGTCGCCCGAGAACTTCTGGTATCCCTTCTCGAGCACCTCGTTTCCGTTTTCGTCATAAATATATTTCAGCGTATAGTCGTAGATAAAGCCTGCCAGTTCGCGATACTGCACCGCACTGTCTACACGGCCGTTGGCATCGTCGTAGAAGTATTTGTAATAGTCGTTAGTGTGCTTCGATGTTATTCCGGTCAGCTTATATTCATACTGCTGGGCAAATGATGCCGAAGAAAACAATACAGCGATGATAAGGGAGATAAAATTTCTGTTCATAATGCGTTTGATTTAGAGGTTATACATGTTGTTTCTTAAAAGCTATAGCATTCCGAAAGCAAATATAAGCAAAATTTTATAAAAACAAAAGATATTTTGTAAAAATGTAATAATCTTTTATAAAATCAGCCCTTAAAGTTAAAATTAGTCGTCATAACAATACAATTTGCAGACAATTTCAAGGCAAAAATCTGTCAGCCGTCGCATTGTTTCTATCCATTCAGCCCCAGCGTGCCCTCAGCCGTCCATATGCTCTTTGCCGGCGCCATGCCATATGACATTTTTAAGGACATAACACACCATGCCAAAGAAAACATCCGGCGGCACCCTGCCATACATGAAACCGCAAACACAATATCTTATATTCAGAATACTGCCTGTATTTTAACCCCTATCTGTTATTATAATCCGGCCGGAATTTTTGCTTTAATACTGAGCGGAATTTTCATTTGACGTTCCGCAGGCGTGGCTGATATTCCAAGAAGAAGCCGACAAAAGACGGACGACGAAGGCAGGAATAAGCCAAACAGGCTGAGCTATATGCTGCCTAAGAAGCGTTTTGAGACAATAAATGCGGCAGCCCGGACACTTGTCCCGACTGCCGCATTCAACGCGTCATACCGCATTATATTATATCACGTCAGGCACCTGCCGCGCCCTGACTTATTATGTCTATAAGTATAGGCTTCATTCCGCCGACGAAACATTCAACGGCGATGACCATAAGCAGAAGGCCCATAAGGCGCATCATTACGTTGTTGCCCGTCTCGCCGAGCACGCTCACAAGGCGCGTGGAGGCACGCAGGATGAAGTATGTAAGCACGTAGATAAACACTATCGAGCCTATCAGTATGCTCTTCATCGTTATTGTATGGGCGTCGCTCATCAGCACGATGGTGTTGGCTATGGCGCCCGGACCGCAGAGCATAGGTATGCCCAGCGGCGTTATCGATATGTCGTTGGCATAGGTCTTTATCTCGTCAGAGTTGAGCTTCACGTGCGTGTAGCGTGCCTGCAGCATGTCGTAGCCTATCTTGAAGATTATCACGCCGCCGGCTATGCGGAAGCCGTTGGTGGATATGCCGAAGAACATGAAGATAAACTGGCCGGCAAAGGTGAACACGATGAGGATGATCAGCGCCGTGATGGTGGCGCGCTTTACGATAGACTGGCGCTGCTCCTCGCTCATGCCCTGGGTCATGGTAAGAAACACGGGCATCGTGCCGAGAGGATTGGCAAGCGTGAAGATTGATGTGAGGCACAACAGTGCGTAAGGAAGTAATGTTTCCATGGTTTTTTAAATTTTTCTGCAAATTTATAAATAAATTAATAATAAAGACATAAATGTCATGAAAAATAAAAATAATAACCGCCCAATGGTTATTTCGGCTGCGCGTGCCGGCAAATACAGCCGCCCCAAAAGCACACAGGACAGCGCCACAAGGGCGCATATTAGGGGTTTCCCTATGCAATTTAGGCCTTTTCCTTTTGACATCTCGCCATTTTTTAGTTTCTTTGCACCAAGTAAACAATATTCAGAAACTTATGAGCACGAAAACAATTAAGAGATTTGCCATAGCCGCACTGGCAGCAGTAGGACTCTCACTGCCGGCATCGGCACAGCACTACAGCCACAGCCGCTACTACAACGAGAGCACCGGAAGACTGGAATATTCTTACGGACGCCACGACAGCGGACTGGGCACGGGCAACATGTATTACGGTTTCCGCATAGGTCCGGCGTTCTCAACGGTCAACTCTGACGACCCTACGCTCGACGGCAGCGACTCGCAGACAGGCCTGACCGTAGGAGCAGTGGTGGGCATTCCGCTGTCGGCAGACATTCCGCTCTACCTTGAGCCGGGACTCTTCTACACCGAGAAAGGCGGAAAGAAAGACATAATAAACGACATGGGCGAGAAGAAGAAAATGACCTACGACCTCAACTACATAGAGATGCCCATCGTGCTGAAATACATCTACAGCATCACCGACCACTTCTCCGTGCAGCCGCAGTTCGGCGGATACCTGGCATGCGGCGTGGGCGGCAAGATGAAGAACTATGACGAGCGCAAGGCCTTCAGTTCGTTCTCCGACGATGCCTTCCAGCGCTTTGACGGAGGTCTGCGCGTAGGATGCGGCGTGGCTTACGACCTGTTCTACTTCGACATAACATACGACATCGGTCTGTCTAACATCTGTCACGACACGTTCGACACGTCGCACAACGGATGTCTGTCGCTCAACTTCGGCGTAAACTTCTAAGTCTGCCGATGCCATTTAAAAGTGTGTACCCGGACGCATGCCGCAAGGCATGACGACAACATATCACAATTTATTTTATAATGTTATTTTAAACTGAGGCTGCCTGCCCGCAAGGGTCACGGCGGCCTTTTTCGTAGACAGCCTTACGGGCTGCGCCACCACCCGTAAGACAAGCGGTCAGCCCAGCCCAAATCCGGCGTTATTGTTCAGCCTAAATTTTTGCCTCATAACAATCCCGACGCACATAACAACACACCCCACAATGCGCCCCACATGAAGCCTCTGTCCGGCCGAACCGCAACAGCCTCACTACACCAGTCTGCCTTCTGCCATAGAGCGCTCCGCCTGCAGCAGCCATTCCTTGCGCCATACGCCCCCGGCATATCCCGTCAGGCTTCCGCCCGAACCGATAACGCGGTGGCAGGGCACTATGAGCGACACGGGATTGCGCCCTATCGCTGCCGCCACGGCCCTCACAGCCCCAGCGCCACACTCGCCGCAGGCAGCCATGCGCAGCGTCAGTTCCTTGTATGTCAGCGTAGTTCCGCATGGAATGTCCATCAGTTTGCGCCACACGAGGCGGCTGAACGGCGTGCCCATAAGGCTCAGCGGCGGCACAAACTGCGGATCATGGCCGCTGAAATATTCGTCGAGCCACCTCACGGCAAGCCTCAACACGGGCACGTCTGCCTCTTCGGTCCTACCGGTCAGCGTGCTGCCGTAGTGCTTCTGTCCGTCAAACCACAGCCCCGTAAGCCTGTCGTCGCGGCATGCCAGGGTTATCTCTCCCAGCGGCGAATAATATTTGCATGTAAATGAAATGTCGCTCATGCGGATATGTTTTTACCTGTTAAACGATTAATGCGGCACGACAGACTGCCCGTTTACATGCCCGGCGCCACATTTCATAATAATATATGGCACGACAGAAACAGGCTCTACACACCATAAAACCTCATGCCGCCATACGGCTTTACTAATTCCACTAACAGCTGCGTTTGCTCTCAGCCACGAATCTTCGCAGCAGGAAAGTCAGGAAATACGGAAAAGTATAGAATTTGCCGTTGAATCCGATGTTCCTGTAGCCCAGTTTGATGCCATATTTCACGTCATTATATTTGTCGTCATTCAGCAGTCTGTTCAGCGAAGCCGTAGCCCCGTCGTTGGCTTTCACCTCCACCGGTATGAGCGAATCGGCGCTTCTTATAAAGAAGTCCATCTCAAGAGCCGGCCTGTCGCTGTGATAGTAAAACAGCCGATAGCCCTGCTTTACGAGCATGTCGCCTACGATATTCTCGTATATCGCCCCTTTGTACGTGCCTAGATTCCTGTTTGCCCTCAGGTCTTCCTGTGCCTCCTCGTCGAGCGAGGCTATCAGCAGTCCTGTGTCCTTAAAGTATATCTTGTACATCTTTGGGTCGTAGTTGCCTTTCAGCGGCAGCTCGGGCTGATTAAGACAGTAGCACACGTTCACCACTCCGGCATCGGCGAGCCATTCAACGCATCCCATATAGTCTCTGTTGCGCGCGTTTCTGGCTATCTTGGTTATCTGAAACCGCTTGTTCTCCTTTGCCAGGAAGGTCGAGATATGGTTATACACCGCCTTCACCTTTGCCTTGTCCAGGCCCTCAACATATTTTGTTATGTCCTCCTCATAGTCTTTCAGCAGCTGGCGCTGAATGTCGAGCGTGCCGCTGAAATTCTTGTTCCTAACATACGTGCTGACCACTTCGGGCATGCCTCCGATTATGACATAGTCGCGGAACAGGCTCATCAGTGTGTCCATCTGCAGCTCAGACAGCGGCCTTACGTCGAGCATGTGACTTAGCAGGTCGGCCGTGAACTCGTCGTTATAGCCCTTTGCCCACAAAAATTCCTCAAAGTCCATCGAGTGCATCTCGTAGTCCTCCTTATATCCCACGCTGTTAGATTCTATCTCATTATAGCTTATCCCCATGAGCGAGCCTGAGCAGATTACGTCGAAACGGCCGTCGAGCTTAAAAAACTTCAGCGACGTGGCACAGTTGGGGCACGCCTGAAGCTCGTCGAAGAAAAATATGGTATTGCCGGGGATAAACTTCAATTCAGGATTCAGCAGTGATATATTCTTCAGTATTGCGTCCACCTCAAATCCGTCGTTGAATATCTCACGGTATTTTTTCTGCTCGATAAAGTTTATCTCTATCACGCTTGCATAATTCTGACCGGCAAACCACTCTACTGAGCGCGTCTTGCCTATCTGCCTGGCGCCCTTGATGATAAGAGGCTTCCTGTCAGGCCTGTTCTTCCAGTCAGTCAGATATTTGTCAATCTTTCTTTTCAGCAACTTCTCCATATTTCCAAACGTCTTGATACATCTGCAAATATAGTAAATTTCACATTTTCCGCATCATAAAAACCCATATTTTTCACACTTTCCGTACCATATTACCTCATTATTTTCACATTTTCCATACAATATACAGCCATAAATTTCACACTTTCCGCATCTAAAAAGCCTATAAATTTCACATTTTCCCCTTATTAAGGCCAAAAGTAATCAGCTGTATAAGCAGACTAAGCCAACTGACGATGCTTATTCTGACGGTATCTATGTAATGACATTATGAAGGTCATGCGGCACACCACACACCGTGGCGCCGCCGCATTTTGTAAATATTTCAGACAAAATCCATACCGTTTGACGCCTTCAGAATGCCCATGCTCCTCACGTCTCCGCGATTTTGTCTGAAAAACATCAAAAACGAGCATTCACACTAAAGCATTGGCATACAGACATTTAAGCCATTTTGAAAGCAAAAGCCGCAGTGTTAAAATATATTACTCGGCCACTTTCGCTGCAAAAGTCATAGGTTTACGCTCCAAAAGCAGTGCTATTGCAACGCAAAACAAGCCCTTCCATGCCCCAAAAACATCATCCTCACACACCCTTTAGCCGCATAAAAGCAAACATAAGTTAAAATAAGAGCACTTTGAGTATCATTTCTTTAACATCCGTTAAAGCCTTCATCTCCAGATTACAAAAAAATTTTGTCCTGACTTTTTACCATGTTTTTAGTTTTTGTATGAAAGTAGTGAAATTATTTGTTGATACAATATGGGCAAATTTTATTATCAATGATAATAACGTTCCAGAAGATACAAAAGCAGGGCAAATTCGGACAATTACCATAACTATAGAATTTTGTTTTTTACATAAACAAGCACAAAAAATCAATATAATTTGCCAAATCACATTAAATTTTAGAGATTTGGCAAATTATAGCTTATTTTTAATCAAGAATAGCTCAGATCAATATAAATATTATCATTGATTAAAATCAGCATTTATCCTATTATTCGATGCAATATGTGTACATCTTTGATTATCAATAGTATGGCGCTCTAAAATGTACGGCCAGCAAGTTAGCAAGTATCTGAGAATGTGTAAGTTAATGATTTTTAGCTTCATTCTCGACTTATCCTCCATTTTGAAAAGTAAGTGTAATTTCTTGAATATCAAAATGCGGTACAAAGATTTGTGGATAATACCATTTTTGATGAGAAAAGGTACAAAAATAGCTCTGAAACCGAATGGGAATCAGAGCCGAAATTTTAGGCAGTTATATATCCTACACAACAAGTAACATATAACTTCCTTGTTTTTTTCTATTTATTTTTAATATCATTATAATTTTTTATACACCGCTCTAGTTTAGTGACTAAATCATTTGAATCCTGTATTTGTTCTCCATAAATAATACATTTATCTTTGTATTCTTGATAATCTTCCAATCGCTTGTCTGTTTCGTACATATCAATCCTATTCCAATGTTGCCATCTAAATGTGTATTCTTTATATACAAAATCAATATGCCAACCATAGAACATTTTAACTGGCTGCGTGTCTAATAACTTCCCTTCTGTTATTTTTACCTTCTTTTTTTCAATAAGTTCACTTAAAAATTTATCTCTATTGTTTAGTGTCAAGATGATACCTGTGCTACTCGGATATAGCGATAGTCCATCATAAATCAAACGAATGTAATACTTGTCACGATTGCCATAATAACCAGTATTAATTTTTGCAATTAAATTAGTATTAACAATTCTATTAAACGCAATATTACGCCAATTATCATTGTTTACAAGAAATGTTGAATCACATATAGATTTACCCATAAGTAAATTATGGATAGGCCTTGCGTAAATATTGGTTCTCATTAAAATGTTGTTACGCCATGTGGCAATAGAATAACTGAATATAAATTTGTCATTATGTGGATATGATTGAATTTGTTTCTCCCAGTCGCTACAATATGATAATATAATACGGTTAGCAATAGCATCATTTTGCCCATATTCTGTTAATCCATTCACATTAAAATACTTGTTAGCGTTCTCCCATTTTTTTGAAAAATTGCTCCAATCATCCATAGTCCCGTTTTCATCAGTAAACAAAAAACGAATGGCACCCCTAAAAAAGGCATAATTCTCAGTTTCGATAATCTGTGTCTCATCAGGTCCTATCGCATTTGCATCCGCTTGTTTTATAAGAATCTGTTTTGCTTTGGCGATTTCTTCATTAAAACGATTATTAATTTCTGATTTTGAGGGTTCTTCTTTCTGATTTTTCAGTTCGTTATAAATATCTAGAGGGTTATGAATCTTATTAATAATGTTAATTGCTGCTTGCATTGCGCCAATACTTCTTATTGCAGGAGTATCATTTCCATCATAATCAGAAACTAAGTTCCAGATAAAACGCATCCAATTTTTTAATGAAGTGCCATCTTCATTAGTTGTACCTGATTTAAAATATTTGCATATTGCATAGAAAACGACTCTCTCCATCTGATTGAGGGTTGTTACCTCATATATCCTGTTGCCAGAATTGTCATCTATAGTCTTCCATTCCTCACCATCTTTGCAAAATTTTGGAATAAAATGAAAGTCCTTATTCCAGCTACAACCTAATATGTCGTGTATATTCTTACATTTTCTAAAGCTACTGTAAAAGTTATTCAGAATTGTGTATATATCATTGATTATTTCTGAGTTTAAAAAATGCCTATAAAAATTAAACGAGGTATAAGCAATTTTTTTGTCGTTATCCTTTGGGTTTTTTAAATCACTGAAATAGGCATAATAAACATCTTGAGACGCATTGTCATCTTTAAAACCATCTTTCGTGATAACGAGATTATAAAAATAGCGATTAAAGAAAGCAAAATAGATTTCATCTACTCTTCCCAAGCCTTTACCGTTTTCCCAGAAAATGTCAGTCCATTTATTGTCAATATCGCTCGAAAATGCTAAAGTATAAGGCATTTTTCGGCCATCGCAGTCAACTAGTTGATTGAATACCTCTCTCTCTGGATTAGAACTGTCTTTCATCCAACCAATTAAATCTGCCTTGAAATTTTCAAAACTTGTTAAGGCCTTACCACGAGCATTCATTTTTATGTACAAATCATCTGAAATTGGAATTTCATTAGAATTCAAAGGTAAAAAATTGAAAGTGATTTGATTATTTTCTGTCAAATATTTCCAATACGCGGGGAAGTCTTTATTGTTTTCAAACAGTTTTTCAATGCCATCAACTAATTCTCTATCCTGACTATTTGTATTACTAGTACCACTCAACATTCTGAGCATAGCCTGAATGGTTGGGTCTTGTTTCCATATAGAGAAAAACCATGTTTGACTCATTATGTGTTTTACGATATTGTCAGTTTTTTTGTATTCCAATTCACACAGTTTTTCACAAAACTCTCGTGAAGACGTTCGTGTTTCGTACGAGAAATTTTTTAGTGTACTAATTGTCTTGACTATTTCTTGTTTCGATGCTTCAAAATTTTCTAATTTTCCAGATTGATTTTTAAGTTTCTTCTTTTCATCTTCTGTAAATGAAGCCAGATTTGTTTTTCCTGCATGATAAGCTACATACCAATGCAATAGCCAAAGAGTAGTCAAACGTTGCTGACCATCAAGCGGATACATAGTCTTATCATTTTCTGTGCCATAGACAAAATCAAGTTCTATTGACCCGTTTTTAAAAATAGCATTACCCAACTGTTCTAAAAAACCCTTTCGTACATATTCTTTACCTTCACGACCCTGTGCATAATCGCGTTGGATAATCGGAATAACTATTCTCTTTTCCGAAATAAGTTGCCAGAACGTATATTTATTATATCCCATAGTCTCAATCCTTCTGTTATAGTTTATCAATCTTTTCTTTCTGGTCTTCTATAAAATCAGCGATAGACAAAACATTATTTATATCCATAAGATATGCTTTGGCATCTTGTCTTTCCCAGCAACGCAAAACATTTGTCTGTTGATTATAGTATTTTAAGAAAACATTCTTTGTACATGGAGGTATGAATGAAACTCCATTTTCCCCCTTATCCTTTTGAATAATCCTTCGCCTTTTTGCGGGAAAAATCGCATTACCATAACTTCTATTTGTGCTGGAATCAAGCAAGCAATAATTCCAAATCAAATTTTTCTGATTGATGTCACCTTCTTTTTTAGGTTCTTGTAATCTTTCACAGCCCTTATTTATATATTGATCAATTTTGAATGCCAAATTATCAAAGTCCTCCGGTTGATCTTTTGCCTTAATAAATTGAAGAATCTCTCTTTTTATATTATCATCACTAATTTCTTTCAAACAATCAGTTAGCCATTCCTTTTGGTCACTGAACTTGATTAAGGGGTTAGTGGTATCAGAGTCAATATGCTCCATATCCCAACTTTCTTTCTTCATTAAATGAAAAGGGAATTTATAGAATATAGACATGCCATATTTATTTTCTTCCAACTTCTTGTTTTGAGCAATAACTGTTTGGAGATTATAAAGAAGTAAAATCGGATAACATGCGGTTTTGGGCTTACCTTTTTCATATTCCTGTTGTAAATTATTGCAACTTTTTAGATTGTCTTTGATTCTTATCTTTACATAATTTACAAACGACTCTTTTTCTCCATCGTATTTTTTTATCAAAGATTCAATCTTTTCGCCTCTTTCTACTAAGAAACCAACATAATGATATAATTCCAAATCATTAAACCACTCTTTGAAGATCAGGAAATAACGTTTGATAATTAGCCAAGTTTGTCTAAGCCACTCTGAATCTATTTTATGCTTGTTCAGATTAAAATAAAGATAGAAGTAACGGAAAATAGTGTGCTCGTCAATGCCAATTTCTTCGCTATATTTTTCATTCACTATTTTTTTTAATTCCTTCTCATCGAGATTTATATTGGATATCTTGGTATTTTCGGTTAATAATTCTTTTAATTCTAACGCATCTTGTTTTCTTATCAAATCAAAGATATAATCAATTCTCGTAGGTTTGGAGTATTTAAGCTCATTTTGAATAAACAGCCAAAATTCGTCGTTCTGCAATGTGTATTCAATCTCATCCCATTCGTTCGCGATTTCAATTTGTTGTAATCTGACAGAGTCTTGGTCTTGATTTTTGAAATTCGACGCATTCAAGAACAATGCCTTGATAAGTTCCGAATCGGTCAATGCAATCTTGCCAATATTTAGACGAGTAAAGACTTCGATAGGATGCGCTTCTTTGGTCTCATACCAGATAAATTGAAC
Source organism: Prevotella marseillensis (assembly GCF_900625065.1). Lineage (NCBI taxonomy): Bacteria > Pseudomonadati > Bacteroidota > Bacteroidia > Bacteroidales > Prevotellaceae > Prevotella > Prevotella marseillensis. The sequence continues at coordinate 3,114,608 of NZ_UYXY01000001.1, read as the reverse complement.
TTTTGATTTTATTGTTTCAAGAAACATCGTTTTTAAACTTTCATCCTTCCCATTGAACCAATTGCTAATTGTGACATAAGCTTTGTGCATGTGGTAAAAATCAATATTGCTTTCAGCTTCGGCATTATTTTTTATGGAAATATCATTTAGAAAATCTTTTGACTCTGTACGTGTTTCATATTCTAGTTCATAAGATTTTTCTTGCAAAACGGTTAAAATGATTTTGATTGTTGTCAATCTTTGCTGGCCATCAATAACCTCCCAAGAACCTAATAGAAATTGCTTTACCTCATCTATACTATTAGCCTTCTTAATTTTCGAGAGTATATCTTGGTCTCGTTCTTTAACTACCAATGGCTGAATGCAGTATATATTATTTGTTCCGTTGTCAATAAATTCCTTTATGTCATTCAACAGGTCTTTTACTTGTTGTTCGGTCCAGCGATAACCACGTTGGTAACTTGGTATAAAGAACTTCATTCCAAGTAAATTACGAACAGATTTTAAGGTTATGTCATTTGGCATATTAATCATAAAGTTTTTTAATTATAAATCATTTTGCGAAATATTCAGTCTTCAACCAATAGGCATAAATCGGATCCTGGAATGAGATTTCACCGGCCTTATTATCCAATATATCATTCTTGATAAGAGCTGCCTTTGAACGGGATATTGAGGTCGTTGAAGAGATTTGATAGCGATGCATCACTTCAGTCGAACTGATGGCTTTTTCGCCGGCTATAAGGGCTTTAAGATAGTTCAGCTGCTGTGTCGTAAGTGTCTCAGTGATTGTTACGAACAGCAGACTTAACTGCTCCACTAATGCCGTGTGTGCCTCACGCACAATCTCAACAGTACATACATCCTTTGTTCTGAGCCATGAAAGCTGTGCCAGCTGTTGTGCGTAGTATGGATGGTTATCCACGAGCTTTGCTATCAAATGGCTTGCTTCATCGTCGATGTTCTTGCCTGTATCAGCGAAACGACTCTTGAAGAATTCCACGAGGCAAGGCGTTTCAATCTTATTTAGAAACATCAGATTACCGAACTTATAGAATGGTTTGGACGAGTCGCTAAAAACTTCCATCATCATGTGGCGTTTGCTACCATAGAGACAATAGGCCACATTCTGGTGCAGCTGCCAATGGGAACGCAACTTCTTTTGGAAATAGTCTGGGTCAGTAAATTCTGCGATATTTTGGAACTCATCTACGCAAATCACGATTTTCAGCCCCTTTTTCCTGGCAATCTTTTCGGCAAGGTCGAGCACTTCATCGGGGTTGCGCTTTACCTCCTCCCAATCAAAGTCGATTGAAATCTCATTGGTGGGGTCCATACCGATTGTTATCTTGGGGACAAGATGCGAAAAGAAACTCTTCGCGCTCTCTATTGCTTCCTCCCATTTTGAGGAAGTGGCGGCAATAACCTTCTGGGCGAGCAGTGAATAGAAATGCTCCTCGCTACGAACATTGAAAAGGTCGATATGGCAGATTCGGAGGTTGCAGTCCTGCGCCATCGCTAACTTTGCAGCCTTATTTACAAGTGAACTCTTACCCCAGCGACGAGGAGATATAATAATTGTATTGATTAACGACGTAAAGCTCTGAAGCAGGTCGGCTGTTTCTTTCTCACGGTCGGTAAAATTCTTCTCGGTAGCAATCTTTCCAAATATAAACGGAGTTTCCATAACGCTCTATTTTTGATTTCCAACACAAATATAATACATAAAATGTAATTACAAAAATTGTTGCAACAAAAAGTGTATATACATTTTTTGTAGTATTTTAATGGCCAGCATCGTTTTTATATAAATATCAGGCCAAAGATTGTACAACCATAATGGGCTGGAGCATTTGTATAGAAACAATATATTGTTTGTTAGAGGTGAAATACGAACCCTATGAATAAAATAATAGTGTTTAGTATTTTTCGAAAATTTATAAGCGGACAAAAAGACGGCTGAAAAACATGAATGCACAAAATAGATAAAGCTATGCGCAGGATAATGACTGATTGTGGTTAAAATCATCATTATCCGATTCTTCGTATTCTAACTCACAAGATGTATCGTTCGGAGGGATATTATGTCGTTCTATTTCGCCTTCAAACCGACAGGTATAAATAGAGCCTTGGGAGCGAAACTTCGCTCGCCTTACCACGTAGGAAAAAATACTATTTACGCCTATTTGCCGGGGGAGACTACGGAAGAAGATGTAAATTGTCTGGGGACTGGCTCTACTTTTCACCGCGTTCGGGCCACAGGGTGTAGTCTAAGGCGCGGTTGCTGTCGGGAGCAATCTCTATCGGAGCGTTGTCCTGCCGTGCGTCGTCTGATGCCGTGGAACGGTTGTAGAGCGTAACAGCCACATAAGCAGTGAGCGCAGCAACAACTAATGCCAGCAATGCAACCACGATGCGCTGCCGGTTGTCTGTGCGCGGCAGCGACATCACGGCCGACATGTCTGCCGGACGCTCAGAGGCGTTGCGCCGGGTGCAGGCTGCAGCTATACGGCGCAGATAGGCGTCGCCAGTAAGCCGGGCCATGTCTCTTACCACCATTCCGAACGAATAGATGTCGGGCTTGGCGTCGGGCTGAAGCTGCTCCGGGGCGATGTAGCCCGATGAGCCGGCAGGACATTTCAGCACGTTGAAATAGTCGCTGTCCGACAGGCTGAAGTCTATCAGCTTGGTGTTGTGGCCGTTGTGCGTTATCATTATGTTCGAAGGCTTCAGGTCGCGGTGTATTATCTGCTTGCTGTGTATGTATCCGAGCGCATCGGCCAGCTGCTCGGTTACTCTGCGCGCCATGTCGGGCGTCAGCATCTTGCTGTCAATGAGGCTCTTCAGTGTGTCGCCGTCGATATATTCCATAACGATGACCGTGCCCAGCTCTGCCACCTCCTCCATGCTTATGGTGCGGCAGATATGCGGATGGTCCATTTGCAGTCCTATCTCAAACTCCTTGGCAAGGGCCTGACGGTAGACGGGCGTGTAGGCAAAGTCGGGCTTCAGGCATTTCAGCGTATAGCGCTTGCCGAAGCGTGTGGCTGTCAGCAGGCGCGTGTGTCCCGACCTCGACACATAGAACTCGCTTATGTCTCTGAAGGCGTTCTGCACGGGTATGCGCACGGCGCTGTCCATCTCGCCGTATATGTCGCTCATGTATCCTGAGGGGCTGTCGTCCAATATTTCGGTGTCTGAATTGTTCATTTCTCGATGTTGATGACGTTAATTATGGTTAGTCCGCCGTTGCGGCCTGCCACAAAGGGCGCCGTGCGGCCGTCAGGTCGCTCGATGTAGGGCAGATAGAGCGGCTGCTCCTTGATGAAGCATCCTGTGACGAAGCTGTCGCCGGGCACGAGCTTGCTGTTCTGCGACAACACCACCTCATAGCGGCTCTCACCCACGTAGCGCAGGCGCACCAGGCGGTTGGGGCTCCAGCCTATCTCCACCTCAGTTCCGGCATCGAGCTCGTTGCTGATAAGCTGCTTGGCGTTGAAGAACGACGAGTTGTAGCGTGTGCTTGTCTTGAGCCACGAAACGAAGGCGTAATAGTTGGCATGGCCAAGATACTGGGCCAGGATGTCGAGCGTAAACATGCGCGGCTTATGGCTGTCGTTGACATATCCCCAGAGCCTCTTGAGCGTCGACGCGGACACGTTCTGTCCGGTGTCGTGGCTCAGATGAACCGAAAACTCCTCAAAGTCGGTTGTCGTGCCGAGCGTCTTTCCATATTTCTGTTCAATGAGCAGCTTCAGCTCCTCTATTTCAGGTGTATTCATTGTCATAAACTTAAATGCTGTTTTGTTTGTAAATGAGCAGCACGCGTCATTCCTCTACGATTGTACCGAAGCGCTTCCAGCTCGAGTCAGCACGATAGAAGTTGCGCCGTCCCTTGGGCACGTGCAGCGTGCATGTTGGCAGAAAGTCGGGCGTGCTGGTCAGGGCGTTGCTGTTGCACACGGGCGGATACTGTGCGTCGACATACAGATGCTCAAGCGGACAGCCGTCGAACACATAGTCGGATATCAGCTCTGTGGCTGCACCGAGGCGCACCGTGGTGAGCTTGTCGCACTTCTGGAAGGTGGCTGTGGGTATGAGTCTAAGCCCTGACGGCATGACCACTTCCTCTACGCTGCTGTCGTAGAACACGGCCTGCCCTATCTCCGTGAGGTTGTCGGGCAGGGTGAAGCGTGTTATGTGGCAACCCTGGAAGGCATAGTCGCCTATGGCCTTGACAGTAGACGGCAGCGTATAGTCGCCCTGCTTGCCTATGGGGAACCACAGTATCTCTGTGGCACCGGCGTCGAACAGCACTCCGTCTATGCTGCTGTATGCAGTGTTGGCGGCCGACACGTTGATGGCGGCGAGCGCCGTGCAGCCCGACGACGGACTGATGTCGGTGGCTGATGCCGGTATGGTTATCTCTCTGAGCGCCGTGCAGTTCATGAAGGCGTCTTTCTCTATCTTGACGGCATCGGAAGGCAGAGTAACGCTTGTAAGCAGGGTGCAGTCGGCAAAGAGGCCGTAACCCACTACATTATTCTCGGTGTATCGCGACGAGCCGTACACTCCTCCGCCCTCCACGATATGGGCGTCGGCCATGTTTACCTGTGCAAGGCGGCCAGCCGTGGCAGAGCCATCGATGTCGCGTCCCATCATCTGGCGCAGGCACCGCAGGTCGTCGCCGTTCATAGGGCCGGCAATAGACAACGTAATATACTCGTATTTGCTGTCACCCATAAGCTCTTCAAACTCGCCCGCATCGGCCAGCAGAACAGCGTCAGACGTGGTTATGGTCAGCGCCTCGCCCACGCTCTCGCCCTCGCCGTTGGCGGCGTAGGCCTTTATCTCGTAGGTGGCGTTCTGGCGCAGTCCGCCTATGCGCACCCTCATGCCAACGCCTTCAGCGCCCGGCGTCTCAGCCTCTACGCTCTGCGTGTCGCCTGTCTCAATGTCGGTTACGTAGCATCCCGTGGAGGTTATGGTCTCGTTGCCGTCGTCCGTTATTTCATATTCTACAATGACGCTCATTGGGCCTTGACTCAGCACTGTCGGCACGCCCACCGTGGGCCTATCGTTTGGCACGGTTACAAAGGTCATCGTGTTGCCATGCAGCTCCACGCGGCCATTGGTAGCATGAAGTCTGTAGTAGTACATCGTGCCCGGCTGAAGCCCCGTCAGTTGCATTTTCACCTTGTTGCCGTCGGGGGCAAGCACACCCGTGGTGTGGTCCATCTGGTCTGTCGTGCCGTATCTGAAGCGCAGCTCCGGCATGTCGGTGCTTCCCTGCAGCACCACCTCGCCTGCGATGACGGCCTCTGTGCGCGTTACGCCCGAAGCCTCACCCGTTACGAGGCGCGGCTCAAAGTTATCCGGAGCCTCATCGCTGCTGCATGCGGCCAGCGTCAGCAGCAGCGCTATCAGTGTGGTGAGTGATAATATCCTTGTCTTCATCTTTTGCCAATGTTAATGCCTACACCTATGCAGCCCTGCCACTGGCGTCCGGCTATTGTTACGGCAGATGCCGACACGCTTATCCGTCCGAACGACAGCACCACGCCAAGCTCGGCTGCAAGGCCTTTGTGTGTCAGGCCGTCGTTGAGCGCAAGTCCGCCTCCTTCGCTCTCAGCCAGCTCCCATGCCGTGGCCGTGCGGCCATAGCCAATGCCCTCAAACAGGCTGACCATGCGCCCGAGGCGGTGTATCGCTCCGGCCGTCACGGTGTATGTCGAGTGGCGTGTCTGTCCTGTGTAATATGGTTTTATGCTGCTTCCGTCGGTAAATCCTTCCTTGTCGCAGGTGGTTACGGTCTTGCCTATGCTGCGCAGGTCGGCACTTGCATGAACGAAGAAGCCATGGCGGCGCATTAATGCCACCATGACACCCCACGAAGGTCCGTTTTCGTGCATCGAAACTGTAAACAGGGCATGAGTCCTGAGCGGCAGCTTCGGCCGCCGCTTCTTCACGGCTATTGTGTCGACGATGGTCTTTGTCAGCACAATAGTGTCGTGCTTAAGGGCTATGTCAGGCTTGGGCGAGTTGATGACCATCTCGTAGGTCATGTGGCTCTCAAGCGGTTTCTCAAACTTATAGTCGCGCATGACGCCCCATTCAGGATGTTTTATGGTAATCTTTTTTGTGCCTTTGGGCAGATAAAGCCATATCTCGCCTACATTGTCCTTACGCATGACAATGCCCAAAGGCGACGAGAAGGCATATTCGGGCGTGGCCGTAACCTTCAGCAGGGCGCACGCCTCGTCGTTGAGGTCGCGCACCGGAGTGATAAAGGCGCTCACGTCGTTGGGCAAGACGCGAAACTTAGTCACGCTGAACTGCTGTGCCAGGGCCGTGCCGCAGCCTGCCATGCAGAGCATGAGCGTCAGCAGCAGTGCCTTTAACGTGCGTATATGTAACATCTTGCCTGTCATATAGGTTTGTTTAAAGTGATAATGTCGTTTGTCTTAGCTTAACTTGTCTTTAGTTACTCCAGGTTGAAGTCTCTGATGTTCATCACTTCGTTATCATCGCTGATGGTCTCTGTCGGCTGCCATGTGCGCACATGTATCAGCGGCATCGACTCATTGCGGAAGTCCCAGAGCAGGAAGAGGTAGCCGTCGTCAGCATAGCGGTCGCTCTTGTACTGCTGGCGGAGGCTGACGCCGTAGATGCCGTCCATTGTTGGATGGCGCATTATGCGGAAGTCGGAGAACTTTACGCTTATGTTCTTGCTGGCGGCAAAAGCCTTGCTTAGCCGCGATATGTATTCTTTCTTGGTGCGGATGTTATACTCAACACGCGACGCCGGCATAAACTTGCCTTCGCTGCCGGCCTTGGTCTTGACCACGTTGCCCACGATGATGAGGGCCTGCTCGCTGAACACCTGGCGCAGAAAGTCGATGTCCTTGGTGGTGTAAGCCATGCGGAAGTGTTCGCAGTAGTTGAGTATCACGCGGCGGCGCTGGGCGTCGTCAACCGACAGTTTGCCTGCAAGGATCTTGGCAGCCTCCTTATAGAAAGGATTGCTGCGTGCCATTTGTTTCAGGTCGCCGTCGGTCATGCTGCCCGACCTGTCTGCCTTGCCGCTATTCTGTCCGCCTTCGTATGTGCTCTGTCCAGGCGCCTGCGCCATGGTGCTGCTCTCCTCTTGCTCAACCGTAGAGGGTATGCCGGTGCCTGTGCTGAAGAACGTAACGTTGCCGTTGCGGTCGACAAATCCCTCACGGTCTGTGCCGTTCTCGCGGAAGCGCAGCTGTCCGTTGCGGTAGCGCACGTCGAACATGCAGTTGCGCAGCGGTATGGCGAAGAGCAGTCTGTCGTTTTCGTCTACCACCGCAAAGGTCTCATATCCCTTGCCGTCAACGCGGCCAACAAGCTCGAGCCCCTCATGCAGCCCGTATCTGTTGATGTTTTTTTTGCTGTCAGTCTGTCCGAGGGTGGGCTGCAGCCCCAAAGCCACAGCCACACCCCCTAAAATGAGAGTTAGTATGGATAGTATATATATTGTCGCTTTCATTCAAGTTGATAACCGGCAAGACTATTGCCAACCGACAATCTCGCCTCCTATTTCAATTTTAATCTGTTCAGGGTTGCCTGATATGATGAAGTTTACAAGATGTTCCGTGCCGGGCTTAAACTGGAACGTGCTCTCGTAGAGATACGACACGCCGTCCATCACAACCTCTATCAGCGGCATGCGGTTGGCCACGCGCTGAGGCACTATTATGGCCGAATAGATATAACTGCTCATCTGTCGGGCCCTTATCGTGGTGCCGTTGCCCCTTACATATTTTGTGGCAACGCCGGCACTTAGGTCTATGGTCGACTCAGGCACAGTGTTGTGCACATACACCTCGGCGTATGTAGGCATCTCGCCTTCAAAGTCCTCGCCCTTTATCAGGCGTATGGTGAGCTTGCTCATTATGTGCTTGAAGGCCAGGGTTACGGGAGAATTTGACGCGCTGACGTTGTTGGTCTGTGCATACAGGAAGTCGCTGGCCTCATAGCCGTCGGCCGTGCTCTGGTCGGTCTGCACGCTGAAGGGCAGGTCCTCGATAGAGCTTACGGACGTCATGTAAGGATAATAGGCATAGAAGTTGTACGTGCCTTCGTCCCAATAGAGCGTGCGGCTTGCGGTCCATGAGCTGCCGCTGCACGTCAGCGGCTCGTTGTTCACAAGATTGCCGCCTATCTCGAGGGGCTTGTCGGTGCTGCTTGCGAACAGACCTATCCTGTCGCCGTTCTCGAATCCCGAGTCGGTCACCCTTGTGCGCTGTGAAGGATGAGTCACCTCAAACCTCATGGGCGTATGCCTTGCGTCTACCGGTGTGTCGTCTTCCTGGCTGCATCCGGCTGCTATCAGCGCAACAAGTGCAAGACCTATATGTATAATACGCTTTTTCATCGTCTTTATTATTTAATTTACTTAAAAATTTATACTAAAATAGTATTATTCACGTTATTCACAATTTCCGTTTCATGTTTTTATCTGTGGCGGCGTGCCTTGCGCATGTTGCTGAGCGGACTGCCCTTATGTATCTTGGGCGGCATGTGCTGTCCGTGCCCGACGCTTACAGAACCGACACCCATGCCGCGGGTGACGATGCCTGCATCACGTTTGTCGTTGGCAACAAACTCCTCGAACGAGAATGTCTCGCCGGCATAGCGTTTGATACGCCTTACGATGCTCTCGCGGCTTATTGTGCTGTAATAAGGAATTTCGTTGTTCATGCATGAGTTCTGCTCTGAACGGAACACGCCGCGACTGTGCATGAATCCGCCTTCATAGATGTCAACAACATCGCTGTAGCGGCTGTCGGAAATAAGGTGGCTCCATGGCACTTCGTGCATCTTGCCCGTAAGCGACAGGTTGTCGTACCAGCCGAGCGACTTTGCCCAGTTGATGGCGTCTACATGGCCGCAGCACGTGCAGTTGCAGAAGTCGATGAAGGCGTTATGGTAGATATACTCGTCGCCAAGCTTGCCGAAGCCGTGACCGCCTGCCTCATGCTGTATCACTCCGCGGGTGTCGAGCGGATAGCCATAGGTGCTCCGCGGACAGAAGGCTATAGCCGAACCATCCTCCCACATCTGGCAGATGCCGCCGTATTCGGTAGTGTTGGGCACAATTATTATCAGTGTCTGGTTCAGGTTGTTCTGATTTACGGTCGGGGCATTAAGAGCATAACTGAATATCTCGTCATAGTCGGCACGCAAGCCGACACCACTGGTGAATGTTGTGCCGAAACGGTTGTAGCGTATGGTGTTCACCGTGCCTATACCGCTCTCGTTAGACATGGCAAAACCTATGTAGATGTTGAAGTATTTTGAGTATGTCTTATAAGGCTCTATGGTTATAAGATATTGAGCAGCCTCTTTCAGGGCAGGAAGACAGTCGCCTTCGGCTATGTCTTTGGCGTTGTATCCGTCGCCTATAATCACAACGTTTATTCCGCCTGTGTTGCCTCGTGTTGCTTTCTGCAGCGTCAGCCACTCGTCTTCACCATAGATGTAGTCATACTGGCTTACGCTGCACGTATGGGTATAGTCTTCATTTTTCAGCTTGAACACCACTTCGCCGGTTCTGTTGCCGGCACCTTTAGACAAAGTGTTTATACTTATGGTCACCTCTGTCTTGCCTTTGCCGCTCATTGGCGACAGCTCACACCAGTCGGGCTTGCTCTCCACTTCCCATTCGCCTTCGGCATCCAGCACCAATGTCTGAGTGTGTCCATTATTCAATGCGCATACCGTAGACGGACGGCATACCAATTCATGATGGGCGGCTATACGCTTGAAGTCGCACCATCCCGGTGCCGCCTGATACTGGGCTATGGCACTTTCGGGCACTTCAAGCGTGAAGTTATCCTTGGCAACACCTTCAAAAGCCGTGCCTTCAACATAGGCAGGCATTTCTCCCTTACATACAATAGAACCTATGCCGTAGCACTCTTTAAAGGCTCCATCTCGCACACTTTCTATACCTTCTGGAAAGACAATTCCTTCCAAAGAACGACAATTAGCAAAAGCCTCTTTGCCAATGCTCGCCACATCCTGCGGAATTTCGAGTGTTCCCATCAGGCGCCAGTTTCCGTAAAAGGCATCTTCGCCTATATAAGTCAGTGAACTCGGAAGTGACAATACGCCGGAAAAATCACATCCAGAGAAAGAATAATCACTGATAATATTTAATTCTTTTGGTAACTTTAAATCACCACGTAAAGGAACATTGTTAAATGCAGACTTTTCAATAGTTGATATTCCGTCATGCAACTGCAGATTACCATTAAATCCACTTCCAGAGAAACATTCTTCAGAAATAATCTTCACACCCTGTGGAATTGTGATGTCGCCAGTCAGATTTTTACAATTCTGAAAAGCTCTTTTTCTAATTTCTTTCAGCTTGTCGGGTAGATGCAGATTTCCATATAGTCCGGAACATCCTTCAAAACTTCTCTCACCGATAAATTCCAATGATTCAGGCAGAATAAGTTCACCGACAAATTTACAGTTAGTGAAAGTTCCATTATACCAAGTAGACTCGAATCCATTACCAAGTTTTTTTAATGTTGATGGAAGGGATAGTGAACCGTTGAATGCACAGTCACCAAATGCTGCAGTCTTGACTTCTGTTACACCTTCTGGAATGATAAGAGAACCTGTCAGATTTTTACAACTTTCAAATGCGCAACTATTTATAATCTTCAAAGTGTCTGGCAATACAAGTCTGTTTAAACTGTTTTTTTCAGCCATGGCACCCTCTGGTATCTCATCCTCGTCATACGTTCTTGGTTGTAAACTTCCTGAGCCATAATGCAATTTGACATCAGTGCGGGATATCTTCACATTTTTCAGGTTGAGAGCCTGTAGTGATGTCATTTCGTCTCTCATAAAGTAGAAATCAACTCCGTTTATCTGTCCCGTTATCTTCAGGTTCTTCAGCTTTGTATAATCCTTGTTGGCAGCAGTGATAGCGTCTTTAAGATGACCGGGGGTAGAGTTGATTATGACATACTCTTTTGCCGTGGCGTTATGGCTTACGAGGTCATTCTCCCATGGCGTGATGCTCTCACTTACAAGTGTGAGGGCATATTGTCCGCTTACAGACTTTTTATCGACGCGGATTGTGAAGTTGCTCATCTTTCCTGCCGTATACGTAAACGCCTCGTTCTTACTGAACTTATAAGGTATTCCGCCGATGGTTATGCTGAACAGCGTGGCGCCTGCCGGTACGGTCTGAGGCACAACTATTGCACGCCACTCGTCGCCTACGCGTGCCGGCATTGTTGATGTCTGCTCTATGCCGCCGCTTGCCTTTACAGTTCCGTCGGCAAGGTTTATCGTAGCCTCGCGTATCAGGTTGGTGGCTAGTACCACACGCTCTGTCTGCTCCCATTCTCCGTCGGCAAAGCCTGTACCCTTTGTGAGGGTTACACGGGCGTTGGCCATGCGGTGAGCCATGGGCAGACGGATAACCTTATCTGTCGGAGCCACGTCGGCCACCTTGCCCCACAGAAAGTCGCTGGCCTCATAGCCGCCCATCGTGCCGTCTTCCGATGGTTTGCTCTGGTCGCGCTCTACGGTGAACGGATAGGCGTCTATGCTCTCGGGACTGCCGAAGGGATAATATCCGTATATGTCCACGTGAGTGTGGTCGTCTTTCCAATAAATATCATAGGCCGAGTTCCATTTATAGGCAGCTTCGTCGAACGTATGGCGTACGTTGTCTGCCCTGTTGCCGTTCAACTGCAGTGTTCCCGGCGTGTTGCCGTTATAGTCGACAATATACACGCCCATCACGTCGCCGTCGGCAAATCCGTTGTCGTTAACTCTCGTAATGGCCAGTTGGTCTATCTCGCCCGACAAAGTTATCTTCTGTCCGTTGCCGCGACCTGTGTCGTCAGTAAACAAATCATCAGAGCATCCTGCCAACAGGTGGCAGAATGCTAATATATATATTAAAATTTTGTATTGGTTCTGTCTTCTCATAATCTTATGGCTTTATCATTTGTTAAGACTTTAGCCGCCATCTATATAGACCCGAACGTGGTCAGCGTCTGTGCCTGCGCGCTTTCCTTATGCTCTTTAGCGGACTGCCCTTATGTATCTTGGGCGGCATCTGTCGTCCGTGATATGTTGATGTTGAGCCTACGCCGCGTGTGGCACTGACTGCGCTGCTTGCATCAGTCTTGTCGTTGGCCACAAATTCCTCAAACGAGAATGTCTCGCCGGCATATTTCTTTATTCGCCTTACTATACTCTCGCGGCTTATGGCGTTGAAGTATGGCACATTGTTGTTCATGCACGAGTTCTGCTCTGAACGGAACACGCCGCGACTGTGCATAAATCCGCCTTCATAAATATCTACAAGATTGCTGTATCGGTTGTCGAATATCAGATGACTCCATGGCACTTCGTGCATCTTGCCCGTAAGTGACAGGTTGTCGTACCAGCCGAGCGACTTTGCCTGATTAATAGCACCCACATGGGAACAACACTTACAAAGACATGCGTCGATGAAGACATTGTGGTATATATACTCGTCGCCAAGCTTGCCGAAGGCATGGCCTCCTGCCTCATGCTGCAAAACTCCACGCGAGTCGTAAGGATATGCGTCTGTGCTACGCGGACAGATTGCTATAGCCGAGCCGTCTTCCCACATCTGCGTTATGCCGCCGTATTCGGTAGTGTTGGGCACAATTATTATCAGCGTCTGGTTCAGGTTGTTCTGATTTACTGTAGGGGCATTGAGAGCATATCTGAATATCTCGTCATAGTCGGCACTTAATCCAGTGCCGCTAGTGAATGTTGTGCCGAAACGGTTGTAGCGTATGGTGTTCACCGAACCTATACCACTCTCGTTAGACATGGCAAAGCCAATGTAGATGTTAAAGTATTTTGAGTATGTCTTATAAGGCTCTATGGTTATAAGATATTGTGCAGCCTCTTTCAGGGCAGGAAGACAGTCGCCTTCGGCTATGTCTTTGGCGTTGAATCCGTCGCCTATAATCACAACATTTATTCCGCCGGTATTGCCTCGTGTCGCCTTCTGCAGCGTCAGCCACTCGTCTTCACCATAGATGTAGTCATACTGGCTTACGCTGCACGTATGGGTATAGTCTTCATTTTTCAGTTTGAACACCACTTCGCCGGTTCTGTTGCCTGCACCTTTCGACAAAGTGTTTATACTTATGGTTACTTCCGTCTTGCCGTTACCGCTCATTGGCGACAGCTCACACCAGTCGGGTTTGCTCTCCACTTCCCATTCGCCTTCAGCATCCAGCACCAATGTCTGCGTATGTCCGTTGTTCAGTGCGCATACCGTAGACGGACGGCATACCAACTCATGATGGGCGGCAATGCGCTTAAACTCATTCCAGCCGGTGGCTGTCTGATATTGTGGAACAGCCGACTCAGGCACTTCAACCGTAAAGTTATCCTTTGGCACGCCGTCGAAAGCACCGCTACCAAGATAAGGTGGAATGTCTCCTTCGCATACGATAGAGCCTATGCCGAAGCAATTTAGAAAGGCACCTTGGCGAATGCTTTCAACATTTTTTGGAATAACTAATCCCTGCAAGCCTGAACAATAACTAAAGGCGTAATCTCCAATAGTCTGTATTTTATCAGGAAATTCCAAAATTCCAAACAACCTACTATTTCCATTAAATGCGTTATTACCAATTGATAATAAACTCTCCGGAAGTTTTAACTCACCAGAAAAAGAGCAACCATCAAAAGCATTATCGCCAATTTTTGTAAGATTCATAGGAAGTATAAGCTCTCCTTTGAAAGAAGTATTCTTAAATGCCGAATGCTCTATTTTTGTAATACCATTATGAAGATAAAGTGTACCATTAAAACCGCAAGCATAAAAAGCCATTTCTGATATTTCTTTAATTTTTTGTGGTATTTTTAAATCACCTTTTAAACTTCCACAAGAATTAAAGGCATAAGGTCCTATATAAGTTAGTTCATCCGGTAAAATTAAATTATTATAAAATCCATTATTATCAGAAAAAGCATAAAACCCTATATATTGTAAATTCATTGGAAGAATTAATTGACAAGTAAAATCACATCCATAAAATGCCTCACGAGAAATATATTTAAGAGTACTTGGTAAAGATAAACTTCCTTTTATACCATTACATTGACTAAAAGCACCACTACCAATTCGTGTTACACCTTCAGGAATGAGCAAAGAGCCCGTTAAATTTGTGCAGTTATCAAATGCGGAAGAACCTATAGCTTCCAATTTATCTGGTAGCACTAGATATAATAATGATTTTTTATCAGACATAGCACCTACTGGTATCACGCCCTCTTTTTCTACATTATCACTTATCCCGTTCCATTCTTGGTTTCCAAACCTTCCATACACTTTGACATCCTTCAAATTCAACGCCTCGAGCTGAGTCATCTCATTTTTCATAAACTCAAAATCTGTTGCGTCTATCTCTCCTGTTATCTTCAGGTTTTTCAGCTTTGTGTAGTCTTTGTTGGCAGCAATTATAGAACTTTTAAGATGTCCGCGTGTCGTGTTTATCACAATATACGCCTTGCCTTCGGCGTCGTGGCTTACGAGGTCGCTCTCCCATGGCGTGATGCTCTCGTTGACGAGCGTAAGAGTGTATTGTCCTGTTTCGGCTTTCTTGTCAACACGGATGGTGAAGTTGCTCATCTTTCCGGCAGTATAGGTGAATGCCTCGTTCTTGCTGAACTTATAAGGTATGCCGCCCACGGTTATAGTGAACAGCGTTGTGCCTGCCGCTACTGTCTGAGGCACAACTATTGCACGCCACTCGTCGCCTACTCTTGCAGGCACTGTGGCCGTAGGCTCTACGCTGCCTTTGGCTTTCACCGTTCCGTCGTTAAGGTTTATCTTTGCCCCTCGTATCAGGTTGGCCACGAGCACAGTGCGCTCTGTCTGCGCCCATTCGCCGGCTGCAAAGCCTGTTCCCTCGGTAAGTGTTACGTGGGCGTTGGCCATACGGTGGGCCATGGGCAGACGTATTACTCTGTCTGTCGGAGCCACGTCGGCCACCTTTCCCCACAGAAAGTCGCTGGCCTCATATCCGCCCATCACGCCGTCCTCCGAAGGCTTGCTCTGGTCGCGCTCCACGGTGAACGGGTAGGCGTCTATGCTCTCCGGACTGCCGAAGGGATAGTATCCGTAGACGTCAATGTGTGTGTGGTCATCTTTCCAGTAGATGTCGTAGGCAGAGTTCCATTTGGCGTTGGCGGCGTCATATGTATGGCGCACGTTGTCTGCCCTGTTGCCGCTCGGCTGCAGAGTGCCGGGCGTGTTGCCGTTATAGTCGACAATATACACGCCCATCACGTCGCCGTCGGCAAACCCGCTGTCGTTTACTCTCGTAACCGCCAGCTGGTCAATCTCGCCCGACAGTGTTATGCGGTTGCCGCTGCCGCGGCTTTCGTCTCCGCCGAAAAGATCGTCAGAACAGCCTGCCAATAAATGACAGACTGTGATTATATATATTAAAAGTTTGTATTGGTTGCTTTTTATGGTAATCATCTGCAGACTTTATTTAATGGCGTTAAATTTTTACATGCTACATTAGTACAACCGACCTGAAACATTATTCTGCCGTTCCGCCATTATCTGTGCCGTCGTCTTCCCAATCATCTATGTCGACGTTTATTCCGTTGCTTGTCTTGCTCAGCGTCACGGTGAATTTGTGGCGCTTGCCGCTCTCAAATGTGAATGCCTTCTGCAGGTTGTAGTCGCGGCCGTCAACGGTTACAGTCACCAGGTTGCCCTGTGCCACTGTCTGCGGCACTATT
Source organism: Prevotella marseillensis (assembly GCF_900625065.1). Lineage (NCBI taxonomy): Bacteria > Pseudomonadati > Bacteroidota > Bacteroidia > Bacteroidales > Prevotellaceae > Prevotella > Prevotella marseillensis. Next base: position 3,098,801 of record NZ_UYXY01000001.1, on the reverse strand, counting down.
ATGGCCTTGTAGCTTCCGTTTTCTTTCAGCGGTGTTATGCTTGTGGCTGTTCCCGTGGGCGTAACGGCTTTTGTTGCAAGGTCTACCGTGGCCTGTGTCTTTATGCCGTTTATCTTCACGCTTACTGATGCTGCGGCCAGGCTCTCGTCGGTAAATCCGTTGCCTGCCGCCAGATTTATCAGCATCTGGCTCATCACGTGCGATGCAGTTATGCCAACGGCAGCCTCTGTGGGTGCCACGTCTTTTGTAATTCCCACAAGCAGGTCGGATGCCTTATAGTCGCTTGTGTTGCTCTGGTTGGCCATCGTGCTGAACGGCATTGCGTTTACCGATGTCAGCGACGGTGTGTAGGGGTAGTAGAGATAGAAGTCGGCGTGTGTGGTCTCGTCTTTCCAGTATATCTGTTCGTCAGGAGTCCATGTTCCGCTGTATGTAAACCTCATGTTGTCAACATGGTTGCCGACCGGCTGCAGCGTTCCCGGTGTTCCGTCAGCATTATGGTTCACTACGAACAGACCTATCCTGTCGCCGGCCTCAAATCCGTAATCTGTGGCTCTCGTGCCGTCTACGCTCTCCATCGTAGTGCTTATCTTTATAGGCACGGCGTGGGGCGACGGCGGGTCGATTTCGCCTTCATCTCCGTTGTTTTCACTTGATGAACATGCGCAGAATGCAAGTGCGGCAGTCATCCATATAAGTATATTTTTCTTAATCATACCCAACAGTCTTTATAAGGTTTATCGTTTGTGAGTGCAAAGATACGCCAAAAGCAAACGCAAAACAAGTTCACAATGGTTCACAAACTTAAAAAAGTGAATATTTAATATGTATGAGCGTCAAAAACGGATGTTTTATGGACATTTTACCATAAAATAAGACAGAAATTCATGTTTTTTATGTGCACGCATAAACAGCAGCTGATACCGATGCGTTTTCTGTCTTCAGCGAAAATTGTGTATATCCGCATAACAATAGATAATATTAGGAGGCGGCTCGGAAAGACAAACTCAAAAAAAGTGGTTTTTGTTTTGCAATGCACTCGCCTTTCACTATATTTAATAATATAGGAGACGGCTCGGAAAGACAAGCTCAAAAAAAGTGGTTTTTGTTTTACATTGCACTCGCCTTTCACTATATTTACATAATATAGGAGGCGGCTCGGCAAGGCAAACTCAAAAAAAGTGTTTTTTTGTTTTGCATTGCACTCGCCTTTCACTATATTTGCATAATGAACGGGCGGACTTCCGCCGTATAAGTCAACCATACATAGAAAGGAAAAACGCAAAAATGAAATACCCAATAGGAATACAGAGCTTCGACCGGATTATAGAAGACGGCTACGTTTATGTAGACAAGACGGATATGATTTACGATCTCACGCATGAGGGCGGAATCTACTTCCTGAGCCGTCCGCGCCGCTTCGGAAAGAGTCTGCTTGTGTCTACGCTGAAGAACTACTATCTTGGCCGCAAGGATCTTTTCAAGGGTCTTGCCATCGACGGCATGGAGAAGGAGTGGAACGTTTATCCTGTGTTCCATGTTGACTTCAACGGCGGAAACTTCACAAATGCGGGCGAACTTGAGCAGAAACTCAACTTCTGTCTGTCGGAATGGGAACATCTTTATGACATGCCTGTACGTCAGAACGAGCTGGGCTACGGCGACCGCTTTGTTGAGATTTTGCGTACTGCCCACGCCAAGACAGGCCGCCGCGCGGTGGTATTGATAGACGAGTATGACAAACCGATACTAGACGTGCTCGACATGAGCCGCGAGCTTGAAGACCGCCACCGTAACGTTCTCAAGGCCTTCTACTCCGTGTTTAAGGGAGCCGACGCCCATCTGCAGTTTGTCCTGCTAACAGGCGTAACCAAGTTCTCGCAGGTCAGCGTGTTCAGCGGCTTCAACCAGCCAAAGGACATCAGCATGGATGCGCGCTACGAAACGCTCTGCGGCATAACGCAGGATGAGCTTGAGCATTATTTCAGCAGTCCTATATCCGACCTTGCCGTTGAATACCAATGCACTCCGGATGAGATGCGCCAGCGGCTCAGACGCCAGTATGACGGATATCACTTCAGCAAGCGTATGACGGGCGTCTACAATCCATTCAGTCTGCTCAACGCTCTTGACAGTCTTAGCGTTGACGACTACTGGTTTCGCTCGGGCACTCCTACCTATCTAATCCGCCTGCTTGCACACTTCAACGAGAACATGAACGAGCTTACGGGCAAATATTACGCCATGGAGGAGTTCATCGACTATAAAGCCGACGTGGAGCGCCCGCTGCCTATGATATACCAAAGCGGCTACCTCACGATAAAGGACTACAACATGCGCCATAACACATTCCTTCTCGACTTCCCCAACGACGAAGTAAAGAAGGGCTTTCTCACGATGATTGCCTCTTCGTATCTTCAGCCGCGCGAGCGTCTCAACGGCTGGATATTCGACGTGATTGACGCCATGGAGGCAGGCGAGGCTGACAGTCTGCGCACGCTGTTCACCTCCTTCCTGTCGAGCATCCCCTACACCATGCGCCGCAAGGACAACGAGGCGGAGCGCGAGCGCTACTTCCAGTACACGTTCTATCTCATCATGCGTCTTATCAGCGTCTACACCGTTTACACGGAGAAAGTGCAGAGCCAGGGGCGTGTTGACTGCGTGGTGGAGACTCCGCAGTATGTCTATATCTTTGAGTTCAAGCTCGACGGCACGGCAGACGAGGCTCTCAGTCAGATAGAAGACAAGGGCTATGCCCGCGAATACGAATCAGACAGCCGCCGTGTGTTCAAGATTGGTGCCAGCTTCTCGTCGGAGACGGGGACTATATCCGACTGGAAAGTGCAGGATTGAGCTTTCGCCTTACAGCAGATATGGCCGTAGGTTACGATGACATAACAATAAATTTTTGTTTTACATAGTTCACATTCCGGTTCGGACTTCGTGTCCGGGCCGGATATTTTTTGTCCCTGACCAGCCATTTTACACCCGGCTGTGTTGCCGTTTTATATCGGGCTTATGGCCGTCTGATTTACATTAAGCGAGAATCCCGGCTGAATAATAAAGCCCTGTCAGGGTTAAAAAAACTGCATGCCGGCTGTTTATGATTAGCCAATATTTTTGTAACTTTGCAGCCACCGAAAACCATTCGGATTCTTGAACACTAACAAAAACATATCTTATGGGAGGATTCTTCGGAACAATCTCGAAGTCGAATTGTGTTACAGACCTGTTCTACGGTACTGACTATAATTCGCATTTGGGAACAAAGCGTGGCGGACTTGCCACTTATAATGCGGAGGAGAAACAGTTTATGCGCTCAATCCACAACCTTGAGAGCACATACTTCCGCACTAAGTTTGAAGACGAGCTCGGCAAGTTTTCAGGTAACTCAGGCATAGGCATCATCAGCGACACTGACGCCCAGCCTATCATCATCAACTCACACTTAGGACGCTTTGCCATCGTAACCGTGGGCAAGGTAAACAACATCAGCGAACTTGAGCAGGATCTGCTGGCCAGGAACATGCATCTGGCGGAGCTGAGTTCGGGCAAGACCAACCAGACCGAGCTCATAGCGCTGCTGATAATCATGGGCAAGAACTTTGTTGAGGGCATCGAGAATGTGTTCAACAAGATAAAAGGCTCGTGCTCGCTGCTGCTACTCACCGAGGACGGAATCATAGCGGCGCGCGACAAGTGGGGCCGTACGCCTATCGTGATAGGCCGCAAGGAAGGCGCGTTTGCAGCCACGAGCGAATCGAGCAGCTTTCCTAACCTCGACTATGAAATCGACCGCTACCTTGGTCCGGGCGAGATTGTGCGCCTCAGGGCCGACGGCGTAGAGCAGATGCGCAAGGCCGAGAAGCAGATGCAGATATGCTCGTTCCTGTGGGTTTACTACGGATTCCCCACATCATGCTACGAAGGCCGCAACGTTGAGGAGGTGCGCTTCGAGATGGGAAAGAAGATGGGACAGCAGGACAAGTCGGAGGTAGACTGCGCCTGCGGAATACCCGACTCGGGCGTGGGCATGGCTCTCGGATATGCCGAAGGCAAGGGTGTGCCCTACCACCGCGCCATATCTAAATATACGCCTACATGGCCGCGAAGCTTCACTCCAAGCCGTCAGGAGCTGCGCAACCTCGTGGCAAAGATGAAGCTGATACCCAACCGCGCCATGCTCAAGGACAAGCGTCTGCTGTTCTGCGACGACTCTATCGTGCGCGGCACGCAGCTGCGCGACAACGTTAAGGTGCTGTTCGACTACGGCGTGCGCGAGGCTCACGTGCGCATAGCCTGTCCGCCGCTCATCTACGGCTGCCCGTTCATCGGCTTCACGTCGTCGAAGAGCGACCTCGAACTGATAACGCGCCGCATAATAAAGGAGCTTGAGGGCGACGAGAACAAGAATCTTGAGAAATATGCCACCACAGGCTCGCCCGAATATGAGCGCATGGTGGAGATAATACGCGAGCGCCTGGGCCTCACTTCGCTCAAGTTTAACACGCTCGAAAACCTCGTCGACGCCATCGGTCTGCCCAAGTGCAAGCTCTGCACTCACTGCTTCGACGGCACCGGCTGCTTCTGACGTATTATATATAAGGCGGAGTCTGTAATTTCGGATTATAAAGGATGCATATATTCCCGTCATCCGTTCGGGCCGCTTTTCTGACATTACCGGTGTCTTTTTGTCAAGTCCTGTCGGGCGTACAGTCAGCTATACTCTACCGTCGGATTACAAAGATACACTTGCTAAAATGCAAAAAGCGCATCGGCCGAATTGACAGAATCCTGCCGCAAGCAATATTGAAGGTGAAGACCGGGCACTGATGCTTTGGCCGTTCACCTTCTTTTTTATGCCGCAGCAGCCGCAGTAACCTTTCAGCCAGCCTGCATAACGGCATACGGCGTGCATACAAACAAGTCGATACGACATTATTAAAAACATTTCAACAGTTCATACCATGATCATCAGACAGACATTAGTAGTGCTGACAGCCCTTCTGTCGGCATCGGCATGCGCCCTGGCGCAGACATTCAGCGTAGGAAACCTTACTTACTCCGTAACCGACAAGACTGCCGGCGAGGTTGACGTCAGCTCGTGCGAGAGCTACGAGAGCGAGATAGACGTGCCTGCCACGGTAAGCCACGGCGGCATCAGCTATAAGGTAACAGGCATAGGCATAACGGCATTCAGCGTCAAGAGCAGCCTCAGGCGCATAGGCCTGCCCGAGGGCATACGGCATATCGGAGAAGAGGCCTTTGCCTATTGCAGCCAGCTTACGTCGATGTCGCTGCCTGCCAGCGTGGAGAGCATAGGCAGCAAGGCGTTCAGCGGATGCCTTATGCTATCGCGCGTGAGCATGGGCAACGGCGTCAGGAGCATAGGCAGCGGCGCGTTCATGGACTGCAGGTCGCTTCTGTCGGCTGCCGTTCCGGCCGGTGTGCGCATCATAGAGGCAGCCACGTTCGGCGGATGCAGCTCGCTCAGGGAGGTTAGCCTGCCCGAAGGTCTTGCCATAATAGACGACCTTGCCTTCAGAGAGTGCGGCTCACTCAGCTCAATATCCCTGCCCGGCTCACTGACTTACATAGGCGACGAGGCCTTTGCCTCATGCGGCAGCCTTACCCGGATATCGCTTCCTGCCCGGCTCATGAGCATTGGCGACAAGGCGTTCAGCGGCTGCGTATCGCTCAGTTCGATAGTGTTGCCCGACAGTCTGATAAGCATTGGCGACGGAGCCTTTGAGAAGTGCCGCAGCATAAGCAGCATAACCATGCCCTCAGGCACCACCAGCATAGGCAGCGAGGCGTTCAAATACTGTATGAATCTTGGCAACGTGGTCATAGGCGAAGGCGTTACGTCCATAGGCGACAGGGCGTTCAGGGTGTGCACGTCGCTGCGCCAGATAACGGTAGGGGCAACGGAGCCGCCCGCAGTGGGTGCCGACGCTTTCTTCGGCGTGTCGCGCCGTACAGCGGTGCTTGTGCCCTCAGCCTCGCTCGATGCCTACCGCCAGGCGGCCGTGTGGCGCGAGTTCAACATCCGGCCCATGTAGCCGCGTGGCTGCCCTGCCATGCTTCTTGGCGCAGGGCGGCAGTTCATGCGTGCCGTGGCGCAGGCATCCGCAATACCCTAGTTGCAAGTATCTGACTGACAGGCGTTTGCGCGTGCGATGCAAAAGACCGCAAATCAGCCTGCAAAAGGTATGCTTTTAGGCTGCAAAAGGCCACATATCGCAGGGCAAAAGGCATGCTTTTAGAAAATAGCCTCAGGCGGCAAGCCTATGACTTAATATAATAAGGCGGCCGGAGGCGTCAGCATGCCTGCACGGCTAAACCTTACACCGGCCTGATGACCGGTATAGATTTTACAGCAGATCACGCCCCGAAAAATCTTCACCGGCGTGCCAAAGCGGAGCGTGTGTAGAGGTGTAGAACGGCGTTTCCACACTTTTTTGTGGAAAAATTCCACACCTCTTCCACACTTTTCCACACATTCCACAATTCCCAAAAATATCATAACCGCCTGATAATCACCGATATAGCTGCTTCTGGCATAGTTTGGCACGGCTGTTGCAATATGAATAAGCGAGAACGTTGAAAATAAAATTATTAACAATAAAAAAAGAAAGCATTATGAAAAAGTTAGTTTTCGCTGCAGTAGCAGCTCTCGCATTGGTTTCAGTTAGCAACGTATTTGCAGGTCAGAACGAAAATAAAGTACAGAACACAGTAGTATCAGACACAACAGTAACAACTCCCGCTCCTGCAGACACAGTAGCTACAGCTGAATAAAAAGTTCGGTTAAGACAAGAATAATAGGTTAATTCATTTTTTCGGAGATAAGGCGTTTTATCTCAAAAGCGAGCCCCGGAAGCTGTAACAGCCAGCTGACGGGGTTTGCCTTGTTTATATGCATCATGCCCGAAGGTGATACTAAAAAAGGCATAAAACTTACAAAAAGTGAACATTTTGCGGTTATTTTTGCCAAAATAATGCATCGTTGACATATTTTTACTTTATCTTTGCAAAAATGGGACATTGCTCCCGGCACGCCCGGTTGGCATGCAATACGACGCGCAGGCAGCGCTGAAGTCTGCGCTTGGACTAATACTTGAAACGGATGAAGACAGGCGTACAGTTTAAGATAGCGGCGGGATACACGCTTGCAATATTGGTGCTCGCCCTGGCGGTGTGGCTGGTCTACGGCAACACCAGGGCCTTCATGCAGATAGACAAGGCCGAGCGCGAGTTTATGGAGCGGCGCGACGTGGTTGACAGTCTTATCTACTGCTTTCTCGAAACCGACAACTGCGAGAGGTCATTGTGCCTCGGCAACACCGACGAGCTCGACAATTTCGACGCATCGCTCCGCAAGACCATGGCTTTGGCCGACTCGCTGAAGGCCATGGTCAGCGACAGTTCGCAATGCCTGAAGATCGACTCGCTGCGCAGCATGCTCCTGCTGAAGCGCGAAAACACGCTGATGATTGTAGACGAGATGGCCAGAAACAACCCTGACAAGTTTTTCCGCGAGAAAGTTATCAAGCTGCAGGAGGGGCAAGATTCGGTTGTGATACATCCTAAATCCGTGGAAGTGCAGGAGAACAAGGAGGTGGTCTACGACATCGTGAAGAGCAAGAAGGGCTTCTTTGCACGCCTTGCCGACGCCTTCCGCAAGCAGCATGCCGACACCATACAGGTGAGCAACCGCAGCCGCAAGGCCGTAACCGACTCTGCACGCCACAGCATCAACATAGCCGACACCGTGGCCGGAGTGCTCAAGGAGATTAAGCGCGAGGAACTGAAGGCGCGCAGGGCACGCCAGGAGCAGCTCGACGAGAAGCGGCAGACGCAGCAGCTGGTGGGCGTGCAGCTGGCCCGGCGCATAGAGCAGCTGCTCGAAGACATACGCGACGAGGAGCACCGCGCACTGCAGGCAGCTATAGACACCGACCTGTCGGGGCGCCGCAGCGTCATGCTCAAGATAATATCGCTTGCCCTGGTGGCCGTCATGTCGGCCGTGGTGCTGCTGCTCTACGTCAGGCGCGACATGCGCAGGGCACGCATCTACAACGAGAACCTCGAGCGGGCAAAGGCCGAGACGGAGCGCATAATGGCGCAGCGCGAGCGTCTGCTGCTCACCATCACCCACGACATAAAGGCTCCGGCAGCCTCGATATCGGGCTTCATAGAGCTGCTCGGCGAATATGTAAGAGACGGAAAGGCGGCATCCTACCTGAGCAACATCAAGAATTCTGCCACACATCTGCTCCATCTGGTCAGCGCACTGCTCGACTATCACCGCCTTGAGAGCGGCAAGGTGGAGACGCGCAGCGTCAGTTTCAGTCCGCGACAGCTCGTCGACAGCTGTGCCGAAGGCATACGTCCGCAGGCCGGGGCCAAGGGTCTTGCCGTCGAGAGCGACACCTCCGGATGCGGCTCACGCCTGTGTCTGGGCGACGCCTTCCGCATAAAGCAGATACTCGACAACATTATAAGCAACGCCCTTAAATACACCGACCAGGGCAGCATAGCCATATCGGCGCACATGCAGGGCAGCCGTCTGCAGGTGGATGTGGCCGACACGGGACGCGGAATGACGCCCGAGGAGGCGCGCCGCATATTCAACGCCTTCACGCGTCTGCCCGGAGCGCAGGGCACCGAGGGCGTGGGCCTGGGCCTGTCGATAGCCCGCGAGTTGGCCACTCTGCTCGGAGGGCGCATCACGCTCGAGTCGGTCAAGGGCAAGGGCACAACGTTCCATGTGTCGCTGCCGCTTGAGTTCAATGGCAACGGCATAGCCGACGACGGGTCAGCGGCTGCCGAAAGCAGGCCGGCAGGCGCCGGCAGAAAGCCCGGACACAGGCCTGAGGGCATGACGGCCGACAGAATCAGCATACTGATTGTTGACGACGACCGCCTGCAGCTGCAGCTTCTGCGCGAGATGCTCACGGGCATTTCGGGCGGCAGATGGCACATAACGGCATGCAGCCATGCCGACGAGGCACTGAGGCAGCTTGCCGACCTGCGCCCGCACGTGTTCTTCATAGACATAGAGATGCCAGAGATGAGCGGCACGGAGATGGCTGCCCGCATAGCCGGACGATACGACACGCTGCTCATAGCCATGACGGCGCACGAGCCGAGCATAGAGCCAAGACTGCTGGAGGCTGGCTTCGACGCGTGCCTTTTCAAGCCGTTCAACACCTACCGCCTGTGTGCCACGCTCCAGGCTGCCACAGGCATTGAACTTGATGTCGGCAAAACGGTTGCCGAAAAGGCTGATGCTGACGGCGGCGGGGGCACCGATGAAGACGGCAACGGCGATGAATGCCGCACAGACAAGGCACCTGATGCCACGGGAGACGACGACGGCAGCAGGACCGGAGGGCACGACTTCGGGGCCGTAACCGAGTTTGCCGCAGGCGACAACGAGGCGTGCCGCGAGATTCTTTCGAGCTTCATGACCGAGATAGACGGCCATATGGCCACGCTCGACAAGGCCAAGGCAGGGCCCGACCGCGCCGCCATAAGCCGCGTGGCACACAAGGCGCTGCCCATGCTGACCATGATAGGGGCGCGCTCTGTCGACGAGTTGAAGGCCCTGTCGCCCGAACACATAGGCAGCGTGGCCGACGCCGACATGGCGGAAATGTGCGAAAGGATAGCCGGCGAGATGCGCCAGATAAGGCGTGAGCTCGACGAAGAGATAAAGACTCTTGGCTAACCGCCGGCCGAGGCGTGTGCAACGGCTGTTATTGCGCACGCCCACAGAACATACTACGGCACGCAGGCTCCGCGCCTGATGTGCGTGCCATCCTCTTTATTGCTGCTATTAAGACAAGCCTTATATTAATGAACCCTAACCTGTTATTACCATGAAAGGATTACGACTGATTTTATTTTTGGCCGCAATGATGGCTGTTGTGCCTCTGGCGGCTGCCGACAAGCTCAGTGAACTGAGGCAGAAGGCCGACGCGCTGCATGCCGGCGGAAAGAACGACTCGGCACTTATAGTGGCGCGCGAGGCTCTCGACGTGGCACAGAAAAGCCGCAACACCACGGCAATAGTGGGCATTAACTCGTCGATGGGCGTGTATCTGCGCACCATGGGCAAGACCGACGAGGCGCTCAGACACTATAACGAGGCCATGAAGCTCTGCACCACTGCCGAATTTAAGGCTAAAGCCGACGAGGACGCACGCCAGGAAGCGGCTGCCCTCTACCTCAACCTCGCCACGCTGCACATAGACATGCAGCACAAGAAGGAGGCCATGTATTACGCCGGACTGTCGGTAGACTGGACGCAGAAGTGTGCCGACAAGGCCTTCAAGGCGCAGATGCTGTCGCAGAACGGACTGATGTTTCTCATGGCGGGCGACAACAACAAGGCTGCCGACATGCTGACACGGAGCTACGGCTACGCCATGGAGCTGGGACAGACCGACGCTGCCATGAGCGCGGCGGCATATATGGTGGCCACGGCCGACAGACTGGGCGACAGGCGGGGGGCAGACATGTGGCGCGGACGGTGCCGCACGCTGGAGCCCAAGGTGGAATCGACGATGACGCTCGTGGCATATTATCAGATATTGTGCAGCATTGAACTAAATCACGAAAACTGGCGCGGGGCGCTGCCGCTGTTCAAGAAGATTCTGACAATCAAGGGCATAGAGCAGATGCCCTTCGTGGTGTACGACTGCTACAACAACATGCACGAGGCCTACGCACGCCTCGGACAGTGGGAGCAGGCCTACGGAGCCATGACCAAGGCCGTGGCCCTGAAGGACAGCTTGTTTGAGAGCCAGAAGGCCGAGAGCATGCGCGAGCTTACCGTGAAATATCAGGCCAAGGAGAAGGAACTCGAGCTGGCGCAGAAGAAGGCCGAGCTGGCCGAGACGCGCATGTATGTCAGCACGGGACTGCTCGTTGTGGCGGTGCTGGCTGCCCTGACCGTGGTCTACATCATGAGGCAGAGGCGCAGGGCGCGCATGCAGGCCGAGGAGTTTCGCAGGCTGCAGGCCGACACCGACCGCAGGCTCATGCAGAAGTATGTGGACGGACTGGAGAACGAGCGCGAAAGACTGGCGCGCGAACTTCACGACGGCGTGTGCAACAGCCTGTACACCGTGCAGCTGAAGATTGCCGCGGGCAACGGCGACGCCGCAGGACAGGCCGCCATGCTCGACGACTGCCGCGAGCAGGTGAGGCGCATATCGCACGAGATGATGCCGCCGGAGTTCAGCTATGCCGACATAAGCATGGTGCTCGACGACTATCTGTGTCAGGCGGCAGGCGCAGGGCAGTGTGAGATAACGTATGAGGCCGTGCCCGAAGATGCCGACTGGAGCCGGGTGGCCGACGCTACGGCGCTCGAGATATACCGCATAGCGCAGGAGGCCGTGGCCAACGCCATGAAGCACTCGGGCGCAACGCGCATAGACGTGGCCATGAGGCTTGAAGGCAACAGCCTCAGTCTGACCGTGAGCGACAACGGACAGCCACAGCAGCACGCATCGGCAGGCATCGGACGGCGCACCATGAGGCAGCGAGCGGCGGCCATCAACGGACAGATAACCACGGAGAGCGAGGGCGGAAGCACCACCGTCAGACTAACCATAAGCAGTCTGCCCGAAAAGAAGACAAGGCCGTAAGACATAAAATTTCTTAAAAAAACCACGGATTTCCGTTATTGCAAATATGAATGTATGGTATAATTTTGCCCCGATGAACGAGGCACAAAAATATTTGCTGCAGGACCTGTCGGTTGCAATAGTTGACGACCACGCGCTGATTCTTGAGGGATTCAAGAGTCTGATGCAGGGCTGCAACGCCAAAAACGTCGAGACGTTTGGCTGTGCGGCCGACCTGATTGACGCCATGGGCCGCCACAGCTTCGACATATACATAATAGACATAGGCCTGCCCGACATCGACGGCTTTGAGCTCATCGACAAGATACGCTCGCGCCACGCCGGGGCAAGGATAATAGTCAACACCATACATGAGGAGATATGGCTGCTAAGGCGCATGCTCGACAAGGACGTCAACGCCATACTGTTCAAGTCGACCGACTTCATGCAGATGGTCAGCGCCATAGCGGCCGTGATGTGCGGCGAGCAGTATTTCTGCCCGGGAGTGAAGCGCAAGATATCGAGATACACGCAGCGCATAGAGCATCCGTCGGAGAGAGAGACCGACATACTGAGGGCGATAGCCGGAGGATACACCTCGAAGGAGATAGCCAACATGCTCTTCATATCTGAAAACACGGTTGAAGCCCACCGCAAGCGGCTCTTCGTGAAACTGGGCGCGCGCAACATTGCCGACCTGATAGTGAAGGCCATCGACCGCGGATACATCAACGCCTCGGAGATAGTGAAGGGCAACAAGAACGACAAGAACATCTGACACCGGCACCGCTGTTGGCAGCCGACGTAATGTTTTGATATCCAGTATGTTATGAAACACGGCTTTTTGCACTGCAAAAGGCCGTGTTTTGCGTTGTAAAAGGCCACCTTTCAGCCCCTGAAAGGGCACATATTGGGCGGCACGACCGTGCCCGGTAATATATCTTTACATTTCAGCGGCATCTTCCAGCGGCATGTACTGGGCTGCCTGCGGCTGCCCCTATACGCAGACACGGGCACGCGGCATTGCGCCTTCATGGTTATCTCATTTCTCGCCCTACGCCATCAGGCGGCTTAGGCCTATGTCAAGATTTTTGCCCGTGGCGCAAAAATGAGGGGGCGGCGGCTTTGCGTTTTAATGCAGTTGCATTAACTTTGCATGCGTTTTTCAGGATCACTACTGTCCAAAGAAATTTTCCCATAGAGTCAACTGACCATCATCGGAGTTTTTCATCGGACGTTTTGGTTTAACGAATAGTTCGCCTAAGGGTTTCCTCTCGAAGAGAACTTTCCCTATAGCGGACGATAAAATATAAAGATCTTGATCGACATTATACACTTTCTTTGCAATGGCAAGCAGCAGATAGTCGCAGATGGCAATCCAAATCTGCGAGAAAACCGCATTCTGGCTCGTACCATAGAACGACTTGATATGCAGCCGCTGCTTTATCCATTTGAAGAAACATTCCACCTGCCAGCGTTCCCTATAGAGCTCTGCGATAGTCAGGTAGGAGTGGGTGAAGTCGTTGGTCAGGAATCTATAGACATTGCCTGTAGCATAATCTTCATAAACGACCATACGGAGAGTTTCAGGATACCACTTGGAGGTTCTAGGACCGGTAAGTCTGATTACAGAGTCACTAATAACACCAGTGTGCTTGTCAACGAGGCGTTCCTCCACCATTTCATACTTCATGTTGTCCTTGGCTCTTGTTACGAAGAACGCCTGCTGACGATGGAAGTGGTTGAACAACTGCCTGAAGTCAACATAGCCCTTATCCATGAGATAGTAACTGCCCGGCTCTACAGGAATCAGGCTCATAGCCTTGGAGTCGTGGACAGCAGCCTCTGTCAGATAGATGAAGGTTGGTATGGAACCACGCAAATCCAACAGCGTATGCATCTTCACTCCACCTTTGTCATGATGCAGGCGTGCCCACGGACAGAGCTGAAGGCACAACTTAATTGTACTGCTATCAAAGGCATATACGATGCCGTCCACGTCAAGTCGGGAAGGCTCATTCTGATACAGTTCCCTTGCCCAGGCAATCAGAATCTGCCCAAAGTCATAGTATATACGCCAGTCCTTTGTCTCATTAATATGGGCCAAGGTAGAACGCTGGATATACTTTATCCCACTCGAATAGAGTTTGGAAGACAGTGCAACCAGTGTTGCATCAATGCTGCGGAGGCTAATCTGGTCGGTGAACTGGGCAAAGCTCATCACCAAGAACTGGTCTCTGCATTTGAACCCGATGGCATGTCTGTTGCCATTGTATCTCTTTACGCATTTGTCGAACTCATATCTTGGTATGAGCGACATAATCTGAGCGAATACGGTCTTTCCCTGATTCATGATTTCCGCCTCTTGCAATACGATTTGCAAAAGTAAAAAATCAAATCTCGAAAAAATAATATTCGCGTAACTCATTGTAAACGATTAATTTAAATCATGTCTAAGATATTTTCTTTGGACAGCAGTGTTTCAGGATAAATAATCAAAGCTAAGCAAATGAAGAAAAGTCTGGTGGCTCTGGCCTTCGGCACACTTGCCTTGGGCATAGCCGAGTTTGTCATGATGGGCATCCTGCCCGATGTGTCGCGTTATTTCGATGTCAGCATCCCCACTGCCGGCCACTGCATATCGGCCTACGCCCTGGGCGTGTGCTGCGGCGCCCCTCTGCTGGTGGCGTTCCACAAGTATCCGCTAAAGCGCCTGCTGCTGTTTCTTGCCGGCCTCATCCTCTTCGGGGCTGCGCTCTCGGCCATGGCGCAGAGCTTCGTCATGCTTGTCGTGGCCCGTTTCATCTCAGGTCTGCCCCACGGCGCCTATTTCGGCGTGGCGTCCATCGTGGCAGTAAAGCTGGCCGACGAGGCGCACAAGACGAGTGCCGTGTCGATAATGGTGGCGGGCATGACCGTGGCCAATCTTTTCGGCGTGCCTCTTGCCACGGCTCTCAGCTCGCACATATCGTGGCGCTTCCCGTTCATGCTGCTCATCTTCATCAGCATCATCGTGATATACTATGTGTGGAAGTGGATTCCGTCGTCGGTGGGTGCACTGCCCGACGAGGGCTTCCGTCATCAGTTTGCCTTCCTTCGCCACGGCGCGCCATGGCTCATCCTTGCCGCCACGATGCTGGGCAACGGCGGCATATTCTGCTGGTACAGCTACGTCAGTCCGCTGCTCACGTCGGTGGGAGGCTTCCCTCATGAGGCCCTGTCGGCACTGATGATAGCCGCAGGCTTCGGCATGGTGGCGGGCAACCTTATCAGCGGCCGCCTGTGCGACCGTCATCGGCCGGGACATGTGGCCGCCGTCACGCAGACCATAACCATAGCCACGCTGCTGCTGATATTCCTTTTGGCCGGCTACGGCTGGATATCGGCCGCACTGATGGTGGTGTGCACGGGCTGCCTGTTTGCCCTGAGCAGTCCGCAGCAGTTTCTTATACTTAAGCATGCGCCGGGCGGCGAGCTGCTTGGCGGCGCTGCCATACAGGTGGCGTTCAATCTGGGCAACGCCATAGGGGCCTTCTGCGGCGGCCTGCCCATGGAGCACGGGGCCACTCCGCGCTGGTCGGCGCTCGTGGGCGTGCCCTTCGTCGTCATGGGACTCGTGGCTTTTATCTGTTTCTGCCGCAAATATGAGCGCCGAAGCGCTGCCGTTGACTGAAATTTGTTAACTTTGCATCTGTGAACAACATTCAGTCATCATCCGTTCAGGCCCTGCGCCAGCAACGCCTGCTGTTGGAGATAGAGTACAACAGCGAGAAGGAGGCCTTCCGCCGTCAGACCGAGACAACGGGACTGGCGCGCAAGGTGAAGCGTGGCGACGCGTGGCATCCGCTGCGCTTCGTGCGCAGCTACTACAATTCGCTCAACCAGCTTTCTGTCGAGGTTGTGCGCACTGCCGACACCGACATTGAGCACAACTTCGAGTTCGGACGCCCCGTGTGCTTCTTCCGCATGAGCGAGGCTGCAGAAGGCAAGTCAATAAGATACTTTGATTTCACCGGCACGGTGAGCTATGCCGACGGCGACCGCCTTGTGGTCACCGTGCCCGACAACGCACCCGTGGCAGAGCTGCAGGCCACCGAAGGACTGGGCGTGCAGCTGTTTTTCGACGAGACGAGCTACCGGCTTATGTTCGAGGCTTTAGACCGTGTGATAGGCGCACGCGACAACCGCCTTGCCTATCTGCGCGACCTGTTCTATTCGGGCGTGCCGGCTGCCGAACTGAGCTTTGCCCCGATAAGCTTTCCGTGGCTCAACAGGGCGCAGCAGGAGGCTGTCAACAAGGTGCTGCGCGCCAAGGACGTGGCCATTGTGCACGGACCTCCGGGCACGGGAAAGACCACCACTCTCGTTGAAGCCATATACGAGACGCTGCGGCGCGAGAGCCAGGTGCTGGTGTGCGCACAGAGCAACATGGCGGTAGACTGGATTAGCGAGCGGCTCGTAGACCGCGGAATAAGCGTGCTGCGCATAGGCAACCCGACGAAGGTGAACGACAAGATGCTGTCGTTTACCTACGAACGCCGCTTCGAGGCTCATCCCGACTATCCGCAGCTGTGGAGCATACGCCAGGCCATACGCAAGCTGCGGCAGGAGCGCAAGCGCCGCGACAACGGCTGGCACCAGAAGATGGACCGTCTGAAGAGCCGTGCCGTGGAACTCGAACTGAGGATAAACTCGCAGCTCTTCGGCGAGGCCAAGGTCATTGCCTCAACGCTTACGGGCAGCGCAAGCCACTTGTTGTCAGGGCAGAAGTTCGGCACGCTGTTCATCGACGAGGCGGCACAGGCGCTCGAGGCTGCATGCTGGATAGCCATACGCAGGGCATCGCGCGTGGTGCTGGCGGGCGACCACTGTCAGCTTCCGCCCACGGTGAAGAGCATTGCCGCGCTGAAGGGCGGACTGGGCACAACGCTCATGGAGCGCATCGTGGCGCGCAAGCCGTCGGTGGTTACGCTGCTGACGGTGCAATACCGCATGAACGAACAGATAATGCGCTTCTCGAGCAACTGGTTCTACGACGGACGCGTGGAGTCGGCGCCCGAGGTTAAGTACCGCGGCATACTCGACTACGACAACCCCATAACATGGATAGACACGTCGGAGAGCGACGCTAAGGAGGAGTTTGTGGGCGAGAGCTTCGGCAGGATAAACAAGATTGAGGCCGAACTGACGCTCGAAGCCCTTAAAAACTACTTCACCAAGATTGGCCGTCAGCGCATAGCCGACGAGCATATCGACGTGGGCGTGATTTCGCCCTACCGCGCCCAGGTGCAGCTGCTGCGCCGCATGGTGCGCAAGGCGGAGTTCTTCAAGCCCTACCGCGGCTGCATAACGGTGAACACCGTTGACGGATTTCAGGGGCAGGAGCGCGACATCATCGTAATATCGCTCGTGCGCTCGAACGACGACGGGCAGATAGGCTTCCTGTCAGACCTGCGCCGCATGAACGTGGCAATAACCCGGGCACGCATGAAACTGATAATAGTTGGCAGCGTGCAGACCATGACTCGCCACGCCTTCTACAAGGAGCTGTACGGCTACGTGCAGGAGTCTGCCGGCATTTAGGCAGCATAAAGACATCAGAAAGAGCTGACATCGAAACATAACAAACAAAGGAAGACATGCTTCAGAGAGACTACATTTCGCGACTTATACGTGAGTTTATGGCGGCGCTTCAGCGCTATCTCGAGAAGAACGAGGCGGGAGCGCGCCGCAAGACGGCCGAAGACCTGTTCCGCCAGTACTTCGGCTCGTATGAGTTTTATCACACGGCAACGCATGACGAGATAATGTCATCGTTCGAAAAGTATCCCGAGGAGGAGCGCATAAGCCGCATGGAGATGCTTGCCGAGCTGTATTATGCCGAGACCGACGACCGCCCCGAGCCGTTCAGGACGCAGCAGCTAGACATGGCCCTGAGCCTGTTCAGGTTTATCGACGCCCACAGCCGCACCTTCTCCATCGACCGACAGAACAAGATAGGCGCGATAACAAAGATGATATACAGCGGCGGAAAATAAAAAAGGCACGCTTACTTGCGTGCCGAAAGTGTTACAGTTACGTTGCCCTTGCCGAGCAGTTCTTTAAGCTCTGCCTTACTTATGCCGTCTATCTTGCCCAGACGCGTGAAGTTCCACGTGTTGGTGTCGTAGTAGATAACGAAATTGTTGCCCTGATACAGAATGAGATCGCCAGCCTCCGTGGTTATGTTCTCGTTGTTCTGCGGCAGCGTGTGGCCCAGGCTGCCCACCTTTTCAAAATCGCCGTAGTCGCTCATGTCTATCACGATGTCGCCCTCTTTCAGCAGGTCTATCAGCGCTCTTGCCGAGCTGTTGTCTGCCATTGTGGCCGTGAGGGTGCGGCCGTTCACCTTTATGTTCATCTTGCTGTAATTTATGTTGTTGTCTTCATCTGTTGCGGTTTCCATCGACTTTATCCATTGTTCCACCTCACTGCGCTGAGTGCCTGCGCCAAACCTGCGTCCTGCGGTCCATGTGGCTGCAGGCGCGAGCGCCTGCAGCAGGGTTGCGCTTGAGCCTATGCCGCTCGAGCCTGACGTGCAGAAGGGTATGACGGTCTTGCCGCTGAGGTTGCAGCTCTCAACGAAGGTGTAGACAACGCGCGGCGCCTGCCCCCACCATATGGGGTAGCCAAGGTATATCGTGCGGCACTTGCTCAGGTCGGGCACGCTGCCCTTGATCTCCGGGCGTGCGTCGAGGTCGTTCTGCTCGAGCGACGAGCGCGACTGCGGATTGCTGTAGTCGAGATCTGCCGCGGTGTAAGGCTCTGCCGCCTCAATGCGCCATGTGTCTGCGCCGGTTATGTCGGCTATGTGGCGCGCCACGCCTTCGGTGGTGCCGGTCTGCGAGAAGTACACCACCATTACATCGTCCGCCTGTCCGCCAGGCGTTGCCGGTGTGGTGCCGGCGGCGTCGCTGCCGTTGTCCTTGGCGCACGAGATATGCGATACGGCAAGGCAACACGCAACGACATAATAAAGAAACTTTTTCATACTTACATAGTTTTTTGGTTCAACAACTGCTCTTGCTGTCTCTTCAGGCTTATGCCCCTGCATGGCGTCACTCGATTAAGAGCGCTGCGGAGCATGCCTTTTTCTGACGCTACAAAATTATTATATTCCTGCATGCGGCATGGTATATTATTTACAGATAAATGTACCCAAAAAACGGAAAACGCCGTCTTCACTGTCTTTTGCCGTGTTCTGCCCCCATGTAATCCTGCCTCGGCGGCACTGAAAGGGCGCATCAGGCAGTGCGGAAGACTGACATTTGGGGAACATCATGTGGGCATCAGAAACAAGACTCTGAGCATGAAAAAGCGGCAACGGAGACGGCCGGCAATGCTGCCAAGCGGCACCGACACACGACGGCGGCAGGCATCACCGCGCAAAAGGCGGCAAACGGCGATGCGAAAGCTATCCTTTCGGGCGCCAATATGCCACATATTGCAGCGCAAAAGGACAGCTTTTGCAAAACGGGCAAACAGCCGTGGAAAAACAGCTGAAATAAGTGCGCCCGCCTGCGGCATAAACTTCCGCAGGTGGGCGCACTGTCATCGTGATGCAGCCTGACACGTTAACCGCCATAAGGCGCTATGATTAGGTCTGCATTTTGCTTTATATTGAGCTGTATTTCGTCTTGTTATCAGCATGAACGGCAGGCTATGTCAATAGGAAACGGACGAAAGAAGGGGAACTGAAAACTGAAAGACGGCTGAACACAGGAATATACATAAAAGATAAAACCGTATGGGGCATAATTGCCTACATGGGTTTACGTCCGCCATGAGTCAGTGTCTCTTCTTCCTGCCGCGCGCCATCTCTGCCCTGATGCGGCTGAGCGACTGGGGCGTTATGAACAGATACGAGGCGATGTATTTCAGCGGCACGTGCTGCAGCAGTTCGGCCTTCTCGTCCAGCAGAGTCTCATATCGCTCGCGTGCCCTCGGCGCACCGCTGCTGAGCTGCCACCGCTCTATCTCGAAAATCTCCTTCTCATAGAGCCTGCGGCCTATGCGCGCAGCCTCAACCGACGACATGAAGAAGTCTTCGGCGTCGCTGCGGCTTATGCCATAGACAACGCCGTCGCTCATGGCCTCGAGCGCTATCATCGACGGCATGTTGCCCACAAAGCACCACGACGAGAAGAGCAGGTCGCCCTTTGACGCAAACCACAGGGTTATGTCGTTGCCGTCGGAATTGACATACGACGCGCGCCATATCCCGTCCACTATAATATATATGTCAGTGTTGCGCCCTCCCCTGCGCACAAGCGTGTCGCCCTTCTGTATCTCCATGCGTGTCATGTGCGCCTTGAGAGCCTCAACGTCGCTCATGCTGAGTCCGCTGCGCCGGCACAGACACTCCTCAAAAGTTTCCATAATCACACGTATTAAAATCGTTCGGCATGCCTTTTGCCCGAATATCCCACAGCCAACGGCCGGCACCGGGCATTCAGCCGTCGTGCGTGCAGACGCCCGTTACGCCGGCACCGCTGCCTGACAGCACGGCAGCACACCTGCACCTGCATTCATCCCGGCCAAGTCAGCACGGACAGCGACAGGCCGCGGCAGCCGCCGCCATAAGGCCATAGACAGCCGCAAAGGTAGCAAATCATTTCCGATTTCTCAAATACATCATAAAGATTAATACGCACGTAAGCAGCTCTGCCACGGGCACGGCAAGCCATATGCCGCTCACTCCGCACAGCTTGGGCATCAGCCAGAAGCACAGCAGCATGAGCACATAGCCGCGCATGGCCGTGATGAACATGGCGGCAGCGTCGCGCTCAACGCTCTGACAATAGCCTATGGCCACGATGTTGACGGCAAACGGCACGAAGCCCAGCGCAAACAGGGGCATGCCGCCCACAGCTATCGTGTTGGCAGGAAAGCCTGCCGGAATGAACAGCGACACTATGTCCGGCGCGAAGAAATACATTATCAGCAGAAACATCACGCCGCTGCCAAGGGCCGTAAACAGAGCCATGCGCAAGGCAGAGCTTACCCTCCGGGTGAGCCGCGCGCCGTAGTTGTAGCTCAGTATGGGCTGAGCCGACTGCGCTATGGCGTTATACACCATGAAGATTATCGGAAACACATAGCACGCTATGCTGTAGGCCGCCACGCCGTCCTCGCCGAGATAGGCTATGAACACATAGTTGCCGGCAAACATCATGGTGGCGATGGCCGCCTCGCAGAGCAGCGACGGGAAGCCCAGACGGCACATATAGCCCACGTTGCGGCGCGTCATTCGCAGACTGCGCAGATGGGTCTTAACACGGCATAGCTTTATGGTGCGCCCCATCATCAGCATATACCACAGCACCATGCCGGCACCGGCTATATAGCCAAGACTGGTGGCCACGGCCGCGCCTATCACGCCCCAGTGGAACACAAAGATAAAAAGATAGTCGAGAACGATGTTGAGCAGAG
This sequence comes from Prevotella marseillensis, assembly GCF_900625065.1. Taxonomy (NCBI): domain Bacteria; kingdom Pseudomonadati; phylum Bacteroidota; class Bacteroidia; order Bacteroidales; family Prevotellaceae; genus Prevotella; species Prevotella marseillensis. The sequence goes on along the minus strand of NZ_UYXY01000001.1, from coordinate 3,077,685 downwards.
CCGGCACCACGTTGCACATCATGGCGTAGCGCGGCGAGGCGTCGAGCCTTATGTAGAACATTCCGGCACTGAGCATGGCGCTGAACACAAAGAACGGCACGGCGCCGTAGATATACTCGACGGCAGGCACGAGCAGACGCTCAGAGCTGCCAAGCAGGCATGCCACGCCGGGCGCACGCCACACGATGAGCGCACTGAACGCCGCCACCAGCATGCTGAGGGCTATCACGGCCTGAGTGACGTTTATGCGCGCCGTCTTCGGCTTGCCGTGAGACAGATGGATAGACGCCAACACCGATGCGCCCACGCCGAACATAAGTCCGATGCCGGTATTTATAAGAAACAGCGGCGCAACGATATTCACCGCCGCCAGAGCATCGCTGCCAAGGCCGCGGCCAACGAATATGCCGTCGGTAATAACGAAAAGGGCCGACGACACCATGCCGAGCAACGTGGGCATGAGCAGCTTGCTGAAAAGGCTTGACACCTTTGTTGTTCCGAAATCTATACTGTCCTTCATCATACTTTACGGTTGTTAGTTGTTGATATCGGGGCGCAAAAGTAAGTGTTTAAAAACGAAAGGCAGTTAACAATTGGTAATTTCTGCGGCTGACGGGGGATTTAATAACTGAAAAAGCATGTTTTTCACACGAAAAACATTGCAGCAACGGCTGCCGAAAGGATAAACAGGGGCATAAATCTGTACTCTTTTTGTTTATTCTCCTATTCAAACATATACTTGTTTTTACTTATATTTACTGTATAAAGAATACCGTTATTTCATTTCAGGTGTTTTTCTAAGAAAATAAAAAATTGTAAGAATTTACACATAAGTCATCAAAGCATTATAAAAATGCTCTCTCATAACGAAAATATTTTCACGATACGTTATGCAAAAAAATGCATAACGTATCGTATGCGTTCATCTTATCTCTCATCAAGAACTTCAAGGACATCTCGTAAAAATTCGTATTGACGTTGATATTCCTCTATACGACGAGGGCTGATGCCTCTTGCGCTCATTTCTGCATGATTAAGTGAACCGTTGACTTTTGCAAGTTCTAAAGCATAACGTATAAAACGTTTTACGTCATTTGTATGGCTACTATTAGGAAACGTAGACAGCCATATTTCTTTCAATTCGTTTAATTCCATAACTTTTCTTTTAAGTTTATACTAATACTTATTTTGCTGACAAACACATTAATACACTATACATGCCGTAGACTTCTGAAAGAGGTACTATAAAATCGGCGTATTTCGAATAAAAATTAATATCCATTTAGAAATTCATCAAAATCAATTTGTGCTTTATTACACCTTTTAATTGCATACTTATTTTGATTTTTCGCTAAAAGACAAATAGAATATAAATAATCTTTATTACTATATACGCCAGCATCATAAGCCGTTTCTATATAATTAAAAACACAGTTGTCTATATTATCGTTTCTATAGGATTTTTTATTTTTATCCAATTTACCAAAGCAGTCATCAAATATATATTGGTCATTAACTCCATACTCATACCCATAACATAATATAGCCATTTGATAGTTTTTGTTAGCATTTTGATAATCTTTCAATTTTTTATAAATAAATGCCATACATTCTGCATATCCAGCCTTATCTTCGTATGTAGCAGAAGGAAAATCAAAAGCCTTTTTATAATATACAATGGCATCATCATACTTGTTATTGTATTCATTTACCCATCCCAACAAGAAAAATATATTAATGTCATTTTTTTTGAAAAAATCAAAATCTTTTATTTCGTTAGTAACAGAATAGGCTTTTACATAATCTTTGCAACGCATACATGTTCGAGCATATTCATACTTTCCATAATCAGATAGTTCTCCCAACAAATATAATTGTTCAAAACACTCTTTTGCTTTTGTGTATAATTCATTATCTAATGCATTAAAAGCATCTGTAAATAATTGTTTTATTTGATTTTCATCTAACTTGCCTTCATCTAATATTTTAAGAATATTTCCGTTTATTTCAAATCTACCAAGTTTCTGTATTGCACTTTGACCAAGAAGCAATGGTGCATTTTGAGAATCTAACACAACAGCTTTAACATTGTGTAAATGTAAACCTGAAATTTCAATATCTCTTAAATTTATTACAACGTGGTCAACTATTGTTCCATCAGCTATGGACGATTGGCCAGAACTTATAACATCTTCTTTCAAAATATATTCGTTTTCTAATAGATAGTTAGCCATTTGTTTTGACATTGATACAGAAGTGGCACCAGTGTCAAAAATAAACTTCATTCTTGCTCCATTCACTATGCAAGGAATCTTATATACACCATTACTCTCTTCCATTTTTATTATTGTCTGAGAAATTAATGAGTTCAAAAAAGAACAAAACAAAATAATTAATAACATTATTCTTTTCATTTCCTATTTTCCTCTATTTTTATAAACTAATTAATATTTTTTCTTACTTCAATCTTTCTAAAAACATCACTTGTTCTAGTATCTTAATTTATTAGAATTATATTGATTTAGCCGTTGGCGAAATTAATTTACTTTGATAAACATGAATAATAAGTTGCATATATCGTTATTTTTTAGTAACTTAGTGATGCCTAAGCCTTTAAGCTTCAGTCATCGTATGTACAATCTTCATACAAAATTCGTAAAAATACTTTAGATATGCAAGCAATACTATAAAAATATCGTCAATGAACATAACAATATACCCCATCGCAGTCCAATCCATAAGTTTTCGGATTTGGAAGTGATAGCCTTGTCTTTGACAGCCGAAACGGAAAGCATTGACAGAGAGAAATGGCTATTTGAGTATAAGCTACAGGAATACAAATACAGAATCCACAATCTCATATCCAAAAACAGTTCAATGACCGCAGGAAGAAAGCCACAGGCTTATGTGAAGAAATACGTAAGAATATCGCCATGAAAATGAATAATGGAAAGAAACATTTCTTTGTAGATTCCATGCCAATACAAGTTTGTTGCGTTTCAAGGAGTAAGCATTGTAAAAACGGGACGAACCGATGAGTTCTCACAAGCTCTCGACTTTGGATTTTATACTTTTCAAAACGCTAATTATTTCGGATATAAATTACACGCACTCTGTGGGTTAAGTAAAGTTATCCACTCATACGATTTGTCTAAGGCAAGCACGGTTGATTTCAATTACATAAAGGATTAAAGCCAGATTATCACAATTGCGGCATACACGGATACAAGGGATAATAGAAACTGATGTGCAATTTGATCTATTCGAAACAGCATATAAGACTGAAATGTCCATATCAGCTCAACCAAAAGAATTGAAAACCGACATTCGTTCCATTTGCAAGAGCAAGAAAAAAGAATAGAAACTATATTCTCGCAACTAACAAATCAGTTCATGTTCATCAGAAATTATGCAAAAATAACAGATGGTTTGTTTGCCGAAATCACTAGCAAAATAGTGCACTTACCATTCTGTAATATGTAAACTTTATCAACAACAAGCCCATTGGCAGAATTTAGTATGCATTAGATTAATTCCGCTAACTTATTAACATATCACTCGAAACATCGGATGAACCACAAAAAAGACATGCGCAAAGCCTAAGAAACGCGACACGGCAAAAGGTCATGACATGCCTATATGACACAGCTGACATGGCTCCAAGGAACGACACATAGCAGCCTGCGCCGCTTTAATATTATATTGACAATCAGTCATCTAAGTGTTTGGGGAAAACAAATGGAAAACGCTTGTCTTAACTATATAAATTAAAGAAGCAGATTTCTTATAGAGTATCCTCTACAGCTGCTTGGGCCACTCTAATTAGATATTCATATTCAATGAGTTATGTACTATGTAGAAAACAAATAGCAAACAGTCTCGTGAATTTGATTTCTCTTATCGAGTTCCCATCGAATATCCAAACTCAATAGCAGTCGAAATGATAGCAATATATATATGAAAATCAGCTAACTACCGATATTGGTGTAAACATTCTGCGCTACTATGTGCCAATCATCATATTGACCACAGTATTTAATGCTACATATTTTGCCTCCTTTCTTTTAGTAGTTCTATAATTGCGTCTTTGTCCTTCAGGTTGGAATCCAGACGGATAATTTGTGCATTCAGGCTATCTATCTGCTCCTTCAGTAGCTTGATAGTGCCGTTCAAGTTTTCCACCTTGGTCTGTTCGGCGGTAAGCTGGGCTGCAAGTCCGCTATCGCCAATGTTGTTATTGGCATCTCCCCCGTCCAATGCTACTGCCGCGAGGTATGCGGATATCTGGGGGTTGACCGGGCAGAACAAGGCGAAAAAATTAAAGTCCAACGCCTTGCAAGCCTTGACAAGCCGCTTGGTCTCCATCGTCTCCCTTTCCAGAAGGCGGTTGATATGCTGTTGGGGGATGCCAAGCCTGCGTCCAAGTTCGGACTTAGAAAGGCCGAGTTCGTTGCGGCGTTGGTCAATAGCCTGTCCCACATGTACGTCTTTTATATCTATATTCATGGGTCAAACCTTAAATTGCAATATTAAATCAACAATTATCAAACAAATATTTGGCTATATAAACCTTTTTATGTTATTTTGCCGATGATACAAATTGAATTAGTGACTACAAAGTTAAACATTAATCATTAAACAAACAAATATTATGGCAGAAAACATGGAAAAAATCCGTCCCGCGCTTGTCGCACTCGAAGTTGGCGATGAAATCACCTTCCACATCTCCAGGCTGAAAAGCGTCCGAACCCAAGCCTCGGAACTTGGTGCCATCTACAACCGTCAGTTCAAGACACGGACGGACAGGGAGAAACAGACCATTACCGTAATGCGTACCTTGTAAATCCTGGATTTATGCAGTTCCTCCAGTTTTTAGACCGCCTAATCCCTTATGACACGTTCCTGAACGATCTTGCGGCAAGAATTGTCAAATACCTGAAATCCGACAATGCAGATCCGGAATTTGTCAGCCAGAGGAAGGCTTACGAGATGTTCGGCCGCCGGAATGTCGAAAGATGGAGACGGCAAGGGAAAGTGGTATGCTACAAGAGACCTGGCAAAGTGGAATACAGGACGGCTGACCTCCGCCTCCTGCAACGCACGGTTCAGGACTATTTCGATAATACTTCTTCCGATATAAACAAAAATAGTTTAGATAAAAATAAATAAGAAAACAATATCAGGATATGCCTATACTGTAATTCATGAGACATACGGAACAGGCATACGATAAAACATTACAGCGGATGAGAGAATTAGTACCAACATGTGACCCTGAAGGGGTTTATTCGGTCAAGCGTACTTGCGCGGAACTGGGTGTCAGTTACAAGACGCTTAGAAAATATAAGGAAAGCGGCTATATCAAGCCGCTTAATCCCGATAATGCCAGCCGTCCAAAATACTCCGGCCAGTCCATAATTGACTGTTGGAAAATTCTGACCACCTTATGATAAGCGAGTCAACAATCAACAAGGTCAGGGAGCTTGCCATAGGGGATGTATTGGAGCCGTATGTCAGGCTGTCAAGGAAAGGCTCGACCCTGATGGGCATTTGTCCGTTCCATGAGGAGCGGACAGGTTCTTTCTCTGTCAGTCCGGGAAAGAACCTGTTCCACTGTTTCAGCTGTAACCGTGGCGGCGATGCCATCACATTCATCATGGAGAAAGAGAACCTTTCCTTCATGGAAGCCATCGAGTTCCTGGCCAGACGGCACAATATTCCCATTGAGTATGTGGAAGGACAGGACAAGGAGCAAGTCGCAAAGATTCAGCACAAGGAAACGCTTCTTGCCATACTCGGCCATGTACAGGACTTCTTTGTAGGCAGCCTGCTGATGCCTGACAGTGATGAAAGCCGCCTTGCCCGTGAATATGCTTATGGAAGATGGCCGGAAGAGTTCTGTTCGGTTGCTGGTATCGGGTACGCGCCGCGTGACGGAGGTGCGTTCATGGAGTTCTGCCGGACAAAAGGACTGGACGAGGATGTACTTTTCGAGCTGGGTCTGCTCCGGCGCGGAGATGACTGTCGTGTCTATGCCATGTTCAGACACAGGATAATGATTCCCATACGCAACAGATGGGGACGCATCATCGCTTATACCGCCCGTTACATCGGAAACAATCCGAAAGCACCGAAATACATCAATTCACCAAACAGCGCGGTGTATGCCAAGGGGGAATGCCTGTTCGGTATAAACAGGGCGAGCCGTGAACGCAATGCGGAGTACTTCATCATCGTGGAGGGTGCGCCCGACGTGCTGCGTATGCAGTCCGTCGGCTACGACAATACCGTGGCCGCATTGGGTACAGCATGGACGGACAGCCAGTTTGAGCTATTGAAAAAATACACCTCTTCATTATGCTTTATCCCCGATTCCGATGTCAGTGACGGCAAACCCTTCGGTCCTGGGTTTGAGGCGGTCATGGCAAACGGGACAGCCGCAGTCAGGAAAGGCTTCCATGTAACCGTCAGGGAACTGCCGTTTGCCGAAATCCCCGACGGTAAAAAAGGCCGGGAAGTGAAACCCGGAAAGAACGACGCCGACAGCTTCATTCATTGCCGGGAGGATTACATCTCATTGAAAGAAAGGCTGTTTATTGTCTGGCTGGCACAGAAACGCTTTCTTGTAGCGGATTCTTTGGTGGAAGAACGGAAATGCGTGTCAGAGATAGCCGACCTGATGCGCTATGTGAAAGACCAGCTGGTGTTTAACCAGTGTATTGACGAACTGGCCAAAATCTACGGAAAAGCCAAATTGTGGCGTGATGCCGTAACGCAAGCCCGTGGAGAGGCGCGGAAAAGGCAGGACAAACTCACACCGATGGATGAGAGGCAGCGTGAAGCGGAATTATTGCGCCAACACGGGCTGTTCATTCGGGAGAACTGTTATTACGCCACCGGGGATGACGACGAGGAGCCGTCAAGGATTTCCAACTTCATCATGGAACCGCTGTTCCACATCGAGGACGAGAACAACGGCACACGCATATTCAGGATGCGCAACACCTATAATATATGCCGTGTCATTGAGCTGAGGGAATCCGAATTGTGTTCGCTAAACAGCTTCCAGCAGAAGGTCGGCTCCGTGGGCAACTATGTGTGGTTGGCAAAAATCGACAAGCTCAACCGTGTCAAGGAGTACTTGTACTCCCAAACCGATACAGCGGAACGGGTGCGCAAATTAGGATGGAACGCCACAGAAGGTTTCTTCGCCTTTGGGAATGGACTTCTTGTCAATGGAAAATTTCAAGCTGTGGATGACCTCGGCATTGTCCGTGACATCAACGGAAAGGCGTACTACATTCCTGCCATGTCCAAAATCTACATCTACAATCCGGAGATATTTCAGTTCGAGCGTCTGATGGTGCACGAGAACCGTAACGGCATAAAGTTATACGATTATGTGAAACAACTGATGGATGTATTCGGAGAGAACGCTACCGTTGCTTTCTGCTATCTGCTGTCCACCCTGTTCCGGGATGTAATCTTCCGCCGCACGAGGCATTTCCCTATTCTAAACCTCTTCGGTGAAAAGGGAACAGGAAAGACAACGCTTGCCACTTCATTGCAGGCGTTCTTTCTACACGGAGTGGATCCACCAAACCTTGGTGTCACTTCCGTACCTGCTATGAACGACCGGGTGTCGCAGGCGGTCAATACGCTCGTGGTACTTGATGAGTACAAGAACGACCTTGACATCCGTAAGATAGCCTATCTGAAAGGGCTTTGGGGTGGTGGCGGTCAGACAAAGAAAAACACGGGTACGGACGGCATGGCGGCGCAGACCATTGTCAGTACGGGTGTGGTGCTTTGCGGACAGGATAAGCCCACGCAGGACATGGCACTCTACACCCGTGTCCTGTTCCTTGCCTTTTCCAAGACCTCGTTCAGCCCAAAGGAGAAAAGCCACTATGAAGATTTGGTAGCCTTGTGCAACTTGGGACTGACACACCTGACCATAGAGATACTGAATCACCGGGAGTTGTTCGAGAAGAACTTTTCGGATACCTACTCCATCGTGAAGCATGAGTTGGCCGCCAAGATGGAAGACGAGACGATACATGACCGCATTTTCGGTAACTGGGTGATTCCTTTGGCCACGTTCCGCACGTTGGAAACCGTGCTGGATGTGCCTTTCAGCTATACCGGCCTGTTCGATACCGCCGTCAAAGGAATACGTGTCCAGAACGAGCTAGCCCAAGAAAGTTCCGAAGTTGCCGATTTTTGGAACATGCTGCAAGGCTTCCAGACGATGGGTAAGTGCGTAGAGAAAGCGCATTACCGCATCCGTTACCTGAAGAGCTTCCGTCCGTTGGCTGCCAAGGAAGAAATCGAGTTCATGGAAGCACGTCCCATTCTTTACTTGAATATGGCAGCTGTGGCCTCCCTGTTCAATAGCCGTAACCAAAATGCCACGGCCAACCGCTCCAACTGGTCAACCATCATGTCCTACCTCAAATCGCATCCGTCATTCCTTGGACTGAAGCAGGACAGGTTCACCATACTATTGCCAAATGGTCTGCCGGATTACACGATAGAGGTGTCAGGCGGCCAACAGCTTAAGAAAGTCAAGGTCAACCGTCCGAAAGCGTTGTGTTTCGACTACTTACAGTTGAAGGATATGTTTGGGCTTGACCTTGAAACGGAAATGGTTCAAGACGAGATGGATTTAGCAAATGAGGTCTCATGAAATGAAACAGTTCATTATTCCTCATCTTGCTTTATAATCCATGAACCGTCTTTGCGACCGCCTTCCCTTGATATGATGCCTAATTCTTGAAAAGTTGTAATGTCACATTTGTCTTTAGGGACATTTCAGATATGGTCAGGCCTTTATTCTCACGGATTAAACCTAACGCAATCATCTGACGTTCAGTTATTTTCTCGTGGCATCTTTCGTGACATGCTTTTGTCCTCTAATATGTAAGACAAGTTTTACTATTATAAGTTCAGGCTGTTTTACTGCAAAATACCCGGTTGGCCCAATGCTGAATAGTTCAAACTAAGGAAATAAATCAATTTAGTAGATATGAAAATCCAGCTATCTTTACCAAATACGGAAGAAAACTTGTATATTTGCAAAAAATCAGCAAATAACAAGGTTAAATATATGATTCTCGAATTTTGTGTCAGCAATTTCCTGTCCATAAAGGATGAACTTAAACTATCCTTCGTGGCCACTACCCTAAAGGAATCCCTTTCGGAACCTAATGATGTCATTCCGCTTTCCGACATGGGATTGTCACTCGTGCGCAGTGCGGTGATTTACGGGGCGAACGCTTCAGGAAAAACGAATGTATTGAAGGCCATCGCTTTTTACAAGCGTTTCATCATGGATTCGTTCAAGAACAGCCAGGCTGGCGAAAGCATAGACGTGGAGAACTTCCGCCTGAACATTTCCACCGCCCATGAGCCGACCACGATGGAGGCCACCTTCGCCGTCGGTGAATACATCTACCGTTACGGCTTTGAGGTAGCCCCCAAAGCTATACATGCCGAATGGCTTTACCGCCGTATGAACAGGAAACGTGCCAAAGAGGTAGAGATATTCTACCGCGAAGGGGAAACAACCACCGTTCATGCTAAAAGCCCGTTGATACAGGATTTGGTCAACAAGAAAATGGTTCGCGGCAACGCGCTTCTTCTCTCCACTGCCGCCCAGTTCAACGAAACGACCGCCGTCAATATCCTGCATTGGCTTGGCGACACACAAGTCCTGTTCTGTAGCGAGGACGAGAAAATGTGGTCGCAAGCCATCAGGCATCTGGACGATGAAAAGATGCGTGAGCGTATAGTTCGTTTCGCCAAATATGCGGATTTGGGCATAGACAACATAGCCAAGATTGACAACCGCATCGTAAGCAGCCATCGTCAGTACGATGATGAAGGAAAAGCGACCCATAATGTAGCCTTTTCGTTTAACGGAAACGAATCCGAGGGAACCATCAAATATTTCTCCTTGGCATATCCTATCATAGATGCGCTGGACAATGGCAAACGTCTGGTGGTGGATGAGCTTGACTCCAAACTCCATCCGTTGCTTGTGCGCAAGATTATCACGCTTTTCAACTCGGCGGAGACAAATTCCAAAGGAGCGCAACTGCTGTTTACCACCCATGATACGTTCCTGCTCAGTGCAGGTCTGTTCCGCAGAGACCAGGTATGGTTCACTCAAAAGGATAGTTTCGGCGCGACAGAAGCCTATTCGCTGGCCGAGTATAAAGTGCGTGGCAGTTCACTTTTCGAGCGGGATTACCTGCAAGGTAAGTTCGGTGCCACGCCCATTATAGGTGATATGGAAACAATATTTACGGCGGAGGGATGACCATGGGAAAGACAAAAAAGAAAGACCATCGTTCCGCTTCATTGACACGCCGCCAAAGCACGAGAGAAGTAAAGCAGTCGTTTCTCATCGTATGTGAAGGTGTCCGCACGGAACCGGATTATTTCAAGGCCTTCAGAATGACCGCCGCCACGGTAAAGGCGGTAGGCCAGGCAATGAACACGACCAGTCTTGTGAGCAAGGCCATTAGTATCCGTGACGCCGACCAAAAGAAGAAGCGGACTTATGACCAGTGCTGGGTAGTGTTCGACAAGGACGATTTTCCTGCAAAGGACTTCAATGAAGCCATTACACTGGCCGAAAAAAACGGTTTCAAGGTGGCCTATAGCAACCAGGCGTTTGAATATTGGTTCCTGCTGCACTTCAATCTCTACAAAGGGGCGTTGCACAGGAACAGTTATGCCGACATGCTGTCAAGGCTTTCAGGAATACCCTATTCCAAGACGGAAGGATTCGGGGCTATTATGTATAACCGATTGCTCCACTTGCAGTCGCAGGCCATTAAGAATGCCTCTGCCGTTCTTGCCGATGTCTCACATGGTAATCCGGCTATGGAAGAATCTTCCACCACCGTACATCTGTTGGTAGAGGAATTGAACAAGTTTATCTGATTATGCACGTTAAGGCCATCCAATTGGGTGGCCTTATTTTAAGGCGTATTTCGAAATATAATCTGCACACATTTTGGGATTGACGTTGTTGACAAGATACAAGTTGCATCGTATCAGTTACTTGCATCAAAAACGATGCGTTGACAAACGTTGACAAGCGTTGACGCTTTTGAAAATCCTATGAATTTTGTAGCCAATGGTTGACAAAAACACACGTATCTATATTTATTCTTATTTCTATAAGAAAAAAAGATAAAGTATTGAATAATAAGCATTTCTGGTAAACTGTATAATCAAGTTTGTACATTGGCTTTCTTGTCAACCTTGTCAACGCTGAAATATATATGCCTATCTGTTTTTTAGATTTTTGTCCCGTTGCCATTTCATGTAAAGATGATTACCTTTCTGAACAGACGGACACATATTCCCTGAAAATCCTACAAACTACGTGGTATTCCCATGTTTAACCTGTTTCATTTTGATTTTCGGCATTGTATCTTTAATGCCAAAACAAAGTGGATATGGATATATGCAAACATTTTTCAGAGATAAAGCCGGAACAGTCGTATTCGGTAAGCGATGCGGCGCGTTTCCTCGGCATACACCGGTGTACCATCTATGATTACATTACCCATACGGAAAGGCCGTTGCCGTTCTTCCGGATGCAGGACAACCAGAGAATACAATTCCGTGGTGATGACCTGATTGCCTACAAGACTGCCGGCCTCCCGAAGAAAGGGCGCAAACGGAGATAGGATGAAAATTTCATAGCCTGCCACACCAATAGAGATATAGCAGGCCATGTTTGTATTCGTGGTCAATCTGCCAGCCCCCTGACCGCTTCAAGCAGTTTACAGACCATACCCTCCGCCGCTTCCATGTCGGCCAGTACATCCTTCATTCGGTAAGGTGCGCCATTTTTGCCGTGTCCGTTACCGTCCAGCCATAGATAGGCTTCCGAATCAGCGTCAAAACCCTCGTAATACTCTTCCATATCGCTTACCAGACTTTCAAGGCTGCGTCCTTGCATCGTGGCAGAAAAGAAGAAATCCTGTCCGGCAGGAGTGAATTGGGAAAACTCAAAAATGACGATATTCTTGTCCTGATGCTTCTCTGCATCCACATGCCATCCGTTTGCCTCTGCACATTGGATGACTTCCTTTATAATCTTGTTTCTCGTTCGCATGGTTATTGATGTTTATGTCAGCCGTGGCACTCGGTTGATTGCACCATGGCTGACGGGTTATTTTAATGTTAAAATCTGGCTAAGAACTGTTGCAGACGGAAGTCCTGCAAGTTCTTTAACGGCGTAGGAGTAAAATTCTCCTGTAGCCTTACTTGTAGCTTACCCAAGCCTTGTGCCGTAAGGTCAAGCTCCACTTCCGACAATTCGTTAAGAGAGATATAGCCGTATTCGTCCTCCGCAAGTCCTACCACGATGCCAAAGAGGATAGTGTCGTTCTCTTCTCTCTCACCTTCAAGGATGAACCAGCGTACCGCTCCAAGAGCGAAGATGGCACGGCAAACCGCTTCTTTTCCCTTGCCGTCCTGGGAATAAAGGGGATAGCCTTCCAAGGCTTCCTCCAACCGGGGTGTCATCAGTCTGCTCATATCAGTCAAATTCTATTTCGTCGTCATACACTTCTATTTCCGCTCCGCTGCTGAACTGCACGATAAAGCCTTTTGCAGTCCTGCCCACAATCGTTCCGCGATGGTAGCCACGCCACGGTGTGACCAGTTCGCATTGCTGCCCGTATTCGGGAAAATCTGTTTCATACATAATTGAAAAGTTTTAGATGGTTGCTTGATAGTAAATTCTCAGTTCAGCGGAAACATTGTAGATGTAGCTGCCACAACGTACCAACAGGCAGTCCTTGCCGTAGTACAGCCGTTTCATGCCCCTGACGCTTCCGCTTTTGTGGAAGTTGGGAAAGCGGTCTATGCCCACTCTCCGGCCTTGCTCGATAGTCATTCTTCTTGTCCGCATAAATCCTTGTTTTTAAGAGTTGGTGAAATCTGATACTTTTCCCTTTTGTGAAGCTCCTTTGAGCTTCTTGGCCGGGAATACCGTTTTACGTGCAAATGGCCACTGCGGACACAAGGGAGAATAAGGCAAGTATGAGGCCGGAGAGTGCGGACGGAATACCCCAATTTTGGAGGGACGAGAAAATTTGCGGAAGGCTTCCGTCAAGCCCTCCAGCCGAAAGCCCATGACGGTGCTTGACATTTCTCCCGTCCGCAGTAGTTTTGCACGGTAAAACGTACCCGGCCAAGATGCCCAAAGGTGGCTAAGAAAAACTCCATAAAGCAAGTCCTATTCATAGGATAGCATCCCAGTCCAATCTGTTTTCCAAATACCGTTGCCATTGTGAGAGCCTGCGAAATGGAATGTAGTGGAGTCTTGCAGGCTCTCTCTGTGGCAACGGATTGGGACACCCAAACCGTTGTAAATTCCTATCAGACGAATTTACTTGGTGTCATTGACACGGAGTAAGTAGGATGGCTTTATGCATAAGACAGAAGAAGTCCGCAAAATGTTATTGAATGTATTTCGGGAAAAGAAACAAGAAGTAGCGAGTGGCAGATAATTGACGAAATTAGCATTTTCTTGATTGATTCAGATGTTTCTTTCCAATATTAGAATGTTCTTGTAGTAATTTTATTATCTTTGTAGCCATATACATACTGATGCAATATGGAAAATAAAGACTTAAATCGGTTGAAGGTGGTGCTTGCCGAAAAGAAACGTACCAATAAATGGCTGGCAGAGCAGTTAGGCAAAGACCCGGCAACCATTTCAAAGTGGTGTACCAACAGTGCACAACCCAACTTGGAAACCCTCATCGAGATTGCCAAATGCCTCGGTGTGACAGTAAATGATTTAATACGCCAGGAATGATTTGTATGCAAAAGAACAATAGTCCATATACTTCCCTGACGGGATGCACGTTTCTCTATTATGAGTTCAAACGCATCCTTCCCGTCTTGATGAGTGCGGATGCTGAAAGTCTGTTGAAGGAAGAGGTTGAAAACAACCAGATCCTTCAAGTCAATTCCCGCACCTCGCGCCAGCGTTTTGCTGTGGAATTCAAGCGGCGTTATGCAGCCGTACCGGCACAATTCTGGAGAGAATGGCAGCATTGGAGCGAAGCAGGGCAAAGGGCTGGCCTGTTTTATGCCATCCTGAAAGCCTATAAGCTCGTATTTGACTTTCATGTCAATGTGGCCATGAAGAAGTGGAACTCCATTGACCATAAGCTCACGGCTGACGACATACAGATGGAGTTCAACGAAATCTCCGCGCACGATGCTTTTGTGGACGGCTGGTCAGCTGCCACGAAAAAGAAATGTGCCAGCTGCTATCTGACCATCCTGCGGCAGACCGGACTGCTGCAGGAGAAAACGGACGAGCTGACTCCGGTCAGGCCCTGTCCGGAAGAATCGGCTTATTACATCCATACGGGCGAGGAATGGTTTCTGGAAGCCTGTTTCCTTTATCCGTATGAGATTAACGAAATCAAATCCCATTTGCCATGAAGAGAATGACCGTAGACGAGTTGTATGAGTATCTTTGTTCGCCGCTGTTCCTCGATGAAAAGAGCGGCAACATCTTCTACAACTATTACATATACCAGTATCCTGCCAGCCAGGAATACGAGATGCGTCGGCAGATACAGGAGTTCAAGAAGAAGCTGGAGCGTCCCACCAACTTTGTCAACGCCCTGGTGTTGGATTTGTTCCGCGTGTTCTGCGAGTATCTCCAGAATGAGAAGTTCGGCGACACGTCGTTGCTGGAAGACACGTTCGAGGGCGACAGGCTCCATCCCGATATGGTGACCACGGAACTGACTTCGGAGGCGAACTCCGACAACTTCATCCGCTTTGTGCGCGATAAGATTGAAGCCCACATGGCTCTGAACGACGGCTACAACAAGCCTTACGTGTTCATCCACGGCATCGGCAAGATGTTCCCTTACCTGCGTACCAACGTGTTTCTCACCCGGTACGAGAAATACAATGATACCTCGCGGTATAAGATTATCCTCTTCTATCCGGGACATCAGGAGGGAAATTCCTTCAGTTTATTCGACATACTGGAGGATTCCCACACCTACCGTGCCATCTTATTAGTCAACAAATAACGCTTCCGATATGAAATTCAGAGAACTATATTCAAAAGGTCTCGACCGCAAAGTGAATCCGGCTGTGTCGGCATCCGACCTCAGTGAAGATACCGTGATGACTGAAATCGTGGAATACGTGTTCACCGAAGAAATCGTCATCAACCTCTATGACATCCTGGTCAATATCCGCCAGAACCAAGGCAGCCACGTAGGCATTTGGATTAACGGCTATTTCGGTACGGGTAAGTCCCACTTCCTGAAATATGTCAGCTACTGCCTCAATGCCCATTACAGCGAAATGGCTTTCATGCGTCTGGAAGAAGCCATCGAGGAAATCATGCGCAATTCCAATGGCATGACCAAGCTCGACGACCACGGCGTTTCCCTTTCTGAAATCCAAGCGTTGAAGAAATGGTATTCCACACAGGCCGATGTGCAGATGGTGATGTTCAACATCGGCGACGTACACGATGCCAACGCCAACCAGGCCCAGGCATTCACCACCATCTTCTGGAACCAGTTCAACGCGCAGCGTGGCTACAATTCGTTCAACCTCGCTTTGGCGCAGTATCTGGAAAAGGCGTTGGACGATGACGGCAAGTTCGGCGAGTTCAAGGATTATCTGAAATCCAAAGGTTATGATTGGGAACGTAACATCTCACGTTTTGCCGCCGGGCGGTTAGACCTGGCCTTGCAGATGGCCAAGGAGGTAGACCCCACGCTGGCTACAGATGTTATTCGTACCAAAATTCTAAACAACGACATCAACGTATCTGTGGAATCGTTTGCGGCGGAGATGAAGGAATATATTGACGCCAAGCACAACCGCAACTTCCGCTTGCTCTTCTTTGTCGATGAGGTGAGCCAGTTCATTGGCGAGCACCGCGACCTCCTGCTACAACTCCAATCGCTGGTCAAGCGGTTGGAAGAAGTCTGCGAGTCGCGGGTATGGATAGCCTGCACCGCCCAACAGACACTGGAAGAGGTGGTGAGCCACGTGGGCGGCAGCACCACCAACCCGGAGGATGAGGTCGGAAAGATTCTCGGACGTTTCGAGGTACGCGCTTCCCTGCAAGGCACTTCGCCGGAATATATCACGCAGAAGCGTATCCTCGACAAGAAAGGCGAAGCGGAAGTGATGCTGGCCGACATGTATGCGAAGGACAAGGCCAAGCTCGACGCGCAGTTTGTCCTGCCCAGCACCTACAAGACCTATCACGACAAGGACAACTTCGTGGCTTACTATCCGTTCGTACCCTATCAGTTCCAGCTCATCAAGAAGGTGCTCGACTCCTTCGAGACCATGAACTATGTGGACAAGCAGGTGAAGGGCAACGAGCGTTCGCTCATCAACATTACCTATTCCATCGCCCGTGAGACGCAGGACATGGAGGTGGGCGAGTTCATCCCGTTCGACAAGTTCTTTGGCGCGATGGTACAAGGCTCCATGCAGCACCTGGGACAGCGGGCTTTCGAGAACGCACGCCAGGCACTCGATGTCATCGAGGACGAGAAGAAACAGGCGTTCTACCGCCGCGTGGTCTACATCCTCTTCATGATATGCAACCTGAAGGAGGAGGACAAGCAGCAGTTCTCCGCCACCATCGACAATGTGGTCACCCTGCTCATGTCGAAAATGGATGCCAGCAAGGCGGCCATCAAGCAGGAAGTGTCTGCCGTCCTGGCCTATCTCATCGACAAGGCCGTCATCCGGAAGGTGAAGACCGACGCAGGTAGCGAAATCTACGAGTTCTTTACCGAGGAAGAGTCGAAGGTGGCCCAGATTATCAAGAACCAGCAGGTGGACAGCAACACCTACAGCGACGAGCTGCGCAATATCTTCTTCGCCCATTTCGGCAATCCGTCCAACAAGGAGCAGTTCGCCACCCGTTCCTTCACGGTGGGCATCAGCATCGACGGACGGAATTACCTCAGTAATAATGCGGACATCCAAGTGGACTTCGTGACAACGGCCAGCACGGACAACCCCGACCAGTATGCCTTCAGCCTGAACAACAGTCCGCAAGGCACCCACTTGGTGTTCTTCCTTTACCCGTTGTTCAAGGAGAACCAGGAACTCCGCGCCAACTTCCTTTACTATTGCCGGGTGCAGCGGTTCGCCCAGGAGCCTGCCATCAGCGAGGAACGCCAGCGCACCAAGGAAATCTTCAAGCAACGTGCCAAGGAACTTTACGAAAAGGAAATCAAGCCCCAGTTCCAGCAGATGCTCGACACCTGTCCCGTCATCTCCTGCGCCAATGCCCTCTCACCTTCCGAGACGGGAACGGCACGGAAGGCTGAGCGTTACAAAACCCTCCTGGCTCGACACATGGAGACGCTTTATCCATTCGCCAAGCTCGCAGACAATCGGGAAGTGCCACGCACCAACCCCGAACTGTCAGCCAAGATACTCCGCCCGATAGATCCGGGTCTGCTTGTGACTCCCACTGCGGCGGAAGAGAAGGTGAAGAACTGGCTCGACCGTCAGCCACACGATGTTACTGTGGCCGATGCCTTGCGACAGTTTGCCCGTGTTCCTTACGGTTGGAGCGATTTCGCCACCATCTATTTCCTGAACGAGTTGGTGCGCCGCCATCTCTATGCCTACAACTACATGGGCAACCCCAACGTGAGCCGTGAGGACACGGCCCGGAACATTGTGCGCGATGCCGCGAAGTTCACCGTCGAACGGGCCAAGGCCATCTCGCAGGAACTGCTCAACGCATTCATCGAGGCGTGGAAGCACATCTTCAACGTGGTCTCCGTGAAGGGCAGCAACGACTGCACGGAGCTGTTCCGGGCTTGCAAGGAGACTGAGGACAGTGCGCTCAACCAGCTATTGAAGAACTATCGCGACCTTTCACGTAAAATCAACGGATGCCCCTTCGCGCATACCATCGACGAGGCCATTATGCTGATGGAGCAATGGCTCACGGTGCGCGACCCTCAAAAGTTCTTCGAGACCATCATTGCCGCCCGTGACGAAGCCGCCTGTCTGTTCGACCGCTGCAAGAGCATCAATATGTTCTATGGCGAACAGTTCGACCGCTACAACGGGGTGCGTAAGTTCATTGATGACAACCGCGACAACTTCGATTTTCTTCCTGCTGAGGGACAAGAGGCTGTCGCCGCCCTGCGTGCCATCCACACTGATGAAGAGCCTTGGACGAAGATGCCTGCCTACATCAAGATGAGAAAGGCCATCGAGGCACAGCTGCAGCAGAAGCGCAAGGAACTGGTGGAAATCGTCACTGCCCGCTACAACGCCGTGTTCGACGAACTGGAGAAGTATGCCGAAGAGATGCACGTGAGCCGCGACAAGTTCGCTCGTCGCGACACCACCATTTCCCTGAATACGGGCACTAACAACTTCTATGCCCTGCAGGCCAATGCCGACACCTCGGCTTTCTACGAGGAACAGATGCACCGCATCAATGCCGCCATTCCTTCGAAGCCCTATATGCCTCCGACACCGCCTGACAATGGGGGCGGCTCGGTACACGATGACGGCGGACAGCCAGTACCTCCACAGCCCAGGCCGCGTGTGCGGAAGATTGTCCGTTTGAACACGCATACCACCGAGCCGATGCACACCGAGGCCGATGTAGACCGCTACTTGCAGTCGCTCAAGGTGCAACTGATGCGGTATATCAATGAAGACAACGACATTATAGTAAGCTAAGCATGGAAACGAATAAACTAAAACGCTTCGCAACCGAAGCACGCAATATATTGATGCAGGGCGTGGTGCACCGCTTTACCGCCCTCGGCTTCCGGGCGGACGGTACGCCCGTGGAAGAGCCGCAACTGTTGGGCGGCGGCGCCACCTTTATGGGCGACACCGTGACGGAAGATTTCTATCATAAGTGGCAATCCTTGGCCGCCGCCATCCGCCGGCATGGACTGAAGGACGTGGTGGAGGAAGCTGCCTATACGTGGTTTAACCGATTGATGGCCATCCGCATCATGACCAAGAACGGGCTGATACCGCCCGTATTGCAGTATGAGAGTCCTGGTGTCTATGTGCCGCTCATTGTGAGCGAGGCACGGCAGGGACGCTTGCCGCAGATGAACGAGGAAGAGCGGAGCCGACTGATGCCGCTGCTCGACGATGACAGCCGGACGGCGGAACAGTTCAGCCTGCTCATCACGGCCTTCTGCCATGCCACGCCCATCCTCCACCGCTGCTTCGGTCATATCGCCGACTACACCGAACTACTGCTGCCGGCCAATATTCTGGCTGAGGGAGGTTTTGTAGACCTCATCAACCACACGGATTTTATCGCCGAGGAGGATTACCGCTCCTCGGAACTCATCGGCTGGCTCTACCAGTTCTACATCGCCGAGAAGAAGGACGAGGTGTTTGCCGCGAAGGGGAAATTCACCGCCAGCGAGATTCCTGCCGCCACGCAGATATTCACGCCCAACTGGATTGTGAAGTACATGGTGCAGAACACCGTAGGACGCATCTACTTAGACAACAATCCTTACGAGACGGAGGTGGCGCAAGACTGGAAGTATCTGGTGAATCCCTCCGAGCCTACCCCGGATGACCGCATCCTCTGTTACGGCGACCTGACCGACCTGCGCCTGGTCGACCTGGCCTGTGGTTCCGGCCACATCCTGGGCGAAATGTTCGACATGCTTTATACCTTATATATCAATGAGGGCTACAGCCGCCGCGAGGCCATCGAGCACATCTTCCGCCGCAACCTGACGGGCATTGACATTGACACCCGCGCCAAGCAATTGGCGCAGTTCGCCCTGCTGCTGAAGGCTTGCCAACGTGATGCCTCCTTTGCCGACTGCCATTGTATGCCCCGTGTGCTGGACATGCCGCAGCCTTATCCCGATAAGGAGCATCTGACCCGTGCGTTGGCCGATTATATCATGACGGACAACGGCGAAGCCATCACGGAACTGGCCGATGCCGTATGCTTGATGGACGAGGCGGACAACTTGGGCAGCATCATGAAGTTCGGCCTCTCGGAGCGCACACGCAACATCCTTGCTGTCCGCACGGAGGAGTACGAACAGCAAACGATGCCCGGTGAGAGTGTAAGTGGCTTGCTGCCCTACATGCGCATCATTTTGGCATTGACGGAACGGTATCACGCTTTGGTGATGAATCCGCCTTATATGGGTGGTGGCAATATGAATGCCGTGTTGTCTAACTATGTGAAGAAGAACTACGAGGCAGGGAAGGCGGACTTGTTCTCCGTGTTTATGCAAGTGGCAGAGGAACGGTTGGCAGAGAACGGGAAGTATGGCATGATTAATATGCAAAGCTGGATGTTCCTTTCTTCGTTTGAGAAGTTGCGTACCCATTTGCTTGAAACCTTGCAGATAGACAGTATGCTGCACTTGGGGCCTCGCACATTCGATGAACTGTCGGGCGAGGTGGTGCAGAACACGGCTTTTGTGGTAACCAAGCATACGCCATACACCACAGGAACCTACTTCCGATTGGTCGATGGTAAGAACTGTGGGGATAAGGAGCGGATGTTTCTCGCCGGAGAGAATGGCTATCCCCACGTCTCCCAACAGAACTTCGAGAAGATTCCGGGAAGCCCGATTGGGTATTGGGTGAGTGAGAAGATGATTGAGGCATTCAAAAATAGAATCTTAGATACAGAATCATATGTTAGACAAGGAATGGCTTCTGGCGACACATCTCGCTTTGTTAGATTTTGGACTGAAGTTGATTCTAAAAAGTTCTTTTTAGAATGTCAATCTTTTGATGAAGCTTTAATTCTAAATAAGAAGTGGTATCCTTTTAATAAAGGTGGAAGCTTTCGAAAGTGGTATGGTAATAATGAATATGTTATCTCTTTTGATAAAGAAAGCATAAGCATTTTATCTTCTATGGGAAATCATCTTCCTTCAAAAGAGTTATATTTCCGAAAAGGAATAACTTGGAATGCAATAAGCTCAACACATTTTTGTGTCAGAGAGCATATTGCAGGAGCAATTTTCTCTAATGCTGGTATGGTTTGCATTGTTAAAGATGAACGTTCGTATGACTTCTATCATGGATTACTAAATAGTAAAGTTTTATCTAAGTGCCTTACGATAATATCTCCCACATTAAATTGCAATGCAGGAGATATAAAAAAGATGCCGATAAAAATTCCTTCAACTACTAATAATATTGACCTCCTCGTTTCCCAAAACATCTCCATCTCCAAATCCGACTGGGACGCCCACGAAACCTCTTGGGACTTCCAAGAGAACGAACTCGTCCGTCTCGGCAAGGAGCAGGGTGAAGGTTCGCACCGCCTGTCCGACCTGATGGATGCCTACCGGGAGCATTGGACGGAGCAATTCCTCCAACTTCATGCCAACGAGGAGGAGCTGAACCGCCAGTTTATCGAGATATATGGCCTGGAGGACGAACTGACGCCCGACGTGCCTCTGAGTGAGGTAACTATCCTACAGCAAGGCGAAGTTAAAGTAACCAATGAATATCTTTTAACCACAGAAGACGGAAGTATTATTACCGACGAAACAGGTGCTGGTCTAACTGTTTCCGGGAAATATTACCTTGATTGGCAAGATGATGTAATTGCGAAACAGCTTATAAGTTATGCCGTAGGCTGTATGCTGGGCCGCTATCGTCTCGACAAGCTCGGCTTGCACATAGCCCATCCTGAACCTACAGCAGAGGAAACAGCTCCTTATACCTTCAATGGCCAGCAATGGAACATTGACGAGGACGGCATTTTGCCGTTGATGCCCAGTGATACAGACTTTGCAGATAATGCCACGGTGATGTTCAAGCGTTGGCTCGTGGTGGCCTTCGGCGAAGATACCTTGGTGGACAATCTCAACTGTGTAGAAGCCGCTTTGGGTAAGAGCCTTGACGACTATTTCGTGAAAGACTTCTGGAAAGACCACAAAAAGATGTACCAGAACCGCCCCATCTATTGGTTGTTCTCGTCAAAGAAAGGTGCATTCCAATGCCTGGCTTACATGCACCGCATGAACGCCTACACGGCGGAGCGCATCCGCACGAAGTACCTCCTTCCCCACATCGAATGGCTGGTGCAGAAACAATCCGAGATGGAAGCCAACGCCGCCAACCTCAATGCTCGTGAGCGCAAGCAATTAGACAGCATCACGCGACAAATTGCCGAGTGCCGCGAGTATCACGACTGCCTGCACACCGTGGCCGACGAGCAAATAGCCTTCGACTTGGACGATGGCGTGGTAGTAAACTATGCCAAGTTCGGAGATGTGTTGGCGAAATTGAAATAAATAGGAAAAAGTATGTTTGAAGAGCTTATCTCATTAGTTAGACGCGAACAAGTATCGCTATTTATAGGCGCTGGTTTCTCTAAGGAAGCCGGTGCCCCATCTGTTTGGGATCTCCAAAAGTCTATTTTAGAAAGAATTTACGATACAGAAAAAAGAAAATCCCATGAAAATGATAGTCTTGCTGATTTATCAAACTTTTTTGTTAATGAAATCCATTTAGGCAGTAGGAATCCGCTGATGAGGATATTGAGAAAGGCTTTTGATTTTGAGCCTACATGTATGGATGACCATAATTTGTTAGCAAAGATTCCACACTTTAGAAGAATCTTTACTACAAATTATGACACCCTACTAGAAGATTCTTATGCAAAAAATGATGTATGCGTGGTCAGAAATGATGCTGATTGTGCTTATATGAATAAGCCTTTTACCGTTGTAAAAGTCCATGGAGATTTTACAGATCCTGATTCGGTAGTTATTACTTCCGATGACTATAAACAGTTTTTTACTGCCAGTAAAAATCCGATAATGTGGGATTTGGTAAAGACTGAGTTTGCAACAAAGAATATTCTATTTATTGGATATAGCCTTGAAGACAATAACATACTTGACATAATCCAAAAGGTTTCAGATGCACAAGGAAACAATCAAAATGAAATGTTTTTAATTGCTCCAGGCATTTCACCAGAAAAGCAGGAAAAGCTGAAAGAATTGAAGGTGCATTATTTTGATGCCGTAGCCAATGTTTTTTTGACGCAACTTATAGAGGAGTTGAAAGAGCATATTACTGAGGACTTCAAAAATAAATATATTTCCGGAGAAACTTGCACACGATTCTTAAAATCCTATCAGATTCTTCCCACAGTTCAAACTCCTGTTCAAGGAAATAATGCTATAAAAAATGTAGAATCGACAACCGAAAAGCCGTTGCTACATCAAATACAGATGTCTGTTAAGGCTGAAATTGGTGAAAAACTGAAAAATCTCGATTTTGAAAAGGATGGAGAACTTGTATCGAATCAATTCTTCCCACAAAGACCTTGTTTTAGAATTGCGGGAGAAAATCTACTGAAATGTCAACACCTTGTTAATGGCGTAGTCCTCACAAGTGATATTAAAGAAATTCTTGTTTCTCCTGTTGAAAAAAAATTTGATTTAACTTTCCAAATTCCATCGAGAGACTTTCTTGAAACAGTTACGGCAAAGGTTTATCTTTTGAACGATAAAGCGATAAGATTCTATGTTGATTGCGACGTTTATTTTATGAGAATAGAACTTCATGTTTTTCAAGAAGGTTCTCCTGCAACAGTTACATTTAATTTTGACTTCAAGAAACAATATAAGAATAACGATAATGCTATAAAGTGGATAGAGGTGCCATGTGCTTTATTTGCAAATGAAGCTTTTATTATTCAAGAGCTTTCAAAATTTCCATTAAATTTAACAAGTCCACTACAAAGTCTTGAGGATAATAATTATGAATGTTTTAAACGGTATTACAAAGATATAAAACGAATAGAACTGGCTATCGGAAAAAAATTCAAAGTCTATAATGAATGTACCGAACAAAGTTGGCGGATTGCAGCATACATATGTTCATATCTGTACCGAGAACCCATAAATGTTCGTTGTGATGATAAAGATGGACTCAATTTTTCTACGAAAACAGAAAAAGGAGGAGAACTTATTGAATCATTCAAAGTAAATGACCATATTTCTATTGTAACAACAGACGAAAGGGTATTTAAGTATGAATTGAATAATCGAACCTTTAATATTCCATTTGGATATAGAATACTTAATTCTTGCCAAATTACAAATATTCAAAAAGAAGAGAATGGTCTAATTTTTATAGAGTTTCACTACGATAGACCAACATTTTTGTTACTACTTTCAGGAAAATCTATGTCTGAAGAGTTCCCAGACATGAAACCATTGGATGCAATAATTAAAATGAATTGATTATGACAACAGAAGATATACTACGGCTCAGAGACCTCGGCGAAGTAAGCAAGGTGCAGTTCAAGGAACGCATCTTGGACAAATATGACATAGGTTGCGAACTGGTTGCCATGAGTAATTATCGAGGAGGTCAGCTTGTGATTGGCATCAATGATAAGACAGGAGAATTTAACCCCTTGTCGTATGCCGAGGTGCAGGAAACAACCAACATGCTCGGCAATATCGCTTCGGAAAATGTCGTTCCAAGCATCTTGCTCGACATTGATACAGCCCAAGTGGAAGGCGGCAGCGTGGTGGTGGCAACCATCAAAGAGGGAAACAATAAGCCTTACCACGACAACAAAGGCATTGTCTGGATAAAGAACGGTGCTGACAAGCGCAAGGTGTTTGACAATGCCGAACTGGCGGAGATGATGTCCGAATGTGGCAGTTTCGCCCCGGATGAAGCCGTAGTGAAAGATGCTACACTGGCCGACTTGGATGAAGATACCCTCAAGATATTCCTGCAAAACCGCTTCTCCATCGTATTGGAAAAGAAAGGTCTGGTAGGCGACGCTCTTCGTGAGGCATCTCTTGACGACATCGCCAATGCCATTGCTAAGGGACACGACCTGAACAAGCTGATGCGTAACCTGCGCTTTATCCGTCCAGACGGAAGTCTGACCGTAGCCGCCATGCTGCTGTTCGGCAAATACACCCAGCGTTGGCTGCCGGTCATGACGGCTAAGTGCATCAGTTTTGTCGGGAACCATATAGGCGGCAAGCAATTCCGTGACAAAGTGAACGATGCGGATATGGAGGGAAACCTGCTGCATCAGTTTGAAACCATCATGGCTTTCTTTACCCGGAATCTTAAAAACGTACAGGTGGAGAAAGAATTTAATTCGTTGGGCAGGCTCGAAATTCCTTATAGCAGCCTGGTTGAGTTTGTGGTCAATGCCCTTGTTCACCGCTCTCTGAACTGGAATGCACCTATCCGTATCTTCATTTTTGACAACCGGGTGGAGATACACAGTCCCGGCATCCTGCCCAACGGCTTGCAAGTGGAAGACATTACCAATGGCACCTCCATGCCCCGTAACAATTTCCTTTTCAGCAATGCCATCTATCTTCTGCCTTATACGGGAGCAGGAACGGGCATCCAGCGTGCCTTGGAAGATGGACTGCAAGTAGAGTTCAAGAATGACGAAAGGACACATGAGTTTTTGATTACGATAAAAAGGAATCCTAATTTAGAGGCGGACTCTGACACTATCCTTAGCAGAAACGAGGCTACCCCTGACACTATTCCCGGCAAAAACGAGACTACCCCTGACACTTTTGATGTGACCCCTGACACTCGCCCTGGCAAAAATGAGGCTACCCCTGACACTTTTGGTGTGACCCCTGACACTCGCCGGATGAAACTCACTCCCAAGCAAAAGGATGTGGTCAATTATTGCAACGTACCTCGTAGTAGTCGTGAAATACTTGAAAGAGCCGGGGTAAGTTATCATAGCAAGAATATCCAAACTTATATTACGGACTTGGTTGAAGCAGGGTATTTGGAAAGAACAATACCAGAAAGACCTTCCGACATGAACCAAAAATACCGGAAGAAATGAGCGCGATAGACAAAATATACAATTACTTTGATAGAGAGCCTGACTTGAAAGTCCTCTTTATCTTTAATGACGAGTTCCTTGCTGACGAGCTTCGCGAGGTGCAGTGGAAGGAAGGCTACCGCTTTGTGGACTTCCAGGGGGATTGGTTCACTGTGAAGTACAATCTGGACAACGCCTGGGCCGATGACCGGGTGGTGTTATACTTCCATCAGGAGTCCCCTTTGCAAAAGAAATCGTTGAGGGAGAATTTTCCGCTGCTCGACGTGCTGACGGCCAATATGGAATACAAAAGCCAAGATTATACCGCCTTTATGCAACAGTACGGATTACCCGACACGGACAAGCCGATGATGCGCTTTGTGGAAAGGAACATCATGGCGTTGCAGTCGGAAAGGATGCTGCGCCTGTTCGCCCCCTATTACCAGGACCGGAGCATCACGACCGACAAGCTGGTCCGAGGATTCATCAGCAGCTACATGGGCGTGCAGCGCATCCTGGAATGGGATGCTATCCTTTTGCGCGTCATCTTGTTGGGACGGGACGCGGAGCAACAGAAGCGGACGGACTTCTTCGTGAAGCTGCGCAAATGCAAGGATGCAGTCGAAGCCTTGGGACGGAAGCTGACAGACATTTTCGGCACAACCATCGATGACAATACGGAAGAAAAAGTGGCTGATGTGGTGAAGGTGTTGAAATACAACGCTATCGTGCAGAATCTTGCCCCCGTGGCAGCGGATAACTATAAGCAATGGCGCATAGACAACACCCTTGCCCTGCAACAGATGAACCGCCTCTTGGAACTGGCACTCAGTCAGGAAAAGACGGCGGACGCGCTGTTGGAGGTGATGGACGAACTGGGCGATGCCGTCCGCGATGATGAGCTGATACGCTGGTACGGAACGGACGCCAACTACTATTTCGTGCCGCCACGCCTCTGCCAGCCCATCGTGGCCGGACTGCTCAAGGATAAGATGGAAACCGAGCCGGAGGCGGTCATTAGACGGATAGAAGACCTGATGCTGAAGCTGAACGGACGCGGTATGACGGCTTCGGTCATGGACTATTGCCTGACCGTGGCGCGATACTACCAGAAAGCATTGGCACTCGGCTCGCTCACGCTCAACACGCCCAACGAATACGTGATGCGCTATCAGGAGGATTATTACGTGTTGGACCAGCTTTACCGGCAGGCCACCGAACAGTATTTCAAGGTGGACCCTTCGTGCGGATTGTTCCCCGACATCCAGCAGGCCAAGCACAGTCTTGACCTGCATTACAGCAAGCTCAACAACCGCATGAATCAGGAATGGACTCGCTGCATTCAGGAAACCGGAGGCATGGGCGGAGTACACCTGTCCCGTCAGCAAGATTTCTATGAGAAGCGCATCCGGCCCATGCAGAAGAAAGTGGCCGTCATCGTGAGCGACGCCCTGCGCTACGAGGTGGCGCAAGAACTGATAGGCGAACTGGCCCGGTCCAAGCATGTCGCCACGCTGAAAGCCATGCTGGCCATGCTGCCCACGGAGACCAAATACGGCAAACCGGCGCTTTTACCCCACCGGGAGCTGAAACTCTATGGACAAGAGGACAGTCAGAATATGTCAGTAGACAACCATATACTGAGCACCACCGAAAAACGCTCGGAACACTTGCAAAGATACAAGGATGGAGCCATCTGTGTCCCGTTTGAGACCGTAGCGGAATACAACCAACAGAAGAACCGCGAGATATTCAAACATCCGTTGGTGTATATCTTCCACGACACGATAGACAAGGCCGGACACGACGGTACGGCCAAGCAAGTGACGCAGGCATGCCGGGAAGCCATCAACGAACTGGCCACGATGATTCCCAAAATCCTCGCAAGCTACAACGTCACGGAAGTGTATGTCACCAGCGACCACGGTTTCCTGTTCAATGACATCGACTTTGCGGAAAAAGACAAGCACAAGATAGAAGAGGAAGCCATTGAGCGCAGCACCCGTTACTATCTGACCCGCTCGGATGCCGAAGCCACGGGGATGGTGAAGTTTCCGCTCAGTGAAGTGTCGGGTATCTTGAACGGAAGCGATGTGTATGTGGCCGTGCCGCAGGGAACGAATCGCTTGGCGGCACCTTCCGGGGGATATATGTTCACGCATGGCGGAGCTTCCATGCAGGAACTAATCATACCTATTATAATATGTCATCAGGAGCGCGATGACAACAAACAGCCTGTGGGGGTGATGGTGCTCGACCGCAAACTGTCCATCCAGGCATCCCGGCTGCGCTTCAAGCTGTTGCAGACGGAGGCTGTTTCCATGGACATGAAGGAAAGATACATCCGCGTGGCCTTGTATCACAACGACGAGCCGGTCACACCTGTCAAGGATATCCTGCTGGACAAGACCGACCCGTCGCTGGACAACCGGAAGATTCAGGTGGACCTGACCTTGAACCGGAACGTGGACGCCAAGGTGCTCCAACTGAAAGTGTTTGACGCAGCGGACGACCTGAATCCGCTCATCAAAGAGAATGTGACGAACAATACCTTAATTGAAAACGATTTTGACTTTGAATGATGGAACTGCAGCAAAAGATATTGGATGCCTTCATCGGCAAGGTGGTGCGGAAGGACCTGGCTTTCCTCGTGAAAGGCGGACTGCCGGTGCCTACCTACGTGTTGGAGTATCTGCTGGGACAGTATTGTGCCAGCGATGACGAAGAAATCATCAACGACGGACTGGAGAAAGTCAAGCAGGTAATCCGGAACAATTACGTGCATCGTGCGGAGGCGGAGAGCATCAAGGGCATCATTCGCGAACACGGCAAGCACAGGGTGATAGACAAAGTGACCGTCACCCTCAACGAGCGGAGCGACGAGTACAACGCCACCTTTGCCAATCTCGGCCTGTCGGGCGTGCCTATCGGGACGGAATATGTCCGCAAGAATCCCAAACTGTTGTCGGGCAACGGTGTATGGTGCATTGTCACCATCGGCTATGTGTCGGGCGAAGAGGTCAAGGTGCGTTGGGAGATACAGAACCTGAAACCCATACAGATTTCCCACATCGACCTGGAGGAATACATCGAACAACGTTCCAAATTCACCACGGAGGAATGGCTGGACTTCTTGATGCACACGGTCGGCCTGAACCCGGAGGTGATGAACCGCCGCGAGAAATTCATCACGCTGGCCCGATTGCTTCCTCATGTAGAGAACAATTACAACTTCGTGGAGCTGGGGCCCAAAGGCACGGGCAAGAGCCATGTGTTCCAAGAGTTGTCACCTTACGGCGTGCTGGTCAGCGGAGGCGACGTGACCTCAGCGCGGCTGTTTGTCAAGATGCAAGGCAACAAGGAAATATTGGGACTAGTGGGCTACTGGGACGTGGTGGCATGGGACGAATTCGAGCAGCAGAAAGGCCGCAACGTGGATGCCGTGTTGATAGACACCATGCAGAATTACCTGGCCAACAAATCGTTTAACCGAGGCAAGGGGACGCATGAAGCCAGCGCGTCGATGGTATTTGTGGGAAACACCAAGCACACCGTGCCCTATATGTTGAAAAACTCGCATCTGTTTGAGTCCATTCCCACTTCCTTCATCAAAGGGGCTTTCCTCGACCGCATCCACCTGTATAATCCCGGATGGGAAGTCAGGATTCTGAAGAAGAACAGCTTTTCGACCGGATACGGACTGATTACAGACTATATAGCCGCCGTGCTGCACGAGTTGCGGAATGACGACCATACATCGGCGTTGAAAGAATATGCGCGGTTTGACGGCTCGCTGTCTGAACGCGACCATCTGGCCATCCGCAAGACTTTCTCCGGATTCAGCAAGTTGCTCTATCCAGACGGTCGGATGACCGATGAGGAAGCACGGGAAATCATAGACTTTGCCACCGAAGGGCGCAAGCGTGTGAAGGACCAGCTGTATGCCATTGACGAGACTTTCAATGCAGAGCCTGCAAAGTTTGTCTACACCTGGTTGCCCACGGGAGAAAGCGTGAAAGTGGAAACGCTGGAAGGCTTGGAGTTTGGTTCTCAAAATGCCACGAGCCAAAATCAAGACAATGCCCATCCGTCTTCGGAGCAAGAGCAAAAGGCAGGCATGGAGGGAACCACATCCGAAACATCATCCTCTACCACCAAGGGAAAACGTCCCCGTATTCCTGCTTTGACTTCCAAGGTCATTACCATCCGCGAAAACCAGGGCGGCATCACCTATAAGGGACTCTTTGGCGACTATCTGCGCACGGCCAAGGAAATCAGGCTGACCGACCCGTTTATCCGTCAACCCTACCAGATAGACAACTTGGTAGACTTTATCCAGATGGTGCGTGACGTGACATCCGTGCAGGACACCATCAAGATTCACCTAAGTACACAGAACGAGGACGATGAGAAGGTGGCGGAAGTAATAGACAGCTTCAACGACCTGGCCGATGAACTGCTGCCCCTGGGCATTGAGTTCACCTACGACTTCAAGGCCGACCACGACCGCATGATACAGACCGACACGGGATGGACCATCACTTTGGGGCGCGGACTGGACATCTATGAAAAGTTCGGCCGTTTCTCCCTAAGTCGGGCCAACCAGCAGAACCGCCGTTGCAAGGCATTCAATGTGTCCATCAACCATACCCAAAACGAAACCAATAATTGAACAAATATGGAATACTTCAGACCCACATATACACCAGAAAGAATCACGAACCTAAGGGCGAATGAGATTTTTGTATTCGGAAGTAATCTGCAAGGAATGCACGGTGGAGGAGCGGCACGTATGGCATACGAAAAGTTCGGTGCCATCTGGGGCAATGGTGTAGGGTTGCAAGGTCAATGCTATGCCATACCGACCATGCAAGGTGGCGTGGAAACCATTCGCCCCTATGTGGATGAGTTCATTGCTTTTGCCAAGGAACACAAGGAACTGACTTTTCTGGTGACTCCCATTGGTTGCGGAATAGCCGGATTCAAGGCGGAGGACATCGCTCCCTTGTTCAAAGAAGCGATAGTGGAAGAAAACATTGTGTTGCCGGAATCGTTTGAGGAGGTAATCATGCAAAGCCGTCCGTTAAGCAAGGCCGCTATTGACGTGTTGGCAAAGCGGATGCAAGCAAAGAACCCCTATTCCGTAGGTACGCTTTCTCACGGTATCTGGGAACATCAGCACTATTTTGAACTGTTGTGGGGCAGTTATGACCATTATGATTGGCACGAACACTTTGAAAAGTATGGTCTGTGCGAAGACTTTGAAAGAGGAGTGGTACTTACTGATGACCTCATGCACCAACCGGTCAATAAAGAATGGGTGTTCGGAATGTATATGTCGGCCGAGTTTCCACCACAGAAGCTGATGCTGCTGGAACAGTGCCATTATTATAAAGGAGAGCGATTATGTCCTTTTCGTTCACAGATGAAGGGCATGTTGTTTAATTATGAAAGATGCTGGGTGAAGTTCAATCTATTTCCACAAGACCATCCTCACATAGAAGAGGATTTGGATTATTACAAACATTGCGGACTTGCCGACTTATGCCCGGATGACGGTGTGCCCATGTCGATGAAAGCCCTGTTGCTTAACCGCTGGCTTCATTGGGGAGGTGATTTCGCGAATTTGGATAGTTTCAGGGAATGGTACCACACTTTAGACTATACGAATGTGAATGGAGGATTAAGGAAAGAAGACCTCTATGATATTTCCAATCCGGATTTCTTGTTCTTTTGGGGACATCACGGCAAGCCGGGTGAAACGACCAAAGCCTGTCTCAGCCAATGGTTCCCTTGCAGGTTTACCGTAAATGGTATCCATTACAACTGTGCGGAACAGTTCATGATGGCAGAAAAGGCACGAATCATGGGCGATGAAGATACAAGAAAAAGAATCTTGGCATCTACAGATCCGAAAGAGATTAAGGCATTAGGTAGAGAAGTGCGGAATTTTGACGAATACAAATGGCAAAAGCATCGTATGGAAATTGTCATTACCGGCAATCTGCACAAATTCATGGATAATGAAGAGCTGAAAGTCTTTCTGCTTGGCACAAGAGATAAGATATTGGTGGAAGCCAGCCCCTACGATACAGTTTGGGGGATTGGCATGAAAGAAGATGACCCAGACTGCAGGAACCCCCGTTTATGGAAAGGAGAAAACCTGCTTGGGTTCGCATTGATGGATGTGAGAGAAAAACTCAATAAGATAAAATAAGTAGCATTCACTATGAAATCATCGGACAAGCATCAAGCGTTTCGTCTGGCTCACATCTTTGCCATAGACCGTCTACGGATGGGAACGGACGGCCATGGAATCACTACGTTGGTTTGTTTCATGGGTTGTCCGCTTCGGTGTGCCTACTGTCTGAACAACCGCTGTCATGAGGAAATCTATTCGTATAGCAACAATGGCCTTTCGTTGAAAAAAGAAATCATACAATTGGATGTCAATGAACTCTATGACCGTGTGAAGGTAGACGACCTTTACTTTCAGGCAACGGGAGGTGGCATCTGTTTTGGGGGCGGCGAGCCGACCCGATACGCCAGTTTCATAGAGGAATTTCGTCGGATATGCGGTAATGTCTGGAAAATCACATTGGAAACCTCACTTTACTGTCCTGAAGACACCATCCGACAACTCGCACCGGTAGTAGACCATTGGATAGTGGATATAAAGGACATCAACCATGTCATCTACGAACGATATACCGGGCAACCGAGCTGTATCCGTGACCACTCACTGAGCGTACTGCTCCAGACCTGCCGGGTGAAGGATATCACCGTGAAAGTCCCCCTTATTCCTGGTTATAATACGGATAAGGATGTGGACTACAGCCTTGATGAACTGGAAAGAATGGGGTTTACGAATTTTGAATGTGTACGCTACCTTCAAAGAGAATCAAAATATCACCCTCAAACAAAAGGACTGCAACATGAACGGAAAGGATAAATGCAATTTGCTCAGAGAAATCCGAAAGCGGATAGCCACGCAGTATGGATTGACCTATCAGCCAGCAGAATGCCGCCACGAAGGGGATTGCGCTGGCACATGCCCCAAATGTGACACTGAACTGCAAGACCTGCAAAGGCAATTAAAGGAGAAAGGTATTGAAAATATTGAACTTGACCGACAGATGAAGGAGATGGTTGACACCTTCAATCCGGGCGGTGATACGGACAATGACCTCATTGCCCTACAAGGTGATGTTGCCCCACCCGAATACAATGACAAAATAGAAATTACAGAAGGTATGCCTGTACCGCTTCCTGAAGGAATGTCCAATTTTCCCGAACCCAAAAAGAAAAGGGCGTTTTTCAAGGAATGTGCTGTTGCCGGCTGGAACTTCCATCATCCGGAAGACTTTTGGGATGAGCTGTATGAAGGTGCGGAGCTAGTCTTGATTCGCGAGCGCGCCAATAAGCATGACCGCAATGCGGTGGCCGTGGCATTAGCCGATGATATGGAAGGTGATACGGAAAATTTTGACTTTGATTGCATCATCGGCTATGTACCACGAAAGGAAAACGAAATGGTGGCGAAAATGATGGATATGGGATGGGGTGACGCCTTTACTGCGGAACTTACCACTGTCAAGGATAATGGAACTTACGATGAACGCTTACGTATGACCATCTATATTAAAAGCAAGATAGAGAGTACGGAAAGTTGGTATGTACAAAAGATGGATAACAGTTCCTGCCAAAACCTTTTGGAATTTCTTTATCAAGATGGTATCACACATTTCCGTTGGGGTGGTTTCCCTCCTTGGGAAAGAGATTTACCCCGAAAAGGTGACAAGGTGGTATTCATTCACCAATGTGGAGCGGATGCTGAACTCTACCTGATGCACACAATTGCCATAGGCGAGGATGCCATGCTTTTCTTGGAGAATCCGGAAGAGGAGCTGAACATGGTTGATGATTGCGCCCCGTATGTACTGACGTTGGTCAAAGGGCCGATTATAGTTGACTTGCAGGAACTAAACTTCTTGAGCAACTGTAAAATCGGTTCTTGCCAACCGGAAGAAGAACTGTCTGAAGATTGTATTGCCAAATTAAAAGATTTATTCTTCAAAAAATAACGCCTATGCCCAAACTTCGCTGTGTAGTGGAACGCATCACCTATCAGAATCTGGAGAACGGATATTCTGTCATGAAAGTCAAGGTGAAAGGTTATGACGACCTTGTGACCTTGGTGGGCAACCTGTTGGAGGTGCCTGCCGGAAGCGTGCTGCTGTGCGAAGGTGACTGGAAGGTTGACAAGCGTTATGGCAGCCAGTTCGTCTGTCAGACTTGGGAGGAAGTGATGCCTGCCACTGTCTATGGCATTGAGAAATATCTGGGAAGCGGTCTGGTGAAAGGAATCGGGCCGAAGTTCGCCCAACTCATTGTGAAGCAGTTCGGGCTGGATACCATCGAGGTGATAGAGACCGACATCGAACGGCTGTATGAAGTGCCGGGCATCGGCAGGAAGCGTGTGGAAAAAATCCGCGAGAGCTGGGAGAAGCAGAAGGACATCAAGAACGTGATGCTTTTCCTGCAAGGCTATGGGGTAAGCACGGCCTATGCAGCCAAGATATACCGCCAATACGGCAAGGAGAGCATCGACAAAGTGAAAGAGAACCCTTACCGCCTGGCGGATGACATCTGGGGCATCGGCTTCAAGACAGCTGACGGAATCGCAGGGAAGATGGGATATGAGAAGAACGACCTGCGTCGCTGCAAGAGCGGCATCATCTACACCCTGAACCAACTGGCCAATGAGGGACACGTGTATGCCGAGGAGGAGCAGCTGGTGAAAGCCGCCATCTGTCTGCTGGAAGCGGATGAGGACTCCATCCGCAAAACCCTGACCGACATGGCACGGACGGAAGACCTGAAGATAGAGGATGAAGCCATCTACCTGCCTCCGTTCTACTTTGCCGAGGTGGGCACGGCCAACCGTCTGCTTGCCCTGCTCCGTGAGTCGGAAAGCAATCTCTTTGCGACCCGGTTCAATGCAGCGGAACTGTCCAAGGAAACGGGCATCACGTATGACGAGGTGCAGTTGCAGGCCATCGGGGAAGCCCTTCGCTCCAAGGTTATGGTGCTGACTGGCGGGCCCGGCACAGGCAAGACCACTACGACCCAAGGTATCATCGCCGCACTGAAACATCTGGGGCTACGCATCCTGCTGGCCGCTCCCACCGGACGGGCTGCCAAGCGGATGAGCGAGGCTACGGGCATGGAGGCCAAAACCATTCACCGCCTGCTGGAGTACAATCCGAAGGACGGCTACAAACGCAACGAAGAGAATCCGCTGGAAGGCGACGCGCTCATCGTGGACGAATGTTCCATGATAGACATCATCCTGATGAACAATCTGATGAAGGCGGTCTCCACTTCCATGCGCCTCGTCATGGTGGGCGACATCGACCAATTACCCAGCGTGGGAGCCGGCAACGTACTCCGCGATATTATCGACAGTGAAAAGATACCCGTCATCCGCCTGACGCGCATCTTCCGGCAGGCACAGTCCAGCCGCATTGTGATGAGTGCCCACGCCATCAACCAGGGCCGTTTCCCCGATACCAGCAACGGCAAGGACACCGACTTCTTCTTCATGCAACAGGAAGCCCCGGAGAAGGTAGCCGAGGAAATCGTGAACCTCGTGAAGAACCGCCTGCCCAAAGCCTATCACCGGAAAACAGCCGACATCCAGGTGCTGACACCCATGCAACGGGGAATAGTAGGCGCGGCCAATCTGAACATGGCCTTGCAGCAGGCGTTGAACCCTTCGGGCGTGTCGCTAAACCGCAGCGGCTATTCGTTCCGTCAGGGCGACAGGGTGATGCAGCTGCGGAACAACTATGACAAGGACGTCTTCAACGGGGACTTGGGCTTCGTAGAATCAGTCGATCTAGAAGAGCGCACCTTATACATCAACTTTGAAGGGCGCATCGTGGAATACGATGTTTCCGAACTGGACGAGCTGACACTGGCCTATGCCACCACCATCCACAAGTCGCAAGGTTCGGAATATCCCATCGTGGTGATGCCCGTCTTGATGACCCACTATGTGATGCTGCAACGCAACCTGATTTACACGGGTATCACCCGTGCCAAGAAGATATGCGTGCTCATCGGCACGAAGAAAGCACTCGCATTTGCCATCCGCAACATGACGGTGCTGAAACGCAACACGAGGCTGAAAGAACGGTTGAACCCGGCATTGGGGCAATCCGTATCACCCAAACAGATACGCCCCTACATCTTGGGAAATCCGGAGGATGAAACAGCCATTGCCGCCGAACCTACGGTGGGTTATGACAAAGGAGACAAATAAACATGAATACCGAACGCCAATACATAGCCATTGACCTGAAGTCATTCTACGCCTCGGTAGAATGTGTGGAACGGGGACTTGACCCGCTCAACACGTGCCTGGTCGTGGCCGACCCGTCGCGGACGGAAAAGACCATCTGTCTGGCCGTGTCGCCTGCGCTGAAAAGCTATGGAATCGGCGGCAGGCCACGGCTGTTCGAGGTGGTGCAGAGGGTGCGTGAGGTGAACCGGCAGCGGGGACGCTCCGGGAAATCGCACTCGAAAAAGGAACTGGACGCACACAAGGAGCTGGCCGTGGACTATCTGGTGGCACAGCCACGCATGGCGCATTACATCCAATACAGCACACGCATTTATGAAATATATCTCCGCCACATCGCCCCGGAGGACATCCATGTCTATTCCATCGACGAGGTTTTTATGGACGTGACATCCTACCTGAAGAATTACCGGATGACGGCTCACGAGCTGGCCATGAAAATCATCCGGGAGGTGCTGGCCGAGACAGGCATCACCGCCACCGCCGGAATCGGTACGAACCTTTATCTCTGCAAGGTGGCAATGGATATTGTGGCCAAGAAAATGCCCGCCGACAAGGACGGCGTGCGCATCGCGGAACTGGACGAGATGACCTACCGCCGTCTGTTGTGGGAGCATACACCGCTTACGGACTTCTGGCGCGTGGGGCGTGGAATTGCCGCACGGTTGGCCACCTACGGCATCCTGACAATGGGCGACATCGCCCGCTGTTCCATTGAGCGTGAGGACTTGCTGTATAAACTGTTCGGGGTCAATGCGGAACTGCTGATAGACCATGCCTGGGGATGGGAACCTGTGACTATGGACTTGATAAAGGCATACCGTCCGGAAACAAACTCAGTCAGCAGCGGACAGGTGCTCCAGTCGCCCTATACGGCAGTCAAGGCACGGAATGTGGTACTGGAAATGGCGGACAGTGTCTCACTCGACCTGGTTGACAAGAAACTGGTGACCGACCAGCTTGTGCTGACCATCGGCTATGACACCGAATCGCTGACGGACAGGGATATCCGGGAAAAGTATCAAGGCAAAATAGCGACCGACCGCTACGGCAGACAAGTCCCGGTTCATGCTCACGGAACAGTAAACATGGAGCGTCCGACCTCTTCCGAAACAATCCTCATGGAAAAGGCCGGCGGACTGTTCGACCGCATCGTAAACCCCGACCTGCTGGTACGCCGCATCACCCTGTCGGCAAACCATCTTATGCACGAGGCGGATATACAGCCAGACAATAAAGCGGTGCAGCTCGACCTTTTCACCGACTACGAAAAGCAGGAAAAGGAACAGAAAGCTGAAGAAGAGATGCTGGCTAGGGAACGCCGCCGCCAGGAAGCCGTGCTGCAGATAAAGAAGAAGTTCGGCAAGAACGCCATCCTCAAAGGGTTGAACTATGCGGACGGAGCCACCCAGCGGGAACGCAACCAGCAGATAGGAGGACACCATGAGTAGATATGACGACATCATCCACCTGCCGCACCATGTCTCCAAGACCCGGAAGCCGATGCCGATGATAAACCGTGCCGCCCAGTTTGCGCCCTTCGCCGCTCTGACCGGCCATGACGAGGCGATAGCTGAGACCGCACGGCAGACCACACCGAGGCAGATACTGTCATCGGACGAACAGGAGATACTGTCCAGGCGTCTGACCTATGCCATTGGCCATATCGGTGAGCGTTCCAATCTTACATTCATCTATTTTATTCCTGACACGTTAAAAGACGGCGGCAGAAATATCACAATTACCGGAGTAATACGGAGGTACGATGAGTTGGGAAGAACTGTCATTTTAGAGACAAATGAAATCCTATTGATTGACAATATCTTATCAATCTCAGGAGGGATGATAGAAAAGCTACAACAAGAATAACGTGTTCTCTACAAATTATACTTACCATTGAAAATCAAAGATATATGAGTAAAACAACATTCAATTATAAATGTACCATTAAATTAAATTCATTATGAGAAAGGTTTTCGTGTTATTGGCAGTGTTACTTTTGACAGCACAGCTTGCATGTGCTAAAAAACTGTATGTAGAGATGGAATACAAGAAAAATTCCATAAAACTTGATGATGGCACAGACAGAAAGCCGCAAACTGTCAAGGGAACTGATGGCAAAGATTTGAAATTCAACTCCCTGATAGGGGCATTGAATTATATGTCTCTTCAAGGATGGGAATTAGTCGATACGAAATCTGTTACCACTGGGGGCGGATTTGTAGGCGCATATGGAGGAGCAAGCTCAACCAGCACAACAGTATATTACATTTTTTGCAAGGAAGTTCCTGACGAAGAATTAAAAGAAACCGTGGCGAACTCTTACAGGAAAGATTAAACCTATTCCTGCCATTGCAAGTTGAACCTATAATATAAATAGCTTATGATAATCCGCAAACGACCTATCATATCTTGGCTGCTCAATATTGACAACGTGGAAGATGAAGGAAAATTCGGCGTGCCCATGCTGAGCAACAAGCAACATTTTGGATATTTGGCCAATGGCCTGAAATTCCTGTCTGATGTCCGCCAGACACAACCGGATTGGGGCTTACCCGAACTTCTCATGCCCTCTTTTGAGGTAGTCATGAAGAAAAGCGCAAAATCATTTTACGGCATTGACCATCAGCTTTTCCAAGAGTTCTACAAGGATAATGTCTGTGGCATACTCCTTTCCAGAGACTGCGGGACGATTGTTTATGGATTTGGAGAAGACACATTGCATGTGTGGCTGTTCAGGGAGGATGGCGGCATTAGCAACCTGTATATGTATTTTTACATAGAATCAACCAAGGACAATGTACGGCATATATACACGTGGCCGACATTGACGGCAGATGACCAGCTTTTTGCCGGGAATAAGGAGGAACGGGAACAAATTTATGAGAGGTTGGCTAACAAATTGATGGTATATCTTGCCGTTAAAAAATATGTAAAGGTAGAAACAATCATCGTACCCGTTGGAACAACCGCTAAATTGGATGATAAGATTTTGGGGTACAAAAGCAAAGAAAAGGTCAGGAATGAGAGCGGTCAGGAAGTAATTGTAATGGATTCGAGGTGGTTCCGCAAGATTGTGAATGACAATGAAATATTCGTCAGAGGATTTTTCCGCTTCCAAAATAAAAAGGATGAAAAAGGGGAATGGTACAAGGAATTGATTTTTGTGGACTCTTTTGTGCGGCACGGTTATCATCGCAATGCCCTGATAGAGGAGGAAAACAATAGTAAGGAGTAGAACGGCACAATTCTTACCTCAAAGGAATACATTACCCCGACCCACACCTCACGGCGCAGGTCGGGGTCTGAACATTTCAAGGAATTATGCCGGTGTCCTCGCCTCCAGGAAGCGGTAGGCGTTGGCGTTTACAAGTCCTACAATTCGGTCGTGGTATTCCGTGTTGGAGTTGCACAGCCCCCGGCTCTGTATGACCTTGCCCTGGCTCAACGAGAATTCCACGGTCTCGATGCGGTTGCCCTGGCGGTCGTGTGCCGACAGGATAACGCTGTCCACCTTGGCGTAATACTCGCATTGGAACACGCAATGGTGAAGGCTGCTTCCCTCTGCTTGGAAAGCCTCTATGGAATCAAGCACAGATATTTCAATGTCGTCGTCGCTGATGACAATCCCGAAGTAGCGGGACTTTTCCCTATAGAAGTCCGTCTCTTTCGCCTTGGCTCTCAACATCTGCTCCTGACTCCTGCGCTTCTCCGCCGCCTTGTTCCTTTTGTCCAGCCAATGGTCATGGGCGGCTTTGAGGTCTATAGGGCAGACATACTTAGCATTATGGATGTCCTTTTCGCATTGCTCCAACAAGCGGACGGTATCGCACCACAGGCCGTAGTCGGACGGGCGGTAATGATGTCGTGCGGCCACCTTGTACGACTGCCAGCACGTGTCCAAATCCAGCGGACGGCTCACAAAGTAAGCCACGGCCTGCAAGTCCTTGGACTTCATCATCGTCTCTATCCGGCTGTCCGTCAGCAACGCCTTCATCAGCCTTGCCGGATGGCAATCATCGGGAAGCCTGCCTCTCATGCCGTTGCGCCTCAGTTCGGGAAGCACCTTGTAACGGGGGTAAACGTATGTGTCGGAAATCACCCAATGCACCTCGGACAAAAGTTTCAAGTCAATATCTGTACACCAATTAAAGCTGTCCACATACCAGCCCAAAGTCCTCGCCCTTGATGTCACCGCAATTCTGCCCTCGGTATTGAGCCACAGGCGGCACACCTCCATGCAGGACGTTTTCAACATCATTCCTTTCCGGCATACGGCTCTCAGCAGGAACACACGCTGAACTTGCAAGCCGTCCACCACTTCAAGGGAAGAGAAATAGGCGGACTGCACTTCCTTGCGCTTCAACGTGTCCCTTACCTGCAAGCGGTGTCCGCAATGAGGGCAACATACCGTCTTGCCTTTCCCTTTATGGTCAAACTTCGCTCCGCAGTCACCGCACGTGCAGTTATGGCCGGACGTGCGGAATGCGATATGTACAATAACATTACTTACAGCCCATTCAACAGCTTTGGGGCTGAGGGCGGTCAGCTTCCCATTGGAAGCCGCCACCGCCTTTTCAAATCTGTTCCTCGGTTTCATGCTCAAAAGTTGTCAAAGAGTGATAATGTCGGTTGGCTCTCCGGTTGCGGCTTGTGGGCTTTCGGCCTCGCATTGCGTGCCTGTATCTTGCGCAGCTCCTCGTCCTGATAGCGTTTGAGCGCGAGTGCCCTCTGTTCCGACTTTTCCTCCTCCGTCAGTTCAATATGATGGTTAACCACCACACTGCACTGCAACGGCTTGCCTATTTCAAGGTCAGGCTCGTCTATGGCGTGTACCGCCATTGAATATATCTCGCTGTCCGAGAAACCACAACAGCCGGAGTTTTTCACTTCGTGTAGGATAAAAGTCACCACATCGTCAATGGTGCGTGCCGTGGTTTCATACTTGGCACGGAAAAGCTCATCTTCCTTTGCCCTCTGGTCAAGATAACTCTTGATAATCTCCTTGAAATGTTCTGTTCCTTTCATATGTCCTTGTTTTTACGTTGATAAAATCCATACGGTTAAATCGGCAGTCCTGCCAGCAGTTCCAAAAATGGTATGGTGTTGATGTCCCTGTCGAAGCGCACCTGCCAGTCCGGCCTTGCCAGTAAGGACGGCATGAACTTCTTTACGACAAACCGCTCATTGTCGTTTGAATAACAATCTATTATAGCGAAGTTTGCTCCGTCCTTGCGGATGTGGGCGAAAAACGGCGGCATACCGCAGAAGCACTTGCGGACGCTTTCCCTGTCCCACAACAAGGTAAGCTCATAAATACAGCCCTTGTAGCTGACACTTTCCTCTCTGTCAATGAGTTTTATTGCCATAACGTCTGAATTTTGAAGTTCTAATCTTTTTCCCTTTTGTTTGAAGCCTTGCGGCTTCCGCTCCGGGATTTTACGGTACGGCATGACGGAAGGCGCAAGGGGCAAAAGGCGGACGTGACCAGTGGAAAGAGGCCGGAATACCCGATTTGGCACAAATCGCGGAAGGCTGCCGGACGCTTTCCACGCAGGCAAGAGGAGCGTCGTTCGCCGCCGCCACGGCCTTCCGTTGCTTTGTAGCGGAAAATCTGCCGGAGCGGAACGCCCATAGGTTCAAGAACAGGAAATCCCGATGCCATAACCGATGACACCGAGATTTCAATATATCTAGGAATAAAATTCTTAGCCTTCTACGGCAAGGGTATCTCAAAAGACTTCACCACGCATTGCGCCTCCTTGTCCAGGATGAACCAGTATTCGGAATGATAACTTCGGCCGTCCGTGTCCACGCCCTCGAAGTCAACCTTGATCTTCCAGCCGCTGAACGGTTGCGGACTCCCGTCAAGCGGGCCGCCGAAGTCCATCAGCCGCCTCAGGCTCGAC
The DNA here is from genome assembly GCF_900625065.1 of Prevotella marseillensis. NCBI lineage: Bacteria > Pseudomonadati > Bacteroidota > Bacteroidia > Bacteroidales > Prevotellaceae > Prevotella > Prevotella marseillensis. The sequence goes on along the minus strand of NZ_UYXY01000001.1, from coordinate 3,035,531 downwards.
ATGGCCGACATCTGCCGCTCCATCAGGGCGGCCGTCTCCTTGTCGTCCGGGTCGAAGTCCTCAAGCCCGTCCGTCGCTTCCATCACCTTCCTGTTGATTTCCACCATGGCCATGGAAAGGGCCATCTTCTCCTCCTGCGTGATGTAGGTATGCCCGAACACGGAATCCGGCTTGCTGACAGCCAATATCCGTATGGATTCGGGATTGTCCACCGATGCCCTCAATGCCTTTTCGGCCATGTCCGCCGCACGGTCATTCAGATTGTCCGAACAGCAGACAAGACAAAACACGCCGCTCCAGAACAGCACGATGGAGGCGAGTATTATCCCAATCTTCATCCCCGGTCTCATATCTTCACAATTTGAAGTTTGTCCGGCGACACGCCGAGCCGTTTGCGGTAGATGCTGCCGTCCTCACGGTACATCTCCAGTTCCGAAGAAGTGATGCCCTTCTCGCAGATTTCCCCGGCTTCCTCCAGAGTGAGCTGGTGTCCGCCGATGTTGCGCCAGATGGCGAAGGAGCAGGGAGCGTTTTGGTTGGCATAGTTGGAGCAGTTGAATGCCCGGCTTCCCACACGGATTTCCCCTCCGCAGTGCGGACACCTGCCGATGGCCGGCTGCATCAGGATGTTGCCGTCGTCGGTCAGTTCCAGCACGGTCGGGAATGTCTTGCCCTCCTTGCTGGCGAAGCCGTCCAGCAGGATGCGGCGTTTCTCCAACAGTACCGCCACCTCCGCGTCCGCCATCTTGCGGTTGCCGATGATGGCGTTGATGTTCAGTACGCAAGAGGGGCTGTCGCCGATGTTATGCTCACAGCGGTACCCTTTGCAGGTCTTGACCACGTTGCCGCCGCACAAGGGGCAGCGGCCGATGATTTTCTTTTCTGTTTCCATTGCTGTATGATTATGGTACACTATTTTGATGATAAAATCCTAATTGAATCCACGCTTCCAGTCGGCCACGATGCCTCCGATAATGTTCTTGCCGGACATCACATTGGCCCATCCTTCCGGGTCGAGCGAGAACCAGAGGTCGTTCCACGAGAGCGTGCGCACCTGCCAGGCCAGGATGAACAGGTCGGTGTTGATGGTTTCAAGCTTGGTCACCACCTCGTTGGCGATGTAATAGCGTTCTGAAGAGTCCAGCAGGTTGACCTTGTGCTTCTCGTTCTTCCCGTCAGCCCCTGTCACATCGTAACTGCCCGAAGTCACGAGCTGTTTCATGAACGGATAGAGCGCAGCCATCTGCGTGGCCGCGTCCGTCAGCTCGTCCGACACGATGGCCGCTATCGCCGTGCCCTTGAGGTTGCTTCCCACCGATTTGAGCAGCAGGCTGCAGTTCTGCGGTATCTCGGTCGTCACCAGTTCCCCTGCACGTTTAATCTGGTAAAGATTCTGCACCGCACCCTGCGCATTGGAGAGGTATTCCAGCATCTTATTCTCCACGCTGTGCACCCGGTCGAGGGCGACCGTCACGGCGGCTTCGGCGGCGATTATCTTCTCCTGCGTCTTCCTGCGCTTGTCGTGCAGGCTTTTCAGTTCCAGCGTCTGTGCCGTCACCGCACCGGCCAGTGCCGGATCTATCTGTTGGGCGAACGCCGGAACGGTATGGCCTCCGGCCAACCACAGGGCCAACGCCCCGGCGGCCATTTTCAGTCTGATTGCTTTCATATATGTTCCATGTTACGTTACATTTTGAGATTACCTTTTCTCCGCTCCGCCAGATTCCGGTCGCGTTCCTCCTTGCGTGGGACGAGAACCGGAGCCACCGGCTTGTTCAAGAGGCAGTCGTTCCAGTCCTTGAACGCCTTGGGCGGTAGCCATTGTCCGGTGCGATAATGGACGGGCAGATGTGCGGCAAGCTGTGAGGGCAACGCCTTTCCCGGATTGACGGTAAAATTCTTGCCTCCGGCTTCTACTTGCAGGTAGCCCTCCGTTTTGCTGATTTTCATCGGGATGCCCTCCAGCAAGCCAATCATGCGAAGACCGTAGATGCGCCCGGCAATGTCGTTGTCAAAACAGTCGAAAGCCTTGGCGTTAGGAAAACGATTCATCACACCGGTTATCTGGTTGTCGGAGAATGTCCCTCCGAGGGAGACCAATGCCACATCCGGGTGCAACTGGTTTCTGTTCATCTGGTGGAAAGCCATCGCATCGAAGGCGGACTCACAAAAGAATACGCACCTGACCGCTTCCGGATTACCGCCGGAAAAGTCGGCCACCCATGCCGCCGAAGAGGAATCCGTGCCTGCAGCCTTTGACTTGTAGCCGCCGTAACCGCGTACTTCATATCCTTTCACCTGATTATCCGTGTCGGTATAGGGAAAGCCGATGTTGTAGCCGTCAAAATTCCCGTTCCGTCTGTCCCGTATGAGAAAAACGAATGGGGCAAATTGTCTGACCGTTTCATCGGATAGTCCGCGTTGGTGGAAGATCTGAGGAATGCGCTCCATGTCTATTTGCTTCACTTCATATCGTGAAATATCAAAAGCTGATGCAGCCTTGGCTGATTTCAGGTATTCCCAATCTTCATGGTATTCCGGTTCGGGCATATTGGCGAAGCGTGCCATGACCTTGGCAGTCTTCTGCCAATCGTCCTTACCGGTGACGAAAAAGGCACCCAGATTCTCACGGATAAGTGTCAGGACATCCCCTTTGGAGCCGTCCCGGCGGAAGAACGTCTGGGTGCCCCTGTCGTTGGGATGGCTGACAATGATGGTGTCACGCTTCTCCCGTCCGTCACCCAATACCAGCTCGATGTAACGTCCCACGCCGGCCTTGCGGTCAAGGCGGTAGCCGAGGGCGTAGGCCACATCGGTCACGCCGACACGTGACTTGAGTTCCTTGAAGTTTACCTTGTAGTCCGGCATACGGTATTACTTTGTTTGGATTAGATACTCATCTTGGCGCTTACGGCCTGCGTCCTGCCCATCATGGCAATCTCCGGTCCGAAGGTCTTGCGTGCTGTCATGTTCAGGAAGGCCGCCTTGTCCTTGTAGTCCGTAAGCTGGAAGTAAGTCCGGGCCGTGCCTTTCGACACCTTCTTCAGACCCAGCTCCACGCCGTCATACGAGGCACGGATGGCGTAGTCGCCGCCGCGTGTCTTGACGATGGCCGCGTTCCTGAAGGGCACTTCCTCGCCGGGGGCAAGCGGGGCGAGCGGGTCGTTCTTGGCCAAATAGGGCTGTTCGTTCAAGGCCAGCCGCTGCCTGTCCACATGGTCGAGTATCATGTCCGAAGCCCTGTTCACGTCCGCCATGACCGAGACGATGAATTTCGGCTCCTGTTTCAACACGCCGATCCACGAATCCAGGTAGGCGGCCGAGTTGTCCGTGACCTTCGAGTCAAAGCCCATCGAATGGCTTATCATCGCCGCCGTCAGTTCGGCGACAAGCTCCTCCTTGGCATACTTGGGGTCTCCGAACCTACCCATGCCGTCGCGGTTGAGCCGCTGCGGTGTCATGGTGGAGTGGGCCATCTCATGTAGCATGGTGGAATAGAACTCCATGCCGCCACGGTAGATTTCATCGGGCGTACTCCCAATGTTGAACTGCGCCTTCATGGGCAGCACCACGATGTCCTGTCCCGGCGAGTAATACGCCCCGTCCACACGCTTGTCCGCCTGTATCGGGCAGACCCAGCCCTGCGTTTCGACCATCCTGTCAAGCGCGGCGTGGGCGTACATGCCTTCCGTGTCGCGGAGTTCGGGCAGCCTGAACCTGTCCATGAGCTTCTGCATCCGTTCGGGCTGCACTTCGGCCAGGTTGGTCTGCGCCACGTTGTACACGGGAAACGCCTTGACGAACGGGATGACCTCCATGCCTTCCTTCTCCTCTTTGCTCATGGCCCGGTATTCCTCCGAACTGACCTTCCTGCCGTCCTTGTCTTTCACGAGCATGTCCCAATAGATGACGGGGAAGGCCTTCTCGCCTTTGAGCACGTGGGCTTTCAGGTTGTGCGCCTGCTTGAAGGTGAGGAACACGGGCAGGTCGTAGCCGTTGGCCGCCGTGTGGAGCTGCAGGAAGAAGGAGTTGGAGCCGGAATAGTTGCGTCCTCCCACGTTCTGTGGCAGTCCGGTGTACCCCGACGCACCGCCAATCCAGCCTTTTTTCCAGTCGGACGCCTTCATCTGCTCCATGCGCCTAATCATCATTTCGGCGAAGCGGTCTATGGCCGCCTGTCCGGAACTGGCGGATGACGGATTAGTTCCAGATGCCATAGTCCTCGTCGTCGATTAGCTGGCGTTCCATCTGCATGATGTCCGTCTGTTCCACATAAAACTCGGCGGACTCGTCCGAAGGGTCTGTGCTGTGCGCACGGCACCACTCCAGATAGTCCTGTCCGTTCTCGCCCTCCAGCACGAAGCGGAGATAGCCTATCTTGCCTTCCTGGAGGAGTTCAACCAGCTCCTCGTGTTTTATTGCTTCTGACATAATTATGTTATTTTATTATGAGTGAGTGATTTACATTTTCATTGAGTTTGATTTCTCCAGCCTGTTGGTCTGGGCCGAGAGCAGCCCGTTGATTTCCGGGGTGAGGTACTTGGCCGCAATCTGCTCGCGTGTGGCGGTACGGGTCTTGAAAAGCGAATAGCCGTCGTCAAAGGAGATTTCATGCCGGGCGGTCTTGCCCTTGTCACCCATGTCCACATACACCTTCCACTTGTTGTCGGTGTGGTCTTTCGCCACACGGACGCCCTTGGGGTCAACGCCTTCGGGAAGCCGGTACTTCTCGTAGGCGGACTTCAGGTGCAGCCGCTCGCCGAAGTTCTTCTCGATGAGCTGGTTCGGGGTCATCACCCGGTCGAAGTAGGCGTTCAAGTCCTGGCGCGAGGCCACGGCGGACATCCTTGCGCCGTCCACCTGGGCATAGAACTTGTACCGTCCGAAGTCGGGACGCTGCTCGTCCTTCTCCTTGTAGACATTGAACTTCTCGATGGCTACCGCACCTTCCGCGCCCTCCATCTGCCGGGGGAACCTGTAGGTGTCCTCCGGCACTTTCGGCATCAGCTTCGTCGGGTAGTAGCGTTCCATCAGTTGCGGCACGGTCAGCTCCTTCTTCTGGTAGGCGGCGAGGTCGGCGGCATCCATCTTCTGCGGCTTGAGCTGCTGCCCGTCAATTTTTGCGGTGAAATACCAGTCCTCCGGGTTGTCCTTGCCCTGGTAGGCATGGCCGTGGGTCACCTTGCCGCCGTCGGCCGTCACCATCTGCGGCTCGCGCGGCTTGCGTTCCTTCTTCGCCTCGGCCTGCTGTTCCACATTGGCATCCGCCTTTGCTTCGGGTTTCTGTTCCGCAGCGGCCTTCTGTTCCGTATTTTTCTGACGGGCAGGTTTCTCCTTCACCTCATTGGGGGCAGTTTGGACAGGCTTATCCTGCACGGCCTGTTCTTTCTTCTTCTTTGCCATATCGGTATTGTTGGGTATGATTTCTTCTTTTACCTTGGTTTTCTCCCCGGTCTTTTGCTTGGTTTGCTCTTCCTTTTTCAGTTTGGGTGTTTCGAGCTGGTCACAGATGGCCACCCTCTGCCCAGAGCGTATCAGTTTGGGAAGATATACATCCAAGGCGTGATAGGGAAACAGGGTGTATTTGACGGGGTCTTTCTCACCGGGAAGAACTCTGCTGGTCAGCGTGATGGCCAGTACGGCGGCGGCCTTGACCGCATCCTCCTTGTACATCTCGTAAAAATCCCCCTTGCGGAAGAGGAGCATCGCGTCGGGATGTTTCTGTTTCAGCGAGTTAAACTGTCCCAATACGTCTGGGACATTTTCCAGTTCTGCTTTTTTCGCCATAAGCGGATGGATTTAGCGTTTAAGACTTTGAGTGATATTTTCTTTTGGGGAATGCAGCTTCATGGCGCGTTCCTGCGACTGCCTGTCCACGACCTTCCGGTATTCCCAGCGGTTGTTGTCGGTCTGCACCAGTCCGAGGTATTCGGGATGCAGCTCGTCGTAACGAATCTTCTGTTGCCGTTCCCATTCCTTCAGGTCGCCCTTGATGACTTTGAAGCCCTGCGGCTCCCTCAGGTCAACGCCGACCGACACCTTCTCGCCGCCGACATTGAGTTCCACGGGCTTGCCGTCGCGTACCTGTTGCTTCTGCTGCGTGCCCAGCTCGATGTCGTTCACCTTCTCCATGTCCTTCAGCTTTTGTTCCAGCCGTATTTCAGTTACGCGGCGGTGAATGACGGACTTCGTTTCCGGGTCAAGCTGGAGGTACTGCCGGGTCTTTTCGCCGTTCACATCCACGGCCTTTTGGATGACTTCCCCCTTTCTGAGGCGTTCCGCTTCCTGTTCCGTCAGGGCGATAGCCTTGTTGCGTTCCGTTTCGAGAGCCGCCCTGACGGGATAGGCCATCAAAGCCGGGTTGCCTTGCCTGTCGGCCACCATCTGGAGTTTGAGCGGCAGCGTGACAGCATTGCCATTCTGCGCACGGATGGATACTTGCACAAGGGGCGTGATTTCGCCGGAGAGCAGCTTTTCCTTCACTTCCTGCGGCAGGAGGTCTGCCTTTTCCCTGTCAATGCCCAACATTGCCAGCTTTCCGTAGGGCAGCGTTTCGGATAGATTTCTGTTGTCCATTTCTTCAAACTTGTTTTTACGGGTTAATTTTGCGGCCGGAACCGCTTGAACACCCTGCAAAAGTATTTTCACCCAAACGAGAAAAAGAAATGCACAACACTATTCTGTCGTCACTGATGCTGTTGCTTCTGCCCATCACGGCTTCCGCACAGTTTTACACCATTACCAAAGACTCAGACTTAATGCCCGATTCCGGAAAGGAAACAATGCAAACAGCTGCAAAAGAAGATGATACAATCAGCAACATTGTGCAAAGTGTCAGAAACGACACCTTGCACATAAATACCCCGATAAAGGAAAAGAATAAGGGAAAAGGCCAAAAAGGTAACAAAAGGATATCCCTAAAATCAGAGCTTCCCGAACTGACCATTCCCAATCTTTATGCGGAAATTATACAAAACAGAATACAATATCCGAAAATCGTATTGGCACAGGCCATCCTTGAAACCGGATGGTTCACCTCCCCGGTATGCAGGAACAAGCACAATCTGTTCGGCCTGACCAACCCACGGACAGGGAAATACTTTGAGTTCGGCCATTGGACGGAAAGTGTCCGGGCCTATTATACCAAGGTACAGTACAAGTTCAAGGGCGGTGACTATCTCCTTTGGCTGAAGAACATCGGCTATGCGGAAGACCCAAGGTATGTCCGTTCGCTAAGCCGTATATTGGAGCAATACCTCTAAATTAAATCTGTTTGAACATTTTCAGCAGCACAGGTGACAGTAATGTCGTCGCCAATACAAGCACCCACAGATTGCCCGTCGATGGATTGTAGGCGGCAAGAATTTCCGTAATGGTACTGCCTCCGGTAATTCCGGCGGCAGACTCGAAGGCTGCGGTCAATAACGCCCAGCAAACACCTATTGCCAGACAGCCTTTCATGCCACAGCCTTTTACCAAACGGGGAAGCATCAGCCATGTTACCAGAAAGATGAATACGCTTAGCAATATCCCGCTCACGGGTAATGCCGTTTCTTCTCCAATAAACTTGACCAGTACATATTCACGCAATCCGCCATTGAGTATTGCCACAGGGATGAAGCATATCCAAACGATAAATGATTTCAATAGCCGCATAATTCTTTGCATAAAGGGATGACTCTTTATCCTACGGCACTGTCCACATCTACATAATAATTTGCCGGATTGTTGCGGTCCACATACACGCGCACCTTCTTCTTCGGGTCTATCTCGTAGCTTTCATACCAGAAGGAACCGCTGCGGAAGAAGTACACCCGTCCATCCGGTGCGGTGTAGCGGCAACTGACCATGATAGGATGATGTCCGTTCATCGAACTGCTTGTATCTTCACCGATGCCTGTAATTTCCGCTTCCACCACTTCCCCCGTTGCCAACAGCTGACGGGCTTTCCGCTCATGGCTGCGTTTCACCAGCCAGAAGGCCGTCCCAATTCCGGTAAACACGGTTCCTATAAACGCGAAGATGAGAATCAGCCAACCGTTATCGTCCAGATAGCGCACTTCCCGCGGATTGTTTTTCTGATAATATATGGTTATCCGCTTGCCCGGATACATGGACGAGGATGCCATGTTGAGCATGGCCGTATAGGATTTTCCGTCTACGGTATATTCCACGACAGGAGTACCCAACGATTCGCTGCTCGCTCCGCGCATGGCCAAGATAACGGCATCCGTCGGTTCAGCCTTTTGCCGGAATGTGTGGCCGCTGACACCAACGGCGATGCCGACGATGAGCAGGATAATACCTACCGAAATAAATATGCCGCAGAATACGCGGATAAAGGTTTTGCCTTTCCGTCTGCCTTTGGCCAATGCCTTCTCTCTGTCGGGATACATAATGAATATGTTTTTTAGTGAATAGGACAAATGATAAATCATGGAGGAGTCAAACTGTTGTCCGTCTTGTCTGCGGCAAACTCGTCCAACCGATCACGGTAACTTTCGGGAATGAGCAGTTCCGGCCAGTCGCTCGCCCCTTGGGATGTAAAAGAGGCACCGGTGTAGCCCAGTTGGAGCGGCTTGCGGCATTTGCTGTCATAACGCCAACGGGCTGTCCGCGCTACACCAAAATCATCTGCATAGTAGCTCCACTCATTGGTTTCGGGGAAATACTGGTAGACCTCCGTAGTGCCTATGAGGGAAATAAACACGCCGGGAGGAAGCCCGATGTCGTCATGGCGCATATTCCGCCAGTTATTGTACACCACGAAACCGATGCCTGCCAACGCACCGGCGATGACGAGCCCTAAGAATGTCCTCCATATCCGCCCGAACATCTTGTATCCCCGGACAACCTCCTCAGGCCGTAGCCTGTCCAAGCTATTCCCATACTTTCCGAGGTATTGGCTGATGACGGCATCGTCCATATCCGGAACGGATTGTTCCGTAAGGCGGTGTTTCATCTTATAGAAAATGTCCGGATTATTCCGGTCAACAAACAGGGGAAGCTTGACGCCCACCCGTATCAGCCCAAAAATCCCTGCCATCGAGGAAGAAACGGATTCCTTGAAGCGCTGCTTCGAGCCTCCGGGCAAGGCAAATTCATAGACGGCCATTGTCGTCAGCTTGCCGTCAGAGTCCTTTTCATCCTTCAGTTCCACCACTTCGGCTTCCGTCAAGATACCTTGCGCAACCGCGTGAAGCTCCGTCTGATGCCTCTTCCAGGTAGCATGGGCAAAGAAGCAAGCCACTGCGATTAAGAAAAGGCCTAATCCACAACCAAACCAAAAATTAATCGGAATCAATGCGCACCAGAAAAGAGCACCTGCCCCGGCTATTACTGCAAAGACAATAACCGTTTCCTTTCGTTGGCTCTTCTTGCTTTCTTTATAGACTTCTTTGCGCAGGTCCTTTTCTTTCATGATACGAATGTTTAATGGATTTGATGACAAAAATAGCATCCTGATGTTTCATCACGGTTACAGCATTGTGAAATATGGCGAATAGCATAAACCAAATTATGGCGGAATATAGATAATTACAAGTGCATAAACCTATGATTTCCGACGCCTTTTCCTAAAATTTTGTAGAATATGACAAGAAACGAGCTGGAAATTGCCTGATTAGCAAAAGAACAGCAACTTTGTCCCAATATAAACGAACGTGAACAGCCATCATATAAATGTGTCATGGAAACGAACAAAGTATATCAGATGCCGTTGGCCAAGGTCTATCCCTTGCTGGTTGCCAAGGCCGAACGGAAGGGACGGTCGGAAAGCGAGGTGCGGCAGATTGTGCAATGGCTCACAGGGTACACGCCCGGACAGCTTACGGAAATTCTCGCCACCGACATTACATACGGCGATTTTTTTCAGAACGCCCCACAGTTGAATCCCGACCGCCTGCTTATCAAGGGAACGGTCTGCGGTGTTCGGGTCGAGATCATTGCAGAACCACTGATGCGTGAGATAAGGTATCTTGACAAGCTCGTTGACGAACTTGCCAAAGGGAAGAGCATGGATAAGATTCTAAGGAACTCTTGTCCGAATACATAAAAAAGTTGCCATGAAAATAAACGAGATATATAATTGCAGCGGATTGGTTGAATACATCAACGAAATCGGCTTCCTGCCGTTGCTGCACATGGGACTGGACGGATGGTCGGCGGAAGAAGCGGTTGACGAGGAATGCCGTTACGTCACGTTGCCCGACGGCGGATGGGAATGGCCGCTATGGGAATGGAAAGGCGACATCATCCGGGAGAGCGGATGCGCATACGGCAAGTTCTTTGACCGGAAAGCTGCCTTCATAAGCCGCGAATGGTGGCCGGACTTCTGCAACTGGCGCCGAAATGTGTATCCACATCCGGAGGAAAGCAGCATTGAGGACATGATACTTCAGACATTGCAGGAAAACGGCAGCATGATTACCCGTGACTGCGCAAAGCCTGCGGCTTTACGGGAACGAAGATGCGCGGCAAGTTCGATACCTACATCTCACGTCTTGAAATGGGCTGTTATATCGTCACGGAGGATTTCGTCTATCCGAAAGACCGGCACGGGCGCAACTACGGCTGGGGGATGGTCGTTGCTTACCATGCCTGAAGTCCTCTTGGGCAAGGACAGCTGCCATCCCGACCGCACTCCCGAAGAGTCGCGCCGGCGGATAGAAAAGCACTTTCAAGGATTGTTCCCGGATGCGGACGGACGTTTATTTGACTTCCTGTTGAAGTGAACATTCAACAGATGCATAAAAGGAACAGATGTGCTGGATAAAAGGCATAGAAACAGTACTTGGCCACATTCCCGTGGATGAACCCCCTTGTGCCGTTATACAGGAAGATGACCGCACAGGCAAGCAGCGCACCGATTATGCCGTAGTGCATCATCAGCGGAAAAGCAAACAGCAGCTGCATTATCCTGCGCAAAGTGACCGGTGTGTTCTTGCCCATATTCAACAGGTAGAACACTACTATCATCAGCACACCCCTCCATTCGTAGTCCGCTTCCAACCATGCCGCTAGCCATGCCGTCATCAATATGGAACAACAGCATAAGATACGATGTTCCCAAAGCCTCTCGAATGCGGCCAATGCCGCCACTCCCAAGGCCAGCGTGAACATCACGTTGTGCGTGCCGTCCGCACCGTTCAACAGATACCACGGCACTTCGCTGACGACTGCGAACAACATGAGGGAAAGGAAGTGCCGCATCCTGTTCCGCGTATGGGCGAAACCTTCCGCAACCAGGAAAGCGAACACGGGGAAGGCGATACGCCCGAAGCACCGCATCACCTCATAAGTCATTGTATTGCCATCCATAAGATAATATGCGTAATGGTCAATAACCATGGAAACCACGGCGATGATTTTCAATGCGCTTCCGCTCAACAAAGGAAGCGGTTCAGGCAGATAGGAAGTCGAACCAATATTCATATATCATTATCTTTCAATATGTTATCAGAAACGGTTAGACAATCACTTAGCTCATTCCAAGCAGTTCCTTGACCATATCCTCTACCTCCTGATTAACCCGTTTGAAATTGCGGTTGAGCAGAATTTCCTTCTCCCTGTCGTTCTTGAACTCGTAGATTTTGGGCAGCGGCACGTAGTGTTCCTCCTCGTCCTTAATCTTCTTCATGTCGAAGTGCGTCTTGCAGAAATACTTGGTGGTCTTGAACTCCTCCGACTGTTCGATGTCGAACTTCTCCAACATACTCTCGTCCGTGGCGGTGAAGTCGCGCGCCGCCTGTCCGGCCAGCCATCCGGTGGCCATGTCCGCTATCTTCGCCGCCGGAACGAGGTAGTCCATCTTCTCTGATATGGTGGTGGACACCTTCTGGTCGTTGATGGATATGGAGCGCGAGGTCTGCTTGGCCTTGCCGAACACGTCGTTCTGCGCCCATTCCAGCGTCTCCTTGTTACGGGCAGCCCCCATGAAGATGTTGCCGCACGTGGTGATGATTTTCTGCATCCCCACCTTGCCGTAGTCCGCCTCCAGTTGTGGAAGTTCCTGAAAACCTAATGTCACGGCCACCTTGTTGGAGCGTGCCGTACCGATAAGTCGGTCAATCTTGTGGAAGTACAGCGTGGGCAGCTCGTCCACGATGATGCTCACCGGGATGTTCCCCTTGGAGTTCACCCGGGTTATCAGGCGGTTCAGCACAAGGGCGTTGAGCGAGCCGATGACCTGCTCCTTTTCCGGGTCGTTGGCTATCACGAGATAACTCGGATGCTCCCTGTCGGAAATCTTCAGGTCGAAGTCGTCTCCGGTGAACACCCAATAGGCTTCCGGCGACACGAGCCTTGCGGCGTTGACGCGGAGCGTGCCCACCATTCCTTCCAGCTGGTCGTTGGCCTTGTTCTCGTAGGCACTCTTGAACGGCGCCATGAGCGAGGCTATCTTATCGTCCTGCATGAGGATGTTGAACACCTGGTCGTATGGCCTACCCAGAAAAGAGAGCACGTGCGGCATATCCGAATATTCCCCCGTAATGGTGTCCGGTTCCACCTCGTTGCCGTCCTTGTCCTCATACCAGCAGCGGTCGATACGTATCAGCTTCCCTGTGCGGTCTTTGTAGCTGTAACCGTTCAAGTCTACGAACATCCTATCTTCGTCAGTGGAGACGTCATTACCTTTTTCGTCCACAAAATCCAGCACTACGTTGCCGTCCTTGTCAATGGCATTGAAGTCGTCCCAATTTCTGATGACGATTTCCAGCTTCTTTCCCTCGTGTAGGATGAAGCGCCTGAGCTTCCTGCCGTCCTTGAAGCCTACGGGGTGGAAGTTTACGAAGAAGTAGATGATGGCCGCGAGGAAGTTCTCCGCCGAGTTGGTGAAGAACGCCTCTGAGCCTCCCTTCTTCTCGCCGCCGCCCTTGTTGAGCGATGCCAGCAGGGTAGCCGCCGTTTCCGAAGCCGCCGCAAGGTCGGGGATGTACTTCCGCTGTATGGGATTGATGCGGTCGGAATACTCCACATCGGTAAAGTTGATGGTGCGGAAACCGCAGTTGGCAGGCAGCCTGCCGGCCTTCCGGTTCTTGCAGAACTGGTAGAAGAGCGTCTTGGCAAGCGTGGGGTACTTGAAGTCATAGACCATCATGGCGAACCCCTTGGCGGCGTGCTGCCGGATGAACGGGTCAATGACACCGAAGGACTTTCCAGAACCGGGCGTTCCCAACACGATTGTCCCACGGAACGGGTTGATGATGTTTATCCATCCCTTGTGCATCTTCCGTTTCCAATAGTATATCATGGGGATGTTCACTGAATAGTCATTGGCGACAAGATTCTCCGACTGTTGAAACGATTCGTTCTCGAAGTTGAAGCGGTCTTCGCCCACCTTGTTGTTGTAATACTTGGCGATGCCGTCCAGCCCCTGATGCACCAGCATGGTGCCGACAACCGAGCAGATGGCGTAGAGGATGCGGTTGGCAGGGAAACCGAACCAGCTGACGCCGAAATACATCCCGTGGAACACGAAGCACAGCCCGACAAGGGTCAACCCGGCCAGCACGGGATAGACCACCATCGTGCGCACATTGAACTTCAACGCCTTCTTCGCCTTGGTGCCGATACAGACGATGCAGATGCACACCAGCTCCGCCACCTTGCAGCCCGATACGGTGTTGAATACCTTGAAACGCCCCAACAGATCGAGAATGAACTGCGTGATGCGGTTGTCCGCCGTGACAGGCAGGTTCATCACAATCTCTATAATCAGGAAGATGTAAATACAACTGCGGAAATAGTTGTACATCTGCTGCTGTTCCCTTGTCTCTTCAAATGCCATGCCTTCTGTTTTGTTTACAAGTGGTTAAAAAGGAATTCTCATTCCAAACAACAACCCGTTGCGGAACGTGTCGCCGTGCAGGAAGTTCACGTTGTTCTTCTGTATCAGGGCGAACTCCCAGCCGTTACGGAATACATAGCTGTATTCAAACCCTCCCTCCAATCCGATGAAGAACCGTTTTTGCACCGCGCCGAACTGCGGGCCGAAGCGGAAACGCAGCATACCGTTCTTATAGCGCACCAGCCGATGCTTGTAGACGATGCCGCCGTCCCAATAGTAGCCTTTCCAGAAATCCTTTTCCTGCCAATGGGTGCCGGCCTCGCCGTACAGTTCCACGGCATTCCCGTATGACAACGGACGCTCGTAGCCGATTGTTGCGTTCAGGGTGGACGGGAACAGGAAGCCGGCGTTTACCGCCAGCTTGCCGTCCTGTGCGGATGCGCCAATGGAAACGGCCGCACAGCATAAGGTAATCAGAAACTTCTTCATCATTTGTCAGAATAAGAGATGTAGTAATAAGGATAGTAGGCAGCGTCCTTCAGGATGTCGGCATCGAAGCCGTCCGCATGGAGGATGTCCTCGTATTCGAGGGTCAGCACGATGACCCGTCCGCTGATCTGGTTCTCGGATATTTCAATGCGCAACACCTTCTCGTCGGGGAAGGTCAGCTTGGGCAGCACCATCACGTTGCGGTAGTCCTTTTTGAACTTCCTCGTGGAGTTGAGCGTGAACACGGGCGACAGCTCAATGGTCTGCGAGTTGGTCGCCTTGGTTTCCTTCTTGTCCGTGAGCTTCACGCGGATTTCCTCGATGTCGTAGGGAATCTTCGTTTTGTTGCACAGCGAAAAGTCGATGAAGAAGTAATCCCCGACGGCGTAGATGTTGTTGACCGTGGCCTTCATCCCGTGCGCCCTCGTCACGATCTGGTTGTACTTGCGCCTGCTGCCGTACACCGCCCACGCATAGCGTGCCATCTCGGACATGGGCATGGTGACTTCTGGGTTGATGTAGGACTGCGTGTGGGTGTACGGCACCTCGAAGATGGCGGCCGCCTGTCCTGGCTCTTCGGTATAAAGGACGTCATATTGCGCGATGTGTCTTTCCCCGATGAGCGTGATGGTGCCCAGCAGCTCGTTCTCCGTGTAGCCGCCGGACTGTATGGAATCACCCTCATCATGGTACGGCTTGATGCGGACGATGTTGTCCGTACACTGATTCCCGGCAATCTTCGGGGTGGAGATGTCCACCAGCTTGATGGGTTCGGGCATGACGATGTGTGTGGTCACATCCCGGTTGACATAGATTTTCTCGTTGGCGTAGGCGGCCATGCCCACGGCACAGAGCAAAGTCAGTAAGATGGTTCTTGCTTTCATATATAAGTATGTATTTGTTTTCAAATCATGTTTACCTTGCATCGTCCGAGTTGATGAGGTAGACGATGGTGTTGTACTTGATTTTCGCCTTGTTCTTCCGTATGTTGGACGACAGGGCGGATGTGGCGGAGTTGTACATGTTCTGCAGGGCCTGCAATGCAACGGCCTCGCCGGATATTCCTGAGCCGTAGCCGCCGTCGGACTCTATGTTGATGTCCTGCTGCACCACGTTGGAACCCGCGTCCTTCACGAAATCGCGGAACGAGGATTCGGGCACGTAGAAGCCCTCCATGCCGTCGTTGTCGAATACGGACAGCTTGACCTTGATGAACTTGTCCCCGGCAAGTATGCTGGTGATGGTAGCCTTCACTCGCTGGCTGGAGAATCCCGTCACCGTGCCGTAGAGGTAAGTGCCTTTCCTCAACTTTGTGCCGCTCACCGTCACATCGTCAAGCAGCTTGAAGCGCAGGCGCGTGCCTTCCTTGGCCTTGGTGGTCTGGTCTATCATGGCGCGTATCAGCCTGGCTTCCGCCGCACCGTCGGGAGCGGCCACCGTATGGAACTTGTCCGCATTGGTGTCGGCAGACTTGATGACAAGGTTCGGCCGGTTTCGTTCCGCCTCTTCCTTGCGGACTTTCGCCAATGAGTCTGCACGCTGCCTTTTGGCCGCCTCTTCCGCTTCCGGGTCGCCGAACCCAAGGCCGCGCCCGATGGCCTTCTGCCTCTCGTAGCTGCGGCGCTGGATTTCCTCCAGGTCACGGGCGAAGTCGTCCTGCGAAGTGTAGCCCATGCCACTGCTTCCATCAGACGGACGGTCCGAAGGTGCATTGTTGCCATAGGCGTATGAATTGATGTGCCGCCTGGACTCCGCCAGCGAGCGTTCCAGTTCCTCCATTTCCTGCTGCCTACGGATGCGCTCTGCTTCCGCTGCGTCCAGTCCGTCCAGTTCCTCCTCGCTGTAGCCGTGTCCCGGCTCCTCTTTCTCCTCCTTTTCCTCGCCGATGCCGCCCACGGCGGTAAAGGCGTCCTCGTCGCCGAAGCGGCGCGACATCTCGTACATCTTGTCCCCTGCTTCCTCTGCGTGTGCTTCGGGTAGTTCCGTGTTGATGCGGTCAGTGGCCACGGCCTGTTCCGGCTCTCCGCCTCCCCCGAAGGTCTGCATCACGAAATACACCAGGGCGCACAGCGGTATGAAGATGACGGCCGGGAAGATGTACTTGGGTTGTTTGAAATTGACTTTAATCATGTTCTCCGTTATTGATGAATTTTACAATGTTCTCCAGCCGCCTGTACTGCCTGACAATCCGCAGGGAGTCACCGTGCGTTTTCCGAGGCATGGCTATCAGGGAGTCAAGTTCCCGTCGGATGGCCCGTCCGCTGTCCACCAGCTCCTGTATCGTGGCACGGTGCAGGCCTTTGTTCGACTGTATGGTGCGGAAGCCTTGGAACAAGGGTTCCATATTGGCAATGACGCCGATGCCGTGTGCGTTGTCCGTCTCGTCCGGCTTGCTATTGTTCATGATAAGGGAGCATACCAGCAAGAGCGACAATGTTCCCGTAACACAGGCAAAAGTCCTTTTCGGATGCTTCCGGGCCCAGATGTTCGCCAGACGGATGCGACCGACCAAGCGGAGCCTTTCCCCGGCCTTGCCCAATTTGGGCTGCAGCCATGTGCGGATTTGCAGGTGCGTCCTTAGCCTGCTTTCCCGAAGTTTCTTTCTGATTCTCATATCCAAATTACATTTAGTAGTCCAAATCCTTGTTTTCGAGCGTCCTCCAGTTGGTAATCAGCAATCCGTGGGGATTGTTCCGCGTCCTTGGCACGGACTCGACATATCCGGTCGTGACCAAAGAACGCTTCAGGTCACGGGTGCGCCGCTTGATGAGCTGCGTACCGTAGTAGGTGAACTTCCGTTCCTGTTCGTCGAAGTCGATGGAATCGCACATGACGGTGCAGACCGCCGACGAGGAGATGATGTCGGAATAAAAGCCGTTCTCGTCCATCGCCTGCTTTTGCTTCAACGCCGTGCCGTCCGCCATGTACATGGCCTTGCCGAGCGTCCACTTGATGTAGTCGTTGTCGGGCGGCAGGTTGAAGAAATACTGATGGAAGAGCTGGATGTGCGCCTGGGCCTCCATCGTGAAATTAGCCTCCAGCTGCGCGCGCTCGGCGAGGAACGGGATGTCGCCGTCCAATATGTATATCTGCTCCCTTTCCTTGTTTACGAGGGAGATGCAGCACCATACGGTGAAGCCGCAGATGACGGCGCATCCGCCTATGGTGGCCAGCACCGTCACCATGGCGAGCCTTGTTTTCTGTGCCAGTGATTCTATGAGCATATTTCTTTATTTTTATGATTTTATCTTCCTGATTTGGGCTTGACCATGGAAACCGCGCCCCCGGCCACCGAACCGGCCGCACCTCCTGCCATGGAAGCGATGCCCGTCGCCGTGGAGCCTGCCGCCGTGGCCGCGCCCGAACTTACGCCGCCGGGGATGAGCCACGAGGCCACTTCCGGGACGAAACGTATAATGTACGCGCCGACCAGCATTCCCATGGCGTACATGCAGTTGGAGCCGATGCCCTGCAGCCCCAATGCGCCTATCTGCGACCACGAATTGACCGAACCGTGAAGCAGGTGGTCGTAGGCCACCAAATCCTGTTGCAGGTTGTAAAGCAGGATGAAGTCAACGTAGTACAGGCACATGTAGGTCACGAAGCCCCACAGCGAGAGGGAAAGGAACTTGGACATCCACTGGCTCCACGCCGAGTTCCACGGCGGGGCGAGGGACAGGGCGAACATGATGGGGCAGAATATCATCATGATGGCCATGAAGATGCGCTGCGCCACGAGGATGCCGTAGTAGGACATCTGGAAAATCAGCTCTCCCACGAAGCGGATGACATCGTTTATCCATTCGCTGACCTTGGTCTCCGTGGCCACCACCGCCCGTTGGGCGTAGTTGTTGATGGTGTTGCCAAGGTTCTCCACGTTGTAGATGAGTTTGTCCCACCATGCGGCGTCCTGTCCGATGGCGGCCACCTGCTGCGCGGTTGCGATGGAATCCTGTACGGTGCGCAGCCGGTCAAGGTACTCGCTTTGTTTTTGAGCCACCTTCAGCTCGAAGGCGGCCACCTCCTTGTTCTTGGCCTGCGCCATCGCCTTGCTCGCGCTTTCAAGTCCCTTGCCGGGCACCTGCAGGGCGTCACATATCCACGAGGAGGAAGAGATGCAGATGGAGATGCCGACGATGCGGAGGAGCTTCATCACGTCCATGCCGCGCCGTCCGAGCATCATCATCCAGCACTCGTAGGAACCCACGCAGAGGGCGAGCAGCAGCCCGATGATACGGGCCAGTCCCACCGCGTCGCCCAGCACGGCCACGTTGGGGAACGTCTCCATGGCGACAAGGAGCTTGTCCAGGCTCTCGTCGATGGCCGGAAGGCCTATGGTCAATAAAACAGCAGACAGTTGCATAATCGTATTCTTATCTTCATGTAATACATTTTAATTCTAATAATGTGTGGCGGCCACGGCGCAGAGGTTGGCGGTCTGTTTCACGAGTGCCTCCATCTTTCCTTTGGCTTCTTCGTAGGCTTGCTGCCGCTTGGCGTTCTCCAGTCCGTAGCCCACGCCCGTCTTGCGGATATAGGCAATATCTGAGCAAAGGATTTCATTCTGCCTGCCCAGTTCGTCTACCTGCGGCTTCAACTTTCCGCCGCTTTTCGTCATGCAATAGAGCAGGCCGTCGGTGATGCAGTCCTGCATCCGGTTGAACTCGTCCTTGTAGGCCGGATAGACCAGGTCAACGGCGCGGTCGGCCTCCCGGACAAGCTCCTCCTTGTACAGCTCTTCCACATATTTGCGTTCTTCCTCCACCTTCTCCAGCTTCTGCCGCTGGGTCTCCTCGGATATGACCCGTGTGGGCATGATGCGTTTGATGTTCGACTTGGATTCCTTGAAGCGGACACGGAAGCCGGACTTGAAGCCCGCCCATTTCCAATACATTTCCGCGCCGGAGTAACCCTTGTGCAGGAAATAATAGTACCAGTCGGGCGCGAAGTCCCACGGCCCGTTCTCCATGGACTGCCACTGTTTCTTCTTCTCGTTGTCACGGACGGGCACTTGTGCTTCCGCCACAACCGGGGCGAAGACTACACACAGCAATAATATGGCCTCTTTAACTTTCATATCCTTTGTTCCATTTGTCTATTATCGTTTTCGCTATCTCGTCCTTGACCTCGGAGTTCAGTATCTCCCAGATGTAATCCGGCTTCCATCCGCAGTCGGTAATGAGGTAGCAGTACAAGTTCGCGTTGTCGATGATGTACCTCGCCCTGTCGATGGTGGTTTTCAGCGTCATCACCAGGTTCAGCTTCTCGTCCATGGAAGCCTTCATCAGGTTGATGCCGGAAGCGGCCACCGACGCATAAAGCTTGTAGCAGTGCTTCACTTCCCTCGATATGGCCAGGTTGGCGTCGGCATAGTACCACGCCACGAAGGGCTTCTTGCTGACATGGCCGAACGTGTTGGAGGTGAAGTCCTTGTATTCCTTCACCAACCGGTACAGCGCGTTGGCCGTGGAAGAGATGGCGCCTGCCAGCACTAAGTAGGAATGGGCATTGTCCAGCTTGGTGTTCAGGGTGGTGCGCACGTCGTTGAACTTGCCGGCCCCCTTGGTGAGGAGCGACTGCTCGCCGAAGCTGGCGGCCACACGCTGCATGGCCTTGTCCTCGTCCTTCTTGACGGCCTTGTGCAAGGCAATCAGGGCCTCGATGGTCGGGAGGTCTTTGGGGATGAC
The DNA here is from genome assembly GCF_900625065.1 of Prevotella marseillensis. Classification (NCBI taxonomy): domain Bacteria; kingdom Pseudomonadati; phylum Bacteroidota; class Bacteroidia; order Bacteroidales; family Prevotellaceae; genus Prevotella; species Prevotella marseillensis. Next base: position 3,015,566 of record NZ_UYXY01000001.1, on the reverse strand, counting down.
TCCGGCCGATACCCTGACGGGAAGCGACAGGACGGCGATTGCCATAAAGGCGGCAACAAAAAACGCCCTGTAATTTCCTATACCTTTTATATTATAGTCCATGGCTCTTGTTGTCTGGTTCAGTAATTGGAAGCTACAAACCCGTTCCATGACTGGACAAGGCTACCGACACGGTTCTTCATGGTCACCACGTTTGCCCAGCCCTCCGGGTCGATGGCAAAGAAGAGGTCGTCCGCTGTGGCATACTGTGCCATGAGCATCATTCCCTCCACCTTGTAGCGTATCTTCGTAAGGTCAGTATATATGCGATTGGCCAGGGTCAGCCGCTCGTAGCGGTCGAGCAGGTTGTACCCGTCGCTTTTCCTCTCCGCCGTGGCTTCCCCTTTGAGCGGGTTCTGCACCCTGGCGTTGTTCACGATGTTCACGAAGTCGCCCACCAGTTGTTGGGTCTCGGCTACGAGGTTGCCGAGTTCATTGAGGCAAAGCAGCTTGTTCGTAAACTTCGCCCTGCCCACCGTTTCAATAAGTTCCGGCACGTCTTTGAGGATATCGAAGGCGCAACTTCCGATTTCCTTGTAGTAAAGACTCTCCGTACCGAAACCGGAGATGTTTTCCATCGAGAGCTTGTACAGCTCCTTGATGGTGGCCATGCTCACGGTGTAGAGTTCCACCTTCTGCTTCTTGGAGGCGATGGAGTCCAGCCGTTGGTTGTGCTGCCCCTCGATGAGCTTCTGCGAGGCCAGGTTGGCGCCCACCGTTGCGATGCAGTTACGGTCTATGACGATGCGCCATCCGGCAAACGTGGGGGCGGACGCGGCAAACAGGAATGTTCCTAACAATATGTTTTTCAGCTTTCCCATAATGACATTACTTTTTGATGTTGGTTGACTTGTCTGGCGAACTCCAGGTACTTGGGGCTGCCCGCTTTTTTACGGTCGGCCTCGATGCGCGTGATGGCCTCCTGCACCGTGCCGTAGTGCCGCAGGTATGTTTTCAACGCCTCTTTTTCCGTCCGCTCGGTGGTGTAGGCCCAGTAACATTCGGGGGCTTCCTCCACGCCGTAGACGTCGGAATGCTGTCCCCGGCATATCCACACCTCCTTGAAGTAGCTGCGCCCCTCGTGGTTGTCAAGCGCGTTGATGGTGAATATCTGCTGACGCTGAACGGGGGTCAGCCCCAGTATGGCGGCTATCTGTTCGTACCTGTCCTTGAACTTGGACTGGTCAAGCAGTATCTTCACATCGGAATTATTAATGATGGCCTCCTTCACGATGGGCGAGTCTATCACGTCGTTCAGCTCCTGCGTGACCACCCCGGCGATGCCGTGGAACTTGCGGACGGTCTTGTACAGGTACTTGATGTACTCCGCCATCGTGGGCGAGGCGATGGCCTTCCACGCCTCTTCGATTATCAGGGCCTTGCGCCCTTTCTTGATGCGCATTTTCTGGAGGAACACGTCCATGATGATGAGCACCACGATGGGGAAAAGTACAGGGTCATCTTTTATCTTGTCGATTTCGAATACGATGAAACACTCGTTGAAGAGGTCAACATCCAGGTCGGCGTTCAGCGTCGTCTCCAGCTCGCCGCCCCGGTAGAACTGCTTGAGGATGGCTGCGAAGTTGTGTATGTCGAATGTTATTTTCTCCAGGGAAGTGATTTGCGGGATGCGCTCCACGGCGAACTCGTAGTAGGAGTTGAAGGAAAGTTCCCTGACCTTCATCCGCCGTTTCTGCTCCTCCATGCGGTCTATCTGCCTGTCAATCTTGACAAGCATGGTATTCTCGTACAGCTCCTTGCGGTATTTCTCCACGATATGTGCGGCGTGTTCCCTTTCGGACTCCGAGGCGGCCTTGTCGCGCATGAGGACCATAAGCGAACGGCACTGGCGGACGAGCTTCATGCGCCTAACTTCCGAGGGGAGCAGCAGGGCGCGGCTTTCCGGCACCTCCGGCGAATCCTTGGCGTTTATCAGGCGGTCAATATCTTCCATCTCATGGTTGTACTTCTCGTAATCGTCATCCATCTTGGCGTCTACAAGTAGCTTCTGCCGCAACTCCGCACGCTGCTTCTCCGTGAATTTCTCGAAAGGATGGAAATAGGCATCGTAATACTCCACGAGGGTTTGGTTGACTATCATGTCCTCTATCTTGCTCGGAAATGCGCTGCCCTTGAATATGAGAAACACCAGCGATTTGAGGAAGTTTTTCTTCTCGCCGAAGTTCAGCCTGTATTCCTCCGCCGTGACCTTGAAGGGGTTCATGGAGATAGGTTTCTCCTTGGAATAGGAGATGTACGTGCCGCCGTAGTAGCCACAGATGCCCTCGTAGGAGTCGCCCGTGTCCACCATGACCACATCCGTCTGCTGTTCCAACAACTGGCGGACGACTGAGTTCATATGAAACGACTTGCCGCTTCCGCTTGGCCCGATACAGAAGAAGTTGGCGTTGTCGGTCATCTTCACCTTGCCCTCCTTGCCCGTGATGTCGATGCAGACGGGCAGCCCCTGCCGGTCGGTGTAGTACGTGGTCAGGGGCGTGTCCTCCGATTCCTTCAGGTGTTCCTTGAAGAAGAAGCACAGGGCGGCGTCCGACAGGGTAAGGAACAGGTCGTAGTCGGGATTGAAGGCGTAGGCATTGCCGGGGAAGCTGTCGGTGAACAGCTCCAGCTGGTTGTAGGCCGTGCGCGAGGGCATGATGCCGCACCCGTACAGCTTGGTTTCCAGGTAGGAAGTGACGGGCGTTACCTTGTCCGCCGGGCAGCTCACCAGGATGTTGAAGTTGGCGTAGACCAGCAGCGAACTGTCCACGGCAAGCTTTTCCAAGACCTCCTCGATGTCTGCCTTGGCTATCCGGTTGCTCGGGTCGGGCATGGAGCCGTGACGCTTGGCCTTGGCCTGGAGCTTGCGGAGCAGCTTGCGCTGTCCGGGTATCTGCACCACCTGGTTGTACACCACGCAATCCGCATGGGGAACGCTTGTCAGAAACGAGAAAAGGTCTGTGGCGATGCCGTAGCCGTTGACGCTGGCCTGCGTGTAGGGCCTGATGCGTGAGGGCAGGTTTATCTCGTCGATGTCCACCAGCGGATAGGAGCGCACCACGCGGCCGCCCACCTTCAGGTACTCGTCCGAAGCCTTGAAGTTGCTCATGGAGAACGGGGCGTGGCGGAAGCGGAAGGCCATGAAGCGGTGGCAGTATTCGTCCACCTCGTCCCTTGTCAGCCGCCTGTGGCGGATGTGCCTCTCGCTCAGGATGTCCTCCGCCTTGGCCACCTTGGAATGGAACTCCGCCCACTTCTTCGGGTCGTACTGCACGAACTGGCCGCGCTGCGCCTCCTGCGTGATGACAAGGTAGGTGCGTATCTCGGTGAACTCCCTTCCCTCGAAGTAGCGGAAGTAGCTCCGCGTCAGGAACTCCGCATCCTCCGGCACGTCGTGGTGGTAGGCCTGTCTGCAGAAGATGTCCTGCTTCTGCAGGGCGTAGCCCTCGCCGAGTGTCTGTACGAGGTTGGAGAGCACGTCTTGGAAGCGCAGGTACTGCTCCGCGTCCGTGCATAGCTGCTGCACGGGGTTGGCCGTCTCGAATATGACCGAAGGCTCGCCCCTGGCGGAGAAGAGGACGGCATGGCCGTCCGTCTCTTCCAGCTGGGCGTAAAGCCCCTCGAATGCCCGTTTCCTGTTCTGTGCCATAGGATGCTTTCTGTTTTTATCAGTTCTTCAATTCTCTTTAATCCGTTTTCCGGATGTTCTTATAGACGTAGATTCCCTTCGCCCGTTTCTTGTTGTGCAGTCCGCCGCGCTGCTTCACGAAGATGGTGGCCAGCCCTGCGGCGGCCATCACCAGCATGGCGACGAACCCGGCGAGTTTCCCCAGGACGATGGAAAAGGCGATGAACCCCACGAAGGACACGCCTATGGCCACCGCCGCCAGCGTGAGGAAACGGCCCCGGATGCCCATGAACTCCAGCGGTTTCTGGAGTCCCTTGAACACGGGGAAGCCGTCCTGACTGTTCTTGTCCTCTTCCATGGCCTTACGTGAAGAAAAGCGGCAGAGCCTCTGACAATGCGATGAATGCGATACATCCGCCGATGGTCAGCATGATGGTCTTCTTGACATCCTGGTCGCCGTTCTGTAGGCTCGACACCACGCGCGTTACCGCATTGCTGCGGCACGTTTCATAGTGTCTGCCCCCGAACCGTACGTACACGTCTCCATGTATACGGCTCTCCATTATTAACATCGCTCTCATAATACACCTTTTTGAATCAACGCATTACAATTCTCACATACAACGAGGGTCTTTCTATGCTGTTTGAGCATCAGTGCTTCCGACTTCAATTCACCTTTGAGCAAGTTGAGGTTTCGGACATGGTGCATGAGCATCCGCCCCTCGTTACCGCATAGTTCGCAGTGTCCCTCCATCAGTCTTTCTGCAAGACTGGGGTAAGGGATGGCGAGACGCTGGGGCATACAGTCGTATGCCTCGTTGTCCTGCGGTGCTTTACGTTTGAAACCGCCATTGTAGAGGATTCTGTACTTCTCTCTGCCCTTGCTGTCTTTGTATGGTATGACAAAATCTTTATCCTTGCGGTATTTTGCCTTTACCTGCATAGACGATAGGTTGAGTTTCTGCCCAAGGGTCTTGTACAGACTCCACTCCATAATGTAGCCGAAATTGGAACAGACCGAGGATGTATTGTGAGCGATAGAGAAGTAGTTATAAAACCCTCTGATTTCGCCATTGAATTGGGCGAGAATGTCTTCGGGCTTCATACCTATCATGTATTCTCTTGCCGCAGACCTCCAGCAATCCTTACCATTGGGTCGCTCTATTTTCAGTGCGCCATAGTCGGAGAGCTTCCGTCTTGCGGTCTCGATGTTAACAGATAGGACAACCGCTCCATTGAAGACCCTTGAAAGATAGCCTTTCTTGGTTCTCTTCTTCGCTTCGGATTTTCTTACAGAAACCTCGTACCCTAAGAATTTGGCCTTGTCCTGCGCATGGGTGATGAGTGTTTTCTTGTCCGAGAGTTCAAGTTTCAGCTTTTCACTCATATATCGGGCGATATTCGCTTTCACTTCTTCGCATTCCGCCTTACTGCCGATGATTCCGATAAGAAAATCATCAGCATATCTTACGTACTGCATCCTTCTGTAATTCTTGTCCATAGCATCCTTTACGGGTATTGAAAGCATTCGTTTGTGCATATCATTGTATAATCGCACAAGTTCAGCTTTCTTTACTTCATCTGTTTCTGATTCCATTTTCTTTTTCAGCAAGCCCCTGCGAGTGTTCAGACGGAAGTATTCGTTGTTGACGTGCCTTTGCTTCCCTTTACGGAAAATCTCGCAGTATTCTTTCATGTACTTGTCGAACTCATCAAGGTAGATATTCGCCAAAATCGGGCTGATGATACCTCCTTGTGGTGTTCCCGAGTACGTGTTGAAGTACTTCCAATCTTCCAGATAGCCTGCTTTGAGAAACTTTCTTATCAGACGTAGGAAACGTTCATCTGCGATACGCTTGCGCAGTATGCCAATCAGCACATTATGGTCTATGTTGTCGAAGAAGCCCTTTATGTCTCCCTCTATAAACCACTTTGCACCCGAGAACGTTTTCTGAATCTGTGTTAGTGCGGTGTGGCAGCTGCGGTTGGGGCGGAAACCGTGAGAGGTCCATTCAAACCAGCCCTCGTACATTGCTTCCAGCAGCATCCTTACTACCTCTTGCACCAATTTGTCCTCAAACGAGGGTATGCCCAACGGACGTTTCTTTCCGTTTTTCTTTGGGATGTACACCCTCCGTGCAGGATTCGGTTGATAAGTCTCATCTCTGAGACTTGCAATGACACGCTCTATTCGCTGAATGCTCATTTGGTCGATGGTTTTGCCATCTGTGCCGGGTGTCATGTTGCCCTGCTTCGCATAGATGCGTTGATAGGCAACGAAGAACAGCCGTTCATTGAATAGATTACGATACAGCCGTTCGAACTTGTAGCCCGAAACATTGCTGTGTTCCATGAGAGTTTTTAATACTCCTTCGGGATTTCTTTTTGATGAATCACTCATCTTCCTTTATTTGTATTAAGTTAATAACTATCCCCCTTCGCCATGTACAAGGCTTTCCCTTGCTCGGACTACTACGAGGATTCCGTTGTCATATCGGATATTCAAGAGCCTACCTCTATAGCCTTTCGGCATTCCGACTTAGACAATCTCCGTTTAGATATGTGCCAACTATTGGCATGACAGACTATCGGATACGACTTTCGTCTCTTTCCGCTTATTGCGGCTGCGTTGTGGCGAGGTTCTTGCACTTACTCCAAATGCAGGGAAGCAGTGCACCACAATACGGCGTTTGTAACTGCCTTCCGCCGTAACTACTTCGATGGTCGCGAGACTATCGTTCAATCAATCCAGACTTTATCCTTATGTCTGTCTTTCTTCCTTGCGATTCAGTCGTGACTTAGCAGTTAGTCAACTTATCGCTTTCCCGACGTGCTACGTTCCCCTTGAAGTTTCCTCGCCAGGTAAGTCGGGTGGAAGTGGGTCATCGAACTCTAACCCATCCTCTTGCTAATGAGGAATTTAGCACATATCCATTACGGACGCACGCATCTTAAAATAAACGTTAAAAGCGCCTACCAGCACGATGACCGCCGCAATGGCTTTCATGAGGTTGGAGACGGGTGTCTGGTAGGAGCTTACTTCCTGGGTGGCCTTGGTGAAGCCCGCCGCCCCCTTGCTGCCAGCCATGACGTCGCCGGCGGCGAGGGTGAGTGCCACGAGGGCGAGCGCGCCCTTCCGGGCGAACGCGGACTGCTTGAAACGGACGAATGCGCGTAGGCATCTTCTCTTTAATTCCTGCATTTCTTTAATTCGTTAAATGGTTGTTTCATCGCCGAAGGAACAGGGGTCGCTAAAGGAACGTGTGATTCTCACCTTGCGTTCTCGCAGGTGTATATGACCAGGCCGAGGTCGCTGGTGCCGCTTTCCGCCAGCCTGTCGATTTCGTGGATGAGGTCGTCCACAAGGATGCCGTCGGTCATGACGGCCTCACGGTAACCGGGACGGCGGAAGCCTTTTTCTTGGGGTGAGTCCGGTTCGGATTGCCCGTTGCCAACCGCCTCTTCCTTCTTTTCCTCATCCCTGCTGACTCTGGTCGGGCGGAAGCTCTTTGCCTCGTCCGATATGTCTATCTCTTCTTCCGTATGGTTCTCCTTTTCCGCGTTCTGAGCCGCCTGCGCTGTCCTTATGTCCGTGAAGATGAGGAAGACGTAATAGCAGGCCATTGCCACGAAAAGGATAAAAACGATTTGTCCGTACTGCATGGCTATATGGCATTGGATAATGGTGTGTTGTCTCCGGGAAAAGGCTGGAAGGCCAGTCCGAGCCTGGCGGCTTTGGCTTCCAGCCGGGCTTTCCGGCATGTGGCTTCGGTGAAGTACAGTATGTTCCGGTGTACGCCGGTAATGTAGCCCTTGGCTTTCAGCCGGGAGCGTATCCTGACCTTGGCGCGGTGTGAGATGACCTTGAGGCGTGTGAGGGGGTCAAGCCCGAAGATTGCCCTGCGCCGTTCGCGGCGGACCATCTCGCGGCGAACACGGGACGACATCGCGTAACCCATTTCCTTGCTCCGGCTCAGCTCCAGCTTGCGTGCCATGCGGCTGACTGTGGTGCGGCTGATGCCCAGGTCGCAGGCCATCTCGGCGTAGGAGCGGTTGTCGAAGTGGCGGCTGATGTGTCCGGCACGTTCCAGCCACCGGCTCTTGACCAGCTTCTCCAGTCCGAGTTCGCGAGCTTTCTCCTTCACGGCCGTCACGCCTATCTGGAGCATATAAGCAGTATGTGCAGTGGTCTCCACGGGGTAAAGCTCGGCAAGCCGGGAGAGCATGGCTTCTGTCCAGTTGATTCTACGCATGGGATTCGGGGTTATAGTTGTTGAACAATGATTTCTTCTCGCGGCGGTATTGCGCCAGCCGGAAAAGGTGGTTCTCGAAGAACGAGCGGACGATGGCGTTCACGAGGTCGGAACGGCAGCGGCCACGGATGTCGCAGTCGTCAAGCGAGTCGGCCAGGTCGCGGTCGAGTTTGCATACCAGACGGTCTGCCTTGCCGTTCCCGTCCGTCGGCGCTTCAAGGTAGGCCATGAAGTCCTGCCAGCACTTGTCGCCGGGATGTGCGGTGCCTTGCTCCGCTTGTCCTTCTCCCTTGAATGCAGATTCGTCGTCATTGATGCCTCTGGTGAGGTCGTCTATTTGTAATTCCTTGTTCATTACGCTATAGTCATTGATGGTTTATGTCTTTGGGGCTGTCGTCGCCGAAGATTCCGGCGTATATCCTGTCGAATACCGGGCTTACGATTGCGGCTTGCATGTCCAGTTCCGCCACCGTACTGAAGCGTTCCATGTCGGCCCGCTTGGGAATCTTGTCCGTCACCAGCCCGTAGTTGGCGAAGGTCTTCCCCGTGTTCTCCCACAGTTCCAGCTCGGAGCGTTTGCCCACCCGTCCGTCATGGAGGTTGGGGACGATGAAGAGCCGGGCTTTCATCCGTCCGCCCACGGCCTTGCGCAGGCGGTCGATGAACAGGAGGAAGCTCGCGGTGGAGGGGACGGTCACCAGGTCGTAATGGAACGGCACGACGATGATGTCCGAGTTGACGAACATGGGTATCAGCCCCTCCGCCTTCAGGCTGCCGGGCGAGTCCATGAGCACCACGTCTATGCTGGGGTCGTTGTGCAGCTTCTCCATGAGCGCGGTCATGGCCTGCTTGTCGTTGGCCTCGTAGGCCAGCACGTCGTAAGGTACGGCTTCCTCGCCGTATTTCTTGATGTCGGCCTTGCGGCACTTCAGGATGGAATGCTGGAAATCGCAGTCGATGACCACGGCACGCACACCTTTCGTCACAAGGTAGTTGGCGAAGGTGACGCAGAGGGTCGTCTTGCCGACTCCCCCTTTCTGGTTGGCGAATGTCACGATGACGGGTGTCTGTATCATTTTGTCCACGGTCGTTTGGTTCGGTGCAAAAGTATGCACCGGAAAGGACGGTGACGAAATGCACAACACTTTTGTGTTTCCGGTCTGTCTGACCGAAGTGTTTAGGGTAACATAACAAGCAAAAGAATGGCCTATGCGGCTAAAAATGTGACAAAAGGGAGTCTCCGTTTTCCCCTCCTGGGCTACCGTTTGAGGTTGCGCCCGTCGTCAATGTCGTCGTAGCCGCCCTTACTTCCGACTTCCCACTCACGCTTTTCGGCATGGCTTCCGGCACCGGAATCCTTCAGTCCATGTAGGTGCATCTTCTTTCCTCCGTTTCCAGTGGAATGTATCTGCCGGGGCTGCTGTTTTCGTGGCCGGGGCTTCAACCGTTCCGTGTCAAGCCCTTCCGCCGCAAGGTCTATCACGATGTGCCTGTCGAAGTTGACGGCGTATGCCGCGCCCGCTTCCTTCCGGATGATGAAGCCTTCCTCATGAAGGGCGTTCCGCACGGAAAAGACGTTCTCGTCATTGAAGATTTCATGCAGGCGGCTGACGGCATCCGTGTGGGATTGCGGCCTGCCGCCTGACAATTCCACCAGGTCGGGGCGGCTCACCTTGAAGATTTTGCAGAGCAGGTCGCGCTCGGCTTCGGTAACCGGGTGGAACATCTCAATGATACGGATGCGGTTGTTCCGGTCGATGGCTTCCGCCATGAACGGCTTTAACGGGCGTGTCTGCCCGTCGAAGTGGATGACACCTTTCTTGATATAGGCACGCTGTTTTCTCAGCTTCTGGAAAATCTCGCCCTGTGTGATTTTCGGATTGAGGGTGAGCAGCCGGTCTATGTAGTCCTCTATGCGTGCGAAGCGTTGCTCCGGGGTGGCGAAGTCCAGCAGTTCTTCCGTGGCCAGCACCCTCGCCCCGTTGATGACGGTGCGGTGGGCGTGGTCGACAATCATGTAGCCGTAGGGAACGTCTTTCCTGCCGAAGAAAACGAGACTGATGCCGAACTTTTCTTTCAGCTCTTTCTGCAACTCTTCTTTGCTGCCGCTCACGTCCCGGTATTTTTTGAAGATGCTCCGCAGCTGGCGGCAACGGGCGCGTTCCCTGTAGCCGCTTTTGAAAAGCCGCTCGACTTCGGCCAGCGGAATTTGCCGCTGCACCTTGCCGCCATGCTTGATGAATACTATCCCTTCTTTCTGATATACCTCATATCCCATAGAAACCATTATTGCCTTAAACTGGGCAAAAGAAGAAAAGGTATATTGCCTGGCCGCTTCAATGTCGTCGGCGGTCTTCTTCTGCCTGTCCGTGCCAAGAATACGGTCTATGACTTCCTGGGAACGCCTGCGCTCGTGGCTGTGTGCTATCTTCCTGCCGTCGGGGGCGACCCGTGAGGTGATGATGTGCAGGTGGGTGTTGTCGGTGTCATGGTGGGCGTAGATGAGCCACGGTTGTCCGGGTTCGGCATATCCCATTTCCTTGAGGTAACGGTGCGCGAAGTCCAGCAGCTCGGATTCCGTCATCTCACGGCCTTTGCAGCTGACGGCCACATGGAATTGGGGTTTTCGGATGCGGTTATTGGTGGAACTGTATTTTTTAAGATAGCCGGTAAGTTCTTCTGTAGTGGGTCTGTCTGCCAGGCCGACCGTCCCGAAGTTCCGCATCTCGATGAGCCGGGCAAGCCCTTTCGACACCTTGTGCTCGTTGTAACCCACGGCATGAAAGTCCGCGCTTCCGGGTAATATGGTCGCTATCATCTTGGGGTGGAGTTATCTGGGTTAATGTATATGTTGTCCTAAGGTCTGCCTATTCTCTGTGTGAGGGTGTCAAGCTGCCTCTTTATCCCGTTGACTATGTTCTGTGTGTCCCGGATGACCGGCAACAGGACTTCTTGGATATAGCTTGGCGGCAGCAACCCGGCAACCGTCAGCTCGTTGGCACGCTTTACTGCCTGATTGAGATTTCCACCGATATGAGACAGTTCACTTTGGTATCTTCGGTAGAACGAACCGAGTTCCTGCATGAGTTCAAGCTGCCGCCTGACGCTTACGTTTGAATACTCTTCGAGTGCCTTGCGCACGTAATGGCTTACGGTCTTGTACCCGGCCGATTTCTCCTTGAACGCCCGGACTTCTTCCGGGGTCATCCTTACCTTGATGTACTTGTTCCTATGTTCCTTCATGTTCCGGTTTGTTTGCAACCGGGATTGTCTTACCTTATTTCGCAGGGCGAAACAGCGGCGGTGCCGCTCCGGTGCATGGCATCCGGCAAGTCACTTTTTGGGAGAACAAACGGAGTTTTGTGGCCACAAAAGTACAACTTGCTTAGAAAATCCTGCAACGCAGGGCAATGTCATCCCGGGTTCTTTCTTGCGCCAAAATTACCGTGAAAAGGGGCTTCCGTACAAAATGCACAACACTATTCTTCAAGGAACATATCATTTTGACCGGGATATCGAGAGCATCCGATTGCCGGGTGTATCGAATAGGATTTTCCTCGGTCTGTGAGTATCGGGTCATCCAGTTATCTTGTAATCCAAGGTGCGAAATGGGGCTTACTTTGGTTTCAAGTGTCCGGTTATATTAGTTCATCTATTCGTGAATTATTAGAATCATTATCCGTTTGTTCGATAACAAGAGGGAAAAGGAAGCACAGGCATCAGATTTTTCAGATTGGTAATGAGCTTGGATATTTCAACATGATGCAATAATGTAGTAATGTAATGGCCGACCAAGGCTAAGACGACCTTGACATTACTTTATAGTCACTCATCAGACCTGAGAAAACTAGTTTTTTGCACCTGATGATTTCGGATTTTGGAAATACAGACACTTGTCACCAGTATATTCCAAACGATATGTATAAAGCTATCTTGATATGGAAGCACAATGGGCAATCGTTTGTCAATCAATGATTTTGTCAGGATAAAGTTGCCGGAATATTTTCATATCTCGCTGATTTTTAGTATATTTATGGTGGAAAATAGCCTCGTATGGCTTATGGTTTCACTTAAATTTGAGTATATGTTTGAACTGTTACTGATAATATACCTGGTGCCTGTCATCATCATACTTTCGCTGTTGTGGCGGTTGGTGTTATGGCTGGTAAGGAACGTGCTGCGGCTTGCCGGATGGTTGTTGAAGAAGGTGTGCGTCCTTGTATGGAAGGGATTACTGCTGTTGGTCGGCATCTTCCTGGGGCGGTGTTGTGTCAACCGTCCGCCGGATTCAAGATAAGGGTGAAGCAGCAAAGCCGACCTGTCTCGGACGGGCAGGTACGGCTTCGTGTTGTAGTCGGGCGGAAAGGTGTTCTTCCCTCATGTCAGGTGTTTACCTAACTGACAAGCAGGCTAAAATCCTTTGCCTTTGCTTCTTTCATAGACAACCTCTCTTTGACTATCACAATTTTTAAGTCTGAACTGGACTGTACAACCGATAGGAATATCTTTGGGTAGCTGTTTGACTAGTTCGGAGATAACTTCGTCAACGTTACTAAAACCGATATCTGTTAGTTCACCAACAACATCTCCTTTGAAATAAGCGCGTCCGTATATCATCATCTTTTTTGAAATGCGGAAAAGTTTTTCCTCTGGAGCTTCAAGGTCACGAGCTTTGCCTTGTTTACTCTTCTTATTGCTGAAGAAAATGAAATCAATAATCTTGGCATTAAGTTCCCACGCAGGAGTAAAGTCCAGTTTTAAGTAGCCTCTTGTTACATTGAACCCATGACTGTGATTCATGCCAAATGCAACTTCATAAAGGTTTGCATCACAATCGTTTTGGGCAATGGTTGCCCACGTATGCCTGAACGTATAATAGCAGTAGTAGTCCTCCTTTTTCATGCCCATGTCGGCGCATATCTTGCGTATTCCGATATTTACGTTAGCATTGAAACTGTCGGAATTGCTGTAACGGCTGTGGAATACGAACAGGTACTCATCATCCTCATCTTTGGAGAGATACTTATTAAAGGTCTCTTGGATAAATGGCTCTATTCTCATTTCCATATATGCCTCGTCTCTGCGGCTGTGACGTGTCTTTGCCCTTTTATAGCCGATAATGCCATTGTTGTAATCCTTCTTTTTGAGTTCGTAAAGGTCAACGGTGTTGATACCGCCGATACACAGTGATAGAAGTGCTACATCCCGGCCAAGTTCCGGAAGGGGAGACAGCATCTTTGTTTTTGGAAGAGGACGGTTGAAGAACTCACGGCAGGCTTCCGCACTGATGGCACGTTTCATTGTATTGTCAGATTTGGGAATTGCCACTTTAAGCCAAGGATTGAACTTTATGCGTATAACACCACGCTCTTCATCATTTAGCTCGACTATAGCTTTTTTGAAAATTTGTCGTACACATGTAGGGTACATTTCTTTGGCTCGGTTTGTTTTTGACAGACTCTCTATCCAAAGATTTATTGCAGAAGATGACAAGTTGCTAAACAGAAGTCGGGTTGTCCCCATGAAGCGTTCTAAATGGTTTACCGCAAGTCTGTAATTCTTTGCATTGCGTTCGTGTCCATCCGCTTCCATCCTGTCTATGAACTTTCGCGCGTAATCGCTGAAGCACGCTTCTTCATCGTCTTTCAACAAGAACTCTATTACTTCCTTTATTTCCCAACAAGTCGCATTCACGCGGTTCAAGCGGTCCGTATATTGCCTGATGAGCATAGCGCAATACTCATTTACAACAGGGTCAGTGAGATCACCACCTTTCGTAATATGAGCAGCGTCTACAATTTTATTTGTTTTAATATAACTGGATTTGCGCTGGTGCGTAATCCTGATGTAAACTGTGTAAAAGCCATCGCTTCTCGGCTTTTTTACCGTTGCTTTAAATGTTGTCATACCTATTTCCTTTTTAGATAAATACAAGAAATTCTTTGGGGTAAACAGGGGTAAACATGATGATTTTTGGGGTAAACATAGAGTAAAACAAATACGCTCATTTGGCTCATTTTTTGATGTCAACTGCACGAACTGTCTTAACGCAACTCAGGCTGTAATTACCGCGTAAATCGGTAGATTACAGCCTGATACAAATCTTAATTGCTATTCTGCCTGAGGGCTTCCAGTCTTAGAGAGTATCCTCTATCGCAGCCTGCGCCGCTGCAATGTGACATCTTGAAACACTATTCAGACGTCAATCCACACAAAAAGAATGAGCAGAAGGCATCACTCGGCCATGCGCTCCTCGTTGAGAGCCTCCCTGATATAGTCGTTGTCGAAGGTGAACACGTGGTTGAGAATGCCGAACGACACGGCTCTCGACTTGCCCTCGATGTTGATTGTACCTATGGAGAAGAGATAATAGTTGTCTACATCCAGAAACTGGCTTACGGCCATGTTGACCACGCCCGAGGCAAATATGTTGCTGAACATGCCCCAGAAGCCCGACGCGCCGTTGCTCTGGCTTATGGCCGCGCTTATCTCGCCTGCCACGGCTTCGCAGTGCTGTTCGCGCGTAGGACAGGTTACGGTGAGCGCAAAGGCTATGACAACGGCCACCACTATGCCTGCCACGCGGCCGCCGATGTGCCTGCGGCGAGGCTCATATATTATCTCTTCGGCAGCATCGGCCATGCCCGACGTGACGCTGACTCCGCCCTGCCCGGCCGAATATGCCGCGCTGCCGGATGCGCCTGTGCGGTCGTCGCGTCCGCCGTCAGCCTGACCTGAAGCGCTCTCTGCACGTGCCGACGGCTCAAACGGCAGGGGCGGAGGCACGGGGCCGGGCTGCGCCTTGCCCTCCATGGCGTCCTTAAGTTCCCTCACCTGCCAGGCCGGAGTCCACTGCTCCATGCCCTCGGCCCACACAAGAGTCTCCGAAGAGAGGCCGCGCTCCATAAGTTCGCTTACGGAGAAAGGCCCCTGCTGCCGGTTGTCTGCATAAATAAAATATCTCATCAGTTACCCTCCGTCTTGTTCTTTCCGTATTTCTTGCTCCACTGCTCATACTTCTTAAACACCTTAAGAGCCTCAGAGTTGTACCAGCTGTAGCCTGTGCGACGCTCGTGGCCTATCTCGCTGACGTCGAACTTCATCACGCCATCGCGGTCGCAGAAGAATGGGCGGTTGTCCTCGAGCGTATAGAAGCGTGCCCACAGAGGCTTCGACACCTCGCCCTCGGCACACTTCACCAGGCGCCAGTCTTTCTTGCCGTCGCTGTTCTTGAAGTTCTCTATCTTGTATCCGTCTATCTCGTTCTGGCGGAACCACTCCACGGCTGCCTCAATACAGTTGACCACCTCGGGCGAGGGCTTTGACAGCGACATGAGGAAGAGCACGATGTCGTCAGACTCCTGTCCGCTGAGCGACGCCAGCTCGAAGGCGCGTGCGTTGGCGGGCAGCAGGGTCTTCTCGTCGTGCTGCGCACACCACACCGTGGGCTTGCCGTTCTGCACATACTGCGTTTTCAGTATGCAGCTGATGCCATTGTCGAGAGCCGTCTTGGCCTTCATCTTTACGCTGTCGGGGAAGAAGGCGAATGGAGCCTTGCCCAGACTTGCGTCGCGCATGATCTTCATCACGTTGATCATGGCGTCGTCGTTATATGTGATGTGCGTGTGATACTTCTTGTTGTAGGGATAAAACTGCGGCCAGCCGCCGTTGTCATACTGTGCATCAAAGAGATACTGCATGCCCCTGAGCACGGCGTCCTTATACTTCTCTGTGCCCGTGGCGTTATACAGCTTCGACAGGTAGATTATCTCGGTAGAGGTGGCGCGGTTGTCTATCGTGCTGTACTTGGCAATGCTCTTGTCGGCCTCTGCCTTCTTCTTGTCGGCGTCGGTCATGTTCCTGGCCATGTCGATGTTCTTCGGCCATCCGCCCGTGTTCTGCTGATACAGCAGCACGTTGTCGCCTATGCGCACTGCCTCGGCCGTAGTGAAGAACTCAGGCTCGAGATGTGCAGCCCACGACGTCCACGTCTTATAGGTTTTCTGCTTGTTGTCTTTCTTGTCTGTTTTAGTCTGACTTGTTTTCTTTGTCTGGCCCTCAGCCGGCGTTACGGCGGTAAGTGCGAATGTAGCGGCAAGAGCCATCACGATGAATCCTTTTTTCATAATTTAGGTATAAATGTAACGTTTGTTGTTTGTAAATAGTTAGTCGTTGCCTCATGTTTGTCAGCAAACCTGACGGCATTCATTTTATTTAGATGCACGCAGACTGAAAAGGTTTAGTCATTACTTTGCATTTTAACCCAAATTAGCCGTCTGCCCCGTGTTCATCTGCCTGTCTGGCGTTGCGTGCGGCCTGCCTTATCTACCCTGACGGTCATCATACCGCACACAGCTTTATCTATTTTGCGCATTGATGCTTTCAGCCCGAAAGCATAACAGCCTATAGGGGGTTAAGGCTCACTTCATTCTGAGTATCATCTTGCGCTCGTCTTCGGGAAACTTCTCGATGGCATAGCGCAGCATGGTGCGCGGCATCTGTGCATGATGCTCCATGACGAAGGCTCTCAGTCTGCCCATGTCGCGCTTGCCTGCCTCGCGCAGCATCCAGCCCGTGGCCTTGTGCATAAGCTCATGCGGATGACTGATGAAGCGCAATGCGAGGTCATAGGTGTCGTCGAGGTCGCCCTGCTTTATGAAGGCATAGGTGGCCACCATGGCTATGCGGTTGTCCCATAGCAGGGGGCTGCCGGCAAGGGTGTAGAGCAGGTCGCGCGGCTTGTCGAGCAGATAGCTCCCCACGATATGCGGCGCACTGAGGTCTACGAGGTCCCAGTTGTTTATGCGGTCTGTAACAGAGAGATACATGTCGGTAAGTTCGCGGCGCGCTCCGTCGTCGGCCTTCTTCATCTTCTCAACCATTATGAGCAGCGCGCAGAGCCTTATCTCGTGCCATTCCGACTGCATGAGCCGCCTTAACGTGTCGTTGTCAGCCGTCTTGTGCCGCTTTGCCACGCTTCGAGTCGCAGGCACCTTAATGCCCAAGAACTTGTCGCCATGTCCATATTCGCCTTCGCCAGTCTTGAAGAAGTGCTGCAGCTGCTCGCTCTGTGCGTCGTCACGCAGCGCCGTCATCTCTCCGGTTATTATCTCATATTCGGTCTTTCCCATATTCATTACCTTTGTTTATTACGGCAAAGATAGTGCAAGCCGAGTGCATGGCAAAATGAATGCATATTATTTTTTATTTTCATTGGTTAAGCGGTATGAGTTGCGGATCACAGATCCTTATATTCTATGCTGTCGGATTGCAAATCCGACAGAACATTAGTCTTGTTTTTTCGCATCGCAAATATGTTTTATATGAAACCAAATACAGCTTACATCAGTCTTTGTTTTTCATACTGTAGATTTACATATAGCCACAAATAGCGTTATCATTTTGCAAGGCTATTGTTCTGTCGGATTTGCACGAGTTGTTGAGCAAAGCGAAAAATCCGACAGCATAGAGTATAAGGATCTTCGATCCGAAATTCATACTTCTTATATTATATAAAACAGGCTTCGCCTCAACAATGCAAAATTAAAAAACTACGTTTTTCATTTTGCAGTGCACTCGGCTTGCACTATCTTTAAATAATATAGGCTTCGCCTCAACAATGCAAACTTAAAAAACTGTGTCTTTCATTTTGCAGTGCACTCGGCTTGCACTATCTTTAAATAATATAGGCAGCGCCTCGGCACTGCAAACTTAAAAAACTATGTTTTTCATTTTGCAGTGCACTCGGCTTGCACTATCTTTAAATAATATAGGCAGCGCCTCGGCACTGCAAACTTAAAAAACTATGTTTTTCATTTTGCAGTGCACTCGGCTTGCACTATCTTTGCACTCAATAAAGATAATTTCAGGAAAAGAGTATGATTAAGGCTTTATTTTTTGACATAGACGGAACACTCGTGAGCTTCAACACACACGAGATACCACAATCAACGGTTGACGCACTCGAACAGGCAAAGAGAAACGGCGTGGGCGTGTATATATCTACCGGACGGCCGGTGAAACTGATCAACAACCTGCACGCCATAGAACATCTGATAGACGGATATATAACCACTAACGGCGCCTACAGCTTCATAGGCGACAAGGTGGTGAGCTGCGTAGACATTCCGCTCGAGGACGCGCGCACGCTGATACGGCTGGCAGACGAGATGAACTTTGCCACGATGGTGGTTGGGGCGAAAGACCTCACGGTGTATCATCCCGACGAGATGGTTGACAAGGTGTTCCGACAGCTGCTCAACGTCAACGATCTGGGCGAGGACATCAGTCTCGACACGGTGCTAAGCCAGCCCATACTGCAGCTTACGCCCATCATAGACGAGCAGCAGGAGAAGCTCGTCATGCCGCAGCTGCCCCACTGCATAGCCGCAAGATGGTATCCGGCATTTGCCGACGTAACGGCGCGCGGGGCCGACAAGGGCAAGGCGCTGCAGCGCATGGCCGAACACCTGGGCATGGACATCAGCGAGACTATGGCCTTCGGCGACGGCGGCAACGACAAGTCGATAATCTGCGCGGCGGGCATAGGCGTGGCCATGGGCAACGCCATAGACGACGTGAAGGCGCTGGCATCATACGTTACCGACCATGTTGACAACGACGGCGTGAGCAAGGCGCTGCGCCATTTCGGCATAATCTGACGCCACGGGGGCGCATATGCCCCTGCCGGCGGCGGAAGACCTACAGGCAGGACACGCTGCACGGGGAGACAGACTTTTGTAAACTTTTATGACAAAAGACATGACGCTTGACGCTCTCAGAATGGCCACAGCCGTGGCGCCACGGCCGTTTGGCGCGAAAAAGCCGAAAAATCAGCATTTTCGACAAACATCTGACATTCAGGCATTTACATCAAAACGGATACTCGGTCGGCCGTGTTAAAAAACATTACTGTGCCGTTTGCGATGCAAAAACGATAGGTTTAGGCACCGAAAGCGGTGCTCCGGCACCATGAAAAGCGCCCTTTTGGCGTCTGAAAATACCGGTTTTAAGACACACAACGCACACAAAAGCTAACCGATGTTAATAAAAGAATATATTTGAAAACCGTATTTTAACATCCGTTATATTTTGATTTTCCAGAACGGAAAATAATTTTGTCCTGAGTTTTTACCATCTTCCAGCCCATATCCCGATGCCCAAAGCCGGCATAACGGCAACGACGGAAGCCCTACAAACACGGCCGTGCGCACGCATACGAACAAGACAGCTGCACACGCGCGCACAGGCAGAAACAGGCGCATGCACATACGCGCGCGGCGCCCATAAGAAAAGTAACGCACAGGCGCACGTACATAACATAAAAGACGCAACTTTACACTTATTAAATAACAAAGGGCAAACAAAGCAGCGCAAAGACTTACAATCTGTAACTTTTCGTATTTTCCGATTGATATAAATCAATTATGATAACATAAAACTAAAAAAATATTTCAATTTTAATCTCATTTAAGATAAAAAATATTACTTTTGAAGAGAAATACAACATCAACTTATAATGTTTAACCGACTAAAAGTTAGCTTATGAAGAAACTTTTACTTATTGCATTTACACTGTTCTCAATGAACACATTTGCACAGACACCAATGCTAAAGGCAACCAGACTGAACGGACTGAAAGCTGAAAACAGCATGAAATTTGAGACCTCCAACCGCGTTAACCTGAAAAAAGCAAA
The DNA here is from genome assembly GCF_900625065.1 of Prevotella marseillensis. Taxonomy (NCBI): domain Bacteria; kingdom Pseudomonadati; phylum Bacteroidota; class Bacteroidia; order Bacteroidales; family Prevotellaceae; genus Prevotella; species Prevotella marseillensis. The sequence goes on along the minus strand of NZ_UYXY01000001.1, from coordinate 2,995,950 downwards.
CAGCACAAACAAGGTGAAGGCACAGGCCGCACCTGAAGGAACAACCAAATCATACTATGCAGACTACGGCGAGTCAGTAACTCAGGTAGGCCTGATGCAGAGACTGCACGTAAAAAATGACATCGTGTTCGGCAATGACGGCACGGTAAGCATACCAAACATGTTCCTTAGCACTATTGTGGGCGAAGGCATATATCTTAAAGGTACATACAACGAGAGCACAAAGGAGATAACCATAGAGAACAACCAGGAGATATACAACGAAGACGGACTGTCTCTGTATGTATGTTACATGGACGCTGAGACAGGCGAACCTTCAACAAGCAGCAACTTCAAACTGACACTCGACTCTGAGAGCGGCATCTACTACTCTGCTGAAGGCGAATATCTCGCAGCATTCCTCACCAACGGCAGCCAGACTCAGCTGTACACCTACTGCACATCTTTCTACTATTATCCGGCAGAACTCTTCCCAGAAGCCGTTTCACACAAATATACATACAACGACTACTACGGAAACAGCAAATCTGCAACTGTCGACATAGTAAACCTTGGCGATATTTGCTATATAAAGAGCCTCCTGCCCGAATATCCTGAGGCATGGTTGATGGGAACGTTTGAAGGCGACGACCTCATCGTTTCTTCTTACGGAGTGGCAAGCGACGACAATGCACTGCTCTTCGGAACAGCAACAGACTTTGTTGACAACTGCAAGTTCACATACAGCAGCTCGAGCGACTCTTACACATCTGAGAGCGGAATAGAACTGACTGACTACTTCTACTATCCCGGCGACAGCCAGAATGATGAAGGATACTATTTCAGCGGATCTTGCAAAAACATGACCATAACAGGCAAGTCTACAACAGCCATCAGCAATGTTGAAAACAGCAACAAGGATGTCGTAGCAACAGAATACTTCGACCTCTCAGGCCGCCGCATCAGCAATGCAGCCCAGGGCGTAAGCATCATGGTAAGCAAGTATGCCGACGGAACAAGCAAGGCAATAAAAATTATGAAATAGGACATTATTTTTTGTGAAGAGCGCTTCATTGCCCGGCGTCAGACTCTCTGGCTCCGGGCTTTATTTATGTCCGCAGCGGCAAATATACGGGCAGCCACCATGCATGCCGCCCGGAGTCAGGCAACCAGTCAGGCGTCATGCAGCCGCCTCATACCATTCACGGCGCCGCATGCTTCAGCCCTGCACATCCGCCCATGCCGCCCAAAAGCCGGCGGCAATGAGGCAGGCACACTAACGGCAGCCATGCCCTGCGAAGGCAGATATGGGATAAAAGAAAGTCCGGCAGCCACGTCATCAGGACATGGCTGCCGGACCTTTTTAGTTTTATTTCAAAGGCATCGGCCCCGTTATCTTGCCTTCAGCTCATACACGCGGCTGCTCAGCTTCTGCGCGCTGAAGAGCGGCAGACCAACGGTCATGAGATACTCGCCCGAGTAGGTCTTCACCTCGCCCTGCGAGCCGTCGGCACGGTTTATCTCGCGCACGTCATACTTCTTCGAAGCGTCGAGCCCTTCCATCACCACGTTGTATAGCTTCTCGCTGTAGCGCGGGAATATGTCGAAGGCAAACACCACGGCGCTGGCCTTGTCCTTGCTGACATACATCGTAGAGGTGTGGTTGCCCTCGTATGGCGACACGAGGCGATACTGGTCGCCGTCGAGTATCACGGGCTTCAGCCTGTTGAAGTCGGCTATCGACTGCTTGCAGTAGGCCAGCTCTCCTGCCGGAATGTCGTGCAGGTTGATGTCGAAGCCCATCTTGCCCATCATGGCCACGTTCACCCTGAACTTTATGCTTGCCGCCTTGTTCCATGTAGTTACGTGGGCACACTGCACCTTGGCAGGGAACACCTGCGAGTAGCCCCACTGTATGAAGATGCGCTCCACGGGGTCGGTGTTGTCGCTCGGCCACATCTCTACAAAATATTTCAGCGCCTCATAGTCGGTGCGTCCGCCTCCGCCCGAGCACAGCATCATGGGCAGGTCGGGATATTTTGCCTTGATGCGCTCCAGTACGTTGTAGAGTCCGCGCACGTAGTCAACATAAAGGTGTGTCTGCTTCATCTTCTCGTAGTTAGAGTAGATGTTGGTTATCGGGCTGTTGCAGTCCCACTTGAAGTAGGCTATGTCGGGATACTTCGTCATCAGTCCGTCCACCACGCCGAACACATAGTCCTGCACCTTGGGGTTAGACAGGTCGAGCACGAGCTGGTTTCTGAAGTAATACTCCTCGCGGTTAGGCAGCGTTATCACCCAGTCCTTGTGCTTCTCATACAGCTCCGACTTGGGGCTAACCATCTCAGGCTCTATCCACAGGCCGAACTTCACGCCCTGCTTCTTGGCCTCCTCCGTCAGTCGTCCTATGCCGTTGGGCAGCTTGTCGGCCGTAACCTCCCAGTCGCCCAGTGCCTGCGTGTCGCTGTGGCGCTTGTATTTGTTGCCGAACCATCCGTCGTCGAGCAGGAACATGTCAACGCCCAGCTCCTTGGCCTCGCCGATGAGCGAGAGCAGCTTGTTCTCGTCGAAGTCGAAGTAAGTAGCCTCCCAGTTGTTCAGCAGCGTCATGCGGTCGCCCTGGCCGTCCTTTATCTGATACTTGCGCGCCCAGTCGTGCAGGTTGCGGCTGGCGTGTCCTGTTCCGCTCTGGCTCAGGGTGAAGATAAACTCAGGAGTCCTGAAGCTCTTGTTCTTTGCCACGGTGTACTGCGACGCATAGGGGTTGATGCCGCTTATCACGCGCAGGCCGCCAAGGTTGTCAACCTCGAACGTAAACCTGAAGTTGCCCGTCCATGCCAGCGTGCCCACCAGCACCTCGCCCTCTCTCTCAGTGGCCTTGCTGCCGAGCGACAGCTGGAAGAAGGGCTGGCAGAACATGTCGGCGCGCGCTCCCAGCTTGGTGTCTATCACCTTCTTGCCGAAGTAAAGCTCCTGCGTGTGGCTGCCCGCCTCGGTGGCCCAGTCGCCGTTATACTGTGTCAGGTAATATTTCGGCGCATACATGTGGAGCATCGACGAGGCATACTTCTCGAGCGTTATGGCCGACTTCTCCCTGTTGAATATCTCGGTCCACGCCTTAAACACGTCTTCCTTGGCGTAGGCCACAAAGTGCATTGCCACCTCGTCGGCATACACGGGGTCGGCAAGATATATCACGGTCTCCGTGCCGCCGTCGCATGCCTTTGTCTCGTGCCTCTTGTATTTCAGCAGCGTCGACGGGTTGCCGTCAGAGCGCGTTATGTGGAGCGCAGGCTCAAAGTAGTCTTCCATGCCGTGTGTCATGTATGCCTCCTTGCCCTGCGGCAGCATGGCATACTCGCTCTTGTCCGTAAGGCGCTTGCCGAAGTAGCTCTGGTACAGCCGGCCGTTGTCGCCCACGGTGAACACGAGGCTCGTGCTGCCGGTCTCTACCACAATCTGTTCTTTGGCTCCGGCCTTGCAGACAAATGCCAGCAGGCCCAGTGCCACGAATAGTTTTGTTACGATTTTCATGTCTTTACTGTGTTTTATTAGTTAAAAATATTTATGTCCTTAATGTCCTGATTTTCCTGTGCGCAGGGCCTCACGGTCAGCGTGAGCCTGCCTCAAACAGAGCCACGGGCAGCCCCGTCGGCCCGAACAGGTTGCCGCAGGGATAGTCGGCCCAGTTGTATCTCACGGCCACTATGTTTCCGCCTGCGGTTATCCTTATGGTGCGCGCGTCGGTCTTCACGGCTTCGGGCGCAGCCCACTGCCCCTTGTCGGTCAGCACGATGAAGCCTCGCGGAGCCTCGCCCCTGGTAACCACGTCGCCGTCAAACCTCAGCACTGCCTCGCTGCCCTTTATCTCGCAGTTGCTCAGGGCGGGCGCCCTGTCGGTTATGTCGCTGAAGCCGTAGGCGCGCCGGAGGGCCACGAGCGACAGCCTGCGCGCCACCTCCTGCTTGTTCTTCGGATGTATGTCGGTGCTGTCGCCTATGTCTGTCGTAACCACCATGGCCGTGCCGTCAAGGCTCAGCGCGCCTGCCTGTGCCTGCCGCAGCGCCGCCCACTCAGAGTCGGGCTGCACCTGCACGGGCTTAAGATATGCCGCCAGCTGAACAAAGTAGAACGGCAGGCTGTCGTTGCCCCACAGGCGGCGCCAGTCGGATATAAGCCGGCGGAACAGCGGCCCATACTGGGCGGCACGCCCCACGTTGGCGCAGCCCTGATACCACAGCACGCCCTTTATGGGCAACTGCCGCAGCGGATAAAGCATGGCGTTGTACAGCACCGTGGGGAAAGACGCGCTCTCGGCCGACACAGGACGCCGCGGCAGCTTGCCGAAGTCGGCAGCCACCTTGTATGCCCAGTTGCCGTCGAGCGGCAGGCGGCTGTCGCCCTGCCGTGCAAACAGGTCTGAAGCGCTGCCGCAGATGCCGCCCTCTCCCTCAAAGTCGGTAACTCTTACGGTTATCAGAGCCTTGCCGCCCTTCACCAGCTCTGCCGGAACGGTGTAGGTGCGCTCCACGTTGTAGCCCGAGCCTTCGGCTATCTTTGTTCCGTTAAAGTAGGTAACGTCTTCGTCGTCTATGGCTCCGAGGTGCAGCTCCACGGGCTTTCCTGCCCATCCGGCAGGTATGTCGATCTCGCGCTGCATCAGCACAATGCCGTTGAATCCGGGCAGGGCTGAGCTTTCCCACTGCCCCGGAACGGGCATCACGGGCAGACTGCCGTCGGCGGGCAGGCACACCTTGCCGCCGCTGTCGGCCACACCCTCCGTGGCCATGCTCACCCACTCGGCCACGCGGCGCTCATATTCGGCCTTTATCCTGTCCTTGTCGAAGCCGTTGTCGGCCATCATGCCTGTCTCGTTCTCAAAGCCCTCAACCGAGCTGACGCCTGCATAGCTGCTCCAAGCCTCGGCCGGCGTGCCGCCCCAGGTGCAGTCTATCACGCCCACATGGACGCCCAGGCGCCTTGACATCTCGCGGGCATAGAAGTATGCCACCGACGAGAAGTTCTCAACGGTCTCCGGCGTGCACGTGCGCCAGCCGCCCATGTTCACGTCGGTGTCGGCCGCGGGCACAAAGCTGCGCTGCTTGCTTATCTGCAAGAATCTCACTTCGGGATGATTGGCCGACATTATCTCGTGCCAGTAGTTCATCACCTTTCCCCAGCCGCCCACGGGCATCTCCATGTTCGACTGCCCCGAGCAGAGCCACACCTCGCCCGAATAGATGTCGCGCAACGTGGTCCTGTCGCCGTCGTCGAAGGTTATCGTGTAGGGTCCTCCGGCCTTGGGCGTGGCCAGCCTGATGCTGAACGTGCCGTCGCTCATCACCTTAGCCGTCAGGGCATGCCTGCTCCACGAGGCCCTGACCTTCACCCTGCTGCCGCTGCTCCTGCCCGTTATGGTCCAGAGGCTCTGCTGCTGAACCACCATGCTGTCGGTAACAAAGTGAGGCAGCACCACCTTTGCGTCTGCTCCGGCGGCACACAAGGCCACGGCAGCAGCTGCCGCAATGCGTCTGAAATTGCTTGTTTTCATAGGTTAAAACATTTTGTCCTTATCATCTTCGCGGTCATGGCACGGGCCACGGCGCCGGCTTTCAGCGCCGGTGCCGGCACACATGCCATTGCCGTAACAATCCTGGTCTGTCCGTTTTTTTTATGGTGCTCAGCCGTTGCCCTGCTTCTCCCTGCACTGCTTCTCAAAGTCCTTCGGGCTTATGCCAAACTGCTTGAAGAACAGCTTGCTGAAATACGACGGCGACGATATGCCCACCATATAGCAGATGTCGCCTATGAGGTGCTTGCCCTCCTGTATGAGCTCGGCGGCCTTCTTCAGCTTGATGAGCCTGATAAGCTCAACGGGCGACATGTTGAACACCGACTTTATCTTGCGCAGCAGGCTCGAGTGGCTCATGCACAGAATGTCAGCCATGCACTCCACGTTGAAGTTGTCTTCGCCCACGTTGTCCTCTATAATCTTTATGACCTTGTTCATAAACTCCTCGTCGGCCTTCGTCATGTGCATGTTGTCCATGTTGAAGAAGGGCTTTTTGGAGAACGACTCGCGCTCGCGCCGCCTGTTGTCGAGCAGCGAACGTATGAGCTGGCGGAAGAACTTCACCGAGAAGGGCTTCTCTATATATGCCTCGGCGCCGAGCTGAAGGCCCTTTATCTTGCTCTCAAGGTCGTTCTTGGCGGTGATGAACACTATTGGTATGTGCGACAGGTTGATGTCTGCCTTGACCGCCTTGCACAGGCTGAAGCCGTCCATCTCGGGCATCATCACGTCAGACACTATCAGGTCGATGTGGCTGCCGGCCAGCTTCTCGAGAGCCTCCTTGCCGTTGCGCGCCGTCTCTATCGTGAACGACATGTTGGCCTGCTCGGCCAGAAACTCGCGCATGTTGTCGTTGTCCTCAACTATCAGCACGGTGTATCCGCCTGTGTTCTCCTTTGCCTGGTTGGTTTCTTCCTCGAGCAGATAGTCAGACGTGTCAACGGTCAGCTTGTTGTTGTGCTTTATGCCCTCCTTGTTCTGCGGCAGTATGGCCACAAAGGTGTTGCCGTCGCTGCCGTCGTCGGCCAGCTCAAGACTTCCGCCCAGCAGCGATGCGAGCGAAAGCGAAAGCGGAAGGCCTATGCCCACGCCGTTCTCGCCGCTGTTCGACTTGTCTATCTGGTAGAAGCGCTTGAAGATTAGCTTCTTCTCGCTGTCTGATATCTTGTCGCCGTCGCTCGTAACCTTTATTATGAAGTTGCTGTCGTCTGTAGTGAGCGACACCTTCACCCTGCGGCGGGCATACTTCAGGGCGTTGTTAAGCAGGTTGCTCAGAATCTTGATGACGGCCTCCCTGTCGGTAGAAACTATCACGGGCTCGTCGGCCACGTTTCTTATCAGCTCCTTGTCCTTCAGCGTCATGGCAGGCTCAAAGCGGTCAATGGTCTCGTTCACCAGCGCGCTTATGTCTACGTTCTCATATTTGAACGTGAGCCTGTTGGAGTCGATCTTCTGGAAGTCGAGCAGCTGGCCCGTAAGGTTGAGCAGCCGCTTGGTATTCTGCCGCGTAACTTTCAGATAGTGCTGCACGCGGCTGTTGTTTATCCCTATCTCCTCTATGGCCTCGAGCGGCGCGTCGATCAGCGTCAGCGGCGTGCGTATCTCGTGGGCCACTTCGGTAAAGAAGTTCACCTTGTTCTGATACAGCTCCTTCTCCTTGTTCACGGCAAAGAGGTGCTGGCGCTCGCGCAGCTGCTTCTCCTTGTGGTTGCGGTAGAGCACAAACCACAGCATAACTCCGGCCACGATAAGTATAATGTATGCCAGATAGGCCCATTTAGAACTGTACCATGGCGGAGTTATCACTATCTCAAGACTTTTGGTTATGGTCTGTCCGTGTGTGTCAACCTTTACACACAGGTTGTATGTGCCCGGAGGCAGGTTGGCAAACGATATCTGGTTGCCCGACATGCTTATCCATTCTGAGTTGACGGGCTCGAGCTTGTAGCTGTACATGCTGCCGCTGGTAACGCCGAAGCTCGGCGACACCACCCTCAGCGAGAATGTTGCCATGTCGTAAGGCAGGGTGAGGCGTCTGGTGAACATGATGTTCTCCTTCAGCGGCGAGTTCTTTGTGTCTACGGTAACTTCCTCGTTAAGTATCCTCAGCTGAGTGAAATACAGCGACGACTGCATGGTCTGGTTGTCTTCCTTGTCGGGGTTGAAGGCTATTATTCCGCCTATGCTTCCAAAGTAGAACAGACCGTCGTTGGCCTTGATGGCCGAGTTGTAGTTAAACTGGTTGTTGGGCAGTCCGTCTTTCACGGTGAACACTCTCACGGCCCTTGTGTCGGGATTAAACTTCACGAGGCCCTTGTTGGTGCCGAACCACAGGTTGCCGTTGTTGTCCTCAAGTATGTTGTACGCCACGTCGTCGGGCAGTCCCTCCTCTATTCCGAACGACGTGAAGTTGTCTTCTTTCTTGTTATAGCGGCTTATTCCGCCGCGGTCGGTAGACACCCACACGTTGCCGCGGCTGTCTTCCATAAACGAGCTTATGCTGTTGGAGCGCAGCCCGCTGCGCGATGTCTCGCCCGACACGTATCTCTTGTATTTGCCCGTAGACGGCGTGTATCTCCATACGCCGTTGCCCATGGTGCCTATCCATACGGTGCCGTCGTGAGCCTCAAAGAGATTGAATATCCAGTCGTAGCCGGTTTCGTTGACGTGCCTGAAGTCTTTCTGTCCGGCATCGCGGCGGTAGAGCGCGTAGCCAAGGCCCACCCACTCGTTGCCGCGGCTGTCCTTGAGATATGAATACACGCTGTTGTCCTTCTCCTTGATGTTAAGCACGGTTGACACCCTGCCGCTGCCGTCGACACGCAGCAGTCCGCCGCGCGAGAATCCGGCATAGACGCTGCCGTTGAATGCTGTAAGCAGCAGCACCGTCTTCTGTGCTGCCGTTATGTCACTGATTGCAGATATTATGTTAGTTGACGGATTGAGCGAGAACAGCCCCCTGTCCTCCGTTCCTATCCATATGCGGTTGTCAGCGCTCTGCGTAAGTCCGTTGACCACCCTTCCGGTAAGCCCCGACCACAGGCCGAACACCTTAAAGTAAAACTTGTTTCTTGATGTGTAGTTCACTCCGCCGAAAGACGTGCCTATCCACACGTCGCCGCTCCTGCTCTCGTAGAGACAGTAGATTATGTCGTCAGACAGGCTGAACTTGTTGAGCGGATCTTCGTGCAGCACGGTCTCGGTGTTGTCATATTTGTTGAGGATATACAGTCCGTGCTGTGTTCCTATCCATATTTCGTCTTCAAAGCACTGCATGCAGCGCATATATATCTTGCCTTCTGCCGAGAAGTTTATTTTAGAGAATGTGTTATGCACAGGATTGTATCGAAACAGATAGCCGTTGGTAGACGCAAAGATGAGCGAGCCGTCGGTGTCTTCAACCACAGTGGTGAACATCACGCCCTCCATGTCCTGTCCGTCGGCGGCCACCACCCTTACAAACCTTCTGGCACGCTTGTCAAACTTGTATATTCCGGCGCTTGCCGTGGTTACCCACACGTCGCCGTTGTCGTCGACACAGATGTTAGACGGGAACTTTTCTTTCAGGTTGTCCTTTATCGGCGTTACTGAATAATAGTCGACGCTCTGTCCGTGATAATGAAACACGCCGAGGTCGGGCAGAAGCACCCACACGTTGCCCTTGCCGTCGCCGTCGATGGTCTGCACCCAGTTGTCGGGATACTTGCCGTTGCGCCTGTCCTTGCGGTCAAGAAAGCTGAACGTGTCGGTCTTCGGGTTGTAAAGATACACACCGCGGTCTGTTCCCACCCACATCATCTTGCGTTCGTCTTCATACAGGGCCGCAATGTTGTTGTTGCCCTGTTTCTTTTTGTGGTCAAAGCAGTTAAGCCTGCGCATGTCGAGGCCGTCGTAGCGGTGAAGTCCGTTCTTCGTGCCGAGCCATATAAATCCGTAGCTGTCTTCGGCCACACACTTTACGTTGCTCGACGACAGCCCGAAGGTGTTGTCAATGCGCTTGAACGAATAGTTGCCCGTGGCATAAGCCGGACATGCCGCCAGCAGGGCTAACGCAAGCACGGCCATGATAAGGGCTGCTATGGTTTTAGGGGCTTTAACTGTACTTTGCTTCATGATCAATTTGTTTGTTTCTGATAATACTTCTGCCGCCGGGCGGCAAGTGTGTTTCTGATGTCAGCCTTACGGCTTGTGCCGCACTGCTGCTTTATGCCGTGTCTGCCGTACTGATGCCGGCCATAAGCATGATGTTATTTTACGAGAATCTTCTTTGCCACCGGGCAGCCAGACTCGAGCACTATCCTTGCCACATACACTCCGGCCTTGGCGTCAAAGGCTACGGCAGCGCTGCCTGCGGCTGACTTGAATGTGTCGTTCAGCAGCAATGCTCCCGACATGTCATAGACTGCAACAGATGATATGGCTTCGGGAGCCTCCATTGTAAGGCTCCCGTTGCTATAGTTGATTTTAACATTCTGTGAATTTCCTTCGGTTACACCGGCAATGCCTGTGCCGTCGCTGTTCTTGTCGATGCGGTACATTCTTACGTCGCACTGCGGAACTGCAACATTGAATCCGTTGCCTGTAACCTCAACCGTCTGACCTGTCCAGAGCTCCTTTATGCCCTTAACGTTGTCCTTTGATATGCCGAGGCGCTCAAAGTCGGCAGTCTTGGTGTACTGTGCTGACTTGTCGTAATTGAACACTACATAATAGAGAGCGTCTTCGGTGTCGAGCACAAACTCCTGGTCAACTCCGTAAGTATACTTGTCGTAACGGCTGAACATCGTGGCGAGCCTGCCGTCTACCGGGCGGAAAGAGCGTCCGATGTGTGCCACGGCATTGATGTCGGCATTAGTGGCAATCTTCATTGCCAGGTCGCGCTCCGACTGCTTGCCGGGATAAGAGCCTGCCAGACTGTAGTTGTCGCCGAGCAGCACCGTGCCCGTCATGGCTCCGCAAGTGTATCTTATGCGTGCGGCTCCTTCGCTCTCAGCTCTCGAGAGCACGAGGTGGTCGGGGTCGTTGTAAGGATAAACGCGGTCGAGCCACCAGCCCAGCTCAATGCTGTTGAGCGTGTACATACTGTTGTCGAGCTCGCCCCAGCTGTCGCATGATATACGGCGTGCATGTCCCTTGGCAGGGAACACGGGCGCGATAGACAGGTCGACAAACATGCCGTCGGCCATCTCCAGAATCTTGTCCATACCGTAAGTGTAGGCCTGCATACCCGTTGTTATGCCCGGCTCATAGAACTTGTCGGCCTCGAGGGTTCCGTTGTTGATGAAGTCGAGCTTGATATACTCGAAACCAAGGTCCTTGAACTTCTTGAATCTCTCTCTGTTATACTCGAGCGTACCGGGGTGAGTCGGGTCGAGAGCTATTGAGGCAATCTTTCTGAGCTGTCCGTTGGCCCTGATGGCTATGTCGGCCCATGTGTAAGGACTGCCTTCGTAAGGTCTGTACATGGCAGCCTGCGACTCGTTGCCCCAGTAAGAGAACGGTGTGTGATATATTCCGGGGTGCTGTCCGTTCTGCTTGCAGTGCTGCACGAAGCTTCTGAGCTGGTCGTCGCTGAGGTTGTCCCAGAAAGAGTCGAGCACGATGTAGCACTCGCCGTTCTCGTTGTGGAAGTTGTTAGGCTCGAGCTGCTGCTTGAAGAAGTCAGACACGTTGACTGCTCCCTCATAGTTTACGTGCTCTGCCATTCCGCCCCAGCTCTGCCATGCAAAGATGGTGCCCTTGTCCCACTTCAGTTTCGGGCAGAGCTTCTCGGTAGCCTCGCCCAGTTCCTCAAGACCGTTGCGCCAGTCGGCATAATATCCGAAGAAATACTTAGGCGAGCGCACTCTCTGTCCTGATATAGAGCCGTGCTTGGTGAGCGACGGGCGTCCTTCCCACACGTCGTTGGTGCGGCTGCTCACCACTCCGGCAGCCACCGTAAGGTTGCGCAGGCGGTTCTGTCCGTTAGGCGTAACGGTTATTCCGCTCTTCCAGTTGTCGTGTTCTATTGATCCCACTACGAGTCCCTGGCGGCTGAGCACGTCGTACATGGCCGACACCTCGCACGATGTGTTAGGCTGACCTATGCTCCAGGGCTGTGCCGAATAGCCCACCCAGTTGTCGTTGTCGTGAGGCATGTCGTACACCACGTTCTCTCCGCCCGAGGGGAGGAAGGTCGTTGACGTGGTGCTCACCATCGGAGCAATGTAGTTGGTCTTTGTCGTTCCGCCCGTTGCCACGATGGCAGCCTCTACGAGCAGATAGTTCTTGCCCGGATAGATGTATATCGACTGCTCTATGTTATCCTTTCCGGCCAGGCCCGAATAGGTGTATGTATACTTTGTTCCGCTGCCGAACACATCGCTTACAGCCTCTGACGTGAGCGACACGCTGGGATAGTCTTTCGACAGGAGCTTCTCCTCGGCTGCGTTGTGCACCTCAACGTAGGCTCCCTTTATCAGCTGCTTGCCGTTCTGCTCGTAAGTGAGCGTCTTGGCCGACTCGTCGAATGTTATGTTCCATGCGCCGTCTGTAATATTGTGCTGTGCCGACATCCACGCAGGACATGCCAGCATAACGGCCATTGATATCACTTTTCCTATTTTCATATTATTATTTATTTTTATTGAAGACAACGCCTGCCTCACAGGCTATGTGACTGATGCCAGCCTTGCCGCGGCATGTCTTTATGATTACTTTACAACTATTAAACTACCTGGGGCCTATTTTGTTGCATAACGGGTGCTTATTATTCTGCACCCTGCCCGGCTGTCTGTCTTACTTCCGGAATGAGAGTTCGGCCGGAGATTCTTGACGCCCTTTAAGTGGAAAACCTCCGGCGTCACTCATTCAGAAACAAACTTTAATTAATAATCTTAGAAAAACAATACTATCTGATGATGAACTTTCTCACCACTGCTGCTCCGTCCTTGCCTTCAGCCTTGACGATGTAGGCTCCGGCTTTAAGACCTGTCTGTACGGCCTGTCCGGCAGCAACCTTTGTGCCAAGCAGCACGTTGCCTGCCATGTCGGCCACAGTCAGCGTTGCGTCTGCGCTCACTGTTATGGCGTTGCCGCTGCACATTATGCTGATGCCTGCGGCTCCGTCAGTTACAGTGTCTATGCCCGATGTGGGGTCATACTTGGCAAATGGTCCTGCCATCTTGCCTCCGTCTATTGCCTGCACGCCCCATTCTGCTATCTTATCTGAGCTGATGTTGAGCGTATAGCTGCGCGATGTCAGCGCGGCATTTACGTCGCCCAGTCTGAGAGCGCCCGTTGCGGGGTCGGCCGGAATGACCGTAACAAGACTTCCGTCGGTCAGCTTGACATACACGTTGTAGCGCAGCGCCTCGGCAGGAGTCTTGCTGTCAGCGGCGGCGTCCCATGTCAGCGTAACCTTTCCGCCGTCAGCCTTCATGGCGAGGTTGGCAGGTGCTGTGGGAGCCTCGTTGACGTTGCGCGAGCAAAGTCCGTTATACACGTGCATGTGGGGAGCTCCGTCGTTGTTGTATCCCATTATTGCTATGTTTGGGAAACCGTTCTTGTTAATATCGTATGCAGCCACAGCCACGCCTCCGCGTGCCTTGCAGAGCAGGTCGTCATATTGTGTGAAGGCCAGTCCGCCCTCGTTGATTGCCACCACTGCCCTGCTCTCGTTGCTTGTCTCGCCCGAGTAGATGATGTCTATCATGCCGTCGCCGTTTACGTCGGCCCAGTCGCATCCGCTCTTGTGTGCTCCTGTGAGCGATGCGTCGACCTTGCTGAATGTCTCGTCGCCGTTGTTTCTGTAGATATATGCCACGCTTGCCCACGACTCTGTGCCGCTCTGTCCCGTAACGAAGAGGTCGAGGCGGCCGTCGCCGTCAACGTCGACGAACATTATCTGGCCTTTCTCTGTTCCGGCAAAGGCGTCAGAAGTAACACGCGTGAAGGTGCCGTCGCCGTTGTTCTTGTTGATTGTTATGCAGTCGTTGCCCACGGCGTCGCTCCATCCGCTCACGGCCAGGTCGGGGCATCCGTCGTTGTTGAAGTCGCCCACGGCCATTGTTCCGTTGCGCTGCGCGAAGAGTCCCGAGTCGGCCACCTTTGCGAAGGTGCCGTCGCCGCCGTTGTTCTTATACATCACCGGATTGCCGTCGGCATCCATCACCACGAGGTCCTGATAGCCGTCCATGTCGAAGTCGGCAATGGCCGTCAGTCCCATATACCAGCACTCCGACGTTCCGTTGTCGTCGCTGATGTTGAGGTTGCTCTCGAGCGCGAAGTTCTCCACCTTGGCAAAGGTGCCGTCGCCGTTGTTTCTGTAAAGTTCGTAGCCGTAGTTGCAGAGCAGATAGTCAACGTGGCCGTCGTTGTTGAAGTCGAATGCGCTCAGCGTGCTCTCATAGGGCATGCTTGCGGGCAGCTTGACAGAGTTGTCAAGGTTGCCGCTGTTGTCGGTGGTTATCAGCACCACGTCTGGATTCCATCCGTTGTTAAGGTCGCGGCCCTTCACGATGAGGTCCATGTTGCCGTCGCCGTTTACGTCGGCATATACCAGGCTTCCGCGGAAATATGCCGTCGACACGCCTCCGGGCAGCGTCATCTCATTGTACTGCGGCTTCTGCGAGGCTGCAAAGGCCGTACCGGCAGAGGCTATAAGAGCCGAGACGAGGTAAAGTTTTGCTTTCATATCTTTTATATAAATTAAATAGGTTAATAATTACATGCTGTGCCTTTGAATGCCGGCTACGCCGCGCTCAGGGCCGCCTGTGCAGCCCGGGCAAGAAGCATGCCGATTATGTGGCACGCCGGCAACAATATGATTGGCTGTATTTTCATTTTTTTATCCTGAAGACTAAGGCTCCGGCAATGATGCCGATGATACGTGTAAGACAGGGACTGTGTTTTCCTGTTTTGTTTTTTTAAGGCGGGGCATAACCGGGCCAGTGTATGCCTGTAGGTTAAAATTGGTGTATGCTTCAGATATAACAGTTTGCAAGAATATTTTTTATTATCATAAGCACACACGGCCCTGCTATGCCCCGCCTTTATAAGGCAGCGTGGCTGCAGCCTATGGCCAAGGCCGCAGCCCGCTGTGTTTTTTATCTGTAACCTTCGTTCTGGTCGTCCATGGTCATGTCCTCGTTCTGGTTGATCTCTGTCAGAGGTATCGGCCACAGAACGTTGTAAGCATGGATTGTTCCCGAACGCTTAGCCCACTTGTTGCGCTCTGACACGTAGTCGAGGAAGTGGCCTGTGCGGATGAGGTCGAACTTGCGCCAGCGCTCGCCGAAGAGCTCGCGCACGCGCTCTGTCATTATCTCCTTGCGGAACTCGTCCTGGCTCATGCCCTCGCTCCATGCCTTGTCGGCAGGCAGGCTGTCTTCCCATGCGCGCTTTCTCACGATGTTCACCTGCTTAACGGCTTCGCCCGTCTGTCCCAGTTCGTTGAGACACTCGGCGTAGAGCAGAATGGCGTTGGCAAGGCGCAGGAACGGGATGTTCTTGCCTGAGTTCCACTCGTTGTTGATGCCAAGGCCTGAGTGAGAGTCGGTGCGGAAGTCTTCATACTTCTTGATATGTGGCAGCAGCTCGTCGTGGTCGTCGCCAAGCTCCTCCCACAGGATGTTGTCGAGCGTAGGTGTCTGTCCGTAGTATGTGAAGTCGTAGCGTATAGACTCTTCCTTGCGTATGTCGCCGTCTTCCCATATTCCTCCGTCCTCAACGTTGCTGTATGCCCACTGTGAAGGCACGGCATGGTCGTAGCCGCTGTAGTAGCATCCGTCGCCGAAGTATGACTGAACGGCACGCGAGCCTATCTGGAACTGCACGCTGTTGCAGTCAGGATAAACGTTGTTGAACTGCCACTCGAGTATCGACTCGCTTGTGTTTGTTATGCTGTAGTCCCACAGGTCATAGTAAGCCACGAGCTTGAAGGGGCCTTTCACAACGGTCTCGAGCGCATCCTTTGCCAGGCTGAAGTCGCGCAGGCCTGTCTCCTCGGGTGCTGCCATGTAGGCATATCCCAGCATCATAGAGGCTGCATAGCGTGTGGCGCGTCCAGGGTTGTTGGTCTCGGGGCAATACTGTGCGGCGTTCTTCAGGTCGTTGATGATAAACTGCCATACGTCCTTGAGCGGCTGACGGCCGTAGCCCAGCTCGTCCTGACGGCTCACGTCGATGATAGGAATGCGTCCGTAGAGCATGGCCAGCTCCATCATGAGTCCGCCGCGTATGAAGCTTGCCTCGCCGTAGAGTCCGGCTACCTTCTTGTCTTCGTCAAGATTGAGCTTTCCGAGCGAGTTTACTATCTTGGCAGCCTCGCTCACTGTGGGCCAGCGGTTCTCCCACTGCTCCACCACGTATGACAGCTCAGAGGTGAGCAGGGCGTCATACTTGTCGAGCGATCCGCGGCGTCCGCCGTCTTCCTTGAGCGCCTGGTATGCTCCCGACTGTATCTCGTCGGTTCCTACCATCTGCTCCCAGAGATACCTGTCGGTGAAGAGTCCGCGCCAGTTCTTGTAGAGAGTCTGCACGTTCGACTCTACATAGGCAGTGTCTGAATATATGATGTCTTCCGGAAGCGAGGTCTTCGGTCCTTCATCCAGAAAATCCGAACATGAAGACATGGCAACGGCTGATATTGCCGCCAGGCCCAATGTCATTATTTTATTTTTAATTTTCATGGTTTTTCTATTTTAATGGTGATAGTGTTAGAAACTGAAGTTTAATCCGATTGTGTACGACCTTGTAGGCGGATAGTTGTAGTCGCCAAGTTCCGGGTCGAAGCCCTTATAGTCGGTTATGGTGAAGAGGTTGCTTGCCGTGAAGTAGAGGCGGAGCGACTTCATGTGTATGCGCTTGAGCCAGTTGTCGGGCAGGTTGTATGCCAGGGTGAGCGTAGCCAGGCGCAGGTAAGACGAGTTCTGGATGTAGCGGTCTGTCTCCCATGCGTAGAACTTGTTGTAGCCCACGGTGTTTGTCATCACTCTTGGGAAGTAGGCGTCGGTGTTGCTCTCTGTCCAGTGGTCAGCCAGGTCGGTAGAAGCATAGCTCAGACCTACAGAGCTTACGAGGTTCTCATAGTAAGAGCTGATTCTGTGTCCGCCGAGCGAGTAGGTGAACACGGCGTTGAGCGAGAGTCCCTTCCATGTAAGGTCGGTAGAGAAGCCTCCGTAGATGTCGGGGTCGGTGTCGCCGTAAACGTAGCGGTCGTAAGAGTCGACCACGCCGTCGGGCTTGCCCTCAGGTCCGTCGATGTCGAGCACGAAGAGGTCGCCCAGTCCGATGGTGCGTCCGTTGAAGTCGACGTTCTCCCAGAGCTCGCGGTTGTTCTCGTTGGCAATGCCTCCGCACTTGTATGTGTAGATGTTGCTGAGCGACTCGCCTATGAAGATGTTGCCCGAGCGGTCGGTGCCGTTGAGTATCTCGTCAACGCCTGCATAGAGCTTCGTAACCTTGTTCTGGTCGTGCGACAGGTTGGCGCTGATGTTCCATGTGAAGTCCTTGGTGCGTATAGGTGTTGCGCCGATGGTGAGCTCGAATCCGTTGTTCTCCAGCTCTCCGATGTTCTCCACGGTGTAGGTGTAGCCCGATGTCTTGGGCAGCGAGTGAGACATGAGGAGGTTAGAGTTTCTGATCATGTAGTAGTCGAACGAGATGTTGAGCCTGTTGTCGAAGAATCCGAGGTCGGCTCCTATGTTGGTCTGCTTCTGCTTCTCCCATGTCAGTCCCGGTGTGCCGCGGCGGCCGTCGGTGCCGTAGAAGGCTTCGCCGTTGGATGCCTGCGGATAGTAGAGCGTGAGATACATGTAGTTGCTGATGTCCTGGTTACCCACAACTCCGTAGCCTCCGCGCAGCTTCAGGCGTGACAGATATGACTGCTGCGGGAAGAACTTCTCGTTGGTCATGTCCCATGCGAGCGAGAATGACGGCAGGAAGCCCCATCTGTTGCCTGCTGCAAACTTAGAAGATCCGTCGTAGCGTCCGGTCAAGGTTACGTAGTAGCGGTGGTCGTAGTTATAGTTTACGCGTCCTACGTATGACATGAGCGATGAGTTCTGCAGGTCAGACTCTATCTCGCGGTTCTCTCTGTCGGCAGAGCTGCCCAGCACGTTCCATCCGAGGTCGTTGCTTGCGAAGCGCTTGCCGCCTGCCTTAACCACATTATATATATATCTTGATGCCGATGTTCCGAGGAAGGCGTTCAGGTTGTGCACTCCGTCAATCTGTGTGTCGTAGCTGATGGTGTTGTCCCACTGCCACTGTGTCTCGCCGAAGCGCTGCTGTGTGGCGTAGGCGTCGCCGTTCTTGTGGCGTATAGACTCCTGTATGCCTGTAGGTATAAACTGGTTCCAGCTCTGCTCTGATCTGTTCAGGGCGAATGTAGAGCGTATGTTGAGTCCCTTTATCGGGTTGATGTTCACATAGTTGGCCGATGTGAAGTGATAGCGTGCGCGCTCTGTCTTTATCTCCATAGAGTTGAACGGGTTGAAGTCGTTGTTGTTCTCCTCTGTGTGCACGCGCCAGTAGAGAGTCAGATATTCTTCGTTGTGGCGTGTGGCGTCGTCCATGTAGGGAGTGTAGTCGATGAGCGGGTTCGACTTTTCGAGAGCCTTGTTATATACGTCGCCCGACGGCATGTCGTCGTGCATGTAGGTGTAAGATGTGTTTGTACCTATCTTCAGCCAGGGCTTTATCTGTGTCTCGGCGTTGATACGGCCGTAGTATTTGTCCTGCTTTGTGCCCTTCACGATACCTTCGAGTCCGCTGTATCCGAGGCTTACATATACGTTGCTGTTGTCGCTGCCCTTAGAGAAGCTCACGCTGTGGTTGTGCTCAACGCCTGTCTGCGTAACCTGCTTCAGCCAGTCGTATGTCTTGCCGCTGCGGTAGCCTGCAAACTCCTCGTCGGAGAACACTGTGTTAGAGCCCATGATCACGTTGTCCCAGTAAGCCTGCTTCTCCTCAGCCGTGGCGTTGGGGTTGTTGAAGGCGTATCCGTTGGCAAAGGCCTCGGCGCGCAGCTCGAATGTCTGCTGTGCGTTCATGGTCTCGGGGCGGTGGCCCATGGTAGAGAAGCTCACCCAGCCGTCGTAGCTCACTGTGCCTTCGCCCTTGCGAGCCTTCTTGGTTGTAACCACGATAACACCGTTGGCACCGCGCGAACCGTAGAGGGCTGTGGCCGAAGCGTCCTTGAGAACCTCGATAGACTCAACGTCGTTGATGTTGATAGAGTTGAAGAATCCGAACTGGTTGTCCATAACCAGACCGTCTACTACATATATAGGTGACGAGCCCGAGTTGATGGTGTTGGTACCGCGGATCTTTATCGACGAGTCGTCGCTCGGAGTGATACCCTTTGTGATGTTCACGCCGGCAACGCGTCCCTGCAGTGCCTCGTTGATGGTGGTCACGGGCTTCTCGGTCAGCACGTCGGCATCGACATGCGACACGGCTCCCGTAAGGTCGCTCTTCTTCATGAGCACACCCACTACGACAACGCCGTCGAGTGAGCTTTCTGATGCCTTGAGCACAATCTTCATGCTGCCCGATGCCGGCACCTTCACCTCGCGGGTGTCATATCCGATGTAAGACACAACAAGCGTCTGTCCGCTCTTTGCGTCGACTTTGAAGTTACCGTTGATGTCGGTAGGCATTCCCGTGGATGTGCCTTTCAGCTGCACTGACGCGCCGATGAGCGGCTCAGCGTTTTCATCCACCACTTGTCCTGTCACTGTTGTCTGGGCAAAGACTGCCTGCGTGCAGAACAATGCCAGGAGCATTAATAAAGTAGAAAGTTTCCTTTTCATGTTAATTAGTATTGATTATTAATTATTCTTAATTTTTTCTTTTCTCGGCTCAGCCTCATTATGCCGGCTGACGTCCGCTCTGGGTTAAACTTGGAAATGTTAATGTTTACATGATTTTCTCTGTTTTACTTTTTTACGGTATTAAATGATTCAAGGTTTTTATTTGTTATTAAATAAATTGTTCAGGCTGCTTTATCGCATTTTTCATTTTCAGCCATTTTGCCACAAATTTTCTGCTGCAAAAATATAATATATAGGGCGACGAAAATGGAGCAAATTTGGCAAAAATTAGCAAAAATGGCTCAAATTGGCCAAAAAGCGGGGGTTGAGGGGCGTTTTTTTGCATTTTCAGGTCTGTATGTATAAATAATTTAACAGATTAGGGCCAACAGCCTACGGCGGCAAAAATCATTGACGGCAATGGGGTTCTGGGGCTGCACGGCGACTGGACAGCCACAGCCTCGCCATCATATTTCTTTACAAAAACGCAGGACTAAATTGTGATTATATTGTCATCATGCACGGCTCTTCATATCTCTCTATTTTGCTGAAAACGGCAGCCGGAGGCAGCGGAAAAGGTAAAAAGTCAGGACAAAAATTTTTCTCAATCTGGAAAATCAATTCATAACGGATGTTAATTCAATAGACTCACAGATGCCAAATATTTAACATACATTCACCTTACGGCATCTTTCTCTGCCGCAAAATGATGCCTTTCGGGGCGCAAACGGGCTGTTTTTGCGCTGCAGAAGCATCTCTTCTGTGGCTTAAACCTATCGTTTTTGCACCTCAAACGGCACAGTAATGTTTTTTAACAATGGGCACGGCAGACCGCAGAACGGCTTAACGCCCTGCACATCAGGCGGTTAACACAGAAGTGCATTTTTGTGCAATTTTCAGCATCCAACCGCGGTTTCGCCACGGGCATGGCCATTCTGAGAGCGTCAAACGTAAATCATCGCGGCATCACGCTGCCCCAATTTTGCCATACATCAACGGCAGTTTTTGTTGAACATTCCGCCGGCTGCTGCGCCATACTGCTGGCGAAAAATGCTGACTGAAAACTACAAGACATCTGAAGGAAAGCAGCATGACGGCAGACTGAAATCTACAGAAAGGCTGAAGGAGAACAGCATGACGGCAGAATAAAAACATCTGCCTGCAGAGCAAAGATATATGCGGCATGAAGACCAGCCCGGGCAGAGCGGCGACAAACTCCCGAAGGAACGGGCATGCACGGCAGACGGACAGCAAGAGGCTGACAGGAGATATAAAAGAAGAGCGGCCTTCCGTCACCGGAAAGCCGCCCCTGTATATTACCCTGAATTGTGATTGCCCGATATTAATTAATAAAACAATTTATGGTAAAACTAAATCATGCAAATCTAAACTCAAACGTCAATAAACATATAATCATATAACATCAAAAGAAACTTTTTCTTATAGCAACCACACGGCCCGAAGGCCCCAACCTCTTTTTCGTTCGCGGCAGGAACATGCCGCTAATATAAAATCACTACACATTATATTTAAGACTAAAGACTTCGTATATCGTCATGTTTAAACAATATAAAATTCATAAAATTATATTATCAGGTCAGAAATTTATGAGTTTTTCCTCTCCTTTCTTCAGCCTGATCTTGCCGCTTATGCCCTTCACGCTGAAAGTGCAGTCGGCCGTGGCCTTTATGCGTGCCGACGTCATCTTGCCGTCGCGCCAGCTCATGTCCACCACGAGTCCGCCCTCGGCACACAGTCCGCTGACATGGCCCGTGCTCCACTGGCTTGGCAATGCCGGCAGAAACTCTATGAAGCCGTCGTAGCTCTGCAGCAGCATCTCGCACATTCCGGCAACGCTCGCCTCGGTGGCGTCGAAGCTGAATATGTCGTACTCTGCCATGGCAACTCCTGCCGGCGACACGGTCATTAGGTTCTCGCGGGTGAACTTTCTGAACAGGTTCTGCAGCCATCCGTAGGCAGCCGGCGCGTCTTTCATGCGGGCATAATAGCAAAGCATGTTGGCCGTGCTCCATTCGGTGTCTTCCCATCCCTTCTGTCCTGTCTGCATCTCGAGCCCCTTGCGCGCCGCTGCCATCAGGTCGGGATTGCGCGTATAGGATATCTGTCCGAAGGGAAAGAGCGTCAGCAGATGCGACGAGTGGCGGTGGGCAGGGTCGCTGCGGCGCACGTCGTCGAGCCATTCGCGCACCTGTCCGTCGCTGCCCGTCATCAGGGGCGGCAGCATCTTTATGTCGCGCTCAAGGCGGCGGCGCATGGCCTTGTCGGTGCCGAGTATCTTCGATGCCTCAATGCATGCCGAATATATGTCGTAAACCACGGCGCGGTCTACCGTAGGCATCATCGACAGGCTTAGGTGGTTGCCCTTCTCTGACACATATCCGTTCTCGGGCGATATGCTCGGTCCGGTTACGAGATAGCCCGTGCGCGGGTCTTTCACCATGTAGTCCATGAAGAACTCTGCCGTCCTTTTCAGCAGCGGATAGCCCGTGCGGCGCAGATAGTCGTTGTCGCGCGTGTAGAGATAGTGGCTCCACAGATGCGTGGCGAGCCATGCTCCGCCCGTTACGTTCATGCCCCAGCCTACGCCCCAGCCCGGCGATGTGTAGCCCCATGCGTTGCACACGGTGTGTGCCACCCATCCGCCGCAGCCGTACATCTTGCGCGCCGTCACGGCTCCGCTGTCGGCAAGCATGCTGATATAGCTGAACAGCGGCTCGTTGCATTCGGCCAGGTTGGCGCGGTTGGCAGCCCAGTAGTTCTGCTGTATGTTTATGTCGAGATGATAGTCGCACGTCCATGGCATGTTGCATGCCCCGTTGTCGTTCCATATTCCCTGCAGGTTGGCACACAGAGGCATGCCGCTCGGACGCGACGACGATATGAGCATGTAGCGTCCGTACTGAAAGAAGAGGGCGTCGAGCATAGGGTCGGATGCCCCTGCCTGCGCCAGCCTCAGGCGTGTGTCTGTGGGCAACTGGCTGCCTGCGCCCTCGCCCAGGGATATGTCCATGCGCCCGAAGAGCGCCGTATAGTCGGCCACGTGGGCATTTCTCAGCGCTCCGTAGCCCTTGTCTGCGGCCTTGTCAACAGTGGCAGCGCATAGCTGCATGTAGTCTTTGTTGTTATAGTCGGTGCGCACATCTATTATAATGGTGAGCGCATCGGCTCCCTCTATGGTTACAGTGGTGTCTGTCGTGCTTACTGTTCCGCCCTCGGGCAGCAGTCTCACCTCGCCGCAGAAGCTCACTCCGCCCGCTCCGTGCAGCGGAAAGTCTACCTTGCCCGCCAGCGTCAGCCCGTCTTTCGTGGCCTTCACGCCGGCCTTGCGCAGCAGGTTAAGACCGAACGTTGCCGTTATTGCTCCCTTGCGGCTGGCAGTGTAGCGCATGGCAATCACGTCGTCGGGATAGTCGGCTATGTATTCCCTGCGGTAGTCTGTGTCGCCGCAGCTGAACGTAACGGCCACCACCGAGCTGTCCATGTCGATGCTCCTGCGGTAGTTGCGTATCTGTCCGCACGGATATCTGAAGTCGGCCACCATGTCGCCGAGCGGCAGATGAGTGCCGAAGGAGCGGCCCAGTCCGTTGAGATATTTGTTGCCCAGCTCGTTGCCGCGCTCCGGGTCGCCGTTGAAGAAGCAGCGTCGCATCTCGTCGAGCTTATCCTTTCCGCATATGTCGTTGTTAGATGCGTCGGGCTTTCCCGACCACAAGCTGATCTCGCCGAGGGCTATCCTCTCGCGGGCTATGCCTCCGTAGACCATAGCCGACAGGCGGCCGTTGCCCGCAGGCATGGCTTCCATCCATTCGCCGGCCGGCTGCTGATACCATAATATATTGTCGGCCCTGACCTGCAGGGCAGCAGTCATAATAAAGGCTAATATGAATGTTATTCTTGATGTCATTTTCAAAGTATCGGTTTAAGTTACAATTTTACGGCTGCAAAATTAGCAAACATCGCAATACTATACGGAAACAAAATATTCAGAAAATATAAATTTTACGCCAAAAGGAGCGAAATAGGCCAATAACAAGAAGTTAGAGCTATGATGTAAGAAACAAGAAGTATAAATTACTAATTATGAAATCTTAAATTAGGAATTATGTATTGTGAATACGAAGTTGGGCATCAGCCAATTATTAAACGAGGTTCGGCGTCAGCTAATTGTTAATTATGAATCATGAATTATAAATTGTGAATGCGAAGTTCGGCATCAGCCAATTATGAATTACCCCCAAAGAAATCTCTCCCCTGTCAATTTTTACTTTTTACTTTTTAATTTTTAATTTAAAAAATCCCGCCCTCTACGCCTTCGGCTTCGTGCGGTAGGCGCGCGGACTCATGCCCATTATCTTGCTGAAAAGGCGGGAGAAATAATATGGGTCGTCTATGCCGAGCTTGTGGCATATCTGGTTCATGCGCATCTGCGTGGTGTCGAGCAGCAGGCAGGCACGCTGAATTTTAAGCAGGTTGATGTAGTTGAGCGGACTGTGCCCCGTCTTTGCCTTGAACAGCATGGAGAAATGCGACGCCGAATAGCCCGTGAAATCAGCCACCTCCTGCAGCGTCATGTGGCGCTCTATGTTCTCTTTCATATAATGTATGGCGGCCTCAACCACGTTGCCTTCGTCTATCTTCTCGCCCACGCTGCGGTATTGGTGAACATAGCGGAGCGAGGCCAGATAGTGGTGAAAGAGCGACATGGCGTAGCGGATGCTCTCTATGCTGTAGCCCGAATTGAGCGTCTCAAACAGCTCCTCAAACATGTTTATGCGGTTGCTTATGCGCGAGTGTATGCCGGGATTCACCGACGTGGGAGCTATAGCGTCGGCGGCATAATAGGGGGCGAGCATGCCCTTGAAGTGAATCCAGTAGATTGTCCACGGATCTTCGGCGTCGGCCTGATATCTGTGGGGCACTCCGGCGGGCAGGATAAAATACTGATTGGCAGCCACTTCGTAGCTGTTGCCGCCCACCTCGTAGCTTCCGCGGCCGTCGATGCAATAGATAAACACATACTGGTCTATGGGTTCGCGGCGCTCGCGGTAGTGGTTTTCTGCCTTTGGATAATAGCCTATGTCGGTTACGTAGAGCACAGACACAATGGCGTCGGCTGCCATCATGTCGGTAACCATCTTGGGCAGCACAAGCGAGCGCTCGCCCGAAAATCCGCTTTTTATTCTCAACATTGTTTTAAATGGTAAAAGACTGTGATGCAAATATACTGAAAACAATAATAATATTGTCCATTTTATTCTTATTTTTTTCTATTTTTTATGTCGGCGGATGTGCGTAACTTTGCGGTGTTAAACAACATAGGCGGCCACGGCTGCCTAATGTACAAATAATAAGATAATAAAAAAACACCGTTTAAAGGCTGCGGCACACATGACAAGACACAAGCTGCAGACCATGATAAAACGGCATGACGAGCGCGCCGCGGGCAACAAGCAAGGCCGTAAGGCGGCGTGAAAGGAAAGAGAAAAAACGTAAAACTATAAACCATAAGTAACCCATGAAAACATTCAACAAAGGTTTTGTATATTTTATCTGCATCGTTTCGGCCATGGGCGGACTGCTGTTCGGCTACGACTGGGTGGTGATTGGCGGCGCAAAGCCGTTCTACGAAGTGTATTTCAACATTGCCGACGACCCCGGCATGCAGGGTCTTGCCATGAGCATAGCCCTCGTGGGATGCCTCACGGGAGCCATGACCGCCGGCAGTCTTGCCGACCGTTTCGGCCGCAAAAAGCTGCTCATCGCCTCGTCGGTGGTGTTCCTTTTGTCTGCCTTCGGCACGGGATATTTCAGCCATTTCAGCTATTTTCTGGCGGCGCGCTTCCTCAGCGGCGTGGGCATAGGCATGGCTTCGGGCCTCTCGCCAATGTATATAGCCGAGGTGGCACCGTCGCACATACGCGGCAAACTGGTGTCGCTCAACCAGTTGACGATAGTGATAGGCATCCTGGCGGCACAGATAACCAACTGGCTGATAGCCGAACCCGTGGTGATGAACACCATTGACACGTGGAACTGTCAGACGGGATGGCGCTGGATGTTCTGGGCGGGAGCCTTCCCGGCGCTGGCCTTCCTCATCCTTGTGTTCTTCATTCCCGAGAGTCCGCGCTGGCTTGCCATGAAGGGCAATGACAATGATGCGCGCGCCATTCTTGCACGCATAGGCGGCAGCAGCTATGCCGACGAGGAGCTGAAGGCAATATCTGCCGCAGCTCATGCCGACAGCTCGCAGCACGGACTGCGCACGCTGTTCAGCCGTCCGCTCACAAGCATCGTCATCATCGGCATCGTGGTGGCCGTTTTTCAGCAGTGGAGCGGCACCAACGTGATATTCAACTACGCCCAGGAGATATTCCAGTCGGCAGGCTATTCGCTCAGCGACGTGCTGTTCAACATCGTCGTAACGGGCGTAACCAACGTTATATTCACCATCGTAGCCATATTCACCGTCGAGCGTCTTGGCCGCCGCCGTCTCATGCTCATAGGCTCGTGCGGTCTCGCATTGATATATCTTGTGCTGGGCACGTGCTATTATTTCGAGATTAAGGGCATCATCATGGTGGCGCTCGTTGTTATGGCCATTGCCTGCTATGCCATGACTCTCGGTCCGGTTACGTGGGTGCTTATAGCCGAACTGTTTCCGAGTCGCGTCAGGGCTGTTGCCGTGGGCACATGCACCTTTGCGCTGTGGACGGGCAGCACCACGCTTACCTACACCTTTCCGCTGCTCAACAGCTCGCTCGGCAGCTACGGCACGTTCTGGATTTATGCAGCAATATGCGCCGCAGGCTTCGTCTACTTCATGCGCATGCTGCCCGAAACTAAGGGAAAATCGCTCGAAGAGATTGAGAAGGAACTTACAAAATAATGCCGCATAACAATAATAACAGCCCATTGATGACGGCATCAGACAATGCTGCCCGTCAGCAATGATATAAAGAAAAAAAGAAAAATAACATATAAAAGAGTTTTTAAAATGGTAAAAGCATGGAGAGAAAAGGTGGTGATACCTACCTATGAGGTGGGCACACCCGAGAAAAATCCGATATTCCTTGAAAAGAGAGTATATCAGGGTTCGAGCGGAGTGGTTTATCCCTACCCCGTGATCGAGTCGATTTCCGACGAGAAAACCGACAAGGAATATGAGGTTGTCTTCATTGAGAACGAATATATAAAGGTGATGATTCTGCCCGAACTGGGCGGACGCGTGCAGATGGCTTACGACAAGATACGCCGGCGACACTTTATCTACTACAACCACGTGATAAAGCCGGCACTGGTGGGTCTGGCAGGCCCCTGGATTTCGGGAGGCATAGAGTTCAACTGGCCGCAGCATCACCGCCCCAGCACCTTCATGCCCGTTGACACCGCCATTGAGCACAACAGCGACGGCAGCGTAACGGTGTGGGTGAGCGAAATAGAGCGCATGTTCCATCAGAAGGGTATGGCAGGATTCACTCTGAGGCTGGGGCATGCTTATCTTGAAATAAAGGGCGCAGTGTATAACCGCACCGACGTGCCGCAGACGTTCCTGTGGTGGGCCAACCCTGCCGTAGCCGTTAATGACCATTACCAGAGTGTGTTCCCGCCCGACATCAACGCGGTGTTCGACCACGGCAAGCGCGCCGTAAGCTCGTTCCCGATAGCAACGGGCACATATTACAAGATGGACTATTCGGCGGGAGTTGACATCTCTAACTATAAGAACATCTTTGTGCCTACGAGCTATATGGCCGTTAACAGCAAGTATGACTTTGAGGGCGGCTACGAGAACGACACAAAGGCCGGAATGCTGCACGTGGCAAACCATCACATCTCGCCCGGAAAGAAGCAGTGGACATGGGGCAACGGCGACTTCGGACGCGCGTGGGACCGCAACCTTACCGATACCGACGGCCCTTACATTGAGCTTATGGCAGGTGTCTACACCGAAAATCAGCCCGACTTCACATGGCTTCAGCCCTATGAGGAGAAGTCGTTTGTGCAGTATTTTCTGCCCTACCGCGAGCTTGGCATTGTTAAGAACGCCACTAAAGACCTGCTGATGAACATCGATCAGGACGGCAAGTCGGGCAAAGTGAACTTCAAGATATTTGCCACGTCGGAGCAGCATGTATTCGTTGAGCTGCGCAACGACGACGGAACGGTTTATTACAGCAAGGAAGTTACGATAACGCCTGAGAACATAATGGAGGAGAATGTGGACGTGAAGGGCGCCAAGCTCAGTCAGCTCAACCTCAACATAACAGCCGGAGGACGCACGCTGCTGACATGGCACAGCGAGCCCGACGAGGTTAAGCCAATACCCGACGCTGCCGAAGCAGCCCTGCTGCCCGAGGAGATAAAGACCACGGAGCAGCTCTATCTGACAGGTCTGCACCTTGAGCAATACCGCCACGCCACATACAACCCCGTTGACTACTACGAAGAGGCTCTGCGCCGCGACCCGCTTGACGTGAGAAACAACAACGCCCTCGGCCTGTGGTACATCCGCAAGGGGCGCTTTGAGCGTGCCGAGAAGTATCTGCGCACGGCTGTCAGGGTGCTGATGAAGCGCAACCCCAACCCATACGACGGCGAACCGATATACAACCTCGGACTGGCGCTGAAGTATCAGGGCCGCACAGACGAGGCTTACGACCAGTTCTACAAGTCGACATGGAACGGCGCATGGCAGGATGCGGGCTATTTTGCCTGCGCACAAATATCTCTGATGTGCAACCGTCTGGACGACGCCTTGGACGAAATAGACCGCTCGCTGATACGCAACTGGCACAACCACAAGGCGCGCGCGCTGAAAGCTACCCTACTGCGCAAGGCGGGACGCAACGACGAGGCTCTGAAACTGATTGAGGAGTCGCTCGGGATTGACAGATTCAACTACGGCTGTCTGTTTGAGAAATATCTCATAACGGGCGACGACGACACACTGCAGCTGCTGAAGACGATGATGAGACGATGCGCCAACAACTACGACGAGATAGCGCTCGACTACTGCGCGGCAGGCTGCACGTGCGAGGCGCTGAAGCTGTGGAATATAGCAATAGAAGAGGGAGCATTGACGCCTATGACATATTATTATATGGGCTGGTGCAACGCCGCAACCGACGCCGAAGCAGCCAAAGAGCTGTTTGCCAAGGCCGAGATATATCCTTCTGACTACTGCTTCCCCAACCGTCTTGAAGCCGTGCTCGCGCTCAACTGCGCCATGGCACATCTGCCCCGGGCAGCCAAAGCACCTTATTATCTGGGTTGCCTCTACTACGACAAGCGGCAGTATGACCTTGCAATAAAGGCATGGGAAAGATCGGCTGCAGCCGACGACAAGTTCCCCACGGTGTGGCGCAATCTTGCCCTGGCGGCATTCAACAAGCAGGGCGACAAGGACAAGGCAGTGAGACTAATGGAGAAGGCTTTTGCGCTTGACGACACCGACGCCCGCGTGCTAATGGAGCTCGACCAGCTGTATAAATGCATGCGCCGTCCTCACGCCGAGCGTCTCACACTGCTCAGAAAATACGGCAACCTCGTTGCCAAACGCGACGACCTGCTGCTCGAGGAGATAACCCTGCTCAACCAGACAGGACAGTATGAGGAGGCAAAGACCAAGCTCGACGCCCACATATTCCACCCCTGGGAGGGCGGCGAAGGCAAGGTGCCGGCACAATATCAGTTTGCACGCGTGGAACTGGCAAAGAAGGCCATAGCCGAAGGGCGCTATGCCGATGCCGTGAGCCTGTTCGAAGAGTGCCTTGTATATCCTCATCATCTCGGCGAAGGCAAGCTGTACGGAGCGCAGGACAACGACTTCTACTATCTGATGGGCGTGGCATACGACGCCATGAACCAGACCGACAAGGCGCGCCAATGCTGGCTGAAGGCAACCGAAGGACCTACAGAGCCTGCCGCAGCGCTCTACTATAACGACGCAAAGCCCGACAAGATATTCTATCAGGGCATGGCGCTGCTCAAACTGGGCCGCACGGGCGAGGCCAACGGCCGTTTCCACAAGTTGGTCAACTATGGCGAGAAGCATCTCTTCGACAAGGTAAGGATGGACTATTTCGCCGTCTCCCTGCCCGACCTCTTGATATGGGAAGACGACCTTCAGGTGCGCAACGAGATTCACTGCAAATACATGATGGCACTGGGCTACTGCGGACTCGGCAACAAGGACAAGAGCATGCGCTATCTTGGCGAGGCCGAAGCCCTGGACATCAATCATCAGGGAATACAGGCATTCAAGACTTTATAATTAATTTGTCTGTTGTTAACAAAACATGTTTTAATTACAGATGCGGCGGGGCTGTGACAGTTCTGCCGCATTTTTTATGCCGTCATGAAGTGAGCCGCCTGCAGTGCTGCTGATAAGGCATCGGTATACGGCTCGACATAAGGCGGCATATTGCAAGACGAAACGCGGCTTTTAACACGCCGGAAAGCCACGTTTTGCGAGCTAAAATGCCATGTTTTACATTGTAATTAAAACAGAAAAGTTTTGTGTCAGTCAGTAATTTTTATATATACCTAATAAGCATTTTGTCAGAGTAACAGACGCTTTTGCTTACATATTTTAAAGCTATAAATACACGTAGGCAAAGATCCTTACCGCAAAGCAACAAAAAAACGCGCCCCGAAAGCCTATGGCAGGGGCGCGCTCCACGGTTGAAAACAAACCATGTTACTACTCTCTAACAATTAATCGAAAATGCGTATTTAATCACATGGCGGTATGTCTCGCCCGGCATCAGCACCTGGCACGGCAGTGAAGGATGGTTGGGAGCGTCGGGCGCACCCTGACACTCAATGGCCACGCCGTCGTGGTCGGCATACCTTCGGCCGCTCTTGCCCACGGGCAGGTTGTCGGCAAGCCAGTTGCCCGTGTAGAGCATGGCTCCGCACTGTGTGGAGTAGACGCTCAGACGGCGGCGGCTCTCATCGTCGTCGAGCACAGCCACGAGCCTCAGCTGCCCGTCGCCGTTCCATCCGTCTACGAAGAAGAAGTGGTTGTATCCCTTGCCCGTCCTCATGTTGCTGAAGTCGGCACCTATGTCCCTGCCCAGCGCCTTGGCCTGCAGAAAGTCCATCGGAGTGCCCTCCACCGGCTCAATGCTTCCCAGCGGAATGTCCGTGACGTCGGCAGGCAGCCATCTGTGGCAGTTAAGCCTGAGCCGCTGACTCAGGCACGAGCCCGAGCCTTCGCCCGCAAGGTTGAAGTAGGCATGGTTGGTAAGATTGACAATGGTGGGTCTGTCGGCAGTTGCCTCATAGCTAATGGTCAGCTCGTTATCGTCGTTCCACACATAGTCAACCGCCACGTCCATGGCTCCCGGATATCCCTCCTCGCCGTCGGCGGCATGATACGTGAACCTTACGCCGCCGTCATGAGGCTCGGCGCCCCATATCACGTTGTGAAATCCGTCGTTGCCCCCGTGCAGCGCGTTGGGCGGATTGTTGATAGCCAACTGATACTCGTCTCTGCCTATGCTGAACCTGCCGCGCGCAATGCGGTTGGCATATCGTCCGGGCGTCTTTCCGGCGCAGGCGCTGTCGTAGAGATAGTCGGCATGCCGGGCATATCCCAGCACCACGTCGTCTATCCGTCCGCGTGCGTCGGGCACCCTTATAGCCGTGATGCCCGCGCCAAGCGACGACAGAGCAGCCTCGCAACCCTGCGAGTTGACAAGGCGGAACACCCTGAACGTGCCCTTTGCCGAGCTTATATCGTTGCTGAATATATCCATCTTTTTTGCATGCAAAGTTAGCATCATGCGGCCGAAGGACAAAGCACGCGTATGTCAGAAAATGTAAATTATTCGTCAAAACGCCTGCCTGAGCCCTTATTTTCGGCAGAAAATAACAAGTGTTACGGCCAACATCATAAAGCATATCTTTGCTTTTATGGTAAAAAAATATTATTTTTGCCAAAACGTTAACAATATATTATCACACAATCTAAAATCATTCACAACATGAATATTAAACATTCAGCAGCGTCGGCAGCATATCTTATTCTGGCATTCATGGCCATATGGCTTGCACCGACTGAGACAAAAGCACAAGTAACCTACGAGACATTCATATACACGAGCGACGCCCTGAGCAGCGAGATACAGGACCTGAGCAACGAGCGCGCTGCCCGCGGAGGCTACATGGCCGACCTGGGCATGGCGATGGCAAACGCCGGAAAGGGCATTGCCGGAGGATACGTGACGAGCTTCATCGACATGGGCGTCAACGCCATAGCATCGCTCATAACAAGACCGTCGCGCCTGAAGAACGAATGGGAGGAGACGGTTAAGGCCGAGAGCACCTTTGAGACCAAGTTCGGCACGGTGAGCGAACTCAACGACTTCTATTCGGTGCCGTCGACAGACGGGGCGATGGACCCGCGCGGCATGCGCTTCAACGGCATAGGATGCCTGCGCCGCGGCGAGAAAGGCGACACCGTGTTCTACATATCATGCCACGTAGACCACAGCAAGCTCTACCGCATAGTGAACCACTCTAAGTTTGAGCTGGTGCTCGACACGCTCATACTATGCCCGAAGGAGTCTAACCTGCCCAACTCATCTCTGCCCCTGCCCTTCTATTTCAGCGAGCGCGGCAGCTATCAGATAGACATGACCATGACGCTTACATCGTCGTGGATAAACGAGCTGACCGTGCTTCAGAAGGACAAGGAGCTGGGACGCTTCGAGCTGACCGTGCCCATCGACTCGTCACAGGTGGCGGCCGACGGCAAATACCGCTACGTGCGCGGACGCAGCAAGGGCTCGCCACTGGTGATAAAGGGCGAGAGCTTCATCGTGCCGCGCTCGTTCATGGCATACCGCGACGAGAACGACCAGTATCACAACAGCTGGGGAACGGGCGAATACAAGATGTCTGTAACGCTGAAGGAGAGCTGCGACGTAACCGACGAATACCGCGACGAATGGAGAAACGACCGCAAGCGCCGCAAGAAACTGACGCCGAAGGAGGGCTGGACCGACAACGTATGGAAGGTGATAGAGTCGCAGAAATGGGACGAGATATCAAAGCAATGGGTGATAACCACGCTGAGCGCACCTGCCGACATGATAACGGGCGACATAATAGACAAGCTCGACCTGGCACCCGACAAATAGCAACAGGCACATGCCTAAAGCCGGGAGGACGGATGGACAAGGCGCAGGCACGACATCAACAGGCACCCGGCAACGGCTGGACAACAATAACATAAAACGGCTTATGAAACCACTGTTATGTCTATTTATACTTATGTCGCTTCTTGCCATGCCGACGCATGCCGGCAAGACCTATGCTGCGGCAGCAAGCCACGCCGCACACAGGGCCGCCGCGCAGCAGGATGACGACAAGGCAAGGAGCGAAGCCATAACCGACATATTGGCCCACCGCAAATGGGCGGCTGCCAACGTAGACACGGCATTTGCCACAGACGCCGACCTGCTAAGGGCTGCCGCCGACGCCGCTGCCACGCTGTCGCGCGAGCCGGCATACACGGCAGTGCTGCGCAAGGCCGCAGCACTGGTGCCCGCACTTGCCGCATATGCATCATTCAGACAGACCGACAGCCTTGACCATGCCGACAGGCGCAAGACCGAAGCCCTCAAGGCCATAGCCCTGGCAGCACAGAAGACAGTGCCGCAAAGGCCCGACGTGGAGGCAAGGGCAAGATACCACATAGCCGTAATATCCGTGCAGACCGACGCAGGCCGCGCATACAGCTCGATATGCGACGCCTGCAGGCTGGCAGAAAAGAGCCGCGGCGGAATAAGCAAGGACAGGCTTACGGCCGAAACAATGCTCTACAACGCCACACGACTCTTCATAAAAGCCAACTACACCGAGGGCGACTCTCCGCTGCTTTATGCCGAGGAGAGCAGGCTCGAGCACGATTTTCTCAGATACTTCAGAGGACGCAAGAGCACGGCAGACGACGCGCTGACCATGTCGATGCTTGCCATGATAAGGCAGGGCCGCGGCTTCGGGCGCGAGTCTGACGAAGCCGACGTGGCAGAATTCGGCGGCAGCAGACCGGCAGAACTGCCCGACAGCGTGGCAACGGCCGAATGGCTCTTGGGCAGATACTACGTGAAAGAAGCCTTCAGGATAGCATCG
Organism: Prevotella marseillensis; assembly: GCF_900625065.1. Classification (NCBI taxonomy): domain Bacteria; kingdom Pseudomonadati; phylum Bacteroidota; class Bacteroidia; order Bacteroidales; family Prevotellaceae; genus Prevotella; species Prevotella marseillensis. The sequence continues at coordinate 2,962,440 of NZ_UYXY01000001.1, read as the reverse complement.
GGAGCTTTGGGATACAGCCATCCCGACGTGATGTCAATGCGGCTTATGACGCTTGCTGCCGGCTCGCCGTGCTTCGACAGCATGTTCGTCTACGCCCTTGCCTACTGGCCGCTGGGCACACCGATGCTATGCGAAGTCAAGATAGCCAAATGGACTACTGCCCTTAACGATGGGACAGACGTGTCGGAAAGCAGAAAATACGCCACTTACCTGAAATATTACCGCAACTATTACGGCGAAGACAGCAGGGCGTATGCCGACATGCTGCAGCAGGTGGCGCTGATAAGACTCATGGACAACATAGCCGACGGACAGGCGGGCGACGGCTCGCAGCTGGTTGAGCTCTACATAAAACTGATGAACCGGACGGGCAGATGCGACGACAGATACATCGATGCGTGCGACGGATTCATGACGCTGGCATCGCTGGTAGACCCGAAGATATATCTCAGCCTGTCTGAAGAGATAATGAAATGTTATGCCGAAAGGAGCACGCAGCCCAGCTGGACGCGCGTGGCAACAGGCGGAAAGATAGCCACACGACTGGCACAGAACGCCGAACACGACAAGGCGCTCGACATGCAGCGCAAGACGGTGGACGAGGCAACGATGCTGCCCGGAACCATAGGACGCAGATATGAAGCCAAGGCACGATACGACCTGGCAGTGCTATACGGCAGCAGCGGACAGCCCGCCGACTCGGCAACGGTGGACAGCTGCTGGCAGGCAGCACTGAAAACCTACGGCGAGGCAAGGCTCGAAAAGTTTATGCCGACCATGAGCTATGCCGTGCATCTCGCTGACGAATACCGGCTCGACGATGCCGCCGGCGTGGTGACAAAGCTGATAAAGGACGACGGCAAGACCATGCGCAAGGCATATCTGGCAAGCGCCCGCACACTGCTCGGACGCATAAGGATGATGCAGGGCAAGAACGACAGGAAGACAAGGCGACTGTTTGAGTCGGCTGCCGAACCGCTGCTGACAGACACCGCACAGCTGCCGTCGCTCGCCGTAAACGGATATCTGTATCTCAGCGCATGGCACATCAGCGAGAACAGGCCCGACTCTGCCGAATTCTACCTTCAGCGAGGATACCTCCTGGCAAAGAAGATAACCGACATTTCGCCCGGATTTTATCTCAACTTCTCAAAGAATCTGTACACTCTTTACATGGCTCTCGGACAAGACCACAAGGCTGAGGAGCTGAACGAGAGCATGATAGAGGAGCTTGAGAGGGACAACATGCAGGGCACAACGACATATCTCGACTGCATGTGGAACCGCGTGGACATAACGCGGCTGAGGACTCCGGGCAACCTCAACAAGATTTTCACGCAGTGCACGGGCATAATATCGCCCACATTCCTCGTATATAAAAGAGGCAACTACAACAAGGACATAAAGTATTCGTATGTGTTAAGACTGCTCACAAACATTGTAACCAACGGCACCAGACTGTATGCTACCACACCCGTTGCGGCGGAACAGCAGGACGGAGCCGGAAACTCGCGCGAATACATAAGCAGCCAGCTGGGCGAACTGATACCGCAGCTGCTCGACATGGAGCAGGGATATCCCGGCTTTGTGCAGGGTGCCGACTACCGTGTACTGCCCGAATACTATATGCTCATACAGGCTCTTGCCAACTATTACGGCATGGTAAGAGACACATCAAAGATCACTCACTACTACAGACTGATGGCCGAAGCCGACTCGCTGTGCCACAGGCCGTGGACGGCGGCACAGAACATGGCAGGACTTTACGTCATGCGCGGCGACTTCAGAAGCGCGCTGCCCTACAACACCGAATGCTACAGGCAGCTTGACCGTTTCTCAATATTCGACCAGATACAGATAAGCCGCTGGCAGGCAGAGCTGTGCTATGCGCTCAACAGAGACGACGAAGCCGTGGAAGCGGCAGCCGGATACGCCGGTCAGATACGCAGATATGTGCTCTCAAACTTCGACTATCTTGGCTCTTACGAACGCGCGCAGTTTCTTGCCGACCACAGCACAAGCGGCCTGATGATCAACTGGATGCTGCCGCGCAAGAGCCGGGAGCTGGCAGCTCAGGCCTACGACGCAGCACTGTTTGACAAAGGTCTGCTGCTGCATTCGTGGGAACGCATACGCCGCTCGATAATACGCTCGGGCGACAATGCGCTGATATCTCAGCTCGACACGCTTGCACGCCTTAACGAAGCGGCACGCGCTCTCAACGCAGGAACAGGCGACACAGAGACGAGCAAGCAGCTGAGCGGCATACAGCAGCAGATAGAGCGCATAGAGAAGAGCCTGGCACGCAGCACCGAGGCCTACCGCACAGACACCATGAGAGTTGTGTCGTGGCAGGAGATTAGAAAGGCGCTCAGCCCCGGCGAGGCAGCCATAGAGTTTGTAGCCACCGACACGGCCATGGCAGCCCTCATAATAAAGCCCGGACTTGAACGTCCCGCTGCCGTGATGCTCAACGGGGCAAGACAGCTGACCGCGCTGCTTAGACAGACCGACTTCATGCCTGCCGAAACACGTGTGCGCAGACTCTACACCTTCGGAAGGTCAAAGCTCTACGACATAATATGGCGGCCGCTTGAGCAATATCTCGGCAACACGTCCACCGTATACTTCTCGCCCACAGGCGAACTCAACCGCATTGCCTTTGCCGCCATACCCGTATCGGCCGACAGCTGCCTCATAGACAGATACGACCTGCGACAGCTGTCTACCACAGCAAGGCTCGTAAGCAGAGCCGGAAAGCACGACATAAGAACGGCAACCGTGTTCGGAGGCATCTACTACAGCGACGGACAGGCAGCGCAGGCAGCAGGCAACGGCAGCAACAACACACGAGCAGCGATGCAGGAAGCCTTCGTATATCTTGACGAGACGCGACGCGAGACCGACGCCATAGCCCGATGCATGGCCAAAGCCGACATCAAGGCCGACACCATAACGGGCAGCAACGCCACCGAAACGGCATTCTACAAGCTCGACGGACAGAGCACGGACATAATACATCTGGCCACGCACGGATTCTTCATAGACGGCTCAAAGGATGCCGACGAATATGCGTTCCTGCGCAACCATCCCGGCTCAAAGCACCACGCCATGCAGCGCACAGGACTTGCCTTCGTAGGTGCCAACGCCACATGGACGGGCGAACGCAAGCCCGACCGCGAGGACGGCATACTGACCGCCAACGAGCTGTCGCTGCTCGACCTTGGCAACACCGACATGGCTGTGCTGTCGGCATGCGAGACGGCGCTCGGAAGCTACACCACCGAGGGCGTGTACGGACTGCAGCGCGGATTTAAGGAGGCAGGCGTCAACACGCTGATGATGTCGCTATGGAACGTGAACGACCGCGCCACGGCGATATTCATGCAGGACTTCTACAGGCTGTGGCTCGGCGGAATGACCAAGCGCGAGGCCTTCAGGACTGCCGTGAACAACATGAGACAGCAGCACCGCGAGCCGTTCTTCTGGGCTGCCTTCACCCTGCTTGACGCCGAATAAGGCCGCGCCGACCCGACGATACCTCCGACAGAGGCAAGGGGAAAGACAGCAGAAAGGACATGAATGAACATTGACTGACAACTAAAATATTACTGACATGAGAAAAATATTATTGCTTGTGCTTGCCGTATGTGCATCGGCCATACATGCGCAAAACACAACCGAACTGATGATGAAGGCCGAAAAGGCGTGCATGATGATACGCGACGCCGTTACGGCACGCTCTGCCGACAACGTGATGGCGGGCATGGAGATGATAAGCGAGATACCGTTCAGCGAACTGACGCTCAGCTCTGTCGACACCAAGAGCGCCGTGCCGATGCGCGGACATCTGCAATATAACGTTGAATATCTTGACGAACTGCTGCTGAAAAACCTCGACATGGGGCTCATAGAGGTTGAAGACGCCTACAAGATGAGGGCAACGAGCGCTCCGCTAAGATGCACCCACCGCGCCGTAGCGGCAGGCGGCAGCGTAACTTACTCGATGATGGCGCAGGGCGAACAGCAGCTGATGGTGGTGCCCGAGTGCGGAGGCAAAGTGAATCTCTACGTAGACGACAAGGGCAGCGGCCGCAAACTGGCAGACAAGGCCGACGGAGGCAAGGACTGCTGCACGCTCAACTGGACGATAGAACGTGCCGGCGAGCTGGTGATAACCGTGGAGAACAAGTCGGACAAAGACCTGAGCTTTATTATCGTGTCCAACTGAACAGCCCCAGGCAGCTAAAGGCATCAGACAAGCCGAAACGGCTGAAGCGGCATGACAAACCATAAATGAGGCTCACTAAGCCCTGAAAGGTTATCAGAGCTCATGCTGTTTTGTCTGTTTGCGTATCGGTGCTTCCATCCGGATTCTCACCACATATTAGGGTTAAGGCAAAAAATCCAGCTGCCTCAATATTATTTATACATGTTTTCTTAATTCTTAATTTTTAATTCCTGATTATCATCGTGTTTCGTTTTCTTGCATTATTGATATTATCAGCCGCTGCCGCCACGGCAGAAGGACAGACGGTGGCAACGCTGCTCAGGGCCGACTCGCTGCGCAACGCGGGGAGCTATGCCGAAGCTATTGAAGCCTACCGTGAGGTGAACGACAAGAAAGGCATACCCGGATCGTGGCGGCTAAGGGCGCTGACGGGCATGGCCACGTGCAACAGACAGACGGGAAACTATCGCGAGGCGCTCGAAAACTACCGCACAATTGACAGCGAAGGACTGCTCGACGTGCGCGGAAAACTGAACATGAGCAACCTGTATCTCACTCTCGGACTATACGCCGACGCCGTAGACCTGCTCGAGCCGCTCGACGCCACGATAGGTCAGGACACACGGCTGATAAACCTTGCATCGGCGTATGCATACCTCGGACGCGGCGGCGACGCCCTGCAGCTGCTCGCCACGGCACCGACCGACGGCATAAGCGCAGAGCAGAAGGCCACGCTGACGGCCAACCGCGGATTTATAGAGATGTCGCTCGGACAGCACGAAGCGGCGGCGGCATCGCTCGGCAAGGCTGCAGGCATGCTGGCAGAGGGAGCCGGACGATACATCGTGATGGCTAACCTGGCGCTGGCTGAGAGCGGATGCGGACATGCAGACAAAGCCCTGGCACACATTGACTCGTGCCTGACATGGCAGAAAATAAACCTCGGAGAGAAGCATCCCGACTATGCGATAAGCGTAAGAAAGCGCGCCGAAATTCTGCTGAAAGCCGGACGGAAGACAGAAGCGGCGGCGTGGTTTAAGACGTATTTCGGCCTTATGCGCAACTATGTGTGCCGCTCGTTTGCCTTCCTTACCGACAAGCAGCGGCAGGATTTCTGGTTCAGCAACGAACCGCTTGTAACCGAATGTTACGCCACCGAGGCCGCCGACCCGCAGCTGCTCTACGACGTGGCGCTCTTCTCCAAGTGTCTTCTGCTGCAGGTTGAGCGCAACATAGAGGCCGAGGCACGGCGCGACACATCTGCATCGAGGCTTTATGACAGCATAGCATCACTGAGGCGTGAGGCCGACAAGGGCAGCTCTGACGCACGGCAGCGCGACTCGCTCTACGCCGAAGCCGACAGGCAGGAGCAGAGGCTGATGGCCATGATGGACGGATACAGGAGCTTCAACGCCAACATGAGGCTGACATCGGCCGACATAGCGCGGCGGCTGGGGCGCAACGAGAGGGCAATAGAGTTTATAAGATACGGCAGCACATCGGCGCGACGCTATGCCGCACTGACCCTTGACGGCACTGGCAAGGTGGGATTCGTGCCGCTGTGGACAGAAGACAGTCTGCGCAACTTCAGGCTGACCGACGGCCGAACGCTCAACGAGGCGATGAACTCGATGCGCGCTGCCGACAAGAACGCCATATACACCGACACTAAGCTTAGCTCTATGATATGGTCGAAGCTGAAACCGCTGCTGACTAAGCGCGGACGGATATACTTCGCGCCCGACGGTCTGCTGCATCTGCTTGCCATAGAGAACATGACCGACGCCATGAACGGCAGCGACGTGTGCCGCCTCAGTTCTACGCGCGAGCTTGCCAATGACGACAAAGACATCAGGGGAAAAGCACTGATAATGGGCGGAGTGAGCTATGACGAATGCGACGCAAAGACCCAGGACGAAGCTACAGCAGCGCCCGACCGCAGCGCAAGCAGCATACTCTCAGCCCTGCATCTGCCGCCCGCAGCCAACGGAGCCTACGCCTATCTGCCCGCCACGGCGGCAGAGGCAGACACCATAAGGAGCATGATAGCAAAAGGCAACGGCATAAAGGCTGAATGCATAAAAGGCACGCAGGCCACCGAAACGGCCTTCAAGCTCGCCGCCCCGTCGTGCTCAATGATACATCTTGCCACCCACGGCTTCTGCTTTGCCGACACCGACAGGCCCGAGCCGCTGGCGTTCTGCCGCGACAGTCTGCGCGAAGACGACACGATGAGCCGCAGCGGACTGGTGTTTGCTGGTGCCAACCGCATGGTGCAGCCGGCATACAGCGCCTACGACGACGGCATACTGCTGGCACGCGAAGCCTCAGAGATGCGCCTCGACAGGGCAGCCCTCGTAGTGCTGTCGGCATGTCAGACGGGTCTCGGACCGATAACTTCCGAGGGCGTGTTCGGCTTTCAGCGCGGACTGAAGAAGGCAGGAGCCGGCGCGATAGTGGCAAGTCTGTGGAACGTTGACGACAAGGCCACCAAGCTGCTCATGACCCGTTTTTATCATCATCTGCTCGGCGGCATGCCCATGTCGGAAGCCTTCGCCCAAGCCAAGACCGACCTGCGCTGCCATGAAGTGAAGATAGAAGTGGAGACAGACGAGGACGACAAGTCGCACGGACAGATAAGGCGCTTAGGCCGATGGGTGTGGCCGAAGAAGAAAGTAATGAAGACCGTTCGTCCCTACTCGAAGCCACAATACTGGGCAGCATTTATTTTAATTAAGAAGTGAGAATTAAGAAGTAAGAAAGATATGTATTAAGACAATAAAGAACGTCCCGTTGGTTATTATTTCAACGGGACGTTTTTCTTTTATTTGTAAACATCTGACCACAAAGCATTTGGATTTTTCACTCTTAACCATTCGCTTCCGTCAGGCGTTTTTCATTTTTAATTTTTCATTTTTAATTGCGCTTTTGCGCCTGCTTTTCACTTTTAACTTAAAAAGCGGTATTTTAAGCGGATCTGGAGATCCTTATAATAAATTCCGGCGGATCGCAGATCCGCCGGCACAATAGCAAACGTAGTGCTTGCGAAAAGAACAAATAATGCATTCGGATTTAATTACTCTAACTACTTTAACTTCTAAAACCAACAATACATTTGACTTTAACTTCTTTAACTACCAAACCAACATTGCATTTGGCTTTAACTACTTTAACTCCTCTAACTACTTTAACTCCTAAACCAACAATACATTCGGCATTAACTCCTTTAACTACTAAACCAAACAATATTTCCCCAATTCCGCCGTTCTATATCTTAAATGGATAAAGACGAAAGTAAAGACAGCTACGGACATGTGCTGAAATATACTGGAATATTCGGCGGCGTGCAGGGACTCAACATCATTATCGGCCTTGTACGCAACAAGATTACGGCCCTGCTGCTCGGACCTGCCGGCATGGGACTGGCGTCGCTTCTCAACTCTTCGGTCAACTTTATCTCGCAGGCCACCAACCTCGGAATATCCTTCAGTGCGATAAAGCACATATCAGAACTCTACGATCAGGGCGACACAGAAGGCATGGAGCGCTTCATCAGGATTGTCAGGGCATGGAGCCTCGTGGCTGCACTGCTCGGCATGCTCGTGTGCATAGCCGCCGGACCGCTGCTCAACAGCCTCGCCTTCTCGTGGGGCGACCACACGCTCCACTTCATGCTGCTCTCGCCTGCCGTGGCGCTGATGGCCATAACGGGCGGCGAGACGGCCATACTGAAGGCCACACGACGGCTAAGGGCGCTCGCCGTGGTGCAGATATGGTCGGTCATAGCCTCGCTGCTGATATCCGTGCCCATATACTGGATGTTCAGATGGACCGGTATCGTGCCCGTGATAATACTCATGGCGCTTGCCACGATGATAATAACGGTGGTATATTCTTACAGGGCTTATCCCCTGCGGCTCAGCGGAACTAAGGGCCTGCTGGGCGAAGGCATGGAGATGGTAAGGCTGGGCATAGCCTTCATCATGTCGGGCATAATGGCAAGCGGAGCCGAGATGCTGCTGCGTGCGCTGCTCAACGCCGAGGCCGACCTCGACATAGTGGGACTATACAACGCGGGATTCGTGCTTACGATAACCTACTCGGGCATGGTATTCTCGGCGATGGAGACCGACTACTTTCCGCGCCTGTCGGCCGTCAACCACGACAACCAGGCCATGAAGCTCACGGCCAACCGCCAGATAGAGGTGTCGCTGCTCATCGTGGCACCCATGCTCACGCTGCTCATTGTGGCTCTGCCGCTGGTGGTGCCGATGCTCTACAGCCGCAAGTTCACGCCCGTGGTGCCCATGGCTCAGATAGCCGTCATGTCGATGTACCTCAGGGCCATAACGCTGCCCATAGCCTACATGACGCTCGCCAAGAGCCACTCTAAGGCCTTCTTCGTACTCGAAACGCTGTCGGCAGCCATGCAGGTGGCAGCCGTGATGGGCGGATACCGCCTGATGGGACTGACGGGCACGGGCGCCGGACTGCTTGTGTCGTATCTCTTCGAGCTGACGCTGATATACACCTATGCCCACACACGCTACGCCTACCGCCCCTCGAAAGGCGTATGCACCTATGCCGCCATACATCTGCCGATAGGCATAGCGGCATATCTTTCAACACTTATCGGCAACACTCTGCTGAGCGCCTGCCTCGGCATAATGCTTACCCTGGCGAGCACAGCCGCCTCGCTGTTTATACTGCACAAAAAGACATCGCTTTGGAACAGCCTGACAGAACGGCTGAAAAAACTGCGCAGAAGATAGGCACATCAGAAAAACACACCGGAAAGAATAAGCATAACGGCACTTTTCAACAAGATTTCAACATATCATAAAAGCGTGAGCCTAAGGCCGTTACAAAACTTATCAACAAAATAAACACCATTTATCAACAAGCCGAAAGCACATCTTTCAGCACACGAAAAGCCACATATCGCAATGCAAAAAGCCACCTGTTGCAAGGCAAAAGACGGCATATCACAACACGAAAAACGCATACAGCAACACGAAAAACGGGATAAAGCCACGCCACAGACCTAAAACAACGCAGAAAACACCATGAAAACAAGCACAAACGCCACAGCGGACAAAGAACAACGGAACACTGTTGAAAACCCTGTTGATAACCATGTGGAAAACCGTTGGAAAAATATGTGGATATCAACACGCCACACGGGCACGACATTATACACGTGTATATCAACACCTTTATACAGACAAAATAAGCAAGTTTTCAACAGATAAATGGCGAAAAAAGATATAAACTTATTAAATTTGCAGTCTGACAGGAGAATTGTGGATAAGATGCCTTAACGCCTGACAGTCAGACAGAAGATATTAATGGCACATGTTGAAAACACATAACCACGGGTTGATAACCAAATAAGCAAACTTTCAGCCCTAAAGTTTTGAACAAATCAACGGCATATCATACAACTCATTCTCTTTTTTAAAAAAGGAAAACAAAGGATAAGAATAATTATGTGGGTGTGGAAACCTGAGGGTAACCTGAAAGCAGGACAAGCACACACGGCAAAAGAAACAAACACTATGGTTAAAGAAGAATGGACAGAGAAGGGCTACATAGACGAGCCTGCTGACAACGGCACCGACCTGGCCGCCGAGATAAGAAGAATGTGCAAGGAGAAAGACGCCATAATACTGGCCCACTACTACACCGACGGATCGGTGCAGAAGGTGGCCGACTTCATTGGCGACTCGCTGGCCCTGGCGCGCAAGGCTGCCAAGACCGACGCCAAGATTATCGTGATGTGCGGCGTTCACTTCATGGCAGAGACGTGCAAGATACTTTGCCCCGAAAAGCTGGTGATCTGTCCTGACCTCAACGCCGGATGCTCGCTGGCCGACTCATGCCGCGCCGAAGACCTCAAGAAGTTTAAGCAGGAGCACCCGGGCTACACCGTGGTGAGCTATGTCAACACTACGGCTGCCGTGAAGGCGCTGACCGACGTGGTGGTTACGAGCGGCAACGCAAAGAAGATAGTAGACCAGCTGCCGAAGGACGAGAAGATTATCTTCGGACCCGACCACAACCTGGGCAGCTACATCAACGCCGTTACGGGCCGCGAGATGCTGCTCTGGAACGGCGGATGCCATGTGCATGAGCGCTTCTCGCCTCAGGCCATCGTTGAGATGAAGAAGGAACACCCCGACGCCATCGTGCTGGTTCACCCCGAGTGCAAGGGTCCCGTAGTGAAGCTTGCCGACGTGGTAGGCTCAACGGCAGTGCTGCTCGACTATGCCGTGGCACATCCCGACAAGGAGTATATCGTGGCAACAGAGCCGGGCATACTGTTCGAGATGCAGCGCCAGTGCCCCGACACGGTGTTCCTGCCCGTGCCGCCCGAAGTGAGCGAAGGCTCCGTAGGCTGCTCTTGCAACGAGTGTGAATACATGAAGATGAACACTCTGCTCAAAGTTTACAACGCCCTTAAATATGAATGGCCCAGCGTAGACGTTCCTGCCGACATAGCAGCCGAGGCAGTGAAGCCGATAAACCGCATGCTGGAGATGAGCTAGAGATTGTTCATAATTAAAAATTAAAAAGTAAAAATTAAAAGGCTGGGAAGAATGAAGGGATAATAAAAGACGGAAAACTTTAGCCGGCTATTTCATGCAAGCCGCAAAGCCGTTAGTTTCCTGACATTCCGTTCTTTCCCGCCTTTTAATTTTTGCTCCTTAATTTTTTAATTTTTAATTTTTACTTTTTAATTTTTAATTCCAAAAAATCCGTGCGTATATTATTAATTGGTGAGGCGAGCTATGCCCATGCTACGCTGAGAGACGGTCTGGCTGAGCTTGGACACGACGTGGTGCTGATGTCTGACGGCAACGCTCCGCGCGACTGTCCGCGCGACATCGACCTCAGGCGCGACCCGCGGTGGGGAAAGCTTGGCGGACTGAAGGTGCTGCTCACGCTCCTGCGCAACATAAGGCGGCTGTGCGGCAACGATGTGGTGCAGATACACAACTATCAGTTTGTGCCGCTGAAGATGAGCTGGAACAAGATGCTCATCAGTTTCCTGAAGCGCCACAACCGCTGTCTTATAAAAGGATGCTACGGCGACGATCCGCAGGTGCTCGAGCGCCAGCTGAAGGGCGTGCCCGAATATTCGGACATGTACTGGAACGGCTGCGTGCGCAACCAGGAGCAGAACAAGGCCCGACTGGCAGAGCAGCGCCTGCCCGAGTGTGTGTCGTGCTTCAACAAGGCAGCCGGCAGCTCAGACGCCTTCGTGGCGTGCCTGTATGAGTATTATCTTGCCTACGACGTCGATTCTTTTCGCTCAAGGCTGCATTATGTGCCTCTGCCCATGCATGTGCCCCATGACGCACGCGTGAAGGGCACAGACGGCAAAATAAAGGTGCTGGTGGGCGTGCAGAGCAGGCGCGAGTATCTGAAAGGTGCGCGCAAGATAGCCGAGATGATAGAAGAGATTGATCGCAGGCATCCCGGACGGCTCAGCGTGATGTATGTCGAGGACGTGCCCTACGACCGTTATTGCGTGATGCTTGACGAGGCCGACGTGCAGGTGGACCAGTTCTACAGCTACACGCCGTCGATGAACTCGCTGGCGGCAATGGCGCGCGGAACGGTGGTTATAGGCGGTGGCGAGGAAGAGTTTTATGAGTTTATAGGCGAGAAGAAACTGAGGCCTATAATAAACGTAAGTCCCGAGAAGAGCTTCGACGACAATGTGGCTACGCTCGAGCAGGCGCTCCTGACGCCCGGCAACGTGGCACTGCTGTCAAAGCAGAGCGTGGAGTTTGTAAGAAAGTATCACGACTACCGCAAGGTGGCGGCAGAATATGTTGAAGTGTATAAGAAATATTCTGTGCGCCGTGATTAGTTTGTGTTGAAATAAGAAACATGTATTTAAGCCCAAATCTGTCATCAGACGGCAAATGGCTTTATATAAATACTGATAGCCGATTTTGGGTAAACAAAAAATAGCACCGCCTGAGGTGCTATTTTCTTTATGTATTATTTATCCGTATGTGTAAATGTCATGCAGCATAAGCACAGCCATTAAAGTATGCCTGAGGCTATAGTTGCGGTAAGGCGGTATGACATTATATGTAGTCATATCTCGTCTTGTAAGCTGTTGCCCTGCTTGTTTCATCAGAAGATATACTGCGCGGGATGCTCATCGGCTCAGGTCGTCAAGCAGCCTGTACCACTCCTCCATCACCCTGTCGCGCGAGAAGCGCATCGTCCGCCTTGCAGCCTCTTCGCCATAGTTGCGGCGCTTGTCTTCAGACGCCATTATGTCTATTGCTGCCCTGGCAAAGCCCTGCATGTCGTCCTGCGGCACTATTGTGCCCGTTATGCCGTCGGCAACAATCTCGCGTGCACCATATTTAAAGTCGAACGTCACGGCAGGCAGTCCGCATGCCTGTGCCTCGGCAAGCACGAGCGAGAAGCCCTCAAACCTCGACGTGGCCAGCATTAGGCTGTATCTGGGGTATGTCTGCATCATGTCTTCGGTGCGTCCGCACAGTCTTATCTTTCCGCTCAGCCCCAGTTGGTCTATCTGTTGCTGCAGACTTTCGCGCAGCGAGCCTTCGCCGTAGATGTCGAGCCGCCAGTCAGGATGCGCATTGTCTATCTCCTTCCAGCATCTGATAAGGATGTCGAAGCCTTTTGGATGCTCAAGTCTGCCTGCCGCCAGCGCCCTTTTTGCGCCGTAGTCTTCGGCGGTGTGGCCGGGAGTGTTGATAAAGTTGGGTATAACTCTCTTATTGCGTGCCCGTGCATACTGCCGTGCGTCCTGTTCTGTTATGCACACCACGGTGTCGGCCATAAGCTCCATGGGCGCGAACAAGCTGTGGTAAGGCGTAAACTGCCGTGCCGAGTGCGACTCATACACTCTCTTTGCGTTGCCGCGGTAGAGCGGCAGGAGCAGCGCTCCCATGGGCAGCGTGAAGAATATTACGTCGGGGCGAAGCTCAGACATCAGTCTGTTGAAGCGCACGGCAGCCGACGTAAGCACCCTAAGGCGCGACATGGTCTTGGCAAGCAGGCTGCAGTCAGTGGCGGCAAAGGGCACGCCCAGACTTACGAACGACACGCCGTTGAGCGGATATGCCGGCGGACGGCTGTCGCTGAATATCGACACAATGGTTACGTCGTGCCCCTTCACGGCCGTAAAGGTGTTGGCCTTTTCGGATATCATGCGCTCTGCCCCGCCCTTTATGGCGAAGTCTTCTATCAGATAAACAATCTTCATGGTCTTAGTGTTTTGAATATCCTGCACGCTGTCTTCAGTCCTAACGTGTTGAGCATTAGCGATTTTATCATGCCGCTCATGCCTCCGTGCATATCGGCTGCAACCTTCTGGCTGTGCAGCATCAGTCTGCCAGTGGCGCGGTAGGCATACAGCTGCGCCGTGAACATGTCCATGTAGAGTCTGTGCCATTTCTTCTCTCTCGTGTCAATGCCGAGCATTTTCACCACTTCGAGCTGTGCCTCGAGCATGGTTACGAGTCCGCCGCAGGCAGCCTTGGCTGTCAGTCCGTCGCCGTTCCAGTGGTAGAGATACATGCCTTCGCCGGTGGTTGCCATCACAGGATGGCGGCTAATGATCTTGCCGAGGACGATGCCGTCTTCAAACATCCTTCTGTCTTCAGGAAACCTTACGCCGTCGAACATCTGCCTGCGGAACACCTTGTTCCACATCCAGCAGTGGCCGAAGCCGTGGTCGGAGAGCCATCCGATGGCGTCGGCATACACCCTGCTGTCCGGGTTCATCACGTGCATGTCCTTGCGTCCGGGCCGTTCCGTAGCCGGATATTCAAGTATGTCGTATTCAGGATGCTGCTCCATTATGGCCATTATCCTGCCGAGCGTGCCCGGTGTGAGCTCGTCGTCGCTGTCGGCAAAGGTTACATACTCTCCTCTGATGCGGTCGAGCGCACAGTTGCGTGCCGCCGAGGGGCCTCCGTTGGCCTTATGTATGACGGTGAGGCGGCTGTCGCCCTGCGCTATCTTGTCGGCCGTCAGACCGCTGCCGTCGGTAGAGCCGTCGTCAACGAGCAGCACCTCGAAGTCTTCATACGTCTGCGACAGTATGCTGTCCAAGCATCTGCCGAGCGTCTTTTCGGCGTTGTAAACGGGAACGATGATACTGAGTTTCATACTTGCAAATTTAAAAAAATAAATAGCATTATTTGCAAATTATGCTGTTTATTGTGTTTTTTAAGGTGCGTATATTGTACGCGCTTGGCGGCGCGGTCTAAAAACTGCGCCTTTTATTTTGTTTTGCCGCCGGCTTTCATTATATTTGCATAATATAGGATTCGGCTCGGCAGTACAAAATCAAAAATAAGTTTTTGATTTTTGCAATGCTCTCGCCTTTCACTATATTTGCATAATATAGGATTCGGCTCGGAATAGTCAAAAACAAAATACATCGTTTTTCTTTTGACTTTTCACTCGCCTTTCATTATATTTGCATGACATACGCCGGCCTGCAAAAGAGGTACGCCGGCGGCAGCACCTTAAATATTCATATCTGTGCAAAACAAAATGATAAACGAATTGTCAATACTTATACCCGTCTATAACGACAGTGCCGTGGCGCTTGTCAGCGTGCTCCATTCACAGGCCGAAGCCATAGACGGCCTTGAATATGAGATTCTCGCAATAGACGACGGAAGCACCAACGAGGCCGTGATAGCCGAAAACAGGGCGATAGACGGCCTTTCTCACTGCCGCTACGTTATTGACCGCCATCACGACTGCCGTGCAGCCATGCGCAACAATATGACGTCTAAGGGCAAATATGAGTGGCATCTGATGGTCGACGCGCGCCTCAGTCTGGTCTACGACGACTTTCTGCTGCGCTATCTCAGCAGCGGAGCTCAGCGCGGCGAGGCTGTATGCGGCGGTGTGTGTGTTGACGGAGGGGCTGATTCGGCAAGACTATATAAGGAGAACCTGCGCTTCAGATATGAGAAATTTGAGGAGAAAAACCATTCGGTTGAGGTGAGAAACAGGCTGCCATACAATTCGTTCCGCACGACAAACTTCTTTTATCACCGCTCCGTTCTTGAGCGTGTGCCTTACGACGAAAGGATAAAGGGCTACGGATATGAGGACGTGATGCTTGGCCGTGCGTTCCGCAACAACGGCATCGTGGTAAGGCATATAGACAATCCTGTGGCTTATACGTGCTTCGAGGGCAACGCGGCTTATCTGAAGAAGATAGAGGAGGCCATGCTCACTCTGCATCAGTTTGCCGGCGAACTAAAAGACTATTCGCCGCTGCTCGGCATGGTGGGCAGGCTGAGGTCGATGCACATGCTGTGGCTTGTCAGGCTGTTTCACAGGCTGTTCAGCGGCGCCGAACTGCGCAATCTGCGTGGAAATAAGCCGTCGTTGGCAGTATTCAAGCTCTACAAGCTGGGTTTCTTTGCCTGCATCTGACATGCTCCGAAGGCTGCCATGAGCGTGATGCAGAACGGCAGCGAGGCGTCGAGATAGGTTATGTCGTATGCCGAATTGAATATGTCGGTCCAGTTGCCGTACACATACATATTGTGTCCGTATGCCAGCACTGGCACGAGGATAAGCATTATAGCCGAGAATAGCATAAGCATCTTGTTGTTTCCCTTCCATTTTAAAGCCATTATCACTGCAACCGCGAGCAGCAGAAGCGAGTCGGCCGGGCGTCCCTGTCTCGACTGAAGCGAGAACGGATTGTTCTCGGCATAGAACAGTTCGTGCCAGTCCCACAATGCAAACGGCAGGAACGTAAGGCACAGCACGGCTGCGGCAATGAGCAGCGTGGACACCTTGCGGCCCGCAGAAAGCTTGAGCCAGAAGGGAAAGAACATGATGAAGAGAGGAAAGGCCGTGCTTATTCTCGTTGACAGCCACAGGCCGGCTATAGCAGCGAGCATCAAAGGATATTTACTGAAGGTTATCTTCTTGCATATAAGAAGGTTTATAAATGATGCAAGAAGAAGAAAATTGGATATAAGGTCGCTCCTTACAGCCGTTTCATACCACAGGTTAAGGCTGAGCGCAAGCAGCACGGTGGCCTTTATGCCTGCCTGAGAGCCGTAGGCGGCCTTGACGCTGATGACGAACAGCAGGGCGGTGAAAATCTCTGAAAGGCCTACGTTGCCGAGTGCCCAGAAAGGTATGTGGAACACCATCCACACCGGGAACGGCGAGGCATAGCCGCCTAAATGGGTCTGTGCCGAATAAGGAAACTGGCCGCTGAACATGGCGGTGAGCGGATTGGCTATGGCCGACCAGCGGTCAACTTGGTTCTGCATGGGGTCGAAATGATACTGCACGGCTGCCATTGCAACTGCCATTATCACAGCCATTGACCAGAATATTGCCTCAGAATGTCTGCTTATAATTGTCTTTCGGCGATTAAACAGCAGCGTGACGAGCGCAAGGATGACGGCATAGCTCATGCTGACGTATCCGAAATGTTCGGTGGCCCTCATGCTGTATTTACATGCCATGATGTAGCATACGGCGATGTAGAGTATTGAGGTGAACACCGTGGTGAAGTTGTTCTTCAGCTCGTTGTTTATCCTGTTGAACACGGCGGCAATGACGGTAGACGCCGCCATGTATTTAATTATTGATAAAAAGTCGGTTACAAACGGCAGGACGAAGAAGTGAACTATGTATATTTCATAGCTTATCTTGCCGAACCATGATATAGGTCTGAGCCTCTTCAGCTGCGGTAATATGTATGGAGCTGTGATTATGGCTACTGCCAGCGGCAGCTTGATGTTGAGCAGTATGATGTTGAAGGGCACGGTGCCGATGTATCCCCTTACGAACGGAATTTCCTTGATGAGCATGAACGCCGTGCCGTAGGCAAAGGCTGCCGCCGTGAATTTTATTATCCTGCCGCGGCTTGTCTGTCTTACCTTGTCATAATGCTGCGACACGATGTATCCGCAGAAGAACGAAAAGGCCTGCTCGCACATGAGCTGCTGGGCGAAGATGAAAGCCACTGAGAAGCCTGCAAGTATCTTGGTGGTGTGGCGCGGTGATAGTCTGCGCGCCAGCCAGTAGATGATATACCATCTTACGATATAGTCGACAAACCACAGTTCCGAGTCGGTGAAGAGCAGGTTGTGGACAAGCCTTGACAGGCTGAACTGCTCTTCAAACGGCAGCTTGAACAGAAAGACGAGCCAGCACGGTATTATTACGCGCACGATGCGTTTGTGCCAGTAGCCGGCAAGACCGCTTTTCTTGTAGCTTTCGTTTAATCCGAAGCCTGATATGAACAGAAACGCAGCCACGCCTATGCTGCCTAATATGTTGACGATGCGGGGGTAACCTTCAATCTGCATTATGAAGTGCATCAGCATAACCATTATTGCCGATATGCCCTGCGTCCATAATGTGTTTTCGTGAGATAGGATGTCTGTATTTCGTGTCACGTGTTCCTGCTGAGATTTTTATGTCTGTTGTGATGTCAGTTTACTATGGCAATCTTGCACACGGTGCCCTTGTCGCCCGACGATGTTGCCGTCTCAACCATATACACGCCCGATGCCACACGCTTGCCGTTGAGGTCGCAGCCGTCCCATGTGTATGATCCGCCCGTGCTTCGGCCCTGGTTTACGAGTGCTCCGCTCGACGTTACTATCTTCACGTCGGCGTCATAGCTAAGGCCTGTGATGGTTATCAGGCCCGTGTAGTCGGGTCTTACGGGATTGGGATATGCGTATACGTTGTCCTTGGTCATCTCGTCTGTCGGCTCTGTTGCGTCGCTCTGATAAGAACATAAGCCCTTGTCTGTGGCGAAATATACACGGCCCGACGCACCGTCGATGGCTATGTCCTGCACAAGGTTTGACGGAAGAGGCGAGTTGTCTGTGGTGAAGTGGCTTATCTGCGTGTTGTTATCGTCGCTGATGAGGAACACTCCGTTAGAGTTGGTGCCTATCCATTTGCGGTTGCCGCCGTCGATGGCTATGGCGCGCACGTCGATGCCCGATAGCAGATAGTCGGCATAGTTGGTGCCGTCGTTGCGCGGCACTTTGTGCTGCGTGAAGTAAGTTGAGCCGTTCTGTATGGCGCTTGCCGAGAGATAAACAGGTCCGGCGTTGGTGCCTACCCATACGTTTCCTTCCCTGTCTTCAACCGGACTGAATATATAGTTTGCGCCGAGGCTTGTTCCGTCTTGGTTTATTATGCTCGGTCCGTATTTTGTCAGCACGTCGTTGGCATAGTCGTATGAGTAAAGTATGGTGTTGTTGTAGTTGTTGTTTACAAACCACATCTTGCCGTTGGTCTTGCTGATAAAGGCTTTCTCAAGGTCGTAGCTGTTGGTGCCCGACAGTTCAGAATGCTTGTATGTAGTCCATTTTCCGTCGCTTTTCGAGAGGCACTTTATGCTGTTGCTTATCAGCGAGTTGAGCGCCCAGAGGTTTCCGGCTGCGTCGTATTTTACAGATGTAACGATGGTATAGTCTTTCGACGGCGGATTGAACGGCGACTCGAGCGCGCTGTTGTCCGTTGTGTAGTGCTTCACGAACTTGCCGTCCTGAAACTCATACATGCCGCTCTTGGCGCCCACCATGACGTGTCCGCTTATTGTTGGGTCGAAGTCGAGGCACAGCACGTCAACGTAGCTGTGGCCTATCTTGTCTGTTGTAACCTTTTCAAACTCCGACCAGCTGTCGCCGTTCCACACGTGAACTTCGCCCGGGCGGTTGCCGTCGGTCTCCTGCGACCACAGGCCGCCCACGCCATAGAGGCTTCCGTTGTTGATGTATATGCGGTAGAAGTTGTTGGATGCGGGTCCGTCGGGTGCAACGCCTTCGGTTACATACACGGGCACGTTGTCGCTGTTTATCTTATATCCTGTTAGCTTTCCGTCTTCGGTCTTGGTCCACCATGTGCCGTCGGTCTGGTCGTACACCTTTGTGCGGTCTATGTTCTGCGCCACATAGTCGCCCGTGCGGCTCCAGTTGCCTTTGTCGAGCAGGTTGTCCTGCATGTTGCCGCGGTAGATGCCCTGGGTGCTCGATGCAGCATAGATGTAGTTGCCCTCGATGTAGCAGTAGTCAACCTGAAATCCGAGCTGATACGAGTCGGCAATGCTTCCGTTGCTTACGTTCATCTTCACTATGCCGAAGGCTGTCGACAGATAGGCATATTGGTTATATATATAAATGTTGTTTATTGTCTTGTCGTAGGTAGCTTCCTTCATGTAGAGGTCGGGCACGTTGATCACGCTGCCGTTTCTTGAAAGCAGGTCGATGTTAGAGTTTGTGTAGGTAACGATAAGTCTACTGGCCGATTTTGACCATGCTATGTGCGATATCTCGATGTCCGACAGCATATTTGTCTTGTCGTAGGTGGCAACAAGTCCGTCTGCGGGGTTATACGAAAACAGACTGTTGGATGCCAGCACGTACACCTCCTTGCCCGTGGGCTCTATTTCTGTTATGTTGCCGTAGCTTGGATAGAGGGTCCAGCCGTCTGTGCTGCCGCCGCTTATTGCATTGGCCGGCACTGATAATAGCAGAAAAAGGCACGGCAGACAGCATGACATGATATGTCTGAGGATATGGGTGTTTATTTTTCGCATAATTGTTTTGTTTACAGCTTGTGGCTTGTTGCTCAATGATATAACGCCGGCAGGTAAGATTTGTTTTATAAAATGCCAAAATTCTTCGTTCAGCGGCATTGCCGTTGCGCCGCCAGAGCGCTTTGCGCAGCGCTTTCCGGCGGCGGTGATGATAATATAAAGGCAGGCGGCTATCTGTTGCCGCTTGCCTGTTTAAGATATTCTACAAGTTTCTGCACGGCCCTGGCGCGGTGAGATATCTTGTTCTTTATCTCGTGGCCCAGTTCGGCAAATGTCTTGTCGTAGCCTTCGGGGCGGAATATTGGGTCGTAGCCGAAGCCCTCTCCTCCCCTCTTCTCGCGTATTATGTCGCCTTCTGCCACGCCTTCAAACAGCTTCACGCCGTCGTCGCCGCTGCCCGTTATCAGGGCTATCACCGTGCGGAAGCGCGCCTTGCGGTTGTCGTTGTCGCCGAGCTTCTGCATCAGCTTTGCCATGTTGGCCTCGCTGTCGTGACCTTCGCCGCCGGCATATCGTGCCGAGTAGACTCCCGGTTCTCCGCCCAGCGCGTCCACCTCGAGTCCGGTGTCGTCGGCAAAGCAGCTCATGCCGTATTTGTCAAACACGTAGCGGGCTTTCTGCAGGGCGTTTCCCTCCAGCGTGTCTGCCGTCTCGGGTATGTCCTCGTGGCAGTTGATGTCGGCCAGCGACATCACTTCTATCTTGTCGCCGAGCATGTCTCTTATCTCGGCCAGCTTGTTCTTGTTGTTTGTTGCGAAAACTATTTTCATCTTTTCTTTATTGTTTCTCTGTGCGCCCGTGGCAGCGGCCTTTTGCCGTCACTTGCCGTTTAGCGTATTGTCTTTCATCTTCTTGGGCACTTTCACCTTTATCTGGTCGAAGCCCTCGCCGTATACGCCTATCACGGAGCTCTGGCTCACAAAGGCGTTGGGGTCGATAACCTTTATCAGTCGGAATATCGTCACGCTCTCGTTCTTCTTTGCCAGCAGACAGAGCACCTTGGTCTCCTTGCCCGTATACCATCCGTGACCGTCGAGTATGGTTATCGTGTGGTCGGTGGTGGTGGCTATGGCGTTGGCTATCTCCTGATATTTCTTTGAGAATATCATGAACTGCACCGACTGGCGCTGCCAGTTCATCACGTAGTCGAGCATGGTGCACTCGATGAACATGGTGCAGAAGCCGAACACCACCTTCTGGCAGCGTAACTGCACGGGACCGAACGTGTCGATGAACAGACAGCTGCCTATGATGCACACGTCGATTAGCAGGATTACGCGGCCGAGCGATATGTTGCGGTACTTGTTGACCGAGGCCGCTATGATGTCGGTGCCGCCCGTAGAGCCGTTGTTGAGGAACACTATGGCCAGGGCCGTGCCGGTCATCATACATCCGATGACGAGCGACATGAAGTCGTTGCCGTCGCCCAGCAGCTTGTAGAACGTGCCGTCGGGCTGGATGACAACTCTCTGGGCCACGTCGAGCAGGAACGTCAGCATGAACGTGGCGTAGATGGTCTTCATCAGGAAGCGCCAGCCCAGTATCTTCAGCGCGGCCACGATGAGCACGGCGTTGATTATGAAGAATGTGTACTGAACGGGGAACTTCGTGGCGTAGAACACCACGGCGCCGATTCCCGCTATACCTCCCGTTACTATCTCGTAAGGCAGGAGGAACACCGTGAAGGCGAACGTGTAGAGCATCAGCCCGAGGGTGATGTTGAAGTAGTCTTTGGCTTCACGAATTAATATTTGCTTCTGCATGGCTTGTGATTTTTTTAAGGTGAAAGTGTGTTTCTTTTTAATTCTGTTGACATAACGGTTTTATCATGAGCGCGTCGGCTCCTGTGAGTGAGTCAGGCCGGCTCAGTGGCCGGGCTCTGCTGTGTTGCCCGGCCTTTGCCGCCTGTGTGTGTCCTGTTATTTTGCTGTTTGCCTTAGTGATATGGGCGCGGCTGTTATTTAACAACCACGTTGACCATTCTCTTCGGCACGATGATAACCTTTACTATCTGCTTGCCGTCGATGTATTTTGCCGTTCTCTGGTCGGCCATCACAGCCTGCTCTATGGCTGCGTTGTCGGCGTCGGCTGCAAACTGCATCTCGAAGCGGCGCTTGCCGTTGAAGGCTATACCCATCTGAACGGTGCTCTCAACGAGGTATTTCTCGTTGTATTCGGGCCAGCATGCGTCAAATATGCTGCCGCTGTTGCCCAGTGCGTGCCACAGCTCTTCGGCTATGTGCGGAGCAAACGGAGCTATCAGGCCTACCACGTCGGTCAGCAATGCCTGGTTGTGGCATTTGAGCTGATGCAGCTCGTTGACGCAAATCATGAAGGCAGATATGCTGGTGTTGTAGCTGAACTGCTCGATGTCTTGCGTAACCTTCTTGATGAGCTTGTGGACAGACTTATACTGCTCCGGCGTAGGCTCGCTCTGGTCGGGCAGGAATTCGCCCGTGCGCTGATCGTAGAACAGTGCCCAGAACTTCTTCAGGAAGCGGTGGCAGCCGTCTATTCCGTTGGTGTCCCAAGGCTTGCTCTGCTCTACCGGACCGAGGAACATCTCGTAGAGACGCAGCGTGTCGGCTCCGTATTTGTCTACAATCATGTCGGGGTTGACAACGTTGAACATCGACTTTGACATCTTCTCTATAGCCCATCCGCACACATACTTGCCGTCTTCGAGTATGAATTCGGCGTCGTTGTATTCGGGGCGCCATGCCTTGAATGCCTCTGTGTCGAGCACGTCGCCGTGAACGATGTTTACGTCAACGTGTATAGGCGTTACGTCATACTGGTCTTTTAGTCCGAGACTAACGAAGAGCGGCTTCTTAGAGTGGTCGTCGCTGTTTACGCGGTAAACGAAGTTAGAGCGTCCCTGAATCATACCCTGGTTGACGAGCTTCTTGTAAGGCTCCTCCTGGCACGACACACCGAGGTCGAACAGGAACTTGTTCCAGAAGCGTGAGTATATAAGGTGGCCCGTGGCGTGCTCTGTTCCGCCCACATACAGGTCAACGTTCTGCCAGTAGTGGTCGGCCTCCTCGCCCACGAGGGCGTTGTCGTTGTGCGGATCCATGTAGCGCAGATAGTAGGCTGATGAGCCTGCAAAGCCCGGCATGGTGTTGAGCTCGAGCGGGAATATTGTCTTGTTGTCAATCAGGCTCTTGTCCACAACCTCGTTCTTCTCTGTGTCCCAAGCCCATTTCTTTGCGTGTCCGAGCGGTGGCTCTCCTGTCTCTGTAGGCTTATACTGGTCAATCTCGGGCAGCTCGAGCGGCAGCTTGTCTTCTGAAATCATGTAAGGCATGCCGTCCTTATAGTAAACCGGGAACGGCTCGCCCCAGTAGCGCTGGCGTGAGAAGATGGCGTCGCGCAGACGGTAGTTAACCTTCACGCGGCCCATGTTGTGAGAAGTTACAAACTCCTTGGTCTTCTTTATAGCCTCCTTTACGCTCAGGCCGTTGAGCGAGAATCCGTCGAGAGTCTCCACTCCGCTCTTAGGCGAGTTGCACACGGTGCCCTCTTTGGCGTCGAAGCTCTCCTCGCTTACGTCGCATCCCTCTATGAGCGGACGTATCTCCAGTCCGAAGTGCTTGGCAAAGGCATAGTCGCGCGAGTCGTGCGCAGGCACAGCCATGATGGCTCCTGTGCCGTATCCTGCCAGCACATAGTCAGAAATCCAGATAGGAATGTTCTCGCCCGTGAACGGATTGATGGCGTAAGAGCCTGAGAACACGCCCGTAACAGAGCGGTCGCTGATGCGCTCGCGCTCGGTGCGCTTCTTTGTGCGCTCTATATATGCGTCCACCTCGGCTTTCTGCTCAGGTGTGGTAAGTTTCTCAACGAGTTCGCTTTCAGGTGCCAGCACCATGAACGTTACGCCGAATATTGTGTCGGCACGTGTGGTGAAGATGGTGAAGTCCCAGTCTTGTCCTGCCACCTTAAACTGCATCTCTGTTCCTTCAGAACGGCCGATCCAGTTGCGCTGAGTCTCCTTCAGCGACTCAGTCCAGTCTACAGTGTCGAGTCCGTCGAGCAGGCGCTGTGCATAGGCGCTTACGCGCAGACACCACTGCATCATCTTCTTCTGCACCACGGGATAACCGCCGCGCACGCTCACGCCGTCTACCACCTCGTCGTTGGCAAGCACGGTGCCCAGTCCGGCACACCAGTTAACCATCGTCTCGCCCAGATAGGCTATGCGGTAGTTCATCAGCACTTGCTGCTGCTCCTTCTCGCTCATGGCGTTCCATTCGGCTGCCGTGAAGCTCATCTCCTCGCTCTGTGCCACGTCGAGTCCCTCGGTGCCCTTCTGGCTGAAGTGCTCTATGAGCTTCTCTATAGGCTGTGCCTTCTGGCAAGTGTTGCAGTAGAACGAGTTGAACATCTTCTGGAATGCCCACTGTGTCCATTTGTAATATTTAGGCTCGCAGGTGCGCACCTCGCGGTTCCAGTCGAACGAGAATCCTATCTTGTCCAGCTGGCTGCGGTATCTGCTTATGTTTTCGGCCGTAGTTATGGCCGGATGCTGTCCTGTCTGTATGGCATACTGCTCGGCGGGCAGTCCGTAGGCATCGTATCCCATGGGGTTGAGCACGTTATATCCCATCAGCCTCTTGTAGCGGGCGTAGATGTCGCTGGCTATGTATCCCAGCGGATGTCCCACGTGCAGTCCTGCTCCCGATGGATAAGGAAACATGTTGAGCACATAGAATTTCTCCCTGCTCTTGTCTTCAGTAACCTGGTAGGTCTTCATCTCGGCCCACTGTTTCTGCCATTTCTTCTCAATCTCTCTGAAATTGTATTCCATTGTTCCGTATCGTTGTTTTTTTATTCTTCTGTTGCTTTATATTTTTGTTCGGGATGGTTAGGTGTCTGTGCATAAAGTCTTTTCAACTTATTTTTCCTAATCATTTCCGGTATTATCTTATTTTTAAGATAACTGGATTTTTTCCCAGTTCTTAAAGCTATTTCTTCCAAAGAAATGTATTCTTTTGCTTTTTCTGTTATTAACCGCTCAAGTTCATCTCTTTTTAGATGTGTATTAGTATTGTCAACCTTTTCTTCCGGGGTGTCAACCTTTTCTTCTGAGGTGTCAACCTTTTTATTAATATAATATTTTGTTCCCCTGCCGTTTCCTTCAGATATTAAAAGTTTATTGTTACATAAATTTTTAAGTAACTTTGTTATATCTGTACGATGTAGGGTGAGCAATTCTTTAAGCCTGTCATTTGTTATTACATTTGCTGTCAGGCATGACACATAATTATATTATGCAAAGATAATGCAAAAATTCGATTGTACGAAATAAAATTGTTTTTATTATATTTTGTAAACTATGTTGCAAATTGAACATCATCCGCCCCATATCCTTCTCGTAAAGGGATATATGGGACGGATGATGTGTGTTCAGCCGCCGTTGCGTCCTGTAGTGTCTGCGGTGTGCGTGTTGCCTGCGTCGTCATTGTGCCGGCTGCGTGCCGTATAGAGTGTCTCCTGCGTCGCCTGCCGTAATCACCACTTTGAAGGTTCTTTCCTTTCCTGTATTGTTTGGTTGTGCCGTTACATACAGATTTTCGCCGTCGCGCTTCACGGTCAGCCATTCGTAAGTTTTTTCAAATTTGCCCGTGTCTGCGCAGTTTTCTTTTTCATCCAATGTGGCATAATAGATATTATCGTTAATGTAAGTGCAGTGTATTATCCATGCAATGTCTTTGTCTGTCGTGCATGTCTGTGTGCCGCCTTCTGCCGGTATCGTAACTTGTTTTGGCTTTAGGTTTATGGGGGTGCCTCCTCCCGTCATCAGCTCTTCCTGCGTGCCGTTAATATAGTCAAAGTAGTCACCTGCCTCTACGTTTATTCTGAATGTTCTTTCTTCTCCGTAGTTCATGTCTGCCGATATGTTCAGCGTCCAGTCGTCCACGCTTACGTTGAGCCAGTCGCACTTTTTGTTGAACTTGCCCGTCTGATACATGTTTCTGTTCTCTGTGTTGTCGTAGTAGGAATTATACAGCGTCTCTCCGTCAACCTCTATTGATGTTATCCACCAGTGTTTTCCTTCGGTAGTTACAGTAGCAGGGTCTCCTGCCCCGTTGAGCGTTACGGTCTTGGTCGACAGGCCTATGATGTCGTCCCACCAGCCTGTAATCATTTCTTCCTGCACGCCCGTGATGGTGGCCGTGCTGTCGGCTGTGGCAAGGACAATCTTGAAAGTGCGTTCTTTATATACGTTATCGTCTACAGCCACTTCGATGCTGCTGCCGTTGCGTTTCATGCTTACCCACTGGCATCGCGCTTCATACGCTCCGCCTCCTGCCATCAGCTGCTTCTCCTCGGCTGTAGGTTTCAGAGTGTCTTCCTCTGTCGTAATTTCTTCTATCCACCAGCCTTCGCTGCTGCCTATGTTTACAGTTGCAGTGTCTGCATTCAGTTCAAATGTCAGGGTGGTATCGTTCAGCTCCACGGCTTTTGGCTGTTCCGGATTAATAGGCTTTTGGGGGTCGTTGTCGTCGTTTGAGCATGCCGTGAAACAGATTACTGCCATGAGCATAAATATCAGTTTTTTCATAAGCTATAAGTTTAACAGGTTAATTTTGTGTAATGATTTTAATCTCTTAGATGTTGGTGTCTATTATTTTCCCATAGGCTTTAAGGTTTATGTGTTATATGTTTGAGTTTTATTTGCCAAATATAGCGATTTATTTTTACAATTATATTTTTTTTATTAAAAAAATGCACATTTTTTGTATATTTTTTGAATAAACATAAAAATCCGGCAGACTGAAATGCCTGCCGGACCGGTTGGTTGATTTTGATTAACTGCATCCTTTTCAGATTGCCGCGTTCACTCCGAACACGCCCAAGATGGCTGTTGCCACTGCCACTATCACCTTCAGAATTATCGAAATGTTGTTCTTGTCTTTTGTTCCCATTGTCTGTTTTGTTTTTGTAAGTTTTCTAACCCAAATCGGTCATCAGACCGCATATTACTTTATCAATTTTGTGCATTGATGCTTTCAGTCTGTCTTTTTGTTTCTATTGGCGTCTTTTTGTCAGATTTTTCTTGACATAGCCTGCTATGCCTGCTAAAAATATAACGAAAATCTGCTCAATATAAAGCTAAATCCCGACCGAATCCTAATGACCGTTTTGGGTTTAATTTATGTGTTTTACGTTCATCGTCTGCATTCATTCATGCCCTGCTGCTACACGGCCTCCACGTCGTCGAGGGCGTCGCTCACAGCGTTCTTGGGCAGCTCCTGCACCTTGCAGCCCGTAAGCAGTGCGCGGGTGCGGGTCTTGTTCTTGTCAATCTTGGTCTCGGGCTGAAACAGCACGTGCACCGACTTGACGTTGCCGCTTGCCGTAAAGTCCTTCACGGTGTCGGCCGGACTGGTGTGCATGCCGATCTTGAATGTGCCGAGGCGGTCGAGCTTCACGCGGTGCGACATCTGCAGATGCTTCTGCATCGTCTCCACCAGCTCGCTCAGTACGGCCACGATGTCGGCCCTCTTCACCGTACAGTTGGCCTGCATCTCGTCTGCCAGGTCGTCTATTGTAACTGTGCCCGTGTGCACGGCGCGTGCATACCACTTGCCCTTGTTTGCCGAACCTTCTCTGTTTTCCTGATACAACTTATAAAAAACTGCCATAATCTTTTTTTCCTTTCTTTTTTAATGGTTAATAATCTGTGTGTGTTTCTCTCTGCATTAAGAAGCTTCTTTGTGTCAGTTGTGTCTTTCATGCTGCCCGGCGCCGCTTCGGCGGCTGATGGTTGCCGGCTGTCCATGCAGTCCTTAGAGGTGCCTGCGGCTTCATGTCGTTCACGTTTGCAAAGATACACTTTCTGATCAGCGATGTCAAGTTTTACCACGATAGACTGTATGCTCAACTGCTGTTAGTATGCTTTCATGATCAGTTCCGATGTTTCGTTTCGTGTTGACTGTCAGGCGCTTACGCCCGCATGGCTTTTTGCCGTGCTTATGATGCTTTCGGCTTGCCGGGCTGTTTGTGCCTTGGCTGACTGCCGTCGTAGGCCGTGCTTTGTGCTACAGCTTGTGTTGATGCTTGCTGTTTGGTTAAAATAAGTTTTCGGGATATGCGTATATTGAAAAATACATTAAAAAAATAGTTTCCCGATAGGTGGTTTTCAGCATTTCCGTGTGATATCTTTGCCGGTTTATGCCATCGGCAATGACATTGCTTGACACACCGGAAAAATTAACGAAATGATGAAATATAAAGAAATGTTCAACTTCAGGATCATCCTTATTATGCTGCTGCTCTGTGCTGCTTCAGGCGTCAGTGCTGCCGACAGCCTTAGCTGCGATGTGCAGCGGCGTTGCACCTTCGACGACGGCCACAGGCTCAGGGCTGTCGACATAGTGGTGCCTGCCGCCCTCGTAGGCGTGTCGGCGCTGTATATCGAGAACGGATGGATGGTCAGGCAGAAGCGTGCCGTGAGATACGCCCTCGTGCCGAAGGACAGGCGCAAGATGCATGCTGACGACTATGTGCAGTATTCGCCCGTGGTGGCTGTCTACGGGCTTAACCTTGCAGGCGTGCGCGGCCGCCACTCGTTCAAGGACCGCACCATCATGCTTGCCATGTCGTATGCCACGATGGGCATTATCGTCAACACCATGAAGCTGGCCATAAGCGAGCGCCGCCCCGACGTAAGCACGCGCAACTCTTTTCCGTCGGGACACACAGCCACGGCCTTCATGGGCGCGCAGTTTCTTTATGAAGAATACAAGTCGGTGTCGCCCCTTATAGCCTGGTCGGGTTTTGTGGTGGCTCCGCTCACGGCCTATCTGCGCGTCTACAACGACCGCCACTGGATAAACGACGTTGTGGCGGGTGCGTGCATAGGCATCGTAAGCACTAAACTGGCCTACAGGCTCTATCCCCTGCTGTTCCGCAAGTCGTCCTGCCGCCGCTCCACGGCTCTTGCCGCCCTGCCCTACTACGACGGCCGCAGCGTTGGCGTGAGCATGAACATGACGTTTTAGTTTCATACCTATCCGGCCGCATTACGTTCATGGCATTTGCGGTGTTTTTCCTTTCTGTTTCCCGTGTTTGCCATGTTCGTTTTGCGGCATATATTTGTCTCGTATGCGTATGTTGATTATAATAACATGGTCATGTATACAGGCAGATAGTTGATGCCGTTTTCCCGGCGATAATCCTTGGTGTATTTCACACATAGGTGCCCATAATTCCGCCTTCCACCAAATTTTTTCTGCGCGAAATGTCGGTATCCACCAAATCTTTTATAAATATACGCTATGCCGTGCATAACAGAAAGACCGCCTTTCGGAGTGCGGAAGACGGCCTTTTGCAGGATGAAAGATAACTTTTTGCAGCACGAAAGGCTGCCTTTTGCAATGTGCTGGGTGTCAGCGCGTTGCGTGGGCTCATGCCGCCTTGTAGAAAGGTATGGCCTGGCGGCGGTTTTGGCCCTTGCCGGCCTTGTAGGATACGTGCAGCCAGCACGCCCCGTTGCTCATGGAGTGCTCAAAGAGCAGCTGGTCGAAGTCGAGGTTGGCGGTTATGTAGGCATACATCTTGCGCCCCGTCTCCATGCCCGATATGTGTATGTCGGCAGCCTCGCCCCTCATGTGCTGCGAGGTGTTAGCCCCGCCCACTATGGCGTTGAGCCGTTCGGAGCGGAATCCGCTCGTTATGCGTATCACGCCGAATCGCCTGCGCAGCGGCTCCAGCACGTTCAGGCAGAGCTGCCTGAGGCGTTCGGTCTGTTCTCTGTCGGGCGTGTTGTCTATGCGGTGTCTTACTGCCGCGCCCGAGCGGCACATCTCCTCCAGCGTGAAGTGTTCCGACAGTCTTGTCTGTGTGTTCTTGTCCATTGTCTTGTGTTTTATGGTCTGTTAATGTTTTTCATGGTTACCTTGCCGTTGCGTTGTCTGTTCAGCGCATGCATCTTATCATGGCGTAGAGCGGGTTGCGCGAGTGCCTGCAGTACATCAGCCAGCAGTAGCGGCTGAAGAACGACTTCTGCTTCACGCCCTTCCTCTCTCTCGCGTTATACACCATGGCGTAGGGATTCTTCGGCATGGGCACGTGCAGCACGGTGCATGCCCTGCGCGCCATCTCGCTGAAGCTGTAGGGGCGGCCCAGCCTGTCAACGGGGCTTTCGGCCATGTAGACGTCGTAGACCAGCTCCATAAGGTCGGTCTTGCTCTCCGTCCAGTACAGGTTTTCGGCCGGGTTGCGTGTCAGCAGCTGGCCCAGTTGCTGCGCCATTATGCGCCTTGCGCTGTCGCGCTGTTCCTTGCTCAGCATGTCGGCAAAGTCTTTCTGTCTCTCTTCGTTCAGGTTAATACTTACAATCATTTCTAAAATCAGTTTTAAAGGTCTGTTGTATTTGTGCCCTCTGCCCTGCCCCGCGGTAGCTTGCGTGGCGGCGCCGGGCCCGTGTTATCTCATGAAACAATCTCTCCTTGTCGGGCTAAGGTCCTGTTCCGGGGGCAAAATTATGCCGCTTTTGTGCAATATATGTTCGCAATGCGATATAAAAACATTAAAAAAAGTTTTATTTCCTGCCCCCTCTGCCCTGCCCTTCAGCCACGGCAGTTGTGCCCGTCTGTGCCGTGTGCGGGGGCAAATCCCGCTGAATTGTAGGGAAAATCCGATGCTGTTGTAGGGTAAACAGCTTGCATTTTAGCCCAAATTTCACTATCTTTGCTCTCAGAACATTTGTTTGATACTGCTGATTGTCTAACATTTAAAAAATTGACGGTTATGAAACGATTACTTACATCCTTCATCATAATGATGATAACCACGGTTACGTTGCAGGCAATGACATATACGCAGGCCCGTGAGGAGGCCCTGTTCCTGACAGACAAGATGGCATACGAACTGGGACTCT
The DNA here is from genome assembly GCF_900625065.1 of Prevotella marseillensis. Classification (NCBI taxonomy): domain Bacteria; kingdom Pseudomonadati; phylum Bacteroidota; class Bacteroidia; order Bacteroidales; family Prevotellaceae; genus Prevotella; species Prevotella marseillensis. The sequence goes on along the minus strand of NZ_UYXY01000001.1, from coordinate 2,931,705 downwards.
ATGAGAGCCAGTATGACGCCGTGTATGAAATAAATCTCGACTATCTCATGGCGCTCAACTATCAGGACGACCTTTACTCTACGTGCTGGACGCGCCGCAACCTCGACCTGAGCTATGTGCTCACCGCGGCACAGTATAACCTGTATATGTCAAGGACATATTTCTACCGTCCGGTCTACTGGAGTTCGGGCTTCAGATACAGCATCTATACGCGCTACACTGACCGCTCTTACTATTATTACAGCCGCCCCAGCGTCTACACCACCTACCGAGGAGGCCACAGCTGGCGCAGCAACGGCGGCAAGAGCTGGTATAAGGGCCGCACATACAGCAGCGCTCACAAGCTGACGCCGGTAAGGACGGGCACCACAAACCACTCGGGCCACAGCGTGACGACAACCCCAAAGCCCTCTAAACCGACTAATCAGGGCCACACGGTTACGGCTCCCAAGCCTTCTACGGGCACCGCGTCGCACGGCCGTCCCACTACCAACAAGAAGCCTACAACCTCAGCCGGCAAGCCCGCTACGAGCCGTCCGTCGAGAGGTACGGGCACATCGGGCAGCATAACTGTAAAGCCTTCAGGCTCGTTCAGCGGTACAAAGCCCGTAAGAAGCACAGGAAGCAAGCCCTCGACAACGACGCAGAAAACCACTCCGACAAAGGGCTTCAGCGGAAAAAGATGACAACAAACTTATAAGAAATAGAAAATTGGGATTTGAAAACTGGGAATTGGAAGAGATTAAGAACAGCCGCTTAATTGTCTTTCAATTCTCAGTTTTCAGCTGTTTTTCCTTTTCGGTCAGTCAGAAATTGGAAAAAAATTAGTAAGTTTGCAGCTTGAAAATAACCCATAGTGCCTGACTTACAGACCAGAACAGGCAGGCTATCCACAACAGATCATGGCAAAGAAAGACAACGAACTAACCCCGATGATGAAGCAGTTTATGTCGCTGAAGGCAAAGCACCCCGACGCGCTGCTGCTGTTTCGTTGCGGAGACTTTTATGAGACATACCTTCAGGACGCCGTAGACGCCAGCAAGATACTGGGCATAACGCTCACCAGGCGCAACAACGGAGGCTCGAAAGACCCTACGGAGATGGCCGGATTTCCGCATCATGCGCTCGACACGTATCTGCCAAAGCTCGTAAGGGCGGGCAGGAGAGTGGCCATCTGCGACCAGCTGGAGGACCCCAAGCTCACCAAGAAGCTCGTTAAGCGAGGCATAACCGAACTGGTTACGCCCGGAGTGGCCATGACCGACAACGTGCTTAACTACAAGGAAAACAACTTTCTGGCAGCCGTCAACTTCGGCAAGACGGCCTGCGGAGTGGCGTTTCTCGACATATCTACCGGCGAATTCCTCACGGGCGAAGGCTCCTACGACTATGTAGAGAAGCTGCTCGTAAACTTCTCGCCTAAGGAAGTGCTCTTTGAGCGCGGCCGCAGGGCAGAGTTTGAGCGCTGGTTCGGCAACAAGTTCTTCACCTTCGAGCTCGACGACTGGGTTTTCACCGAGCAGTCTGCCAACCAGAAGCTGCTGAGCCACTTCGACGTAAAGTCGCTCAAGGGCTTCGGCGTGGAGCATCTAAGGAGTGGAGTGGTGGCGAGCGGAGCCATACTTCAGTATCTCGAGATGACGCAGCACACGCACATTGGCCACATAACGTCGCTATCGCGCATTGAGGAAGAGCGCTACGTAAGGCTCGACAAGTTCACCATACGCTCTCTGGAGCTGCTGCACCCCATGCAGGACGACGGCTCGTCGCTGCTCGACGTCATTGACCGCACCGTGTCGCCGATGGGGGCCCGCATGCTGAAACGCTGGGTGGTGTTCCCCCTGAGAGATGCCCGCGTGATAGAAGACAGGCTCGACGTGGTTGAATATTTCTTCCGCCATCCCGAATTCAAAGACCTTCTCGACAGTCAGCTCCACCGCATTGGCGACCTTGAGCGCATCATATCAAAGGTTGCCGTGGGCCGTGTGTCGCCGCGCGAGGTGGTGCAGCTCAAGACAGCCCTGCAGGCCCTGGTGCCCGTAAGGCGTGCATGTCTCGAGGCAGACAACGCCGTGCTGCGCCGCATAGGCGACCAGATGGCGCTGTGCGAGGGCCTGCGCGACCGCATTGAGCGAGAGGTCAACGAGGACTCGCCGCAGCTCGTGAGCAAGGGCGGCGTGATAAAGAACGGCGTAAGCAGCGAGCTCGACGAACTGCGCAACATTGCCTACAGCGGCAAAGACTATCTGCTGAAGATACAGGAGCGCGAAACTGAGCTTACGGGCATATCGTCGCTGAAGATAGGCTACAACAACGTGTTCGGCTATTACCTCGAGGTGCGAAACATCTACAAGGACAAGGTGCCGGAGGAGTGGGTGAGAAAGCAGACTCTTGCCAACGCCGAGCGCTATATAACGCAGGAGCTGAAGGAATATGAGGAGAAGATTCTGGGTGCCGAAGACAAAATATTGCAGCTGGAGAGCAAGCTGTTCTCCGAGCTGGTGCTGTCGATGCAGGAGTATATTCCCGCCATACAGACCGACGCGTCGCTCATAGCCCGTATCGACTGTCTGCTGTCTTTCGCCAAGACTGCCGCCGAACACGGCTACATCCGTCCTGCCATTGATGCCGACAACATTGTGCTCGACATACATCAGGGACGCCACCCGGTGATAGAGACGCAGCTGCCCGTGGGCGAGAGCTATGTGCCCAACGACATATATCTCGACGACAAGAAGCAGCAGATAATAATAATCACAGGTCCGAACATGGCCGGAAAGTCGGCTCTGCTGCGACAGACGGCACTGATTGTGCTGCTGGCCCAGATAGGATGTTTCGTGCCGGCAGAGAGCGCGAGGATAGGTCTGGTGGACAAGATATTCACACGTGTGGGGGCGTCGGACAACATATCGCTGGGCGAGTCGACCTTCATGGTTGAGATGACCGAGGCTGCCAACATCCTCAACAACGTTACTCCGCGCTCGCTGGTGCTCTTCGACGAGCTTGGACGAGGCACGTCCACATACGATGGAATAAGCATAGCGTGGGCCATTGTGGAGTATCTCCACGAGCATCCCAAGGCTCAGGCGCGCACGCTTTTTGCCACTCACTATCACGAGCTCAACGAGATGGAGAAAAACTTTGCCCGCATAAAGAACTTCAACGTAAGCGTAAGAGAGTCGGGCGGCAAGGTTATCTTCCTGAGAAAGCTCGAGCCGGGCGGCTCTGAGCACTCGTTCGGTATACACGTGGCGCAGATAGCCGGCATGCCAAAGAGCATCGTGAAGAGGGCAGAGACCATACTGAAGGAGCTTGAGGCAGACAACGCCCAGGTTGGCGGAGTGGGCAAGCCGTCGGCAGAGAAGATAAACATGAGCCGGCAGGGCATGCAGCTCAGCTTCTTCCAGCTCGACGACCCAGTGCTGTGCCAGGTGCGCGACGAGATACTGGGGCTCGACATCAACAACCTGACGCCCGTGGAGGCGCTCAACAAACTGAACGACATAAAGCGCATAGTTACAGGCAAATAGGGCAGGGCAGGGCTGCCGCCGTGGCGCGGTGCGCGCTGTATTGGCGGCAGAAAACCAACCCCCAACAGGTCATCATACCGCACATGGTTTTATCACTTTTGTGCATTAAGGCTTTCATACCGAATCATAATAGCCGATTTGGGTTAAAGACAAGGCGCCGTATGGCAGCCCATCAGACATTTTAAGTCTATGACTGTCGGCATGAATGAATGTCGTAAGTCATCAACATATACGCACACTGATAATAAGTTCTGCGCCGTGATTTAAATCAGAATACAATACAAAGGAGAACATTTCTCCGTGGAGAATAAAGACAAAAGAAAGGATAGCATAATCAGAAAGGAGAACAGAATAGTTGCAGGGGACAGCATTACAGCCGTAAAAGCCAAAATACACCGGCAGCACGCTCAACATCCGGCATCTCAATACCCCTCAAGTCAAATCATAATTATCCATTCTCCATTCTCAATTCTCCATTAGAACAGATTTGTTTTCAAGTCAAAATATTATGCAGAAAAAGACAATATTTCTAACAAGGCGTTACATCCTTTTTATCATTTCGGTGTTTATCAACGCCTACGGCATAGCCTTCATCACAAAGGCTCTGCTGGGCACGTCGCCCATAACGAGCGTCAACTACGTGCTGAGTATGTTCACGCCCCTTACCATGGGCCAGTGGACCATCATCGTAAACCTTCTTTTCGTGGCCACAGAGCCGCTCATGATGAGCCGCTCACAGCTGCGCGCCGACCTCCGCATGTATCTCATACAGATACCCGTTACGCTCTGTTTCGGCACGTTTATCGACATATCCATGTCGTCGCTGTCGTGGCTTCAGCCCGAGGCCTATCCCATGCAGCTGCTCAGCATGCTCGCCGGATGCGTCATTCTGGCGTGCGGCATAACGCTCGAGGTTAAGGCCGACGTGGCAATGGTGGCGGGCGAGTTCTTCGTCAGGGTGCTGGCAAGGCGCATAGGCGGCGACTTCGGCTACGTTAAACTGGGCTTCGACGTGGGCAACGTCATCCTTGCCTGCGTATTCTCGATGCTCTTCATAGGCGGCATACACGGCGTGCGCGAGGGCACGGTGGCTGCGGCGCTGCTCGTGGGGCCGATAGTTCACTTCCTCACACCGTTCTGCCGTGTGCTCAACGGCGTGCTGGGCTACTCTAAGCAGACCGAAGGCAAGGCTGCCGCGGCGCCTGCCGACGTGGTGGTTACCATAGCCCGCGAGTTTGGCAGCGGCGGCCACATGCTGGGCGAGATGCTTGCCTCGAGACTCGGCGTAAGGCTCTACGACCGCGAATTTATAAAGATGGCGGCAAAGAGCAGCGGCATCAACGAAGACTACATAAGGCGCAACGAGCAGACCATACCGTCGTTCTGGCTGAAGTGCATACTGTCGCAGGGCTACGGCACGCAGGCGGGCAGGGGACTGTCGGACGACGTGCTCTTCCTTGCCGAGAGCAAGATAGTGCAGCAGCTGGCCGACAAGGAGCCGTGCGTAATCGTGGGGCGCTGCGCCGACTTTGTGCTGAAGGGCCGTCCGGGCGTTGTGCGCGTGTTCTGCTATTGCGACCGTGACACAGCCATCGACCGATGCACGTCTGAATACGGCCTGGACAAGGTTAAGGCGGAGGCCGAGATAAAGAGGCTCAACAAGGCCCGCGGCACTCACTATGAATATTACACGGGTCAGCGCTGGGACGATCCGCGCAACTACGACCTGATGATAAACACAGGCTCGATGACGTTAGACCAGGCGTGCGACATCATCGTGCGCATGTATGCCAACGCCAAGGCAGGCATGAAGGCAGCCGTGGCAGGCCGAACTGAGGCCTGACGCTGCCGTGGCTCATACCCTATGGCGTGCCCTACGGCGGCATGGTATGCATCAGTCTGCCGCCGACGCTGGCGTGCGTCGCCATGTATTGTATAACGTATTGAGTTTCAGTGTATTATAAAAGGCCGTCTTTCGGCCTCTGATATGTGCTCTTTTGCCGTGCAGAAGATATGCTTTTGCCGTGCGAAAGGGCACATATCGTTTTTTGGCGGTTCGTTGCAGGTGTTTTATTTCCGCAAAATATCCCCAAAACCTGCCGTCGGCATTAAGGGTGGGTTGATGCCATACAAGGCGTTGGTCGACACAAAATGCTGTTTTTTCGGGCAGGACCTTTCGGTTTGTTGTTTTTTTCTTATTTTTGCACGGAGAAACGATCGGCTATTTTTACAAATAAAACAAGTGAACACATACATTTCTTGAACATTAAAAAAACTATTTATGAAGAAAATTATCCTTACATGTCCTGACTTCGTCAACGTGTCACCCAAAAATCATCAGTAAACAATGAAGCAATGCGTTGATGACGTTTCATCAGCATAGTTCTGTTGATAGTCTGCTTACTTTGAGGCAATGTCATCTGTATAGTCACTATAGTTTTAGCAAGTTCGAGCACCTTGTCCACACTCATATTTATGCCTGATAGTTTCAGCAGACGCTCCAATTCCTTGTAAACTTTCAAGGCCACGAAGCAGATACAGACATGTGCTTCTATCCTGCGCCTTGTAAAGTGAAACATTGGTCTTATCTCAATCTTTGATTTTGATATGCGGAAAGCTCTTTCAACATGCCACAGGTTATGGTAGGCGGCATATACGTCATTGACGTGTATATTCGTATTGGTAAGGTATCCTTTGAGACCATCCCATTTCGCATCCTTCTCCAGTTTCTCGTAATTGATGGTCACCTTTACATTTCCTTCCATTTTCAGGAATTTGTTGTATCCACGCTTGTTGATATTGTCTTTGGTAAGCGTACCTCTGTGGTATGCCTTCTCCAGACGGCGTATACCTTTCTCACGGTTATAAGCATCCTTTCGGGCACGCTCTTCTGTATATCCGACCAACAACCTCTGTCCGTTACCTTTATCGTATTCAACCATTTGGCAGTCCGTCTTAGGCTGCTCCAGTATCCATTCCTGTATCTTCCTGCTCTCGTTCTTGATTTTCGCACCGATGATATACTTGTAACCGTTTGCTTCAAGGTCGGCTATATTATCGTTGTTCATCAACCCTGAGTCAGCCACCACGACAAAATCTTCCAGCTCATATTTCCGGACAAATTCAGTCACTACCGGAAGCATCGTGTGCCCCTCGTACTTGTTGCCCTCATGGATGCAATACGCAAGCGGATAGCCGCCAATGCTGACCAACAGTCCCAATATAATCTGAGGGTTCTGATGACGCCCTTCCTTGGAGAAACCGGTTTTGCGAAGCTCGTCCTCATAGTCCGATTCAAAATAGAGTGTGGTGACATCATAAAACAGCACACCGATGTGGCCGCCTAAAATATTCTTCGTGTGAAGGACGCTTATGTCCTGAACTATCTTATGTTGGTTATCGCTCAGTTTGTCCAAATAACGATAGATCTTCGACAGGCTGACATCTTCGTCAAAATGATTCTTCAGATACTCCACTGTCGCAGCTTTGCTTGCAGGATAAGACAAACGGGCTTTTACAAGTTGGCGGAATACCTCATCATCTATCCTGTTGAATCCAACGCTGTCAAAGACACGGTCAAGTATCAGGTCCGCTCCATTGATCGAGATGTTGGTTATGCACGAAAGCATCTGTTCGGCACTCAGAAGTTCTGCATCACACTTCTTACGTTCCTCACCGAAAAGATCCAGCCGTGGATGGCGGTGTTCCTGTTCCTCATATATCCATTTACGACCTTTCATTACGAGAGAATCTACCTCTTCTTGAGTGCGCGCTATACCTATAGTGGTAAGCTCATTCATCTTGCCCTTGACCTTTTCAACCACTATGACACCTACATTGCCTGATGGGTATTTCTTTTTACGTATAAACATGTTTTTTGCATCGTGTCACCCTAAAATGGGTGACACAAAATTACAAAATATTGTTTATCAACGAATTATAATGTTTAGTTTTTTTGAGTGACGAAGTCAGGAAAATGCTGTTTTTTCGGGCAGGACCTTTCGGTTTGTTGTTTTTTTCTTATTTTTGCACGGAGAAACGATCGGCTATTTTTACAAATAAAACAAGTGAACACATACATTTCTTGAACATTAAAAAAACTATTTATGAAGAAAATTATCCTTACATGTCTGGCGGCGGCGATGACCCTGGCAGGCAGCGCACAGGAGACGGCTACAATCGACGGAATAACTTATCTGCTCGACGGCGGAAAGGCATCGGTGATGCAGCAGAAGGGACTTACGGGCGACATCGTGATACCTGAGACCGTGAGATACGGCGGAGATGACTATACGGTTACCACCGTGCAGAACAATGCCTTCAGCGGAAACGACATTACGGGAGTTGTGCTTCCCAACACTGTTACCGTGATGGGCTCGTCGTGCTTCTCGTCGTGTTCTAAGCTTGTATCGGCAGACCTGCCCGACAACATAACTTCGCTGGGTGGCAACAGCTTCTCTTTCTGTTACTCTCTTAAGTCGGTAGACCTGCCCGAAAATCTCGTATCGCTCGGTGATATGTGCTTTGAGCGTTGCTACATGCTTGAGGCGATTGAGCTGCCGGCAGGAGTTACATCGCTTGGCAGCGCATGTTTCTCAGGCTGCGACAGGCTTAAGGCTATCAGTTTGCCCAAGGGCATCACGGAGCTTGGCTATCAGTGCTTCTACGCCTGCAAGAGCCTCACTTCGGTAACTCTGCCGGCAAGTCTGACCACTATGGGCGAGAGCTGCTTCCACAGCTGCTCGTCGCTTGGATCGGTGAAGTTTGAGGGAAGCCTGACGGAGCTGAAGAAGAGATGCTTCTATCATTGCACTTCGCTCGAGTCGATAGACATCCCGCAGGGTGTGAGGGAACTTGGCGAGGAGTGTTTCTCGGGCTGCACTTCGCTCACGTCGGTCAGTCTGCCCGACGGCATCACCGACTTAAGGAGCAGTTGCTTCTCAGGCTGCACTGCTCTTCAGGCAATAACATTGCCCAACAGCATAGACAACATAGAGAGCAGATGCTTCGAGAGCTGCTCAGCCTTAGAGTCGATAGTCGTGCCGAGCGGCGTAACGAGGCTCTACGAAGAATGTTTCAGCTACTGCTCAAAGCTGGCTTCGGTAACCCTGCCGGAGAGTATCGAGAAGCTGTATGATGACTGCTTCAGCAACTGCACCTCGCTCAGCGGAATCACTCTGCCTGCCGGACTGAAGAACATTGGCGCCGGATGCTTCCGCAATTGCAGCGGACTGACCTCGATACTGCTGCCAAGGAGCGTAGAGACGCTGGGCAGCGGCAGCTTCTCGGACTGCACTTATCTTGCCGACGTAACCTGCCAGTGGGACGACCCTGACGAGGTGAGCACGGGCAATTTCGTGTTCGGCGACATATATACAGAGTGCCGCCTGCACGTGCCGGTAGGCACCACGGCGCTCTATAAGGTCAAGGAGCCGTGGAGCGGGTTTAAGTTTATCATAGAGGAAGACGGACAGGTGGTTGACCCCGTGAGGTGCGCCACGCCGACAATAGCCTATGCCGACAACTCGCTGACGTTCGGATGCGCCACCGAAGGGGCGGAATATCATTACACGATAAGCGCGTCTGACGCCGTTGAAGGAGCCTACTCGGCCGACGGCAATGTGGCTCTCGGTGCGGCATACGACATAACCGTGTATGCATCGGCACACGGCTATCTTAACAGCGAGGAGGCTAAGGCCGTGCTGTGCTTCATCGACGCCACGCTGAACACTGCCGGAATAAACCTTGGTGAGCGCCGCGGCGTAGTGGTAAGCTCGCATGACGGCTGCATCACCGTAAGCGGACTTGCCGACGGCGAGCAGGTTGCGCTCTACAGCGTGGGCGGCATGATGCTCTCGGCAGGCAAGGCGTCGGCAGGCAGCATAACGCTCAGCGCAGGCCGCACGGACGGCGTCGTGCTGGTGAAGATAGCCGACCGCAGCATTAAGATCAGCGTGAACAGACAGTAAAGCCACGCCGGGCCTGGTACGGCCGGGGCTCGGATTATTCATACTGCAATCGAGGTCAGGCGCATGTCAGGCGTCAGGCTTCGATTGTGTTGCATGTATGCAAGGGCGCCTGCGGCATCTGTCAGCGCATGGCAGGCCGCGGCACGTAGAGGATAAAGAGATAAAGCAAACATAAATTATACAGAAATGATACGTTACGTTGAGGAAAAAGACATTCAGGAGATAACCGCGCTCTACAACAGATACATCGTAGAGGGCGTTGAGACATTTGAGACCGAGACGCTCACCGAAGAGCAGATGGCCGAAAGGGTGGGGCACATATCGGCAAGCTGCCCTTATCTCGTGGCTGAAGAAGACGGCCGCGTGGCAGGAATATGCTATGCCCATCCGTGGAAGGAGCGCGCCGCCTACTGCAACACTTACGAGACGACGATATATCTCTCGCCCGACTTCACCCGCCGCGGCCTCGGCACTGCCCTGATGCACCGCCTGATAGACGAGTGCCGCCGGCGCGGATACAAGGTGCTGATAGCCTGCATAACGGGCTGCAACGAGGCGAGCATAGAGCTTCACCGCAAGCTGGGCTTCAGTCAGGCGTCGCATTTTCACGATGTAGGCTACAAGCTCGGGCGCTGGCTCGACGTGGTGGACTTTGAGCTGAAGCTTGACTAATCCTTGTCAGATTATATGCTCTATATGTCAGCATGGCATCATTGTTGCGCGTCAGTATCATGAAGTCATGCTGACATTCTTTTATAACGGCGTTTTAAGCCCGTGTGAGCCGTTTTCTCATAAACAGCCCTCATCTTCACGCCGAACACAAGAAAACGCGTCAGAACGGATTTTATGTCCGGCAGAAAATCCCTTTTGTTATGTTTTTTTTGCTTGAACGTAATGGGCAATAAAAAAGAAATTAGGGGAAATTTTCCGCAAATTTCCCCTAATTTCCCTTGTTTTCCTCTGTATTTCCCTATTTCGGCCGTTAAGCCGTAGGATATCAGTCTATTTTTCAATGCCCAGTTTCTGCATCCATTTTCCGCCCTTCATGCAGAGAATGCCTATGATTACGAACGGGATGCTGAGCAGCTGTCCCATGTTGAGCAGCATTGAAGCCTCGAAGTCTTTCTGTATGTCCTTTGTGAACTCGATGAAGAATCGTGCCGTGAAGATGAGTGTTATGCAGAGTCCGAAGAAGAATCCTGTGCCCACGCGCTGCGGCTTTTTGCGGTAGAAATACCATCCTACGAAGAAGAAAATGGCGTAGGCTATGGCCTCGTAGAGCTGTCCCGGATGGCGAGGAGTCATGTCAACGCGCTCGAAGATGAACGCCCAGGGCACGTCGGTTGCCTTGCCTATGATTTCAGAGTTCATGAGGTTGCCCAGTCGGATAAAGCATGCCGTTACGGGAGTTGCTATCGCCACGTTGTCGAGCACTCGCCAGATATTAATCTTTGTTCGGCGGACATAGAACCAGAGGGCGATGATTAGTCCGATGGTTCCGCCGTGGCTTGCCAGTCCTTTATATCCTATGAACTTCCACGATCCGTCCTCCATGAAGTGTATTGGCAGTATCATCTCCACTATATGCTTGCCGCTCGACAGGAAATAGTCAGGATCATATAACAGACAGTGGCCCAATCTCATGCCTACTAGTATACCCACGAAACAGTAGATGAACAGTGGGTCGAACAGCTCCGGCTTTATTTTCTGTTCCTTGTAGAGCCTCTTCACAATGAAATACGCTGACGCGAGTCCTATGAGCCAGCACAATGAGTACCAAAATACAGATATTGGTCCTATGTTAAAGGCCACCAGGTCAGGATTCCATAGTATGTAGAGTAGGTTGTTCATCTTGTAGGTAATAATGTCAATGCTTATTCTTTATTGGCTTATTCACCCTTATTCGCTCTTCTTGTCTTTGCTTATTTGTTTTTCAGTTCCGAGTCGTTCCATTAACTTTCGGTTGAATATGCAAAGTAAGCCGACTATAATGAACGGTATGCTGAGCAGCTGTCCCATGTTGAGCAGCATTGAAGCCTCAAACTCTTCCTGTATGTCCTTTGTGAACTCTATGAAGAATCGTGCCGTGAAGATGAGCGTTATGCAGAGTCCGAAGAAGAATCCTGTACCCACTCGCTGCGGTTTTTTGCGGTAGAAATACCAGCCTATGACGAAGAATATGGCGTAGGCTATAGCCTCGTAGAGCTGTCCCGGATGGCGCGGAATCATGTCGACGCGCTCGAAGATGAACGCCCAAGGCACGTCTGTTGCCTTGCCTATGATTTCAGAGTTCATGAGGTTGCCCAGTCGGATAAAGCATGCTGTTACGGGAGTTGCTATCGCCACGTTGTCGAGCACGCGCCAGATGTTCACCTTTGTGCGGCGCACGTATAGCCAGAGGGCGATGATTAGTCCGATGGTTCCGCCGTGGCTTGCCAGTCCTTCATATCCGGTGAACTTCCAAGAGCCGTCGGCCATGAAGTGTATTGGCAGTATCATCTCCACTATATGCTTGCCGCTCGACAGGAAATAGTCGGGCTCATAGAACAGGCAGTGGCCCAGACGGGCGCCTATCAGTATGCCCACGAAGCAGTAGATGAACAGCGGATCGAACAGCTCCGGCTTTATCTTCTGCTCCTTGTAGAGCCTCTTCACGATGAAATATGCCGACGCAAGGCCCAGGAGCCAGCACAGCGAATACCAGCGTATGGACATCGGCCCGAGATGAAATGCCACCAGGTTGGGGTTCCACAGGATGTATAATAATTCGGAAATCATGATAGGTAATATTTATGTAGTTAGAGTAGTTAAAGGAGTTATCGCAGGCTTGGGCCTGCTGGTAGTTAAAGTCATTAGCCTTGCCTGTTGAGCAGAGCCTGTGCAGTTAACGTTTTTATGGTGCGCAGGTTTAAAGGCATTTGACTTTAACTCCTGAGCGACCACAGGGAGCGGTAACTACTTTGACTCCTTTAACTACTCTTTCAAGCCTCTTTTGCTCTTAAAATTTATACATTAAACCTGAAGTGCATGATGTCGCCGTCCTGCACAACATAGTCTTTGCCTTCGATGCCCAGTTTGCCGGCTTCGCGCACTGCAGCCTCAGAGCCGTATTTGATGTAGTCGTCATACTTTATCACCTCGGCGCGGATAAAGCCCTTCTCGAAGTCGGTGTGGATTACACCGGCACACTGAGGAGCCTTCCAGCCCTTGTGATATGTCCATGCCTTAACCTCCATCTCGCCTGCGGTGATGAATGTCTCGAGGTTAAGCAGGGCGTAGGCTTTCTTTATCAGACGGTTTACGCCGCTCTCTTCGAGGCCAAGCTCGTCGAGGAACATCTGCTTGTCTTCGTATGTCTCAAGGCTTGCTATGTCTTCCTCTGTCTTGCCTGCTATTACGAGCACCTCGGCGCCTTCGGCCTTTGCCACCTCCTCAACGCGGCGGCTGTAGTCGTTGCCGGTCTTGGCAGATGCCTCGTCGACGTTGCACACATACAGTACGGGCTTAGCCGTCAGCAGGAACAGGTTGCGTGCGGCGTCCTGCTCTTCCTTGCTGTCAAACTCAACCACGCGTGCGTTCTTGCCCTGTTCGAGCACTTCCTTGTATGCCTCGAGCACCCCTACTTCTATTTTTGCCTCCTTGTTTCCGGCGGCTGCCACCTTCTGCTGCCTGCTCAGGCGTCCCTCTATGGTCTCGAGGTCCTTCAGCTGCAGCTCGGTGTCGATGATTTCCTTGTCGCGTATAGGGTCTATGCTGCCGTCAACGTGAGTGATGTTGTCGTCGTCAAAGCAGCGCAGCACGTGTATGATGGCGTCGGTTTCGCGTATGTTTCCGAGGAACTTGTTGCCCAGACCTTCGCCCTTGCTGGCACCCTTTACGAGTCCGGCAATGTCCACAATCTCGCAGGTTGCGGGCACGATGCGTCCCGGATGAACAATCTCGGCGAGCTTTGTCAGGCGTTTGTCGGGCACGGTTATCACGCCGACGTTAGGTTCGATGGTGCAAAAAGGAAAGTTGGCTGCCTGTGCCTTCGCGCTCGACAGGCAGTTGAAAATCGTAGACTTGCCCACATTAGGCAGTCCTACTATACCACATTTTAATGACATGTCTTATAAACGTTTATATTCCGGGCGCAAAGTTATAACAAAAAAGTGATATAACTGTCATTGTGGCGGCATAATTAATGTTATGATTTGTTGCGTGGCTATCTGCCTCCAGCTTTATGTTGCCGCCGTTCTGGCTGCATTATCTCAGTCATGGCCCGCCGCACAGGCAGAAAAAGCATACGCCGTACGGCGCAATGTCATACGTCGTTAAGGCCTTGTTAAGGCGGCAGGATAGGGCTTAATTTACGGCAAAAAGACAAAAATAGCGGATAAAGTGGCCACGTTTTGATTAATAATTCGTACCTTTGAGACCGGCCTTGTCTGATATTATGTTTTGAGTATTGCGGCTCTCTATGCATACAAGTCTTACGCCACGGCCTGCCGTCATGCAGCGTGATGCTGACATGGGCGGTATTTCTGTTTGATGTTTTGCCGCTGAAATTAATTTTATCTGTTATGCGCTTGATGTATACCCAATACGGCAGACCTGCCTTATGTCTGCCTTTCCTTTTAGCCTGTGTCATTGAATGTTGCGCTGCGGCATGCCGCGGTGTGCGCTGCGTGGCTCTACGCGCCGCAGTGGCAGCATTGCTGTTGTCGTGTGTGTGTCCTGCGGTGGCAGGCGGGGCAGAAAAGAATGCGCTGAAGGAGCGGTGGACGGCATATCTGAAGGAGTATGTGCAGCACACGCCCGGCAGGAAGTTTTATCTGAACGAAATCAACAAGATTAACCGCAGCAATGCCGACTCGCTGAAGCCTGCGCAGCTGGCAGCGAGCTATTATCCCATGTGCAAGATGTTCACCGAGAAGGGCGACTTCCTGTCTGAGGTGCTTTTTGCCAGGATGGTGTTCAATGAGGTGAAGAAGACGGCTTCAAAGAAGACCGACTTCCTGATAATGGCAAAGTATGCCAACTCGGCCGGAATAGGCTACACTATGCTCGGATTTCATGAGGAAGGCCGCAAGATGTTCGACAGGGCAGCGGCCATTGCCCGCAAGCACGGCTTCAGGAAGGTGCTGTCGCAGATATACACCAATCAGGCGCAGCTCTACTATGACACGCATGACTATGCCAAGGCTCTGAGGATGCTGATAAGTCTGAAGAGCCTGGCAGGGGTAAGCAGCATATTGTATAACAACATGGCGCTGGTCTACTGCGGACAGAAGGACATGCCCAAGGCCATTGCCTGCCTCGACAGTGCGATACAGTGTGCCGCCGGCAACAGAGATGTGCTGTCGCGCGTTTATATCAACAAGGGCGGACTGCTCACCGAGATGGGCAAATATAAAGAGGCCGAGAGGGCTCTTGTGATGGCAGAGAAGACGCTGCCGGGCGAAAAGTTTACGGTGTCAGAGCTGATGATAAGGCTCAACTTCGTGCAGCTTTACATAGCCATGGGGCAGAAGCATAAGGCTCTCAGCGAGATTGGGTATATCGAGGAGAAGGTGATACCGAAGCAGTCGGACGCCATAAAGGGCAAGTATCTCAAGGAGATAGCCACTCTCTACATGAAGCTCAACTATTACGAAAGGGCGTCGAGATGCCTGCAGGAGAGCATGAAACTCAACGACTCGCTCAACTTTGACAACCAGAAGAGGCAGCTCTTCCAGATGATGACATGGTATGACATAGCACAGCTGCGCAACGACAACATGGAGCTGAAGATGAAGTATGATTTTGCCAACATCAAGCTGCGCAACCGCACGATAATATCTGTGGCCACCATACTCGTGGCCGTGCTGCTGTCGGTGCTCGTGGTTGTCAGCATAAAGAAGCGCAAAAACGAGCAGCGACAGAGCGCTATAATACTCGAACAGGAAAAGAAGCTGAGGATGCTTGAGCAGAAAGAGCACGAATGGGAGAAAAAGAGAATGGAGAGCGAAATAGGAAAGAAGAGCCGCGAGCTGACGACATTCTCGATAGACCTTTCGTCGATAGACAATCTGCACAAGAACATCTGCGAGGAGCTTGCCGAGTTGAGCAAGGACATAGCCGAGGAAGACACGCGCAAGCGCGTCAACGGCATATCGCTTAAGCTGCGCCAGCAGACCGCCAATAGGCTCAACGAGGGCTTCAAGACATACTTCAACGAGGTGTCGCCACTCTTCGACGCCAAGCTCAAGGAGGCTCACCCTAACCTTACGCAGAATGACTGCCGCCTGTGTGCCTACATATACATGGGACTGACCTCGAAGGAGATATCGCAGATAACGTTCCGCGAGGTTGAGTCGGTAGAGAAGAGCCGCAACAGGCTCCGTAAGAAGATTAGCCTCGGCAGCGACGTGTCGATACGCGGATATCTGCAGTCGATAATTGACGACGGGCAGGACAGCGCGTCATGATATATATGGGCAATAGGCTGCCTGATATATATTTATCCTTATTCTTTACCCAACCCCGGCATCATCATATCAACAGCCGCCACGCGTCACTCCGATGCGCATGCTGCCGGCTGCCGGTGTCTTTATGTGTGACTGTAGGTATGGCAGAAGTGTCCGGCAAATATATTCCCGGTGTGGCGTATGGGGTTAAACATTCAGGGGTAAATGCCTTGCCGGGATAGCTGCCTGCAGGCTGTGCATCTTTGTGGCGGTGACGGCTGTTAAGATAATATTTTTTATGCTATGAAGCCGTGTCATAAAAAGACGGGGCGCCGGCCTTAATGTTTCACAACAGTTATGTCATGCCGTCGCCCCATTCAATATGCCGTGCCCATACGTGATTCAGATTAAGCACGGCATGCTAATCAGTGAGTGATGTGCATTTTTCTTACTGTCTTGTTCTTTCCGTTATCCACCACGAGGATATACATGCCCTCGGGCACATCGGTTACGTTCATCGTGGCTGTTGTGCCGCTCTCTGCAGCTGTCTTGACCATGTTGCCCGTCAGTCCGTAGAGGCTAATCTTCACGTTCTCTGCCGAGTTGAGGTCGATGTGTATCATGTCTGATACCGGGTTAGGATATATCCTCACGCTGTTGTCGGCTGCTGTCTCGCCGAGGCTGATGCCTGTGCCTTCAGCATTAAGGTCGATGACGCAAGCGCCTGACTCGCTGCCCTTGCGGATTGAGCAAAGCAGATATTGTCCGTTATCAGATAAATCTGTTACACCAAAAATTCTATAACCATCTAAGTCTGTATTATATTTCTCTGTTATCCAGTCGTTGAGGTCGCGCATGCCGTCTTCCTTAGTCCAGATGAACGGCACACCCCATATCTCTATTCCGGGCATTGTGGTCTGGAATGTACCGAAGGCCAGCGAGCCGTCGTCAGACACATTGCTTACAAATCCATAAAAACCATTTGTCGAAGGTGCGTTCTCGAGCATGCCTAACTGTATCACGCCTGTTTCTTCGTTCCATATATAAGGTTCTGATATTTCATGCTTGTCAGCAGAGTCGTCGGATGCATAGGCAAGCGGTCCTGTAGGTATGTATAAGCCGTATCCGCCAACCCATTTGCCGTTTGGAGAAACACATGAGCACTCCTGCATAACGTTTTCGTAGTCAGCAAGGCCTACTTCTTTGTCCTTGAACAGAATGACGCCGTCGCCCCATACACCGTTTTCCTTCTTCCATACAGATGACACCCACATACCGTCAATGTCCTGATAGCCTACGGCTACTGTGCCGTCTGCGTTCAGTGCATCAATGCGTGCGTTTGATGTTTTTTCCTGATATAGTCCGGGCAACTCTATCAGTTTGCCGTCTTCTTCATTCCATATTGCTGCAGCTGCCACGTTTTTGAATTTGAACGAGTCAGCATTTCTTATTACGTAAGCGTTTCCTCCAACAGTTTTTCCATCTCCTGATACACAATAACCACTACTTCCACTTTCACCCATTGGTGAGAAATAACCGAGAGGAGTCCATTCGTCGGCGTTTCTGTCATAGCGTGCCATTTCGCGGATTTGTGTTTCCGTAGCCTCTGACTGACGGAAATAGAATGTGCTCGAAGTACCGCATGTATATAATTCATTACCGTTATATATGATGCTGTTTACTGTTCCTTCAGTGTCGGCCAGGTCAGTGTTTATCTGCTCCCATGTCTTGCCGTTGTCGGCTGAATATATTATGGCCTCGCCTTTGCCTGCCACGTAGACATCGTCGCCGTTCCATACGGCAGATAGCCATGTGCCGCTTATTTCAGACTCAATTTCAGTCCATGTGGTTCCGCCGTCTGTGGTTACGGCTATGATGTTGTCGCCTACTACTATTCCTTTCTCCGTGTCAGCGAAGCTTACAGCCTTTAGCGCCTTGCCAAGGTCGCCGCACTGTGTCCATTCGCCTGCGCCTTCAGATGTGTATATGCGTCCTTCCTCAGTAACCATGTAGAACTTCTTGTCTGATGCATGGCATATAGCTGCGGGATGGCCTTCCCAGCCTGTAGCTGCGCTCCATGTCTCTGCACCATTCTCCGAATAGTAAAGCGCGCCGCTGCCGTCAGCCAGAACTGCTGCTGCAGCACCATAGAACTCGCCGCTGAAGTCTACATCCACAAACTTGTCTACATCGTCGTCCTTGCCCGGATGCTCATATTCATCAGTCCACCATGAGCCTGAGCTAGTGGTAACTTGATAAAAAGCATTGTCACCTGCAATTATTCCAACATAGTTGTTAAGGAAACATACTGTATTTATAGGTGAATCCATATTAGTAGGATTCCATCTTGTATTGAATCCTGTGTTTCTGATTACAATACCCTTATTGTCATCAGTCTTGCCTACTGCTATGTATCCTTTGTTTACGTTAACGATATCATTGAATGTGTATTTCTCTATATAAGACTTGCGTTTCAGCTCGGTATCTGGCTTTAGTATCGTATGTGCAACACCCGAAATATATTTGCCGTCGGCTGATATCACTCCGTTGCCTGCCGACCCCGGACCGTTTGACGATCCGCCTATATCTGTCATGTTTCCGTCCTGCGACGACCATAAGAAATATGGTGTAGCCTGTCCATAGGTTCCGCAAACAGTTCCGTCGTTAGAGATGCTTAACGGAATAAAATTGTCTTTCTGCATTTTAATCTGAGCAGAAGACGGGGCAGAAGCTAATAATGTTGCAACTGCAGCGAAAAGTACTTGCTTTTTCATAGTTCGTAATTATTAAGGGGTTAATACTTTGGTCTGATAAGGCGAGTGATGTATTTAGATTTATCTTCTAAATATTTTTATGTTTAATCCCAATCTTGCATTATGCACGGTTTGGGTTTAATATAGAGGTTAATATGCTTGTTTTTTATTTTTTCTTTATTTTTTCTTTCTTTTTTCGTCTCCTTTCTTTTTGTCTTTATTGCAGCTCTTTTTTATATGTCAAGATCGTTTTATTATTTGCCGGCACATGACAGGATGTGCCGGCTTTTAGAAAAACGTTACTTTTATTTTACCACAATTTTGCGGCCGTTGATAATATATATACCTCTTTTCAGATTATTTCTTACCTCGTTGTATTCGCCTTCAGCCACGATGCGTCCCTGCAGGTCGTATGCCTTCACGTGGCTGTTGCCGTCCTGCTCAATGTCTGTTATGCCTGTAGGCGTCTCGTCGAGCTTGATAATCCAGCTGGTGTAGTTTCCGGGTGCTCCATAGAATCCTGATATCACGCGTCCGTCGCCGCTGCAGATAGCTGTTCCTGTTTCTCTGTCCGACAGCCACTCGGCTGCTTCTGTTTCGCCTTTAGACTTGAGCCAGTCGATAAGAGTTACCTTTTCTGTGCTGTTTGCAGGATATACATAAGCTGTGCTGAGGTTTGACACAAAGAAGTCACCGTCGTCGGTTACGCAGTAGCCGTAGAGTCCGTCTTGATAGTCGTGCGGTTTGAGTGTTTCGTCTATGGTGAATAATGCCGCATCGCCTACAGCATAATTCTTTTCACACGTTGTAGCATAATATTTTCCATTAGTAGACAGCCACACACCATTTTGTGCGTAGTAATTTAGTGTAACATGCTCATAATAGAAGTTTCTGAAGTTCATTAGTTGTTTTGAGTATTCGTCACTTATTGCCACACATTCTTCCCATGCCTCATTATAGAGATTCAGATTCTCTTCTGTCATATAATATTTAGGATCAGGATAATATGTTGGCATTTCTGTTGACTCGCCTATGTTATAGGCCCACAATGAGTCTGCATATTCCGTTGAGTCTTGTTTGTAGGCATCTGCTTGTTCTTGGCTCATATAGTTGTAATAACTTGGCTCCACAGGTTCTTCTGTCGGAAACTCAGGAAATTCCAGCCCTTCTTCGCACAGTCCTTTGTCATAAACTTCATAAGTCCATGTGCCGTCTTCTGCTTTTCTGTATACCATCGGCAGACATTCGTCGTCTTGTCTCATGAGCTGAGCTGCTATCACCTTTCCGTCTTCTGATATACAGTTTGGGAGTATATACATAGGAGCAACGCCTGTGAAGTCTTTTTCAGGATAAGGCAGGTCTTCATATTCTCCGTAAGTTCCGTCGCTGTTCATTGTCCATATTACTGGCTTTATTTTTGTATTTCCGAATCCTTTGTCTGTGCCAATGAATCCTGCTATGTATTTGCGTGAGTTGGTTATGGCGTTGGCTGTTGAATAGAATGTGTCGCCTTTCCTTACGGGGAGCTCCTGCCATTCCTGTTTATCTATATTCAGTATAGCCGGTTTGCCATCTATACAGCCAACAAGGTATCCGTCGTTAGTAACCATGTTGCCCATGCCGAGGTCGTATCCTATGTCGCCCCCGCCATATTGCTGAAAGTCGTCAGTCTCAGTGTTAAGTATTCCTATCCATCCCTGTTCAACGGTTAACATCCATTTTCCGTTTTCGCTCATGGCATGGTAGCGCAGTCCGGGGAGTTCCTTCATTGTCTGTGCTGACATTAAACTTGTGCTCAGCAACGTCACTACAAGTAATAATAACTTTTTCATAATCGTTCTTTTTTAAGGTTGTGTAGGATTTTTTCTGCTGTATGTACCCATATCCGGATTATGGGAACTTTATGCAATTTCTTTTATGTATTTTCATGTTTTTTGCTTGCGCAATCATGATTTACACCGCAAAATTATTAAAATCATATCTTAAAGTCAAGTTTTTCTACCCTGACAAAACCCTGACAACCTTCGAAATTCCCTTATTTTAGGCTGTTTTTATGCCTAAATGTGGCTTTTTAGCAGAAAAATATGTGTTTTTATAATTTTTGAGTATCGTTGCCGCTCTGTTGCTTCGAAATGTATTTTCTGCCTTGTTTAAGGCGCGATATTTTGGCTTTGCCGGTGTCGTGCCGTTCTTTTCCTGATATATGGCGTGTTATGGGCGCCTCCCGTAGCTGCTGAAGGCTGTCTGCGTGTTGCGGCAAGTATTCTGATTTAATCCTGCCTTATGCAGCCTGACGGCTCTGCTGACGCTATTATATGACAAAGCCCCTATGCGCTGCGTTGTGCGCATAGGGGGCTTTGCTGTGTTATGGCGGCAGCTGCCTGAGGCTTTTGTCCCGTCAGCTGCCTGATGTGCTTTTGAAGAAAATTACTTCACGATAACTTTTATTGTTCTGCCGTCAGACATCTTTACGATGTTCAGGCCCTTCACAGGCTTGCTTATCTTGCGGCCGTCTACTGTGTAGCGCTCAACCTCTACGCCAGTGCCCTTGTCTGTTATCGGGGCTTCGATGCCGGCTGTGATGCTTTCGCCAAGCTTACATATCTCGGCGTTGTTGATCCATACGTCGTCCATGGCTGAATTATCTGTTACCGGACGGTTGATGAATGCCACTACGTGCATGTTTTCGGGCTTCCATGAGCTGTCGAGAGTGATAGTGTACTTGTTGCTGTATGTGTTGCCGTCCCAGTTGATGGCGCTGCCGAATGCATCTGACAAAGCCTTGCGCATAACGTTGTCGTGTATTTCGTCTCTGCTGCCGCCTGTCTGGGCTGCCTGTATGCCGTCTTCTGTGAGGAACACTGACAGAGCTGCGTCTTCGCCTACGTAGTCTTTAAACTCGCTGACGCCGCTACCGTAAACCTCAACGCTCAGTTCTCTTGTGCTTTCGTTGTATTCAGTCTTGATGTTGATGTTTGCGAATGCCGGCACGCTGTTAGAGTTTTCAACCACCTGATTGAGCATCTCGGCAGCCAGGTCTACATACTGTGAGTTGTATCCGAGTCCGAGAGTCAGTGTCTGATCAGCGTTCAGCTCCATGCTGGGCTCATAGTATCTGTTGAACATTCCTGACGGGTTGCCGCTCATGTTGAACATGTCTGATATGGCAAGTGCATCGTCGCAGATCATCGGGTCGCCGGCTGCAGGTATCTTGTTGTGGTGTGCCACGATGATGATGTCGCCGCGCATGTCTGAAAGCTTCTGGAGAACGGGGTCTGCCAGCGGGCAGTATGTACATTTTGTTGAAGTGAACTGCTCAACGAGGTTCTTCTGTCTCAGCATGCTTTCGGCATATACGCTGACGTCCATGCCGGCAATGTCGTCCTCGGTGTACTCTGTAGGAGCCTGTCCGTTTATCTTTGTCACCTTAACGGCCAGTGTGTGCTTGCCTGATGCAGCGTCTGCAGGTATTGTGGCGTTGCCGTTCACGGTCTGCGGGCTGTTTGTCAGCGCAACGGGTGTTTCGGCTGTAGCTATCACGTTGTTGTCAAGCATCACGTCGATGGTGTATGCAGACGGGATGTTGTTTCCGTTGTTCTTTATTCTGTAGCTGTAGGCGATGTTCTGTCCTGCCTGCACGAATTTTGATGATGTGAATGAGCTTATGGTGATGTCTTCGTCGGGGAAGCTGCCACCCTTAACAACGGCCTGTATGCAGAAGTTGCCGTATTGTGTGCCGAAGTTGTACCATCCTTCGCCGCCCTCTCCGAGGTTTCCGTACATGAGGCATCCGCCGTCAACAGCTCCGCCCGGGTTTACGTCCTGGTCTACTACCAGCGGATATTTTCCCGGAACTGATGTGAAGTCGTAGCAGATGAGATAGTCCACACCGTCTTCTACGGCTACAGGTGTTGTGAGCGTAACGTCGTTCCATCCCTTCTGTGTGCTGGCTACGGCCTCTTCCGACATGAGTGTCATCTCACCGCTTTCGAGCGCAACCTTGTAGACGCTTACTTTAGATGCTCCGATGAGCTCGCCGAGAGCGAAGCGCACTTTGGTTATCTGTCCGCCAACGAAGTGGCCTATCTGTGCCTTGGTGAACTCAACGCCGGCTTTAAACTGGCCGCTGCCGTTCAGTCCGAGGGCGTTTGTGCCCATTTCGTCTGAGTCATAGAAGCCCATTATTCTCTCGTCTGCGTCCATCGCTATGCGGTTGGGACCCATTGCCGGAGCCATGTGCTTGTTAATTACGGCTGTGCGTTGTTTTGTTACTGTGATGCTTCCGTCTGGTGTGAGCATCTGTGCGTTGACTGTCGTGAGCGACAGCAGCAGTGCAATCAGTGTAAAAAATGTTTTTCTCATAACGTGATGATTATGGTTAATGATTTTGATAATTTGCCGTTTCAGACTTCCAAAGATAGCATTCTTTATTGATTTATGGTGCATAAAATAGGGGATAAAAAGGTGGACAATGGTGTTAAATAATGTTTATCCCCTGATAATCAGATGTTTACAGACATGCACCGCAGCTATGATTTTGCTGCGGCGCATGCTCTTCTACTCTCATTTTACTACAACCTTTCGGCCGTTGATAATATATATACCCCTTTTCAGATTGTTTCTTACCTCGTTGTATTCGCCTTCAGCCACGATGCGTCCCTGCAGGTCGTATGCCTTAACGTGGCTGTTGCCATCCTGCTCAATGCCGGTTATGCCTGTAGGCGTTCCGTCGAGCTTGATCAACCAACTGTCGTATATGCCTGCCGCACCAAAATATCCTGATATTACACGACCGTCGCCACTGCATATAGCTATACCAGTTTCTTTGTCAGATAGCCAGTCGGCAGCTTCTGTTTCACCTTTGGACCTAAGCCAGTCAATTAGAGTAACTTTTTCTTTGCTGTTGGCAGGATAGACATATGCCGTGCCAGCGTCGGATACGAAGAAGTCTCCGTCATTGGTTACACAGTAGCCTGACAAACCGTCTTTATAGTCATATAGTTCAGAAGTTTTGCCAACTGTCAGCAGTGCTGCGTCTCCAATAGTCCCTTCCCATCCTTTCTTACAAGTCGTGGCATAATATTTTCCGTTTGTTGACAGCCATACACCATTCATTGTGTAGAAGTTAGGTGTTACATGTTCGTAGTAGAAGCTTCGGAAGTTCATGAGTTTTTGTGAATATTCATCGCTAAGTGTCAAATAGCTATCCCATGCTTCGTTATACATATTAAGGTTTTCTTCTGTCATGTAATATTTTGGGTCGGGATAATATGTCGGCCTTTGGGTTGATTCGCCAATGGTGTAGGCCCACAACGAGTCGGCGTATTCTGTTGAGTCCTGTTTGTATGCTCCGGCTTCTTCTTGGCTCAAATAATCGTAATAACTTGGTACGATAGGTTCTTCTGTCGGAAACTCAGGAAATTCTGTACCCTCTTCGCATAAGCCTTTGTCATACACTTCATAGGTCCATGTGCCGTCTTCAGCTTTTTTGTATATCATCGGCAGACATTCGTTGTCTTGTCTTACAAGCTGCGCACCGATTACAGTGCCGTCTTCTGAAATGCAGTTTGGCAGAATGTATTGTGGTGCAACTCCAGTGAAGTCTTTCTCCGGATAAGGCAATTTTTCGTAATCTGCATATGTACCGTCGCTGTTCATTGTCCATATAACGGGTTCAATAGTAGTATTTCCGAATCCGTTGCTGTTGCCAATGTATCCCACTATATATTTCCGTGAGTTTGTTATGGCGTTGGCTGATGAATATGTGTCGCCTTTTTTTACAGGTAGCTGTTTCCATTCTTTTTTCTCAATGTCTAATATTGAAGGCGCGCCGTCAATATTACCAACTAAAAATCCGTCATTGGTTACCATGTTGCCCATTCCGAGGGTGTAGCCTGTTACTCCGTCGCAGTATTCCTGCAGTTCGTCGGTCTCAGTATTTAGTATTCCTATGTAGCCATTATCTACGGATAACATCCATTTGCCGTTCTCGCTCATTGCGTGATAGCGTAATCCTGGAATTTCCTTCATTATCTGTGCTGACATGAAACATGTGCTCAGCATCGTCATTGCTAGGAATAATAATTTCTTCATAATCGTTCTTTTTTTAAGGTTCATGTAGGTTTGTTACTGATTTTTACCCTATCCGGACTATGGGTGTTTTTTTGTATAAATTTCATTGTTTTGTTGTGTTGCCCGATTTTGATTCAGGCGTTATTCACATCGCAAAATTATTTAATTCACATATCACTTCCAAGCTTTTCTACCCTGACAAAGCCCTGACAATCCTCGATTTTTCTTGATTTATGCCTGTTTTTATGTCTAAAATCATGTTTTTAGCCTGAATCATGCATGATGTGGGTGATAAAATTCATATTGTCGCGCTGATGTTTTAATTGGCAGCGCCAGCTGTTACGCGTGCGCTTTTTGTCGGTTGCTGCCGGCATGGAAAAGCCGCGGGACGGATTAATGTCAAAAATCTGTAAGCAAAACGCTCTGCTTTGCTTAACGTGCAGTCTCGGCATGCCGTCGTGCGACATAAACCGTAAGCAAAACCATGTCTGCTGCTTTCAGACTGTTAACCTATCGTTTTCGAGTCGTAAACGGGCCACTTTTGCATCGAAAGTGGCCCGTTTTTTATCGGCAAACAGCAGGTTAATAGTTTGAATTAAGAAGGAATGTGTTGAGTAGCAAAGATAAATCTGAATGTATTTCGGATCTCGGTGCAGGCTGATTATGGAAAAAAATCGGAATGCTTTTCGGATCACAGATCCTGATATTTTATGCTGTCGGATAGCATATCCGACAGAACAATAGCCTTGTTGTTTCCGGTCACCTTGTTGGCGCTGACTCAGCCATCCAATGTCTCCACATTTAGCAATCAACGATATAAATCTACAATGCAAATGTGCCGGCGGATCTGCGCTCCGCCGGAAATGAGTATCAGGATTTTCAATCCGCTATCTTCCTTTTTCTATTCAACGATAGCATGATGCAGATTGATGTGTAGAAAACAAATCTGAATGTTTTTCGGATCACAAATCCTGATATTTTATGCTGTCGGATAGCATATCCGACAGAACAATAGCTGACCTTCGGTTCTGATATTTTATGCAGTCGAATTTTTCGCTTTGCTCAACAACTCGTGCATATCCGACAGAACAATAGCCTTGTAGTTTCCGTCCAACTTGTTGGTGTTAACTCAGCCATCCAATGTCTACACCTATAGCAACCAACGATATAAATCCACAATGCAAATGTGCTGGCGGATCTGCGCTCCGCCGGAAATGAATATAAGGATTTTCAATCCGCTGTCTTCCTTTTTCTATTCAACGATAGCATGATGTAGATTAATTTATGGAAAAAATCTGAATGTATTTCGGATCACAAATTAGCTGCGCTGACCTTCGGTTCTTATATTATATGCTGTCGAATTTTTCGCTTTGCTCAACAACTCGTGCATATCCGACAGAACAATAGCCTTGTAGTTTCCGTCCAACTTGTTGGTGTTAACTCAGCCATCCAATGTCTACACCTATAGCAACCAACGATATAAATCCACAATGCAAATGTGCTGGCGGATCTGCGCTCCGCCGGAAATGAATATAAGGATTTTCAATCCGCTGTCTTCCTTTTTCTATTCAACGATAGCATGATGTAGATTAATTTATGGAAAAAATCTGAATGTATTTCGGATCACAAATTAGCTGCGCTGACCTTCGGTTCTTATATTATATGCTGTCGAATTTTTCGCTTTGCTCAACAACTCGTGCATATCCGACAGAACAATAGCCTTGTAGTTTCCGTCCAACTTGTTGGCGCTGACTCAGCCATCCAATGTCTACACCTTTAGCAATCAACGATATAAATCTACAATGCAAATGTGCCGGCGGATCTGCGCTCCGCCGGAAATAAGTATCAGGATTTTCAATCACTAGTGTTCGAAAGATTATTTTATCCAGGTTATGTTGCAATGGCTTAAATCCGTTTTTACGGAATTCTTGCCTTCAACCGAAAATCACTATTCTGTTTGTCCGCATTACCGCCATTTAGCACAACCATGAGTTGACAGACCCAATCCTGCATCTCCATAAAGAACATGAATTTGCCTATAGAGAATCCCAGGCCGTTCTCACGCTTGTAAATCATCACGAGCATGGCAGTGATGAGCGTCATGTACAGTATAACCTTAATTCCGTTCTCACTTGTTGACACGAAATGCGAGAAAGACAGGTTCTGCTTCAGGAACTTGAAGAATACCTCTATATCCCAGCGTCTCCTGTATGCCTCGGCTACCTGCTTCGGCGTAAGGCCGAAATCGTTGGTTATCAGGAACACCTCGTTCTCAACCCTCCTTACCTTGCCTTTGTTTGCAGGGCGTGTGGTGTCACGCGGATGCTTGAAGCGTGCCTTTATAACGCGGTATGGCGTTTCGGAGTATTTCTTCTCCTCATTGTCGTACAGATGTACAATATTGTCCTCATACAGCTCAAGATTGCCAAGGTCGGTGTCTGTGTCTTCTTTCATAAGGCTTTCCACCACTTCCATGTTGCGGCTGGTCTTTATCCTTCCTACAAATTTGCCATCACACTCGTTTATGGCGTTAAAGTTGTCCAGGGAACTGAGACCGCGGTCTATAACCTATAAGTTCGCCTGTCTGCTGTCTTTTTTGACAAGCTTGAGTACTACCTTTGGGATGGCCATGTCCTCGCTAAGATATACAGCCTCGTTGAACACCTCGGCCAGTCTGACGGCGAAACCGTCGTATGCCATGGTATACTTTATCTGCTTGCGCGGCTGCCTTCCGTCTCCGGGCTTCTTGCCGACGGTGAAACCGGCCTTGAGCCTGTTGCAGCATTCGGCCACCATGGAACTGTCAACACGTATCAGATACAGATGCATAATTTCCTCTTCAGTGTACAGTTGGGAGAAACGTCTGTATATAATCTCATAGGCTTTCTCAAAGAAGCTCAGGTCTATCTTTGACAGGCGGGTGGAAATGGAACTGTGCGTAACATGGGCGTCTGCACTTATGTTGAACAGCGTCTTGAACATGGAATTGTTGAATACAACCTCAAGTTTGCGCTGACTTATCTGATCTGCCGCCAGGAGGGCAAATACAAGGAGATAGAACATCCGCTCGCCGCTCAATACCTTGGCGCAATAGTCCACTTTTGTAGAACTGGACAGTTTGGCCAGTTCTACATCGGGTATCATGCGCAGGATGTCTTTTGCATGAACTTTTACATCTTTCATTTCAATATTTTTTGCTCTATTATTATGATGTAAAGATACAAAAAAATATTGATATATGCAAGTAAATAACTGACTTTCAGATAGTTAAAATCTTTCGAACACTAGTGATTTTCAATCCGCTGTCTTCCTTTTTCTATTCAACGATAGCATGATGTAGATTAATTTGTAGAAAAAAATCTGAATGTATTTCGGATCACAAATTAGCTGCGCTGACCTTCGGTTCTTATATTTTAAATTCTGAACGGTTTCGTCTAACCGTTTGATGAATAAACATTTAACGGAGTATCTGAAAAGTAATGGTAACGACTAGGAAACCGTGCGATTTTCAGCGTTTTGCGGTGTTTTACTATCAAATAACTCTTTCAGGTGCAAAGATACGACAAATCTTTGATATAGTATCCAATACAAACAGTATTCGCCATTTTTTGCCTTTCGATATATACCTATTTGCTTATGCCGTTATTTTTTGCAGATTTGGATAAAAAAGGAAAGGCAAAATTCAGGAAGCATTGAAATTCTTTACTTTAGTTAGTGCAAAAATCGAATAATTTATTGTAACTTTGCAGCGGATTCGGTGTGCATATAATACCATCCCAATTAAGATAAGTCGCAACATATATAGTGGTTTTCAATATGATTATGAACAATTGTACAATATTAACAGGTAAAAACACCGTTAATATTGCATATCATAAACCTTGGTAATTTTTCCACATTCAAATCTAATTAATTCGATTTGAATGTCATTGTCTTTGTAATCCGGCATGCTATTTCAGGCTTGTCGAGAGATTTTTTGTGCTATAAAATCAAGAAACATTCAAAAGATAAAAGGAAAAATTCAAATGGAAAAAATCAGAAATTGGAAACAAGATTTCTATACAATATGGGCGGGGCAAGCTGTGTCCCTGATAACAAGTGGGGTTCTTCAAATGGCCATCATCTGGCATCTGACAAATACAACAGGGTCTGCGATGGTGTTGTCAATGGCGACCTTGGTTGGGTTTCTACCTCAAGCGGTTTTAGGTTCTGCAATCGGAGTACTTGTTGACCGCTGGAACCGGAAAATGGTCATGATTGGTGCAGATGTCATCATAGCTTGTGCTGGACTGGTACTTACCGTAATTTCCCTGTCAGCGGAACTACCTGTATGGATAGTAATGCTCATCCTCTTCATTAGAAGCGTTGGCACTGCATTCCATTCCCCTGCGTTAAGTGCGGTAACACCTCTTTTAGTGCCTGAAGAACAGTTAGTCAAATGTGCCGGCTACACCCAGTCCATCCAATCGGCAAGTTTCATCCTAAGTCCGGCAATTGCCGCTTTTCTCTATGCAAAATGGGGGTTGAATTCTGCGGTTGCCCTTGACGTATTCGGAGCAATAATTGCCTGTATCACTGTTGCAATGGTTCACATCCCAAAACAACCGATTGAAGCGCTGCAGCAAGAAAACTTTTTCACCGAACTGCGCATTGGCTATAACGCAATACGACAAAATAAAGCTCTTTTCACATTGCTTTGGATAGGAGCAATCAATATGTTCATTTATATGCCAATCAATGCGCTATTTCCGCTGATGAGTATGAATTATTTCGAGGGAAGTACCTTGCATGCTTCCGTGGTGGAAATTGTTTTTGCAGTTGGTATGTTGTTGGGCGGACTTCTATTGGGCGCATGGGGAGGTTTCAAAAAGCGCATGGCAAATATCATCGGCTCTATCTTTCTTATGGGAGTGTCATTGACTGTTTCCGGCTTGCTACCAACCAATGGTTTTATGATATTTGCGATATGTTGTACGTTGATGGGCTTTTCTGCCCCATTCTATAATGGAGTACAGACCGCGCTATTTCAAGAACAGATACAACCCGAGTATTTAGGGCGTGTTTTCGGACTTCTTGGCAGCATCATGTCGTTTGCCATGCCGCTTGGGTTGGTAGTGTCGGGTGCATTTGCAGACCAAATCGGGGTAAACCGTTGGTTTTTGTTCTCAGGTATGGCTATTCTGCTTCTCGCTATAATAGCCTTATGTCTTCCACAACTTAGAAAGGTCGACAATCAAAAACAAAAATCATGATTTATGAAACGTAACTAAATCTAAACAGCAATAAGCCTCTGATAGGGAAATACGATTATCGGAGGCTTATTGCAATCTGTTTTAACTACTTATGTAATTCCTCTACTTTTCCTTTGTGGTTGAATTGGCTGTCGTATGCTCTGCCGTAGCCTGTCGAACTGTTCCCTGAACCATTCGCCTATGGGCTGGCGGTTGATTACGAGTGTCAGTTTAGACTTGTCCGCAGGGTCTTTCACCACTTGAAAGCCTGCTCTTTCTGTCGTAAAACTCCGATTATGTTCCTCCGAATAAAGTTTGCCCTCGTATATCAAAGGCTTACCATAAGTCAATGTCGTGGTCTGCCTTTCATTGAACCCGACAAGGCGGCACAGGCTCTCTATTCTCATAATTTCCTTTGCCATAGGAAACCATGCACACAGCTTTTCGATAATGCGTTTCAAACCTGATACTTCATCTTTGTGTCTGACACTTTTTTCCGCCATCTCCTTACGGTGATTCTGCTGTATTTCCAACAACTGGCGGTTGTGCTCGGTTTGCATCGTGTGTATGCGGTTTTGCAGTATCTCAATGGTTTCCTCATGGGTGGCAACTTCCCGATACAGGGCGGTGTTCTCCCTTTCCAAAGTCTTGACCTTGTTGCTCCCGAAAAGAGAACCGACACTTTCAGCTATGTTGGTCGCTGCGGTGGTGGCTGCACCTTTCAGTTTCTCGGTCTGTACCTCTTTCTTGGCTTGTCTGAGTTCCTGTTCGGTTTCGGTTTTCTGCTCCTGTAACCGCTTGTTTTCTGCATCAAGGGCAGCGTTCTTTTTCTGTATGTCCCGATAATACTGTGTCGTGGTGGTGTGCCGTGCTTCGGAACCTCGCACACCTCGCTGTAATCCGTATTTAGCCATAACCCTTGCATAATTGTCGTGGTACGCAATCAAGGTCTGACGGTTGAACAGGTCATCGGCACACAAACGGACGGTATTTGCTTTCTTGTGATACTTCCGTTTGCCGTCTTCCTGCTCTTTCTTGGCTTTGCGCCTTTCACCTGTCACGATGGGAACAATGGCTGCATGGATATGCGGTGTCTTCTCGTCCATGTGAAGATGGGCGGCAACCACGTTCTCCCTGCCGAATGTGGCTTGCAGCCATTGGATGCTGTCGCTGCACCATTCGTCAAGTCTTCCGTTTTCCTGTATGTCCATCATGTCCTCATGTGTTCCCGACAGAACCACTCGGACTACACGGACTTGGTCATGTGTAATCTTCCGCTTGATGCCTGCCGTGTTCAGCCTGTGGGCAATCGCTTCATCCCTGCCATGAACGCCATCGGGGTATTCTATAAGTACCCTGTTCAGATGCGTTCTTGTCGGGTCTGCGTTTTTAGGTATGATTCTTCTCTCTATATGGTCGGATTGTACGGTGTCCGATGAACCTTTTGCTTTCTTTATGTCCAATGAAAAATATCCCATGTAGTTTGATTTTTACGGTTATTGTTATGAGTGTATTCTCTGCCTGTGGCATTGGCTCTCAGGGTTTCCAAAGGGATTTCCCTTTGGCTCGATAGGGAGTTTTTAGCATTACCGTGTAATGCGTGAAGAAAACGCCCTATTGAGCTATGGTATTTCTGTCTAAATACCCTTGGGAAAGCGAACCTGTTCCCCTCTATATTTTCAGCCCTTTCTTTTTCGGTGGCTGCATCATCCGCCTTGCGGATTGTACTTGCTTCTCCTCCTTTATCGGCTCTGTCGATTGGGACAAGAGTTTTTTGCACAGGTACTCGTTCAAGTCATTATACCCTGCATAGTGAACCGACATATCCTGCAAGCGGTCACCCAACATCCGTTGCAGGTTGGCGTATGCGTTCCGTCCTGCTGTGTCATTGTCAAGGAAACAGCCGATTCGGGTATAGGTTGCCAATATGCTTTCCGCTTTCGAGAGGTTGGAAACGGAGTTGAGAATGACGTAATCCTGTGCATTCAATCGTGGGTGTTGCGGATTGTTCTTTACTCGGATGGTCAGGAACGAGAGATAATCCATGAAGCCCTCGAAAAGATAACAGACGGTTCGTGGCTCTTTTTGCTGTCGGATATGGGTGATGTCCTTCGGGGCGACACATCCCTTGAAGTATCTATTACGCACTTCATACCCTCTTGCCATATTCGGGAAGCCGATGGCGAAATAGGGTTTGTCGGCATTCTCAAACCGCAGTTCCTTACACTCCCTTTTGGCGAGTTCAATGTCTATCCCCCTTTCTTGCAGATAGGCAATGAGCGCAGGTGATGACAGCTCGCCAACTCTTAATACCCGATAAGTGCGGTTGTCGGATTGCTGCTTGCCAAAAGAAAACGATGCAGGGCGGATGTATGGTGTCCGTTCCTCTATGCGCTTCAACAGGCAGGTTACATCTTCCGTATGGTAGAGTTCCGCTGCCAATGCGATGATGTTACCGCCCTTGCCAAGTCCAAAATCGTACCATTTGTTGAGTTCTGTGTTTACCTTGAAAGATGCGTCCGTTTCCTCTCTCAGCGGTGATTTGTACCAAAAGCTGCTGCCCTGTTGCTTGACGGGCGTGTAACCCAAACTTTGCAGATAGTCTGCGATTCTGATTTGTTTAACTTCTTGTATGTTCATGATATTCTATAGATTTGATGATGATTGTAAAAACGTTGATTTGTTGAATGGCTTATATAACACATTTATTTACAGAAAGATATTTGCTCAACATCTTCTCAACAAACCACTCGCCAAAAGAGAAATCAACAATCGGGTGCTGTTCCTCTCTCAACTTCTCTTTTCGATTGTTGAGATTTTGTTGAGAGTGTATATTGTTTATTGTCAGCATAGTTATATCCTTATTCATCAATTCAACAAAAAAAAGAATGATATTACAGGGATTCAAGTTGTTCCCTCGTGACAGAATAGAAACGACCGACCCGTTTTACAGGCTCATACCGACACTCCCGATTGTAGTTGAATTGGTAGGTGGTATAGGTCAGTCCGTTGGGTGCAGGCGTAAGTTTCCAACACTCCTGCAACACCTTTCGGACTTGGTGCTTCTCCACTTTTACCTGCGAGTGTACCAGCAACAGAAGAATGTCGTTGTAGCAGAACGAGAATGTGTCCGTGCCGACACTATCCATGATGTCAAGTATCAGCTCGTGCATCTCTATCTCCAGTCGGTTACGGTTGCTGCGGATTATCTTCTGCAAGGCTTCGGTATGCAACAGCGATGGAGCAAACCACATACGGCTTTCCTTTTCGGTGGATAGTGTTCTGTGTTGCAGGAAATGAAGAAAGGCGGGTATCTCCGCTTTCAGCTTTTGCAGGAAGTCGGTATCATCAGACTGCAAGCGGTCTATCTTGCGTACCCAATAGCGTGTTTCCCCTGCATCAATGATTACAGGCAAGTACTCGTTGTTGGAGCATAGCACGAACTTGGCGAAAAACGCTATCTCGTCACGGTCTTTGCCTTTGGCTTCCACCTTGTAGGAAAGTGTGGTGCTTAGGTTCTTCAACCGCTCGCTGTCCTCCCTACGGTTGAGCAGCACCTCGTCCACCACGATAAGCAGTTTGCCGGCCCAGTCGGAATTGAATTGGCTACGGAAATCCTCGTTGGTGTTAAAGGTTACATTGTTCTGAAATAGGAGTTTTAGAAAATTCAGAAATGTGCTTTTGCCTGTGTTGCGTTCCTCTGATACCAACAGCAGGATAGGCAGCTTTTGAATGGGGTACAAGTAGAGCAGTTGTAGGTAGTCCATGCCCAACTCGTATTGCTCCCCGAAGATGTGACCTACCAAAGATTGGATATGCGAGAAATCGCCCTCTTTAGGTTGGTGGTCTATCGGTTCATAGAGGTTAAGGAACTTGCCGACCACGGGATGGTAGCCGATGTGTTCGGGTACGGTGCAGAAGCCGTCATACTTGGGAACGCTGCCGATGTAGTCCTTGCCGTAGTCTTGGCGCAGGGTTTCGTTGTTCCATGCTATGCGTTTCCTTACATACCCTCCGTTCAGTTTGGGCTGCTCCACAATCTTGTAAAGCGTAGTCCCCACTCGGATGAATTCCTCCTTTGCCATGCCACCATCCGATGGCGGTCTGTGGCTGTCTTGTTGTTTGTTAGCTGACATAATCAAATGGTTTTAAGTTTGAAAAATACCAGCTACAAAAGTATAAGCATTTATCGGATAAGTTGTTACGCAAAACGCGGCAGAACGGTGACAAATAGCCCCCGAAGAAAAAACTTTCAATGGTTTGGAACGGAAGTCGGGCAGGACAGACGAAAAAACTCCCAAAAAACGAATGTGGGGATTACGCTTTTCGGGAGAAAAAATTGGAGTTCCTGTTGATATGTCGGTCAGATTATATGCTGACACGCTGGCTTGATTACTCTATTCGTGACTGAATGAATGGATTCCGTCAGTCGTGCAACCAATTCAGCTACGAGAAGTATTCGGCTTTGGCTATGCCGTTGGTGTTCAGCGAAAAGAAGATGCTTGTTTTCTCTTTTCGCAAGTACAGTCTTTCAAGAACGGCATTGCGCACCTGCTTCGCACTGTATGTGCCGATACGGAACGCAAGGGCGATTATCGTTTCAAGGCTGTAAACCTCCATGCTGCACTTGTCGGACAGTCGGATGGTATGCCTTATCTCACACTCATTCAGAATGCCGTTCTTGCAGAGTGTCTTTATCCCTGCCCTGATAGTCGGGGCGGTTACATTGAACAACTCGCAAAGCTCCCACTCACTCATGGCGGTTGCCTGTATATCTTTCGGCATAACTACATTGCCGAACTCGTTCATTGTTATGATGTTTCTTTCCTCTTTCATTATCGTTTGATTTAAGGGTTACTGAATGGCATTGCAAATGTTCTTTTCCATATCCTCCAGTTTGTGCGACAATGTTTCCATATCCTGACTAATCTTTTGGGCTGTGATTTTTGCGTAAATTTGGGTCGTTTTTATGTTGGTATGTCCCAAAAGTCGGCTGACGGTTTCAATGGGTACTCCGTTGGATAACAGCACAGTGGTCGCTGCCGAATGTCTTGCTACATGATAGGTCAAGTGGACTTTTATACCGCACAACTTGGCAATGGCTTTCAGCTTCTTGTTGCAAGTCGTGTTACTCGGCATGGGGAATACTTTATTATCTCTTGTCATACCCCTGTACTTCTCTATTATCTTTCGGGGAACATCCAACAATCGGATATTGGATTCCGTGTTAGTTTTCTTTCTTCGGGTGATAATCCACAGATTTCCGTCAAAGAATGTTTGCAGGTTGTCTTCCGTAAGGTTCTTGACATCGGAATATGCCAAACCTGTAAAGGTGGAGAACAGAAATAAATCCCTGACAAGCTCGTGTGTCTTGTCGGGCATATCGGTGTTCATCATTGTGTGTATCTCCTCTCTCGTAATATACCCTCTGTCCACGCTTTCGGGAGAGTTGATGTACCCTGCAAAGGGATTGAACGGCAGACGACCGTCATTCCTCGCTATGGAAATAATGTGTTTCAGCACAATCATGTAGCCCCAAATGGTATTGGTGCGGCATTTTTTCTCAGTACGCAGGAAATACTCGAAGTCGTTGATGAACGAGAGGTTCAACTCTTTTAACGGAATATCTTCACGCTTGTAGGTATGGGGTAGGAACTCACGGATGTGCTTGCAGACGGTAACATAACGTCGGAATGTTCCTTTTGCCCTGCTGTGTCCCACTTTCTTGGCAAATTCGCTGTTGTGTTGTTCAAACAGTTTTAGCAAGGTTTCCTGTTTGATACCGATGCCGAGATAGGCATCTTTCAACTTGGCAGCAGTGACATAACCGTCCGTCTGCATCAACTCTTGATAACGGCGGTTTATCTCCACTCTGATTTTGTCAACGGCACGGTTGATTCTTTGCGCTTCGGCACTCTTACCCGAAGCACGGTTGTTCTTCACGTCCCACAGGCGCAAGGGAACATCCATCTTGCAACTGAACTGCTTAATCTCTCCGTCCACCGTAATGCGACACATCAAAGGCAGGTTGCCGTTGGGTTTCTCACTGCCTTTCTTCACGTAGAACAATACCTTAAATGTACTTCTCATAACTCACTTTTTTTTGGTTACAAAATTAATTCATAGTGAGTTACCGACAGATACGACACATAACGCCAAACGATGCAAAATTTAGGTTTCGCAAGAAATTTGCATCATCGCACGGGTAATGATAAAGTAACTGAACTTTTGCTGCGTTTGTCCATATTCTGTCTCTTCTTGGCTTTTGAACAAGAGAAAAATATAGCGTAACGAACGCTTTTTCAGTCTGTTCGCTACGCTTTACTCAAATTTGCTATTCCGTTAGGTGTTTATTTTATGTATAAAACTTAGAATTTTTTATTTTAATGTATTGTTCCATGTTCTGCAAAATATACCTAAATGTATCATGAAAGATATGCTTTTGTATGCTGAAATGTGGCCTTTTGATTCATGACATGGCTCCTTTTGCGGATGTGTATTCTCCTTTCTTAAGCAATCGTGATTTGTATAAAATATCACTGCTGTCCAAAGAAAATATCTTAGACATGATTTAAATTAATCGTTTACAATGAGTTACGCGAATATTATTTTTTCGAGATTTGATTTTTTACTTTTGCAAATCGTATTGCAAGAGGCGGAAATCATGAATCAGGGAAAGACCGTATTCGCTCAGATTATGTCGCTCATACCAAGATATGAGTTCGACAAATGCGTAAAGAGATACAATGGCAACAGACATGCCATCGGGTTCAAATGCAGAGACCAGTTCTTGGTGATGAGCTTTGCCCAGTTCACCGACCAGATTAGCCTCCGCAGCATTGATGCAACACTGGTTGCACTGTCTTCCAAACTCTATTCGAGTGGGATAAAGTATATCCAGCGTTCTACCTTGGCCCATATTAATGAGACAAAGGACTGGCGTATATACTATGACTTTGGGCAGATTCTGATTGCCTGGGCAAGGGAACTGTATCAGAATGAGCCTTCCCGACTTGACGTGGACGGCATCGTATATGCCTTTGATAGCAGTACAATTAAGTTGTGCCTTCAGCTCTGTCCGTGGGCACGCCTGCATCATGACAAAGGTGGAGTGAAGATGCATACGCTGTTGGATTTGCGTGGTTCCATACCAACCTTCATCTATCTGACAGAGGCTGCTGTCCACGACTCCAAGGCTATGAGCCTGATTCCTGTAGAGCCGGGCAGTTACTATCTCATGGATAAGGGCTATGTTGACTTCAGGCAGTTGTTCAACCACTTCCATCGTCAGCAGGCGTTCTTCGTAACAAGAGCCAAGGACAACATGAAGTATGAAATGGTGGAGGAACGCCTCGTTGACAAGCACACTGGTGTTATTAGTGACTCTGTAATCAGACTTACCGGTCCTAGAACCTCCAAGTGGTATCCTGAAACTCTCCGTATGGTCGTTTATGAAGATTATGCTACAGGCAATGTCTATAGATTCCTGACCAACGACTTCACCCACTCCTACCTGACTATCGCAGAGCTCTATAGGGAACGCTGGCAGGTGGAATGTTTCTTCAAATGGATAAAGCAGCGGCTGCATATCAAGTCGTTCTATGGTACGAGCCAGAATGCGGTTTTCTCGCAGATTTGGATTGCCATCTGCGACTATCTGCTGCTTGCCATTGCAAAGAAAGTGTATAATGTCGATCAAGATCTTTATATTTTATCGTCCGCTATAGGGAAAGTTCTCTTCGAGAGGAAACCCTTAGGCGAACTATTCGTTAAACCAAAACGTCCGATGAAAAACTCCGATGATGGTCAGTTGACTCTATGGGAAAATTTCTTTGGACAGTAGTGATAAAATATAATATTTTCTGTAAATTAACGATTTCTTGCCTTGGTGTCTACCTGAAAATATATATAGTTTATTTTACCGTTCTGTAAGCTTGGTAGCCATTTTTATTATATGTATTTTTTAATATAATGTATCTGTCTATAACATATTTTTACGAGTGCTTATTTTGTTATTTATGTGAAATTACTATTAAATCGTATGATATCGACTTGAAAAAGTTATTATTCGTATTAAAAATAACGAAATATATCTATAATAATTATATTAATGTATATTGATTCGAATTTTATTACATAATCTTTTGCTGATATTAAAAAATATTACGATATTTGCACTATAAGATGTTATAGTCAAAAGTAAGTGAAATGCGAAAAATCATTCAAAAAATAGTATCTTTGCACTATGGAAATTCAGTTGTCGACATCAGAAATGGAAGTTTTGCGTAAACTTCAACGGAATTTAGCCGGAAGTTCCGACTATGCCCGTGTGACTTGCATTCTGATGTTGGGCATGGGTAATACGCCCTCTTTCGTGTCCTCATGTCTTGGAATAGACGTTTCCACTGTATACCGTTATCGTTCCGCTTATTTACATGGTGGTGCTGATGAACTTCTGGAAAACCGTTACAAGGGTTATTGGGGGCTTCTTGACAGCCGTCAGCTGGCAGCCTTGTGCAAGGAACTACGCGAGCACATATATACGGATGCCAAAGGTGTGGCGGCCTGGATAAAGTCCGCATTCGGCGTTGAATACACTCCCCAGGGGGTTGCAGACTTGCTGAACCGCATCGGATTTACCTATAAGAAGACATCGGAAGTCCCTTGTGAGGCTGATGCCTCAAGGCAGGCGGCCTTTGCCGGGAAACTTTCAGAAATTCTTTCCGGTATGCCGGAAGATGCGGTGGTTTATTATGCGGACGGTGTCCATCCGACCCACAACAGCCGTTCCACTTATGCGTGGATAGAGAAAGGCGAGAGACTTGAACAGCCGACCGTCAGCGGTCGTGACAGGGTGAACATCAACGGGTTGCTTAATGCATATGACGTGACAGATGTGATAGCGCATGACTGTGAGAGCGTCAATGCCGAATCCACCCGGGATGTTTATCAGTCAGCCTTGGAAAGGCATCCCGAAGCTTCCGTCATCTATATCATCTCCGACAATGCCCGCTATTATCACAACAAAAAGCTCAAGGAATGGGTAAACGGGACGAAAATCAAACAGATATTCCTGCCGCCTTACTCGCCGAACCTCAATTTGATTGAAAGGCTTTGGAAGTTCCTCAGGAAGAAGGTCATTAACACCGGATTCTACAGGACAAAAGAGAAATTCAGACAGGCCATCAAGGATTTCTTCGACAATATCGGAAACTATAAAGAAGAGTTGGAGTCACTTCTAACTCTCAAATTTCGTTTGTGTAATTCGCAAACCATTTCTTTTTAACTATAAAATATAAGATAAAGGTAAATCTAAACTCAAATTGATAAGATAATACGTCATTTGTCGCAAAAACAATAACATTATAACATTAAATTAGTGCTTATGAAGAAGTTAATACTTTTAACATTTCTGCAATTTTGTTTATGCAGTTTGTTTGCGCAGACTGATGTCTCTACGGCATTAGATTTGCAGGTTGGAACAAACAGTTATGATCTGACAGGTCAGTCGGGCTATGTTACTTTGTATTATAAGTATACAGCACCGGCTGAGTCAGGACAATTGCTGACTTTTACAACCGTCAAAGGTGAAGGGTTAAGTTATGTGATGTCTGAAGACGGTACCTACAACAAAATGATTTATGGAATAAACTCTGCAACAGGCAGTATTGTTC
Organism: Prevotella marseillensis; assembly: GCF_900625065.1. Taxonomy (NCBI): domain Bacteria; kingdom Pseudomonadati; phylum Bacteroidota; class Bacteroidia; order Bacteroidales; family Prevotellaceae; genus Prevotella; species Prevotella marseillensis. The sequence goes on along the minus strand of NZ_UYXY01000001.1, from coordinate 2,892,048 downwards.
CTGTTAAGGCTGGTCAGACGGTTTATCTTATTTTGAACACAAGGGGCGGAAGCGAGATTTCGTTTGACATGAAAGCAGAAAATGCTATTGTCGAAGGTGGACAGACCAAGGAGGAAGCTATCGACGTAACGGGGCAGAGTAACTTCTTTATTCCAAGTAACTATAGTACAGAAACATACTCTTCTGTTACATACCTAAAATATGAGTGCTCAGAAGAAGGTGTGCTCGAGATGACCTTTACAGGCTCTTTGTCAGGCCTGTCTGTCTGCGAGGAAAACAGCAGTGAGGAAACGAGCGTCAGTTTGAGCTATGTCAGCGGTACGGTTGTTGGCAAAACTGAAGTAGAAGCCGGAAAGGTGTATATAATAAAGATTAAGGCTTCCACATCGCCGCTTATCGGTAACTTTGTTATTACGCATCCTACTATAGGTACGTCGAGCGATATGCCTTTCACAGGCAAGGCTGAAGGCAACGAGCTGCCGGCAGAAATTGGAGAATACTGGTATAGCTATGTTGCTGAGGACAACGGATTTGTAATGCTCAGCTCTGATTCATATCTTTATGGCGGAACTGTAAGCGTGTATAATGCCAACTCTATGTATAGTCCGATTGCAAGTGTTGACGGATGTTTCCTGCTGCGCTTCAATGCGGTTAAGGGCAACACCTATCTTATTTGCATAGAGAAGAATGAGGCTACGGGTTCACCTGATTTGTTTGACATGACTCTAGTTCCTGCCGGTGAAGGCGATTCGTTCAACAATCCTAAGGCTATTGAGCTGGGTGAGAACACACTTCCACAATACAACGGTCAGTATTATTACAGCATTACGATACCTGGAGAGGCAGGCACACCAAAAATCCTCAATATAAGCAGTGAAGCTGATTTCCTCAGCTCAGCCACTAATGTTGCCGTATACGACCAGAACAATATGTATTCTTCGCTCGCCAGCGGTACAAAGGATGTTAAGGTAGAAGTTAGTGCAGGCAACACCTATATAATATGCTGGAATCTTAATGAAGATATAAACGGATTCAAGTATAATGTATCTGTAGAGGATATTGCTCAGGGCGATGTCTATGGCAATCCTATACCTGCAGTGGTAGGAACAAATGACCTTAAGAGCGGCAGTGACAAATATTATAAATATACAGCTACGCTTAACGGATGGCTGGTTATATCACCGTCAGATCCTGCTGTCAAGGTTCAGTTTCCTATGAGCTCAGGCCCTTATCCTTCTTATAGAACAGCCGTTCAGGACGGATTCTCAATAAAGACTGAGATTGTAAAGGGTACTGAATATGTCATTCAGTTCTCAGATGTTACTGCCGACGGCACTTTCGACCTTGAAGAAGTTGCCTATGGAGAAGGCGAGTCAAAGGAGACAGCTATTGTTGTTGAAGGTAGTTCAGCTGATGTTCCAAAGTCAGCCCAGACAACATGGTATAGGTATGTAGCACCTGCTGACGGAATGCTTGAAATCAGTTCTGACATCAATTATGAGCAGAATGCTTCATATCAGTCGTCTACTGTTCGTGTAATGCGTGACGGCGACAGCTATCCTGTTGATATAACCAAGCCAAGCACCGTAGGAATAACCTTCTTTGGCAAGTTTGGCGCATCTAAGGATGAGGTGTTCTATGTTCAGGTTGTAACATTGTCTGCACAAGAAGGCAAGACAGTTACGTTCAATCTGCGTGATTATGAGCCGGGCAAGTTGTCAGACAATCCTATAGAGTTAGTTGTCGGTGAGAACCAGCTGAAGGAAGCTTCACGTCTGAATCCTGTATGGTATTATGCCGACCTGGCAGAAGGCGACCTTAAGATAACAGCCGATGCCAACAACTATTATTATATGACGCTTTACAGTGCCGACGACCTTAACAATCCTTTGGCAGTTTCAGGATATGTATATGACGAAAATTATAACGGCTCTTACAATCTTACTTACACCGTAGAGACTCCTGGCAAATACATCATGAAACTTGAACAGACTAATCCCGGCGGTGCATTGGTTACAATGTCGGCAAACATTGCTACCGGCATATCTGCGACAGGTCTTGATGCAGAGAATGTTACTGTAGGTTCAGGCTGCATTACTGTCACTCCTTCAGCAGCAGGCGCAAACGTTTCAGTTTACGATCTGTCAGGCAAGATGGTAAAATCAGCTTATGTAAAGGGACAAACAACATTCAATGTTGAAAAAGGATTGTATATCGTCAGAGTAAACAATAAGGCTATAAAGGTAGTTGTAAAAGACTAATATAAAAAATTAACATACTGAAAGGGTCTGGATATCTCAGACCTTTCCGTTTTTTTATTAATTAAATCAACAATTCATGTCTAGATCAAAGAAATTCAGTGCTCTGATTCTGTCTCTGGCGCTAGGTTTCTCGGTCAATGTTTATGGTATCAAGTCTAATCCGCGGCCTATAACCGTAGTGCAGCCTGATGGCACCACTTTGACTGTGAGAATACACGGAGACGAGAATTTTCATTACATGACCACTGTTGACGGCTATCTTATCAGAAAAGACAAGGATGGCTTTTTCAAGTATGAACGGCTGGATGAGAAGAACAAGCTGCGCTTGTTGACCTCACAGCGAGTAAGTAATGTAGGTAAACGCTCGGCTGACGAACAGAAGTTTCTTGGCCAGTTGGTTCCGGTGCGCAAGCAGATGGATTTGCTTATGTCTTTCAGAAAGAAAGATATAAAGCGCCCTGAGCAGATACTGGCGCGTAAGGTTTCGGCGCCACGTATGGTAAAGAGCAATGCTGAGGTAAAGGAGAGCGAATATCTTGTTATCCTTGTCAACTTCAAGGACAAGGCGATGAATTTCAAGAATGAGGATTTTACAAAATGGCTTAACGAGCCGGGCTACTCTGTTGACGGAGGTACCGGAAGCGTGAAAGACTATTATAGAGACAACTCCATGGGGCAGTTTATCCCTAATTTTGTTGTCGTCGGTCCTTACACTCTTGCTCATGAGCAGACTTATTATGCTGCCAATGACGAATCAGCCGGCGGTGACGTAAATCCGCGCGATATGGTTGTCGAGGCACTGACAATGGCCAAGGCCGACAATCCTGACATGGACTTCTCGCAGTTTGATAACGACGGCGACGGATATATGGACAACGTCAACGTTATCTATGCCGGATACAGCGAGGCAAGTACAGGAAATGCAGACGATATGTGGCCTCACTCATGGACTCTTGGAGATCAGGCGTTCAAGATAGATGGCATAACATGTAACAATTACAGCTGCTCTGCCGAACTTGTCGGAACAAGCGGAGTGAAGATGGATGGTATAGGAACGTTTACTCATGAGTTTGGCCATGTGCTCGGACTTAAGGATATGTACGACACAGACGACTATACTGACGGCTACGGCATAGATCCCGGTGCTTATAGTCTTTATGCATCAGGAAGTTATAACAACGACAGCCGCACACCTCCATGCCTCATGGCCTTTGAACGCATGCAGATGGGATGGTGCTCGCCTGTTGAACTGAAAGACGCTGAGGACGTTACGCTGAAGACTGTTGCGGACAATGAGGCAAGATATATCGACTGCCAGCCCGACAGAACTCCCGGTACTGGCTTTGAGTGGTTTGTGCTTGAGAATCGCCAGCAGACAGGATGGGACAAGTATATCCCGGCCCATGGCCTGCTTATTTACCATTATGACTATACCGACGAGATGGTGGAGAAATACTGGTCGATAAACGGACCTAACAATAATGCCAAGCACAGATGTATGTATATTGTTGCCGCCGATGGCATAGATGATACAAACTCGCGTGCCGGAGACACTTATCCGGGCCGTTCGGGCAATACGGAGTTCTCTCCCACATCATCTCCTGCGGCCATTAACTGGAACGGCGACCCCGTAAACGTATCTGTCACCAACATAAACGAGTCCGACGGACTGGTGACATTCCAAGTTAATGGTGGAGTTACACCTATATCTGTGATACGCACAGAGGTGCCTAAGTCTATTCGTGACACCTCACTGAAGGCAGAGGCTACAATTGTCAAGAAACTTCAAGACGTTAAGTCGATGGGTTTCTGCTGGGCTTTGAAAGACGAACCTACAATAGAAGGAACACACGTGGAGGTTGACGCTGTGGCTGATAAGGTCAGCGCAGAGATAACAGGACTTGAGCCGGGCAGTCTTTATAACGTGCGTGCATATATGGTTATGGCAGACAATTCTGTCGTATATGGTGCTTCTGTTCCTGTCACCACGGAGTGTAAGGTGATGGAGGCTCCTTATATTGGAGATTTTACTTCATGGACAAACGGTGAACTTGACTGCTGGAATATAGTAGACAACAACGGCGACGGAACTACATGGATTTATGATGAGACGACAGAAGGCGTTGTATATCAGTTTGACTACTGGAACGATGCTGACGACTGGCTTATTTCGTGCCGCATGAAGGTTCCGGAGAATGGTGCTTTGTATTTTATACGAGGTGTGATGGAGTCAACCACTGTTGAAGACTTGGATGTATACGTATCGACTGAGTCAAGAGATATCAGTGATTTCCATCTGCTCAAGCGTTTCTCTTTTGCAGACAGCTTTGGCGAAGCCGTTCCTGAAGAGGTTGACCTTAAGGATTATGCAGGCAAAGAAGTGTATATCGCTTTTGTATGCAAATCGAAGAAACTTCAGACAAACCTGTGGCTATGGCAATTCTATCTTACAGAGAAGCTCGGAAAGCCTCAGATTACCAATTTTGGACTTAAGGACAACAGTACATTGCAGGTTGATTGGACTCCGGTTAAAAACGCATCAAAATATTATCTTGATTTTGCTGAAGTAACAGACGAAGTGTTCAACAATACTGTGTTCGTTCCGTTGAGCGATTTTGCTGATATTACGGGCGATGTCGAAGTAAGAGCCGGTACACTTTCATTCTATGGTAATGGAGTTGTAGAGACACGTGACTATCCTGAAGGAATAACCGACTGTAAATTTATCCTTAAGTCAGGCGGTCCTTATGGCACGAGTGTAGTTAAGATAGAAGGAACTGTAGACGGACAGACGTGGGAAACTGTAGGTCCGGCTAAGGAGGTAAGCTCGCTTGACACTGAAGGCTCTGAGGTGTTGTTGGAGAATTATGTAAAAGACAAGAAGTACCGCAAGATGCGCTTCTCGCTCAATTACGGCGGCCGTACAGCTACAATCAACTATCTCACAATGTCTTATAACGATGGCTATGTATGGGATATGCTTGCTTCAGGAGCGACACCTGATGACGGTACGACGATGACTATCGGCGAGACTTCTGCCGGTGAATTCCTCACAGGCAAGACTTATGCCATTACGGTAACTGCAGGTGACGGTTCTCTATTTTATGACTCTTCCGAGCCAGCTTACTTCAAATATGATGCAACAGGTGTGTTCGTTCCTGTAGGCGGCGACCTCTATGCAACGGCCGGCAGGGGCATGGTGATTCTTGGCGGTCTGCATGCCGGTGACAAGATAACTTGTGCTTCACCTTCGGGACAGATTCTTTATTCGGGTGTGGCCGACGGCGATGCATGCAAGTTTGCGCTGCAGGGCTATAAAGGCGTGACAATTGTTAAGGTGTCTGGAAATGAACACGAAAAAACATTCAAATTGATGGTTAAATAAAATGTGTTTTGAGATGAAATATATTGGATATTTTCTTTCAGTATTGGCTTCAGCTGCGGCTCTGAGCGTCTCAGCTGCCGACAGCTTAAGAGTAAAGCCAAAGCATATAGCTCCGCCTCCGGCAGCACAGCATTGGGCTGCCCCTACGCGGATGTCGTTGCAGGGAACGGCCGACGGCGTTCCTGACGGACTGCACATGGTTGGAGTAGACGACAAGACTGTTACTTTGCAGTGGAACAGTCCGGAGCCTACCGACGGATATTATGATGACTTTGAAGGCCATCCTGACTTTGTCATCAACTCTCCCGGCAGTGTAGGGTGGGAGTATCTTGACATGGACAATGAACAGACATATACATGGGCTGCGACATCGTTTCCTAATCAGGGCAACAAGATGGCATTCATCGTTATGAATGTGGCAAAGACAACTCCGTCTGTTGCCGACAATCCTGACGCTAAGCCATATTCTGGCACGAAGATGCTGGTTGACTTTGCCGTTCAGGGTCAGAGCAACGACTTTATTATATCGCCTGAGCTGAACTTTGACAGAGACTTCCAGATAAGCTTCAGGGCAAAGAGCTATAAAGACACTTATGGCCTTGAACGCATCCGTGTGGGATATTCAACCACTGGCAAGCGTGCTTCTGACTTTATATGGGTTTCAGATGGCGACTATGTAGAGGTGCCTACCACATGGACACTGATGAGCTATAAGATACCTAAGGACGCAAAATATGTTACGATAAACTGTGTGTCGAATGATGCTTTCATGTTATTTATCGACGACATTTTTGTCGGCACTAACAACGTGCGCCCGCTTAAGGCTGCTGCAAGCAATCCGCTCGTTGGATTCAACCTGTACAGAAATTCTGTCAAGGTAAATGCTGAACCTATTGTTAGTCTGGTATATTCTGACGAGGTGCCCGACTACGGCAACTACACTTATACCGTTACGGCTGTTTATGAAGATGGCACCGAGACAGGAATGTCAGAGCCTGTCAATGTGGAAGTGCCCGACATAAGGCTTCTTCCTTTCGAAGACGACTTCAGTTCGTGGGTGCTTGATGCCGACAAGTGGTCGACACCTGCTGATGATGCCGGTAATCCAAGTAAGTGGAGTGTAGATTATTATACCTATGGTCTTGTTGATCCTTGTGCTGCATATCAGTATTCTTCTTTGAAGAACTATTCACAGTCGCTCATATCGAGACAGCTCAATACAACAGATGTCAAGAACACATGGCTGCGTTTCGACCTTCGTATGCTCAACTATAACAGCACCACGGGCGACACACTCTCTGTAGAAGTGTCGTGCGACGGCAAGAACTGGACACGCTGCAAGTATTATCTGAGCGACGAGGGTACATATTCATGGCGCCAGGAGCTGATAGATCTCAGCCCGTATCTTACGGGGAATCTTTTCCAGGTACGTTTCCGTGCCCATGGTGAGGAGGCTTTCTATATCGACTATTGGTATGTTGACGACATAAAGGTATGGAATCCTGAATGGACTTCAGCCAGCCTGACAGTTCTCGCAGGCGGAACTCCATTTGCCGGGTGCAGCGTCTCGCTCGAAGGTGACGGCGGAGGCAGATATAATGCTAAGGCTGGTGCTGACGGCAACAAGATTAGCTTTGAGAAGATTGAGGCTGACACATATACCATTATCATTGACGAGGAAGGCCATAACCTATATAAGGGTAAATGGATCGTTGAGAACTCTTCAGCTAACGACGAGGTCGTAAATGTAACTACTCCGGTTCTTTCTGTCTGTGAGACTGAGCTGCATGAAGACCTTAATGTTGAAGATAAAGTTGAAAAGACCGTGACGCTTGAAAATACGGGCGACGGTGAGGTTATGTGGCGTATGCTGGCTGACCATGAGATAGGTTCTGGAGACATATCTGGCCGTTTCCAGCTGCAGCAGAGCTTCGGCGCATCGGGCGATTTGCAGTCGGCCATCGTTTTCGACGGAGAATACTTCTACACATCTTCATGGTACAACATTGGCAAGTTCTATAAGTACGACCGCAACGGAAGATTCATCGAAGAGTTCGATGTTGAGGGCATGTATTATAAGGTGGACGATATGGCGTTCGACGGAACTTATTTCTACGGAAGCGATGACACTAATGCCATCTATCAGCTCGACCTGCGCAACAAACGGCTTGTCAAGACTATAACCATTGTTGACGATCCTAAGATAAACATCACCCACATTGCCTACGACCCAAGGAGCGATGAGTTCTGGGCAGGCGGTTCTAACACTATATGCCGCATTAACCGTGAAGGCAAGATAACTTCGGCCATGCGCAACATTTCTGACGAAGAGAGTCTTGACGTGTACGGTTCTGCTTACGACAATACAACTCCCGGCGGTCCTTATCTGTGGCTCTCACATGAGGAGATGTCTTATCAGGGCGTTGACCGCATCGTGCTGCGCCAGTATAACCTTAATACACGCAGGCTTACTGATGTTAAGCACGAGGTTTCTGACACGCCTGATTATCAGTACACGCCGATGATATATGGTGCCGGAATAGAGACAACAACCAGTCTGTTTGACGGAACATTGTCGTTGGTGGGCATAATGGAGCAGTCACCGGCCCGAATTTATGTGTACAAGCTGTGTGATGCAGGCGACTGGCTCTCTTATTCGCCAAAGGCTGGAGTGCTGAAGGCCGGCGAGAAGCAGGAAGTTAAGATTACTTATAATGCCATAAAGGGTGTTGTGGGTAAGGATTATTCTGCTGATCTCAATATATTCACTCTGCCAGACGTTAATGCTGGAAAGATAGATGTCAGCTATACGGCTGTCGGCCCTTGCGTCACACCGCGCCCTGTAGAGCTTACGGCATCAAGCGAGAACGGCATTGACGTCAATCTGGCATGGAAGAGCGGCGAGGCAGAGGCTACTCCTTCGGGATACAATGTATATCGCGATGGCGTGCGCCTTAACGAGAAACCATTGGCAGAAACTGCTTATGTTGACAAAGGCGTTATACGTGGCGAATATAAATACACTGTTACGGCTATCTATAATGATGTAGAGACCAACCATTCTGACTCTGTTGTCTACAAGATGACCGTGGGTGCTCCTTATTTCGCACCGACTGCACTGAGCGCAAGCATCTCTGAGAACAAGAATGTGGCTCTGTCGTGGACACAGCCCGGACTCGTCCGTCAGAACGAAACCACAATGCGCTACGACAACGGCACATGCAGCACCGGCGTAGGTCTGGCCGACGGCGGCATCTTCTGGATTGGAGCCAAGTGGACTGGCGACGACCTCATTGAGCATCGCGGCATGAAGCTCGACAAGGTTGACGTATATGTCAAGGAGTTGTGCCAGGCCCTGTCGCTCAGAATATATAAGGACGGCAAGTCGGTTTACTCGCAGAACGTTGATGCTGATGATATTAAGTATGGACAGTTTAACACAGTTTCGCTCAACAAGCCTATAACAATAGAGCGAGGCCACGAGTATATCGTTTCGTTCCTCGTGTCTCATGATGCCGGCGTAATGCCTATCGGTATTGATGCCGGTAAGGCCGTTGAGGGCAAGAGTAACCTTATTTCAACCGACGGTTCTGTATGGTCAACCTGTTCAAGAGAAGGATGCGGCACGGGTAATGTTAACATTGCCGCTCACTTTGCACCGGCTGACGATGCAGAAGACGCACCTGTAGGCTATGAGGTGTTCCGCGACGACGCTCAGATAACCACGGCTCCTATAAGTGAGCTTACTTATCATGATGAGGTGACAGAGCCTGGCAAACATGTCTACAAAGTACGCTCTGTTTATGCCGACGGCGGCGTGTCTGGCTTCACCTCAGGTGTAACGGCAGAGATACTAGACCTTGGCACTCCTGTTGCTCCAGGCAATATCAACGCTGACGTTGAACTCAACCGCACGGTGCGTCTGCGCTGGGATTTGCCTGTAGAAGGTGGCATGTCGTTCCCGATAGACCTTACGACAACCAAGGTTAACACTAACGACGGCTGTCTTGAGTATATCAACCAGTTTAAGGGCTACATCTCAGGTGAGATGGGCGTGGCTTCAGACGGCGAGTATATCTACACCACAATGCACAGCGTCAAGGGGGCTGTAAACAAGTATACACTTGACGGCGAGTTTGTTGAAGGATTCTCGATAGACGGTGTCGACAACGGAATACTCAACCTTGCATACGACGGTGAGGACTTTTATGCCTCTACAAACGGCAATTGGATTTATAAGATAGACATGGACAAGCGCGTGGCTACAGACACTATCTCTATCTCGGAAGTAGCACGCCATTTGGCTTACATACCTGACCTCGACAACGGCCGCGGAGGCTTTGAGGTTGGCGACTGGGAGACATCCATCTACATCGATAAGCGAGGAAGCAAGCTTGGCACAGGACCGTCTTATCCTGGTGCGGCCGGAACGGCTTATTATAACGGCGTGCTTTATGCCTTCGAGCAGGGTTATGAAAATCCGTATGTAGTGTCGATGTATGACCTTACCACAGGCAAGAAGATGGCTTCTGTCGACCTTAAGGATTATCCCGAACTCAGTCCGGAGACGGGTACGGCTGCTGGCGGCATGTCGCTCATCACTACTAAGGAGGGACTCAACATTCTTGCACTTGCACTGCAGGGACCAACCAGCGCGCGCTTCATCTTCCTTGATCCGGGAACAATACTCGGTCTTGAGGGCTACAACGTTTACCGCAACGATGTAAAGGTGAACGACAAACCGCTGAAATATCGCTCATATACAACCGAGGAAACCGACCCCGGTACATATAGCTATGCTGTACAGACGGTTTATATAGACGGCTCTGTGTCTGACAAGTCTCAGGCAGCTACTGTTACTATTGTCGACGCAGGCGACTGTGTTCCTCCTTCTGACATTAAGGCCGTGCCGGCTGAGTGTGGCTACAACGTTAACCTCTCGTTCGTTGACCCCGCAACCCTCGACGCTGCTGTGTATGAGAGCGCTGAAGGACAGACGGATGGTTCTGTATTCGCACGCGAAGGCTGGATAAACAGCAATGATGCATGGACCGTGACATCTGCAACGGCTTATCAGGGCGACAAGTCTGTTGAGGCTGCAGCCGGCAACAGCTCGCTGCTGATAATTCCTGTAGGCGAGGCTGATAATGCCGAGAATCTGTTCTCGTTTGTGGCACGCAATGAGAACGACAGCAAAGGCGTAGGCTCTATATCTGTCTATACATCGTCGGGCAGCTCTACGTCGGAGGCCGACTTCCAGAAGCTGTCAACTGTCACGACAACTGAAAACTGGCAGAAGTTCAGCTTCATGCTGCCTGCATCTGTAGCATACGTGGCCCTGCGAAGCGATGCCGACAAGACATCTCAGTATGTTGACGCAGTTTCTGTTGATACAGAAGACCATGCTCTCATCCACGGATACTATGTTTACCGCGACGGCGTCAAACTCAACGAGGAGCCTGTTACAGCCGTAAGCTACACTGATCATAACCTGCTGCCTGGCACATATAACTATCAGGTGAGCGCTATCTACGTTACTTCCGGTCTGAGCGAGCTGTCAGAGCCTGTTACGGCAGTTGTAGACTATAGCAACAACTATCAGGCTCCGGGCATGCTTTCTGCCGAGAAGACTTCTGATGGAGTGCAGCTCTACTGGAGTGCTCCGGCTATAGGCGACGGCATCAACCTCAGATGGCACAGCGGTACGGCACACGATGCTGCCGGTCTGCCCAGCGGCGGTGGATATTTCGCCGGCGTACAGTGGACATCAGACGATTTGCAGTCTTACGGCCATCTGTCGCTTTCAGAGGTTGAGGTTTATGTAAATAACGTTCCCGACCAGATGTTCTTGCTCGTTTATGAGGGTACCGACCTTGTGCGCCAGCAGTATGTCACTAATCTGCGCCAGTATAGTTTCAACAACATCAAGCTGAATACTCCGCTGCAGATTAATCCTGACCGTACGCTCAGAGTGGTACTCTATGTTGAGCACAATGAGATATCTGTACCGCTCGGATACGATGAGGGACCTGCCGTTGTCGGCAAGGGCGACCTTTACTCTTCTGACGGAACTACATGGGAGACGCTGACCGACAACGACATCGACGGCAACTGGAACATAACGATAGTGCTGCGTCCTTATGCCGACTTCAGTTCGGCCGCTCAGGCTCCGGCCTTCGGCGCGTTCAACGTCGCATCACGAAAGGCTCCGTCTGCCGATGTCAGACTGCGCACCCAGGCTGTCAGCGAGTCTACGTCGCCACTCTTCGGCTTCGAGGGATACAATGTCTACTGCAACGGAGGCAGACTCACTGCAGCTCTGATAGCCGAGACTTCTTATCTCGACAACACGGCCAAGACTACAGAATACAACGAATATCAGGTTAAGGCTGTTTACTCTGGCTATGGCGAGGTTGGCTCTAACATCGTGCGCGTGTTCACCAGCGGCATAGAGACCGTTGACGGAAACGACGGCATACGCATCACAGCAGACGGCAGCAGCATTTATGTCTACGGACTTGAGGCAGGCATGCCTGTATTTGTCTATGATTCAGCCGGACATGTAGTGGCTACGGCTACAGCCCGTTCTGCCGATGCTGTATGTATCGATATTAACAGCCGCCCCGAAGGTATATATCTGGTTAAGGCCGGCAGTAAGGTTGCCAAACTTAACGTAACCAAGAAATAAACACTCTCTTTCTTTAAAAAAGGAACGCGCCGTTGTCGCGCGTTCCTTTTTTATTTATAAATATCAAAGATAGAGAAATAAAGCGATGTGCAAGCCAATTATGATTTGCAGCTTTTATATATGCATCTTAATTTTCTGATCTTTGCTGAATTAATACAATAGGTATAGCCGTTTTAGGTTTTACGACAGAAAAATCAAACGTATTTTTTGCTTCGCATTAAGGATGCTGTTTCTTGACTGTAAGGCTCCTTGACATATAGTTTGGCTAGTAGTAAAAAATTAGGACAAAATAATTTTTCAATCTAGAAATCTGATGTGTAACGGATGTTAAATTTAATGCGCTTGTATGTCTTCTTAATTAACATACGTTTGCTTTTAGCTGTTTTAAGCGAGCCAAAACATGCGTTTTTTGTGCCTTAATCTATGACTTTTGAGTAGAAAACGGCCTGCTTTCACTTCGTAAAAGGCCCACTTTCGCACCGTAAGTGGGCGAGTAATATTTTTTAACTCTTGCTGTTTTGTTGCTCAGCGTGCGTAATGTGTTGAATGATAACAACTTAACATAAACGCCCTATTTTGGGCGTTTTTCATGTAAAATCCCGTATTTGTGAATAGCATCGCTGCTCTGAGAGCGTTAATTGTTCGGCTGACGTCCGAAATGTTTACATTTTAGTCCATGCGCCTATCCCCAAAAATGGTTTCTTTCAAGGTCGCCGTTGTGGCGTCATTCGTGCAGTTCAATCTCGCCATTGAACGATATCATCTCGCGTTGCTGCGGCATGACGTTTATCGACGCACTGCCGTTGTCAAAAATATCAATGTGGAATTTATATGTATCCTCATCGTTCTTTACGCTGAACTCCACGTGCTTTCTGTCGCGTTTAGGCTGCGTTATCTTGAAGTTCTCTGTCACGCCGCTGAAGTTGAGCCCCTTTCCGCCGCCGTAAGGCACGTTGTAAGCTCTGCCGAAGTAGGGCAGATACGACACCACGCTGTCGCCTTTAATCCTCAGGTCGAAGTCTGCCGTCAGCTGCACCGACATGCCTCTCGTTGGGTGAGCCGTCTGCACGTTTATCTTGAAGTCGCGGTTGCACACCGCCCTGCTTATCATCTCAGCCTTCTCCTGTTTCTTCCTGTCATTCTGTTGCCTGTCCGTCGTGGCGCATGCCACAAGAATTATTGCCGCGGTTATTATAAATAAAATCCTTTTCATATGTCACATCAAAAATAAATTTCTTTCATTCCGTTCCCTGTCGTTCGCCTCCTCACATCGTTTCCCGGCTATTAGCCGATGTTGCAAAATTAGCCAATTTATCATTAAGCCGCCATTCCTCTAAATCTTTTTAAGATAAATTGATTCAAGTTGTTCAAACAGTTGTTTAGCGTGGTTAAAATGTGTGGAATAATAGGGGGTATATTGTTGATATCAAGTATTATACTTTTATTTATTGGATATCTTCATATCTCTAAAACGTGCCCTTTTGCATGCTGAAAGGCCATGTTTTGCGGTGTAAAAGGTATGCTTTTGTATGTCAGCGTTTTGTTTTATACAGATTTTAATATAATGGCATTTATAACGTCTGCTGCACATTCTTGTTGTAATGTTTATGTTTCTATGTTGATGATACGGGCGAATATATTTTTAAAAGGAACTCATCACTCGTCACATTGCAGCTTAACCTATTGTCGCTCAGCGTGTTATAGTGTGATGAGTTGCCGGCCAAACTCATCACATAACATGGAGACAGCCGATAGTGTGACGAGTTGGAAAGTCAACTCGTCACATCGTAATGCATTGAATGTCAAATTATTATATGCAGATGTGACGAGTGATGAGTTTCTTTAAAAACTTTTTTATGGTTTGTAAGATTGTGTCCTTTCCTAAAATTGGTTGACTTCTAACAAGCCATTCCCTGATTAAAGTTGACTCTGGTTAAACTTATAACTGTTATTGGTTGACTCTACTTTTAATTACTGATTAAAGTTGACTTTTACCGGGACAGAATCCCTGTTCATGGTGTCCTTGGAGGGCGTAGCCCGGAAAGGACACCATGAACAGAAGGCAAAGATAGTCCATCTTCTCCAATATCGGAGCATTCCTGTCTGTTTTTTATGGCCTTTGTCCTAAAACTGCTCCAACGCTTAGATATCTCACCCTGACATGAAGCAGCCTGTGCCGGTGTCATCATGTTGATGCTCATGTGCGGCCTTTCGTTGTTGTAGAAGTCCACGGCCGTTGCCACGGCTTCCCTGACCTGGCCGATGTCGGTGAACCTCATACCCTTAAGGAGTTCGTTCTTTATGGTACCATTAATACGCTCTGCCTGTGCATTGTCCTTCGGATCCCCGGTCTCCGTCATACTGATACTTATACCATTTTTATTAAGCAGCCTGACATATTCGGAACTTGCGTATTGTACGCCGCGGTCTGAATGATGTATAAGGCTGATGCCGTCCATGCCCTTCAGCCTTCCCAAAGCCATGCACAGTGCTTCAATGGGATAAGCCGTCTCAAGCGTCGGACCGACACAGTATCCTACAATCTCTTCTGTATATGCATCAAGTACAATTGAAAGGTAGCAGAAACGGTAGTGTATGTCGTCTGTCCAAATAATTATGTACGTTATGTCACTGACCCATAGCTGGTTAGGTCTGAGGGGCAACATTTCCTTTATAAGATTGGGATATGTCGGAAGACCGTGCCTTGAGTCAGTGGTACGTGGACGGCGCAACCTTTTACGGAGAATCATGCCGTTACATGACATTATTTCTATAAAACGGTCACGGCCGACGGGACTGTTGCCGCTGAAATCACGCCGGTACATGTGCCAGAGCTTCAATGCGCCTATTCCGGGGTCTATACGGCGCACCTTGCGGACATACTCAATCACAAAGGCATCACGGGCGGCCCTCATCATTGACTTTGACTCATCATACTTGTAATAGGCCTGCTTGCTTACGCCAAACAGCGCACAAAGATGTCTCACCCTGTATCGGACAGGGTTCTTCGTGTGCAGGAATGTTACTGTTTGGCGCCAGATTTTTTTCTTATGCTGATGCCTAACTCGGATTCGGCCACATTTATCATCTCGTCATAAGCCTCGGCCTTTATCTCGGCCTTGGTCAGTTCGGACTTAAGACGGAGTATCTCGGCCTGAAGGGCCTCTATGTCTGACGGGAGGCTGACTGAGTCACGAACATGCTTCTCTCTTAGTGTCTTTTTCTTTGTCATAAAATCGACATAATACAATTCAGGTGCAAATTTAGCACACCAGCGGCGAACTGTAGCCTCTGATACGGGAATTATTTTTGATATTCCCAAAAAACTTACACCTGAAGAGCGAAGATCTATCACTTTTTGAAGATATTGACCCTTTTGTGATTTATTTTTCCTCATAATTATTTTATTTATGAGTCAACTTTTTTCAGGGTAAGACAACAGGTTAGAAGACGTGATAAATATGTCTTATAAAATAAGAAAGAAAAAAGGGGATTTATTTTATACCTATGATCTTTTTTGTATAGTGACAGAAACCTTCAAAAGATTTTGCGAAGAAAACAATTATCCTGATTTGACTTTCATACAAATAACGGCATCACCGGGATTTTATTATTTTATGCCTGAGGGAATATTTAAAGTGGATGACGTACGCAGCAAAGTTAAATTTATGAACAAGAGAGAGTGCTGCGGTTCTTATGATGAGATTATTTGTTCAAGACCTTTTTATAAAAGCCCCGACTTCATTCTACAAACAGATGATTTCATCCTTCGCACTAATCATAGATTCGGTTCATTTCAAATGAAAACACAATTAGTAATCATTGGACTCAAAACCATGAGAAAAATGCAAGACTATGGAATTAAAGGTATATATTTCCACAATGTATACGAGTAAATGCCAAAATTCCGGGCGAAAAGATTAGATTTATATGAACATACCAGAAATGGTTTACAACTTTTTTGCCCGCTAAGTTTACATTATTATTTATTCTCAAAAATCTTATCGAACACCAGCAAATAAAGAATTATGGCAAAACGAATAGTAACAAAAATCGGATATGTCTTTTGTGTGGAGATAGACAACAAGTATAAATGTTTTTTTCAATATGTGGCAAATGACATGACACAACTGAACAGCTCGGTGATACGAGTATTCAAAAAACATTATCCTATGGATTACGAGCCGGATATTGAGGAAATCGTGAAAGACGATATACATTTTTGTGCCCATACAATACTTAAATTAGGTATTCTGGATAATGTATGGTACAAAGTCGGTAAAAGCAAAAATCTCGGCGAGCCGGATAAGATAATGTTCAGGCTGTTCAGTGAAGGAGATTTTAGCAAAATGACGAAATCATATAACTGGTATGTATGGCAGATTAATAAAGAACATATACGTATCGGTGAACTGACTGGTAAATACAGACACTACAATCTCGGATGGGTGTTTCCATACCATAGTATTATATGCAAAATTAAAACAGACAAATTTGCAATACGGGAATTAGATTAACAACAAAGACAGGATTATGGCAAAACGAATAGTAACAAAAATCGGATTATAAGTGTGTACATAAATAATATTTCTTCATTAAAACACAAATATACTTGATAAATGGAGACCTGAAATTGTATAGAATATAATTAAATTTATGTTGACATGATTAAAATCACAAAAAAAGCACTTTATACTCTTGTTGCATTATTTTTATTAAATAGTTGCTATATGGATTACGTATATAGCATACGAGTTATAAATTACACGGATAAAAATTACGTGACATACGACTCGTATTATGATTCTTTAGGGGCTTATTGTGACAGTTTGAATTCTAAATTTTACAAAGGATATGACGAAAACAAGAGCAATATCATCGGACTGAATGATCATTATATAAATAGAAAAGATAACGGACGATTTTCATATCCTGCAAAAAGTATTGAAGGCGTTTTCAGTTACAGCCCGGACGGAAAGATACGCTTTTATTTTATCACAGATTCCGTATTCTTTAACAATCCTTGGGACACAATCGTTAAATATCAGATGTATGACAAGAAACTGACATATACAGCAAAGGAACTTAAATTGTCAGATGGAATTATTGAAGTCAGATAAAAACATGAATAAAATATGGATAGGATAGCAAAGCTCATTTTAGGTTTATTATTCGGACCGTTATTAGTATTGATTCTTGTTTTGTTTGTCTTTTTACCAATAAGCCATGACCCAAATTATGATTCTGCCGTAACGTATTTCAGTGGCAATGACATAACAATAATAAACTTCACTGACAGTGACATAATATGTTTTTATACATCCTCTGACACAATGGGTGTGCATGGTGACAGCACAAACATAAGAATCATAAAATCATTTGACAAAGAAAAAGAAAAAATAAAGCAACAAAAAGACTTCTATCTCCATGCACATTCTCACCGGACGTACCATCAAGGCAATATAACAGAACGTTTCTTCAGTCAGAGCTATGACGGCAAAATGCGTTTTTACATAATATCAACTTCCGTATTCTATAATAATCCTTGGGACACAATCGTTAAATACCAAATGTATGACAGAAAAATGACATACACCGCTAAAGAACTTGATTCTGTTATATATGTAAAAATAAAATAATGAAAGTTCATCTGGCATAAAAAACACATGGTCTTGTCGAAACACAAAAATATAAAATAAATGAAAATATAAATGCAATAAACTCATATAAATATGAGAAATATAAGAACTATAGAAGGAGCATTGAATCTTTTTGAGAAAAATGCTATCATACAAGGAGAAGCTATTATTTCTGGCAATTACAAAATTTGTAATAAAACTCATGACATTATAACGAAATGTATAAACTTTCTCAAGAAAAAAAATAAAATGGATTTGCTGTTGCCCTATCTAGAACACAAAAATGTCTCTGTCAGATATATAGCCGCATCTGCTTTACTTCCATTATACACAAAAGAAAGTAAAAAGACTCTGAAATGGATAAGGAAAAAGGATAAAAGCATAATCGGACTGAATGCAGAAATAACATTAGATGAGTGGAGAAAAGAAAAATGGATGAAAATCATAAAGAAGTTATGGCCAAAACCCTGTGTACTATGAAAATATAAGATAGAGAACTTTGACAATGTTTATAATGATTTTAGCTGAAAAATAAATTATGGGAAAATAAAAAACATAGAGGAAGCATTAGCAATATTTGAGGATTGTGCAATTAAACGTGGATTTGCGATTGATGAAGGTTGCTATAAAAAGGCATAGTATAAATTCTGATATATACAACAAAAAACAGGAAAGCATTTTGCTTTCCTGTTTTCGGTGGGCCATCCAGGGCTTGAACCTGGGACCTCCAGATTATGAGTCTGTTGCTCTAACCAACTGAGCTAAAAGCCCTCTTAAACCTTGTGGTGTTAAGTTTTCGTGTGCAAAGGTATAGCTATTTATTCAAATAACCAAATATTTTTTGCAAAATATGCTTTAAATGACGAAGAAAAGTTGTTTTGCGGTAAAATATTCGTTAAAAAACCATGATTGTGGGCATCTCGTTGATACAATTCAGCGAATTATGTTAACTTTGCAGAATGTAAAATTAACGGACTCATAATGAGGCTTACGGGTCTTGACGGGTCTGTGATGTTCAAGTCGGATTATAATATCAATTCATTATTTATACGTCTTAAATGAGTAACGAATTTAACCCATTATTCACCAATCAGCCCGGGCTGACGGATAATGAAGTGGAAAAGAGCCGTTCGGCGCATGGCGAGAATGTGCTTACACCCCCGGAGAGGACACCCTTGTGGAAACTTTATCTTGAAAAATACAAGGATCCGATAATCAAAATCTTACTTTTTGCAGCTGTTATCTCGCTCGGTCTTGCCGTAATCGAGAACAACTACATTGAGTCTATCGGCATTATCCTTGCCATAATCCTTGCCACCACCATCGGCTTTTACTTCGAGATGGACGCGGCCAAGAAGTTTAATGTGCTTACGGCTCTAGGCGAGGAGTCGCCAGTAAAGGTGCGCCGCAACGGCAAGGTGGTGCAGGTGGCACGCAAGGACATTGTCGTGGGCGACATTGTTATAATAGAAGTCGGCGACGAGATACCTGCCGACGGAACGCTTATCGAGTCGACCGACCTGCAGATAGACGAGTCTTCGCTCACCGGCGAGCCGATAATAACAAAGCATGCCGACCCCGA
This sequence comes from Prevotella marseillensis, assembly GCF_900625065.1. Lineage (NCBI taxonomy): Bacteria > Pseudomonadati > Bacteroidota > Bacteroidia > Bacteroidales > Prevotellaceae > Prevotella > Prevotella marseillensis. The sequence continues at coordinate 2,872,493 of NZ_UYXY01000001.1, read as the reverse complement.
CAAGAACGACAAGGAGGCCACTTATCCCTCGTCGAAGGTGCTGCGCAGCACTATGGTGATGAACGGCCGCGGCGTGTATCAGGTTTCTGAGGTTGGCGATGCTACTGAAATAGGCAAGGTGGCACGCTCAAGTACGGAGATGACTTCGGTTAAGACTCCTCTGAACATGCAGCTCGACAAGCTTGCCAAGATGATAAGCAAGTTTGGTGTGGGCATATCAGTGGCAGCATTTGTGATATTCCTCGGCCGCGACATACTGACCGATCCGCACAACCTGTGGCATTCGGACAACTATCTCGGCATGGTGAAGGTGGTGCTCGAATACTTCATGATGGCCGTTACGCTCATTGTGATGTCTGTGCCCGAGGGCATGCCTATGGCCGTTACGCTCAGCTTGGCTCTCAACATGCGCCGCATGCTCAAGAACAACAACCTTGTGCGCAAGCTGCATGCCTGCGAGACAATGGGTGCCGTTACGGTGATATGCACCGACAAGACGGGTACGCTGACGCAAAACAAGATGCAGGTGGCCGACATGGCAATGTATGCCGACGACGCTGCTCTGTTTAACGAAGCCATAGCATACAACACAACCGCACATCTCGACGAAGAAGGCGGCAAGGGCATTGGTAACCCTACAGAAGTGGCCCTGCTGCTGTGGCTCGAGAAGAACAAGACTGACTATAAGGCATTGCGCCAGGCAGACAACATAGAGCATCAGCTGCCGTTCTCTACCGAACGCAAGTATATGGCAACCATAGTTAAACGCGGCTCTGAGCGAGTGCTCTTCGTGAAGGGTGCGCCCGAGATTGTTGCCAAGTTCTGCGACATAGACGACGCGCGCCGCAATGAGATACGCGAGCGCCTGACGGGATATCAGAACCAGGCCATGCGTACACTGGCGTTTGCATATAAGGTGCTCGGCAACGGCGAGGACATCGACACTGCCAAGCTGACGCCCGACGCTCACCTTACGTTCCAGGCCGTGGCAGCCATAAGCGACCCGATACGTCCCGACGTGCCCGCAGCCGTGAAGGAATGTATCGACGCAGGTATAACCGTTAAGATAGTAACCGGCGACACATCGGCCACTGCTATCGAGATAGCCCGCCAGATAGGCATCTGGGATGCCGATACGCCTGCCGAGGCTCAGATAACAGGTCCCGACTTTGCTGCTTTGAGCGACGATGAGGCTTTCAACCGTGTGATGAAGCTGAAGGTGATGAGCCGTGCAAGGCCGACCGACAAGCAGCGCCTTGTGAACCTGCTGCAGAAACACGACGCCGTGGTGGCCGTTACAGGCGACGGAACCAACGATGCCCCTGCGCTCAACCACGCCCATGTGGGCCTGTCGCTCGGTTCGGGAACGTCGGTTGCCAAGGAGGCCAGCGACATGACGCTGATAGACGACTCGTTCCGCAGCATTGTCAACGCCGTTATGTGGGGCCGCTCGCTCTACCGCAACATACAGCGCTTCCTGTTCTTCCAGCTCGTAGTAAACGTTACGGCTCTGCTGCTCGTGCTTTGCGGCTCAGTGATAGGAACAGAGATGCCGCTCACCGTTACACAGATATTGTGGGTGAACATCATAATGGACACCTTTGCCGCACTGGCTCTGGCATCTCTGCCGCCGTCGGAGGAGGTGATGAAGGAAAAACCGCGCAAGCGCACCGACTTTATCATCACACGCGGCATGGCCAAGGGCATCGTGTTCTGCGGCCTGGCATTCTTTGCCGTGCTGTTCGCATTGCTCCTGCACAGTCTGTCGAGCGGTGCCGACCTTCATATACATGAACTCTCGATATTCTTCACTACGTTCGTCATGCTGCAGTTCTGGAATCTGTTCAACGCCAAGTCGTTCGGCTCTAACCATTCGGCGTTCCACGACTTCAAGCACGACAACGGTCTGCTGCTCGTTCTGCTGTTCATCCTTGCAGGCCAGTGGCTCATCGTAACCTTCGGCGGCAAGATGTTCCGCACGGAACCGCTGTCGGCCATGGAATGGATAACCATAATCGGCGCAACATCCATAGTAATGTGGGTAGGTGAGATATGGCGCGGAATAAAGAGGCTGAGATGCAAGAAATAAAGAACATAATATTCGACTTCGGCGGCGTGCTTGTCAATCTTGACAAGCATCGCTGCATCGAGGCTTTCGACAAGATTGGAGCACACGAGATAGTAAGGTACGTTGACGAGTGCCGTCAGGAAGACCTGTTTCACGACCTTGAGGTGGGCAACACCGGCGTTGAAGAGTTCTGCAACGAGGTGAGACGCATCTGCACCGGCTTTAATGCTGACGATGCAGACATCTGTGAGGCATGGAACGCATTGCTGACAGGCATACCCCGCCAGCGGCTCGAGAAACTGGCAAGCCTCAGGGGGCGCTACCGCATGGTGCTGCTGAGCAACACCAACCCCATACACTGGCAGAAGGCCCTGGACGGCATGTTCAGGAATGACGGCATGGACGTTGACGACTATTTTGAGAAAACATATCTGTCGTACCGCATGCACATGCTGAAGCCCGACCCGCAGATATTCGGCAAGGTGCTCATGGACTCGGGCATGGCGGCCTACGAGACGTTGTTTATCGATGACTCGCCCGTAAACTGTGCTGCTGCCAGCCAGCTGGGCATGATGAGCCTTAACCTTACGGGCGACGAATGGCTCGACCGTGTGTGAAATAATAACCGTAAAGTAGCTTATGAGAACTATATTTACAGATACCGACAGCGCTGAGATGGCGCCCTGCGTGGCCACCATCGGATTTTTCGACGGCGTTCACCGCGGACACCGGTATCTCATAAAGTCTGTAACCGACTGCGCGGCGGCCAGCTCTGAACTGCAGTCGACGGTGATAACCTTCGACCGACATCCGCGCCAGGTGCTCAACATGGAATTTCAGCCCAAGCTGCTGTCTACGCTCGACGAGAAGCTGGCACTGCTGTCAAAGACTGGTGCCGACAACTGCGTAGTGCTCCACTTCGACCGCGAAATGGCTGCCATGACTGCCTACGACTTTATGCGCGACGTGCTGCGCGACCGCCTGAACGTAAGAAAACTCATCATGGGCTACGACAACCGCTTCGGCCACAGCCGCACAGAAGGCTTTGACGACTATGTGGGCTACGGCCGCGAGATAGGCATCGAGGTGGTGCGCGGCAATGCTTTCGTGCTCAACGGCGTCAACGTAAGCTCCTCGGTTATACGCACATTCCTTTCCGGAGGCGAGGCCGACATGGCTGCCATGTGCCTTGGCTATCCTTACTTCTTTTCAGGTAAGGTGAAGGGCGGCTACCGTGAGGGACGCAAACTGGGTTTTCCTACGGCCAACATTGAGGTGGACGATGCGCAGAAGCTGATACCCGAGCATGGCGTTTATGCCGTGAAAGTAAGGGTGGAGGGCTGCGACGGTCTGCTCAACGGCATGATGAACATCGGCACAAGGCCAACCTTTGACGGTCATGAAACCACGCTCGAGGTTAACATCTTCGACTTTGAGGAAGATATCTACGGCCGGCAGGTAGACGTGCTGTTCTATCACCGCCTGCGCGACGAGCAGAAGTTCTGCTCAATCAAAAAGCTCGTAGACCAGCTGTGGCTCGACCGCGAAGCTGCCGAAAAGATACTCGAAAGGGTGTGATTGCTAAGTGCGATGCGCCCATTCGCACATATTTTTCCTGTTAAAACATAGTTTTATCACATAAATTCAAGAAATGAAGAAAGCATTATTATATCTGTTTGCATTCATCTGCATACAGTATTTCGTGTCGTGGGCGGTGTTTGCCGTGTGGCTTCTCGCCGCCGGCCATTCCTCGTCAGACGTGCTCGCCGTGCTTAACGGTCAGAAGCTTGAGCTGATAACCGCCCCCATGCAGATACTTTCGTGCGCTGTTTACAGTGCCCTCACGCTTGCGCTGTTTGTCTGGCGCAAGTGGGCCGTGCTCTCGCCTGCCTATCTGCGTTCAGGCAAGTGGGGCATATTCTTCTGGAGCGGCATAGCCTCGCTCGGCACTCTGCTGCCTTCGGTGTGGCTTCAGAGCCTTATGCCTGACCTGGCCAACACGTCAGAAGAAACATTCCGCCAGCTCATGAGCAGCCAGTATGGCTATTTTGTGCTCTGCCTGCTGGTTCCGTTTGTTGAGGAGACCGTGTTCCGCGGCGCCATCCTCAAGTCGCTTCTCGGCTGCTTCTCGCGTCCGTGGGTGGCCATATTGATATCAGCCGCCGTGTTTGCCGTCATCCATCTAAATCCAGCCCAGATGCCCCATGCCTTCCTCATTGGTCTGTTGCTCGGCTGGATGTATTACCGCACGGGGAGCATCCTGCCCGGTGTGGCCGTCCATTGGGTCAACAACACCGTGGTGTACGTCTTGTGCACGCTGTTCCCGCATATAGCCTCGATGAGCAGTCTCGACGGGCTTTTCGGCGGCAATCAGAAGAGTGTGGTGCTGTCGCTCATATTCTCTATGTTCATATTCCTGCCCGCTATCTATCAGCTCAACATGAGGATGAAAAAGTAAAGAAAACTGATAATTTCCGTCCGTTTGACGCTCCCAGAATGGCGATGCCGGCGGCAAAGCCGTAAGTCGGCGCAAAAAACGCGAAAAATTGCACATTTTGTCATGTGCCTTATTATCAGTGCTTTACGCCGTCTCTATGATGCAAGTGCAATAGTTAAAATATATTACTATGCCGTTTATGGTGCAAAAGTGGCCGCTTTACATATCGTAAGGCGGTCACTTTTGCTTCAGAAATGCACTTTTTTGCCCATAAAATCTTTCTTCAGACATCATTTTACGAGTTTAATAGTGAATAGATGTTAATGGGTGCAGGCTTTTTATCTGTAAAATTTAACATCTGTTGTACTTTGTGATTCTAGAACGGAAAATATTTTTGTCATAAGTTTTTACTGCCTCCAAATTGTCCATGACAGTCTGCTTTAGTCATCTCAAATAGCGCATAATCTTGATCTGTCGTTGCTCTGCATATAGTTTTGTCCGGCAGTGGCATTTGTGCATTCTGTTGGTATTTGTCGCTTCTTTTATGTCGTCAACCATCTGCTCTTTTCATGTGGACAGCCATGCCTGTGGCGGAAGCTGGCAGTTGAGGCTATATGTAGGGTTAAACCGATGGATAATGCTTACTTCTTGGTTATAATTATAAAAAAAGAGCCGTGCGCATCTGTGCGCAGCGGCTCTTTTCGTCAACAAAAGATATTATGCAACCGATGTCGCATCGTTAAATAATAATGATACACTAATACTCTATTGTTCGTGGTCAACAAGGTTGGCTGGCTGTTAGCAGGTCTTTTAGTAAGGAATATATGATTATCCCATTCCTCTGAACGGGACAGATCATAATTCCTGCGCATCATTTATCCTGAAAAACATTCATCTTTTTATCAGTTATATGCCGATTCGCCGTGCTCGTAGATGTCGAGGCCCTCTTCCTCTACACGTTTGTCTACACGCAGTCCGGCAATCTTCTTTATTGCATAGAACATCAGGCAACCTGAGGCGGCAGCCCAGGCGTCTATGCATATAATGCCCATGCACTGGGCCCCAAGCAAACTCAAGTCTCCGCTGTACATCAGTCCTCCGTCAACGGCTAGCAGTCCTGTCATCAGCGTGCCCAATATGCCGCATACGCCATGCACGGAGCTTGCGCCCACGGGGTCGTCTATGTGGAGCCTGGTGTCTATAAATTCAATGGCAAATACAAGTACGGTTCCGCATACAAGGCCTATGACTACTGCACCTGCAGGCGACACAATGTCGCATCCGGCTGTTATGCCCACAAGTCCTGCCAGTATGCCGTTAAGCGTAAGCGAGAACGAAGGCTTGCCGTATTTAATCCAGCTTACGCACATAGTGGCTATGCCTCCGGCTACGGCTGCAAGGTTTGTCGTGAGAAAAACGTGAGATACCGCCGTGCGGTCGGCCGCTGTGGCTACGGCAAGCTGCGAGCCGGGGTTGAATCCGAACCATCCGAACCACAGGATGAACACCCCGAGGGCTGCCAGCGTAAGGTTGTGTCCCGGTATGGCCTTGCTTTTGTTGTTCTTGTCGTATTTTCCTATGCGCGGTCCGAGGATGAATGCCCCTGTGAAAGCCAATACACCTCCTACGGAATGCACTACGGCAGACCCGGCAAAGTCGTGGAAAGTATGTCCGAAAGTACGCATCATGAAGGAGTCTCCGCTGCCGTCCATGAGCCATCCTCCTCCCCATGTCCAGTGGCCTTCTACCGGATAAATTATTAGTGAGATTAGAATTGAATAAATAACGTACATGCTGAACTTCGTGCGCTCTGCCATTGCTCCTGACACTATCGTTGCTGATGTTGCGCAGAACACCGTCTGAAACATAAGAAAGCCCTCGGTGGGCAGTCCGGCCGGGTGAGTGTAGAACGAAAGGTCGCAGAAGTTTGGCGCTCCGATGAAGCCTTCGCCACCGCTGCCGAACATGAAGCCAAAGCCGACGAACCAGAACAGCAATGAGCCGACCATGAAGTCGACAAAGTTCTTGAACAATATGTTCACTGTGTTCTTGCTCCTGGTGAATCCTGCCTCGCAGAAGGCAAATCCAGGCTGCATGAAGAATACGAGCATTGCGGCAAGGAGCATCCATACCGTATTTAATCCTATTGTCAAATCTGTCATAATCCTAAAAACTTTAAATGCAAATAACTTTACCTTGATAAACATTCCTGTCATGCCGTCGTTGGCAGGAATGTCTTATTATATGTAACAAAATACCACTTTTGGTCTAGATGAAGATATTGTTGTCATTAACGGCATAGACGGCTTTTGCCGAAGAAGCAGCAGCTATTTCTCCTGCTCCGCATTATATAGGGCGATGTCTCCCTGCTCGCCTGTGCGTATGCGTATGGCATTTTCAATTGGTATCACGAATATCCTTCCGTCGCCAATCTCTCCTGTGTATGCAGCCTTCTGTATTGCTGCAACCGTCTTTTCGACATTCTTTTCTCTTACCACTATGCTGATTAGAGTGCGTTCTATGCAGCTCGTGTCATACATTACGCCGCGATAGATACGTGCCTGGCGCGTTTTTCCTTCGCCCCTTACGTCATAGTAAGAAAACCATTCAATGTCTGCCGCAAGCAAAGCCTCCTTCACTTCCTCAAATTTTGTCTTGCGGATAATTGCTTCAATTTTCTTCATGATTAGTTGCTTTTTGATAATTAATAATGGTTTTATCTTTTCGTTTTGTAATTTATGTCTGCAAAATTATGTCAATATGTGCGTAAATGCAAATGTATTATGTCGTTATGTTTGTTGGAATGTAATTTTTCTTTTAAAATGTAATCAAAATAAAGTTTTATTGTTATAAATTGTAAGTATAATAGTTTTATATAGAACAAAATGTAGTAAGAATGACGCCGTGATGAAAATTGTTGAATTATTATATATGGATATCGGCTCGAGTGATAATTGTTAATTTATATGGTTATATATGTTTTAATCTATTATTAAATTGATGTATTTGAGAGTTAAATGTAATTTTTAATTTAAAGTTGTGTAATAATTCGACAAAAATAGGAAAATGTTTCACAAGATGTTGTAAATTTGCATTGAAAATCATGCAAAAAGAAAACATTAACGTGAAAAGATAATCATAATGACACCAACAATGATTAGATTTACGAAGATGCACGGAGCCGGGAATGATTATATTTATGTTAATACGTTGCTGTATAATATTCCTTCTCCTGTTGAGGCTGCCATAAAGTGGAGTTCGCGCCATAAGGGCATAGGCAGCGACGGACTGGTGCTGATAGGGCGCCCTGTGTCTGCCGATGCCGATTTTTCCATGCGCATATTCAATGCCGACGGTTCTGAAGCAATGATGTGCGGCAATGCCTCAAGGTGCATTGGAAAGTATCTTTATGAAAAAGGCATGACGTCGAGTCGTACTATACGCCTCGAAACTCTTTCAGGAATAAAGACTCTGAACCTGCATGTCTGCGGACAGAAGGTTGACAGCGTAACCGTAGATATGCTTGAGCCGCGCTTTGATGTGGCCGGACAGTTTGTGCCTAGGACAGACGCCGAGGCGGGAGGCATGCTTGAAGCCGGCGGAAAACTCTTTAAAGGCATGTTTGTGTCGATGGGTAATCCGCATTTCGTGATATTCACTGACGCTGAAGGCCTTGCCGACGTAGAGACCTACGGGCGCTTGCTGGAGCATCACGAGGCTTTCCCTGCACGCTGTAATATAGAGTTTGCCCATCTCGTTGAGAAAGACACGCTGCGTACAAGGGTGTGGGAGCGTGGAAGCGGCATAACGATGGCATGCGGCACCGGGGCATGTGCCACGGCTGTTGCGGCGGCAAAGCTCGGAGTGGCAGGCTGCAGCAGTAAGGTCGTGATGGACGGAGGCACGCTCGAAATTGAATGGAAAGAAACTGACAATCATGTTTATCTTACTGGCGGTGCCGAATTTGTGTTTGACGGCGAGATACTGCTTCCTTGATAAGGTCTGCGGATATAAGCATAAATCAGATAAGGTGAGTTTTTAAGGCAAAAGATTGTATCAGGAATTTTTAGAAACAGGCAGAGGCCGGAATTAAGAACAAACGCAACATAGAAAAGAAAATAACTTAAACATCAATAAAAAAATAAATATGGCATTAATAAACGAACATTATCTAAAACTGACAAAAAACTATCTGTTTGCCGACATTGCGAAAAAGGTGAACGCCTTTAAGGTGTCGCATCAGAAGGCCAATGTGATAAGCCTTGGCATCGGCGACGTTACGCGTCCGCTGTGTCCTGCTGTTATCAAGGCCATGCACAAGGCCGTTGAAGAGATGAGCACCAGGGAAGGCTTTCACGGATACGGTCCTGAACAGGGATACATGTTCCTGCGTGAGGCTATCGTGAAGAACGACTATCTTTCGCGCGGCATACATATCGACCCGAGTGAGGTGTTCGTCAACGACGGTGCAAAGAGCGACACGGGCAACATTGGCGAGCTGGTGCGCTGGGACAACAACTTCGGCGTTACCGATCCGGTATATCCCGTATATGTCGACTCAAACGTGATGTGCGGCAGGGCTGGTGCGCTTGTTGACGGCAAGTGGAGCAACGTTACCTACATACCATGCACGGAAGAGAACAACTTTGTGCCACAGATACCCGACCAGCGTGTCGACATAATATACCTGTGTTATCCGAACAACCCTACGGGAACCGTTATAACGAAGGAAGAACTGCGCAAGTGGGTGAACTATGCGCTGAAAAACGACACTCTGATATTCTATGACGCTGCATACGAGGCTTATATTCAGGACGACGACATTCCCCATTCGATCTATGAGATAAAAGGGGCGCGCAAGGTTGCGATAGAGTTCAGAAGCTTCTCGAAGACGGCAGGATTCACCGGCGTTAGATGCGGCTATACGGTTGTGCCCAAGGAACTTACGGCTGCCAGCATAGACGGCAAGGAGCGCTATCCGCTGAATCCGATGTGGTATCGCAGGCAGTGCACCAAGTTTAACGGCACAAGCTATATAAGCCAGCGCGCAGCCGAGGCAATATATACCCCCGAGGGCAAGGAGCAGGTAAGGGAGACTATAAAATACTATATGGACAACGCCAAGATAATGCGCGAGACGCTGACATCTTTAGGACTGAAGGTGTATGGCGGCGTAAACGCTCCGTATCTCTGGGTGAAGACTCCGGGCAACATTGACAGCTGGAAGTTCTTTGAGCAGATGCTCTATGGAGCGCAGGTGGTATGCACGCCGGGCGTAGGCTTCGGGCCGAGCGGCGAAGGCTTCGTAAGGCTTACAGCCTTCGGTGAGCGTGAAGACTGCAAGGAGGCCATGCGCCGCATAAGTCTGTGGATGCAGAAGTAGAATGCGGCAGGACGCCGGGCCGTAAGGTTTCTGCTTGACGGGCGTAAGTACACACCGGGCGACGTGGCGTCAATGACATGTGGGTGAGTGGTGGCGTGTGGCGCATGCTATGCCAATTTAAGTCTGCGAAAGACTTACTTTGTATTATAAATTGTGCTATGAATGTAAAAAAAAGCAACATTTATCTCATAAAAAGGTGTCATAATGAAATTTAGCATTATCTTTGCATATGTTTTCAGATAAAGAATAGGCATAAGTATAATAAATAAAACTTTTTAACAATGACAAACTTAAGATTTCAGGTTGTTGAAGAGGCTTTCAAGAAAAAGCCGCTGGAAGTAATGGTTCCGCTGGAACGCCCGTCAGAATACTTCGGCAAGTATGTCTTCAATAGGGCAAAGATGTATAAGTACCTGCCTGCAGATGTATATGACAAGCTCATTGATGTCATTGACAACGGTTCGCGACTCGACCGCTCTATAGCCGATGCAGTGGCTGCCGGCATGAAGCAGTGGGCCGAGGAGAACGGCGTTACACACTACACTCACTGGTTTCAGCCGCTTACAGAAGGCACTGCCGAGAAGCACGACGCCTTCATAGAGCACGACGGCAAGGGCGGCATGATAGAGGAGTTCTCGGGCAAGCTGCTCGTACAGCAGGAGCCTGACGCAAGCTCGTTCCCCAACGGCGGTATCAGAAACACCTTCGAGGCACGCGGATATTCAGCCTGGGATCCCACATCACCCGTGTTCATCATGGACGACACGCTGTGTATTCCTACTATCTTCATCTCTTACACCGGCGAGGCTCTCGACTACAAGGCTCCGCTGCTGCGTGCCCTTCACGCTGTGAACACTGCCGCAACTGAGGTTTGTCATTATTTCGATCAGAGAGTAAAAAAGGTTACATGCAACCTTGGATGGGAGCAGGAGTATTTCCTCGTTGACGAGGGACTCTACAGCGCACGTCCCGACCTGATGCTTACAGGACGCACCCTGATGGGCCACGACTCTGCCAAGAACCAGCAGATGGACGACCACTACTTCGGCACCATCCCCGACCGCGTACAGGCCTTCATGAAAGACCTTGAGGTGCAGGCTCTCGAGCTGTCGATCCCCTGTAAGACACGCCATAACGAGGTTGCCCCCAACCAGTTTGAGATAGCTCCTATATTCGAGGAGACCAACCTGGCCATCGACCACAACATGCTGCTCATGTCGCTCATGAAGAAAGTGGCACGCAAGCACGGCTTCCGCGTACTGCTGCATGAGAAGCCCTTCGCAGGCATCAACGGTTCGGGCAAGCACAACAACTGGAGCTTGTCTACCGACACCGGCGTGCTGCTGCATGCACCGGGCAAGACCCCTGAAGACAACCTGCGCTTCGTTACCTTCATCGTTGAGACTCTCATGGGCGTATACAGACACAACGGACTGCTCAAGGCTTCTATCATGAGCGCAACCAACGCCCATCGTCTGGGAGCCAATGAGGCACCTCCGGCAATCATATCTTCGTTCCTCGGCAAGCAGCTGTCAGAACTGCTCGACCATATAGAGAACAGCAACAGCAAGGACCTGTTCAACGTGGCAGGCAAGCAGGGCATGACGCTCGACATACCTGAGATACCCGAACTGCTCATAGACAACACCGACCGCAACCGTACAAGTCCGTTTGCCTTTACAGGTAACCGCTTCGAGTTCCGTGCCGTGGGCAGCGAGGCCAACTGTGCTTCGGCCATGATAGCCCTCAACACTGCCGTGGCTGAGGCTCTGACCGACTTCAAGAAGCGCGTTGACGCCCTCATCGAGAAGGGACAAGACCAGACAAGCGCCATCATCGACGTGCTGCGTGAGGACATCAAGACCTGCAAGCCCATACGCTTCGACGGAAACGGATATTCTGACGAGTGGGTTGAGGAGGCAAAGCGCCGCGGACTCGACTGCGAGACAAGCTGTCCGCTTATCTTCGACAACTACCTGAGCAAGGAGTCGATAAAGATGTTTGAAGACATGAACGTGATGAGCGAGAAAGAGCTTGCTGCCCGCAACGAGGTTAAATGGGACACATACACCAAGCGCATACAGATTGAGGCACGTGTAATGGGCGACCTGTCGATGAACCACATCATACCTGTGGCAACCCACTATCAGAGCCAGCTGGCCAAGAACGTTCAGAACATGCTGCAGATATTCTCTAAGGAGAAGGTTGAGAAGCTCTGTTCGCGCAACATCAAGATTATTGAGGAGATTGCCGAGCGCACGCAGATAATAGAGAACGGTGTTGACGAGCTTATCAACGCGCGCAAGGTGGCCAACAAGATTGAGAGCGAGCGCGAGAAAGCCATAGCATATCACGACACGGTGGCTCCAAAGATGGAGGAGATACGCTACCACATAGACAAGCTCGAGCTTATCGTTGCCGACGAGCTCTGGACTCTGCCTAAGTATCGTGAGCTGCTCTTCATAAGATAATAGCCAGACATTATCAATATAAAGACTGACGGCAGTGGGGCTGATGTGCCCCGTGTGTGCCGCCGAACATATAATTTTAACGTGACAATCTATTTCTTTTATTGATTGTTTTAAGTTAACTGACGGGAAGTCTCTGTGAAGAGGCCTCCCGTTTTATTTTGTGTCTTATCATGTTTTCCGCCCTGCTCATGGGCTTTGTTGCGTGGTAAAAACTTATGACAAAAATATTTTCCGTTTTGGAAAATTAAAATACAACGGATGTTAATTTTATTGGATAAAAATGTTGCATGGTTAACATACATTTACTTTTATCATACTATTAAAGGAATAAAAGCATGGTTTTTTGAGTCTGAAAGCATGCTTTACGGACGAAAAGTGGGCATGTTTTGCAGCGTAAGTGGCCCACTTTTGCACCGTAAACGGCAGAGTAATATTTTTTAACCATTGCAGTTTTGTCTCTTCGTAAGCATAAAGTGCTGATAATAAGGAAGATGACAAAACAGCAATGTTTTTCGTGTTTTTTGCGCCAAACTATGGCTTTGCCACGGGCATCGCTGTTCTGAGAGCGTCAAACGGACGGAATTTATCCGATTTTTTTACAAAACGACAGTCCGGGCAGCATTGCCTTTTGCTGCCCTTGAGTGCATCGGCTCTGTCCCGGCGTCATGCATACGAGTGCATTCCGCCGAGAAAATAGTTCACGCCGAAGTATGTCATCAGTATTGTGGCAAAGGCTGCCACCATAAACACGTGCCACGGCATGGGCCTGCGCATCATCGGGAGCGATGTCCCGTGTGCAGCCGCGGCATACACCATGAAGGTTATCAGCGCCCACACCTCCTTGGCGTCCCAGCTCCAGTAGGTGCCCCACGACACGTTGGCCCACACCGCGCCTACGAATATGCCCACGGCCAGGGCCGCCATGGCAGGATAGTAGAACAGCTGCGACAGGGCGCGCAGGGCTGCAAGCTGAGCGGCGAGCCCCTCTGCACGGCTGCCCCTCATGGCGCGCAGCAGCAGGGCCGTGATGCCGCAGATGAAGGTGAGCGAGAGCAGGGCGAAGGCCGTCATTATCACCGATACGTGGATGCTGAGCAGGGGCGACTGCAGCACCGGCATGATGTGGGTTATCTGCGGATCCATCTGGCTTATGTGCGACACGAGCAGGAAGAAGCCCGACATGATGAAGCCGAAGGTGAGCACTATGGCGAAACGGCGGCACAGCAGCAGCGACGCGGCCATGATTATCCATGCCATGAGCAGCATCGTCTCGTAGCCGTTTGCCATGGGTGCGGTGCCCCTTATCAGCCAGCGCAGAGCCACGCAGAGAGTGAGCGCCGCGAAAGAAAGCAGCATGACAGCTACTGCAATTTTCATTAGCATGCTGCCGCGCAAGGTGCGCCTTGTGGGGCGTGTCATAAGCCAGAGAACGGCAAACAGCGTGGCGAAGCCCATGCCGAGGTTGAGCATGAAGAGAATGGTGGCAAAGGGCACGGCGTTATACAGCCGTTCGGCCCGCGTCTGCATGTCCGAAGGCAGCGAGCTGCCGCCGTTCTTGTGCTGATAGCGCAGCATCTTGTCGGCAATGTTGCCCACAGAAGCCATGTTGCCGGCCAGCGCCTCCTGATATATCAGCGAAAATACGTTCTGCATATACTGTCTGTCGGCCGGGGCTACGGCAGAGTCGGGCATGATGTCTGTTGGGGCATACCATGTGGTGTTGCCGTTGACGGTATACGGAAACACCTTCAGCAGCTTGCCGCGCCGCAGGTCCATCACGAGCTGTATGCGCGCGTCTACGTCGGCCACCTGGCGGTGAAACTCGTCGTCGTGCCCGTTGTAGTATTCGTTCAGGTAGGGGCCAATGATGTATCCGCCCATCATGTCGTTGAAGAAGGTGTTTATGGTGCAGTGGCGGGGCAGCTGCAGCCTGTCGCGCAGGGCGCCGCCCTTCAGTCGGAGCAGCGGCTCGCGGCTCCACTCGTCGGGCCACATAACGAAGCCCATCAGCACCTGTTCTACCGTGTAGCCGCCGTAGCTTGCGCTTCCGCACAGCTTCTTCGTGAAGTCTATGGCGAGAGTCTGCAGCGGGCATACGCGGTTGTTGTAGAGAACATACAGCCGTCCGAACTTGTCGGCCGTCTCCTTGGGCAGCGTCGTTGCGCCGTGAGCCATGAACGTAGTGGCGACAAGCAGCGCAAAGGTCATCATTCCCTTTCTCACGATGTCGCTGCGCAGCAGGCGGCGGTAAGGCCCCTTGGGGTCGATGAGCATCCACACCATTGCAATAAAGAGCAGGGCGTAGCCGCAGTAGGTTACGGGTATGCCCCATGGGTCGCGGTTGACCGATAACACGCTGCCGCACATGTCGGGGGAGTAAGACATCTGATAGAGCCTTACAGACTTGTAGCTGAATATGTTGTTCATCGACACAAGTGCCTCTGTGGTCTTGTCGCCGTCGGTAACGGTGAGCCTTGTTACATAGTCGGCCACGGCTTTTGTGCCGTCGTGATAGTGTATGTCGAACGACTTCAGCCTTAGCTTGAACGGCAGCGTGTGCCGTATGTCGCCGTCTTTCGTGCTGACCACATACGTGTCGGTTGTCTCGCCGAGCCGTAGTCTGACCGTGCCTTGCGATGCCGACACGTGGGTGAGCAGGGCGCCGAGCAGTATCACGACGAACGAGCCGTGGAGCAGCAGCACCGACGCGCGCCTTATGCGCCTCTTCACGATATACGCCACGCCTGTTGCTGCCAGCAGTGCCCACATGACGGCAAACCACCATGAGCCGTATATGGCGTCGGCAACATAGTCGCTGCCCATGTATTTCTCTGTTATCGTGGCCGCAGCCATTATCGTTATGATGCTCACGTAAAGAGCAAGGAGGGAACGGGAAAGGGTCATGTGCTTTTAGGAGTTAAAGGAGTTAGAAGTAGTTATCGCCAACAAGTTGGCTAGGAGTTAAAGTCAATAGTCTTGCTGTTTCTTTTCAACCACTACGCATTTGGATTTTTCACTTTTGTAAGACGGGAGTTTAGAGTAGTTAAAGGAGTTAAAGTCAATAGCCTTGCTCTTTAGAAGTTAAGCAAAAATATTTATTGAATTACTTATTCACAATATTCAAAAGGAGTAAAGCCACAAGACATATGACTTTAACTCCTTTAACTACTCTAACTCCTTTAACTACAAAAAATCATATCGCCTGCAGGAACTTCACCACGGCGTCGCGGTCGGCCTTGCTGAGGTTATAGAACTTTGCTGCCGAGGCGTATGCGTCGCTCTCCTTGCTGTAGGCATGCCACATTATGGCCTCTATCTCGTTGCGTGCGCGGCAGTCGTGCAGACGGTCTTGTGCGCCGGTGTTAATCAGCGACAGACCGCGGCCCCACAGCGGTGTGGTGCGGCACCATGAGCCGTGAATGTCGTTGATCATGTGCAGACGGTGTTGCACGAAGTCAGAGTAAGGATAAATCTTCTGGCGAGGATACTTAGGCAGCGGCTTGCCCTTTATCACGTCGGGCGTCCAGTAGTTGTCGTCGCCCGTTGTCCACGACGGACGGTGGCATGTGGCGCAGCCAATCTCCATAAACAGCTTCTTGCCGCGCTGCACATCAGGGTCGTTGAGGTTGCGGGCGCGAGGTATGGCCAGTCCGCGGTGCCACACCATGAAGGCGTAGAAGTTGTCGTTGCTCATCTCCGGCTCAAAGTTGTGCCACTGGTTGTCAAACTGGTTGGTGCTTGGTGACAGCAGATTCTTCACGGCGTCGGCAATGCCGCTGTCAGTTCCGTCGGCATAATACGGCGACGTAGGGTCGCTCTTTATCGCAGCAATCACATCCTGATTCTTCGACATCGCCAAGGCCCATGCGTCGGTGGTGTAGAGCTTCGGGCGGTCAGGACGGCTCACGTTCGGAATGTTCCACATGGCGTTGGCTCCTGCGCCGTCCTGCAGGCTGGCACGTGTCAGCGCATAGGTGTAGCGCTTTATCATCCCCGTGACGGGAGTGCCGTCGGCCAGCGCGCCCGGCGAAGTCCAGTTGGTGTAGTAGGCCGTAGATGCCCAGTCGTTGGCGGCCTTGTCCCACATGGCAGGGTTAAGCTCTATGTATTTAGCCTCCTCCTGATACTGCTTCTTGAGCGAGTCCTCGGGTATGGCGTCAATGAGGCCCGTGCCCATTATGCCTATCGTCGACTCCAGGCGCACGGCAATGTTGGTAGGCTTCGGGTCGGTGTTGAACGCATCCTGCGAAATGGTCACTTCGGGATATATGAGCTGATATTTCTCGCCGTCGGGAAACTCCGTTGCCGACAGTCCGCTCGGCATCGTACCTTCCACGGTTTTCCATGTCATGCTGATTTTGTCCTCGTCAATGGGCGGAAGAAACGGTGACACGGCCTGTGTCTGCGGCATGCCCGTTACCTCGCTGATGTAGGGGCCGTCGTTGCTGTTGGCTCCGTCTTCGGGATGATATATCACGAGCAGGTAGCCGTTGCCGAAGCCAGCCTTATATGACTCCTGCCTCTTGCCGTGACCGTAGCCCGGATGGCAGTCGATGCACGACTTTCTGACCGATGCCGGCCCTAGGCCGTTGAACGGCGGAGTGCTCGTGTTGAAGTTGCGCTCAAAGAGCACCTCACCGAGATGAAATTCACTTAGCAGTCCCATTTCGTCTACTATAGGGGCGTCGTCTTCATAGCAGCCCGCGCCTACGTTTTCGGTAGTGCCGAGCTTGCCGCCCGGATACCACTCGTCGGCCGAGAAGTTGCCCACATCCTGTCCCACATACTCAATGTCGCCCGTGTTCTCCGGCAGACGCTCATCGTCAGTGCAGGCCTGAAACGACAGACAGGCACACGCCGCGAGAGCGGCAACATGACAGTTTCTGATATTTATAAATTTCATAATATGCTGTTTTAAGATTATTTTGTCTTTGCTTTCTTTATCGGTTCAGCGATTGCTCTTGCCTTTCAGGCGTAAAGTTACGTCACGCAGACCGTGTGAAGGCTTGCCGTGGCATAACTTCTAATAACCTTTAAAAAGTATTGTCAGTTGGCTGCAATCCATGTTGATGCTGCCGTCAGGCTTGCATCGAGCGCTTCTATGGCAGCTATGGCGTCGGCCACACACTGAGCTTTGGGATTGTCAACAAAGGCAGTGCCGCTGTTCTGGCATGCCGTAAGTTTATCGAGAGAGTTCTTTATGTTTGTCTCAACCGTGGCGGCAAGTTCCGGGTTATACTTTTTCAAGTACGCCATGATCGACTTGCTTTCGTTGCGGTTGCCTTCAACGCCGCCGTATATGCTGTTCTCTATGCTTATGATGTTGTCGTAGAAGTCATAGAAGGAGCGCTTGCTGTAGGGCGACTCAATGTAGTTGGGGTCTTCGCCGCTGTAGGCAAGTCCCATCTTCTGTGAGTACACTTCCTTTGCAATATTCTCGCATCCGCTCAGCAGGATGGTACTTGCCACCTCGCGCCACATGGCATAAGTGCTTCCGGCCTGACCGGCGTTGAGCATGTTTGTGCCGTAAGAGTTGTTGCCGCTGCCCACGGTGCAAGGCAGTTCACACTCGTCTACGACACGTGTGCGCTGCTCTTCGGGTGCGTCGGCGTTCCATGATACGTTGAGCTGATAGCAGCGGTCGCGTAGATCGCCGGCAACGGCTGTGGCATAAATCAGTTCTTCAAGACCTGTAACGTTTGTTGCCACCTTAACAAAATCAGGGTCGTCTTCAACGCCGCGCAGCTTCTCTATCTTGCGGTTGGCGCCGTCGCGGAAGATGATAAACTCAATGCCGTGGAATCCCAGCAGCTCCTGTCCCAGCTTGTTGGCTGCATAGGATATGCCGTCTTCGCCGTCCATGTTGGCCACTTTGTCGGTGTTCTTCAGCTCTGTGGCCAGTCCTTCCAGGTCGAGCGGCCATGTGTCGATGTGCGGATCGATGCCGAAGTCGGTTGCTGCGCCGAACAGGAATGCCTCGCTCTTTTCCCAATAGGCGCGCGCACTCAGGAATGTGGCGCAGATGTTGTCAATCTCTGTCTGCGTAACCGAGTTCGGGTCTGTCTTAAACTTCTCCTTAACGGCATACAGCTGTTCGTAAAGGCTGTTTGTCTCGGCAGCCAGACTTCCGTAGGTTGAATATACAACGTCGTTCACATACACGCCTGCCGCCTCTTTCAGAAAGGCTTCTTTCTCTGTCAACGCACTGCCGTCGTTGATGTCGTCATCGTCGCTGCATGACGAAAAACCAAACATTACTGCTGCTCCGAGCATGAGTGCAAGGGGCAATTTAAAGATTTTTTCCATAGCTTACTTTGTTTTAATATTAATACTTGTATCGTTTCTTCTATACATTCAGGGTGTCCGGCTTCGTCGTCTTACAGGAAGAATCCCTGATATGCCACGCCTATCGACACCGAAGGCTCGTCGTTGTATTTTGATTTGAGGAATCTTTTTGAGTATTCGCCCTTCACGACAATCTGCGGAACGGGGTAGTAGTTGAGGCCTACGGCCATGCGGTTGCGGTCGGTATATTCGTAGTCGGCCTGGTCGGCGGCAGGAATGTATGAGTCGTAGTACTCATATCTGCCAAAGGCATACAGCTTCTGGTTCTTGTTTCTGAGCTTGGGTATCTGTGAGAAAATGTCGTATCCGGCCTCGATGCCTGCCGCTACGGCATTCTTGCCCACGGGCGACTTCTTATAAGGCGCGCCGCTCGACACGAGGTTGCGCTTTATTGCGCTTATCTTCGATGCATCGCTCACATATCCGTAGTCGGCGTTACCTCTTACAATCCAGTTGTGGCCCGAGTAGGTGAAATCGAAAGCTCCGATATAGACGTTGCCCTTAACCTTGTCGTTGGCCTTGCCTTCGCCTTCCATGTCGTGCGGATAGGTGTTGTGCATCGACTGTCCGTAGTATCCGCTAAGACCGATGCGCAGGCCCGGAATGGTGTAGTTGTCGATGCGTGCGGCAAAGCCATACTTGTTGGCCACCTTAAATTCGAATGGCGAACCGGCACCGTTCTGCACCCAGTTGTCGCGGTCGAACATGAAGGCGTCTAGTCCGGCAATGAACTGCACCTCATAACGGAAGTCGCCCGAACGGCCCCAGAAGCTGATGCCTGTGTCGTGCCATGTGCAGGGAAGAATGGTAGATTCGCCTTCGGGGCGGTAGACTGTAAAGAAGTTGAGCGGCTCATGATGGGCGTTGGTAAGGCCTACGGGTACTACTATATGTCCGATACGGATATTTGCCCAGCGTGCAAACGACTTCTGAATCCAGAACTGCTCCAGCTCCACCTCGCCGCCTTTCTCGGTTTCCTGTTCCCATTCGCCGGCCTCTTCAAACTCTTTCTCAACGGCACCGCCTGCTCCGCCGTGCTCAAACTCAATCTCGCTCGACATGCTCCAGCCCTTTCCGAAATCGTAGCTTATGTATATCACGGCATGCGGAATGTCGAAGCGTCCGTGGCTCGGATCGTTCTTATACTGGCTTGCGTTAGAATAACGATAAACGTTGTCGCTGTAGAAGTTGCGTGTCAGTGCCACCTCGCCATATCCGCCAATGCTCAGGCGGTTGCCCTTGGCGTGCTGATACACGCTGTCGGCAGCCGAATGTTGTGCCTGCATCTGTGCGGAAGTGAACAGAATGGCTGCGGCACATGTCAGAAAAGTTTTTCCCGTTAAGTTCATTTATGTCTTATTTTTTGATTTTTCGATGCAAAGGTAATGGCTTGTAAAAATGTTTACAATACTTAAAAATCGGTAAAATAAGATTAAATGAATGTGCGTTTCGAATCACCAAAAAGGGTGATGGCCGGCCTGTTTTCATGCCTTGCACGGCACGATGAGCCATGTTTGGCAGCGTTAAGTGTGCTGGGGTGTGAAAACAGAGCGCCGCATATACCTATTTGCAGGTATATGCGGCGCTAATAATAAATGGGTATGCTGTCAGCCTTGCTATGGCTTAGGCATTGCTCGTCAGAGCATTACAGCTGTTTTTCGAGCCATGCAATGATGCCGTCGCAGGCATCTTCGATAAGGTCGAGAGCCAGCTCGAAGTCGGCATCGCCTCCGTAATATGGGTCGGGCACGGTGTCGTATTGCGGATGATGGGTCATGAAGTCGGCCGTACACATTATCTTCTTGCGGTCGTCGTCGTTGCGTGCCACGCGGTTAAGGTCGGCCACATTCTGATGATCCATCGCGAAAACATAGTCGAAGCGGCTGAAGTCGGCAGGCTTAATCTGTCTTGCCCTGCTGCTCAGGTCGTATCCGCGGCTTGCTCCGTGGCTTCTCATGCGGCGGTCGGGCAGCTGCCCTTCGTGCCATGAACCGATGCCGGCAGAGTCTACCTCAATGCGTCCTGCCAGGCGCTTGTTGTCTTCGAGCTTATATTTCAGTATTGCCTCGGCAGCCGGAGAGCGGCATATATTGCCGAGACACACAAAGAGAAGAGACTTCTTGTCAACTGGTTTCATAATCAGAAAATAATCTTTGTTGTTGTATAGTGATGAAGATGAGCCGCGCGTGGCTTATTTGTCAACCACCGGGCGGCGCTTTACCACAGCCGGATTGCCTGCCGCGAGCGAGTCGTCGGGTATGTCTTTAGTAACCACGCTGCCGGCAGCAATGATGCATCGCTTGCCTATCGTTACACCCGGACACACGATAACACTGCCGCAGAGCCATGTGTCCTCGCCTATGGTTACAGGATAAGCCGTCTCTATCGTACCGCGGCGCGGCACGTAGTCCATCGGATGCTGCGGCGTGTATATCTGGCAGTTGGGGCCTATAAGCACGTTGTCGCCTATGGTAATGCGTCCTCCGTCGAGCATCACGCAGTTGTAGTTTACGAACACGTTGCGCCCCATGGTTATGCCGTTGCCGTGGTCGCAGTGGAACGGCGGGCACACCACGCTGTCCTCCGGTATGCCGGGTATGAGGTCTTCAATCATCTCACGGTAGCAGTCGTCTGTTATGGTGACTGTCTGCAGCCTGGCACACAGCTTCTTTGCGTGGTCAAGACTCTTGAATATCTCCGGGTCGGAGAAGTTGTAGAGCTGGCTGCTGCGCATTTTCTCAAATTCGGTCATGTGTCTTGTTGATATTTTGTTATAATGGAATATTCACTTTCTTGCCGTCCTTCTTTACTATAACGGCCGGATTGCCCACCACGGTGCAGTTGTCGGGCACATCCTTATATATAACTGTGGCGGCGCCAATCCTGACGTTGTTGCCAATCCTTACCTTGCCGAACACCATCGAACCTGTGTATATGCTTACGTTGTCGCCTATGGTGGGGCGTCCGTCCTTGCCGTTGCCGAGCGTAACGAGGTGCAGACAATAGAAGTTGCGGCCTATGCTGTCGGCGTTGAGATAGGTTGAATAAGAATGCTCTAGATGGCATCCTTCGCCTATCGACGGGCATGTTATGTGGAGCGACTTGTCCTCGGGCATGAGCCACTTGATGAACACGGAGCGGTATTCGCCAAGGCGATAATAAAACAGGTTGCGGAACACCTTCTGCCGTGTGCACACCTTAATAAAGGTAAGTATGCCGCCCTTGCCTTCTCCGTAAGGCTCGAGGTCGGCGTCAATGGTCTTCCTGAAGCGCAGATATAGCAGTATGTGCGGCAACATTCTCAACGTTGAGGCCGAGAGCAGGGCGCATTGTGTGTAAGGGTTCATGATGTTTTAGGTTGATGTTTTTATAACTTTTTATGCCGTCATGCCGGCTTATTTGTATGCCTGCATTGCAGACGCGGGGCTATTTTCGTCCGAAGTCGGCCGGAATGTCTCCCCATTTGCGCGTGTCCCACTGGATGAGTTCCGTGCGGAACATGTGCGTGCGCAGCCAGTTTTCGGCTCTTGCTATGACGTTATACAGCTGTGCGGTCTTGGCCGTGCGCTCCAGTTTTGTCTTGCACTGCATCTTCTTTACCCATGTTATGGCAGTGAAGCTGTCGCTGTATATAGTCTTCTTGATGCCTTTCTGCTCCATAAGCGCCAGTGCATGCACGATGGCAAGGAATTCGCCAATGTTGTTTGTTCCGAACACCGGACCGTAATGAAACACCACAGCGCCCGTAGTAAGGTCGATGCCCCTGTACTCCATCTGTCCCGGATTGCCGCTGCATGCCGCGTCAACAGCCCATGCGTCAGCCTTAACTTCCAAAGGAAGAGGCAGTACTGTGTCATTACGATAATCTGGAGGATTACAGTTCGTTAATTCATAGTTCATAATAACTGGTATTTAGTGGAGCAGTTTATATTGAGCACCTTGGCTGATGAAATAAGATAAGTTGATATCATGAAAGATAAAGGAGTTAGAGCAGTTGAACAAAACTAAAATCACGCCTTGAAGGCATTTGACTTTAACTACTAAGCTCACACCGTGAGCGATAACTACTTTAACTGCTCTAACTCCTCAACAATTATTACATTCTTTCCGGCATTTCGATTCCGAGCAGTCTCATGCCGTTCTTCAGAGTCTTGGCCACGTTCTTGGCGATGAGCAGGCGCAGAGCCTTCTCGTCGTCAGTGTCGGCACCGAGGATGCTGAAGTCATGATAGAACTGGTTGAACTCCTTGGTCAGCTCGTAGCAGTAGTTGGCTATGCCGCTCGGGCTGTAGTCTATGCCGGCCTGGCGCACGGCAGCCTCATATTCGTTCATCTTCTGTATCAGTTCTGTCTCCTTGACGCTCAGGTTTACGTTGCCGCTGAATGCCTCGGGCACTGCTATGCCCTGAGCCTCGGCCTTGCGCAGGATGCTGCGTATGCGGGCGTAAGTGTACTGAATGAACGGACCTGTGTTGCCGTTGAAGTCGATTGACTCTTCAGGATTGAACAGCATGTTCTTGCGGGCGTCAACCTTCAGGATGAAGTATTTGAGCGCACCCATACCTACCATGCGCGAAACCTCGGCACGCTCCTCGTCGCTCATGTCGGCAAACTTGCCCAGTTCCTCGCTTGTGCGGCGTGCGTCGTCTATCATTGCTGCTATCAGGTCGTCGGCGTCAACCACCGTTCCCTCGCGGCTCTTCATCTTGCCGTTAGGCAGCTCCACCATACCGTAAGAGAAGTGGACAAGCTCCTTGCCCCACTTGAAGCCGAGGCGGTCGAGCAATATTGACAGCACCTGGAAGTGATAGTTCTGCTCGTTGCCCACAACATATATCATCTTGTCGATAGGATAGTCGTTGAAGCGCATCTCTGCCGTGCCGATGTCCTGCGTCATGTAAACCGAAGTACCGTCTGAACGGAGCAGCAGCTTCTGGTCGAGGCCCTCGTCAGAGAGGTCGGCCCATACGCTGTTGTCGTCCTTGCGGAAGAAGAGTCCCTTCTCGAGTCCTTCCTCCACCTTTGCCTTTCCCTTCAGATAAGTCTGCGACTCATAGTATATCTTGTCGAAGCCTACGCCCAGAGCCTTGTAAGTCTCGTCGAATCCGGCGTAAACCCATGAGTTCATCTTCTCCCACAGTGCGCGCACCTCGGGGTCGTTGGCTTCCCATTTCACGAGCATGTCGTGAGCCTCCTTTATCAGCGGAGCCTCGTCCTTGGCCTTCTTCTCGGCCTCCTCGTCGGTCATGCCCTCAGCCTTAAACTTAGCCTCAAGCTCCTTAACCTCCTCGCGGTAGTGTTTGTCGAAGGCCACATAGTAGTCGCCAATCAGGTGGTCGCCCTTCTTGCCGCTGCTCTCGGGTGTCTCGCCGTTGCCCCATTTCAGCCATGCCAGCATCGACTTGCAGATGTGTATTCCGCGGTCGTTCACGATGTTGGTCTTGACAACACGGTTGCCGTTTGCCTCCATAATCTGTGCAAGGCTCCAGCCCAGCAGGTTGTTGCGCACGTGTCCTAGGTGGAGCGGCTTGTTGGTGTTGGGCGATGAGTATTCTATCATCACCAGCGGAGCGTCGGCTCCGGCCTTGCGCTCGCCGTAGTGCTCGTCGGCGCTGATGGCGTTGAGCAGCTTGATCCATGACTGCTGTGCCAGCACGAGGTTAAGAAATCCCTTGACCACGTTGAAGCGCTCAACGTGCTCGCAGTTTTCAACAAGCCAGTTGCCAATGGCCTCGGCCGTAGCTTCGGGCTTCTGTCTTGATATCTTTAGGAACGGAAAAACCACCAGGGTAAGGCTACCCTCAAACTCGCGTTTTGTCTTCTGCAGCTGAACCATGTTCTCTGTGATGTCGGCTCCGTAAAGCTCCTTCACGGCCTTTATCACGCTGCTGCTAATCTCACCTGCTATATTCATTTCTTTAGTTTGTTATTTCTCTTTCATCTTTTTGCTTTGCAAAGGTAAGCAATTTGTTTGAAAATAAGAACTATACGCGGCATGAACAATAAAAAATAAGGGCAAACCGTTTGCTGCGTGAGCCGAAATCTGCCGCACGGCATACAAAATACGCTCTGATGTTGCCGCCGGCCGTGGCGTTCGGGCGTCATGGCGCAGACCGGTTATGCGCCTGTGGTTATGCTGCGGCTTGACGTGATGTGTAAAATAATTTTACCGTTCGCCGTCCGTTTGACGCTCTTAGAGCAGCGGTGCTCTCCGCTGCAGCGTGGTTTTGCCGTAAAAATAGCGAAAAATGAATGTTTTGTGTAATGTGTTGATATGTAGTGATTTACGCCGGTTGTGTGCCGTCTTGCGGTTTCCTGCTTGCCGTTATACGGCTGTTTGTGCTGCAAAAGGTGCCCTTTTACAGTGCGAAAACATGCCTTTTGCATGCTGAAAGGCATGCTTTTGGCTGCCGAAATCATAAGTTTCGGCGGCTAAAAACTGTCGGAAAGTAAAGAAAAGTTAATTTATTGCATGGTATAACGTATGCCTGTTAACATACATTATACTTTGTTTTTCTGGATTGAAAAATAATTTTGTCCTGACTTTTTACCGTTTCCCGTATGCCTTAATCTCCGCTCATGGCATGCAGGATTGCCCATATAACACTTTCTGTGAGTCATATTTCCAACACGTATCATGGCCATTGGCATACAGTGAAGCCATATCGTGGCGGACGGTGTGGCTTAAAACTCCTCACAGTCGAGACACTCTCTTATTATGTCCATGTCGAAGCCGCGGCCCATGGCAAACCTTATCAGTTTGGCGTTAAGCTCATATTCGCTTGCCGCCTTTATCGTCTTGCGCTTGCTCTGCAGCAGGGGGCGCAGCACGGCGATGTATTCTTCGGCGTCAACCTCACCGAGCGCGCCCGATATTATGTCGCGCGGTATGCGCTTCATCATCAGCGCCTGTTCCACCTTTCGGCGTCCCCATTTGTTGTATCGTATCTTGTCGCGCACGAAGAAGCGGCAGTAGCGCTCCTCGTCGATATACTTTTCGTCAACAAGCCGCTGCATTATGCGCTCCTGCACGTCGTCGGGCAGCTGCCAGCGCGCCATCTTCTCACTCATCTCGTGGCGGCAGTGCTCGGCTGCGGCGCACATGGCCGACAGCTTGAAGAATGCCTCCTGTTCTGTTATCTGTTTCATCTCTTTGTCATGTTGTGCCGGCACTGCCGGCTATGTGTATGTTGCCGTGTTGTCTGTTTGCTCTGTTTTGTCGTTATGCCTTTACGCCCTTTGCCATGCGTTGCTTGCCGTACATGTCGCTTCGCAGCTCTACTGCCGTCATGCCTTCGGTCTGCATCATATGGCAAGTGTCGTCGGCATATATCGGGTTAATCTCAAAATACAGCCGTCCGCCCTTGCTAAGCGTCTGCACCGCAAGGCGCGTTATGGCGCGGTAGAACAGCAGCGGGTCGGCGTCGGGCACGAATAGGGCCGTGTGAGGCTCATGTTCCAGCACGTTGACGGCCATGTCCTTCTTCTCTTTTTCGCAGATATATGGCGGATTGCTCACTATCACGTCCCATTCGCCTTCAGGCTTTGCGTTGAGCGCATCCAGCTTTACGAAGTTTACGTTGGCGCCTAGTTGTTGTGCGTTCTCGCGTGCCACGTCGAGCGCATCGGCTGAAATGTCCCACGCCGTAACCTTACTTTCCGGCATGTCGAGCTGCAGCGTTATGGCTATGCAGCCGCTTCCCGTGCCGATGTCGAGCACCTTCGGGCTGGCCGAAGCCTTGCTGTCGGCTGTTATCCACGCGCAAAGCTCCTCGGTCTCGGGGCGGGGTATGAGCACACCGGGGCGGACACTGAACCAGCGCCCGCAGAATTCGGCGCGCCCGAGCACATACTGCACAGGCTCGCCTTTCATAAGACGCCCGAATATCTTGTTCAGTTCTGCAGTCTTTTCTGCCGTCATCTCTTCAACGGCTCCGCACAGGATGTCGGCCTTCGACACTCCGAAGCAGACATCTAGCACATAGTCGGTAATGGCACGCGCCTCACCGTTGCCATACAGCGGTTCGAGTGTGCGCCACAGTTCACGGTATGTCATTCTTCATTCTCCTTTCCTTCATCTTTGCGTGCGCGCTTTTTCTTCGGCAGTCGTCCGCTCTTGCGCAGCGCCTCCGATATTATCCATTGCAGCTGTCCGTTGGTGGAACGGAACTCGTCGGCAGCCCATTTCTCTATGGCTGCCATCGTCTCTGAGTCCACACGCAGGACAAAGCTCTTGGTGTTGTTGTCTTTCTTCATCTTCTATGTTTGCGGGTTTGCGTCCGGCGGCCTTATGGGCTGCTGCCGTTTATGCCCGTATTGTGTCTTTATCTTTGTTCAGCGAAGCCCTGTATTCGGGCGAGCGGTAGTACAGATAATAGCTCATGTAAGAATGAAACACTTTGTATATGAGCAGAATCAGCAGTGCGAACCAGTCGTTCATCTTCTTTATCATCACAGAAATCATGCCTTCATAGCCGTTGGAAATCAGCGATAGAATCATTATAGTGACGACATATCCTGCCAGGCTGGTGATTATGCCTGCCGTGATAAACAGCCATCTGCTGCGCAGATACAGTCTGTTGGACCATGAGCCGAGCGTAATCTCGCGTTTCAGCGGCTTTCCGCGCAGCCATGTGAAATAAGCCCCATAGCCTAAGATGCCTATGGCTATCAGACTCATAATAATCAAAATCATCGGCTCCGGCATTCCTTCAATGGCCATACATGCAATGATGAACAGCACAACGAGCAGTCCTATGCCGATATGTATTTTGCCATACAGCCTTGCGCTGCAGCTGTATTTAGTTATGTTTATGCTGCTTAGGTATTGTTTAATCATGTTTCATTCCTCCTTGTCTGCCGTATAATCAATATCAGTCGACCTTCATTCGGGATGCTTCGGGCGAGCGGTAATATTCGTAGAAGTCGACGTATGACTTCAGAACTTTATACAAAACCAGGATAAACATCCAACCGAAAGTGGCCAGTTCTTCAGATAATCTCTGGATGGTAAGTCCGTCAATGCCGTCGCCTATGAGTGTTAGTAGCGTCGTGAAGACAAATATCAGCAGAAAGCCTGCCCCAATGCCCACTGGCATATACAGTTGTCTGTAGCGCAGGTACATGCGGTTGCTGAAGCCTCCAAGCGTAACCGTGTCGCTTATGGCACCCTTGCGGAACGCCCAGCGGTAGATGCCGGTGCTCAGCATCAGTAGGAGTACGATGTATGAAAGTATCGTTGTGCCGTTATACCAGCAGTCAATCTTCCAGCAGCGCAGCAGCCAAAGGGCTGTCAGCGGCAGGCCGAGACACACGTTGACCTTGCCCGACAGCTTTGGCGAACGGCTGAATTCCATTAGTTGTTTCTTGCTTTTCTTCTTTAGCATGTGATGGGTGTTGTGGGAGATATGGAACTTATGGGAGCTATGCCGTCGGCATGACAGCGCGCTCCCAATTATGAATTCTTAATTGTGAATTATGAATTATATCAGTGGTTCAGCGTTCCGGTGTTGATTACGGGCTGTGCCGTATCGTCGCCGCAGAGCACAACGAGCAGGTTGCTCACCATGGCTGCCTTCTTCTCCTCGTCGAGTTCAACAATCTCTTCGTCCGAAAGCTTGTCGAGAGCCATCTTCACCATCGACACGGCACCTTCCACAATCTTCTCGCGTGCGGCAATAACTGCCGTTGCCTGCTGACGGCGCAGCATCACAGCAGCAATCTCGGGAGCATAGGCCAGATAGTTGATGCGGGCCTCAATTACCTCAATACCTGCCATTGCCAGGCGCTCGTCAATCTTGGCTTCAAGTTCCTTGTTTATCTCGTCGCTGCCGTCGCGCAGAGTCAGTTCGCCGTTGTCCTGCTCGCCGTCGTCGTAGGCATACTGTCCGGCCACCTGTCGCAGGGCGGCGTCAGCCTGTATGCGCACAAACTTCTCGAAGGCGTTCATTATGTTGGCAGTCTTTGCACTTGCAGCAGCAGCGTCGCCGGCAGCCTTCGACTCTGCCATGGTCTGCGCGTCAATCTCGAACATTGCCTTGTATGTATCTTTCAGTTTCCACACCAGCACCATACCAATCATTACCGGGTTGCCCGTCTTGTCGTTCACCTTTATAGGTTCGGCGTCGAGGTTGCGTGCGCGCATCGACAGCTTCTTGGTGGTGATAAACGGATTAATCCAATGGTAACCGGGCGTGTTGAACGTGCCGCGGTACTTGCCGAAGAACATCATCACGCGCGCCTCGCCCGGCTCAACCTTCACGAAACCGCAGCTGACGATGATATTGACAATGAACAGTATGCCGCCTGCCACGCCTGAAGCTATGGCCGTGGCGCCACTGAATGTCGTGGGCGAAAGAGCAATCAGACCTACCGACGCGATGTAGAGAAACAGGTTGAGAACGAGCATGCCGATGCCGTTGAGTGTCATACCTTTGAAAATGAATTCCTTGTTTTCCATAAATAAGGTGTTTTTTGGTTATAAATAAGAGTTTATTATGATATCAAAATGATATTACAAAGATAAGCGTTTTTGGCCTTATGTCGTATATAAAGAACAGTATTTTTAAGATTTTTTTATAAACCTGCAGCGCCTTTGGAGTGAAGTTAAGGGAGAATCTCGCACCCGTAAATTTCTGTTTCTCGTTCACTTGAAGTATATTTGCAGCATGGAACAGACTGAAAAAGACAAAATGTATATGCGCCGGTGCCTTCAACTGGCACGCTGCGGACGGCTTACGGCAAGGCCAAACCCTATGGTGGGGGCCGTTATTGTGAGCGAAGACGGCCGCATAATAGGCGAGGGATATCATATAAGATGCGGCGAAGGCCACGCCGAAGTGAACGCCTTTGCGTCGGTGAAGCCGCAGGATGGGGCACTGCTCAGCAAGTCGACCATGTATGTTAGCCTCGAGCCATGCTCTCATTACGGCCGCACGCCGCCGTGCGCCGACCTCATTGTGAGCAAGGGCGTAAGGCGCGTGGTGGTAGGATGCGTAGACCCCTTTGCCAAGGTGAAGGGCCGCGGCATACAGAAGTTGCGCGACGCAGGCATAGAGGTTACGGTGGGCGTGCTTGAGAAAGAATGTCTTGAGCTGAACAGCCGTTTCATGACGTTCAACACTCACAGCCGTCCTTATGTGACGCTGAAATGGTGTCAGACGGCAAACGGGTTTATAGACGACAACTTCAGGCCTGTGGCATTGTCAACGCCGTTCACCAAGATGCTCGTGCATAAGCTCAGGGCGGAGAACGACGCCATACTCGTGGGCCGTGTTACGGCGGAGCGCGACAAGCCGCAGCTTAACGTAAGACTGTGGGCGGGACGTGACCCGATGCGCATAGTAATCGACCGCAACAGGCCGTTTGTGCCCGAAGCCGACTTCAGCAAGCCCATTGTGCCGCAGCTGATGAAATGGCTTTACGGCAAGGGAATTCAGTCGCTGCTGGTTGAAGGCGGAGCCGAAACCCACCGGAGTTTCCTCGCCGAGGACGGATGCTGGGACGAACTGCGCGTAGAAATATCGCCGCGCACCGTAGGCGGAGGCACTGCCGCACCGCAAATTCCTGCCTCGGCAGAGCTGTGCGACCGCAAGGAATACGACGGAAATATAATACTTACATACAGGCATGTTTAGAGCCGGTTTCTGATATGTGGTCTTTTACAAGCTAAAAGGCCACGTATTGTATTCTGAAAGGTGTCCTTTTGCATGATGAAAGGATACCTTTCAGAATTTGTTTTAGGTCAACCGAAATGAGAAGTGCACACCATGCAGAAGTCAACTCTAATCAGGAAAAGCCTACTTGGAGTCAACCTAAATCAGGGAGGTACAAAAACATGGTGTAGAAGCGGTGTGTGATGAGTTGAAAAAACAACTCGTCACATCGTATGTCTCTGTATATCAAGTTGATATGTCGAGATGTGACGAGTGACGAGTTTTTCGAAAAAACTTTTTTATGTTTAACCCCTATTTTTCTGTTTGGTCCAAATCGGTCATTTTGTTTCGGCCGTATCGCCGTTTCGTCCTGAACGGATGAAAGCATCGGTTTGCTTGTATAGTTAGACCTTATGCGGCTTAATGGCCGATTGGAAGTTAGTTTTAGTGGCCTCGGTCAGCATTGTTCTTGTTGTGATGTTCCTGCCGGGGCGGCCGCCTTAATGCGGCTTCGTCTGCCTTATGCAGCCGTTGTCTTGCACGGCATGCATCAGAATGTCATTCTCAGGGCTGCATATACGTTGCGTCCCGGAGCGTTGATGCCAGACGAGAACACGCGGTACTGGGTGTCGAGGATGTTCTCAACGCCGGCCTGCAGCGTCAGACTCTTGTTAAGGTTGTAGCTGCCCTTTACGTTGAGGGTGAACCATGCCGGCATGCCTTCGCCGTCGGCACCTTTCACGGTGGCGTAGTCGATGTTGTCCTCGCCGTCCATGTTGTAGTCGTCAACCGACTTCTTGCCGTTGTAGAGGGCGTACATGTCGAAGCGTCCCTTGCCGTCAGCGGTCAGCAATGCTGCTCCCACGCGTCCGTAGATTGGCGGAATGTGGTCGAGCGGCTGCTTCTTCTCGCCGCTCAGAATGCGGCCGTAGGTATAGTTGAACGAAGCATAAAGCTCGGTCTGTCTTGTCGGTGTGGCGGTCAGGCTCGACGAAAAGCCCCACAATACGGCCGTCTTGGCGTTGGTGTATGTGTAGACGTCGCACATCTCGCCCTGATATTCCATCTGGCTTTCGCCCATGAATGTGCCGCGCGCCGTGGTTATGGCGTCGAAGTAGTAGGTGCCGTATACAACGTTCTCCCATGTCAGCACGTTGTCGATGTGCTTTGTTATGTTGAGGTCAACCGACACGGTCTTCTCCGGTCTGATGTCCTTGTTGGGTATTGTAACGGTGCTTACCTTAGAGTCGAACACCTTAGATGTATTGTCGATGTTGGGCACGCGGTAAGCAGTCGATGCAGAGAGGGCGATTTTCCATGTCTTTGTGGGCAGCCAGTTCATGCCTATCGCCGCGCTGTATGTAAGGTTGTTCTTGCGCTGACTGTCGCCGCCGAAGAAGGGGAACTCGTCAACGTTGAGCACGCTCGAATAAGTGGTGGCGTAGCCGAGGCGCACTCCGTCGTGCATGCTCCACTTCGGACTGATGTTCCACACGTGTGTGGCAAATGCCTCGATGGTGTGCATGCTGTTGCTTCCGTCGGGATAGCGTGTGGTGTTGTATGATGTTTCGCCTGTCAGCACGTTCTCGGTGTTGGCGGTAGACTTGAGGAAGCTCAGCGTTCCGTCTATTCCGAGATGCAGCTTGTGGTTGTCCATAAACTTAATCCAGTCGGTGTTGAGCGACACGATGTTAACGTTCTCCCAGTTGTTGTAAAGCTCCTCCTTCTGGAACTTGCGGTCGTGGCGGCTCTCCTTCACGTTCTGATATGCAACGGCCATGTGCACTCTGTCGGCTCCGAGCTGGTTGCGTCCGTCGTAATGGTAAGCAGCGAGGAGTCGGAACTGCGGTCCGTAGTACCACTCTGCAAACTTTGGGCGCAGCTCGCCGTCCTTCACCTCCGTTACGCTCAGACGGTCGTAGCGGTTGAAGTTGTTGGTGTTAGACAGCTGGAAATTAATCATGTGCTGGCTGTTGGCGTTGGGCTTGTAGAGCAGCTTCTGCATGAAGTCATACTGAAAGTAGCCCGAGCGCTTCTGCAGCTGCGGCTTCTCGTTATACAGCATTATGTCGTTCTTGCCGTCCTGCGGCTGCACGTATATGTTGCTCTCAATGTAGCTGTCGTCATCTGGCAGGAAAGGGTTGCGCGTTGTTCCGGCGCGCAGGTCGCCGAAGTTGCTGAACGTGAACGACGTGAGCGACGCAAACTTCTCTGTTCCGTAGTTGAAATCAACGTGAGCCGTGCCTTCTTGATTTGCGCTGCCATACCTAAGCACTGCATGCCCTTCGCTTGTGTGTGTCTGTCCGTCGGCGGCAAGGGTAGGCGAGAGCGTGTTGAAAGTAATTGTTCCGCCAAGGGCGTCAGAGCCGTAGTTGAGCGACGACGGACCGAAAAGCACCTCCATGTTCTTCAGCGCAAACTGGTCAACGGTGAGGCAGTTCTGCAGGTGTCCGCTTCTATATATAAGGTTGTTCATCCTTATGCCGTCGACAACGAGCAGTATTCTCGATGCCTCAAATCCTCTCAGGATAGGGCTTCCGCCGCCCTGCTGGCTCTTCTGCACGAGCACCTGTCCCGTTTCGCTGAGCAGGTCGGCTGTCGACTGCCTGTTGGCATAGTCGATAAAGCTCTTCGGCACGCTCACAACGTGCTGCGGAGTGTTGATTTTGCGTGTCTGCTCTCTGTTTACAGACACAACAACCTCCTGCAGGTTGACAGAGCGGAATGTGTTGACGCTGTCGGCCGTGTTTGCCTTAGTCTTTGTCGTGCAGCCTGCAATGATGCACGCAACCGCAATAATAGTCTTCTTCATGTCGGTGATTAATTTCTTAAATTGCTGTTATCCTGTAATATTATAATTGTAAACGCTGTTGCTGTTTTTGCTACCAATGGATTTTGTCTTTATGGAGCAATGTTTCAGACAAAATAAAACCGTTATCTGATGTAACGGTCCTATCTGATTAAATAATAATGCTTATTTGTCTTGTTAATACTCTTCGTCTTCATCAAAATATGAGTTTCTTGGATCAGAAGGTAATCCATCCATGCCATTGAAATTGCTTCCGCTAAGGATGTTCTCCGACTCTATCTGTAACACTTGAATTGAGGGTGAAACGTATTCTTTTTTCATCTTCATAATTTAAATGTATTTTTGATTCGGGTGCAAAGATACACAATATGTATGCAATAATACAAATGGAACATAATTTTTTTAATGTTTATTATTTAATTTGGCCGGTAATCGTCAAGATTTTATGATTTTTATAGTAAAAATATGGGTGAAATGCCTATTAAGCATAATGAAATAATGTTATAAAATCAAGAATCTGTCTTTCCTGCATGCTGCCTTCTTGATATAAGTCAATTCTTTCTATATGTTACGAATGAGTTGTTTTATTTATCAAAATAATAGTTCTATTTTTCAGATACGGCAAAATATTGGTTGGTATAGTTTACAAATTGTAAGAATTGATGTTAGTCAATTATTTTGTATTTGTTGACATGATTGTTTAAAAGTTATTTAAAATAGAACAAAAAACAGGAAATTTATTAATTTATGCCAAATATAATCCGAATTATTTTTTAAATTGGCTACAAATGTATAATTTTGCACACACATCAGAGAAACAGATAATAGATTATTTGATGCAAAAACTTATATAAACAGAAATAAAGGTATTATGGTTAGAAAAAGATTGACAGGATTAGTGGCGCTTCTGCTGCCGTTCGTGTTCATGCAGGCACATCTGGGCCGCGAGAAGAACGTTGACGACAAGAAGCGTTCGAAGATGGAACGTGCTGTTTCCACATTACCCGATTCTGCTTATGAACAGGTGAAAAAGGAGGATTTGTTGAATGATGAGGTCTACATCAAGCTTGCGCGCGACGGATGGTTCCCGCAGGAGATAACAAGGATTATGGACCGATACATAAAAACGAATCGTGGAAAGGTGCGCGGTTCGCGCGAGTATGGTATGTATGCCAAGCAGTGGCTTCCTACTTTTGGCCACACGCCGGGCAGCGACTCTATCTATCAGTTTGTGGATACGGCTTATTACGGTGAGACAATGAAGTCGGTTCGTCGCCTTTATTCAAAACAGCTTGAGACATATTATCCCGAAATACCTTATACGCCTGAAGACAGGATGAAGGGTATACGTAATCCCGGCTACTTCCGCCCCGTGCAGCAGAAGCCTTATACGGGCCGTGTGCACTGGATAGTAGTGCATCCTACTGACCCTGATGCCTTGATGGTTATCCCTGACGGAGGCGGAATATTCCGTACGGATAATCTTGGCAAGACATGGGACTGCGTTACGGACAGAATACCCGACCGTGAGTTCCGCAAGATCTGCTCACATTCGGCTATACCCGTAGACCCGGATGACTGGAACCATTTCTTTGCCTTTATGAAGAACGGCAACAGTAGTGCTGTGTATGAAACTACGGACGGCGGACAGAACTGGACTAGGGTGCAGGGCGCTACGCATAAGTCGTTTAAGCGCGGCTATGCCTTTAAAGATGCGTCGGGAAAACTGAAGTTTATCGGCGCAATACAGTCGGGTTCGAATTATCTCGGCAGCCAGTTGTGGTACAGCGAGGACAAGGGCGTCAACTGGAAGCAGATTGTGCTGCCGGATAACCTGAAGGAGACACACCCTGAGACAGGAATGAAGGGTTCGTTCTTCCAGAACTTTGCCTTCCATCCCACAAACCGCAACATTATATATATACCGACATCACGCAGCATATATTACTCTGAAGACGGACTTACCCCGAAGAGCGACGGAAGCTTTGAAATAAAGCGCATGACGTTCGACGTGTATAATCAGGACGGAACAGAACTGCGTTACAG
This sequence comes from Prevotella marseillensis, assembly GCF_900625065.1. NCBI lineage: Bacteria > Pseudomonadati > Bacteroidota > Bacteroidia > Bacteroidales > Prevotellaceae > Prevotella > Prevotella marseillensis. The sequence continues at coordinate 2,837,280 of NZ_UYXY01000001.1, read as the reverse complement.
TCAGGTGAACGAGTTCCCGTTTAAGGCTACAACCCAGAGTTTCCTTGAAGTGAATCCCGACAACCCGTTGCAGATGTGGTTTGCAACAGCGTCGCGTAACGTCAGCTATGGCGTATATTCTGCTGTTTACCGTTCAGACGACGGCGGAAAGACATGGCGCACGCTGCAGGAGCCTATAAATGGTATCGGCAGCGGACTGGCCTTCGGAAACGAGTCGCCATGGGGCTGGCTCGGCGGATTTGGCGTAAACTTTAAGGATCCCCAGTGGCTCTACGGATGCTCAATGAGTTCTGCAATAAGCAGTGACGGCGGACATACGTTCAGAGAGTTCGGATGGGGTAACCGCCTTAAGGCTCTGGCCGACAACGGACAGTACTATACAACTACGAGTGCACGTCATAATGCAGACAACCACTGCATCGTGTCTCACCGCAGCGGACGCGTGTTCCGCGGCTCTGATGCGGGACTTCTGGTAAAGGATAAGGACATAAACAATCATGAGTGGACTAACATAAACAGCTCGATGGGCAATCAGCTGCACTATTCTATTAAGGTAAACGAGTTTGGCGACCAGACAATGCTTGGCAACACGCAGGATGTGGACGCTCAGACATACCGCTACGGACGCTGGGGCAACTGGCGCGGATATGAGGGTACGGAAGCCTTCCTTAATCCTTATGCCGGCACATGCTATTTCTCAGGAAGCGGAGGCGGAGGCCTTGAAGGCGTATCGCTCAGCTCTTGGTATGAAGGCTATTCGATGGCTGATGTATGTACAGGCTACTGGTATCTGATTCACAATCCGGGAAACAATGCCCAGTCGTTCTTCCGTATAGAGGACTTCGGCCGCAAGACGATAAACCTGTCTGCAAATACAGTGGATGAGACCGGTGCGGGAACAGGTGCGCGTGATTTTGCGATAACACGTGACGGCGACAAGCCTACACTGTTTGTGCTGAACACCAACCACACAATTGTCAAGTCGACAGACAATGGCAATACGTTTGAGACTGTCAAGGTGATCGGTTCCAACGGCTCTAAAGTTCCGGCTAAGTTTACTAATGCCTGGATTGCTGCTGATCCGAATAACAGCAACGTTATATATGTTGCACAGACCGGAAAGGTGCTTAAATATGATCTTACAACAGGAGACAGCGAAAACCTCTCGCAGGGTCTGCCGTCAATTTCGTGTGACGATATATTCTTCCATGAGGGAACAGGAGACCTGTATTTCTTCAGCTCTTCGTCAGGTATATATCTGCGCGACCACAATACTGGCCAATGGTCGTTGTGGCTTAAGGGATATAATCCGCTTTCGGCAAAGCGTCTTGCCTTGAACTATACCACCCAGGAAATGGTGATAGGCGATTACGGACGTGGCGTGTGGGTAGCTGACCTTGAGCATCCGGCTGACCGCTATTTCAAGAACGGCTTTGCGCTGAAAGAACTTTCTAATGTCAACGGACGCCGCACATTCGGAATTGATACAAAGTGGACTATTCCGCTTTACTATGACTATACATGGTATGTAAACGGGACAGATGTGAACAATCCGTATCAGTATTTCACGTCTAACCTGAAGGACGGAGACAGAGTTAAGCTGAAGCTGACCCTGCGCGAGTCGCCGGACGTAACAACAGAGTCGGCTGAATATACAGTCAAGTCGTCTTCGGCAAAGGCAACGGCTGTTGATTACACTCCGAAGCCTGGCCAGGCTCTTTACAGCAACGGTAGCGGCCGTATAGACTTGGGAAATGTTGACTACTTCTTTAATGACTTTACCATAGACTTCTGGATTAAACCGGAGAACGACGGTGTCATTCTGTGTAACCGTCCTGTAGAGCAGCAGCGCGATACGCGCGGATGGGCGTTGCTCCTGGATCAGGGCAAGCTGAAGTTCCGCTATGCGCCAGCACAGCTGTTCGACCGTGCAACATACGACACAAACGAGACTCAGCAGACCGACCTCGTAGGCGGAGCGCTGACTAAGGGACGCTGGTCGCATGTAGCCTTGAGCGAAGACCGTGACGGAAATGTTACATTATATATAAATGGCAGCGAGGTGGCTTCGGCTCCGCGCATAGTGCAGTGGGCTCCGCTTAACAGTGCTGTCAACCTGTCGCTCTTTGCCGACGGATTTGAGAGCATGGCGATGAAGGGAAGTGTAGACGAACTGAAGATATGGAACCGTGCGCTCAACGCGAACGATGTTAAGCGCGCCATGTTCTCTCATGACACATCGGAGGCTGACGCTTTGGTTTACTACAACGACTTCAATGCCGGAGCGCTTGACAAGGAGCATGAGCTCTTCTCGCGTGCAGGAATGGCTCCGCGTACTCAGGCCGTTACTTCTTATGTGAAGATGCCGGTGGCTGTAGGTGCAGTCAAGTCAGAGGTGAAAACTCCTCAGGGACGTACAGCCTATGACACAGGCAACGGTACTGCTATATATCTTACGCCTTCGGGCGATCAGTCGCCTGAATTCGGTGTCTATCGTTATGCAAACCTGCATCCGGACAGCATGGGTGTCAACACTCAGTATTATGTTGCTGCTTCCGAGGTGTTCCAGATACGTCCGTTCTCTGATGCCGGTCAGCTGACTCTTGATATAGAGCTGCCTCTGTCATGGCATAGCGGAAAGCAGTATCAGCTCTATGCCTGCGGCTTGTATGAAGACCAAAAGGTGTGGATGAAAGTGGCCGACATGGAGGCTGGCGAAAGCGGAAAAACGCTTGTTGCCAAAGGCGTGAAAGCTGCCGGACTGGCAGACAAGATGCTCGCCGTGCTTGAGAATAAGGCTGCGGTAGAGCCTTCGCTCGCAGGAAACTGGGAAGGAAACGAAATCGACGTTTATGATCAAAGCGATATTTCATATGATGTAAATGCGCGCCTTGTAGGCGGAATGAATGAGCCTGAAGGAATTTATGAAATCAGCTCGAGAACAGGACTGTTCAAGGTTGCTGATAACATGAAGTTCGTCAACGGCAAGGCTGTGGCAAAGTTGCAGCTTGACGTAGAAATGCTGAAAGGTAGCAAGACTCTTAAGGATACCATCGAAAGCAAGAACGGTACAATGGTGCCGCTGGTGATCACTGTGAACAACAAGATGCTGCCACAGGATCCGGGTAAGGCCATGACATTTACAAGTGGCGGAGCTGCTGTGCAGTCGTCTCAGATAAGCGGAAGTCTTAATGGACTCAACAATGTCACCATGATGGGATGGGTGCGTGTGGACAACGAGGATATGCTCAAGAGCGTTAAGCCTCTGATATTCTTCCGCGGCAGCAACGGTGGAGTTTGCGGAATACATATTGCAGACAAGAACCTGCGCTTCCACTGGAATGACGGATATTACGGATGGTCTACCACACATTATTTCAAGTCTACGGATGTAGGCCGCTGGATGCATGTGGCACTTGTGGCAGCTTCAGACGGATTCCATGTATATCTTAATGGAGCAGAGTATTTCCGCTCGACAAGCGTGCCTACTGCCAAGATAAATTCGGCATTGCTTCTTGGACAGAACTATCAGGGTGACAAGTGGTTTAAGGGTGCCATTGACCAGGTGATGTTGTGGAGCCGTGCGCTCTCGTCTGACGAGATACGCAAGTATATGCTGAACAATCCGCGTCTTGACGAGCCGGGTCTGGTGTCGTTCATCGATATGGATCATACGAACGAGGACGGAAAAGTTTATGATGTTGTTACGGGCACTCAGCTCACTCTGTATGGAACAACGTCTAACGAAGACTTCTCTCACATGCCATATCACCCCACTGCTACGTTCAGCCAGAACAGTCAGGATACAGAGGCTGGTCAGGCCGTTCATGTGGCAGCTCCGCAGGGAGTAAGCGCAAGCTTCGGCATTGGCGTGATGAACGGAACACCTTATAACTATGCAAATGCTGACCATGCAGAGCTTACGCCGCTGAGCAACTCGTTCTATACGTTGACCATGAGCAAGGCGTCGGTGTTCTCATCTGGCCAGAAGGCAACAGTAAGCTTCGCTATGCAGCAGGCAGAATCGGCACCGGCGGTTACGTTGGCTCTGCGTCCGATAGGATCTACAGAACCATTCTCAACGTTTGTTCCGATGTTGAGTCAGGATAACGGCAGAATGAAGTTTGAGGTTGACGGCACAACTCTTAATGACGGATGTGAGATGATGCTGATGTACGACGGTGCTGCGGGTGAATATCCTGTAAAGGTAAATCTGTCTGTTGACGGTCATGCTGACGGCGACACTATAATTATAAGCGACGTAAACAACAAGATAACTGTAAAGAGCCGTGTGATAAGCAAGAATCCGACAAGCAAGGTGCAGGTGTCTGTAGTTGAGTCAGAATATGCTTCTGCAAACATATCAGAACTCGACCTTAACGGTCCGGCAGAACAGGATATCATTGTGACGATTAATCGTGACAACCTTAACAGTCTGGCTGTTAATCCTGTTACAATAAAGCTTTCGGGAGTTACCGACAATAGCGAACTTAAGCTCAACGTTGCGCTCGAGCCTATTGTAGAGCTGTCGCTGGCTGACAATGAAGACGGAGCGAATGTGATAGAGGCTACATCGCCATACGTGTCGTTTGGCGTAAAGGCTAAGCTGTTGCAGGGTGTGCTCAGCGACGGCGTTAAGATAAAGATTGACTCTGACGGAGGTGCGGAGGGTATCGTGAACACATCTCTAGGCAGCTTGCTCAGCAACGGCAACGCAGCTTATGCAGATATGCTTGAATATTATCCGAGCGAGAGCGAGTTTGACGCAGGATGGAACCTCATAGGTAATCCGTATCTGTCTAACATAAACCTTACGAAGGAGCATAATGTCGTGCTGAATGAGGATGAGGTGGTGAAATATCTCTACCAGTATAATCCTGAAAGCGACACATATACAGCCTGGGATATGGTTGAGAACTATGACGAGACTCAGAAGCTGATGCCGTTCCAGCCGTTCTTCGTGCAGACACGTCAGGCAGGTGCGAGTCTTGTGATAACACCAGAGGCTAAGAATACGAGCATAAGCCGCCGCGTGTTCGACCACTACATGCTGCATGAAAGCAAGATGCTGCGTATCGGTCTCTATGAGGGCGACTCAGACAAGCTGGCCGACCGCACTGAGGTGAAGCTGCAGGATGAAACTTCTGCCGGATTTGTTCTCGGTGAGGATGCCGTGAAGATGTGGGGAGGACTCAACTCTAAGACCAACGAGATTGCCACTGTCTGCGGAAACCGCAACCTGTCGGTAAACGTGCTTCCGGGCAAAAAGGTTGAGATACCGCTTTACTTGCGACTCTCGTCTACAGGAAAGTTCCGTATAGCTGCAATAAAATCTTATGGCTATGGTCTTAACGACAAGGCAGAACTGCTTGACAAGTCAACAGGTCAGAGATGGAGTCTGCTCGACGGCAACGGATATGAATTTGACGTCAATAATGTTGATGAAGCCAAGTCGCGCTTTGCACTCGTGCTTAGTGTACATGAGGAGACCACTGGCGTAGGTCAGGTTGCCGGCGGCAAGCCTTCGGTAAGCATCGACGGAAACACATGCCGCATAGAAGGCCTCTCAGGCAAGTCGGTAATAGAAATGTTCGACACAGCCGGACGCCGATGCGTCTACACGACAACGTCTTCAGACAGCTACTCTCATCAGTTGCCTTCAGGCACATACATCGTGCGTGTGCGCACATCTAACAAGGATTATACAAACAAAATAAACGTAAGATAATGAAAGCAAGATATATAATTGTTTCAATCCTATCATGGCTCGGCCTGTCAGTACAGGCTCAGAGCATTGAGCTGATAGGACTTGTTCCAAGTGCCGACGGCGGTGTCTCGGGCCGTATGATATTGGCTAAGGTCAATGCCGGAGGCGAGGAAATACAGAATGTTCAGGTAGTGTCCTTCAGTCTGCGTGACGGCAAAAGCACAGTGTCTTCAGACAATATACCATTGTCAGACGGATATTATCTGCTGCCAATACCGGAGACGCTCGACCGTAACTTCACGGTGCCTCTGCTTGACACAACTGACAGATATGCATATCGTGCTAAATTTATCACTGCAACCGGAGCACAGTATCTTTCTGAGTTGATAGAGGACAATGGCGTCGAGCGTTTTAAATGGATCGGACAGGATGTCAAGTGGAATGCTGCTACGAGCGGATATAATAATAAAATTGTTTTCGACAGGGGTATTGACGGCGAATATGAGTTCCCTGTTGACGGTATCAATTTTTACAAAACTTTCAGCACTCATGCTAAAGGCAGCTTCACGTTCAACTTTGCTGAAGATAGTCCGTATTCACGCTTTTTTACGTATTACGGAATACAAGATAATAAGAGCAGCGGCGACATCCGTTTTTCTCTTTCTGTAAACGGTGAAGTAAAGGAGACACAGACAATGTATGCCAAGACCAATCCGGTGAAACCGGCCGATGGTATATATCTGCGTAAGTATGAAGTGCCTATTGACGGACAGACGAATATTGTTATAACAGGTGATGTTATTGATGATAACGCTCAGGACCACATGAACTTCCCGCTTGGACGTGTTTATCTTAAAAAAGATGTAAGAAAAGCTCAGAATGCCACATGGCCTGAAACTGACATATTGGCCTATAACAAGCCGTTTACACATACGCTTGACGCAGGATTCACTTCAGGCGGCACCGGGCTCTACTATATAACAGCCGGAAGCGAATATGCAACCATAGAGGGAAATGTGCTGAACGTTCATACCATACCGGTGGATAAGTCGGCATATATAGAGATTACGGCCGTGCAGCCAGGTACAGACGAATATCTTACCTCGCCTATAACTAAGTGCCGCTTCTATGTGCGCAATAATAAGACTGTGGCAAAAGACGGAAAACTTGTCCTGAACGATGGCGACGAGATAGACCAGCTGACAGTGTATGCCGATCCGGAATCACGCGGACAGGTGGTGGTCGACAAAGGCTTTGTAATGGTTAAGAAGCTTATACTGAAATATACATTCAAGCCGGGTGAGTGGAACTTTATATCGTTCCCGGCCAACGTGAGCCTTTCAAAGATAAGCGACCTCAACTCATTGGGCTATAGCCTGAATGACTCTAAGAAGGCTTTCTATATATGCGAATACAGCACACGCTCGCGTGCAGAGCAGCCCGGCAAGACAGCGTGGGTGAAGATGCAGACAGACAACGTCGTTAAGAACAAAGGCTATATTATGGGTGTGGCCCGTTCGGCTGACAATCCTGACAACAAGCCCGTGGAAGTAACCTTCGTGTTCGAGAATACCACGCTGGGCATGGATGCTTCAAACAACGGCTCGCTCAACGTAGAACTTAACATGATGCAGGTGGAACCCGGTACGGAGATTCCTGTATATGTAAGACCGGACGGTGTGAAGGGAGCACCGCTGAGGGTGATGGTAAGGTTCTCTCCGAAGGACGTCACGGAGCTGCCCGTCAACTATGCCAACGCTCTTGAAGAGGCCCGCGTTACGTTCAATCCTAACAATTCGGGCATCCGCCTCACCCTGCCCACGCAGGATCCGGCAAAGGTGGTGATCTTCGACAGCAAGGAGCGAGTGGTTAAGGCTGTGAAGTATATTGCACCATATCTTATAGACGTTACCGACATGAAACCGGGTAAATATCAGCTCTATATCCAGTACGGCAACGCCACGGCAACGAAGCCGTTTGAGATTGGCGAGAATAAATAATGACAACAGCATAATTTTATACTATTATTAAACATAACCTAAGAAAAGGAGCGATTGAATAACAAGAATCGCTCCTTTTTTGTACATTTGCATTTCTAAAATAACAACAAAATAATAAAGTTCATGAAGAAATATTATTTGATTTGCGGCCCGATTATGGCATTGGGGATTATGGCTGGCACAGCAGCCGGCGCAGCTATGGATAATATTAAGATCGGAGTGGCTTTAGGAATAGCTGTCGGCGTGGCTTTAAGCACACTGCAATCCTTTTTGGAACTTGTAGACAAAAATAAGAAGAGATTAAACTCGTGAATTGATGAGGAAACAATGATAGCGGTTCTCTATTTCGGATTACGGCTGAAACAGCTTTGGCGGATTTTAAGGCGACTGGGCGTTGTCGTAAGTATGCTTTTGGCGGCATTTATGTTTTTGGCTCTTTATGTGCTGATAAAGACAAGCTACAGCTGGATTATGCCCGCTGCCGTCATTTTATGCCTGCTATGCTATCATAACGAACGTAAAGACAAAGACTTTCTGTCGCAGCAAGTTAAGCGTCCTGCCTTACTCCTCATGGCTGAATATATATTGATAGGTTTGCCGTTTGTTGTGATTGAATGTCTCAGAAGTCATTTTGCCGCTGCCGCAGTCGTCATGGCAACTGCCGTTCTTTTGCCTAAGCTAAAAACCATAAAGATGAAGTCTGTGCCCGTCCCCTTGCCTTTTCTCTACAAAGGCGGCTTGGAGTATATCCGCATGTTCCGCATGTATGGCTGGCTTTATTTCCTTTTGCTCATAGTTACGGTCATAGGGGCGTTGCATGCCAATATCCGTATCGGAAAGGTAGCCTTGATTGTATGGGGAATAGTTCAGACAATGTCGTTTGCATCCGTTCCGCAGCGGCAGGAGCTAACCTTTTATCTCAATTATTCAGCTTTTCAGCGGCATCTTGTCTTGTCAAGCGTCTGGAACGCCGTAATAACAGCCGTGCCTTTTGTCGGAATTATACTTTCGTTTTCCTTCAGCGGTGATAATCTTCTGTTTGCTGTTTCCGTAATATCGGGAAGCATATTATATCTGTGTAACATGGGCATGGTGCGCCATATGTCGTTTTCATCAGCATCACTGGCCGTATATCAGCTGATAGTGCTTATACCCCTGTTTTTCTTTACTTGTTTTATTCCGCTTCTGCTAGTTCCGTTTGTTCTGATAAACGTATTATGCTGTATATTCCTTAAAGACAATTTAAAAAATATATGGAGCTGATAAAGATAACAGATTTGTCAAAAAACTACGGCAAGACAATGGTCTTGCATGGATTGTCGGTAGCCTATCAGTCGGGGATGATTTATGGGCTTGCCGGTGAGAATGGGGCAGGTAAGACAACGCTGTTTAACTGCATCATGGGACTTGCCGGTTATGACGGCTGCATAGACAAGGCGTCAGGCATCTCAATCGGTTATCTGCCGGCCGAGACTCATTTCTATTCGCTGATTACCGGATATGAGTATCTAGATTTTTGTATAAAAGCAAAAGGCAAGAAGATCAACAGTGCAAAGGTGGAAGAAGTGAATAAAATGTTTCAGCTGCCGTTGCATAGGTATGCATCGGAATATTCTACCGGCATGAAAAAGAAACTGGCGCTTATGGCTCTGCTGTTGCAGGACAACGACTTGTATATACTTGATGAGCCGTTCAACGGTGTCGACTTATACGGCTGTATTCAGCTGAAGAAAATCATACGCTCGCTGAAAGCCGGGGGCAAAACCCTGCTGCTGTCCTCACACCAGATAACCATCCTGCGCGAACTGTGCGACAGCATCGACTATCTGAGCCGTCACACCATCGTGAAGAGATACACTGATGAACCGGTGGAAGAAATAGAACGGAGCATACTTGCCGACATTCATGTCGGGATGTAGGCTTTGAGATACTTTGTTTAAAATATAAGCAGAACATTATTTACATAAAATAAAAACAGCCAAGTATTGATAACCAAATACTTAGCTGTTTCTTGTACCCAGACCCGCATTTGAAATAATTAAAGTGGGGAAAATGCGGGTAAAAAGAAAAGCGCAGAAAAACACAGCAATCCAACTATATTTCAAGCATTTACAATTAGATTAAATTTTAATCTCGGTTAATCAAATTGCAAAATATTCAGCAGATGTGGGGAAAATGTGGGGAAAATATCTATATTTGTATCAGAATGTCCTTTCCTAAAATTGGTTGACTTCTAACAAGCCATTCCCTGATTAAAGTTGACTCTGGTTAAACTTATAACTGTTATTGGTTGACTCTACTTTTAATTACTGATTAAAGTTGACTTTTACCGGGACAGAATCCCTGTTCATGGTGTCCTTGGAGGGCGTAGCCCGGAAAGGACACCATGAACAGAAGGCAAAGATAGTCCATCTTCTCCAATATCGGAGCATTCCTGTCTGTTTTTTATGGCCTTTGTCCTAAAACTGCTCCAACGCTTAGATATCTCACCCTGACATGAAGCAGCCTGTGCCGGTGTCATCATGTTGATGCTCATGTGCGGCCTTTCGTTGTTGTAGAAGTCCACGGCCGTTGCCACGGCTTCCCTGACCTGGCCGATGTCGGTGAACCTCATACCCTTAAGGAGTTCGTTCTTTATGGTACCATTAATACGCTCTGCCTGTGCATTGTCCTTCGGATCCCCGGTCTCCGTCATACTGATACTTATACCATTTTTATTAAGCAGCCTGACATATTCGGAACTTGCGTATTGTACGCCGCGGTCTGAATGATGTATAAGGCTGATGCCGTCCATGCCCTTCAGCCTTCCCAAAGCCATGCACAGTGCTTCAATGGGATAAGACGTCTCAAGCGTCGGACCGACACAGTATCCTACAATCTCTTCTGTATATGCATCAAGTACAATTGAAAGGTAGCAGAAACGGTAGTGTATGTCGTCTGTCCAAATAATTATGTACGTTATGTCACTGACCCATAGCTGGTTAGGTCTGAGGGGCAACATTTCCTTTATAAGATTGGGATATGTCGGAAGACCGTGCCTTGAGTCAGTGGTACGTGGACGGCGCAACCTTTTACGGAGAATCATGCCGTTACATGACATTATTTCTATAAAACGGTCACGGCCGACAGGACTGTTGCCGCTGAAATCACGCCGGTACATGTGCCAGAGCTTCAATGCGCCTATTCCGGGGTCTATACGGCGCACCTTGCGGACATACTCAATCACAAAGGCATCACGGGCGGCCCTCATCATTGACTTTGACTCATCATACTTGTAATAGGCCTGCTTGCTTACGCCAAACAGCGCACAAAGATGTCTCACCCTGTATCGGACAGGGTTCTTCGTGTGCAGGAATGTTACTGTTTGGCGCCAGATTTTTTTCTTATGCTGATGCCTAACTCGGATTCGGCCACATTTATCATCTCGTCATAAGCCTCGGCCTTTATCTCGGCCTTGGTCAGTTCGGACTTAAGACGGAGTATCTCGGCCTGAAGGGCCTCTATGTCTGACGGGAGGCTGACTGAGTCACGAACATGCTTCTCTCTTAGTGTCTTTTTCTTTGTCATAAAATCGACATAATACAATTCAGGTGCAAATTTAGCACACCAGCGGCGAACTGTAGCCTCTGATACGGGAATTATTTTTGATATTCCCAAAAAACTTACACCTGAAGAGCGAAGATCTATCACTTTTTGAAGATATTGACCCTTTTGTGATTTATTTTTCCTCATAATTATTTTATTTATGAGTCAACTTTTTTCAGGGTAAGACAGAATAGAAACTTAACCCGTACGCCCATGAAAGTAACCTTTATCATTAAAAAAGCAGCCAAGCGATATGATACAGAATCAATGGCTACAATCTATGTACGCTTTAGAAACGGCAGGCAATTAGACTCCGTTGCTCCTACCCAGTTGGCTATCAATCCTAACCTATGGGATGATAAAGATGAATGTGTAAAAACAAAAGCAGTCTGCAATGAAGAGATGCGTACTCATATAAACGAAGAGATACGCCATTTGAAAACCTATATAGAAAAAGTGTATCAACAGGAAAAGGAAACCATAAACAAAGAGTGGCTAAAAATAACACTTGATAAATTCTACCATCCTGAAAAATACTTCATGCCAGAGCAAGTGGTTATCAAACCTACCACCGGAGAACTATTCGATGAATTTCTAAACAAGCACCCTTTATCAGAAGTGCGAAAGAAAAATTTCCGAGTTGTCAAAAGAGCCCTACTGCGTTATGAACTCTATGTAAGGGAAACAAAGAGAGGACAAAAAGACTTTGTCCTCGATGTGGATTTGGTAACACCAGACACACTTCGGGATATGTGGGATTTCTTTCAGAACGAATACCAATACTATGAACTTTATCCGAGTATTTATGAAACCATCCCCGAAAAGAGAACACCACAACCAAGAAGCAAGAATACACTGATTGACTGTTTTTCAAGGATACGCACGTTCTTCCTATGGTGCTTCGACAACAAGCATACCACAAACAGACCTTTCGACAAATTTCCGATAGAAGAATGTACATACGGTACACCTTATTATATAACACTTGAAGAAAGGGACAGAATTTTCAATGCCGACCTATCAGCCACTCCGCAACTGGCAATACAGAGGGATATATTTATATTCCAAACACTGATAGGCTGTCGAGTGAGCGACCTATACCGTATGACCAAACTAAATGTGGTTAATGAAGCCATAGAATACATTCCCAAGAAAACAAAAGAAGGGAATCCGGTCACGGTACGTGTCCCTCTTAATGACAAGGCAAAAGAAATCCTTGAACGCCATAAAGAATATAAAGGGAAACTGTTACCGTTCATATCCGAACAAAAGTACAACGATGCCATAAAAAAGATATTCAAATTGGCTGGAGTTGACCGAATCGTAACTATCTTAGACCCATTGACTCATAACGAAGTCAAACGACCTATTTATGAAGTGGCAAGCAGCCATTTGGCAAGGCGTACTTTTATCGGCAATATCTACAAAAAGGTGAAAGACCCGAACCTCGTTTCCGCACTATCGGGACACAAGGAGGGAAGCAAAGCTTTCAGGCGATACAGAGATATTGACGAAGAAATGAAAAAAGACCTTGTGAAACTATTAGATTAATATACTTTAAACTTTTTAGCGTATAAAATCAAGAAACAAATAAAAGAAATTCCTAACTTTGCAAGAAAATAAATTTAAAATTTGTATTATGGATAGATTGTTGCCAATAAGAATAGAAGCATGCCCACTTATAGACGCTTTAATTGAGTTCCGTTTTGAAGCAGCTATTACCAAAAGCGCAGTTTTTGGCATCATATACAATCTCATAAAAGAAGAGTATAGAGGAAATGTCATTAATTTGCCCATTTTACAAATCCCAGAACAAATTAGGGAGGTTGACCCTAACTTAAAATTTAAGCCCCTATACAGAATTGAAAACGAAAGATTTGTAATTCAAATAGGATATGATGTTTTGAGCATAAGCTCAAAAATGCCATATATAGGTTGGAGCGATTTTTCTAAACATTCATTTTCAATAATCAACAAGGTTATTAGTTCTGGAATAATAAAGCGTGTATCAAGAATAGGACATAGATATATTAATTTCTTCAAAGGAGATATTACCAATGGTCTTACGATGTCTTTTTCCATGACAGAAAAATACACATCTGAAAACTTATTGATACGGACAGATGTCAAAGATGGTAATTTTATGAACACCCTACAATTTGTAAATAATGCAAACTACAAACCACATCCTAATTCTATAGAAGTGGTAGGCTCATTAATTGATATTGATACGTCTCGTGAATATTCCGACAACTATTTCACTTCTAATATAGAACAAGAAATAAATATGGCTCATAAATGCGAAAAAAAGTTGTTTTTCTCTTTGTTAAAACCAGACTTCCTAAATAGTCTAAAACCTGTTTTTGAAAATGAATAGTTTAACGACTTACATAAATACCAATATCCTATTAATGTCTGCCTTATCATGTATGACATTAACAGACACGGAATTGCTTTCTTTATCAAGTAGGCAAACATATAATGATGCTATAATACCGTCTATTAACACTCCTGTCAATCCAATAAATATTTATACAAATTATTCCATTAAGGACATTCCTATCTCAACAGAGACCATTCATGTTAATATTCCCGAGCATGAAGATTTTGAGATAATCAATTCTTTTGCGAATAAGATGTTAACGGAAGCAACTCCTATAGATGAAGAAATTCAAAATGTCATTAATGACCACTTTTGGGATATGCTATGATTACAGAAGATGAATTAAAAAAATATCTACCCAAATATTTGTCAGAAGAAAATTACAAGACCCTTTTGGCAGAACTCAAATCTTTCCCTTATAACATAGATGGAAGGATGTACACTTCTATGCTTGACAAGAATGTCATTTTTCAAGGAGATGGCTTAAAAAAATGCCTATAATTGATTTAGTTAACATCGAAAGAGGTGTAAAAAATGTAAGCTGTTTGATTTTATCAAACACTTGTGATATGGATTTATCTAATTCTCGTATGTTTCCTGCTTCAATCATGTATGCTCCTATTATAAATCTCACAACATATATTTCAGTTCTTCAAAAACAAGGTGTTAATAGTAGCAAAATTGAAAACCACATTTCAGATCTCAAACAACAAAAAATAACCCAAATAATCTTTCTTCCTGCAAATTCCCAAATGGAAGATTCAATAGTTTTTCTTGATAAAATCTATCATGTTGACAATCGCTTTATAAACCGAGACACATTAGAAGATCAACGCTTATTTTCTTTAAGCGATTATGGTTTCTATATGTTAATATTCAAATTGTCGATACATTTCTCACGCATACAAGAGAAAGTTAATAGAGGTTGCATTGCTAATTAACTTGTATGGGACAACAAGAATATGATAATTTCAAAAGACTGATAAAGGAATGGCTTGACAACCATCCGGATGAATACGCCGATTTCGTAGAGGAAATGAACGACAAGAAGTTTAAAGGATTCTTCAAAGTTTTCAAGATAGCCACGAAATTAGCACCGAAATACAAGGAAGCCGCACGTAAAAGGATAGGCGATGACAGAACACCCGACTTTGAAGAACTGGAAAATATCCTTTTGCATTCAGACCTTGCCGAGAAAATAGTGAACGAGTTTCATAACCCAAACAAGAAAAGTATTGTCCCCGCCATGCTCGCATGGCTGTATTACGGACGGAGCTATGAATGCATGGTGGAACAGGGAGAGGAACTGACCCAAAGAAAGGATATACCTAAATTGTACAAATGGCTTATTTCCGGCATGGTCAAGTTCATTATAAGAAAAAGCATCACCAATGGAATGAGAAGTAAAGAGGACTGGCAAGTTTTCAGGAAGCAACAGAAAGCCATAGAAGAGAACACTCTTGTGGAATGGGCAATAGAAGAAGATGAAGATACGGACGAGGAAGACACAGATACCTTATCAGAAGAACAACCGAAGACCGCAGGACGCAAAGCCGACACACGCACACTGTCTGAACTTCTGATAGAAAGACATGCCATACTGATTGAAAGAATTGGCACACGATTGAAAACCCATGCTACGGAAACAGATATAGCACGGTTGTTTATCGCATTGGTAGAATACCGTTTCATGAGGAAGTGTCCCATCAAGACTTTCAGAAATGCGCTGCACAATCAATTCAAAGAACAAGAAATAGTCCACGAAAGAGGTATTCAGAAAGCATACAGAAATCTCATTTCACCACTTGGAAACAGCAAAAAACTGATAAAAGACATTGGTGAAGACCATGAAGCTATCGAAGAATTGAAAGCATATCTATCCAATTGAAATTCGTTTAATTCGCTTTTTGATTTTACGAATTTAACGAATTGAATATCATTGTTTTACGATTAATTTTCGCTATATATTTGCGCCACTATCCTAATCGGGGTAGTGGCTTTTCGTTTATAATACTGCCAAAACGGGAAGTCTTACAACCGGCAGTTTCAAGAGCCTATGACAGACTTATTGGCAATTATCCAAAACGGCAACGGCAACATTAAGTTGGAAGTAACAGGAGAAGATTTGCTTTTATTCTCCAACCAGTTAATAAGCCGTGCGAAGCATGAACTTTCTACAGCTATTGCGGAAGCAAAAAAGGAAAAGTACCTCACCAAAGAGGAAGTGAAAAAAATGTGCGATGTTTGTGACACCACACTCTGGCACTGGTCTAAGAAAAACTACCTAAAGCCTGTAAAGGTCGGCAACAAGGTCAGATACCGCCAATCCGACATTCAGAAAATCTTAGGTGGACATAACCCTTTAATCTAAGTCTATGAAGGAGGAAGAATATATGCGCGTAGGAACAACTTTGTACAAGGTGGTCAATCAGCCATGTGCCAATGGCGGTTATGAAAAGAAACGTGTCGTATGGAACAACAGCACATTACGGCAGGACTACGGAAAGAACTATCTTGCCACCGTTCCCAAGTATGACGGCTTTTGCACAGTTCCCAATCATTTGAACTACCAAAAGGAGATTGAGGGGTTTCTGAACCTTTACGAGCCGATAGAACATAAACCGCAGCAAGGGGAGTTTTCTCATATCCAATCCTTGATGCGGCACATCTTTGGAGAGCAATACGAACTGGGTATGGATTATATGCAACTGTTGTATTTACAGCCGACACAGAAGCTGCCCATTGTTCTGCTTGTTTCGGAGGAACGCAACACAGGCAAAAGTACGTTCTTAAACTTCCTGAAAGCCGTGTTTGAGAACAACGTGACTTTCAACACCAATGAGGATTTCCGAAGCCAGTTCAATTCAGACTGGGCAGGAAAGTTGCTTATCGTGGTGGACGAGGTCTTACTCAACCGCAGGGAAGATAGCGAGCGATTGAAAAACCTAAGCACGACTTTCACCTACAAGGTGGAAGCCAAAGGCAAAGACCGAACGGAGATTGCTTTCTTTGCCAAGTTCGTGCTATGTTCCAACAACGAATATCTGCCCATACTCATAGACGCAGGAGAAACACGCTACTGGGTGCGGAAGATAATGCCGTTGCAGAGTGATGATACCAACTTTCTGCAAAAGCTAAAAGCGGAAATACCCGCATTTCTTTATTTCCTGACCCAAAGGGAACTATCCACAACACAGGAAAGCCGTATGTGGTTCAACCCAAGACTGACACATACCGCAGCCTTGCAGAAAATAATCCGAAGCAACCGCAACCGACTGGAAATAGAAATGACCGAGTTGTTGCTTGACATCATGTCGAACATGAACGTGGAAAGCGTATCATTCTGCCTGAACGACCTTGTAACCTTGCTACTCTATTCACAGGTCAAGGTTGAAAAGTATCAAGTGAGAAAAGTTGTGCAGGAAGTATGGAAACTTACTTCCGCACACAATTCGCTATCCTACACCGCTTATGAGTTCGCACCCCATCGTGAGTGCCACTATGAGCCGAAAAGGAAAACTGGTCGGTTTTATACGGTAACGAAAGAACAACTGACCACTATCTAATTATTTTGATGAAATGATGAATAAGGGAAGTAACATATTGCCTTACAGATAGATATGTATTCATCAAACACTCATCAACAACGATTGCTGATGAAAAAAGAAAACATCATTTTTCTTTTGGCAAGCAATCTGATGAGAAAAAGATGAATCGATATAATTCTGTTTAACAGCGTATTACATTTCAAATTCATCAAATCATCATTTTTTCATTCACCTACAAATCTGTAAGAAAATGACAATAGAAGAAGCTAAAAGCATACGAATAGCCGACTACCTGCACAGCTTGGGTTATTCACCAGTAAAACAACAAGGTATCAACCTTTGGTACAAATCTCCGTTTAGGGAAGAGAGTGAAGCATCGTTCAAAGTGAATACCGAACGTGAACAATGGTATGATTTCGGTTTGGGAAAGGGCGGAAACATCATTGCACTGGCTGCACATCTGTACGCTACCGACCATGTACCTTACATCTTGAAACGGATAGCGGAGCAGACACCGCACGTGCGCCCGATATCTTTCTCTTTTGGCAAGCAAAGCTCTTCCGAGCCGAGCTTCCAACATCTGGAGATTGTTCCGCTGTCATCTCCTGCCCTGCTTGCCTACTTGCAAGGTAGAGGAATAAATACAGAACTGGCGAAAAGAGAATGTAGTGAAGCCCGTTTCACCCACAACGGCAAGCGGTACTTTGCCATCGCCTTTCCCAATGGTTCGGGTGGGTTTGAGGTTCGCAACCGCTATTTCAAGGGCTGCATCGCCCCAAAGGAAATCTCCCACATCAGACAGTCTGGGAAAGCGAGGAATACCTGTTATGTGTTCGAGGGGTTCATGGACTATCTCTCCTTTCTGACATTGAGACAGGAAAGCTGCCCGAATTATCCGGAGCTGGACGGACAGGACTACATCGTATTGAACTCCGTATCGAATGTAAACAAGGCTCTCTATCCGTTGGGCAATTACGAACGCATCCACTGCTTTTTTGACAACGACCGTGCAGGCATGGAAGCCCTCCAACAAATCCGCAAGGAATACGGCAGAGACCGATACATCCGTGACGCTTCTCAGACTTACAGCGGATGCAAGGACTTGAACGAACACTTACAGAAACAGGTTGAAAGAAAAAGGCAAGTCCAGTCCGTCAAAGGGGTGAGCAGCCAGCCACCGAAAAAGAAGAATGGCTTTCGGTTATAGCCCACTATAACTACACGCTTCGCTTTCGTAGTTGTGGGCTCTCCCGAGGGGATTAGGGCTTTGCCCTAATGACCCACTCAGGGCGTTTCACCCCTGAGAACCCCGAGCAAAGAGTGACCCTCTCTTTGCAATCTCCGCTTATGGGCTACCCCTAAGAACCCCTCTGCGAAAGCGAACAAAATAATAAATTGCAAACAAAGAAAAGAAGCTATGGCAACAAAATCAAGCATACACATCAAGCCTTGCAACATCGCATCAAGCGAGGCGCACAACCGAAGGACTGCCGAATATATGCGTAACATCGGGGAATCCAGAATCTATGTCGTTCCCGAACTCTCCATCGACAACGAACAGTGGATAAATCCCGACTTCGGCACTCCCGAACTGCGAACTCATTATGACAATATCAAGCAAATGGTCAAGGAAAAGACCGGACGTGCCATGCAGGAAAAGGAAAGGGAACGCAAGGGAAAGAATGGAAAAATTATCAAGGTGGCGGGATGTTCACCCATCCGTGAAGGAGTATTGCTCATCAGACCGGATACCACACTGGCTGATGTACGCAAATTCGGTGAAGAGTGTCAAAGACGCTGGGGCATCACTCCGCTACAAATTTTCCTGCACAAAGACGAAGGGCATTGGCTGAACGGTCAGCCGAAAGCGGAAGACAAAGAGAGCTTCCAAGTCGGTAACAGATGGTTCAAACCAAATTATCATGCTCATGTCGTATTCGACTGGATGAACCATGAAACCGGAAAGAGCCGAAAGCTCAATGACGAAGATATGGCAACCATGCAGACCTTGGCTTCCGATATTCTCCTAATGGAACGTGGGCAGTCAAAGGCTGTCACAGGTAAGGAGCATTTGGAGCGAAACGACTTTATCATTGAGAAACAGAAAGCCGAACTGCAACGTATAGAGGAAACCAAGCGACACAAGGAGCAACAGGTAAGCCTTGCCGAGCAGGAACTCAAACAGGTAAAAGCAGAGATACGCACCGACAAACTCAAAAGTGTAGCCACTGATGCAGCCACAGCCATAGCAAGCGGTGTCGGTTCTCTTTTCGGCAGCGGTAAATTGAAAGATTTGGAACAAGCCAATGAGAATTTACGTCATGAAATTGCCAAGCGTGACAAGGGTATTGATGAATTAAAAGCCAAGATGCAACAAATGCAGGAACAGCACGGCAAGCAGATTCGTAACCTACAAGGAATACATAATCAAGAGCTTGAAACCAAAGACAAGGAAATATCACGATTGAACACCATTCTTGAAAAAGCGTTCAACTGGTTTCCATTACTCAAAGAAATGTTGAGAATGGAAAAACTATGCTATACCATCGGATTTACCAAAGATATGGTAAACAGCCTTTTGGCAAAAAAAGAAGCTATCAGATGCAATGGAAAAATCTATTCCGAAGAACATAAACGAAGATTTGAAATCAAGAACGATATTTTCAAGATAGAGAAGAGTTCGGTTGATGAAAACAAATTAGTGCTAACTATAAACAGGCAGCCGATAGGTGAATGGTTCAAAGAGCAATGGGAAAAATTAAGGCATGGTTTGCGACAATCAGCAGAAGAACCAAGAAAAAGTAGAGGATTCAGAATGTAATCTTGATAGTATTTGATTGTACCTCAATAAAATTGCATATCTTTGTAAGCGGATTGAGGCTACTCTTTCCAAGACATATTAGAATTTAGAAGAAGCGTTATGCTTATTTCTTGCGAATGAAAACCTGAGAAACTTTCAAACGTGTACAAGAATAGCATAGTGGTTCTCACGCTATAGCGTGGGCTGCTATTGTTACATCTGTACACAAAGGTTTTCTCAGGACCTTCATTCAAAGAGGTGGCATTACAGTTCCACGCTTCGTGATATTATAAAGTCCTTGTGGCAGCTGGAGGTGTATAATTAAAACAGTTAGTTGATATGAAACAGAATATATGCGTGGTAATATTTTTATTGCTTTCAACCATATGTAAAGCCCAAACATTCATATACCCCCAAAACGATTCTATCCTGACAGAATATAATGATGGAAAATTTTGGGCTTATTTAAACAAAAATGATTTTGTTGTAGGTCTTTCATGCTTTGAGGAAAAAGATGATTATGGAAAATACTATCACTTGGATATTTTTATCAAGAATTTAAGTGAAACCCCAATTGTATTCCAACCTGATAGCGTACACTCTAATCTACTAACAAAAAAAGATGATACTTTAAAACTTGAAGTATATACAAATGAAGAATATCAAAAAAAAATAAAACGCTCACAAGCATGGGCTATGGCATTATATGGAATCTCTGCCGGCATTAATGCAGGAACAGCAGGATATTCAACATCGTATTCTACGTCTTATTCTTCTAATGGTTATGCTTACACTACCATAACCAATCATTATGACGCTAATGCAGCATACCAAGCAAATGTCGCATCTACCAATCAAATGCTTACATTAGGACAAATGATGGATAATGACCGAACTATACGTGAACAAGGATATTTAAAAACCACAACTATTTATCCCGATGAAGCTATTATTGGCTATATGAATATTAAAAGGAAAAAAGGTAAGATTTTGATTGTAAACATTCCCATCGGAGATTATATTTATACTTTCAAATGGGATGTAAATAGGAAGAAATAAATACAGTAATAGCTATACTATTACCCTTAATTTTAATCACTTAAATGATTTACCTATGAAGAAACTTACGATTATTTTTTATTTATTTTTAATTCCATTATGTGTTTTTGCACAAAATGAAAGTTCCATTTCACATACCAAAACAGTTAATGATTCTACTTTGATTAAAATACATGCTATTGTAGAAGATATAGATTTTCGTATGCATGGACTTGATAGATACAAACTATATCCAACAGAAAATATATATAATTTTCTGCAATTAGATACAATGACAGGGAAAATAGAAATTGTACAATGGTCTTTGGATGATGATAAAGAAGGTTCTGCAACCCTTAATAACGAAGACCTATCTCTTGGTACAGGCTGTGGAACATTTGAATTATATCCAACAAAAAATATATATCAATTTCTTTTGTTAGATAAAGTAACAGGAAGAAGATGGCATGTTCAATGGGGATTTGAATCAAGTAAAAGATGGATAAAAAGAATCTATTAAATCAGTAATATGCATATTGCCATCACCGTTATCTTTTTTGCAGTGGTAATCTTTATTAAATTGAAGATGCCAATGTGGAAAGGCAAGTATTCTGAAAAACTTGTGAATAACAAGATTCAAGAGTTACCAGAAGAGTATGTTGTTTTTAATGATTTACTATTCGAAAGTAACGGATATTCAACACAAATTGACCATATTGTAGTTTCACCTTATGGTGTCTTTGTAATTGAAACAAAGGGATATAAAGGTTGGATTTTGGGCAGAGAGAACGGTGAATACTGGACGCAAACCATCTATAAAAGTAAACATCAATTTTACAATCCGATAAAACAAAACGCTGGACATGTAAGATTTTTGCATCATTTGCTCAAATGTTCAACGGATATACTTTTTATTCCAATTGTCGTTTTCAATAACAGTGCGGAATTAAAAGTGCATGCTGACAATAACATAGTTGTAAACAGATATAATCTAAAACGTGCTATATTACAATACAGAACTGCTGTTCTTAATCAGGAGACCATAAATTGGATAATACAGACAATTAACCAGAATCGCATAATCGCTGATAAAGAGAAACTAAAACAGCATAAGCATAACGCAAAGGCTCGGCAATACAGAAGTTCACGCCTAATAAATCAAGGTGTTTGTCCTCAATGCGGAGGACATCTCATTTTGAGGAAAGGCAAGTACGGCACTTTCTATGGATGTTCAAACTTTCCCACATGCAAGTTTACCATAAACTCATAAATAGCAATCCTTGTTTTATATAGTATCAGAACATAAAACTAAACCCTTTCTTTCGTGATACATTGAATCGTTCAATTTCTATAGAAAGTGATTTCTTCAACTGCCTTGCCATAAAGTCCAAAAACGGCTGATTAGTTTCTTCATTCTGACATTGGCGCAGGGAAAGAATATATTCTTCTCTATCTTCTTTAAATATTTTGGTCGGAAAAAGGTGATAGCAAAATTGGATGTAGTTCATCAGTAATCGAGCCGTTCTTCCGTTGCCATCCACCCACGGATGAATAGTTACTAAATTAAGGTGGGCATTAAAGCTCAATTCGTATTGTTCTCGAAGTGTTCCCATTTTTTTTTGCTTCTCTTGAAGAATCGCACAAAGTTCATCCACCTTAGCAGGAACTTTCAAATAGTTCATATAAGAATGTCCACCAACACCAGCCGTAACACCACATAGACGGAACTCTCCTTTAGAAGAATCAAAAGAGCCGCCCAACACACTGTGAACGCTGCCAGTAGTACGCATCAACATTGCATTCAACCTTTTCAGAAAAGCAGGAGTTATAGGTACAAGACTGCCTGATTCAGTTTTGGCAAGTTCATACGCTTGCTTCAAATCTTCATTCATCAGATGATGCACAAGCGGTTTCCCTTTCGCTGTTACTCCCTCGTCAAAGAGAAGCTGCGTATCAAGTTCGGTCAACGTTGAGCCTTCTATGGCTGTGGAATGGGTAATGAGAGAATAAAGGTAGTACTTGTCATAGTCCACCGCTTCACTGATACCAAGTTTTTGAAACTTCTGGTACAACAGTTCTATTTCTTGCCAAACACCTTGTTCCATTACTTTTATTTAATAGGCTTTATTTCTTTTCAAAGGTAACTTATTTACTACGTTCAACCAAAAGAAATAATGACTTACTGCTATATTTTTTGCACGTGTGGGGAAAATGTGGGGAAAATTCAAGCAAAAGAAAAAACTAAGTATTGGATTATCAAATACTTAGCTTTCTTTCTTGTACCCAGAGCCGGGGTCGAACCGGCACGGGTTGCCCCACTGGTGTTTGAGACCAGCGCGTCTACCGATTCCGCCATCTGGGCTTCTTTTCGGCTGCAAAGATAAATATAAATTCTGAATTGACAAATTTTTAATTGAAAAAACTTAAAATAATTGGTTATACAGACAATAATGCTTATCTTCGTATTCGTAAAACAATCTGTAAATACAATGAGTGTGAATAAAAACAATTATTGTCTTATTTTGGCCGGCGGCAAAGGACGCCGCCTGTGGCCTTGCAGCCGCGAAGACCGTCCTAAGCAGTTCTTGGATTTCTTTTCGACAGGACGCACGCTTCTTCAGCAGACTTACGACCGCATGGCCGGATTTATTCCTTCTGAAAATATTTATATCAGTACAAACCACATCTATCACGACTTGGTGAGGGAGCAGCTGCCCGAGCTGCCCGAGGAGCATATCCTCAGTGAGCCTATCTTCAGGAATACGGCTCCGAGCGTGGCCTGGGCTACATACCGCATCCTGCATAGGGCCGACCGCGACGCGCGTCTCGTGGTGGTGCCGTCGGACCAGGCTGTGTTCAAGGAGGATGTGTTCAAGACTGACGTTATCAACGGTCTCGACTTTGTCGGCAGCCACGACTGCCTGCTGACAATGGGCGTAAGGCCTACGAGACCTGAGCCCGGCTATGGCTACATACAGACGGGCGAGCCTTCTGAGCGCGACGATGTGTTTAAGGTTAAGTCGTTTACGGAGAAGCCCGACCGCGACTTTGCGCGAATGTTCATGGAGAGCGGCGAGTTCTACTGGAACACAGGGCTGTTTCTTTCTAACGTTAATTATCTCTGCGAGTGTCTTAAGCGCATATTCCCTCCTGTGCTGAGAAAGCTTGAAGCCTCGGGGGCTGAATACAGCATGGAGCGCGAGCTTGAGTTTGTCAGGGAGAACTTTCCGTCGTATCCCAACCTGTCGATAGACTACGGCATACTTGAGCACAACGAGAATGTGTATGTGATGATATGCGACTTCGGCTGGGCCGACCTTGGCATGTGGCACTCTATATATGAGAGCATGAGCAAGGGCGAGGGCGACAACGTGGTTATCGGCTCGCGCGTGATAGCCGACGACAGCCGCAACAACATCATTAAGCTGCCTGACGACCACATGGGCATAATAAACGGGCTCGACGGATATATCGTGGCCGAGAAGGGCAACGTGCTGCTTATATGCAAGAAGGAGGATTCGTCGGCGCTTATACGCAAGTATATCAATGAGGTGCAGGTAAAGTATGGCGACGAGTTTATTTAGTCCTGCCGCCTATTATGTATAAAAAGAGTGAGGAGCGCCCGGCTTTGTTTGTGCCTGACGCTCCTCACTCTTTTTTTTCTTGTGCCGCCTTCGTGGCTTCATGCTTCTGCCGTATTACTCGCAGAAAGCGGCATATATCTTGTCTGCTGCTTCTTTAAACTCCTGCTCTGTAAGTTTCAGCTTGGGGTTAGAGAAGAGCATGTCTTTCTCTGTCTGCATGGGCACGAGGTGTATGTGTGCGTGTGCCACTTCGAGTCCGAGTACGGCCATGCCCACCTTGCGGCACGGGAAGGCCTTCTTTATAGCCACGGCCACTTTCTTTGCAAACACCATCATTTCGGCTATCTCGTCGTCGTTGAGGTCGAAGAAGTAGTCAACCTCGCGGCGCGGTATCACCAGCGTATGTCCCTTTGCAAGCGGGTTGATGTCGAGAAATGCGTAGAACTTGTCGTTTTCGGCGCATTTGTAGCTGGGTATTTCGCCTGCAGCTATTTTTGAGAAAATATCCATGATGTTATGTTTTTATATTATTGTATGTAAGGTCCTTAGGGCTTATGGATGTCGTGTGTGATGAGGCTTCAGTGTCAGGAGTCTTCGGCTTGCCTGCCTTAAAGCCTCATGACAGCTGTATCTCATGAGCTTTATTCTACGGTAATCTTTTCTATGCGCAGCTTTATGGTTCCGCGTGGTATCTTTATTTCAACCTCGTCGCCTACCTTCTTGTTGAGCAGTCCCTGTGCAATAGGTGTCTTTATCGAGATTTTGCCTTCGCGCAGGTTTGCCTCGCTCTCGCTCACGATGGTGTAGCTCATCTTGGCGTTGTTTGCCAGGTTGGTCATTTCCACTTTTGACAGAATCTGCACGCAGTCTGTGCTCAGGCGCGATGTGTCAACAATTTTGGCTTCAGAGATAGCAAGCTTAATCCTGTTGATCTTGTCTTCAAGATGTGCCTGTGCCTCCTTAGCTGCATCATATTCTGAATTTTCGCTCAGGTCGCCTTTGTCTCTGGCCTCTGCAATTGCCGCTGACGCCTTGGGACGTTCGACACTTTCCAAATGTTTTAGTTCGGCCACTAACTTGTCGTAGCCTTCTTGTGACATGTAAGCCATAATTTATTGGTTTTAAAGATTATTATTATTTTTGGGACAGACAAAACGAAAGATTCCGGCATGTTTCTCAATGTCGGAATCCTTGATCTTGCCTTTCCTTATGTTAATTCATTTTATTCTTGTTGGCAAAGGTAGGCTTTATTTTTCAAATCAACAACTTTTTAGTGCTAAAAATAGTTAGTTCTTGCCTCCAGCCGTGCTAAATTTTGTTCTCTGTGCCGTCTCGTCGGCGTGTTTCGGGCGTGGCTCCGGGCGCGCCGCTTCTGTCATGTTTTTATCATGCCGGTCTGTATCTTGTCGTGCTGCAAAGGCCGTCAGATGCTGTGGTACGGGCGGACAGCTTGCATATTGTTATCCTTCTGATTGTCAGCGCGTTAGCCAGCGTGTTGCAAAACGTGCCCTTTCGCCTTGCAAAACATGGTCTTTTGCATGATGAAAGACAATGTTTCAGAGTCCGAAACGTGGCCTTTTGCAAAACGCCTTGCCGGTGTCTGTGCCGGGTGTTGCCGGCTTACAGTTGGCGTGAGCATTCCGTCTGAAAATGTATTTTTATGCTTAAAGTTTACAAAATGTAAGCAGTTTTAGTGGCGCAGACGTGTTGCAGCCCAACTTTTTTGTAACATTTGCGTAATTTTCCTTGTTAAAAATAAATTTTTTCCACTTAAATTTGTAACTTCGCAGCTTGTAAGTATAACCTAAAAATCTTAGCAATGTTGTCAACAGAAGAAAGAAAATCTATTATAGCCCTGATTCACAGTCAGGTTTTGCCGGCAATAGGCTGTACAGAGCCTATAGCCGTAGCTCTTTGTGTGGCAAAGGCCAGAGAGCTGCTCGGGACTCTTCCTGAGAGCATAGACATAGAGCTTAGTGCCAACATCTTGAAAAACGCAATGGGAGTGGGCATACCGGGAACTGGCATGATCGGCCTGCCCATAGCCGTGGCTCTTGGTGCCATAGTAGGCCGTCCGGAGCTTGAGCTCGAAGTGCTGCAGGACAGCAACAAGGAGGCCGTTGAGCGCGGCAAGGCGTATATCGCCGAAGACAGAATACACATAAGCCTGAAGGAGGATGCGCCCGACAAGCTTTATATAGCCGTGAAGTGCAGCGCCGGCGGTCATGAGGCCGAGGCAAGAATAATGCACATGCACACCAACTTCGTTTATCTGCGCAAGGATGCCGACGTGATGCTCGACAATATGGCCCCGAGAGAAGAAGAGGCAAAGCAGGTTGAAGTGGAGCTCACTCTGCGCAAGGTCTACGAGTTTGCCACCGAGACCGACATCGAGGAGCTGAAGTTTATCCTCGACGCCAAGCGCATGGACGAGACTGCCGCAGCAGCAGGCCTGCGCGAGAACTACGGCCACACGCTGGGCAAGACCATGTGCAGCCCGCTGGGCAAGGGCATAATGGGCGACAGCATATTCTCAAAGATACTTTCGGCCACAAGCTGCGCCTGCGACGCACGTATGGCCGGCGCCATGGTGCCCGTGATGAGCAACAGCGGCAGCGGCAACCAGGGCATCTGCACCACCATGCCGGTGGTAGTGTTTGCAGCCGAAAACCATAACACTGAAGAAGAAACAATACGCGCCCTCATCATAAGCAACCTTACTGCCATATACATCAAGCAGCATCTGGGCTCACTTTCAGCCCTCTGCGGATGCGTGGTTGCCAGCACGGGCAGCAGCTGCGGTATAACTTACCTTATGGGAGGCAGCTATGAGCAGCTGTCGTATGCCGTGAAGAACATGATAGCCAACCTCACGGGCATGATATGCGACGGCGCTAAGCCAAGCTGCGCGCTAAAGCTTACTACAGGCGTGAGCACGGCAGTGATGAGCGCCATGCTCGCCATACAGAACAAGCATGTAACCTCGGTAGAGGGCATCATCGACGACGACGTAGACCAGAGCATACGCAACCTTACAGAAATAGGCAAGAGAGGCATGGACGAGACAGACCGCTTCGTGCTTGATATAATGACACATAAAACCCAGAAAAAATAATGAAACTTTTAAAAACAACATTCCTGACAGCGCTGCTCGCCATGTTCACACTGGCCGTTGCAGCACAGATGCAAGACCCGGTTCACTTTAAGGTGAGCCAGAAAAAAGTGTCGCCCACAGAGCTTGAAGTTATTTTTACAGGGCGGATAGACAAAGGATGGCACGTGTATTCAACCGGACTGCCTGCTGACGGTCCTATTTCTGCCACTCTGCACACAGAGAAGGCCGAAGGTGTTAAGGCTGCCGGCAAACTCTCACACAGAGGAAAGGAGATAAGCCAGTTTGACAAAATGTTCGGCATGAACCTGCGCTACTTCGAAAACAGCGTTACTTTCGTGCAGAAATTCAAGATTGTCGGCAAGACATACAAAGTAAGCGGATATCTTGAGTATGGCGCATGCAACGACGAAAACTGTATCCCGCCCACACAGGTTGAGTTCGCATTCAACGGCGAAGGACCTGCCGACGCTCCTGAAGCAGAGGAAACTACCGAGGCTGAGGCTACAGACACAACAGCCGCAGCAGCAATGGCAGGAGCCGACTCGCTGCAGACTGACACAGCCGCTGTAAACGCACAGGGCGACCTCTGGAAGCCTGTTATCGACGAACTGCAGAACTTCAACGGCGGCGACACAGGTTCAAGCCGCTCTTGGATATATATCTTCCTGATGGGACTTGTCGGAGGTTTCGTGGCTCTGTTCACTCCTTGCGTATGGCCTATCATACCTATGACCGTAAGCTTCTTCCTGAAGCGTACAAAGGATAAGAAGAAGGGTATACGCGACGCCATAACCTATGGTATCTCTATCATCGTTATCTACCTTGCCCTTGGACTTGCCATCACGGCCATCTTCGGTGCAAGCTCGCTCAACGCGCTGGCCACCAACGCCGTGTTCAACATATTCTTCTGCCTGTTGCTGGTAGTGTTTGCCCTGTCGTTCTTCGGCTGGTTCGAGCTCACTCTGCCTTCATCATGGACAAACAAGGTTGACAACAAGGCATCGTCAACGAGCGGTATGCTGAGCATCTTCCTCATGGCGTTCACGCTTACACTCGTTTCGTTCTCATGTACAGGTCCTATCATCGGCTTCCTGCTCGTTGAGGTCAGCACATCTGGCAGCATCGCAGGTCCTGCCATCGGTATGCTCGGCTTCGCCATCGCACTGGCTCTGCCGTTCACACTCTTCGCCCTGTTCCCCACATGGCTCAAGCAGGCTCCTAAGTCAGGCAGCTGGATGAACACCATCAAGATCGTGCTCGGATTCATTGAGCTGGCTTTCGCCCTCAAGTTCTTCTCTGTAGCCGACCTCGCTTACGGTTGGGGACTGCTCGACCGCGAAGTGTTCCTCGCTCTCTGGATCATCATCTTCGGCATGCTCGGCCTCTACCTTATCGGCAAGCTCAAGTTCCCGAGCGACCAGGGCAACACAGACGCAATGCCTGTTCCGTGCATCGTGCTCGGTATGATTTCGCTTGCGTTCACAGTATATCTTATCCCGGGTCTCTGGGGTGCTCCCTGTAAGGCAGTCAGCGCATTTGCTCCTCCTATCAACACTCAGGACTTCAACCTCTATCACAACGAAGTTGAGCCTAAGTATAAGGACTACGAGCAGGGTATGGCAGCAGCTGCAGCTGAGGGCAAGCCTGTTGTTGTTGACTTCACAGGATTCGGATGTGTCAACTGCCGTAAGATGGAGGCAGCCGTATGGACCGATCCTCAGGTAGCCGACAAGCTCAACAACGACTTTATCCTCATCTCACTTTATGTAGACGACAAGCAGCCGCTTGACAAGCCTATCGAGGTGGTTGAGAACGGACGTAAGCGCAAACTCCGCACCGTGGGTGACAAGTGGAGCTATCTGCAGCGCAGCAAGTTCGGTGCAAATGCACAGCCGTTCTATGTTATTCTCGACAACAAGGGTATGCCTGTTGCAGGTTCTTACAGCTATGACGAGAATATCGGCCATTACACCGACTTCCTCAACACTGGTTTGAAAAACTATAAGAAATAATTGATTTTAATAGGCAGTTTTGTTGATTTATGTCAATAAAACTGCCTATTTGTAAATATTTTATCATATTTAGATATCAATTTGGTTAAAACTTTCATATCTTTGCACTGTGTTTTTCATAGTATTAGATTTAAGGTTAACAAAAGACAGGGACTCAGCGGAGTCCTTTTTTTATGCCCTTACGTCTGCTGATGCGTTTTGTTCCGTGCCTTTTTAGTCCCCGTTTATCAGTTTTTATTTGCAGTGAGCTATATATGCCGCATTGCGGTATGTGTCCTTTTATGTTTCAATATGCCAGCTTTTGCATGCCGAAACGTGTCCTTTTATCGTGCGAAAGGGCAGCTTTTATAAATTAACCGCTTGACGTAAAATTGCCCGTTGCGCCGTATATGCTGTCTTGATTCCGTATAAGCATAGCCGCTCTCGTCCGTATTATGTTTTCCGGTCATCTGTACAGCCATTGTCGTCTGTAGTTTGTTTCAGGTCGAAATGCACACGGATAATCAGGTGAAGAATGCCGAAAATGTTTCGGCAAAAACTCATCACTCGTCACATTCCTGTCTATTGCGTTGGTTATCAGCGTGTTATGACGTGATGAGTTGCCTGCCGCACTCGTCACCTTCGGGTTCCTCTGCCGTTGGTGTGACGAGTTGCAGTTTCAACTCGTCACACCGTAACGGCTTGTCTGTCAGAATGTTATGCGCCTGTGTGACGAGTGACGAGTTTCTTCCGAAAATCTTTTTGCGTTGTTTTGTCGTATGTCCTTTCCTAAAATTGGTTGACTTCTAACAAGCCATTCCCTGATTAAAGTTGACTCTGGTTAAACTTATAACTGTTATTGGTTGACTCTACTTTTAATTACTGATTAAAGTTGACTTTTACCGGGACAGAATCCCTGTTCATGGTGTCCTTGGAGGGCGTAGCCCGGAAAGGACACCATGAACAGAAGGCAAAGATAGTCCATCTTCTCCAATATCGGAGCATTCCTGTCTGTTTTTTATGGCCTTTGTCCTAAAACTGCTCCAACGCTTAGATATCTCACCCTGACATGAAGCAGCCTGTGCCGGTGTCATCATGTTGATGCTCATGTGCGGCCTTTCGTTGTTGTAGAAGTCCACGGCCGTTGCCACGGCTTCCCTGACCTGGCCGATGTCGGTGAACCTCATACCCTTAAGGAGTTCGTTCTTTATGGTACCATTAATACGCTCTGCCTGTGCATTGTCCTTCGGATCCCCGGTCTCCGTCATACTGATACTTATACCATTTTTATTAAGCAGCCTGACATATTCGGAACTTGCGTATTGTACGCCGCGGTCTGAATGATGTATAAGGCTGATGCCGTCCATGCCCTTCAGCCTTCCCAAAGCCATGCACAGTGCTTCAATGGGATAAGCCGTCTCAAGCGTCGGACCGACACAGTATCCTACAATCTCTTCTGTATATGCATCAAGTACAATTGAAAGGTAGCAGAAACGGTAGTGTATGTCGTCTGTCCAAATAATTATGTACGTTATGTCACTGACCCATAGCTGGTTAGGTCTGAGGGGCAACATTTCCTTTATAAGATTGGGATATGTCGGAAGACCGTGCCTTGAGTCAGTGGTACGTGGACGGCGCAACCTTTTACGGAGAATCATGCCGTTACATGACATTATTTCTATAAAACGGTCACGGCCGACGGGACTGTTGCCGCTGAAATCACGCCGGTACATGTGCCAGAGCTTCAATGCGCCTATTCCGGGGTCTATACGGCGCACCTTGCGGACATACTCAATCACAAAGGCATCACGGGCGGCCCTCATCATTGACTTTGACTCATCATACTTGTAATAGGCCTGCTTGCTTACGCCAAACAGCGCACAAAGATGTCTCACCCTGTATCGGACAGGGTTCTTCGTGTGCAGGAATGTTACTGTTTGGCGCCAGATTTTTTTCTTATGCTGATGCCTAACTCGGATTCGGCCACATTTATCATCTCGTCATAAGCCTCGGCCTTTATCTCGGCCTTGGTCAGTTCGGACTTAAGACGGAGTATCTCGGCCTGAAGGGCCTCTATGTCTGACGGGAGGCTGACTGAGTCACGAACATGCTTCTCTCTTAGTGTCTTTTTCTTTGTCATAAAATCGACATAATACAATTCAGGTGCAAATTTAGCACACCAGCGGCGAACTGTAGCCTCTGATACGGGAATTATTTTTGATATTCCCAAAAAACTTACACCTGAAGAGCGAAGATCTATCACTTTTTGAAGATATTGACCCTTTTGTGATTTATTTTTCCTCATAATTATTTTATTTATGAGTCAACTTTTTTCAGGGTAAGACAGTAACTCTTTCCTGAATTTGGTGATTCTTCCGCAATTTAGTTGAAATAGTCTCTTTGTGTTATGTTATAAATGTTATAAGATGGTGTTTAGTGAACTAGGCTTCAACTAAATTGCGGAAGAACCAATTAGGTTAACTTCAAGCGGGCTTTTTCCAGCTTTATGTTTACTCAGGCTTGCCTTTGTGCGCTGCAGCTGCACCTATTATTATATAATAATGTTACAAGACGATAGGCAAAATCCTGGTTATTATGTGCGCCGTTGTTGTCTGGCCGTTGCGTAGGTTCATAAAAAAAAGATGTTCCTCAGGCCTCACGGTCTAAAGAACATCGGTTAAAACAAGTCTTACTAAACTATTAAAAAACATTTCCTAAATTTATTAACCTCTATATCTTTTTTACGTTCATGTGTTGTTTTTTGTTCTGTATTTGACATTTATTCGTCTCTTGTTCTGCAAAAATATAAATAAATATAAAGATAATGCGCATGCAGTTTGGTTCATAACGGTTCAGAACGTATTAATCGTTTGTATGTCCGTGTTATGCAGTCGCTGCTTTTGCGCGGTTTTGACTTACAGGTTGTTATTTTGCCTTGGCGTCTGACTGTCCGATTGTAAGTTGCAGAGTTGTCAGTCCGTTGTCCTTTCCTGTTATGTAAGTACACTGCTTGCTGTCGCCGTGTTCTAGTTCCGACACGTACAGCGGTTTGTTCAGATTGAATATAAGTGTCTTGAAAGTGTCGCCTTTGCAGAGTTTGTTGTTTGACGATTCCTCCACGCGGAAGCAGCTGTCGCCTATGTATTCTATCTCGCAAGTGCAGTCGGGAGCCCATCCCAGTTCTATTTTGTCGCCCGTCTTAAGGCTTGCTGTGCGGATCTGTTTTTCCGGCATGGCGTCGCGTTCCATGATGTTTCTACGTCTTAGCGACAAACAGAAGTCATACCAGTCGATGTATCCTATAAAGCGGCTGAGTATTGATAAGGTGGTGTATCGTGTGTTGTGCTTTGCCTCTACGTATCCCCATATTCGCTTTATTGTAGAGATGCTAATCTCTTCTTTCAGTTCCTTTTGTAGTCTCAGCGAAAGTTGATTGAAGTCGGTCGGCGATTTCAACGGCTTACCCATCCTCTTTTCAATTTCAAGTTTAAGGCACTCTATTTCGGTATATTTTGTATCCATTTAGTTTGTCTTATTGACGTTTAGTGTCTGCAAAAATATTAATTTTTTTATAAAAAAATTGATGCAAAGAATGATTTGAACCAAAATGAACCAATTTTGTTTCCTTATTTTTATTACAAATTGCTTATAGCAGCATCAATTTTATTTTTCATTTATCATCAGGTTGCCGTGCTTTCTTTATTGAAAGCATTTTGCATAAATGTACTTTTTGAGGTTTTATTCCAACTTGTAATGAATATTCTGAATTTTGCTTAACAGATGCTTGATTTGCAGGTGTTATTTCGCCTAATTGTAAGTGTTGTGAATTTATTGATGAAAAAATGTCGAATTTATTTTGAATAAATGTTCTCAGAAAGAAAGTATTTTTGTATTTTTGCAAACACTTTGCTAAGTATTTAGTTTTTTAGATTAACTTAAAGGCAATTAATTATGGGAAAAGGATTGTATAATGCGGAATACGAGCATGACGCATGCGGCGTGGGCATGGTTGTCAACATACATGGAAACAAGAGCCATGAACTTGTTGACAACGCCCTGAAGGTGCTCGAGAACATGCGACACCGCGGTGCCGAGGGTGCCGACAACAAGACAGGCGACGGAGCCGGAATAATGTTGCAGATACCTCATGAGTTTATTCTCTTGCAGGGAATACCGGTTCCGGAAAAGGGAAAATACGGAACGGGACTCGTCTTCCTGCCTAAGGATGAGGCTCAGCAGCAGGACATACTGAGCATAATGATTGAGGAGATAGAGCGCGAGGGGCTGTCGCTTATGCACCTGCGCAACGTTCCGACAAATCCCGACTGCCTCGGCGAGACGGCACTGGCTAGCGAGCCTGACATAAAGCAGCTGTTTGTTACCGGCGTTACGGACAACCGTGTGCCTTATTTCGAGCGCACGCTGTATCTTATCCGCAAGCGCATTGAGCGTCGTGTTAAGAACAAAGACTTCTACATCTGCTCGCTGTCGAGCAAGAACATTATATATAAGGGTATGCTGTCGAGCCTCCAGCTGCGTCAGTATTTTCCCGACCTGACAAACAACTACTTTACCAGCGGACTGGCTCTTGTCCATTCTCGCTTTTCTACTAACACATTTCCTACATGGAGCCTGGCGCAGCCGTTCCGCCTGTTGTGTCACAACGGCGAGATAAACACCATACGCGGAAACCGCGGATGGATGCAGGCGCGCGAGAGTGTGCTTAGTTCTGAGGCGCTGGGAAGCATAAAAGACATATCACCGATAATACAGCCGGGCATGAGCGACTCGGCAAGTCTCGACAATGTGTTCGAGTTTTTCGTCATGAACGGTCTGTCGTTGCCACATGCCATGGCGCTTATGGTGCCCGAGAGCTTCAACGACAAGAACCCTATATCAGAAGACCTTAAAGCCTTCTACGAGTATCACTCAATACTGATGGAGCCGTGGGACGGTCCGGCGGCGCTGCTCTTCAGCGACGGCCGCTATGCCGGCGGAATGCTCGACCGCAACGGTCTGCGTCCGGCACGCTACACCATAACCCGCAACGACATGATGGTTGTGGCGTCAGAGGTGGGCGTCATGGACTTCGAACCGTCTGAGATAGCCGAGAAAGGCCGCCTGCAGCCGGGCAAGATACTGCTCATTGACACGCAGGAAGGCAAAATATATTATGACGGAGAAATAAAGGAGCGTCTGGCAGCGGAACATCCGTACCGCCAGTGGCTGTCGACCAACCGCATACAGCTCGAAAAGCTGAAGAGCGGACGTAAGGTGAGCAACGCCGTTGACAATCTTGTGCGCCGCGAACTTATGTTCGGTTTTGGCGAGGAGGACATCGAAAACACCATAATACCAATGTGTGTCAACGGTCAGGAGCCCACCGCGTCAATGGGCAACGACACGCCTCTTGCGGTGCTGAGCGACCGTCCGCAGGTGTTCTTCGACTACTTCCGACAGCAGTTTGCACAGGTTACCAACCCCGCCATCGACTCGATACGCGAGAATCTCGTAATGTCGCTGACGGAGTATATCGGCCGTGTGGGCACCGGGGTGCTTATTCCTGACGAGACAAACTGCAAGATGGTGCGCCTGCCTCACCCGATACTTAACAACACCCAGCTCGACATTCTGTGCAACATACGCTACAAAGGCTTCAACACCGTGAAGCTGCCGATACTCTTCGAGTGCGCAAAGGGAGAAGACGGACTGCGCGAGGCCCTCGACAACCTGTGCAAGCAGGCAGAGCGCAGTGTTGACGACGGCTACAACTACATCATACTTACCGACCGCGACATCGACGAGACTCACGCCGCCATACCGTCGCTGCTGGCCGTTAGTGCCGTTCACCACTATCTGATATCGGTGGGCAAGCGCGTCCAGACCGCCCTTATCGTTGAGAGCGGAGAGATACGCGAGACCATGCACGCAGCCCTGCTGCTCGGCTACGGAGCTTCGGCCCTGTGCCCGTACATGACATTTGCCATACTCGACGATCTCGTTAAGCGCGGCAAGGTGCAGGAAAACTATGAGACAGCCGAGGCCAACTATATCAAGGCCGTGAAGAAAGCACTGCTAAAGATAATGGCTAAGATGGGCATATCAACCATCCGTTCATACCGCGGAGCAAAGATATTTGAGAGCATCGGACTGTCGGAGAGTCTGCTGAAGACATATTTCGGCACGGAGACATCAACCATAGGAGGCATCGGACTTGAGACTATCGCGCGCGACGCCATAGCCATGCACGACGCCGGATTCGCAAAGACGGTATGCACCGACTTCCTGCCTAACCAGGGACTTTTCCACTATCGCAAGGACGGAATAAAGCATGCGTGGAACCCTGAGACCATATCAACCCTTCAGCTTGCCACGCGCATGGGCAGCTATAAGAAATATAAAGAGTTTACGCGTCTTGTAGATGAGAAAGATGCGCCTATATTCATACGCGATTTCCTCGACTTCAAACGCAATCCGATAGACATAGACAAGGTGGAGCCTGTAGAGAGCATAGTCAAGCATTTTGTCGTAGGCGCCATGAGCTTCGGTGCGTTGAGCCGCGAGGCACACGAGGCCATCGCTCTTGCTATGAACAAGCTCGGCGCACGTTCTAATACGGGCGAGGGCGGCGAGGACAACGAGCGCTTCCACTCAAAATACGACGGGATTTCGCTGTCGAGCAAGACCAAGCAGATAGCTTCAGGCCGTTTCGGTGTAACAACCGAATATCTTGTCAATGCAGAAGAACTTCAGATCAAGGTGGCACAAGGCGCAAAGCCCGGAGAAGGCGGACAGTTGCCCGGATTTAAGGTGAACGAGATTATAGCCAAGACACGCCACTCTATACCCGGCATATCGCTTATCTCGCCTCCGCCTCACCACGACATCTATTCTATTGAGGACCTTGCCCAGCTGATATTCGACCTCAAGAACGTCAATCCCAAAGCAGCCATAAGCGTGAAGCTCGTTGCCGAGAGCGGCGTGGGCACCATTGCAGCCGGCGTAGCCAAGGCAAAGGCCGATCTGATAGTCATCTCCGGTGCCGAGGGAGGCACGGGAGCATCGCCTGCATCGAGCATGCGCTTTGCCGGGATATCGCCCGAGATAGGCATAAGCGAGACGCAGCAGACGCTCGTAAAGAACGGACTGCGCGGTCAGGTGCGCCTGCAGGTGGACGGACAGCTTAAGACCGGACGCGACGTTGTGCTCATGGCGCTGCTCGGTGCCGAGGAGTTCGGCTTCGGAACGCTGGCACTCATCGTGCTCGGATGCGTCATGATGCGCAAGTGCAACCTCAACACATGTCCGCTCGGCGTAACCACACAGAACCCCGAACTGCGCAAGAACTTCATCGGAAAATATGAATATCTTGTAAACTATTTCACCTTCCTTGCCCGTGAGGTGCGCGAGTATCTGGCCGAAATGGGATACACAAGGCTCGACGACATCGTCGGACACACCGAACTGATTGTCAGGAAAGAAACCGAGAAGGGCAGTAAGCCGTCTATGCTCGACTTCACACGTCTGCTCAACCGTGAGAGCGGCAACTGCTCGCTGTATCACACTACGGCCCAGATTCACGACCTCGGCAACATACTCGACCGTCAGATAATACATTCGGCGCAGAAAGCCATAGAGGAAAAAGAAGAGGTTAACCTCGATTACGCCATAAAGAACACCGACCGCGCCGTTGGAACGATGCTCAGCGGTATGATTGCCGGGAAGTACGGATACGACGGACTACCCGACTCAACAATCAACATAAAGTTTAAGGGCAGTGCCGGACAAAGTTTCGGAGCATTCCTCGTAAGCGGTGTAAGTTTCAAGCTCGAGGGCGAAACTAACGACTATTTTGCCAAGGGACTCAGCGGCGGGCGCATAGCCATACTGCCGCCTGTGCGCAGTAACTTTGATGCTGAGGACAACATCATTGCCGGCAATACGGGCTTATATGGTGCAACGAGCGGCGAATTATATATAAACGGAAAGGTAGGAGAGCGCTTCGCAGTGAGAAACTCGGGTGCAATAGCCGTTATCGAAGGCGCCGGCGACCACTGCTGTGAGTATATGACGGGCGGTCGCGTGGTAGTGTTGGGCGAAACCGGACGCAACTTTGCTGCCGGTATGAGCGGTGGAGTGGCATACGTTTGGGACAAGCACCACAACTTCGACTACTTCTGCAATATGGACATGGTGGAAATCAACCTTGTTGACGAAAGCAACTACCGCAAGGAACTGCACGAACTGATACGCCAGCATTATCTCTACACAGGTTCAAAGCTGGCACGCACAATGCTCGACGACTGGAACCACTATGTTGAAGACTTCGTGCAGGTAGTGCCAATAGAATACAAGCGCGTGCTGCAGGAAGAGCAGGTAAGAAAACTCCAGCAGAAGATTGCCGACATGCAGAGGGACTATTAATTCTAAGTGAAGAACAGGCGCAGGGCGCAATGAAAAATTAAAAATGAAAAGTGAAAAATCCAAATGTTGATTAAGTGAAGAGTGAAGAACCAGAGTGAAAAATCCAAATGCAGAGTGGTGATAAGAAGCAGCAAGGCTATTGACTTTAACTCCTTTAACTACTCTAACTCCTTTAACTACTAAAGAATAATGCATTTGTCTTTTTTGCTGCGCCCAAGGATATTTCTCCTTAACTTATTGCCTCCTACAAAATAATTTCAAAAGAATTTATAACATAACAGACATGGGAAATCCAAAAGCATTTTTGACTATACACCGCAAGGAAGCGGGACACAGGCCGGTGCACGACCGTATACATGACTTTGGCGAGGTGGAGCAGACGCTCAACTCTAACGACCGCCGCATGCAGGCATCGCGATGCATGGACTGCGGAGTGCCCTTCTGCCACTGGGCTTGTCCGTTGGGCAACAAACCGCCGGAGTGGAACGACGCTCTGTATAAAGGCGACTGGGAGCTGGCTTACAGGCTGCTCAACTCTACCAACGACTTTCCTGAGTTCACGGGGCGCATCTGTCCGGCTCTCTGCGAGAAGGCCTGCGTGCTCAATCTTGTGGAGCATGAGCCTACAACCAACCGCGAGAATGAGGCTGCCATAACCGAGCACGCCTTCGAGGAGAACTACGTTCGCATACATCATCCTGAGCGCAACGGCAAGAAGGTGGCCGTGATAGGAGCCGGACCTGCCGGACTCGTGGCTGCCAACCGCCTTAACCTGAAGGGCTACACCGTCACGGTGTTCGACAAGAACGAGGACGCCGGCGGACTGCTGCGCTACGGCATACCTAACTTTAAGCTCAACAAGGCCGTGATAGACCGCCGCATAGACGTGCTGATGCAGGAGGGAATAACCTTTAAATATAATCAGAACATCGACGTTAGCAAGCTGCCCGAAGGCTTCGACGCCTACGTGATAGCCACGGGAACGCCCACGGCACGCGACCTTGCCATACCGGGCCGAGAGCTTAAAGGCGTGTATTTTGCGCTCGACATGCTTGCACAGCAGAACCGTGTGCTCGCCGGATGCGAATATACTAAAGA
Organism: Prevotella marseillensis; assembly: GCF_900625065.1. Lineage (NCBI taxonomy): Bacteria > Pseudomonadati > Bacteroidota > Bacteroidia > Bacteroidales > Prevotellaceae > Prevotella > Prevotella marseillensis. The sequence goes on along the minus strand of NZ_UYXY01000001.1, from coordinate 2,798,007 downwards.
CCAACTGGTAAGCGCCAAGGGCAAAGACGTGCTCGTGATAGGCGGCGGCGACACGGGAAGCGACTGCATAGGCACGGCCCACCGCCAGGGATGCAAGAGCGTAACGCAGATAGAGATTATGCCGAAGCCCGCGGAAGGTCCCGACGACCCTGCCAACCCATGGCCCAACTGGCCGCGCACGCTGAAGACAACCACCTCGCACGAGGAAGGCTGCACAAGGCGATGGAACATCAATTCGCTGAAGTTTATCGGTAAGGACGGCAAACTGACGGGCGTTGAGGTGCAGGAAATAACATGGAAACCCAATCCCGAAGGCGGCCGCCCGATAATGGAGGCCGTGGGCAGTCCGGAGGTTATTAAGGCCGACATGGTGCTGCTGGCGATGGGATTCCTGAAGCCCGAGCTGCCCGAGCTTGCTCCAAATGTGTTTGTTGCGGGTGACGTCGTCAGCGGTCCGTCGCTCGTTGTAAGGGCAATGGCAAGCGGACGCGACGCTGCCGAGAAAGTAGATAAATTTTTCCACTAACATTTTTTACATTCCTTTTTTTCTGTGAAGGGTCGGGGCAGATGTTGCTCCGGCCCTCGCTTTTTTATGCTGTCGGGCGCCATGTTCGTGCCGACTTTTGCTTGTTTTGTAATATCTTGATAATCAATGGTTTAGCAATACTCTTCCAAAAGATGCCCTTTTAGCTTGCAAAAGGCCGTCTTTTAGGCTGTAAAAGGGCACCTTTTGCAATGCGAAACGTGGCCTTTTGCACGGCCGTCAGTCTTGCCCTGATTTCCGCATGCATTCCGTGCGTCTTTTCAGTGCTGCTCAGCCCTTGGGCTGCCCGCCGTTCTCCTTGCTGCCGAAATATGCCGTAAGGCGGTGCGCCCGGTGCCGGCAGGATAATAATTTCCGGCCTTTTTTATATAAATTTGCGCTTAATATATACGTATTATTTATTTTTCTGTATATTTGCCGCAATGAAAGGAACAATAATCAAAATAATGGCAATGGCCCTTGTGGCCGTGGCCCTGCTGTCGTGCGGCGGCAGGCGTGGCGGCGATGCGGTGCGCTCGGTCTACTACTGGAGCACCACTCTGCGCATGGACAGCGTTAAGGAGCAGTTTATGCGCGAGCATAACGTCAGTCGCATGTACATCAGATACTTCGATGTCGTTGAGGACGAGAGCGGCCGCCCCGTGCCCAACGCCACGCTGCGCTTTGTTACGGCTGTGCCTAAAGGCATCGAGGTGGTGCCCGTGGTATATATCGTGAACAGCTGCATGCGCCGCGACATAAGCGGTCTGGCAGAGAAGATATACAGGCGCGTGCGCCAGATGAACGAGACCAACGACGTGGCCGGCGTGAAGGAGATACAGATAGACTGCGACTGGACAATGCGCACGCGCACGGCCTATTACAGATTTCTGAAGCAGCTGCGCGACATGGCCGGCAAGGACGGCATACGGCTGTCGGCCACAATACGCCTTCACCAGCTCTCGCAGCCGGCTCCGCCCGTTGACCGCGGCGTGCTGATGATGTATAACACGGGCGACTTTACCGACCTTGAGTGTAGCAAGCCCATACTCGACATGGACGATGCTGCGCCCTATATGTCGAGTCTTTCCTCATACAATCTGCCGCTCGCGTCGGCCTATCCGCTGTTCAGCTGGCGCATACTGTTCCGCAGCAGCCGCTACGTTGGCATAATGCATGCCGACGACGACCTGCCCGTGCTGGCCGGCGACAGCATAGTAGAGCGCCGCGTTGAGCTTGACGACATAATGAGAGCCAAGGATGCCGTGAGCCGCAAGCGCGCCGACGCCAACGGCGAGATACTGCTTTTCGACATGAGTAACCAGAATATAACCCGATTTAAACCGGAAGATTATGAAAAAATTTATCTTCGTTAGCCTCTTTGCCCTCGCGTTGTGTGCCGACGCATGGGCCTGCATAAGCGAGGCTCCCACGCACAACAATTACATGTTCAGCGTGTTCAGGCGCGAGAGTATGGACTCGCCGTTCCGCGAAGACATCAATGCCTACTGGAAAAGATATGCCGGCGACATGTCTGATACAAGTACGGACTATTACAGGTGGAACCGCGACAAGATTGATGCGGCGGCACGCAGCCGCGGCGATGTGCTGATGCAGCGCTACATGAAGCTGCTCGACAGCTATCTGCAGGTGTGCGACGAGGTTAGCTATGACTCGTGGGACTATCCGACCAAGGAGCAGCTGACAAAGCGAAAGTCTACCTTGAACTCGATACGCAACAGCGCCACGATGGCCATGAAGACCGGACTGCGTGAGCTCAACGCGCTGATGGTGATGCGCGCAAACATGATGCTGGGCTACGACCAGGCCAACATATCCTTCTGGAACTCAACGGCACAGAACCTGCCGAAGGGAGTATGGCGCGAGGTTGCACGCAATATATATGCCCGCGCGCTGCTCAACACGGGCAAGCGCATCGAGGCATGCAACATATACGCCGAGCAGGGCGACATGCAGAGCATCAAGTGGAGCATGCGCAACTACCGCAACCTGGCAGGAATACAGAAGATATATCTCGACGACCCAAACTCGCCCACGCTGATATATCTCGTTCAGGACTTTGTAAACAACGTGCAGGAGACGCTCGACCAGGCCACAGGCACCGGCACGGACGAAGACTGGATTAAGACCATCGACGCCCGCGTGGTGTATAAGGCAGACGCAATGCGCTTCGTAGACTTTGCCAAAAACGTGGTGAGAAGCGGCAAGAACGAGTATCCCTGCCTGTGGAAGTCGGCCATAGGCATGATATATTATCTCTTCGGAATGTCGGAAGAGGCCGTTGCCGAGCTCGACGAGGCCATGGCTATGGACGGCACGCCCCGCATGAAGGACAACGCACGCTGCATACGCCTGCTGGCTTCAACGGGCTGCAACATGTTCAGTCCGTCTTATTCGGCATATCTGCTGAAGGAGATGCAGCGGCTCGACGAGCTTATCAGGGATGAGCGCGGCACGTCGGACATATATCCGAACCATTACACCGACGTAAAGGAGCGCGTGGTCTACAATGCACTTGTGCCCAAATGCATGGCCACTGGCCGCGTGAACATGGCTCTGGCTCTGCTCGGAATGATGGAAGAGAATGAGCAGGATTTCTATACGAAGGGACGCCACTCGCAGCCTGGTTATGTGATTGAGGGCGATTATGCGTGGAACTCTGACTATTCGCCGTGGAACGAATATTTTGCTGTCATGGACACAATCAGTGCCGACGTCCTGGCCGGTTACCTCAAGTATATCAGCATGGAGCAGTCAGACCCGTTTGAGCAGTATGTCGTTTCGCAAGTATATCCCAACAAAAACTATTACAACGACCTCATCGGCACAAGGTATATGGCCGAAGGCCGCTTTGCCGACGCCCTGCCTTATCTCGAGAAAGTGTCGCTCGGCTTCCTGTCGCAGCAGAACATCAGCTGGTATATGGCCAACCGAAAATACAGCCTTCCGCGCTGGTTCAACCGCCAGTTGCCTAACATGCCCGACACCGACGGCCCCGGAAAGGGTGAGCCTAAAGAGAATATGAAGCTAAGATATTGCAAGGACATGCTGCAGCTGCAGGCCAATTACGACCTTGCACGCGAGGGAGAGCAGAAGGATATGCGTGCCTATGAGCTTGCCGTGATGCATTATCAGGCTTCGTGCTACGGCGACTGCTGGTTCCTTACGCATTATGCCCACAGCATTTACGACAGCACCCGCAACGGCGAATTCGACTTTGCGCGCAAGACCGTTGAGTATCTCAACAAGTGTGTTGTGTCTTCCGACCTCAACATGCGCTACAAGGCGCTCTATGCGCTGGCCTTTGTCGACAAAGATCCGTGGTTTGACGTCAAGTACGACCGCGACTATAATCCTGTTTACATCCCGCGTCCTGCCTCAAGTCAGTATAAGGCAATGACAGCGCTGTATAGCTTTGCAAGGCAGCATCCGCAGTATGTCGACGGTTATACCACGCGATGCGACATGCTGAAGGCCTTTGCCCGTGTGTCTGGACAGTAGTGGGCCTGCGTGCCGCCGACGCCGTTCAGTGTGCGGCATAATGTGAAAGTATAGTCAAAGCTGCAAGTTTTTTTATTCGCTGATGCAAGGTTTTGTAAATAAAAACGTTTAATATGTAGACAAAATCTTAAATGTTACGGATATGAAAACTTGCAGCTTTATTAATTTCTTTTGGCTGATGGCATGTGTGCTTTGCCTCGTGTCGTGTGATGAGGAGAACGACTTTATCTCAGGACCTACCGCGAGCAGCACTATGATAAGCGGCGTGGCACGCACTGCCGACGGGACGCCGCTTGCCGGAGTTAAGGTGAGTGTGGATTATAATGAGTCGGTGTGGCTTGGTCAGCAGACGACACGCCACAAGGCAGAAGGCATTACCGACAAGGACGGCAACTACCGGCTGTATTTTGAGTTGCGTGACGACGAGCTGCAGGACAACGGCAACGATGCGTCGGCGTCGAGAAACTTCTACCTCATTTTCGACCTTTCTTCGCTCTCAGAAGAAAAATACATCATGCCGAAAGACATAAAGGCCGACAACAAAGATCTGAAGTTGCGCTTCTATTATGACAATCTTCACTTCGAGAGAGGCAAGTTCTACAGCCATAACCTTTACGTTCCGCTAAAGCGCTGGATAGACGTAACCGTTGTCAGCGACGGCAAGATAGACGCCAATGACAAGTTTGTCGTGTCTAATCTGATAAACTACGGCGGCGACGAGCTGCCCTTCAACTCCTATTATCGCGACGGCCGTGTGCTGATGGACTATCCCATAACGATGACGTCAGACAGGGAGCAGACGTTCAGGGTGCCGTGTGCGCTCAACGACTCAAACATGATTTACATCGGCTGCATGAAGGGTGGAGTAGGCTCTTACGATGCCGTTACGCCGGTTAAGAAAGTCTTTGTAACCGAAAGCGAACCGCAGTCGGTAAGGCTTGAAATAGGTGCTGCAGAATGAGACAAGTGTGATTGTTTAACTAACCTCAAATCCGCAACCGCCCTCATAAGATGACACAGAGGTCAAAAAGGTAGCGACACTGTGGCAAAAGAGGGTGCAACGCAGCAAAAATCGCCACAAAGACGCATTAAATCCCCTTACCCCACCATGCGACTTGAGGCAATACGCAAAATCACGACCATAAGTTGTCGGTGTCATCCAAAGTCATTCTGGAACACATCAGCATAAGCGTTGTTGCATGAATAGATATTCAGCACATACTGCCTTGATGTCCTGACCCATTTGGCTGGCACAGAGATGAACTTGAAGACAAACGCCTTGATGCGGCTTGTTGCTTTGAGTCCGAACCTCTTCACGTCAAGCCTCGCCATGATGAATTTATAGAAGTTGCGTATGAGTGCCGTAAGCAGAAGAAACACCGTGTTTTCTCCCATGAAGGATTTTGGAAGCCTGTTCCAGCCGAATCCGTTATTCATGTCATCGAAGATGCGTTCCTTCCCTCCACGGAGGTTATAGAATTCGACAATCTCTTTCTCGGAAGACTCGTAGTCATTTGTAAGGATGCAGCGGTAGGTGTATTCTCCTTCCCACAGGTCGAGTTCGCCGTCTATCCGCTTCTGTCTTTGAATCACAAGACGGTATGCCTTCCCTTTCCATTTCTCGATGAGAATGGAGGCCAGCTCAAACTCAATGCCGCCCAATTCCACTTTCTTCCAACCTCTGAGGGCAAAGATGTCATTGTAGAGCGAACTGCATCGGTTGGCACGGATATAGAAGGTCTTGCAGTGTTTAGCAATCTCTTCCACTATCTCTTCAGAACACGAGCCGCAATCAGCTCTGAAACGGTTGATAATAAGCTTGTTCTGTTCAAACCTTTCAAAGAACCTCTTCAGCGTGTCCTTCTGGTGGAAACGGACATTTGTGTTGCCGTCGCTGTTCTCAATGCCGACAATCAAGTCGCCAATAACCGCCACGCCAGGGTGATAACCAAGGAACTTCTTGTATGTAGGCTTCGCATCATACTTCTCAGCCTCTATGAACTGGTGGTCGAAGTCAACGTCATACCCCTCGCCCTCTTTCAGTTGCCCTGTGGACAATAGGCAATTGAGGAGCAGTGTATTCAGCTTGTCTGCCGTGTTGAAGTCGTAGGTCTTGCCAGTGTCGGATGTGTAGGAAATGTTATCCTGGGTCAGTTCCTTTATGGCTCTGAGAATCGTGTCGGCACTGCATGTGCGAAGTGTCGGATGAAGCGAGAGGTGGTACATCAGATGAGTGGTGACATCCTCTATGCATGAGCCGCCACAGAAATAAACGCTCATAAGCGAACGGATGATTTCGCTGTATTGATAACCATACAGCCTGCATCTCATACCGAGGGTTGAGTCGATTACAGATGAGAGATTGGAGTCAAATTGCTCCATTATTGAAAAAATTCCTCCAAAAGGAGAGAGTTTCTCAGATTTTATTGCTACCTTTGCCATGTCTGTCGGGTTTGATACATATTTTGATTTGCAACACTAAGATAGGTGAAAAATCTGACATAGCAAAATCCTGAGCAACTTTTTGTTGCTCAGGTACTTATAAAATAAGTTAAACTAAAATGCTGCGGAATTTAGGACTAAAAAATATTGTGATATGGAAAAAATAAAATGGTTACCAGTGTTGATGTTATTGGCTGGTGCGTTCTGTCTTGCAGGATGCTTGAATGAAGATGATGAAGAAGGTGGCGTAAAGGTAACCGGTCATGAAGAATATGTTATGACAGTGGCATCGAAGAAGCTGGCTTATGTAATTTTTAATGGCAGCGACTTCTTCACTGAAGCTTATGCCGTGAGGAAAGAAGGCACGCAGGCATGGGAGCCGCTTACGTTTATTTCCGGATTAGATTATGAGGAAGGATATGAGTATGAGGTGCGTGTCAGCGAGACAAGTTATTATGATGAAAGAAGGAGCGAATCGTCGTGGACTGAATATAAACTGCTGGAGGTAATGTCAAAGACTGAGAAACAGAGCGAAGGACTGCCCGTGAGCTTTATTGATGAGCGGTCTTATAAACCTGTTGACGTGCGCTATATTGTTGAGGCCGATGATAAGGCAGTGATAGAGAATGACATCAGAAGCAACGGCAGTATACATTTTGGATGTTCGTATGTATTTAGTTTCGACATGAATAACTGGCTATTGGCAGACAATAATAATGAAGTTATGGCTTATGGAGCACTTTCAAAGAAAGACGTAGATAGTTCAGATTTTCCAGAATCGTACAAGCTCCTTCCGCCTGATGGTCAGGTCGTGTCGTCGATGGAGTGGACATTCTATTATATATTGGATGATGTTAAAACCGAATACCATTCTTATGATGTGTTTATGGTTGAGCCAAAGGTAGATAATGAGTCTGCCGTATCATCCGGAAAAGAAAAAGAATATTCTCCCTCACCTGTTGAAACGCAGCCTTGGATGTATGAAGACCTTACCGAATATTACAAGGCAAAATATCCCGATGCAGGCGTAAAGACAGTTGTGGTGTGCCAGACGTTTAAGTAGACGCATGTATCTGAAAATCAATCTGTTTTTAGTTTGGGTTCCGGCTTTTGGCAAGTCGGAACCTAATTGTTTTCATTCGGCTGTTGCTTATCGGCGTTGCCTGTGCCGTTCATGCAGCAGGCGAAGTTGGCAGAGTATGCCCTTCCGATAGGAATGGTGTTGTTGCCTGCCAGCGTTATGTCGTTTTTGGTGAAGCTTATTATTGCCGTCTTGTTTACTATAAACGACTTATGAACCCTTATGAAGGTGCTTTCAGGCAGAATCTCCTCAATGTTTTTCATGCTCATCTGCGTCATTACGGGGCGCTCGTGGTTAAGATGAATCTTGATGTAGTTGTTCAGCGCCTCGATGAACGAGATGTCTGCATAGCTTATCTTGATGTTCTTATATTCAGACTTCACTATGAAGAAGTCTTCCTCTGCATGGCGCGCCCTTTCCTGAAGGTCCTTTTGCCTTATGGCCTTTGACACCGCAACCTCGAATCTGTTGAACGAAAACGGCTTGTGAAGAAAGTCGATGGCGTTGAGCTCAAAGCCGTCGAGGGCAAACTGGGCGTATGCCGTGGTGAATATGAACATCACGTCCGACGAAATGATACGTGCAAGTTCGAGTCCGTTCATGCCCTTCATCTCTATGTCAATGAACACTATGTCGGGCTTGCTGCGCCTTATCTCTTCGAGCGCCTTGAGCGGGTTGGTGAATGTTTCAACGCTTATGTTGCCCATTCTCCGGGCAAACTCGCTGATTATGTTGAGAGCTATCGGCTCGTCGTCAATGGCAATACATCTCATTGTTCCTGTCGTCGTTGTATGTGGTTAGTTTATTAAGGTTATGCTCAGCAGCACGGTGTAGAGTCCGTCTGCGTCGTTTATCTCGAGCTTGTGGCGCTTGGGATAGGCCAGTTCGAGCCGCTTGCGGCAGTTGCTTATGCCTATGCCGGCAGAATGGCCGCGCCTGTCTGTCGGCTTCTGGTTCTGCGTAGAGAAGAACAGCGTGCCGTCTTCAATCCTTATGACGATATACACCTGGCGGTCGTCGGTAGACGACAGACCATACTTTATGGCGTTCTCTACGAAGGTTATAAGCAGCATGGGCACTATCTGCAGTCCCTGCCGCTTGTTGTCGTTATAGTAAGACAGCTGTATGCTGTCCTTATTTTCGGTGCGGTATTTCTGTATCTCGATATACTGTCGTATGTAGTCGATCTCCTCTTCAACGGGTATGGCCTCCTTCGTAGGGTTGGTGTACATGTATTTCATCAGGCAGATAAACTGCATGAAGGCCGTCTCCACCTGCTGCGACTTCATCACGATCATGCCGTAGAGAGTGTTGAGCGTATTGAAAAGAAAGTGAGGATTAATCTGTGCCTTGTAGAGAGCAAGCTCCGCTTTCTTCTTCTCCGTCTCTAGGTCGTGGCTGCGCACAATCTGCCTGATAAGTTCGGTGAGCAGGCCTACGGCCGTGCTGAAGGTGATGGTTGCGACATACAGGAACCACACTGCCTGCTGATGAAGCCTTGCCCTGGCCACAGTCCTTACGCGGCGTGGACGCACCGGTCTGTGCGGAAAGTCCATCTGATACTGCGATATGAGCCATGTAATCAATATTGTGGCAAGAATCAGGATAAGGGCTATAATCACCTTGCGGCGCGTCTGGAAGAACATGGGCACCGTGATATAGCGGTTGAAGAAATAAACGGCATAGAGCCAGCACGCCAGTATGCAGACAAACGTCAGGTTGTTGGCTATCCATCGCTCTATGGGAAGCAGGAAGCACAATGCCGGCAACAGCACGCAGGCAAAGAGAAGGTCGGTTATCAGAGGTATCTTTCTTAGCATAAATTATCGTTATTGCGTTACTAAATCTTTCCCGTTGCAAAGATAGTGTAAATATTCTGTAACGTGAAAAATGAGCCATGCCGTTTACCCTCACTTATATGTCGTTTACCCTTACACGGCGAATTTGTGTTGCAGAAAACCCCGTTTTAACAATATCTTTGCAACATAAACCGCTAAAATGATATGAAAATGAACGAGAAAAGAACCCCTGGATTTATAGTCAGACTGCTGATGCTTCTGATGATATGCTGCTCGGCGGCGGCCGGTGCAATGGGCCAGACCGTTGTCAGCGGAAAGATTACTGACAAGTCGACGTCCGACCCGTTGCCTGGAGCAACGGTGTCGATAACGCCAAACGGCGGCAAAACCCGTCTTGGCGTGTCGGACATGGACGGAAAATACAGAATAGACAACCTTGCGGCAGGACAATACCGCATAAAGGTGAGCTACATGGGCTACAAGACGTATGAGAAGAGCGTCAGCCTGGGCAGCAGTGACAACAAGGTGATGAACATAAGTCTGACCGAGGACGCCACCATGCTCGAAAACCTTTCGGTAGAGGGAAGGGCAACACGTGCGCAGCAGGCAGGCGACACGCTGTCGTATAACGCGTCGGCATTTAAAGTGTTAGACGGAAGCACCGCTGAAGAGCTGTTGGCAAAGATGCCCGGCATTGTGGTAGAAGGCGGCGAGGTGCAGGCCCAGGGCGAGAGCGTAAGCAAGGTGATGGTGGACGGCAAGGAGTTTTTCGACGGCGACGTAAACCTTGCGCTGAAGAATCTTCCGGCCGACATAATAGCCAGCATAGAGGTGTTCGACAAGAAGAGCGACCAGGCCGAGTTTACCGGATTTGACGACGGAGAGGAGATAAAGACGATAAACATCGTTACAAAGAGCGGCTACAAGGAAGGAGTGTTCGGCAAGGTGTACGGCGGATACGGCACGGACAACCGCTATAACGCCGGCGGAAACATCAACATATTTGACGAGTCGCAGAGGCTGTCAATACTCGGAATGAGCAACAATGTCAACCAGCAGAACTTCTCGCAGGAAGACCTGTCGGGAGTTATGTCGGCGCAAAGCTCAAAGCGCGGGGGCAGGCGTGGCGGAGGCCGACGCGGCAGCACGGACAACTTCATGGTGGGCTCGCTCGGCGGTGTGACCAAGACCAACGGCATAGGCCTGAACTATGTGAACGAATGGAACGACAAGCTGAAGCTTACGTCGAGCTATTTCTTCAACCAGTCGTCTAACGACTATCAGGAGAAGCTGCAGCGCGAGTATTTCGAGTCGGCACTGCCGGGCATGTCGTACATGCAGGACAGCGAGTCGGACATGACCAACTGGAACCACCGCGTGAACATGAACCTCGAATATAAGATAGACGCCGACAACACCCTGCAGCTGCGCCCTAAGTTCAGCTATCAGAGCAGCAACACGCTGAGCAGCTATTTGGGCGAAAACCTCCTGTACGGCGAGCAGCAGAGCAGCATAGGCAGCAGCTCGGAGAGCGACGTGAAATCGTACAGCGCCGGACTTAACGCCACCTACCGCCACCGCTTCAACAAGCATGGACGCACGCTGTCGCTCTCTGTGAACGGACAGATAACCGACAAGCGCAGCGACACCTACACTGACTATAAGGAAAGCAAGACCGAGGAAGGCACGACAACCGCCACGGAATATTCGCAGCGCAAGGACAACGACGAGAAGCAGACATCGCTGCGCACCAACCTGATGTATACGGAGCCGATAGTGGACAACGTGCAGCTGAGCGCTAACTATAAGTTCTCTTACAGCAACAGCGACGCCGACAAGAAGACGTTTGAGAGCGACGGCATGACCGACCTGGGCGAACAGCTCATTGACCAGATGTCGAGCGTGTATCAGACCGACTATCTTACGCATGCTGCCGGACTGGGCCTGAGATGGAATCTCGACAGATGGCGATTCACGCTCGGTGCCGACTTCCAGTGGGCTTCGCTCGACGGCGAACAGTCGTATCCCGTTGCCGACAACATATCGCACAACTATTTCTCTGTGCTGCCGTCGGCCATGATACGCTACTCGCTCAACCGCAACAACTCGTTCATGCTGCGCTACCGCAGCAGTTCTACGTCGCCCACGCTGCAGCAGCTGCAGTCGGTTGTCGACAACACCAATCCGCTGTTCCTCTCTACCGGAAACCCGCTGCTCGACCAGCAGATTAACCATACGCTCAACCTGAGATATACGCTCACAACAATGTCGGGACAGACCTTCATAGCCATGCTCGGCGCCACGCTGCGCAACGGATATGTGGCAGACAGCACCTTCGTGGCAACAGAAGACATCACGCTGCCCGGCGGAATAGAGATGGACAAGGGCGCACAGCTTACACGCCCTGTGAACCTCGACGGATACTACAGTCTGCAGGCCATGCTGACATACGGATTCCCGCTCGACCTGATACGCAGCAACGTCAACCTGAGCCTTGCCGGCAACTATGCCAGCGTGCCGACGATATTCAACGGCGTGAAGAGCAATACGCGCGAACTGACGTTTGTGCCAAAGGTGGTGATAGGCAGCAACATCAGCGACAAGCTCGACTTCACGCTGTCGTATTCAGCCTCGATAAACAAGGCCCTCAGCTCTGTTGCCGACCTGAACACGAGCAACTATGTTACGCACATAGCACAGGCACGCGTGGGCTGGACCTTCTGGGCCGGACTGACCCTGCGCAGCACGCTGACCTATACGGGCTACAGCGGCCTGAGCGCCGACACGGAAGACTATTTCCTATGGAACGCGTCGCTCGGCAAGAAGTTCCTGAAGAACAATGCTGCCGAGATAAGGCTCGACGTGTATGACATACTGGGGCAGAGCCAGTCGTTCAGACAGTCGGTAGGCAGCAACTACTACGACTATCTTACGGCCAACGTGCTGCAGCCCTATGCCATGGTGAGCTTTGTCTATACGATAAGATAGGCCGTCTGAGGCCGCTATGACATCAGCGTATGCCGTAGTAAGAATACATTAAATTAGGTTTTAGTTGTTTGTAAATCAATGCCGGGCGGCTGTCGGCCTGCCTTTCCTAAGGCGCAGCATGATGCGGCAGGGCGGGGCAGACTGACATACGGCGGCAGAGAAATGCAGACATAAGGAGCAAAACCTATAACGCAATATGGCAAAACTCTTACGGCCAAAGGGCTGTTTGAGATTAAATTAAACATCTAAAAAAAACGAGAACTCATGAAGAAACTATTATTACTGATGGCCCTGACGGCCATGTTCGGCATCAGTGCCGACGCACAGAAAAGGGGCGGACAGAAGCTTACGCCTGAACAGAGAGTAGAGAAACGCATGGAACAGCTCGACAGCAAGCTGAAGTTAAGCGACGAGCAGAAACAGAACATAAAGTCGCTCTACACCGACTTCTTCAGTCAGGACATAAGCCGCGAGGAGCGCAGGAGCAAGATGGAGGAGCTTAACACGAAGATAAGCAATCTGCTTGACGACAGCCAGAAAAAGACTTTCAGCGAGATGAACAGCCGGAAGGCCGGCAGAAAGCGCTAAGCACGCATGCCTTACAGCCGCCATGCAGAGGCATTATGCCGTGGCGGCCTTGACTTCTGATTATTAAGATGCTTGTATATGAATGTGCCTGACGGGATGGTTTATCGTGTCTTTTTTGTTAATCCCGGTCGGGTACATTCTTTTTTCTCGGCCATTTTTATATGTAACAGTTTCTGCGGTTTTGCTTTCACATTGATTTTGCCTGACGCTCTCATACTGAGATATTTGAAATTTAAAATCATTTGGCCGTAAAAACATGCCGTTTTCGTGTGCAAGCGCAAGTGTCAGATGCATAGCGTGTTACATCGTTATGCGTAGATGTGTGCAAAAGTTTTTGTCCTGATTGGGACAAAAAAGCTATTATTTCAATGAAAAAACAGGGTTGTTTGAGATGCAAAAGTGGCCCGGTTTTGAGTAAAAAGTTGCCGGTTAATTTTTCAAAAGCATACCTTTTGCATATAAATGTAAATATACTTTACCGCCGCTGCCTGTTTTTCGCTTCTACTTTTTCTATTTCAGCAGAAAATCCTGACATTTTTGTGATGGCACATTGCCGCATGAAAACAGCAGGCAGCTTACATGCTGTCAGAAGCCGATGCCGTTTGTCGGCTGTGCCTTTCCGGCATTTTATGTGTCCGTGCCGTATGGGCGTAATATATAAAAAGCATGGATTTGGTTTTATTCTGCCGTTATTTATGAGTCTAGAGTTATGGGCCGAATCATTCGGCTGTGGCTGATTCATTAAGCATGTCTGTGTGTATGCAGATAAAAAAGAAAAATGCCAAGCGGTTTATTATCAACCACTTGGCATTTTTTCTTGTTTCGTTATATTCAAGGAGTTTTATTTTAATTCGCGTCAGAATAACGTTAAGATCATGTGCAGAGCGCAGGCGAAGTTCTGCGTCAGCTGATTAAGATACAGGAGTGGAAAGATATGTGCAAAGTGGTTTATAATAATACACAAGGCATATGGCTTTAACTCCTTTAACTACTCTGACTCCTTTAACTCCTAAAAAACTACATGTATCCCAGCCATCTGAGAATGTCGTTCAGGTTGGCTACAACCATCAGCAGAATCAGTATGCCGAAGCCTACATATTCAGCCCTTATAAGGAAGTTCTCGCTCGGCTTGCGGCGCGTAATCATCTCGTAGAGCAGGAAGAGCACGTGGCCGCCGTCGAGAGCCGGGATAGGCAAGATGTTCATAAACGCAAGGATGATGCTGAGGAATGCAGTCATGCGCCAGAACATCATCCAGTCCCATGTCGGCGGGAACAGGCTGCCGATAGATCCGAAGCCGCCCAACGACTTGGCGCCGTCGGCTGTAAACACATATTTCATGTCGTCTACATATCCGCGGAGCACGCCGATACCGTATTTTATTCCGGCAGGGAAGCTCTCAAAGAAGCCGTATTCTACGGTTTCGGGCTTGTAGTATGTAGCCAGATATGTGCGGCCTATGCCTAACGTAAGGTCAGGGTTGAGCACCATTTTCACCGTGTCGCGCTTCTCGGGCGAGGCCTTATGGCAGAACACCACCGTGGTTGTGCGCACCTTCATGCTGTCTTTTGTGGTCTTGGCCACGCTGAGCATGTCGCCCATTACGGCCATCTGGTCGTCAAACTCGTTCCATGAGTCAATGCTCTTGCCGCCTATCGCCAGCAGCTTGTCGCCCTTCATCATGCCTGCCTTTGCTGCCGGAGAGTTTGGCATCACGCTGTCTATGTCGGCCGGGATGAACGGCTTTACAAACACGGGCTGCTCCTTGAGCATGGTCAGCAGGCTCATGTCTTCGGGCATGGTGAGCTGTATCTCCTTGCCCTGGCGCATCACGGTTACGGTCTGCGCGTTGGCTATGTCGCGGTACATGTCGACGTCAAACTTTGTCAGCGTGTTCTCGTTGGTTCGCAGCAGCACGTCGCCGTCCTTGAAGCCTATCTTCTTGGCAGCGTCGTTAAACTTCATACCCATCGTCATCTTGTCCAGGCGGTAGTATGAGTCGCCCCATGTGTAGAGCACCATCGAATAGATAAACAGCGCAAGCAGGAAGTTTACGAGCACTCCGCCCACCATTATCAGCAGTCGCTGCCATGCCGGCTTGGAGCGGAACTCCCACGGCTGCGCCGGCTGCTTCATCTGTTCGGTGTCGAACGACTCGTCTATCATGCCCGAAATCTTGCAGTAGCCGCCGAGCGGAAGCCATCCCACGCCGTATGTCGTGTCGCTTTTCTTGGGCTTAAATTCAAAGAGGTGGAACCATGGGTCGAAGAACAAGTAAAACTTTTCAACCCTTACGCCGAAAAGTTTTGCAAAGAAGAAGTGGCCGCCTTCATGCAGCAGCACGAGAATAGAGATTGCCAGCATAAACTGGAGCAGTCTTATCAAAAATATTTCCATGTCTCTGTTTTCTTAATTTTTCTTTCTGCGGCCGGTCGCCGCCGTCGGATTGTTTTGCTTATGGATAAAAATATGTTACTTGTTTTATTTATTCTTTCTTTATCAGTGTGCCCCGAGCAGTTCGGTAGCCACGCGCCTTGCCTCGGCGTCGGTGCTTACGTAGGTGTCATAGTCGGGCGCGCTGCTGAAGCTTACGCGGCTCATGGTCTTCTCTATGATGTCGCTCATCTGTGTGAATCCGCACTTGTCCTCAAGGAATCCGCGGTTGACAATCTCGTTGGCAGCGTTGACAATGCACGGCATGTTGCCGCCTTTCTTTATCGCCTCGAAGGCAAGCGCCAGGCAGCGGAACTTGTCTAAGTCGGGCTCGAAGAACTCCAGCGGCTGCTTGAACAGGTCGAGACGGTCTTCGTTGAGGTGAATGCGGTCAGGGTAAGTCAGAGCATACTGTATGGGCAGGCGCATGTCGGGCACTCCGAGCTGTGCCTTCACGGCTCCGTCGGCAAACTGTACGGCGCTGTGCACGATGCTCTGCGGATGGATAAGCACCTGAATCTTGTCGGCCGGAACGCCGAAGAGCCATTTAGCCTCGATAACCTCGAAGCCCTTGTTCATCATCGTGGCGCTGTCTATGGTTATCTTTGCGCCCATGCTCCATGTGGGATGCTTCAGCGCGTCGGCCTTGGTTACGGTGGCAAGCTGTTCCTTGGTGAAGTTGCGGAACGGGCCGCCTGATGCTGTCAGCAATATCTTTTCAATTTCGTTGTCGCCTTCTCCGGCCAGACTTTGGAATATGGCAGAGTGCTCGCTGTCAACGGGTATTATCGGTGCGTGGTATTTCTGCGCCAGCTCGCATATCAGTTCTCCGGCAACAACCAGAGTCTCCTTGTTGGCAAGGCATATCTTCTTGTGTGCCTTGATGGCATGAATTGTCGGATTAAGTCCGGCAAAGCCCACCATTGCCGTAAGCACCATGTCTATCGGGCCGGCCTCCACTATTTCGTCTATGGCCTGTTTGCCTGCATACACCTTTATGTCGGGCAGGTCGGCGAGCAGGCTTTTCAGTTCTTCATACTTGTCTTCGTTGGCAATCACCACTGCCGCCGGATTGTATCGGCGTGCCTGTTCGGCCAGTTCTTTCACTTTGTTGTTGGCCGTGAGGCAGTAAGCCTCAAACAGGTCAGGATGCTCGTCAATCACCTGCAGTGCCTGTGTGCCTATCGAGCCTGTTGAACCGAGAATGGCTATCTGTTTCTTCATAAAATCTTAAATTCTCCCAACTTCTAAATTTGTTTCTCTTGTCTTTCGTCGTTCCGTATCGTCTTTGGCGCGCTTTGCGGCCGTGGCGTCTGCTTATTCAAGGTCGAGAAGTCCTTCGGGCAGGTCTACCACAATGATGTGCCTCTCGGTGTCGACGTCAATGATGAAGTCTTCCGATGCCGGTATCATTATTTCCTTGCCGTCAGGTGTCTCTACGTTAAAGAGAGTGTTTACAGTTGAATAGTCAACCGACTTGACCGTGCCTATCAGGCGGTTGTCGTTGTTGGCGTCGAGCAGGCTGAAGTTTTCGGCCTCGTTGAGCGACATGGCGTCCTGGCTCTCTTCTGCCAGCTTGCGGCTGAAGTAGACGTCGCATCCGGTGAGTTCCTGCGCCTGCTCCTTGGTGTCGATGTCGCAAAACTTCACAAGGGCTGTCTCGCCGCTCTTGAACCTGTATTCCTCGAAAAAGAATGGTACGAGTATGCCGTCGATGAGCAGCACGAGATAGTCGGCGTCGACTCTGTCGAACACATCGTCCTCAAACATTAGCGACACCTCGCCCTTCACACCGTGGGGCTTGCCTATCTTGCCGATTTTGAAAACTTCCTCTTGTCTTATCATCGCTGTTGTTGTTTCGCTTTTATGCTTAGCTTATGCGCTCAATCTTGGCTCCGAGGTTGTTCAGTCGTGCCTCAATGTCCTCGTAGCCGCGGTCAATCTGCGCAATGTTGTCTATGCGGCTTGTGCCGTTGGCGCTCATGGCTGCAATGAGCAGCGCTATTCCGGCTCGTATGTCGGGGCTTGTCATGCGTCCGGCACGCAGCCTTACGTTATGGTCGTGGCCTACCACCACGGCTCTGTGCGGGTCGCAGAGTATTATCTGTGCGCCCATGTCTATCAGTTTGTCTACAAAGAACAGGCGGCTCTCGAACATCTTCTGGTGGAACAGTACGCTGCCTCTTGCCTGAGTGGCCACGACGAGCAGCACCGACAGAAGGTCGGGCGTGAGTCCGGGCCATGGGGCGTCGGCCAGAGTCATTATCGAGCCGTCAATGAACGAATCGATTTCGTAGTGGTCCATGTGCGGTATGATGAGGTCGTCGTCCTCAGTGTCTATCTTTACGCCGAGGCGGCGGAATGCGTCGGGTATGATGCCGAGGTTGCGCAGCGACACGTTCTTTATGCGTATGCCGTCGCCCACCATGGCTGCCATGCCTATGAACGAGCCCACCTCAATCATGTCGGGCAGTATCTTGTGCTCGGTTCCGTGCAGCGAGTCGACGCCCACTATTGTCAGCAGGTTTGATGCAATGCCGCTGATGCGTGCTCCCATTTGGTTGAGCATGTGGCACAGCTGCTGTATGTAGGGCTCGCATGCCGCGTTGTATATGGTCGTTGTTCCTTTTGCCAGCACGGCTGCCATTATGATGTTTGCCGTACCGGTTACAGATGCCTCGTCGAGCAGCATGTAGCAGCCCTTAAGTTCTTTGCCGTTTATCTCGAATGTGTTTCTTTCGTCGTTGTGCAGAAACTTTGCGCCCAGATATTTGAATCCCAGGAAGTGGGTGTCCAGGCGTCGCCGTCCTATCTTGTCTCCGCCCGGCTTGGTCACTACGGCCTTGCCGAAGCGTGCCAGCAGCGGTCCTATCATCAGCACGCTGCCCCTGAGCGAAGCGCATTTGCGTATAAACTCGTCGCTCTCCAGATAGTCGAGGTTGATGTTCTCTGCCTTGAACGAATATTCGTTCCTGCTTATGCGGGTTACATCCACGCCTATGTCTGTGAGCAGCAGAATGAGATTCTTTACGTCAAGAATGTCAGGTATGTTCTTTATTCTTACTTCTTCGGGCGTAAGCAGTGATGCGCATATCACCTCAAGCGCCTCGTTCTTGGCGCCTTGCGGTGTTATGGTTCCGCTGAGCGAATGTCCGCCTTCTATGATGAAAGATTCCATGTTCGGGTCTTGATTTGGTTAACGTTGCTGTTAGCGTTATCTTCTTTTCCTTCTCCTTTCTCCGGGCTCCTTCAGACTTCCCACATTAAACTTGAATGTGTCGAGGTCGAGTTGTATCTTCCCGTTGGTGAAGCGTGCCAGGTCAGAGGCTATTTTCTCGTCATCGCTCGAGCCGTGGCTCCATTGTATCAGGTTGCGTTTCATCTGGTTGGCCGTCAGCCTCGTAAGCTCGTCGCGCTCGGGTCCGGGCTCCATGTTCATCAGTTGTTCAAACAGCTCGAACACCATTCCGCCGTAGTGCTTTATGGGGTTCTTCTGTTTTGGATATTCCATGGGCTGAGGCTTTGTGGTTATGCTCTTTGCCTCGTTGATGTCTACCGGATAGTCGATGTCGAGCTTGAAGTCGCTCATTATGGCCAGATGGTCCCACAGCTTCTGCTTGTAGTCAATGTTCTCCCTGTTCTGCGGGAACATGCGCTCCATGATGCATATTATGGTCTCTGCGCATTTCTGACGCTCTTCTCTGTCGCTGAGCGTCATGGCGTAGTCTACCATCTTCTGCACCTCGCGTCCGTATTCGGGCAGCGTGAGCTTCTTGCGCTGTGTATTGTAGTCTAATCCATCGATTTCCATTTCTTTCTTGTTTAAATTCCGTTTAAATGTAGTGTGATATGTGTCTCTGTTGTCCTTGCCCCGTGTGCGCTTTCGCGCTGTGGCTTACAGCAGTTTCTTCGGTGTCTTGGCCACGAAGTCTTTCAGATAGAAGGGCACGAAGTAGGCCACGTCTTCAAATTTCTCCTCGGCCATGCGCTTCTCTGCCAGCGGGAACATGTTCTTAGCCAGCGGCTCAATGCCTTTTATCAGCACGGCGTTGGGGTGGTTGATGGCCTCGATGCACTTGCATGCGCCGTTGCCGAAGAAATACACCTTGCCTTTGTCGAGGAATTCCTTATACGTGTCGGCGTCCACCACGTCGGCCTGCACGCCTCTCACCTCTTTGAGCGAGCGGTCGTAAATGCCCGAGTAGACCTCCATGCGGCGTGCGTCGAGCATGGGGCAGAGCAGCGCTCCGGGTTCGGGCTCATGTGTGAGCAGTACGGGCACTGTGAGCAGCTCGAGCGTGGGCACGGCTATCAGCTTGATGTCGCGGCCATAGCATATGCCCTTGGCCATCGAAACGCCTATGCGCAGGCCGGTGTATGAGCCGGGGCCGCAGCTAACGGCTACGGCATCGAGCGGAATGGCGTGGCTGTCGGCGAACGAAATGGCTTCGTCAATAAATGTTCCAAGTCTTACTGCATGGTTCGGGCCGCTGTGGTCTTCTTTGCTGAATATGCAGGTGCCGTCCTGGCTTACTGCTACCGAACACACGTTGGTGCTCGTCTCAATATTCAAAATACACGACATAATTAAAAATATCTTCTTAAATAAAGTGCAAAAATACGCTTTTTTCCGAAGAAATATGTACTTTTGCATAAATTTAACTACAAAAGTGTTATGATACAATCTATGACGGGTTATGGCAAGTCGGTCGTAACCTTCAATGAGAAGAAGATTAATGTAGAAATAAAATCTTTAAACAGTAAGGCCTTAGACCTGTCTACGCGCATTGCGCCGCTATACCGTGAGAAGGAAATGGAGATGCGCCAGATGATTTCGAAGGCGCTCGTAAGAGGAAAGGTTGACTTTTCAATTTGGATAGAGAAAGACGCGTCTCTCGACGCCACGCCTATCAACAGTGCGCTGGTGGAGAACTATTATCATCAGATAAAGGACATTGCCGCCAAGACCGGCATGCCTGAGCCGCAAGACTGGTTCAGCATACTTGTACGCATGCCCGACGTTATGAGCAAGACTGAGGCAGAGGTGCTGACCGACGAGGAGTGGGCCGTTGCCCGCGGCGGCGTTGAGCAGGCACTGCAGGCGCTTGTGGAGTTCCGCAAGCAGGAGGGTGCCGCCCTTTATAACAAGTTCAGCGAGAAGCTCGACAACATCGGCAGTCTGCTGGCGTCTATAGAGCCATACGAGAAGTCGCGTGTGGAGAAGATACGCAGCCGCATCGTTGAAGGCCTGAAGAGCATACCCGAAATAGAATACGACAAGAATCGCCTTGAGCAGGAACTTATCTATTACATAGAGAAACTCGACATCAACGAAGAGAAACAGCGCCTTGCAAACCATCTTAAATATTTCCGCGAGACCATGAACGACGGCATAGGCCAGGGCAAGAAGCTCGGCTTCATAGCTCAGGAGATGGGACGCGAAATAAACACCACAGGCAGCAAGAGCAACCAGGCCGAGATGCAGAACATCGTGGTGAAGATGAAGGACGAACTGGAACAGATAAAAGAACAGGTGCTTAATGTACTTTAAATTTTAGGAGTTAAAGTATTAGAAGTAGTTATAGTAGTTAAAGTCATTACCTTTGCAGGTTCTTTTCATAAAGAAAGCTTTTGGGTATGATGCTTAAAAATATAGATAAAGTCAAGAATATATGACTTTAACCTGCAAGCATAAAAGCATATGGCTCTAACTCCTTTAATTACTTCTGACTCTTTTAACTCCCGATGAGAAACGCAAATGACTTTAACTTCTTTAACTACTCTAACTCCTTTAACTACTTTTTAAAACCATGCCCGGAAAACTCATTATCTTCTCTGCTCCTAGCGGAAGCGGAAAGAGCACAATAATCAACTGGCTGATGTCGCACGAAGAGCTGCGCATGGCCTTCAGTATATCATGCACAAGCCGCGCCCCGAGAGGCACAGAGCGCAACGGCGTTGAATATTTCTTCGTTACGCCCGAAGAGTTCAGACGCCGGATAGACAACGACGAGTTCCTCGAGTATGAGGAAGTATATAAAGACCGCTACTACGGCACGCTGAAGCAGCAGGTTGAGGCACAGCTCGAAAAAGGCGAGAACGTTGTCTTTGACGTGGACGTGAAGGGCGGATGCAACATAAAGAACTATTATGGCGACCGTGCTCTCAGCGTGTTCATCCAGCCGCCGTCGATAGAGGAGCTGCGCAACCGTCTGACAGGACGCGGCACCGACGCCCCGGAAGTGATAGAAGACCGCATAGCCCGTGCGTCGTTCGAGCTTACCTTCGCCCCGAAGTTCGACAAGGTGGTTATCAACGACGACCTGGACAAAGCCAAGGCCGAGGCGCTGAAGATAGTTAAAGACTTTCTGCTCGGTTAAGTGAATAACGTCTTACGAAAGTGAAAAACTAAAAGTTAAAAGTGAAAAATCCAAATGCCTTGTGGTGATACAAACTCCTATCTTTGTTTCGAAACAGCAAAGCTAATGTTCTGTCGGATATTTTATCCGACAGCATTGAATATCAGGATTTTTAATCCGATACTCATACCTTTTAATCAAAAAATAGGAAGTAACCGGATTGAAAATCCTTATACTCAATTCCGGCAGATTATAAATCAGCCGGCACAATAGTCTTGCTGTTACATACCATAGTTTTGAAAAACTAAAGGTTTATGTTTGACAATAAGCCACAAGAATCAACAAAGCTAATGTTCTGTCGGATATGCACGTGTTGTTGAGCGCAGCGAAAAATTCGACAGCATCGGATATCAGGATTTTCAATCCGATACTCATACCTTTTAATTAAAAAATAGGAAGTAATCGGATTGAAAATCCTTATACTCAATTCCGGCAGATTATAAATCAGCCGGCACATTAGTCTTGCTGTTACATACCATAGTTTTGAAAACCCAAAGATTGATGTTTGACAATAAGCCACAAAGCATTTGACTTTAACTTCTTTAACTACTCTAACTCCTTTAACTCCTAAAAAAATAAAAATGATCACCACCGGCATCTTCGGGGGCTCTTTCAACCCCATACACAACGGACACGTAGAGCTGGCGCGCCTGCTTTTGGCGAGTGCAGGGCTCGATGAAATATGGTTTGTCGTGTCGCCGCAGAACCCGTTTAAGCGTGCTGCCGACCTGCTTGACGACGACCTGCGCCTAAAGATGGTAGAGCTTGCGCTCGAAGGCGAGCCGCGCATGCATGCCTCCGACTATGAGTTTCGCATGCCCCGTCCGTCGTATATGTGGCACACCCTTCAGTCGATGAGCCGCGACTATCCCGACCGCCGGTTCGTCCTGCTCATAGGCGCCGACAACTGGGAGCGCTTCAGCGAGTGGTATGCCTGGCGCGACATTCTCAGCCATTATCGCATAGTGATATATCCCCGCGGCGGTTCTGCCGTAGACGCAGCGTCGCTGCCCGAAGGAGTCAGCCTTGTAGACACCCGTCTGATAGACATCAGCAGCACGCAGGTAAGGCAGTTCATTGCCGCCGGCCGTCCGATAAACGGTCTTGTGCCCGACAGCGTGGCCCGCTATATCAGCGACAACGGTCTGTATGCTCCTAAAGTTTAAGTCGGTGGATAACATATCGGAGCTGTTTTTCCGTAATTCTGATATTGTTCTTATTGCATTGCTAATTGTTAAAACACAGCATGAAATAGGTAAAAACTCAGGACAAAAATATTTTTCATTCTAGAAAATCAACTTATAACGTATGTTAAAGATAATAGCCTTGATACCACGTTTCTTTAACATACGTTTGTTTTTATGCCTGTTTTCAACATCAAAATCAGCCTTTTTCGTTCACAAATGCCTGCTTTTAATGTCGTAAACGTATGCTTTTGTGATGCTAAACCTATCGTTTACGGGTGAAAAGTGGCCGAGTAATGTTTTTTAACTATTGCCTATTTGCTTCGTAATCTTACTAAAAGGCAATATATCAACACTTTACCGGAAATGTCAATTTTGTGCAATTTTTCGCACCAAACCACGGTTTCGTGATGAGCATGGCAATTCTGGAGAGGTTAAAAGTTTATTTTAGGAGTTAAAGGAGTTAGAGTAGTTAAAGAAGTTAAAGTCAAATGTCTTGTGGATTAAAAACAAACGGCATATACCAACAAGAGTAATGTGCCGGCTGATTTGTAATCTGCCGGAATAGTATATCAGGATTTTTCAATCCGCTTACTTCCTATGTCCCGATTGCGAAAGTGAAGATATTAAGGTTGCATTATCGGAACTTAATTAAAAAAATAGGGTAGAGCGCAATGAAAATTAAAAAATAAAAGTGAAAAATCCAAATGCTGAGTGCTTGATCAGAAGCCACAAAACATTTGGATTTTTCACTTTTCACTGTTCGTTTTTCACTTTCACTTACGCGTTCTCTCCGATAATCTCTTTTGAACGTTTGAGGGCAGTGCTTATGTGGTCGCAGATGTTCTCCTTGCCTATAAGCTCGTTGAAGCCAGACCTTTCTAGTACGGCCCGGACATTGCTGTTAACGCCCGACAGCACTATCTCGATGCCCTCCTTGCGGCTCATTATGCAGAGATTCTTCAGGTTGTGTATTCCCGTTGAGTCGACAAATGGCACCTTTCTCATGCGTATCACCCTCACAACGGGACGGTCGCCGAACACGGCCATCACCTCCTCAAACTTGTTGCCGGCTCCGAAGAAATAAGGACCGTTAATCTCGTACACCTCCACGCCTTTGGGTATAGTGAGGTGCTCAAGGTTGCCCTGCTCGATGTCAAGCTCGTCGTTGGGGTCAATCTCGTCCATAATCACCTTTACGTCAGTGGTTTCGGCCATGCGCTTCATAAACAGCAGGCAGGCTATGAGCAGGCCCACCTCGATGGCTATGGTGAGGTCGAATATTATGGTGAGGAAGAACGTTATCAGCAGCACTGCCACATCGCTCTTGGGATTCTTCATAAGCTCTGTGAACGAGCGCCATCCCGACATGCCGTATGACACTATCACCAGCACTCCGGCCAGGCAGGCCATGGGGATATACTGCGCAAGCGGCATGAGGAAGAGGAATATCAGCATGAGCACGGCAGCGTGTATGATGCCCGCCACGGGCGTGCGTCCGCCGTTGTTGATGTTGGTCATCGTGCGCGCTATGGCTCCCGTTGCCGGTATTCCGCCAAACAGCGGCGATGCCAGGTTGGCAATGCCCTGGGCTATAAGCTCGGTGTTAGAGTCGTGATGGTCGCCTGTTACACCGTCTGCCACTGTTGCCGACAGCAGCGACTCTATGGCTCCCAGTATGGCTATGGTGAATGCCGGCGACACGAGGCTCTTTATTGTCTCCCATGTCATCTGCGGCACCTGTGCGTCAGGCAGTTCGCTGCTAATCGAGAATCTGTCGCCTATGGTCTCTATCGACGTCACGCCAGCAAAGTTTTTCAGCAGCAGCGCCGCCACCGTCATAACGATTATGGCTATCAGCGAGCCGGGAATCTTCTTGCTGAAGCGCGGCGTTACGGCTATCAGCAGCACGCTTGCCACGCCGATAATGGCGCTCCACATGTCAATGGTGCTTATGTTGGCGGCGTAGGCGCCCCATTTCTCGATGAAGTCGGCAGGCACATCTGTTATGCTAAGGCCCAGCAGGTCTTTTATCTGCGTGGTGAATATGGTTACGGCTATTCCGCTCGTGAAGCCAACTATGATGGGGTAGGGTATGTACTTGATGATTACTCCGAGGCGCAGCAGGCCGAACAGGATGAGGAATGCGCCGGCCATGAGCGTGGCTATGGCAAGGCCTTCCATGCCGTACTGCTGTATTATGCCGTAGATGATGATGATGAAGGCGCCCGTGGGTCCGCCTATCTGCACCTTGCTTCCGCCAAACACCGACACGATAAGTCCGGCCACGATGGCGGTTATTATGCCCTGCTCGGGAGTTACGCCCGACGCTATACCGAAGGCTATGGCGAGCGGCAGGGCCACAATGCCTACTATTACTCCGGCCATGATGTCTGCCATCAGCGTCTTGCGGTTATAGCTTTTCAGCGTTGACAGCAGGCGCGGCCTGAATGCAAAAGGTTCCATTTGTTCTGATTTGTTGTTATTCTGAAATGTTATTTGTTTTAAAGAAGTCGCAAAGGTACAATGTTTATGTTACATTACAAAACATTTTTTATGCTTTTTTAGTTTTTACGCCGTTGCGTTTCATGCTTTTGCGCATTAAACGTATCTATATATAATAAAATATGTGTGATTTATCTTTGCCGCATTCGATTTGCGGTGCATTTGCATTGCAGATACAATAAAAAGATGTAATTTTGCCAAAAATATTTAGAATTTGATGAAAATACTGAATCTGGCAGGACGTGTGTTCACCAATATCTTCAAGCCGATAAAAGGCAATGCCGCTTTCTTTGTATTCATGTATGTGCTCGGCATCGTGTGCACTTATGCCGTAGTGCCCGACAAACGCGGATATCACGCATGGCCGCTTGCGCCCTACGAGCTGTTCTTCGATGTGAGCATAATCTGCGTTGTGCTGTGGCTCTTGCCGCGCAGCGTGGCCAAGTGGCTGAAGCGTTTTATCTACGTATTTTTTTACATGATAGTGCTTGTCGACGTCTATTGCTTCGTGAAGTTCGACACGACGATAACCCCCACGATGCTGCTGCTCGTGGGCGAGACCGACAGCCGCGAGGCGGCAGAGTTTCTCGAGTCGTATCTCACGGGCTCCGTGGTGTTCAGCCGTCTGGGCTGGGTGCTGCTCGTGCTGCTTGCCCATGTGGCATGGGTGCTGATATGGCACAACCGCCCCAAGTGCAAGGCCTGGCTGGAGGCCAAGACCGGTATGGCTTTAGGCGTGCCCGGATGGTGGCGCATGGCTGAGCCGTGGCTCGGACTTCTGTTCCTTGTGATGTTTGTGGTCAGCACGGTCAAGTGTTTTGCCGACAAGACGGCCTTTGTGCGCCTGATGTCCTACGACAACATAGGGCAGGTGGAGCACGAACTGACCAAGAAGGAGAAGGCCCAGCTGTATCTGCCCGGCTACCGCCTTATGTTCAGCATATATGCCAACGAACTTACGGCCAAGCAGGTGAAGACCCTGGTGGAAAATATCGACAAGGCAAAGGTGGACAGCTGTTCGTTCCGCAGCAAGAATATCGTGCTGATAATAGGCGAGAGCTACAACCGTCATCATGCCGGATTGTACGGATACCATAAAGACACCACGCCAAGACAGGAGGCACGCGCTCAGAAGGGCGAGCTGATACCGTTCAGCGACGTTGTGGCGCCGTGGAATCTTACGAGCTTTGTGTTTAAGGCTCTCTTCTCGCTCTATACAGTGGGCGACAAGGGCGAATGGTGCGACTATCCGCTGTTCCCCGAGCTGTTCCGCAAGGCAGGATATCATGTAACGTTCCTTACCAACCAGTTTCTGCCTCAGGCTAAGGAGGCTGTCTACGACTTCAGCGGCGGCTTCTTCCTGAACAATCCGCAGCTGAGCCACGCCATGTTCGACACGCGCAACACGCGGCTATACCGGTACGACGACGGACTGCTGGGCGACTATGACAGGCTGCAGCGCAACAACGGAGAGAACAATCTGATAATATTCCATCTGAAGGGGCAGCACGTTGACTATCGCACGCGCTTCCCGAGAGACCGCAGACACTTTAATCCGGAAGACTACGACAGGCCCGAGCTCAAGCAGAAAGAGCTGCGCGTGCTTGCCGACTACGACAACGCAATATTGTATAACGACTCGATTGTCGACCAGATAATAAAGCGCTTCGAGGACGAGGACGCCATCGTGGTGTATGTGCCCGACCATGGCGAGGAGTGCTATGAGGGCGACGTCCACTTCTACGGCCGCATGCACTCTACCGAGATAACGGCGCGCCTGGCACGCGAGGAGTTCGACATACCGTTCTGGATATGGTGCTCACACAGCTTTATGGTTGGTCATCCGTCGCTGTTCAACGACATCGTGAAGGCCAAAGACCGTCGCTACATGACCGACGCGCTGCCGCATCTGCTGCTGTATCTGGGCGGCATAAGCTCGCCCCACTATCGCGACGACCTGAACGTGCTGAGCGACGGGTATAACGAAAAGAGACCAAGAATGTTAAAGAACACTACCGACTATGACAAACTCGGCGTTGAAGACTGACGCGCAGGCCGCCGCAACCGGTGAGATGCGGGCCGCGCGGCTATGGCGCCGTGACAAAAATAACTTAAGACAATGAAAAAAGAACTGCTGAGCATGGCTGAGTCGAAGGCCCTCAGGGGCATAGCCATACTGGGAATAATTCTTCACAACTACTGCCACTTTCTGGGCTTTGCCGTAAAAGAGAACGAATACACCTTCACGGCATCTAAGCCGAGACAGCTGCTTGAGCGCATGCTGACACTCGACGACAACCTGTTTATACACGTTATGTCGTTCTTCGGACACTACGGAGTGCCCGTGTTTCTGTTTATCAGTGGCTTCGGCCTCGTCTACAAGTATGAGCGCAGCACGCCGACTAGAGTAAGGGCGCTGCCCTTCATCGGCTTCCATTATGCCAAGCTGCTGCGCCTTATGTTCCTTGGCTATATAGGCTTTGCCGTGGTGAGCTATCTCCATCCGCACGGCTATCACGGCTATACCGTGGGCCGCGTCATAGCCCAGCTGCTGATGTATATCAACCTGATGCCCGACCCCGACCACATCATAAAGCCCGGGCCTTACTGGTATTTCGGACTCATGCTTCAGCTCTACATCGTTTACCGCCTTGTGCTCTATCGCCGCAGTTCGGCTGTTACGCTGGCTCTGATAGTGCTGTGCACGGCTGTCCAGGCATTTTTTCCTCCGTCGGTCGATGAGGGAGGCGAGATTCTAAACCGTATACGTTACAACTTTATAGGCGGCATGTTGCCCTTTGGTGCCGGCATACTCTATGCCCGCCACGGCCGCAACCTGCCCTTGCCGATAAATCTCACCATAGTAGTGGTGTCGGCATTCATCGTGTTCATAGGCAGCTTCTATTTCTGGTCGTGGCTGTTTGTGCCGCTGTTCATCGTAACCGGAGCCGTTGCCACCATGAAACTGATACCCGACAAGGCGCTTGCCCCGTGCGTATGGTTCGGTGCCATATCGTCGGCGCTGTTCGTGATGCACCCCATCACGCGCGAGATAATTATAAAGATGTCTTACCGCGGATACATCTACACCGGACTGATCACGTATATCGTTGCGTCGATACTTCTGGCATGGCTGTTTAAGCTGATGTTCCGCTATATTCCAAAACCAAAGCTGAAGATATGATAAAAGCCATAAACCTTTCGGACATAAGCCGCTACCGCAGCGAACTGATGGGACTGGCCATGATATTTGTCATGCTGTTCCATGTGTGGATGCCCAAGAGCAATCCGATGTACGGCTTTGTGAGATGCGGAAATGTGGGCGTTGACATGTTCCTCTTCCTCAGCGGCATAGGCCTGTGGTATGCATGGAGCAAGAAACCCACGCTGAAAAACTTTTTCTGGCGCCGCTACATACGCATCTATCCGGCATGGATATTTATGGCCTGCCTGTATTACATTCCGGCGTTTATCAACACTCCCGGCGGAGGCTACAGCCGCAACGTGCCCGACCTCGTTGCAAACATCCTGATAAACTGGAGCTTCTGGCGCATTGACGACCTGACGTTCTGGTTTATCCCTGCCATAATGATGATGTACACCTTTGCCCCGGCATACATGAAACTCATAGAGAAGCATCCCGAATACCGTTGGCTTGCGGTGGCCGCTATGGTGCTTGCCGTCATGGTGCAGTATTATCCGCCTGTGCATAAGGCTGTAGGGCATGTGGAGATATTCTTCAGCCGCATACCTATATTTCTTATCGGCATCAACTGCGGCGCGCTCGTAAAGGGCGGACGCAGCCTCGACGGCTCGTCGCTGTGGCTCGTGCTGCTGATTTTTGTCATGAGTCTGGCCATGTGTGTGGAGTTTGAGGAGTCGTGGCGAGGCCGTTTCCCGCTGTTCCTTGAGCGCATGGTCTACATTCCGCTCACCGTGTCGATGATATTGCTGCTTGTGAAGCTGCTGTGCCATACGCCCGCCATTATCTGCCGGGCACTTGCCTTTGTGGGCACGGTAAGCCTTGAGCTTTATCTCATCCACATACAGTTTGTCATGAAATACATAACCCCCTACAAGCTGGGTTACTGTCTTACGGCTCTTATCATGATAGCCGTTTCTCTTGTACTTGCGTGGCTGTTGCACCGACTTGTGTCGTTCGTGATAGGATTCTTGCCGAAGAACATATAACGGGCAACGGCATGTGACGGATATTGATAATGCATGGCACTGACCGGGCGGCCTGAGGCATATGGCCCTGCGGGGAGAGCAAGTCTTCGGCCTGGTCGGCAAAATGAAATTAAAAACGAGAAGTAATGAAAAGTAATCTGTTAAAACTGATACGCCCGCACCAGTGGCTAAAGAATGTGTTCGTGATGATACCCATGTTCTTCGGCGGCAGTCTGCTCGATCCGTCTGACATAAGAGCATCGGTCGTAACGTTCTTTGCATTCAGTTTCATTGCGTCGTCGGTCTATTGCTTCAACGACATTATCGATGTTGAGGCCGACCGCCGCCATCCCGTTAAGTGCAAGCGGCCAATAGCATCGGGTGCCATAAGCGTCAGGAGTGCATGGGCCCTTATGGCTCTAATGTTTCTGCTGTCGGTTGGAACAGTGTGTCTGCTCGATACATACACCCATGTTATAAATGTAGGACTGGTAATCCTTATTTATTATATTCTGAACATCCTTTATTGCTCTAAGCTGAAGCAGTATGCCATTGTAGATGTCTGCATCATAGCTTTCGGATTTGTGCTGCGCGTGCTTGCCGGAGGTTTTTCCACTGACATATCCCTGAGCAAGTGGCTCGTGCTGATGACCTTCCTGCTCACTCTTTTCCTCTCGTTTGCCAAGCGGCGCGACGATGTGCTGCGCATGAACGAGACGGGAGAGCCGCCGAGAAAGAATACTATAAGGTATAACCTTACCTTCATAAATCAGGCAATAACCATCACGGCGTCGGTGACGCTTGTATGCTATATCATGTACACCGTGTCGCCCGAGGTGGTAAACCGTTTCCATTCGGACCTGCTTTATCTCACTTCGGTTTTCGTGCTGCTCGGACTGTTGCGCTACATACAGATAACCGTTGTTGACAAGAGGAGTGGCGACCCTACAAAGATGATGCTCCGCGACAGGTTCACGCAGTGCGTGGTGCTGCTATGGGCGCTTACGTTCCTTGTGCTGATATATGTAATAAAGTAAGGACAATAGCTGATTTAAGCGTATAAAGCATTTCTTGTGATTTAGATTATGGACAGTACTTTAAAGATACACGCCTTTGATTTCGACGGCACACTGACCAACCGCGACACCCTTCTGGAGTTTATAAGGTTCGTCCGTGGCGACAAGGCTTTCTTTCTTTGCATGCTGCGCTATCTGCCGTTGCTGTTGCTGATGAAGTTTGGCCTTTATCCCAACTGGAAGGTAAAGCAGAAAGTCTTTGCCCATTGCTTCGGAGGGATGAAGCTTGACGAGTTCAACAAATGGTGCGTGCGCTTTGCGAGTGAGAACATTTCTTTATTGCGGCCAAAGGGCATACAGAAGATTAACGAGGTGCTTGAGGAAGGCTGCAAGGTGGTTATTGTAAGCGCGAGTATAAACAACTGGGTGGAACCGTTCTTTGCCGGACTTGACGGCGTGACGGTCATCGGCACCATGATAGAGGAGCGCGACGGGGTTGTTACGGGGCGTTTTATCTCAAAAAACTGCTATGGCGAAGAGAAAGTGAGACGCTTGATACAGCTTTATCCCGGTCGTAATAGCTATTGGCTTGCGGCTTATGGCGACAGCAGGGGCGACTTCGAACTGCTTGACTTTGCCAACGAAAGCCACTATAAACCTTTCAGAAAATAGCCTTTGACGCTTTCGTGGCGGTGAGACTGCCGCGAATAGACCGGCATGCCTGACAGATTGGCTTGATGCTTGGCTGACGCAATGAGGGACATTGGGCTGTCAGGGATTTTGGATTTTAGAAAATATAAACAAACGATATGAAGAAATTTTTCAGAATGTTTAAAATAAGGCGCGAGGAAATGGCCGCGTCGGTCTGCGCTCTCTGTGTGCTGATTGCTCTGCACGCAATGATGATAAGCAAGACCTTCAATACGTTTCTGCATACAGGCGGGGCGCACTGGAATATATTTATAAAGAACTTTGTAGTGTCAGGCTTCGATCCGATAACCTATTCTATGGTTACATATTGGGAAGCCAACTATAATGTTTACCGCCATCCGTTCCTTTCGTTCATGGTCTGGCCGCTGTCCTTGCTCGACGGCTGGCTGATGGATATGACGGGACTAAACCTTGTGCAGTTTATAGTGGCTGTTCCGCTCCTGTTCTTTGCATTCTATTCGTTTATATTCATCTTCCGCATCTTCCGCGACATAATAAAGATACGGCGTTTTGAGGCCACGGTGCTTTCGGCCATGCTGTTCTCGTTTGCGTATGTCATGATAGCAGCCGTAGTGCCCGATCATTTCTGCGTGTCGATGTTCCTGCTTGTGTTCGCGTTGTATATATCAGGCATGAAAATGCAGAACGGCACAAGGTTAAGCATCTGGCAGACGGTATTGCTGTTCTTTGTTACGGCCGGCGTGACGCTTAGCAACGGCGTGAAGATATTCATATATGCGCTCTTTACCAACGGAAAGAAGTTCTTCCGCATCAAGTATCTGCTGCTTGCAGTGCTGCTGCCTTCAGCCCTTATATGGGTTTTTGCACGATGGGAATACCGCACTTTCGTATTGCCTAAAGAAAAGGCACGCCACGAAGCACGGCTGAAGAAGAGTGCCGAGACACGTCAGAAACTGTTCAATGCATTTGCCGACACAACGTCGCTGAAGGACAGTGCCGAGATAAAAAAAGCCTTTGCAAAAGAGATGAACAAGCGTGTGAAGGCAAAATATGTGAAAGACCACCAGAAGGCATGGAACAAGCATACCGGCAAGCCGATGGGCAAGGGCGAATTTATCAAGTGGACAGACATTTCTACATCGCGCTCTGAAACGGCTGTAGAGAACCTTTTTGGCGAGTCTATACAGCTGCACGACCAGCATCTGCTGCAGGATACGCTGCGCAGCAGGCCGGTGATAGTGCCTTACAGCTGGATTATCAACTACGTGGTTGAGGCTGTCATTGTTCTGCTGTTTATCGGCGGAATATGGTGCGGACGCCGTTCGCGCTTCCTTTGGATGGCCTTGGGCGGCTTTGCTTTCGACATGTTCCTGCACATGGGACTTGGCTTCGGCATCAACGAAGTGTATATAATGGGTGCCCACTGGCTGTTTGTAATGCCTATGGCAATGGCATTTGTGGTGAAACAGGCCGAGAACGGAAGATTCAGAACATGGCTGCGCGTGCTGCTCGTTGTGCTTACGCTGTGGCTTTGGGCATATAACGGCACTCTGCTTGCAGGCTATCTGCTGGGATAAACGGCAGCAGCCTGTGAGGATAACGGTCTGACTGTAAGGTTGGTTTAACGCTTAACGCAAGAGATTTTATGAAGGTATCAGTGCTTGTGCCCGTCTACGGGGTGGAAAAGTATATTGAGCGTTGTGCTGTTTCGCTGTTCGAGCAGACACATCGCGACATGGAGTATGTGTTTGTAAACGACTGTACTCCAGACCGCAGCATAAGCATCTTGCGCTCAGTCATAGAGCGTTATCCTGACCGTGCGCCGCAGGTGCGCATAATAGACAATGAGGTGAACCGCGGAGTGGGGGCTACGCGTGCCGTGGCCATTGCTGCCGCAACAGGCGAATGTATCATGCATGCCGACAGCGACGACTATATGCCGCCGCGGGCTGTAGAGCTGTTGTGCGCCGAGATGGAGCGTAGCGGTGCTGATGTGGTAGACGGGGCGTGGCAGCGCTTAACGTCGGCAGGACTGTCTGAACCGGTGCTTCCATGCCAGACTCATGATACAAAGCGCTATCTCTCGCTTATGCTGTGCCAGAATATAGTGTCAAACCGCATGTGGGGACGGCTCTTCCGCCGCAGTCTGTATACCGACCACGGCATAACCCTTGTGCCGGGAGTAGACTATAGCGAGGATTATTCTATAATGACGAGGCTGATGTTCTACGCCAAGCGGTCGTTTATCAACGATGTTGTTTATTATTACAGCGACGAAAACACGGCTTCTTATACACATACACGTTCGGAACGACATCTGCGTTCATATCTGAAGGCAAACCGCATAGTGCTTGATTTCTTTACAGAGAACGACTCGCGCCGTGTGTATGCCGTGCCTTTGCAGCTGGGCATGATCAATGCCTTGCGTTGTGTGCGCACTGACGGATATAGCTTTGATGAGGCTTACGGTCTTCTGCCTTATCGTCCGTCAGGACCGCTGTTCAAGATGCTTGCCGCAATGTTCCGTGGGCGTTGCCCTTTCAGTATAGCCAATTTCGCATATCTTACGGCACGCAGGATATACAGTCGTTTCTTTTAGTCTTAGACACCAACCGGTCATTAAACAGCACATTATTTTATATATTTTGTGCATTCATGCTTTCATCCGTATTTTAGTCTGCTTTTCTTGACATAGCCGCAATCAAACGAAAATCCGCTCAATATAAAGCAAAAATCCCGACCGAATCCTAATGGCCGATTTGGGCTTATCGTCTTTATCGCTTTTTCCTGTTCTTGATAAACTCGATAGCTTCATTCAGAATCTCGGCATGCGCCAGTCGCATTATCGCAAGATAAAGAACGGCGGCAAGGATAAAGCGGCAGATAAGCAGCAGCCATAGGTTGGATATTGGAGCTGTAAGCGGCCATACCGCAGCCATGACCGCAGCCGCTGAAATCATGAACGGGCATATATCGCGCATTATCTCTATAGTCCGTATTCCTGTAAGCTTGTTTAAGAAATACTGCCATATGCCGATAAACACAATGTTTCCGGCTGTATATGCCCACACCATTGCCTGCATGTCGAACTTGGCGAATGCCACGACGATGGCTATCTGTATGACAATCTGCACAACGGTGCACCACAGGTATATGTCGCTGCGCCCGCGGCTTATCATAAGGTTCTGATACAGAGTGTAAAGCGGCATGAATGCTCCGCCGATGCATAGAATGCGGAGCAGCGGCACGCTGCTTAGCCACTGCTCGTGGATGGTCAGCAGGATAAACTCTTCGGCCACCATGGCAAGACCGAACATGGCAGGAAAGGAAAGCATGGCCGTGAGGCGCATCATCTTGCGGAACACGCGGCGTTCACGCTCGTTGTCGCCCGTAACCTGTGCCATAACCGGCTGTGCCACCTGCGCCATCGTTCCGCTGAGAAACGAATAGGCCATGGTGTTCCATTTGTTGGCCTGCGTAAAGCTTCCCACAGCCTTTATGGGGTAGAGGCGTCCGAAGATGAACACAAGTATGTTGCTGTTGAGCGTGTTGATAATTGACGTCAGCAAAATCTTCATGCTGAAGTTAAGCATCTTCTTTATTGGCCGCAGGTCTATGTGGAGCGTAGGATGCCATGGCGTGTAGAAATAGCGCCCTATGTTGATTATGGTGATATATATAATCTGTTGCCATGCCAGGCTCCAGTAAGACTGTCCGTTTATTGCAAGCACCACTCCCACTATGCCTGATGTCACCAATGCCGCAAATCCCGTCACGGTGTTTTCCTTTACCATGAGGTTCTTGAACATGTATGCTCCGTGGGCAATGCCGAACGACGATATAACAAAACTCAGAAAAACGAAGCGCGACAGCTCGGTCAGTGCTGGCTGATGGAAAAACAGCGATATGAGCGGGGCGCAGAAGAACAGAATGGTGTAGATGCTGATGCTTACGATAACGTTGAACCAGAACACCGCATTATAGTCGCGGCTTTCAGGATGCTTCATGTTTGTCAGTGCCTGAGTGAATCCGCTGCTCTGCAGGTTGCCGGCTATTGCGGTGAATATGGTCAGCACGCCTACCATTCCGTAATCAGACGGCGTAAGCAGCCGGCCAAGGAATATGCCGAATATCAGGTTTAAAATCTGCGTGGAGCCATTGTTCATCAGCCCCCATATCAGCCCTTTGGCTGTTTTCTCTTTTAATGTTTCCATTCTATAGGTTCTTGATTCCGTGAGCCGACAGTCCGGCAGCTTCTCCGGCCGTGTATGCCGCCAGAACAAAGACTTTCGTCCTTGCTGCGTTCTCAATGTTCTTTTTCCTTCCACCGGTCAATGTCTTCAGCTGCCATTCAGAAACTCCGACGCCCGTCTTGTTTCTGAACAGCCTTTTCATTGCCTGGTAGAATATTATGAATTTATTGCAGTCTTTCATTTCAAACAGCTTAGTCTTTTGCCTTCAATATAGGCAAAGCCATTTTCCACTTAATGCAAAGATAGTGCAAACTGCTCGAAAAGCAAAATAAATGCAGATGAAATGTTGTTATTTCGCAAGCCCGGATACGGCATTGCAGCTGTGGTATAGCTTGCGTTCGAATCAGAGTCAGATTGCTGCCGTTATGTGCGTTTTGCTTACATATTGGATTTTAATAACGCTTCTAAACTGCGTTATTTCAAAAATAAAATCTTTTGTCTGTAAATATTGCCTGAAAACGCGTGCAAGCATAACTTTCTGATTGTTAGAGCCTTTAATCGTATGTGTGTCAAAGTGTGCAATTTTTCCCGTCCTTTTTAGGCTTAAAACATATGTTTTTTCACCAAAATATGTATTATTTTAAGCCTTCAAAAGCCGTGTTTTAAGTCGTAAAAGGCATTGTTTCGGCATGTAAAACGTGCCATTTTGATGGGCATAGTAAATAATTTTTTATTTTTAAAGCCTGTTCCGTTAATTTTGTTTTCTATTTTGCCTGAAAATCATGACAAAACTTAAATGACATAATGTGCGCTTTTCTGCCTGCAAAGTTACAAATGGATGCCCGATAACTTTTAACATGTTTATTATTGTTACGTGATTTTCAGTGCCCAAAAGATGTTACGTTTAGCTTTAAATGTAAATATTTTTCGGACTTATGCCAGCCTTCTTTCTCGCCGCATTATCAGGCGCCTTCGCTTCTGATTTTTTTACATAGATATACTTTATATTTATGCCGCTGCATGATGTGTTTTTGTTCCCTTATTAAGCATCTCTATTGTCAGGCCCATTCAGCAGCTCTTGATATTAATCAAGGCTTTACACCTATTTATATATATAGGGCGTTAATTTTTTTAGTGTTTTGATAATTTTTCCGTATCATTTTACTGCTTTTCTGCCTGGTGCTTTTTGTTATTAAAATGACAATATTGACTTTTGTTTTTTATTGACCTGTCATGTGTTTGAAAATAAAAGAATAATGTCCGTTTTACACTTAAATTTGCAGAAATATGAGCAGCAATAATTATTGCCATGATATAACGGGGCGTATAAGGCGCAAAGTTTTCACATCGAAAAATGCCGGATAGTTTTACTTTGCATAATGTTATTATATAATCTTTTTAGTTGTCACGAAGGTATGCAATAGCCTAAAAAAGGAAAAAATAAAGAAAAAACGGCTAAGTCATTTCTATAAAAGAACAATTTATGCATAAAAATTGCATCTTTATAGTCAATATTTATTAAATAGGTCTTTTGGTCTGAATATTTATCATAAACAAATATTTTTATGCATTTTTTCTAATAAAAAAGTTAGCGCGTTACAAAATTATTACTAACTTTGTCCAAGTTAAAACAGTAAAATTGCATTAATAATGAAAAAATTTTTATTATCAATTGTTTTTGCGCTAGGAATATTGTGTTCTGCAAATGCGCAGTTACCGTCTGTAACACTTAAAGACATTAATGGTAAGACAGTGAGAACAGACACGTTGTCAAACAATGGCAAACCTTTCATCATTGATTTCTTTGCCACATGGTGCAAGCCTTGCAACCGTGAGCTGACTGCCATCAGCGAAGTTTATGACGAGTGGCAGGAAGAGACCGGCGTAAAGGTGATAGCCGTTTCTATTGACCAGGCACAGAACATCAACAAGGTAAAACCTCTTGTTGACAGTCATGAGTGGCCGTATGAAGTACTGCTTGACCCGAACAGCGATTTCAAGCGTGCACTTGGAATTCAGATGATTCCTTACACACTGATCGTTGACGGAAATGGTAATATTGTTTATAAACACAACGGATACACAGAAGGAGCTGAACAGGAACTCATTGAGAAAGTGAGAGAGCTCGTAAACAAATAATGTCACATAGTGCTGACTATAGAATAATTGACACTTATGCACAAGTATAATAAAATTTTCTGTCTCTTGCTTATGCCTGCTTTGTCTTTGACAGCAATGGCACAAGAGACAGAAGAAAAAAAGATAACCGTCAGCGGAAGTATCCAGAGCGACATCCTTATTCCGCAAGACGATGAAGCAATTGGCACCGAAAAAGTTAATGAATGGGCTTTGACCAACACATTCGCTGATGTGAATGTAATGAGCGAGCATATCGATGCCGGAGCACGTTTCGAATTTCTGAAACATCCTCTACCCGGATTCGAAAAAGACTACAAGGGATGGGGAGTTCCTTATTTCTATCTGAAAACACACTTTAAAAATTGGGACCTTACGTTAGGTAACTTCTACGAGCAGTTCGGTTCAGGCTTTATCCTCCGTACATACGAGGAGCGCACACTGGGTATCGACAACTCTCTGCTTGGAGGACGCCTGACAATCAAGCCGCTGCCCGGAGTTTCGATAAAGGCTCTTAGCGGTAAGCAGCGCAGATATTGGTCACACAACGACTCATGGGTGTCTGGTGCAGACGTTGAACTCGGTCTCGACCAGTGGTTCAAGGGCCTGAGCAACAGCGGAACATATCTTACACTCGGTGCTTCATGGGTAAACAAGTACGAGAAAGAAGAAGACGTCATGGTTGATGCTACGCACAAGCTTAACCTGCCTACAACGGTAAACGCTTTTGACGTGCGTGCAAATTTACAGAAGGGAAACTTCAGCCTTCTCGCAGAATATGCGTGGAAGACACAAGACCCGACGTTCGACAACGGATATATATATCGTAAAGGAAACGTGGCAATGTTGTCAGCTTCTTATTCAAAGAGAGGCTTGAGCGTATTGCTGCAGGCAAAGCGCAGCGACAACATGTCGTTCCGCAGTCGCAGGTCGATGACGCTCACTTCTTCATTCATCAACCACCTGCCGGCTTTCACCATGGATCAGACTTATGCGTTGGCTGCCATGTATCCTTATGCAACCAATCCTGACGGCGAATGGGCCTTCCAGGGTGAGTTCGGCTATAAGTTCAAGCGTCATACGCTCCTTGGCGGTAAGTATGGCACAAACGTAAAGGTGAACTTCTCTCACATTCGTGGTATTGATACTAACGTAGTGGGTGGAGCAGGCACAGACGGATATGGCTCTGCTTTCTGGAAGATGGGCGACGAGACTTTCTATCAGGACTTGAACGTACAGATAGAGAAGAAGCTGACACGTCAGTTCAAACTCAACCTCATGTACATGAACCAGTTCTACAATAAGACAATAGTAGAGGGTGAGGGTGGTATGATCCATTCAGACATCTTCATCGCCGATGCAAAATATCAGTTCAACAATAAATTCACTTTGCGCGGCGAACTTCAGTATCTGTCTACAGACGACGACCTCGGCGACTGGTGGTATGCTCTGTTGGAGCTGTCAGTGCTTCCCAACTGGATGTTCACAATTGCCGATGAGTATAACAGCGGCGTGACAGACCTTCATTACTATCAGGGATACGTAACATTCAACAAAGGATCACACCGTATACAGCTCGGCTATGGCCGTACACGTGCAGGATATAACTGCTCAGGCGGTGTATGCCGTTACGTTCCGGCAAGCAAGGGTGTAACACTTTCGTACAACTATAACTTCTAAACAGAGATGAAGCTGAAAAATAACATATATAATAAGTTTGCCATCTGTGCAGCAGCACTTTCTCTGATGGCATGTAGCAACATTGATGAGGACGACCGCTTTATTGAAGTGGAGCCTGTAGAAGTTGCGAAACGTGTATTGATTGAAGACTTCACAGGACAGCGTTGCGTTAACTGTCCGAATGCTTCAGAAATGATTGAAAGCCTGCAAGAGCAGTATGGCGCAGAGAATGTCATCGCTGTGGGTATTCATAGCGGTCCGTTCTCTAAGACTGTAACAGGAACAACGTTCCCGTTATGGACTGAAACAGGTGATTACTATTTTAATTCATGGGGCATAGATGCACAGCCTACCGGCGTTATTGACAGAAAAACGGTTTCAAGTACATATCAGTCTTGGGGAACAATCGTCCGTGACGCATTGCAGGCTTCTGCTCCGCTCACACTTGATGCAACAACATCTTATGATGAGGCTACAAGAACCGTAACCATAAATGTTAATGCAAAAGGCGTGCTTGATGTTACAGGTAAACTGCAGCTTTGGCTTACTGAAGACAATATAACAAACATTCAGTATATGCCAGACGGATCTGTCAATACTAAATATGTGCATAATCATGTATTCCGCACAGCTGTCAACGGACAGGACGGAGAAGATTTCAGCATAGCTTGGGATGAAGAAAAGACTGTAACAAGCACTTACGTCTTGGATGAAGACTGGAAGGCTGAAAATATGTCGGTTGTAGCATTCGTATATAACAATAGTGGTGTTCAGCAGGTAGTTAAAGTACCCGTTATCAGTACTGAAGACGACGCACAGCCGAATGAATGATAAATAATGTCGATGAGAGTGTATTCCATTTTGATGCACTCTCATTGATACCCTCTTTCAATCCTACTATAAAAAACAATTTTAACATTTTAATAAAAAGAACAAGATGAAAAAGTTATTTACTCTTTGTATCGCTTTGTTATTTAGCTGTGTTGCAATGAATGCACAGAATTTTATATTCGTTGATGGTGACGGCAATACCATTGAAAATGGTGCAACTCTTACAATGGATCAGGTATCCTATAAAGAGGATTTCGTATTTAATCCTGATGGCTCTTATGAAATAATACAGGTGCCAATGATTTCTTTAAGTGGAGTTTATATTAAGAATAACTCTGCTGAATCTCAGAGTTGTAAAGTTACTTATAATGTTACAGCTTTGCCTAATGGCTCATTTGCTGCTTGCTGTGCAGAAAACTGCTCAAATTTGGATAGTGAAGGTACAATAGAGAAGAATGCCAATGCAGATGCAGGCAAAACTATTGATATCTCAACTGATACAGAGTGGGTTCCTGTTGCTGCAGGTACAACTACAGTGAAAATATCAGCTCAGGGATCTAAATCTATGCTGCCTGATTCTGAAATTACTATTAATTTCATTTATGATGGTACTGCAAGTATAGACGGTATTCAGAATAATGCAGATAATAAGGTCGTAGCACGCTATTCAATCAATGGACAGCTTCTTGACACTCCTCAGAAGGGCATAAATATTCTGAAGTATGCTGATGGACGTATAGAGAAAGTGATTGTAAAGTAAATAAATCCTATTTTAAATTTTTATTGTATGGTAAAGAAAAGTTTATATTTATGTATCCTGTTGGCTTTGGGCCTGCTGTGGGCAATTCCGTCTTCAGCACAGGAAGCACAGCTTACCACTGTTAGCTTCCCCAAGGCTGCAGCTTTCACATCTTTGTCAGACAATGGCTTGTGGGCTACTGCTGCTGGTGTGAATGATGATGATCAAAGTAAGTATGCCTATCCCTATCTTATTAATGTAGAGACAGGTGCTCTTACAGAACTCTGGGTTGAAGCAGACTTGATGAAGTCACTTGAAGCTTCAGATGTTACTAATGATGGAAAAATCATCGTTGGTACATATGACAGCAAGCCAGCTTATTATGACATGAATCAGGGTAAGTGGATTACTCTTCAGTCAGAGAATCCTGGAAAAGCTACATCTGTAACACCTGATGGTAAATATATCGGAGGATGGAGCAATTCTGATAACTTTTCTGTTGATGCCTATGTTGAAACACCGCTTTTGTGGGAGAAGCAGTCTGATGGTACATACCGCGCTATTGATGTGTATGCAGAACTTCCAAACTTCCCTAAGAAAACAAAACTTGGAACAAACACTCAGCAGGTACGTATAGACAATATTAGCCCTGATGGTAACATCATTGCCGGTATTATTAACTTTATAACTCCTGCAACAGTTTGCTATTATGTTTACAACAAGACAACTCAGGAGTGCAAATATGTAGACAATGCTCTCGGTGAAGTGCCTGACGAAACATTTGTTGACGAGTCAACAATGAGTAACAATGGTAAATATCTTACCGGTATCGTGCAGGTAGCAGGTGGCTCATACCTCTCAAGTTATCTTTACAATACTAGCGACAACTCTTGCATATTATATAATACAGAACGTGAAGAGCGAGACCGTGACGGAAGTGCTGTTTCAAATTCTGGTGTAGTGTTTGGATGTAGTCCTGCTGTCAATCCTGTCCGTTATGCATATGTACGTGTAGGAAATCTTTGGTATGGAATAGATGAAATCCTTTCAGGCCGTTACGATATAAACTTCTATGAGCGTACCGGTTATGATATTACAGGTGTTATCCAGGGTATCTCAGATGACGAGAAAACAATGATTGGTATGTCTGAGACAAAGACAAAAGGCTATATCATCCGTCTCCCTGAAACTATAACCGAGGCTGCAAGCAGCATTAATCCGTTAAGCACTTATGCTGTATCACCTGTTTATGGTTCTAAGTTTGCTAAATTCAGTCAGATGAAGTTGGCTTTCTCTAAGTCAGCCGCTGTAACATCTGGTGTTAAGGCTCAGTTCATGGACGCTTCTGGTAAGGTGTTGAGAGAGTATAACATTACAGCTCAGTCTGGTAACAAGACATTCACTATTGGCGGTATACCTCAGGCCCTGAATGCAGATGAGGAATATACAATGAAGATTCCTGCAGGAGCATTCTATTTGATGGCAGACAACTCTATTAAGAGTGAAGAAATCACTGTTAAGTATATCGGCCGTGCCGAGGCTCCGGCTGCTGTACAGCAGGTTTCTCCTGCAGATCAGGCAAATGTATCTGAAATAAGCTCAGAGCATCCTGTACAGATTCTCTTCGATTTGTCTATCGCTATATCTGAAGATGCTAAGGCTTATCTGTATAGAGATGGTCAGACATCACCGGTTTGTGAACTTAACTTTGTGCAGGGAGCAGAAAGCACAATCCTTCTGTATCCTAGCCTCAAGCGTTATCTTGAAAAAGATGAGAAATATAAGGTTGTTGTAGAGGCTGGTTCTGTTACAGATATTATGGGATCCTGTCCGAACAATGAGATTACAATTAATTACACAGGTGCATACGAGCCTGAAATCAGTTCTGACGGAAGCCTCTTCTCTGATGACTTCAATGATCCTAGCAACTCTATGGTTAAATACCTCCTTTATGAAGGTGACCACAACAAGCCGTCAAGTGCAATGCAGGATTTAGGCTTTGATGCCGACAATTCTCCTTGGCTTTTCGTAATCCGTGAATCAGAAAGCAGCTCTGACTACTGTGCAGCTTCAACATCTATCTATAATCCTACAGGAAAATCAGACGACTGGATGTCAATACCTCGTCTGTCAATAGAAAATGCCGACTATTATCTCAGCTTTGACGTTCAGTCATACTATAAGTCAAAGGCAGACAGACTTAAGGTTCTCGTTCTTGAGGATGATGCTGTTTATTCTAACTTCACAACAGAACTTTATGAGAAGTTCAAGGCTAATGGTAAGGTTCTTTATGACGAGCAGCTTTCTCCCGGTGAGTCAGAGGAAAATCTGACAGGTGACTGGACACACGTAGAGAAATCTCTCGCAGAATATGCAGGTAAGAATATCTATATCGCTTTCGTTAATGAGAACGAAAATCAGAGTATGATCTTCTTGGATAATCTGAAGGTTTACTACAAGGGCGACTTCAACTTCGTTCCTAATGTAGAAAGCACGCAGGTTAACAAAGAGTCCACAGATGTAGGCGTAATAGTTAAGGTTACAAGTGATAAGACTTATAACACTATTAATGCAACACTTACTTCTGAAGACGGCTCATTCAAGAGCACTTATACAGATACACCTAGCAAGCCTATAACAAGTGCAGAGAATTATTCTTTCACATTCCCTGACAAGTTGCCTCTGACTGTAGGTGCACAGAATAAGTATACTATAAGCATTGATCTCGGCGGTACTGTTTACAGCCAGACAAACACTATCAGCAACCTTGCTTTTGAGACAACAAAGCATGTAGTTATAGAAGAAAGCACTGGTCAGCAGTGTAAGAACTGTCCTCAGGGAATCCTTGCAATGGAAAATCTTGAGAAACTTTACGGTGAGCAGGTTATACCTATCGCTATTCATAGCTCTATAATCGGAACAGACCAGTTCGCTTATGAGAACTATAATACATATTTCGGTATAACAGCACAGCCTATGGGTCTGGTTAACCGTATAGACACTCTTTATGCGCCGATGTATGTTGATGGAAGCGAGCAGTATCACTTCGATTCACCAGAAGGCAACAATACATTCTATGATGTAGCTCAGCGTGAGTTCGAAAATTATGCAATTGCAGATGTAAGCATCGACAAGGCTATTTACGATGCTTCAAGCAAGAACATACAGATTACAGGTAATGTAAACTATGCTCTAACCATGAACTCTCTGAACCACAATCTTGCATTTGTTGTTCTTGAGGATGGTTTGGAAGGACCTCAGCTTAATGGCTTCTACGTTCTCGACCAGCCTATATTCGGTGAGTTCGGTAAGGGCGGCAAGTATGGTTCAAGCGTTGCTGTTGTAACATTCAACGATGTTGCACGTAAAGTGCCAAACGACAACTTCGCAGGTGAATCAGGTTTCATCCCTGTAAGCGTAACTGCAGGTCAGCCTGTTGCATTCAATAAGGTATTCAGCCTGCCTGAAAACGTTAAGAACTGGGATAACACTAAGGTTGTTGTTATGTTGCTCGATGCAAATACAGAGCGCGTTCTGAATGCTGCAAGACTTAAGATGTCAGCCGGAACAGCTGGAATCAACGATGCAACAGTATCTGAAAACGGTATCACAATTTCTGGTGAGAACGGTTCAATAAGCGTTAACGGCGGAAGCGATCTCAACGTTACTGTTTATGATGTAAGCGGAAGCGTAATAAGCAATGCTAACTCTACTTCTGGTGCTGTTAAGGTAAGCACAGGCGGAAAGAACGGCTTGTTTATCGTTAAGGCTACAAGCGACGGCGTAAGCGTTGTTAAGAAAGTAATCGTTAAATAAATATTTAGATCGGCCTTGTATGTTTGTATCAGAAAAACACTTCACAAAACATAATACAGCAGACAGCAAGGCATGGACCTTAAGAACCTAAGATATAGAAAAGGGTATGGGGCTAGTCCCCAACCCTTCCTATATAATTTAATGCTAACTTAT
This sequence comes from Prevotella marseillensis, assembly GCF_900625065.1. Lineage (NCBI taxonomy): Bacteria > Pseudomonadati > Bacteroidota > Bacteroidia > Bacteroidales > Prevotellaceae > Prevotella > Prevotella marseillensis. The sequence goes on along the minus strand of NZ_UYXY01000001.1, from coordinate 2,753,117 downwards.
TATTAATTTATAATTAAGTATTATGAAATCTTTACTAATCAGTTTGATGGCATTCCTATGTGTCTTGGGGGTCAATGCTACCCCAAGCGGTTCGGGTACTAAAGAAGATCCGTATGTGATTGCCGATGGTGACACTTATGTTGTAAATGACATCGTTTATGCTAGCTTTACAGCTCCTGCAGATGGTACTTTATCTCTTAAGCATGGTTGATCTTACCCGACATTTATGTTGGAGGATGGAACTCCGTTGAATGTTTCAATGGGTGTGGATGCAAACTTTTCTTCTTTGGAGGTTGAAGCTGGTAAGACTTATGTTATTTATAATAACAGACAACTCTTTTTTGATTTAGAGATAGCCGTTTCTTTTGAGGAGAAAGGTGCCAGCTCTTTGCAGGTTGTAAGTTCAGAGCCTGAGCAGGGTTCAAAGGTTGAGAAAATCAGCTGGGATAATCAGGTTAAGGTTACATTGAACAAGAAGGTTAAGTATGTTCACTGTGAGTTCCATGGTGATGAAGGCATTATGCACCAGTATTATACATCTGAGGCTGAAGAAGGTGAAGATGTTATAATGGTTGGTCCTGCTAAGATTGAAAAAGATGGCCGTGTTCTTGATAATGCATGGTATATGTATGAAGGAAATACATACGAAATCATTATTGAGTCATATCAGACTAAGGAAGGTATGGAGCAGGGTACTGAAACTCCTGAGACAACAACTCTGACATTTGAAGGTGGTACAGCAAAAGTTGAAAAGACTGTTGTAAATCTTGTAAAAGTTGAACCGGAACCAAATGTCGTTTATCCTACAGAAGACCAACTGCTCAGCTTTAAGGATGACAGAAAGGTTGTAACTGTTGAAGTTGACAAGAAAGTTAAAGTTAAGAACTGTGTTTACCCGATGGGTATGTACGGAACTTTAGACTGGGAAAAGCCGGATGTTAAGTATGATGAAGGTAATGGTCATACTATTATTAAGTGTACTATGTCTGAAGCGTTCTATAATTTTATGGGAACTATTGTAACAGACGTTATCCTTCAGCTTGATTTGACTGATGAAGAGGGCAATGAAATTGAGCCTAAGGCAGAAGGCTTCCCTGAAAGTGTTGTATTCGGAAGCGGTTACAACTTTACATTTGGTGTGAACGATGGTCGTTTTGCAGACGCTTCTTTGAACTTCAAATCTGTAACACCTGCTGAAAATTCTTACTGCACAAGCTTGGGCAAGATAGAATTTACATATGGTGAGAAAGTGTATACAACATCTACAGCTACAGCTGCCGTTTACAAAGGTGAAGAGAAAGTTGCTGATGCAATTTTGACTACAAATGAGGATGAAACAGGTCTTGGCCTTGTTGTAACAGCTCAGTTTGTTGAAATTGGCACACAGACTCCGAAAGAAATCAATGAGTTTGGTGCTTATGTTCTTAAGGTAGATTCACAGTCAATTGCTAACGAGTTCTTCAACGAAGAAACACCTTGGACTGATGGTTTGCAGGGCCATGGTACATGTAACCCTGACTTCACTGTAGCATTCAACATTGACCCGGCTATTCTTGCAGTTGAGTCTGTTGACCCGGCTCCTTACGTAGAAGGTGGCGAGTACAGCAAGGAGATTCCTGCTGAAATTAATATTACATTGAGCGGTGAGAATGCTAAAGTAAACTCTGCTCTTGTAACTTATGGTATGAACACTCGTGTTCCTGCTGAAGCAAAGGTTGAAGGCAAGGTTATAACTGTTACAGTTCCTGAGGCTGCCCTCGCAGAGAACAACATTGGCGTATCTGTTGCTGCTGTTAATGAAAATGGCACACCTATCAGCTACGGTACAGACGGTGTTATCCTGCTCGCATATCAGATGCCTAAGAATATCCTCGTTCCTACAGAGGTTACACCTGCTGACGGAAGCACAGTTAAGTCAATTGCTACTGTTGAACTTACTGTAGATTCTAAGTATGGTGTTGGTGAACTGAACACAAACAATGTTATCACAGTTAAGAAAGACGGTGTTGAGGCAAGCAATATCTCTGCAGCGATCGATTATGCTACAGGTGATGACATGAATAAGATGATGATTACGTTTACTCCGGAAATAACAGAAGATGGTACTTACACTGTTGTTATTCCTGAAGAAACATTCTATGATCTTGACGGCAATCTCTTCAATCCTGAGCTGACATATACATTCATCGTTGACAATTCTACAAACATCGGTGGTGTAGAAGTTGAAGATGCTAATGCTGTTGTTGAGGTTTACAGCGTAGACGGCTGCCTCGTAAGCAAGGGTAAGAAAGCTGACGTAATGAAGAAACTCGTTAAGGGTATCTATATCATCAACGGCCAGAAAGTGGTTATCCGCTAATCTGCCGTAGATCTTAAATAAAAAAGCTAAAGGCTGCAGCCTGTCGCTTTAGCCTTATGGCAATAGCGCAACGACCAGCCTTTAGCTTTTTCCTCAAAATAAAACAGACAAGAATATTTAGACATGAAACGACTTATTTTTACTTTAATCGGTATTGTATTGGGGTTGACAGGTTTAAAGGCTGTTACTTTTACTCCGATTGAGATTAATGACCCGTCTGAGTCTGTAACTATTAAATTGCAGCCAGGTGCAAACTATTTACAGCTGAAGGCTATTGAGAGCAACACCATCCACTTTAATGTCGGATATTTTGGCATTATGATGTTTGAATGTAATGCCATGGGTGAAGAGGGCAACAACCTTTCTATAAGCTATGACGCTGAAGGTCACAAAATCTTCAGTAGTGAGGTTGAGGAAGGAAAAACTTATTATTTCTCAACCAGTATGATTACTGAGCCTTCAATAGATGTTACAATTTATTATGGTAACGGAGAAGGCATGCCTATCACATTGACATCTAACTTTTCGGATGGTGATACCTATACAGTTTCAGGCTCAAACCTTGAATTGGCTTTTGACCGTACGGTTAACATAGCCCACAACTGGATTGAGTATGGTGAGGGGGCTGACGGCGTATTTAAAACAAAGGAAGAGATTCCTGCAGGATATATCAATGGTACCTATACTACTCAGTATTTCTATAGCATCGAGCTGAGCAAGTTTATCCGTGAGATGGCGGAAGACGGTAAACTTGAGGTTGGTGATAAGTTTAAAATCACTCTTGAAGGTATTTGCGATGCTAACGATGAGAGCGTAATCTATGGTGAGGACGGAAACTATTCTGTTACACTGATTATGGGCGAAATGCCCGGTGAGCTGGTTTCTATAGATCCGGCACAGGGTACAACTCTTTACACATATTATCCTGAAACAGGAAAAGAAGGCTTGCTGACATTTACTTTCACAGACGAACTTAATACTGATAAGAGCAAGGTAACTATAGACCTGTCTTATGGCGATTCAGAGGCTGGTTCTATGGGCTCATTTAATCCTGATTTTACTATCGAAGGCAAGACTGTTGTTGTTGATATCCGCGGTTACCGCTTCCCAGAGACAGTAGAGACTTCAAGAAACGGTGAAGTGCAGACTGTGATAACAATGAACATCAAGGGCCTTACAACTGCAGACGGACGTGCTATTCTCACAAACAACGCTTCTGCCGGAACAAGTGGCATCGTTGTTACTTATCCTCTGAAGAAGCAGGAAATATCTTTTTATTATGACTTCTTGCCTACTGAAGGCAGCTCTCTGGCTGATTGCAGCGAGATCATAATCTGGTTGCCGGAGGAAGTTGGTGTTCTTACTTTCGACAAGGTTCTGCTGCAGTGGCTCAACAACCGCGGCACACTCCAGACAAAGGAATTCAAGGCAGAGGATGTTCCGTTTGCTTATGATAAATCTTATGCGGGTTATGTAAGCCATATTCCACTTGCCGGTGTAAGCAAGGACCGTGAGGTTACATTGACTGTAGAAGGTGGAATGCTCAGCAATGGCGACAGCGTTGAGATCACAGGTAAATTCAACACTGATCCTACAGGTATAGATTCTGTTCTTGGTGACGATGCCAATGCCGTTGTTAAGCTTTACACAATCGACGGTATCCTCGTTAAGGAGGCTCCTGCTGCAACTGTTCTTACAGGTGTTAAGAAGGGCGTTTATATCATGAACGGCAAGAAGGTTGTTGTAAAATAATTACTGCAATTTTATATATAACTGACAATTTCGCAGGCTGTCTCATTTATTTTATGAGGCAGCTTGTTTTTTATTGAAGATTCAGAATATGTATGATTAAGATTAATCATGTGTTGACGATTTTGCGCACGATGGTCAGCCGTGAGCATTGAACGCAAAATTCTGATGTCTGTTATGCATGCTTTGCTTGTGTTTCTCTTTTATACGCCAGCGTGTTGCTTGGTTAAAAGCATGGTTTTATTGGTTCTTATAATGACATGCCTGTAGTGGGCGATTATTGTATTTGGCCGTTTGCCGCCAAGCCGTTTGCCGTAAATAAGCCGTAAAAAGTTTTTTGAAAAAACTCATCACTCGTCACATCAGTGCGTAAGTTGCTGACAGTTAGACTGTTAATGTGTCCTGACTTCGTCAACGTGTCACCCAAAAATCATCAGTAAACAATGAAGCAATGCGTTGATGACGTTTCATCAGCATAGTTCTGTTGATAGTCTGCTTACTTTGAGGCAATGTCATCTGTATAGTCACTATAGTTTTAGCAAGTTCGAGCACCTTGTCCACACTCATATTTATGCCTGATAGTTTCAGCAGACGCTCCAATTCCTTGTAAACTTTCAAGGCCACGAAGCAGATACAGACATGTGCTTCTATCCTGCGCCTTGTAAAGTGAAACATTGGTCTTATCTCAATCTTTGATTTTGATATGCGGAAAGCTCTTTCAACATGCCACAGGTTATGGTAGGCGGCATATACGTCATTGACGTGTATATTCGTATTGGTAAGGTATCCTTTGAGACCATCCCATTTCGCATCCTTCTCCAGTTTCTCGTAATTGATGGTCACCTTTACATTTCCTTCCATTTTCAGGAATTTGTTGTATCCACGCTTGTTGATATTGTCTTTGGTAAGCGTACCTCTGTGGTATGCCTTCTCCAGACGGCGTATACCTTTCTCACGGTTATAAGCATCCTTTCGGGCACGCTCTTCTGTATATCCGACCAACAACCTCTGTCCGTTACCTTTATCGTATTCAACCATTTGGCAGTCCGTCTTAGGCTGCTCCAGTATCCATTCCTGTATCTTCCTGCTCTCGTTCTTGATTTTCGCACCGATGATATACTTGTAACCGTTTGCTTCAAGGTCGGCTATATTATCGTTGTTCATCAACCCTGAGTCAGCCACCACGACAAAATCTTCCAGCTCATATTTCCGGACAAATTCAGTCACTACCGGAAGCATCGTGTGCCCCTCGTACTTGTTGCCCTCATGGATGCAATACGCAAGCGGATAGCCGCCAATGCTGACCAACAGTCCCAATATAATCTGAGGGTTCTGATGACGCCCTTCCTTGGAGAAACCGGTTTTGCGAAGCTCGTCCTCATAGTCCGATTCAAAATAGAGTGTGGTGACATCATAAAACAGCACACCGATGTGGCCGCCTAAAATATTCTTCGTGTGAAGGACGCTTATGTCCTGAACTATCTTATGTTGGTTATCGCTCAGTTTGTCCAAATAACGATAGATCTTCGACAGGCTGACATCTTCGTCAAAATGATTCTTCAGATACTCCACTGTCGCAGCTTTGCTTGCAGGATAAGACAAACGGGCTTTTACAAGTTGGCGGAATACCTCATCATCTATCCTGTTGAATCCAACGCTGTCAAAGACACGGTCAAGTATCAGGTCCGCTCCATTGATCGAGATGTTGGTTATGCACGAAAGCATCTGTTCGGCACTCAGAAGTTCTGCATCACACTTCTTACGTTCCTCACCGAAAAGATCCAGCCGTGGATGGCGGTGTTCCTGTTCCTCATATATCCATTTACGACCTTTCATTACGAGAGAATCTACCTCTTCTTGAGTGCGCGCTATACCTATAGTGGTAAGCTCATTCATCTTGCCCTTGACCTTTTCAACCACTATGACACCTACATTGCCTGATGGGTATTTCTTTTTACGTATAAACATGTTTTTTGCATCGTGTCACCCTAAAATGGGTGACACAAAATTACAAAATATTGTTTATCAACGAATTATAATGTTTAGTTTTTTTGAGTGACGAAGTCAGGAAAAAGTTTTTTGAAAAAACTCATCACTCGTCACATCAGTGCGTAAGTTGCTGACAGTTAGACTGTTAATGTGTGATGAGTTGAATTTTCAACTCATCACATCGGAGCAATTTTATGTGTTTTCCTGCTTTGGGCTTACTCTGTGTGATGAGTTGCAACGGCAACTCGTCACACCGCAACGATTTGACATTCAGGACGTTATGTCGCAATGTGACGAGTGACGAGTTTCTTCGCAAAAAAATAAACCTAAATTGTTTACAGTGTCCTTTCCTAAAATTGGTTGACTTCTAACAAGCCATTCCCTGATTAAAGTTGACTCTGGTTAAACTTATAACTGTTATTGGTTGACTCTACTTTTAATTACTGATTAAAGTTGACTTTTACCGGGACAGAATCCCTGTACTTCCCTAAATTTGGTTTACTTTAAAGAGTCCTTTCCCTATGGCGTTCTGTGTTTTCTGCTTATGCAAAAGACGTCCTTTCATGTTGCAAAAGGGCACGTTTTACAGCGTGAAAGCATGCCTTTTGCACTGCAGAAGGACGTCTTTTGTGTTGCTGGTCTGATGCTGTTGCCTGAGCCTTTGTGGCGTCATGGCCATGATAATACCATCAGACACACTATCCAACGATTTTTCCGTCAAACAGGTGTATCGTTCTGTGAGCTATCTGCGCGTCGTGCTCGTTGTGCGTAACCATCACTATTGCCGTGCCGTCCTGATTCAGTTCTGTCAGCAGGCGCATCACCTCGGCGCCGTTCTTAGAGTCTAGATTACCCGTAGGCTCATCCGCCAGAATCAGCTTGGGGCCGAACACCACGGCGCGGGCTATTGCCACTCTCTGCTGCTGACCGCCCGAGAGCTGATGCGGAAAGTGCTTTGCACGGTGAGTTATGCCCATGCGCTTCATCACCTCTTGCACCTTCTGTTTTCTTTCAGCCTTGCCAACCTTCAGATATGTCAGGGGCAGCTCGATGTTCTCCTCCACGTTAAGTTCGTCAATGAGGTTGAAGCTCTGGAACACAAAGCCTATCTGTCCTTTGCGTATGCCCGTGCGGTCTTTTTCTTTCAGCAGCGACACCTCCTGGCCGTCGAGCCAGTATTGTCCCGAAGTAGGGTTGTCCAGCAGTCCGAGAATGTTCAGCAGCGTAGACTTGCCGCATCCCGAAGGCCCCATTATTGCCACAAACTCACCGTCTTCCACGTTGAACGTTACGTTGTCAAGCGCTATAGTCTCCACCTCTTCCGTGCGGAACGACTTGCTAAGATTTTCTACCTTTATCATATTCTGTTCTATTTTATGCCCCCTCACGGCTTTCGCCGTATTCGTGAGCTCGGTTAGTTTTATTGTTTCTATATTTTCTTCAAAGCCAGCTTTTCAGGCGTTAAGTGCTTATTCGTTCTTCAGGTATTTTACAGGATTGCTGTTTGCCGTGCGGTAAGCATTGGCGGCCACGGTCGCGGCTATAACCGCCACCACTGCCAATATGCCTGCCACAAAGAGCCACGGGCTCATGTTTGTCCTCACACTGAAGTCCTCAAGCCATTTGCCCGCCACAATCCCGGCAAGAATAGCTCCTGCTATTGCCGACGGAACGGCCGTCAGCAGCACGTTGCCCAGCACCATGCGCAGCACGCTTATGGCGGTTGCACCGTTCACCTTGCGTATGGCTATTTCCTTGCTTCGCCTCTGCATCTCGTCGTTCACATATCCTATGAGTCCCATCAGAGCTATAAGCAACGCGCATATTCCTGCCGTCATGACAGCCGAGCGGAAATGCTTTACGCTGTCATACCATGTGTCCAGCTGCCGTGCATAGCTGTCCACGATGATTGTTTCGTCAGGATAAAGTCTCTGCAGCCGCTGTTGCACAGCCTGCATATTGTCTGCCGTAAGGTCGTGAAACTTCAGCAGAAAATAGCTGATGTAGCTGCCGTAAGGGTCTGAGTGGAACATCATCGTGGGGCGGTCGTCATCGTCGAGCGCCGTATTGGCGTGAAAATTATCGTATATTCCTACTATGGTGAACAGGTCTTTGCCCGTCTGGCTGTGTTCCGTTATCAGAATCTTACGCCCGATCACGTCTTTCCAGCCCTTCTCGTTCTTCAGCTTCTGGGCGAAGTCGGGGCTTACCATCATCTCCTTCAGACTGTCGCTGCTGGCGTTGAATCCGCGCCCCTGTCTGAGCTTTATGCCCAACATGTCGAGATAGTTGTCGCCTGCCATATACAGGTCGGTGGCGTTAAACATCTCCTCACCGGTTTCTGGGTCAACAATGTTGTTGCCGCCGCCGTTTGAAAACAAGGGAGATGTTACAGCCGTCCATGCCTCAATCTCCGGCATTTTGCTTAGTTCTGTAACCATGGCGCTGCGCTTTTCGCCCTTTATTTGGTTTACGTTGACTATCGCGAGGCGGTCATAAGAGTAGCCGAGGTCGAAGTCTGTGAGCTTGGAATATTGGCTGTTGACTATCAGCAGCAGGCATACCAGAAAACTGACGAATAAAAACTGCACTGCCAGCAGTGCTATCTTCCAGCGCCTGCGGCTCTCGGTGAAGTTTCGGAACGCCGTTGTTACGGGCACGGCATTGTATATCCTGCCCGGCAGCAGGGCGCTTACGATGAACACCACTATCAGCAATGCTGTGAGGAACAGTGTGCCCTTGCCGGTGAAAAGTGAACTGACCGGGGCCGACAGCAGCGTCTCTATCGAGCCTTTGCAGGCGTATATCAGTGCTGCGGCCAGCATCATTGCCAGCACGATATGCAGCAGGGTTTCGGCCATGGTTATGCCTAATATGTTACGCGGCATGGCTCCGTAGCATTTTCTTACGGCCATTTCGCGTCCTCTCGTAACCGTGTTGCCAATCACAATCAGCAGATAGTTGAGCACGCTTGCCGCGAGAATCACCGCCGCTAATATCATCATCATGAGGAATGTCTGCCTGAAGTAGCTGTCCTCTTGGTGATATTTTGATATGGGAGTGAACTTCAGCGAGAATTTTATCTCTTCCTTTTCAAGTAGGGCAAGAAATTTGCTTACTATTTCGTTCACCTTATTGTCAAAGTCGCCCTGCTCAGGATGGCATCCCCTGCTCACCTTTATGAACGAGTAGTAGCGGTCGTTGCCCGCCAGATTGTCCTGGCCGTCGTAGCTGAAACTGCGCTGTGTTGTCATTGAGAGCATCACGTCATAGTCGTGAAAAGAAGAGTTCCACGGATAGTCTTCGTATACTGCGCCTACGGTCATCGTCAGTCCCGGAATAGAAGTAAGCTCCAGCTTGCGTCCTATCACGTTGCCGCCCATGCGCTCAGCCATAGTTCGTGACACAAGACAGTAATACGGTTTTGCCAGCACCTCGTCGGCGTTGCCCTCCAATATCCTGGTCGGGAACATTTTGAAGAAACACGAGTCAACAACGTATATGTTACCTTTGACGCGTCGTTCTCCGTTTATCTTCATTTCCTCATCATTGCATGCAGGGTTTATTCTTGTTGCCGTTTCTATCTCGGGAATATATTTTTTCAGCGTCGTGGCTATGCCTCCGGGCGTGTTGCCGTATGTAGCTTCCGGATCAGAGCCCCGGCTTATCTTTTCGCTTATGCGGTAGATGCGGTCATGGTCGGGGTAGCACGTGTCGTATTCGTGCTCATACCATAGTTTCGCTATCAGCACCGACGCCAGTGCAAAGCCAATGCCGAGGCACAATATCTTTATTATGTTGTGCTGTCCACGGCGTGTCAGGTTCTTTAATGCTTGCGTTATGTTGTTCATCTTCTGATATGTTGTTTAATGATTTTTCTTGTTGTCTGCTTGCCGCAGCCTTGTCTTACGGTGCCGGCCTATTCCTGCCTGATGTTCTTCACGGGGTTTTCGTTGCTCGCCATCCAGCTCTGCACTGCCACGGCAGCTAGACTTATAAGCATGACGATTACTCCTGCCGCAACAATCCACGGCCACCATACGATGCGGTAGCTGTATTGCTCGATCCATTTCGACATGAAATGAACTATTATCGGCACGGCTATGACAAATGCGATGCCCACGTATAGCATGAACGTGCGTATCAGTCTTACGCGAATCTGGTTGCCGGTAGAGCCGAACACCTTGCGCACGGCAATCTCCCTTGCCCGCTGCTGTATGAAGTATGTCGACATTGCAACAAGTCCGAGCAGCGAGATTATGATGGCTATGAAGGCGAAGAGCGACACGATCTTAGACGTGCGGATTTCCTGCTCGAAGCGTTTCTCTATCTGTTTGTCTACAAACGGCGGTGTGCTTTCGTCCACTTCCTCATGAAATACCTCTTTATATATATCCTTTATCCGGGCGTATGCCTCCACGGGGTCGCCCTCTACGAGTATTGATATGTTGAGGGGTTGCTTAATGTTCCTGCACGTCAGCAATATTATGCCTTTCGTGTTGTTGCATATGTCGCGCACGTGGAAGTCGTTGATTACGCCCCCGTATCTTGCGCTTTTTGCAAAGTATGTCAGCACGAAACTGTCAAACCTTTCGCTCATATGCGTTGAGTTTGGTTTCATATGCAGATATTGCAGAGCTTGGTCGTTCATGTAAATTATGCTGTCACTTTTCAGGTTGAAGTCGTTTTTCATCTTTATGCCGTATATCTTCATTATTTCAGGCGTGCCTGTTATGAAGTTGAAGCGGCTTATGTCCTTGTCCCCTTCAAATTGCACAGACGGGTCGTTGCCTCCGTCAGCCGGTGTTCCGTTAGACGGGGCCACAGCTTTTACTGATGGAAGAGTGCGCAGACGGTTGATAAACTCGTTGGTAAGGTCGTTGTCCGTTGTGTAGTTAAGCTTTAAGGCTATTATGTTCTTCGTGTTGAAGCCAAGCGGAGCTTTCGTCAGATGAAGCATCTGGCTGACCATAATAAAGGCGCATGCCAGCATGGTTATGGTTATGATGTTCTGTACGGTTATGAAGATGCGCGAGAAAATCATCTTTGTCTGCGTGCGGAATGTTCCGCGCACAACCTCGATAGGCTTCACCCGTGACAGTATTGTGGCAGGAAGTATGCCGGCAATGATGCTCACCGCAATGACGACAACAGCCGTCAGACCAATGCAATATGTGTGTATGAGCAAAGACAGGTTGAGCTTTGTGTCGAGCAACCGGCCAGCATAAGGGGCGGCTATATGTACCAGCATAACGGCGATAAGCAGCGAAATGGCACACATCACGAGCGATTCTATGAACAAGTTGACTGCCACTCTGCTCTTGCTGCACCCGAAGAGCCTGCGTGTAGCCATCTCTCTTGCACGGTAACCGCTTTGTGCAACGGTCAGGTTTATGTAGTTGATTATGGAGAAAAGCAGCGTAACGAGTCCCACGGCGAACAGAATTTTTACCAGCATAAGGTTGCCGAGATGTAGTCCTGAATAGGCGTTGAGTCCGGAGAAATACAGTTTGTCAAGGCGCGTTATCGTGGGCTGCCAGTCTTTGACGGTCTCATGCAGATACGTTTTCACTTCATTCCGTTTAGCCATGAAGTCGCAGTTTTCGTGTACCTGTATGAAAACCGAGCACATAAGGTAGTTTGCAAACTGATAGAAATACTCATCCTTGTTTGCAAGGTTCTTGCAGAAAGAGAAGTCGACTATTGCATCAATGTCTTTATCTATGATGGTGTTGTCAAAGTCTGCCACCACTCCGGAAACGCGAAAGTGGGTGTTGTCGGCGGTTGTTATGTCACGGCCAACGGCATTTGCCGTTCCGAACATGCGGAGCGCCAAGCTCTCCGTCAGCACAATGTTGCCTTTCTGCATGAGACAAGTGGCGCGGTTGCCATAGAGCAGGGGGAAGTCGAACATGTCGAAGAATGTCGAGTCGGTCTCCATTACATTTACGTTGACAAAGTTGTCCCTGTCTTTCAGCTTCATGTTTTCGGTTGTGAAGCCGCATGTCTTTTCTATTTCAGGATATCTGTCACGCAAGTATCTTTGGACTATATGGTGACAGTTGGCCGTGCCGATGCTGTCGTCGGACATCAGTCCTATGTTGTATATTCGCTTTGCCTTGCTGTGCTGCTGGTTGATGCTTGTCTCCTGCCATGTGTACAGTCCGATGATGATGACAAATGTCAGGCTTACGGCCAGTCCGAACACATTCACTGCCGTGTATATTTTGTTCCTTGAGAGAAACGTGAAATAGCTTCTAAGGTTGAAGTTGCTCATTGTTGTTTTCGTATATACATTACAAATATTATTTTTCCTATGTCTTATGCGGCTGTCTTGCCCATGTGGACATTTGCCAGAGGCATCGTTTTCAGTTGCAGAGATTTACTCCTGCCTGATGTTCTTCACGGGGTTTTCGTTGCTCGCCATCCAGCTCTGCACTGCCACGGCAGCCAAGCTGATAAGCATAACGATTACTCCTGCCGCCACAATCCACGGCCACCATACGATGCGGTAGCTGTATTGCTCGATCCATTTCGACATGAAATGAACCACTATCGGCACGGCTATGACAAATGCGATGCCAACGTATAGCATGAACGTGCGTATCAGTCTTACGCGGATCTGGTTGCCTGTAGAGCCGAACACCTTGCGTACGGCAATCTCCCTTGCGCGCTGCTGTATGAAGTATGTCGACATTGCCACAAGTCCGAGCAGCGAGATTATGATGGCAATGAAGGCGAAGAGCGACACGATTTTAGACGTGCGGATGTCTTTTTCAAATATTTCAGCTATTTGGTCGGTTACGAACACCGGTCTGCTGGTGTCCATTTCTTCCCTGAACACTTCTTTATAAACTTTCTTCACTTCGTTTAGTGCGTCTATGGGGTCGCCTTTCACCTTTATCGTTACATACCACGGCCGTTCTATTTGGTCGCTTATAAATATGAAATACGGACTTATCGGCTGCAGAATATTTGTCGTATGAAAATTGTTTATCACTCCTCCGTATCTTACGTCGGCAGGCAGCATGTTGGAGTTTGTACTTTTGTATCTGCGGCTGAGGTGTGTGTCCGTAGGTTTCATGTGCAGCAGTTCCAGGGCCTGGTCGTTAAGATACAGCGTGTTGCCCGATTGTATCTTACTGCCGTTTTTGGGCGTTATGCCGTATATATCCATAAATTCGGGCGTTACGTTGAATATATGTACATATGTCTGAGCCTTGTCTCCTTCGAAGACTATGGATGTGCTGTTTCCGCCGTAGACAGCACATCCCTTGGTGGCTGTAGCCTTTTCGGTACATGGCAGCGCGCGCACTTTGTCAAGAAACACGGTGAGGTCGTTGCCGTTGAACTTCCACGGATCAAATAGGCTTATTATGTTTTCCTTGTTGTATCCTACCGGAGCATTCAGCAGATGCCGCATCTGTATCGACATTATAAGTGCACACGACAGCAGCACTATCGTAATCAGGTTTTCGGTTGTTATGAAGATGCGCGAGAAAATCATCTTTGTGTGCTTTGTCAGCGTACCTCTCACCACCTCAATCGGTTTTACCCTTGACAGCACAGTGGCCGGAATGATGCCTGCCAGCAGGCTTACAGCTACGACAAACAGCACTATTGCGGCTATGGCCCATGGTGTGGCCAGTATTCCTGTGTCTATGTCCTTGCCGATTATGCGGCCTGCGAATCCGGCTGTGGCTGTGGCCATTGCAGCGGCTATAATGCATGAAAAGGCACACATGGTGAGCGACTCGCTGAACATGTTGGTGCTGATGCCTGCCCTGCTGCATCCGAAGAGGCGGCGCGTGGCCATCTCTCTTGCGCGGTAGCCGCACTGCGCCACGGTCAGGTTGATATAGTTCATGATTGAGAACAGCAGAATCACCAGTCCAACGGCAAGCAGGATTCTTACCATGTTAATATTGCCAAACTGCATGACGTTTACCTCCGACGTGTCGTTGAAGTAGAGCTTGTTGAGCGGTGTCAGGAACGGCCGTAGGGGCATTGCCGGCTCATAGGGCCAGAATGTAGGCCAGAACTTTTGTATGTCGGCTTCTTTCTGCATCAGGTCGCAGCCTTCGCGTACCTGCACGAAGCAGGCACAGTTGGTTACGTTTATCTGTCCCGGAAAGTATTTGTCCATGTTTCCTTCACCTTCACGTTCGGCATAAGCAAAGTCAACAAGCGCATCTGTGTTCTTTGATATTATCGTATTGTCGAAGTTTTGCACCACTCCCGTAACCCTGAAGTGCAGCGAGTCGGTGGTCATTATGGTGCGTCCCACTACGTCGTCAGTGCCGAAATACCGGTGCGCAAACTGTTCTGTAACCACAATGTTGCCCTTGTTGCTAAGACAGGTGGCGCGGTCGCCGCGCAGCAGCTTGAAGTCGAACATAGAGAAGAACGTCGAGTCGGTGTTGATAGTGTTCACGTTCAGAACATTGTCGCGGTCTCTGACCTTTATGCTTCCTGTCACCATGCCACATGTGTTTTCTATTTCAGGATAGTGCATGCGCAGGTTCCGCAGCGACGCGTGGTGGCAGCCCATCACCCGGCTGCTGTCATCCATAAACTCAAGTCCTATGTTATATATTCTGTCAGCCTTGCTGTGCTGGCGGTCGATGCTTGTCTCCTGCCATGTGTACAGTCCGATGATGATGACGAATGTCAGGCTTACGGCCAGTCCGAACACGTTCACAGCCGTGTATGTCTTGTTCCTCGAGAGGAACGTGAAATAGCTTTTAAGGTTGAAGTTGCTCATATCCTGTATCTGTTATGTTACACAAATTTTATACTTGTCCGTTCATTTTTCAGAGTTTCCCGGTCATGGCGAAGCCTTTTCTTCACGATGTTCTTTCCGTGACTCTTACTCCTGTCTGATGTTCTTCACGGGGTTTTCGTTGCTCGCCATCCAGCTCTGCACAGCCACGGCAGCCAAGCTGATAAGCATGACGATTACTCCTGCCGCAACAATCCACGGCCACCATACGATGCGGTAGCTGTATTGCTCGATCCATTTCAACATGAAATGCACCACTATCGGCACGGCTATGACAAATGCGATGCCCACGTATAGCATGAACGTGCGTATCAGTCGCAGGCGAATCTGGTTGCCGGTAGAGCCGAACACCTTGCGCACGGCAATCTCTCTTGCGCGCTGCTGTATGAAGTATGTCGACATAGCCACAAGTCCGAGCAGCGAGATTATGATGGCTATGAAGGCGAAGAGCGACACGATCTTGGTTGTGCGCAACTCCTGCTTGAAGCGTGCCTGCACATACTTGTCTACGAACGGCGAAGCGGACTCGTCGATGTCTTCGTGGAACACTTCCTTATATACATCCTTTATCTTGGCGTATGCCTCCACGGGGTCGCCGCTGACGAGTATTGAGATGTTCCATGGATTCTGTATGTTGTTGCATACCTGTACGAGCAGGGGGTGCTGCTCTTCGAGAATGTTGCGTATGCGCAATTCGTTGAGCACGCCGCCGAATTCAGCATTCTTGCGGAAATACCCATACCTTATCTGTTCGTAGCGGCTGCTAAGGTGTCTGTCCGTGGGTTTCATCTGCAATGCCTTCATCGCCATGTCGTTAAGATATACAATGCTGTCGCCTTTGGCGTGCAGGTCGTTTTTCAGCGTAAGGCCGTATATCTTCATCATTTCGGGTGTACCGCTGATGAACTGGAACGACCATTCGCGTTTCTCTCCGTCAAACGTTACGGTGTTGTTGTTGCCGCCGGTAGCCGGAGTTCCGCATGACGGAGCCACTGCCTTGACGAACGGCAACGAGCGCAGACGGTCTTCAAATTCGCCTGAATTCTGGCTGGAGTAGTTGTCAAGATATTCTATGCAGATAATGTTCTCGGTGTTGAAGCCCAGCGGTGCCTTTGTAAGATGCAGCATCTGCATCGACATTATCATGGCGCATGCCAGCATGGTTATGGTTATGATGTTCTGCACCGTTATGAAAACGCGCGAGAATATCATCTTGGTATGCGTGCGGAACGTGCCGCGCACCACCTCGATGGGCTTCACCCGTGACAGTATCGTGGCCGGAAGCACACCTGAGGCGAGGCTCACCAGCAGGATGAAAGCCGCCATGATGCCGACAGTAAGCGGACTTGCAAGCAGACTGAGGTCGAGCTTTGTGTCAAGCAGCTGACTTGCGTATGGCGCACACGCACAGGCCAACGCCACGGCTATGAGCAGAGAGATGACGCACATCACCAACGATTCGGTGAACATGTTTACGCCGACGGTGCCCCTGGTGCAGCCGAAGAGGCGGCGGGTGGCCATTTCGCGTGCCCTGTATCCGCTCTGTGCCACGGTCAGGTTGACGTAGTTCATTATGGAAAATAGAAGTATCGCAATGCCCACGGCGAGCAGTATCTTTACCAATGTAAGATTACCCATCTGCATAAGAAAGGCATCAAGCCCTGAAAAATACAGCTTGTCGAGGCGTGTGATGATTGGGTGGAAGTCTTCCCAGAACGTCTGGAAGTAGGCGTCAACGTCTTTTTGCTTTGCGGCGAAGTCGCAGCCCTCACGCACCTGCACGAACGATGCCGCACCGGTTATGTTGACCATGTGCGGAAAATTTTCGTCCATGTTGGCTAAGTTGGGGGTATATGAGAAGTCGATAACTCCCTGTATGTCCTTGTCTATTATGGTGTTGTCGAAGTCTTTAACCACGCCTGTAACACGGAAATGATTGTTTTCGGCTGTTGTCAGCGTGCGGCCTATTACCGCAGTGTTGCCGAACAGGCGGCGTGCGGCACTCTCCGTCAGCACGATATTGCCCTTTTGTTTGAGGCAGTTTGTGCGATTGCCCTGCAGTAAGGGGAAGTCGAACATCGAGAAGAACGTCGAGTCTGCCTCGAGAACATATAGATTTACAAAGTTGCCGTTATCCTTCAGTTTCAGACTTCCTGCCGTGAAGCCGCACGTCTGTTCTATTTCAGGATACCGTGAGCGCAGGTATCGCAACACGGCGTGGTGGCAGTTGGCTGTTCGCCATGTGTCGTCGTCCATGTTGAGGCCTATGTTGTAAATGCGCTTTGCCTTGCTGTGCTGGCGGTCGATATAGAACTCCTGCCACGTGTACAGTCCGATGATGATGACGAATGTCAGGCTTACGGCCAGTCCGAACACGTTCACAGCCGTGTATGTCTTGTTCCTCGAGAGGAACGTGAAATAGCTTTTAAGGTTAAAGTTGCTCATATTTTATGCTGTTATTATGTTTCATTTTTCGTGCGCCTTGCAGCCCTTTTCTGTGCTGTTTGCCGCATTTGGTTTGTTGGTTTATAACCGATTGATAATCAAAAGGTTATGTGAGGCATTGCAAAAGACCGTCTTTTAGCCTCTGAAAGGTGCCCTTTTACAGCCTGAAAGGCCATGTTTTGCAGTGCGAAAGACCACCTTTTGCATTACAGCCTTCGCGGCTGTTGCCTTGCGGCATGCCTGCCGGTGCGAAATATCTTTATATCTTTTGCCGCCGTTCGGGCGTGATGTCGTCCTTTTCATGCCGCCGTCTTATGGTGCCGTAGGGGTGTGGCGCTACTATTCGAGCACGAGTATTTCGTTGTTCTTATAGCCCTCATATCCGCTCACTATCACCTGCTCGCCCGGTTCGAGGCCCTCAAGCACCTCATAATATTGCGGATTCTGCCGCCCTATGCGTATCTTGCGCCTGTATGCCTTGCGGCCGTCCTTGTCTAGAACGAATATCCACGAGCCTCCCGTCACGCTGTAAAACGTGCCTTTGGGTATGATTATTGCCTTTTTCGACTCGCCAAGTTGCAGGTCGACATAGTAGGTCTGTCCCGTGCGTATGTTCTTCGGGCGCGAGCCGCTGAAGGTGAAGTCTATCTTGAAGCGGCCTTCGCGCACCTCCGGATACACCTTGCGCACGGTCAGGCGATATGTCTTGCCGTTCTGCTCGAACGTGGCCGACAGTCCGGCATGCACGCGGTCGATGTAGTGCTCGTCCACCTGCGCCTCCACCTTGTAGTCGCTCAGGTCGTTGATGACGCCTATTTTCTGTCCCGGCGATATGCTCTGGCCCAGTTCTACGTCCAGCAGGCCAATCTCGCCGTCTATTGTAGAGCGCACGTTGAGCCTTGCTTTGCGCTCGCGCACCAGCTCCACGTTCTTGCGCATCGACGCCAGGTCTGAAGCCATCTGCTCCACCTGCGAGCGGTTAAGCTCGTTGGTCTTCTTGAGCCGCTGCCTTATCAGCTTCTCCTTCTGCACAGCCAGCTCATATTCCTCCTTAGCCTTCAGATAGTCTTCTCGTGAGTTAAGTTCCTCCTTCTGCAGCGCCGCCTGGTGGTTGTATGCCCTGCGCTTTGTCTTTACGTCCATGCTCAGCTGCAGCGCCTCGTTGCTGTTGTTCAGCTGGTCCTGCTCCATCGACAGGCGCGTGCTGCGCAGCATGTTCTGCTTCTCAGCCAGTTCGCTCTCTGCGTTGAGTATCTCGAGGTCGAGGTTAGAGTTGTTGAGGCGTATTATCACGTCGCCCTTGCTGACGTGGGTGCCTTCCTCCTTCACCTTTTCGAGCACCACGCCGCCTTCTTCCGACGATATCTGCACCACCTGTATTGGCACCACGCTGCCGTCTACGCTCACGTAGTCGTCAAACTGCGCCTTGCTTACCTTGCCTATGCTGAGGCCGCGGCGGTCGACACGCAGCGTCGACGTGAAGTTCATCGTGGCGAGCCATATCAGCAGCACTATTATAAGTGCGCCTCCGCCGGCCCACAGCCAGTATTTTTTTGGAATCCAGTATTTCTTCTGTTTCAGTTTAATGTCCATAGCGGTTCGTTGTTTATGTAGTATCTTACGAGTTTCTGCCTTATGGCGAGCAGCATTCTCAGCTGCAGCAGCGTTATGCTGCTTTCGAGATAAGTCTGTGCCGCCTCGTGTATGTCGAACGTAGAGAGCATGCCTTCCTCATATTTGCGGTAAGACAGGCGGTAGGCCAGCGAGTCGGCAGCCACCTTTTTCTCCATCTGTCTCACTTCCTTCTGGTAGCCCTCATAGTCGGTTACGGCCTGCAGGGCGGCGTCGTTCAGCTTGCGCCTTGCGTCCTGTGCGTCGAGCATGGCGAGCTGATAGTCGGCCTTGGCGCGCTTTACCGAGCTCCATGTGGAAGGAGAGAAGATGGGGATAGACAGTGTCAGGTAGACATACTCGCCCAGGTTGTTGCGAAACTGCGACCTGAACGGCAGTCTGTCCTGATGTTGAGAGAGATTTATGTAGTAGTTGGTTGATACGCCGGCACCCAGCGACAGCTGCGGCAGCAGGTCGGCACGTCTTATTTTCCATTCGAGCCTTGCCTTCTCGACGTTGGCTTCTGCCATTATTATGTCGGGCTTGCCGCTCAGCGCCATGCTGTCCACCGTGAGACTTGAGGGCATCTGCGACGTAAGCGCAGCCATCGAGCAGTCGGGGCTGAGCGAGTCGGCGGCAGGATAGTTCATAGCCGTCTTCAGGGCAATAAGGGCGGTGCGTGCCAGATTCTTCTGGTGCAGCAGGTTGTAGTCGTCCTCAGCCACCTGACTCTCCATCTGCACCACGTCCGGCCGGCTCTTCTCGCCCAGTTCGTACAGTCTGCGCGTCTTTGCCAGCAGAGCCTTCGAGTCGGCAAGCTTTCTGTCGGTAAGTTCTATCGACTTGATGGCATACACGGCGTCGACAAACTTCTGCATCACGTCTATGGCCTTGTCGTCCTTAGCCTTCTGCAGCGCCGTGGCAGCCGTATTCTTGGTTATGCGGGCCTTGCGGAACGCGTTCCATGTGTGCCCCCAGTCAACCACAGGCAGCGACGCACTTATCTGATAGCCGTTGTTGAATGTAGTAACGTTGTTATATGTGTTGGTCTCCGGGTCGATGTTTCGTCCCCAGTTGTACTGTCCGCTCACCTGGGCCGAGACGCTTGGCAGGAAGTCGAGCAGCGAGGTACGGTATTCCGTCAGGGCCTGTTTCTGCTCGATACGCTCGCGTCCCACTTCGGTAGCATGCTCAATGGCATAACTGACGCAGCGGTCGAGCGACCATTCCTGTTGCGCGCCGGCAGCCCCAGGGGCGGCAAGTGCGAGAGTAATTATGGCAATTTTCATATTCATACACCATTATCATTGCCAAAACCGTGCCAAAATACCTATGTTGCAGTATATCAGGCAGATACTGCAAATCCGTGTTTTTGTGAGTGTCCAAAAATTAGACACTGGCGTATAAAAATTAGACAACAGGCACGGTTGAGGCTGAAAAATGGCTTTATGCAGGCTGTCTTGCAGCTTTAAGCTGTGCAGCGAGCCGTTTGGCTGTGCGTGTGATGGGGCATGAAGGTGGCATATAGTAATATTATTTGTGAATATCTGAAAATTTAGTGTCCAAAAACTTTACACACTCTTGCTTTTGTCGGTTATACAACCTATCTTTGCATTGAAATGAAACAGGGAACAATACTTATTGTAGACGACAACCGCAACATCCTGACCACTGTGAAGATGCTGCTCGAGAACACCTTTGAGCATATTGTCGCCATAGCCAATCCGAACAATATTCCGGCGCACTTGCGTGAGGACAAGCCCGACGTGGTGCTGCTCGATATGAACTTTCAGAGCGGAATAAACAGCGGCAACGAAGGACTTTACTGGCTCGGACAAATCAAGAAGATGCGTCCGCAGGCCAAGGTGGTGCTGTTTACGGCGTATGCCGACATCGAACTGGCCGTGAGCGGGATTAAGGCGGGCGCCACTGACTTCATCGTAAAGCCGTTTGACAACGACAAGCTGATAGCCACGCTGAAGGAGGCGTGCTGCAAGTCGGCCGGCGGCTCTGATGCCGGCAGCGGCGAGAGCGGCATGTACTGGGGCGTGGCTCCGTGCATGCAGGAACTCAGACTTATGGTAACTAAGGTGGCAGCGACCGACGCCAACATACTGATAACCGGCGAGAATGGCACGGGCAAGGAGGTGCTGACCAACGAGATTCACCGTCTGTCGCACCGTAGCGGCAAGAGTCTGATGACGATAGACATGGGAGCCGTGAGCGAGACGCTGTTTGAGAGCGAGCTGTTCGGCCATGTCAAAGGGGCATTCACCGACGCCAAGGCAGACAAGGCAGGCAAGTTTGAACTGGCTGAAGGCGGCACGCTGTTTCTCGACGAGATAGGCAACCTGAGCTACGCATTGCAGGCAAAGCTGCTGACGGCCCTGCAGCGCCGCAGCATTGTGCGCGTGGGCGGCAGTGTGCCTATACCTATCGACGTCAGACTGATATGCGCCACAAACCGCGACCTCAGCGATATGGTGACTAAGGGCGAGTTTCGCGAAGACTTGCTCTACCGCATCAACACGATACATCTGCATCTGCCCTCGCTCCGTGAGCGCAGAGAAGACATTCCGGCGCTGGCACGCCTCTTCCTCAACAGGTACGCGGCAATGTATAACAAGCCCGCAATGGAGCTTACGCCGGCTGCCGAACAGAAGATAAAGGATATGCCGTGGTATGGCAACATCCGCGAACTGCAGCACGCAATAGAGAAGGCCGTGATATTGAGCGACGGCAGGGAGATAGGCGAGCAGGACATAAGCGGCAGCGCGTCTGTTGCGGAGAAGCCTATGGAAGGCGTGCAGACAATAGGCGAGATGGAGAGCCGGCTGATAGAAAAGACAATACGCGAGTGTGACGGCAACCTGTCGCAGGTGGCGTCGAGGCTTGGCGTGTCGCGCCAGACATTGTATAACAAAATAAAGAAGTATGGACTTTGATATTGCTCTTCTGCTCCTGTTTGCCGTCGTTGCGGCCGCAGGCTGCCTGTATTTCTGGCGGCGCTACAGGTCGACCGTCAGAAAGGTAACCTTCCTTTTCAACGCTATCGACAACGGCGACTATAGCTTCCGCTTTGCCGAGGGCGACAAGGCGGCAGGCGACAGAGTGCTGAACAGGTCGCTGAACCGGGTGAAGGACATACTGATGCATGCGCGCGACGAGCAGATGGAGCGAGAGAAATACTTTGAACTTATACTTGATTCTGTCGACACGGGCATTATCGTGGTTGAGGAAGGCCGTGGGGTGGTGCTGCGCTACAACCGTGCCGCACAGAAACTTCTGCAGCGTGAGGTGATAACGCACGTTGACCAGATAAAGGAGACGATGAAAAACTTCTCGTCGCGCGAGACCAACACATTCTTGAAAGGGCGCCGTGTGAGGATTGTTGCCTTCAGCGACATCAAGGGCGAGCTTGCCAATCAGGAAATCGACTCGTGGGTTAAGCTAATACGTGTGCTTACTCACGAAATCATGAATACCGTAACGCCTATTGTGTCGCTCAGTGATACGCTGCTGCGCCATTCGGAAGGCGAACAGCATGAAGGACTTTCGGTAATCAACCGCACAGGCAAGGAATTGGTCAGGTTTGTTGAGAACTACCGCCGATTTACCCATGTTCCTGCGCCGCAGCCTACGCTCTTTTACGTTAAGCCGTTTCTTGAGCGGATGGCGAGTCTTGCCAGACAGTATCTTAAAGACGGCTGCACTGTTGAGGCCGACGTGCTTCCGGGCGATCTTATTGTATATGCCGATGAGGGACTTATAAGCAGGGTGGTGTCTAATCTGCTGAAAAATGCCGCCGAGGCAGTATCTGCCGGTGGACATATATGGATGAAGGCTTACACCGGCGAGAACGACACCGTGGTGATAGACGTAATAGATGACGGACCGATGATACCCGACGATGTGGCCTCTCACATATTTGTGCCTTTCTTCACGACAAAGAAAGAAGGCAGCGGCATAGGGCTTTCTATATCCAGGCAGATTATGCGTGTGAGCAACGGCTTTATCTCTCTTGTTACCGACAGGGCTAACCGACTGACTATCTTCAGGCTTATCTTCAACTAATTTCTGTTTTGTACCGGTGTGACGAGTTTAACAAGGCAACACGTCACGCTGTATGTGTCTATCATTCAGTTTATTAAAGACAGATGTGACGAGTGATGAGCTTATTCAGAAACTTTTATTGTATATACTTACAGGCAGGATTCCTGATCTACTCTCCATGTCTTTGTGTATATGTAACAAGGCATAAAAAAAGCTGCCCCAAAATGTTTGAGACAGCTTTTTGTTTATTGTTTTGCTTTAAGGATTATTCAGCACGGAGTGTGAAACGCTTGAAAGCAACAACTGTGAGCTCCTTGTCGGCAGCCTGCAGATACTGAGCAACAGTCTGCTTGCTGTCCTGGATGAACTCCTGGTTGAGCAGGCAAGAATCCTTGTAGAACTTAGCCATACGGCCCTTAGCGATGTTCTGAACCATCTGCTCGGGCATGTTGGCAGCCTTCTGCTCAGCTGTTTCTTTCTTTATCTTGCGTATCTCTTCAGCCTGAGCCTCTGTGATGTTGCCTTTAGCAATACCCTCAGCGATGTGCTCCTCGTTCTCAGCGATGTAGAGATTGAAGCCAGCCTTCTTCAGGGCAGCCTCTACAGCCTTGTTGATCTGCTCCTCTTTTGTCTTCTCGATAGCAACAGTCAGCTCAGTGTCTTTAACTTCCTGAGGAACGCTTGCCTCGTCGAGAGCAACAGGGTTCATAGCTGCTACCTGCATAGCAACAGCGTGAGCCTGCTCTTCAGCCGGCTTGTTAGTCTGAACCATTGTGCAGAGCAAGTGCTTGTTCATGTGGTCATAAACAGACACGTTGTCGCCTTCGAGATAGAGATATCCGTCAAGTTCGGTCTTCTCGCCTGTGATACCAGAGCGTGCGATAACCTCGTCCTGAACAGTGCTTCCGTTCAGAGGCAGAGCCTTAACTTCGTCAAGAGTCTTAGCCTTGGCAGCAACGGCAGCATCAAGAATGCTCTGTGTCAGAGCGATGAAGTCTTTACCGTTAGCAACGAAGTCGGTCTCGCACTTCAGGGCTATCATGGCAGAGAAACCATTGTCAGCTTTAACGAGTACACAGCCGTTAGATGTCTCGCGGTCGCTACGTTTAGCAGCGATAGCCTGACCCTTCTCACGGATGATTTGTACTGCCTTGTCAA
The DNA here is from genome assembly GCF_900625065.1 of Prevotella marseillensis. NCBI lineage: Bacteria > Pseudomonadati > Bacteroidota > Bacteroidia > Bacteroidales > Prevotellaceae > Prevotella > Prevotella marseillensis. The sequence continues at coordinate 2,728,971 of NZ_UYXY01000001.1, read as the reverse complement.
AGTCGCCTTCAGCGTCTGTGAGGGCTTTTTTGCAATCTGCAAGACCGGCACCGGTCATCTTGCGGATTTTCTGTATATCAGCTATTGATACAGCCATAATTCGTATTTTCTATTTTAAGTTAGTTAAAATCAGATATTAAGCCTCAGCGGGAGCCTCTTCAGCTGTTTCTTCAGCCTTAGCAGCCTCTTCCTCTTTAGCAGGAGCATCCTTGCGAGCCTTGCGTGCGCGCTTCGGTTTGTCCTCTATAGCGTTAGCCTCAGCCTGCTCTTTTGCAGCTTTCTCGTCAGCCTTCTCTACCTTGCGCTCCTCAAGACCCTCTGCGATAGCAGCGCAGCAAGCGTTCAGGATAACCTCAACGCTGTCTTTTGCGTCGTCGTTAGCAGGAATCATGAAGTCAACATCCTTAGGATCAGAGTTGGTGTCAACGATTGCAAATACAGGAATACCCAGGCGGTTAGCCTCTTTAACTGCGATAGCCTCTTTCATAACGTCGATAACGAACAGAGCTGAAGGCAGACGAGTCAGGTCAGCAATAGAGCCGAGGTTCTTCTCGAGCTTAGCGCGCTGACGTGTGATCTGCAGAATCTCACGCTTAGAGAGATTTGAGTAAGTTCCGTCGTTCATCAGTTTGTCGATGTTGGCCATCTTCTTAACAGCCTTGCGGATTGTCGGGAAGTTGGTGAGCATACCGCCCGGCCAGCGCTCGATAACGTAAGGCATGTTTACAGACGCAGCCTTCTCAGCTACAACGTCCTTTGTCTGTTTTTTAGTAGCAACGAACAGGATTTTCTTTCCTGACTTGGCAATCTGCTTCAGTGCGTCTGCAGCCTCGTCAATCTTGGCTACAGTCTTGTGAAGGTCGATGATGTGGATGCCGTTGCGCTCCATGAAGATATAAGGAGCCATTGCGGGGTTCCACTTACGTTTCAGGTGGCCAAAGTGGCAGCCAGCCTGCAATAACATATCAAAATTTGTTCTTGACATTTTCTTTTCTTTTTAATTGTTTTGTTTACTTTCTTTTTAGTTTTGTTAGAACCAACCGACAGGTAACCGCTCTGCGGCATTAGCACCGCGGCATGGCCATGAGCGCTTTCCGATTATCGCCGTTGTGGCGGGTCTTATCGGTTTAGATGCTAAACAGTGTTCAGTCGGCAGACTTGGGGCTTCGCCGTACACAAGGTAAATAAAGCCTTGTGACGACGCTTCCACAGGCATGCCTTTATCTTTAGGAACAGTTTCCGCCAGATATTAACGCTTACTGAACTGGAAGCGACGGCGAGCCTTCGGACGACCCGGTTTCTTACGCTCAACGGCACGTGCGTCACGAGTAAGGAATCCGTGATCTTTCAGATTCTTCTTGTCTTCCTCGTTGATCTTAACGAGTGCGCGTGCAATGGCGAGGCGCAGAGCCTGGCTCTGACCTGTGAAACCACCACCATCGAGGTTCACCTTTATATCATATTTCTCAGCTACGTCAAGGAGCTGCAGAGGCTGCTTAACAACATACTGCAGAATAGCTGATGGGAAATATTCTGTAATGTCTTTCTTGTTTATTGTAATTTTGCCTGTACCTTCGCTTACGTAAACACGTGCCACGGCACTTTTACGGCGACCTATTGCATTAACTACTTCCATTATTGCTTAATTATTTATACTGGTTAATATCAATTGCTTTTGGCTGCTGAGCCTGCATATCGTGCTCTGTGCCATCGAATATATAAAGATTGTTCAAGATATGACGTCCGAGACGGCCTTTGGGCAGCATGCCTTTAACTGCGTGACGGATGATCTTGTCTGCACCGTCCTTGCGCTTGCGCAACTCGGCAGGAGTGTTGAAACGCTGTCCGCCAGGATAACCAGTATAACGGGTGTACACCTTGTCGGTTTCTTTCTTGCCAGTGAATACCACCTTAGCGGCATTGATGATGATAACATTGTCACCACAGTCTACGTGAGGAGTGAAGTTAGGTTTGTACTTTCCACGCAGAATCTTGGCAACCTTAGAGCAAAGACGGCCAACTACCTGGTCTGTGGCGTCGATAACAACCCACTCTTTCTTTGCTGTTTCCTTATTTGCGGAAATAGTTTTGTAACTTAAAGTGTTCATTTTTAATTTTAAAATTACTACTAAAAAACGTTTTTAAATTCATTATTGCTTGAACGGCGATTCACTAACCGTCGCACTCGGCCAAAAGTACGACTATTAACACTCCGTTCCGGGGTTCTAAGAGTTATCCCCTTAATAATCGGACTGCAAAGGTACATATTTTTATTATAACTCGTTCGCAGGGAAGGGCGCTGAATGTGTTGTATTATATTTAATTAACTTAGTTTAACTACCGGCGGGCGTCGTATAGCGTAAAACCTGATGCCTTTTCAGCAGAATAAATGCGGCTCGGCCAAGCAAAAAGTAAAAAAAACTATGTTTTTTATTTTGCTTTGCTCTCACCTTTCATTATCTTTTCATAAGATAAGATGCGGCTCGGCTAAGCAAAAAGTAAAAAAACTATGTTTTTTATTTTGCTTTGCTCTCACCTTTCATTATCTTTGCCGACAGAAAGATAATCAGATTGTGGCGGCAGAATGTGCAGCTTTGGGCTTAGGCGTTGTTTACATGCTGAATATGTAAGCGGCCCTGATGGTGCTGCGGCACTTGAAGCTTCTGCCGGATATCCAAATTTTTAAGACTATTTGTTATGCAGGCAATAATCCTTGCGGCCGGACTTGGGCGCAGACTTGGCGAATACACCAAGAACAACACTAAATGTATGGTAGAGGTCAACGGCGTGAAACTGATTGACCGTATGCTCGGACAGCTTGCGCGTCTTGACTTGCGGCGCGTGGTTATCGTTGTGGGATATAAGGGCAGTGAACTAAAGGCCCATATAGGCAACAGGTACGACGGCAGGCTCAACATAGAGTATGTGGAGAATCCTATATATAACAAGACAAACAATATTTATTCGCTTTCGCTGGCCAAGGAGCAGCTGCAGCAGGACGATACGCTGCTTATAGAGTCCGACCTTATTTTCTCCGACCGCATGCTGCCCATGATATTGAACGATCCGCATCCCAACCTTGCACTTGTGGCTAAATATGAGTCGTGGATGGACGGAACGATGGTAAGGATAGACAAGGAGCGCAATATCGTGAACTTTGTCCCGAAGAAGGCTTTCAGGTTTGAGGATGTCGATGATTACTATAAAACGGTAAACATCTATAAGTTCAGCCGTGAGTTTTCGTGCCGTCAGTATGTTCCTTTCCTCGATGCTTACTGCAAGGCCTTGGGCAACAACGAATATTATGAGCAGGTGCTGCGCGTGATAACGCTGCTCGACAATTCTAACCTTAAGGCGCTTCCTGTTGGAAACGAGAAATGGTATGAGATTGACGACGTGCAGGACCTTGACATTGCCGAGACGCTCTTTGCCGAGGACGAGGAGATGATGCGCCGCTATAACTACCGCTACGGCGGTCATTGGCGCTTCCCGAAGATGCTCGACTTCTGCTATCTTGTCAACCCTTACTTCCCGCCCGAGCAGCTCACCGAGGAGATGAAGGCCAACTTTGACACGCTCATGCGCGAATATCCGTCGGGCATGTATGTCAACTCGCTGCTGGCCGGCAAGTATTTCGGCATCAGGCAGCAGTTTGTCGTTGTGGGCAACGGTGCGGCAGAGCTTATCAAGAGCCTCATGGAGCAGTCGGAAGGACTTACGGGCGTGGTGTTCCCTACGTTTGAGGAATATCCCCACCGCCTCAGTAAGGACGACATCGTGGCGTTTTATCCCGACAACAATGACCTGTCTTATACCGCCGACGACCTTATGCGTTTCTTCGAAGGCAGCGGCATAAAGAGTCTTCTGCTTATCAATCCCGACAATCCTTCAGGCAACTTCATTCCGGCAGACGATGTCCTGCGCCTTAGCCGCTGGTGCGCCGGGCAGGGCATAAGGCTCGTTGTTGACGAGTCGTTTGTCGACTTCAGCGATGACTTTGAGCATAACACGTTGCTGCGCAACTCAACGCTCGAGGACAATCCCCGCCTTGTTGTCATCAAGAGCATCTCCAAGTCATACGGTGTGCCGGGTCTTCGCCTTGGCATAATGGCGTCGGCCGACGAGCAGCTTATCAGCCGTGTGAAGAAGGATGTAAGCATCTGGAACATCAATTCGTTTGCCGAGTTCTACATGCAGATATTCAACAAATATCAGGCCGACTACACCCAAGCCTGCCATAAGTTTATTAGCGAACGGGCACGTTTCATGAAGCGCTTGCAGACAGTGTCTTACATGCGTGTGCTGCCGTCGCAGGCCAACTATTTCTGCTGTGAGGTGCTTGGCAAGTTCACGTCGCACGAACTGGCAAAGAAGCTCCTGGCGCAGTTTAATATAATGATAAAAGACTGCAACACTAAAACCTTCCTTGAGGGCAAGAACTTTGTCAGGATATCAGTGAGAGACACGGCCGACAACGACAGGCTTGTGGATGCACTGCTGGCTTTAGACAAACAATAACACAACAATACGCACGACATGAAAATATGTATCTGCGGAGGTGGAAACCTCGGACATGTAACAGCCGGATTTATTGCCGCAGCCGGCACTGATGAAGTGAGAATACTTACGCGCCGCCCGGCTCAGTGGGGCGAAACTTTGCTTGTCGACACTCCTGACCGTGGCACGCTCGAGGGCCGTCTGGCCTGCGTGTCGGCAGATGCCGCCGAGGTGGTGCCCGGTGCCGACATCGTTCTGCTCTGCCTTCCCGGCTTTTCGATAGAGTCTACGCTCAGCGAAATATGTCCGCATCTCTCTGCCTCCACGGTTGTGGGCAGCATAGTGTCGAGCACGGGCTTTTATTTCCATGCCAGGCGCCTGCTGCCTTCCGGCACACCTCTTTTCGGCTTTCAGCGCGTGCCCTTCATAGCCCGCACCTCGGAGTATGGCCACAGGGCGTCGCTCCTTGGGTATAAAAAGTCGCTGAGCATGGGCACGGACAACGTGGAGCATCCCGAACAGCTGCGTAGCGACATAGAGCGCCTCATGGCCACTCCTGTAACTCTTCTTGACAATATGTATGAGGTGAGTCTCACCAACAGCAATCCGCTGCTCCATCCCTCGCGTCTTTACAGCATGTGGAAAGACTGGAAGCCGGGTGATGTCTACAGCCGCAACAGCATGTTCTATGAGGAATGGACCGAAGAGGCGGCAGCCATTTATATCGCCATGGACAACGAGCTTAGCCTGCTGCTCCGTGTGCTTCCCGTTTCGCCCGGATGCATTCCCGGCGTGCTCGAATATTACGAGAGCACCGACGCTGCCTCTCTTGCGGCAAAGCTGCGCTCCATAGAAGCCTTCAAGGGCATACCGTCGCCAATGAAGAAGGTCGACGGGGGCTATGTTCCCGATTTCTCGAGCAGATATTTCACCGAGGACTTTCCTTACGGACTTGCCATAATACGCAATCTGGCAAAAGAAAAACATATACCTTGTCCGGTTATTGACAAGGTTTACGAGTGGGGAATGAGCAAGATTTCATGACTAGGTGTCAGTTGTGACAATACAAGAAAAGCCGGACAATGACCATTGCCCGGCTTTTCTTTTCTATTGTGTCTAAATCGTTTTTTCTTTTTCTTGATGCTATTCGCCGTCTTTCGGCTCGTTGCCGTCGGTCCAGTAAGCCTCGAAGCTGTGGGTTACGCGCTGGTCCACGGGCGGCAGCTTCATATAGTCGCCGTATGTGCGGCTCAGATAGTCTTTATATCCTGCCATGGTCTTATACATTTTTCCCTCAAACTCAATGTCAACGTCGCCCTCTATGTCCTTTGCCGGCATGCATCCCTTTACCGACGGGCCGGCTTCGGTCATGTTGGCTACGGTGTTTGTAGGCTCCCGTCTTACCACCATGCGCTCAATCATGCCGTTTAGCATGCCCACGGTTACGGGCAGCATCTTGTAGCAATAGTAGGCCAGTGCCGACTTCAGATAGTTTCTCTTTGAAATTTTGCATCGCCTTATCTTATACAGCAGCCGCTTGCGCTTGAATATGCGCTGCCTTTCGGCCTCGTTGTCGCTGACGTAGTCTACGGGGAATATGTCTACGTAAACGCCAATCTGGTATCCTTCTGTTTCTGTCTCAACGAGCAGCGTGCGTGTGTCTACCACCTTTGCGAATGTGTAGAAGTAGTTTTTCTCCTTCTTCGGGTCGAGCACGCGGTAGCGTCCGCCAGCGTCAGTATAGAGCTTTACAAATCTGTCGTAGTCTTTTCTCGGCATATACAGGTCGAGGTCGTCGTCCCATGGTATGTATCCCTTGTGGCGCACGGCTCCTATAAGAGTGCCGCACGACAGAAAATACATTATGCCGTTGGCTGTGCAGAATCTGTGTATGTCGTCGAGTATGCCCGTCTGCACCTTGCGCAGTTCGGCTATGTCGGTAATTCGTTTCATATCTTTTCCGCGTAAATCAGTTTGATGCAAAGGTAATGCTTTTTTATGTTTTTGCCGCATGGCTTTGTAAAAAGTAGCTTAACATGGGCCGTCCTGCCGGGCGTTATGTGCCTGTTGGTGCAGGCGTTGAGGCCTGCATGGCGTCATCAGGTCAGCCGTACACCTTCTCGTAGCTTGTCTGCATCTGTCTTACGCCGAATTTTGCGGCGGCAAAGTCGCGGGCGATGCGGCCTAACTTGTCTTTGTCTTCCTTTGCCACAATGTTGTTGAATATGTGCATGTAGGCATCGATGCTGTTGCCGCTCACCTTCAGCGGCCAGTCGTCGGGCAGGGTGTCGCGCAGTCCGGGACAGCTGTTGGCTATCACGGGCAGTGCCTCCATGCTTGCCTCAAGCGACATTATGCTCAGACCTTCAAACACCGACGGCATGAGCAGATAGTCGAACGATGACAGATATGCCGGCAGTCCGTGTATAGGGCCGCGCAGACTTACGTTTGGCAGTCCGCCGAGCTTGCTTTGTACAAAGGCGTGCATGCTGCCGTCGCCCACCACGTGGAAGAAGAAACGGCCGTCGCCGCTCAGTCTGCTGATAATCTCCACGAGCACGTCGATGCCTTTCTGTGGTTCGAGCCGTCCGGCAAACAGGATGTTCTTCTTGCCTTCAACAATTCCGTCAAACGGTTTCTGCGTTGACGGAGCCACACCATTATATATAATAGGTGCAGTTTGGTGATATTCTGCCGTGTAGTTGTCGCGCACGGCTACAGATATGGCTATGTTTGAGTTGTTGCGTATAAAGAATTTTTCCACCTTCATCCCGGTCTTTTTCAGTCCTGTCCACAGCTGTGTGTTGTGTATTGTGCGCACCACCTTGCAGCCTCTGAGCAGCGTCGGGAACATCTTGAAGAACGAATATACGGCAAGGTCGGGCATCTCGGTGTGGCTGTGTATCACGGCAGGGCGGTATCTCAGAAACAGAAAGATAAACCACAGCGGAAAGGTAACTGCGGCGAGACGCTCAAACAGATAATGAAAATGCACCTCTGGCACCAGCCCCCGGTGATATTTTATCCCCGCGTCTTCGAGTTCCTTTATAAACACCTTGGTGAACGCCGAGTGTGCGCGTATCAGTTCCACCACGTGATATTCAAAGCCTTCAGTCTGCGACTTGGCAATGTTCACGGCCACTCTCTCGGCTCCGCCCACATCGAAATGCGACACTATATGAAAAACTCGTTTCTTCTTATTCTGCATATCTGTTTATGGCAAAGTTGTTATATCTGCAAAAATACGAAGAATAATTGAGAATGGAGAATTGAGAATGGAGAAATGAAGTTCGGCGCAAGCCAATTAAGATTTGAGGATTTACATTATAGCTTGTCCGACGGATACTGTGTTATGTTATATGCAGCAAAGCTAATGTGCCGGCTGATTTGCAATTGTCGTGCAAGTGAGAGCAGAAGCAAATTATATTTGGTTATGCCGAGCGCAGCCGACAATCAATAAAATTAATCTATTGTGCCGACGGATATGTATCAACAACGCTAATGTTCCGGCTGATTTGTAATCTGCCGGAATTAAGTATAAGGATTTTTTCAATCCGCTTGCTTCCTATTTTTTTTATTAATAGGTATGAATTTCGGATCAAAGATCCTTATATTTTTTGCTGTCGGATAGCATATCCGACAGAACATTACTCTTGTTGTTTCTCGATGCTGTCGAATTTTTCGCTGCGCTCAACAACACGTGCATATCCGCCAGAACAATAGCCTTGTTGCTTCTCTACAATTCTTATATTCATTGTGCCGACGGATATGTAGCAACAAAGCTAATGTGCCGGCTGATTTGATAGCCCGTAGGGCTACACTTTTGTAACCGGGTGTGGCGAAGCTTTGCGAAGCCACGCCCGGTTGTTCTGCTAAGATAAGCATGCACCCGAAGAGGTGCTACTTTTAACCATGTTTTCTAAGTGAGTGTTTTTTTTAAAAGTATCACCACTTCGGGTGATTTCCTCTGTTTCTGCATCCGTGGGTGTGCCACCCACGGTTACATAAGTGTAGCCCTTCGGGCATCTCTTACCAAATGTGCCGGTTGATTTGTAGACCGCCAGAACATTAGCTTTGTTGTTTCTCTACAATTTTGCCACACAGCTTTTTATAGCTTGTCCGACGGATAAGCCACGCCCCATTCTTTGCGCAGGCTGTCGAGCAGCTCCATAATGCGTAAGGTTTCTGCGTGCGGCATGTCTTCAGGCTCAATCACGCCTTTGCGTATGGCTTCCATGGCGGCATGCACTTCATATTCATAGCCTGTGATTTGTGGCGGACAGGTGTATATGCCTGTCTGCTTGTGGTTAGTGTCGTAGACAGTTACCGTGTGCGGATTGTTGATGTTGTCGATAACCATATAGCCTTTATCGCCCGACACCACTCCCATGCGGTCGTTGGCACAGCGTGCCGTGGTCTGCATCACGGCCATCTCTCCTTCGGGATAGATAAAGGTCATACTGTTCTGCAGGTCAACTCCCAGCTCGTTTTTGCTGCAGCATGACATTATGCGCTCAGGCGAATTTCCAAACAGCATGAAGGCAAGGTTGATGGGGTAGACGCCCAGGTCGAGCAGGGCGCCGCCGCACAGTTCCGGTTTCTTGATGCGTTCTTTGTGCTCTATCGGATAGCCAAGGTTGGCTGTCAGCATATACGGGCGGCCTATCAGCTCGCCGCTGTGCGCCATCTTTACTATTTCTTTAGAGAACGGCATGTAGCGTGTCCAGATGGCTTCAGCGAGGAACACTTTGCGCTCACGGGCCAGCGCCACCAGCTCTTCAGCCTGTGCCTTGTTGGCTGTAAATGTCTTTTCGCACAGCACGGCCTTGCCGTTCAGCAGGCACTGGCGCGCCTGCTCATAATGATGCGAATGTGGTGTGGCAATATAAATCAGGTCAACCTTCTCATCCTGTATCAGTTCGTCGTAAGAGCCATAAGCCTTTTCTGCGCCCCATTTGTCTTGAAACTCCCTGGCCTTTTCAATGCTGCGCGATGCTATGGCATAAAGATGTGCTTCCGGCATACGCCCTACAGTTTCGGCCATTGATGCCGCAATGCTGCCGGCGCCGATAATGCCTACACGAAATATTTGTTCCATATATATACTTGTCTTAAAGTGATGTTGATTAATCGTAAATGCTTGTAATTTAGATGATTGTCGAAAATTTGCCGTGTCCTTATAATGATAAAGAATAAAGAACTGCGAACAACAGTCGCTCTGATTACCGAAAGCAAAGTTATACAATTATTTTGTATTACAGATAGTTTGACTGTTCCGATTTATCAATTCAACAGGTTTTTGATGTAATGGCAATGTAAAATTTACGAGCTTAATAGTGAATTGTAGAGGTGAAAATAAGAAAATGTTTTGAATTTAGAAGTGATGTGATTATTGTCTTTGACGAATGTAATGACCTGATGGAGTTTATTGCGTAGAATGTTTATCTGAAAAAAAATGATACGAAAATTAATATCAAAAAATTTGCAGATGATATTAATTTTCGTATCTTTGCATTGTGGTTGCTTTTATATCACATAATTTAATTGTTTAATTCCTTATTTTTAAAGAAAGGAGGCTCTGGTGAAATATAGTGAACTAGAAAGACAGTTAAAAAAGGCCGGTTGTAAACTGGTTGATGCCGATGGCAGACATCCGACATGGTATAGTCCGAAAACAGGAAAATATTTTCAGACAAGCCATCATAAATCAGAAGAAGTGAAACCTGGTACTTTGAAAAGTATCAAGAGGGATGCGGGGATAAACTAATCTCCAGCATTTAAAGACATATTATATTTTTTATTTATACTTGATAAATCAATTACCAAGATTAAGGATATTATTATGGTACGTAAAAAAATCAACGTTGTTATAGAACGGGGAGTCGACGGCACCTATTCTGCTTTCATTGCTGATAATAACTGCAAGTTCGGTTGTATAGGAGAAGGTAAAAACGTTGAAGAAACCAAAACAGATTTTTTGGCTGCCGTTGACGATATGAAAGAAGTGTATCGAAAGAATGGAAAAGAATTTCCTGACGTAGAGTTTAATTTTACTTATGATGTGGCATCTTTTCTTAATTACTATGCCTATGCTTTCTCCTTGGCAGGTTTGGCGCGTATTACAGGAGTAAATCAAGGACAACTGAGCCACTATGTCACAGGAAGACGTAAACCTTCAAAGACAACAATTGAAAAGATTGAAAGATCTTTGCACGATTTTGCTGTTGAGATTGCTGATATTAAGTTTGTGTAAACATATGAGATAATAAAGATAAAGGAGCTGTCTGAATTATTCACTCTTCCGTGCCGACGGAAATATATCAACAAAGCTAATGTTCCGGCTGATTTGCAATTGTCGTGCAAGCGAGAGCAGAAGCAAATTATATTTGGTTATGCCGAGCGCAGCCTACAATCAATAAAATTAATCTGCCGGAATATAGTATAAGGGTTTTGTGTTTCGGATCAAAGATCCTTCAATAAATTGATATTGTTTGGTAATTTTATTATATTTGCACTGCGTAAAAATACGCATTCCACTGCGTAAAATGTAAACCGATGTATAAAAGAGCTGAATATCAAATAATTAAGAACAGAGCGAGGTGGTAAAAAAGGAATGGGACGACGATACATTCCATGACCGCGTCTCGGATCACAGATCCTGATACTTTATGCTGTCGGATAGCATATCCGCTAGAACAATAGCCTTGTTGCTTCTCTACAATTCTAATATTCAATGCCGCCATAACATTATCCGCTGTTTCCCTGCAAGCGGCATAATACCAACAAGACTAATGTGCCGGCTGATTTGCAATCTGCCGGAATTGAATATAAGGATTCCGTGCCGACGGATATGTATCAACAACGCTAATGTTCCGGCTGATTTGCAATTGTCGTGCAAGCGAGAGCAGAAGCAAATTATATTTGGTTATGCCGAGCGCAGCCGACAATCAATAAAATTAATCTGCCGGAATATAATATAAGGATTTTTTAATCCGCTTGCTTCCTATTTTTTTGATTAATAGGTATGAGTCTCGGATCACAGATTAGCTTCGCTGACCGTTGGTTCTTATATTTTTTGCTGTCGAATTTTTCGCTGCGCTCAACAACACGTGCATATCCGCCAGAACATTACTCTTGCTGTTTCTCCACAATTCTTATATTCGATGTTGCCAGAACATTAGTCTTGCTGCTTCTCTACAAAGAATTTCCAACCAAGCCCTTCGGGCATCTCTTACTAAATGTGTCGGTTCCGTGAACATTAGCCTTATTGCTTTTATGCTACGTGATAAAAAGTAAAAAGTCAGGACAAAATTTTTTTCAATCTGGAAAACTAATTCGTAACGGATGTTAATTTTAAACGCTTTCAGACCATGTGATATTAACATTCGTTTATTTTTATGCGCTCTTTTATTCAGAATAACGCCTGTTTTTATGCTCTAAAGCGTTGCTTTTTGTTGTGCAAATGGCACGTTTACGAATCGTAAACGGCCCACTTTTGGATGAAAAGTGGCCGAGTAATATTTTTTAACCATTGCCATTTTGTTCTGTAATCTTGGTAAAAGCCGATATATCAACACTTTACCGAAAATGTCGATTTTGTGCAATTTTTCGCACCAAACCGCGGTTTCGTGATGAGCATGGCAATTCTGGAGAGGTTAAGTTTTAGGAGTTAAAGGAGTTTTAGGAGTTAAAGTAGTTAAAGTCAAATGCATTGTAGCCTAAAAAACGGATATGTAGCAACAACGCTAATTTTTAGTAGTTAAAGTAGTTATAGGAGTTAGAGTAGTTAAAGCCAAATGCATTGTAGTTTAAAAAAATGTGCCGACGGATATGTACCAACAAGACTAATGTGCCGGCTGATTTGCAATCGGCCGGAATTGAGTATAAGGATTTTCAATCCGTTTGCTTCCTATTGCTGATTTATAGGTATGAGTCTCGGGTCTCGGATCGCAGATCCTGATACTTTATGCTGTCGGATAGCATATCCGACAGAACATTAGTCTTGCTGTTTCTCTGCAATTCTCGGTATGTAGCAACAAAGCTAATTTTTAGTAGTTAAAGTAGTTATAGAAGTTAGAGTAGTTAAAGTCAAATGCATTGTAGTTTAAAAAAATGTGCCGCCTGATATGTACCAACAACGCTAATGTGCCGGCTGATTTGCAATCTGCCGGAATATAGTATAAGGATTTTCAATCCGCTTGCTTCCTATTGCTGATTTATAGGTATGAATTTCGGATCGCAGATCCTTATATTTGATGCTGTCGGATAGCATATCCGCCAGAACATTACTCTTGTTGTTTCTCAATGCCGACGAAGAACATTATCCTTGCTGTTTCTCTACAACAATTCCCTACAAAATTTTGTATCACCACAAAGCATTTCATAATTGGCTTGCACCGAACTTCACTTCCCAATTCTCACTTCTCAATCCTCAATTCTCACTTCTCAATTTTCGATTATCCCCCCTTTTATCCCCCCAAGGAACACAATAGCAAAAAGTGCTGAAACGTCAAAAAAGTGCTGAAACGTCAAAAATAAAACTGCTAAAACGACAAAAATATGCGATTTTGACAATTATAGTTAAAAAGAAATGGTTTGCGAATTACACAAACGAAATTTGAGAGTTAGAAGTGACTCCAACTCTTCTTTATAGTTTCCGATATTGTCGAAGAAATCCTTGATGGCCTGTCTGAATTTCTCTTTTGTCCTGTAGAATCCGGTGTTAATGACCTTCTTCCTGAGGAACTTCCAAAGCCTTTCAATCAAATTGAGGTTCGGCGAGTAAGGCGGCAGGAATATCTGTTTGATTTTCGTCCCGTTTACCCATTCCTTGAGCTTTTTGTTGTGATAATAGCGGGCATTGTCGGAGATGATATAGATGACGGAAGCTTCGGGATGCCTTTCCAAGGCTGACTGATAAACATCCCGGGTGGATTCGGCATTGACGCTCTCACAGTCATGCGCTATCACATCTGTCACGTCATATGCATTAAGCAACCCGTTGATGTTCACCCTGTCACGACCGCTGACGGTCGGCTGTTCAAGTCTCTCGCCTTTCTCTATCCACGCATAAGTGGAACGGCTGTTGTGGGTCGGATGGACACCGTCCGCATAATAAACCACCGCATCTTCCGGCATACCGGAAAGAATTTCTGAAAGTTTCCCGGCAAAGGCCGCCTGCCTTGAGGCATCAGCCTCACAAGGGACTTCCGATGTCTTCTTATAGGTAAATCCGATGCGGTTCAGCAAGTCTGCAACCCCCTGGGGAGTGTATTCAACGCCGAATGCGGACTTTATCCAGGCCGCCACACCTTTGGCATCCGTATATATGTGCTCGCGTAGTTCCTTGCACAAGGCTGCCAGCTGACGGCTGTCAAGAAGCCCCCAATAACCCTTGTAACGGTTTTCCAGAAGTTCATCAGCACCACCATGTAAATAAGCGGAACGATAACGGTATACAGTGGAAACGTCTATTCCAAGACATGAGGACACGAAAGAGGGCGTATTACCCATGCCCAACATCAGAATGCAAGTCACACGGGCATAGTCGGAACTTCCGGCTAAATTCCGTTGAAGTTTACGCAAAACTTCCATTTCTGATGTCGACAACTGAATTTCCATAGTGCAAAGATACTATTTTTTGAATGATTTTTCGCATTTCACTTACTTTTGACTATAAAACATTTTTTATTAAAAAAAAATATTGAAACATGAATATTTTTACTTACTTTATACACCGAAAATCTAATGCGTATAATCCAGAAATATATAAAGTATGAGCAAAAAAACATTATTATTGACACTTTTTCTATTCATTACGGCAGCGTTTTCGCCTGTTGCAGCACAGGGCAACTCCGGGGCCGACACGGTTTACACGTTCCGCTTCTTGCCTCAGAAGGATATGTTCTATGTGCCTATGTATGACAACGAAAACGAACTGGCGCGCCTGCTCGACTGCATCGACCGGCTCATGCCTGGAATAACCGACGGCACAGTGCCTGTCTATGTCGACGGATACTGTAGCTCCATGGGCAGCGAAAAAGAAAACCTCGCCACAGCTGCCATACGTTCAAACCGTGTGAAGTCAGAACTTATAATAAGGAGAAACCTTACTGAAGACTGCTTCGTCACAGCCAACCATCCCACTGACGGCGACTATGTGGTGGTGAGAGTGAAAGCCCCCACCAACCTCCCCCATGAGGGGGAGGCTATGGATGTCAAAGCCTCAGATGATACTGATGTCAAAGTCTCAGATGATACTGTCGGCAAGGTCTCAGATGATACTGCCGGCAAAGCCTCAGACAACTCCCAAGCGGAATCAGAAGGCTTGAGCCTCCCCCATCGGGGGGAGGTTGGAGGGGGCTTCGCCTTCCGCTTCAACCTGCTGCGCTGGGCCACGCTTACGCCCGACCTCGGCATCGAGTGGCGCATCAGCCCGTCGTGGGGCTTACTGGTCAACGGCTCATGGACATCATGGAGCTGGAACGACAAAGACCGCCGCTATGCTCTGTGGGAGGTTATGCCCGAGGTGCGCTATTATATAGGCAGCAGCAAGGCATGGTATCTGGGCGCTATGTTCAAGACGGGCGAGTTCAACTATAAGCTCTCCGAAACGGGCCGTCAGGGCGACCTGATTGGCGGCGGACTCACCGCCGGCTACCAGCTGCGGCTCGGCAAGGCTCTGGCTCTCGACTTCGGCATCGGTCTGGGCTATCTTAACGCCGACTTTGAGAAATATGAAGTCATCGACGGTGTGCGCGTGCGCCGCGGCAACGAGACAAAAGACTGGTGGGGACCCATCAATGCCGGTGTGACATTGGTATGGAAGATGAGATAATTATAAATTAAGAATTAAGAATTATGAATTAAAAATTAAATATTTCTTATGAAAAAGATATATACAATCATACTGACGGCATTGTTGCTCTCTTCATGCGTGAAAGACACGCTTTATGACACGCCGCACCCCGACCACGGAATGATTTCGGTTACAGCCGACTGGTCGGCCCGCGGCGAGGGTATCGACATACCTGCCACATGGACGGTCGCTATGGGCGACTATACCGGGACGGAGACTTCCGCCACCCATGCCCCCGACCATCTGTTTGATCCTGGCAGCTACACCCTTGCGGTGTGGAATCCGGCTGAAGGAATCACCGTGAACGGCACCACCGCCACCGTTGCAGCAGCCACGGGCAACGACGCCGGCTCAGGAGCCTTCATCAGCAATGCCCCGGGCTGGCTGTTCACCAGCGTGCAGCAGGTGCTGATAGAGAAGGACACTGACTATCCGCTGACCGCCGCGATGAAGCAGCAGGTGCGCGAGCTGACGCTTGTCGTCGAGCCGACGGGTGATGCCGCCGGACGCATCACGGAGATTGTTGCCCATCTGACGGGTGCAGCCGGAACACTCGACTTCGCAACCGATACCTACGGAGCCGCTTCGAACGTCGTGCTGCCCTTCACGAAGATTACCGAAGGAGCCGATGCCGGCAAGTGGAAAGCCACGGTGCGGCTGCTGGGTGTGACCGGCACGGAACAGCTGCTGACGGGCGAAATCCGCTATGCTGACGGCAACCCGACCCCCACCACGCTGAAAAGCGACCTCACGGAAGCTCTCGCGGCCTTCAACACCGGAAAGGGCGAATCGCTGACCCTCGGCGGAACGCTGGTTGAGACTCCCGAAGGCATGGAAGTGGACGGAGCCGGAATTACCGGCTGGGAAGAAGTGAAAGGTGATGATGTAAATGCCGATTTGTAAATAATTAGCAAACCGAACGCAGAAGCAAAGCTTGCTTTGATTATGCTGAGGTGCAGCAATTATTGAAATGGAATTTAACAAATAAAATGACAGATATAATGAAGACAAGATTTTTTGCACTTGCAACGCTCGCCCTCGCACTGGTAGCCTGCAACAACGACAACGAGAACCTGAACGGTGACCCCGTGGCCGCCCAGTTTACCGCCAACATCGCCCCCGCCACCCGCGCCAGCGGAACCACCTGGACTGGCGGCGACCGTATCGGCATCACCGACATCGGCAACGATTCCCAGTACGGCAACGTGCCTTTCATCCTGAAAAACGGGAAATTTGAGGCAGAAGGAAAGGTTATCTATATCGAAGATGCAAAGACCCATACTTTCCGCGCCTACTATCCGTACAACGCGGCGGGAGGCATCCTCACAGCTACGACCGATGCCACGGCGCAGCAAAACCAGCCTGCCATCGACTTCCTCTTTGCTTCAGGAGCCACGGGAGACAAAAACAACCCGGTAGTAAGCTTCACCGACAAAACCGCCAAAGGCGGTGAAGACAACTCTTTCCACCACCGCATGAGCCAGATAACCCTTACCTTCGAGGCGGGCGACGGCGTGAATTTCAGCGTGGTCAAGCCTGAACGTTACACGCTGGACGGATTGTTACTCACCGGTACGTTCAACACGGCCGACGGTATTGCCACCGCAGACAACGGACTACAGACCGGAGAACTGACCATGAATCTGGCCGACGGCAATCTCACGTCATCGATCATCCTCTTCCCGCAGACAGTTGCATCCCTGCCGTTGGTTGTGAATTACAAAGGTCAGGAATATCATGCCACACTCACCATGCCCGATGGCGCACTGCTGGCGGGCAACAACTATACCTATACCGTCAAGGTACGCAACAAAGTCCTAGAAGTCAGCGAAGCCACCATTGCAAAGTGGAACGATATAGACGGTGGAGATGTGGGTGCTGACCTGTAGGATGTTAATAATTAATCGATTAGAATGAAGAATTATGAGACATAGATTATTTATCCCCGCAGCCACCGCACTGCTGTTCGCCCTCGCCGCCTGCACGCAGGACGAACTTGCTGGCGATAACCGTCTGCCCGAAGGTGAATACCCCGTCGTCATCCGTGCCACCGGATTGTCCGTAGAAGCAACGCCGCTGGCAGCCCCTTCCACCCGTGCCTCCGTGGACGGCGACTGGCAGGGCGTCACTTCCGTGGCACTCAAGATGGGCGATGCGGTAAAGGAATACACCGTAACGGCTTCTACCGATTTCAAGAGTGCCACGCTCTCACGCGAGAACGACCCGTACTACTGGATCAGCCGCAACCCGATTACCGTATCGGCATGGTGGCCCTTCAACAATGCCGACATCACACAGATGCCTGCCGTGAAGGTGGCCGAAGACCAAAGCAAATTGGCTGACTTCCAGAACAGCGACTTCATCTCTGCTGAGAACCGGAAGGTGGAATTTAACAACCCGACTCTTGAATTTACCCACCGCACGGCACGCGTGACAATCGAACTGAAGCCCGGCACGGGATTCACGAGCGTCGCCAGTGCCACAGTGAGACTCGTGAGCCTGTCAGCCGATAACGGCAACCCGACTGCCATCAAGACCTACAACGCAAGCGGCAACACCTACGAGGCACTGACCGCCCCGCAGACCGTTGCGGCAGGCAGGCCGTTCATCCGGGTGGAACTCGGCAGCGGCACCTTCTACTTCCGTCCACAGAACAACGTCGTATTAGAAGCGGGCAACCGCTATAAATACACCGTCAAGGTGAACGCCACCGGCTTGACGTTAGAGGGTTGCACCATCGGCAGCTGGGCTGACGGCGGCGGCGAGAGCGGCGAGGCTGAGGATTTGGGCTACATCTACGACAGCAACACCAATACCTACACGGTCTATAACGCTGACGGCCTGATGAATATAGCCGAATTAGTGAACGGAGGTAAGACCGACATAAACATTACCCTCACCGCCGACATTGACCTCACCGGCAAAGACTGGACGCCGATAGGCACAGACTACGACAACTCATACACCGGCACCTTCGACGGTGGCGGCCATACCATCACGGGGCTGACCGTTACGACAAATGACAAATATGCGGGTCTGTTCGGCTATCTCGGTAATTTCAATAATGCCGCCGCTACGGTGAAGAATGTGGTGATGGATGGCATACAGATAACATGCAATCACAGGTTGGGTTATGCCGGCGGCGTGGCAGGATTTAGCTGGGGCATCATTGAAAACTGCTCGGTGTCGGGCAGCATTAGCGGCACGGTGAGCGTCGGCGGTGTGGTGGGTGTTCAAAGGGACCGTCCCATCACCGGATGCAGTTCCTCTGCCACAGTGAAGGGAATGGTCCAGGTCGGCGGCGTGGCAGGTCAGACGATTTTTGGTGCCACCTTGACCGCTTGCTATGCCACAGGCAACGTGATCATAGAAATAGACCGCACAGAGGATATCTCTGGCGGCGGTCTGGTAGGATTCAACGACGGAGTAAGCCTCCTTTCCTGCTATGCCACGGGCAACGTAACCAGTACGGGTAGTAGCACTGGCTATGTACATATCGGCGGCTTTTTGGGAGATAACTACATTACCTTGACCGCCTGCTATTGGAAGAACAATCATGAACAAGGTATCGGCTACAATAGGAGAAGCACCGGAGCCACGAAGGTGGACGGCTCTGTCGTTACCTGGCAGAAAGCCGTTGATGCCATGAACACCGCCTTGCAGAACGCAGGCTCAAAGTGGCGTTACGAACTTAAAGGAGCATTGCCTACCTTGATGAAGCAGTAAACCGTCGGGGGGAAAAGTTACGCCCGCAACGGAAAGAACCAGAGTAATAAAACAACAGATATAATGAAGACAAGATTTTTTGCACTTGCAGCGCTCGCCCTCTCACTCGCCGCCTGCACGCAGGACGAAGCGGGCTTCCTACCGGAAGGGGCGGAAGGCACACCCATCGTCTTCACCGCCACGGGGCTGAATCCCGCCGCGACAGCCATCGCCGCCACCCGTGCCCCAGCGGACGGCAATTGGACGGGTGTGCAGAGTGTGGCAGTCCTGATGGATGGCACGGTGAAGGCATACAACGTGACGCCCTCCACCGCCGACCCCACCAGCGCCACGCTGACCTCCACCGACCCGTACTACTGGACCAACCACAACGACATCACCGTCACGGCGTGGTGGCCCTACACCGCTGGCGAGACAACCCCGCCTGCCGTGAAGGTAGCTGCCGACCAAAGTGCCCGGAAGGACTTCGAGGGCAGCGACCTCATCGTGGCCGAGGAACAGACGGTGAGCTACGGCAACCCCACACTCCGCTTCACCCACCGCACGGCACGGGTGACCGTCGTCCTGACGGACTACACCGAGGAGCAGATGTTCGTGTGGCTGACGGGCCTCTCCACCGAGAATGGAAACCCGGCTGTAATCGCCCCGTATTATGACAAGGGTGGCGACACCTACATCACCCTCGTCGCCCCGCAGACGGTGGCGGCGGGCACGGCTTTCATCACCTGCAAATTCACCAACGGCAAGGTCTTCGTCTATAAGATGCAGAACGATGCCGAATGGAAAGCGGGCGAGGAATATACCTACACCGTCTCCCTCGCTGCGGCAGAAGACCCGGGATACACCGTGTCGGAGGACGGCAAGACCTACACCGTCTATACCGACCCCGTGCCGACGGATATGTAGCAACAAGACTAATGTGCCGGCTGATTTGCACGTGTTGTTGAGCACAGCGAAAAATCTGCCGGAATTGAGTATAAGGATTTTCAATCCGCTTGCTTCCTATAGCTGATTTATAGGTATGTTTTTCGGATCGCAGATCCTTATACTTTATGCTGTCGAATTTTTCGCTGCGCTCAACAACACGTGCATATCCGACAGAACATTACTCTTGTGGCTTATTGTCCCGACCGGCAGAACATTACCCTTGTGGCTCTCAGGCAACGATATGCAGCAACAAGACCCAATAACAGCGGAACATACAGCAAAAAGCTAACTGACATGGCATGATTGTTGAGAAATAATGCAGAAATGTGATGCAAACATTTGAATATAAGCCAAATAAAGCTTATATTTGTTTTGTTAACTGCAAAACGACGGATATATCATGAACAACGCAAAAGGCATAATACAGGATGAAGTATATTTTATAACAACAACCGTTGTCAACTGGATAGACATCTTCACACGGCCAAAGTATAAGCATATAGTGTTGGAGTCGCTAGACTATTGCCGGCAGCACAAGGGACTGATAATTTATGCATGGGTGCTGATGAGTAACCATCTGCACGCAATAGTGCGCAGTGAATCGGACGAGAGCGTGGCCGACATCATGCGCGACTTTAAAAAACATACAAGCAAACGGATAATAGCCGAACTGCAAGACGACATGCAGGAGAGCCGCAGGGAATGGATGCTAAGTCAGTTTGGCTTTGCAGCCGCAAACGACACGAAGACATCTAAATACCGTTTCTGGCAAGACGGCTACCACCCGGAACAGATAGCAACGCCTTACTTCTTTAAGCAAAAGCTGAGATACATACACGACAATCCGGTAAGACAGGAATATGTAAGCCGTCCGGCCGATTATCTCTACAGTTCGGCCATAGACTATGACGGCGGCACTGGCTTGCTGAGCGTTGAAGTGTTGGCTGTGTGAATAAACTGAACATCAGCCTCAATTTTTTTAGTAGTTAAAGGAGTTAGAGGAGTTAAAGTCAAATGCATTGTAGTTTAAAAACGGACATGCAGCAACAATGCTAATTTTTAGTAGTTAAAGTAGTTATAGAAGTTAGAGTAGTTAGAGTCAAATGCATTGTAGTTTAAAAACGGACATGCAGCAACAAAGCTAATGTGCCGGCTGATTTGCAATTGTCGTGCAAGCGAGAGCAGAAGCAAATTATATTTGGTTATGCCGAGCGCAGCTGACAATCAATAAAATTAATCTGCCGGAATATAATATAAGGATTTTTTTAATCCGCTTGCTTCCTATTGCTAATTTAATAGGTATGAATTGCGGATCGCAGATCCTGATACTTTATGCTGTCGGATAGCATATCCGACAGAACATTAGTCTTGCTGTTTCTACACAATTTTGCCACACAGCTTATGTAGCAACAAGACTAATGTGCCGGCTGATTTGCACGTGTTGTTGAGCACAGCGAAAAATCTGCCGGAATAGAGTATAAGAACCAACGGTCAGCGAAGCTAATTTCAATCCGCTATGCTGCCGGCGCTTTATTGTAAAAAAAGCATTTGGCTTTAACTCCTTTAACTACTCTAACTTCTTTAACTCCTTAATAAATAACTCCTAATAAATATCCTTTTGCCGTTTCGTCAGAAAATCTTATCTTTGCAACAGACAACACGGTGTGGGTATGGATAGTTGTTGCAGAGACGCTGGCGCCGTGTTATTAGGATAAAGTATAAACAAGTATCAGATTATGAAGATTTTTGCCGTAGGAATGAACTATATCCAGCACAATAAAGAGCTGGATGGAACGTTATATAAACCGGAAGAGCCTGTGATATTTACAAAGGCCGACTCAGCTCTGCTAAAAGACAGCAAGCCGTTTTTCCTGCCCGACGAGCTCGGACGCATCGACTATGAGACAGAGCTGGTGGTGCGCATCTGCCGCCTGGGCAAGAGCATACCGCAGCGCTTCGCCCACAGATACTACGACGCCGTAACCGTGGGCATCGACTTCACCGCCCGCGACCTGCAGAACAGGCTGCGCGCCGAAGGCAAGCCGTGGGATTTGTGCAAGGGCTTCGACGGCTCGGCTGCAATAGGCGAATGGGTGAGCATAGAGAAGTTTCGCGACATACAGGCAATACATTTCCGCCTCGACATCAACGGCAACACCGTTCAGGAAGGCTGCTCGAGCGACATGCTCTTCAAGGTAGACGAGATTATAGCCTACATAAGTCAATGGTTCACGCTGAAGACCGGCGACATCCTTTATACGGGCACTCCGGCCGGAGTGGGCCCCGTTCATATTGATGACCATCTTACGGGCTGGCTTGAAGACCGCAAGGTATTGGAGTTTAACGTTAAATGACAAAGAGAAAAATATTATTGTCGGTTATCGCGCTGCTCTGCTGCTGCAACATCATGGGCAGCAGTGTGCAGAAGTTTTTTAACCTCACTGCCGACGAGGTTAAGATAGACAGCGTGCTGCCGCGCTTTGCCTGTTCGCTGCCGCTCGGCGGCGCATGGGCCGACTCTGTATATACGGTAAAGATTGAATATCCCGAATTTTACGAGATGAGCAGCGGCGACGTAGAGCGCTGTCTGAAGATTGCCGGCGACAACATGCCCGAAATGCCGGAGCTGGAGGTCAACGTGGTTACGGAGCGCAAGCGCGGACGCATCGAGGTGTCGTTTGTGCCGGTGGTAAAGCGCGGGGGCAAGTGGCAGAAGCTGGTGAGCTTTATGATAGCCGTTGAGGCTAAGCCTAAGAACGCTGCCCTCAGGACAGCCTCGAGAGCCGAAGCCGTAAGTCCTGCCGGCCGTTATGCCGCCAAGTCGGTGCTGGCCGAAGGCCGCTGGGCAAAGATACGCGTGCCCTCTACGGGCATATATCAGATAACCGACGCGCTGATACGCCGCGCCGGATTCAGCGACATGAGCCGCGTAAAGGTGTATGGCTACGGCGGCGCGCTGCAGAACGAAAGTCTCGAAGCCGACGACCTGATAAAGTATGACGACCTGAAGGAGGTGCCCACATGCTATGTTGACGGCCGCAGGCTGTTCCATGCGCAGGGACCGGTGTCGTGGAGCAGCAACACAACAACCACGCGCACCCGCAATCCTTACTCCGACTACGGCTACTACTTCCTTACCGAGAGCGACGGCGAGCCGCTCACCGTTGACAGCACAGCCTTTGTAGACTCGTTCTATCCCTCTGCCGACGACTATCACTTCCTGCACGAGATAGACAATTATGCATGGTATCAGGGCGGACGCAACCTTTATGAGAACACGCCGATAAGCGCAGGAACGTCGAAGACATATATCCTGGAGAACTCTTCGCCATGTCAGGGCATACGTAAGGTCTATGCCAGCGTCACCGCAGGACAGGCCACCACGGTGCAGATAAAGATTAACGGGTCAGACACGCGCACGTTCAGCATGACATTCGGCGAATATGACCACGGCAAGTCGGTCAACATGACCTACAGCAACGCCTACGCGTCGCCGTCGGACACGGTAACGATAACCACCGTATCGGGCGGTCCGGCAAGGCTCGACTATATCAGCGTAACGCAGGACGAGCCGCGCCCGTGCCCCACGTTGAGCGGACGTGAGTTCAGCGTGCCCGAATATGTGTATAACATAACCAACCAGAATCATCATGCCGACGAGGCTGCCGACATGATTATCATAGTGCCCACCTCTGCCGCTCTTACGGCTCAGGCGCAGCGCATAAAGGAACTGCACGAGGAGAAAGACGGCATGAGAGTGCGCATAGTGCCGGCCGACGAACTGTATAACGAATTTTCGAGCGGTACGCCCGACGCCAACGCATACCGCCGCTATCTGAAGATGCTCTACGACCGCGCAGAGACAGAGGCCGACATGCCGTCGCACCTGCTGCTGTTTGGCGACTGCGTGTGGGATAACCGCATGAACACGCAAGAGTGTTCGAGTCTCAGTCAGGACGATTTCCTGCTGTGTCATGAGAGCGAAAACTCATTCAGCGCCACCGACTGCTACGTTGACGATGGATTCTTCTGCCTGTTAGACGACGGCGAGGGCGGCAATCCGAAGACCGACAAGCTCGACATGGCTGTGGGGCGCTTCCCCGTGCGCACCGCAGAAGAAGCAAAGATAATGGTTGACAAGACCATAAGCTACGCCGAAAACAAAAATGCCGGCAGCTGGCAGAACGTGATGATGTTTATGGGCGACGACGGCAACAACAACCAGCACATGGAGGCTGCCGACGAAATGGCAAAGGTGGTTGAGGGCATCAATCCGGCCATTCAGGTAAAGCGCGTCATGTGGGACGCATACACCTGCGTAACGACGTCTACCGGAAACACATATCCCGACGTGACCAAGATAATAAAGCAGCAGCAAAGCGCCGGCGCGCTGATAATGAACTACAGCGGACACGGACGTGCCGACCAGATATCGCACGAGCGTGTGCTCACGCTGACCGACTTTTCCGGCTTCAGCAACGCCAACCTGCCGCTGTGGATAACGGCGTCGTGCGACATCATGCCCTTCGACTCGCAGCAGCAGAACATCGGCGAGACGGCGGTGCTCAACAGCAACGGCGGTGCGGTGGCATTCTACGGAACAACGAGAACGGTGTGGGTAGACCGCAACAGGGCTATCAACCGTGCCTACCTTAAGGCCCTGCTCACCCCGCAGAACGGCACCTATGTCACTATAGGCGAGGCGCAGCGCCTGGCCAAGAACGACCTTATAGAGTCGGGCGCCGACAAGACGGAGAACAAGCTGCAATATTCGCTGCTGGGCGACCCCGCCCTGAAGCTCAACCTGCCGCAGATGAGAGTGGTGGTAGACAGCATCAACGGCGTGCCCCTGGCTTCTGCCGAGACTCTGCCGCAGCTCAAGGCAGGCTCCGTGGCCACAGTGAAAGGACACATAGAGGGAGCGTCGGGCAGCATAGACGAGGCCTTCAGAGGCGTGGCCACGCTGACCGTGAGAGACGCCGAGAAGCTCGTTGTGTGCAAGCTTAACAACACGTCGAGCGAGGGAGCAAGCACTCCGTTTGAATATTACGACCGCTCAAACACCCTGTTCAACGGCACCGACAGCGTGAGGGCAGGCAAGTTCAGCATGTCGTTTGCCGTGGGCAAGGACATCGACTACAGCGACGAGAGCGGACTGATAAACGTGTTTGCAATAAACGGCGACACGGGCGATGCCGTGAACGGCTACAGCGAAGACTTCATCGTGGGCGGAACAGGCTCGCTCGACAACGACGGCATAGGCCCGTCTGTCTACTGCTATCTTAACTCTCCGACCTTTGTCAACGGCGGCAACGTAAATCCAACGCCTTATTTCGTGGCCGAGATAACCGACAAGGACGGAATAAACACCACTGGCAGCGGCATAGGCCACGACCTTATGCTGACCATAGACGGCGATGCCGACAAGACATACGTGCTGAACGACAACTTCAGCTACGACTTCGGCAGCTACACCAGCGGCTCGACATACTACAGCATACCTGAGCTTGAGCCGGGCATGCACACGCTCAGGTTTAAGGCATGGGACATAATGAACAACCTGACCACCACCGAACTTACGTTCAACGTGGTGAGCGGTCTGCGCCCCGGTCTGATAGACATCAACTGCACGGCCAACCCTGCCAGAACGTCGACAACGTTTATCATCAACCACGACCGCGCCGGAAGCAACCTTGACGTGGAGATTGAGGTGTTCGACATGAGCGGCCGTCCTCTGTGGAAACACAAGGAGAGCGGCGTGTCGGCAAACAACAACTATACCGTAGACTGGGACCTGACAGGCAGCAACGGCGGTAAGCTGCAGACGGGCGTCTATATCTACCGCGTGAAGATTGGCGGCAGCGGCAGCGACATGGTGTCGAAGGCAAAGAAGCTGATTATCATATCGCGCTGACACGGCAGCCGCACCGGTGACGCGCCATGCCTGACACTGCATGGCGGCAGCCTGAACAATAAAGCATGGCGGCGCTAAATGTGGCATTAATGACCGCACTACACAATAAAATGAGAGAAAAGCGGTTATTATATCAAGGCGCATGTCGCTTCTGCGCATGACAAAAGTTTTTTAGTTGCATAATCATTACAGAAAAAGAAATAAAGACAAAGAATGAAGAATAGTCAAAGAATATTGTTGACATTGATGCTTGCTGTGGCCTCGGCCGGAGCCTTTGCTCAGGACAAGCTGGACATGTTTAATCCGGTTAACACCTCAGTAACTTCACAGATGATAGCCCCCGACGCACGTGCCGCCGGTATGGGTGATGTCGGTGTGGCTACCGACCCTGATGTCAACTCGCAATATTGGAACCCTGCCAAGTATCCTTTCTGTATAAGCCGTGCAGGAGTGTCGCTCAACTATACGCCGTGGCTGCGTCAGCTCGTAAGCGACATGGACCTTGCTTATCTGTCAGGATATTACCGCATTGGCGACTACAGTGCCGTGTCGGCATCGTTGAGATATTTCTCGCTGGGTGAGGTTATGACCGACTATAACGGCGAGACCGGCGAGAGCAGCGGCATGACGATTAACCCTTATGAAATGTCGTTCGACGTGGCTTACTCGCTTATGCTGAGCGAGAAGTTCTCTTTGGCTGCTGCCGTAAGATGGATATATTCAGACCTTACATACGACTACACGGACGATACGTCGCCTGGTAGTGCGTTTGCAGCCGACATTGCCTGCTACTATAACGACTATATAAACATTGGTGCGCGCGAGTGTCAGCTCGGCATCGGACTCAACATAAGCAACATCGGTAGTAAGATTTCGTTTGGAGGCAGCGAAGACAGCGAGTTTATACCGACGAACATGCGTCTTGGTTTTGCCCTGATGGTGCCCATCGACGAGTTTAACAGATTCACCATAGCTGCAGATGCCAACAAGCTCCTTGTGCCTACATATCCTAAACTGGAAGATGGCGAGTCATCTGAGGCTTATGACCAGCGCGTTCAGAAAGAATATTACGACGTGTCGAGCATATCGGGTATATTCAAGAGCTTCGGTGATGCTCCCGGCGGATTCAAGGAAGAGCTGCAGGAGATAAACTGGAGTGTAGGTGCAGAGTATGTTTATAACGACAAGTTTACGCTGAGAGCCGGTTATCACCATGAGTCGGAGAACAAGGGTAACCGTAAATACTTCACCGTAGGTGCCGGTTTCCGCATGAGCGCCTTCTCGCTCGACTGCGGTTATGTAATCGCAACGGCAAAGAGCAACCCGCTCGACCAGACACTGCGTTTCACTCTCGGATTCGACATGGACGGCATAAAGGACCTGTTCCGCAGATAAACCGAAGGGAGCCGGAAAAACAAGAAGTCGCATGAGCCCGAAATACCGCGCCCATGCGACTTCTTGTTTTTACATTATCATATTGAATAGCAAAACAGAACTAAAATAAACGATTATGAAGATTAGAACCGGATTTGGATTTGACGTTCACAGGCTCGTTGAGGGCCGTGACCTGTGGCTCGGAGGAATAAAGATAGAGCACAGCATGGGACTGCTTGGACACAGCGATGCCGACGTGCTTATACACGCTATATGCGACGCGCTGCTCGGTGCTGCCAATATGCGTGATATAGGCTATCATTTTCCTGATACATCGGCCGACACGCTCAACATAGACAGCAAGGTGCTGCTGCGCAAGACCGTTGAACTTATTGCCGGCAAAGGATATGTGGTAGGCAACATAGACGCCACAGTGTGTGCCGAGCGCCCTAAGATCAATCCGCATGTGCCGGCCATAAAGGCATGCCTTGCAGAAGTTATAGGCACCGATGAGGACAACATATCCATAAAGGCTACTACAACCGAGAAACTTGGATTTACGGGTCGTGAAGAGGGCATAAGCGCTTATGCCGTGGTGCTGATAGAACGCAAGGACGACTGATCATAGCAAATCTGTTATTGGAATTCGGTCAGTAGTTCGGCAGCATTGAATATAAGAATTGTAGAGAAACAGCAAGACTAATGTTCTGTCGGATCTGCGATCCGGCAGCATCGAATATCAGGATCTTTGATCCGCAACTCCTACCTATTAAATTATACATAGGAAGCAAGCGGATTGAAAAATCCTTATATTCAGTTCCGGCAGATTACAAATCAGCCGGCACAATAGCTTTGTTGCTACATACCGAGAATTGCAGAGAAACAACAAGACTAATGTTCTGTCGGATCTGCGATCCGGCAGCATCGAATATCAGGATCTTTGATCCGCAACTTCTACCTATAAATTATACATAGGAAGCAAGCAGATTGAAATTAGTTTCGCTGATTGTTGGTTCTGATATTCGATGCTGCCGAAATTTTCGCTACGCTTAACAACATGTGCAAATCAGCCGGCACAATAGCTTCGTTGCTGCACATCACGTAGCACAAAAAAACGCCTATATAAAACAAGGATACGGACTGAAAGCATGAATGTACGGAATAGACAAAACCGGTCTAATGACTGACTGAAGCTATGCCTGTTTGGAATTTTTGTGAGTATAAAAAACACGCTGCAACTTTCAGCAAGCTGCAGCGTATTAAAAATATGTTTAACTAAAAAACCTTTTTCGATTCGAAAGGGAACCTCACGGCCTCCTTTGTCATCCTAAATAATCATGAAAACTTTACCTTAAACTAATACTATTTACTAACCTAAACAATTTATTAACCTTTTGATGCTGCAAAGATACGGCGAAAAACGTTATCTGTCAATACTTGCACGTGTCTTTTTGCAATCAAAGACGCTTTTCTTGACGCAAATCAATAAATTGTGTGCGATAACAGCATATAAACAGCCGTTAAATTTGGTAGAATAAGTATTTTATTTTAATTTTGTGTTTGCAATAAAAAACATAAACATTTTGAACAATGCGGGTGCTAATCGTAAATACAAGCGAGAAGACCGGAGGCGCCGCCGTGGCTGCCAACCGGCTAATGGAGGCTCTTAACAATAATGGCGTTAAGGCTAAGATGCTGGTGCGCGACAAGGAGACTTCGGACATCACGGTGGTGGAGCTGCCTAAAGGTATATGGCAGCGGTGGAACTTCCTGTGGGAGCGATGGTGCATTTTCTGTCACATGCACTTTTCACGGAAGCATCTCTTTGAGGTTGACATAGCAAATGCCGGCACTGACATAACTCGCATGCGCGAGTTTAAGGAAGCCGACGTGATACATCTGAGCTGGATAAACCAGGGCATGCTCTCTATAAAGGATATACGCAAGATTATCGACAGCGGAAAGCCTGTTGTGTGGACAATGCACGACTTCTGGCCGGCTACGGGTATATGTCACTACACCCGCAAATGTAACTATTATAAGACCACGGGATGTCATAACTGTCAGTATCTGCCCGGCGGAGGCTCGGCCAACGACCTTTCGGCAAAGATATGGAGGCGCAAGGCCAAGGTGTGGTCGTCGCGCAACATATTCTTCGTTACGTGCAGTAAATGGCTGTGTTCAGCCGTGCGCGGCAGCAGGCTGCTGACGGGAAAGCAGGTGGTCAGCATACCTAACCCAATAGATACGCGCGAATATAAGCCGGCTGACAAGCGCGAGGCACGCATGCGTCTGTCGCTGCCTATTGACAGACGTCTTATTCTGGTCGTATCACAGCGCATAACAGACAAGCGCAAGGGTATGGACTATATGGTGCGTGCCTGCGAGATTATGGCAGAGCGTTGCCCTGAGATGAAGGAAAACACGAGCATAGTTATCCTTGGAGGCCACTCGGAAGACTATGCCGACAAGCTGGCTTTTCCGGTGTGTCCGCTCGGCTATGTCAGCGACCAACGGAAGATTATAGATGTGTATAACGCGGCCGACTTGTTTGTGCTGCCTTCGCTTGAAGATAACCTGCCTAACACTATAATGGAGGCTATGGCCTGCGGCGTGCCGTGCGTAGGATTTAAGTCGGGCGGCATCCCGGAGATGATAGATCACCGCAAGAATGGGTATGTGGCTGAATACAAGAGTGCCGAAGATCTGGCAGAAGGCATGCGCTGGGTGCTCTCTGAAGCCGACTATGACGAGCTGAGCGACAATGCGGTGAAAAAGGTTTCAATAAGCTATTCGCAGCAGAGCGTGGCGATGAAGTATATTGAGGTTTATAACCAGGCCAGGGCTTACAGGCATTACAGATTATGATAAAGTTTACGATTGTAACAATTACGTATAATGCGGCCGATGTATTTATGCGCACGGCTGACAGCGTTGCGAGGCAGACTTATGCGGCGGTGGAGCATCTTATTATAGACGGAGCTTCGTCTGACGGCACGCAGAATATGGCAGAAGAATATAAAAAGGCTTCAAATGCAGCCTGCAACGGCCATGAGGTGAGGATCATTTCCGAACCTGACAAGGGACTGTATGACGCCATGAACAAAGGGCGCCGGCTGGCTACGGGCGATTATGTGTGTTTCCTCAATGCCGGAGACTTCTTCCCGTCGGCCGATACGTTGGATGTTATTGCTGCCAACGCACGTCTTGAAGAGTGCAGCAGCGAAGGAAAACCGCTGCCGGGAGTGCTGTATGGTGATACCGACTGGGTGGATAATGACGGCAACTATATGAGCCGGCGCAGGCTTACACCGCCAGAAAAACTCACGTGGCGCTCTTTCCGTCATGGTATGCTTGTGTGCCATCAGGCTTTTTATGCGCGCACTGATTTGGCGCAGAAGGTTCCTTACGACTTGCATTATCGTTTTTCGGCAGATGTTGACTGGTGTATAAGAATTATGAAAGAAGCAGAGAAAGAGTCGCTGCCACTGGTGAACGTTCATGCCACCATTGCCGACTATCAGCGTGAGGGGCAGTCGACAAAGAACCACAGGGCCTCGCTTCTTGAACGTTTTGATGTTATGAGCCGTCATTACGGACTTTTTACCACTATCGTCATGCATGCCTGGTTTGTCATACGTGCGGTGATAAAAAAATAAGAATCAGAAATATCAGTTATAAATTACGCCCAAATCGGTCATGCTGATTTGGGCGTATTGTTGTTTTATATAGAAAGTATAGCCTTCTTATATCGGAAGTGCTGCCGTCTGCTTTTTCGCAGGCATGGCGGCTGTATCAGGAAAATGCAGATTCAGACAGACGACAGAAACAGGTATGTCTGGTAGAAAACATAAACCCCAGTCGGTCATTAGACCGCACATAGCTTTATCAATTTTGTGTATTCATGCTTTCAGCCTGCCTGATGACCGATTGGAATAAAAAAGCGGTTGCCAGCATAATGCTGACAGCCGCTTGACATTTATAGACATTAACAATTATGAGTATCTTAAGATCTGTCCCGGACGTATGCGCATCTTCTTTGTTATGTGGTTAAGCTTGCAGAGCTCTTCGATAGTTGTGTTGCGCTTCTTTGCGATGCTCGACAGAGTCTCTCCGCGTTTAACCTTATGATAGCGTATGTCGCCGCTGTCGTTGTTTCTGCTTCTCTTGTCAGACGATGAACTGTTTTCTGCTGATGCATATTCGTTGTCGTCTTTTCCTCTTTCCTTGTTTGCAAGTCTTGAGTCGTTGTCGTAAGTGTCGCGGCGGAACATATATGTATCGCCTGTTACGTCCTGGTTCTTGAAGTCGAACATGAGTGCCGGGTTGAGGGCTACGCCGCAGAGACGTGTCTCAAAGTGGAGGTGAGAACCTGTGCTTCGTCCGGTGTTTCCGCCAAGTCCGATGGGCTCTCCGGCTTTTACAGTCTGGTTTTCTTCAACCAGGTGCTTAGACATGTGTCCGTATATAGTCTCAAGTCCGTTATAGTGGCGTATAACCACATAGTTGCCATATCCGTTGGCTTCGTATCTTACTATTCTTACTTTTCCGCTGAATGCGGCACGTATTGTGTCGCCGATATAAACCTTCACGTCGATACCTTTGTGCATGCGGCCCCAGCGACGTCCGAAGTTAGACGTTATGACTTTGCTTGTCGTAGGCATGCAGAAGTGCTTGAGGTTAATAAGAAAAGAATCGGGAAGGGTTGTGGCGCGGTGAGCATATTTGTTGCTCCATTCCTTGTAAAGCTGTGCTGAAGGGGAGCCGGTCTGTTCTCTCTGTATTATGTTTTTAAGGGCTAAAGTGTCAACCGCCTTCATCTTTCTGTCGATAGGTGCCTGGCGGGCCAGCAGATCCTGGGCTGATGCCGTTACTGCCGTAAGGGTAAATAATGCCGTAAATGCTAATGTCTTTATTGTTCTTTTTATTAAATACATAATTTATTGTTCTTGGTTAAGATAAAAGTGCGGAGGCTGCCGCGGGCGATAGTCAGAAAAAAATCAACAGATAAAAATTTTCCGGCCTATCATAAAAACCTTTGCAAAGATAATAAAAAAGTGTGATAGTTGTTTTCCGGTTTAACAACTTTATGGACACTTTAACAAACTGGCATGCAAGGCGTCCCTAATTTAACTAATACTAACTGGTTGATATTCATATTGTTAGCATTTTAGTTAAAATACCTATGAAATGGCAGACCAGTTTATGTTTGTTTTGCGCAGTGAGTCAAGCCTTTTCCATAGCATGGCATATTCCTGCTTCTGACACATAGGGTCTTTGTCAATTATTTTCTGTGCCTCGTTGCGTGCCAGCTGCACCAGCTGACCGTCGCGCGCAATGTCGGCTATCTTGAGGTCGAAGGCCATTCCGCTTTGCTGTGTGCCTTCAAGGTCTCCGGGGCCACGCAGCTTCAGGTCGGCTTCTGCAATCCTGAATCCGTCGTTGGTGTCGCACATTATGTCTATTCGCTTGCGTGTCTCTTCGCTTAGCTTGCGCTTGCTTACAAGTATGCAGTATGACTGGTCGGCTCCTCGTCCTACACGGCCGCGCAGCTGATGCAGCTGTGACAGGCCGAAGCGTTCGGCGTTGAGTATTACCATCACTGATGCATTCGGCACGTTTACGCCTACCTCAATTACGGTGGTGGCCACGAGTATCTGGGTCTCGCCGGACACAAAGTGCTTCATCTCCTCTTCTTTTTCAGCCGGCTTCATCTTGCCGTGAACCTTGCTCAGCCTGAATTCGGGAAACGCTTCTTTGAGTCCTTCAAATCCGTCTTCAAGATTCTTGAGGTCTATCTTCTCGCTTTCTTTTATCAGCGGGAACACGATATATACCTGACGCCCTTCGTTGATCTGTTTCCTTATTCCGTTATACAGACTTGTTGTCTGGTCGTCATATTTATGTATTGTCACTACGGGCTTGCGTCCCGGCGGCAGTTCGTCTATGACGCTCACGTCCAGGTCGCCGTATATGGTCATTGCCAGTGTCCGGGGAATAGGCGTGGCTGTCATGACCAGCACGTGCGGCGGGTTGTCGCTCTTGTTCCATAGCCGTGCCCTCTGTGCCACTCCGAATCTGTGCTGTTCGTCTACGACTACAAAGCCGAGGCGTGCAAACTGCACGGTGTCTTCGATGACGGCATGGGTGCCCACCAGTATGTTTACGCTTCCGTTGGCCAGTCCTTCCAGCACGGCCTTGCGCCTCTTGCCTTTCACCATGCCTGTCAGCAGTTCTACGTTTACGTCCATTCCGCCGAGCATTCCCTGTATTGTGGCAAGGTGCTGTTCCGCCAGAATTTCTGTCGGGGCCATTATGCAGGCCTGAAAGCCGTTGTCGATGGCGATGAGCATGGACATCAGTGCCACGAGCGTCTTGCCGCTGCCCACGTCGCCCTGCAGCAGACGGTTCATCTGCTGTCCCGAGCCCATGTCTTTTCTTATTTCCTTAATGACACGTTTCTGTGCGCCTGTGAGCGGAAAGGGAAGGTTATTGAAGTAAAAGTCGTTGAACGTCTTGCCGACACGGCTGAATATATAGCCGCGATATTTGCGCCTGTGGTCGCTGGCGTATCGCAGAATGTTGAGCTGAACATAGAAAAGCTCTTCGAACTTCAGACGGTAGCGGGCCTTGCTCATGTCGTCGGGCGTTTTGGGGTTGTGTATTTTTCTGAACGCCTCGTCCCTTGATATCATGTTCAGCGGCTTGGTTATGAAGTCGGGCAGGGTTTCCCTGAGCGGTTCTTTCATGTTGTCGAGCATGCTTTTTATGAGCTTTTCTATGGCTCTCGACGTCATGCCCGTCTTCTTCATGTTTTCCGTAGTTACATAATACGGCTGCAGTCCCATCTGTGATAGCTGCATTTCTGATGCCGGATCAATGTCGGGATGTGCAAACTGGTAGCGCCCGTTGAACACGGTAGGTCTGCCGAATATTATGTAGTCGGTAGAAAGTTTATAGTGGCTGATGATGTATTTTGCTCCCGAAAACCACACGATGTCTGCCACTCCGGTTCCGTCTGACACATGTGCCACGACCCTTGTGCGGTGGAACCCCATCTCGAAAGTCTCAAAACTCAGTATTCTTGCACGTATCTGAACGAAGGGCATGTCGCCCGAAAGCTCATTTATGCGGTATATGCGGCTGCGGTCGACATATTTGTAGGGGTAATATTCAAGCAGTTCCTTATAGGTGCTGATGCCCAGTTCCTTACTGAGCAGAGTCTTGCGCCTTGGGCCTACGCCCGGAAGATACTGTATGTCCTGGTCTAATATGTCGAGCATTGTCGCGTTTTGAGAGATGTTTCAGATTAGATGAAAATATTATGTCAGCAAATTATCTACGCCAGCACCCTTGCTATAAGCAGGTCGAACGGAGTGGTTATCTTTATGTTCTCGCGGTTGCCCTCTATGAGCGTCGGACTTTGCCCGATGCTTTCTGCCACAGAGGCGTCGTCGGTAAAGTCTTCACGGTAGGACTGCTTGTATGCCTCCTTCAGCAGCTGTATGTCAAAGGTCTGCGGCGTCTGTACAAGGCGGTACTCCTGTCTTGGCACGGTGGTGCTCTTGTTTTCGGCGTTGAGATGTATCAGGGTTTCTACTACAGGCGTAACCGGCACCACGGCCTTGCGTGTTCTTGCTGTTTCATAGCAGTTGGATATCACCTCAATCGACGGGAACGGGCGCACACCGTCGTGTATGCCAACCACTCCGGTTTCGTCGTCGGGTATACATGCCAGTCCGTTTCTGACTGAGTGGAAGCGTGTCTCGCCTCCGTCCGCTATCTGATATTCAGCAGCGAAGTGATATTTTTTGCACAGTTCGTGCCAATATTCCTGTTGTTCCTTAGGCAGCACAAGTATTATTTTCAGCGTGGTGCTGTATTCTTTGAATCTTTTTATTGTGTGCATAAGGACAGGAAATCCGTTGACAGGCAAGAATTGCTTTGGTATGTCAGAGCCCATCCTCAATCCTTTGCCTCCGGCAACGATTACAACATAGTCCATAATATTCTTCTTGTGATTCTTCTTGTTTTGTCTTATTGTCAGTAAGTTTTCTATGTGTGTATGGGCGTGCAGCTGTGCCCATGCAGGCTATATCTTCAGATGCAGGCCAGATGTATGTGTTCCGCATCATGCATACACGCCGCCACGGGGGCTAATCCGTGCTTATATATTCATCAGCCCGAATACAAGTCTTGCTGCCGTATCCGGGCTGATGAGCCGGTTATTGTTATTTCATCATGAGATGCTTGAACATCATGCCTTCGGCCACGCTGTCGGCTGTCTTATGGTCGGTAAGAGCCTCGAGCAGTGTGTAGGCATAGGGCAGGGTGGCTGCCGGACCTTCTCCGGTAGTGATGTTGCCGTCTACTGTGCACAGTTCGTGTGTGTATTCTGCTTCATCAAGATATTTCTCGAATCCGGGATAACATGTGGCACGCTTGCCCCTCAGCAGACCAATTCCGCCAAGCACCATAGGTGCGGCACATATTGCACCGATCATCTTGCCCTTGCGGTTCTGCTCTATGAGAGACTTCTTTACTCCAACATGCTCGTTGAGGTTGGTTGCTCCTGGCAGTCCGCCCGGCAGCATGAGCAGGTCGGCGTCGCTGAGGTCAGCCTCTTCAAACAGCAGGTCGGCAGTGATTTTCACTCCGTGTGCCGATTCAACTTCCTTTGCGCCTGTAACGCTCACGGTTTTAAACTCAACGCCTGCGCGGCGCATAATATCTAATGGTATGAGGGCTTCAATCTCTTCGAAGCCTGTAGCCAGGAATTCATAAACTTTAGCCATGTGGTTTTCTGAATTTTAAGGTTTAAACGTTTATTTGTATAATGATGGCATAGCCTTATTTCAGGCAAGCCAGATATCTCTTTATCGTGTCTTCAAGGCCGAAATACAGCGCATCGCATATCAGTGCGTGACCTATGCTGACTTCGTCGAGCCATGGAATGTTCTGATGGAAATAGGTCAGGTTCTGCAGACTGAGGTCGTGTCCTGCGTTGAGGCCAAGCCCCACTTCTCTTGCCACTTCTGCCGCCTCTACGAACGGCTTTATCGCCTCTTCGCGGTTGGCCTCATAGCCTGCTGCGTATGGCTCGGTGTAAAGCTCTATTCTGTCGGTGCCGCACATACGTGCCGCTTCAACCATCTTAGGCTCGGCGTCGACGAATATCGACGTTCTGATGCCTGCCTCCTTAAACTGTCCTATCACGTCGGTCAGAAAGCCCTTGTTGGCCACTGTGTCCCATCCGTGGTTGCTCGTTATCTGGTTGTCAGCATCGGGCACAAGTGTTACCTGGGTGGGCTTCACCTCGAGCACCAGCTTAATATATTTGTCAATTGGGTTGCCCTCTATGTTAAACTCTGTGGTTATCAGTGGTTTGATGTCTCTTACGTCCTGGTATCTGATGTGTCTTTCGTCAGGACGTGGATGCACGGTGATGCCTTGCGCGCCAAACTTTTCACAATCAACGGCCACTTTCAGCACGTCGGGATTGTTGCCTCCGCGTGCGTTGCGTATTGTAGCCACCTTGTTGATGTTTACGCTTAATTTCGTCATTTTTTACAAATTTATTTAGTTAGCAGTATCTGTTATTCCGCAAAATGATGTAATTTTGCATATGACAAGCCTTGTGCAGGCGGCTTTCTGGCTGTTGTCATACGGGGCTTGTGACATCTTTGCAGATAAGTTTATTCATTGGCAAAGTTACTAAATGTTTGTCATTTTTCTGCATCCTGTACTAAAAAAGAAATTTAAAAGCTTAAAATTATGGGGTCGCGCAAGTTTAAATTCGCACTATTTGGAAATATCTATCAGGCAAAGAAGTCGGCTAACATCCGGGATATAATGTCGTATCTCACGCGCCGCGGCGCTGAAGTGTGCGTTGAAAAACTTTTTTACGACTTTCTTGTAAGCACCGGACGACTGTCGCCAGGCTCCGTTGAAGTGTTTGAGGGAGGCAACTTCATGGCTGATTTCGTCATATCTATGGGCGGAGACGGCACGCTGTTGCGTGCGGCGGGGCTCGTGGGCAGCAAGAATATACCAATACTTGGAGTCAATATGGGCCGGCTCGGATTCCTGGCCGACATCGTGCCTACCGAAGCCGAGAGCGCGCTCGACTCGCTCTATCGCGGCGACTACACGCTGGAGAACCATTCGGTAATATGCGTTGAGGCCGACGGCAAGCCTCTGTCGGGTGTGAGCCATGCGCTCAACGACATAGCCGTGCTGAAGCGCGACAATGCCTCGATGATATCAATACGCACAAGTATCAACGGCGAGTATCTCGTTACATATCAGGCTGACGGACTCATTGTCAGCACTCCTACAGGCTCAACGGCCTATTCGCTGTCGAACGGCGGACCTATCATCGTGCCGCAGACGGGCATCCTGTGCCTTACGCCGGTGGCTCCGCACAGCCTTAACATCAGACCGATGGTGATTTCAGACGACTCTGAAATAACTCTCACCGTGGAGAGCCGTAACCATAACTTCCTCATTGCCGTCGACGGACAGTCGGCAAAGTGCAGCGAGAAGACACGGCTCACCATACGCAAGTCACCATACAACATAAAAATTGTGAAGCGCAGCAGTCAGAAATACTTCTCCACCTTGCGCCAGAAGATGATGTGGGGAGCCGACACGCGCGGCTGACAACATCTCCGCACCAGTATGCTGACATCAGTCCTGCATTCCGGCGTGGTGTCTGCGACATACCCGGAAGCACCTTTAGCAGAAGCTTATGAAGATAAAGAACCTGTTGAGAATACCCCAAAGCAAATATCCCATCAAGGCTATTTTGCGCTGGTTGTGGCATGCTTGGCGCGGCAACCGGCTTCAGGCCGTGCTCAACGCCGCGCTCGGACTGCTCGGCGTGGCTGCCAGCTTGATGTCGGTGTGGGCTGTTCAGAATGCCATCGACGTGGCATCTCATGTCCGCAGCGGCTCGCTCTATGCGGCAGTGGCGCTTATGGGTGTGTTTGTGCTTTGCGACTTTGGCGTCAGCATAGCTTCGGTATGGGTGAGAAACATTCTCGGCATAAAGGCGCAGAACCGCATGCAGCAGCACATGCTCGACCGCATACTGCGCTCAGAGTGGCGCGGACGCGACAGCATGCACAGCGGCGACGTGCTCAACAGGCTTGAGCTTGACGTAAGGACTGTAGTGGAGTTTCTTACCGAAACCATGCCCAACACGCTTTCGGTGGTGGCTCTTTTTCTCGGCTCGTTTTTCTATCTGTTCTCGATGGACGCCATGCTGGCCGTTGTCATCGTGATAATGCTGCCTCTGTTTATGCTTGTCAGCAGGCTCTACGTGGGGCGCATGCGCAGTCTTACGCGCAACGTTCGCAACTGCGACAGCCGCGTGCAGAGCGTGCTGCAGGAAACCATACAGAACCGCATGCTCATAAAGACTCTTGAAAAGGATGACGCCATGGTGGAGCGGCTAGAGGCAACGCAGAGCGAATTGCGGCATAATGTGGTAAGGCGCACGGCCTTCTCGCTGTTTTCGAGCTTTGTCCTCAACTTCGGCTTTGCGGCAGGCTATCTTATCGCCTTTCTGTGGGGAGCCATAAGGATGTACGGCCATACGCTGTCTTTCGGCGGCATGACGGCCTTTCTGCAGCTTGTGGCGCGCATACAGGGGCCGGCACGCAATCTGACAAAGCTTGTTCCTCAGTTTGTGTCGGTGCTCACGGCGGCAGAACGGCTCATGGAACTTGAGGAAAATCCGCTTGAAGAGCAGGGCGCTCCGCTGCATGTAGCTGCCGACGGTGGAGTGGGCGTGCGCTTCGAGAATGTAGCTTATGCCTATGCCGACGGCGAACGCGAGATAATGAATAACTTTTCGTTCGACTTCACTCCGGGCAGCTGTACTGCCGTGCTCGGCGAGACCGGCACCGGCAAGACCACTCTTGTGCGCATGATTCTTGCCCTGATACGCCCTGACTCGGGACGCGCCGTGATATATAACGGACGAGGCGAAAGCTACCAGTTGTCGTCGCTCACGCGCTGCAACTTTGTATATGTGCCGCAGGGCAACACGCTGCTGAGCGGCACCATTCGCGACAATCTGAGGCTTGGAAACCTTTCGGCCACTGACGATGATATGCTCAACGCCCTTCATCGTGCCTGTGCCGACTTTGTCAGTGAGCTGCCCGACGGGCTCGACACCGTATGCTCTGAGTCGGGCGGGGGATTGAGCGAAGGTCAGGCGCAGCGCATAGCCATAGCCCGGGCGCTGCTGCGCGACGGCAGCGTGATGCTCTTCGACGAGGCTACAAGCTCGCTCGACCCTGACACAGAGCGCCGCCTGCTTGCCAATCTGCTGGCAGACAGACAGCGCACCATCATCTTTGTAACCCACCGCATGGCCGTGGTAGACTATTGCGACCGTGTGCTGCGCATGGAGCGGCTCTGACTCTTCGTGTCGTGCCTGCACATATGCTGTCGTTCAGGCATGATGTTTGTAGTGAATTTTATTAACCAAAATAAATTTTAGCGTTATGAAAAAACTTATCTTTATGGCGGCTTTCGCCATCATGACTGTCCTTGGCGCTGCGGCTCAGGATGCCGACTCGCGCTATGCCACCGAACTGCTGAAGCCCGGAACTGAGGCTCCCGACTTCACTCTGAAGGACATCAACGGCACAGAATACACGCTCAGCCAGTTGCGCGGAAACTATGTCGTGCTCGACTTCTGGGCTTCGTGGTGTCCCGACTGCCGGAAGGATGTGCCCATGCTGAAGGAACTCTATGCCAAATACGGCGAGCGCATCAAGTTTGTAAGCGTGTCGTTCGACGACAAAAAAGAAAATTGGAAAAACTATGTTGAGGCCAACGGCATGGACTGGCTCAACGTCAGCGAACTGAAGAAATGGAAGGAAACCCAAATTTCGCAGATGTATAAAATCAAGTGGATTCCTGCCATGTATCTTATTGACCGCCAGGGCAAAATCATCCTGTCAACGGTTATGATAGAGAAAATGGCAGACAAGCTGAAAGAACTTCACGAGCTTTAAGCTGAACCGTTCATCATAATCCTGTTGGATTATCGTTTTATACAGAGCGTCTTGCCGTCTGCTTTTTCGCATGAATAGAGTTATTCTAGTGAAAGGCCGACGGCAAGACAAATAAATAATAAATCATAAATACTGCTGGAAAATTCATGGGATTTTGTATATTTGTTTCATGTTTAATACAAAATCTACAAGCAGTATGCAAATTATAAATAGACTTTCATTTTTTCTTGTTGCCTTTTTGTTGGGGTATAGCTCAGTTTATTCACAGACACAGGCTGATGTGAAAATGGGTGAGATCCTGAATGGCGGTGATCTGTTTCAGTTAAGAAAAGAATATCCGAATCTAAAAGGCTCCGTGAGTGTGAAGATGCTTAATCTGGTGGCAGACGCTCAGTTAGGCATAGGATTTAATAAATTGGAAAATGCTGCCGTTGCCCTTGACAGTTTGTTGGCGCATCACCAAAACGAGCTTGGTGCGCAAACATCAATAGGTATGGCTGCTTTGCAAGGCATGAACCTCTTGAATTTGGGCATGTATGAGCAAGCCGGAAAAGTTGGAGAAAGTCTGGTGAATGCACTAAAGGAATCAGTTCCGTTTGAATCTCTTTACAGTTTTGTATTTATCGAAAAAGTAAGCAAAGCACTTGCCAATGTTCCAAAACCTTATCTTGAACGTCCTGATAGAGATGTTGCTGTGCCGTTAAGTGTTGAAACTGTTGGAAGAGGCAAACATATCTATATACCTGTAGAGGTAAACGGCATAACGAGAAACTATATTTTCGATACAGGTTGCTCTTTTGGCAATTTCGTTTCAGAAAAGTATGCAGAAGAAGTTGGTCTGAAAATTGTAGCTGATTCTATTCCGGTATCAGGTATGGAGATTGGTCTTGTAAAACTTGCTGTGGCAGATTCAATGAAAATAGGAGAAATGGTATATCATAATCCTGTTTTTATGGTTGCGCCTCCCGATCATGAGGTCGATTCGGTATTTGCTTTTGATGGAGTGATAGGTTACCACTTTATCAGGGACGCCAAGGAAATAATCATAGACAATGAGGCCGGAAAGTTTGTTTTTCCGCAAAAAGTGTCTGAGGGGGAGCCAAATATGTATTTGGCATCAAATACGCCTCAAGTAAGAATCAGCTATAACGGAAAGCCTTTTGACCTGATTTTTGATACAGGAAATGTAAAGTCTGACTTGGGGAATAAATTTGCTAAAACATTTCCAGATGCCATTGACGGATTGGCAGAACATGTAACTTCACGTGGCGGCTTTGGTGGAATATCGCAGATAAAAGCAGTAACATTGCCAAATTTCTGTTTCGAGGCGGCAGGTTCTAAGGTGACATTGCATAATACAGAAGTGATTACGAACACAGGAATAAACAGTCGGTTGTTTGCAGGTTCGTTAGGGGCAGATTTTGTGTCGTCATTCAAACGGCTTACAATCAACTATCAGAACATGTTTATACGTGGAGAATAATCGTGCTTTAATTAAAGCAACACATTAGTGTCCAGTGTCTTACCCTGAAAAAAGTTGACTCATAAATAAAATAATTATGAGGAAAAATAAATCACAAAAGGGTCAATATCTTCAAAAAGTGATAGATCTTCGCTCTTCAGGTGTAAGTTTTTTGGGAATATCAAAAATAATTCCCGTATCAGAGGCTACAGTTCGCCGCTGGTGTGCTAAATTTGCACCTGAATTGTATTATGTCGATTTTATGACAAAGAAAAAGACACTAAGAGAGAAGCATGTTCGTGACTCAGTCAGCCTCCCGTCAGACATAGAGGCCCTTCAGGCCGAGATACTCCGTCTTAAGTCCGAACTGACCAAGGCCGAGATAAAGGCCGAGGCTTATGACGAGATGATAAATGTGGCCGAATCCGAGTTAGGCATCAGCATAAGAAAAAAATCTGGCGCCAAACAGTAACATTCCTGCACACGAAGAACCCTGTCCGATACAGGGTGAGACATCTTTGTGCGCTGTTTGGCGTAAGCAAGCAGGCCTATTACAAGTATGATGAGTCAAAGTCAATGATGAGGGCCGCCCGTGATGCCTTTGTGATTGAGTATGTCCGCAAGGTGCGCCGTATAGACCCCGGAATAGGCGCATTGAAGCTCTGGCACATGTACCGGCGTGATTTCAGCGGCAACAGTCCTGTCGGCCGTGACCGTTTTATAGAAATAATGTCATGTAACGGCATGATTCTCCGTAAAAGGTTGCGCCGTCCACGTACCACTGACTCAAGGCACGGTCTTCCGACATATCCCAATCTTATAAAGGAAATGTTGCCCCTCAGACCTAACCAGCTATGGGTCAGTGACATAACGTACATAATTATTTGGACAGACGACATACACTACCGTTTCTGCTACCTTTCAATTGTACTTGATGCATATACAGAAGAGATTGTAGGATACTGTGTCGGTCCGACGCTTGAGACGTCTTATCCCATTGAAGCACTGTGCATGGCTTTGGGAAGGCTGAAGGGCATGGACGGCATCAGCCTTATACATCATTCAGACCGCGGCGTACAATACGCAAGTTCCGAATATGTCAGGCTGCTTAATAAAAATGGTATAAGTATCAGTATGACGGAGACCGGGGATCCGAAGGACAATGCACAGGCAGAGCGTATTAATGGTACCATAAAGAACGAACTCCTTAAGGGTATGAGGTTCACCGACATCGGCCAGGTCAGGGAAGCCGTGGCAACGGCCGTGGACTTCTACAACAACGAAAGGCCGCACATGAGCATCAACATGATGACACCGGCACAGGCTGCTTCATGTCAGGGTGAGATATCTAAGCGTTGGAGCAGTTTTAGGACAAAGGCCATAAAAAACAGACAGGAATGCTCCGATATTGGAGAAGATGGACTATCTTTGCCTTCTGTTCATGGTGTCCTTTCCGGGCTACGCCCTCCAAGGACACCATGAACAGGGATTCTGTCCCGGTAAAAGTCAACTTTAATCAGTAATTAAAAGTAGAGTCAACCAATAACAGTTATAAGTTTAACCAGAGTCAACTTTAATCAGGGAATGGCTTGTTAGAAGTCAACCAATTTTAGGAAAGGACACAGTTTTAAGGGACACTAATGTGTTTTTATAATAAACTCGTCACTCGTCACATTCTTATGTAAATTATTGAATAACAGTGTGTTATAGTGTGACGAGTTCGTTGTTCAACTCGTCACATTGTTTTTGAGAAACCGGTTATTGGATGTTTGGATGGGGCGATGACCTGTATGTGATGAGTTGAAAATACAACTCGTCACGCTGTAAAATGTTGATATGCAGCGGCTTATGTGCCTTTGTGATGAGTGACGAGTTTCTCCGAAAACTTTTTTATGATCATATTGCGTTGTCATTCCTTATATAGGTTTACTTCTGGCTGGCCTATTACCGGTTTTGGTTGTTTCATTCCTTTATCTCCAAAAGGTATGCTTTTACCTTGCGAAAGACCGCCTTTCAGCGTGTAGAAGCATGCCTTTTGCAATGCTGTCAGCCGAGTCTTATCCTGATAAAAGGGCAAAAAGAAAGGCTCCCTTACCTTTGCCTTGTGCGGCAAGTAAGGGAGCCTTTTGTATGGTTAATAA
Organism: Prevotella marseillensis; assembly: GCF_900625065.1. Lineage (NCBI taxonomy): Bacteria > Pseudomonadati > Bacteroidota > Bacteroidia > Bacteroidales > Prevotellaceae > Prevotella > Prevotella marseillensis. The sequence goes on along the minus strand of NZ_UYXY01000001.1, from coordinate 2,685,041 downwards.
CCGTATGTGTTATTTCTTCATTGTGTCAGGCAGCATGATAACCTTGATGCTGTTGCCGCCACCGATGATGACGTTCTTCATGAACTTAGCCATCTTCTCAGGAGTCATTTCGCTTACAATCTTCTTGTAGTCGGTGTTTGTGTCAACTCCGTACTCGTCGAAGCTCTGGATAACGCCCAGCCAGTAGTTGTTCTTCTTAACGTTTTCGTCTGCACGCTTCAGCATGAGTTCCTTAACCTTGCTGAGCATTTCAGCGTCAACTGTCTTGGTCATCTTAGTAACCTCGTCGTTCATGATGCCGATAGCCATGTCGCTCTTCTCAGGTTTCATCGGGCAAACACCGATGATGCATGTGAACGGAACGTCGCCTCCGAGTGATGAGTATCCGGCAGCTCCTGCAGAGTAGGCAGCGCTGGCTTCCTCACGGATCTTCTCCAGGTAGATCATGCTCAGGATCTGTCCTGCTGCGTCAGCGTAGATGCTGTTCTCGAGAGTGTAAGGAGTCTTGTTGTTATACCAGTACATGTAAGCGTTAGCCTTCGGAGTCTCCATCTTGCGGTAGAACTGGTTAACGGTGTTGCCCTTGTTGTAAGTAGTAACAGGCTTCCAGTTTTCCTTAGCGCCCTTTGCAGGCAGAGAAGCTATATACTGCTCGATGAGCGGACGGATGGCTGCCTCGTCAAAGTTACCGATGATTGTGAATGTGAAGTCGGCAGCGTTGGCTGTGCGCTCTTTTGCAATCTGCAGAATGCGGTCGTAGTTAGCGTTCTCAACATCCTTCATCTCGATAGAGGCGAAGCGCGGGTTGTGCATGTAGAGAGTGTTCTTTACAGAGTCTGACAGTGCCATCTCAGGTGAAAGCTCCTTGTTCTTCAGAGAGGTCTTTATCAGTCCCACCATTGAGTTGTAGCTCTTCTCGTCCTTGTTGATGTTTGTGAAGTAGAGATATGTCATCTGGAAGAGAGTCTCAAGGTCCTTAGGAGTTGATCTTCCGCTTACAGTCTCGTGCAGGTTCTGCATTGTGAGGTCAACGTTAACCTGTTTGCCTGCCAGTACCTTCTGCAGTTCAGTGCTGCTGAAGTTGCCCAGTCCGCTGTAGCCGATGGCCGTGTCGAACATCTTGATGTTAGCGTAGTCTTCCTTGCCGAGCAGAGAAGCACCACCCTTAGATGTAGCGCTGAGGATAACCTCGTCGTCCTTATAGTCAGTCTTCTTCAGCAATACTCTTGCACCGTTAGACAGTGTGAGCTCTTTGTAGCCGAACTTAGCGTTCTCTTTCTCGCTCTTGATGCTGCCTTTCTTGGGCAGAACGCTTATCAGCGGCTCGTTCTTAACGTTGTCAACCCATGCTGTGAGCTGCTCAGCGTGAACGCCGTCGATGGCCTTCTTGATAGATTCAGCTGTAGGATATTTAGCACCTTCCTTCTCTGTGTAGAATGCCACTACAACTGTGTTGGTGTCAGTTTCGCTTATCAGCTCCTTGGTGATCTCGTTGACAGCTTCAACAGGGATAACCGGAGAAATCTGCTGCATTATCTGATACTCGTCTTCGATTGAAGGCATAGGCTCGTTGCCGAGGAAGTTGTCGCGGTAGATGTCACCGTAAATAGCGTTGTCGCGCTTGTTGCGGTTGGTGTAAACCTTCTCGAGTGAGCTCATATAGTCGGCCTTGGCGCGCTCAAACTCAGTGGCTGTGAAGCCGAACTTAACGGCACGCATAACCTCGCGTGTGGCTGTGCTGATGGCCTGCTCGCTCATGCCCGGTTTCGGCAGTATAACCAGGGTGAATGCCTTGGTTGTAGAAGCCAGGATGAAGTCGCTGTCGTAAGCGTAAGCCTGAACGAACGGACAGTCAGGATTCTGCTGTATTTCCTGCAGACGTGCGTTGAGCATCTGTGTTGAGAGGCTTACTGCATAGTTCTGAACGAGATATGCAAGGCTGCCTTTCAGGCTGTCTGGCACTTCGGGGTGCTTGTACATCAGCTGTATGATGTCAGTCTGCTGCTCTTTGTCCTTGTCTACGATGATAATAGCCTCGTTGTTGTCGGGCACGGGCTCGTTGACAACCTTCGGAGCGTTAGGATCAAGCTTGATGCCGCTGAACAGCTCCTTGATCTTAGCCTCAGTGCGGTCAACGTCGATGTCGCCGACTACGATGATTGCCTGGTTGTCGGGACGATACCACTTGTGGTAGTACTGACGGAGAACTTCAGGCTTGAAGTTGTTGATGATCTCCATCTTACCGATAGGCATGCGCTGTCCGTATTTGCTGCCCGGATAGATTTTCTCGAGGTTGCGGTCGAACATTCTTGTCTGTGCGTCAGTGCGCAGGCGCCACTCCTCGTTGATCACACCACGCTCCTTGTCGATCTCCTTGGGGTCGAGTGTAAGGCCGTTAGACCAGTCTTTCAGGATGAGAAGACAAGAGTCGAGAGCCTCAATGCGTGTAGAAGGAACGTTGCATATTCTGTATACGGTCTGGTCTACGCCTGTGTATGCGTTGAGGTCAGAACCGAACTCTACGCCGATAGAGCGCAGATATTCAATGAGGTTGTTGCCCTTAAAGTTGTCTGAGCCGTTGAAGGCCATGTGCTCAAGGAAGTGAGCCAGACCGCGCTGGTCGTCGTTCTCCTGGATAGAACCCACGCGCTGGGCAATGTAGAAGTTAACACGATTCTCCGGATAACCGTTGTTGCGGATGTAATAGGTCAGTCCGTTGGCCAGCTTGCCAGTCCTCACTGCCGGGTCAACCGGGATGGGAGGCATCTGCATGCCCTGAGCCATGATGCCCACTGTGCTTGCCAAGAACAGTGCGGCCGTGATGATTAGATGTTTTATTTTCATAAAAAAGAGTTTAAAATAGTTCAACAAAGATAGTTTTTTTATCTCTCGAATGTTGTTACTGGTTGTTATATTTAATAAATTTTATACGTTTTGTATGCAAAATTGTTACTTTCGTGTAAATACCATGCTGTAAGCCGGTTTATGTTTCCTCCCGGTATTCCAGAATGTCTCCTGGCTGGCACCCCAGCTCGCGGCATATTGCTTCGAGCGTGGTGAAGCGTATGGCCTTGGCCTTGCCGGTCTTCAGGATCGACAGATTAGCCTGCGTAAGCTCCACTCTTTCGGCCAGCTCGCCGAGCGAAATCTTCCGCTTGGCCATCTCCACGTCGAGGTTTACTATTATTTTACCCATACTTGTTGCTTTAGAGTTGTTTACGTAGGTTATTATATCGTGAGTTCCTGTTCCTCTTTCATCTTCAGTCCGATGGAGAACGACTCTGCCATTACAAGAGAGAATAGTCCGAAGAGTATCGTGCCCGTGTACACGGCGTCTGAATATCCGATGGTGTAGCCCGTCAGGCTGAACGTCTGTGTGGCGGCATATACGTCGTTACAATATTTTATCGTTGCCAGCAGACCTATTATCACCATGCACCAGCCTATGCGTTTAAGGTATTTCGTGTTCTTCCGTGTGAAGATGTTGTTGCGGTTGATGTTCAGCACGAAGCGTATGAACGAAACCAGCGTGATGATGCCTGCCACCATTATTGCTATGCCTATGATTACTGACAGAATGCTGCCTGCTGTGCCTGAAGAATCCTCTATCGGCAGGTTTATCTGTGTAGGCCATGCCCTATACGACTTATTCGTTGCGCTGTCGGTTATGGTTATTGCGTTGCGCCATGTGATTTCGTTCGGTATGAGCGACACAACGCGATAGCCGTCCACGCTTTCAGTGTTTGTCTCTTGGATGTGCTTGGCCGACTTATATCCGCTGACCATGCCGCTGAACATAAGGTCGGTGGCCATCAATATGTCTACGATGATAACGGCGAAGATAAGCAGGCAGAATATGTTGAGCTTTGTTTTCATCTTGTTGCGTATTTTTCATAAAAATGCCCGCCGCCCTGTTTTCACGGCCGGCGGGCAGGCCTTTATTTATTTAGTTAGAGAGAGTCGTTGTTGCTGTCATTTCATGTCGGCCAGCAGGTTGGCGGTGTAGTCGCTTAGCAGTACGTAGTTGTCGTTAAGCTCATACATGTTGCTGCTCTTGTTCCATGTGTAGCAGTCAACTCCTGTGGCGTTTCCGCTGATGCTGCTGTATGTCATGCGCTGGCTCTGCACGTAGGCGCTGTCGCAGTTCTTCCATATCTTCATGTCGAGCACAGTGTTGCCGGCGTTGTAGGTGTAGTCCATGCAGAGGTAGTTTTCCCATTTCTGCTTGTCGCTGTTCCACTTCATCACCTCTTTTCTTATCACGCGGTCCTGGTCGTCGTATGTATATTGCTTGCGTGTCTTGGCTGTAAGATATTTGCCGCTGTTGTCGTAAGTAACTATTGCGCTTACTTTACCGTCCTGCATCTCTGCGTTGTATGCGAAGCGGTTGTCAGAGTTGGATGTTCCTGCGATGCTTGTGAACAAACTCATAATTGTTGCGGCGGTAATTGTAATCAGTTCCATAATGCTATATTTTTTATTTCGTTATTATTCTTGTTTATTTAATTCTTTATCTGTTTTGTCGTTAGACGTTCTTTGTTCTGAAAAACTACGTCGTGATATTGTCTTTTTAATATCCTGCGGGAAGCGGTGTTATCTAAAATCAATAATCATTTATCGTTTTTCGATATGCAAATGTATGAACTATATTTGAATGCTCCAAATATTTTCAATAAAAATTTATCGAAAAACGATAATTTAACACATTAAAACAATAAAATACCGGCTTTTAACGGTCTTTTAACCCAAACAGACCTTTATTATTAGGGCAGATTGCTGCTTTTCATTGAGCGGATGAAGGCATAAATAAACAAGACAGATAGAACTTATATGCTGTATGATGATTCGGGGTAAGCTTATGGTAATATGCTTTGATGAAAGCTGTTCATCGGGCAGGCCTGAATAAAAATATGGGCTTTACCAAGCCACAAAGGTACGGTAAAGCCCATTATCCCAGAAATAATAATTGTTATAAGCCTGCTTTTTCGTAGGGAATATACTTAAAGTACTCGTCAAATTGATCAGTACGCTTTATATAATAAGTTTCGCCACAGCCGTTTAGTTGGATTTGGTCTGGTGTAAACGAGATGAATGACCAGTAAATTCCGCCATCAGGACTAAATACGCAAGCGTCGGGATTAAACTTACTATTGTCAATATTCAAATCGTTTGCGGCGATATTATAGTTGTCAGGTTCAATATATGATGTCATTTCTCCGGTATTATCGTTGCGCATCATACGAATGTTCTGAAAAAACAGTGTGCCATTATTGTTGTTGGCTGTTGCTGCAGCCCGAATATATATCATACGGCCATTGACCAAATAGACAAACATATGGCGGTTTGTATTGACCTCACACATAAAAACGTCGCCATCTTTTCCAAACCTGGCGCCAAGTCTCCATTCCTGTAGACACTTACCGATGTCTAACTTGCTTTTGGCAATGGATTTTTCATAAGGCTTGCAGATTGTTATTTCCTCTACCTTAGACATAACTTTATCTCCAATACGAAGAGTCTTAGCGGCTGTTCCGTTAACCGTCTTAACCTCGTCAATGAGTGTAAGAGGCGTAGTGGTTTCAACGACAAATGCCGAATCTTTGTAAGTGGTACAGCTATATATGTCTTGTGTAGGGATATTGAGAAATGCTCTCAGACCTGTTGGAGTTTTCTCAAAGAACATACAAATGCTGTCTGTTATAACCGCTTCTGCATCATTTGAAGCCCAGACACCACGATATTTTGAAAAATCACTTGCATAAGATGTACTGTGAATTACGATAGCAAGTAAAAAGGCAAAAAGTAATTTTTTCATAATCTGTGAATATTAAGATGAAATAATTTATTTCAAAAGTTTACGGTCGGTATCACTACTTTCCAATATGCTCATTTGATGGATTGCTATTTGGTTTAGCTTAATCAGACGTTCACTTTGTGCTATATTTTGTTCGATAAAAATGGCATTTAGATTTTCCATATTCGACAAACAGATAAGTTCGTTGATAGTAGCATAATCACGGATGTTTCCTTTCAGTTCAGGATTTGCTTCTCTCCATTGTTTTGCTGTCATACCAAACATCGCCACGTTCAGCACGTCGGCTTCATTAGCATAAATCATGTTTGCTTGCATTGGTGTTACTTCCATAGGAATAAGATTCTTCTTTATGGCATCAGTATGTATGCGATAATTGATTTTTGACAATTCACGTTTCGCTGACCAACCGAGCAGCCTTTGTTCTTCTGTCTTTAACCGCTGATACTCCTTAACAAGAAGTAATTGGAATTTAGGAGAAATCCACATGCCAAAATGATATGCTATATCCCGATGTGCATATGTGCCGCCATAGCGGCCTGCCTTCGAACGAATGCCGATTGCGCTGGTTCTTTCTATCCATGTTTTTACTGAAAGAACGAAATTGTTGCTTCCTGCCGCATTTTTAATTGTACCGAATTCGGTACAATTAAAATCGGGATTGTATAACATTTCCCATTCGCCAAGATACTCAATAGTACTTTTAAGACTAAGCCAACGGAAGATAATATGCTCTTGCAGTTGGCTTCGTGCCATGTCTGTAAGGCTGATATAGTCTTCTTCATTGTACTTTACAATGCTAATATCTGTATTTTGAACGGTAATTTTTGCCATTGTTAATGATGAGTTGTGGTTTACGCAAAGTTAAGCAAATATTCTGAATTCCGCATATGTGTTTAATGCAATACATCGGATTTTAACAAATAGCACAAAATATACGTTTTATTACAGCTAAAATAGAGATTATTGTTTTATTTCATTATGAAAAACATTTATTGCGAGCGTAGGTGCCGGAATGCTTGTCCCACGCCTTTGCCGGCTCATTCTTCCACCTTATTATCCTTTGCAGCTATGTTTCTCGGATGATGGTTCAGGATTTCCTCGCGCAGCGTGTGCGTGTCTATGTGGGTGTAAATTTCGGTTGTGCCTATGCTCTCGTGTCCGAGCATGCTCTGTATGGCGCGCAGGTCGGCTCCGCCTTCAAGCAGGGCGGTGGCAAAGCTGTGGCGCAGCGTGTGCGGACTTATGGTCTTCTGTATGCCGGCCTCGGCACCCAGTCGCTTTATCATTATCAGTATCATGGTGCGCGTCAGGTGAGCTCCGCGGCGATTCAGGAACACATAGTCTTCCTCTCCCGGCTTTATGTTCATGTGGCTGCGGTCTATAAACCAGTATTTCAGCTGCTTTATGGCATTTTCAGATATAGGCACGAGCCGCTCCTTGTTGCCTTTGCCCGTTATTCTTACGAACTGTTCGTCGAGATAAAGCGCAGACATCTTCAGGTTTACAAGTTCGCTGACGCGCAGTCCGCAGCTGAACAGCACCTCTATTATGGCCTTGTTGCGTTGTCCTTCCCATTTGCTCAGGTCTATGGCCTGCTCCAGTCTGTCCACCTCTTCCGTGGTGAGCACCTCGGGCAGATGGTCGCCGAGTTTTGGCGATTCAAGCAGTTCTGTAGGGTCGTCCTTGATGTATCCGTCAAGATACAGATATTTGTAGAATGCTCTCACGCCGCTTAGAATCCTGCATTGTGAGCGAGGTGATATCCCTATGTCGTGCAGTGAGGCGGCAAAGCATTGTATGTCGCTTAGTTTTGCCGCTTCCGGACTGATGCCGTTGTCCTTCAGGAATTTTAATAGCTTGTTGATGTCAAGGATGTATGCTTCGAGCGTATTGCCTGAATAATTACGCTGAAGTTTCATGTAGCGGATATATTTGTGTATAATGTTGTCTTGTTCTTTCTGAATCATCTTTGCTTTATTCTGTATTTTCCCGGCTTTAGCGTCATGGCCATGTCTGCACGGCAGGATTTATTCTACAATCGGTTCTTAGACAGCATATAGTTTTATCTGTCTTGCTTATCTGTGCTTTCAGCCGTCTTTTGTTTTCTGTTGTCGCCTTTTCGTCCGTCTTTCTGGCCATAGTCTGCCATGCTTGTGAAAATCAGACGGAAATCAGCTCAATATAAGGCTGAAATACAGGCTGAACTCTAACGCCCGGTTTTAGCTTAAAAAAATCCGGGGACCGACATGCCCCGGATTTTTATTTCTCAGCCAAGTTTAGCGTGTGGTGCCGCCTTGGCCGTATTTTATTGAGTGTTATTTGATTACTCCGAGTTCCTTGCCTACCTTTATGAAGGCATTGACAGCCTTGTCGAGATGCTCTCTCTCGTGGCCTGCCGACAGCTGTACGCGTATGCGAGCCTGGCCTTTAGGCACTACGGGATAGTAGAATCCTGTTACATAGATGCCTTCGTCCTGCATGCGGGCTGCAAAGTCCTGCGACAGTTTTGCGTCATACAGCATAACTGCGCATATAGCGCTCTGCGTAGGCTTGATGTCGAATCCGGCAGCGGTCATCTTGTCGCGGAAATATTCAACGTTCTCCATCAGCTTGGCGTGCAGGGCGTTGCTTTCCTTCAGCATCTTGAACATTTCGATGCTGGCTCCTACGATGGCTGGTGCCAGAGAGTTAGAGAACAGATATGGTCTTGAGCGCTGGCGCAGCATGTCGATAATTTCCTTTCGGCCTGTGGTGAATCCTCCCATTGCGCCGCCAAACGACTTGCCTAATGTTCCGGTGAATATGTCTATGCGTCCGTAAGCGTTGAACTTTTCAGCCACGCCGTGACCTGTCGGGCCTACAACGCCGGCAGAGTGCGACTCGTCTACCATTACCAGTGCGTCGTATTTCTCGGCAAGTTCGCATATCTTGTCCATCGGGGCAACGTTTCCGTCCATAGAGAACACGCCGTCCGTTGCTATTATGCGGTGGCGCTGTGCCTGTGCTTCCTGCAGGCATCTTTCAAGGTCGGCCATGTCGGCGTTGGCGTAGCGGTATCTCTTAGCCTTGCAGAGACGGACGCCGTCTATTATTGATGCATGGTTGAGCGCGTCAGATATGATGGCGTCCTCTTCGGTGAACAATGGCTCGAACAGACCTCCGTTGGCATCGAAGCATGCAGCATACAGGATGGTGTCTTCGGTCTTGAAATAATCGGAAATTGCGGCTTCAAGCTCTTTGTGCATGTCTTGTGTTCCGCAAATGAATCTTACTGACGACATTCCGTAGCCTCTTTCCTTCATGGCTTTCTCCGCAGCCTCGGCAAGGCGTGTGTTGTCAGAAAGTCCAAGATAGTTGTTGGCGCAAAAGTTGAGCACTTCCTGTCCGTCGCCAACTTTTATTCCGGCTCTCTGCGGAGTTGTTATTATACGCTCGTTCTTGTATAAGCCGGCGGCCTTTATGCCGTCCAGTTCCTTCGTGAGGAACTCTTTCATTTTTCCGTACATAATTCTTAGATTAAGTTTAACATCAATGTTTTCATTTTACAAAGTTCTTGTTTTTTTTTGAAAATAGAGTAAATAATCCGATAAATTTTGTTATAATATAATCTTTTCTTCATATCTTTGCATTATATGTATGCGCCGTTTTGTGTACGGCTGCTGCTTATTGCTGCCTCGGCATGCCGTCCATGTCTGTTGTCTTGGTGTGGCGGCGGTTCGGCAGGTTAACCTTAATTTGATGTTGTGCATGGCCATTTCCGGTGTGGCGTTGCCTTTAGGCAGCCGTTGTTTTGGCTGCCGGTGCGTGGTTGCCGTTGTTGTGGCGTGTCCATTGAAGATATTGTGCATGTATCAAGATTAATTGTAAATCTAATATTTATAGTATGAAAAATGTTTTAGTTATTGGCTCTACCGGCCAGATTGGGTCGGAGTTGACAATGAAGTTACGTGGACTTTACAATGGAAATATCGTTGCCGGTTATATTCCCGGAGCAGAGCCTAAGGGCGAACTTCTGGAGTCGGGACCGTCGGCGGTCGTTGATGTTACTAAGCCTGAACAGATAGGCGAGGTGGTGTCTAAATACAAGATTGATACAATATACAATCTTGCTGCCATCCTTTCTGCCGTTGCTGAGGTGAAGCCCCAGCTTGCCTGGACGATAGGCATGGGCGGACTTTTCAACGTGCTCGAGGTGGCGCGCGAGAAACAATGCGCCGTGTTCACTCCAAGTTCGATTGGCTCGTTTGGCGACAACACGCCCAAGGACAAGACTCCGCAGGACACCGTGCGCGACCCAAAGACCATGTACGGCGTTACGAAGGTTTCGGGCGAGCTGCTCAGCAATTATTATAATGTGCGCTTCGGCGTTGACACCCGCTCTGTGCGCTTCCCCGGACTTATATCTTACGTTACACCTCCCGGAGGCGGCACGACCGACTATGCAGTTGACATTTATTACTCGGCCGTAAAGGGTGAGGAGTTTGAGTGCCCGATAGCTGCCGGCACATATATGGATATGATGTATATGCCCGACGGACTGCGTGCCGCAATAGAGATTATGGAGGCCGACCCGTCAAAACTGAAGCACCGCAATTCGTTCAACATTGCGTCTATGAGCTTTGAGCCGGAGATTATCTACAACAAGATAAAAGAATATATACCTGACTTCAAGATGGTGTATAAGGTGGACCCGCTGCGCCAGGCTATTGCCGAGTCATGGCCTAATTCTCTTGACGACACATGTGCGCGTGAGGAGTGGGGATGGAAACCCGAATATGACCTTGACGCCATGACACGCGACATGATCGAGAAACTGAGACAGCGTTTCGGCAAATAATTGCAGACATATATTATAATAGATAAGGCGCGGCAGGCATCTTGCAAGATGCTTGCCGCGCCGTTTTTTTATTTATGATTCTTGCGTTTACCTTATTTTTATTAATTTTGCATCACAATAAACGATATTGCTTATGGCAACACGCATGTTGCCGCTTAAAGTATAAATCCGCGATATATTATGAACATAATGATTATCAACGGCCCCAACCTGAACCTGCTGGGGCGTAGAGAGCCCGAGATTTACGGCAGCAACTCTTTTGAGGCTTATCTTGACGAACTGAGAAAAAAGATGCCTGATGTAAACATCGACTATTATCAGAGCAACATAGAAGGCGAACTTATCAACAAGATGCAGGAAGTGGGATTCACCTACGACGGCATAGTGCTCAACGCAGGAGCCTACACCCACACGAGCATAGCCCTGCAGGACTGCATACGTTCGCTGAAAGCTCCCGTTGTTGAGGTTCACATCTCTAACGTACACAAGCGCGAGGAGTTTCGCCATAAATCAATGATTTCGTGCGCCTGCCTTGGCGTCATCTGCGGTTTCGGTCTCGACTCCTACAGACTTGCGATAGAAGGAATAATATTTAATTCATAGTTCACAATTCATAATTGGGAGGAAAGGGGAGGAAATTAAAAATTAAGAATTAAAAATTAAGAAAGCATCCCAATTATGAATTGTGAATTCTGAATTAGAAAAGTGAATTGTGAATTATGAATTCTGAATTAGAAAACTACGTTCTGTCCCATATCGACCCTGAGGGCGACTATCTTTACAGACTGTGGCGTGCCACTAACGTTCACTTGCTGCGCGGACGCATGGCGAGCGGACACCTGCAGGGCAGGCTGCTGAAGATGCTGGTGAGGATGATACGGCCGAAGAATATCCTTGAGGTGGGAACGTTCAGCGGATACAGCGCTATATGCATGGCGGAAGGACTGGAAGAGGGCGGAATGGTGTATACATACGAGATAAACGACGAGCAGGAAGACTTCACGCGCCCGTGGATTGAAAACTCGCCCGTGGCCGACAAGATACGCTTTATCATTGGCGACGCCATAAAGGAGGCACCAAAACTGGGCATAGAGTTCGACATGGCTTTCATCGACGGCGACAAGCGCACATATATCGAGTCTTACGAAATGGCGCTGTCCGTGCTCCGTCCCGGCGGCTTCATCCTTGCCGACAACACGCTGTGGGACGGCCATGTGCTCGAAGTGCCCAAGAGCAGCGACCGCCAGACTGCCGGCATTGAACACTTCAACGACTACGTGATGAACGACACCCGCGTAGAAAAGGTCCTCTTGCCGTTGCGCGACGGACTGACGCTGATACGCAAGAATCCGTGATGAGGCTGTAACGTGTGAGAGAATGTGTTCTTGTCTTTCGTATAATTTGTATTAACTTTTACTTTGTTGTAATGATTAAAGAAAAACAGAATAGTTAGTCGCCATCAATTTACTGATGGCGACTTTATTATTTCTTTACATTACCACGTAATGATCTTGTCCACAATAGATTGTTGTTCGTTTGCCGTACGACGTAAATAGATACGTGTAGTTTCTATACTTTCGTGTCCCATCAAGTCTGCTAATAGAGAAATATCATTAAATTTTTCAAGGAAGTTTTTTGCATATCTATGTCTAAATGAATGTGGATAGACAATTTTGGGATTTAGTCCATATTTAATTGCAAAATTCTTTAATTGTTGTGCAATACCACGTGTCGTTATTCGTTCTCCAAACCGATTGAGGAAAAGATAACCACTATCTCTACTGTTTATTTTAAGCCATTCCCTCGCTTCATCTCTCAATTTCTTAGGGATAAATAGACGTCGTATTTTACCACCTTTAGTATAAATGTCATAAAAGCCAATATGTACATGTTCTACCTTCAATTGAATTAATTCACTAACTCTTGCACCTGTAGCTGCAAGAAAACGTACAACAAAGTACCATTCTAAATTATTTTCCTTTTTCAATTTATTTTTCAGAAAAATGTAGTCGGCATTGCTGATGACATTCTCTAAATATGTACGTTGCTGCACTTTTACTGATTTAAGACGTAAACGAGGTTTATGTAGATACTCAAGATACTTGTTCAACGCTTGAATTCGTAAATTTACGGTTTTGGGCTTAAACGTCTCTATAAGATACGTTTTGTAAAGTAACAGATTTTTCTTCGTCAATTCCTTATATTGGGAATTGAAATCATTTACAGCATAAATGTATGCTGCAACAGTGTTTCTTGCCATGTTTGAATGGATTAGATAATCTTTGAATTTTTCTACCATGATAATTTATTTTATTATGTTTATTGTGAAATATACATTATTAACGTCGTAGATTAGTTGTTTTAATTCCTATTATGAGAAGATTATTGCCACAGGGGAGGTGAAATGTATTGATGAGGAGATTCCATTTGAGATTCCACGAGGTTGGGAATGGGAACGTTGGGGAAATATCTCTCAATCTATTCAGTATGGTTATAATACACCAGCATTAGAAAAAGGCGTTATAAAGATGGTGCGTATTAGTGATATTCAAAAGAACAAAGTACTTTGGGAGACAGTTCCTTTCTGTATGATAGAAGAGAAAAATATTGGGACCTATCTGTTAGAGGTTAATGATATTCTATTTGCCAGAACAGGTGGTACAGTAGGAAAATCATTTTTGGTAGAAAAAGTTCCAATGAAAGCCATTTACGCAGGTTACTTAATAAGAACTCGGTATAGTTCATTGCTTTGCCCTCGTTATATGAAAGCATTTATGGAAAGCCAATTATACTGGGATCAGTTAAAAAATGGCACAATTGCAACTGCGCAACCTAATTGTAATGGTAAAACACTTGCTAAAATGCTACTACCAATTCCACCCATAAATGAACAAAAACGGATTACAGAAAAGCTGTACATAGTTTCTTCTTTTATAGAACGTTATAGTAAACAACAAGATGTTCTCCATTTAATGAATATAAGACTTAAGGAACAACTTAAAAGATCTATATTACAAGAGGCTATCCAAGGAAAACTTGTTCCACAGATTATAGAAGAAGGTACAGCACAAGAATTGCTAGAACAAATAATGCTTGAGAAACAAAAACTTGTTAAAGAGGGTAAGCTTAAAAAATCCACTCTCAATCATTCCGTCATTTACAAAGGTGACGATAACAAGTATTATGAGCAGATAGGGAAAAAGATCAACGAAATTACTGAAGAAATTACCTTTGATTTGCCTAGTGGCTGGAATTTGTGTAGGTTGAAAGATATATGCTCAATCTTTACAGGTGCCACATTCAAAAAAGAAGAAACTTCTATAACAAAGCAGGGCATCCGTATTTTGCGTGGTGGTAATATATCACCTTTTGAATTAAAAATCAAAGATGATGATATATTTCTACCACAAGACAAAGTTAAGACAGATATACTATTGAAAGAGAATGATATATTAACACCTGCAGTTACTAGTCTGGAAAACATAGGAAAAATGGCAAGAGTGGATAGTGATATGTTAAATACAACTGTTGGTGGATTTGTCTTTATTATTCGTTTGCATCTGATAAACCAATGGCTTTCAAAGTATATTCTCTATATTTTAAGCTCCCCTTTTATGATTGAGTTTATGAGGTCTATAACGAATAAATCAGGGCAGGCATTTTACAACATTGGCAAAGAACGTTTATCAACAGCGTTGTTGCCAATTCCACCATTAATGGAGCAGCATCGCATTGTTGTTCAAATAGAAAAACTATTTGAGCAACTGCGATAATTCATTTATGCGTTCTGCTATACGTTGCTGTTCTGCAAATGGTGGAATTCCAATATGCAGATTGTAGAATCGCTCTTTATTGAGGTGCGGAATTGCCGCACCTCTTTTTGAATTTCTCAACTCCTCTTTGTAGAACAGAATGAAAGCTAAGATATATGGTTTCCACATGGCTGAAGAAAACCATAACTGTTTGAATGTGCTTCCCATATATCCATCCTGTGGAACAGAGAAAACTTCACCAGAATTTTCACCGTCCACAAGAATGATATTATCTCCAGCATAGACAACTTTTCCTTTCTCTACAATGGAGGCAGATGATTTCCCACGTAAGAACTTTGCATCCAGATAAATGCCCTTTCCATTTTTCTTTTCACCATCAATTAGTTGGCATATATCTTTTAAACGCAACACAGACCAGCTATTTGGATATTCATAAGGAAGCTCAATTTCAATTGCTTGCCCATTTATCCTCTCATAATACTTGCTAATTGCTTAATCTTTGAGATAATTCGTCTTTGCTCCATAAGAGGCGGAATAGGGACCATATAATTTTTTACTGTAGCAGTTGCAAGCTCTTTTTGTTTTGTACTACCATCCGATTTCTTTTCAATTACAGATTGTACCGTATGACTTGTAAAATAGTAATAAAGGTATTGAGGTAAAACAAATTTTTTCATTACACGTATAACAGTAACGTGGCTATCGACAACTGCCAATTCATAAGGATTCAATGTTTGCCAATAAATAGCCATTCGCCCTAATGTTCCCAATCCAGTAGAGTTCCACATCAAATCTCCGTTCTGTAGAATTCGTTCTTCACCATATGATGATAAAGTGTCTGGATCTATGAATTGAGCTTTATCTATTGAAAAACCACTCCATTGATTACACTTTTGTGCAACAACAGGATATTTCTTTATCGGAGAATACTTGGGAGACTTACCTCTTTGTATATAAGAGCATATATCATTAAGTCTTACCCAACTCCAACTATCAGGAATTTCAAATGGAATCTCGTCAGTAATATCTATTTCAGTATATCCATTCTTCTCAAAGTACTTGTTATCGTCACCACGGAAGATAACAGAATCGTTGAGGGCAGACTTCTTTAGTTTGCCCTCTTTGACGAGTTTCAGCTTCTCTGTCTTTATTTGTTCGAGCAGTTCTTGGGCTGTACCTTCTGATGCATTTTGCGGAACCAGTTTTCCTTGGATTGCCTCTTGTAAGACTGATTTTTTTATTTGTTCATTTATTGTTCTATTCAATTTATCTAATTTCTCTTGTTGTGTTCCATACTTTTCTATAACAGGTAGTAAAGAAGTAACCTTTGATATTATTCGTGTCTGTTCGTTTCTTGGTGGTATAGGAACAAGATAATTGCATACAGTTGTAGTCGAAAGCTCCTTTTGTTTAGTACTGCCATCTGATTTGTCTTCTATCACACTTTGAACCGTTGGACTTGCGAAGTAAAAATAGAAGAAAAGAGGAGACATAAAGGGTTTGAACAATCGGATGACTGTTACATGACTATCTGCAACTGCCAGCTCATAAGGATTAAGCCTTGCGTAATATACAGCCATTCTACCCAATGTTCCCAATCCTGTGGAGTTCCACATTAAATCCTCATCTTGCAAAATTCGCTCAGCAGCGTATTTGGACAAAGTTCCTGGCTCTATAAACTGCGCTTTATCAATAGAGAATCCTGCCCATTGGTTACATTTTTGAGCAACAACAGGATACTTTTTTATCGGTGAATACTTAGGAGACTTTCCTCTTTGTATATATATCGAAACATTCATAAGTCTTGCCCAACTCCAAGAAGTAGGTATCTCAAACGGTATCTCCTCGTCGATACATTTCACCTCTCCTGTGGCGAGTATCTTCTCATAATAGGAATTATCGTCACCGCGGTAAATAATCGATTCTTTTTTATTTTTCCTTATTTTACCCTCCTTAACAAGTTTTGCTTTTTCTTCCCTGATTTTTTCAAGTAGTACAGATGCTGGCTCATCATTGGGGTCTTGCGGTACAAGTTTCCCCTGTATCGCCCATTGTAGTATGCTGTTTTTTAATTGTTTACCGTTCATCATATTCTAACCGATTTAGAAGTTTTCGTCTTTTTGTTTTTCAGTTAGGTAGAACTGATATAACTTTTTCCCTATCTTGTCTTTTTTGAAGGTACGTTCATGATTCATAGGTGTCATAGACAAACGAATTTTTGCCACTCCTTCATTTAATATTTCAAATTGTTGTGGAGTAATTCTAAATTGAGCTGTAGAACTAATTTCTGTAACAGGAATTACTATATTTCCACTTATAATACTGGTAGATTGACTTCCGTTACCAATTACAGTTCCTTTTAGTTCAAGATATTTACCTGTGAATGTCCTGATTTTCATAGTTGGTTCGTTAAGGAAATTCATCCTGTCTGAACGTACTGTAGCTATTATAGAATATATGGTGTCTTGTTTTGCCACACTATACTTCATGTAACAACCTTCGGCTGCAAGTGCTTTATAGGTGTAACCTACAGTTTGTGCTGATACGTTAGGAACAAAGACCAAGTATAAGAAAAAACTTAGTATGTAAAGATATAAATTTTTTATCATTTTTCTATTGTAATACCTAAAATTTTTTGAATCTCTGATAAAGTTTTGTCTATTTCATGTTCAAGTGTAGCTCGTTTCTTGTAATAATCGGACAGCAGCTCTGCAGGAGGAAGAATTTCTTCTTCTTCCTTTGGAAATTTACATTGGTCAAAGTTACAATCTATGTCAAGAAGCTGTTGCGCTGTAAAACAGCGTGATTTTTCATCGTTATTTTCAGAATCTATAATTTCTTGACGGTTATTCCACCAGTCAATAATGGGCTGGCAGTGTTCTGCTCTCATTGGCTTTGTCTTAGAGAAGTGCTTGTATCCTTCCGGCATATCAAGGCGATAAAACCACGTGTTTTTTGTACAAAAGCCTTCTTCAGCTCCTTCAGCCTTTTCTTTATTAAAGAATATAATATTGGTTGCAATGCTTGTATATGGTGCGAAAATGCTTCCTGGCAGACGAATAATAGTATGAAGATTAAACTCCCGTAATAATTTTTCTTTGATGGCTAATTTTGCATTGTCTGTACCAAACAAGAAACCATCAGGCAAAATTACTGCTGCACGTCCTCCATTAGCAAGACGGTACATGATAAGTACCATGAATAGGTCGGCAGTTTCACTTGAACGTAAGTCTGATGGGAAATGTTGCTTTGTGTCATTTTTCTCATTGCCTCCGTATGGAGGATTCATCAAGATAACATCAAATTTATCTTCATCTGTATAATTAAGAACATCTTTTGTCAATGAGTTATCATGCATCACATGTGGAGAGTCTATGCCGTGTAATAGCATATTAGTAACGCACAACATATATGGAAACTGCTTCTTCTCAATGCCATAAATAGATTTTGTATATTTTTCCTGATCTTCCACGGTCTTTACTTTCTTTTCAAGAGCTTTTAGCCAGCTTGTTATGAATCCACCGGTACCGCAAGCAAAGTCAGCCATCTTTTCACCAATCTTCGGATCGATGATGTTTGCCATAAAGTCTGTTAAGGCACGTGGCGTGTAGAATTCTCCTGCGGATCCTGCTGACTGCATTTCTTTTAGAATGGATTCATAAATTTCTCCAAAAGCATGGCTCTCCTCATAATCGCCAAGGTCAAGTTTGTCTATGACATTTATTACTTGCCGAAGCAGCACTCCATCCTTCATATATTGGTTCGCATCTTCAAACGTAGTACGGACAATAGCACTACGCATAGGGGTTTCAGGTGTGACTGTCAGACCTTTTAATGTCGGAAATAGGGTGTTGTTTACAAAATCTAAAAGTTTGTCTGCTGTTAACGCTTCTCCATCTCCGTTGTCCTTTGCCCAGTTGCGCCATCGGCAATTTTCAGGAATAAAGGATGTATAATTTTCATCATCGAATTCCCAATCGTTCTCTTTCTCGTCATAAACTTTTAAAAACAGCATCCATGCAATTTGTTCAATGCGTTGGGCATCACCATTGATGCCTGCATCATTGCGCATAATGTTACGGATACTCTTGACAAAATTATTTAGTGCCATATTTGATTATACTATATTGCTATAAATTAAATTTTCAAGTTCTTTCACTGCAGATAAGTATTGTTTGTTACCGCCGAAAAATTTTGCTATATTAGATGGCGATCCCATTTTACTGAATGGGTCAAGGCGAAGAACATTCCTGCTCTCCAATTGTGTTATACCATCATCGGTGTATTTTTCCAGTAATGCTTCAAGTACTTTTTTTGCTTGTGTCCCGTATTTATTGAATATATCACGTTTCTTTACGTTTTCGGCTCTTTCACGCCTTGTTAATGGTTTCTTTCCATAAGCTATGTAGCATATGAAATCGAAGTCATCAACGTCGTCCATATTTTGCTCTTGTTTTAAGGCATGAAGGTCTATGCCATTTTCACGCAATAAATCTGTTATCTCAGTTTTGTTTTTCGCAGTATTCCAATGTAATATAAAATCATTAAGATTTTTATAAGTATCATTGATGTTCTTGCGAGTGTAATCTGTTATACTTTCTGTGCGTAAAAGTTTGCCATTGGTATCATATACTGAAACTATTTTATTGATAACCTTAACCGAACATCCATCCTTATTCACGATGGGCTTAAAATGATGTTCTGGCTCGCTGACCATAGAAGGTTTTTCTTTATATTGGGGATAGTTTATGGTTTCCTTGTATCCTTCGTTTATTGTTATAGGACCATCCCATTCCGGATCTGCAAACAGACGTGTAATATTGCGGAAATCCATAATGGTAAAGTATGTTTTACCTTCTTTTTCACGGATTCTGGTACCTCTACCGACAATCTGCTTAAACTCTGTCATAGAATTAATGCGTTGATCAAGCACAATAAGTTTCACCATTTTACAATCAACGCCTGTAGATAGCAGTTTGCTTGTTGTTGCGATTACGGGATATTTTGATGCTACAGAAATAAAATAATCCAATTTAGATTGACCATATGGATCACTGCCTGTAATTCGAACTACATAATCGGGATTTTTTCTGCACATATCAGAGTTCTCATTTATAAGGGCTGTCCTCATTCTGTCTGCATGGTCTTCATCTGCACAAAACACAATGGTTTTTGCCATTCTGTCTGTACTTTTCAAGTATTTTGTTATCTCATGTGCCACTTCTCTTATGCGGTCCTCAATAACAATATTATAATCATAATCTGAGTTATTATAGATTCGATCTTCTATAGGATTTCCATGTATATCCGTTTGTCCTTTTACAGGTCTCCATTCATCACCTATATTTGTAGTGATGTTAACGACTCTGAATGGTGCTAAGAATCCATCTTCAATACCTTCTTTTAAACTATACGTATAAATCGGGTCATTAAAATAGCTGATACTTGATTGATATTTGGTTTCTTTCGGAGTTGCGGTCATACCTAATTGTATTGCATCCGTAAAATAATCAAGTATTTCTCGCCAGTTACTGTCGTCTTTCGCACTGCCTCTGTGGCACTCATCAACAATGACCATATCAAAGAATTCAGGCTTAAACAATTCTTTATAATTCTGTTTTCCGCCTTGACCTATAAGTTGTTGATATAACGCAAAGTAAACTTCATATGCCGTACTGCCGTTGTTCAAATCTTGTTGATAATTTACTTTATGAACTGTTTTATTAAGCGGCTTGAAGTCTTGTTGTATGGATTGGTCAATCAAAATATTTCTGTCCGCCAGATATAACACCTTTTTTACCAAGCCTGCCTTTAATAATCGATAGACAATTTGAAAAGCTGTATACGTTTTACCTGTTCCTGTTGCCATGACGAGTAAAAGGCGTTTTTTCCCCTGTGCAACAGCATTGACTGTACGATTAATGGCATTACGTTGATAATATCTTGGAGGAAATATATCTTTTCCAGTACAGAATGGTTGTTCTATGACTTTCTTTTCTTTATCAGACAGACCGTGACCATCATTGATTTCTTTCAAAAAGCGTGAATATAATTCATCTTTAGTAGGGAATTCATCAATCGATAAGGCACGTTCCTTACCGGTTAAAAAGTCATATTCTTGATAACCAAATCCATTAGAACTGAATGCAAATGGTACATCCATCATTTGTGCATATTCTTTTGCTTGTTGCATGCCAAATCCAATTGCATGATTTGCATCTTTTGCTTCAATTATTGCAATTGGAGTAGCAGGATTATAGTAAAGGACATAGTCTGCGTATTTGGCTTTACTACGAGCCACTAAATTTCCCCTAAGGTTAATTTTGCCGTCTGTTAATTTAACCTTAGTCTCCATTGTTATATCTTCCACTGACCATCCTTTATTTAAAATAGATGGAGTAATATAACGTAGTTTCACGTCTTCTTCAGATAAATCCCCAATATTATCCATACGCAAGTCTGATAAGTGTATGTTGACTTTAAGTTAATAGATGTAATTACTTGTAAGTCTGTGATTGTTGAAATTTGTTGTAACTTTATTATGATATTATAAAGAAATACGAACAATAATTGTAATGATCACGGAATGCAAAGTTACAGAATTATTTTCTCCTTTGGATGATTTTTGCTGTTTTTTTATTCATGATATAAAAATATATAATTCTATTTGATGAAATGTTTATATTTAATCACGATTTAGTTACGTAAAAGATACGAATAATGTAAAACGCGAAATTCGTGATAATTTGGTTATCGTTTTTGTTTATAATTACTACATAATATTTGTATTTTATAAATAAGTCAGTGTATAAGTTTTATTTTTTTGTTATTTGTTTTTCATGGCTGTATATATACAGAAAAAATATCCCGCAATATATTTTATCCGAAAACTCTTTACATTATTTGTGTACAGAGTTTTCTTTAAAATAGAAAATGAACGTATAACTGATGTTAAATAATCCTTGCTGAAGTCATGTCTTTATTAACATCTGTTGGCTTTATGCTCACTTTTTAGCCTTAAAAATAGCAATTTCTGATGGTAAAACGGCTTGTATTATTAGAAAAATAGGCTTGTTGGCAATCGTAAACGGCCCACTTTTGTGTGATAAACGGCTGAGTAATATTTTTTAACTCATTGCTTTTTCTGTCTGAAAATGCGTAACTGCCAGTATATCAGTTGGTTGTCTTGATTTTACGTTTTTGGCACTTTTTACGTCCCGAAGCTGTATTCGTGACGGGCATCGCCACTCTGGGAGCGTCAAAATAAAAAAGTTTTCTGTTGTCGGCACTAATTATTTTGATACAGAACCCTGATGGCGAAAGATGTATGTCTTTCAATGCCGTACTGATAAATTTGTATAAAAAACTGGTCGAATAAGTATAAAAAATAATTAAAACTATATAAGCTTGTTGTTCTTTGGCAAATAATTATTATATTTGGCAGCACTTTTAAAAAAGCTCTTATTTATTAATTTAAATCATTAATTATTATGAAAAAATTTTACTCGTAGCAGCAATGTTCGTTTCAGTGAGTATGTTTGCACAGTCACCTTTGAAAAAGATGACAAAAGTTGACGTTAATCCTTTGACAGAGAGGACTGTAACAAAGGCACAGACCACAAGAATTTCTGCAGGTATGGCAAAGGCAAAAGCCAATGCAGCTGAAAAGAATGCGCCAAACTATTATCTTGATTATAGTGATTATGCCTATAATGTAGGATTTTCAACAAGATTCCATGTGGCTGCCGATGTTGAGTTTGGAAATGACGGCAAGGTTACTTTCTCTAACATGTTGTACAGCAGCATGCTTCCTGATGCAAAGATAACAGGAACACTCAATGCTGCCGGCACAGAGATAACCATTGACAACTGCCAGAAAATAGGCTCAATTCAGGGTTCAGAACTCTTCTTGTGCAGAGTACATGTTGATCAGTCTGGCAATCTTACTTTTGATAAGGAGAATCCGGTAGTGCTCACTTATGATAAAGAAACAGGACAGATTTATGCTAAGGATTATCAGGACAGCTATCTGGCACTTGCTAACAGTACTTATGATGGATTCTATACAATCGCTGCTAGCTTGAATTATATTCCTGCAGAGTATTTCCCGGCACCTACTACTCACAATTATTCATATACAGATTATGACGGAAATAATCATGAAGGCACTGTATCTATGATTAACCTTAACTTGGGTAATCAGGAAGTATGCTATGTAAACGGTCTTTTCACAGAAAAGATGGATGATGGCCAGGGTAACATCCTTGCTGACTATTCTACAGCATGGACTTGTGCTGTTTACACCGAGTCTGCACTCACATTCCCTCTGCTCCAGACACTTGCAGACGACATAGCATTGGCTAAATTGTCTGGCAATCAGCTTTATGATGGCAATATCGACTTTACATATGACGCTGCAAGCGATTCATATGTTCAGGACAGCAATTATGATCTGATTGACGCTTTTGCTTCTCAGCAGGGTATTGGTTTCTCAACTAGCCACAAGAACAGCAAGATTGCAAAGGCTGGTACAGCAGGCGTTGAAAACGTTGTTAATGACGGTGTGAACAAGGACGTTGTTTCTACAGAATATTTCGACCTCTCTGGCCGCCGCATAAGCAACATCCAGAAGGGTGCAGGCATCATGGTTATGAAGTATGCTGACGGAACAAGCAAGGCTGTTAAGGTTGTAAAATAATAAGACGACTCTTGCATTATTGTCGTTTAGGATGACGGCTTATTCCTGAATGACTGATTAAAATAATTTGAGTGCCATATCAATACTTTCGGATGAAAGTTTGATATGGCACTTTTTTGTATTCTCACTGTTTGGCGTCATTAATGGGATAAAAAAATACCTCTGCAAAGGTTCTGCCGGCAGTATTGCCTTAACTTTTGCAGAGGTATTGATGTTTTGGGCGTGCAGTGCAGACCATCTTTGTCTGATTACTGCTTGGCCATAACGGAATATTAGAGATTAATTTCAGAAGTCGAGCTCCTTGCCGCGGTAGAAGTCGATGAGGCTTGTGTCGTAGACATATTCGTATTTGGCTATCACAAGGTCGCTTTCGGCCTTCAGCCAGTTGTTCTTTGCCTCGTTAAACTCTGTGATGTTGGCCTTGCCGTATTCATATTTTGCCGACATGAGGTCGAAGGCAGCCTTGTTGCTGCGGCTGGCCTCCATGCTGCTTTCGTATTTGGCGCGTGCGGCAATGGTGTTATAGTATGCCTGCTGTATCTCCTTATACAGGTTTTTCCTTACGTTGTCGAGCTGAAGCTGCTGAGTTTCGCGTTCAAGCTTTGCCGAGCGTATGCTGTTTCGCGTGGCGAAGCGGTTGAATATCGGCACGTTGAGGCTCAGACCTATATATTGGCTGAAGTTGTTGCGCATCTGTCTGCCGAAACTTTCGGCTTTGAATCCGCTTGTCTTGTAATAGTTTGAACCTATGCCGGCGTTAAGCGACAGCGTGGGCAGCAGGGCGCTCTGGGCTATCTTGATGTTCATCTCAGTGCTTTTCAGCCTGTAGAGTTCAGCCTTTATTTCGGGCTTGAAGGTGATGGCCTCCTGATAAATCTCGTCGGGCGAGGGTGGAACTGCCCCGGCCGACGGATCTATCACGCCGGCATCGGGACGAATTATGGCGAAACCCTCTGGTGAGGGCAGTTCCAGCAGTTGTGTAAGGGCAAGCACGGCCAGCCGGCAGTCGTTGTCGGCCTGTGTGTAGGTCAGCCGACTTTGTGCCAGCGTAGCCTCCTGTTGTGCCACGTCAACGCCGCTTGCCTTGCCGTTGCGGTACATCTCCTTGAGTCTGACCACCTGCAGTGAGTCGATGGATATCTGTCTTTGTGCAACATCGCACATCTCCATGTCGTAGAGAATCTGCACGTATGCCTGTGCCACCTGCACGCTTATGTCGTTGCGCGCCTTCTCCATATCGGCCGTTGCGGCCTCAAGGTTCAGCTTGTTAAGCTCTATGGTGCGCGGAATCTTCAGTCCGCTGAACAGCGGCACGCTTGTGCCAATCGAGAACGACGTACTGCTTGTGTTGGTGTTAGAGTAGGTGTTCTCGGATGTAAGACCACGTCCGAACGACCAGTTTTGCGATGCTGAGCCGTTGAGGTCGGGCAGGCGGCTGTTTTTTGCCGTGCTGAGGTCGATCTCGCGCTGCTGCCTTGTAACATCCTGTTGCTTTACAGTGATGTTGTGTTCAAGGGCATAGCTTATGCACTGGCGCAGCGACCAGGCCTGCGCGGCCTGCTCTGTCTGTGCCCCTGCTGCCGTAACGGCCATGAGGGCTATTGAGGTTATTATTGCTTTCATATCAAATGGCTTTAACGTTAGTATTATTCATCTGAGCCGTTGTCGGCAACCTTCTTCGGTCCGCGCACACGGTATTTGGTAGACAGTCCGCTCTTTATCTGTATGTTCACGCCGTCGCTAAGTCCTGTGGTAACCTTTCTGCGCTCATAAGTCTTGTTCTCGCCGCTGCCTTTCACGATATAGACAAATGTGTCTGAGCCGCTGAACTCAATGGCACTTTCGGGCACGGTGAGCACATTCTTCGCGCTCGACAATACAATCTCGGCATTGGCGCTGTAGCCCGAACGTATCTTGTTGCCCTCGGGAACATGTACGGCTGCCTTTATCTCAAACTGGTTGGCGCCGTTGTTCTCAGTTGCCTTTGGTGATATGTATTCAAGCTGAGCGTTGAACTTCAGGTCTTGCAGCGCGCCGATGGTAATCTTCATCTCCATTCCGGTTACGAGCTGTCCGACTTCAGTTTCGTCTATGTTGCCTTTAAATATAAGATTGTTCATGTCGGCAACAGATGCTATGGTGGTTCCGTCGTTGAATGTGTTGCTCAGGATTACCGAGTTACCCACCTTTACAGGAATGTCGAGAATAAGACCGCTGATGGTTGAACGTATGAGCGTGCTGCTTGCGCTGGCATTGCTGCGCGACACACCGTCGCGTACAACCTCAAGGGCGTCGATGGCAGCCGACTTTTCCTCCTTTGCTTGGTTGAGTGTCTGACGTATCTTGTCGTATTCGTCGGCACTTACGAGCTGCTTGTCGTAGAGAGCCTTCTCGCGCTTAAAGTCAACTTCAGCCTGCTTCAGGTTGATTTCGGCAAGGCGAACGCGGCTTTCGGCAGAGCTTAGCTGCCCCATGTCGGGTATTACCTTAACCTTGGCTATCACCTCGCCGGCCTTTACCATGTCGCCGGCCTCCTTGTATATTTCGGTTATGATGCCGCTTATCTGCGGTTTTACCTCAACTTCGTCGCGAGGCTCAATCTTTCCCGTTATCACGGTTGTCTTGTAGATGTCAGTAACCTTTGGTGTAAACTCGTCGTAAGTCAGCGGCTGAGGCTGCGACTTCTTGTAAAGGAACACGAATGTTCCGATGAATATCAGAACGATAAGTGCTGCAACGATGAACTTAAAATACTTTTTCATGTTCAGTATGGTTTTAAATTGTTTATTTCTTTTGGATATGTTTATTTCTTTCGGGTAGTGATTAATGTCTGATGTGTCATGCTGCCATGCTTATTCATCTCTCATGGCGTCAACCGGCTTGATGCTCATTGCCCTTGCAGCCGGAGCCAGTCCGGCCAGAACACCGAGGATGCTTATCAGCACAATGGCGCCTATGGCGGTCCAGAACTTAACCTGGAAGTGAGCGGCTACAATGCCGTCGGACGTGTTGCCCAGTTCGAGCATCTCGAGGATAATCACCGAGAAGAGTATTCCGCTCATGCCCGCCACGGCCGTAAGTATGACGCTCTCGGTTATTATCTGTCCGAGAATGTCGCGCGGCGTGGCTCCTATGGCTCGCCGTATGCCTATCTCTGTGGTGCGTTCGCGCACTGTAACCATCATGATGTTGCTCACGCCTATGGCTCCTGCCAGCAGCGTGCCTATGCCGACGAGCAGAATTAGGAAGTTAACGCCGCTGAAAAGATTGTCGAGCATGCCGAACATCACTTCGGTGTTGAACACCATGATGCCTTTTTCGTCAGACGGGTCAATCTGATGCGCGTGAGCAACCACGCTCCTCATCTTGTCGGATATGCTGCTCATGGTTATGCCGGGCTTAGCCGTTACGCATATCATGTGGACGCTGTCGCCGAGGTTGTAAGCCTTCTGCATCAGTGTCAGCGGCACAACTACCGACTCTTCGGCGCGTCCGTTGATGTTCATGTTGCCCGAACTATAGTCGACGCCTACCACGTCATAATAAATCTTGTCAACGCATATCATCTTTCCGCAAGGGTCGCCGCCGCCAGGAAACAAGTCTTTATACACTTTCTTTCCGATAACGCACACCTTTCGGTTCTGCTTTATGTCCATGTCGTTAAGATAACGGCCATAGTACATCTTGGGCGTTTCCACATCCTGATAGTTAGGCAGCAGGCCCTTCATTGAGCACGACGACTTCTTGTCGCTGAAGGTGGTGCTGCCTCCCCAGTGGGACAGCACCGGCGAGACAACTTCGAGCTCGGGCACCTGCTGCTTGAGGCGTTCCACGTCTTTATAAACCATGCTCCATTGTCGTCCCTTGCGGAATCCGGCATAAGGCTTGGTTGTGGGCTGTGCCCATATTATCGCCGAGTTGGTGGCAAAGCCTTCAAAGTTTTTCTGCAGCAACTCTTTCAGTCCTTGTCCTCCTCCGAGAAGCGACACAAGCATGAACACACCCCAGAACACGCCGAATCCGGTAAGGAAACTGCGGCTCTTGTTTCTCGTAAGTGTGTCGAGAATCTCACGGTAACGGTCTATGTCAAATCTCATAGTTTTCTAATTAAGAATTAAAAATTAAGAATTAAGAAAACATGCCTTTGCTGTTTCTGTCATTCTAATTATGAATTAAGAAAATATTCCTTTATTGTTTTCTGTCATCCCAATTGTGAATTATGAATTGTGAATTTCTCCCATCCCAATTATGAATTATGAATTGTGAATTATGAATTAGAAAATTTATTCTGCTCTCAGCGCCTCGATAGGTCTTATCTTGGCAGCCTTGCGTGCAGGAATAAGGCCGGCAAGCGTTCCGGCAATTATCATCACTACCGTTGCCGATATGCATGTGCCGATGCCCACAGTGGGATTATAGAATATAGTGGCTTCAAACAGTCCGCTGTCAACCTTCATACGGCCTATAGTTGCGTCCATATATGCGTTGGCTGCCACTCCGAGTACCATGCCTACATAGCCGAAGAAGGTTGTGATGATGATGCTCTCGGTTATGATAAGGCGCAGGATAGACAACGGCTTGGCTCCGATGGCCTTGCGTATGCCGAACTCGCGGGTGCGTTCCTTCACGGTTATCAGCATGATGTTGCTCACGCCTACGATGCCACTGAGCAGCGTGAACAGACCTATTATCCACAGTGCTGTCTGTATTATGCCAATGCCCTTGTTCATCTGCATGTTCTGAGTGAAGCGGTTCCATATCCACACGGCACCTTCGTCGTCGGGAGCGGCACGGTGGTTGCCGTTGATGCGCGCCCTGTATTGTGTCTCAAACTCCTCGTTGTCCTTCTCTGTCTCAAGACCGTGGAAGGAGAAAACTATGTTGCCTACCTCGTCGCCTTTGTTGTATATGGTGCGGAACGTGGTGAACGGGATGAACGCTCCCCTGTTCATGCCGCTCTTGTCGGCCTCGTAGATGCCCACTACACGGAACGCCATGTCGCCGACGTCGACATACTGGCCAACGAGATTGCTCACGTCGCCAGGCAAAAGCTCCTTTGCGTCGTCCTCACTAAGCACAAGCGACTTGCGCGACTGCTCGATGTCGATCTGGTTGATAAACCTGCCGTAGAGCATCTCTTTCTTGTTTATCTTCACATCGTTGGGATAAACGCCGGAAAGAGTAACGCTCACGTAGTTGGCCTCCTTGGTCAGCGTTACGCTGTTCTGCTGCAGTTCGGCTCCCGTGTCCTCTATATATTGCTTGTAACTTTTGTCGGTAAGCTCCTTGTCCTTGTCGTTGAGGGTTATTCGACGGCCTTCCTGCAGACCGTCGTAAGCCTTCGACGTATATCCCGGACCAACCATCATAGAGTTGTCGAGAAATCTGTCTCTCTGTACTTTCTGGGCATTGATGAGTCCGTTGCCGGCTCCAAGCAGGAAGATAATCATAAAGATTCCCCATGCCACGGCAAAGCCTGTAAGCGCGGTGCGCAGTTTGTTGCGCCTTACGGTGCTCCATATCTCAGCTAAAACGTCTCTCATGTTATTGTCGTTGAATGTTTCTCATTAATTATGCAGGCAGCCGTATGGCCGCCATATAATACGCGTTGCGCCATGTTACTTCATCATTCCGTTGATGCCGAACGGCGAAGCATGATGGTCGAAGTTGGTCTCAATCTTGCCGATAAGACCGTCTTTTATGTGAACAATCTTGTTGGTCTCGTTGGCAACACCGCTCTCGTGAGTAACCACAACAATGGTCATGCCGTCGTCCTCGTTGAGCTTTTTCAGCAGTTTCATCACCTCAACGCTGGTCTTAGAGTCGAGCGCGCCGGTAGGTTCGTCGGCAAGAATAATCTGCGGCTTGGTTATCAGAGCCCTTGCTATTGCCACGCGCTGCTTCTGTCCGCCCGACATCTCGTTGGGATAGTGGTTTGCCCACTGCTCCAGTCCGAGCCTTTCGAGATACTCCATCGCCATGCGGTGGCGCTGCCTGCGGCCGACGCCCTGATAAAACAGCGGCAGCTCGACGTTCTCAACGGCAGTCTTGAAGGCAATGAGGTTGAACGACTGGAAGATGAAACCTATCATGCGGTTGCGGTATTCGGCGGCGCGCGTCTCCGACAGATCCTTTATCAGCGTGCCTGCCAGGGTGTATTCGCCCGAGTCGTAGTTGTCGAGAATGCCCAGAATGTTGAGCAGCGTGGACTTGCCCGAGCCCGACGCCCCCATGATAGACACAAACTCGCC
This sequence comes from Prevotella marseillensis, assembly GCF_900625065.1. Lineage (NCBI taxonomy): Bacteria > Pseudomonadati > Bacteroidota > Bacteroidia > Bacteroidales > Prevotellaceae > Prevotella > Prevotella marseillensis. The sequence goes on along the minus strand of NZ_UYXY01000001.1, from coordinate 2,655,667 downwards.
CTGCTCTATGTCGAGGTTGATGCCCTTGAGCACGTGCAGCGGCTGTCCGTTATTGTAGGTCTTGTTGATGTCCTTCAGATGTATCATTGTATTTTCCTTTTATATCATTAGACGTAATAACCTGGTTTCAGGTTGCATCATGAGCAATGTTTTTTTCATGCGATGCCCCGGCAAACGTGTGCAGGTGTCGGCGATACCGTCAATTGTGGTTTTTCGATGGTTAGAGAGAGTGGCGGTATGCCCGTTCCCGGCGGCCAGTGCGCCTGCCGCTTGCCGTGGCACGCATGATGTTTGTCAGCCTCTTTTGTCCCAGGCTTCGCTTATGTCGGCTATTGTTATGCCGAGCATCTCCATGTTGCGGAACAGTTCGGGCAGCTTTTCCTCCATAAACTGTTCGCGCCTTTCCCGCAGAATCATGTCCTTGGCTCCCTTCGTTACAAAGTAGCCCAGGCCTCGCCTGTTGTATATTATGCCGGCGGATGCCAGAAGATCATACGACTTTACGGCGGTGTTAGTGTTCACCTCGAGCAGCACGGCATATTCGCGTACGCTCGGAATGCGCTCGTCGTCGTTATACTTACCGGTCAGAATCTCGTCGCAAAGGCGGTCTGCTATCTGTACGTATATGGCTTTGTCGTTGTTGAACTTCATAAATTAATCAGTTTGTTGTTTATCACCTGCATGCGGCTGTATAGCCTGTAGGCCATAACCCAGTTGAATATGCCCAATAGGGCGAATGCCGTCATTGCTGTATATGCCGCGGTTTCTGCCGTCATTGTAATATCTGCTGTTGTCGTACCGCTGCCGGATTTGGATACAATCCATACCAGTGCAACGATGAGTATGACGTGTATGGCTGAGACGATGACGCTATTGTAGCGGTTTAGCAATATGCTTCCGAGAACATAGAGCGACTGTGCCCAAAGCAGCCATGCCGCACATGCCGCATAGACGGCTGTCGACTTGACGCCAAGGATGTACATGTCGCCGGCCACGCGGCTTATGTTGAAGAACACAGGGATGCCCCATTGTATCCAGTCGAGTCCCAATGCGGCGAACAGCGCCACGCGTATCACGTCGGCAAGGCAGAACATCAGGGCCATGCCTATAAGCTGTATGGCGAGCCATGCCATGTGAGAGAGAAACTTCTCAAGGGCTGTTGCCGGCAGCATCTTTACCGTTATGCGCTGCTGCTTGGTCTTGATGTTCTGGCAAAACCATGTTCCGCTGATGATAACCCAGAAGAAGTAGGCCATGCCGCAGCTTCTTATCGCCCTTATCAGCGTAAGCTGCTGCATGTCGGCCGGAATGCCTTTGTAGCTTGCAGTGACGGTGTTCATCAGAAGAATAAACAGATATACTGCGAGAGCGAGGAACAATACTCTTATCATTGTATTGCGTGAGTATCGCTCAATCCATCTGAATGTGATGCCGAAACGGCTATAGTTGAAATTGCTCATAGATTGATCCATTTATTGTTGATAACTTGCGAGCGCTTGAACAGCCTGTAGGTCAGCCACCAGTTTAGCAGACCGACCATTATGGCGACGGCCGTATAAACATAAGCAATGGTGTTCACGAGATTCTGGCTCTTCTCGATTGACAGAAAGATGCTTTCCTTAGGGATATAGGATATTATTATCAGCGACAGTATGCCGAGCGCGAAGTGAGCGCATGAGGTAAGTATAAACTGGCGGCGACGGAAGAAGGCTCCGCCCAGAACGTAGAACGAGTGAGCCCAAAATGCCCATGCATTGACGGCCATAACGCCTGCTATAAAGTCCAGCCCCCAGGCTGTCATGCGCATTGAGTGTGTGTCTGCCGGGCCAAACCACATGTTGAGCACGTCGGGTATGGTGCTGTAGGTTCCGTGAGAGCCTGAGATGAAGCAAATCAGCATGCGGCAGAAGTCGGCCAGACAGAATGCTACGACGCCGATAAGCACCCATACCACCGTGATGTAGAGTACGCGGACGATAAACTTCTCGAGGTCGGATGCCGGCAGCATCTTGAATGTTATGCGCTGCTCCTTGGTCTTCATGTTGTTCATAATCCAGCATCCGCTGATAGTTAAGTAGAAAGTGAAAAAGAAGGTGCATGTGATTGTTGCGCTTTGTATGTTGCTTTCAACTATAATGTCGGGCTCGCCGTGGCTTGACATCACCGATATTATGAACGGCACCAGGTATAGGAAAAACATGCATCCGGCTATGGTTGCTATCTCTTTCTTGGTGGCCTGCATCGACCATTTGAGTGTCTGTATGAATCGTTTTGTATTAAAGTTGCTCATCTTGAATCGTTTTTAATCTTATGTTCTATGTGTGTCTTGTGCTGCATCGGCAGTTATTCGCGCGGCAGCAGCTTCTTTGTTACGGCGTTGAAGAGCAGTTCGAGGTTGAGCTGAGTTTCGTCTTCGTCCTCGCGTCTGCGTGTTATCACGGCGTTGCCCTGCAGCGACGGCTCGGCGTAGATTACGTCGTCGGCCGGCTCGCCCATTGAGCGGAACTCAAAGCTGTACTTGCTGCAGATGTCGGCCACCGACTCGTTGAGCAGCAGCTCAGAGTGGTCGAGTATCATGATGTGGTCGAGCAGCGACTCAACGTCGTGCACCTGATGGGTTGATATTATCATGGTGCGGTCGTCGCTCATGTTGTTTGCCACCACCTTGCGGAACTGGCTCTTCGACGGAATGTCTAATCCGTTGGTAGGCTCGTCCATAAGCAGCAGCTTGGTGTTGGCTGCCAGGGCGAAGCTCATGTACACCTTCTTCTTCTGTCCCATGGAAAGTTCCTTGAGGTTGATGTCGGGCGTAAGCTCAAAGTCGCTCAGACAGCTGTTGAGCACCTCGCGGCTGAAGCGCGGATAGAACGGCTCGTTCATCTTGACATAGGCGTCGAGGCTCATCGGCATCAGCTCAAACTCCTCGGGCACGAGGAATATCTCGCTCAGCACGGCAGGGTCGTGGCGGTCGGTCTCTATGCCGTCTATGGTTATCGTGCCTTGCTCCTTGCGCAGCAGTCCGCTGATGAGGTAGAGCAGGGTAGACTTGCCCATGCCGTTCTTGCCGAGCAGTCCGTAGATGTTGTTCTCGCTGAGAGACAGGCTGAAGTTGTTGAACACATATTGCTTTGCGCCTGCATATCTGTATTTAAGGTTGCTTATTTCTATCATATCGTTTCGTTTTATTTTAAGGGGTATTTGTTGTTAATGGGAGAGATGGGGGTAATGGGAGGGATGAGGCAGCTGTGGGTGATTACCGCTGCCGCTGCGCACTCCTCTTACAGCAGTTCTGCCAGCAGATAGCCGTCGGCCTGTGTCATCACCAGCATGTTGTCCACGGCGAGCATCTTGCCCTCGGCGTCACTCCATTCATAGCTTGTAACGGCCATCACATTACTCATTTCATGGCGGTATTCGGTGCGGCTGTCAGGGCGGTTGAAGCTCTTGCTGCGGCTGTTCCATGTGCATCTTTCAACGGCATATCCGTCGGCCGTGTAGCTGAAGTCGAGGCGGAAGGCCGGCACATACTTGCCCGTCAGGCTGTTGTAGCGGCTTGCCGTCTTGGCCGTCAGCCGTCCTGCGGCGTCGTAAGTGTAGCTGTATTTCAGTTTTCCGCTGAGGCTTTTGCCGCTCTTGTTCATTACATACATTGTGCTGACCTGTCCATTCTCAATGTCGGCGTTATATGCATATTGCGAGTTGGCGCTTCCGGCGGCGTTAAGATACATCGCCATGATTGTTGCTGTTGTGATAATAGTACTCATAATTGTTAATGTCTTTAATTGTCAATAATTGTTTGTCTGTTAATGTCTTATAGTGTACTAGTTTATTAGTACACTGCAAATGTAGGCTAATAAAATATAACTTCCAAGCATTTGGACAAGAAAATGCAAATAAAGTGTAATTTTTAACGTCTGTTTGCGATTTATGGCTGAATATTGCGGAAATATAAACGGAATTTAAGAAAAATGCCGCTTATGAAGCCGCAATAGCCATGCTGAAGCATGCCGGCTGGTAGTGAGATATGCAATATAATAAGGTGTATTAGGTGTACTATGTCCCTGTGCCGGGTGTACTACGTGTATGACATACCCGTGCCGCGGCACGCTGTCAGACGGCAGAATATCGGACGTTTTCTAAAAGGTGTCCTTTCGCATTGCAAAAGGGCACCTTTTAGCCTGCAAAAGACGGCCTTTTAGAGCCTAAAACATGGCCTTTTGCAATGCGTTGAATATCAGACGGTTATGAAGGACGATGGAAACCATGCTCTGAAAGACTTTTCCGGAGATGCCGGATGCGCCGCGGTGTCTGGGGCGTAACATAGTCGTGATGCGCACGTTTAGGGCAAAAAAGGCCGGATAATTTGGTTTTGCACCCAAAAAAACGTAACTTTGCAGGATGAAAAGGCGGTGAGCCGGGCACGACGGCAAACAAGGCATGAAGACCGGCGCGCCGCCCGGCATAATATAAAACAATAAAAACAATACAAATATGGACACACTGAAAAAAGCATTTGCATCAAAGCTGCTGAAGATAAAGGCTATAAAGCTTCAGCCAAACAATCCGTTCACATGGGCTTCGGGATGGAAGTCGCCCTTCTATTGCGATAACCGCAAGGCCCTGTCGTATCCTGACCTGCGCAGCTATGTGAAGCTCGAGCTTGTGCATGCAGTGCTTGAGCATTTCCCGCAGGCTGATGCCGTTGCCGGCGTTGCCACAGGAGCCATAGCTCAGGGAGCGCTCGTGGCCGATGCTCTCGGTCTGCCGTTCGTTTATGTCCGCAGCAAGGCTAAAGACCACGGCATGGGCAACCTCATTGAGGGTGAGCTGCCCGAAGGCGCAAAGGTGGTTGTCGTTGAAGACCTTATATCTACAGGCGGAAGCAGCCTTAAGGCTGTTGAGGCTCTGCGCCAGGCAGGCGTCGAGGTGGTAGGTATGGTTGCATCTTACACTTACGGATTCCCCGTTGCACAGAAGGCGTTCGAGGATGCCGGCGTAGAGCTGGTAACTCTTACCGACTATGAGCACGTAGTGGCTGAGGCTGTTGAGACAGGATATATCTCTGAGGCCGACGTAGAGCTGCTGCACGAGTGGCGCAAGGATCCTGCTAACTGGAAGAAATAACACTAACAGCACATACGCCGCAGCCTGCGGCGGTGTGGATAACACAAATAGAGACATGAGCAGCAAGTATGAGAGCGGAGTGAAGCAGATACCATATCCGCAGCAGAATGTTTATGAGCGGCTTAGCAATCTCGAGAACATCGAGAAGGTGAAAGACCGCATACCGGCCGACAAGATCAATGACCTGACGTTCAGTCGCGACAGCGTGTCGGTGAGCGTGCCGCCCGTGGGCAGCATAACGCTCAACATCATCGAGCGCGAAGAACCCAAGTGCATAAAGTTCGAGACGGCCAACTCGCCCGTGCCTTTCACCATGTGGATACAGCTCTTGCCCGTAACCGACACCACAAGCAAGATGAAGGTTACGGTTAAGGCCGACATACCCATGTTCCTGAAGCCCATGATAGGCAGCAAGCTGCAGGACGGCGTTGACAAGATTGCCGACGCGCTGGCAGCCATTCCTTACGAGTAGGCCGCGGAGTTTAGGGCTTATACCTTATATAATAAATGCAGCCCCATTACGGCCGGGCGCGCAGACGCCGGCCGCAGTGGGGCATTATGATAAAATTAGTATTGCGATGTCAAATAAACTTTGGGAGAAAAATTACGGAATTAACGAAGATATAGAGCGGTTCACCGTAGGGCGCGACCGCGAGATGGACATGTATCTGGCCAAGTATGACGTGCTGGGCTCAATGGCACACATCACCATGCTCGAGTCGATCGGACTGCTTGGCAGCGACGAGCTTAAGGCACTTCTGGCCGAACTGAAGAACATCTATGCCGTGTGCGAGCGCGGCGAGTTTGTCATTGAGGACGGCGTAGAGGATGTTCATTCGCAGGTGGAGCTCATGCTTACGCGCAAGCTTGGCGACATGGGCAAGAAGATTCACAGCGGACGCTCGCGCAACGACCAGGTGCTGGTAGACCTGAAACTCTTCATCCGTCATGAAATCAGAGACATCGCAATGCTCGTCAAGGTGCTTTTCGATGAGCTGATAGAAAAGAGCAATCAGTTTAAAGACGTGCTCATGCCAGGCTACACCCATCTTCAGGTGGCAATGCCCAGCTCGTTCGGCCTTTGGTTCGGAGCCTATGCCGAGAGCCTTGCCGACGACATGCTCTTCCTGCAGGCTGCATGGCGCATGACCAACCGCAATCCGCTGGGCAGCGCTGCTGGCTACGGCTCGTCGTTCCCGCTCAACCGCACCATGACAACCGAGCTGCTGGGCTTCGACACGATGAACTATAACGTGGTGTACGCCCAGATGGGGCGCGGCAAGACAGAGCGCAACGTGGCATTTGCCATGGCGTCGATAGCCGGCACGGTGGCCAAGATGGCATTCGACGCCTGCATGTTCAACAGCCAGAACTTCTCGTTCGTCAAGCTCCCGAAGGAGTGTACCACAGGCAGCAGCATTATGCCCCACAAGAAGAATCCCGACGTGTTCGAGCTGATACGCGCCAAATGCAACAAGCTGCAGGCCCTGCCGCAGCAGATTGTGCTGATAATGAACAACCTGCCGTGCGGCTATTTCCGCGACCTGCAGATTATCAAGGAGTCGTTCCTTCCTGCTTTCGACGAGCTTAAGGACTGCCTGCAGATGGCTGCCTACATCATCAACAAGATGGAAGTAAACCGCAACATCCTCGACAACAAGATGTACGACCTCATGTTCTCCGTTGAGGAAGTAAACCGCCTTGCGGCTGCCGGCATGCCCTTCAGAGACGCTTACAAGAAGGTTGGACTCGACATCGAGGCAGGTCAGTTCGTGCCCGACAAGAACATACACCACACCCACGAAGGCTCTATCGGAAACCTCTGCAACGACAAGATACAGGCTCTCATGGAGCAGTGTCTCGACGGTTTCCACTTCGAGAAAATGGAAAATGCTGAGAAAAACTTACTGAAATGAAAAAGTACACCTATTATATAATAGTCCTTCTGGCACTCTTCGTGTCGTGTGACGATGCCGAGTTTGAGTTCAGCAGCGACTCTTGCTACTTCATATTCGACAACAGCGCCAACCGCAGTCCTATGCTTGGCACGGCCATGAATTCGCTTTCGCCCGGCGTGTTCTGCCATGCGGCAGTTAGCGGAAGATATTTCGTGTTCAACACAAACACCGCTCCCGGACAGACCGAACGCGTGGCATTCAATGCCGTCGACGAGCAGCGCACGCTAATCCTCGGGGCATATAACGAGAGTGGAATTATCGTGGGCTACGGCAACCTAAACTCGCCGGCCATCTTCTATGCCTACGACAATCAGTGCCCCAACTGCTACAAGGAGAGCAACCTGCCGCGCTACGGACTTACGATGGACACAACCGGCAAGGCGACATGCAAGAGCTGCAAGCGCGTGTACGACATGAACAACGGTGGAATCATATCCAGCGGCGATCCCGGAGACAAACTTATACGCTACAGATGCAGTACAACGGGCCCGACAGGCGTGCTTTCGGTCATTAATGGGCAGTGAGAGTATTAAAATGTGTAAATTAGTTTGCTCTTTCGAGAAATAAACTTATCTTTGCACTGCTCTAATGCGGAAATAGCTCAGTTGGTAGAGCACGACCTTGCCAAGGTCGGGGTCGCGGGTCCGAGTCCCGTTTTCCGCTCTAGTGGAGCCGCAATGGTGGAATTGGTAGACACGAGGGACTTAAAATCCCTTGGCCAGTAATGGCTGTGCGGGTTCGAGTCCCGCTCGCGGCACTTATATCTAAAACCTTTCATTATGAAAAAAAATCTTATCTTATTCTTATCGGCAGCATCAGTGATTGCACTGTCTTCTTGCTCTTCTAAGCTTGGAGAGTTGTCTGCTGACAATTTCAATGTTACACCTAATCCGCTCGAGTCTAGAGGTGGACAGGTGGCTGTAACAATCAATGGTACATTCCCCGAGAAGTACATGAAGAAAAAGGCTATGGTTACAGTTATCCCCGAACTGCGTTATGGCAACGGACAGGCTGCACAGGGTCAGGCTGCCAAGTTCCAGGGCGAAAAGGTTGAGGGCAACGACCAGACAATTGCTTACAAGGCTGGAGGTAACTATACAATGAAGTCTAACTTCAAGTATGTTCCCGAAATGCAGAAGAGCGACCTTTATATGACTTTCGATGCTTATGTTGGCAAAAAGAAGAAGATGGTAGAGATTCCTGCTGTTAAGGTTGCTGAAGGTGTTATCGCTACATCTGAACTTTATAAGAATACTCTCGCCGGAAGCGGCGCTTGCATCGCTCCCGACACATTCCAGCGTGTTAGAGATCAGAGACAGGCTGCTCAGATTAAGTTCCTCATCAACCAGGCTAACCTGCGCAAGAGCGAGCTGAAGAACAACTCTGTTAAGGAGTTTGTTGAGCTGCTTAAGAAGATCAACGCTGATAAGGAAGGTCTGAACATCAAGAACGTAGAGGTTTTGGCTTACGCTTCTCCTGATGGTGGATTCGACTTCAACGACAAATTGGCTAGCAAACGTCAGGATGTTTCTGTAGACTACGCTAAGAAACAGCTTAAGAGCGCTAAGGTTCAGTCTGACGTTACCGGTAAATATACTGCACAGGACTGGGAAGGCTTCCAGCAGCTTGTTCAGGCTTCTGACATCCAGGACAAGGACGTAATCCTCCGAGTTCTTTCTATGTATCAGGATCCTGAAGAGCGTGAGCAGCAGATCCGCAACATGTCTGCAGGTTTCCGTGAGCTCGCTGACGGTATTCTTCCTGAACTCCGTCGTTCTCGCCTGATCATCAACTATGAGACAATCGGCCGCAGCGACGAGCAGATTAAGGAGCAGTATAAGGCTGACGCTACAAAGCTTAGCGTTGACGAACTTCTTTACTCAGCTACTCTTGAGGACAACGTAGACGCTCAGGAGGCTATCTACAAGAAGACTATCGAGGTTTATCCTAACGATTACCGTGCTTACAACAACGTTGCTGCTATCGAGTTCGCTAAGGGCAACGACGCTGAAGCTAAGAACTATCTGGCTAAGGCTCAGTCAATCAACGGCAATGCTGCTGAGACTAACGCTAACCTTGGCTTGATGGCACTGAAGAACGGCAACGTAAGCGAGGCTGAAAACTATATCGCTAAGGCTAACGGAGCTGGTGACTACAACAAGGTTCTCGGTACTCTGAACCTCGCTAAGGGTGACTATGCTACAGCTGAGCAGAACCTCAACGGTATCAACTGCAACACAACTGCTTTGGCTCAGATTCTTAACAAGAACTATGCCGGTGCAGCTAACACTCTGAACAGCATCAAGAACAAGGACGCTATGACAGACTATCTGCAGGCTATCCTGAATGCTCGTCAGGGCAACGACAGCGCAGCTTCTTCTTATCTGAAGAGCGCTCTGCAGAAAGATCCTTCACTTGCAACATACGCAAACAACGATCTTGAGCTGGCTAAAATAAGCAAGTAAACATCGCTGACGCATGAAGCGATTGATATATCTTACGCTCACCTTGGTTTTGGTTGCCTGCGGAACACGCAGAGGCTATTTCAACTTGGATGGCCGACTACTCAACCTTAACCAAGGTGAGTTTTATGTTTACAGTCCTGACGGTGTGTTCGACGGCATTGACACGATAAAGGTTGAAGGCGGACGCTTCACTTTTGAGACGCAATGCAAGGAGAGCGGCACGCTCGTCATCGTATTTCCAAACTTCTCCGAAGTGCCGGTCTTTGCCGAGCCGGGCAAGTCTGTTTCCGTAAAGGGTGACGCATCACACCTTAAGGAAATTGAGATTGAAGGTACAAAGGAGAACGAACTTATGACGGCTTTCCGTCAGCAGCTCGTAAAGGCGTCGCCTCCTGAGGAGATGTCTTATGCTGAGAATTTTGTGAAAAACAATCCGGCTACGGCTGCCAGCGTGTATGTTCTTAAGAAATACTTTATCCTCGTTCCTGATGTAAACCTTGACAAGGCTGCAAGTTTGGCTGATATAGTTTACAAAGCGCAGCCGAAGAACGGTGAGGTTGCACGCATTGTGCGTTATGTGAAGATGATGAAAAACAATGCGGGTGGAGCCAGAATACCGTCGTTCTCTGCACAGGATATCAACGGAAAGAACATTTCCGCTTCATATCTTCAGGGTAAAGTTGCCGTTGTCTATACATGGGCAGAGTGGAGCTATGAAAGCCGTAACATGCGCGACAGGCTGCTTAGACTGAAAAATGAGTATGGAAATAAACTTGCGCTGATGGGCATAAGCCTTGATGCAAGCAAGCGTACATGCAGTTTTGCTGTGCGCAGTGACTCTACGGCATCGCCTGTAATATGCGATCAGCTTATGTTTGAGAGTCCGCTTCTTGAGACCTTCGGCCTTGGACGCGTGGCAGACAACATTGTATATAATGCGCAAGGACGAATTGTAGAGCGCAGCCTGAACATCAATGAGCTTGAAACTAAGCTCAAGGTACTGCTTAATTAACGCTGTGCTTTTGCCGTTTGCCATTGTCTGCACATTATTGTGAGGTGCGAATTTGTGACATTGGTGATGCCGGCAGTTGGGGTTTCAGCATGAACTTTTGTCTGTTTCTGAGCTACAGACATTATTGCTATATGAATACATTTGTAGAGTTAGCGCGGTTTTTCGCAGCTAACTCGATTTGTAATTGACACAAGATTAATTGGATAATTGGTGATATATGCTTGTAAAAACTTATTGTGCGGCCGTCAATGGCCTCGACGTAACAACCGTTACCGTTGAGGTTAGCGTGTCGCGAGGTGTGCTTTATCATCTCTCCGGCCTTGCGGATACAGCTGTGAAGGAGAGCCGCGACCGTATTGTGGCTGCCCTACAGAATAATGGTATAAAGTTTCCCGTTGCCGACATTACCGTGAATATGGCTCCCGCCGATCTCCGTAAAGAAGGCAGCAGCTACGACCTGCCGCTGGCAATAGGCATCCTGGCTGCTATCGGAAAGGTGAAGCCAGATATGCTGTCGGAGTATATGATAGTAGGTGAGCTTGGGCTCGACGGCATGATACAGCCCGTGAAAGGTGCTCTGCCGATATCTATCAGGGCACGTAAGGAAAAGTTTAAGGGACTGATTGTGCCCAAACAGAACGAAAGAGAGGCTGCCGTGGTGAACAACCTTGACGTCTACGGCATGGAGAGCATAATGGATGTTGTGAACTTCCTGAACGGTGAGGGCGACTATAAGCCTACTATTGTCGACACGCGGCGCGAGTTTTACGAGCATCAGAGCCATTTCGAACTTGATTTTGCAGACGTTAGAGGGCAGGAAAACGTTAAGCGCGCTATGGAAGTTGCGGCTGCAGGAGGCCACAATATGATAATGATAGGTCCGCCCGGAAGCGGCAAGTCAATGATGGCCAAGCGCCTTCCGTCGATATTACCTCCGCTCTCACTGGCCGAAAGTCTTGAGACTACGCAGGTGCATTCTGTTGCTGGAAAGCTGGGTAAAAACATGTCGCTGATATCACAGCGGCCGTTCCGTTCGCCGCATCACACCATATCACAGGTGGCACTCGTCGGCGGAGGAATGAATCCGCAGCCCGGCGAAATATCGCTTGCACACAACGGCGTGCTCTTTGCCGACGAACTTCCGGAGTTTAACAAGTCAACTCTTGAGATGCTGCGCCAGCCGTTGGAAGACCGCAAGATAACCATTTCGAGAGCAAAATACACCATAGAGTATCCCTGTTCGTTCATGTTCGTGGCCTCGATGAACCCGTGTCCGTGCGGATATTACAACGATCCTACCCACCATTGTGTGTGCACGCCGGGACAGATACAGCGCTATATGAACAAAATCAGCGGTCCGCTTCTCGACCGCATCGACATACAGATAGAGATAACGCCCGTGCCCTTCAAGGACATATCTCGTGCAGCACCGGGCGAGAGCAGCGACGTAATACGCGAAAGGGTTATCAAGGCTCGCCACATACAGGAGGAAAGATTCAGGGAATGCAAGGGTGTTCACTGCAATGCGCAGATGAGCGAGCGCATGATACACCAGTATGCCGAGCCCGGCGAAGACGGCATTGAGATGCTGCGCATGGCCATGGAGAGGCTCAACCTTTCTGCCCGAGCCTATAACCGCATACTGAAAGTGGCGCGCACCATAGCCGATCTTGAGGCTTCAGAGCGTGTGTTGCCGCAACATCTGGCTGAAGCCATAAGCTATCGTAACCTCGACAGGAGCGACTGGGCCGAGCGCGGAGGCGCATAAGGAATGTTGCTGCCGGCTTTACAGCAGAAAAAATTAAATAACAGTAGACCTTTATAATTGACAGTAAATAAAAGGAAACATGAATGTAGGTATAAAAATCCTGAACATTCATGTTTCCTTTTTTATTTTTTCTTAGTGTAGAATCTTTTATTGAATGAGTCTTTTGGCGAAATATCTTACGGGATACCACACCGAGGCAAAGCCAACGGCAAGCACCGTTATGAATATTATGATGATGTCCTCAGGATGAACGCTCACCGGATAGGCATCCACGATGAATGAGCCGCTGCTGCGTCCCAGCGAAACAAGTCCGTAAACCTGCTGCAGCCAGCACAGCAACAGGCCGACTAATATGCCGAGTATGGCTCCGATTGCCGATATCATGCGGCCTTCAAACAAGAATATCCTTACTATCTGCTTGTCGCTCGCGCCCATGTTGCGCAGCGTAACCACGTCGTTCTTCTTGTCGATAATCAGCATCGACAGTGAGCCTATGATGTTGAAGCAAGCCACGGCAAGGATGAACGTAAGGAAGATATAGGCGATAAACTTCTCTATCTTCATAATCTTGAACGTGTCAGCCTGCTGCTCCATACGGTCGAGAACGCGATACTTGCTGCCCGCAATTTTCTGCATTTCAGCCTTTACGGCGTCAAGATCGCTGCCCGGCTTGAGTCTGATTTCAAGCTGCGAGAGCATGCCCTGCTGACCGAACAAATTGCGTGCGAATGCTATCGAAGTCAATACGTAGTCGCGGTCGTAGCGCGCTTGTTTAACGGAAAACACCACACCGGGCGAAATCACCGAATCTTCAACAAATCCTTCGGTAGGATTCATCAGGTCGAGCTGTCCCTCGCGCTTTGGAGCATATATCTTCAGCTGTCCGTCCCAGTCGGCCGTCATGCCAAGGTTGTCGGCAAGGCGGATGCCCACAACGCCAAACTGGAGATTGGCGGCATGCAGCGAAAACTCGCCGTCGCCATACAGAATGTCGTTGATGTGCGACAGCTCGCTGAAGTTATCCTCAACGCCCTTCACCTTAATCATGGCCTGCCTGCCCTTGTATATGGCCATAGCCTGGTCTTCCACGCTCTCCGTTGCCACGTCGACCTGCGGCAGGTTGCGTATCTTTGTCAGTATAGGGTCGTCTGCCGGGGCTGTCTTTCCTTTAGTAGGTACAATCTCAATCTGCGGGTCGAACGATGTCAGCAGCGACGCCACGAGGTCGTGAAAGCCGTTGAACACACTGAGAGTTACCACCAGCGCCATTGTGGCCACGGCCACACCTACGACGCTGATGCCGCTGATGATGTTGATGACGTGCGTGCTCTTCTTTGAAAAGAGATAGCGGCGTGCTATGTAGAATGGAAAATTCATTTCTTCAGCAGCTCGTCAATGTGCTCGATATAGTCAAGAGAGTCGTCGATGAAGAAGCGCAGCTCGGGGATAATTCTCAGCTGGTTTCTCACGCGCGTACCCAGTTCGTAGCGTATGGTTTTCTCGTTAGCCGTGATGTTCTTTATCAGTTCTTCCGACTTCTCGGGCGGAAATATGCTCAGATATGCCGTGCAGATGCTAAGGTCGGGACTGATGCGGCAGCGCGTAACGCTCACCATCGTGCCTCTCATGCCTCTTGTCTGCGACTGGAATATCAGGCTCAGTTCTTTTTGCAACAGTCTTGCAATGCGGTTTTGTCTTGTTTCCTGCATATTGATTTTTCTTTTTACGTTATCTTTATGTTATCTGCCGTCCGGTTTGGCGGAGGCTGTTTGTTTTGTGCAAACTTACTAAAAAAAACTGAGACAAGCCCATGCTTTAAGGTTATTTTTTGCCTTTAGTGCTGTGCCGGTCTTCTGTCCGTACTGATGACACGGGTGTACAGTGTGGCATAATTTGTCCGCATTAGTGCTGCCGTCATGCTTTTTCTTGTAAAATAAACATTATGTTGATGCCTAATTCTGTTAACGTTAGTTTGCATATAGGCTATTTTATTCTTTCTGTATTTAATATTTTAATGAGCAGTGTTTTTCCTCTAATAAATTAAAAAATGCGCTTTCTGTTTATGAATTTTGCCTGTTGAAATGTGAGAATATGTATAGTTGCTGTGATTATATATACTATTCGCACCGCTAAAATCACTATTTTAGCTTCTAAAAGGCATTAAGTTGTGATGTAAAACGTACCCTTTTGCGCTCTGAAACGTGGCTTTTTGCATGATTTCAGGCGCAAATCCGGGTTTTAGACGATTTGTATTTACGGCTTAGTTATTGTAAACCGTTGATATATAGATGCTTATGTGTAAATGACGTTTATGCCCGCTTTTTCGTATCCTGAACCGATGTTTTGACTCCGGAATGAAAAAAGTAGGCATAAAAGTGTTAATATAAAAGATATCGGTTTAACTAAAATTTACGTTTGGGAAGCTGCTGATAATCGTTGCCGATTATATCTCATAATGCATATACGGGATATGTTAAGTTTTCTCATTTAACTATGTTTTAATATTAAGTGGTTGCGTATATTGCTGAAAATAACTATTTTTGCCACCGACAAAACCTTAAAATGCAGTTCTATGAAAAATAATAATGCCGACGAAGAAACGCGTGGGCGCAATGGTAAACGCCGCAAGCCGTGGTATGGAGAAACTGGCGAAACCATTGCGATTATAGCCGTTGTTGTGGTCTTGGTGTCTGTCTTTGCGCTCGACCGTTGTGGCGACAGTGTGCATCAGCAGCAGCCGTCGTCGATTATCATGCGCGACACCGGGCAGCTGCGCCATAATGCAGCCGCAGACAAGCCTGCCGTAACTACAAGACAATTGCCCCGTACAGAGGAGACGCCACAGGAAACGGCACGCCGCGAAGGAATGGAGGCCGGATATAACGACGGCATGGAAGACGGCGAAGTGGGTGAGAAATACGAAACTCACTACAGCGAAAACGCTTCAGACTACTCAGGCAAGCTTCAGGAATGTTATGAAGATGGCTATGAGGAAGGTTACGACGAGGGTTACAGCGAGGGCAGGCAGATGCACGATGATGCCCTTTGATGTGCCGTAGCCCTGCAACATCTTTATTCTTTTATCTGTTACAGCCCTGCCGCGCCGGCTTTGTCGGCATGGCAGCATGCAGGCTGTTGTGTCTGCGTGCGGCATTGCCGTGAGAGCATTCCTGCCGGATACTGATGACAGACTTTAGTTTAACCTCGGGATGTAACATAAAATTTGCCGGAGCAGGTCTGCTTGCTACATGCTTTTTATGCAGTGTAACAGCAGGCCGGCTCCGGCAAAATCTTGAATAATCACTCTTGAAAAGTGATTTTGTCTGCGATTAGTGCAAAATCGCGAAATGCTTTATTTATGCCTGCGAATAATGCTGTTTACGATTTATGTATGCCCCATGTGCAGTATTCGCAGGCTGATTAAGCTGCTCATGCCGGCGCCGTGGCGCAGCATGTCCTTGTTATTCGCTTTCGCCTATAGTCTCTTTAATTATTCCGACACATGCCGCACCGATGATGAGGAACACACCGGCCACAATCATCATGTGGCTCTGTGCGCTGCCTACAAGCGTGAGGACCACGCCGCCGAGTGCTGCCGCTATGATCTGCGGGATGCATATCGTGCCGTTGAACAGACCGAGATAGGCACCCATGTGGCTGCCGTTGAGGGCGTTGGTGACGATGGTGAACGGCATGGCCAGCATTGCAGCCCAGGCACATCCTATCAGAAGATAAGGGATGAAGAGAACATACTGGTCGCTGATGTAAGGAATCATCAGGAAGCCTATGCCGCCTAGCACGAGGCTGAGGGCGTAGGCCATCTTGCGGTTAGAGAAGCGCGGCAGAGCCATAGCCCACACCACGCTGCCTATTGCCTGCACCGCAAACAGAATGCCGACCCAGTTGCCGGCCTCCTGAAATCCTGCCGACGTAGGGTCGGTGGTCTGCCAGCATGTTTCGGCTATGGCACCGTTGGTGTAGTTCCACATATACAGGAATGCAGCCCAGCTGAAGAACTGCACCAGACCTACTGTCCAGAAAGCCTTCGGCGCGTTGCGCAGCAGTTTCACGACGTTCACCTTCTCTTCGTTAAGCGGCTTGTCGAGTCCGTGATATTCTGCATACTCTTTCGGCGGCATCTCCTTCACCTTTGCCGACGTGTAGATGACGCACAGGATGAGGATGGCGGCTCCGATGTAGAACGAATAGATCACCGAGTCGGGCACTACGCCCTTTGCAGCCACGTTGCTTATGCCGAGGAACGTGAACAGGAACGGGAACACATAGCCCACCAGCGAGCCGGCGTTGCACAGAAAGCTCTGTATAGAGTAGGCCAGGGCTTTCTGCTTCTCGTTCACCATGTCGCCCACGAGCATCTTGAACGGCTGCATGGCCATGTTGATGCTCGTGTCGAGAAACATCAGCGAGATAAGACCGAACACCATGGCCGTGCTGACAGCCATGCCGAGAGAGCCGGCGTTGGGCAGCAGGCACATGACGAGTACGGCCACCAGTGCGCCGACAAACAGATAAGGTATGCGCCGGCCGAAGCGGCACCACGTCTTGTCGCTCAGCGTGCCCACTATAGGCTGCACGATGATGCCCATAAGCGGAGGCAATATCCAAAAGTAGCTAAGATTGTGAGGGTCGGCCCCCAGCGTTGCGAAAATTCGGCTGATGTTGGCGCTCTGCAGTGCGTAGGCAATCTGCACGCCGAAGAAGCCGAAGCTCAGATTCCAGAGCGTTGCGAAACTCAGGTCGGGTTTCTTCTTCAAGTTAGAACTCATAGTTTAAGGCGTTTATTTTTATTTATGTTATTATATGCTTGCTGTTGCCGCGGCTAATGTGCCGCAGTTGTCAGTGTATTCAGCTGTTATTTTGTCGACCCGCGCACCACGAGTCTTGTTCTTACCACTCTTTTCTCAATCTTGTCGAGCGGTATTCTGCCCTCGGCCTTGCCTATCAGAATAGATGCAGCCTGTCTGCCCACCTCTTTGCCGTTCTGTTCGACCGTGGTGAGCATAGGGTCGCAGGCAATGGCACGCTGTCCGTTGGTGAATCCGCACACCGAGATGTCCTCAGGGATGCGCAGTCCCATGTGCTTTGCCGTGTACATTATGCCGATGGCCGTGTCGTCGTTGACGGCGAAGAAGGCGTCGGGCCTGTCCTCCATGTTGAGCACCTCGGGCGTAATCCTTTCAGCATGTTCTCGGTTGTCGCAGAATCTTTTCACGCAGCTGTCGGGGTCTATGCCGTACTTGCGCAGCGCGTCGTGCCATCCGTTGTATCTGTTCTTCGATATCTCGAGGTTCATGCTCGAGCCGTAGTAGGCTATATGCCTGCATCCGGTCTTGATGAGATATTCCACGGCCGAGAACGCTCCCATGTAGTCGTCCACCACCACGCGGCACGTGTTCATGCCCGTGCAGATGCGGTCGAAGAACACAAGCGGCACGTTCTTGTTTATCAGGTCGGTAAAGTGGTCGTACTTTGATGTGTTGATAGCCTGCGACACAAGTATGCCGCACACCTTGTTTTCATAGAACGAGCGGCACACTTCCACCTCTCTGTCATACTGTTCAAGGCTCTGCGCCACGAGTATGCGGTAGCCGTATTTGTCGGCCTCCTCTTCGATACCGCTCAAAACTGACGAGAAATAGAAGTGGGTGAACTGCGGTACAATCACTCCAATGACTTTTATTACCCGTCTGTTGCGCAGCGACTCGGCGATTATGTTGGGGCTGAAGTTGTGTTCCTCGGCATATCGTCTTATCTCGTCGCGCCTTTTTGCGCTGATTCTCGGGCTGTCTTTCAGTGCCCTCGAAACCGTTGCCACAGAAACCTTAAGTTCTCTGGCAATGTCTTTCATCGTTATGGGTGTGTTCTTTTCTGGCATCGGATTTTATTTTACAAAGCAAAAGTAGTCAAAACACAATTATCTTGTCTTTCACATTATTATTATTATATCGTTTTATTTGTGTAAACGTTTGCACAGAGCAAAACGTATTTTTTAGCTAAAAAAAAGATAATTTTATCATATCTAAACGTATTTTTGCAGCTAGAAAAAATGACCTTAAAGCTCTATTTTTTGAACTACTGCAAATATAAACAATTTAATTAATAAATCATTAATGTTAACTTTAAAACCACAAGAAGATGAAGCAGGTAAAAATGAAAACCTCTATTAGGATTCTGGCCATCTTGTTTGGTCTGTTCCTATCAGTGGGAGCATTTGCCCAAAGTACTATTACCGGGCAAGTTACAGATGCTTCCGGAGAGCCGATCATCGGAGCTACTGTCCGTGTTGCAGGTCAGGGCGGCGGTGTGATAACTGATATTGACGGAAACTTCAGTATCAAGGCTGAGCCGGGCAGCATGCTGTCGGTTTCATACATCGGATACAAGACGGTGGAGACGGCAGCATCGCAGAATATGAAGATAGCCCTTCAGGACGACTCACAGTTGCTTGAGGACGTTGTCGTTATCGGTTACGGAACTGTCAAGAAGGGCGACCTCACCGGTTCTGTTTCTGCTATGAAGCCTGATGATATGAGTAAAGGTATCACCAACAACGCTGCCGACATGCTTGTCGGTAAGGTTGCCGGTGTGGATGTTATCACCAGCGGAGGTGCCCCGGGTTCAGAATCTCAGATCCGCATCCGCGGAGGTTCGTCTCTTAATGCAAGCAACGACCCGCTGCTCGTTATCGACGGTCTTACCATCGACAACAACACCGCTACAGGTATGAGCAACGTGCTGGCTATGATCAACCCTAACGATATCGAGACTTTCAACATCCTTAAGGATGCTTCAGCTACAGCCATCTACGGTTCGCGCGCGTCTAATGGTGTCATCATCATCACCACAAAGAAAGGAAAGAAGGGCTCTGGTCCTAAATTCTCTTACAACGGCGACGTAACCGTTTCAACAACTCAGAAACGCTATGAAGTGCTCAACGGCGACGAATACCGCGCACTCGTAGGCAAGGTTATCGGCGAGAGCGGCGTTGCCATGCTCGGCAATGCAAACACCGACTGGCAGGACGAGATATTCCGCACTGCAGTCAGCACATCTCACAACTTGTCAATGACCGGCGGACTCAAGAACATGCCTTACCGCGTGTCTATCGGCTATCAGAGCGACCAGGGTATCATCAAGAACTCTTTCATGAACCGTTTCAACGCTTCTGTTAACCTTGCGCCGTCATTCCTTGACGATCACCTTAACTTCAACATCACTGCCAAGTACATGGCCGAGAAAGACCGCTATGTTGACAGCGGCGCAGCCATCGGCGGTGCGCTTTCAATGGACCCGACACGCCCTGTAATGGACGACAGCGAGCCTTACAAGTGGCTGGGCGGCTACTGGCAGAACATCGTTTCGGCAAACTTCAGCGATCCTTCTTGGGCTTACACCAAGAATCCTAACGCTCCTCAGAACCCTGTTGCATATCTTGAGCAGAACGAGTGCTATGCTCATTCTAACGACTTCACGGCAAACGTTGAGGTTGACTACAAGATTCACGGATTTGAGGATCTGCGCCTGCATGCAAGCTATGGTGGACAATATACTGCAAGCCGTCAGAGCGACATAAATTCTCCTTACGGTTACAGCAACAACTATTATGGCTGGGACGGCCGTACTTACTATTGGAAATACAGCATCACGGCTAATGCCTATGCACAGTATACACACACCTTCGGCGCTCACTACATCGACGTGATGGCCGGTGCCGAGGAGTCACACTATCACCGCAGCGGATACAACATCGGACAGGGTACAGACCCATATACAGGCGAGGCCAACAACCCGGCTCTGAGAAATGAGACAGAGTGGGCCACACACAACTCTCTGGTGTCTTACTTCGGACGTCTCAACTATACATTGCTCGACCGCTATATGCTTACAGCCACAATCCGTGCCGACGGTTCTTCACGCTTTGCCGACGGACACAAGTGGGGCTATTTCCCCTCTGTAGCTCTTGCATGGAAGATCAATGACGAGAAGTTCATGAAGAACATCAAGTGGTGGAACGAGTTCAAGCTCCGTCTCGGATGGGGTCAGACAGGTCAGCAGGATATCGGTTACGACTTCCTCTACACTCCGCTCTACGTAAACAGCAACTCTTATGCTCAGTATCCTTTCGGCGACACATACTATTACACAATGCGTCCGAACAAATACAACCCCGACCTGACATGGGAGACAACAACAACATGGAACGCAGGTCTTGACTTCGCATTCCTGAACAACCGCATCACTGCAAACATCGATGCTTACTATCGTGAGACAACAGACCTTATCCAGGAGGTTACTCTTCCTACACTTATGAACTTCGGTCAGCGTATGGCACAGAACATCGGTTCACTTGAGAACTACGGTGTTGAATTCACAGTAGGAGCCAAGCCTATCGTTACTAAGGACTTTGTATGGGACGTTCAGTATAACGTTGCATGGAACCACAACGAGATTACAGAGCTTATCGGCGGTGACGAAGACTATTATGTTGAGTCTGGTTCAACCATCTCACGCGGTAACAGCACTCACGTTCAGGCACACACAGTAGGCCAGCCGGCCAACTCATTCTGGGTTTACCAGCAGGTTTACGACGAGAACGGCAAACCGCTCGAAGGCGTATATGTTGACCGCGACGGCAACGGCATCATCAACAACGATGACCGTTACTTCTACAAGAGCCCGGCAGCTGACGTATTCATGGGTCTTACAATGAAGTTCACATACAAGAACTGGGACCTGAGCACAGCATTCCGCGCATCTCTCGGCAACTATGTTTACTATGACTTCCTGTCTAACAGGGCAGCCGTAAGCGCATCAGGACTCTACTCTAACAGCGCATTCACAAACACTACACAGGCAGCCGTTGACCTCGGCTTCAGCGGAACAAACGGTACTGAGTATTATCTCAGCGACTATTTCGTACGCAACGCATCATACCTGAAGTGTACCAACATCACGCTTGGCTATTCGTTCCCGGCTCTGCTTAAGTATGCAGGACAGGATTACTTCTCAGGACGTATTTTCGCAACTGTGCAGAATCCGTTCATCATTACAAAATATAAGGGACTCGACCCTGAAGTTGCAGGCGGTATCGACAGAAATCCTTACCCACGTCCATTCAGCGTTCAGATTGGTCTTAACCTTAATTTCTAATGGTTGTGCATTTATATAAAAGTAATAAATAAAGGACATAACAATGAAAAAGATATTTTTTAGAACATTGGCAGTCGCTGTGCTTGCAGCCGGATTGACCGGTTGTGCCAACGACCTTAACATAAGCTCAATCGACCCGCAGACCAAGCCGTCTGCTGATCCTACGGCTTTGCTGGCTAAATGCTATGCCACTCTCGGACTTACCGGTCAGAAAGGTGTAGCCGGCAATGGCGACTTGAGCGACGACGAGGGTGAGTCGGGTTTCTACCGTACAACGTTCAACTGCATGGAGCTTCCCTCTGACGAGTGTGTATGGGCTTGGCAGACAGATACTGACATTCCGCAGCTTACCAATATTGCATGGAACTCAAGCAGTATCCGTACTCAGTGGGGTTACACACGCCTTACCTACGACATCACTCTGTTCAACAGCTACCTGAGCCAGGTGCCCGACGACGAGGCCAACAAGCTCAACCGTGCCGAGGTGCGTTTCCTGCGTGCTCTCCATTATTGGTACATGCTCGACCTGTTCGGCAAGTCACCTTTCAAGCTCGACTTCAACATCAGCGACCTTCCTGTTGAGAAGAGCGGCAAGGACCTTTACACATGGATCGACCAGGAGCTGACTGAGATTGAGCCGCAGATGGCCGAGGTTGGTGCTTACTGCAACTCTGAGAACTTTGGCCGTGCCGACCGCGGTGCTGCCTATATGCTGCATGCACGTCTGGCCCTCAACTCTGAGATCTACACCAAGGGCGAGATTAAGGATTATGACAAGGCTATCAGCTATTGCGACCTGCTTATTGGCAGCGGAGCCTACGAACTTTCAAAGACAGCCAAGAACGGCTATTCTGGATATGCACAGCTGTTCATGGCCGACAACGACGAGAACCCGCAGGCTATGAAGGAGATTATCCTGCCTATCCGTCAGGACGGACAGAAGACCCGCAGCTACAGCGGTTCATTCATGCTCGTCAGCGCGACACGTATTGCCGGAATGCCCGACATGGGAACAACTAACGGCTGGAGCTGTATCTTCGCACGTGCAGCAATGGTAAAGAAGTTCTTCCCCACACTGTCTGACTGTCCGATTTCCACAGAGCCGGCTCCTGCCGGAGCTACAGAGGCCGAAATCAAGGCTCTCGACCAGCAGGACGGTTCGTCAACAGCTCAGATCGTGGCTAAGGCCGGCGACGACCGCGCTTTGTTCTACGGCGGCCGTGGCGGTGGTGTACGCAAGCTGCAGACAGATGCTATATCAAGCTTCAACGACGGACTTTCTATCGTTAAGTGGAACAACTTCCGTACAGACGGTCAGCCCACACACGACACCGAATATCCCGACATAGACATTCCGCTGTTCCGTTATGCAGAGGTTTATCTTACACGTGCAGAGGCTTATTATCGCAAAGGCCAGCCCGAGAAGGCTGTTTCTGACATCAACGAGCTGCGCAAGCGTGCCAACGCAAAGCAGATAAGCTCTATCACATCTGACATGGACATACTCGACGAGTGGTGCCGCGAGTTCTATCTCGAAGGCCGTCGCCGCAGCGACCTCGTACGTTTTGGCTGCTTCACGACAGGCAAATATCTATGGGACTGGAAGGGCGGAGCCGCTAACGGAACAACCGTTGACTCTCACTATAATGTTTATCCTATACCGGCAACCGACGTGCTCAACAACAGCAACCTTACACAGAACCCCGGTTATTGATAACATGGCAATCAGTTTGCAATAAAGTTTTAAAATGAAAATGATTATGAAAAATATAATAAAGAAACTGTTCGTTCCGGCACTGGTGTTGGGCGTGCTGCCTTTCATGGCTTCATGTGAGACCGACGACGAGAGCAACCCTATATTAAATCAGCCCGAATCGTTTGTGCTTAACGTGCCGGCTCATGCCAACGACAATGTATACGACTTGGCTAACTCTACATATGTCAACCTTACGACATCGCAGCCCGACTATGGCTTCCCTGTTGTAACCACCTATCAGGTGCAGGTTTCTATCGACCCAGACTTCGCTTCTGGCGATGCTACCAAGGTGGAGGCTGCCACTTACACAACTCTTGAGACCACATACAACCAGGCTAACATGAACGTAAATGCTACCGAAATGAACAATGCCATTGTAAGAATGTATCAGGAGAAGAACAACGGTGCCGACCCATCCGGCATAGTTATGCCTGTTTACGTGCGTCTGCGTGCCCACATCGCCAACAGCGACAAGGGCTGGTGCAACTCTAACGTAATCACTCTGCCAAAGGTTGTTGTATCTTATGTTGCAACAATGCCTAAGACTGTATATATCGCAGGTTCTTCTATCCGCAACGGTTCTGAGGCTAAGCCTCTTGCTGCTGTATACGGATTCGAGGGCCAGTTCTACGGCATGGCTTATCTTGCTGCAGGCTCAACATTCATGTGGGGCGACACAGACACACCGGACAAGGGCTATGCATTGACCAACTCGTTTGACGACCAGGCCGGCGCAGGCTTGTCTCAGGGTGCTGACGGCGGCATACAGGTGGCCAACGGCGGATGGTATGTTCTGTTTATGAACGTTTCGGTTGAGAACAACCAGATTAAGTCTGCCCTCACTGTTTATCCGGGCGAGGCTTACGTCATCGGTACTGTTATGTCTCAGGTTACATGGGGACATGACGCTGCAACTCAGCTTACAGCTCCTGCCGATGCTTCTGCTCAGTGGGTATCTCCTGCCTTCCTTGCCGGCGGTGAGCTCCGCGCAAGCATCAAGGTGCCGGGTCTCGACTGGTGGCGCACAGAGTTCACTCTCTATAAGGGCGACCTCTACTGGCGCGACTGCGACATTCCTGACAACTGGGCTCAGAACGTAGGCAGCGACTATTCTGTTACCTGCGAGAAGGGTCAGAAACTCTATGTAGACTTCGACTACGACAGAGGAGAAGTAAAATAACCAATAATCTAAACCATTTAACAGAAATATCATTATGAAAAAGATATTATTTTTGGGCGGTCTGTTGCTTTCAGCCATGACGTTCGTTTCATGTAACGGCGATTATGACGACTGGGCCGACCCGCAGAGCAATCCGCAGGAAGAAGCAGTTACGTTGCCGGGCTATACGGCAACGGCTGCCGACCCTATCGACCTGGCCAACCCCGGCACAAGCGTCAAGGCGTTCACGCTTTCGGCTGCAACCCTGCCAGAGGGTGCCACGATAGAGCATACACGTGTAGAACTGTTGCCGGCTGACGGCTCTTCTGCAACAAAGAAAACGCTCGAGGCAACCGCCGACGGCATGCTCGACAGCACTGCGCTTCAGGACGCCGTGGTTGAGTTCTACGGACGTCGTCCGGCAGCCCGCGTGTTCGACGCTCAAGTTTATTCTGATATCGTCATCGGCGGCCAGTCGTTCCTGGTTGATGCCGGCAAGATTCAGATTTCAGTTACGCCTAAGGCTCCTTACATTGCCGACGCTTATTATCTTGTTGGCGATATGTGCGGATGGGCTGCCGATGCAGCTATCAAGTTCTCACATTCAGGTGCCGATGTATATGAGGATCCTGTGTTCTCTGTAGTGTTCACAACACCTAAGGCCGACTGCTACTGGAAGATAGTTCCGCAGGGCAACATCGACTCTGGCGACTTGTGGCATGAGGGAACAGACGGTGTTGTGGGTGTTGCCATTGACGGCGACCCGAGTCTCACAGGCTCACTCGTAACCACAGCTCCTAAGGCCGGCAAGATAGAGAAACAGGGCTTCTATAAGCTCACCGTCAACATGATGGACTATACTTACACCATCGAAGAGATGGCCGGCGAGTATTACATGGTGGGCGACCTGCAGGGATGGAACAACGACCCGGCTACAGGCATGACATGTCTGTTCTATCCGCAGACAAGCACCGTGATGAGCTACACTACAAAATGGAAGGGTGCTTACGACCTGAAGTTCTGGGCTGGTGCCGACTTCGGCAACTGGGACAAGGCTTACGGATGTGCAGTTGACGGCGACAACTCTCCTGCCGGCAACATCGTAAACTCTGGCGCACAGTCTATTTCTGCTCCTTCTGCCGAGTATTACACCTTCACCATCGACATGACAACCATGAAGTATACATGGACTAAGCTCAGCGACCAGGCTCCGAAGGAGTACACCTCAATCTCGCTCATCGGCGACTTCAACAGCTGGAGCGGCGACGTAGACCTCACTCAGGTTACTCCTCACAACTGGTATGCCAAGGTCAGCATCCCGTCTGACGGCGGACTCAAGTTCCGTGCAGGACACGACTGGGCTGACAGCTGGGGCAACGGTGCCAACATTGCCGACAACTATTATGGCAAAGCCGACTATAACGGCGGCAACATGACAGTTCCGGCTGGTACCTACAGCGTCTACTTCAACGACATTACCACTGAATTTGTATTCTTAGCAGAATAATATCAGATTTTGTGTTATGCGCCATGCACCATTGTTTAAATACAAAGTGCGTGGCGCATTTGATTTTTTGCGGCACATTTTTCATGGCCGCATCACTCTCTCGCCGGCGTCAGTATTTGTAAAGACTCATACTGCGGTCGGCGTCTTTCGCCTCAGGTCAGCGCTCAAGGCGGTGCATTGGGGTTACAGCCAACAAGAGTTTTTCAACTAAAAAACCTTAATCTATGAAGCTAAATCTAATTTGTTCATGTCTTGCCGCTATGTGTGCGGCGTTCGTTGTTTCGTCATGCAGCAGCGACGACGAAGGAACGACAACGGTAAACGTCCGTAATGTCTACACTACGGGATGTAAGACCGAAGGACAGCCCTCACAGGTCGGCTCCGCAACAACACGCAGTCCGTTTGATACAGAGTATGTAGAGTATAAGAGCAAGAGCGACGGTTATGTCTACATCAACCATGCTAACGTGTCTTACAACTGCTGTTCGGAGAAAATAGACGTTACGCTGACCGTTACAGGCAACCGCATAAGCGTTGTTGAAAAGGAGACCGACACAAGCTGCAACTGCATCTGTCCCTTCGACGTCTCTTACGAGGTTGGGCCGTTGAAGGCCGGCAAGTATATTCTCGTGATAAACAGCCACAACACGCTCCACGAAATCAACTTCACGTATCCGTCAGACGGCAGGGTTGAACTTTAGAATCTTCTTATTTAAAGATTTAAAACAAATATCTTGTGGATTCTGTCATTGTTATGAATCCACAAGATATTTGTTTTGTTGTATATGCTATACATGTGTAAGTGAAAAACGAAAAGTGAAGAGTGAAAAATCCAAATGCTTTGTGGTGATGCAAAATTTTGTAGGGAATTGTCGTAGAGAATCAGCAAGGCTATTGTTCTGTCGGATATGACAAATTAAGTGAAGAACGAAGAGTGAATAATTCATATGCATTGTAGTGATACAAAATTTTATAGGGAATTGTTGTAGAGAAACAGCAAAGCTAATGTTCTGGCGGATATGCTATCCGACAGCATAAAGTATCAGGATCTGTGATCCGAGACCCGAGACTCATACCTATTAATCAAAAAATAGGAAGTAATCGGATTGAAAATCACTAGTGTTCGAAAGATTTTAACTATCTGAAAGTCAGTTATTTACTTGCATATATCAATATTTTTTTGTATCTTTACATCATAATAATAGAGCAAAAAATATTGAAATGAAAGATGTAAAAGTTCATGCAAAAGACATCCTGCGCATGATACCCGATGAAGAACTGGCCAAACTGTCCAGTTCTACAAAGGTGGACTATTGCGCCAAGGTATTGAGCGGCGAGCGGATGTTCTATCTCCTTGTCTTTGCCCTCCTGGCAGCAGATCAGATAAGTCAGCGCAAGCTTGAGGTCGTATTCAACAATTCCATTTTCAAGACGCTGTTCAACATAAGTGCAGACGCCCATGTGACGCACAGTTCCATTTCCACCCGCCTGTCAAAGATAGACCTGAGCTTCTTTGAGAAGGCCTATGAGATTATATACGGGCGCTTCTCCAAACTGTACACTGAAGAGGAAATCCTGCATCTGTACCTTATACGGGTCGACAGCTCCATGGTGGCCGAATGCTGCAACAGGCTCAAGGCAGGTTTCACCGTCGGCAAGAAACCCGGAGACGGAAGGCAGCCGCGCAAGCAGATAAAGTATACCATGGCATATGACGGTTTCGCCGTAAGGCTTGCCGAGGTGTTCAACGAGGCTGTATATCTTAGCGAGGACATGGCCATCCCGAAGGTCGTGCTCAAGCTTGTCAAAAAAGACAGCAGGCATACGAACTTATATGTTATAGACCGCGGGCTCAGCTCCCTGGACAACTTTAACGCCATAAACGAGTATAATGGAAAATTTGTCGGAAGGATAAAGACCAGCCGCAACATGGAGGTAGTGGAAAGCCTCATGAAAGAAGACACAGACACCGACCTTGGCAATCTTGAGCTGTATGAGGACAATATTGTACATCTGTACGACAATGAGGAGAAGAAATACTCCGAAACGCCATACCGCGTTATAAAGGCACGCTTCAAGCATCCGCGTGACACCACACGCCCTGCAAACAAAGGCAAGGTAAGGAGGGTTGAGAACGAGGTGTTCCTGATAACCAACGATTTCGGCCTTACGCCGAAGCAGGTAGCCGAGGCATACAGGAGACGTTGGGATATAGAAGTGTTCTTCAAGTTCCTGAAGCAGAACCTGTCCTTCTCACATTTCGTGTCAACAAGTGAGAACGGAATTAAGGTTATACTGTACATGACGCTCATCACTGCCATGCTCGTGATGATTTACAAGCGTGAGAACGGCCTGGGATTCTCTATAGGCAAATTCATGTTCTTTATGGAGATGCAGGATTGGGTCTGTCAACTCATGGTTGTGCTAAATGGCGGTCATGCGGACAAACAGAATAGTGACATCCGGCTGAAGGCAAGAATTCCGTAAAACGGATTTTAGCCATTGCAACATAACCTGAATAAAATAATCTTTCGAACACTAGTGATTGAAAATCCTTATACTATATTCCGGCAGATTGCAAATCAGCCGGCACATTAGCTTTGTTGGTATTATGCCGCTTGCAGGGAAACAGCGGATAATGTTATGGCGGCATTGAATATAAGAATTGCAGAGAAACAACAAGACTAATGTTCTGGCGGATATGCTATCCGACAGCATAAAGTATCAGGATCTGTGATCCGAGACTCATACCTATGCAATAAGAGATTTGCTTCTGCTCTCGCTTGCACGACAATTGCAAATCAGCCGGCACATTAGCGTTGTTGCTACATATCCGGCGGCACGTTTTTTTAAGCTACAATGCGTTCGGCTTTAAGTTCTATAACTACTTTAGCTACTAAAAATTAGCTTTGTTGGTATATGCCGTTTGTTTTTAAGTTACAATGCATCTGACTTTAACTTCTAAAAAAATATCTCCTAAATTGAACGTTTAACGCCTCTAGAATCGCCATGCTCGTCACGGTTTCGTGGTTTGGCGTGAAAAATGGCTGATTTTGCACATTTTTGTTAAGGCGTTGATTTATAGAGTTTTATACATTTCGCGGAACTAAAACGCAATGGTTAAAAAATATTACTCAGCCACTTTTCACTCAAAACCGATAGGTTTACCGTTCGGATGTTGCCCTTTTGCATCACAAAAACAGCCGTTTTAGCTCTGAAAATCCATGTTTTTGCGCCATTTTTGCATGAGGAAAGCAAACGGATGTTAAAGGTTTTGCTGCTGTAATGCCTTTCCTTTAACATCCGTTATATGTTGATTTTCTAGATTGAAAAAATATTTTGTCCTGACTTTTTACTGTTCCGTGATAACTTTCTGACTACGATTTTAAGTCTTTATATTTCATGTGCAAAATAACTAAAACTCTTTCATGCCGCGCTCATCGCATGTTATGGCCGAGGCAAGGAACGCAGGTTCGTGGTCGGCATAGTTGTCCAGCAGGACATATAATATTTCGTTCTTCATATCTTTACCTTCTTTTTATTGTCTGACATTTACGTTTGCTCATTTCTTCGGCAAAAGCCTTTTCGCCTTTCTCTTTGATATAGCGTATGCATGCCGCCCTGTCAGAGTTGAATAGAAAGGCAAACACTTTTGCTATCCAGTTTGAATACAGTTTGCAGTCGTTCACGTCGCGCGGGCACTCGGCGCATGTGTTGAATTTGTTTGCCATGCAGCATGAGCGTGTTTTGCACCATGACGCTTTCTCGTTCAGCCTGCATCCGGGACATTTCCCGGCAAGGTATTTGCGGCATGCTCCGCAGTAAAGGCCGCAGGCCGCAATGTTTTGTGTATCAGAAATTATTGTTTTCATGTAAATCAAATTGTAGAGTGATTAAATTCTCCGTTAATCCAGAATGTGGCTTCTGTACCTTTAAAATGCAGAATGACATAGTTAGGGTCGCTTGGTCCTCCGGGAAAATGATGTATAAACCAGTCTTGCCACATTTCCTTCCGTATGGCATCGTCGGTTATTATTTCTACCGTTCCGCGCAGCGCCACGCTGTCGCCGTAGCAGTCATAGCATAGTCCGGCCTTGCCGTTGTGCTTAAAGTCAGACACCTTAACAGAGTCGGCACCAGTTGCCGTCCATACCTCATTAAAGCCATTTGCCTTGATTTTAGACATCTGTACGGGCCGTGGATAGCCGTTGGCGTCTACAGAAGCAATGGTGACGCTTTCGCACTTTTTTAGTAGGGCGGCGGCTTTCTCCGCGAGTGTCCGTCCGTCGTTCTCTTTCCATCGTTTCAGTTGCGGAAAATATTTCTGCATCTGTTCTCTGGCCTGGGCCGGTGTCAGATTCCATCCGGCCTGCCGGTTAATCTGGGCAAGAAACTGCAGACAGAATTCAATCATCTGGCTCATTGTGAAGTCTTGCGTAAACTTGCCGTCCTTGTAGCAGTAAGCGCAATAGTCCTCGTTGCAGCTTCCGTCGGCGTTAGTGCCCCTGTTTTCAGCCGTCATAGGCATTCCGCAACTTTGGCAGAAGTGTTGTTCCATATATCAGTCTGTTTTGTGCCCATAAGCTCCTCTGCGGGCGGTTATACAATATGAAAGCGTGGAACTGCAATGCCATCATGTCTAAGTTGGAGGTCGTAGGAAACCTTTGGCACAGATATGATAATAGCAGCCCACGCTATAGCGTGGGAACTGCTATGCCCTCTCTTGTGCCAAGTTATGAAATTTCCTACGTTTCCAACTTACAAGAAAAGCATAACGCTTCTTTAAATCCTTAAAATATATTTTGGACAGAGTATTCTCAATCCGTTTACAAAAGTAATTAATTTAAGCGAAAAGATTAAGCCTTATGACGATAATCTTAGTTAATTTTTTGCGTCATAAAGCTGCGCATGCGAATAAAAACTGTTGCCTGTGATAGCGCAATTTGCAGTATGTCGACTGATTAGGTTTTTATGTCATTCTGTTTTAGATTAAAATTCGTATCTTTGTTTGCGATTTTGTATATGCAGAAAAAATAAAAGCAGATGAATTGGATTATTCTTGTTATTGCCGGATTTTTTGAGTCGGGCTTTGCCTTCTGTCTTGGCAAGATGAAGGAAGCCTCCGGCACGGAGTGGTATCTGTGGTGCGTCGGTTTTCTTGTGTGTCTTGTCCTGAGCATGGTGCTGCTTGCCAAGGCGGTGCAGACTTTGCCCATAGGTACGGCTTATCCTGTGTGGACAGGCATCGGGGCCGTTGGCACGGTGCTGCTGGGCATCATTTTCTTTCATGAGCCGGCATCATTCCTGCGCCTGTTCTTTATCACCACGCTGATAGCCTCAATAATCGGACTGAAGATGGTTTCGCATTGAACGACTGATATCCGGCAGGGCTTTAACTGAAGTCTGACGTTATTATTCTGCCTGTGTCTTTGCCTTATGTTGTGTATAACATAGTATGCGGTATGATGGCCGGCTGGGGCTTAGCGGTTTTCATTTTGTGCTTGTCATATAAATATGCTTTGTGCCTGACCATATTTTCAATTTTGTTTGCGTTAATTCGTCAGTTTTATGTAAGTTTGCAGCCGAAACTTAGAATGTTATGAAAAAGAAACAGATATTGCTCATAAACGATATGGCAGGCTATGGAAAGGTGGCCACGGCAGCCATGCTCCCTATACTGTCGTATATGGGACATCCCACATATAATTTGCCCACGGCACTCGTGTCTAACACGCTCGACTACGGAAAGTTTAACATACTCGAGACGACGGAGTATATCAAGGGCGTGTTCCCCGTATGGCGCGAGCTCGGCTTCTCGTTCGATGCCATAGCCACAGGCTTCATGGCGTCGGAGACTCAGGCGCGCATCATAGCAGCCTACTGTCGCGAACAGGCAGAGAACGGCACGGTGGTGTATGTCGACCCGATAATGGGCGACGAGGGCAAGCTGTATAACGGCGTTACCGACGAGGCCATAAAGAGCATGCGCGAGATGGTCAGCGTGGCCCATCTTGTGTTTCCAAACTATACTGAGGCCTGCTATCTCACCGACAGCCAATATGACGCTGCCGGAGTAACAGCCGAAGGTGCCCGTCGACTGCTCGACTCACTTCTGAAGTTAGGCACAAAGTCGGCCCTGATAACGAGCATACGTGTAGACGGCCAGCCGTCAGTTGTTGGCTACAACCACGTCAACGGCGAGTATTTCACACAGCCCTACACCGAGATACCCGTTCATTTCCCCGGCACCGGCGACATCTTCTCAGCCGTGCTCATAGGCTATCTGCTGGGCGGAAAGGAACTGAAACCAAGCACACGCAAAGCCATGGACGTGGTGTATAAGCTGATAGACCTCAACAAGGACAACACTGACAAGAACCGCGGCATACCTCTGGAGAAATATCTCGACGTGCTTTGACATAAGTGAAAAACGAAAAGTGAAGAGTGAAAAATCCAAATGCCTTGTTGTAATCGAAACTCTTGTCTTTATTTCGAAGCAACAAGGCTATTGTTCTGTCGGATATAAGGATCTTTGATTCGCAATTCATACCTGTAAGTCATAATAAACAGGACGCTGTCGGATTGAAAAATCCTTATATCCAGTTCTCAAGACAAACGTTTGCACAGAAGTTTCGCTGATATTTGTGGCGGCGTGTAAACAAGATGTTCATAATATCTTTAATTTTACACCATAAAAAAACATTTTTATACCATGAGAAAATTATTTACCACAATCGTATCGTCACTTATGGCTTTGTCGGTTTCGGCACAGGGATGGCCGTCGGGCTGGCAGGGCGTGATGCTGCAAGGCTTTTATTGGGACTCGTTCTCAGACACACAGTGGACCAACCTTGAGAGTCAGGCCGACGAGCTGTCTGAGTTTTTCAAACTGATATGGATACCTCAGAGCGGCAACTGCGGCTCGGGCAACTCCATGGGATACAACGACCTCTACTGGTTTAACAACTACACGAGCACGTTCGGCAACGAGCAGCAGCTGCGCTCCATGATCAGCACCTTCAAGAGCAAGGGGCTGGGCACTATAGCCGACGTGGTTATCAACCACCGCTCGTCGATGGCAGGCACATGGATGAGCTTCCCCGAGGAGACCTACAAGGGCGTAACCTACACGATGGGGGCTGCCGACATCTGCTCTAACGACGACGGAGGCAAGACGGCTGCGCAGGCTGAGGTTAAGCCTACGGGACAGACCGACACGGGCGACGACTTCGACGGAGCGCGCGACCTCGACCATAACAGCGCCAACGTGCAGGCCATGGTTAAGGCATATCTCGACTTCCTGCTCAACGACCTTGGATATACGGGCTTCCGCTACGACATGGTGAAGGGCTATGCGCCTGAGTTTACGGGCATATACAACACGGCCGCCAACCCGCAGTATTCGGTAGGCGAGTATTGGGACGGCGTGTCGCAGATAAAGAGCTGGATAGACGGCACCACAGCCAACGGCGCAAAGCAGTCGGCCGCGTTCGACTTCCCGCTGAAATATCTGCTGCGCGACTGCTGCAACTCGTCTTCAAACTGGAGTACGCTGGGCGGCAGCTGTCTGGCCAACGACATGTATTATCGCCGCTATGCCGTAACCTTCGTTGACAACCACGACACCTATGGCCGCGGCAACGACGGCGAGGTGAAGGCCAACATCCTGGCTGCCAACGCCTTTATCCTGGCAGCGCCGGGCACTCCGTGCGTCTTCCTGCCTCACTGGAAGGAATATAAGCAGGACATAAAGCAGATGATATATGCCCGCAATATGGCCGGCATAAACAACGAGAGCACATTTGAGACCATGAACCGCACCGCCTCGCAGTATGCCATCAAGGTGAACGGCACTGACGGCAAGTCGGTGGTTGTTATTATGGGCTCAACCTCATGGCCTTCGTCAACCGTAAAGGAAGCCGACTATCAGCTCGTTGACAAGGGGCAGAACTTTGCATATTATATCTCGCGCAATGCCGGCAGCGTATGGGCCGATGTTCCTTCCGGCTCTTACGACAACGGCGTGAGCGTAACTCTCAGCGCACTCACAACCGATGCCGGCGCACAGATTGTCTACACCACGGACGGCAGCGAGCCTACGGCATCTAACGGCACGAAGGTCAGCAGCGGCGCGACAGTGAGCATCGACGCCACCACAACCCTCAAGGCTGCCCTGCTGACAGGCGGCGCAGTGAGCGGCATGATAACACGCCACTACACCGTTACGGCATTCCAGCCACATGAGATAACCGTATGCGTCAATGCCGACAACGTAGGCTGGAGCCGCGTAAACTTCTGGTCGTGGGGCGGCGACGGCACACATTCGCCCGTGAACGGCTCATGGCCCGGCGACAACGTTACAGCTACAAAGACCGTGGGCGGCAAGACATGGTATTATCAGACCTACACGATGAACTCGTCAGACGATTGTGTGTGCTTCGTGTTCAGCACCGCGAGCGGCTCGCCTCAGACAGTTGACGTGAACAACGTCAGCAAAGACAGCTACTTCGAGATTTCTTCAACCTCTGAGGGCGGCAAGTATAAGGTTGAAGATGTAACCGACAAGTATGCCACAAGCATCGGCGGTATCGTGGCCGACAAAGCCGAAGGACGCACCTCTGCAGGTGTCTACACCATAGACGGACGCCTCGTGCGCCATACGTCGGGAGGTGCTACGGCCGACGAGGCTGTAAGCGGACTAGCCAAAGGCCTTTACATCGTTAACGGCAAGAAGGTTGTGGTGAAGTAACGGCTTGACATCACAGAATAACATTCAAGGATGAACCTTTGTCGGGCGTTATATTTCAGACGTATACGCAAGATAATAAAGCCATATATGGTATAATTACCGATAGGGGATAAAAGACAGGGGGCAAGATGAATCAGCATCTTGCCCCCTGTCTTTTATTATGATTAAGCTTCTGTTATTATTTGCCCATGTCTATTTTCCAGTTGCCCTGTTCGTCTTTCTTGAGCTTGATGTCGTCTTCTTTGTCAGAGCCGTCACCATACATAATCTTCATCTTAACAACTGCGCTCTCGCCGCTTTCGTCTATTTGTTCAGACAGCGCCTCATACGACTTTATACCGCCTTTTTTCTCATACATTTTGTCGGCCTTGCCCTGCATCATGCCCGACAGCATCTTCTTTCCGGCTTCAGGGTCTTCGCCCTCTTTAACCTTCATATAAACGAGGTCGGCAAATTTGTCGTAGTCTTTGTCCTGCAAGCATTTAACAGCCTTTTCTGCCACGGCTTTAGGAGTGTTTCCGCCGCCACCGCACGATGTCATGATAAACAAGGCTGCCATAAGAGCCATAATTCCAATTAATTTTTTCATGGTTCAAAAATTTTTTTGTTTGTTAATAATAGGTTTAAAATGCAATAATCTTTTTTAGCGACTTGTTGTTACAGATGTCAGACGGCAGCATGCACCTTATTTTTTTCATGCCCGGCAGACTTATGTCGTGGCGCTCCGTTCCGGCCAGCGTCAGCCCTGCCTTGGCGTAAGCAAACTCCACGAGTTCGCAGCAGTACATCTTCGTGGTGTCGCTGTCGTCATAGTCGTGATCAAAGAGTGTGTTGCGGCGGTAGGTCTGCATGGCATATTCTGCTGCCTTCAGCGGTATAATGGTGTCGCCCTTCAGCCTTTTCACCTCGCCTGCGTTGGCGTTTATCGGTGAGAAGAATTTCTCGGGCGTCTCCATCTTCACCCTGTCCGGGTCTCCCTCAAAGTCGGGTTCGTCCGGCACAGCATGCACAATCATCTTTTTGCCGGCCGAGTCGACCACTATGCCCACATGCGAGTAGCGTCCGTTTCTGTCGGCCATCATCACCGCATGACTGCTTATGCCTCCTCCCCGGCGAAACACAATGTCTCCCGTCTTTAGCTCGCATCCTGCCGGAAATATGGTTAGGTCTTTTTTGTCGTTGCAGGATATTAGCGTTGCCGTAAGAAGAGCCAGGCAAATCGCAGTTTTCATCATTATCTTTATCACTGTTCACAAAGATAAGCATAATAGACGTAATCACAAAATCCTGACAAAATTATTTACTCATAATGCCGGAAATCCGTTATGCCGGATATATGGCAACAATGCTATTGTTCCGACGGATTTATGCAAGTTGATGAGCATAGTGAAAATCCGTAATAAAGTATAAGGAGCCAACGGTCAGCGAAGCTAATTTTCAATCCGCTTGCTTCCTATGTCTGATTAATGGTTTTCTCGTTTTAGCTTTCTTAAAACGTTTTCTTTGTTCTCTTTTCGTCTTTCATTTAAATATCTTGTAATCTTTTGATTGGATAGGATGCGGCTTGGCAATAAAAATAAAGTAAATTTATTTTGTATTGCTCTCACCTTTCACTATCTTTGAATAAGATAGGATGTGGTTCGGCAATAAAAATAAAGTAAATTTTATTTTGTATTGCTCTCACCTTTCACTATCTTTGAATAAGATAGGATTCGGTTCGGCAATAAAAATAAAGTAAGTTTTATTTTGTATTGCTCTCACCTTTCACTATCTTTGCACCCATGCTACGCAAACTGATAATAATTGTTTTTGCAGTCTTTATGTCATCGGCCTGCAACGCACAGCAGCAGTATGAGCGCTATCATGGCGACGGCATCGACGAATATCTGCAGTATGTACCGCTGGCATCAACCTATGTGCTCAAAGCAGCAGGGGTTGACGCCCAGAGTTCGTGGAAGCGTCTGCTTGTCAATTCGGCCACGTCGTTTGTCATCAACGCCGGCGTAACCTATGCGCTGAAGCACACCATACATTCTACGCGCCCTGACGGCACCGACGACCATTCGTTTCCGTCGGGCCACACGTCGATAGCCTTCTGCGGAGCCGCCATACTGCATAAGGAGTTTGGCAAGGTGAGTCCGTGGATAAGCGTGGCAGGATTCACCGTGGCCACCGTTACTGCCGTAGACCGCGTGAGGCGCAACCGTCATCACTGGGGCGATGTTGTGGCAGGTGCTGCCATAGGCGTGCTCTCTGTCGAAGCCGGCTACAGGCTTGGCGACCTGATAACCGGAGAGAAAAAGAAAAACGTAGATGTAGCTGTTATGCCCAACGGATTTACGCTTCTTGTAAATCTTTGAAATAGAGCATGGTGTGGGCATGCAGACAGGTTTGTGTAAACGATCGCATGATTAATTGAAAGATAACAGATAAATTTAGATTATCATTTATTTTTTTTATTATTATCTTTGCAGGTAAGATAAGTCGTGTCTTGAAACAAAGGCCATGGCGTGGCCTGCAGGGCATGATTTCATTATGTATCTTTTACAATGAAAACCATAACTCGTGACCTATGAATATACTTTTAAACATAGCTTATAATACGGCTTTTGGCGAAGAACTCGTGTTGAATGTCATCAACGGCAGAGAGAACGGGGCAGACGTTGTTACTCCATACAGGATGAGCACGTCCGACGGAAAGGTGTGGACCTACAGTCTGAAACTTGACGCCAAGACCGGTGAATATATAGATTATTACTACAGCGTGGTGAGAGGCGAGAGCAACGTCGTGAGAAAGGAGTGGACCGTGGCTCCCCACAGGCTTGAACTCGGCGCCGCAAAGGGCGGCCGCATAGTTGCCTACGACCGCTGGATAGGCATACCCGACAACTCTTATCTTTACAGTTCGGCCTTCACCGACTGCATAAAGCGTCGCCGTCTGTCGGCTCTGCCGCCTTCAGACCATGTGGCTACGCTGCGCATAAAGGTGCGCGCCCCGCAGCTCCGCGGCCATGAGCGCCTTGTGCTTGTGGGCAACGAGGTTACTCTGGGCACATGGGACGTGTTTAAGGGCCAGCAGATGTATGAGCACAACTACAACGAGTGGGTGGCAGACATCAATGCGCTGAAGATTTCAGGCAAGACAATAGAGTTTAAGTTTGTTGCCGTCGACGTGGCCGACACTGCCGAGATACTGTGGGAAGACCGCTTCAACCGCACCATCGATGTGCCTGTGCTGGAAAAGGACGACATCATGGTTTATGAACTCGACGACGCTTTCTTCCCGATATACAATATACGCTGCGCCGGAACCCAGGTGCCGGTGTTCTCGTTAAGGTCTAGGAGCAGTTTCGGCGTAGGCGACTTCGGCGACCTGAAGAAGATGATAGACTGGGTTGCCCTGACACAGCAGCGTGTGCTGCAGGTGCTGCCTATCAACGACTCAACCACCACCCACACATGGACCGACTCTTATCCCTACAGCTGCATAAGCATCTTCGCGCTGCATCCTCAGTATGCCGACCTCAACGCCCTGCCGCCTATTGCCGACAAGGCCGAACGCGAAAGGTTTGAGGCCCTGCGCCAGGAACTCAACGCTCTGCCGCAGATCGACTATGAGCGCGTGAACAACGCCAAGAACGAATATCTGCGCATAATATATGAGCAGGAAGGCAAGACTGTGATGGCTTCTGCCGAGTTTAAGGCTTTCTTTAAGGAGGCAGAATCGTGGCTGGTGCCTTACGGACAGTATTGCTATCTGCGCGACAAATATGGTACGGCCGACTTCAGCAAGTGGCCCGACCATCATGCGTTCGACGAGAGCGAGCGTCATGCCCTTTCTGTTCAGCGCAATGCAGCATATAAGAACGTGGCCTACTATTATTTTGTGCAGTTTATCCTTAACTCACAGATGGCTGACGCTCATGAATACGCACGCTCAAAGGGCGTGATACTTAAGGGCGACATTCCTATCGGCGTAAACCGCTATGGCTGCGACGTATGGCAGGAGCCGCGCTACTTTAACCTTAACGGGCAAGCCGGTGCTCCGCCAGATGACTTCTCTGTGAACGGTCAGAACTGGGGCTTCCCGACATACAACTGGGACGAGATGATAAAGGACGGCTGCCGCTGGTGGGTGCGCCGCTTCTCAAACATGGCAAAATTCTTTGATGCCTACCGCATAGACCATGTGCTCGGTTTCTTCCGTATATGGGAGATACCTTACAATGCCGTACACGGTCTGCTGGGCCAGTTCTCGCCTGCACTCGGAATGACACGCGAGGAGATTGAGGCCTATGGCCTGCACTTCCAGGAAGAACTGTTCACCGAACCGTTCATCACCGACTGGGTGCTCGACCGCATGTTCGGCGAAAGGGCGGCAATGGTGCGCGACACTTATCTTGAGCCTGCACACGACGGCCGCTACCGCATGAAGCCCGAATATGACACACAGCGCAAGGTTGAGGCTGCCTTTGAGGGCAAGACCGACAAGGCTGACACCGACCTGCGTGACGGCCTGTATGCGCTGATAAGCGACGTGCTCTTTGTGCGCGACCATCGGGACCCCAATAAGTTCCATCCGCGCATATCAGTGCAGTTTGACTTCATCTACGAATCGCTCTACGACAGCGACAAGTTCCTGTTCAACAAGATATACAACGACTACTATTATCGCCGCAACAACCAGTTCTGGTATCGCGAGGCGATGAACAAGCTGCCCAAGCTGGTTGAGGCCACCCGCATGCTGGTGTGCGCCGAAGACCTGGGCATGGTGCCCGACTGTGTTCAGTGGGTGATGAACGAACTTAAGATACTCAGTCTTGAGCTACAGTCGATGCCCAAAGATCCGAGCGTGCGCTTCGGTGTGCTGTCGCGCAATCCTTACCGCTCGGTGTGCACGATATCAAGCCACGACACGCCGACGCTGCGCCAGTGGTGGGACGAGGATGCGAGCCGCACGCAAGACTACTATAACAACGTGCTGCAGAAATATGGCGCTGCGCCTCATCCGCTGCCCGGATGGCTTGCACGCGACATCATATCACGCCATCTGCTGTGCCCGTCCATGCTGTGCATACTGACCGTGCAGGACTGGCTGGCTGTAGACGAGAGCATACGCCTGGCCGACGCCAATGCAGAGCGCATAAACATACCTTCCAATCCGCGTCACTACTGGCGCTACAGGATGCATATGTGCATTGAAGACCTCATGGAGGCACACGACTATAACCAGAACATAACCGACCTTATCAAAGAGAGCGGACGTATGTAATTCTTTCATCATGATACAATGAAGACGTGCAGGCCAGGCAGTCAGGCCTGCCGTCTTTTATGCCAGACATGAATTTCTAACCTATATTCAATATTAACTTAACTAATATGCGTAAGATTTTATTTGCATTGATGCTTCTGCCGATGCTGGCAATGGCGCAGACCGTAAAATCTCCCAACGGCAATGTGTCGGTGAAGTTCTCGCTCGACAACGGGCGACCTGTTTATGAAGTTAGCTACAAAAAACGGGCTGTCGTAAAGCCGAGTTATCTGGGACTTGAGCTGGCCAAGACAAAGCACGCCAGCAAGGGCATGGAGGAAACCAGCCTGATGGACGGTTTCGTAGTTGCCAAGACTGACACTTCAACATTCGACGAGACATGGAAGCCGGTGTGGGGCGAGACTGCCACAATACGCAACCACTACAATGAGCTCGCCGTTACGCTCAACCAGCCGGCAACAAAGCGCAACATCGTTATCCGTTTCCGTGTATACAACGACGGAATGGGTCTGCGCTACGAGTTTCCGCAGCAGGAAGAGCTCAACTATTTCGTTATAAAGGAAGAGCACACACAGTTTGCCATGGCCGGCGACCACAAGGCCTTCTGGATACCGGGCGACTACGACACGCAGGAGTATGAGACCGTGGAGTCGAAGCTCTCGGAGATACGCGGACTGATGAAGAGTGCCATAACACCAAACTCATCGCAGACCACATTCTCGCCGACAGGCGTGCAGACATCGCTGCAGATGAAGACCGACGACGGACTTTACATCAACATTCATGAGGCAGCCTGCGTAAACTATGCCACAATGCACCTTAACCTTGACGACAAGAACATGGTGTTTGAGTCGTGGCTCACACCCGACGCCCAGGGCTACAAGGGCTATATACAGACCCCGTTCAACACGCCGTGGCGCACGGTTATCGTGAGCGACGACGCACGCGACATGCTCTCTTCCAACCTCATTCTCAACCTCAACGAGCCTTGCGCGCTCGACGACGTAAGCTGGATACGTCCTATAAAATACTGCGGTGTGTGGTGGGACATGATTGTTGGCCGCGGCACATGGAGCTACACCAACGACCTTCCGTCGGTTCATCTCGGTGTTACCGACTACAGCAAGTGCAAGCCCAACGGCACACACTCTGCCAACAACGAGAACGTGAAGAAATACATCGACTTCGCTGCCGACAACGGACTCGACGAGGTGCTGGTTGAAGGATGGAACGAAGGATGGGAAGACTGGTTCGGACACTCAAAGCTCGACGTCTTCGACTTCATCACTCCTTATCCTGACTTCGACATCAAGATGCTCAACGAGTATGCCCACTCTAAGGGTGTCAAGCTGATGATGCACCATGAGACATCTTCGTCGGCATGGAACTATGAGCGCTGGATGGAGAAAGCATATGAGCTGATGAACAAGTATGGCTACGACGCCGTGAAGAGCGGCTATGTTGGCGACATCATTCCGCGCGGCGAGTACCACTACGGTCAGCTGATGAACAACCACTATCTGCGTGCCGTAAAGGAGGCTGCAAAGCATCATATCATGGTCAACGCACACGAGGCAACACGCCCTACAGGTCTTTGCCGCACATATCCTAACCTCGTGGGCAACGAGAGCGCACGCGGAACAGAGTATGAGGCGTTCGGCGGAAGCCGTCCCGATCACACTGTCGTGCTGCCGTTCACACGCCTTCAGGGAGGTCCGATGGACTACACTCCGGGTATTCTTGAAACTCAGCTCAACACATGGAGCGAGAACACTTCGTTTGTTCACACAACGCTCGTAGGCCAGCTGTCGCTTTATCTCGTTATGTACAGTCCGCTGCAGATGGCTGCCGACCTGCCCGAGAACTACATGAAGTATTATGATGCCTTCCAGTTCATACGCGACGTTGCCGTAGACTGGGACGACTCAAAATATCTCGAGGCTGAGCCGGGCGACTATATCACCGTTGCACGCAAGGCAAAGGGAACAGACAACTGGTTTGTCGGAGGTAAGTGTGACGAAAACGGACATAAGGCTGTCGTTAAGCTCGACTTCCTCGACAAGGGCCGCAAGTATGACTGCACGATATATGCCGATGCCAAGGACGCTCACTATGAGAAGAATCCTAAGGCATACGAGATAACACACAAGATTGTTAAGAAGGGCGACGTGCTCAAGCTGCAGGAAGCTCCCGGCGGAGGCTTTGCCGTGTCGCTCATCGCTCAATAACAATACAAAATACAGAAATGCGGAGAGGAAAGAAAACCTGACGTTTTCCAAAAGTCATCCTTTCAGGGTGCAAAAGGCCGTCTTTCTGCATGTAAAAGGCCACCTTTTGGAGCCTGAAAGGTGGCCTTTTATAATACCCTGACATACAGGATGTTATACCTGCTGTAGTAATATTTTATATGAACGACAAAAAAATACCAGAAAACAATAAAGCATACCACAGTATGAAATTTAAAAAGATTCTTGTTATGGGCATCTTGTCCTTCTT
Source organism: Prevotella marseillensis (assembly GCF_900625065.1). Taxonomy (NCBI): domain Bacteria; kingdom Pseudomonadati; phylum Bacteroidota; class Bacteroidia; order Bacteroidales; family Prevotellaceae; genus Prevotella; species Prevotella marseillensis. The sequence continues at coordinate 2,613,230 of NZ_UYXY01000001.1, read as the reverse complement.
GCTGGCACCAAAGGCCGGTGCACAGACCTTCAGCGAGGCTTGTTATACTCCCGGGCTTACCCGTTTTCAGCTCTTTGCTCCCGACAATGCAAAGCAGGTTACGCTGCGCATATACGACGACGGACAGGGCGGCAAGCCGGTGAAGACCGTTAAGATGAAGCGCACGGCAGCCGAGACATATTCTGCCGAGCTTAAAGGCGACCTGAAAGGCAAGTTCTACACCTTTGACACCGGGGCAGGAGAGTGCGCCGGAGTGTTTGCCAAGGCAGTGGGAGTAAACGGACAGAGAGCAGCCATCATAGACATGTCTGCCACTGATCCCGAAGGATGGGACACCGACCGCATAACCACGGTTGTAAGTCCGGCAGACCTCATTGTATATGAGATGCACCACCGCGACTTCTCTGTCGACCCTTCGTCGGGCCTTGTAAATAAAGGTAAGTTTTTGGCGCTGACAGAGCCTAAGGCTATAGAGCATCTGAAGAAACTGGGCGTAAATGCCGTACACATATTGCCGTCGTTCGACTATGCTTCGGTAGACGAGACACGCCTCAATGAACCTCAGTATAACTGGGGCTACGACCCTGTGAACTACAACGTGCCCGAAGGTTCTTACTCGACCGACCCCTATACGCCCGCAACACGCATTAAGGAGTTTAAGCAGATGGTGCAGGCTCTGCATAAGGCAGGCATACGCGTTATACTCGACGTGGTCTACAACCATACATTCAACATAGAGGGAAGCAACTTTGAGCGCACCTATCCCGGCTACTTCTACCGCAAGACAGCCGACGGACGCTGGTCTGACGGCTCGGGCTGCGGCAACGAGACGGCAAGCGAACGCCCTGCCATGCGCAAGTTTATGATAGAGTCGGTGCTGTATTGGGTTAAGGAATATCACATCGACGGTTTCCGCTTCGACCTCATGGGCGTTCATGACATAGAGACGATGAACCAGATACGTGCTGCGCTCAATAAGGAATATCCTGCCACAATTATATACGGCGAAGGCTGGTCGGCAGGTCCGTGTGCCTATCCGCAGGATAAGCTGGCAATGAAGGCCAACATGAGCAGCATGCCCGGCATATCTGCCTTTGGCGACGAGCTGCGCGACGCTCTGCGCGGTCCGTTCAACGATGACCACAAGGGTGCATTCCTGGCAGCCGTTCCCGGCAATGAGGAGAGCATAAAGTTCGGCATAGCCGGAGCAATCTGCCATCCGCAGGTAGACATGACAAAGGTAAACTACAGCAAGGAAGCATGGGCTGCAGAGCCTGTGCAGATGCTCAGCTACGTGAGCTGTCACGACGACATGTGCCTCGTTGACCGTCTGCGCACAAGCATTCCGGGCATAGGCATGGACGAGCTTATACGTCTCGACCTGCTTGCACAGACAGCCGTTATGACATCGCAGGGCATGCCGTTCATCCTGAGCGGCGAGGAGATGCTGCGCGACAAGAAGGGCGTGCACAACAGCTTTAACTCGCCCGACAGCATCAACCGCATCGACTGGACAAACCTTGAGAAGTATCCGCAGGTGATGGACTATTACTGCAAGCTCATCTCGCTGCGCAAGAATCATCCGGCATTCCGCCTCGGCACGGCCGACAAGGTGCGCCGTCATCTTGAGTTCCTGCCCGTGCAGGACAATCTCGTGGCCTTCCGCCTGAAAGACAATGCCGGAGGCGACGCATGGAAGAACATCATCGTGGTGCTCAACTCTGCCAGGGAGGCACGCACCGTAGCCGTTCCTGAAGGCAGCTACACAGTTGTCTGCCGCGACGGCGTTATCAACGAGAGCGGACTCGGCATTGTCAGCGGCAGCGAAGTGAACGTTCCGGCGCAGTCGGCACTCATCATTCACGACTGACATGCCGCGTAGATGAATGTAAGACATCACCCGACTGAAAATAATAACATAAACAAATAACCAAATAATCATGAACAGATTAGTTTTATCTTTAAGCTTATTGCTCAGCATTATGACAATGAAAGCAGCGGTAAAGATAGACCGCATTGAACCTACAGACTGGTTTGTGGGAATGAAGAACACGTCACTGCAGCTGATGGTCTACGGAGAAGGCATCAAGACAGCAGACGTTACAACGGATTATCCCGGTGTAAAGGTGGACAGCCTGGTGCGCCTCGACAGTCCTAATTATCTCTTGGTCTACCTTAATCTTGACGGAGCGCAGCCCGGAACAATGACGCTCAACTTCAAGAACAACGGCTCGACAAAGAAAGTTAAGTATCTGCTTAAGGCACGCGAGATGAGCGGCGACAAGCGCATGGGCTTCACCAATGCCGACGTGCTCTACATGCTCATGCCCGACCGCTTTGCTGACGGCAGCCAGAAGAACAACGCCGTGAAGACAAAGTACAGCTACAAGATAGACCGCTCGCAGCCGAGCCTGCGCCACGGCGGCGACCTCGAGGGCATACGTCAGCACCTCGACTACTTCAAGGAACTGGGCGTTACGGCTTTGTGGTTTACTCCCGTGCTTGAGAACGACTCACCCGACAACGGCGTCAACAGCTCTTATCACGGCTATGCCACAACCGACTATTACAAAGTTGACCCCCGCTTCGGCACCAACGAGGAGTATCGCAAGCTCATCGACGAGGCTCATCAGAAGGGGCTGAAGGTGGTTATGGACATGATTTTCAACCATTGCGGCTATGAGCATCCATGGATAAAGGACATGCCTTCTAAAGACTGGCTCAACACTCCCGAATGGCTTTCAGCCGGAGAGAAGACCGGAAGAGACGTAACCACAGGCTATGTTGACGGCAGCGGCAAGATTAACGACCTCTATCTGCAGACAAGCTATAAGCTTACTCCGGTGGTTGATCCATACGTGAGCGACATCGACCTGCACGAGACTGTTGACGGATGGTTTGTTCCGTCTATGCCCGACCTTAACCAGAAGAATCCTCATGTAATTAAATATCTTATCCAGAACAGCGAGTGGTGGATAGAGACCGTTGGTATCGACGGCATACGCATGGACACTTATCCTTATGCCGATGCCGACGCCATGGCCCTCTGGATGAAGACTCTCGACGAGGAATATCCTAACTTCAACGTTGTAGGCGAGACATGGGTGACTGAGCCGGCATATACAGCCGCATGGCAGAAAGACTCTAAGATAGCCAAGAAGAACAGCTATCTGAAGACGGTGATGGACTTCAGCTTCTACGACAAGATAAACATGGCGAAGAAGGAGAACACCGACGACTGGTGGAACGGATACAACCGCATATACAACAGTCTGGTTTACGACTATCTTTATCCTAACCCGTCGAGCGTCATGGCTTTCATTGAGAATCACGACACCGACCGCTTCCTCGGCAACGGCAAGGACACAACGGCACTGAAGCAGGCTCTTGCACTGTTGCTCACCGTAAACCGCATACCGCAGCTCTATTATGGCACTGAAATCCTGATGAACGGCACAAAGGAAGTTACCGACGGCAACGTGCGCAAGGACTTCCCCGGCGGTTTCAAGGGCGACGAGCGCAATGCCTTTGCTGCTGAAGGACGCACAAAGGCCGAGAACGCAATGTTCACATGGCTGAGCAATCTGCTCCATTGGCGTCAGGGCAACGACGTGATAATCAAGGGCAGCCAGAAGCAGTTTATACCTTATAAGGGCGTATATGTCATTGCACGTCAGTATAACGGCAAGACCGTAATGACCGTTATCAACGGCACACGCAAGGATGCCGCTCTCTCTGTTAAGCGCTATGCCGAGGTTATCGGACAAACAAAGCAGGCTCACGATGTGCTTACCGGCAGCAATGTGGCTCTTGATAAAGACCTGAAGCTCACTCCGCGCCAGGTGCTCGTGCTCGAGTTCTAAACAATATAGCCGGCCGCCTTCAGCGGGCAAATCTGCTGTAGGCGGAGCGGCGATAACTCTCCTGGCCGTTGAAACGTAACGGCTGTTTGGAGAAAAAGACCGAAAATGTCTTAGTTTTTTCATAAGCCCACAACAGTTTAACAGCGGTCTGATACCGATGTTAGTTTTATAGGGGCTGCAAGCATGAAGATGCTTGTCGTTTAACCTGCGCCATGCCGTTTCTGTTCGATTGGCGCAGGTTTTTTGTTTTTTAACCCAAATCAGTCATAAGGATTCGGTATGTATTTTAGTTTTATATTGAGCGGGTTTTCGTTATATTTTTCGCAGGCATAGTGGGCTATGTCAAGAAAAAACTTACAAAAAGACGCCAATAGAAACAAAAGGACAGGCTTAAAGCATCAATATACAAAATTGATAAAGTAATATGCGGCCTAATTGCCGATTGGGGTTTAAGCCATACTATGCCATGCTTATGATATCCTGATATTGTTTTTGTATTGATTCTTAGCTAAATGTTGACGGAATAACGGTTTTATGTGCATAAAATCACGGATTTCCGTTATTGTGTAAATATATGTTTGTAGTTATATTTGCAAAAAATATTAAAAACAATATACATTCGTCTATGTAAATGTTGCAAACGACATCAGATGTGCCTGCACGCTGTAATAAGTTAAATATAATCTATATGCCATGAAAGAAATTCTGTTAACGTCAACTCTGCCTTACTGGCTTGTCTTCCTGCTGGTATTGGGCGGCTTCGTAGCCCTGTTGTTTCAGGGGCGAAACGGCAGTAAAAGCAACCTGCCTATACTCACGGCTGCCGGCTGCATGCTTGCCGCCACTATCCTCGAGGTTCTTATTTATGCCATAGTGGGCAACAACTGTATGTGGTGGTGCCTGTCAAAGGAGTACGGATTCTGGTCAAAGCTGTTCCGCATTATACCCTTTGCCGTGTTTGTGGTGCTTCAGATAGGACAGATATTCATGTTTAAGGGTGTGCTTGAGGAAATGATGGGCAAGTCGCTCTCGATGAAACTGCTTTTCATCTGTTTTGTGCTTACGTTTCCCGTAGTGTTTGTGCTATCTGTCGGAGCAGACATCTTCGGCGCTTCCGATGAAACGAAGAACAGCATCGGTACCACAGCCTTCTGGATTCTTGTCATAGCCGGACTTGCATGGTCGCTTGTGCGCAACATAATGTCTGTCGGTATAAAGCACGGCGTTGTCTTCACCGTGTTCTCGGCAGTCTGTGTCGTTGCCGTCTGCCTTGCTGTGTTCGTGTTCCTTGTAGCCCTTATTGCGCTGTTCTTCCAGGTGCTTATAACCGTGGCTGCCTGTGGCGCGATATTCTTTATACTTACAAACGGAATGGGCAAGGGCAGCTCGATGGTTGACGAGTTTGCCAACCATAAGTCTCCCGGACCGGTGTTTCGCGATGACGACGGACATCTGCACCATAATCCGGCGGCACGCGACAGTGCCAACCGGAAGATTGCCGAACGCAGGAACGGCGAAAGTTAGAAGTTACGAGCATAAGTGCATTTTATAGAAATGATTGTTTAATATTAAAAATTTTTTGGTTATGAAAAAGATTATCAGAACAGTTTGCATTGCTGCAATAGCTCTCTTTGCAATACCTCAGCAGGCCGATGCGCAGTTTTTCAAGAAACTGAAAGAAGCCGCCAAGGGCGTCGTGCAGGAAGTTACCGGAACCACTACTACCGGCACAGCCTCCACTACCACGACAGCTCAGAATGCTCCTTCTGTAAGCTATCTTCCGTCAGCCTCGGGTGTGTTGGTGGGCAATCCCGGCTCAAAGTATTTCACGCTGGAGTTTGTTGAGGCCAAGGGCAGCAAGGGCTCCAACCGTGTTGACATTTATGTTAAGGTAAAGGCCGTAAGCCTGAGTATACAGAATGCGCTTGTAGGCGGAGCCGGTCTTACAAAGGCTTATGATGCCGACGGCAACGAGTATGGTGCTGGCTGCGACTATGACGACAAGAAGAACCTTAATCCCGATGTGGCTGTAAAACTGAAGTTTGCCACTATCTGTGAGGTGCCTTCCACGGTTACGTCGTTTGTACTTGTCAAAGGCCCGTGGAATCTCGGCGGAGGCCGCAACTCGTCGTCCATCAACGAGTATATTCAGCTGAAGAACGTGCCGATTGTATGGGAATGATAATATCTCCTGATTTTGCTTAGAAAAGCTGTCTGTGTTAATAGCGTTGGTTAATGAATGCCTTGACCAACGTTATTTTTGGGTATGCTCGACATGACTATCCCTCTTTGTTACAAATTAATTTTATATCCAACTTTTAAGACAATATTCCTGTTGTAAATATTATTATCTGTAGTGTTGTTAATTTTAGTAAGTCCAAGTCCATACATCAGGTCTATTGTGAATTTTTTATATTCATACGAAACACCAATAGGAATATTAATACCAACTTTATTACAAAGATTCATAATATCAATTTTCTCTTTATCAACATCCTCAGGTATTATCATCCATACACCTTCTTTCAACATATAATGGTTTATTGAATATTTGTATTTTGCAGACAACAAAAAATCAAGTCTAAGTCCTGCTTTTATATAAAAATGGGTTCTTCCTATGTTATAAGCAAGAATAAACGGTATGCTAAGATACTGTAAATCCAAATTCTCATCCGTATGTAACCATTTTTCTTCATCATTTCCTGTTGAAAATTCTGAGTATTTAGATCCTTGTTGATTGTATTCTAAACCTGAGGAAATTGTCCATGAATTATTCATTCTACACATTATTTCTGTACCAACGATAAAACCGAACTTATAAATAGGAGAGTTTTTATATTCTGTTGAAGTTTGGTGTTTTACAAAATTGTCAGTAGTTTTATACAGATTCAAACCAATAATAGGTTTCAAATAGATTTTATTCCCATTTCCAGAAAAAATGGAAATGGGAATAATTAAAAAAAATAATATGACGCTTAATTTATGCATAGCAATATTTAATTTTCACGTTCAAGATTAAATACCCATTCTAATTCTTCAGGCCTCCGTGGATGCCAAATGTCATAGCTAATGCCACTTTGATCTGAGATAATATGAATAACTTTTGTTGATAGTGTTATATTATCGCCCCTTTGGGTATAAGAATAACCACACAAATCATATTCTTCATCTGTATAATCGGGATACAACCCACATTTTGGCGAATCAATTATTGAAAACTTTGTTGTTCTATTTGCCAAGCCATCTATTGTTAAAGAATACTTTAATGTATAAAAATTGCATATATAGAAACTATTTCTTGGTATACCCAAAAGATCTTTTAAATTTCGGCTTAAGGCATATGTTCCATTTCCTGTAGAGGATTGTGATGTATATCCATAAACGGTCGTGTCAACTTCACTCGTATAAACTGTACGCGTTTTTGAGTTTTGTGGACTTCTTAAATAAAAATTGTAATTTGTTGTGTCGGCAGCTTTAGCATCCTGTTCAGTTAAGATGGGACTTTTATCAAGCAAAGAAGTCTTTAAATCTTCATTAACATCACTACATCCAATAAAAATCGTAGCAATCAAAAACAAAAAAATATTTTTTTCATAATCGTAAAATTTATTTGGTTTATGTTAATATAACGTTCTAATATTATTTTTATTGTATTTTAGTTTTATTAATTCCGCAAGTGAGTTCGGGATTAGAAAACATATATAAATATAAAATGGTAATCTCGCAAATATTTTGTGTATTTACACCTGTAGATCAAATAGTTGCAAACAATATAGGTAATATAAACGATTGTTTTATTGTGCCGGCTGATTTGTAATCTGCCGGAATATAGTATAAGGATTTTTCTTGTCGCATTCTATATACACGTCAAAGATGTCCTTTATTGCATCCTGGTGGCGATGGAATGTCCTCAGTGGCAGTTTCTCGCCATAGCTTAGTCCGCTTTCCTGCCACAACGAACATATTTCTTTAAATGTCAGGCGCTTATACCTGCGCAGGATGTCTATCAGCCATACATACCGTCCAAATATATTTGCTGCCATATATTTATTGTTTTTTTAGGTTACGCTGCAAAGTTACAATTTAGCCTGTGACAAATCATGACACAGGCTTGTCTTTTTTATTCTTTTGTCAGTAAATTTTCGTAAGAGATACTGCCGTGGAATGATGTATGCATCAAATTTTCGTGCCGCCTGGTATGTAGCAACAAAGCTAATGTACCGGCTGATTTGCAATTGTCGTGCAAGTGAGAGCAGAAGCATATTATATTTGGTTATGCCGAGCGCAGCCGACAATCAATAAAATTAATCTCCCTACAATAGGCATATACCAACAAAACTATTGTGCCGGTTGATTTGCAATCTGCCGGAATTAAGTATAAGGATTTTTCAATCATTAGTGTTCGAAAGATTTTAACTATCTGAAAATCAGCTATTTATTTGCATATGTCAATATTTTTTTGTATCTTTACATCATAATAATAGAGCAAAAAATATTGAAATGAAAGATGTAAAAGTTCATGCAAAAGACATCCTGCGCATGATACCCGATGAAGAACTGGCCAAACTGTCCAGTTCTACAAAGGTGGACTATTGCGCCAAGGTATTGAGCGGCGAGCGGATGTTCTATCTCCTTGTATTTGCCCTCCTGGCGGCAGATCAGATAAGTCAGCGCAAACTTGAGGTTGTATTCAACAATTCCATGTTCAAGACGCTGTTCAACATAAGTGCAGACGCCCATGTTACGCACAGTTCCATTCCCACCCGCCTGTCAAAGATAGACCTGAGCTTCTTTGAGAAAGCCTATGAGATTATATACAGACGTTTCTCCCAACTGTACACTGAAGAGGAAATTATGCATCTGTATCTGATACGTGTTGACAGTTCCATGGTGGCCGAATGCTGCAACAGGCTCAAGGCCGGTTTCACCGTCGGCAAGAAGCCCGGAGACGGAAGGCAGCCGCGCAAGCAGATAAAGTATACCATGGCATACGACGGTTTCGCCGTCAGACTGGCCGAGGTGTTCAACGAGGCTGTATATCTTAGCGAGGACATGGCCATCCCAAAGGTAGTACTCAAGCTTGTCAAAAAAGACAGCAGACATGCGAACTTATATGTTATAGACCGCGGTCTCAGTTCCCTGGACAACTTTAACGCCATAAACGAGTATAATGGAAAATTTGTCGGAAGGATAAAGACCAGCCGCAACATGGAGGTAGTGGAAAGCCTCATGAAAGAAGACACAGACACCGACCTTGGCAATCTTGAGCTGTATGAGGACAATATTGTACATCTGTACGACAATGAGGAGAAGAAATACTCCGAAACGCCATACCGCGTTATAAAGGCACGCTTCAAGCATCCGCGTGACACCACACGCCCTGCAAACAAAGGCAAGGTAAGGAGGGTTGAGAACGAGGTGTTCCTGATAACCAACGATTTCGGCCTTACGCCGAAGCAGGTAGCCGAGGCATACAGGAGACGTTGGGATATAGAAGTGTTCTTCAAGTTCCTGAAGCAGAACCTGTCCTTCTCACATTTCGTGTCAACAAGTGAGAACGGAATTAAGGTTATACTGTACATGACGCTCATCACTGCCATGCTCGTGATGATTTACAAGCGTGAGAACGGCCTGGGATTCTCTATAGGCAAATTCATGTTCTTTATGGAGATGCAGGATTGGGTCTGTCAACTCATGGTTGTGCTAAATGGCGGTCATGCGGACAAACAGAATAGTGACATCCGGCTGAAGGCAAGAATTCCGTAAAACGGATTTTAGCCATTGCAACATAACCTGAATAAAATAATCTTTCGAACACTAGTGATTTTTCAATCCGCTTGCTTCCTATTGCTAATTTATAGGTATGTTTTTCGGATCGCAGATCCTGATATTCGATATAGCCGGATAGCATATCCGGCAAAACATTAGTCTTGCTGTTTCTCAATGCTGTCGAATTTTTCGCTGCGCTCAACAACACGTGCATGCCCGTGCCGACGGGTATGTAGCAACAAAGCTATTGTGCCGGCTGATTTGCAATCTGCCGGAATTGAATATAAGGATTTTTCAATCCGCTTACTTCCTATTTTTTGATTAATAGGTATGTTTTTCGGATCGCAGATCCTGATATTCGATGCTGTCGGATGGCATATCCGACAGTACATTAGTCTTGCTGTTTCTCTGCAATTCGGTATGTAGCAACAAAGCTATTGTGTCTTGCTTGCTGATGCATCCCATTAATCCGACTGATTAATGTTCGGAAATTTTATCATGACGGCACGGTTGCGACAGAAAACTTTTTTGTTTTGACGCTCTCAGACTTGCCGTTCTCATCTCATTTCCGGCTTTTCATGCGAAAAATGCTCAAAAATGAATGTTTTTGTTAAGTTGCTGATATATTGTGAAATACGTGCTTTTGTGAATGGAGACGCAAATGTTAAAAAACATAACTTGGCCACTTACGGTCGGTTAACCATAGGTTTGTCTCTTGAAAGTGGTGGGTTTTAAGGCGGAAAAGTGCTGTTTTGTGCCACGAAAACGATGATTTTAGATGATTGAGATGTGGTAAATGTAAACCAAAGTTAATTATTCTGCGGACTATTCATTCTTTCTTAACATAAATTATACTGCAGTTTTCTATTTCACAGAAAACTCTGTACACGGATAATGTAAATAGTTTTCCTTTTGCCGTGCCTTTAGCTCCTTTGCTTTGGCTGCAGCTTCTTGTTGCTTGCAGCCGTATGCTGATGCGTAGGTGTAAATATTATTTATGACAGATTTGTGGTCGTGTTTGTTTCAAAATCATTATATTTGCATAATGGTCATCCTTGGTGTATGTCATACGTTAGGGCACATATACGGCAGGATGAATTTATGGCAAGAAGTGTGTGCAGGCGCTTGCCTAAGACAAAGAAGTGAAGTTATGAGCGAAGAGCAGTTTGTTCCGTTTATCGGTGTGTCGCGCCACAGAATGGCGACCGACGGCAACGGCGTTACCACGCTTGCCGCCTTTCATGGCTGCCGGCTCGGTTGTCGCTATTGTCTCAATCCGCAGTGCCGCGTAGAAGATATGCAGTGCCTGTGGCATACGCCCGAAACGCTGTATGAAGAAGTCAGGGCAGACGAGCTTTATTTCCTCGCCACAGGCGGCGGAATAACTTTCGGCGGCGGCGAACCGCTGCTGTATCCTGATTTTATCGTAAGGTTCAGAGAACTTTGCGGACCGCAGTGGAAAATCAATGTTGAGACTTCGCTCAATGTGGCAGCCGCCAATGTTGAGGTCATAGCCGATGTTGTAGACACATGGTTTATCGACGTGAAAGACCTTGATGCCGACATCTACCGCCGCTACACGGGGCACGACAATGCGCAGGTTATTGATAATCTCTCGCTTATAGCCGGTGGCGGCAGGGCAGGGCGGTGCGTGATACGGCTTCCGCTCATACCCGGATATAACACCGATGCCGACCGCACCAGTTCAGAAGCCAGGTTAAGGGATATGGGCTTTGAACATTTTGACAAATTTAATTATGAAATACCATGACACGGGGAAAGGAAATTTGCGGAATACTGAAAGACATACGCCGCCGTATAGCCGAGGCGAACGGTATAGAATATGTTGCAGCTGAATGCCGTTATGAAGGCGACTGCAGCGGCACTTGTCCGCGATGCGAGGCCGAGGCGGCTGCTCTCTGGCGTCAGCTCGACATGCGCCGTGCCGCAGGCAGGGCAGTGGTGCTCGCAGGACTTTCAGCCGGACTGCTTACGGCGTCGGCACAGAGCAGCGGCGGAGCGGGGCAAGGCTGCGGCTCATGCCACTCAGGTTGTCAGCCGGCGGAAGTGTCAAGCCGTAATCCGGCTGCGGAAAATGTTGACACAATCAAGGTTGTGCACAACAGCGGCAAGACAGAGCCGCGCTTGTCTGCCGATATAGACGACCGGCAATTGTTTGGCGCGATAAACGAAGTTATGCCCCAGTTTGTGGGAGGCGTAAAGGTCATGGCAGATTATGTCAAGTCGTCGGTAGACTCTATTATGGCTGAGCGCAACCTGACGGTCGACTCCCGGTCGGCAGGCCGTTGCGTAGTTTCGTTTACAGTTATGAAAGACGGCACCATAGCCGATGTTAAGGTAGTTAAGAAACTTAACGATGCTTTCGACAGCGTAGCCGTTGACGTGGTGAAAGGCATGCCGCGCTGGAATCCCGGTAAGCGTAACGGCAAATGCATAGATGCAAGATACACCATACCGATAATATTTCGTGTTTATCCGGACGATGTGCAACCGGACAAGATGCAGCAATAAATTGGTTTGCAGATAGATTAATAAAAGGCAAATCAGTAATCAGAAGCTGTGCCTGCAGCAGATGTCTTTATTGTGCCGGAACAATTTATGGGCTTTGTTTTTGTGAGGTATAATTTTTTCTATATTGCGATCTGCCGGGAAAAATACAGCCTTGCGGCATCTTCTTTGTCAAGTTTCCGCAAGGCTGTATGTGTTGTTATGGTTTTACAAGCTCCATCTTTCCTTTGGCGTTCTTTCTGAAGTCGAGTTCATAGAACACCGTTGAGGTCTGTCCCGCATTGCTTACGGTCTCCTTACCTTTCTCTACGACGTTGAGTTTTATTGAAACTTTCGGGTCGTCGTATGTGTTCATCGTGTAGCTGTCCATCGACTTAAACTCAAATTCGGCCGGTATCAGTGCCTTTGCAGCCTCAATGTCCTTCATCACTTCGGCAGGGTTAAGGTTGGCCATGTCTATGGCAGGCACGTCTTTGGCGTTGAGATTTTTGTGCCATTTCTCCCATCCTGCGTCAGTAAGCTCTGTTGCCTTCCAGCCCAGGTCAGACATGAACGACTGGTTCCACACGCGTCCGTCTTTGTCAACCATCTCATAGGTAAAAATAGAAACGTTGTTAGAAAGTTCGTCGCGTCCCATGCCTTCTGTCCACGACACGCTGATTATCTTCCACTGGTCGGGCTTGATGTTGTCGGCTGCTATCGACTTGGCTTTCTCAACAGCACTCTCCGTGTCCATTTTCACCCCTGTCAGATCTTTCAGCCCCGACTTGCTGCACGCCGTAATCATTATGGCTGCGAGGGCCAGCATAAGCACTCTCTGTAAGTTTTTCATAATAACTCAATTTTTTTAATTAAACAATAAATATTCTTTGTCTTTCTCTAAAGTGTTTTTATCGTGTTAACCATATGCGGCAAACAAAACCGAACGGTCGTTCATATTTGTCTGCAAATATATGAATTTAAACCGTTCGCATTGCAATTTCAATAAATTGTTAACACTTTATAACTTATTGCCGGGCGTTGCTTTGCGTCTGAAAGAAGCTTACATTGAGCCGGCGCCCAGCCGATGCGTGCAAAGCAGTTGCCGGCAACAATAGTATGAAAGGCATGCCGGCGTTATGATTAAACAGCCAAAACCATTAAAAATCAATGAATTTATTTTGTCTTGCCCCCGATTTGCATTATCTTTGCACAAGAAAAGCTGCATCTCGGCATACCGCTCAAGCAAGCTTGACGATTCTGCTCTCGATTTGCATTGTCTTTGCACAAGAAAAGCTGCATCTCGAAATATTTTATGCCGGACGGCCAAGGAGAGCAGCTGAATATCTTTCAAGAACAAACAATTATATACCGTAAATATGATTCTTTTTTTCAGAACTCCATCACAAAGCGTTATTGCTACCGAAGCTGACCATCAGCTCAATAACGAGGAAATAAAGGAACTGTGTTGGCTTTATGGCGATGCCACACTCGTAGAAGACAACTGCCTCAGCGGATATTTCGTAGGCCCGCGCCGCGAGATGATTACCCCCTGGAGCACAAATGCCGTTGAGATTACACAAAACATGAATCTGAACGGCATTTCGCGTATAGAGGAATACTTCCCCGTAAGCAGCAAGGATGCCGACCACGACCCAATGCTGCAGCGCATGTACGACGGACTCGACCAGAGCATCTTCACTGTTGACCACAAGCCGGAGCCTATCAAGCACGTTGACAACCTTGAGGAATACAACGAGCAGGAAGGTCTGGCGCTGTCGCCTGAAGAAATTGAGTATCTGCACAAGATTGAGAAAGAGCTCGGCCGCCCGCTGACCGACTCAGAGATTTTCGGTTTCGCACAGATCAACTCTGAGCACTGTCGCCATAAGATTTTCGGCGGTGTGTTCATCATCGACGGCAAGGAGATGGAGTCGTCGCTCTTCAACATGATCAAGAAGACGACAAAGGAGAATCCTCACAAGATTCTGAGTGCATACAAGGATAACGTGGCTTTCTCTCAGGGCCCTGTCATCGAGCAGTTTGCCCCGGAAGACCAGTCAACATCTGACTATTTCCGTGTTAAGGACATCGAGAGCGTTATCTCTCTGAAGGCCGAGACACACAACTTCCCTACAACAGTAGAGCCGTTTAACGGTGCCGCTACAGGTACAGGCGGTGAGATCCGCGACCGTATGGGCGGTGGCGTAGGTTCATGGCCTATCGCCGGAACAGCCGTTTACATGACTTCTTATCCGCGCATCAACGGCGGACGCGACTGGGAGGACATCCTGCCCGTGCGCAAATGGCTGTATCAGACACCTGAGCAGATTCTTATCAAGGCTTCTAACGGTGCGTCAGACTTCGGAAACAAGTTCGGGCAGCCGCTGATCACAGGTTCTGTGCTTACGTTCGAGCATAAGGAAGGCGACGAGAAATATGCTTACGACAAGGTTATCATGCTTGCCGGCGGCGTAGGCTACGGCACAAAGCGCGACTGCCTGAAGAAGGAGCCGCAGAAGGGCAACAAGGTTGTCGTTGTAGGTGGCGACAACTATCGCATCGGTCTCGGCGGCGGAAGCGTTTCTTCTGTAGACACAGGCCGCTACAGCAACGGCATTGAGCTCAACGCCGTTCAGCGTGCCAACCCCGAGATGCAGAAGCGTGCTTACAACCTTGTACGTGCCTTGTGCGAGGAAGATGTAAACCCGGTTGTCAGCATCCACGACCACGGTTCGGCAGGACACGTCAACTGTCTGTCAGAGCTCGTTGAGGAGTGCGGCGGTCAGATAGACATGACCAAGCTGCCTATAGGCGACAAGACACTGTCGAGCAAGGAGATTATAGCAAACGAAAGTCAGGAGCGCATGGGTCTGCTCATTGACGAAAAACATATTGAACATGTGCGCAAGATTGCTGAGCGCGAGCGTGCTCCGCTGTATGTGGTAGGCGAGACCACAGGCGACGCTCACTTCTCGTTCGTTCAGGGCGACGGCGTTAAGCCTTTCGACCTCGACGTTGCTCAGATGTTCGGCCATTCACCAAAGACATATATGGTGGACAAGACCGTAGAGCGCCACTATGAAGACGTAACTTACAGCCAGGACAAGCTCGACGAGTATCTCAGCCGCGTGCTGCAGCTTGAGGCCGTTGCCTGCAAAGACTGGCTCACAAATAAGGTTGACCGCAGCGTTACAGGTAAGATTGCGCGCCAGCAGTGTCAGGGCGAAATACAGTTGCCTCTGTCTGACTGCGGCGTCGTAGCTCTCGACTATCGCGGACGCAAGGGTATAGCCACAGCCCTCGGACACGCTCCTCAGGCAGGTCTGGCTTCGCCCGAGGCAGGAAGCGTGCTGTCAGTGGCCGAGTCGCTCACCAACATAGTATGGGCTCCGCTCGAGGACGGTCTCGACAGCGTAAGCCTCTCTGCCAACTGGATGTGGCCCTGCCGCTCACAGGAAGGCGAGGATGCACGTCTTTACAGCGCAGTCAAGGCTCTGTCAGACTTCTGCTGCGACATCAAGGTGAACGTTCCTACGGGTAAAGACTCTCTCTCAATGAGTCAGCAGTATCCCGACGGAACAAAGATTATCAGCCCGGGAACAGTTATCGTCAGCAGCGGCGGTGAGGTTTCAGACATCCGCAAGGTGGTTTCTCCCGTTGTTGTCAACGATGCAAACTCAAGCATCTATCACATCGACTTCTCGTTCGATGAGCAGTGCCTGGGCGGAAGTGCCTTTGCACAGAGCCTCGGCAAGGTAGGCGACGACGTTCCTACAGTGAAGAATCCCGAATACTTCCGCGACGCGTTCAACACCGTTCAGGAGCTTATCAAGAAAGACCTCGTAATGGCAGGTCACGACATCAGCGCCGGCGGTATGATAACCACTCTTCTCGAGATGTGCTTCGCCAACACAAAGGGCGGCATGGACATCGACCTGAAGGAGATTGGCGGCGACGACATGGTTAAGATTCTTATGGCTGAGAACCCCGGCGTTATAGTTCAGATCGCCGACAAGGATGCTGAAGAGTTCAAGACCATAATGGACAACAACAGCATAAGCTACGCCATGATAGGTAAGCCGGCTGTAGGCACACGCACGCTGAAGGTTACCAAGGGTGCGTTCAACCACGAATTTGACATCGACGCTCTGCGTGACGTATGGTACAAGACTTCATATCTGCTCGACCGCGACCAGAGCATGAACGGATGTGCCGACGCACGCCATGACAACTATAAGAAACAGCCGCTGGAGATGAAGTTCAACGACTCGTTCACAGGCAAGCTCGAGCAGTATGGCATTTCAGCCGACCGCCGCGAGCGCACAGGCATCAAGGCTGCCATCATACGTGAGAAGGGAACCAACGGCGAGCGCGAGATGGCTTACTCGCTCTATCTTGCAGGCTTCGACGTTAAGGACGTGATGATGACCGACCTTATCAGCGGCCGCGAGACTCTCGAGGACATCAACATGATTGTGTTCTGCGGCGGTTTCTCTAACTCTGACGTGTTGGGCTCTGCCAAGGGATGGGCAGGAGCATTCCTCTTCAACCCGAAGGCTAAGGAGGCTCTCGACAAGTTCTATGCCCGCAAGGACACCCTGTCGCTCGGCATCTGCAACGGCTGCCAGCTGATGGTTGAGCTCAACCTCATCAATCCTGAGCACGAGAAGAAGGCCAAGATGCTGCACAACAACTCACACAAGTTTGAGAGCAGCTTCCTCAGCCTTGACATACAGCAGAACAACAGCGTAATGTTCGGCTCGCTGAGCGGCAACAAGCTGGGCATCTGGGTGGCTCACGGAGAAGGCAAGTTCTATCTGCCCGAAGGCGAAGACAAATATAACGTTGTTGCAAAATACAACTATGCCGAATATCCGGGCAACCCCAACGGCTCTGACTATGCCGTTGCCGGTATCTGTTCAGCCGACGGACGCCATCTGGCAATGATGCCTCACCTTGAGCGCGCCATCTTCCCGTGGCAGAACGCATGGTATCCGGCCGACCGCCGCAACGACGACGTTACGCCGTGGATTGAGGCCTTTGTCAATGCGCGCAAGTGGATTGAAGAGAACAAATAATAAACAGGCAAGCTGAAAAGTAAAAAGACAAGAGCCCTGTCATGACGGCCGTCAGCACAGCCCGTGGCGCCTTTACTGCAAGGCGGTGCGGCAAAGGCCGGACAAGGCGGAGCGCGTGTCTTTTTACTTTTCGTTTTTAAACAACTAAAACAAGGATGAGCAACTTTTATTTAGAGAGCTTCAAGACTTTTTTCAAGATAGGCCTGTTCACCCTGGGAGGCGGCTACGCCATGATTCCTATAATAGAGTCGGAGGTGGTCGACAAGAAGAAGTGGGTGAGCAAGGAAGACTTTCTCGACATCATAGCCATAGCCCAGAGCTGTCCGGGCGTGCTCGCCATCAACGTGAGCGTGTTTATAGGCTACAAGATGAAGAAGGTGAAGGGCGCCGTGTGTACCAGTCTGGGCACAGCCTTGCCCTCGTTTCTTATCATTCTGGCCATAGCCATGTTCTTCCATCAGTTTGAGGACAACAAGGTGGTTGCGGCCATATTCCGTGGCATACGTCCGGCTGTTGTGGCTCTCATAGCCGTGCCTACGTTCAAGCTGGGACAGAGTGCCAAGATCACTCTTACTAACTGCTGGATACCCATTGCCGGTGCGCTGGCTATATGGCTGCTCGGCGTCTCGCCCATACTTGTTATCCTCATTGCCGGCATCGGCGGCTATGTCTACGGCAAGTATATAAAGCCTACGGAGTGACATTAATCTAAAAAAATGACGAACCAAATAAAGAGCATATTCTTATGATTTACCTGTATTTGTTCATAACGTTCTTTCAGATAGGTCTGTTCGGCTTCGGCGGCGGCTACGGCATGCTCTCGCTCATTCAGGGCGAGGTGGTGCACAATCACGGATGGCTCACCACGGGCGAGTTTACCGACATCGTGGCCATAAGTCAGATGACGCCGGGCCCTATCGGCATCAACTCTGCCACCTACTGCGGCTATACTGCCGTCCACAATGCCGGCTACGGCTACTGGATGTCTATCCTCGGCAGCGTAACAGCCACCTTTGCGCTGGTGTTGCCGTCGCTAATACTAATGATTCTGATATCGCGCCTGTTCATGAAATATATGAACACGCCCACAGTTCAGAGCGTATTCTCTGGTCTTCGTCCTGCCGTTGTCGGACTGCTCGGCGCTGCCACTCTGCTGCTTATGACTCCCGAGAACTTCAGTGCCCCGTCTGTCAATCCCTGGCAGTTCTGGATTAGCTGTTTCCTCTTCGTGGCAACCATGGTGGGCACGTGGCATTTCAAGATCAATCCGATACGCATGATATGCTACAGCGGTTTTGCCGGACTGATTCTGTTATATTGATAAACATTGTTTGAGATAATATCCCCTTGGCTCTTCGGTTGTTGTGAGTTGAGGGGATTTTTTATTGCATAATTTCCGTAAATACAGATTCCGCTTTACGCAAAACGCCATCAACGGCATTGCAAAAGATAGCTTTTTACATGCTCAAAGGTGGCCTTTTGCATTATGAAAAGGTATGTTTCGCAGTATGAAAGTATACTTTTTGCGCCATGTAACATGGCGGCAAAGAGCATAAGCAAAAAAGTTTTTGTTAAAAACTCGTCACTCGTCACATCATGGCTTAATGTGCTGTTTGTCAGAATGTTATGGTGTGACGAGTTGATCCTGTAACTCGTCACCGCCGGAGACAGCAGGGCTTGCGTGACGAGTTGGAATCTCAACTCGTCACACTCTAATGTTTTGTAAATCAGAAGGTTATGTGCTGATGTGACGAGTGATGAGTTTTTAAAGAAAAATAATTACGCTTTATATTCCTGCTTTGGGTTGACTTTATGCAGGCTAACACCTGTTTTTAGTTGACTATAGCCCGTGTTATCGCTATTGCCTGTTGACTTTATGCGCCATTGTATGTTATTTGTTTTTGCGTTGCCGTATGCTTAATGATTGATGTTAAGTGCCGATAGTCAGTATGAATATATAGCGACAAAATAAAATTCCGGCAGATTTTTTAATGTCTGCCGGAACATGAAGCATTGTACTGTAATAAGCCTATTTAATTAGATTCGTAGTATTTCGGAAAAACTCTTTAATGTTTTATATTGTTACGTCATATCTGATGTTTGTTATTTCTTCTTTTTGCATCCCTTGAATAAGTTGATAAATTCTGCAAGATTGATACCAATATGTGTGGATGTGTAGAATGCTTTTGCACCCGTTGTGGTTTTATATACAGGTGTAAGACCTATTGACGTTCCAAAATATATTCCTGCAATACACATAGAGAAATCGAAGTTTAAGCCGAAACGGTTGAGCTTCAGACCATCAGGTACACTAGGCGCACTGCTGCCTGCAGCAGGTGAGAAACGGTATGAACCATTTGTGCGCATTTCGCCGGAGAATCCGACGTTGATGCAATAAGATGAATAATCGAGCTGGTATGATAGCATGACCGGTATACGCAGTATTCCGTAGTTCATATTATTGCCTGACGCTTTTTGATCAAGTTTTGTGAAGTTAAGCATGTCGCCCTGCATGCTTGCTGCGTAGTTCTTATCGAAACACATGTGTACCCATGCTAGTTGAACGCCTCCTATTAGTCCAAACGTGTTGCTCTTATTGAATGGCAGGGCAAACGACCACGGCGTTATACCTATTTCGAACGATTTGCTTCTTCGGCTGTAGATGCCGTCACCATTGTCTGAGCATTTTTTATTGCCCATAAAATTGTATCCATACCATATTGTCGGCAGGTAAGGGCGGAATTTCAGGTTCTGCATTACTTCTGTAGGAACTAAAGGTGAGCCGACATATATTTGCTCCACTTCCTGTCCGTCTACATATTCCATTTCGCGCGTCTTTGTGAATTCATAGCCGTTTTTGTCGTACACCTTTACAATAGTTTTCTTGTCCTGCACGTCTACAACTATTTTCTTGTCTTTCACGTTGAACGTAGTGTCGTTGGCCTCCTCGGCGTATGCTGTTGCAGAAAGTATGAGTGCCGTAAATAAGAATAGCAGTTTCATCATTAATGTGTTTTAGGGTTATTGTTTGTGTTATATACGTATGCCCAGTCCGAACGACACGGGATAGCATTTGGGTGCGACGCTTGTCTTGAGCAGCGGCGTGAGAGCCGTGCGTGCATAGATCATCAGACAGCCGTAGCCGGCGCGTATGTCGAGGTTGAGCCCTACGGGATTCATGTTTATGTCGCCCGTTTCGGTGGTCTTGTTCTTTCCGATGAAGTAGCGCGAGTGGTCGTTCCAGCGCAGTTCGACAGACGGACCTATTGCCGCGAACATATCAGCGCCGCCGGTGCGCTTCTGCCACTCTAACATCACCGGAATGCGGATAAAGGTGTAGCTTATGTAGCTCTTCTTGAGCGTCTCGCCCTCTATCTGCCTCATGGAGGTTATGCCGTCGGTTGTAGACAGCACGTAGTTGTCCTGAAAGTGATGATGCACCTGACCTATCTGAAACGCCGATGTAAGCGCCAGCGGATTGGTTATTCTGAAGGCCAGACTGGTCAGCGTGAAACCATATTCCCACGACTTTGAGTCGCGTGTGTGCATGCCGGCGTTGCCTCCCGTGCCCATCACGCTTCCGGCAAGCTGGCTGAAGCCCATGAAGAACAGCGGATAGTGGCTTCTGGGCTTGCTCTTCTTGCGGTTGAGGCTTTGCGGAATGAAGGGCGACGTTACATATACGCGCTCAATCTCCTGTCCGTCAACAAAGTTAGTCTCGTATGTGCGGTTAAACTTCTTGCCGTCGCTGCCGTAGACAGATATTTTTGTGCTTCCTGCTGAATCGTTTACAACAATCTTCTTGTTGTTCACCACGAATGTAGTGTCGCCGGTTTCGGCGGCCATGCCCGTCAGGGGCAGCAGCGCCGCCAGAAGTAGTGTCTTTTTCATATTTGTCATATTTATTGTTTGTTTCTTTGATTATGCGTAACACAGTTTCATTATGTCGTCGGGCGAGAGTTCGCCCTCTATGTATATCACCGTTCCCCGGTTGGGCTTCACCTTGCTGAACAGTATGTAGCGGTTGATGCCCTTGCTCTTTGGCGGCATTATGTAGTATCCGCTCACTATCTGGCCGTTCTCAACCACCTCGCGTATCTTCTTGGCGTTCTTTCTGTCGGCCTTCAGATAAGGCTCTATGCTTGCTCCGATGTTCTTGTAGGTAAGGCTCTTGTACACCTTCAGCTCATACCCCTTCAGCTTGGCGTTGTGCATCTCCACCATCTTGCAGCCCTTGGCGTGTCCGAACCGCTGAAACACCTTGTTGACGTTAAGCCCCTCCTGCGCCATGGCTGGCGTTGCAGCCGTAAGGGCCAGTGCGGCTATGAGCAAGATGCGGCATAGTCCGTGCCACATAATGCCGCTCCGTGCGCGGCTTGTGCCTTTGGCGTTGCTTCGTGTGGCCTCGCTGTTGCCGAAGTATGTGTTAACCGGCAGCCTGCATGCCGCGGCAAGGCGTGTCATGGCCGTTATCATTATCGCGCATACAACATCTATGGCGTCAGCATGCGTTGCCGGCAGTTGCGGGTTATAATATTGCTGTTTCATATCTCGGGTTAATGTTTTTTACATTGTTGTCTATATTATCGTCTTTCATGTGCCTGCATGAGGCGTTCAGCCGTAAGAGAGTGTCATTGGCGCATCAGTTCGAGCGCGCCAAAGTTGTCTTCCTCGTCAGATGATACCATTTCGAGAGCCTTCAGGGCTTCTTCCTCAACCACCTTCTTGTTGGTGTACACCTTTCCGTCTATTACGGCATAGTTGTCGCTCTGGCGCGGCAGCGCGATCATCACCACCGCAATAAGTATGGCTGCCGCTGCCGTAATGGCCGTGTATATCCATCCGTGGCGGCCGGTCTTCCTTGCTTTGTTGAGGCTGCTGTCGGCTGTTGGGGCAGTCTCGACGGCGTCGGCCCGTTCTTCGGCAATGTAGGCAAACAAAGCCCTGTATGGCATCCATTCCTCAGGAATGTTGTTGTCCCTGTTGGTAAAATATCCGCGCAGAGCCCTTTCCTCAGCCGATGAGGTCTCACCGTCGAGATATTTGTCGAGCAGCTGCTTAATATATTCTTCCTTTTTCATCACACTATAAATATCGTTCAAAGCGTCAGTAAATCTTTTCTCTTGGCCCTTATGGCCGTAAGTTTTATAAAGTCCTCACGTATCTTGCGGCGTGCCCTCGACAGGTTTTGCCGGAGGCTTTCGGCCGTGCATCCCGTGATTTTCATTATCTCAGAGCTTTCGTAGCCCTCAATCTCTTTCATCTTGAATATCTGTCTTTGCAGCTCGGGCAGATGTTCAACGATAAGTCTTATCAGGTCGGCCTCGTCTTTGGCTTCGGCCCTGTGCCAGTCGTCGGCTGTCAGGCCTGTTGCTGAGGCCTTTCCGTCTTCCAGCCGGTCGTGGTGCCACTGGTCGCTGTATTTGTTGCGCAGCATGGTCATGGCCAGTGCCCTTTTGTTCTCATACCGGTCGAGCGTAGCCCGCATGCTCCAGAGCTTGAGCATCACCTCCTGCACCAGGTCCTCAGCGCTGTAGTCGTCTCCCGTAAGCTTGCGTGCCAGCCCTTTCAGCTCGTCGCGCATGGGTATTATTATGCGGTTAAATTCTTCCGGTTTCATCATTGTTTCATAAAGGTAACGTATGACGCGGAAAAACGTGACATCAAAAAAGAACTTTTTTTTAAATTTGTTTTGAAAAGCTGGATTGAAGCCGGGCTGCTGATGCCGGCAGAAACTTGTGGATTACATAGTCTTAACTTCAATCGGTCGATTTGGGCTTGATGTTATCATAGCTTCGTCGTGCCTATGTTGAAAGCCTGTTGTGATAGGTCTTTCCCATGCTCGTCTGCCGATGCCGGCTTGTGTTTATAAAAATAAGAACGGCCGGAGAAAATTTCCCCCGGCCGTAATATGGTCTGCCATGATGCGGCGTCTTTACTTCTTCACAAACTTATATCCCCTGACGTTGCCGTCGGCAGATTTTACAGTGGCAATGTATATTCCTGCCGGAAGCGATGACAGGCTGACAACGTTGCCTTCGGCAGTCAGTGTGGTGCGGCCTGCCGTGTCGCTGATAGCTATGCTCTTTGTGCCTTCGGCGGCCCGCAGTTCGTTGCCCGATATCATTATGCCTTCGCCCTCGCCTGTAACGGCTGTTACGCCTGTTCCTGTAGAGCCGGTGTATATGCCTATGTTGTCGAGCAGCAGGCAGTCGCCGCCTTTGGTTCTGAGGCGTATTGCTATATAGATGTCCTTGCCGTCATAGTCGGCCAGACTTATTCCTCGTGTCTTCGGTTCTGCTGTCTCGCCCTCAACGTTGAGCACTTCTGTGTATGCTGCGCTGTTGTCTTCGGTGGCAGACACCATTATCTGATAGTCCTCAAGGAACTGCTGATTGAAAGAGTTTGCGTCCCACACGAGATAGCTGTCTTTGCCTTTGATGCTTACCTTCGGCATTATGAGCCAGCGGTCGGCCTGGTCGGTGCCTTCGAGCCATGATGTTCCTGCCAGCATATATTCGCCGAACACGTTATGCGCTACGATGTTGAACAGGCCCCATCCATCTGCGTTAAACTCGTCGCCGGCTGACGGGTCTACGGTGCCGTTGTCCTCGGCGCGGAATGTGAAGTCAGATGGAAGTTTGCCGTCCTCAAAGTCCCAGAATTTCACTGGCTTGCTTACCGCGGTGAAGTCTTTTGTCAGCACGTTGTTGTCGGCGTTCTCGTCGTTGTCGTTCGCAACTTCCACCTTCAGCTTGTGGCTGCCGTCGCTCATGTCTGCCAGCAGGCCGCTGAACGTAACGGTTGTGGCGCTCTGAGCCTTCATGGCGATGGTGCTGTCTTTAACGGCCACGTCGTCGATGCTAATTGTTACTTTGGCGTCAAGGTCAGCCACGCCGCTGTTGGCCAGGTTGAATATCACGTCCTTGAGGTTACTCTCGCGCACAAAGTCGTAAGGACTCTGCAGGTCAGAAACGGCAAGGTCGTTGAGGTTGCTTTCAACCTTCTCGAACGAAACGTCGTCAACGAGAATGAGGTTCTGGTTCTTGTCGCTGAACGCATAGAAGCCTAAATAGATGGTCTGTGCCTTGTCGATATGAACAACGTTGACAGACTCCTCGTATTTGTTGTTCAGAATGGGGTTGAACTCCACAATCTTGTTGGTCATGGCCTCAGGCTTGGCCTCGTTGCCCCAGTATACGGCCATCTTTTCGGGATAAGAGTCGAGGTTTGAATACCAGAACTTCAGCACGTAATAGCCCGGTTCAACGTTTATCGGGTCAAGCATGGCCCAGTCGTCGCCGCTGTTGTTTGAGTCATAGCCGTAAGCCAGACAGCCGTTGCCTGTGTGCGCCATGTTGAAGAAACCTGATTCGATGCTTACGTCCCATGTGCCCTCGTCGTTGTTGAGGTTGTAGAAGGTGAAGTCCTGCGTGTTCTCCGAAGCCTCGAAGCCCATTGTGTAAGGAGCATTCATCGGTGCTTTGTGCCTTACAGAGGTGTAGCATGTGTCGTTCGTGTGGTCGAAGTCGTCGGAATGAGTGGCCCATGCCTTTATTTCGTATGTGGTCAGCGGGGCAGAGAGGTCGGCTTTGGTCTTGAACGTATATTCAAGTGTCTCGCCGGCTGCGAGCGGCTCGCTTACAGTCTCGTTGGCAATCTCCTTGCCGTCAACTGCAAACGCTACGTCAAACCCGCTCAGGTTAGTGCGTCCGCTGTTCTTTATCGCCACCTTTACAGTCTCCTGTCCGAGGCCGTAGCCCGTAGCAGGGCTCAGTATCTCCGCAACTTTTATGTCTGTCGGGTTGGCAATCGGCTCAACTGTAACCGAACAGAGATAAAGATAGTCCTTGTAAGCCGTAGATGTGGCGCGGAACGCTATGTGGAAAGGCTCGCCGGCCTTGGCGTCAACGAGAAAATAGCCCGACTGCTCGTCTTTCTTTATATTGTCGTATGTAGCCTCCTTGCTGGTCATGTCTTCCACGGTTCCGCCCTTGCCCGAGTACACCTCCATGCTCTCGCCATACATGCTTCCGCTGAATGTGTATTTCACTATCAGCGTGCCGGTCTCGCTTGGCGTTATGGCAGGCGAAATCAGCCAGTCGTCGCCGTTGTTGAAGTAGTCGTACTTATAGGCCACTTTCGACGGGGTGCCTTCTTCGTTGAAGAGCCATGTGGCGCCGTCGCTGTTGGCATCAACCACGGTCCATGCGTTGAACTCGTCAACCGTCTCAAATGCTGTTGTATAGATTGCGTCTGCATGTGCAGAAACAACCGACAGCATAAGGAAAAGTAAAAACGTAGATATCTTCCTCATAATAATAATGTTGGGGCTCACTTGAAAATAACGCCTGAACGCCCGCAAGGCTGATCCCCCTTTAACCTTACGAAAGTTGGCCTGATGAAATGTTTAGATTATAAATATAGTAAAAGAATCGTTATGTATGGTTGCAAAATGAAATACTTTAATTAAAATTAACTCGAAAATGAAAGCAAACAGAAGTTTGGTAGATAATATGTGATATATGGAACAAACAACGTGAGACATAAGACGGCGACAAAATGAAACAAAAAGACGACCGGCGGCATGAATAGAAATAGATAAAACCATCTATAGCTTAATGAAATATTGTGGCTTGGTAACGTCGAAAAATACATCTCCTGTCATGTTCTGCGTTTGGTGTTTTTGATAAATAAAGCAAACGGAGTTTGTAAATATTTATGACATTTTCCGTCCGTTTGACGCTCTCAGAATGGCGATGTCCGTCCTCAATCCACTTTTTGCCTTGAAAATCGCCATATTTTGCCCATTTCTGTTAAGTTGTTGTCCTACAGATATTTACGTAAAATACATCTTAAATATCAATAGTTAAAAAACATTACTCTGCCGTTTACCACTCAAAAGTGGCCCATTTACGATGCGTTACCCATCACTTTTCGCATCAAAAGCAACCGTTTTAGCAGTAAAAAACGATTATTTTAGCTTGGTTTTATGAGGTAAAAGTAAATATAAGTTAATATACCTATTGCGTAAAGGCTGTTGTTTTAACTTTCGTTATAATTTAATTTTCTAGATTGAGAAAATATTTTGTCATGATTATTTACTGGAAAGTTGGTTCGTAATAATCATCATGAACAGATATAAAAAATTCGAGATAGTTAATTTAAAGATTGTGTGTACTATCTCGAATTTTTATATAGTGAAAGTCTTTTAGCTATATTTTATTAATGATGTTATTCTTGTTCCGTTATTTTACTTTTTAGCAATTCAACCATTTCTTCCTCTAATTCTGCACATTCAAAGTCTTTCCAATTTTGTTGTGTCGATGTTCTTTCGGCCATTACTCTTAATTTGAGACTTCCTTTTTCTATTTGAGGTTTATAATTAGACTTTTTCGCTTCAGGGGCAATATTAGAAAATTGTGAGTTGATATTTCTTTGTAAAAGGCACAGATTGCCAAATCTGTCCACTTGGTCCCATTCGTCAAATGTTCCTTTTGAAGGATTCTGCGGATACCAGTGTTCAACAGAGTTTCTGAATTCAAATGTAAAGTCCTCATATTTTCTGTCTGAATTTTTATCTCTTTCCCAAATTAAGTAATCCAGATAGTTCAATATTATATGAGGAGTGTTTACCCCTAAATTCAGACAGTTGTCTATTTTGAAGAAGTTTTTAACTTCATCAATAGCTTCCTGTTCAATTATTTCGCTATATGCTGCAATGTGTTCATTAATTTTTCCGTCTTTGTTAAGACATACTTCTGTCAACCAAGAGAGTAATGATGTAATCCAGTGCATAACTTTAGGTGAGGTATATGACACACGCAAAGCCGACTCCAGCATGATATTTGTTTTGCATCTGTTTCTGTTCGTTTTATCCCATTCGCCAACTCTTGTGAATGTAGAATTTTTAAAATATGGTTTCTTTTGTGAGCCTTGCCCTGATACATAAAGAGTTTTCAGACTCCATTCACCGTCATTACTATTATTTGCGTATTCACGTTTAATGATATACTCGTCAAACAATACTCTTGTTTGTAAAAGACAAATAGTAAAGTCACGGACAAATTTTTTCCTGTCGTTCTTTATCGGTTGGCCTTTCTGTATTCCATTTTCAATTACATTATTAAAACTGGTTATGAGCTTTTTGTCGTCTAATAAATCATCTATAATCTTTTTATTTAGATTTTGGTGCGTTATTTCTTTTTTCCAAATAAAGACCTTTAATGCATGTAGCAGAAAATAAGGAAAGCTGATTATGCTCTCAAAACGCACTCTTTCATCATTTTCATTATATCCTTCTTCTTCCTCTGTTTTGAAGTCTTGGTCAATAATTTCTGATATCTTATGTGCTTGACTGTTCTGTTTCTTCCCTAATTGCGGAATAATCCTCATGCTGTAATTACGGAGCGTGTCAATAGGAATATCGTTCCAACTGTCTCCAAACAATTCTTTACGTACAACATTATTCTTGCTTATAAAGTGCATTTGTACATATCCGTCCATATCGCTGCATGCATCCCAAATTATGGAGAACATTTCTTTTTCCATTTCTGCGTTATCTCCCAAATAGTCTATAAGTTTTGCCTTTAGAATATCATGCTGTTCGAGCTGTTCGCCTCGTGTGTTCATTATTTCGAAATAGCGGTTCATGTCAGTGTTTTCAGGTACTTCTATTTGATAAAGAATAACACGTGACAGTTTTTCTATAAATTTATTTTTATCAAAATCCTCTCTTCCTATATTCTCTTTTAAAATTTTTATGCCGGTTTTTATATTGTCTTGCAACATTTCACCTTCCAAATCACCATCAGTTTCATTAATCACTTCATGAATATGTTCTAATGTGTAATTTGATTTCTTACGGCATGCAAATGATAAAGAGTGTTTTGTATTAATGCCAAGACAATTTAATAAAAGATATAATGATGTCAGTCTTTGTTGGCCGTCGATTACTTCGAGCTTTTCGCCGGTATTGGAGACAATAAGTGAACCAATATAGTATTTTTCTCCTTCTTCAATATCATTGACGTCTTCAAGTAACTGTACAAGTTGTTTGTCTTCCCATGCATAGGCTCTTTGATAAAGTGGAATTATGAATTGTAATTCGCCATCGAATATATTTGTATTGTTCTTTAAATCAAGAACTTTTAATTCCTTAACCTGATCTTTCATATTATAAAGTCTTTAGAATGTTATATAATGGTTCCCATTTTTCATCATTAGGAACATCATTAATTTTTATTTGCAATCCAGATATTTCAGTATGTTTCCTTGCATAGCAGATTTGTGAAAACATAGGTATGCTGTTTGTATAGCGTGCATTGTTCATATCTCCTATGGCGTATTTGTTGATGCTGTCAAATCCCAACGATACCATATCAAGCCTTAACGCAAATGCCCAACGGCATAACTTTTTTACAGCCATTGTATCAAAATTATGAAACCTGTCATAATAACACAACAAGGCGCAAAAGAATAAGTTGCGTGTATGCCTAAAACCGATACTGTCTTTTTTTACTTGGATGAACTCTTTTTCTTTGTCATCTGCATCTGGATTTTTTGTTATGGTGATGATTTTATATATTTCCTTGAAATCCTTATTGACACATATTTCCGTCTGTATATTGCTCAATAATTGTAAATAGTGGTCCACCATTTCAAAGAAATCATTGCCGGCTACAAAAGGTTCAGTAATCTGAAAATATGGTGTTGCCTTATTTACACGTTTTGCATAAGTGTAATCCGAAAATTCCGGAACACCCTTATATATGTCAATTTCTTTTGTCGTGAACGTTGTCGTCTTTCTTCCTCTTGACCAATTCCATATAGGAAACAGATAGTTGGCAAACAGTTCTCCTATTTTCTTGGTATCTTTAGCTTCCCATTTTGTTACGGCTGCTTCCATTTCGTATGGATACTTTTTCATTTCTCTTAAATGGAACGCTTTAAGTAAGTCATGTGGATCGAGAGCTTTGCCTCTGGTGTTTTGCGAGTCGAATAATTGAAATGCCTCAGAAACTTTGGTTACACTGATGACAACAACTTCCAGTATATTTCTAAATGCATTGATAAAGTTGTCTTTAACCTTCTTTTCTTTTAAAGAGAACCATTCTTTTATATATTCAAAATTGTTGTGAATATTTATCTGAGAAGATTTATTGGCAAATGAAATATTGAATATGTCGCATGAAAAATTGCTATCAATACATTTTCTTATTAAGGACAAAGATATTATTCTTTGCTGTCCGTCAACTATGTCGTAGCTTAATTCGTTTGATTTATCGTGTAAGATTATAGTTCCAACTCGATATTTATAGTTAAAAAGAAATGGTTTGCGAATTACACAAACGAAATTTGAGAGTTAGAAGTGACTCCAACTCTTCTTTATAGTTTCCGATATTGTCGAAGAAATCCTTGATGGCCTGTCTGAATTTCTCTTTTGTCCTGTAGAATCCGGTGTTAATGACCTTCTTCCTGAGGAACTTCCAAAGCCTTTCAATCAAATTGAGGTTCGGCGAGTAAGGCGGCAGGAATATCTGTTTGATTTTCGTCCCGTTTACCCATTCCTTGAGCTTTTTGTTGTGATAATAGCGGGCATTGTCGGAGATGATATAGATGACGGAAGCTTCGGGATGCCTTTCCAAGGCTGACTGATAAACATCCCGGGTGGATTCGGCATTGACGCTCTCACAGTCATGCGCTATCACATCTGTCACGTCATATGCATTAAGCAACCCGTTGATGTTCACCCTGTCACGACCGCTGACGGTCGGCTGTTCAAGTCTCTCGCCTTTCTCTATCCACGCATAAGTGGAACGGCTGTTGTGGGTCGGATGGACACCGTCCGCATAATAAACCACCGCATCTTCCGGCATACCGGAAAGAATTTCTGAAAGTTTCCCGGCAAAGGCCGCCTGCCTTGAGGCATCAGCCTCACAAGGGACTTCCGATGTCTTCTTATAGGTAAATCCGATGCGGTTCAGCAAGTCTGCAACCCCCTGGGGAGTGTATTCAACGCCGAATGCGGACTTTATCCAGGCCGCCACACCTTTGGCATCCGTATATATGTGCTCGCGTAGTTCCTTGCACAAGGCTGCCAGCTGACGGCTGTCAAGAAGCCCCCAATAACCCTTGTAACGGTTTTCCAGAAGTTCATCAGCACCACCATGTAAATAAGCGGAACGATAACGGTATACAGTGGAAACGTCTATTCCAAGACATGAGGACACGAAAGAGGGCGTATTACCCATGCCCAACATCAGAATGCAAGTCACACGGGCATAGTCGGAACTTCCGGCTAAATTCCGTTGAAGTTTACGCAAAACTTCCATTTCTGATGTCGACAACTGAATTTCCATAGTGCAAAGATACTATTTTTTGAATGATTTTTCGCATTTCACTTACTTTTGACTATAAATTTAAAATTGTATTTTTGGTAATCGTTTATTGCATCTGAAATATCATTCAATAATGCGTCAATGTTTTGCGTTGTCCACTTATATGGCCTTTGATAATTAGGAATAACCAGAGGCATTTTTAGCAGATTGTCAACACTTAGAATTTTTGCCATGTTTTGTGTATTTTGTTAAAATGCAGGATAAATAATAATCATAAATCTTCAGGCATAGGGATGACAAGTATAGAGTCGCTGCACCGTATTCCATAAAATACGTCGCGAACACGGCCATGCTGTGGAATCAGAATGCCTTTCTCTATCAAATCTTTAATATCGCGCGCTGCTGTATCAGGCGATACCTTTACACGCTTTGCCCAGTTCTTGGTTGTCAGTTTACCAGGGTAACCGTCTAAATACATATTAAGAACTTCACGTTGTCTTTCAGACAGAATGGTTTCGGCATGGTTTTGCCAGAATATTGCCTTATTTAGGACTTTTGACAACGTTTCATCAGATTGCTCGACAGAACGAAGCAGGCAGTCAAGATACCAGACAATCCATTCTGTAATGTCACAATTTCCTTTTTGTGTTTCCTCCAGTATGTCATAATATTGTTTTTTGTCTTTGTTGATTTGATGCGATATACTGAAAAAACGCATTTTTGAGTCTTCTGCCTGTGAAAGTGCCATATCGGCGATGGCTCGCCCGATTCGTCCGTTTCCGTCATCGAAGGGATGGATGCATACAAACCATAAATGGGCTATTGCCGATTTTACATAGCCGTTATGGGTATCTGAATTGAACCATTCAAGAAACAAATTCATCTCATCGCTTATTTTTTCAGGAGCAGGTGCAATATAATGCACCTTTTCACGGCCGAACATTCCTGATATAACTTTCATTTCTCCGCTTCGATATTTTGCCACGTCTATTTTTGTAGGGCCGCTCCAGCCTGTCGGGAACAGGCAGTTATGCCAGCCGAAGAGTCTTTCGTTGGTTAAAGGCTTGTTGAAATTAACGGTCGCATCAAGTGCCATTTCAACCACTCCGTCTATATAGCGGGAAGATTCTGTAGAATTCTGTATTTGTACTCCAAGTTTGCGGGCTACCGATGAGCGCACCTGCTCGCTGTTCAAATCTACTCCTTCAATTTCTGATGATGCAATGATGTCATGGGAGATTGATTCCACCACGGCAGACATCTTGTCGTTAAAGCCTATTAGGCTAAGACGCCCCATCAGATAGCCCACAGCCTTGTGAACTTTGTTTAGTTCCTCGCCAACACGTTCTTTGTTCCACGAAAAGTGGGGCCATTCTTTATGTTCATATATATACATAGGCAGAATTGTTTTTTGCAAATATACAGTTTTGCGGACAATTAACCGCATATTTTGCGGCTTATTGTCCGCAAAGAACGATGATTTTAATGATTTAGTTATGTAAAATATAATTTGTATCTGTTGTTGTGCAATGTATTTTGTTAGTCTTTCATTGGATATTTACATTGCCTGGCATGGGTTTATGTATTTGTTATTGCCGCTTTTTGTGTGTTTAATGAAAACAAAAAATCCTGATTTCGAAACGAAATCAGGATTCTGTTTGTTGAGAGTGGTACCACCAGGAATCGAACCGGGGACACAAGGATTTTCAGTCCTTTGCTCTACCAACTGAGCTATGGCACCATCGTTATTGCTTGATTGCGGGTGCAAAGATATGCCTTTTTTGTTAATCATACAAATTTTTGAGCATTTTTTTTGAAAAAAATGCACGAGTTTCAAAAAAATGCTTTACCTTTGCACTCGCTTTTAAGGCATCGGGATTTAGCGCAGTTGGTAGCGCACTACGTTCGGGACGTAGGGGTCGCTGGTTCGAGTCCAGTAATCCCGACCAAAAGAGGTCAACAGGTTGGAGACAGCATGTTGGCCTCTTTTGGTTTTTGAAACTTTATTAAAGTTGGATATTTGGACAGAAAGGCACAACAATTATGTATATTTGTATGCCCGTTGTATCATTACGGGGGCATGGCTTGTGCTTTAAGCATGATAATTAAAATGCTGAAGCCGGTGGAGTGGGTGTCTTTATAATATAAATATGTCTTTGCCCGGACGGCAGTCGGTTTGCTGCGACAGGCATAACAGGGCTGACAGACTTATAAATAATATTGCAGATTATGAAAATATCGGTTATTGGTGCCGGTGCCATGGGTGGAGCCATGGTGGAAGGCTTTGTCAAGTGCGGGATGTTGGCGGCAGCCGACATCACTGTTTCGGCTCCTCATGAAGCGACGCTAGAGCGCTTTAAAAGTCTCGGAGTTAATGTTACTACAGACAACAAAGCAGCGGCAGCTGCAGGCGATGTGGTGTTTGTCGTTGTGAAGCCATGGCTGGCAGAACAGGTTATATGCGAAATACGGCCGGCTGTTGATTACAGTCGGCAGACCATTGTGTCGGTTATGGCCGGCGTAAGCGGTAGCCTGCTTAAGGAATGGCTTGGCGGAACAGACGGAAAGCTGCCCCGGCTGTTCATAGTGATACCCAACATAGCCATTGCCGTGAAAAGTTCGATGACGTTTATCGTTCCGGTTAATGCAGATGAAGAAGCCACGGCTGCAATGGCAGCCCTGTTTGACTCAACCGGATTGCAGATGGTTACGGAGGAACGGCTGCTCGGAGCTGCCACTACGCTTGCATCGTGCGGCATAGCCTATGCAATGAGGTATGTCAGGGCTTCGACAGAAGGCGGCGTTGAACTCGGATTCAAGGCGCATGACGCGCAGCGGATAGTGATGCAGACGATGAAGGGAGCCGTAGACTTGTTGCAGGCCAATGGCAGTCATCCTGAAGTTGAGATAGACAAAGTTACTACGCCCGGAGGCATGACGATACGCGGACTTAACGAAATGGAGCATGCCGGATTTACGAGTTCTGTGATACGCGGGCTGAAAGCCGGAATGTCGAAATAAGACTGAAACTTCAAAATGAATTTCTGATAACAGTGAAACCTGTATATTAGATAAATTATAATGCAAGTTTTATCCGTAATTTACGGATTGTAGAATATTTCGCTATTTAAGTTTCTTATTTTTCAAATTTAATTGTTACTTTTGGCAAGTTATATTTGGAGCCTGTGCAAAGGTGAAGATAAGAAATGCTCATGGTGGCAGCTATGCCAAAGCCTCTGTCGGGATTAGCCGAAAGGCACTTGGCGCTTAGCCTTGTGAGTATGCAGCCGGTTTGCTCTTTGTGGGCGATGAGGCTGTAAATGTTGAATTTTATTAAGACTGCAAACTCTGATTTGTTGAGCAGGTGTAAGACGATACGGCATCTGCCATGCGTGATGCGCAGGCCTCCTGTCGCACTTTGCAGAATACAGGGCTGTAAATCTGCTACACTGTCTGACGGAAAGTCAGACGTTTTTATGAACTTTCAGGTATTAGGGAAATTTTTAATAAAAAGATATGAATACATTTATAAACGTAGAAGATATCGGCAATCTGC
The DNA here is from genome assembly GCF_900625065.1 of Prevotella marseillensis. Classification (NCBI taxonomy): domain Bacteria; kingdom Pseudomonadati; phylum Bacteroidota; class Bacteroidia; order Bacteroidales; family Prevotellaceae; genus Prevotella; species Prevotella marseillensis. The sequence continues at coordinate 2,579,113 of NZ_UYXY01000001.1, read as the reverse complement.
AGCAGGCACTTGCCGAAGCACAAGAAATAAAGAACGACCGCTTTAAGTATCAGCATCTTGGCAAGAACAAGACGCTGATGATGATTTTCTTCAACAACAGTCTGCGCACACGACTCAGCACGCAGAAGGCTGCCATGAATCTTGGCATGAACGTGATAGTGCTCGACGTAAATGCCGGTGCGTGGAAACTGGAGACAGAGCGCGGAGTAATAATGGACGGCGACAAGAGCGAGCACCTGCTCGAAGCCATTCCGGTGATGGGCTGCTATTGCGACCTTATCGGTGTGCGCTCGTTTGCAGGCCTGACCGACCGCGAGTATGATTATGCCGAAACCGTGCTCCATCAGTTTATCAAGTACAGCGGCCGTCCTGTGTTTGCCATGGAAACGGCAACGGTGCATCCTCTTCAGGCTTTTGCCGACCTAATAACCATTGAGGAGCACAAGACAAAAGCCCGTCCGAAGGTTGTCCTGTCATGGGCACCCCATTGCCGTGCATTGCCGCAGGCCGTTCCAAACTCGTTTGCGCAGTGGATGAACGCTGCCGACGTAGACTTTGTTGTCACTCATCCCGAGGGTTATGAGCTCGATCCGAAGTTTGTTGGCAATGCCCGTGTTGAGTACGACCAGATGAAAGCTCTTGAAGGAGCCGACTTCGTTTATGCCAAAAACTGGAGCTGTCCCGGCGTGACCAGTCCGTCTGACTACGGCAAGATATTGAGCAAGGACATGTCGTGGACAATAGACGCGGCACACATGGCTGTTACAGATAACGGCAAGTTTATGCACTGTCTGCCCGTACGCCGCGGTCTTATCGTAACAGACGATGTGATAGAAAGTCCTAATTCGCTCGTCATTCCAGAAGCTGCCAATCGCGAGATTTCAGCTTCTGTGGTAATCAAGCGAATGCTCGAGTCATTATAGAATTCAACATTTTAAATCATATTTGCTAACGGAGAATGCAGGCCGATGATGACAAGTCGGGTCTGCATTCTTTATGGCTACAACCGAAAATAGTTCAGGCATTTATATATTAATACTCATTTTACTGAGTAAAAGGATATATTAAAAATAAAAATGGATAACATTGTTATACAGATGATCATACTCCTGCTGCTTGTAGTGGCGGGATTTGTTTCAAACAGATGCGGACTTATGGGCGGCGATTTCGACCGTAAGTTGTCAGGTTTTATTATCAACGTGTCGTGTCCCTGTCTTATCATATCGTCAGTGATGGGCGACGTTTTTCCCGACCGGGGCATGATATTGCCATTGCTCGGCGTAGGCATGATTACATATGTACTGCTGTTTTTGATAGCCTATTTCCTTCCACGCTATTTTGTCCGCAAAGCCGACTATCGCGGAATGTATAGTTTTATGCTTATGTTTGCAAACGTTGGTTTTATCGGCTATCCCGTTGTGGCATCAATCTTTGGCAGCCAGGCCGTATTCTATGCCAGTCTGCTCAACATACCCAACACACTTTTCATCTTTATTGTCGGTCTGTCGTTTGTCCTTGGAAGCACAGACGGACACAAGTTTAATGTCCGCACGCTGTATTGTCCGCCAATGGTGGCGTCTTATGTTTCGATAGTTATAGTGGCCCTTGGGCTTGATTCCATACCGAGGGTGGTGTCTGAGCCGTTTCATCTTTTGGGAGGCATCACCGTTCCGGGAGCGTTGCTTGTTATCGGTTCTTCGATGGCCCAGATGGATACACGCCATATACTTGGCACTAGGTCGGTCTATGTCATGTCGGCCTTCCGCCTCTTGATAATCCCCGTAGCCATATATTTTCTGTTGCGCTTTTGCGGAGTAGACGAGACAATTAACCGCATCAACACCGTGCTTATTGGCATGCCGGTGGCCTCTTATGGCACTATGTTTTGCCTGAGATACGGGCGCGATGAGAGCGAGATGGTTGAGGGCACGCTGATCACTACCATTCTTTCCGTTGTCACCATACCTTTGCTTACGCTGATATTTTGATGCGCAGATGTTGACCGGTGTGAATGAAATATTATGTCTTTGATGTCAATTTTGTGATAAAAAAGCTGTTTTTGCGTATGCTTTAAATTTTAAAGCATTATTTTTGCGCCTAAAAAGAATATCTGCTTATGGAAAAATATGCTGTTCTGTCGGCCGTTGCCAGGGGAAATTTCTGGGAGCGGCTGTGCCATCTCTACATGAAGACGGGCGATTATGTTGATATGGAGAATCTTGAAAACCGCCATATCGTTTATGTTAAGGTGTTTCTTAGCGACATCCGCAACCAATATGCCGCTCTGCTCGAGTCGCAGCTGTGGCACGACTATCTTTCGCATGTGCCGTGTTCCGTGGTAGGGCAGGCTCCGCTTGACGGGTCGAAGGTTTCGCTTCTTGTATGCACGTCAGATGCTTCGTCGGCTTCTTCGTTTTGCAGCTTAAGGCTCTGCGGGACCGACCTGGCCGGTAAGGATGCCTATGGGCAGGCTGTGGCTCTGTTCGAAAAGTTTGTCGGTTCGGCTAATCTTGCCGATGACGCTTCAGGAGTTGGCTGCCTGCGCGTGTGGCTTTATGTGGCTGATACTGACGGCTGTCTTGATGCCGTTGAGAAGGCACGCGACGACGTGTTTGGGCGTCATGGCATTGATGCCGGCAAATTGCGTATGGCCGTTACGGTTGTTGGCGGCGTAACACATGCCGACGGAGCCGTGGTGGCTCTCGACTATCTGTCGTTTGGTGGCGATGCCAAGGCTGTCGTTCCTCCTTGCTCTGATGAAGGCTCGGCAAAAGATGAGTCTGCCGCAGGCTATGGCTGTATAGACCTTGGCGTAGATTTAGGCAGCGGGTTGCGTGTTGACATCCCGCCGTTCGTACTTCCTTCTGCGACTGATGCCGACATGAGTCAGCTCGATGTGCGCCAGTATACCGGACAGATTCTTGGCGACATGGGCGTAAGGCTTAAGCGCTACGGCCTGACGATGAACCACGTAAGTTGCTTTGTGGCTTATCTTCGTGACTTTTCTGACTATACCGATGTCGACCGTCTGCTCTCCATGGCTTTCCCTTATGTGCCTCACGTCATTGTATGTGCCGACGGAGCCGGCGGCTGCTTGCCGGTGATGATAGAGTGTGTTGCCGAGAGGCCTGCCGAGGCCTGACACGGGGCCTATCTGTCATGTACAGCGACATTTACGTCTGTCACAATGTCTGTATATACGGAATATTTGTGAATAATCAATGATTTTTATTAAAACAAAGGCATTTGTCGCTTTTTTTGCTTATGTTTGCATAACATATTATGCCTGCTTTGCCGGGCATTTAAAAGTTAGGAGATAAAAAAGAAATCATAAAAACAACAAAACCGAAAAGAAAAAATGAACGAAGAAAGATTGTATGATCTCATACGCGAGAAAGAAAACATCGCGTCGGTAGCATTCCCGTCGCTTATGCGCAAGGTTTACGTGTGGATGACTTTGGCCCTTGTCATAACAGGCTTTGTGGCTTATGGCGTGGCTTCAAGTCCCGGCATAATAACAGCCCTGGTGTCTAACAAACTGCTGTTCTGGGGCTTGTTCATAGCCGAGCTGGCTTTGGTATGGACTGTTTCGGCACGCATCAACCGCCTGTCGCTCACCACAGCCACACTGCTGTTTATCCTTTATTCTGCCCTCAACGGAGCCACGCTGTCGCTTATTCTGCTCGTATATACAATGCAGTCTATTGCCAGCGTATTCTTTATCACGGCCGGCACGTTTGCCGTTATGGCAGCCATAGGCTATTTCACCAAGGCCGACCTGTCTTCATTGGGCAAGATACTTATGATGGCCCTTATCGGTCTGATCATCGCCACTGTGGTCAACGCCTTCCTGCTTAAGAGCGGCGGCTTCAGTCTTATACTTAGCTACGTCGGCGTACTGATCTTTGTCGGTCTTACAGCCTACGACACTCAGAAGATAAAGCAGATGCTTATTATGGCAGACGATGTTAACGAGGAGACACAAAAGATAGCCCTCTTAGGCTCGCTTTCGCTCTATCTCGACTTTATCAACCTCTTCCTTTATCTGCTCAGGATATTCGGAAACAGCAGAGAATAAAAGATTCATCAGTTGCGCCTTTTGACGGTGCAAATTATAAGTGTTGAAGCAGGATGCAGTTGTGCATCCTGCTTTTTTGTTGAATATATATTCAGAAATATGTGAAAAATAGTTCTGTTGACGTATTTTTATACAAAAATGTTTGTATATATACGTGAATGATTGTATATTTGCAAACATAAATGAATAAATATACAGGCAAATGAAATCAAAGAACGGTAGATTACAGACTTTGCGTATGCTTATCTCAAGCCAGGAGCTTTGTTGTCAGGACGAGGTGCTCAAGGCTCTTGAGAAAGAAGGCTACAAGGTTACGCAGGCCACGTTGAGCCGCGACATGAAACAGCTTAAGGTGGCAAAGGCTACAAGTTTGAGCGGCAAATACTTCTATGTGCTGCCCAACGAGACGATGTATAAGCGCGTGTCGAGCCCTAAGACGGCTGCCGAGATGCTGCTTACGTCTGGATTTATGTCTATCAACTTTTCTGGCAACATGGGCGTTATAAGGACACGTCCGGGCTATGCCAGCAGTCTGGCTTACAACATCGACAACAGTGGCATACCATTGATATTGGGCACTATTGCCGGCGATGACACTATTTTTATTGTCATAAAGGACGGTGTGAGGCACGGAGACATTGTGGCCGAGCTGCGCAACGTCATTCCTGACATAAAATAAAGGTGGCAATAGATAATAAATAACAGAAACTTTTTAATATAAACAATGTATCAATGCCGGTTTCGTCCGGTCTTTCCCGTGCCTCATTTGGTTCGGGCAGGGACTTGACGTCCTTTACGGCAGAAACGTTACAATGATGAAAGAAATTGAAGTAATGGTGGCTGATGCGTCACATGAGAAATATGTTGACACCATTCTCGATACAATGGCGGCAGCCGCCAAGGTGCGCGGAACGGGTATTGCCAGCCGTAGCCATGAGTATCTGGCAACCAAGATGAGAGAAACCAAGGCCGTTATAGCCCTGTGTGACGGAAGGTTTGTCGGCTTCAGCTATATTGAGACATGGGGCAACAAACATTATGTAACCACTTCGGGACTTATCGTTCATCCCGACTACAGAGGCATGGGCGTGTCGAAGCGCATAAAGGACATGACCTTCACGCTGGCCCGCACACGCTGGCCTAAGGCAAAGATATTCAGCTTGACGAGCGGTTCGGCCGTGATGCGCATGAACACGCAGCTGGGCTATCTGCCCGTAACCTTTGCCGACCTTACAGACGACGAGGCATTCTGGCGCGGATGCGAGGGCTGCATCAACGTAGACGTGCTGAAGCGCACGGGCCGCCGCTACTGCATCTGCACCGGCATGCTTTATGACCCGGCCGAGCATGAGGGCGACAAAACTCCGATAGAGTTGCCCGCAAACGTTATTGAGAGAATTAAAAGAATTGGAAACTGATTAAAAAACATATTTGTTATGGCAGACAAGAAAAAAGTAGTTGTGGCATTCTCAGGTGGACTCGACACCTCTTACACAGTGATGAAACTATCGCACGACATGGGCTATGAAGTCTATGCTGCATGCGCCAATACTGGCGGATTCAGCGACGAGCAGCTCAAGCAGAACGAGGAAAACGCCTATAAGCTGGGCGCAAAGGAGTATGTCACGCTCGACGTTACACACGAATATTATGAGAAAAGTCTGAAATATATGATTTTTGGCAATGTGCTCCGCAACAACTGTTATCCAATTTCAGTGTCGTCAGAGCGCATTTTCCAGGCCATTGCCATTGCACGCTACGCAAAGCAGATTGGTGCCGACGCCATTGCTCACGGTTCAACGGGAGCGGGCAACGACCAGATACGTTTCGACATGACGTTCCTCGTCATGGCTCCTGGCGTTGAGATTATCACGCTTACACGCGACCATGCCCTCTCGCGTAAGGAGGAAGTCGACTATCTTAACGCTCATGGATTCTTTGCCGACTTCACCAAACTTAAATACTCTTACAATGTTGGCATCTGGGGCACGAGTATCTGTGGCGGCGAGATTCTCGACTCTGCAAAAGGACTGCCCGAGGAAGCTTACCTGAAGCACGTTACACGCAACGACGAGAGCGAGCTGCGCATAGAGTTCAAGAAGGGAGAAATAGTTGCCGTCAATGGTGAGAAATACGACGACAAGGTTAAGGCAATACAGAAGATTGAGGAGATAGGTGCGGCTTACGGTATAGGCCGCGACTGCAACGTTGGCGACACTATCATCGGCATAAAGGGCCGTGTAGGCTTTGAGGCTGCCGCTCCGAAACTGATAATAGAGGCTCACCGCATGCTCGAGAAATATACGTTGAGCAAATGGCAGCAGTATTGGAAAGACCAGGTGGGCAACTGGTACGGAATGTTCCTGCACGAGAGTCAGTATCTTGAGCCTGTAATGCCCGACATCGAGGCTATGCTCACCAGCAGTCAGCGCAACGTAAACGGTACGGCCATACTGAAGCTCCGTCCGTTAGGTTTCGAGTGTGTAGGTGTTGATTCGCCCGACGATCTGCTCAAGTCAAAGTTAGGCGAGTACGGCGAGATGCAGCACGGCTGGACAGCCGAAGAGGCCAAGGGCTTCATCAAGGTACTGAGCACGCCATTGAGAGTTTATTACGGAATACACGAGGACGAGGAAAGATAATGCTATGATGGGCCGAAAATTATATTTGTCGGATAAAGACCGTAAGATTGCGGGCGTATGTGGCGGCTTGGCCGACTATTTCGGAATAGATTCTACCATTGTACGTATATTATGGGCTTTGGCCGTAATGGTGAGTTATGGCACAGGTTTCATTCTTTATCTCGTCTTTTGGCTTATCGTTCCACGAGAAAAAAATATACTTCCTTGAAAACTGCAATGATCAGGGTTGAGTGAATTTAGATAGAGTGAAAAGTGAACAATTCAAATGCTGAGTTGCTCTATAACGACAATAAAACTACAAAGCTATTGTTCTGTCGGATTTGTAATCCGACAGTATAAAGTATCAGGATCTGTGATCCGAAACTCATACCTATTAATAAAAAATAGGAAGTAGGCAAATTGAATTTAGCTTCACAGATTGTTGGCTCTTTATTTATAGCAACAAGGCATATGACTTTAACTCCTAGCCAACTTGTTGGCGATAACTCCTCTAACTCCTTTAACTACTTTAAAATGATAAAAATCGGAATACTTGGTGCCGCCGGATATACCGGCGGCGAACTTATAAGATTATTGATAAATCATCCGCAGGCAGAGATTGTGTTTGCCAACAGCGAGAGCAACGCAGGCAATCCTGTTACTGATGTTCACGAAGGACTTTACGGCGACACGGATATGTGCTTCACGTCGGATATGCCGTTTGATAAGGTGGATGTTGTGTTCTTCTGTTTCGGTCACGGCAAGAGCCGTCAGTTCCTTCAGGAACACGACATACCGGCCAACGTCAAGATAATAGACCTTGCGCAGGACTTCCGTCTGGCAGAGCCGGGCAACGACTATGTCTATGGTCTGCCCGAAATAAACCACGACAAGATAGCCAACGCCATGCACGTGGCTAACCCCGGATGCTTTGCCACCTGCATACAGCTCGGTCTGTTGCCTGCTGCCGCCATGAAACTTATCAACGACGACGTGGCTGTTAATGCCATTACGGGCAGCACGGGTGCAGGACAGAAGCCCGGCGCGACAACGCATTTCAGCTGGCGCAACAACAACCTGAGCATCTACAAGGCGTTCAGTCATCAGCACGTGCCTGAGATTAGGCAGAGCCTCACGCAGGTGCAAGGCTCGCTCGATGCCGACATCGACTTCATCCCTTATCGCGGTGATTTCGCCCGCGGCATCTTCGCCACTTGCGTAGTGAAGACCGACGCTCCGGCTGATGAGATAATAGAGGGCTACAAGTCGTTCTACAAGGACGCCCCCTTCACTCATTATGTCGACAAGGCCATCGACCTGAAGCAGGTAGTAAACACCAACAAGTGCCTCGTTCACTGCGATAAATTCGGCAACAAGCTTCTCATCACTTCATGCATAGACAATCTCCTTAAAGGTGCCGTAGGCCAGGCCGTTCAGAACATGAACATCATGTTCGGCATTGACGATACAGAAGGACTAAGATTAAAACCAACGGCTTTTTAAGTGAAGAGTGAAGAACGAAGAGTGAAGAATTCAATTGTATAATTTATATAATGGCATGGGAACTAAAATAATAAACGAATATAACCGCAGCGATTCACCTTTACATCGGAAAAGTTATGAATTTTCGATACGGATAGTCAATATGGTGAAGTATATCAAATGTTCTGCCAAGGAATATGCGCTTACCAACCAGGTGCTTCGCTCTGGTACTGCCATAGGAGCGTTGGTAAGGGAAGCTGAATTCGCTCAAAGTTCTTCTGACTTCATAAATAAGCTGTCAGTAGCATTGAAAGAATGTAATGAAACTTTTTATTGGTTGAATCTTCTTAGAGATACTGATTTTATCAATGACAAGGAAGCCGAAAGTATGTTGCAAGACTGTAACGAACTGACTGCCATATTGGTGGCATCAGTAAAAACGGCAAAACAAAGAAATAATAAATGATATGGTGAAAAAACGAGGTGAATCAATCATAACAAAGCAATTGAATTCTTCACTCTTCGTTCTTCACTCTTAACTTAAATAAAATGACTTTATTCGACGTTTATCCATTATTCGACATTAACATAGTAAAAGGTCGTGGCTGTTCTGTTTGGGACGACAAGGGACAGGAGTATCTCGACCTTTACGGCGGTCATGCCGTTATAAGCATTGGCCACTGCCATCCGCATTATGTAGAGAAACTCACAGAGCAGCTCAACGCTCTCGGATTTTACAGCAACTCTGTTGTCAACGACCTTCAGCGTCAGCTTGCTGAAAGAATTGGCAAGGCGTGTGGCTACGGCGACTATCAGCTGTTCCTGATCAACAGCGGAGCCGAGGCTAACGAGAACGCGCTGAAGCTGGCTTCGTTTAAGACGGGACGCACGCGCGTGCTGTCTGCCTCAAAGGCGTTCCACGGACGCACCTCGCTTGCCGTTGAAGCGACAGACAATCCTAAGATTATCGCACCCATCAATGCCAACAATCACGTAACTTATCTGCCTCTTAACGACCTTGAGGCATGGGAGCGCGAACTGGCTAAGGGCGACGTCTGCGCCTGCATCATAGAGTGCATACAGGGTGTGGGCGGCATAAAGCTTGCCACAGAGGAGTTTGCCAAGGGACTTCAGGCTGCATGCCGCAAGTATGGTGCCGTACTGATATGCGACGAGATACAGTGCGGCTACGGCCGTTCGGGCAAGTTCTTTGCTCATCAGTGGATCGGCATACGTCCCGACATCATCACCGTAGCCAAAGGCATCGGCAACGGCTTCCCCATGGGTGCCGTACTTATCTCGCCCGACTTCAAGCCTGAATACGGACAGCTCGGAACAACATTTGGCGGCAACCATCTGGCATGTGCAGCAGCTCTTGCCGTGCTCGACGTTATTGAGAGCGAGCATCTTGTAGACAATGCGCATGAGGCAGGCGAATATCTCATGGCTAAACTGAAGGAACTTCAGGCCGAGGAGCCTCACATCAAGGAGGTGCGTGGCCGCGGCCTCATGATAGGCATCGACCTCGACATGTCTCACAAGGCGCTGCGTCAGAATCTTGTTTACACACAGCACTGCTTCACGGGCTGTGCCTCAACAAACATTCTCCGTCTTCTTCCGCCCCTGTGCTTCACCAAATCCATGGCCGACGATTTCATAGAGCGTCTCAAAAAGGCGTTCGCCGAGATTTAGGCTTAATGTGGATTTATGGTTAATCATTATAGTAATAAATGCTTCATCCTAGGGCAGCCGACATTCTCGGCCGCCCTTTTTTGTTTGCCGTAAAACAGTGCTGCAATTTTTTGTAAGAGGGGAGTTAAAGGAGTTAGAGTAGTTATCGCCAACAAGTTGGCTAGGAGTTAAAGTCAAATGCCTTGTTGCAATAAAGTAGTTTAGCAATTAGATTTTTCACTTTTCATTTTTCTTTTTTCACTTTCACGAGACGGGAGTTAAAGTCAAATGCCTTGTTGCAATAAAGTAGTTCAGCAATTGGATTTTTCACTTTTTGTTTTTCTTTTTTCACTTTCGTCAGAAAACACATTGATTTACGATTAAAAAACGGCCCACTTTTGCATCAAAAGTGGGCCATTTACGACCCGTAAACGATAGGTTAATGATTTGAAACCAATACGCATGATTTTGCTTACAGTTATTCCTTAATCTGTATTCTTTTTGCGTTTATGTTAATCACAATCCACGATTTTCCTTACAGTTTTTTGGACTTGTCAAAATTTATTCTACTTTTTGATGTCGCCAAATTTGATTTGATCTTAGCTGACTCACCATGTCAATGTTCTTAAATCTTTACATTGTGCTGATTTACTGGCTTTGTAATGATTTGAAAATCAGTTTGTTGTAAACATCTAGCGTGATGTCTAGCGTGTTAAAATTTGCATTCTCTTTCAAGATGTGTTATCTTTGCATAAGATAATCTGCATCTCGGCATAACATTCAAGCAAGCTTGATGTTTCTGCTCTCGATTTGCGTTATCTTTGTACAAGATAAGCTGCATCTCGGCATAACATTCAAGCTAGCTTGATGCTTCTGCTCTCGATTTGCATTATCTTTGCGTCAGATAAGTGCCCGGCTGTATAATATATAATGTCAGTAAAAGTTGCTTTATGATTAAGCAGGACGGCGTAAGCAAAATAAATAAGGATAACAAACAAAAACATAAATATCATGAAAGATACACAGACACAGATTGAATTCAGGATTCGCGCCTATGGCCGCACAGAACTAGCCCAGCTTTATTGTCCCACACTGACTCCCGGTGCCGCCTACCGCAAGCTCCGTCAGTGGATAGCCCTAAGTCCCGGCCTCACCGCCCGTCTCGAGACGTTAGGCAGCGGCAAGTCGCGCACATGGACACCTGCCGAGGTAAAAGAGATTGTTGAGGCGCTGGGGGAGCCGTAAACAGATTTTTTATTTTTATTGTAGGCAAATATAGACGTATTGTTCCATAACGTCGAATACATCTATAGAGATCCGCCTTGCTCTATTATTATGAAATAAGGTTTCTATGCTATAAAGTAATGGCATAAATGCGCTAAATAGTCTGTTTAAAGCTATTTTTGATGCGTTTTGAATATGTTAAAAAATAATTTTTATGAAATATTTTACCATTCAGAATAAAAAAGATAACTTTGCGATAAATTCAATCAGACAACAGACCAGTAGAAACATTGTCCTGTCTGTTTCAGTGTTGTTGAATAAGTAAAAGTAAATATGACTGATAGTAAAGACATAAAAGATGGTCAGTCGTGTTTATAGTTGTGCATCATTAGTTGGATATGTTGTATCTTGATAAAGTTGCTGCATTATTCTGCATTCATTAAAGGTGTGCGACATCGCAAAACAATAAATTAGATGCTATGGCAAAGAAAAAACAAACAGTTAACGAACCTTTGGAAAAACAGCTTTGGAAAGCAGCAGACAAATTGCGTAAGAGTGTTGATGCTGCTGAGTATAAGCATGTTGTGCTGGGATTAATATTCTTGCGATATATTTCTGTTTCGTTCGAAGATTTATATAACAGGCTGAAAGATGAGGTGAGTCTTGGTGCCGACCCTGAAGACCGTGAGGAGTATAAGGCCGAAAATGTGTTTTATGTTCCTGCTGAAGCCCGTTGGAGCACGTTGGTGTCAAAGGCTAAGGACCCGATGATAGGTAAGATTATCGACGGGGCTATGGATGCAATAGAAAAAGACAACCCGTCACTAAAAGGTGTTTTGCCAAAAGTTTTTGCCCGTCCTAATCTTGACCCTACCAGTTTGGGCGAACTTATAGATTTGGTCGGCAACTGCACTCTCAACGCATCTACCAACAGCGCCGACCTGCTGGGACATGTGTTTGAATATTTCCTTGGCGAATTTGCGCTGGCTGAAGGCAAGAAGGGCGGACAGTTCTATACTCCGCGATGCGTTGTGGAGCTGCTTGTCAATATGCTTGAACCTTATAAGGGCCGTGTTCTCGACCCCTGTTGCGGTTCTGGCGGAATGTTTGTGCAGAGCGAGAAGTTTGTCAAGGAGCATCAGGGCTTGGTTGATGATATATCTATCTACGGACAGGAGAGCAACCAGACAACATGGCGATTGTGCAAGATGAATCTTGCCATACGCGGCATAGACTCATCACAAGTGAAATGGAACACCGAAGGCTCGTTCCTTAACGACGCCCACCGCGACGTAAAAGTAGATTATGTCTTGGCAAACCCGCCTTTCAATGACAGCGACTGGAGCGGCGACCTGCTGCGCAACGATGGGCGCTGGCAGTATGGAACACCACCTGTGAGCAGTGCAAACTTTGCATGGATACAACATTTCATCTATCATCTTGCACCTAATGGGCAGGCCGGTTTCGTCTTGGCTAAGGGTGCGCTTACATCAAAAATAGGCGGCGAGGGCGACATCCGCAAATCACTTGTTGATGCCGGACTTGTTGATTGCATAGTTAACCTTCCAACAAAACTGTTTCTCAACACTCAGATTCCGGCTTCTCTATGGTTCATGAGCCGTAACAGACATGCTGACGGACAGTTCCGAGAGCGCAGCCAGGAGATATTGTTTATAGACGCCCGCAATATGGGACACCTTATCAACCGCCGCACACGTGAGTTCTCTGCTGATGACATTAAGCTGATTTCAGACACGTATCATAATTGGCGTAAAGAAGGAGGCAAGTATCAGGACGAGGCAGGCTTCTGTGCGTCAGTGCCGCTGTCACGTGTTGCAGAGCTCGACTATGTGCTTACCCCTGGCCGTTATGTAGGCTTGCCGGATGAAGAAGACGATTTCAACTTTGAAGAACGCTTCACAGCACTGAAGGCTGAGTTTGAGGAGCAGCTGAAAGAAGAGGAACGTTTGAATAAACTTATTATGGAAAATCTGGCATCAATAAAAATCTGAAAGATATGGATATAAAGAAGATAAATCAATATAAATCATTATTTGATTCTATTGTAAAGGAAACTTTAGATGATAATAATGAGACGATGGAAGTATGGTATGCTCGTGAACTTCAGAAAGTTCTCGGCTATTCTAGATGGGAAAATTTCTCATTGGCTATCTCACGTGCTATCGCATCTTGTAAATCTCAGAATGTCAATGTCGACGACCATTTTCGTGAGGTCACGAAAATGGTACCTATAGGAAGTGGAACCAACAGACCTGTCAACGATTTTATGTTGACAAGATATGCCTGCTATTTGATTGCACAAAATGGAGATCCCAAAAAAGAAGAAATAGCATTCGCCCAAAGTTATTTTGCCGTTCAAACCCGTAAAGTAGAACTAATTGAAGAAAGATTACAGCTCTTATCACGATTAGAAACACGCGAAAGGTTAAAAAATTCAGAAAAACAATTAAGTAAAAATATCTATGAAAGGGGAGTTGATGACAAAGGATTTGCCAGAATACGTTCGAAAGGAGATACGGCTTTGTTTGGCGGACTGACTACAGAGCAAATGAAAAATCGTCTTGGCGTTAAAAGTGGGCCTCTTGCAGACCATTTGCCAACATTGACTATTGCTGCAAAGAATCTGGCTACAGAAATGACAAATTACAATGTTGAACAAAAAGATTTAAGAGGCGAGAGACCTATAACAAACGAACATGTTCAAAATAATACAAGCGTCCGTGGCATGTTGTTGGAGAGAGGCATTAAACCTGAAAATCTTCCACCGGCAGAGAATATAAAGAAGGTAGAACGTAGAGTTGCAAAAGAGGATAAACATATCTTGAAAGATACTTCAAAGCTACCTAAAAAAAAGAATAAAGATAATGACTTATAGTAAAAGTCAGTTATTAAGAAATACTTAACAACTGGTGTTTATAAGAATGGTATAATTATGAACAGTCTTTATAAAGTTGATAGAGAACAATATCCGAACCCGTACGATGTATTTAAAAGTATTGCCAGTATTGGAAATTCTTCTCCTGTATTATATAATATTGTTGCGACAATAGGATGGGCAAACATCGCTTCTGAAATTAATAAAGCTAAAGATGAACTACCATATTGGCTTGCTGGAACAACATTGTCCGCATTCGCAATTAATTATATTAATAACGGAATAGCAATTAAATTGTCTAATACTATCCTGGAACAAGGAACAAAATGTATAAAGCAGCTTACTGAAAAGAAGATAGATATGTCATTTAATTTATCTGATGATCAGAAAAAAGAAGAAAAGGAATGGTATAATGTGTTCCTTGATATTTGGAAAGAACATGTGAAAGAAGAACTTAAAACGAAAGGACTTTTGTCGGAGCTATAGATAGTAACTGTATTTTATGCAGTTTGTGTACGAAGGTGTATGAACTTAAACAAGACAGATAAAGAATTTATACGGGCTATCGTAAAATACGACGGCAAAGCCCAGTCTTTGGCAGACGTACTCAATAAGAGCCGGTTGCTGGAGAAAAGAGGCATTGGCATAGTGCAGCATTGTGGTAAAAATATCATATTTCTGCGAAAGGATATCTATGAAGAATGGTTCGATAGAAACGGCTTGGGGTATGTCGCAGGGCTGCTTTCTATTATAGACACTTTAATCAAAAAGAAATACATAACGATGATTCCTTTTGTTACTGATGATATTTTAGTTATCGGTGCGAAAAAATCAAAATGGCTTAGGCCGGATTTTATTTCTGTTAATGACAACGAGGTTATCTGTCTTGCAGACCGAAATGAGAATTGGTTCGACGCTTCTAATCCTCAAAAATATTGGCCGTGCAAATTTACTGATAATGAGCTTAACATCGGAGATATATTTAACGTAGCCTTTTCTGTAAACGAAGAACTGAGAACATTGGTTAAGAATAATTTTAAATCAGCAGAAGAAATTCGTTTCATAAAGCAGCAACGTTTAACTTGGATTTCTATCGCAGTGGCTGCTGTTCTTGGGATTCTTGGAATAATATTTTAATTGTGTGAGTATGAGTGAGTGGAAAGAATATAAGTTGGGAGAGATAATAACACTTCAGCGAGGATATGATTTGCCGAGAGCAAAAATGAAAAATGGTGAAATACCAGTAGCAGGGTCAAATGGAATAATCGGATATCATGATCAATATACTACAGAAGGTCCGGGAATTACAATAGGACGTAGTGGTAATATCGGTGTACCGAAATTTTATAAAGGTAATTTTTGGGCACATAATACTGTTTTATACGTAAAAGATTTTCATGGAAATGATGAAAAGTTTGTCTATTATCTTTTACAAACGATTGATTTTACCCAATTTAATACAGGTAGTGCAGTCCCATCATTAAACAGAAATCATGTTTATGAATTAAATATATCTATACCTTTGCTCTCAGAACAAAAGCGCATAGCCTCTATTCTCGGTTCTTTAGATGATAAAATAGATTTGCTTCATCGTGAGAACGAAACTCTTGAAGCAATGGCAGAAACTCTTTTCCGTAAATGGTTTATTGAGAATACTGAGAGTTCTGTCAAGCAAGGTTATTTAGGAGATTACATTTTAGATACAATTGGAGGAGAATGGGGAAAAGAAGTTTCACAAGATGACTTTGTAAAACCAGTAAAATGTATACGGGGGACTGATATTGCGGCATTGAATACAGGTATTCCATCAAAAACTCCGCTTAGATTCATTAAAAAGTCAAAATATGAAAAGATAAAACCACTTGATGGTGACATAATAATAGAAATATCTGGCGGGACTGAGAGTCAATCTACGGGACGTTCATTATATATTAATAAAGAGGTATGTGGATTGTTCGATTATCCTATTATCTTCTCAAATTTCTGTAGATTGTTGAGAGTTGAAAAAAAATATTCTTATTTCGTTTATTGTTATTTACAATATCTATATAGACAAGACGAATTTTTTAATATAGAGAATGGTAGTTCTGGAATAAAAAATTTGGATTACAAAACTTTATTGTATAATAATCAATACCAAATGCCAACTAACAAGAATTTTGCAGCAAATTTTAGTGAAATAGTAACACCTTACTTTACAAAAATAGATAAGAATAAGTTACAGATATGTAATCTAATGAAAATGAGAGATACCTTATTACCAAGATTAATATTTAATAAAATAAAAATATAAAATTATGCTTAACGACAATGATATTAATAGTTTCTTTAGTGCCGTTGATTCTTTAAAAAAATACAGACGTGCAGAAATTACAGACAATAAAGGTAATAGTCTGATAAAAGAATTATATGTAGATGCTTTACCAAATGATCAGATTATAAGGACGTGTTTAAAAGATAATACGACTTTTCTTGTAGGACGGAAAGGAACGGGCAAATCTACTATTTTTCTTAGACTTGAAGAAGAGTACAAGTCTAATAATAAATATATTGCTTGTTACATAGACGCTAAGACTGTGTATGAATCAGGAGTAAGTTCAGATATTCCTGATTATTTGAAAGACAGATTACCAAAAAATGTTCTGGATAGATACAACCTTCAAAGGACATTTATTCAAGAAATTTTAATTAAGATTATTGGCGCAATAAATAAAAAATATAGTAGTTCGTTTGATAAATTAAAAAAAATATTGGGAATTCAAAAAACAACAGAAGTAAATAAAAAACTTAATGATTTATTGCAAAAAGTAGAGAATAATGAAATCTTAAAAGATGTAGAAATACCAATACTAAAAGAAGTTACAATTAAAACTGTTGATAATCATATTGAAAATGAAGAGGACACTTTTTCCTCTAATTGTGGGCTTAACTTAAGTTTAAATTCACAGTTTAAAACTTCTTTAAATAATCAAGAAAAGCTTCAAGAAACAAATAGTAATAAATGTGAAGAAGAATTCTCCAAGATATTCTTAAAAGTATTTAAGATAAAAGATGTTATTATTCAAATCAAAAATATTTTGGAGACATTAAAAATTAAACATCTAATAGTCATGTTAGATGATGTTTCTGAAATTGATGAATCTGCAATAAAAACTTTCATAGATACTCTGATTGCACCTCTAAACAACTGGTCTGATGAATTTATTAAATTCAAGATAGCAGTTTATCCAGGTCGTATACATTATGGTAATATAGATAGAGGAAAAATAGATATAATCGAATTGGATTTTTTCAACTTATATAAAGTTGATAGAGAATCAATGGAAGAACGGGCTATAGATTTCACGAAACGTTTAATAAATAATAGAATTGCTTATTTTTGTAATGAACAGATAGAATGTTTTTTCGATACAAAAAATGAGCCAATGGATGTTTATTATGAGATGTTATTTCAAACTTCGATGAATATCCCAAGAATACTTGGATATATTTTATATTATTGTTTTCAAAATCAATTAGTCTATAAACGTCCAATAAATAAAAAATCTATTGAAGTAGCAGCACAAACTTATTATGAAAATAATATCTATCCATTTTTTGATAAGTCTACGTATAGTGTAATGGCGTATAGAAATAAAATATCTATTCTTCAACAAAAAAAATTAATAGAGTTATATGTTGAAAAACTTAAGGAGCTAAAAAGAAAAATGATTTCTGGTGATCTTACAAGTATTATTTATGATAATACACAACCTTTCACGAGTCATTTTTATATCGTTCCTGATTTTGAATCATTTTTATCAACTTTAGAGCTTAATTTCTTTATAACCAAATATGCAGAATTAAGTGACCGCGATGGAAAAAAAGTTTCTATATTTGCTATAAATTATGGATTGGCAATGAAATATAATTTAAGATGGGGAAAGCCTAAAGGTAACAATTATAGAAAATATTTTATTTCACGTCCATTTGATTTTTCGGGCTATACAATTGAATTCTTAAAAGATACAAAACAAATTGTATGTACTAATCCAACATGTGGTAAAGTATATCCCTATGATGAAATACAAATGTTTAAACGATTTCATATGCAATGCCCTGAATGTTCTTCTAAGGTGGAAATTGATTATATTGCGAATGACATAAAAGAAGATCTAAATAAGATCGATCCCTCATTATTCTTGCCAGAAATAGATTATTCTATTTTATTTGAATTAAATAAGCGGAAAGATGGAACTTTTGCGAGCGAAATTTCAGAAGAGTTAGATATTTCACCACAGTTAATTGGAAAACGTGTAAAGATAATGTCAGAAGAAAAAAATCTTATATCGCGTATACCTAAAGGTTCTAATCGAAAGCTTTATAAAATAACAGATGAAGCCAAAAAAATGTATTTTTAAACGGCAATGACAAAACTCACCGAATCCCAAATAGAAGATTTCGCCATTCAGCTTTTTGAGCAGCTTGGTTATAAATCGCTTTACGGCCCAGACATAGCTCCAGACGGCCTGGCAGCACAGCGTGCATCGTTTGAAGACGTTGTGCTGAAAGAAACGTTGCGAAATGCAGTTCGCCGCATCAATTGCGACTTGCCGTCTGAGGTTTGCGACGACGCTGTAAATGAAGTGTTGCGCATAGCATCGCCTGACCTGTTGGCAAACAATGAGCAGTTTCACCGTATGCTGACAGAAGGGATTTCGGTGTCAGTGCATCATGACGGCGGTGAAAGAGGAGAACTGGTTTGGCTGATTGACTTTGAAAATCCGCTGAACAACGAGTTTACGGTAGTAAACCAATACACAATAATAGAAAACGGACGCAACAAGCGCCCCGACCTTATACTGTTTGTAAACGGTCTGCCACTGGTGGTGATAGAACTGAAAAATGCTGCCAGCGAAGACGCAACGCTGCAAAGCGCCTTCAGACAGATAGAAACATACAAGGACGCTATACCCTCGCTGTTTACTTATAACGCCTTGATAGTGATATCCGACGGACTGGAAGCCCGCGCCGGTTCATTGTCGGCTGGCTTCAGCAGAATGATGGCATGGAAGAGCGCCGACGGCAAGGCCGAGGCTTCACATCTGGTAAGCCAACTGGAAGTACTGATTCAGGGCATGCTCAACAAAGAGACATTGCTCGACCTTGTGCGATCATTCACCGTGTTTGAAAAGACAAAGACAGAAGATCCGAAAACACGGATAACAACAATAAAGACAGTGAAAAAGGTGGCAGCCTATCATCAGTATTACGCTGTGAACAAAGCAATAGAGTCGACAATACGCGCAACGGGAATAAACAGGCACGGCGAAGGACTGGCAAGTGAGCCTCCCGCAGCTTACGGTCTGAGAGATGTCAACGAACAGCCCGTTGGCGACCATAAGGCAGGAGTGGTATGGCACACTCAGGGTTCGGGAAAATCACTCTCGATGGTGTTCTACGTCGGTAAGGTGGTGCGCATATTGAACAATCCGACAATAGTAGTGATAACAGACCGCAACGACCTTGACGACCAGCTGTTCAGCACTTTTGCCGACTGCAAGCAGCTGTTGAGGCAGACACCTGTGCAGGCGGAAGACAGAAACACGCTGAAAAAACTTCTGCACGTGGCTTCGGGCGGAGTGGTGTTTACAACGATACAGAAATTCCAGCCGGAAAGCGGAAACGTGTATGAGACGCTGACCGACAGAAGCAACGTGATCGTAATGGCCGACGAGGCGCACAGGTCACAATACGGCTTTAAGGCAAAGACCGTGGAAGTGAAGAACGAAGCCGACGAGGTGATAGGCTCAGAAACGAAATACGGATTTGCCAAATATCTGCGCGACGCCCTGCCTAACGCCACTTATCTTGGATTTACTGGAACGCCTATCGAAACAGCAGACGTAAACACTCCTGCCGTGTTCGGTAATTATATTGACGTTTACGACATAGCCAAAGCCGTAGAAGACGGCGCAACGGTGCGCATATTCTACGAGAGCCGACTGGCAAAGGTTGAACTTAGCGACGAAGGCCGAAAGCTGATAGAGTCGCTCGACCGTGAACTGGAAACAGAGAACATGAACGACGTGCAGCTGGCAAAAGCCAAGTGGACGCAACTGGAAGCACTGATAGGAAGTCCGTCGCGAATGAAGAACATAGCACGCGACATAGTTACGCATTTTGAACAGCGGCAGGAAGTGTTCGAGGGTAAAGGCATGATTGTGGCTATGAGCCGCAGAATAGCCGTTGAACTGTATGACGCAATCATAGCTTTACGGCCGCAATGGCATTCAGACGACATCAGTCGCGGAGCGATAAAAGTGGTGATGACTTCTGCCTCTTCGGACAAAATAGAGATAGCACGCCACCATACCACCAAAGAACAGCGCCGCATGCTGGCAGAACGCATGAAAGACCCTGACGATGAACTGAAGCTCGTTATTGTGCGCGACATGTGGCTGACAGGTTTTGATGTGCCGTGCCTGCACACCTTATATATAGACAAGCCCATGCAGGGACACAACCTGATGCAGGCCATTGCGCGTGTAAACAGAGTCTATAAGGACAAGCCGGGCGGACTTATAGTAGACTATCTGGGCATTGCCTCCGACTTGAAGAAGGCGTTGTCGTTCTATTCAGATTCGGGAGGAAAAGGCAATCCTACGGAGCAACAGGATGAAGCCGTGGCAATTATGAACGAGAAGTTGGAAGTTGTGCAGCATCTTCTTCACGGATTCGACTATCAGCCTTATTTTTCGGCAGACGTTTCTCATAAACTTTCGTTGATATTGCAGGCAGAAGATTTCATCCTCGGACTTGATGACGGCAAAAAGCGTTTTGTAAACGAAGTTAATGCCCTGTCGAAAGCATTTGCCATAGCCATACCGCATGAAAGAGCCATGGCTGTAAAAGAGGAAGTGGCATTCTTTCAGGCCGTAAAGGCACGCTTGTGCAAGTTTGATGCTACATCATCACACAAGACAAATGAAGAAATAGAGACGACAATCCGTCAGGTGATAGACAAAGCCTTGGTGTCGGAGCAGGTTGTGGACATCTTTGACGCAGCTGGAATAAAAAAGCCTGACATATCAATACTTTCGGAAGAGTTCCTTATGGAGCTGAAAGGCATGGAGCATAAGAATATAGCCTTTGAAGTGTTGCGCAAACTGCTTAATGACGAAATAAAGGCACGCATGCAACACAACATGGTGCAGGGAAAAAGTCTTATGGAAATGCTGGAAGCCTCGATTAACAAGTATCACAACAAGGTAATCACGGCCGTTGAGGTTATTGACGAGCTTATCGGCCTGAGCAAACAGATTATAGAACAAGACAAGGTTGCACACGACCTTGGCTTGACAGAATATGAATATGCTTTCTATTCGGCTGTGGCTGACAATAAAAGTGCAGTGGAACTGATGGGTAAAGACAAGTTGAGAGAGCTTGCGGTAGTTCTGACGGAAACAATACGCAACAACGTGACCATTGACTGGGAGATAAAAGAAAATGTAAGAGCAAAGATGCGCGTTGCGGTTAAGCGGCTGTTAAGAAGATTTGGATATCCGCCAGACATGCAGCTGCTAGCTACTGAAACGGTGATAAAACAGGCAGAAATGATATCAGCGGAGTTGGCCGGTTCGAATGGTAAATAACAGGAAATACGATCTTTTCATATAACTTTCTTATCCTTTACAACCAACAATCCTCTTAAACCTTTCGTAACCTGCAGTAATCTGCAAACGCGAAATTGGTTGTTGTATCTTTGCAATGTCGAAAGGAACAAGGCAGCACGGATATTAAAGCCACAGCCGGCAGGCGGAAATGAACGTAGCGGCAGTTCTGGAAGGCATGAGAGATAATAAACAAATAATGTATAACAACCAAAAAGAAAGGAAAGAAACATGATTAGGTATAAACTTTATCAGAACCGCAATTCAAACAGTAACACAAACGGTAAATGGTATGCACGCGCGGTGTGCGAGGAAACTTACGATACAGAGAAGCTGGCGGCTCACATGTCATCACACAGTTCGCCGTTCTCAGCCGGTGTTATCCACGGAGTGCTGAAAGACATGATAGCATGTATCAAGGAACTCGTGATGGACGGCAAGAACGTTAAGCTGGACGACTTGGCCATATTCTCGGCAGGTTTGAGAACATTGCCGGCCAACAGTCCCGAAGAGTTCACCGCCTCTGCCAACATCGACAGCGTCCGCCTGAGAGCGCGCTCAACAGGAGTGTTCCGCTCATCAGTGCTGACACGCGAGGCAAAGACCAAGCAGTTCTCACAATATACGGTAGGCGAGGGCAGCGAAGTAGAGATGCCGTAATGCAGTAGAGTGAAGCTGCCATAAACATTAAGAAGCTTACTTTCATTGTGTTAACCCAAATCTGGAGTTATGATTCTACCGGTATTTCTGCCTTGTGTAGAGCTGATTTTCGTTTGATTTTTCGCAGGCACTTTTATAATTCATAATTAACAATTAGCTGGCGCTGAACTTCGTTTGCGCTTAGCACCTTGCGCCAAAAGAAACAAAAAGACGGATGGAAGCAGAAATACATAAAATGGATAAAACTATATGCGGTCTGATGATGATTTGGGTTTTATAACGTTGACGGGCATTGGTCATGCAGATTTAAGCTGGCCGATATCTGTCAACTTTGTTAATAAAACGGAAGCATGTCGTGAAGTCTATCTTATGACAGTCAGACATTTATCTCCGGACTTAGCTACCAAGGACTGTTTGTGCACCTGAATTTTTTATCGGTGCATTGATGTTGTTTACATCTATTTTTTATAAATTTGCCAATTGAAACACAGACAATTTTTATGATAAAGTTTAAGGATATAACAGAAGACGACAAGGAACTGATACAGAGTTTTACGCTTTGGGGCGAAAGACAAAACTGCGACCTGTCGTTCTCGAACCTGATAAGCTGGCGCTTTCTTTACAACACACAGTTTGCGATAGTGGACGACTATCTTGTGTTCCGTTTCTACATGGGACATCATCTGGCTTACATGATGCCTGTGCCGCGGCCGAAGCGGCAAGAAGACGGTACGTTTAAGGTGGAGCCGTGTGACGAATGTTCGGTTAGCGTGATACGTGCCATACGCGACGACTCGATAGCCATGGGGCATCCGTTTCTGATGCTTGGCGTGTGCAACTATATGCGCGACATCATTGAGGAGCATTTTCCCGACACGTTCGACATAAAGCCCGACCGCGACTTCAGCGACTATATCTACACACGCGACAAACTGATAAACCTTTCGGGAAAGAAACTGCAGAGCAAGCGCAACCACATAAACAAGTTTAAGAACCTTTATCCTGACTACAGATACCGCGAGCTTACGCCGGAACTTATTCCGCAATGCCTCGAACTGGAACGGCAGTGGCGCCGCACATCGAAAGATGACAACGGAGATGTGCCCGATGAAGACCTTTCAGAGGAACTGCGCTCAATGACGCGTGCGTTTAACCGATGGGATAGGCTGGGACTTGTTGGCGGAACAATATTTGTAGACGACAAGCTTGTGGCCTTCACCTTCGGCTGCCCGATAAACCAGTGTACGTTTGACGTGTGTGTTGAGAAGGCCGACGTAAACTATGAAGGAGCGTTCACGATAATAAATCAGGAGTTTGTGAAGCATCTGCCCGAGCAGTATTATTATATCAACCGTGAGGAGGATATGGGCGACGAAGGGCTGCGGCGCGCCAAACTGTCGTATAAGCCCGACATACTGCTTGAGAAGAACGTGATAATGGAGAAACATCCGCTGGCGGCATTTGAAGACCAGGACCGCATAAAGGAAGAAACGCGCGAGATATGGAAACAGGTGTTCAACGATCCAGACAAGTTTATCGACCTTTATTTCTCGCGTGTCTACCGCAGCGAGTATAACGTGTGCTGCCAGATAGACGGAAAGGTGGTGGCTGCGTTGCAGACATTGCCTTACACCATGCTTTATGACGGACGCGAGGTGAAGACTGTATATGTAAGCGGAGTTAGCACACGGCCGGAATACCGCCGTCAGGACATAGGCAACAACCTGATGAGGCAGGCACATTTCCGCATATATTACAGAGAGATAGTATTTGCTTCTCTTATTCCTGCCGAAGAATGGTTATATGAATGGTATGAGAAGTGCGGATATGCCCGCGTGATGACATGCACGCCTCCGCCGGCAGATGCCATGGCTACTCCGTTTGAAGAGTTTGACCGCATTCAGCGCGCAACGCGTTGTGTGCTTCTGCATGATGAAGAAGGCTATGAGGTTATACGCGAAGACATACGCCTGGCAGGTGATGAATATCGTCCGCAGGCCAAAAACATTCAGGCCATGCTGCGCGTGATAAACGCCAAGAAGGCTCTGGAACTGTATGCCGAACTGAATCCTGACAAAGATATGGTGCTGAGGGTTGAAGGCGATGGCGACATTCCGATGAATAATGCCTACTATGTAATAAAGAACGGGAAGGTGCGTCAGACGGATGAGCCTTACGCAGATGCCTTGAAGCTGACAATAAACGGCCTGGCAGAATTTCTGTTTGATGGCGTAGGGGCAGAAATGAACCTGATGTTGAATTAAGTTAAACCCAAATCAGTCATTAGACCGTATATAGCTTTATCTATTTCGTGCATTCATGCTTTCAGTCCGTATTTTTGTTTCTATTGGCGTCTTTTTGTTCGCTTTTTCTTGACATAGCCCGCTATGCCTGCGAAAAATCTAACGAAAATCCGCTCAATATAAAGCAAAAATCCCGGCCGAATACTAATGCCAGATTTGGGTTAAAAGTGAAAATATAAAAGTGAAAAATCCATTAGCTATCTTGCTTTAATACAATGGCTAATGGATTCTTCACTTTTCACTTTTATCTTTTCACTTCTTAGAGTTTCGTTTTCAGTTCGTAAAGTTTTGTAGAGTTGCTGCCTTTGATGAGTATGCAGAAACCTTCAGGCTTGTTCTCGTCAATGGCTTGCTTAACCTCATCAACGTTGTTGAACTTGCGGAATGTACAGTCTGTAGATTTAAACTCATCGCCAACGAGCCACACCTGCTCGATATCTAAGGCTTTCAGCATGTCTGCAACCTTTTGATGTTCCTCGTCGCTCACTTCGCCAAGTTCCTTCATTGCGCCTATTATGGCCATCTTGTGGTCTGCCTTAATCTCTTTGAAGTTCTTCAGTGCAGCCTCCATGCTTGTCGGGTTGGCGTTGTATGCGTCGATAATCAGTTTGTTGCTTGCCGTAACCTCCAGTTCCGAGCGGTTGTTGGTAGGCACGTAGTTGGCAAGAGCATGGCATATCTGCTCTTCTGTAACGTCGAAATAAAGACCTATACATGCCGCAGCGAGCATGTTGTATATGTTGTAGCTGCCAATCATGTGAGTCCTAACCTCGTTCCACTGTTCTTTGCCGTGGCGCCATCTGAAGTTGAGGAACGGGTCGCATGACAGAAACTCTCCGCATACGCTAAGTTCATCGCTGTCCATGGTGCCGTATTTTATAAGGTTCAGTCCGCTTGAAATCTTCAGCAGATGCTCGTTTTCGTTGTGTATGAACACCGTTCCGTTGTGCTCGCGCAGATAGTCGTAGAGTTCACCCTTGGTGCGTATCACACCTTCAAACGAGCCGAAACCTTTAAGGTGAGCCTTTCCCACGTTGGTTATTATGCCGTAGTCAGGCTCGACGATGTTGACCAAAGTCTTGATTTCGCCCGGATGGTTGGCTCCCATCTCTATCACGGCAATATCGTTTTCGGCCGTGAGGCGCAGCAGCGTCTTAGGCACGCCGATGTGGTTGTTGAAGTTGCCCTGAGTGTAGAGCACGTTATATTTTTCGGCCAATACGGTTGCCACGAGTTCCTTTGTCGTGGTCTTGCCGTTGGTACCGGTTATTCCAATGATTTTAGTTCCTAGTTTGCGGCGGTGATAGTTGGCCAGCTGCTGCAGCGTGGTCAGACAGTCTTCGGTAAGGATATACCTGTCGTCGCCTTCAACGGCAAACTCTTTTTCGTCGATAACGGCATACGAACAGCCCTGTTCAAGAGCCTTGGCTGCAAAGGCGTTGCCGTTGAACGATTCGCCTTTCAGCGCAAAGAAAATAGAACCTTTAGGGCAGTCGCGGCTGTCGGTGGTAACCTGCGGATGCTCAGTGAAGATTCTGTATAATTCTGATATGTCCATGTGTGATAGTTTTATTGGGTGCAAAAGTACATCAAAAAATCGTACCATGACAATTTTGCGGCCAAATAATAATCTGTTCTGCACATATTTTCTTACCTTTGTGACTCTGTTGATACAGAAAAAATTATTGATGAAACAAAAGATATATTGTTATAAATGCTAATCTGAAACTTTTTGAATAAAATGAAATACGTAAACGAAACGGTGCGCCGCCAGGACCGCCTGCTCAACGAGGAGCGTGCCTTGCAGCTTATTAGAGACAGCGAATATGGAGTGTTGTCCATGGTAGATGCTGACGGTGGAGCCTATGGCCTGCCGCTGAATTATGTTTGGGACGGCGAACACAGCTTGTATATACATTGTGCTCCTGAAGGAAAGAAACTCAGGGCCTTGGCGCACAATCAGGATGCGTCGTTCTGCATAATTGGCCATACTAATCTGTTGCCGTCTCGCTTCACTACAGAATATGAAAGTGTGGTGGTGAAATGTCACGCTGTAACGGCGCTTGATGATGAAGAAAAGAGGCACGCACTGCAACTGCTGATAGACAAGTTGGCGCCTGAATATAAAGAAGCCGGAATTAAGGCCGCTGAAAAATCGTTTCATCGTGTAGGCATAATACGTCTTGACATAATTGAGTTCAGCGGCAAGTGTAAGGCTGTTCCGTCGGCTCATTGAGGTTTAAACCCAAATCAGGCGGCTTGGATATAAATATATTTTCCGACTTGTTTTTATTCTTTATAAAAAACGTCAAAAATATAAAGAGTCTCAATATTTATGAGTATTTTTGCCATCTGTTGAGATTAATTTTATTCTTTAATTTATATTGTGAAAAGCTTTATTCCATATATATTGAACGTTAACGGGCAACTGATTGATTTGTCTGAGCCTTGTGTTATGGGCATTCTCAATGCCACTCCCGATTCTTTTTATGCCGGCAGCCGCAAGCAGACTGAGGCTGAGATTGCTGCAAGGGCTGACCAGATAATGGCCGAAGGCGGCAAGATTATCGACGTAGGGGCTTTCTCTACGCGCCCCGGTGCGGCTCATGTTACTGAGGAAGAAGAAATGGAACGCATGCGCATGGCATTGAAAGCCGTAAGAAGCGTGCAGCCCGATGCCCCCGTTTCTGTCGACACATTCAGACCCGAAGTGGCCCGTATGGCTGTAGAAGAGTTTGGGGCTGGCATAATAAATGATGTATCTGAAGGCAACGTCAACGGTGCTTTCGGCGGCAGCGAGGCTTATACGGCAGGCGATGAGGTCGGCGAAGGCGGATGTGATTGTCCCGAGATGTTCAGGATGGTGGCCCGTCTTGGCGTGCCTTACATACTCATGTCGGTCAAGCCCGACATAATGAGCATGATGAAGGCCTTTGCTCATGAAGTGCAGACGCTCCATTCTCTTGGTGTTAAGGACGTGATTCTCGACCCTGGCTTCGGCTTCGGCAAGACGCTTGAGCAGAACTATGAACTGCTTGCCTCTTTGGGGAAGTTGCGCGAGTTTAATCTTCCGCTGCTTGTCGGCGTGTCGCGCAAGTCGATGATTGCGCGCCTGCTCGGCACTGATGCCGATCATTCGCTCAACGGCACATTGGTTGTCAACACCATTGCCATGATCAATTCGGGTGCGTCAATTCTGAGAGTACACGACGTAAAGCCGTGTGTTGAGGCTGTTACTATTGTAAAAGAAGTATTTAAGTATGTTTGAATTTGGCATAAAAGATTTTGTCGATATATTTTGCGTGGCCCTGATGCTGTATTATATTTACAGACTGATGAAGGAGTCGCGCTCGCTCAACGTGTTTATCGGCATCATGGTGTTCATCGTTGTCTGGCTGTTCGTGAGTCAGATCCTTGAGATGCGCCTGCTCGGAAGCATTATGGACAAGCTGGTAAGCGTGGGTGTCATTGCCATAATAATATTGTTTCAGGAAGAAATACGCAAGTTCTTGTATAATCTTGGTGCGCACCGCCGCGTGAACGGAATAATAAGGCTCTTTGTCTCGGGCGATAATAAGGACAAGGTTGACATGGAGTCGATAATGCCTGTCGTGATGGCTTGCATGAACATGGGAAAGGCGCGCATCGGAGCGCTCATTGTCATCGAGCGCATATCGTCGCTCGACGATATAGTTGAAACCGGCGACATCATCGATGCAAACATAAACCAGCGACTTATAGAGAATATCTTCTTCAAGAATTCGCCTCTGCACGACGGTGCGATGGTCATATCAAAGAAGCGTATCAGGGCTGCGGGATGTATCCTTCCTGTGAGCCACAGCATAGATATCCCGAAGGAACTCGGACTGCGCCACCGTGCTGCAATGGGCATATCGCAGGACAGCGATGCCATAGCCATTGTCGTGTCAGAAGAAACCGGGCGCATTTCGGTGGCCATAAAGGGACAGTTCCACCTGCGCTTGTCGGCAGAACAGCTTGAGAGCATACTTACACGTGAACTTGACTTCTGATGCATGACGTCATGGTTTGTGCCTTTCCGGCATCCATGCCATGACGTCATGATTCATTTAACTACAGCTGTAATCAGTATTCAGCAGACTGTAGTTTTTATGTTGATTGTATTTCCGCTTTTGTTTTCTTGGCCATAGAGGGCTGTTAATGGAAAGACAAACAATACTACAATAGAAAACAAGAAGACGGCAGAATACACCGATATGCTTATATAACATTTAGAACATATCTTGCCTGCTGATTTTGCTTTGTTTTATTTTATTCCTTTTATCTTGTTGATGCTGACGTCTTTCTTAGTGTTTCACATTGAAACTGATTTCATTCCCATATATTCTTCATGTTCTTTTTGTTTCTTTTCTGATGACAAATTGCTTTTGTTTTCAATAATATGTATTGCAAAAAGTGTAAAATACTGTTTGTTTAGTTAATAAAAGTAATTTTTGTCTTGAAAATAATTAAAAAATGAAATTGTAACGCTTTTTTTATGCCTCGTATTTTTGTTTCTGAAAATAAAGAACTATATTTGTGAAGTCTCAATTTATAGTTTGTTATCATGATAGATTTTAAAAATTTCTCAGCTATTCAGACTTGTCTCGACGAGTATATGTCGCTTGCAGGCAAGAATGAAATTAACGACATGGAAGCCAACCGTGAGTTGGCCCGTGCCGGTTTGTTAGACGATTCTCTTCCAAATCCGGGCAAGCCATTAAGACTCCTGCTCGCCGGTTTGAGAGATGCTAATCTTTTGCCTCAGAATATTAGGCAGATATACGGAACATGGGTTATCCGGCTGTCTACGACGATAGCCAAATGTCCGCTTGTCAACCAGTTTCAGTATTGCTGAAAGTCAGCAGCTGCAGGCTTGCCGGAAAAGATTAAATAACTGATTTTCAATGCACCTCATGGCATGTAAAAAGGCTGTGGAGTGCATTGAATTTATATGTGCCTTATGGCTGTTTCGGTTTAACGGTTGTTTACTTTACACGCTTATTGGCGTTAAATAATGCTAATGACATTCAACTTTAGCGCAACTTATCCGTCTTATACGTAAATTTGCAACAAATTATAACCTAAAAATAAACGAAAATTTATGATGAAGAAGAATTTATTGATTGTATCATTGGTTGCAGGATGCTTCATGGTGAGCAGCTGCGTAAGTAAAAAGGACTTGGAAAACTGCCAGCTTGAGAACAAGGAACTGACAAATAAATATCAGGAAACACAAGGCAAACTCTCTGACGCTAACTCTGAACTTGCAGCAAGCAAGGTGCGCGTTACAAGTCTTGAGGAGCAGCTTGCTCAGACTAAGAGCGCATACGAGGCACTGCAGAGCTCGCTCGACAAGAGCCTTACTGCAAGCAACCAGACAACTGTGAACATCTCTAAGCTGGTTGACCAGATCAACGAGTCAAACCAGTACATCCGTCACCTCGTTGAGGTTAAGAGCAAGAGCGACTCTCTGAACCTTATCCTCACAAACAACCTTACACGCTCGCTCAGCAAGGAAGAGCTGAAAGAGGTTGACGTTCAGGTGCTCAAGGGTGTTGTTTACATCTCTCTTGCCGACAACATGCTCTACAAGAGCGGAAGCTACGAGATCAACGACCGTGCTGCCGAGACTCTGAGCAAGATTGCAAAGATCATCAAGGACTATAAGGACTATGATGTGCTCATCGAGGGTAACACCGACAACGTGCCTGTAAACACATCTTCAGCTGCGATGAAGAACATCCGCAACAACTGGGATTTGTCTTGTCTCCGTGCATCAAGCGTTGTTCAGGCTCTTATCAATCAGTATGGCGTAGAACCGAAGCGTCTAACTGCTGGTGGACGTGGCGAGTTCAACCCTGTTACATCTAACGATACTGAGGTTGGCAAGCAGCGCAACCGCCGCACTCAGATCATCATCACTCCGAAACTCGACCAGTTCATGGACCTTATCGACAAGGCTCCCGAGAGTGCTGAATAATCAGAACATTAGAACTTAGATAATATAATCATAAGGTCGGACATACGGCAGGCGCCGTTTGTCCGGCCTTTTTCTTTTTTATATCCTTTTCATAAATGCCCTAGGCTTTCTGCCTTTTGTCTTTTTCCTATAGTATGTGTTTTTGCTTTTTGGGGGATTGCTGTGCAGTATGACTACGTGTCTCTGCGTCATCTCAATATGTTTTCATGTTATTTTTGTGCTCTTGCTGCCGTTTTCGTGTTAAGTTTCTCATTTCTTTCCTTGCCGTTTATTGCTTGCGTTGGAGTATGTGGTGCGGATGTTGCTCAAAACTCATTGGTTTTCATTCAAAAAAGCGGCCGTTTTTGCTTCAAAAGTGGCCCGTTTTCGGGATGAAAACAATAGGTTAATGATTTAAAACTTATTCATACTGTTTTGCTTTCACTATTTGCGCTTTTGACGTTTAGTTTTGCCTGGTTGAAATAAAACAGGAGCAGTTTCCTTACACTTTTTCGTGCTTTTCTTTTTGATGCTTTGTCTTGTCCTTGTCGTTATGCTTTTTCGTGCTTCTGTTCAGATGTCCGTTATTGTTCTGCCGGCCTGCGCACGCGTAGACAAAAGATACTGTCAACGCTGCGCAGGCCGGTGGCCTTTTTCTTCAGTATTATCTGTTCATCACCTTCCAGGTCTTTCCGTCCTGTACGATAATCATTATTCCTTTATAGTCTTTTGGCGAAGCTATTCTCTGTCCGTCAGCGGTGTATGCCTTGTATGGCTTCTGCATGTCCGGCGTGCAGTCTGCCGTTGTGCCGTCTATTCCAGTTGTCGTCCTTTTGCCTGTTATCGTCATTCTTTTTATTTCCCATGTTCCTGCCTCCGAGTCGTTGCTCTTGTAGTGGAACACTATGCTGATTTTCTTTCCGGCATAGCTGTTTAGCGATATCTCGCCCGAGTCGATAAACGTCCAGTTGTTGCCTGCCGGCCATGTTATTCCGTCGAGTGCGGTTGTTGTTCCGTCGCATATTACTTCTACGCTGAATGTGCTTTCGGGCGACTTGCAGAAGTTTATTGCATGGTTAAATGTCAGTGTTGCCTCGCTGAATCCTGTAAGGTCTATTTCAGGAGAAGTCAGCGTTGCTTCTGCCGCGTATGCCCTGTTGTTGGCATATCCTGTGCCTTTCCATCCATATTTCGTGTCTCTTATCCACACCTCAAATCCGCTGTATGGCTCGCTTATGTTCTTTGCCGTGAAGCTGCCGGTTTCTGATGTGAATGTTGCCTGATATATTGTTTCTTCCGTAGGAACGTCCGGATTGTCAGTATAGTCAGATGTCGTTACGGTGTTTTCCGGGTCGAAGGCATAGTCTATGCTGTCGCCCCATATATATTCCATGAGGTTTGGAAAGTCTACAAACGGATTGCGGTTGCCCTGAATCTTGTACACTTCGTTGTTGCGCTCCACTTCAGTCTGGTCAACGCCGTCGGTCTTGGCCCACTCTATATATAAGGTGTATGCCCATTCGCGCAGGGTGGGGTAGTCTCCTTGCTGAAGTATCTGCAGGGCCTGCGTGCCCGACCATGTAAAGTCCTGGTATGCCGTAGCCATATACATATATCCTCGCGCAAAGTCGCCTTTCCATTTGTCTGCCGGCTCCCACAGCTTATATCCGTTGCTGCCCGTGCCCACCTTGGTGCATCCGTTGTCGGTGCTGGCATTGTTCACCTTTCCCATCGGGTAGTTCGATTTTGCCGAGTTTATCTTCTGTTCCGACGGCATCAGGTTATACAGGTCTTTGTATGCTTGGTTTTCGCTTCCGCCCCACCAGCTTTTCGGGAAAGAGTGCTCTATGTTCATGCCGCTTACAGCCTGACCTTTGTTGCCGAAGTATCTTTTGTCGTTGCTGTAGCGGTCAACCACCTGTCCGTCGTCCAGGCGGTCTGTCGTGTAGAAGCCTTCCCATGTGCGTCCTGAGCCTGAGCCGTATTTTAGCACAGTGGCATTCTTTATTATGTTATGCACTGCCGTTTTCAGTTCGGCTCCCTTCTTGCCTTTCAGCGAACTGTAATAGTTTTGCGGAATCTGTGCTATTGCGGCTGTTGCCGTCAGCATGGCCGTTGTTATGGCCGCGATAAAAAATTTTCTCATGTCTTTCTTAATGCAGGTTTTTTAAATTTAGACAAATCTTCTGTTTGTAAATACTTGTATTATGAATTTTGCAAATGTATCGAAATATTTTTTAATCATACAACCTTTTCCTCTATTTTTATTCATTATTCTAAATCTGTCGTCTCGTATTCGCCCGTGTTTCCGTTTTCTTTTTTTGCCGTCATGTAAGGCTGTGTCAACGAAAAGCAGACGGCTATACTCTCAAGATAAAATAATTAGGCGCCTGAGAGCGTCTGTCCGGTTGCGGAATTTAACGCGTCTGCATCCTAATGGCAGATTGGCTGCATCATACTCTTTTATATTATTTTCATGATTCCTCCTTTTTCGTGGCAATGCTCTTAATGGTTTTTATTCCTGTCCTCTTGGAGAAGTTTGTCTTTCATGCCTTTTTCTCAGTCAGAATGGGATTTTAAATCATACATACAATATTTTACTTTTGTCCTGTCCGATTTTTTGCATGAATGTGTTGTTTGTGTTTTCGCTTTTTGTCAATCTTCATGCTTCCTGATTTCAGTTTTTCCTTTAAATTCTGCCATCGGCCTTTGGAATTTGCCATTAGTGTATAATTTTCATCCATCTTTACCTGTTTTATTTCCCGTTCCAGTGTCACAAGTCTGCCTATTTCTTTTGTAAAATATAATAATGTGAATGGTGTAAAATCCGCACTCAATATGTAAACGACTGTTAAAATCAGTCTAAAATTAAAACTTTTTTCAGAAAACATTTGGCAGTTTGGCGAAAACCCCGTACTTTTGCATCCGCTTTTGAGAGCTGACGCTCCCTGAGCACTGAAGAAAGAGATCTTTGAGATACTGAAATATACAGAGACAAGAGTAGTACAAGAAACATCCTGCGGACTTGTTCTGCAGGGAGGGTAAAGAATGAAAACCGTTCAATTTCTGCCGTGATATATATAATATGTATACGCGGTCAAATACTACCGGATGGCGTTCTGAGCGACAGACTAACGGACACGGCCTTCGGGTCTGTGTCACATTATAAAGAAATTTTACAGTGGAGAGTTTGATCCTGGCTCAGGATGAACGCTAGCTACAGGCTTAACACATGCAAGTCGCGGGGCAGCATGAAGGATGCTTGCATCCTTTGATGGCGACCGGCGCACGGGTGAGTAACGCGTATCCAACCTGCCTGTTACCACGGCACAGCCCGTCGAAAGGCGGATTAATGCCGTATGTGGTCCTTTGCGGGCATCTAATTAGGACTAAAGGTTCAGCGGTAACGGATGGGGATGCGTCCGATTAGCTAGACGGCGGGGTAACGGCCCACCGTGGCTACGATCGGTAGGGGTTCTGAGAGGAAGGTCCCCCACACTGGAACTGAGACACGGTCCAGACTCCTACGGGAGGCAGCAGTGAGGAATATTGGTCAATGGGCGTAAGCCTGAACCAGCCAAGTAGCGTGAGGGAAGACTGCCCTATGGGTTGTAAACCTCTTTTGTGCGGGGATAAAGTGTGGGACGTGTCCCATATTGCAGGTACCGCACGAATAAGGACCGGCTAATTCCGTGCCAGCAGCCGCGGTAATACGGAAGGTCCGGGCGTTATCCGGATTTATTGGGTTTAAAGGGAGCGCAGGCCGTCCTTTAAGCGTGCTGTGAAATGCCGCGGCTCAACCGTGGCACTGCAGCGCGAACTGGAGGACTTGAGTACGCACGAGGTAGGCGGAATTCGTGGGGTAGCGGTGAAATGCTTAGATATCACGAAGAACTCCGATTGCGAAGGCAGCTTACCGGAGCGCAACTGACGCTGAGGCTCGAAAGCGCGGGTATCGAACAGGATTAGATCCCCTGGTAGTCCGCGCGGTAAACGATGGATGCCCGCCGTTGGGATTTGGATTTCAGCGGCCAAGCGAAAGCGTTAAGCATCCCACCTGGGGAGTACGCCGGCAACGGTGAAACTCAAAGGAATTGACGGGGGCCCGCACAAGCGGAGGAACATGTGGTTTAATTCGATGATACGCGAGGAACCTTACCCGGGCTTGAATTGCAGGAGAACGATCCAGAGATGGTGAGGCCCTTCGGGGCTCCTGTGAAGGTGCTGCATGGTTGTCGTCAGCTCGTGCCGTGAGGTGTCGGCTCAAGTGCCATAACGAGCGCAACCCCTGTCCATAGTTGCCATCAGGTCGTGCTGGGCACTCTGTGGAGACTGCCGCCGTAAGGTGTGAGGAAGGTGGGGATGACGTCAAATCAGCACGGCCCTTACGTCCGGGGCTACACACGTGTTACAATGGGGCATACAGCGAGTTGGATGTGCGCAAGTACGTCCGGATCAATAAAGTGCCTCTCAGTTCGGACTGGGGTCTGCAACCCGACCCCACGAAGCTGGATTCGCTAGTAATCGCGCATCAGCCATGGCGCGGTGAATACGTTCCCGGGCCTTGTACACACCGCCCGTCAAGCCATGAAAGCCGGGGGCGCCTGAAGTCCGTGACCGCGAGGGTCGGCCTAGGGTGAAACCGGTGATTGGGGCTAAGTCGTAACAAGGTAGCCGTACCGGAAGGTGCGGCTGGAACACCTCCTTTCTGGAGCGGACGCCATAGATGATGGTAGGAGAAAAGCAAAGGGAAATGAGAAAACGGAAGAAGTTTTTTATTCCTGTTTTCTTGTACTGCGCAGTTTCTGATATATTTTAAGATGAAAGACAGGAGAAGGGCTTTCCGCCTGACTTGGGGGATTAGCTCAGCTGGCTAGAGCACCTGCTTTGCAAGCAGGGGGTCAACGGTTCGAATCCGTTATTCTCCACGTGTCCTTTTTGGACGAACGATCTTTGACATATTGGCACAAGCAAAACAGTAGAGAACACAACGTTAAAGTACAGAGCTGAATGAGTCGTTCCGCAAATGTGGGATGATATCTTCATAGGAAAAGCAAATAAGGGCGTATGGCGGATGCCTAGGCTCACGGAGGCGATGAAGGACGTGATAAGCTGCGATAAGCCGCGGTTAGGTGCAAATGACCCTTGACCCGCGGATTTCCGAATGGGACAACCCGGCCGCCTTAAGGCGGTCATCATGGCAATGTCATGAGG
This sequence comes from Prevotella marseillensis, assembly GCF_900625065.1. Classification (NCBI taxonomy): domain Bacteria; kingdom Pseudomonadati; phylum Bacteroidota; class Bacteroidia; order Bacteroidales; family Prevotellaceae; genus Prevotella; species Prevotella marseillensis. The sequence continues at coordinate 2,543,332 of NZ_UYXY01000001.1, read as the reverse complement.
CGAACGCGGGGAACTGAAACATCTTAGTACCCGCAGGAAGAGAAAATAAGTCAATGATTCCCCCAGTAGTGGCGAGCGACCGGGGAAGAGCCCAAACCGGGTGTGTCGAGGCACATCCGGGGTTGTAGGACCGCGCTGTTGTACGAGCATGAGCGAGCGTGACCGTCTGGAAAGTCGGGCCGTAGCGGGTGACAGCCCCCTTCGCGAAGTTCATGCCGGCATAGCGGTATCCTGAGTAACGCGGGACACGAGGAATCCTGCGCGAATCCGCCGGGACCATCCGGCAAGGCTAAATACTCCCGTGAGACCGATAGTGAACCAGTACCGTGAGGGAAAGGTGAAAAGAACTCCGACGAGGAGAGTGAAATAGCCCCTGAAACCATACGCCTACAAGCGGTCGGAGCATGCGTTGCATGTGACGGCGTGCCTTTTGCATAATGAACCTACGAGTTGCCGTCACGGGCAAGGTTAAGCGCCTAAGGCGCCGAGCCGCAGTGAAAGCGAGCCTGAATAGGGCGCAGAGTCCGTGGAGGCAGACGCGAAACCGAGTGATCTACACTTGTCCAGGATGAAGTCCCGGTAACACGGGATGGAGGTCCGCACCGATAAGCGTTGAAAAGCTTCCGGATGAGGTGAGTGTAGGAGTGAAAGGCCAATCAAACTCGGAGATAGCTCGTACTCCCCGAAATGCATTTAGGTGCAGCGTTCCGCGATAGCGTCAAGAGGTAGAGCGACCGATAGGATGCGAGGGCTTCACCGCCTATCAAGTCCTGACGAACTCCGAATGCTTGACGCCCGCAGCGGGGCAGCAAGGGGGCGGGTGCTAAGGTCC
>NZ_UYXY01000001.1:1185000-2540000 GCF_900625065.1 Prevotella marseillensis | reverse complement strand
CATACCATATTTAATTATCTATGATGACAGGGTGGAGCATTACGTGCAATTTAAAGCAGGGTATAATACAATATATCTTGCAGATATAAAGAGTTTCAGACTAATTAAAATAAATAGTACCATGCAAATAGCCATTGACTACAAGGACGCATGTCTTTTGAAGAAAATGAAATCTAGAACCACTTCAGGTATAGTCAAAAAGTAGATGGCATTTAATTTCTATGTAACAGGAGCTATTGAAACTATATATGTCTCTAATCTTATAATGAAGGGAAATGATATTTGCCATCTGTAGAATGAACGCCTGAACGGACAGAAGATGTCTGGATGAAAGGCAATCTTGAACATAATGAGAAAGGACTTTTATTTTCGCCGGCTAATTGTGCATCGAAACGGGATATGTGGAACGGAACTATTGTTCCTTACCGAAATTGCTCTAAAAACGCTCTCATGCACGCTTTGTCAGTTCAATTCTGAATGTTGTGCCTTTGCCTATTTCTGAGTTTTTCACGAATATGCGGCCTTTATGATATTCCTCAACGATTCGTTTTGCCAACGACAGTCCCAGGCCCCAGCCGCGTTTTTTAGTTGTAAAGCCAGGTTTGAAAACATTTCTTATGTTCTTTTTCTTTATACCTTTGCCTGTGTCAGTAACTTCAATGATTACTCTCGATGCCGTTTCCTCGACGTGAAGCGTTATTGTGCCGCATCCTTCCATTGCATCTACAGCGTTTTTACACAAATTTTCGATTACCCATTCGAAGAGCGAACTGTTTATTCTTACTGTTATGTCGTTTTCGGGAAACTCTTTTATGAAGGTTACCTTTGACGAAGTACGCCGGTCCATGTAGTCGATTACATGAGTCATGACGTCCATGAGGCTTGAAGGAACAGGCTCCGGCAGTGAACCAATCTTTGAGAAACGCTCGGCTATAAGTTCAAGTCTCTTGACGTCTTTATCCATTTCGGGTATCAGCTCGTCGTCAGGATAATTCTCCTTTAATATCTCTGTCCATGCCATAAGGCTCGAAATAGGCGTGCCGAGCTGGTGGGCTGTTTCCTTGGACAGACCTACCCACACCTTGTTTTGCTCTGCCTTTTTGGATGTAAGCAGTGCGAATATCGCAACAACTACAAACAGCATGACAACTCCAAGCTGGATGTAAGGATATGTAGACAGGCGTTTCAGAATGACAGAATCGTCGTAGCACACGTTGATATAATCATTCTTAAGGCTGTCGTCGAGATAAATCCTGATGAATTTTCCTTCGTTAAGCAATTTTTCGCTTATGCTTCCGGCATTTTTCAGGCTGTCCTCATAATTTACGCCTTTAAGGTTGACGTTGCGGTAAATCTGCACGTTGCGTTTCGAGTCGGTAACAATTACCGGTATGGTGTTGTTTTCGTTGATGACCTTAAGGACAAGATTGAGATCAGTGTTTTCGTCTGCCTTGTTAAGCGAGCGCATGGCTTCAGCCCATACCTCCATCTTGTTGTGTTCTTCGTCGGCAAGCTTCTTTACAAGATTATTGGACACAATAAGAGAAGCAACGGCAATAATTATGGCCGCCAGCACGAGTATTATCTTCACCTGTCTTATTCGGTCTGTCCACTGCATACAGTTTTATAACGCCTTAAAAATAATAATATTGTTTGCGCGCGCATTAAAATGATGCCACAGGCTTCGCATCGGCATTGAGCATGCAGCATGATTCAGCTGAAAGAAAAGGATTGGGCGGAACGCATGTTTAAACTATTCTGCTTAGTTAAATAGACCGTTTACATTGTTAATAAACTAAGCTGTTTAGTTAAAAGTGCGTCCGTTTTAATTTTATTAACACGCATATTTTTGCATATAACTAATCTATTTAGTTACTTTGCGGTAAACAAAAAACAAATAGCTATGAAATCATTGACAAACAAAGAAGAAGAGATAATGAACCATTATTGGGACAAGGGCGAGATGCAGATACGCGAGCTGCAGGCTTTGTATGACGATCCGAAGCCGCATGTAAACACGCTTTCAACACTTGTGCATATACTGGAAGACAAAGGCTTCCTGTCGCACCGCAACCTGAAGACACGCACATATGCCTATTTCCCGAAGATATCGCGCGAAGGCTACAAGCGCGGTTCGCTTAATAACGTTGTCAACAAGTTCTTCGGCAAGTCGTATCTTGGAGTGGTGTCAACACTTGTGAGCGAAGAGAAAATATCGCTCGACGAGCTGAAAGACCTCATAAAAAAGGTTGAGGAGAACAAAAAATGAAGAAACTGCTGCTGACATTGTTGCTCGCCTTGTGTATTTCTGCAAGCTCTTTTGCCGACGGAAAACTGCCGAAACTTCTCATAGACGGCTGCTTCTTTAACGAAATGCCGTCGGATGTTGACGGAAAACAGGTTGGTGTAATAATCCTGTCGGACCAGGACGGCAACAAAATCATGGCGATAAAGGGCGTCAAGCTAAGTGACGAATCTAAGCGCTATGCCGTGAAGAAGGAAGATGTGCCCAACGCCGACTACTGGATTGAGCAGGCGCAGGTAAGAGAATCTATGGCAATGAAGATGGTTTACAACGTGCCGAAGAAGACCAGAGTTGCCGAAGGCGACACGATAGGGCAGTTCAGCGTGAAGGATGTAGACGGACGTGTGTGGGACAACGCATCAACCAAGGGCCGCGCGCTGGTGCTCAACTTCTGGTATACGGGCTGCGGACCGTGCATAAGAGAAATGCCCGAGATAAGCAAATGGAAAGGCGAGTGTCCTGATGTAAACTTCCTTGCCGTTACGTATAATTCGTTTGAAGAAATAAAAGACATCGTAGAACGGCAGAACTTCAGGTTCACGCAAGTTGCCGGCGACAGAACGCTTTGGGAGATGTTCATGGTGCAGCAGACGCCTACGACGGTGCTGATAGACAAGGACGGAGTGGTGCGCAAGCTGGTCATAGGAACCAACGGCCAGAAACGCCACGACATGTTTGAGGCTATAAAGGAAGTTTCGGCCGTGCGCTGAGACCGGTTTGAGGATAAAAATACGGATAAAAAACGATAATGCCATGGGAATGTTTTTCATATATTCGATAAAGGTGGCTATATGCCTGGCGGCTTTCTACCTGTTTTACAAACTGCTGCTCAGCCGCGACACGTTTCATGCGTTCAACCGCGCCACGCTGTTGCTGCTCATGCTGCTGTCGCTCGTGCTGCCGTTTGTGAACATATCTGTGGACGAGCCAACCGTGGCTTACGACGGAATGGTGCAGATAGAGCAACTGCTGGCCATGGGCGTTGTAGACGACGGCCCTGCGCCCTCGGGGCCGACGCTCATACAGGTGCTCTTCGCCATATATATAATAGGTGTGGCCTTGTTCCTTGTAGGCGAGATATGCTCGCTCGTAAGGCTGCATAGGCTTATCTCGGGAAAATACTCTGTTACAACCGCCGAAGGCATAAAGATAGTAGTGATTGATGATGACGTGGCGCCGTTCAGCTGGTTTAACAACATTGTGATAAGCAGGAGCGACTATGAAAGCGGACGCAGCGAAATACTAATACACGAAAAGGCACACATAGCACGCCGCCACTCGCTCGACATAATGCTGTGCAACATGCTGCTGATATTCCAGTGGTTTAATCCCGCCGCATGGCTGCTGCGCCGCGAGCTGCAGAACATACACGAGTATGAGGCCGACGAGGCCGTGATACAGAGCGGTGCCGACGCATCCGAATATCAGCTCCTTCTGATACGCAAGGCCGTGGGCGAGCGGCTATTCAGTATGGCAAACAATCTAAATCATAACTCACTAAAAAAACGAATAACTATGATGCTGATTAAAAAGTCTAACCCGTGGAACCGCGCCAAGATATTGCTTACCGTTCCCGTTGCGGCCGTTGCCGTAGTGGCTTTTGCCACGCCGAAGGCCGAAAGCTTGAGTAAGGAGATAGAGCACGACAGCAATGCTCTCGTAAATTCTGTTGTTAGAAGCATGCCGGGCACGGCCGAGCATCTGACCATGAGCACTGGCGAGGCCGGCGCCGCAGGCATGCCGGCTGAAGCCGCTGCGGCGGAGACTGCTGCCGCCGACAGCCTCAGGGGGCGTGTGGCCGGCGTTTCTGCAGGCAACTCAAAAGATGACGGCCGTGTGTTCGACGTTGTCGAGGAGCAGCCGCGCTATCCCGGCGGAACTAATGCCCTTATGGCATACCTGCGTGATAACATAAAATACCCTGCCGAAGCCGCCAAGGCCGGCATACAAGGCAAGGTGATAGTGCAGTTTGTTGTAGGCAAGGACGGCACCGTTAGAGATGTCAAGCCAATAAGAAACATCAGTCCGGAGCTCGACGCCGAGGCTGTCAGAGTGGTTGCCGCCATGCCAAAATGGGTGCCGGGCTATCAGCGCGGCGAGGCAGTAAACGTGCGTTACACCTTGCCAGTGAACTTCCGCATGGACGGCGGACCTGACAGCGAAAGCCAGAAAGCCGCCGGCAGCAATATTGCCTTTAGCGATGATGTTTATTATGTCGTAGACGGTGTGCACGTCAGTACCGCCGAGCTGAAAAAGATAAGCGCAGATAAAATAAATAGCATAGAGGTGTTTAAAGGCGAGTCTGCCGTTGAAAAATTTGGCGAACAGGCCAAGAACGGCGCCATTGTGGTAAGCACCAAGAAATAAGATGAAGATGCATCGGCCGCCCGGGCATGTTCCGGCCGGCATCGCTAAGATATACTTTTGTTGCCTCACGCCACAGGCTCATAACGGCGTGCAGAGCCAACAGACAGGGCGATGGATGCCTGCTGGTTTTCAAAAGGTGGCCTTTTGCGTTGCGAAAGGCCACCTTTCAGCATGTAAAAGACCATGTTTTAGAGCGTAAAAGACGGCCTTTTGCAACACATTGATACACAATGCGTTACACGGACGACTGAAACAGCCTGCCAAATGGTAGCCGGGGCACCGTAAAGGGGCGCATGCCCGGTGTGAAATTTATAAATGCCGGAGCCGTATTAAGTGCCTTCAGTGTGCACCGTGAGCCATAAGCCGTGCCGCGCAACCTATGTGCCGTTTAGGCGTTTGGTATATGTCCGCCATGCCTGCGCAGCCATATTTTAAGGCATATGCACGCACCGGCAGTAGGCATTTGCGGCATATAATTATGCGGCACGTGCCATTTGTCAATACTTTTAACATGCTCCTAAACAGCAGATAAATGCTGCAACATGGTGAAACAATGCCACTTTAGTCTATAAATACATGAAATTTTCGGCATTTGTAATACAAGAATAAAAAATAATTTGTAACTTTGCAGCCCAAAGGCGATGCGTGTGGAAGAAGCACCCGGGGTGCTGCTGTAATTCCGTGCGCATGAAGTCATTTATTTTATTCATCAAAAAATGTGCAGTTTAGAGTCTTTTAAAATTGATTTGAAAGGTCTTAAGGAGGGCGAAACCATCTTTAAGTACGACCTCGACAATGCTTATTTTGAGGCTGTAGACGGTCCTGAGGTAAGGAGCGGAGCGGTAGAGGTGGAGCTGAGAGTTCAGCGCACGTCAGAGTATTTCGAGCTCAACTTCCACTCAGAAGGCACAGTCAATGTTCCGTGCGACATCTGTCTCGACGACATGGAGCAGCCCGTAAGCTCTGACAACAGGCTGACGGTTAAGTTTGGAGAAGAATATTCAGAAGACGACGACCTCATAACGGTAGAGCGCGACGAAGGCCGGCTCGACGTTTCATGGTTTATATACGAGTTCATAGCCCTCAGCATACCCATTAAGCATGTGCATGCACCTGGAAAATGCAACCCTGCGATGATAAAAGCTCTCGAAGAGCATTCAGCTGCCCGAAGCAGTGATGGCGATGAGGAGAAGCCCGTGGACCCGCGTTGGAGTGAATTAGAAAAATTAAAAACAATAATTAAAGATTAAAAGAAAATGGCACATCCTAAAAGAAGACAGTCAAAGACACGTACACTTAAAAGAAGAACTCATGACAAGGCTGTAGCTCCTACACTGGCAGTATGCCCTAACTGCGGCGCTTATCATATTTATCACACAGTTTGCCCGACATGCGGTTACTACAGAGGTAAGATCGCTATTGTAAAGGAAACAGCTGAATAATGGAGAAAATAAACGCAATAATCACAGGAATCGGCGGTTACGTTCCTGACTATGTCCTCAACAATGAGGAACTGTCAAGAATGGTAGACACCAACGATGAGTGGATTATGACGCGTGTCGGCATCAAGGAGCGCCGCATCCTCACCGAGGAAGGCCTCGGCACGTCATACATGGCGCGCAAGGCTGCAAAGCAGCTCCTTAAGAAAACGGGCGTCGACCCCGATACCATCGATGCTGTCATCGTTTCCACCTCGACAGCCGATTATGCTTTTCCGTCAACAGCATCTATCGTTATAGGCAAGCTGGGACTGAAAAACGCGTTTGCTTTCGACTTTTGGGCTGCTTGTTGCGGCTTCCTCTATTCGTTCGACGTGGCAACGTCGATGATACAGAGCGGACGCTACAAGAGGATAATAGTAATCGGAGCCGACAAGATGTCGTCAGTTGTCGACTATAAAGACCGCAGCACATGCCCTCTCTTCGGCGACGGTGCGGCAGCGGTTCTCGTAGAAGGCACAACTGAGCAGAACATCGGTGCGATGGACTCTTACTTCCGTGCCGACGGAAAGGGACTTCCCTTCCTCCATCTTAAGGCCGGCGGTTCGGTATGTCCTCCGTCACACTTCACGGTCGACCACCGTCTGCATTACCTCTATCAGGAGGGACGCACAGTGTTCCGCTATGCCGTTACAAGCATGAGCGACGACTGCGCACTTATTGCAGAGCGCAACAACCTCAACAAGGACAACATCCGCTTTGTGGTTCCTCATCAGGCCAACATCCGCATCATCGAGGCTGTGGCCAAGCGTCTTGAGCTGCCCATGGAGCAGGTTATGGTCAACATTGAGCACTTCGGTAACACCAGTGCGGCTACTATTCCGCTCGCAATCTGGGAGAACGAGCATCTGCTCAAGAAGGGCGACAACCTCATCATGACGGCATTCGGCGCCGGATTCGTTCACGGAGCTTCTTACTACAAGTGGGCTTACGACGGATCAGACTTTGTCGGAAAATAGACAGAAAGATAATATCAGATAGAAAGACGACGCATCTGCCCTTATATGGCAGGTGCGTTTCTTTTTTTGTGCCATGCCCGTGCGCGGCGTCATTCAGTGGCGTGCGCACGGGCATGGCTTGTCCTGAGGCATAGATGTCGTGCGTGCCGTCAATATTCTTTCATATTGAATGTTTTTACTCCGAAGTTTCGTAAATATTGTTGCCGGTATGGTCCGAAAGGTTAACATAAGGTAAAAAGTGGCCCGCAGAGAGCAACATGTCGAAAAACTTCGTACATTTATGGCGTAAATCTTAACATTTATAGGCTATGAACAGAATATGGGAATCAGCAATCATTGCGGCAGGCATCGTTATATTGGGCCTCTGCATCAAGTCGGGTTTCGACAATTTTACCAACAAAGACCGCAAGGTTACAGTGAAGGGACTTGCCGAGAAGGAGGTGGCGGCCGACAAGGTTACATGGCCGATACTTACAAAGGAGCTGGGCGACAACCTGCCGGAGCTATACACGCGCATAAACGCTACCACGGCCAAGGTGAAGAGCTTTCTGACGCAGAACGGCATCAAGGAGAGCGAAATCAGCGTCAACGCCCCCGTGGTGATCGACCTTAATGCCGACCAGTACAGCATGGCAAAGCGCAACTACCGTTACAACATAACGTCAACGGTTACCGTTACGTCGCGCAACGTGAAGCTCGTAAGAAGCATCATTGCGCGTCAGGGCGAACTGCTTAAGCAGGGCGTGGCCGTTGTCGACGGCGGATATGGCAGCGGAGTGTCTTATGAGTATGTCTCGTTCCAGCAGATGAAGCCTAAGATGATGCAGGAGGCTATAAAGAACGCAGAGCAGACGGCGGCACAGTTTGCCGAAAACAGCAACAGCAAACTCGACAAGATTATGACTGCCGACCAGGGACAGTTCTCTATAGACGATCGCGACAGCAACACGCCTTACATAAAGAAGGTGCGTGTGGTTACCACGGTTACGTATTCGCTGAAGGATTAGCGCGGGGCGATGCGCCGGTGTTTAAGTCATTAGGGCGTTGCAGTCAGATGCGTTGTGCATGCCGTGGATGTAATTTCGCCGTATGGCTTAAACAGTGAGATCGTATGAGAAATGTGATTTTAATTTAGGTTCTTGTAGCCTAAAAAATTGAGTTGGTTTAAATAAACAAAAGACTTCGCCGGACATCAGCCTGCGAAGTCTTTTTTATTTCGTCAGAAGCTCGGCTCTGCTTTTCCTCGCTTCATTTTGTCGAAATAGAACACGTCTGCATGAAGTTCGTTTGCATCGGCATGGTAGAAATGGCCGAATCTTCCGTTTGCGCAGTTGTTGCCATAGTATATTTCTATTTCGATATATGGTGTCAGATTTCCGTTTTCTTCTGTGCAGTACAATTTCCAGTCTCCTTTGGTCGTATCGTTTTTCAGTATTCGCCAATCAGTGTAGGTGTCTTTACCGTTGATTTTTACAATTTCTCTTGTTACAATCTTTGTTATATGTACGTTCTTTCTGTCTTTTCCGAGATAGATATATTCGTAAATTTTTCCTGTACTGTCAGACACCTCGTTATACCATTCGCCACAAGTGATGTCGAAATACCTTTCGTTAAGCTCTTTAGTTGCTTTGTTCGCTTCGGTTACGATGAGGTGTGGTTCAGCTCCATCGCATGAACAAAGGCCGATGGCCACAATAAGAAAGATGAAAAAATTCTTGACCATAATAATATTTTTTAGTTTAATTTACTATTGTTATAACGTGCCTTCCGTTACTTTATTGTGTTATCGAATATATTGACATGCGGATTGCTTAACGTCCTGATAATGTGGTGATTAATGCAGGCTTCGGACGCTTTTTCCTGTTGGCGTATGGCAACGTGTTCCAAGTGTCAGTTTAACATCTTTTATCTTGATTTCTTGCCACATGCAACCTGCTTAGTTGGTTGTGCTGAAAATTTTTCGTATATTTGCAGACTTAGATTATAATCTTTTATTCAAGCAAAATAAAAATACAGATGCACAAGGCAGGATTTGTAAACATTGTAGGTAATCCTAACGTGGGCAAGTCGACGCTGATGAATCAGCTTGTAGGCGAGCGCATAAGCATTGCCACATTCAAGGCGCAGACCACGCGCCACCGTATAATGGGCATCGTCAACACGGACGACATGCAGATTGTGTTCTCCGACACCCCGGGAGTGCTCAAGCCAAACTATAAGCTGCAGGAGTCGATGTTGGCTTTCTCTGAGTCGGCACTTAAAGACGCCGACGTGCTGCTCTATGTAACCGACGTGGTGGAGAACCCCGAAAAGAACATGGACTTCCTTGAGAAGGTGCGCAAGATGACTATTCCGGTGCTCCTGCTTATCAACAAGATTGACGAGAGCGACCAGCAGAAGCTCGGCGACCTGGTTGAGCTGTGGCATAAGCTGCTGCCCGAGGCTGAGATTCTGCCCATATCGGCAAAGAATAAGTTTGGCATCGACATGCTGTTGAAGCGCATTAAGGAGCTGCTGCCCGACTCTCCGCCTTATTTCGACAAAGACCAGCTCACCGACAAACCGGCACGTTTCTTTGTGAGCGAAATAATACGCGAGAAGATTCTGCTCTATTACGACAAGGAGATACCTTACTCTGTTGAGGTCAGCGTGCAGTCGTTCAAGGAAGACGAGCGCCACATACACATACGTGCGGTAATATATGTTGAGCGCGACTCGCAGAAAGGCATTATCATCGGACATCAGGGCGTGGCCCTGAAGAAGATGAGCACCGAGGCACGCAAGACTCTTGAGAAGTTCTTCGGCAAGAGCATCTACCTCGAGATGTTCGTCAAGGTTGACAAAGACTGGCGCAGTTCCAAGAAAGAACTCGACAACTTTGGCTACAATCCGGAGTAATCACGTATTGTTGTTTTCGGCTTCTTGACATGCTCCAATATGGCATTCCTGATGCTTTGAATAAACAGATAAAGAGTGAAGCTATAATAAATATAAACCAGAGGGAGATGTGTTGGCCTCCGTTTCGGCCGTCGTGCGGCAGGACTCAGCGTCCGGCATGCGTATCAAGGATGAATCCCGGCAGGCTTGATCTCTCTAAAACAAATGACAAATGGCAAATTTAGTAGCAATAGTAGGACGCCCTAATGTAGGTAAGTCTACGCTTTTTAACCGACTCACAAAGTCGCGTCGTGCTATAGTCAGCGACACCGCCGGCACCACACGCGACCGTCAGTACGGCAAGTGCGAGTGGAACGGAAAGGAGTTTTCCGTTGTCGACACCGGAGGATGGGTGGTAAAGTCGGATGACATCTTTGAAGAAGAAATACGCAAGCAGGTGATTATAGCCACCGAAGAGGCCGACCTGGTGCTCTTCCTTGTTGACGTTACAACCGGTCTGACCGACTGGGACGAGGACGTGGCTGCCATCCTGCGCCGTACAAAGCTGCCGGTTATCGTGGTGGTCAATAAGGTTGACAACAACGACCTGCAGTATAGTGCTGCCGAGTTCTATAAGCTCGGACTTGGCGATCCGCAGTGCATAAGCAGCGCCACGGGCAGCGGCACGGGCGATTTGCTCGACCTCATGCTTACAAAGTTCAAGAGCGACAGCGGCGAACTGCTCGAAGACGGCATTCCTCGCTTTGCCGTTGTCGGCCGTCCTAACGCCGGCAAGAGCAGCATCATCAATGCCTTTATAGGTGAAGACCGCAACATTGTAACCGAGATAGCCGGCACTACGCGCGACAGTATCTATACGCGTTACGACAAGTTCGGCTTCGATTTCTACCTTGTCGACACTGCCGGAATACGTCGTAAGAACAAGGTTACTGAAGATCTTGAGTTCTACAGCGTGATGCGTTCTATCCGCGCCATCGAAAACTCGGACGTCTGCATACTTATGATCGACGCTACACGAGGCATCGAGGCACAGGACATGAACATCTTCCAGCTTATACAGAAGAACAACAAGTCGCTCGTGGTTGTGGTGAACAAGTGGGATTTGGTAGAGAACAAGGACCAGAAGGTTATCGACACCTTCGTTACTGCCATACGCAACCGCATGGCTCCGTTTACCGACTTCCCCATAATCTTTGCCTCGGCACTTACAAAGCAGCGCATATTCAAGGTGCTCGAAACAGCCAAGCAGGTTTATCTCAACCGCAAGGCCAAGATCGGAACCACCAAGCTCAACGAGGTTATGCTGCCGCTGATTGAGGCTTATCCGCCACCATCGATAAAGGGCAAGTATATCAAGATAAAGTATTGCTCGCAGTTGCCCAACACGCAGATACCTTCGTTCGTGTTCTACGCCAATCTGCCGCAATACATCAAGGAGCCTTACAGACGTTTCCTCGAGAACAAGATTCGCGAGAACTGGACTCTCACGGGCTCACCGATAAACATCTTTATCAGGCAAAAATAACTTGTGGCGCGTTGGCCATGTTTTATAGATGCTAATATAATTAAATGAGAAAAATATTTTTCGTCATATTCACTTTTTGCGTTTTTATGTTCTTTGCGTGCAGCGAAGAACATAAAAACGATATCGCTGCAGCCAAGGCCGCAAAGGAGTATTACGACTCGCTGCTGGCCGGAAATTATGCATATTTTGTTCGCGGCATGTATCTTGCCGACACCATCCCCGACGGTTATCGCGAAGAGCTCGAGGCCAATGCCAAGATGTTTGTGGAACGTGTCAAAGAGGAGCATCACGGCATACGTGAAGTCAGGATAATGAACTGTGTCAACGACACAATCCATATTGAAAAGACAGACAAGTCTGTCCATGCATCCGAAGCCTTCCTTGTGTTCTGTTTCGGCGACAGCCTTAACGAGGAAGTTGTCGTACCAATGGTTTTCCATAAGAACCGTTGGCTTATGCGATAAGGCATTTTAGCCATTTCTTGGCTAAGTCCTTGGCCCTGTCTGTGGGCTGTACGTTGTGTTGTCGGTTGCGGATGCAGCAGCTTGTCAAAAGTTGAACAGCCGTCATGGTAATTAAATTATTTTGCGGTATGGAATTTAATATCAGTCAGTTTGTCCGCAGAAGAACAATGGCCCTTGTATGCCTGTTGTCCTTCGTCTTTACGGTCTTTGCCCAAGAGCCTTTCGGCAGTTCTAAAATCAACGACGGCGGCAATGACATTACTGATTCCGTGCCGTCAGCATTTCAGGATAAGCTTATGCATGATGCCTATTCGCCGGAGTTTTCGGTGCCTTTGCCCGAAAGCCGTTTTACGAATAGCACATTCAGCAGGATGATGTCGTCGGTTCAGCCTCCCAAACCAAAGTTTCATGTTGACAGTATAGAGCGCATAATGCTTTACGGCATGCCCGAACCGAAGTTTACTGCATCGCCTTATGCCTACGACTTCAGCCGCAGCGGTGTCGTCACTTCATGGAAGAACGGCTATCTTATTGGTTCCGGCTCGCGCACCATCATGCCTGTTCTGATGTCTAACCAGAACGTGTCGTTCAGCGCTGTGCAGAATGTCGGCAACTTCACCTTTGCCGGAGGAGTTTCAGCCGACCGCTATTCTATGTGGCGCAACATGAACACCATGTTTGGCTTCAGGGGCTCTGTTACCTATAACTTCAACGAAAACGTCTCGGCCACTATATTTGGCCGTTATTATACCGGGCAGTCGTACTACACGATGGGAGCCATGCCTTATATGAGTTCGAGCGGTTACGGAGGTTTCTTGAGCTTAATGGGCGAAACGTTCGGCATGGATGTGGGTGTTGAGCGATATTATGACTCGTTTGCCGGCCGTTGGGTTACGTCGCCGATAATAACGCCTAAGATAAAATTCAGCGAAAAGTTTACGCTTGAACTGCCTGTGGGCTGGCTGGTAAAAGAAGTACTTGATGAGGCTGTGTTTAAGAACAACAAGAAGCAAGGGCCGATGATTATGCCTGAGTTTACGCCGATGCCCGGACCGATACCTTTCGGACCGCCGGAAATCAATTATCAAAGATAATAAGAAACGTTTACATACTGTAATATTACTGTTTGCGCATTCAGTAATATTGCCGGTATGTCCTGTTTGTCGAGGATAGTGCTATTCCACTATCCACCTTTCTATATTCCTTGTCTCGCGGCTGAAGTTTACGCCAATCTTGTACAGCTTTCTCGGGTCTGATGCAAACGGGGCAGCATATTGTTTCTCGTTGATTTGCTTTATGGCCTCTTCCGCAGTGCCTTCAAGCTTAAACTCCATGACGTAGATATATTCCTTTGTTTTTACCACCATGTCTATTCTTCCCTGCGACGTGTGGTATTCGGCTTCGGTATAAAAGCCCAGTAGGCTGAACATTATGTAGAGCACGTTCTGATAGTGAAGTTCCTGCTGACGTGCCAGTTCGTAGGGCGTGCCGGCCATGAAGCTTTGCAGGCGCGCCATAAAGTCGTCAATCTTTCCGGCTCTAACCTCCTTTACAAAGTTCATTATCTGAAAAGCCGACTCATGTTCGTTTATGTTGACATAGCTCGGCATGAGAAAGTTGATAAACCCGTGTTCAACTTCCTCGTTGGGAAATCCAAGTGTATATGTCTTAAACTCCTTGTCGTAGTCTTTTATTGTCAGATATCCTGTCTGGAAGAACATAGGCACAGGATTGTTCTCCGTGTTCTCCATTCCGTTGAGCTCATAAGACGAAGCCTGCACGCCTTCCGTAAGATTGCTCAGACGATAGTCGTTCTGCTTCAGCATCTTTACGAGCAGGGTAGGGGTTCCTGTGGCAAACCAGTAGTTGTCGAGTTCCATCCTATAGAATGTGTTCAGCAGGCTGAACGGATTGTACATGCCTTCGCCGTTTTCGGTGAAATGATATCCGTCATAAAGTTTTTTCAGCCGGTTGCAAGTTTCGTCGAACGATATGTTCATCTTTTCGGCCAGTTGCCTGATGTCAGGTTCAAAGTTGCCCTTCAGTTCCTTTTCGGTTATTCCGCATAAGGCAGAATAATTGTCGTCCATTGTTATGTCGTTCAGGTTGTTCAGGTCGCTGAATATGCTTACCCTGCTGAATCTGGTTACGCCTGTAAGAATGGCAAACTTGATATATCCGTCGCACGATTTCAGGTTGCCGTAGAATGCTTTAAGCGTGTTGCGGTATTCATCTTGCAGCTTTTCGTTTCCGATGGCCTGTATCAGTGGCTTGTCATATTCGTCTATGAGTATTGCCACGTTCTGTCCGGTCTGTTTTGCCGCATTTCTTATTATGGCAGAAAAGCGTAGTGAGGCAGATTTCTCAGATGTCTCGCACCCATACATCTTTTCCCATTTTGCAAGATAGCTGTTGAGCATATCTTCAAGGTCCTGTCGTGATTTGTATTCCTGACCATTCAGGTCGATGTGCAGCACAGGTCTCACAGTCCATTCTTTTTCCAGCTTTTCAACGTCGAGTCCCTTGAATAGTTCACGTTTTCCCTGGAAATAAGCCTCCAGAGTAGAAATCATCAGACTTTTTCCGAAGCGTCGCGGGCGGCCGAGAAAATAATATTTGCCTGTGCGTACAAGGCGATGTATCAGTGCCGTCTTGTCTACATATATATACCCGTTGCGTCTCAGGTCTTCAAAGTTTTGTATGCCTATCGGATAAAGTCTTTCCATTTCTCTCTTCATTTTTGTTACGTCATGCGGCATCCGTCTGTAACGTGTTGCCTTCATGCCTTATGCAAAGATAGTGAAAGGCGAGTGAAAAGTCAAAAGAAAAACAATGTTTTTTGTTTTGACAGTTCCGAGCCGCCTCCTATATTCTTTGAATTATATGATGAAAAAGTATGATTTTTATAAATACCCGGTAAAAAAGTATGTAAGTATTTGCGGACTTTAATCAGATTTTGTGGAATTATATTTACAATGAGTTGAAAAGCGTCCGAAAATCGTAACTTTTAATCGGTTTTATGTTTTAGATGGTAATTTGCACTGTGTTTTAACGCCTGTTTATTAAGATAATCACACTGTTTTGATTTTAAACTGTTAGTGGCCTGTTTACGACTCGTAAATGGGCCACTTTTTATGCAAAAACGGCCCACTTTTTATCCGTAAACCATAGGGTAATTTTGTCTGAATCGCAGGGTTTAATTTTCAGATGGGCGAGGGCATGGCAGAACATCTCTATATGCATGGCTGCTGTGTGTAGCCTTTGCACCAGTCAGTCGTTGAGTGCCGGCTTCGTCTGTATGCTTGTTATAGCATGAATCATGTTTTCTGCCGAATAAAATAAGCGGACAAAGGCAAAACATTATTGCCTTTGTCCGCTTGTCTGGTTATTGCATGTTGCAGGTGCAGACTGAACGTATGTGGATAACTTCCTGCTCCTCAATATTCTTACTTTACCTTGACCGTCGTTATGGGCTGATTCTTTGTAGCGTCGAGCAGTACGGCCTGATATTTCACCTTGTCGAATTTTATTGTCTTCAGGTCAAACTTCCTTATGGCGCTGTTGTGCATCGTGCGGTAGTATATCGCCAAGTTCTTCATGTCCGTGGCCGATGTCCATTGCGTTGCGCTTGGAATGTCAGCTGGAGTCTCGCCGTCGGCAAACTCAATGCCTACGGGTATGTCGAAGTTGTTGAGTATCTGGAAACACTGCAGCACGGTTTCTTCGGCAGTCTGTTTTTTCGGAGCCGTTGCCTGATAGAACGCCGCGCGCACAAAGCGTGAAGGCGGAGTTACGTCGCCCGGTATGCCTAAGAATCCGCTGCCGGCGCCAAACGACGTGAGGGCTGTGCCGTCGAGTGTCTTTGCCTGTGCCGTGCCGGGATAGAGGTTTACGTAGTTGTTCAGATTGGTCATCTGCCATTCAAAGCCAGGCGAGTTGGTCAGCACGCCCAGTTTGTTTTCAAACACGTTCACCTTGCCTTCGGTTATCTCTATCACTATCTGACGGCCCGACGGCTCGGTTATGCGCCAGTGAACTGTTGAGGCTCTCGGGTCTATTGCCACCACATGAACGTCTTTCATTCCTTCAATTACCTCGTCTACGGTGCTGAAGTTGCCCAGAATCCATGCCACCAGCTGCAAATCGGCTATGCTCGACTGGCGGTTGGCTTCGCTGTAAGCCTCATACTGTCCGTATCTCGGAAAGTAGAACAGACCGGCCGACAGTCCTTTCTCGTTAAGGCCTTCAGCCACAAATTCCTCCTGCTCAACGGCCAGGCCTACATATCCGTATTTGGCTGTAAACTGCAGTCCGTTCTTCTGTCCGCCCGGTATATACGACTGCTGCGTATATCCTCTCGGCACGATTACATACTTGCTGTTAAGGTCGCTTCCGCCCCATTCGATAGTTCTTGCCGGGATGCTTGTTCCGTCGGCAGTCTTCAGTGTTATGCCTGTGCAGGCTTCTGCCTGCTGTGTGCTTGTTGCCATCAGGGCCGCTGCGGCCATTACGGCTAATAGTTTCATTCTCATAATCTCTTTGTTTTTTGTTGATTATTGTTTCTTTCAGGCAGCTGCCCGGCCCCTTTTTCTTATGCCGGCCTTTCCTTTGTTTTTGCCGTAGGAGGCTCTTGTCTGCCATTATCCAAAGATACAGAATAGTTTTGACACCGCAATGCATAAGTCCGTTTATTTGTAAATTTAATGATTAAGGTCAAGTCTGTTCATCTTATTAAGGTGTGTTGTCACAGATGTTTTTATCTCATGTCGTCAGACGGTATAATAAAAAACGGCATCCGCATGTGCGGATGCCGTCTCTGTTGATATTTCTGTTGTTTACATTTCCTTGTTAATCACGGCGTTGCGCATCTTTTTGAGCAAGTCGCTCGCAAATATGAAGTCGGTCAGCTTCTGGTTGCTCGAGCCCATTATGTCGGCGCTCACGCCCTGCCATTCCTTGTGTCCTTCGTATATAAAGATGATGTTCTCGCCGATGCCCATCACCGAGTTCATGTCGTGAGTGTTTATAATCGTGGTGATGTTAAACTCGTGCGTGATGCTATGCAGCAGTTCGTCAATCACGAGCGACGTCTTAGGGTCGAGTCCTGAGTTAGGCTCGTCGCAGAACAGATATTTAGGATTAAGCGCTATGGCTCTGGCTATTGCCACACGCTTCTGCATACCGCCCGAGAGTTCGCCCGGAAACTTTGATCCGGCGTCCTTCAGATTTACGCGGTCGAGACATGTCTTGGCGCGCTGTATGCGCTCGCGGAGGTTCATGTTAGAGAACATGTCGAGCGGGAACATAACGTTCTCGAGCACCGTCATCGAGTCGAACAGCGCCGCGCTCTGGAAAATCATGCCCATCTCCCTGCGCAGCATTATCTTCTCCTTCTTGTCCATGGCCATGAAGTTGCGTCCGTCGTAGAGCACGTCGCCGCTTGTAGGCTCGAGCAGTCCCACGAGGTTCTTCACGAGCACGGTCTTTCCCGAGCCGCTTTGTCCGATTATCAGGTTTGTCTTTCCGCTGTCAAAAACGGTGCTGATGTCTTTCAGCACTTCTTTTTCACCGAAGGATTTGCAGAGGTTCTTAACTTCAATCATGGCCTATGAAAGTATTTGAGTTAAAAATACGTCGGAGAACAGCACAAGCACGCTGCTAGTAACCACGGCGTTGGTGCTCGACTTGCCCACCTCGACCGAGCCTCCCTCAACGGTGTAGCCGTAATAAGACGACACGCTCGTGATGATGAACGCGAAGAAGAGGCTCTTGATGATGCTCATATACATAAACCACGGGTTGAAGTCGTGCTGCAAGCCTATCGTAAGGTCTTCCGCGCTTATCACGTGTCCCAGATACGAGGTGGCGTAGGCGCCGATGATGCCTGATGCCGTGCTGAATATAACCAGGAACGGCATGATGGTTATCATGCCCATGATTTTCGGCAGGATGAGGAAGTTGGCCGAGTTGACGCCCATGATGTCAAGTGCGTCTATCTGCTGCGTCACTCTCATCGTGCCTATCTCCGAGGCAATGTTAGAGCCCACCTTTCCGGCAAGGATAAGACACATTATTGACGATGAAAACTCGAGCAGCATGATTTCGCGCGTTACGTATCCTGTAACGAAGCGCGGCATCCACGGGCTCTGTATGTTCAGCTTTATCTGTATGCAGATTACTGCGCCGATAAAAAACGATATCAGCAGCACAATGCCTATCGAGTTTACGCCCAGCGATGACATTTCCTTCAGATACTGCTTCATGAACATGCGCATGCGTTCAGGCCGCGAGAAGGCACGGCCCATAAGTATCAGGTATTTACCGAAACTTGTTAGATATTTGTCTATCAGCATTGTCTTAAAAAGTCTGTTATATAATTTCTCTTGGCGTGAAACCGCTACAAAAGTAACCAAAAATTGATAAAAAACTGCAACAAGTTCAAGAGTTTTTCGATTCTGTAGATATTATTAGATACAATTTTACTACTTTTGCATAAATAAACATTGTTACAGTCTTAAATGAACGGAGAAAAAGATTTGAATGCGGGCATGCAGCAGGGCGAAGGCATGGTGCTGCGTGCCGAGGGACTGGTGAAGCGCTACGGAAAGCGCACCGTTGTTAACGACGTTTCGATCAACGTGAAGCAGGGCGAGATTGTCGGACTGCTCGGACCTAACGGTGCCGGCAAGACAACGTCGTTCTATATGACCACAGGTCTTATCGTGCCCAACGCGGGCCATATATATCTGGGAGACAAGGAGATAACCGACTTTCCTGTATACAAGCGCGCAAGGGCGGGCATAGGCTATCTGCCGCAGGAGGCAAGCGTGTTCCGCAAGCTGAGCGTTGAAGACAACATCATGGCTGTGCTCGAGATGACGGGACTGAAGCGTGCCGAGCGCGAGGAAAAGCTGGAGAGCCTCATACGCGAGTTCCGCCTGAACAAGGTGCGCAAGAACAAGGGTGACCAGCTTTCGGGAGGTGAGCGCCGCCGTACTGAGATTGCGCGCTGTCTGGCCATCGATCCTAAGTTTATCATGCTCGACGAGCCCTTTGCCGGCGTAGACCCTATTGCCGTTGAGGACATTCAGCACATTGTGTGGCAGCTTAAATACCGCAACATCGGCATCCTTATAACCGACCACAACGTGCAGGAGACCCTGAGCATCACCGACCGTGCATATCTGCTGTTCGAGGGCCGCATATTGTTCCGTGGTACGCCTGAACAGCTTGCCGAGAATAAGATTGTAAGGGAGAAATACCTCAGTAACAGCTTCGTTCTCCGAAAGAAAGACTTCCAGCTTATCGACGAGGAGAAAAAAGCACGCGAGGCAGAGGAAAACGGTTAATTAATTCATAATTCACAATTCATAATTCATAATAGGGTTGATTATTTTCACAATAAACGAAACGACGTATCCGCCAATCAATTATGAATTATGAATTGTGAATTATGAATTAAAAAGATTTATTTATTGAAATAGTACAGGAATGTCGCAATGCCGGTCAGGGCTTTCTTGGGCGAATCCTTTATCTCAATACTGAACTTTATTTCGGCCTTTACCGTTCCGCGCAGGTTCTCAATGCTGTGCAGGTCGGCCACGAGGCGTATTGATTCGCCTGACTTTACAGCCTGTCCGAACTTCATCTTGTCCATGCCGTAGTTCACCATCATCTTCAGGTTGTTTACCTCAATGATCTGGTTCCACAGATAGGGCAGCATCGACAGCGTGAGATAGCCGTGGGCTATAGTTGTCTTGAACGGGCTCTCTGTCTTTGCGCGCTCCTGGTCTACGTGTATCCACTGATGGTCCAGTGTGGCGTCGGCAAACATGTTTATGCGTTCCTGTGTCAGCTCTACATAGTCAGACACTCCGATGTTCTTGCCGAGCAGAGCGGCAAACTCTTCATAACTGTTGATAATTACTTTATTCACTTTTCTTGATGTTTATAGATTTGTAAATTAGTTGATTTCAATCATACTCCGTCGGGACTGTAGAGATACTGCGCCAGCGGGTCGGCATAGTCAAACAGCTCTTCGGGCTTGAAGAATCGCTTAATCTCTATTGCGGCGTTCTCCGTGCTGTCAGAAGCATGTATTATGTTCTCCTGTCCGCTCATAGAATAGTCGCCTCTTATTGTTCCCGGCGCAGCCTTGCGTCCGTTGGTGGCTCCTGTTATGGTGCGCACCACTTCAACTGCCTCGCATCCCTCAACACACAGAGCCACCACCGGGGCAGCCATCATTGAGGCTTTCACGAATTTAAAGAATGGTCTTTCGGCCAGGTGGGCGTAGTGTTCGTTGAGCAGTTCGTCTGTCAGCTGCATCATCTTCATGCCCACAATGCGCAGGCCTTTGCGCTCAATGCGGTTTATTATTTCTCCGATAAGCCTTCTCTGCACGGTGCAGGGCTTCAGCAGTATTAGTGTTCTTTCCATGTTATGTTTTGATATTAAGGTTTTTCTATGTTCAGTTGTTGCCGTTGCGGCGTGTCATTTCAGCTCCTTGCCGTCAGAGAAAGCGTTGCCTGCCTTGGCGCCGATTTTGCGGTATTCGTTGTTGAACGGGTCGAATATCACGGGGGCAGCCTTCTCCACGTCAACCTTTCCGTCTTCGCCTATAACGCTCTCGTCAACGCTTACGTTCACAATCTCGCCGCGCAGTATGCACGTATCAGGATTATAGTCTATCAGACGGCACTCAACGGCCACGGCAAGTTCGTCAATCAGCGGAGCATCGACAAACTCCGACTTGGTGGCATGAAATCCTGCACGCTCAAACTTGTCTGGCACATTGTTTCCCGACACTAGTCCTACATAGTCGCATGCCACGATATGTGCGGCGTCGGCCATGCTCACCGTGAATGCTTTGCGTTTCAGTATGTTCTTCACTGTCTTGTGTCCTGCGCTGAGACACATGCTTATCTCTTTTATCTCGCTTATGCCGCCCCACGCTGCGTTCATGGCGTCGGGTGTGCCGTCTTCGCCGTATGTTGCTATGATGAACACCGGCTGCGGATATGTCAGCGGCTTTGCTCCAAAATTCTTTCTCATAATGCTTTAAGTTCTTTGATAACTGAAAGTTAACTTACAAAAATACAAACTTTGTCTGACACAGGCAAATTATTTAAGTGAAAAGCGAACAATCCGATTGAAGATTAAGTGAAGAGCAGGCGCTGCGCGAAGGCGCAAAGCGCAATGAAAAATTAAAATATAGAGTGGTGATAAGAAGCAACAAGGCTATTGAGGTCATCCCGCACTCAATGCGGGATCCAAAGATTAAGAGAGGCTCAAAAGTAGCACCACTTCGGGTGCACGTTCCTCATTATAGAATATCCGGGCGTGGCTCCGCGGAGCTTCGCCACACCCGGTTACGAAAGTGTAGCCCTCCGGGCTGCTTCGCCAGGTTTAAGTGAAAAACGAAAAGAGAAAAGTGAAAAATCCAATTGCAGAACTACTTTATAGCAACAAAGCATTTGACTTTAACTCCTAGCCAACTTGTTGGCGATAACTACTTTAACTCCCGTCTTGCGAAAGTTAAAAGTGAACAATCTAAATGCGGAGTTGTGAAAGTCGGGAGTGAAGAATTTGAATGTAAGTAGTAAGCCAATTAAAATGAATTTATTATATTTGCACTGCGCAGAACTTGTCTGTTCACTGCCTAAAATGCAAAAACACTATAAAGAACTGATGTCAAACGTTTAAAACAGACTTTGCGGGCAATGCTCACGGTAAGACACAATTCGGATAACTTCACTCAAGATAAAATACTACAGGGCATATGACTTTAAC
This sequence comes from Prevotella marseillensis, assembly GCF_900625065.1. Taxonomy (NCBI): domain Bacteria; kingdom Pseudomonadati; phylum Bacteroidota; class Bacteroidia; order Bacteroidales; family Prevotellaceae; genus Prevotella; species Prevotella marseillensis. The sequence goes on along the minus strand of NZ_UYXY01000001.1, from coordinate 2,518,191 downwards.
TCCTTTAACTACTATAACTTCTTTGACTACAAGAATACTCCCCTTCTTGCTGCTCTGCGCAACATTCTTTTCTTGTCGTGACGGAGGCAGGGCGGAGGGCATATTGCGCACAGCCGACAGCCTTATGGAGGAACATCCCGACAGCGCGTTGGCGATATTGAAGCACGACTCACTCGAAATATGCCGTTCGGGTAAAGACTTTCGCCTGTGGTATGCTCTGTCGCGCACCGAAGCCGACGACAAATGCTATATCCTGCATGTGTCAGACTCGGCCATACGTATAGCCGCAGGGTGTTATGATTCTTACGGCAGTGCCCTTCAGCGCGTACGTGCTGATTATCTTCTCGGTCGCGTTTATTGTGACATGCATCTCTACGGCCACGCCCTTACATCGTTCAACAAGGCCATTGCCGTTGACGCGGAGAACGATTCTGTCATCAATCGCTATAAAGCCCGTGCCGCCACATGGGCAGGATATGTTTATGAGGTTGAGGGCTTGCATAAAGATGCGTTGCGATATAATAAGTTGGCATACGGATATGCCAAGAAGGCCGGTGCACAGGTTACAGAGATTTATTCGTTGAGAGACATTGGGCGGTCGTATCGTGATCTAAAAAGAAATGACATTGCCATACCTTATTATCAACAAGCTGCAAAAAAAGCAAAAACTATTGATGACGCGAACCTTTATAATATGGTTATGGAGGAATTGGCAGGTATATATATTGAAGAAGGTCGGCTTGATGAAGCCTATGCGGCATTGAATACGAAATTTCTGGCAACGACAGACAAAGACATTGCGTCTCATTATTACATTTGGGCTATGTACTTTGAGAAAATAGGGCAGCTTGATTCTGCCGTTGCATATGATAAGCGTGGGATGAAATATAGCGAAATTTCAATAAAGAGGGATGTCTCTTTAGACTTGGCGCGACTGTTAACGAAGCAGGGCAAGCGTGACGAGGTAATGGAATATTATGAGAAATATTCTGTATATTCTGACTCTGTGGAAGCAAGTGAGCTGAAGGAAACATCGGACATGTTGTTGCAGGTGGAAAAGAGTATAGATGTGGAGCGTAAAAATGCGGCTTTGGCCTCCTCGCAGTTACGCCTTGCAGCAGTAATGTCTATACTGGTTGTTGTGGTGGTTATTGCCTCGGTGGCTTTGCTGGGGATGTATCTCAAGCGCAAGAGAAAGCAGCGGGAGCAGCTGGAGCGAGTGAGACGTTATCGCCTCGAACGCAGCATGAAGGAAAAACAGCGCGCGCAGCAGAACAAGGAGCGCATAGCCTTACTTGAAAATGAACTGATGGCATCAAACCAGACGCTGTCGGAACTGCGGCAGGAGCTTATCCGCAATGAGGCCGAGATGCTGAAATATAAAGACGCCTTGACAGCCTTTGAGCAGAAGCACGGCGAGCTGCTTGTGGCAGATTTGGCCGATACGGATGTGTATAAACTTTATCACGATCCGATTGCAAAACCTACATCTGCCGATTACCACATGCTTGTTGAGGCTCTGAACAAGGCATACGGTGATTTCACCTTGCGCCTAAAGGAGTTTTATCCCGACATACGTAGCAATGAGATGTGGATATGCTGCATGGTAAAGGCCGGTCTGACCTCTAAAGAGATATGCAACATTTCGTCTTATTCGTACAGTTCCATCGGCATGGCTAAGGTTCGCCTGTATGGTAAAATGCTCGGCAAGAAAGGTTCATCGAGAGACTTTGATACCTTTATCCGTGATTTTTAGATGTTTTATAATATGTTGATTTCCAAAGTTTTATTGCATGGACGGAACAATATGGTGAAGTTTTGTTAAGCTGATTGTTCACCTAAAGTTTTTCAATGTTTGTATATTTGACAAACTTTAAAGCGCTGAAAAAATCAGCAGGTGATGACCTCTGTTATTATTGCAGATAAAAACAAGCTGTGTGAGGCAGACATTTAGAATGTAAGTCCGTCGCTTGGTGATTAATGTTTAACTTAAATCTGATTTATCATGCAGAAGTGTGTATTAATGTTTTTCCTGTTGCTGGCACCGTATATGGTTTATGCACAGACAGACAGCGTATGCTGTGGCGACTCCGTGTCGGAGGCTTGGGCTGAAGCTAACAAAGACAGAATAGCGAAGATGACGCGCAGCGAATGGCTCAAACTTCCGACAGACGGGATTAGGCGTGCTGCATACACAAGGTTTTCTCCTGAACAGCGAGTGCAGTTCTGGAAAGATAAGCTGACGGACATCGCAGCTGACGATAAGTTGTCGGAAAAGGAAAAGAGCCATGTGATGAAGCTTTATGACTTTATAGACAGCCATCAAGGCTTGTTTACTGGTAAGCAGATTACTCCTGAACAGGAAACCGAAGTAAATGCGTTTATGGCAGGGTGGATGCAGACGGCAGAACGGCAGTTCAGATGGAGCCGGCAGATGGTGTATTCGATAGCCGCGTCAGGCGAAGAAATGGTGATAAAATATGAAAACGATTAATTTGTCATGCCTCCGGCAATGCCTTATATTGATGTTTGCCTATGAATTGCAAGGATTATTTATGTTCGTTCTTCGTGATGCTGCTGTCAACAATGGCGGCGTGTATATTTAATTGTTTCGAGTCTCTCTTCATATCCTCATTTGCAGGAGGGCTGTTTTTGTCGGCTGTCGTATGTTGGCGTTTGTCTGCCATACAGCGAAAGAGAGAAAACACAAACAGGCATTTTATGGCGATGTTGGCAGGTATTCTTGCTTTTATGATACCGTTTTATGCCGTTACTTTCTACGACTCTCTCATCTCGCTGATGCAGTCGTTGGGCTGGCTGCTTGCTGCGGTGCTGACGTACATCTGTTTTGTGTGCAGAATAAAAGCTGTATATGTCATTTCTGTGGTTGTCTGGCTTGTTTTTATAATTGTCTTACCCTGAAAAAAGTTGACTCATAAATAAAATAATTATGAGGAAAAATAAATCACAAAAGGGTCAATATCTTCAAAAAGTGATAGATCTTCGCTCTTCAGGTGTAAGTTTTTTGGGAATATCAAAAATAATTCCCGTATCAGAGGCTACAGTTCGCCGCTGGTGTGCTAAATTTGCACCTGAATTGTATTATGTCGATTTTATGACAAAGAAAAAGACACTAAGAGAGAAGCATGTTCGTGACTCAGTCAGCCTCCCGTCAGACATAGAGGCCCTTCAGGCCGAGATACTCCGTCTTAAGTCCGAACTGACCAAGGCCGAGATAAAGGCCGAGGCTTATGACGAGATGATAAATGTGGCCGAATCCGAGTTAGGCATCAGCATAAGAAAAAAATCTGGCGCCAAACAGTAACATTCCTGCACACGAAGAACCCTGTCCGATACAGGGTGAGACATCTTTGTGCGCTGTTTGGCGTAAGCAAGCAGGCCTATTACAAGTATGATGAGTCAAAGTCAATGATGAGGGCCGCCCGTGATGCCTTTGTGATTGAGTATGTCCGCAAGGTGCGCCGTATAGACCCCGGAATAGGCGCATTGAAGCTCTGGCACATGTACCGGCGTGATTTCAGCGGCAACAGTCCCGTCGGCCGTGACCGTTTTATAGAAATAATGTCATGTAACGGCATGATTCTCCGTAAAAGGTTGCGCCGTCCACGTACCACTGACTCAAGGCACGGTCTTCCGACATATCCCAATCTTATAAAGGAAATGTTGCCCCTCAGACCTAACCAGCTATGGGTCAGTGACATAACGTACATAATTATTTGGACAGACGACATACACTACCGTTTCTGCTACCTTTCAATTGTACTTGATGCATATACAGAAGAGATTGTAGGATACTGTGTCGGTCCGACGCTTGAGACGTCTTATCCCATTGAAGCACTGTGCATGGCTTTGGGAAGGCTGAAGGGCATGGACGGCATCAGCCTTATACATCATTCAGACCGCGGCGTACAATACGCAAGTTCCGAATATGTCAGGCTGCTTAATAAAAATGGTATAAGTATCAGTATGACGGAGACCGGGGATCCGAAGGACAATGCACAGGCAGAGCGTATTAATGGTACCATAAAGAACGAACTCCTTAAGGGTATGAGGTTCACCGACATCGGCCAGGTCAGGGAAGCCGTGGCAACGGCCGTGGACTTCTACAACAACGAAAGGCCGCACATGAGCATCAACATGATGACACCGGCACAGGCTGCTTCATGTCAGGGTGAGATATCTAAGCGTTGGAGCAGTTTTAGGACAAAGGCCATAAAAAACAGACAGGAATGCTCCGATATTGGAGAAGATGGACTATCTTTGCCTTCTGTTCATGGTGTCCTTTCCGGGCTACGCCCTCCAAGGACACCATGAACAGGGATTCTGTCCCGGTAAAAGTCAACTTTAATCAGTAATTAAAAGTAGAGTCAACCAATAACAGTTATAAGTTTAACCAGAGTCAACTTTAATCAGGGAATGGCTTGTTAGAAGTCAACCAATTTTAGGAAAGGACACATCCTTGGCTTGGAGACTTTGGCGTGATGAGTTGAAAATATAACTCGTCACACTATAATGCGTTGTATTCCAGTGCTTTATATGCCTTTGTGACGAGTGACGAGTTTTTGTCAAAACTTTTTGTGTATGCCTTGTTCAGGCAAAGGTTTTTCGGAAAACGCACCTTTTTTGCTGTTGAAATTATAGGAAAACGCACCTTTTGGGAGCCTTGTTTTATAGGAAAACGCAGTTTTTTAGTGCTGATTCTTATAGGAAAACGCACCTTTATGCCAAAAAAACATTATATTTGCAGTGAATTAAAAGGCAATATAAATATTATGTTATACAGAAAAATTGCAAGCCGTATAGAAGAATATCTTTCTTCAGATTCAGACAGGATGTTGTTGATTGACGGAGCAAGACAAATTGGAAAGTCGTATATAATCAGCTGGGTCGGGAAAAAAATGTTTTCTAACTATATTGAAATAAATATGGAAGAAGATAAGTTGGGCGACAGAGTATTTGCTGAAGCCAAGACTACAAGTGATTTTTATATGGCCTTGAGTCTAGTTGCCGGCGACAAGATGAAAGATAAGGCAAACACGCTTGTGTTCATAGATGAGATACAGGCTTATGACCATCTTCTGACTTTGGTTAAATTTTTGATGAGAGAAAAGAAATTTACTTATATTGCCAGTGGCTCGCTGTTAGGCGTGACATTGAAGAATACGCAGTCTGTGCCGATAGGAAGTCTGGATATAGTACATATGTATCCAATGGACTTCGAGGAGTTTCTCTATGCTAATGGTGTCGGAAAAGATGCTGTTGAGGCAATGCGAGAGAAATTTAATAGTCTTCAGGCACTGCCGGATACCATGCACAAAAAGATGATAGATCTTTTTAAGAAATATATTCTGGTAGGTGGTCTGCCCAAGGCTGTTGATACGTTTGTAAAGAGCCGCAACGTTGTTGAGTTCAGGTCCGTTCAGAATGAGGTTCATACATTATATGGAATAGATGCGTCGAAATATGAAGAAGAACACAGCCGGAAACTGAAAATACGGCGCATCTTTGACATGATACCTTCAAATCTTGAGAACAAGAAGAAACGTGTGGTGATAAAAGATATTGAGAATAAGACATGGAAAAGGACTAATGATTATCTGGATGAGTTTGACTATCTCATATCATCCGGCATAGCCCTTGAAGTAAAGGCTATAAGCAAGCCGTCTTATCCTTTGGTTGAAAACAGCGGTAAGAATTTGCTGAAGCTTTATTTAAATGACGTGGGTATATTATCCGGTATTTTTTATCGTAACAATATCACTGCCGTGATGTCTGATATGAGGAGCATAAATCTCGGTTCAATTTATGAGACTGTTGTTGCCCAGGAACTGAAAGCTCATGGGTATGAATTATACTATTATGATAATAAAAAAAATGGTGAGGTTGACTACTTGATTGATGATGCCGACAACTTGTCTAATATCCCAATAGAGGTTAAGTCAGGAAAAGATTATACCATTCACAGCGCTTTGGATAAATTTTTGTCTAATGATGAGTATAACATAAAAAGGGCTTATGTGCTTTCCAATGAGCAGAATGTCTATATGGAAAATGGTGTGACGTATATTCCGGTTTATTATGTCATGTTTTTTGAAAATGTATCCAATGTTGTCGGACAATTTCTAGATTAGCCGGCAGATCGTATCAAAATGCTGGAGAAGTGGATTTATTTACGTTTATAACCCTATGTATTGGCATTTTCTGTTGTGTGGTGTTTCCGTAAGTATTGACAATAAGGTGCTTGTATGAAGCAAGAGCTAAATTTTTCCATACTTTGGCGATGTAGAATCTTTGGTATAAAATTGTCAAAAAAATATGCTGAAATATTCAGCCGAGATGTTTAAAATGATAAATTTTGCAGGTTTTTTCCTATTATATTAGGTAATTACGTCAATATTGACTAATTTTGCACCTCAATTTGATTAATAATTTAAAAACAATATAAACATTAAACGATGAAAATTTCATTTGAAAATCCCGACAAAGTCAACGGACTGCTGACTTTGACAGTCGAAGAGGCTGACTACAAAGAGAATGTCGAGAAGACACTGAAGAACTACCGCAAGAAGGCTAACGTGCCCGGATTCCGTCCCGGCATGGTGCCCATGGGCATGATAAAGAGACAGTTTGGAACAACTGCCAAGGTTGACGAAATCAATAAGCTGCTGGGCGAGCAGATTTACAAATATGTAAAAGACAACAACATCCAGATGCTGGGCGAGCCGCTGCCTTCAGACAAGCAGGAGCCGGTAGACATGGAGAAGGAAGCTCCCTACACATTTATGTTCGATATAGCTGTTGCTCCTGAGTTCAAGGCTGAACTGACAGGCGACGACACAATAGACTATTACACAATAACTGTTGACGACAAGATCATCGACCAGCAGATAGACGTGTTCGCATCTCGTGCTGGCCACTACGACAAGGTAGAGGACTATCAGGCAAACGACATGCTGAAGGGCGACATCCGCGAGCTCGACGAAAACGGCAACACCAAGGAGGGCGGCATCACAGTTGAGGGTGCAGTGCTCATGCCTGAATATATTAAGGTGGAAGACCAGAAGAAACTCTTCGACGGAGCCAAGCTGGGCGACATCATCACATTCAACCCGAAGAAGGCTTATCCTGAAAGCGACATCGAGGTTTCTTCACTGCTCAAGATGAAGAAGGAAGAAGTTGCCGACCTGACAGCCGACTTCAGCTATCAGATCACTGAGATATCTCGCTATGTTAAGGCTGAGGTAAATCAGGAACTCTTCGACCAGGTTTACGGCAAGGACGTAATCAAGGACGAGAAAGACTTCCGCGAGAAGATTGCAGAGGGACTCAAGGCTCAGTTTGCCGTTGACTCTGACTTCAAGTTCATCCAGGATGTACGCAAGTATCTTGTTGACAAGGTAGGCGCTCTTACATATCCCGATGCCCTGCTGAAGCGCATCATGCTGAACAACAACAAGGACAAGGGCGAGGAGTTTGTTGAGAAGAACTACGAGCAGAGCATCAAGGAGCTTACATGGCACCTCATCAAGGAGCAGCTCGTTAAGGCAAACGGCATTAAGATTGAGGACGCTGACATCGAGGAGACAGCCAAAGAGGCTGCCAAGGCACAGTTTGCTCAGTATGGCATGAACAACATTCCTGAGGAATATATCGAGAACTATGCCAAGGACATGCTGAAAAAGAGAGAGTATATCGACTCTTTCGTTGACCGCAGCATTGACCGCAAGCTGACAGAAATCCTCAAGAACGTTGTTAAGCTCGAGAACAAGACTGCAACACTCGAGGAATTCAACAAAATGATGCAGGCAGAATAAAAAATATTTTTTTATAAAAAACTTCCGCATGTTAGGAGGTTATCGACTTTTTTTATTATCTTTGTTCCTAAGAACAGATAGAAAGGGTCGGTAACCTCCTTTCTTTCTACGAAAAATGAACTATAATAATTATGAACGATTTTAGAAAATACGCTACCGGACATCTTGGCATGAGCGGTATGGTCTTCGATGACGTAATGAAAGCTCAGGCTCAGTATCTGAACCCCTACATCCTGGAGGAGCGCCAGCTCAACGTAACCCAGATGGATGTGTTCTCACGTCTTATGATGGACCGCATCATATTTCTGGGCACACAGATTGACGACTATACAGCCAACACGCTGCAGGCTCAGCTGCTGTATCTCGACTCGACCGATCCCGGCAAAGACATATCTATATATATAAACAGCCCCGGCGGAAGCGTTACGGCCGGACTTGGCATATATGACACCATGCAGTTCATATCGAGCGACGTGGCCACTATTTGCACGGGCATGGCTGCGTCTATGGCTGCCGTGCTGCTCGTTGCCGGAACTGAAGGCAAGCGCTCGGCTCTTACTCACAGCCGCGTGATGATACACCAGCCGCTCGGCGGAGTGCAGGGACAGGCTTCAGACATCGAGATTGAGGCCAAGGAGATAATGAAATTCAAGAAAGAGCTCTACACCATAATATCTGACCACTCACACACTCCTTACGACAAGGTGTGGAAAGACTCTGACCGCAACTACTGGATGACGGCCGAAGAGGCTAAGGAGTATGGCATGATAGACAATGTGCTTATCAGAAAAGGCGGAAAGGCCGCAGCTTCTGTACAGAACGAGGGACAGGAAAAATAATGCATGAAGAGTGAAGCTCCAAGCACACGGAGCTTAATCAATACAAATATAAATATACGACAATCGGATGAATAAAGTTTGTAGCTTTTGCGGACGTAGCGAAAAAGACGTCAAGCTGCTCATAACGGGCGTTGACGGATATATATGCGAGAGCTGTGCCGTGCAGGCTTACGAGATAGTTAAGTCGACAGGACTGCTCGACGAAGACAAGCAAAAGCAAAATACTAAGTTTAAACTTAAGAAGGTGCCGAAGCCGCGCGAGATAAAGAAATATCTCGACCAGTATGTCATCGGTCAGGACGACGCAAAGCGCTGTCTGGCCGTGTCGGTGTATAACCACTACAAGAGACTTCAGCAACCGGAAGACGACAACGGCGTAGAGATAGAGAAAAGCAATATAATTATGGTGGGAAGCACCGGTACGGGCAAGACCCTCATGGCGCGCACCATAGCCAAGCTGCTCGATGTCCCCTTCACCATTGTAGATGCCACGGTGTTCACCGAGGCCGGATATGTGGGCGAGGATGTTGAGAGCATACTGAGCCGACTGCTTCAGGTGGCCGACTATGATGTTGAGGCTGCGCAGCGCGGCATCGTGTTCATCGACGAGATAGACAAGATTGCGCGCAAGAGCGACAATCCTTCCATAACACGCGACGTGAGCGGCGAGGGCGTTCAGCAGGGACTGCTCAAGCTGCTTGAAGGCTCGATGGTGAATGTCCCGCCACAGGGCGGACGCAAGCACCCCGACCAGGAGTATATTCATGTAGACACCAAGAACATTCTGTTTATCTGCGGCGGAGCCTTCGACGGCATCGAGCGCAAGATAGCACAGAGGCTCAACACTCATGTGGTGGGCTATAACTCGGTGCAGAACGTGCGCAACATCGACAAGAACGATCTCATGAAATACATCCTGCCGCAAGACCTCAAGTCGTTCGGACTGATACCTGAGATTATCGGCCGTCTGCCGGTGCTGACATATCTTAATCCGTTAGACCGTCAGGCTCTAAGGTCGATACTCGTAGAACCAAAGAACTCCATAATAAAGCAGTATATCAAACTGTTCGAGATGGACGGCATTGAGCTGTCGTTCACAGAGGACTCGCTCGACTTCATTGTCGACAAGGCCATGGAATACAAGCTCGGAGCACGCGGACTGCGCTCTATCGTGGAGAGCGTTATGATGGATGCAATGTTTGAAGTTCCGTCAAAGCGCGTCAAGACATTTGAAGTAACTCTCGACTATGCACGCCAGCAGCTCGAGAAGGCTCACTTCGAAAAGCTGGAGAGTGCTTAAGCCGGCAAGGCTCTTAAATATAAAGTAACATAAAACCGGGAAACTCTGCTTACTAACTATATGAACAAGGAAGTTAATCTTACAGAAAAACTGAAGCAATATTTCGGCTTTGATAAGTTTAAAGGTGACCAGGAAGCCATTATACGCAATCTGCTCGATGGCAAGAACACGTTTGTGCTTATGCCTACCGGAGGCGGAAAGTCGTTGTGTTATCAGTTGCCGTCGCTCATCATGGACGGCACGGCAATAGTGATATCGCCGCTCATTGCACTGATGAAGAATCAGGTTGACGTGATCAACGGCATGAGCGAGAGCGACGGGGTGGCTCATTATCTTAACTCCTCTCTTAACAAGTCGGCCATCGACCATGTTAAGAGCGACATCATGGCCGGCAAGACCAAGTTGCTGTATGTTGCGCCTGAGTCGCTCACAAAGGAGGATAATGTCGACTTCCTCAAGACTGTTAAGATTTCTTTCTATGCCATAGACGAGGCACACTGTATATCTGAATGGGGACACGACTTCCGTCCTGAATACCGCCGTATACGCCCGATTATCAACGAGATCGGCAATGCCCCGGTGATAGCGCTTACGGCTACGGCCACCGACAAGGTGAGAACGGATATAAAGAAGAGCCTCGGAATACTCGACGCAACAGAGTTCAAGAGTTCGTTCAACCGTCCGAACCTTTATTATGAGGTAAGGCATAAGACGAAGGATATAGACAAGCAGATAGTTAAGTTCATAAGGCAGAACCCCGGCAAGAGCGGCATCATTTATTGTCTGTCGCGCAAGAAGGTCGAAGAACTGGCCGCGGTGCTGCGTGCCAACGATATCAAGGCTGCGGCATATCATGCCGGTCTCGACTCGTCTACACGCTCGGCAACACAGGACGATTTCCTGATGGAGCGCCTCGACGTAATCGTTGCCACTATTGCTTTCGGTATGGGAATAGACAAGCCCGACGTGCGCTTTGTGATCCATTATGACATACCCAAAAGTCTTGAAGGCTACTATCAGGAAACTGGCCGTGCCGGTAGAGATGGTGGGGAAGGCAAGTGTATCGCATTCTACTCATATAAAGACCTCAGAAAACTTGAGAAGTTTATGGAGGGAAAGCCTGTTGCCGAACAGGACATCGGTCGCCAGCTGCTGCAGGAGACAGCCGCATACGCCGAGTCTTCCGTGTGTCGCAGAAAGATGCTTCTGCATTATTTCGGCGAGGTGTACGACAAGGACAACTGCGGCAACTGTGACAACTGCCTGCATCCGAAGACGAAGATTGAGGCCAAGGATGCGCTGCTCGTTGTGTTGCAGGCTATCGCGGCAATAAAGGAGGACTTCAGGACAGACTATGTCATAGACTTTGTTGAAGGAAAAGACAACAACGACATAGTGGCTCACAAGCATGACAAGCTTGACGAGTTCGGCTCGGGTGAGGATATGGACGAAAAACTCTGGAATCCGGTAATACGTCAGGCACTCATTGCAGGATACATCAAGAAGGATGTGGAGAACTACGGCATACTGAAACTTACTGCTGCCGGCAAGAGGTTCATTAAGAATCCTGAGTCGTTCATGATCGTGAAGGACAACGACTTCAACGAAGAGGACGAAGAGGAAGTAAGCGACGGAGCTGGTGCAGCACTCGATCCGATGCTGTATTCCATGCTGAAAGACCTGCGCAAGAAGGTCAGCAGCAAGCATCAGCTGCCGCCTTATGTCATCTTCCAGGATGTGTCGTTGGAGCAGATGGCCACCGTTTATCCTATAACTCTCGAAGAACTTCAGAACATTCAGGGAGTGGGAGCAGGCAAGGCACGCCGCTACGGCAAGGAGTTTGTCGAGCTGATAAAGAAACACTGCGAGGAGAACGACATAGAGCGCCCCGAAGACCTGCGTGTGCGTACAGTGGCAAAGAAGTCGGTGCTGAAGGTGAAAATCATACAGAGCATCGACCGGCAGATAGCCCTCGACGACATTGCCGATGCACAGGGCATCGACTTTGAAGACCTGCTCGATGAGGTTGAGGCCATCGTCTACAGCGGAACAAAGATAAACATTGACTACTTCCTCGAAGAAGTGATGGACGACGACCATGTGGACGACATCTACGACTACTTCAAGGAGAGCGAGACCGACGACCTTGAGACTGCCATGGAAGAGCTTGGCGATGATTATAGTGAAGACGAGATCCGTCTGGTTAGAATAAAGTTTATATCAGACATGGGCAACTAATCCTAGGCCGGGACAAGCCGGAACAATGGCGGCTGACATCCTGCGGCTTAGGTACAGATAATAACATAGTTGATGAAAGGTGGCTTTTGCATTGCGAAAGGCCACCTTTTATCGTGTAATATGCGGCATATTGGCAGGCAAAAGACCATGTATTGCAATGCGCTGTATATCAGGACGTTCCGTGGCAGGACGTCGGTCGCTGTTTTTGTCCAGGCCGGTTGTTGGCGTATGGCTGTATTTTCGTGGCATATTGAGCGCAGTGTCGTAAGTTTTTTCGCTGAACAGCGTACAGTGTCAATAGAAGGATGACGGCAAGATTGTAGCAGAAAAAACAAAGACGGATGAAGGAGGTAATGTGCTTGCCTGTTTAAACTATATGCGGTCTGTTGGCCGATTTTGTCGACTAAAACATAAAAAACGCCAAACAGTATGCTCAAAAGGCTGCTTTTTAATGTTTTCGGCATGTCGCCGGCCGTTGCCGCGGGCTGCGTTAAATAGCATTAATTAGAAAAGAAAATGACGTTTGTGGCGTCTGATATGGATTTTTTTTGCTAAATTTGCACGCAATAAATTTCTAAATAAATATATGTCATCATTTGTTGCAGATAAAATTGTGATGGACGGTCTGACTTTTGACGACGTCCTCTTAATCCCAGCTTATTCGGAAGTACTGCCAAAGACGGTAGAGTTGAAAACCAAGTTCTCGCGCAACATCAGCCTGAACGTTCCTTTTGTTACGGCCGCAATGGACACCGTGACAGAGTCGGCCATGGCTATAGCCATAGCCCGCGAAGGCGGTATCGGCGTTATACACAAAAACATGTCGATAGAGGAGCAGGCACGCCAGGTTGCCATTGTTAAGCGTGCGGAGAACGGTATGATTTACGACCCTGTTACAATCCGCCGCGGTTCTACCGTAAGAGAGGCTCTGGCCATGATGGCAGAATATCATATCGGTGGTATTCCTGTCGTTGATGACGAAAACCATCTGGTAGGTATCGTTACAAACCGCGACCTGAGATTCGAGCGCACTCTCGACCGTAAGATCGACGAGGTAATGACAAGCGAGAATCTTGTAACGACTAACATCCAGACAGACCTTACAGCTGCGGCTGCCATTCTGCAGGAAAACAAGATAGAGAAGCTGCCCGTTGTTGACAACGACAACAAACTGGTAGGACTTATCACATATAAGGATATCACCAAGGCTAAGGACAAGCCTATGGCATGCAAGGACGCCAAGGGACGTCTGCGCGTTGCTGCCGGAGTAGGCGTTACTGCTGATACGCTCGACCGTATGCAGGCTCTTGTTGACGCCAATGCCGATGCTATCGTGATAGACACAGCCCACGGACATTCTAAATATGTAATCGAGAAGCTTGTTGAGGCTAAGCACTCATTCCCCGGTGTAGACATCGTTGTGGGTAACGTGGCTACAGGCGCTGCTGCCAAGATGCTCGTTGATAACGGTGCCGACGCAGTAAAGGTAGGTATCGGTCCGGGCAGTATCTGTACTACACGTGTCGTTGCCGGTGTGGGCGTTCCTCAGCTCAGCGCTGTTTATGACGTGGCTTGCGCCCTCGAGGGTACAGGCGTTCCTCTCATTGCCGACGGCGGTCTGCGCTATTCAGGCGATGTTGTCAAGGCTCTTGCAGCCGGCGGATATTGCGTCATGATCGGTTCGCTGGTAGCCGGAACAGAAGAGAGCCCCGGCGACACAATAATCTTCAACGGACGTAAGTTCAAGAGCTATCGCGGAATGGGCAGTCTCGAGGCCATGGAGAACGGATCTAAGGACCGCTACTTCCAGTCAGAGACTAAGGATGTTAAGAAACTTGTGCCCGAAGGCATTGCTGGCCGCGTTCCTTATAAAGGCACTCTGCAGGAGGTTATCTATCAGCTCGTGGGCGGTCTGCGCTCAGGTATGGGCTACTGTGGAGCCAACGACATACAGGCACTTCATAATGCCAAATTCGTGCGCATAACAAATGCAGGCGTGCTCGAGAGCCATCCTCACGACATCTCTATCACAAGTGAGGCTCCCAACTACTCACGCCCTGAATAACCGGCATGTATAGAGGCTCGCATGTGAGCCGAGATGAGTATTATTTAAATACCGCAATATTAAGAAATGAAATCTTTTAAGCTTTTTGTAGCCATGCTCCTCTGTGGGAGCATGGCTCTTGCTCAGCACGACGATCCCGTTGTAATGAAAATCAACGGGGTGCCAGTGACACGCTCTGAGTTTGAGTATTCATATAATAAGAACAATTCTGACGACGTAATCGACAAGAAGACTGTTGACGAATACGTCGACTTGTTTGTTAATTACAAACTTAAGGTCGCAGCAGCCTATGACGCTAAGCTCGACACGCTCAGCTCGTTTAAGAAAGAGTTTGCCATGTACCGCGACCAGCAGGTACGTCCGTCGTTTGTCAACGATTCTGACATCGTGGCCGAGGCACGCCTGGTTTACGACAAGACAAAGGAGCGTATCGGCGAGCGCGGACTGATTAAGCCTGCACACATACTTATATATGTTGAGCAGAAAGCCCCTGCTGAGAAGCTCGAGAAGGCACGCCTGCGCGCCGACTCGCTTTACAACGTGCTGAAAGGCGGAGCCGACTTTGCCGAGCTTGCCAAGAAATATTCGCAGGATCCGGGTTCGGCCAAGAACGGAGGAGAACTGCCCTGGCTTCAGCCCGGACAGACGCTCAAGGAGTTTGAAGACGCAGCTTATGCTCTGAAAACCGGCGAAATGAGCAAACCGGTGCTCTCACCTGTGGGCTATCACATCATTCTCATGAAGGACCGCAAGGCTTTTGAGCCGTTCGACACGCTGAAGACTGACATCATACGCTTTATCGAGGCACGTGGCGCACGTGAGAGAATTGTTGACAAAAAGCTTGAAGAACTTGTAAAAGAGTCTGACGGAAAACTTACCAAAGAGAACATCCTTGAGGCAAGGGCCGAAGAGATGGCAAGCAAGGACTCTGACCTGAAGAATCTTATCAAGGAATATCACGACGGACTCTTGCTTTATGAGATAAGCAACCGCATGGTGTGGGACAAGGCCGCAAAAGACGATGTCGGACTTGCCGCATATTTCAAGAAGAACAAGAAAAGATATTATTGGGACGAACCCAGATACAAGGGTATGGTATACCACGTCAAGCAGAATGAAGACGTAGAGGCTGTTAAGAACTGCGTGAAGGATGTTCCGTTTGACGAATGGGCTGAGAAACTGCGTGTTACGTTCAACAACGACTCTGTGTTGAGAATACGCGTCGAGAAAGGTATATTCAAGGCCGGCGACAATGCATTTATCGACAAGATGGTGTTTAAGAAAGACACCGTGGTTACTCCGGTCAAGAACTTCCCTATCGATGCTGTTTACGGAAAGATACTTAAGCGTAAGCCCGAAAACTACGAGGATGTTCGTGGACTGGTTACGGCCGACTATCAGGACCAGCTGGAGAAGCAGTGGGTGGCCGACCTCAGAAAGAAATATCCCGTGGAAGTATATTATGATGTGTTGAAAACAGTAAATAATCATTCTAAATAATGAGATCTAGAAGCAAAACAGCCTTATGGGCCGTAGTATCGATGGTGTTCTTTGCCACTGTAAGCGCGCGGCCTTTACAGGGTGGCGACGATAAAGACGTTGCAAAAACCGACTCGGTTGCAAAGGTTGACACCGTTGATTCTGCCGATCCGGCAAGCGTGGTCGACGAGGTTATATGGGTTGTCGGTGACGAGCCAATACTCTTGTCTGACGTCGAAATGGCCCGTATGCAGGCCGAGATGGAAGGCGTCAAGTGGGAAGGTGATCCCGACTGTACCATTCCTGAGCAGTTGGCCGTGCAGAAGCTGTTCTTGCATCAGGCTGCGATAGACAGTATCGAGGTCAGCGAGTCTGAGGTGGCTCAGAGTGTTGAGCATCAGATAAGCGCATGGCTTCAGATGGTCGACGGCAACAAGGAACGTCTGGAGGAGTATAAGAGGAAGAGTCTTGCTGAGCTGCGAATATCTCTTCACGATGACTTCAAAGACCGCCTTCTCATTGAAAGAGAACGCGAGAAGCTCGTTGAGGACATCACAGTTTCGCCTGCCGATGTGCGCAGATATTTCAGCGAATTGCCTGAAGACAGTATCCCTATGGTTCCGACAGAGGTTGAAGTACAGATTATAACACGTACTCCGAAAGTGGAGCAGGCCGAAATAGACCGTATAAAGAACGAACTTCGCAATTACACCGAGATGGTCACCAGCGGTCAGACTTCTTTCACGGCATTGGCAAAGCTTTATTCGGAAGATCCGGGTACAGCCCGTATGGGTGGCGAATTTCCTGATTATGTAGGCCGAGGCATGCTCGATCCGGCTTTTGCTAACGTGGCTTTCAACCTTACAGACCCGAAGAAGATATCTAAAATCGTAGAGACCGACTTCGGATATCATATCATCCAGCTTATAGACAAGCGAGGCGACAAGATTAAGGTAAGACACATCCTTCTTAAGCCTAACGTTTCTAATGAGGCTATCGAGACAGCTTCAATGCAGCTTGACTCTATAGCAGACGAGATACGTGCGGGCAAATTCACCTTCGAGCAGGCAGCGTCATTCCTGTCAGACGATAAGGATACCCGCAACAACAACGGTCTGATGGCCAACACCACCGAGTCAGGACGTACAAGTAAGTTCCAGCTCCGCAATCTGCCTTCAGAGATAGCACGTGTGGTAGACACGCTGAAGGTTGGTGAGGTGTCGGCTCCTTTCCAGATGATTAATGAGAAAAACGGTAAGCTCGTTTGTGTCGTCGCAAAGCTGAAGAGCCGCGTGGAGATGCACAGGGCTACGATAACCGAAGATTTTCAGACGATGAAGAACATCGTGCTTGCCAAGCGCAAGGAAGAGTTCATAAAAGACTGGATAAAGGATAAGATAAAGAATACGTATATACGAATAAACGATCGTTATAAGAATTGTAACTTTGAATATCAAGGTTGGGTTAAATGACAACAAACAATAGAATAAAAGTCTTATTCAGCGGGCATAGGATACTGATTGTGGTACTCCTGTGCCTGTTTGGACTTAGTGTGGTCCAATCACGCCAGCCGAATAAGAAGAAACCGCGCAAGAGTACAAACGAGCGCGTCTATCTTGTTCATGCCGATGTTACCAATTATGACATGTTCGGCGACAACCCTACGGCCCAGGTGCTTAAGGGGCGTGTGGCATTCAGGCATAATGGTGCGCGCCTGTTCTGTGACAGTGCGTATCTTTATCAGGAGTCAAACTCGTTTAAGGCTTTCGGACATGTGAAGATGTATCAGGGAGACACCCTCTCGCTGTTCAGCGACTATGCCTATTATGACGGCAACGACCAGATGGCCGAGGCACGCTACAATGTTGTGCTGAAGCATAGGGGCACCACGCTTTACACCGACAGTCTTAACTACGACCGTCTTTACGGCATCGGATATTTCTTTGAAGGCGGAAAGATGGTCGACAAGAAGAACGTATTGGTTTCTGACTGGGGCGAATATGACACGGAAACACGCAACGCCGTGTTCAATTATAATGTAAATCTGAAGAATCCTAAGTTTGTTCTTACCACAGATACGCTCCATTATGACACACGTACTTCAATGGCGCATATCGTTGGACCGTCGAAAATCACTTCGGGAAAGAGCACGATATATACATCTCAGGGATATTATGACACCAATAAGGAGAAAGCCCGCCTATATGGACGGTCGCGTCTTACCAACAACGGTAAGGAACTTACGGGCGACAGTCTGTTCTATAACGAAAAGACAGGTATAAGTCAGGGCTTTCATAATGTTGTGTACAAGGATTCGCTTAACAAGAATCAGCTGAACAGCAACTACTTCTGGTATAATGAAAAGACAGGTTTTGCCTTCGCAACAGACAGCGCCGTGATGATGGATTTCTCTCAGCGTGACACGCTTTATCTGCATTCTGACACGATGAAGGTTTACACCTTTAATATAAACACCGACTCTGTTTATCGTGTGGCCCATTGTTATAATAAGGTAAGGGCGTTCAGACCGGATGTTCAGGCCGTTTGCGACTCTCTGATTTACAACACGAAAGACTCGTGTCTCATAATGTATAAAGACCCGATAACATGGAATGCTAACCGCCAGCTGTTAGGTGAGGTTATCGAGGTGTTCATGAAAGACTCGACAATTGACCGCGCACATGTTATAAATCAGGCTCTTTCGATAGAGCAGTTGCCCGACAGCATCCATTTTAATCAGATATCTTCGAGAGAGATGTTCGGATATTTTGAAAATGGAGAAATACGCAAGACCGAGGCGATAGGTAACGTGCTTGCCGTGTATTACCTTGAAGAAGACAAGGACAGCTCGCTCACCAACATGGCATATATTGAGACGGATACGATGCGTATGTTCATGAGAAACCGACAGCTGGAAACTCTTTGGACATGCAAGAGTCAGAATGTTATGTATCCTATCACACAGACGCCCGTGGCAAAGTCTAAGCTGCCGTCGTTTGCATGGTTTGACTATGTCAGGCCGCTTGACAAGAATGACATATTCGTATGGCGCGGCAAGAAGAGCGGCACAGAGCTAAAGAACATTCCGCGCCGTTCAGCACCGTTGCAGCATATAAGTTCCGGCTCTGTTGTTTCTGTTGAAAGTGAAGTTAAGCCTGTTGCAGGCGCAGAACAGTCGAAGCCGGATGATGGAGCGGACGCAAAGCAAACATCGTCTGCAGATGGCGCGTCAGAAAAACAGAAAACTGCAGGTTTACCGGAAAGTAAGCCGGAATCTGCTCCAGTTCCTGCATCCGACAGCGTAAAGGATTCTGACGTTCAGACTGCGCCGGGTGGAGAAACAAAAACAGAGGCCAAGACCGATGTTGAGCTAAAAGACAACAAATAAGCTTATGGGACTGTTCAAGCAGCGCAGACCGCGTGGGTTTCAGCATCAATACCTGTATGCTGATGAACGTAAGGATGTATTGAAGGATGTGGAGGAACGTGCGAAACGGGAGCTTGGTGTGACAGACGACAAAGGCAAGTCAAGCCATGAAGACCGCATAAGAGGCGCTTTCCTTAACGCTACGAAATATGCAAGGCGCCGCAGCGAACGGCGTTTGTCCGGCGGATTCATCCTTAGTACGGGTGTCATCCTGCTGCTGATTGTCCTGCTTGTTGTAGTTTGGAAGTTTTTGCTTTATTTTAATTAGTTGAAAAATCATGAGTGACATTATACAGCTTCTGCCTGATTCTGTGGCAAATCAGATTGCTGCGGGTGAGGTTATACAGCGTCCGGCATCTGTAATCAAGGAACTTGTTGAAAATTCTGTTGATGCTGGAGCAGATACAATTAAGGTACTGGTTACCGATGCAGGGCGCACTTCGATACAGGTGATAGACAACGGCAAGGGCATGTCGGAAACCGATGCGCGCCTGTCGTTTGAACGTCATGCAACATCAAAGATACGCCAGGCAAGCGACCTGTTTGCTCTTCATACAATGGGATTCCGTGGCGAGGCGCTTGCATCCATCGCTGCCGTGGCCCAGGTTGAACTGAAAACACGCACTGCAGATGACGAACTCGGAACGCATATCACTATTTCCGGCTCTAAGGTTATGGCCCAGGAGCCTGTTTCATGTCCTATAGGAAGTAACTTTTCTGTAAACAATATATTCTTCAACGTCCCTGCAAGACGTAAGTTCTTGAAGTCTAACTCTACGGAACTTAATAACATCCTTGCTGCTTTTGAGCGTATAGTGCTTGTTTATCCGCAGATAAACTTTACGTTCCATAGCAACGGCGTGGAGATGTTCAACCTGCGTAAAGGCAGCCTGAGACAGCGTATAGTAGATGTGTTCGGCAAGAAACTCAATCACGACATACTGCCCGTTAACGTAGAGACAACGGTATGCAATATCTCGGGATTTGTCGGCAAGCCCGAAGCCGCCCGTAAGAAATGCTCTCATCAGTATTTCTTTGTCAACGGGAGATATATGAAGCATCCGTATTTTCATAAGGCCGTGCTTACGGCTTTCGACCGCCTTATACCTATGGGCGAGCAGGTGCCTTATTTCATTTACTTCGATGTCAATCCCGAAGACATCGATGTGAACATCCATCCTACAAAAACCGAGATAAAGTTTGAGAATGAGCAGACTATATGGCAGATACTTATGGCTGCCGTTAAAGACTCTCTCGGCCGCTTTAATGATGTTCCTTCGATAGACTTCGACACTGAAGGAAGGCCTGATATACCGGTGTTCGACCCCTCTGTGGGCGGCACTTCAGCTCCCAAACTTGACTTTAATCCGGAGTATAATCCTTTCAAGGAGACGTCAGCAGGCAGTATGCCATCAAACCGTAGAACGGTTCCTGACTCATGGGAAACGCTCTATGAAGGAGTGAGCGGCGGCGAAGAGCAAAGCCTCTTTATGCCAGATGTAGCCCAGCCTGAACCGGAAGGAACGATAATCTCGGGCGGAGGCAGCGTTATAGACGAGAAGTCACCTGCACATTATCAATATAAGGGAAAGTATATCATGACTGCCGTTAAGTCTGGTTTGATGGTTATCGACCAGTACCGTGCCCATGTGCGCATACTTTATGAACGCTATCTTTCGCAGATTAACGGAAAGGGATGCAGTTCGCAGCAGATATTGTTCCCGGAGATGATACAGTTTTCTCCTTCCGAAACAGTGATTATAGATAAGATAAGCAACGAAATAGCCAATATAGGTTTCGATCTCGCTTCTCTTGGAGGCGGCAGCTACTCGATAAACGGAATTCCCGCCGGACTTGAAGACGTTGACTATGTAAAGCTGTTGAAGAATATAGTGGATGATTTTATTGAAACCGGAATAGGGCCGACGGAAGGAATAAACAGCGCACTGGCACTGCAATTGGCAAAAAGTGCAGCCATCCCTTACGGACAAGTGCTCGACAATGCAGAGATGGAAAGCATTGTGAACGAACTGTTTACGTGCTCAAACGTAAACTACACTCCTGACGGCAAGCCTGTGATAGGCATGCTTAAGCAACATGACATTGATAGTTTGTTCTGTTGACACGTTTTTATAATAGTTTGTATTATTTTCTGTAAATGTGAAAATAAAATTACAAAAAACGTGTTTAATTGAAAAATATTGCTATCTTTGCAATTGAAGATAAGCTTTGTATATAAAGGCATTTGACATATTTTTATTGATTGTTTAATATTAAGAGTTATGAAAAAGTTATTAATTGTATTACTTTTAGCAGGTGCTTCTGTTGCCTCAATGGCGCAGGAGAACGACGCTACTGAAAAGTACAGCGTTGCTACAAATTCGTTCTGGAGCAACTGGTTTATTCAGGCCGGTGCTGAATGGAACGCTTGGTATGGTAATTATGAAGATGGCAGAGGCTGGTCAAAGAGCCCCTTCAAGAAATTCCGTTCTAACCCTGGAGCTTCTATCGCCATCGGTAAATGGTTCACACCTGGAATAGGTCTCCGTACAAAGCTGCAGGGAATCTGGGGTAAGGCTGTTTACAGCGATCAGAACAAAGGCAACGGCAACAAGTATTGGATCTTGAATGAGCAGGTAATGTTCAACCTCAGCAATATGTTCTGTGGCTACAATCCTGACCGTGTATGGAACTTCATACCTTTCGCAGGTGCCGGTGTTGGCCGTTCTTGCACATATAACAGATATGCAATGGGCTGGTCAGTAGGTATCTTGAACGAGTTCTGGGTAAGCAGAAAGGTTGCCATCAACTTCGAACTTGGTTGGAACCGCATGGAGAGCGACATCTGCGGTATGCCGGCCGATATGGGCGATGGCTTCCTGATGAACCATCCTAACAACGTTTATGCAGAGGTTGGTATCACTTACAACGTAGGTAAGGGCACATGGAACAAAGTTCCTGATGTAGACGCCATCAAGGCTCTTTCACAGTCACAGCTAGACGCTCTCAATGCTCAGCTGGCAGACGAGAAGGCAGAGAACAGCCGTCTGAAGAACGAGCTTGCAAACAGAACTGCTACTGCAACAACAAAGGTTGAGAAAGAGTATATAACAAATCCTGTTTCTGTATTCTTCAACATCAACAAGTCTACAATCGCTTCAAGAAAAGACCTTGTTAACGTTAAGAATCTTGCAGACTATTCTAAG
Source organism: Prevotella marseillensis (assembly GCF_900625065.1). NCBI lineage: Bacteria > Pseudomonadati > Bacteroidota > Bacteroidia > Bacteroidales > Prevotellaceae > Prevotella > Prevotella marseillensis. The sequence continues at coordinate 2,495,802 of NZ_UYXY01000001.1, read as the reverse complement.
GACAACAACGCTAAGTTGATTGTTACCGGATATGCTGACAATGCAACAGGTCCTGCTGCATACAATCGTGCTCTGTCACAGAAACGTGCTGAGAGAGTTGCTGACGAATTGGTTAAGATGGGTGTTAAGAGAGAAAACATCCAGATTGAGGCTAAGGGCGGTGTAGACACACTTGTTCCTCCTTCATACAACCGTCGCGCTACTGTTGAGATTGCAAAGTAAAATTCCATATCAGTTAAAGTTTAAATGGTGCCCCGACATGTCGGGGCATCTTTTTTTGAAAAAAGTTTGCGAAAAATTTGGTGGAAAGAAAAAAACGCCGTATCTTTGCACTCGCTTACAAGAACAAGGGCGTTTAGCTCAGCTGGTTTAGAGCATCTGCCTTACAAGCAGAGGGTCGGCGGTTCGAATCCGTCAACGCCCACATCAAAACAGAATGCCGGACAATTTGTCCGGCATTTTTCGTTTATTGTCATTGTTGCCGCTTGTCTGTCTTTTCTTCGTTTCGCTGCAGTCGTGGCCTGTATGGCATGTTTTCCTGATAGTTTTTGTGTCTTGCTTTAACCCCAATCTGTTATTATGATTCGGTCTGTATTATTGCTTTATATTGAGCTCCTTTTTGTTGGATTTTGCAGGCATGGCGGGCTATGTCAAGAAAAAGCGAACAAAAAGCCGCCAATAGAAACAAAAAGGCGGGATGAAGGCATGAATACACAAAATTGATAACGCTATGTGCTGTATAATGACCGGTTGAGGGTTAATACAGTGGCAGCTCTATAGATGTGTGTTTGAATTTCGGATCAGCTTTGTTGTCGGCGGTTTTGTATGTATCCTTTTGTCTTTGCTGGCTTATTTCTTGTAGAAATACATTGTCGGGTAGAATAGGTGAGGAGTTCTTGCGGTTGATGTAGAAAGAATGGCTGTAGACGCTTTAGATGCGCAATGTCTCGGCTTGATGCATGTATTATCGTATGCCCGGTTGGCGCTCGTTGCACTCGGCTGGCTCTTTGTGCGCTGTCTTATTTCTGATTTGCGTTCTTTTATGTTGCGAAAGGATACAAATTGCAGGCTAAAAGGACACCTTTTGCCGCCTAAAATGTGCCCTTTTGTAATGCGTTGATTGTCAGAAGGTTGTGTGGTGAGTGCGAATGCCTGTTGGCGTCGGCATTTTGCAGATAGTTCTTGCGTCCTTTACCTTGTGCAAGGCATGCAGCCGGTATCCTTTTATTTGTCGTGGTGTTAGGTTGTTTTTGCCGTGTGGCGGCTGTTGCTTTTTCTTCGCGCATGAGTCCTCGTTGGTTTTGCTGATTTTATGTCTTTGTCCGGAATATTAGTGCCTGTTCCGTATGTCAGCGTCCATTGCTGCTTTCTGTGAGGAGCGCTGAGCGTTATGTGCGGTGAGTCTTGCATAGAACTGGATTATTGGTGCATCTTAGACAAAAAATGCCTGTTTAGGAACTAAATTTAAGAAAAAATGAAAAAAGTTCGCGAAAAATTTGGCGGAAAGGAAAAAACGCCGTATCTTTGCACTCGCTTACAAGAACAAGGGCGTTTAGCTCAGCTGGTTTAGAGCATCTGCCTTACAAGCAGAGGGTCGGCGGTTCGAATCCGTCAACGCCCACGCAAAACCGACAACACCAAGGTGCTGTCGGTTTTTTCTTTATGCACACTCTTGTCATGATTTTGCCGCTTGCGTGTGTTGCCTGTCCGGTATTTATAAAAATGCAATTTATAACAAACTTTTATTGTCTGTAAGTGCCATTAAATCGATTTAAATTATTAATTTTGCAACCGTTAATACGTATTAGTTATGAATCTTGACTTACTTACTGCCATCTCTCCGATAGACGGCCGATACAGAGGCAAGACCGAACGGCTTGCAGACTATTTTTCTGAGTATGCTCTCATACGTTACCGTATACGTGTGGAGATTGAATATTTTATTGCGCTGTGCGAGCTTCCGCTCCCTCAGCTCAAGGATTTCGACCATTCGCTGTTTGGACGTCTGCGTGACATCTATCTTACGTTTGACGAAGCCGGTGCGGCACGTGTCAAGGAAATTGAAGGCATCACAAACCACGATGTTAAGGCCGTGGAGTATTACATAAAAGAACAGTTCGACGCCATCGGAGGTCTCGAGCCGTTCAAGGAGTTTATTCATTTCGGACTGACGTCGCAGGACATCAACAACACCTCAGTGCCGCTCTCGCTTAAGGATGCGCTTTGCGATGTTGTGGTTCCGCAGGTGGAAGAGCTCATAAAGCAGCTCACCGACTATGCCGAAGAGTGGAAAGAGGTGCCCATGCTGGCCAAGACTCACGGACAGCCTGCATCGCCCACACGTCTCGGTAAGGAGGTTATGGTGTTCGCATACCGTCTGCAGAAGCAGCTCGACTCTTTACGTCAGTGTGAGCTTACTGCCAAGTTCGGCGGTGCTACGGGTAACTACAATGCCCATCATGTGGCATATCCCGAGTACGACTGGAAGGCTTTCGGCAATAAGTTTGTCAGCGAGAAACTCGGACTCGTGCGCGAGCAGTGGACCACGCAGATAAGCAACTATGACTGTCTGGGTGCAGTGCTTGATGCCGTGCGCCGCATAAACACGATAATAATAGACCTCGACCGCGACTTCTGGATGTATATCTCAATGGAATACTTCAAGCAGAAGATCAAGGCCGGTGAGGTTGGCTCGAGCGCAATGCCTCATAAGGTCAATCCTATTGACTTCGAGAACAGTGAAGGCAACCTCGGCGTAGCAAACGCTGTGCTGCAGTTCCTGGCACAGAAGCTGCCCGTAAGCCGTCTGCAGCGCGACCTTACCGACTCTACAGTGCTTCGCAACATCGGCGTGCCTCTCGGACACACTGTCATCGCAATACAGAGCACACTGAAAGGACTGCGCAAGCTCATACTCAACGAAGAGAAGATAAGTGCCGACCTTGACAATACATGGGCCGTTGTGGCTGAGGCCATTCAGACCATACTGCGCCGTGAGGCCTATCCGCATCCGTATGAGGCTCTCAAGGCACTTACACGTACTAACCATAAAATGACAGAAGAAACAATACATCAATTTATCAAAGAACTGAATGTAAGCGATGAGGTTAAGGCTGAGCTTATGGCCATAACACCTCACAATTACACCGGAATATAATAAGCAAGGCATCGCCCGCGGCTTCAGTATTGACTACCGGCCGTGTGGATGCCTGTTTGTTTGAATGTCTTAGTAAATGTAGCAGAACAAAATATAAAAATAACATAATTACAAACCGCCGTGAGGCATTAATCTGAAATAATATGACAGAAGATTTAGAAAACAAGAAAGAAGGTATGTATGCCGGACAAAACGAGGTAAGCCGTGAGGGCTACAAACCGGCTGAAAACACAAACTACCGTAACGGAGAAAGACCTATGCGTCCGCGCATCAAGGTACAGCGTGCATATTCATCTAGCAGAAACTATAATAACGATTCAGCAGGCTTCCGTCCTGAGGGATTCGGCGCAGCGCTCCAGTCAGACGGAGGTCAGCAGCGTTCTTACCGTCCGCGCTACAACAGCGGACAGCAGGGCGGCTATCAGCAGCGTCAGGGCTATCAGCCGCAGCAGCGCGGCGGCTATCGTCCGCGTTATAACAGCGGACAGCAGGGCGGCTATCAGCAGCGTCAGGGCTATCAGCCGCAGCAGCGCGGCGGCTATCGTCCGCGTTATAACAGCGATGCCGACGGCAACTATCAGCCCCGCCAGAACCAGTATGGCCAGCGTCAGGGCTCGCCCTACCGCCAGAACTACAATCAGGGCATGGACGGCGGCTATCAGCCCCGCCAGTCGGCTGGCTATCGTCCGCGTTACAACAACGGAGGAGGCGAGGGCGGCTATCAGCCCCGTCAGAACTCTTATCAGCGCGGCGGTTACCGTCAGCGTACCCCTGATTATGATCCTAACGCAAAGTACAGCCAGAAGAAGCGTATAGAATATAAAGAGGCCAACATCGACCCGACAGTGCCCGTAAGACTTAACAAGTATCTGGCCAATGCAGGTATCTGCAGCCGCCGTGAGGCCGACGAGTTCATACAGGCAGGCGTGGTCAGCGTTAACGGTCAGGTTGTTACAGAGCTCGGAACAAAGGTTCTGCGCACTGACGACATCAGATTCCACGATCAGAAGGTGTCAATGGAGAAGAAGGTATACGTGCTTCTCAACAAGCCAAAGGACTGTGTTACAACAAGCGACGACCCGCAGCAGCGCAAGACTGTGATGGATCTCGTAAAGAACGCATGTCCGGAGCGTATCTATCCCGTAGGACGCCTTGACCGAAACACCACAGGAGTGCTCCTGCTCACCAACGACGGCGATCTGGCCAGCAAGCTCACTCATCCTAAATTCCTGAAGAAGAAGATTTATCACGTCTTCCTCGACAAGAAGGTTACTGCTCACGACATGCAGCAGATAGCCACAGGCATAACTCTTGAGGACGGCGAGGTGCATGCCGACGCCATCGAGTATGCCAGCGCAACAGACAAGAGCCAGGTGGGCATCGAGATACACAGCGGCAAGAACCGTATCGTCCGCCGTATCTTCGAAAGCCTCGGATACAGAGTTGTCAAGCTCGACCGTGTGCTCTTTGCTGGTCTGACTAAGAAGAATCTCCGCCGCGGCGACTGGCGCTTCCTCACAGAGAAGGAAGTTGACATGCTGCGCATGGGAGCTTTTGAATAATAGTACAACAATCAGAATTAAAGGCTGAAGCTTTTTAGACGAAACGTATTTTGGTGCAGGCCTGCGGCTCTGTTTGTGCCACGTGGCCGACAGCATGGCTGAGGCATGCGCCGGATTACTGTCAAAACATATAACAAAATGGAAAAAATCAAGAGAACAAAAGTCGTAGACGTGCTTCAGCGCACAGATTTCGGCGCTGTCGTCAACGTAAAAGGATGGGTGCGTACCCACCGTAGCAGCAAGTCAGTAGACTTTATCGCGCTTAACGACGGTTCAACAATAAAGAACGTACAGGTAGTTGTCGATCCGTCAAAGTTCGACGAGAGCATGCTCAAGCAGATAACCACAGGCTCATGCATCAATGTCAACGGCGAGCTGGTTGAGAGCCAGGGAGCAGGACAGACGGTAGAGCTGCAGTGCCGTGAGATTGAGATTTACGGTCTCTGTGCCAGCGACTATCCGATGCAGAAAAAAGGACAGAGCTTCGAGTACATGCGCCAGTATGCACATCTGCGCCTTCGTACTAACACCTTCGGAGCCGTGATGCGCATACGCCACAATATGGCCATAGCCATCCACAAGTATTTCCACGATCACGGATTCTTCTATTTCCACACACCGCTCATCACAGCCAGCGACTGTGAGGGTGCAGGACAGATGTTCCAGGTTACAACCAAGAACCTCTACGACCTTAAGAAGAACGACGAAGGCAAGATAACCTACGACGACGACTTCTTCGGCAAGCAGACTTCACTCACCGTGAGCGGACAGCTCGAGGGCGAGCTCGGAGCAACGGCTCTGGGTGCCATCTATACTTTCGGACCAACTTTCCGTGCCGAAAACTCAAACACTCCGCGCCACCTGGCAGAGTTCTGGATGATAGAGCCTGAGGTTGCATTCATCGATCTCAACGACCTGATGGACCTCGAGGAAGACTTCATCAAATACTGCGTTCAGTGGGCTTTGGACAACTGCAAGGACGACCTTGAGTTCCTCAACAAGATGATAGACAAGACGCTGATAGAGCGACTCAAGTCGGTTGTCAGCGGTTCTTTTGTCCGTCTTGAGTACACAGAGGGTATCAATATTCTTGAAGAGGCCGTTAAGAACGGTCATAAGTTCGAGTTCCCCGTAAGCTGGGGCATGGACCTTGCCAGCGAGCACGAGCGTTATCTCGTTGAAGAACACTTCAAGAAGCCTGTCATCATGACCGGATATCCTAAGGCCATAAAGGCGTTCTACATGAAGATTAACGAGGACGGCAAGACTGTTCAGGGCACTGACGTTCTGTTCCCGCAGATTGGAGAGATTATCGGCGGAAGCGTGCGTGAGGAGAACTACGACAAGCTGATAGGCGAAATCAACGAGCGCAACATCCCGATGAAGGATATGTGGTGGTATCTCGACACACGTAAATACGGATCATGCCCTCACGGAGGATTCGGTCTCGGATTCGAGCGCCTTATCCTGTTCGTTACAGGTATGCAGAACATACGCGACGTGATACCGTTCCCGCGTACTCCGAAAAATGCTGAATTCTAAAGCTAATATTCTTATATACTAATCAAGAAGGCGTGTCAGAATGTGCTTTTGTATGCATTCTGACACGCTTTTTTTCGTTGTTTTCGTGTCAGGTTTACTACGCCTGATAAGCCCGTAGGCAGAGCTTGACGCCTGATTTTGGCTGAGCGCTTGTTTGTTATTTGCCGTTATGCTTAATGTGAGACAAAGAGCCGGCATAAGTATAGTGAGCGGTTGGGGAAAACCGGCAGATGACAGCCGGAAGCATTGTCCACATTTTTTTATAAATAGTTGAAATAATTATTATTTAATTTGTCTATTTTCTTTTTATAATTTATAAATTAGTATATTTGCTGCGGTATGCCGGCAGATGTCATACTTCAAGTGCGCCCTTGCATCAAGGCCGTGCTGCGGCAGCTGCCGGGTGTATGATTGTTTCAAACGTTAATAAAAGAAATCATTATGACAAAAGACGAACTTATGCGTAAGGCCATAGAGCTTTCGATAGATAATGTCAACAATGGCGGAGGACCTTTCGGAGCCGTGATAGCTCGCGACGGCGAGATTGTTGCAACAGGAGTCAACCGCGTGACGGCCAACAACGACCCTACAGCCCATGCCGAGGTGAGCGCCATAAGGGCGGCAGCTGCCGCCTTGGGTACGTTCGACCTAAGCGACTGCGAGATTTTTACGTCGTGTGAGCCGTGCCCCATGTGCCTTGGCGCAATATATTGGGCAAGACTGAAGAAGGTTTATTTTGCCAACAACAAGACCGATGCCAAGAACATCGGATTTGACGACTCGTTTATCTACGACGAGCTGGCTCTGCCGCGTGAAGGCCGCAAGTTGTCGTCAGAGGAGATGATGCGCAACGAGGCCATCAAGGCTTTTGAGATGTGGGCGCAGAAAGACGATAAGATAGAGTATTGACGTATCTTGGCAGATAAGCCCTTTGATTATTGGCTGTGCCGGATATGCTGTGTCCGGTACTGTTTCCCGCTTTCTGCCGGACTGCAATCCGGCCGGAGGAGTTGTAAGCTATGAATCCGGCAGGCTTCTGTAAGTAGTCCTTTTATGTTTCAGGCTTTCGGCTCATGTCTTACGGCAGGCGTGATAGTGTTATTTTAATGCCTTGTTGCCATGACGACAGCATGCCGGATAACTGACGGAAATAAACAGAAAAAGTTTTTTGTATAAACTCATCACTCATCACATTCATGCGTAAAGTGTTGAATTATAATGCGTTATGGTGTGATGAGTTTCTTTCTCAACTCATCACGCCAGGCTTTCCACCTTGTTGTGTGATGAGTCGGTACGGCAACTCATCACAGCCTAATGTGCTGACATGCAGTGAGTTATGAGGCTTTGTGACGAGTGATGAGTTTATACAAAAAACTTTTTCGCTTTACTTTCCTGTTTATGTCCTTTGTTGTAAAAGCATACCTTTTACATTCCAATTTGCCGCATTTCATGTTGTAAAACATGCCCTTTCGCATTGCGTTTTGGCACCTTTTGCAGTGAATACAACTTGCCGTGTATATGCTACCTGCATTCTGTAACATTATTATTTATGCCAATGTTTCATTGCTATAGCAAGGTTCTGTTTGGCTACAACTAATGTGGAATGCTGCGTTTGATGTGTCGGCCCGTATGGAACACAATAACGGCGGGAGATGAGTGTAGAGCACATCCTCCGCCGTTTTATTGGAGTTTTTAATTAATAATCTTTATCAATATTTTGTGTAATGGCGTTCAGCACATCATGATGTTTCACCGGATGCTGTTAGTTAATAGAATGTGTGCCGTTGACAAACGCCATATTGTAGCACCCTTATTATTAATGTGAAAGCCGTCCCGGATAGGGCAGACTCCTGTATTTTAATCTCTGCAACGCCGTCTTTTTTATGGTGGCGTAATGCCTGAGGGTGATTACGTATTGGTAAATTGTGTAAATTGCCACGGATATCTGTTGTGGCTTTTTTACAATGTAGTGCAAGACGTCTTTGTGATGATATTTTAATCGTTAGAGATGCTTGCTATGCTGATTGTCTGCGTGCGTAAGACGCAGAAATACCGATTCTCTAAATATTAGATGTTTTAAGTTGTATAAGACATTTCATAATGTTGGCAATTTAAATAAATGATATTAGATAAAATAATAATTCTAAATAGTTAATAATCAGTCGTTAAGAGTTTAAAGCAGCCCGAGAGTCAGTTTGTCAATTTTGTATGTAGTTAGTAGTTGCTTTGAAGCACGTGTGCTTAGGCTGTTTGTATTTATATCCAATTAGTCGTTTGCAGGTTTATGAGACTTTTATTTTACGGTTTGCGAAAATCGCTTTGTCTCTTCGTTCCTTTTCTCTATTTTATTCAATATCTTCAGGTTGGCCTTATTTATGACATCCATGTCAATTGCGCTGAGGTAAATCTGTGTGGTCTTTAGCGATGTGTGCCCCATGCTGTCGCTTATCACTCCTATGGGGATGTTCATGTTTTTTGCAATGCTTGCCCATGAGTGACGTGCCACATACATGGTTATGCCTTTTCGCATTTTCAGCATTTTGGATATCTTGTCGAGTTGCATGTTCACGTTCTTCTGGCAACTCTTATACTGCATTCTCTCTTCTTTTCCGGGTATCGTAATTATCGGCAGCAGATAGTCGTTGTACGATGGCCATTTGTTTACTATTTCCTGCATGCATTTCTCCCATTTTATTGAGAGCTGCTGCTTGGTCTTGCGCCGCTTGTATGTCAGTATGCCGTTGCTTAGGTCGGTCTTTTTAAGATAAGCCATGTCTATGAACGACATTCCGCGGGTGTAGAAACTGAAGAGAAACATGTCTCTGGCAAAGTGTAATGCTCTCGACGGCATATAGAGCTCCTTTATGGCCTTTATGGTCTGCAGCGGTATGGCTCTTTTCTCGGTCTTGTCAATCCCGGTGTAGACGTTCTTGAACGGCTGTTTCTCCGTGGCGAGTCCGTCGTTCACCGCCCTGTTGTATACCGCACGCATCACTCTCATGTAGAAGGATATCGTGTTCATCTTTATTCCTTCGTTTTTCAGATACATCTCATATTGCTGCATCATCTTGTCGTTGATTTTGCCGAGCGTGATGTTCTTGCCTTTCCTGAATCGCTTAAAGCTTTTCAGCGTGCTCTTGTAGTTATCTGCCGTGCTGCTTTGCTTGTTGCTTTCAAGTTCTTTGATTATTTTCTCCATGTATAGGAACAAATATCTGTCTTTCTTGACTTGCAGCTTTTCTTCTGACAGAACGCTCTCATCTATTTCGATGAGAAGTTCTTCTTCTCCCGTCTTTATAAGCTGAGGAGAAAGTTTAATTCTAATTGTAGTCATTTTGCTGTTGAAAATTTAAACTTAATAAACAAGTAAATTTACATCCGGTGAAATGAGGAGGTGCATTCCTTAATTGATTGCAGATGCATTCCTCTTGTTTTATTGCAGGTTTTTTGTCTGTCGTTGTTATATTTGTTTTCATTTGTCGTTGCATTTATTGTTTATTAATTTTGTTTTATTGACTTCTTCGGCTGAAATCAAAAAAACAGGGCATAAGCTTTGAGGCGTGTTGGCTTATGCTCTGTTTTGTAGAGGGACTTTGGGATGCTGTATTTAAGTAAGGGTTTTAACCGTCAGTCTGTTTGCAGTGCCAGGCTGTGATAATGTCGTTGCATTTTACCGATGCAGGTAATCAAGTCTTCAAGGTTATATATTAACTCCTTTACTTTCACTTCCCTCTTTTATGTTGATGTTCAGCTAGTTCCTAATCTTTCAGATAGTTCTCTATGTTTGCCAGAACTTTTTGGCTGAGCCGTTCATACGACTGCTTTGTAAGTCCTGACGATACGCCCATGCAGTGCATGTGCCTGTGGCTTTGCATGCGCTCGCTGCCGGCCGCTCCTGTGGTGTCGCAGAAGCAGATGTTGTCGCGGTCGAGCCATTTTTCAAATGCAGGTTCGTCCCATGCCGGCGACAGGCCGGTGTTGAAGAGTATCTTATGGTCGCCCATAAGTTCAAACTGCTTTTCGTGCAGCAGCACGGTGTTGCGGTTGAGGCAGCAGAATATCACGTCGCTCCATCCAACCAGTTCGTCCAGGGGCATAAACCTGTAGCCTTTAGCCTCGGCTGCGGGTTTCTGGCTGCGTGCAAAGTAGCCCACCTCGGCTCCGAAGAACTTCATGGCGTCTGCTATCATGCCTCCTGACTTGCCCAGACCCACCACGCCGGCTTTCAGGCCGGTTATCTCGCTTGGTGCGCCGAACCATGCAGGCTGACCGAAGCCGTGAAGACATCTGGCGAGCTCGCTTACCACGTATTCTATCACGCCCTCGTCGCCGTAGTCGCGTATGCCGGTTACGGTTATTCCGTGTCCGTCGGCATAGTGGATGTCTACGTTTGCGCTTTCGGGTGAATAGAGCGAGCAGCACATGCCTACGTATTTCAGGCATGGGCATTTGGCAAGGATTTCTGCGGTTATGGCCGTAGTGAAGCTTACCAGCGCGGCATCGGCATCGCCTATGCGTGCTGCTGTCTCATCAGCGGTTTGTGGCATATCGCTGTGGATGATCACCTCGTCGGCATACCGCCCGAGGCTGTCTATAGCCTCCGGAATCATCTTTATCGGCTCTATTGCCACTAATTTTCTGAATTTTCTCATTGTCGTTAGCCTTTACTTATAATATACTTTTTTATCGTTTCCACCACGGCAGACCTGCTGTTGTGCTGCCGTGCGCTTTTGTCATTCGTCCTGTGTGAGCGCTATGCAGTCGTCGAACAGAGAGATAAGCCTGCGCTTGTAGAGAACGCCCACGGCTTTCTTATAGTTCTTCTTGCTCACCTGGAAGGTCTTGTAGATGTCTTCAGCCGGGCTCTTGTCTGTCAGGCGGCACACGCCGTCGTGTTCCTTCATATATTGCAGAAGCACCTCGCTGAATTCTGTTGTCATCTTGCGTCCCGTAGGCTGCAGCGTCACGTCTATCTTGCCGTCGGGTCTTATTGTGCCTATGTATCCCTTCATCCTGTCGCCGGTGTGTATATCCTTGAATATCTGGTCCTTGTAGACAAGTCCCGGATATTTGTTGTCTATTATCACCTTAAATCCGAGGTCGGTTTTCTGCCATACCAGCAGGCTCACCTCGTCGCCCTGTCTGTATTCGGGCTGCTCGTTGCTGAAGTAGCGCTCAATCTTGGCCGAGGCCACTATGCGGTAGCTCTCGCTGTCGAGGTGTACGTGCACGATGTAGCCTTTGCCTGTTTCCATCTTCATTTTCTGTTCACGGAACGGGCAGAAGAGGTCTTTCATCAGTCCCCAGTTGAGGAAGGCTCCATACTCGTTAACCCATGCCACGCTGAGGAAGGCAAAGTCGCCAACCTTGGCCAGCGGCGTGAGCGTAGTGGCTACGAGCCTTTCTTCGTTGTCGAGATAGATAAACACGTTGAGCTCGTCGCCAACCTTACATCCTTCGGGCACGTAGCGCTGTGGCAGCAGCACCTCGCCTTCGTCGCCTCCGTCGAGATACATACCGAAGTCTACTTTCTTGACAACCTTCATGAGGTTGTAGTCGCCAAGTTTTATGAAGTCCATATTCTTTATCGGTGTTTGATTTTTATAATACAAATGTTTGTGGTCTCGCAGTTCTTTTCTGCGTTCTATTCGGCCTTGCCGTCGGCATTTTCGTCCGCACGGTCAGCTCCGTCCGTGTCGTTGTCGGTTGTGGCGGTGCTGCTGCTAGCTGCCGTTGCTGCGTCGGCTGCGGCATAGACGTCGGTCTCGAGCATTCCGTCGCGCATGGCTATGGTGCGGTCGGTAATTTTTGCCAGGTTTTCGTCATGCGTTACAATCACGAATGTCTGTCCGAGCTTGTCGCGCAGACTGAAGAACAGCTGGTGCAGTTCCTCCTTGTTTTTCGAGTCGAGACTGCCCGACGGCTCGTCGGCAAGAATAACGGCAGGGTCGTTTACCAGTGCGCGTGCCACTGCCACACGCTGCTTCTCGCCGCCAGAAAGCTCGTTGGGCTTATGCTTTGCGCGGTCGGCCAGTCCCATGAAGTCGAGCAGGGCTTCGGCCTTCTTCTTTGCCTCGCTGCGCGATTTTCCGCCAATCAAGGCCGGTATCATGATGTTCTCGAGCGCGGTGAACTCAGGCAGAAGCTGGTGAAACTGAAACACGAAGCCTATGCGCTGGTTTCTGAACTCTGACAGCTTCTTGCGGTTAAGGCGGCTCACGTCGGTGCCGTCTATTATTATCTGTCCGCTGTCGGGCTTGTCGAGTGTGCCTATTATCTGCAGCAGTGTGGTCTTGCCGGCACCGCTCGGTCCGACGATGCTCACCACTTCGCCCTTGCCTATGTGCAAGTCGATGCCCTTAAGCACCTGCAGCGAGCCGAAGCTCTTGGTTATGCCTTTTATATCTATCATGTTTTTTCTGTTTCTTTGTTTGCTTGTTGTCGTTATGTAGAGAGTTGTTTATATCTTGAATTTTTTCCTTACCCATGTCAGCAGCACCTCGTATGCGCTAGGCTGTTCGTGATGCTGAGGCTCTGCATAGGTCATTGCGCCCAGCGGTTCGCCATACTGGTCGGGGAAGATTATCATGAGGCTCTTGCCTGCGAAGTATCGCGTAATCTCCTCCGGCAGACGCTCAAGCGCGTTCTTGTATGATATGGTGCCCTTACGTGCGGTGATAACCACGAACATGTGGTCTTCGTTCACGTTGTCGGCCAGTCCCGGCAGTTCGTTCCAGTGGGCCATGTATGTGTATTCGGCCCTCACGCCAGGATGGCGGTTCTGTATATACTCGTTGATGAGCGACAGCGTCTCGTGCTTTGCGTGGAACTGTATGCGGCACTCAAGGTTCTCGGCCATGCGCGAGAGACGCTCCAGCCAGCGGTAGAATCCCGGCTCGTATTCGGCTCGCGACGGCACGGCCACCTGTATGCGTCTCAGCGTGTTGAGCGGCGTGAGACACTGCACGATGGTTATCTGGCGGTTAAGGCCGCTGAAGATGCTCTGTATGAACTCGCCCCAGAACTTCTTCGACACCTCCTGGCGTATGTGCATGCCCATGATAAGCTCTGACGCGTTAAACTCCATGAAGGCGTGCTTTATGCCGTTGCTGATGTTTGTGGCTATTCTTACCTGCGTCTGCACCATCATGCCCGAGTAGTTGGCCACCTTGGTTATGTGCTCCAGCAGCTGCCGTCCGCGCTCCTGATACATCAGGCGGTTGTCGTCGTCGTAGACCACGTTGAGCGCCACCACGCCGCGGTTGAGCTTGCGGTTGCGCATCAGCGACGCCATCTTAATCAGGTTTTCGGCCGTTTCAGGATACCTCATCGGTATCATTATCTTCTCGTCGTCAGCGGTTTCGTCCTTAGGCAGGCTGCTCTTGGTCTCGAGAGCTATTTTCTTGGCGGCACGCTCCGTTGTGAACGAGCTGAATATGCACGTAACGAGGATAAGTATGATAGTGCCGTTGAGCACGTCGTCGTTGAGCAGGCGTTGGCCGTTGGGCAATATCAGGTTGTAGCCCACGAGCACTGCGGCAAGCGTAGCTCCTGCCTGCGCGTTGCTCAAGCCGTATATCAGCTCGCGCTCAATGGCCCGCATGCCGAACAGCTTCTGCGTGAACAGCGATGCTATCCACTTGCTCGACAGGGCCACCACAATCATCACTGCTGCCACCTCGAGCGTGCCCAGTCCGCCGAACAGTATCTTAACGTTGACGAGCATGCCCACGCCGATGAGGAAATAGGGGATGAATATGGCGTTGCCCACAAATTCAAGGTGAGTCATCAGCGGCGATATGTTGGGCACGTATCTGTTGAGCACCAGACCCGTAAGGAAGGCGCCGAGCAGCCCTTCCATGCCTATCATCTCCATCATCACCGAGCCGAGGAACGTCATGGCCAGCACGAAGATAAACTGCGTGACGTTGTCTTCATACCTCTGGAAGAAGTACTGGGCAATGCGCGGAAAATAGAATATTATGATGAAGAACACCACCGCAATCTTCAGAAACAGCATGATCCAGAAGCTGCTGGTTATCTCGCCCTTGAACATTCCGCCCACAATGGCAAGCACGAGCAGCGTAAGCGTGTCGGTAATGGCCGTAGCTCCCACGGCTATCGTGACGCTGCGCTGGTTGGACAGGCCGTAGCGCAGGATGGTCGGATAGGCTATCAGCGTGTGAGAGGCATACATACTGGCCAGCAGCACCGACGTTAAGAAACTGTATTTCAGCACGGCCGTGTTGAACACGAAGCCCATGGCCATAGGTATAACGAAGGCCATGATGCCGTGGGTGAACGTCCGCAGCCTGTTTTTTCTGAAGTTGCTCATGTTCATCTCGAGTCCGGCAAGGAACATGATGTAGTAGAGGCCCACATGCCCGAACAGGTCGAACGAGCTGTCCTTGGCAAGGATGTTGAACCCGTGGGGTCCGACGATGACTCCGGCCAGCACCATACCCACGATATGGGGTATGCGCAGCTTGCCCATTATTATGGGTGCGAAGAGAATGATGCACAGCACGACGAAGAATATCAACGTCGGGGCTGTTATGGGGAAAAATTGCGATATATCCGGCATAAATATTCGTTATGTTGCAAATCTATATGCAAAAGTGCAAAAAAAAATCATATTTTTGCAGTGATTGGGCTAAAAGTTGTACTTTTGTACCGAATAATTAGCAGATTAATATATTTTGTAATAAAAATAAGCGATAAATGAAAGTAGCAATTGTTGGCGCGAGCGGCGCTGTTGGACAAGAGTTCCTCCGCGTTCTCGCAGAAAGAAATTTTCCGCTTGACGACCTTGTGCTGTTCGGTTCAGAGCGTTCGGCAGGCCGGAAATATGTTTTTAAGGGAAAAGAGTATGAGGTAAAACTGCTTCAGCATAACGACGACTTCAAGGACGTGGACATAGCCTTCACGTCGGCCGGAGCCGGCACTTCAAAAGAGTTTGCCGCCGACATAACAAAGTATGGAGCCGTGATGATTGACAACTCGAGCGCGTTTCGCATGGACGACGACGTGCCTCTGGTTGTGCCTGAGTGCAACGCCGAGGATGCCCTCAAGCGTCCGCGCGGCATCATTGCCAACCCTAACTGTACGACAATAATGATGGTGGTGGTTCTGCAGCCGCTCGAGCAGCTCAGCCACATACGCCGCATACACATAGCAAGCTACCAGAGCGCAAGCGGCGCGGGTGCTGCGGCTATGGCCGAACTGCAGCAGCAGTATAAGGAGATTATCGACGGCAAGCCCGTAACCGTGAGCAAGTTCCCCCATCAGTTGGCTTACAACGTAATTCCTCAGATAGACGTGTTCCAGCCCAACGGATACACCAAGGAGGAGATGAAGATGTTTAACGAGACACGCAAGATTATGCACAGCGACGTTAAGTGTTCTGCAATGTGCGTGCGTGTGTCATCGCTCCGTGCCCACTCTGAGTCAGTGTGGATCGAGACAGAGCGCCCCATCAGCGTTGAGGAGGCACAGAAGGCTCTGGCCGCTGCTCCCGGCGTAACGCTCGAGGACGATCCCTCTAACCTGGTTTATCCCATGCCGCTCGACACAGCAGGCAAGGATGACGTATATGTTGGCCGTGTAAGAAAAGACCTGGCAGACGAGAACGGACTGACATTCTGGCTCAGTGGCGACCAGATACGCAAGGGCGCTGCGCTCAATGCCGTTCAGATAGCCGAATATCTGATAAAGGTAGGAAACGTGAAATAATTTTAATGTAGCATTCTGATAAACAGATTCAATGCCCGGACACGGCCTTAGCGGCTGTGCCGGGCATTGTCGTTTTCTTATGGCGTCAGCCTTGATTATTGTCCGTCTCGGGCTAATGGCAGACTGTCGTTGACGCGTTTCTGATATACAGAGATAAGGCACGCCTGCCGTACGGATTGCAGCTATGCACATGTAGCAGGATGATGACGTAAGGATTGCCGGCAGAAAGGCTCCGGGCGATAAGTCTGCCGTCCGGTGATTTTTCGCCTTTCTGCGATGCTGTGAGGCAGAGTTTCCGCCATAGTAGTGCAAGTCTGTCGGCATGTTGGCTGCCTGATTGTAACGTGCTGAATATCAGTGGCTTTGTAAAAGGTGCCCTTTTAGAGTCTAAAAGACCGTCTTTTGCATCATGAAAGGCCACCTTTTGCAGGCTGATTTGCCGTCTTTTACATTTACGTATGATAACGGCCGTGAATCAGTACGGCATAACGTGCCCCTACAGCAGTATTATTCATGGCGTTATTGTGCCTGCTGCGGCTAGGTCGGGTGGGGCGTTATAGCCTGAAGATAGGGTCGTCTGTATGTGCAAATCATGAAGAATGCGTTTATGTCTGTAAACCAGACGTTTACATGTTATGGCCGTTTACCCCTAAAATCTGCTGAAATACATTTCAAAACATTAACAATAACCGTAATTTAATCAAATAAAGATACCTGTTTAAGTAATTTTTTGTTAACTTTGTGTCGGTTTTGTATTATTTGAAGTCATAAGTTTAAGAGATTTTCAGCGTAAGTGAAAGTGACCGGCGCTATCAGTTTATATGTTCATGCCTGTACCTCGTTGTGCAGGCTGGCGGCCGTTTCGGCGGTTGCCGCCTTGCTGTGCATGTCGGTCATGTCGTGTTCAGACGACGGAAAGCGCGGCGATGAGCGCACGCCGGAGCACGAGGCGGCTCTGAAGAGTCTTGACGACTCGATATTCGTTAAGTCAGAATATGTCATGCGCACCATGCGTGAGGGCATGGCCAATGCAGCCGACAGCCTCGACTATTACGACTTCTACCTGCGCTGGCTGCGCTACAGAGTGTCGCTCGATTCGCCCGACACGATGAGGCTCAACTGGGACGGGCCGTTCGGATTTCTGAAGCGGCAGAAGCCCACGCCGCGCGTAAGGGGCATGATGGGCTTCTTATATAATGCCAAGGGCTCATATTATCACAAGTTTCATTACAATCCGCACGAGACAATAGATTTATATTATAAGTCGTACGAATGTATCATGGGCAGCGACATGGAGTATCGCCTGCCTGACGTATGCGCCAATCTTGGCGATGCCTACGTGGCAGTCAACGACATGCCGCATGCCGCCATGTGGTACAGACGGGCCCTTTATCTTTCTGACTCGCTGCGCCTGCCCAAGGAGACCAACGTTAGCCTGTATATGGGGCTTGGCCGTATATATCTCAATCTGGGCGACTTCAAGGAGGCTCTGCGCTGCTATCAGGTGTCCGACCGCAACTTCGGACTAATGCCGCTCAATCTGAAGCTCTACTTCCTTAACAACTACGGCAACTATTACTATTACGCCGAAGACTATCCGTCGGCCCTGGCCATATTCCTTAGGCTCAAGAAACTGCTTGAGCAGAGCCGCATGGAGCAGAGCTACGAGATGTATCTGTGCAAGGTAAACATGGCCGACGTATATCTCAATCTCGGCAACATGGCAGAGGCATACAGGTATCTCGACGAGGCAGAAGCCTTCTTCGGCAGCATAAACGACGACATGGCGATATATTACTGCCACACAATACGCATAGGGCTTGCACTGAAAAAAGGTGATGTCAATGAGGTCAGACGTATACTCGAGGCGGAAAAGATCAACACCGTGGTTGACTTCAACCTTGTGAACATACGCCAGCGCTATCTGCGCGAGTATTATGCCAAGACCGGAAATTATAAGAAGGCATACGAAAACCTTATGGGGAGCATTGAGCGCAACGACTCGCTCAAGCATAACACCGCAAATATGCGCACGTCGGAAATTATGATGCGATACACGCAGGACACGCTGAAGCTGCATCATCAGATTGTGCTGCAGGGCAAGGACGCCGACATACGCAGGGTGCGATGGGTGATGTATGTGGTGGCGCTGGCTGCCGTCATGCTGGTGTTGCTGTTCCTCTATCTGCTGACATACATGCGCAAGCGCAGGCTGCAGACCTACATGCAGCTCATGCAGCTTAAGCTGGCCAATGCCCGCAGCCGCATATCGCCACATTTCATCTTCAATGTGCTCAACAACAGCATATCAAAGACAGGAAGCCGTGACGCTGACGAACTGATGGCACTGACCAAGCTGATAAGGGCCAACCTGAAGATGTCTGACAAATATTACGTGTCGCTTAAGGAGGAACTGGGCTTTGTGCGCTATTATATCAGCGTGGAGCGCTCGTCCATAGGCGACGACTTCGAGTTCAGCGTCGAGGCGCCGCCGGATGATGTGCTCCAGAATGTCATGGTGCCGTCGATGTTCATACAGATACTCGTTGAGAATGCCATTAAGCACGGACTGAAAAGGCGAGCCGGACACAAGTCGCTCAGGGTGAGCGTTGTGATGGAAGGCTCACGCTGCAACATCGCCGTGACCGACAATGGCGCCGGGTTCGACATACGCCACAGCGACCCTAACTCAACGGGCACCGGACTCAAGGTGATAAGAAGTTCTATAAACATAATTAACCGTAACAACAAGCGCAAGATAAGATTAGGCATAAGAAACCTTACCGGCGATGACGGCAAGGTGGCCGGATGCGAGGTATCGCTGAGCTTGCCGCTTGGACTAAAAAATTCTTAGCATAGCAAACAACCGTATATTATGAACGCAATAATCGTAGACGACACTCAGGCGGCAATAGACAACCTGGTGGACAAGCTGCAGAAATATCCCGATGTGAGCGTCGTTGCCACTGCCGGAACAGGCGAGGAGGGTCTCGACATGATAATGAGACACAAGCCCGACCTGCTCTTTCCTGACTTCGTCACTCAAAAAAACTAAACATTATAATTCGTTGATAAACAATATTTTGTAATTTTGTGTCACCCATTTTAGGGTGACACGATGCAAAAAACATGTTTATACGTAAAAAGAAATACCCATCAGGCAATGTAGGTGTCATAGTGGTTGAAAAGGTCAAGGGCAAGATGAATGAGCTTACCACTATAGGTATAGCGCGCACTCAAGAAGAGGTAGATTCTCTCGTAATGAAAGGTCGTAAATGGATATATGAGGAACAGGAACACCGCCATCCACGGCTGGATCTTTTCGGTGAGGAACGTAAGAAGTGTGATGCAGAACTTCTGAGTGCCGAACAGATGCTTTCGTGCATAACCAACATCTCGATCAATGGAGCGGACCTGATACTTGACCGTGTCTTTGACAGCGTTGGATTCAACAGGATAGATGATGAGGTATTCCGCCAACTTGTAAAAGCCCGTTTGTCTTATCCTGCAAGCAAAGCTGCGACAGTGGAGTATCTGAAGAATCATTTTGACGAAGATGTCAGCCTGTCGAAGATCTATCGTTATTTGGACAAACTGAGCGATAACCAACATAAGATAGTTCAGGACATAAGCGTCCTTCACACGAAGAATATTTTAGGCGGCCACATCGGTGTGCTGTTTTATGATGTCACCACACTCTATTTTGAATCGGACTATGAGGACGAGCTTCGCAAAACCGGTTTCTCCAAGGAAGGGCGTCATCAGAACCCTCAGATTATATTGGGACTGTTGGTCAGCATTGGCGGCTATCCGCTTGCGTATTGCATCCATGAGGGCAACAAGTACGAGGGGCACACGATGCTTCCGGTAGTGACTGAATTTGTCCGGAAATATGAGCTGGAAGATTTTGTCGTGGTGGCTGACTCAGGGTTGATGAACAACGATAATATAGCCGACCTTGAAGCAAACGGTTACAAGTATATCATCGGTGCGAAAATCAAGAACGAGAGCAGGAAGATACAGGAATGGATACTGGAGCAGCCTAAGACGGACTGCCAAATGGTTGAATACGATAAAGGTAACGGACAGAGGTTGTTGGTCGGATATACAGAAGAGCGTGCCCGAAAGGATGCTTATAACCGTGAGAAAGGTATACGCCGTCTGGAGAAGGCATACCACAGAGGTACGCTTACCAAAGACAATATCAACAAGCGTGGATACAACAAATTCCTGAAAATGGAAGGAAATGTAAAGGTGACCATCAATTACGAGAAACTGGAGAAGGATGCGAAATGGGATGGTCTCAAAGGATACCTTACCAATACGAATATACACGTCAATGACGTATATGCCGCCTACCATAACCTGTGGCATGTTGAAAGAGCTTTCCGCATATCAAAATCAAAGATTGAGATAAGACCAATGTTTCACTTTACAAGGCGCAGGATAGAAGCACATGTCTGTATCTGCTTCGTGGCCTTGAAAGTTTACAAGGAATTGGAGCGTCTGCTGAAACTATCAGGCATAAATATGAGTGTGGACAAGGTGCTCGAACTTGCTAAAACTATAGTGACTATACAGATGACATTGCCTCAAAGTAAGCAGACTATCAACAGAACTATGCTGATGAAACGTCATCAACGCATTGCTTCATTGTTTACTGATGATTTTTGGGTGACACGTTGACGAAGTCAGGAGACACAAGCCCGACCTGCTCTTTCTCGATGTTGAGCTTCCCGACATGACCGGCATAGAGTTTCTCTCGCAGTTTAACGATCTGGCCGAGTGGCCCTGCCATGTGGTGATATACACCGCCTACACTGACTATATGCTCCCGGCTTTCCGCAACAAGGCGTTCGACTTTCTGCTAAAACCTGTTGACGACAAGGAACTCGACACCGTGATAAGCCGCTTCTATGAGGAGCGCGACAGCGAGAAGGCCGCGGTGATAAAGGACGACAGCATCATAAAAAACGGCAACGACAAACTGCTGTTCTACACTAATACCGTTGACTTCCGTCTGGTGCAGATACGCGACATCTGCGTGTTTTCCTACGATCACGACACGCGTGTATGGATGGCGGTGGCTGCCGGATGCGACAAACCCATGCGCCTGAAGCGCAATGTCAACAAGGACGTGCTGCTCGGCATTGACAGCAGCTTCATACAGGTAAGCCAGAAATACATCATCAACATCAACTATCTTATGGAGGTGTGCGACAACATCTGCCGCTTTTATCCGCCGTTTGACAATATCGACTATGTCAAGGTGGGCCGCTTTTATCGCCGCAAACTTATCAAACGTTTCAGTGCGTTATAAGTCTGCCGGTCATGATAATGGGCTTTTTTATGGCGCATACAGTTCTTATGTCGGTTGTAAAATACTTGATTGGCGCAGTGAAACTTGGCCGGCATTGAATATTATAACCACCGGCCTGCATAGCAGATTTGTTGCAGACAACTAATGTTCGTAGATTGCAACTCATGTTTATGGTGGTCTATGCAAAATAAAAAAAGGCGTCTGACTTTTGGTCGGACGCCATTTTTTGTTTTATATTATCTTAGAAGTTAACTCCAACTCTGAAGAAGAAGTCGCCTGCTTTTCCGTCAATCTCATCAACAAGATTGCAGAAGCCGTATTCATATCCAACCTTAAACGACAGGAACTTATAGGCTGCTGCCACACCTCCCTGCCATCCGATGTCGAATGTGTTGGCGCTTTCCATGTCATCTTTTGCAACGAGGAAGCTTACATACGGACCGGTGAAGAGGCCAACTTTGGCGTCGCCGCCCTTAACGAAGTTCCACGCACCGTTTCCTTCGAGCTGTATGAAGCCCGGATCCCAGTCCTTGCATCCTTTAGTAACGTAAGCAGCACCTACCGACCAGTCGAACGAGTTGTCAATTGGAGCTGTATAAGATACACCGATATTCAAAGCTTTAAATTCAGACTTCGTGTTGAAGTCGCCGTCAACGTCAGAAACGTTTCCACCCCACCATATTGTGATGTTCTTCTGTGCACTTGCGCCTATTGCAACTATTGCAAAAAGGGCTACCAATAAAATCTTTTTCATAGTCGATTCTTTTTTGGTTAATAATACTTGATTTAAAACTCTATGCCGCAAATATACGAATTCTTTTTTAATGACAAACACAAAATGTAAGTTAAATATACTTTTTTGTATCAAAATGTGCTTATACTGCCGTCTTATGGCTTATTTGGTCGAAAAATAGAGTGAAGAGACCTGAAATCAAGATGCCTTATCTCTACAAGTCGGCGTAGATAAAATGATGTAAATGTTCAGTCGGATACACGGGTGCAGGTCGTCAATTAATCATCAAATCTGCATTTTTTTGTATATCGGGTGCCTATATCCAAGGGCAAGGCTGATAAACGGAAGTGTTGTTTTGGGTGATATATAAAAAATAAAAGAGGTAAAAAGTCGTTGAAGACATTTCACCTCTTTTTTATATCTGTGCGCCTGATAGGACTCGAACCTACACGTCGCGGGACACTAGATCCTAAGTCTAGCGCGTCTACCAATTCCGCCACAGGCGCAGACTTTTTATGTTTTGCTGCGGCATAAAGCATGAACGTTTACGTCATGTTTTGAGCTTTTCGCAAAAACTTTTGCAAAGGTACATCCTTTTTGTGTAAAAACCAAGGATCTTTATGGGTTTTTGACTATTTTTTATTTTTCAGGTGTTCCTTTTCTTATGTATGTTGCCGTTTTACTGATGTTTTGTCGGTTGCAATTATCCGGATTGAGAGGCCAATGCCTTTATATTATTGCCACAAGTGCAATTTCCGCTGCAAGAGTTATCAGCAGCATGGCCAGCTCTGTCCTGCGGCTTATCTTTACGGCTTTTCTCATGTCTTCAGTTGTCAGTTGCCGTTCGTTGTCGCCAATGTAGGGCTTGTAGAAATATTCGTTGAAGTAGGTGTGGCCTCCGCCGAAGCGGCAGTTTAGTATTCCTGCCAGGGCTGCTTCGGGATAGCCGCTGTTCGGACTTGCGTGCTTGCGTCCGTTTGTTGCAACAAACTTGAGCAGCGAAGGCCTTCCGGACATGAGCACCATGAGCAGTGCCGTGAGCCGTGCCGGCAGAAAGTTGGCTGCGTCGTCGGTGCGCGCCGCCACCATACCGAAGTCTTTATAGCGCTCGGTGCGGTAGCCTATCATCGAGTCGAGCGTGTTTATCATCTTATACGCCATCATGCCCGGCACACCGAGAACTATGAGCCAGAACACCGGAGCGATTACTCCGTCGCTGAGATTTTCGGCAAGAGTTTCGAGTGCTGCTTTTCTTACCTCGTTGTCGGTAAGTTGTGATGTGTCGCGTCCGACAATCCTCGACACTTGCTTGCGTCCGCAGTCGAGCGACCTGTCGAGCGCCTCGAACACGCCCTTCACTTCTTTTATCAGCGTCTGTCCGGCAAGACAATAGAATATCAGCAAGGCCTGGATGATGATGGCTACCGTGTGCGACAGCATCTCGGCGAGCATTATTATCGCCGCCGTAACGGCAAAGGTGATTATAGTGAGCGAGACAGACATTGCGGCTCCCTTTGCTTTGCGGTGGCTGCCTTTGTTTAGCCGGCGTTCGCCTGCTGCTATGGCCTTGCCGAACCACACGACGGGGTGGGGCAGACGCTCTGGGTCGCCAAGCAGACGGTCGGCCGTCCATCCGGCTATTATTGATATTATAGGTGTCATTTCGTTTCTTATGCAGTTTCGTTATTTGTCTTGTTGTCTGTAACGGTCGTGACTCATAAAGTCTTTTATCGCAATTACGAGCATGTCGTTTTCGGCGCGTGTCTGTGCCGCCACCCTGAAATATGAGCTGTCGAGCCCTTCGAAGTTAGATGCGTCGCGTATCAGTATGCCGTAGCTGTTCACCAAAAACTCCTTCAGGTCGGCTGCCTTGCGCCCCTTAAGGCTTGCGAGCATAAAGTTTGTCATCGTCGGTCTGACGCTCACTCCGTCGATCTTGTTCAGTTCGTTTCTCAGTCTCTGCGCCTCGTCGAGCAGACCGCCGACATCAGATATCGCCTTCTTTTTGTTCTGTATGAGGTAAAGTCCCGCCTCGATGGCCAGTGCGTTTACGCTCCACGGATGGCGCAGGGCCTTCAGCCGGCTGATTAGCTGCGGCGCTGCCGTTACGTATCCGAGCCGCAGTCCGGGTATGCAGAACTGCTTTGTCATGGAGTGTATCAGGATGATGTTGCCAGCGTCGGCAGCCTCGCGGTCAGAAATCAGCTTAAGGGTGGTGTAGTGTTCATAGCTCTGGTCTATCACGAAGATGTCGTTCTTGCTTTCTGCGGCTATGTTCAGCAGTTCTTTTCCGCCGATAACGGTGCCCGTAGGGTTGTTCGGGTTGCACAGCCAGTGAGTTGCCTCGCCTCTGTATCCACTTTCGCTGCTCATGGTCTTTCCTCCGGCCATCCTGCATGCGTCGGCATATTCGCTGAATGTCGGCATGCTGATCAGATTGATGCCGCTGCCGGCAAGTTTCTCGTTAGTGAGTCTTGCCGCCAGGTAGATGGCTTCGGTTGCTCCGTTGGTAACCATAATCTCGTTCGCCTCTATGCCACATTCTTCAGCCAGGGCCTTTTCGAGCGAGTAGGGTTCAGGCTCTGGATAGCTGCCTATTACGTCCATGCGGCCGGCCAGATACTTTTTCAGACCGCTCAGGTCGGCGTGCGAGTAGATGTTTGAGCTGAAGTTCGATTTCACCTCCACATTATATTTATACAGGTCGTCTCCGTGTCCGTTAATCATCGTTGTCGTTTTGCAGAATTTCGTAAACCAGTTTCATGTCCACGTTGCGGCGTATCAGGTCAGCCAGTTTGTCGTATTGTTCGTCCTTAAACTCTTTCCAGTTGTCCGTTTCG
Source organism: Prevotella marseillensis (assembly GCF_900625065.1). Classification (NCBI taxonomy): domain Bacteria; kingdom Pseudomonadati; phylum Bacteroidota; class Bacteroidia; order Bacteroidales; family Prevotellaceae; genus Prevotella; species Prevotella marseillensis. The sequence goes on along the minus strand of NZ_UYXY01000001.1, from coordinate 2,470,916 downwards.
CTCTTTGAGTGTTCCTCCTGTGTGTAGGGACTCAGCAGAAAGTCAACAAATCCGCTGTTGTCCAATATGCCGTGGATATAAGTTCCCATGCACCTTTCGCCTGCGATGCATCCGTCGTGCGTGCCGTCCTGCCGTGTGCAAAGCGGTCTTATGCTGCTGCCGCTGTCGGCCTCGGTGCGCCCGTTGTGTATCTCGTAGCCCTCCATGTCGCAGCTGTCGCTGCCGTTGAGGCCGAATCTTACCTGTTTTGTCGTCTTCTCGCGGTTCATCACGGTGTGCATGGGCAGCAGTCCCAGTCCGGGCATGCCGCTTATGCTGCCCTCAATGCCTTCGGGGTCGCTTATCATCGTGCCCATCATCTGGTAGCCGCCGCAGATGCCCACAACGGTCTTTCCGCTTTCGGCAGCCTTGATTATGGCCTGTGCCATGCCGCTCTTGCGCAGAAGGCTGAGGTCGGCCAGGGTGCTCTTGCTGCCCGGAATTATTATTATGTCGGCCTTGCTTATGTCTTCGGCACTGTCGGCATAATATAGGTTTACACGACTGTCGCGCTCAAGCATGTTGAAGTCGGTGAAGTTGCTTATGTGGCGCAGCAGCACCACAGCTACGCTCACTTTGCCGTTGCCGGATGCATGGCGTGCCTTCGACGCCAGCTGCAGGTTGTCTTCCTCCTCTACAAAGATGTCCTTGAAGTAGGGCAGCACACCTATGACGGGCACTCCGCACTGTTCCTCAATCATCTTGACGCCCGGTTCAAACAGTCTGATGTCGCCTCTGAACTTGTTTATCAGTATGCCCTTTATGCGCTTGCGCTCTTCCGGGCGCTGAAGCATCACCGAGCCGTAGGCACTGGCGAACACTCCGCCTCGGTCGATGTCGGCAACGAGTATCACATCGGCTCCTGCATACATCGCCATCGGCATGTTCACGAGGTCAGTTTCGCGCAGGTTAATCTCCGATATGCTGCCTGCGCCCTCCATGACAACAGGATTATAGCGGCTGTTGAGTCTGTCGAATGCGGCGTTCACCTCGTTGCGCAGCACGTCGCGCCCCTTGGGGTTGAAGTAGCTGTAGGCGTCGCGGTTGCCTATTGGCCGTCCGTTGAGCACCACCTGACACGTTTTGTCGGTCTGCGGTTTCAGCAGCAGCGGGTTCATGTCCGTATGCGGACTGAGTCCTGCCGCCTCGGCCTGCACGGCCTGCGCCCTTCCTATCTCCAGTCCGTCGGGCGTGGCATAAGAGTTGAGCGCCATGTTCTGCGCCTTAAATGGTGCCGGACAGTATCCGTCCTGTTTGAATATGCGGCAGAAACCGGCCGCCACCACGCTTTTGCCGACGTCGCTGCCTGTTCCTGCGAACATTATGGGGTGAAGTTTCTTCATTTTTACTTTCCTTAAGTAAGATTTTTATCTATGTTCCGAAATGCAAAGTTACGGATAAAAATCAGAACATAGCATAGTGTATGTTTTTTTGTGTAAATAAGTAGTTTACAAAAGTTATTTTTTGGTAAAAAAAATATACAAGGACCTTAAATTTATGGCATTTAAAGTTGTTTGGATGAAATGTTTTAATTATATTTGCAAAGCATTCTTGCGTATGCAGGTTATTAAATAAGGTCTGTGTTTGATAAGGATGTGCATGTATTAGAAAGGCGTTTGCTTTGACGCTTTGTTCTTGACACACTGGAATCTCGCAAATTCGAAGTATCAGTCAAGACATGGCGAGGCAGATGGTCACGGGATGTGTGCAAAAGAACATTCCTATATTGCCTTTGTATCTTGGCTATTTTGCCGGGGCAAGGGCAAGTAGGGATGTTATGTTCATATCAGCGTGGAACTGCACGTCATCTGTTCTGCTGATATGGGCAATGCGAGAGCCTCAGTGTGTGGGACGGCTGGCGGGCAAGTTTTCCACGCTTTTTTCTGTATATTGCAATTGACTAATAATTGAGAATTTGATAATTTTGTGCTTATTGGAAAGCGGGCACAGTGATATGCCGCACAGTTGGCATGGTATTAACTTATGCAGACTAAATTACGTTTTATTGTTTATGGTGAGTTGTATGTTGTTGACCTTAACCAGACGATGTATTTTAAGGCAGACGATCATTATACTCATATATATTATTCATCAGGTACGCATTTTATGATACCTTTCGGGCTTTCAAAAGTGGAAGACGCTATACATGAAAAACAGCAGTTTCGTAAGCGATTTGTAAGACTGGGCAGAACATATATTGTAAACATAGGATATGTGTTTCATGTAAATGCAATAAAGCAAGTTTTGCTGGTTTCTGACAGTCATGGAGTTAATCATACGATACATTTGCCTAAACCGGTATTGCGTACGTTAATGGGACTGCTGGATGAGGCCGTATCTCAGGCGGACAGATAAAATTATTGCGGGAATTAACACAAGCACAGAAATTAATCTATTAAAACGGAATGATGAGAACTCTGATTGAACATAGTTTGGCACATGAAAGCCAAGTATGAAATATACATCTCTAATTAACGTGTATTGTTGTGGTTGGTTTATGCTAGTTTTAAGCGTATTCTGCACCGGGAAAATGCAGTATTTTGGGTGGCAACGGCAAACGGTTTGTTTGCTGCTGAAAAACGGGCTGTTTTCTCATAAAAAGTGCCCCGTTAACTACACGTAAATGATAGGTTAATGATTTGAAACCTTTAAGTCTGGTTTTGCTTTCAATCTGTGTCCGGTATAAAGTCGTATTGGCGGATTTTTAACGGAAGGCATATGTTCTGCTTGCAGTTTTTATGGGATGGGCGGTCTTTGCTTCTTGCGGATTAAACTATATGGCTGTCCGGACAAAAAAATCAATACTTTGATGTGCCTTGCCTGTAACATAAGTGCTTATTGCCAACCGCTGTGTATGCCCAATGTTCATGTCGAATAGTCATTCTTGTCGTTTACTGAGAATTTTGGGTTTAAGTGTCAGAATTTTTCTGTATCCTTGTCTGTTTCGTGTAGGCAGGGCAAGGCTCTTTTAACATAATTCGATGTATGCAGAATCATTGTTTTTATATAACATCTCAGAGCGTCTGAGGTGGCTGCAAAGTGTTGTTGTATATTTTTTGATAAATTGCTTCATTTCGCTGATATGTTGTTTATGGAAGTAAATTCACGAAAAGAATGGCAGGGCTCACGAATAACACGGTTTTATAATGCCATGCCTGCATAAAATGTGTTTAATTTTGTCTGCAAATGTATGCATATACATATATAAATAAGGTGTGCATGGTGATACTGAAACATAAATTATAAAATAAACTTTAATTTTAAAAACGCTGAATTATGAGAAAAAATGTACTGGTTTCTCTTCTCGCTGTGACCTCGGCTTCAACTATGCCGGCATGGGCCAATGCGGATGTAGATCAGATTAAGACAGATGCTGCAACCGACTGGGAAGGTGCGTCTGACTTGGAAATTGAGAGCGGACTGATTGTTTCTCCGTCTGGTGCAACAGTCACGCAGAATATCGGAAAGCTGTATCCCGGAACATATACGCTTACAGCTGAAACTAATGAGAATGCTAAGATCTTGATTGACGGCAAAGAACTTGCTGCTAATGGCCAGTTCAAGATTAATGCTGTTAAAGACGTAATCATCAGCATTGAGAGCAAGGATGGAAGCCAGTATAAAGTAGGCGGATTTAAACTGACACTGGTCTATAACTTTGCAAATGCCAAGAGCGTGCTCACATCGATGCTTAGCGAGGCTACTTCTAAAATTTATGCTGAAGATGAGGCCGGAAAGGTTCTATTGCAGGAAGCCAGCTCATTGGCAACTAAGGTGGCTGCCATTGCTGACGACAATGAAGACTCTTATGCTAAATATATAGAGTATGGTCTTTATGCCGAGACTCTTGAAGAATCTGCAATTTACAACGAAATAGCAGAATTCAGCAAGAAAGTTGACGCTCAGGCAAACAACTCTTCTGCTTATGCTGAGGCTAAGAAGGTTTATGAAGCACAGACAACAGCTCTTGCTACAGCTAAGGCCGCTGTTGATGCAATAGCTGATGCTGACGAGAAAACATATGTTGAGGCAATGACAAAAGGTGCTTACGACACTATCAGCGAAGAGATTGAAAAATATAAAACTGAAGTCGATGCCGCATATGCAAAAGGTACTGCCGGCGTAAAGTTTACGACAGAATATAACAACAAATTTGTAACAAAGATAAATGGTCTTATATCAGACTATTCTGATGCGATAGAATCAGCTCAAGCTGATCATGCCGCTTATGTAGAGGTGGGTGAGGCTATTGCAACAATCAAGACTCTTTATACCGAATCTCAGCAGGAAATCTATAGCGGCCTGCAGGGTGACGATACTCATCCTGATGTCTATGAGGCACTGCGCACAAAGGCACAGACAGAGCTTAACGCCGTTTATGTAAATATCATGACCGTTGAGAAGGCTAACGGAACAGATGAGAATCATGCCGGTGCGGCAACTGCAAAAGAAGAAAATCTTGCCAAACTTGCAGAATATACAGCTTCAATCAACGAGCTGAAGACAACTTATGTTGACAAGGCAAATGCCCTTAAAGAAGCCTATACAAAAGCTAAGGCAGACTTGAAAGGCCTGCAAGACCGTCTTGACGCTTTGAAGAAAACTCCGGGCGTAGGCGACAATGCTGAGTTTGCAGAGACAATCAGCGAGATACAGGCATCTATCGACGCATTTAGCAGCACAATAGAGGCTGATAATAAGGAAAATACAATCGACAGCAAGGATTACTCAGAAACAGTAAGCAAGATAAGCATAGCTATCGATGAGCTTACAAGCGGTTCGCAAGGTGCTGTTGACAACTATAACGCTTGGGTCGCTGTTACAGAACTTCTGAAAGGCAAACAGGGCGAATTCGACGATGCAAAGAAAGCCGTAAATGCGTTGGTGTCAACAGACAAGGTGTATGTTGTAAGCGGAAAATATGCAACAGAAGAAGCTGCTATCCAGAAGAGCATAGATGGCTTTAAATCAAGTGCTGAGACTGCTCTGAAAGAAGGGACGTGCGTTAAATATCAGACAGACAACGCAGATGCAATCAACGAAATATCTACTAAAGTTAATGATTATCAGCAAGCTGCTGAGGCTGCCCTTGACGCATACGAGATTATTGTTGGTGAGGTTGCAAACTGTAATATGGCCATCGCTTACCTTGAAGAGAAAGTTACCAACCGTTCGGTATATGTATATGCAGAATCTACAGACCAGAAAAAAGTAACTTATGGCGATAAGATCGACGGCTTCAAGGCTACTATAAAAGAGATAACAACTGATAAGGATGCAGCCCTCGACCTTGAAGGCAAAGAACATAGTGATAAGCTTATTGAAGTAGCTGACGAGGCATACACCGCAAAAGTTGAAATTGAAGGTAAAGCCGAAACTTTGGTTAATTCTTATGATACCGATAAAGCTAAGTATGATGAGGATGTGGTAAGCATTGCGTTGGAGAAACTTCTTGCGCAGGCAACAACTCTTGTTGAGGGAGCTTATGGTAAGATTAATGCCTATAGTTGGAGCCAGGAGGAACTCGGACTTTCACACGGCGATATCAATAATAAGAAGGCAGCCATCGAAGCAGAGCTTAAAGATCAGGAAAGTAAGATTGAAGGCGCAAAAACAGAGTCTGATAAGGCTGCTGCAATGGCAGTGCTTACAAGTGTGACGACAGAAGTAAGCAAAATAAATACCAAGATTGACGAACTGATAAAAGAAGCTGACGGAGTAAAAGAAAAGGTTCAGGCCAATAAAGATGCCAAGACAGCAGCCGACAAAGTTATTAACGGCATAGTGACACAGCTTCTTGGAAACCGCAGCACAGTTAAAGGCGTAGAAGAGTTGAACGAGGATGCTTCAAGAGCAGACGAGTTTACTGCTATGGTAAATGAGCTGAATGGCAAAATTGATGAGCAGCGTCAGGCCGTTAATGATGCAGATGCTACAGAGACACTTGTTGCTGCATGGGCTGACAGTGAAGATGAAGAGGGCAATAAGGTTGAAGGCATTGAGAGCAAGCTGAATGCGATATCTGCTGATGTTGAGGCAGCACGCGAGGCTGCTCAGGCTTCTACGGCCAACTATAAGGCTTATACCGAGATACAGAAGACAATCGTTGATCTTGATATTGATGCTAATATAACAAAGGCAACAGATGCAGTAGCTGCCGTTGAAGGTATAAATGCTGAGGCAAAGGCTTATTATGACGGTTTAATCAGCGGCTACAGCGATAATCTCGCAACTTTGAAGCAGAAAGCTCTTGACGCTTATTCAGGTGAAGACCGCAACTGCGCAGAGATTTCAGCAACGATTATAGCACAACTCAAAAACCTTAATACCCTTATTAAGGCCGTTGGCACTGATGCAAAGAATAACCAGACAACATACGAGGAGCAGGTTGCAGAGTATAAAAAGACAAACGAATATTGGTCTGAAACTTATTACAAGATTTCAACCGGCGACCAGACAAGTATCGTTCAGGAATACCTTAAGCAGCTCACAGAGCAGCAGACAGCTCTTACAGAACTGAATGCACAGATGCTGAAGAATTACAATGAAGGTAAATCGGTTGCTGAGAATGAGAATGTATTGGCGAAACTGAATGAGATTAAGACTACTGTTAAGGCTATTGCCGACACTCAGGAAGAAGGCTATAATGCAGCTGTTGCAGCAGACAACAAGGCACGCTATGACGCGTTTACTGCTACTGTGAAGGATGCAAGAAATACTTATAATGAGGCCCTCACCACAATAGCTAAGTTCAGTGCCCTTACAAATTCTGAACTTGTATCAGTTGCAAATGAAGCTGTAACTACAGCTAATGCTGCAATCAATGGTATACTTACAGACCTTCGTGTACTTGAAAGTAATGTTTCAGAAGAATATCTGGCAACTGTAAGTCCGGCAATATTCGATGCTGCTGAGTCTCATAAGGCAGAGGCTGAAACTTATATTACAAAGATAAATGATGCTGTAGCTGCACTTGATAACGCTGTAAGCACCGTTGCCAAGAGTGTGTTCAGTAACAACTTTGCTTTGGCAAACGCTAAGTTGGATGCAGCAATTACAGAATTGACAGATGCCGGTTATAATTCTGATGTTATAGCAAAATCATTCTCTGATGTAAGAAAGATTGTTGCAGATGCAAATAAAGATTTTGCCGACAAGTATTTTGCTTTATCTGTTGATGCTCATCTTAACGCTTTCGCCACTATCGACGAACTGCTTGTTGCAGATAAGGAAGATGCTGCACAGCGTGAATGGACAGTTGTTATTACAGCTATCGACGAGCAGGTGGCTAAAGAAAGCGCCGACCTTGAAACTTTTGAATATATCGGCGATACAGACGGAACAAAAAAGCAGCAGATAATTGATAGTTATGATGCACTTGTTGAGGCTACTGTTACTGCTGCTAAGAATGCATATACAGAAGTAGAAAAGGGCAATTTGTATGCAAGTCTGCCGTCAATAAAGGCTTTGCTTGCTCCGTTTGAAAGCAGTACAATTTATTCTGACGCAAAGGCTGCATCACAGGATCAGGTTGCCAATAAAGAGGCTTACAATGCAATGAAGGCTGCTCTCGGTGAACTTCAGGCAAGTCTTGAAGCTGCAGCGGAATTTGTAAATGGCTATGTAATTACGGTTGATTGCGGTGAGGTAACAGCTCAGAATCTTTTAAACACACAGCAGTCAATCATAGATCGTAAGTTGTCATCAGGCGGATGTGTTGACTACTATGATGACGGTGAGGGAGCATTTAAGACAAATTGTGCTGGCATAGAAGCTGCAATAGCATCTATTTATGTCACTGCAAATGATAGAGAAAGTCTTAGACTTGCAGATGAGATAGTTTCGCTCAAGGGTGATCAGAACAAAGCTGCCGCAGCTGTAGAAGGTACAGACAAGGTTGCCGAGGTAGATGCTTATATCGAAAAGATAAACTCTATGGCTGAAGAACTTGAAGATATGGAAACAGATGCTGACTTCATCGCTCTCGATGAGAAAGACAAGCAGCCTAAGTATCTTGAGTTTGAGACAAAGATTGCCACAATGCGTGCCGAGCTTGCTGCATATTATGATGCAAATCTTGCTGCTACAACAATAGAAACTCTTAACTCTGCTTTAGCCGAGGTAGAGAGCATGTATAATGCCGAACTTAAAGTTCTTAACGGATGCCATCAAAATGTAAAAGATGATTACACTGAGGCTCTCGCTGCCGTTAAGACTTCTATCGACAATATGAGCGCCGAAATAGCCAAGTATGCTGAGGCCGGCTCAATATTGTTCTATGAAGGCAAACTCTCTACCGGCATAGCAGCTGTTGAGGCAGAGTTGGCTAAGCTCACACAGGATATTGCTGATGCTCAGAAACCATACACAATCAACGATGCGAAGTATGTAGAGCTTACAGCAGAGCTCGACAAGCTGGAGGCAAGTCTCGATGCTGTTGTTGAGAAGATTAGCAATTACGAATTCTTCGATATAAAACAATATCAATATTATATTGAAGATGTTAGAGGCGTAATTGATTATGACCGTCAGATACTTGAGGAAACCAATGCAGCGTTCTCTTTGACAGAAAATAGTGAGAATGTAAACAAGTCCCTTGTTGAATTATGTATTGCAGATTTAGATAAATATGCAACATATGATGAGCTTGAGCAGCGTATTTATAATAGTAATGAGAACAAGTCTGGCTTGTTGGCTCTTTATAATAAGGTTTCGAATATTATAAACACAAGCAAGTATACAGAGGAAAACGGAGATGAACTTAGAGCTGAACGTCTTCGTCTCAATAGATTAATTGGATTGCTTTATACTTATAATTCAGATGCATATAATAATGGTACTGTAAATCAAGACCTTGACGGAAATCCGTTGCTCGATGAAGAAACCGGAGTTCAGGGCATGGCTATCGACTATATGACAGAGGCCGTTCCTGCCGTATGGGAGCGTTATGGCGAGCTGACAGAGCAGCTTAACAGCCTGAAGGCAGATGCCGAAGGTTATGCTTATATCCTTGGCGACGTTAACCGCGACGGTTCGGTACTGGTAGACGACTATACTCAGATTCTGAACTATGTTCTTGAGGTTGAGACGGTAGATGAAGGCTCAATGGAATATCTTGCAGCTGATGTAAACGAGGATGGCAACATAAATATCGGTGACGTTACAGCTGTTACAAATGCTATTCTCGGCAACAATAATACAGGCCTGAGAGCAGTGGCACGCTATGAGGCAGCTCAGCAGGGTGCTGCAGGTAGCCTCGAACTTGCTACAGAAAGTAATGGTGACGTGACACGTGTGGCTGTCAGGATTAATGGTTCTGCTGCATATGTAGGCGCACAGATGGACATCAAGCTTCCGGCAGGTGTAACACTGCTCAGTGCTACATCCGGCAGCAGCGAGCACAACCTCTATCAGAACACATTGGCCGACGGCACACAGCGTGTGGTTGTAAGCTCTATGCAGAACAGCGCGCTCGGCACCAACGGCGAGGCTGTTGTATTGCTCGAACTTGCTGGCAAGGTTGACGGCAACATAAGCATCGCTAACGTGTTTGCTTCTGATGCAAGAGGTATTGCCTACAGCATCGACGGCACAGGCGAGGGCACAACAGGTATCGGCGGTGTTGACGCAGACAAGAGTCTGAAGGATAAGATCTACTCTGTAGGCGGTCAGGTGATAAAGACTCTGAAGAAGGGTGTTAGCATCCTGCGTGGCTCAGACGGTTCAACCAAGAAAGTGCTTCGCAAATAATCGAGACCCTGAAAGTTAGATAGAATTATACTCTTATGGACATGAAGGCGTGGCGTCACGTAGGCTGTCACGCCTTCTGTTTAAGGAAAATAATTTCAAGAAACCATTTAGTTTAAAAATTGAGTATGATAAAAACAAACATTCTTAAATGTCACTTTGCCTCACGGCTGATTATGGCATGCCTTATGGCGGTTGGTTCTTTTGCTTGCGCATTGGCCGACAACAAGGTGACGATAGAGAGCTTTAACATAAAGCCAGGCGAGGAAAAGACTGTTGCTGTGTGTCTTGACAACAGCGACAGGATTACTGCTTTGCAGATGGATATAGCCCTTCCCGATGGTATCGTTTATGTAGCCAACAGTCTGACACGTGATGAGGTACGTCTTGACCGCGACTACCATTCTCTTTTTATGAGCACTCTTTCTGACGGCAATCTCCGTTTGCTTATTGTTCCTTCAGACACTGTCTCTATCTTTGGCGATAGCGGTGCCGTAGCTTATTTTAAGGTTAAGGCTGAAAACAGTTTTGTAAAAGCCGGTAAAATAGACTTCACAAACATCCTTGGCAGCAGCCATGAAAAAGGTGAAGACGGCTATACAAAGAGTTTCCCCATGGCTGACTTTAGCGCAGATGTAGCTCCTTATGTAGGAAAACTTTATACAGCTGCTGACACATTGGCTATAAAGACCGACGGAACATCAAAGAAGGTAAGCCTTGTGCTCGACAACTTTATTAACGTAAGAGGCATGCAGGCTCTGATAACTTTGCCTCAAGGACTTTCGTTTGAAGTTAAAGACAACGGTAAACCGAAGTTTGAGTATGGCAGCCGTCTGCCTCAGAATGCTACTATAAGCTCTAACATGACATCTGACGGCAAATTGAAGATTGCTGTTGCTGGTATGACAACAGAGAATTTTGCCGGAACAACAGGTGAGGTGCTGGCTTTCTATGTTAAGGCTGACGAAACATTGGCGCTGAAATCTGATCTTGTGATAAATGATGTCATTGTTTCTAACGAGAACGGTAATGCTTTCGGCCTCTATGACGAAGTGAAACTTAGCGTTACAAACTCTTATCTTGCACATTATACTCCGGCAAAGGCATTGGTAGATTCATTGCGTAATTTGTACAACGAGGCAGTTGACAGCATTGCCGCAAATGCCGCTAACGTTAAGGATAACGAAGACATTCTTGCCGCTGAAGCTGCAATAGTAGCAAAGATTGATAGTTTGCATAAGGTTGTTGATGACTCTTATGCCAATGAAACTTTGGCCGAAGGTCTTGCTGATGTTCAGGCTGGAGCCGATGATATAGCTACATCGATAAAAGCTCTTGTTGAAAATGCTTTGGCTGCTCAGGGCAATAAGGAAGCTGTAAACGAAGAGGCGTACAAGCGTCTGACCGCTCAAATAACTTCACTTCAGACAGAACTCGATGCCGCAAAGGAAACAATCAATACTGAGTGTAAGGACGTTGCCTCTCAGTTTACAGAAGTAATCGACAGCATCCAGACTCGCATCACAGAAATCTCCGACAGCGTTAAGACAGCTTATGAGGCTGTAGAGCTTACATCAGAAAGCACAATCGACTCATTGTCAGTAAAGGCATCTATCGCCCAGCTTCTTGTAGACGCCAAGGCCGCTCAGGCTGTTGTAACCGCCAATGAGGCAGCCTATAACCGTCTGACAGCTGAAATAGCTTCACTTCAGACAGAACTCGATGCCGCAAAGGAAACAATCAATACTGAGTGTAAGGACGTTGCCTCTCAGTTTACAGAAGTGGTCGACAGCATCCAGACTCGCATCACGGAAATCTCCGACAGCGTTAAGGCTGCTTATGAGGCAGGTGAACTTACTGCAGAGAGTACAATTGATTCTCAGTCAGTGAAAGACTCTATCGAAAAACTCCTTTCTGATGCCAAGGCTGCTCAGGCTGTGGTTGATGCCAATGAGGCTGCTTATGCCCGTCTGACAGAAGAACTTGAGGCCCTTCAGGCAGAACTCGATTCCGCTGAAGAGACTGTCAATACCGAGTGTAAGGACGTAGCTGATCAGTTTGTTGATGACATTAAGGCCATTCAGGATGAAATCGATGAAATTTCGGAGAAAGTAGAAAGTGATTATGAGGCTGTTAAGCTTACAGAAGAAAGCACGATCGACTCTCAGACAGTAAAAGATGCTATTGCAAAGCTTCTAGCAGATGCTGAAAAAGCTCAGAAAGAGTATGAAGAGGCAACCGGAATTTATGGAATAACAATCGATGATATACAGAACGGTGATGTTGAAGTATATGATATTACCGGAAAGAAACTTAACTCATTGGTTAGAGGAAAATTGAATATTGTGAAATATTCGAATGGTAAGATCTATAAAATACAAGTTAAGTAGAATGCAGGTAAATTGTTATTCGACGTGAGTCGCGTAACATTAAAATTCAGATTGCAGCACGGCAGGGCTTTTCCCTGCCGTGTATTTTTTGTTTTCAAGTCTATACCTGTTTTACTTCTTCTTACAGCATTCGGTTTTGCTGCAATTCTTGCAGTCTTGTTTGCATCCTGTCTGTTGCTTTTCGCAGCAGTTCTGTTTCTTCTCACAGTTTGCCTGTTGTTTGCTGCAGCCCGCCTGTTGCTTGTCGCAGCAATTCTGTTTTTGTCCGCAACTTGCCTGCTGTTTCTCGCAGCAAGTTTGCTTCTTGTCGCAGCCGGTCTTAACAGTGGCCGTGTATCCGATTTTCTCAAAGCCCTTCATCAGTTTTTCGGGCGTTGTCTTGTCGGCGTCGTAGGTCAGTGTAACCTCCTGCCGGCTAATGTTTGTCTCTATTGCCTTTATGCCCTTCTCGAAGCGCATGTTGCTCTTAATCTTGTTCTCGCATGCCTCGCAGTGCATCTGCGGATTTGTGGTTACGATGATTGTTTTGATGTCTTTGGCAAAACTTGTGATAGCGCACAGCGCCAATGTCAATAATAAAAAATGTCGTTTCATAACTTTCTGTTTTATCTGTTTGGTTTTATTTTTTGTATGATAATTTGTCTGTACTTTGTTCGGTTTACTACATCCTTCCGATGTTTATCCTCACTCCGGCATAGAACATGCGGCCGTGCACTGGGCCCCATACAAGCGTAGGCTCGAAGCCCGTGCCCCATGGATTGTCGGCACCGTAGATAGATGTCTTCTGGGTGAAGCCGGTAAGGTTTTCGCCTCCGACGTATACCGACCAGTGGCGGAACCAGCGCGTTATCTGTGCGCTGAGCTGCTCGTATGAGCCGAAGCGCTTGTTCCACGACATTGTGCCGTCCGGAAGTTCGTAAGGATCGGGCATCCGTCCGCCGCCGTTGAGCTGCAGCGTGGCGTCAAACTGCCACAGGCCGAGCGGCGTCTTGTATGATGCAGTGATAAGTCCCTTGTACTTGCTTGTCAGCGGTTTTTCGAGCAGTCGGCCGCCGTAGGTGGCCTTCACGTCGTTCAGACGGTAGGCAGCCGTGAGCGTCATGCCCTTGAATATGGGGTAGGTGGCGTCTATCTGCAGCGTGTGCGAATACGACTTGCCGTTCAGGTTGCCTATGTGTATCACGCCCGGGTCGGTGTCATAGTCGGTTACGGCCTGCGCCGTGAAGCGTGTGTAGTAGTATTCGGCGTTGAGCTTCAGCGTCTCACCCAGCAGCGGAATGTTCAGTGCGGCACTCGCCCCGTAGTTCCATGCCTCCTCCTGCTCAAGGTCGTCTATCACGAGCCGGCGTCCGCTCGCTAGCAGATAGTTGTTTTCGGCCAGAGCGTGCGGTGTGCGGTAGCCCTTGCCTGCCGAGAGGCGCAGCGTAAGTATGTCGGTGGGCATGTATTTCAGGTGCAGGCGCGGCGTTACGAATGTGCCGTACACCGAACTGTGGTCGGCCCTTATGCCCGCCATGGCTGTCAGCCGGTGGTCGAGGTTGAATGTATATTGGGCATATATGCCGGGCACGGTCTCCTTCTCGTTCATCCTTACGGGCGATGCCTCCTTGTCGTTCACCATGCGCACGGTCTGTCCCAGATAGTCGTGGTTGAGGCTCAGTCCGGCCGACAGGTTGTGCATCTTGGTGAAGTTGGTCTCAAACACCAGCGATGCATACACGTTCTTCTCGTTCACGTCATATGTCTTGTGTCCGTATCCGGCGTCGAGCATGTGCATCGAGCCCGATGCCATGAGGGCTATGTTGGTGCCCTTGTGGCGGTCTATGATGAAGGCGTGCTTCATGTAGGCCTCATACCGCTCCGTGTCGAGCCCTATCCTGAACAGTTCGGCGCCGTCGTTGCCGCGATGGCCTGTCTGTCCGCCGTTGCGGTGCTCCTTCAGTGCGCCTATGCCTCCGTGGAATATATACTTTTCTCCTGCCCAGAGCCATCTGTTCTGCAGGTTATATTGCTCCACCTTCGGCTTGTCGTAGAAGCCGTCGCCGTTGTCGTCGTGATTCTCAAAGCTGTTCTCGTAGTGCATCAGCACCTCCGTGCTCAGCTGCTTGTTTATGTGCAGGTTGGCATCGGCGTTGGCCTCTATGCGGCTCTTTGTGTCGCCGAAGAGGTTTACCTCTATGCCCTCTTCGTCCTCGGGTTTCTTGTAGTCTACGTTTATCTGTCCTGTTATGGCCTCGTAGCCGTTCTTCACCGACGCCGCACCCTTAGACACCTGTATGCCCTTCATCCAAGGGCCGGGCACGTAGCCCAGCGCATAGGGCGCTGCCGCACCGCGGAAGTTGGGCATGTTCTCGGTCATCATCTGCACGTAGGTGCCGGCCAGTCCCAGCAGTTTTATCTGCCTTGCGCCCGTCGTGGCGTCGTTGTAGCTCACGTCTACGGCAGGGTTTGTGGTGAAGCTCTCGCCAAGGTTGCAGCATGCCGCGCGGAACAGCTCCTCGCGGTTCAGGTTGAATCCGTTTACGGCTCCGCCCATGCGTGTCGTTCCGGCACGGCGCGCCACCACAGCCACCTCGCCCAGCGAGCTTTCGCGGTGTATGCTGTCGTTATGGCTTATGCTGTCTGTGGTCAGTGAGGCCGGGCCATTGCCGGCGCATATTGTGGTGCAGGCTGCCAGTGCGGCTCCTGCAGCAGTAAGTCTTATGTTCATCAGTAATTCTTGCTTTTATCCGTTTTTTTATTGTTCTTTAGTTTTCGGCTGCGTGCTGTCTGTGCCTCAGCCGTTATGTCTTTGTCTCCCCCGTCGTGCCTTGGTGGCGCCTCGTTGCTGCAGAGGCTTCAGCCATGCATGATATGGTCAGGCGCGCATACTTGGGCGCCTGACTTAAGGGTGAGTAAAAAATATTATGATAAAAAACAGGATAAAATCAGATTATCAGCACTCTTATCATGGCCAGATATAGCCGTGGCGGAGCGTGCAGCAGTCTTGGCGCATACCGGCAGATGAGATATGCTGAAGCGGGCGCCTGACAGTATGAGGCAATGCTGTATGGCGGCAGCATCGTGGCCTGAGCGTCAGGCACGCTTGCCGGCTTTTGCTGCCCCGTGGTTGTCGGCCACAGTTTCATCACCACTGTTTCGGCACACGACTTTGCTTCCATGTGCAGCCTGTCGCACTGCCGGCAGCATGTGCTGCGGCATTCGGTCTGCGCCGTGTTGCTCTTGCAGCAGCATTTCACAATCACAAAACCAACTCCGCCGGCCACCATCATCAGTGACAGCAGCATGCATATCAGTATGTTGCCTTGGCGTTTCATCATTTCTTTTGTGCGTTATGTGACAGTGTTAAACAAGCCGGGATGTTGCTTCAGCCCTTGCTGCGTTAATGAAAATTTTTTGTGCAAATATATAGCATGAGCCTTACAATGCAAAGCAAATTAATTTTTTTTATAAACTTCACAGACAAAATAATGATTTCGGTATAGTTGTCTCGTGCTGATAATATTGCGGATGCAATGAGAAAATGGTATATGTAGATTGCGTATTAATCGCGAGCAGCTCGGGCATATTTTGAGAACGTGTGGCTGGGGAGTTATAAAGCACTTGTTTTTGATGAAAAAACGGGCCACTTTCACATCAAAAGTGGCCCGTTTCTGACCCGTAAACGATAGGTTAATGATTTGAAAGCAATACACTTTGTTTTGCTTACGGTCGGCGTTTTATTTGCTTTTGTTTTGAGTGTTTGTTAATGAAAACGGTGCGTTTTTCTTATGATTTTTTGCCGTTTTATATGACAGGCTGTTTTGGCAGGCGTCTTTTTGGTGTTTCGTGATGGAGTAAAAAACAACTTGCCACATCTTTAAGTAACTTTTTCAGGGAGTTACTTGCAGATGTGGCGAGTGGCAGGTTTTTATCTAAAAAGACTTCTTGTCCTATTTATCTTGGCTTTTTGTCCGTGATATGCTGTGCGTTGTCTTGTCAGCGGGCCTTGCGTGCCATGAGTTTCAGCAGGGCATATCCGCCGAACAGCTGAACGAGCAGACCGGGCCAGCCGAGGCGCAGGTCCTGAAGGGCGGCAGCCATCGAGCCAGTCATGCCCCATTCGGCCATTGTGCCTATGGCCTGATATATAACAATAGCTGCGGCTACGGCTACTATGCTTACCTTCCTGCAGCGCGATGCAACGGCAGCAGCGGCAAGGGCGAGCAGGCCCGACTTGATTAATATTATCGGCAGCATGGGTGCCGGCGGCATGCCGAACATCATATTGTTTACCAACGGCGAGGCTATGGCCGTGAGCAGTCCGGCGGTGATGCCGTAGCGGTAGGCTGCAATGAGCGTGAAAAAGTATATTGGCAGCCACACCAGTCCGCCCTGCGGCAGCATGTGGCACAGTTGAGGCAGCAGGATGTTGCCTGCCACGAACGCAGCAGCCTGGGCGTAGGTCTTGCCTTCGCGGTAGCTAAGCTGTTGTATCTGTGATATTGTTGTTTCCATTAATTATTAATTGTGAATTATGAATTACGCTTTATGAATTCTTTAATTAGTTTCCATGCCTCGTCGGCCGATTGGGCTGTAGATGTCAGTTGTTCAACGGGGCATATTCCGGTGCCTTCGCGGTTGATAATGTGCTCTACAGTCTTGCCGTAGCTGAGGCTTATTCCGGCATCTTGCAGTTTGCTGACAGCCGGCCGGCTGATGACTTCGGCGTATACTTCGGCCACGCCGCCCTTGACGAGCAGGAAAGCCGCACCAAGTCCGATAACCTTGTCGGCTACCGAGGCGCCCTGCGTAAGGTCGGGATGAGAGGTTACGGCATCGAAGAGGTCTGCCACACCTCTGCGTCTGAACACAATGGTCTTGCCGCCCGGTGAGCGCATCACTCCGCGGCAGCCGTCATGGCCGAGCATGCTGATGAGCTTATCCATTCTGCTTCAGCTCCTCCACGAATTTGTCAATACGGTGCATCTCTTCCGGAATCTTGATGCCCTGCGGACAATGTTCAACACACTGGCCACAGCCAATGCAGTGGGATGCCTGGCGCAGGCGCGGCACGCTGCGGTCGTAGCCTATGAGGAAGGCGCGGCGCGCACGGCGGTAGTCGGGGTCCTGACTGCCCTTGTTGGGCATGTTGCCCTCCTTGATGCAGCGGTTATAGTGAGACAGCACCGCAGGTATGTCTATGCCGTAGGGGCAGGGCATGCAGTAGTTGCACTCGTTGCAAGGTATCGTGTTCAGGTTGTATATGTCGTTGGCAATCTCCATCAGGAACGCCTCTTCCTCCTTTGTGAGCGGTTTCAGCGGCGAGTAGGTGCAGAGGTTGTCTTTCAGGTGCTCCATATACGTCATGCCGCTCAGCACGGTGAGCACGCCGTCGGGAGTGCCCGCAAAACGGAATGCCCAGCTGGCCACGCTGTTCTCGGGCTCGCGCTCCTTCATCTTGGCCACGATAGGGTCGGGCACGTTGGCGAGTCGTCCGCCCAGCAGCGGCTCCATGATTATTGCCGGTATGTTGCGTTTTTTCAGTTCGTTGTAGAGATATACGGCATCAGTGTTCACTGGATTGATTTCGTTGGCGTAGTTCCAGTCGAGATAGTTAAGCTCTATCTGCACGAAGTCCCAGTGATACTTGCCTTCGTCGTGCCATTTTAGCATCAGGTCGAATATCTTGACATCGCCGTGGTAAGAGAGGCCGAGGTTGCGTATGCGTCCTTTCTCGCGCTGCTCCACGAGCCAGTCGAGTATGCCGTTGTCCATATAGCGGCCGTTGAATGTGGCAAGCGAGTCTTTGCCCTGTCCGATGGCGTGCAGCAGCAGATAGTCGACATAGTCGGTCTGAAGCTCCTTCAGAGAGTTTTCAAACATCTCGATAGATGCCTTGCGCGTCCATGTCTCTGGGTTAAAGTTGGAGAGCTTGGTGGCAATGAAGTATTTGTTGCGCGGATGACGCTTCAGGGCAATGCCCGTGGCACGCTCCGACTGTCCCTGGCAGTAGGCTGGTGACGTGTCGAAGTAGTTGACGCCGTGCTCCAGCGCGTAGTCAATCTGGCGGTTCACCATTTCCTGGTCTATGGGCGTAACCTCGCCTTCCTTCTTCTTGGCGTCGTTGCCTCCCACCACCGGCAGGCGCATCATGCCGTAGCCCAGGATGGACACCTTCTCGCCGGTCTTGGGGTTGGTGCGGTAGGTCATCTTGCCCTTGGGCGGTTCCTTGGCGGCAGTGGATTTATTGTCGTTGCCCTTGCAGGCGGTGAGCAGTGCCGATGTGGCCACGGCTCCGCCTCCGAGCAGTTTCAGAAAACTTCTTCTGTTTATGTCTTTACTCATAACGGTAATTGTTTTTTAGTTGTTGATAAAGAGACATCGGGGTGAAGCTATACCGTGCGGTGAACTTCGTGTCCCTCAACATAGATGGCGCTGAACGGACGTGCCGGACAGAGGTTTTCGCACGCTCCGCAGCCGATGCATCTCGCCTCGTTCACTGCAGGAATGGTCAGCTTTGAGTCGGTGCCGGGGTGGAGCGGTATCATCGTTATTGCTCCCACGGGGCAGTGGTGGGCACAGTTGCCGCAGGCAACGCCGTCAGTAACGCTCACGCAGTTTTTCTTTATCCATACGGCATGTCCTATCTGTGTGGCCGACTTGTCCTCGCGTGTTATCGGCTTGATGGCACCCGTAGGGCACACATCGCTGCATCGGGTGCATTCGGGGCGGCAGTAGCCGCGCTCATACGACATTGTAGGCTGCATCAGTTTTGACAAGTCAGACGACGGACGCAGCACGTCGTTGGGACATGCCGACACGCAGAGCTGGCATGCCGTGCAGTGCTGGGCCATGTGGCGTGCAGACATAGAGCCGGGAGGAGTTATCGGCGTGGCGCGTTCGGGCTGCACCTTGTCCTCAATAACAGCCAGTCCGCCGTCCACCTTCTTCTTCTCCTGAGCCAGCGCCGCAGCCGTAGTTGCTATTGCTGCACCGAGCAGGAACGATCTTCTGCCGCTGTCAATGCTGCTGCTTTCGTTTCCTCCTTCATGCTTGGCTTCTGCTTTGCGTGCCTCAGCTTTAGCCGGGTGAATATATCTTATGGCATCCTTATTACATTTGCCTATGCAGTTGCCGCACACCACGCAGCGGCTATAGTCAATGCGTCCTGTCTTTACGTCGATGGCCGACGCCTTGCAGTTCTTCTCGCAGAGGCGGCAGCTTATGCATTTGTTGCCGTCAATGCTGATCTTGAACCACGAGAAACGTGCAAAGAAACTCAGAATTGTGCCAACGGGGCATATTGTGTTGCAGTAAGTTCTGCCCCCGCGCCATGCCAGCACGGCAATAATCACGAACGTTACGGCGGCAATTATGAGCGTAGGCAGGCTGCGCATCCACACGTCAACGCTGTAGAAGGCGTAGCTGTCCATGCGTTCGGCAAGCGATGCCAGCACGTTGTTGCCTGCCGTCCATACGGGGCGCAAGATGCTGTTGACCATACGGCCGTAAGAACTGTAGGGCGCAAGCAGCGACACGATTACGTTGATTCCGGCAACGCATGACGCAAGAAACACCACCAGCACGCCGTAGCGCAGCCAGCGCTTTTCGGGCGAGAAGCTGAAGCGGTTGCGCTTTCGTCTGCCGTGCAGGGCTGATATGAGGTCCTGCATTATGCCCAGCGGACATATTACGGAGCAGTAGATGCGCCCGAATATCAGTGTTAAAATCAGAAGACCGGCCACTACAGCCACGTTCAAAGCCAGCACGGCAGGCCAGAACTGTATCTTGGCCAGCCATCCGAGCCATGCGTGCAGCGAGCCTGTCAGGTCGAGAAAGAGCAGCGTAATCAGAGTGAAGGTTACTGCTGCCAGCAAGATTCTTATTTTCCTTAGCATGGTTTATAGATATTGTTTTCAGATTATTATTGTTTCTTTTCGGTAATTCTCACTATCATTATGCTTGCCTCATAGAGCAGCCATATAGGCAGCGAGACGATAAGCATGGTGAACATGTCGGATGTAGGCGTTATCACGGCGGCAAGGATGAGTATCACTATTATGGCGTGGCGGCGATAGTGTGACATCCAGCGGGCCTTGAGAAGTCCGAAGCGGGCCAGAAGCCAGCTTATCACCGGTATCTCGAACACGGCGCCCATGACGAGGCTCATGCCCAGGAGGGTGTCCATATACGAGCTTATGCTGAGCATGTTCATCACTGCAGCGCTTACCTGATAGGTGCCGAGAAAACGGACGGTGAGAGGAAACACTACAAAATAGTTGACGGCAACGCCCATAAGGAACATGGCGTAGGCCCAAAGGGTGATGCTTACAGAGTAGCGCCGCTCGTTGTCATACAGAGCCGGAGACACAAATCTGAACAGCAGATACAGAATGTAGGGCGAGGCTATGAGCAGACCTGCGGCCAACGCCGTCTTCAGATGTATCATGAACTGCTCTGTCAGCCCGGTGTTTATCAGTTGAAACTTAAACGGCTCCGCGCCCAGTATCCTGTAGGTTATGAAGTCAGGGTCGGCAGGAGCAAGCACTATGCCGAACAGCTCTTCCTTGAAGCCGAAGGCTGCGGCCGCTGCCGCTGCTGCCGCCGCAAGCATGCGCAGGATGCATCCCCTTAACTCCTCGAGATGATCCCAGAACGTCTGCGGCTTGCCGCTGTTGCTTTCAGCGTTGCTCATTCGTCCTTCTTCTTCTCCTTGTCTTCAGCAGTGTCGTCTATCTTGCCGTTCATGCCGTCCTTAAAGCTCTTGACGCCTTGTCCGAGACCCTTCATCAGTTCGGGTATCTTCTTTGCGCCGAAGAGCAGCACCAGCGCCAGCACGATTAAAATAAGTTCAGGTGTTCCAATCATAATGTTTTTCTTGTTTTGTTCGCAATGCAAAAATAATATAAATTCTTTTTATTCTCTCTCTTTGCACCCATTAGGCGGTGTAAGTTTATGTTTTTTTTATTATTCTGTAATCCGCTTTTAGCCGGCAGTGAATGTTTGGGATATCGTCCGGGCTGGCGGCTATATTCAGAAAGACAGGTTTACGCCTGCCATGAACGTTGCCTTTGGCATAGGGTAGCCGTAGTTGATTTCATATTTCTGTGCCAGAAGGTTCTCGCCCTTTACCCACAGCTGCATCATTCGGCAAGCTCTGTAGCTTACGGTTGCGTTGAGCAGGGCAACGTTTTCCTTCACTTCGTCGGCGCCGGTCTGGGTGTAAAGGCCGCTGATATACTGCAGTCCGCCGTTTACGTTCCATCGTCCCGACTTATAGTTAGCTCCGAGCCACAGCTTAGACTCGGGCGCTCCCACAACAGGATTGTGCATGTGCAGCAGACTGTAGTTGCCGTTCACCTGCCAGCAGCTGTTTATTCTCCAGCTAAGGTCGAGTTCGGCGCCGCTGTTTTCAATGGCTCCCGTGTTCACGTTCATTGGCCGTCCGTCCACCATCTGCTGCTGGATGATGTTGCTGCCCTTCATGTAATAGAGGTTGACGCCGTAGCTTAGGCCTGCCGACGGCAGCTTGTGAGACCACGAAAGCTCGTAGTTCATTATGCGTTCGGGGCGCAACTCGTCGTTGGCGGGTTTCCAAAAATACATCTCGCGTATCGACGGATTGCGGAAACCCTTGCTCACCATGGCCTTTATCTCGCCGTTTCTTATAACTCTCGACACAATGCCGCCGCGCGGAATCCACTCAGTGCCCGACTGCGAGTGGTGGTCGAGGCGTATTCCGGCGCTCAGTGTGAGCCACGAAAGCAGGTCTTGGCTTATGTCAACGTAGCCTGCTATCTCGTTCTCATTCTCATGACCTATGACTGAAGTAGTCTCGCCCGAAGCCCTGTCGCGGTTCCAGGCTTTGCCGTAGATGTGCTGATAGTCGAGTCCTATGGTGGTCAGGTTGCCCCGCAGCAGCCTGATATTCTGATATACCGACAGTCCGGCGAGAGCGTCGTCCGACCTGAAGTAATAGTCCTTGGGCTGCTCGCCGTCCTCATATCCGTCGTTGATCTTGTGCCGTCCGAAGTTGTAATAGGCGCTGACGGCTCCCGATGTGCTGCCGTAGTCGTTGCTCACAACTACAGATGCCACGCCGCGCGTAATCCATTGGCGTGCGTCATAGACGGGCACCTGCACGCTTCCGGGATAAGAGGCGTTGAAGTGGGTGAGGTTGATGTCTGCGTATGCCGACCAATGTTGCGACATGTCGTAGCCCAGCTTGACGTATCCGCCATACTGCTCGAAGCCCATGCGCGGCCTGTTGTTGTCGGTGCGGGCATATTGTCCCGACACAACGCTGTAAAACCTGCCGCTCCTTATGCGGTTGGTCAGCTCGCCCTGGAACGTGCCGTAAGAGCCTCCGCCGAGATGTACGTCGGTCTTTACGCCGTCTGACTTCATCTTTCTGGTTACGATGTTTATAACTCCGCCCATGGCGTTGGAGCCGTAGAGCGTTGAGGCCGGGCCGCGCATCACCTCGACATGGTCGGCCAGCATGGTCTGATAAGAGTCGCTTATGGAGTGGCCGAAGATGCCCTGATATTGCGGATGGCCGTCGATTAGCACCATGAAGCGGCCCTGCGAGCTGCTGAGTCCGCGCATAGAGATAGTGCCGGCAGCACCGTCGCTTACGCCATAGCCGAGCATTCCGCGCGAGGTGACAAACAGTCCGGGCACATATTCGGCAAGGGTGGGCAGCACGCTTGTGCGCTGAGTCTCTGTGAGAGTCTCGCGGCCCACCACCGTAACCGTGGCAGGCAGATGCCCTATGCTGGCTGTGCTGCGCGTGCCCGTTACGACAATGTTGTCGAGCTGATATGTGAGCGAGTCGGTCTGTGCGTGTGATGTTGTAACAGTTAAGGCGATGAATAAGGCTGAAAAAAATGTCTTGTTCATAAGTTTGTCTTGCTGATGATGTGTCTGTGATAAAAGCCGGTGGGACAGGCAGATGCCGGCTCCTGCGGTCAGCCGTTGTTGGAGGACAAAATTAGGATTCGACTTGTCAGTCGGTATTTCA
This sequence comes from Prevotella marseillensis, assembly GCF_900625065.1. Classification (NCBI taxonomy): domain Bacteria; kingdom Pseudomonadati; phylum Bacteroidota; class Bacteroidia; order Bacteroidales; family Prevotellaceae; genus Prevotella; species Prevotella marseillensis. The sequence continues at coordinate 2,447,735 of NZ_UYXY01000001.1, read as the reverse complement.
ACGATTCTGGCTATTGGAGCAGGTGTTCTGCCGGGTCCCGTCCGGCTCATTCAGTTGTAGAAGAAGTTATTAATTGTCTATATCTACGAGAGTGTAGGTCTTGCTGCCAAGCCCTATCTTCTCCGCATAGTCGGTTATGTATGTGCCGTGCTGGCGGTTGATGCGCTCTATGAGCGGCTTGTTGTCGTCGCCGGCAGAGGCTTTGTGGTTAAAAATCTTGTCGAGGCATGCCTGGTCGAGTGCCACGGGGTCGAGCGATGCCATTATGCCCATGTCCTTTATGGCCGGAGCGGCAGGATGACTGTCGCAGTCGCAGTCGACGCTCATGTTGTTCATCACGTTGATGTATATGATGTTTCCGTCGAAATAGTCGGCCACGGCCTGGGCAGCTGCCGCCATGCTCTCAAGAAAATAGTCTTGTGCGGGCAGGTTGTTCCACAGTTCCTCCTGGCTCTGCACCTTGCCTGCGGTGTGTATGTACGCCTTGCCTGCGCTCGATGCCACGCCTATCGACTGGTTTTTAAGCACTCCGCCGAAGCCTCCCATGGCATGACCCTTGAAGTGGGCCAGGTTTATCATAAAGTCGTAGTTGGCCAGATGTGCGCCCACGATGTCGTATTTTATGTGCTTCTTGTCCTTCACCGGAATCCTTATGTCGCCGTATTCGTCCATGATGTCGACGGCAAAGATAGAGTCGAAGCCGTGCTCATGTATCGTTTTCCAGTGAGCCTCTGACGTGTTGCGGCTGCCGGCATATGCCGTGTTGCACTCTACGATGGTGCCGCCCACCTCGTCTACGAGGTTGCGTATGAGCGTAGGCTTAAGATAATTGTTGCCTCCGGCCTCGCCCGTGCTTATCTTTACGGCCACTCGGCCTTTGGCCTCCTTGCCCAGGGCCTTGTATATGCGCACGAGTGCTTCGGGCGAAATCTCTTTGGTAAAGTAAACTTTAGGCTGAGCCTGCGCGCACAAGTTGAACAGCAGCGCGGCTGCCAATGCTATTAACGTTTTCATATACATATAGTGTTATTTGTTGTTTTTTCAGTCCCTGCCGGTAGCGGTTGCGCCGCCGTATGCCTGTCTGCCGTGCATGCTCCGGCTGCTCTTTGCTCTGCAAAGTTATATTTATTATCCCGTTGACGCGCTATCCGTATTACAGAAAAAAGTACCATTTTTACATAAATGCCTATTTTTGCGTCATTTTTACCGATAACGGCATGCATCGGTCTGCCTCACCGGCTGATGACGTATGCGTGCCGCTGCCGGCTTCAGACTGTTGCATTCGCGTTGCAGATTTATGCAGCCGCCGGCATGTCCGTAAGTAAAATATCAGGACAAAAGTTTTTTCTTATCTGGAAAATTGAAGGTTAATGAAGGTTAAACGGGCAGGGCGTAGTATGCTGTTTTGTTAACATCTGTTTGCGTTTTGGCGTGATGATGATGCAGAGCAGGCACTTTTTGTGCCTTGAAAGCATACGTTTTGAATGCTCAAAGGGCACATTTTGTGTTGCAAAAGCATAGCTTTTGGCATAAAAAATGCCTGATTTTCACTTTTTAAAGCTGCCGGTTGGCGGCGTGAAATATGTAAAGCGCAATATATCAACGGCTTAACTGAAGATGCTTATTTTGGCCGTTTTTTGGCCAAAACAGCAGCGCCGTGATGAGCATCGCTATTCTAGAGGCGTTAACCGGTTGGCGTTTTGTACGTTTTTTTCGCATTTCAGACATGCACGACGGCACGCATTTCTGTTTCATACATGCAGCTGATGATGCGTAGCGTTATACAGCCGCCATGCTCAGCCGCCGCGGTCAGCATCGTCGGTTCATATCGTGTAGCTCATCCGCAGCAGTCCTGCGCAGTAAGCCCCGTCAGAGTTCTTTATCAGATGTATCGCAGGCTGCAGATATCCCCTGCCTAAGCAGTTTATCCGACACGTAAGTTCCGCCGCCCATTCGGTTTCGTCCTTATACACGGCGCGGTCGGCAAAGACGCCCAGTTCGGCATTGCGCATCGTCCTTACGAGTCCTATGCCTGCATATCTCCGGCAGATGACGCCCTTTGACGGGTTGGCCGAATACTGCATGATGGCGCACATCCGCGGCGCAATCATCAGCTCGGCATATCCCCATACAGCCCCTGTTGCTGTCTTCTTCTGCGTCTTCTGCGCCTTTTCTGCCGTCGCGGTGCCTGCAAGTTCCTCATAAGACACGTTATTGCCATAATGCAGGTTAGCTCCAATATTAAAAGTGCTGCCATTGTTTTGATAATTTACGGATAATATTGAAAACAGTCCGTCGGATTCAGGACAAAGCCTGAAAACATTCTGACGGCCCGAAAAACTCTTGTATCCCACGCCGTTGTAGACCGATGCCATTATGGTCAGCTCACTTATTTTCCGCTCAAGATGAATGCCCATGGACGCCAGCGGATAGTTGGCTATGCGGTAGTTGGCCGATATGGTTGGGAATATGCCGCACGAGCTGTTGGTGAAGAGAGACATGAAGTGCGACGTGAAGTAGTCTTCGTTCATGTTGCGTATGCCGGCAAACAGCATGCTGCCGCCCGATGTAAAGGTCAGTCCGGCCACGGCCGGAGCCAGCGTGGTGTTGTCTTCGTCGATGTTTGAGAAGCCCTGACGGCTGTCGTCTATGCCCCCGCTGCGCGTCCTTGCTATGCTTATGACTGCCATATCGAGCCTTACGCCTTTGCATAAAGGCTGCATGAAGTCAATGCGCAGCAGGCTCGACATGTTGGTGTGTCCCCCGGCGTCGGCCTGCATCTCGGCTGTAAGTTGCGCGCTGATGTCTTGTGCCGTGGCGCGGCAGCAGCCGTATGCCGCTGCCGCGATGATGAGGCATGCAATCTTGTTCATCTGCTCAGAGCCATCTCTTAAACCGCCTGATATACCATTCCTTCACTACCTGCGTCAGCACGCAGTAGGCTATGAGCGTTGCCGCCAGCCAGGGAAAGTAGGACAGAGGCAGGGGCGTAAGTCCGATGCACGAGCCGAAGCGCGTGAAGGGTATTATTATTCCTGCCGCCATTATCGCCAGCGTCATGCACATCACCGGCCACGACGCGCGGCTCTGTATGAACGGAATCTTCTTGGTGCGTATCATGTGCACGATGAGTGTCTGCGACAGCAGTCCTTCTACAAACCATCCCGACTGGAACAGCGACTGGGCGCCGGGCGAGCTGCACCCGAACACATGCCACATGAGCAGATAGGTGGTGATGTCGAATATGGAGCTTATGGGCCCCGTGTATATCATGAAGCGGCTCAGGTCGGAGGCGTCCCAGCGGCGCGGCTTGCTGAGATAGTCGTCGTCCATGCGGTCGAACGGTATGGCCGTCTGCGACATGTCGTACAAAAGGTTCTGCACGAGCAGGTGTATCGGGAGCATAGGCAGGAAGGGCAGGAAGGCGCTTGCGGCCATCACGCTGAACATGTTGCCGAAGTTGGAGCCGGCGGTCATCTTCACATACTTTATTATGTTGCCGAAGGTGCGGCGCCCTTCTATCACGCCGTTCTCCAGCACCATGAGGTCTTTTTCCAGAAGTATTATGTCGGCGCTCTCCTTGGCTATGTCTACGGCAGAGTCAACAGATATGCCTATGTCCGACTGACGCAGGGCTGCAGCGTCGTTGATGCCGTCGCCCAGAAAGCCTACCGTGTTGCCCTGAGTCTGCAGCAGAGCTATAATCTCGGTCTTCTGCATGGGCGTTACCTTGGCAAACACCCTTGTCCTGGCCACAGCCTCACGCTTTTCTTCGTCGTTCATGGCGCTCAGCTCCGCACCGGTGAGCACGTTTGTCGTGTCGATGCCCACCTGTCTTGATATCGTGCGCACAACGGCGTCGTTGTCTCCCGACACCACCTTCACCTCTATTCCGTGGGCATGGAGCTGCCTTATGGCTCCGGCCGCCGACTGCTTGGGCGGATCGAGAAACGCCAGGAAGCCTATAAGCACCATGCCGCTCTCGTCTTCAACGGCAAAGTTGTTCTCCTTGCTCAGAAAACTCTTGTGTGCCACGGCCAGCACGCGCAGTCCCTGGCGGTTCATGCGCTTGCTTATCTCGTATGCCTTGACCCTTAATTCGGGCGTGAAGGGCACAACACAGTTGCCCACTTCGGTGTGCGAGCATATCTGCATCATCTCTTCTACGGCACCCTTGGTTATTATTTGTCTCTTGCCGCTGACGTCTTCAACCACTACCGACATCCTGCGGCGCGTGAAGTCGAAGGGTATCTCGTCCACCTTCTTGTAGCTCTCCCTGACAGATTCCATCTCAAGCTCCCTTACGTGCGACAGTATGGCCTTGTCCATAAGGTTCTTCAGGCCTGTCTGGAAGAAGCTGTTGAAGTAGGCGTGGCGCAGTATCCGTCTGCTGTTGTCGCTTGTGCCGTCGGCGTTTATATACTTCTCGAGCACAATCTGGTCGCAGGTCAGCGTGCCGGTCTTGTCGGTACACAGAATGTTCATGGCTCCGAAGTTCTGTATGGCGTTGAGATCTTTCACAATAGTCTTCTTGCGCGACATGGCAACGGCACCCTTCGACAGGTTGACCGTTACGATCATCGGAAGCATCTCGGGCGTAAGGCCCACGGCTACAGACACCGCAAAGAGGAAGGCGTCGAGCCATTCGCCCTTTGTCAGGCCGTTCACCAGAAATACAAACGGAACCATTATCAGCATGAAGCGTATCAGCAGCATGCTCACCTTGGCAATGCCTTTGTCGAAGGCGGTAGAGGCACGGTGGCCGGCAATGCTCCGGGCTATGGTGCCGAGATACGTGTTGTTGCCTGTAGACACAACGATGCCCGTGGCAGAGCCGCTCACCACGTTGGAACCCATGAAGCAGATGTTCTCAAGTTCCACTATGCTCCGCCCGCGGCTGTCGCCTCCGCTTGCCTCCGCTCTCTTCTCTATAGCCTCCGACTCTCCTGTCAGTGTGCCCTGACTTACAAAGAGGTCTTTCGTCTCTATGATGCGTATGTCTGCCGGAATCATGTCTCCTGCCGCCAGTTTCACGATGTCTCCGGGCACGAGCGACGAAATGCCGATCTCGTGTTCCGTGCCGTCGTCTCTTTTAGCGGTGCATGTGTTGGTGACCATCTTCTGCAGCGCCTCGCTCGACACGCTGGCCTTGTATTCCTGCCAGAAGCGGAGAATGGTGCTGAGTATAACCATCGAGGCTATGATAATTATCGACGTGAAGTCTTTTTCCTCGGGAGCGGCGATATATACATCAATAATATACGAAATGATTATCAGAGCCGTAAGCACTCCGATGAAGGGATTTATAAAGGCCTTTATAAGCATTGTCAGCGGATGCAGCTTCTTTTCATGCTCCACTTCGTTTCTTCCGTAAAGCGATTGTCTTTTTTCCACTTCCTCATTGTTCAGGCCCTGCGGGGCTGTCTGGAAATAGCTGAACACAGAGCTCATAGGCAGTTCTGATGCCAGAAAAATCTTCTCGGCATTGAATTCTAATTTCATCTTGCGCGTTTTCTTCCACATAGCGTATCCGTGTTTTTAGATTAATACTATTGTTTTTTGCGCTGCAAAAGTCGGAATTGTTTTTCTGTAAGGCCGTTAGAATGTCATTAGAACGGTATTAGAAAATCATTAGAGAAAGTTCTAATAAAATTTTAATCCGGGTCTAATGATTTTCTAACAGCCGTTCTGCTGCCGCAGGGCTAACTTTGCATAAAAAACTTATGATTCTGTTTGTTGATTATCTGATAAGGATGGGCAGCGCTTTTCTTGCCGGAGCGTTGATCGGGCTGGAGCGTCAGTGCAGGCAGCGCAACGCCGGACTGCGCACCAACATTCTTGTTTCTGTAGGGTCTGCCGCTTTCACGGTGTTGTCGTATGCCATAACGTCTCAAAACGGCGACCCTTCAAGAGTTGCGGCGCAGATAGTTTCGGGCATAGGCTTCTTGGGCGGAGGACTTATTCTGAAAGACGGATTCAACGTGAGAGGACTCAATACGGCTGCCACGATATGGTGTTCTGCCGCATGCGGAACTCTTGCCGGAGTCGGCTTCTTCTCAGAGCTGGCGGTCCTTGTTGCCTGTGTACTTGTCACTCATTGCCTTTTCAGGCCTTTATGCCATTTTATCGAAACAAAGTTTGAGGGGGCGGCGTCGCTGACCGTAAAGGTGGAATGTGATAAGGAGTCGCTTGACGCCGTAAGGAATATTATAACGAACACCTTGCTTTTTGGCGAGGCAAGGGTCAATGAGCTGTTCTATAAGGAGGCTGATGGCGTGTTTGTCGTGTTCTGTGATTTTGAGGCACGTGGTGATGACAGGACTTTGTCAGAACTGATAATACGGCGGCTGCAAGCTCATGCCGGCGTTATAAGTGCAGGCTGGCATCGCCGTGAACTGCGTGGCGGCGAATTGTAGCTGTCAGTGCTGGCGCCCTTCTCCGGTTGCTGCTATATGTGCGGAAGCTCAACTATAAAGGTTGTGCCCTTTTCTTTTTCCGAATGTACGGCGATATCGCCTCTGTGCAGACGGATAATCTTTTGTGAAAGGGCCATGCCTATTCCGTGACCTTCGGCCACTTTCTCCTGTTCGCCGCGGTAGAACAGCTTGAAAAGGTGCTGCTTGTCGGTGTCAGACATTCCCATGCCGTCGTCAGAACAGCGCACCACTGCGCATTTGTCCCAATAGGATATTTGTATGAACGAGGAATGGTCGGCCGAATATTTGCAGTTGTTCTCGATGAGGTTTGAGAATGCTATTGACAGCAGATAATGGTTGCCGTTTACGGTTATCAGACTGTCGTCTTCGGCTTCCTCCTGTTCGAATATTATTTCTATATGGTAGTCAGGGTGTGCCCTCAGGATAAATTCTCTGACGTCGAGCAGCAGTTCATCCAGGCGTATGTGCTCCATCTTTATCTGTTCCTGCTGATAGTCGGCCTTGGCAAGATTAAGAAGTCCGTCAATCAGTTTGGTCATGCGTCTTGCATCGTTAAGTGCGTTTAGTATTGTCGTGCGGTATTGCTGGCAGCTGCGTTCTTTCTGAGATGCTATGTCGAGCTCGGCAATCAGGGCTGCAAGCGGAGTTCTCAGCTCGTGCGATACGTTGCTGACGAACATCTTTTGTGCGTTGAACGAAACTTCTAGGCGGTTCAGAAGGGCATTGAATGTGGTGGAAAGCTCGCCGAGTTCGTCTTTTCTGTTCTTTACGGGCAGCCTTCTTGATATTTGCGACGCAGTAATGATGTCTGCTTCCTTTACAATCTCCCTTATCGGGCGCAGCGCAGTGCGTGCAAGTATGTAGCCTGTTGCGAACAGCAGGGTTAGACCTATGATGAACAAGATGAGCAGTGCATTCTTCAGTTTTGTCAAGTTGGCATATCCGTAGCCGTCGTAGGCGGCAGCCGTTACGATGTAGTTCTTGCCGTTGAGGGTGTAGAGCATGCCTATGCCCTGATATTTGCCTATATAAAACTCTATTTCCTTCTTGTTCAGGATGCTGCTTATCATCTGGCGGTTTTCCTTTATTATGTCGTTCTGCACAGCGTCGTGATACAGCATCTTGAAGTCGGGCGTGTAAATGGCAACCTCTACTTCATTGATAAATTCCTTGTTGTTAAGGTAAATGTCCTGCATTGTCTTTGGGTCAACCTTGTTCTGCAGGAACAGATGTGCCTTTGTTATGGCTTCGCTTCTCAGGTCATGAAAGAAGGTTTTGCTACGGGTATGTTCGCTGACAATATAGATTAATATTGTGCACAGCAGGAAAACGGCTGCCGTGGCGCATGTGTTCTTTAATGTCAGGGCTGTGCGTATTTTCATGGCTTGTCGGTGAAGATAAAGCCTATTCCCGGCCTTGTGTGTATTAGTTTGATTTCAAATTCTTTGTCAACTTTCTTGCGGAGATAGTTTATGTAAACGTCGATGAAGTTTGTACCCGTGTCAAAGTGGGTGTTCCATACTTTCTCCGCAATCTCCGTGCGGCTTATCACGCGCTCGGCATTCTCCGTCAGATACAGCAGCAGGTTATACTCCTTGGGCGACAGCTTTATCATTACCCCGTTTCGCCAGACTTCCTTTCTTTTGAGATTTATCGTCAGATCGGCATATTTCAGCTCCTCGGGCTGCTCTGTCGCGATGTTGGTGTTGCGCTTAAGCAGCGCCTTGATACGTGCGTTTAGCTCACGGAAGTCGAAAGGCTTAACCATGTAGTCGTCGGCTCCGGCATCGAAACCGTCGAGCTTGTCGTTAGTAGAGCCAAGGGCTGTCAGCATGAGTATGGGTACAGATGCATTGGTCTTGCGTATCTCCTTGCAAAGTTCAAAACCGTCCAGCTTTGGAAGAATAACGTCTGAAAGCACAAGGTTGAAGCTGTTGGATGCAAACAGCCGCAGCCCCATGGCACCGTCGTATGCCACCATCGTATGGTATCCGCTTTCCTCAAGTCCGGCTTTCAGCAGGTCGGCCACTCTTTTGTCATCTTCTATGATAAGTATGGATTGCATGGCTTATGAACTTTATGTTTCTGATGCAAATTTAATAATTAATCACGACTTATCACAGGTGTGTACAAAAAATATAAATTCTTGGAATTTTTTAAGCAAGGCATACATATTCATACTAATGTGTATGCCCGCCGCTTTAGTATCGTCTTAAAATGTCAGTCGGCGCCGCTCTTGCATACGGTTATGCGCATTGCCTCTTTGTCGAACATTATGCCGGTGCGCTCAATGAAGCGGTTGAGCGTTCCCTCGTCGGCGAGAGCCTTGGGAGTGCCTACAGATATGGTGCCGCCCTGCTCCATAACCCATAAGATGTCGGCAAGCTGAATGACGAGTTCGAGGTCGTGCGACGACATGAATATCGTCTTGCCTTCCTCGCGGCACAGGCGTGTCAGCAGGAGCATTGTCTCCACCTTGCTCGGATAGTCGAGAAAGGCGGTGGGCTCGTCGAGCATTATCACGGGCGTCTGCTGCGCAAGTGCCTTGGCTATCATCATCTTCTGACGCTCTCCGTCGCTTAGCGACATGGCGTTGCGCTTGGCCAGATGGGATATTCCGGCAAGCCTGATGCTCTCGCTTACAATCTCTTTGTCGGCATCATTGAGCGTTCCCCAGAATCCGGTGTAGGGCGTGCGGCCAAGTGCCACTATCTCCTCTACGGTGAAGTTTATCGACGACGGCCTCGACGTAAGCACCACGCTGACTATGCGCGAGAGGTCGCGCGGCGTGTAGCCCGACAGCTCGCTGCCGTTGATGACAATGCTTCCGCCAAGCCGTGGCTGAAATCCCGACAGCGTTCTGAGCAGCGTAGACTTGCCGATGCCGTTGGTCCCGACGAGGCATGTCAGCTTGCCGCTCTTTATAGAAGCGTTGATGTCCTTTGCCACGGTGCGTATGCCGTCGTGTGTCTTGTATCCTATGGTAAGGTTGTCGAGCCTTATTGTGTCAGAAGTGTTGCTGTTGTTCATTGGTTAAGGATGTTGCGTGCATATTCTATTATTGTGTCGCGGCCCTTGGCAAAGTCGCTGTCGGTGAGCTGTACGTTATGGTCGGGCTCTATGCCAAACTCGGTGCAGTTCATGTCGCGGTCGTACATGGGGCATGCGCTGAAGCGCACCGACCAGCCGTTGGGCAGCTCGCTGCTGAAGGGCATGCCTGCGCCTCCGCCCGTCTTGTCGCCGATGACGGTTACGCCGGGGCAGCACTTCATATACTTGACAAACTCGTTGGCGGCGCTGAACACGGCCCTGTTGGTGAGCACGGCCACGGGCTTGTGCCATCTGAGTCCGCTCGAAGGCTTCAGCTTCTGCTCTTCCGGTTCGGAGAAATCGTTGTGGCCGGGACCTGTCTTGTGCTGTATGTAGCCCACGAGAATCTCCTCGTCGGTGAAGCGCGACGCCAGGGTTTCGGCCGAGGTAAGCATTCCTCCGCCGTTGTCTCTCACGTCAACGATGAGAGCGTTGCACGTGGCGAGGTCCATAAGTATGTCGTTAAGATTGCCGCTGCCTATTGCGTTGGAGAACGATCCGCAGTAGATGTAGCCTATGTTGTCGTCGAGCTTGCGGTATTTTATGCCCGAAGAAATCTTGTAGTCGGTGCCGAGATAGCGCCGTTGCAGCGAGTCGCTGAAGTTGGCGGGATAGTCTTCCTTCCAGCTCCAGTAGCGCGACTGGTCGAACGAGGCGTACATGTTGACGTGTCCGTCGCGCAGTTCGCCGAGCATGTTGCCCAATACCTCAAACAGCTGGGTGCTCGTCATGCCGTCGTCTATCTGCCGGCTGTAGCGCGCATACACCTCGTTCCAGTCGAGTCCGTACTCGCTGTTCTTATAGTCGAAGAAGCAATAGTGTTCGTTCATTATCTTCCAGAGCGCCTCGAAGTTGCCGCGCGGGTCGTCGCTGTATTCCTCTTCGTCGACACACGACACGGCGGCAAGTGCCACGATGAGCGGAAGCAGAAAGTTTAAGACTCTTCTCATGGTACTATTTTAGTTATGTTGAACTGTCTGACAATGCCGATGAGCAGCATGTTAGAGTAAGAATGATATTTCAGGTTGTTCACCCTGGCCTGCTGGAAGTCGCCCATGTAGCCAAGGCGCAGCGTGGTGCGGCCGAGCGAGAAGTCGAAGGTGAGCATCTGGCGCAGCGACGGCGTGCTGCCGAAGGTGGTAGGCACGATGTTGTGGTCGTAGTTGCCGCGGCTGAAAATCTCGTAGTACGACTGTCCGTAGTTGGGGCTGAACATCAGTCCCATGAGCGGAACGCTCAGCTCATAGCGCAGCGAGTAGTTGTGCTGCCACAGGCGAAAGCGGTATGTGGCGGCTGCCGACGGCGATATGTTGAGCGACAGGCGTGCCTGCGCAGGGTTGTTGCTGTTGCGCGTGTTGTAGAGAAAGCCCACGTTGACATCGGCCTGTGCGCCGGCCTTGACGTTGAGGCTGCCGTCGAAGAAGTTCCAGTTGTAGTGTACGCCGTAGCTGAACGTGTAGGCTCCGGCTATCTCGCCGCCGTTGCCCGAGCGGTTGTCGCTGTAGGACATGTTGCCCTGATGTACTATCAGGCGCGACCAGCGGCTGTCCCTGCGCTCGCGCAGCGTGTGTGAAATGTAGCGCAGCTCGGTGCCGCGATACTTCTCGGGCGAGAGGTAAGTGTCGAGAATGTTCACTGCCCCGATGCCTATCATCTGGGCGTTGGTTATAATTTTGTTGTTCCTTATGGTGTCGGGGACATATACGTTGCCTGTGTTGAGGCTGCCGTGCAGTGCCGTCCCGTCTTCAGACCCTTTGCCGCAGGGCAGGGCACATGCCGCCGCAGAGGAGGCAAGCATGGCCGCGAGCGTTAATAGCTTAATTATCTTCATTGTCGTTGAAAAGGCTGAGCTGTCCTGTAATCTCGTCTATCACCTGCTGCTGGCTCTTGCCTGCATCGGGGTCGAGGTTCTCCTGTTGCGGTGTCTCTTCAGCCGGCTGCTCTTCAGGTGTGCTGTCTTCAGGCTCCTGTTCGGGCTGTTGTGCCGGCTCAAGCTGCTCTATGCTCTCCGTCTCCCAGTTGGTTATGCGCTTGCCTTTGGCCTTGAATCCCTTAACGCCTACAAACTGTTCGGCCTCAATCTCCATCGTGCCGCGGAAGGCGTCGCGTCCTCCGAAGGTTACGAGGAAGCGCGGATAAGGCTCGTCGGTGAGCGCCACGAGCCGGCTTGCCGGGTTGTCGCTCACGTAGTTCTGCTTGCGCTTGGTGGCTTCCATGGTGAATCGCTTCAAGTAAGGATAGCCCTGCTGGTCGGCGTCATAGAGCACGGCGGTCCACACCTTGTGCTCGTCGAACTTCTCGATAATCTTTATGTTGTCTTCATAATGGTTGTTGGCGTCGAAGTTGGTGAGATAGAAGTCGCCGTTGTCGAGCACCACCAGTATGCTGTCGTCCTCGTTAAACTCGCCGAGCAGGCGTCCGTGGCTGTCGTAGTTGAGTCGTTTGACGTCGGGGTCGAACCACACCTTGCGTCCGCCCAGCGTGCTGTGGCCGTGGCTCTTGAGCGATATGCGGTGCACGTTGAAGCGTGTCATCACCACGCCCTTTGCCCCGCGGCTCTTGATGGCAACCTCAGAGAAGTCTTTCTCCTTAAAGATGTTCTTCAGTCGCGGTGCCGGGTCGAGCGTAATCTTTATCACCTCGGCCTCGCCGTTGGGGTTGGCGGTGAAGTAAACCACGCGCGAACCGGGCGTGCCTTGCGTGAACTCGTATTCGCGGTCGCGCGTAATGCTGGTCACGCAGAAGCGTTTCATGAAGTATTTGCCCTGCTTTCCGTCGCGGTAGACAACGTTGTAGACGGTGCGGCGGTCGTTCTTCTTGAACACGGCCACGTGCAGGATGTTCTTGCCCACGAATATCTTGTCGGCCACGCGCACCACCTTATATTTGCCTTCCTTGTAGAAGATGATGATGTCGTCGATGTCGGAGCAGTTGCACACAAACTCGTCTTTCTTCAGTCCGGTGCCTATGAAGCCGTCGTTGCGGTTGATATACAGCTTCTCGTTGGCCTCGATGACCTTTGTAGCCTCGATGGTGTCGAAGTTCTTTATCTCGGTCAGTCGGGGATGTGCGGCTCCGTATTTCTCCTTCAGATACCTGAACCAGTCGGCCGTAACCTCAACCATGTTGTTCAGCTTATGGTTTATGTCGTCCACTTCGGCCTTTATCTTGGCTATCAGCTCCTCGGCCTTGTCCTTGTTGAACTTCAGTATGCGTGCCATCTTGATGTCCATGAGGCGCAGGATGTCGTCCTTTGTAACCTCGCGTATCATCTGCGGATAGAACGGCGTCAGCCTGTTGTCGATGTGCTCGCATGCTGCGTCCATGTCGGGAGCCTGCTCAAACTTGCGGTCTTTGTAGATGCGCTCCTCGATGAATATCTTTTCGAGCGACGAGAAGTGGAGCTGCTCGAGCAGCTCATGCTTGCGTATCTCGAGCTCCTTGCGCAGCAGGGCCATGGTGCGGTCGGTAGAGTGGCGCAGCACGTCGTTCACGGTCAGGAACTGCGGCTTGTTGTCTTCGATTACGCAGCAGTTGGGCGAGATGTTTATCTCGCAGTCGGAGAAGGCGTAGAGGGCGTCGATGGCCTTGTCTGACGACACGCCGGGAGCCAGGTGCACCTGTATCTCCACCTGTGCGGCCGTGTTGTCGTCCACCTTGCGTGCCTTTATCTTGCCCTTCTCGATGGCCTTGAGTATCGAGTCGATAAGCGTAGTGGTGGTCTTGCCGAAGGGTATCTCGCGTATCACGAGCGTCTTGCTGTCGAGCTTTTCTATCTTTGCCCTCACCTTCAGCGTGCCCCCGCGCTGTCCTTCGTTGTATTTGCTCACGTCGATGCTTCCGCCCGTCGGGAAGTCGGGATAGAGCGTAAACGGCTCGCCGTGCAGATAGCTTATGGCGGCGTCGCATATCTCGTTGAGGTTGTGCGGCAGAATCTTTGACGACAATCCCACGGCTATGCCCTCGGCTCCCTGTGCCAGCAGCAGCGGAAACTTTGCCGGCAGCGTGATAGGCTCCTTGTTGCGGCCGTCGTAGCTCAGCTGCCATTCGGTGGTCTTAGGATTGAACACCACGTCGAGCGCAAACTTAGACAGGCGCGCCTCGATGTATCGCGGAGCGGCGGCACGGTCGCCCGTGAGTATGTTTCCCCAGTTACCCTGGCAGTCTACGAGCAGGTCTTTCTGTCCGAGCTGCACGAGCGCGTCGCCTATAGATGCGTCTCCGTGAGGGTGAAACTGCATGGTGTGGCCCACGATGTTGGCCACCTTGTTGTAGCGTCCGTCGTCCATGCGCTTCATAGAGTGCAGTATGCGTCGCTGAACGGGCTTCAGTCCGTCTTCGATGTGGGGCACGGCACGCTCAAGGATAACGTATGATGCGTAGTCGAGAAACCAGTTCTGGTACATTCCGCTCAGATGATGCACGGCAGAGGCGTCAAACCTGTTGGCCGGCTTATAGTCAGAGTGGCTTTCGGGTTCGATGTCGTTGCTGTCGTCCTGAACGGGCATGTCCTGCTCTTCTATGTTTTCGGGGTCTTTAATATTGTCGTCCATGATGATGTATGTCTGTAGAAAAGATAATGCAAATCGGTGTGGCTTTTGCAGCCCGGCTTGTTTTAGCTTGATGCCTTCGTGCGGCTTATCTTATGCAAGGATAATGCAAATCGAACGCAGAACCACTAAACCTGTTTGCTGAAACATGTTTAAGTGTTATGCTGAGATGCCGCTTATCTTATGCAAAGATAATGCAAATCGAACGCAGAACCACTAAACCTGTTTGTTGAAACATGTTTAAGTGTTATGCTGAGATGCCGCTTATCTTATGCAAAGATAGCTAAAATCGGAGACAATGCAAAATAAATATTTTATTTTTTATATAAGGAGCGGCAGCGCGGCCTTATGCTGAGATGCCGTTGAGGACGGTCTGTGCGAGGTTAAATAAAGTTAATCGGAAATGCCCGTTGCCGTCCGTTTGACGCTCTCAGAATGCCCGTGCTGCTCAAGAATCCGGCTTCAGACATGAAAAACCGGCAGCCGTCTCCGTGTTAAATAAACATAACGCGCCGCATGGCAGCAGGCACCCGCCGGCACGGGCCACGGACGAAATAAATATAATAATGTGTGTGAAAAAGTTTTGTGTTTCGGTAGCTTTGCATTATCTTTGCACGCAAAAGTGTTTATACGATAACTTTTTGTTGCCCTCGCAGAGGGCTTTTCTGTGAAATAAAAATTTAAGGTAAATAAACAACAATGGCACAAGAAGATGTTTTTAAGAAAATAGTGTCTCACTGCAAGGAGTACGGATTCGTGTTCCCGAGCAGCGACATCTATGACGGCTTGGCCGCAGTTTACGACTACGGACAGAACGGTGTTGAACTGAAAAACAATATTAAGGAATACTGGTGGAAGAGCATGGTGCTGCTTCACGAGAACATCGTGGGCATCGACTCGGCCATCTTTATGCACCCAACGATATGGAAGGCATCGGGACACGTTGACGCATTCAACGACCCGCTCATCGACAACCGCGACTCAAAGAAGCGCTACCGCGCCGACGTGCTTATTGAAGACCAGATAGCAAAATACGAGGAAAAGATAAACAAGGAAGTGGAGAAGGCCCGCAAAAAGTTTGGCGAGGCTTTCGACGAGGCTAAGTTCCGCGAGACCAACCCACGCGTGCTCGACAACCAGAAGAAGCGCGACGCCCTGCACGAGCGCTACAGCGAGGCCATGAACGCCATGGACCTCAATGAGCTGAAGCAGATAATACTCGACGAAGGCATCGTCGACCCGATCAGCGGAACAAAGAACTGGACCGACGTGCGCCAGTTTAACCTCATGTTCTCAACCGAGATGGGCTCTACAGCCGACAGCGCAAGCAAGATTTATCTGCGCCCCGAGACAGCACAGGGTATATTCGTAAACTACCTTAACGTGCAGAAGACAGGCCGCATGAAGATACCTTTCGGCATAGCACAGATAGGCAAGGCCTTCCGCAACGAGATTGTTGCACGCCAGTTTATCTTCCGTATGCGCGAGTTCGAGCAGATGGAGATGCAGTTCTTCGTTAAGCCCGGAACAGAGATCGAGTGGTTCCAGAAGTGGAAGGAGACACGTATGAAGTGGCATCAGGCCCTCGGCTTCGGCGAGGAGAACTACCGTTTCCACGACCACGAGAAGCTGGCCCACTATGCAAACGCCGCTACCGACATCGAGTTCCGTATGCCGTTCGGATTCAAGGAGGTTGAGGGTATACACAGCCGCACCGACTTCGACCTGTCGCAGCATGAGAAGTTCTCAGGCCGCTCGATCAAATACTTCGACCCGCAGACCAACGAGAGCTACACTCCGTATGACATCGAGACATCTATCGGCGTTGACCGTATGTTCCTCTCAATCATGTGCCACTCTTACTGCGAGGAGAAACTCGAGAACGGCGAGACACGCGTTGTGCTCAAGTTGCCCGCAGCCCTGGCTCCTGTCAAGCTCTGCGTGATGCCTCTTGTAAAGAAAGACGGACTGCCCGAGAAGGCACGCGAGATAATAAACAATCTGAAGTTCCACTTCAACTGCCAGTACGACGAGAAAGACTCTATCGGCAAGCGCTACCGCCGTCAGGACGCAATAGGTACGCCTTACTGTGTAACCGTTGACCACGACACGCTGAAGGACAACACCGTTACGCTGCGCTTCCGCGACACAATGGAGCAGGAGAGAGTCAGCATCGACGAACTCAACGGCATTATTGAGGATAAGGTAAGCATTGCAAGTCTTCTTAAAAAGATACAGTAAATGAAGAAGTACAATATTTTTGCCCTTCTGATGCTGCTTATTGCACCGCTGTGCTTCATGGCCTGCAGCGAGAACGAAGACACCGTTGAGGAATTTCCCGACTGGAAAAACCGCAACGAGGCCTATTTTGACAATATCTACGAGAAGGCTATGGGCATTGAGGACGGCAGCTGGAAGATTATCAGAAACTACTCGCTTGAGGACACCATACCGGCCGGATATGCCGATCACATCGTGGTAGAGGTGCTCGAGGAAGGAACGGGCAGCGGATGCCCAATGTTCACCGACTCTGTGTTGGTGCACTATCGCGGACGCCTCCTGCCCTCAACTTCTTATTCCGAGGGATATGTGTTCGACGAGAGCTATGAGGGAGAGTTCAATCCTCAGACAGCTCTGCCTCGCCAGCTGTACGTAGGCGGCCTTATAGACGGCTTCACCACAGCGCTGCAGTATATGCACATAGGCGACCGCTGGCGCGTTTATATCCCTTATCAGCTGGGCTACGGATCAACCGGAAGCACCGGTATTCCGGCTTACAGCACGCTGGTGTTCGATATAGCCCTCGTGGCATATTATCGTCCGGGAGTTACGCCAGACCCGTGGTATGCCAAGAAAGGCAAGTGGATAACAGAATAACACTTACGTAAAGATAATGTTCCTGGGGACGGACGGCATTATGCCGCTTCCGTCCCTTTTACATTATATTATATATGTATATGCCTTAATTTTATTATGCATGCACCTTAATTTTGTAATGTAAACACGTATGGTCGGTAGCGTTTGTGAGTTCGATAGTTATACATTCACCTTAAATCTATTATGTAAACATACACGGTTGGTAAACGTTGGTATGTTCGATGGTTATGCCTATATATTAAATATGTTATGTATGCGCCTTTATTTCATTATGTATATGTCTTTGCGTTTTGTCCTCATGCTTTTTCTTTTTCTGCTTTATGTATTGCAATGTCCTGCCGTGCCTAGCCTTTCTTGTCCGCATGTGTGTTGCGGCATGGCAGTGCTGACGCAGCGTGGCGTTTTGTGTAATCAAATAATATGTAAAAATCAACATCCCGTATACTGATTTTGATTTATGTCAAAAAACATGCGTTTTGATGCATAAAATGCTTGAAATGTTTGGTTGTGTGCGCAAACAGCAGTATCTTTGCATCGTCAAAACAAAACAATAGGTATTAATAATTCATAGGTATAAAGCTAAGGTAAAGAGAAAGATTGTTTTGGTAAAGGATAACAAAGATGCCGCGAGGCATGAAAAAGTTTTCATAGGTAATTAAGGTAAATAAAAAAGATTGTTTAAGGTAACGGATGTTAACCCTGTTTGCTGTGAATACAGCAACAGGTATTGGGGGTAAGGGAAAGCATAAACGAATTGCATGAGCCTCCATTTTTTTTAGAAAATTGAATTAACTGAATAATGTGCGCGGAAGTCTTTAATAAAAGATTTCCGCGTGTTTTTTGTCCGCGTAATTTGTTTATTCATCTTAAAAGTAGTAATTTCGCACGATGTTTTCAGCTAATAAAGGAAAAGACTTGCTGGCCATGATACGCAACGGCCAGACGATGAACGGCAGTCAGATGCTCAATCTGATAGCCCAGCTCAGCGTGCCGTCCATTCTGGCACAGCTGACAAACACCCTGATGGTATATATCGATGCGTCGATGGTTGGTTCGCTTGGTGCCAAGGCTTCGGCGTCGATAGGCATAGTACAGTCAACTACGTGGCTCTTTGGCGGTCTTACATCGGCCGCTGCCATGGGCTTCTCGGTGCAGGCTGCCCACTTTATCGGTGCCAACGACTTTGTAAAGGCGCGCCAGGTGTTCCGTCAGGGCATAATGGCCACGGCGCTCTTCACGCTCATCCTTACTGCCATATGCCTTGTCATAGCCGATCCGCTGCCCCTGTGGCTTGGCGGAGGAGCCGATATCGCTCCCGACGCGTCGCGCTATTTTGCCATATTCTGTATGTCGCTGCCCGTATATCAGCTTGGAATACTGTCGTCGAGCATGCTTAAGAGTTCGGGAAACATGCGCGTGCCCAGTGCCGTCAGCGTGCTGATGTGTCTTCTGGACGTGGTGTTCAACTATTTCCTTATATTCAGCACGCGTCACGTCTCCGTGCTTGGCTACGACATACTGATGCCCGGAATGGGCATGGGCGTGGCAGGAGCTGCCCTTGGAACGGCTCTTGCATACATCGTTACGGGTGTGATGCTGATATGGTTTGCAACGCTCAGGTCGTCGGAACTGATGCTGAAAAAGGAGAAATGGACCTTTGCACCGCTGTGGGATTATCTGCGCAACGCAGCAAAGATAAGCACGCCGATGGGCGCACAGTATATTATGATGAGCGGTGCGCAGATAGTAAGTACGATGATTGTTGCCCCGCTTGGCAACTTTGCCATAGCCGCCAACACGTTTGCCATAGCCGCCGAGAGCCTTTGCTACATGCCGGGATACGGCATCGGCGAGGCTGCCACCACGCTTGTTGGGCAGAGCATCGGTGCAGGTCAGCCGCGCCTGGCGCGCAGCTTTGCCTACCGCACCGTATTTCTTGGCATGATTGTCATGGCGGCCATCAGCGTCGTGATGTATATCACGGCACCGCAGATGATTGGAATAATGACGCCTGTGGAAGAAATTCGCCAGCTGGGCATCGGTGCTTTGCGTATAGAGGCTTTTGCCGAGCCGATGTTTGCCGCCTCGATAGTGGCTTACAGCGTATGCCTCGGTGCAGGCGACACGCTTGTTCCTGCCTGTATGAACCTTGCCAGCATGTGGCTCGTGCGCCTTACTCTTGCGGCTTATCTTGCGCCTATCTACGGCTTGCGCGGCGTATGGATGGCGATGGCCATAGAGCTTACGTTCCGCGGCGCAATATTCTTATGGCGCCTGTTCAGCGGACGATGGCTCAAAGTAAAGTTGGGATAAGATTTATATGTGATGTCGGACGGATGTCCGTCGTGATATTGTTTGATAATTATATTCGTCATCCGTAACATCATGCGGCAGACTTTTGTTGCCGCTTTATAAGGATGTTGCGGATGACGAATTGTTTTATGGGTATAATATTTTGTGGCAGAATCATTTTATTCTGCCGCAAAATGATGATAAACAAGCGTTGAGGCTTACAGAAGTGCAACTCTTTCCTTTGCCTTTTCAAAGCCGCTGATAAGTTCTTTCATCACCTCACTCACAGGCTTTATCGTCTTTATCGCTGAGGCAATCTGACCTATCTCCAGTTCGCCGCTCTCCATGTCGCCCTCAAATATTCCTCGTTTTGATGCTGCCCTGCCGAGTATCTCGCGCAGTTCGTCGGCTGTGGCTCCCTTGTCTTCAGCTTCGGCCAGCTTGGTGTATAGGGCGTTCTTGATGAGTCGGGTGGGGGCAATCTTCTTCAGACACAGCATGGTGTCGCCTTCGGCAAGTTCTGTGCATCTCTTCTTAAACTCTTCAGACGCCGAACTCTCCTCGGTGAGTGCGAACAGTGTGCCTGCCTGTATGCCCTCTGCGCCGAGAGCCATGGCTGCGAGCATGGCCTCGCCCGATGCTATTCCGCCTGCTGCTATGAGCGGCTTTGTGGTTGCCTTGCGCACCTGCGGTATCAGAGTCATCGTGGTTGTCTCTTCGCGTCCGTTATGTCCGCCTGCCTCAAAGCCTTCGGCAACGATAGCGTCTACGCCTGCCTCTTCGCATTTTGCGGCAAACTTGCTGCTCGACACCACGTGTGCCACCTTTATTCCGGCTTCGTGAAGCATCGGGGTGAACTTCTTCGGACTGCCTGCCGACGTGAACACAACCTTTACGCCCTCGTCTATTATCATCTTCATGAGTCTGTCTATCTCGGGATACATCAGCGGAACGTTCACGCCCCATGGCTTGTCGGTTGCAGCTTTCATCTTGTTTATGTGCTCAAGCAGTGTCTCCGGGTGCATTGATCCGGCTCCGAGCAGTCCCAGACCGCCCGCATTGCTCACGGCAGAAGCCAGTCGCCAGCCGCTGCACCACACCATACCGCCCTGAACTACGGGATATTCAATGCCGAAAAGTTCGGTTATTCTGTTATTTTTCATAAGCATTTTCTGTTTTTGTAAAATAAAAATATCGCTGCAAAGATAAGATTTTGCAGCGATATTCTTGTGTGTTTGCCGTTATTTTTTAGGTGTCCGGTGTCCTTGTTTCATTTATAGTGCAGCGTGCCTTGCCGCTTGTTGTGTCTCCCTTGTTTCATCAACTTGCATTTAGTCTGAAATTAGTATGCCGTTTGCGGATAAAAAGTGGCCCACTTTTGCATGAAAAGTGGGCCGTTTACAGGTCGTAAACGGCCCACTAACGGTTTGAAACTAAACCTGCGATGTTTTCTTAATATATAATGCTTATTGACGTTGCCAATGCTTAATCTTTAACTATATTTGGCGAAAAAGTTACGGTTTTTCGGCCGTTTTCAGAGCATACCTGTAATTTGCGGCAGAAATATCCGGCAGACGGCTTATTTGCCGTGTCTTGTGCTGCCGTCCGTAAGGCTCCGTGCCGTTATGCTTTTTGCACCTTAGTCAGACTTGTGGCGCACTTGCCTCCATATTTGTGACAACCTGAGCATCTGACTAGCCCTTGCACCAAGGTGAACGCGATAGTCAGACAGCAGTATGGCGAGCAGGATTATCACGGCCATTATCACGGCCCATCCGTAGACCTCTTTAAGGCTAACCATGAGCATCTGGCGCTGAAACTCGCTGTATAGAGTCTGAAATGATTCGCAGTTGTAGTACATCGGGTCGATATAGCTGCCCAGATTGGCTGTGTTTGCCTGTTTGACGTTATTGAAAATCCTGGTCATTATGGCCGAACTGAGCGGTCCGCCGAAGCTCGTTCGGATAAATCCGATGACGCACATGGCCTCGAAATAATACTCAAACGTGACGCAGCCGGCAAGGGCGTAGGTGAGCGATGTGTACACAATGCTCACTCCGGCGCCCTTAAGCAGCATGGGCAGATACAGCATGTATTTCTCCGTTGAAGGGTCGATAAGGAAATACAGCATCGTCTGGTAAAGCAGAAAAGAAACAAACCCGGTTAAGACGATGTCCTTAATTCGCCATTTCCACTTCGTCAGAGCCATGAAGAAAAAGCCCGTGCCTACGGCTATTCCTGCCGTTATGCCCCAGTTGAGGTCGGCATTGTGGCGTGCGTCGTATCCAAGAATCGAACAGGTAAATATGTTCTGGGTGGATGTAGCCGTGGCAGACATCAGCGTCATACACCCGAACAGGATGAATATATAGAGCATGTTGTGTTGCGAAAACGTCCTTATGTTTATGTAAGGATGCCTGATTGTGGCAGCGCGTTGCAGACACATCAGCAGCAGAATTACCGCAAACGCTATGGCTATGCGGATTGGTTCGCCGTCAAGCCAGTCGTAGTGTTCGCCGTATACGCAGATGAATATGATGCAGAACAGCCACAGTGTCCACATTATTCCACCGAGATAGTCGATGCCCTTGAACGGGATGTAGGGACCCTGACGGAACTTGCTGCGCATGCAGAAATAAACCAGCGCGAAAACAAGTATGAACGCACCAATGGTTATGCGGTGCATGGCCTGCCAGTCGAATGCATAAATGCTGTATCCTGTGGCAACGTTGACAAGCTGCACGCTGCCGAGGACAAACGTGAACAGGAATGGAAAGAACACCGCAAAGTCTCTCTTTGGCGTAATCTTAAGCTGGATGCTGCTCCAACAAACAAAAGTACTTACAATTCTAAAGAAACCGCTAATGAATGACAGGGCAACAACGAGCGGGAGAAAGTCGCATATCATGCAGATGTAATCGCATATGATAAACACTGCACCAGAGAACAGGAGAACGTCGCGCGTTGTGAATCTGAACAGTATCCTGAACAGCAGCGGAAAGGCCATTGTAAGTCCCGTCATTGAGGCATAGCCTGCCATCATTACGTCTTCGTTGATCCAGCCCCATGTTCCGGTCATCTCGGCCACGGCCGACATGTATATACCGCCGGAGAACATGTAGACAACAATTATAAATATTATCAGCGGAAAGCGCAGAGGCTGGGGCACAAAGTCTTTCCATACCATTATGCGCCTTGCGGCTGCTACTTCTTGTGGTGAAGGTGCTGGCATAGGCTTTAGTATTTAACCTCACATTCTACGTTCATTCCCGAGCGCAGGCGTTCTATAGCTTCCTTGCTGTTCTCCTTTGTGAATACAATCTTTATTGGAACGCGCTGTTCAATCTTTACAAAGTTTCCGGCAGAGTTGTCCTGCGGTATAATCGAATACTGTGCGCCTGTGGCGTTGGCCAGCTTGCCTACCTTGCCGTGATATTCAACGCCCGGCACGGCGTCCACCTTTATGCTTACGGGCATGCCTTCGCGTATGTTGGCCGTCTGTGTTTCCTTATAGTTGGCTATAATCCACACGTTGTCGTATTCAACTATTGACAGCAGAGTCTGTCCCGGCTGTATAAACTGTCCTTCCTGCAGGGCCTTGCGTGATGTGTAGCCGTCGCACGGGGCAACAATCACGGTGTACGACAGATTCAGTTCGGCCAGGTTTTTTGCTGCCTTGGCTACGTCTATGTTTGTCTGGTTCTGCTCAAGGCGTTGTGTCTGTTCGTCTTTTACGAGCGATGTACTCTTCTTTTGTCTCACGAGCATGTCATATTTGGCCTTCGTAGCCTCATAGTCGGCCTTTGCGTTGTCATATTGCTGGCGTGTAACGGCCTTTTGTGCATACAGCTGCTTATATCTTTGGTAGTCTGTTTCGGTCTGGTTCATCCTTATTCTCAGTTCCTCTATGCTTGCGTCAGAAACCGAAAGATTGTTTGCCGTGGTAGATATTGCCGTTCCCATGGCCGTGTTCTCCATGAGGGTTTTCTGATAGTTTGCCTTTGCCTGTTCTAATTTCAGCTTATATTCAGAGTTTTCGATGATTACGAGAGTGTCTCCTTTGTGTACAAACTGGAAATCATCGAAGCATACCTTCTGTATGAAGCCCTGCACGCGTGAGTTTATCGGTATGATGTTTCGTCTTATCTGGGCATTGTCGGTGTATTCAACATTGCCGAAGTGTATGAACTTTGAGCAGACCCATGTCAGTTCGCTCAGAATTATTGCGATTACGATGATGTTGCGCAATATCTTTTTATTTTTTCTGTTCATAATTATTTTTGATTATTTAATTATCGTATTCAGTGAACCGGTTGAGTAAATGAGCTTGTAATAATTGTATATTACGTTTATCTGTGCGTTGACATATTGAACCTCGGCCGACAGTCTGAGGTTGTCGGCGTCTACGAGGTCGGTCACGAGCACAAGGTCGTTGGCATAGCGGTTGGCTATCACGTCGTAGTTCTCGCGTGCAAGCTGAAGGCTCTTTTCCTGTGTTTTCAGAAGTTCAAACGAGTCGAGATATCTTGTATATGCGGCGTTTACGTCGAGCGATACGCTTTCTTCGGCCGACGCAAGTTCGTTGTGCGACTGCTCCACTGAAGAGCGCAGGCGCGACAGGTCTTTTGGCAGCTTGTATATGTTGCCTATGTTGAATTTCAGTCCCACGCCTACGTACCATGTGTTGATATTGTTGTCCAATGTAGGTATTTCGTATGTGATAGGACCTTTAAGATTGTCGCCGGCTATGATGCTTATCTGCGGCATGTAGCCCGATTTTATCACTTTCTCCTTCTTGCTGAGCATGTCGAGCGCAAGTCTGTTCTTGTTTAGTATAGGCGAATTCTTGTAGGCTATGTCCTGAAATTCGGCTTCGACGGGTTTCGGCATGTTACTCGACAGGAGTGTCGTGTCGGGCAATATCTCCGTGTCCTTAGGCAGTTCGAGCATCGTTACCAGTTTGTCGTTACAGATGTTTATCGAGCTTACAAGCTCAGTGCGCTTATATTGCAGATTCTGATACTGCACCTCATATCGCGTGATATCGTTGTTCAGTGCCACTCCGGCAGCTTCGCGTGCATGCATGTCTCGTATCACCTGGCGCGTCTGTTCCATGTTTCTGTCATACACCGTGAGCAGGTTGCGGTATTTGTACAAGTCGAGATAATAGCCTGTCAGCAGGAAGTAAACGTCCTGCTTGTGCGAGGCAAGTTCCCACTCCCTTATTCTCTTTTGTATCTCCAGGGCCTTTATGTTATAGTGGATTGCACCTCCGGCAAACACCACCTGCGAAGCTTCTATTGCGAAGTTGTTGCCAAAATGAGGCGATGAAAATGAATGTCCGTTTGAAAAGTCGCGGTCGGCCACCAATGCGTTGCCGTTGAACGTTGCCGATGCCGAGAACTCCACGCTTGGCAGATAGGCATTCTTTGCCACCGAGATGTCCTTCTCGGCACCGCTTACAACCGACTCGTAAATCTTTATCGTCTTGCTCTGCGTGTCGGCCAGTGAGAATAATTCATTCAAACTCATGATGCGTGCTGTCTGCTGTGCGTGTAATGATGCCGGGCAAATCAGCAACAGGCACGTAATAACATTTTTAATTATATTCTTCATCTGATTTTTATTGATAATATAAATAGTTTACAATAGCAACTATCCCTATAAAATAATAAGCTCAAACATAAGGTTATGTTTCGGTCACCTTTTATGTTGCCGTCTTCGTTGCCTTTCGCGCCGCAGGCTAAAGCATTGTGTGCCTTGGTGTTTCTGCGGTCCGGGCAATGTGGACGACTTAAACTTCGGGATGACTGAATTTGAGATATAACGGCTGATGTGAGCTTTATTTTCCTGATAGTCAGCCTTTATCGCGTTAAAGACTGTTTGTGCGCCTTGATATTTCCTCTACTACTTCGAAGAACACCTCCACCTTTTCGTCGGGTATGCCCTTCAATAATTCGTAAGACAGCTTCTTCTCAATTTTGTGGTATTCGGCAACAACCTGTTCGCCCATGTCTGTGGTGCTGAGCAGATTCTCGCGTCTGTCTTCCGGGTTTACGGTGCGTTTCACGAGACCTTTCTTCTCGAGCGAGTCTATCATGCGCATCACAACCGACTTGTTCTTGCCTGTTGCTATGGCAATGTTTTGCAGAATCTGGTCGGTCTTTGCCCTTATCATTGTCAGGAGTATAAACTCTTCAACGGTAAGTTTTATGCTTGCCTCGGCAGCATATCGCTGTTTCATCAGGCGGTGCAGCTTGTTGCGCAGTTTTCCTATTGTTGTTCCTAATAATTCCTTTGGCATAATTTAAATTTTTTGCAAAGGTAATATTATATTTTGAATTAGTTGCTATTGCGTACTAATTTTTGTGTTAAATAATTCTTTCATGCCCATGTTTCATGCCTTAAGTCAAGAACGGCTCATAGGCACATGGCATTTTTCTTTGGATTTTATCATCTGTAAGAATCTTGCGCTGACGCTTTATGCCATCATATCCTGCTGTTGGCTTATCCCTGATGTTGATGTTTCGGCGTATACAGGTTATTTAATTCTGCGTTTGTCTATTATTTAATAATGTGTCCGGCAATGTCTCTTAGCAAGTCAACGGCCTGTGGCTTTCTTTTCATGTTCTCCTTGAATGCATCGTATTTAGGTGTCTTTATGGCATTGTTGTCAATTTTATACACCTTTAGTTTATGCATCGTAGAATCCTTCTTGCCAAGATGAACATTTCTTATCGTCGTCATGCCGGCATTGCCCCTTGTTATTTTTATAGAGTCAGCAGGCTGTCGTGCATTCTGTTTAGCTGACGTTTGTGCTGCAGCAGACAGGATGCAGACGTTGAATATTAATGTTATTAAATAGAGTTTCTTCATAATCTTGTGCTTTTTTGCAAAGATAGAATAAATTCTGATTGCTTTCTGATTTTTTTAGTAAAAAAACATAATCATGCTTTATGGCAAAGCATCTTCTTATTATGGCTTTTTTGCCAGCCGCAAGTAATGTCCGTATGTCAGTTTTTACCGTCGTTCAATACATCATCTTACTGCTTTCTCCTTATCCTTTTTTGCGTCATTTCAAGCCCAGAAATTCATTATAAAGAAAAAAGTGCGTGAAAATCGTAACATTTTCGGCTTGTTATGTTTGAGATTGATATTTTCGCTCTTTTTATATAGTGTTTGTGTAACAAAACAACGTATATTCACTTTCAAACTGTTAGTGGCCTGTTTACGACCCGTAACTCGGCCACTTTTCACTCAAAAGTGGGCCACTTTTTATGCGTAAGTCATAGAGTTATTTTTAGGAAATCAGCGTGAACATTTTAGCCATGCTTTCTGTGCTTTAAATTTCCTGATATGTATGTTAAGTATAAGCAGTTGTGTAAAGAAGGGGAATTTTGTCCCGGAGATGTGTTCGACTATGATTATGGCGGCGGACATATATATAATCTCGGAACTCAGGTTACATGGCGTACCCGGGCTGAAATTGAGTATATTGAAGGTTCGTTAGACAGAATGCTTTACTTGGCCGTCTGTAATGATGTTAAGGCAATAGCCATGCCGGCGATAGGTGCAGGATTGGGGGGCTTAAAGTGGGATGACGTGAAGAGATGTATCGAGCGTGTGGCAAGTAGTTATCCTATGGTTGATTTATATGTAGTTGAGGCTTACCAGGGGGAGAATGAGCAATAGGTTGCATAATTGATTCGGAAATTACCAATAAAGCATCTCTCTTCTATAAATAATACTGCCATATCTTGTTTCTCGAAAGGCAGGATATGGCAGTATGATGTTTCGTAAATTCAGATAACGCAACATGGTTTCCAGCTGATTTTTATTCGCATAGATTTTTATAATAAGTATTATTAGCTGTTATTGCTGCAGCTTGAGTTAATTTGCGCTGGTGGCATTAATTCGAATAAAATCTTGTTGAATTAATGTGAATAAAATAGTTTTTTGTATTTTTGTAAAGAATTATTGCAAGTCTTGCAATCTGATAAGTGTAACCTTGATAATTGGATATTTGCAGATAGAGGCATATTGATGATGCCGTCAGACTGCACCGTTGACAAATTTTTTACGGTTGGAAAGCATGAAAATATGGGAAAGACTAATACGGGGAATTAAGGCTGAGGATAAGAATGGAATCTTCAGTCAGAAAACTACATCCGAAACATATAATAATGCTCCGCATTATGCCGTGATAGATGCTGAGATTGGGCTTAGTGACCATAAGGTGCATGACATTGGTGCGCTGCGCCATGACGGTGGCGTGTTTCATAAGTCATCTAAAAGCGAGCTGCTCGGTTTTCTGAAAGACGTTGATTATCTGTGCGGCCATAACATCATACACCATGACATAAAATATCTGTTTGAAGACGAGCCATGCCCATGGATTTTGGTAGACACGCTCTATGTTTCGCCGTTGCTCTTTCCCGAGCGTCCGTATCACAGACTTGTGAAAGACGACAAGCTGGTGAGCGAGCAGATGAACAATCCCGTGAACGACTGCGAGAAGGCAAGAGATTTGCTGATGGACGAAGTGGCACAATGGAATTCGCTGCCTGAAGAAAAGCGTATGCTGTTCGCATTGTTATTGAAAGATAAACGTGAGTTTGAAGGATTTTTCAAGATGGTTGGTGCAACGGCTGTCGACGACAGACCTGCAGACCTTGTGCGCAGCATATATAAAGGAATGATTTGCGGCAATGCAGACATAGACATGATGATAAGGCTGTATCCCTGCGAACTGGCGTATGCGCTGGTGCTGATAGATACTACAGACCATCGTTCGGTTACTCCCGGCTGGGTGCTTAAGAATTATCCTGCCGTTGAGTTTGTCATGAAGTTGCTGCGTGAGACAAGCTGCAGCGAAGGATGCGACTACTGCAACACAATGCTCAACGTGAGATATAACCTGAAGACTTTCTTCGGATACGACGGCTTTCGCACTTACGACGGAGTGCCGCTTCAGGAGCAGGCTGCCAAGGCTGCGATAGACGGCAAGTCGCTGCTTGCCATATTTCCTACAGGCGGAGGCAAGTCGCTTACATTTCAGTTGCCGGCACTGATGCAGGGCCGTTCCGTTCACGGACTGACTGTAGTAATTTCGCCTTTGCAGTCGCTGATGAAAGACCAGGTGGACAATCTTGCTGACCGTGGCATAACTGACGCCGTTACCATTAACGGACTGCTTGACCCTATATCGCGCTCGCTGGCAATAAAAAGAGTGCAGGACGGCGACGCTTCACTCCTGTATATTTCCCCCGAGACTCTGAGGTCGAAGACAATCGAAAAGATATTGACAGCACGCAATGTGGTAAGGTTTGTCATCGATGAGGCTCACTGCTTCTCTTCATGGGGGCAGGACTTTAGGGTTGACTATCTCTACATAGGCAAGTTTATCAGCGAATATCATAAAAGAAAAAGGTGCAAGACGCCTATACCCGTGTCGTGCTTTACTGCGACGGCAAAGCAGAAAGTGATACAGGACATCTGCGATTATTTCAGCAAGACGCTGAACATCAATCTTGAACTTTTTGCCTCTAATTCCTCAAGAACCAATCTGCGTTATTCGGTTATATATGCCGAAACCGACAATGACAAGTATCTGAAGCTCAGGTCGCTGGTGTCTGAATTCAACTGTCCCGCGATAGTATATGTGTCGCGCACAAAGCGCACTGTCGACCTTGCGCGCAAGCTGACTTCCGACGGGCTGAAGGCTTTGCCTTTCTACGGCAAGATGGATGCCGATGAGAAGATAAGCAATCAGGATGCCTTTATGAGCGGCAGGGTGCGCATAATAGTGGCAACTTCGGCCTTCGGAATGGGAGTTGATAAGAAAGATGTGGGGCTTGTTGTGCATTACGACATATCCGACTCGCTTGAAAATTATGTTCAGGAAGCCGGCAGGGCAGGGCGCGACCCCGAACTGACGGCACGCTGCTACGTGCTGTATAATGACAACGATCTGGACAAGCATTTCATATTGCTTAATCAGACAAAGCTGAGCATCAGCGAAATCCAGCAGGTGTGGAGAGCCGTGAAGAATCTTACCAAACTCCGCACGAAAGTCAGCTGTTCGGCATTGGAGATAGCGCGTTGCGCCGGATGGGACGATTCGGTGTATGACATAGAAACACGCGTGCGCACGGCACTCGCCACGCTTGAACAGAGCGGATATCTGATAAGGGGCAACAACGTGCCGCATGTTTATGCTACAGGCATCACCGTGAAAAACATGGACGAGGCAAGAGAGCGCATAACATCGTCGGTATTGTTCGGCAGCGACGAAACGGAGACAGCCGTGAGAATAATAAAGTCACTTATATCGCAGAAGAACATAGCCAAGGCCGGAGACGCTGAGGGCGAGTCGCGCATTGACTATCTGGCAGACATTTTAGGACTGAGCAAGAGCGAAGTGGTGTCTGCTGTTGAGCGTATGCGGCAGGCTGGCATCTTGGCCGACAGCAGGGATATCTCGGCATACCTGCTTGACGCAGGCGACTCTGAGCGTAAGGCAATGTTGCTGCTGACGAGATTTGAGAAACTTGAGAAATACATATTGACCTGTCTGCCCGATGAACCGTTGCGCATATCGTGCAAGCAGTTTAACGACAATGCCTTGAACTATGGCATAACCACGTCTAAAGAGAAAGACATACGCACGTTGCTTTATTTTCTGACAGTGAAAGGATATGTGCGCAAAAAGGAGGACGCACAGCATAACATGGAGCTGAGGCGCATGGGCGATATGGAGTCGACTATTAAGCGTCTTGAAAAGCGTATGGAGATATGCCAGGTTGCGATAGAATGGCTTTACGGACAGGTGGATGATAAAGACGGCGACAAGTCGGGCAGCAAACCGGTTATGTTCTCTGTTGTGGGACTCCTTAATTATATAAAGCAAAAACAAAAATCGTTTTTCACCGAGTTAGATAATGTAAAGCTAGATGACGTGGAAGAGGCTCTGCTGTATCTGTCGAGGATAGGCGCGCTCAAGCTTGAAGGAGGATTTCTTGTTCTTTATAACGCGATGAACATACAAAGAATAAAGGACACAAAATCGAGGTTCAAGCAGGAAGATTACCGCATGCTCAATGAGTTTTACAAGCAGAAGATACAGCAGGTGCATATCGTAGGCGAATATGCTAACCTGATGGTGAAAGACTATAACGCGGCTCTGCAGTATGTCAGCGACTATTTCCGGATGGATTATAAAAAGTTTATATCAAAATATTTCAAGGGTGAGAGAGTTAACGACCTGCAGCGCAATCTTACGCCAAAGAAATACAAGCAGCTTTTTGGACAGCTGTCGGAACGGCAGATGGAAATTATCTCTGATAAAGAGTCGCGCTGTATTGTCGTGGCTGCCGGTCCGGGCAGCGGCAAGACGCGTGTGCTTGTTCATAAGCTGGCATCGCTTTTGTTGCTTGAAGATGTGAAGCATGAGCAGCTCTTGATGCTGACGTTCTCGAGGGCTGCGGCGACAGAATTTAAGCAGCGGCTGATGCAGCTTATTGGCAACGCAGCCCACTTTGTTGAGATAAAGACATTCCATTCTTATTGCTTTGATTTGCTCGGGCGTATCGGCAATCTTGACGATGTTGACAATGTTGTTGGGCGCGCGGCTCAGATGATTGTCGACGGTGAGGTGGAGCCGTCAAAGATAGGCAAGACGGTGCTTGTTATTGACGAGGCGCAGGATATGAGTGGCGACGAATATAAACTTGTAAAGGCACTGATGGATGCCAATGATGACATGCGCGTGATAGCCGTTGGTGATGACGACCAGAACATTTACGAGTTTCGCGGGTCTGACTCTAAATATATGTATCAGTTGACCAAGGAAGAGGGTAGCCGTTTTATAGAAATGACGGAGAATTACCGCAGTGAGCGTCATTTGGTTGATTTCTCTAACGACTTTTTGCGTAATGTAAGCCGGAGAATGAAGGTAACGCCTATAAAGTCGATGAAAGACAGCGACGGTAGGGTAGAGGTCGTCCACTGCAATTCTTTGTATATGTATAAGCCGCTCGTGGACTGCTTGATGTCGCATAAGGGCAAAGGTTCCTCGTGCATACTCACACAGACCAACGAAGAAACGGTTACGCTTGTTGCCATTCTGCGCAGACACGGCATAAAATGTAAACTGATACAGTCGATGGAAGGCCTGCTCTTTTGGAACATGGTAGAGGTGAGATACTTCATGAAATACATAAGCAAGCATGTTACTTCACCGCTGATTCAGGATGATTTATGGGAAAAGGCCAAACAGAAA
This sequence comes from Prevotella marseillensis, assembly GCF_900625065.1. Taxonomy (NCBI): domain Bacteria; kingdom Pseudomonadati; phylum Bacteroidota; class Bacteroidia; order Bacteroidales; family Prevotellaceae; genus Prevotella; species Prevotella marseillensis. Next base: position 2,416,209 of record NZ_UYXY01000001.1, on the reverse strand, counting down.
ACATTCTCGTCTTATGAAAGAAGTAAAAGTTTGGTGTATCTGAAGCGTTGCATCGAACTTTTTGAGCAGACCAGCAAGACTAAATATCTAAGCGATTTCAAGGAGTTTGTGTTTGAGTCGTCTGTCGAAGATTTCTGCGACCTGTCAGGGGCCGATGTCGTTGTATCGACAATACACAAGGCAAAGGGCCGTGAGTTTGACGATGTGTATATGCTTATCTCCGGCAATTATGCGAAAGACGACTGCCTGATGCGCCGCTATTATGTAGGAATGACGCGGGCTAAGCAGCGACTCATTGTCTATACCAACGGCAACTGTTTTGACCGTCTGAGAGCTGACCGCCACATGACAGACCGAGAGCAGTATGCCATGCCTGAGGAGATAGTCTTGCAGCTTTCTCACAAAGATGTGTATCTGCAGTTCTTCGAAGGCCGTAAAAGCGAAGTTCTTGCCTTGCGTAGCGGCGACAGGCTTACATACGGTAATCATTTTCTGTATAATGCGGCCGGCATGCCTGTGGCCAAGTTGTCTGTCAATATGCAGAAAACGCTTGCGGAGTGGGAGAGCAGAGGTTACAGTGTCAGGTCGGCATCGGTAAGATTCATTGTTGCATGGAAACCGAAGGATGCTCCGAGGGATGAAGCTGAGACTGCCGTTCTGCTGGCGGACATGATTCTTTCTTTGTGATATTGTGTGCCCCATTTGTCGATTTTATGTGTGCTGTCGTATTGAGAAATGGGCAGAAACGCCTATTCATGCCTTTTTCAGTTTGTAAATAAATATGTACAAAGTATAGCATATTGCAATTAAAAATGCTATAAATGTTAAATTTAAAAAACATTAAAATAATAAGATTTACCAGGCAAAATATTTCAGCTTTGAAATATTGTATTTATCTTTACCCAGGTTTAGGGAGTTGTTTCTGCTTTATAGTTGATTTTAAATTCCTTTTTTAATAGGTTTTATTCCCATTTCAACCGGTAATTGTTTAAGTTCACAGTCCTCTTTGCATACACACCTGCAGGCGGCATCCTCTCAACAAAATCAAGCTTGATATGGCTTGAAATCTTTATTAAAACAATAATTGTTAACAACAAAAACTTTATCTATGAAAAAAAGTTACTATTTGTTTTTGTTACTTTTAGTAGCAGCAACATCGTTTTCCGTTCATGCGCAAACGGGACAAAAATTTCCTGATTTTAAATTAGGAGTTAGCTCTAAACTACAGACTAATGGCATGCAAAAAGTGAATCCTAATGAGGAAAAAGAAAAAGGAATCCTGATGTATGCAACAACATTGGATAATTATTACAATCAAGAGCGTGGATGGTATAAGTTCTGGTCAAAAGAGCCTCAAAATGCTATAAAGCTAAAAACTTGGAATCCTGGTTCACAGTCATTCGTTGATGGTCTGAGATGTGGATGCTGGGGCGGCGATGCTTATTATGCATTTTATATTTTCCAGTATTCATTGGGATATGACTATCCGTATGCCTTTGTAAAAGTTGAACCGGAGACGGGAGAACTGGATATAGTCAAGAATTTCGAGCAGGGAGATGATTTTTATGACAACTGGCATAGCTATACGTTGTATTGCATGACATATAACCCCGTGAAAGACGAGGTGTATGCTCTTGGACAGACAACAAAAGAAAATCAGGCACAGGTGTCAACTCTTTACAAAATAGACAGAGCTACGGGTACGCCGACAAAACTGCATGATTTTGATTTCATATCTTTTGCTATGTCTGTAGATATGGAAGGTACATTATGGGTGCAGAATTCAATATATGAAGGTGAAAGTAACGTAGGTGCAAAGCTTATTGCATATGATACAGACAACTTCGATGTTAAAAAAGAAGTGAAGCTTTCTTATAACGGAAGTTCGTTTGTTACAGCTTATTATGGAACAATGTCATTTGACTAACTACAGGTGACTTATATTGGATCGCCCTTAGAGCAGATGATAACAAGCAGCAATTGTATACTGTAAATCTGGAAACTGGTAATATGGAAGCTCTTGGAGCATTCTGGGGTGATTTCGTAGGACTGTATATTCCTTATACGTTGCCTGAAAATGAGAATGCACCTGCAAAAGTTCAGGATTTGAAAGCTACTCCCGATATGACAGGATTAATGAAAAGCACATTGACATGGACGAATCCTTCATTGCAGTGGAATAAAAAGGAACTTACAGACCTGAAAGAAGTACAGATATATAAGGACGGTTCAGAAACACCGGCGGCTACTCTCCCTGCAGAAGGCAAGGAAGGACAGGAAATGTCATGGACAGATGAAACTCCAAATGCAGGAATAAACACATATTATGTTGTTCCGTGCAATGAATTTGGAAAAGGTATCAAGGACAGCATTAGCGTTTTCGTAGGCGAGGATGTTCCCGGAGCTGTCGGAAATATTGTGGTGAAGAACAATGGAGAAAGTGTTACTGTTACATGGGATGCTCCAGAATATGGTATGAACGGCGGATATGTAAATCCTGATGGACTTAAATATACAATCATACGTTATCCTGACGAAATTGAAATTGCTAAAGACCAGACTGAAACTACATTTACAGATACAAATCTAGGTAATCAGCAGTGCTACTATTATACAATACAGACTTCAAACGTAACAGGTGTCGGTGAGACAACAGAGACAGAGAAGTTCATAGCCGGAGCAGCATACACAACTCCTGTGAAATTCAATTTCACAGACCAGATTCTCTCAGAAGCATGGACAAATCTTGGCGATTGGGAATGGAGCGGTGGCTCTATGGCTGGAGACGAAGGAATGATGACAACAACACATCAGAGAGAAAACTGTTGGTTGATTTCACCGGATGTCAAGCTGGAAGCAGGAAAGACGTATAAAATAACAACAAAGATAAAGACTTATTATGGTCCTAATGGCTGTAAGGAAGACTTTAGAATTGCTGTCGGTCAAGGAAAGACTGCTGGCGATATGACAAACGTGCTTCGCGAAGAGAAGGATTACTCTGCAGATGAATATTACTACGTTAAGACATTTGAAGACATTGTTGAAATTAAGGAGACAGGTGTTTACAATTATGGAATAGACGTGTCTTTGGTAACAGGCGACGATATCTTCAGCTTGCAGGAAGTAACGATAGAGGAGATTCATCCTGTAGATATGAGCGCTGTAAGCTTGGACGGAATTATTGACGCAGTATGCAATGGAAATAATACATGTAAGGTAAAACTGTACAACAACTCTTATAAGACGGCAGACAAATACGAAGTTAAGATTGCACGTGTAGACAATGGTAACTATGTTGTCTTAGGTTCAACTACAGATGTTCCTGCTGTTGAAATGTTCAAGACTGCAGAAGTTACTGTAACTTACGTTCCTGATGTTGAAGACCAGGTCGAACTTGTTGGCTTGGTTGAAATTGAGGGTGACGGCGACGAAAGTAATAATGTTACAGAACCGTATACTGTAAATGTTTTGCCGGAAGGCATGCCGCCGTACAATGTTCTCGTTACAGATGAAAATACAATAGGTGATGACACCAGAATTCCTATGTCGTTCATCGTAGGTGAAAGTATGACACAGACGTTATATTTTGCAGACGAGATCAATGTTGAGACTGACGGAAGTATAAGCCGTATAGCATATGAATATACCGGTAACGAAATCACTTCTGTTCTTGGTCCGGTAGATGTAAAAATCTATATGTGCAATACGGACAAGACGATCTTCAAGACTGAAAGCGAGGCTATTCCACTTGAAGATATGACACAGGTTTACGAAGGATCTGTAACAATCAATCCTGGAACAAACTTTATGTCTTTCATCCTTTCTGAAGAATTTGAATACAAGAAAGATAAAAACTTGTGTATAGCAGTTGTCAAGAACGGTTTGGTTGGAAATGACTATCCTGCATTGTTTAAGATGTTCAACAATGATGATTTTGAAAATACAAGATCAATCCTTAGTGACGGTTCACCGATGGCATATTGGAAGGTTCCTGTTATACATATGGCAGTAAGGGGCATTGCAGGCAGTATTGAAAATGTAAATATTGGTGCTAACTCTGTATGGTATGATTCAAAGACTTCTACTTTGAACTTTAATGAAAATAACCTTAAGAAGGTTTATGTATATGATATCAGCGGTAAGATGATAAAGATGTTTAATCTGAACGGCTCGCAGAATTCTTTGGCAGTCAATCTTCCTGTTGGATTGTATATAATACACACTGTTGCTGCTGACGGTTCTATGAACAACGTCAAAGTTAATGTATGCAGATAATCTTTTTGTCCGGATTACGACCTCCCTGCAACGGAAGGTCGTAATCCGATTTTTATAAAAAGACAATAATAACATCATACCCTATTTATTTTATTCAAAATGAAATATCTAAAATTATTATTATTATCTTTGCTCTTTATGCTTGGCCGGGCTGATGTAGCGGCCCAAATTTATTGGGGATACAGTGATAATATCATTTTATAGTTAAAAAGAAATGGTTTGCGAATTACACAAACGAAATTTGAGAGTTAGAAGTGACTCCAACTCTTCTTTATAGTTTCCGATATTGTCGAAGAAATCCTTGATGGCCTGTCTGAATTTCTCTTTTGTCCTGTAGAATCCGGTGTTAATGACCTTCTTCCTGAGGAACTTCCAAAGCCTTTCAATCAAATTGAGGTTCGGCGAGTAAGGCGGCAGGAATATCTGTTTGATTTTCGTCCCGTTTACCCATTCCTTGAGCTTTTTGTTGTGATAATAGCGGGCATTGTCGGAGATGATATAGATGACGGAAGCTTCGGGATGCCTTTCCAAGGCTGACTGATAAACATCCCGGGTGGATTCGGCATTGACGCTCTCACAGTCATGCGCTATCACATCTGTCACGTCATATGCATTAAGCAACCCGTTGATGTTCACCCTGTCACGACCGCTGACGGTCGGCTGTTCAAGTCTCTCGCCTTTCTCTATCCACGCATAAGTGGAACGGCTGTTGTGGGTCGGATGGACACCGTCCGCATAATAAACCACCGCATCTTCCGGCATACCGGAAAGAATTTCTGAAAGTTTCCCGGCAAAGGCCGCCTGCCTTGAGGCATCAGCCTCACAAGGGACTTCCGATGTCTTCTTATAGGTAAATCCGATGCGGTTCAGCAAGTCTGCAACCCCCTGGGGAGTGTATTCAACGCCGAATGCGGACTTTATCCAGGCCGCCACACCTTTGGCATCCGTATATATGTGCTCGCGTAGTTCCTTGCACAAGGCTGCCAGCTGACGGCTGTCAAGAAGCCCCCAATAACCCTTGTAACGGTTTTCCAGAAGTTCATCAGCACCACCATGTAAATAAGCGGAACGATAACGGTATACAGTGGAAACGTCTATTCCAAGACATGAGGACACGAAAGAGGGCGTATTACCCATGCCCAACATCAGAATGCAAGTCACACGGGCATAGTCGGAACTTCCGGCTAAATTCCGTTGAAGTTTACGCAAAACTTCCATTTCTGATGTCGACAACTGAATTTCCATAGTGCAAAGATACTATTTTTTGAATGATTTTTCGCATTTCACTTACTTTTGACTATAAATGGTATCGGTATAGGGCAGAATACAACTGTTTCGGGAGCCATATACATACCTTCTGAAGTAGCAGAACTTTACAAGGGAAAGAAGGCTACGGCTGTACGTGTTGGACTGTATAATTCGGTAAGTGAATTGAAGGTGTTCATTACTGAAGATCTAGACGGTACACCTGAAACAGAGAAAACGTTCGGTTCGCAAAAAACAGGTGTGGCTTCTTTTAGTTTCGATGATGCATACGTAATAAGCGGCAAGGGATTTTATGTGGGATATTCTTGCGTAGGTATAAACCCTATAGGACGTTCAAGCATTTATAATGTAAACGGATGTTGGGTGAAAGACGGAGACAACGCATGGATAGACTATGCCGGTAATGAAGAGTATAAATACAATGCTCTGAATATTGCTGTCCGCATTGAAGGCGAAGACTTGCCCGAAGACGCACGCTTAATAGTAAACAATGAAACATTGGTAAAACCGGGTGAGGGATTTAAACTTACGGCAAAACTTGAAAATCTTTCGACTAAGGCTATAAAGGGCTATAAGGTTGAATACAATATTGACAACGGCGAAACTCAGACAATTGAGAAAACCACGTATCTTACAGGCGGTTCTTCTACAAGCTTCAGCATTGATGTGCCTGCTATTAACGAATTTGGAATGCACACAGTCAATATGAAACTTGTTTCTGTTAATGGCATAGAAGATGCCAATCCTGTTAATAATGATGTTGTTGCATATATCAAAGTTACAGAGAATTCTTTTGTAAGAAGGATGGTTGTTGAAGAAGGTACTGGCACTTGGTGCGGATGGTGTCCTAAAGGAATTGTGGCTTTCGAGTATATGGATGAGAAATATCCTGATACATTTATCGGTATAGCCGCTCACGATAGAGATGTCTTCAGCGAGGACACTTATGCACCTATACAGAATTATTTCGACTCATATCCAAACTGCATCATTAACAGAGACCCGCAAAAGGTTTGCAGTCCGTTGTCGGGTAATCTTGAAAGTGAATACAAGAATCTTGTAAGGGACCAGGCCGTTGCCAGCATGGTGACAAGTGCAAACTTAGAAGACAATGTCGTACATGCAAAGGTTACGGCGACGTTTGCTAATCCAGGCAAGGATCTTGACTATCGCATAGCTTTTGTCATACTTGAGGACAGTATCACCGGAGTTACGCAGGCAAATGCTTATTCCGGAGGTGCGAATGGTGAGATGGGAGGCTTTGAAAACCTTCCGAATCCGGCACCGATTAAATTCAATCATGTGGCAAGAGGTATATTCGATTATAATGGAATAGAAAACAGTATGCCTTCAGAGGTTGAGGTTGGAGAATTTTATGATTTCACTAAGGATATTGAGCTGCCGAGAGTACAGAGCACAAAATATCTGTCAATCGTAGCTTTGCTGATAAATGGTAAGACCGGTATTATAGACAATGCCGCAAAGGCACACATTGAAACCGGAGCAACTGATATCAGAAATAATGAAATAACTAATGTTTCAATTTACGTAACTCCGGAGGGAACAATATGCTGTTCTGAGGAAGGTAAACTGGAAGTTTTCAATCTCCAAGGTATCCAGGTTCCTGGTCATAACCTGACTCATGGTGTTTATATCGTTAAGCATACTTCTGAATCAGGACAGACAACAATGCGAAAAATCAGATTTTAGAATTATTGCCATAAGATAAAACCTATTTTACTAAACATAAGTAGGGCTGAAATCAATTTGATGGTTTCAGCCCTTTTTATTGTCTTTTATGTGTAATTAAACATTGTGGTAGAATAAAACAAGAAGTCCGTGCAACTCAATAAGTTACACGGACTTCTTATATCATATTAGGTTATGAAACCTTATTTCACTTCCTCAAAGTCAGCGTCCTGTACGTTGTCGTCAGCCTTGCCGTTGTTCTGAGCCTGCTGACCTCCGGCGTTGGCGCCGTTGAAGCCCTGGCCTGCGTTAGGCTGTGCACCGCCTGCGTTCTGATACATCTGAGCGCTGGCTGCCTGCATAACAGTGTTGAGGCCGTTGATGGCGTTGTCTATGGCTGTGATGTCGCCGCTCTTGTGAGCATCGCGGAGCTGGTTGAGTGCGTTCTCGATGTTGCCCTTCTGGTCAGCCGGAATCTTGTCACCGTTATCCTTCAGGAAGTTTTCGGTGGTGAAGATCATTGAGTCAGCCTGGTTCATCTTGTCGATGCGCTCACGCTCTTTCTTGTCGTTTTCAGCGTTCTGCTCTGCCTCTGCCTTCATGCGGTCGATTTCTTCTTTGCTCAGACCTGATGAAGCCTCGATGCGGATGGCCTGCTCCTTGCCTGTAGCCTTATCCTTTGCAGAAACCTTCAGGATACCGTTGGCGTCGATATCGAATGTAACCTCAATCTGAGGAACACCACGACGTGCCGGAGCGATGCCTGTCAGGTTGAACTGACCGATGCTCTTGTTCTGTGCTGCCATCGGGCGCTCACCCTGCAGAACGTGGATTGTAACCTCGGTCTGGTTGTCGGCTGCTGTTGAGAACACTTCGCTCTTCTTGCAAGGTATTGTGGTGTTGGCGTCGATAAGTTTTGTCATTACGCCACCCATTGTCTCGATACCCAGTGTAAGAGGTGTTACGTCGAGGAGCACGATGTCGCCTACGCCGCCTTCCTTGTTAAGGATAGCACCCTGGATTGATGCACCTACTGCCACAACCTCGTCAGGGTTAACGCCCTTTGAAGGCTCTTTGCCGAAGTAGTTCTTAACCAGCTCCTGTACGGCAGGTATACGGCTTGAACCACCTACGAGGATAACCTCGTCAATGTCGGCTGTGTTAAGCTTGGCGTCTCTTATGGCGTTCTGGCAAGGAACGAGACAAGCCTGGATCAGAGAGTGAGCCAGCTGCTCGAACTGAGCACGTGTAAGATTCTTTACCAAGTGCTTTGGCACACCGCCTTCAGCTGTGATGTAAGGCAGGTTGATCTCTGTAGATGTAGAGCTTGACAGCTCAATCTTAGCCTTCTCGGCAGCTTCCTTCAGACGCTGCATTGCCATCGGGTCTTTAGAGAGGTCGATGCCTTCAGCAGCCTTGAAGTCGTTAACGAGCCAGTCGATAATAACCTGGTCGAAGTCGTCACCGCCAAGGTGAGTGTCACCGTTAGTAGAAAGCACCTCGAACACGCCGCCGCCGAACTCAAGGATAGAGATATCGAATGTACCACCACCAAGGTCGAACACAGCAATCTTCATGTCTTTGTTTGCCTTGTCAACACCATAAGCCAAAGCTGCGGCTGTAGGCTCGTTGACGATACGGCGAACGTTGAGTCCTGCAATCTGTCCGGCCTCTTTTGTAGCCTGACGCTGTGAGTCAGAGAAGTATGCCGGAACGGTGATTACGGCGTCTGTAACTTCCTGTCCGAGATAGTCTTCTGCTGTCTTCTTCATCTTCTGAAGAACCATTGCAGAAATTTCCTGCGGAGTATATTTGCGGCCTTCGATGTCAACGCGGGGATATCCGCCTTCGTTGACTACTGTGAACGGCACACGTGTTGTCTCTTTTTCACACTGAGCGTAAGTTTCGCCCATGAAGCGCTTGATTGAGTAAACGGTGTTCTTCGGGTTTGTTATGGCCTGACGTTTAGCCGGGTCACCGATTTTGCGCTCACCGTCTTTTACGAAGCCCACTACAGAAGGAGTGGTGCGCTTACCTTCACTATTTGCTATTACAACAGGTTCGTTGCCTTCGAAAACTGCAACGCATGAGTTTGTTGTACCTAAGTCAATTCCTATAATCTTTCCCATAATTATATATTTTTTTTGTTTTTATCGATGTTAATTAATTCGCTTACTTTTATACAAATCGTGTGCCAAAGGCGAAAATGTGGCATAAAGTGTGCCACGTGGTGACATTTTGTCGTAATAATATGTCATGTGCTAAGGCCTTTTTTATGCCTTGTTTGCCAGCTATGTGTGATTCTGCGTGATTGTAACATGCTGAATAATAGAGAGTTCGGCGGAATGTGCGCCCTTTGGATAAGGCGCGCATGATGCCTTTTGTGGTTATGACAGAATATCATTTCTGTAAATATGCGCGCGCATTATATATAATGTACGCAAGGCGTTGCCGCCTTATAGGCTGAAATCAGCCGTAAGCCGCATCCGGCATCATGCTTTATGCTTATTTCTGTTAGCTGTCTTGTTTATGCTTTCAGCCTGCCTTTACGTGCCGTTATGGTCTTGGCATGAATGGCAATGGCTGCAAACAAGCCGGCGGCGGCCTGCCCGGCATGGAGCAGATAATGGGCTGAATGGTGATGTTTGGTTGGGGATAAAAACAGAAAACTCAGTCTGTTTAACGCTCTCAGAATGGCCATGCCCTGCGCAGAAACGTGTTTTGACGCGAAAATACGTAAAAAACGAGGCTTTTTATAACCTGTTGCTAATCAGTGAGTTAGTAGCTTCTGTGGCGCTAATCGTATCTTCCTTATGCCTAAAAGGTATGCTTTTACGTTGCAAAAGCATACCTTTTGCAAGTCGAAAGGGCACGTTTTGCAGCGTAAAACCATTGAATTTCAGTCGGAAAAACGGCGGTTTTTGGCTTTATAAGCTATGCAGATGTAATGAAATGTTAAATGTGTGCAGCCGTAACGTCAGTGCCGTTAACTTCTGTTTGCGTTTCGTTTTCCAGATTAAAGAAAACTCATGTCCTGATTTTTTACTTTCTCATCGCCCGTAAATCAGCGCCGGCCGGAGGATATGTTTATGTGTCTTGTTTGGCGGTTGGTCAGTGTCGTGCCTACAGCCGGTCAGGTTCCGTCTGCGGCGTGCTGCCTGTCTGTCCGGTCAGGTTTCCCGTCATCCCTTCTGTATCCGTTTAGATTTTTATGTCTTGCAATATGTCATGATACAAAAAATCCGGCAAAAGCCGCGCCTGTGGTTCAGTTGTCATGAAACCGCAGCCCGCCTCTTGCCGGACTTTGTTATGTAGATTTTTCTGCGTCAGGCCTATGCCTGCTTTTGCGTAGCGTCTTGTTCCTTCACCATGTCGGCACGCGACTTCGACTTGGTTACGAGCCATACGCCGAGACAAACCAGTATGACGGCCAGTCCCTGGCTCGGCTTGAACACGCCGATGCCCGTGAGTATGCTCACCGTAACCGACACGAGCGGCTGCACATAGTTGTATATGCTCACCACGGTGGGGCGCAGCGTGTGCTGTCCTATCATCATCAGGATGTAGCTTATGTATGTGCCGAAGAACACCACGAAGCCCGTTTCGAGCCATGTGCTTGTAGGCACAGCCGCAAAGTTGATGCCTGCCACGTGGTTGAACGTGAACGGCAGGATAAGTATCGTGGCATAGGTGAACATCCATTTGTTCACGGTTATCACCGAGTAGCGCTTTATCAGCTTGCTGAAGAGCGACAGGTAGAGCGCAAACGACAGCTGCGCGCCGAGGCAGAGCAGGTCGCCGCGGATGTCGCCCACCTTAGAGCTTGCCGCAGCCGCACTCGTAACTATCAGTATCACGGCGCCCGTGCATCCGAACACCACGCCCAGGGCCTTCTTGCCCGTTATGGGTTCTTTAAGTATTATTGCTGCCAGAATCATCGCGAAGATAGGCATCGACGTCGTGACGATGCTCGCGTTGATGGGCGATGTTATGCTCAGGCCTATCGTGTAGCAGCACTGGTTGGTCACAAGGCCGAATATGGCAGCTCCTATAAGCATGAGCAGGTCTTTGCGCGGAACGTGTTCCTTTGGCGTGAACAGCGATGTCAGCCAGAACAGGATGGCTCCTCCTGTTACCCTGAATGTCACCATGTCTATGCCCGTTATGCCGTGCGTCATGGCATCTTTGCCGAGCGGAGCCATCAGACCCCAGAACGCACATGCGAAGAACAGGCAGAGGTGAGCAATTAGCGGACGATTGTTTTGCATGTTGTTTTTTTATTTTTTTGATATATTTACGGGTGCAAAGGTACACATTTTCGGATAAAATAATTATATTTGCTGTCTAAAGAGCTTATTAATTTGATATTATGCAGAAATACGCTGACTATATAGAACAGGTGGAGATAGAGTCGCTATGGAGCGGGCGCCGCCATGTGGAGTGGAACCTCGACCGCAAGGTGAACGTCCTTAGCGGCATAAACGGAGTGGGCAAGAGCACCATCCTTAACAAGCTGGTGAAGAGCGTCGGCATAACTGGCGACATATACAACCATCTGCTCAAGGGTGTTCACATCAAGGTAAATCCGGCTGACGCCACGTATATACGGTTCGACGTGATACGCTCCTTCGACCGTCCGCTGCTCAATGCCGACATGCTGAGCGAGGTGGGAGCCAACCTTGTGACAGAGCTCGACTGGCAGCTGTTCAAGCTTCAGCGCAAGTTTCTCGACTATCAGGTGAACATCGGCAACCGCATCATTGCGGCCCTTCAGAGCGGAGAGCCCGACGCGGCGGTGAAGGCGCAGCAGCTGTCGGAGCCCAAGAAGAAGTTTCAGGACCTGATAGACGACCTCTTTTCTGATACCGGAAAGAAGATTATACGCACCGAAAACGAGATAAGATTCACGCAGATAGGCGAGACGCTGCATCCCTATCAGCTCTCGAGCGGCGAGAAGCAGATGCTGGTTATATTGCTCACGGTGCTCATAGAGGACAATCTTCCTTACGTGCTGTTCATGGATGAGCCTGAAGTCAGTCTGCACATCGAGTGGCAGAAGAGGCTCATCGACCTCATTCTCGACCTTAATCCTAACGTGCAGATTATCCTGACGACACACTCGCCGGCCGTGATAATGAACGGATGGATGGACAATGTTACAGAGGTGAGCGACATCACCGACCAGAACTTACGTTAAGGTTTAGGGCATATGAACAGGCGGCTGAAGGACAACATAAACTCAAAATACTTTGAGGCGGCAAACAGACTGAAGTCGAAGACTGCCCGCCGGCGCATCGTGGCCTACGTTGAGAGCTACGACGACGTGCTCTTCTGGCGCATGCTGCTCGGCAGCTATGAGGACGACACAAAATATTTTGAGGTGATGCTGCCGTCGCACAACACGCTCGAGCGGGGCAAGCGCTCCGTGCTTATGAACTTGTTATACGGCAAGGTGGGGCAGGACATGATAGCCTGCGTGGATGCCGACTACGACTATCTGATACAGGGCGCTACGGTTACGTCGCGCAACATTCTAAGCAATCCGTTCGTCTTTCACACCTATGCCTATTCGATAGAGAACCTTCAGTGCTATGCCCCGTCGCTGCACAATGTCTGTGTGATGGTTACGCTCAACGACCACGCCATATTCAACTTCAGCGAGTTCCTCAAGCAGTACAGCGAGGCCATCTTCCCTTTGTTCGTATGGTCTATATGGTACTACCGCAGAGACATCTACACGCAGTTCACCATAACTGAGTTTAACCGCGTGATAGAGATAGGCAGCTTCAGTCTTGGCGCACCGGAGCAGGCCATAGCCAACGTGCGCAACAAGGTTACAAAGAAAATCAACTGGCTGCATCATCATAACCCCAACGCCAAGGAGTCGTATCTGGCGCTGAAGAAAGAGCTGATAAGCCTTGGCGTAACGCCCGACACCACCTATCTGTATATACAGGGACATCATCTGTTCGACAAGGTGGTGGTGCCCGTAATGACCAAGGTGTGCGAGCGGCTTGTGCGTGAGCGTGAGAATGAGATAAGGCGTCAGGCAGTACATTCAACGCAGATGCGCAACGAGCTTTCGTGCTATTCTCACAGCGTTCAGGACATAGAGCAGATGCTGAAGAAGAACATGGGCTATTACACTTCAGGTCCGTTCATGCGTATGAAGCGCGACATCGAGGAGTATCTTCAGGCCGGCAATGCTGCGGCAGACGGTGATGCGCCGGCAGGTACGCCATCTGAAAATAAGAATTCAGATAGCAACAGGCACGAGAAAGGGCGGCAATGACAGCCGCCTTCAGTGTGTTTACAATGTGTAAGTCTTGTTAAGAATATAGCCGCTGTAATGGCGCAGAAAATGAATAATGCATCTGTTGCGGATGAAATTAATAATTCCGCAGCAGATGCATTATTCATTATTTCTTATATAAAGGTAAAAGTCCGTTTCCTGTAAGTAAAGTCTTATATAAAAAACAGACTCTTGTTGATTCACGCAAGCATCAGTTTTCCTTCCAGAAAGCAGGTGTGAACAGCACCAGTACGCTGAAAAACTCGAGACGCCCCATAAGCATCAGTATCGAGCAAATCCATTTTCCGGCGTCAGGAATGCCGCTCCACGACATCGTAGGACCTATCTCAAGACCGAGCGTAGGGCCGACGTTGCTGGCACAGCTCAACGCTATCGTTACGGAGTTGGTGCTGTCTATGCCCATGCATGTAAGCGAGAAATATGCAAACAGGCACACGGCGAGATAGAGAGACAGAAACACAAGCAGCGTGGCCTGCGCCTGATAGGGCACCGTGTTGTTGCTTATCTTTACGGGCAGCACGGCCTTGGGATGAATGATGTGCCTGAACTCGTTCTTTATAATCTTCAGCAGAATGACGCTTCTGATGCACTTAAAGCCGCCGCTCGTGCTGCCGGCACATGCTCCGACAAACATGCAGATACTGAGAATCACCCATGTTATGTGCGGCCATTTGCCCGCGTCGGCGTTGAATATACCAGTTGTTGTTATAAACGCTACTACCTGGAACAGTGCGTAGCGTAACGAGTCGGCCAGATTATAGTTAAGGTCTTTTATCAGGAAGAACATAATTCCGGCAGTGGCCAGGGCCACAACACAGAAGTAGAACTTAAGTTCGGCATCCTTCACAACCGACTTTATCTTGCCCTTAAAGAGACTTAGATACAGCAGGGTGAAGTTAGTTCCCGACAGAAACATGAATATTATAGAGATATAGTCAATCACGGCCGAATGGAAATGGCCTGTACTTGAGTTGTGAGGTGCGAAGCCTCCTGTGGCCGTTATCGACATTGAGTAGTTAAGACAGTCGAAAAGACTCATGCCGGCAACATAGAAGCTGGCTGCGCATCCTACGGTGAGAAGCAGGTAGACGGCCCATATAGCCTTGGCGTTGGTGCTCAGTCGTGGGTGCATCTTCGTCTTTATCGGGCCCGTAGCCTCTGCCGAGAACACCTTCATGCTTCCGCCTACGAGCGACGGCAATATGGCAATGGTGAAGAACACGATACCAAGGCCGCCGATCCAGTGGGTCATGGAGCGCCAGAACACGAGGCCGTGGGGCAGGCTCTCCACATCGTCGATAATCGTGGCTCCTGTGGTTGTGAAGCCAGACATCGTCTCAAAGAAGGCATCAGTGAAGCTCGGTATATATCCGCTTATCACGAACGGCAAGGCCCCAAGAATACTGAATATGACCCATGTCAGCGTTACAAGCAGATAAGCGTCGCGGCGTCCCATGCTGTTTTCGGCATGATAGCCCTTATATTTCAGTCCTATGGCCGTGGTGACGGTTATGGCTATTGATATGACAAACGCCATAATGTCGTCTTCTTTATAGTAGAGCGACACGCACAGGCTGTAGAGCATCATTATCGCTTCAATAAAGAGCAGCGAGCCTATAACCTTATATATGATTTTGAAGTTTATCATTTTATGCTTTTAGTTGAAGAACTTTTCTATTTTGCTCATGTTGACGTTGTGGCAGAACACAACCACTATGTCGCCTGCCTCAATCTCCGTGTTACCGGACACAAGATGTCCTTCGCCGTTTCTTACCAGTCCTCCAATTGTCGTTCCCTTGGGAAGTCCCAGCTCGTATACTTTCTTTTTGGTTATCTTCGAACCCGGCTGTGCCGTAAACTCTGCCACATCGGCGTTTGCGGTCATGAGGAAACGGGTGTTCTTCACGTCGGCGTCGAGCATCATCTGGTAGATGTGGCTTGCGGCTATGGCCTTCTTGTTGACGATAGTACCGATGTCAAGGCTTTCAGCCATGCTCACATAGTCGAGGTTTTCAACCATTGCTATGGTCTTTCTCACGCCCATGCGCTTCGCCGTAAGGCATGCCAGGATGTTTGTCTCGGCATTAGCCGTCAGGGCAACGAAGGCCTGCGTGTTCTTTATTCCTTCCTCAATGAGCAGCGGCAGGTCTCGTCCGTCGCCGTTTATCACCATTGTCCTGTCGGTGTCTACAATCTCATTGATATATTCGCAGCGCTTCTCGTCGGCTTCAATGATCTTTGCGTTCATGTATTCGGGCATGGTCAGCGCGGCTCTTATGGCCGTGTTGCCGCCTCCCATTATCATCACGTTCCTTACGTCCACGTAGTGTTCCTTGCCGACAATCTTTCTGATATACGGAATATAGTTGCGTGTGGTCATGAAGTATGCCATGTCGTATATCTTCAGCTCGTCGTCGCCTCGTGGTATAATGGTGTCTTCGCCGCGTTTTATCGCCACGATGTGATATGGCGATTCGGGCTTGCAGAGGTCTTTTAGCGGCTCGTTCAGAATTTCACATGTCTCCCTCAGCTTTATGCCGAGCATTATCAGTGCGCCGTTGTGCACGTCCCAGCGCTGCCTTACCCAGCTCATCTTCAGACCGTTGGTTATGTCGCGTGCGGCGAGGTTCTCAGGATAGATGAGCGAGTCGATGCCGAGATTGTTGAAAAATTCTTTCAGCTTTTCGTCAATAAACTCATAGTTGTTCACCTTTGCCACCGTTCTTTTTGCTCCGAGAGCCTTTGCAAGTATACAGCTGTTCATGTTCATGTTCTCGTCAGGCGTGACTCCGATGAACAGGTTGGCGTGTTGCACGCCGGCGTTTTTAAGAGTTTGTATGCTCGAAGGCGAGGAGTGGATGGTCATCAGGTCGTAGTCATTGCTGATGTTGTTGAGCCTTTCCTCGTCTTCATCGATCAGCACAATGTCTTGATCGTTGCGTGATAACAGCTTTGCCAGGTGAGTACCTATGGCATAAGCTCCAGCTATGATGATTTTCATTTTACATCTTTATTGTTTAGGATATGCTGCCTGTGGCATTCTTTATTGTCGCGGCTATCGTTTCGGTGTCGATGCCCGTTATGTGCTGCAGTTCGTTTACAGTGCCCTGTTCGATAAACTTGTCGGGCAGTCCGAGTCTTGTGACGCGTGTTGTATAGTTGTTGTCGCTGAGCCATTCGAGCACGGCTGAGCCGAATCCGCCCTTGCGCACTCCGTCTTCAACGGTTATGATATGCTTGAACTTTGATGCTGCCTCGGCCAGAAGTTTCTCGTCGAGCGGCTTTATGAAGCGCATGTCGTAGTGGGCAATCTGTGCTCCGCCGCATTCTTTCTCTACGGCTTCTATGGCCTTGGTAACGTTGTTGCCTATCGGGCCCACTGACAGCACGGCCACGCTGTTGCCGTCTTTCAGCTTGCGTCCTGTTCCCACTTCAATTTCTTCAAACTCATTGTGCCAGTCTACTATCACGCCGTGTCCTCTCGGATATCTTATCACGAAAGGTCCTTTGCCGTCGAGCTGCGCCGTGTACATAAGGTTGCGCAGTTCGTGCTCGTTCATAGGTGAGGCTATGGTCAGATTAGGCACAGGTCTCAGGGCAGCAATGTCGAAGGCACCGTGGTGTGTGGCTCCGTCTTCGCCTACCAGTCCGGCGCGGTCGAGACATATAACGACGGGAAGTTTCAGTATTGCCACGTCGTGAATGATGTTGTCGTAGGCGCGCTGTGCGAACGAACTGTATATGTTGCAGAACGGCAGCATGCCTTCCTTTGCCATTCCTGCCGAGAACGTTACGGCGTGGCCTTCGGCTATGCCAACGTCGAAGGCTCTGTCGGGCATCGCCTTCATCAGAATGTTCATGGAGCATCCTGTAGGCATTGCCGGCGTAACGCCTATTATGCGCGGATTGTTCTTTGCCAGTTCGAGCAGCGTCTCGCCGAACACTGTCTGATATTTAGGCGGCACTCCTGTCTCGTCGTCTGTTATGCGCTCGCCTGTGTTGATGTTGAATTTTCCGGGGGCATGCCATATCGTTGCAGCCTTTTCGGCCGGTGCATATCCGTGCCCCTTTATCGTGTGCAGGTGCAGCAGCTTGGGCCCTTTCATGTCCTTTAGCTGTCGCAGCACCCTTACCAGTTCTGTTATGTTGTGTCCGTCGAACGGGCCGAAGTATCTTATGTTGAGGCCTTCAAAGATGTTCTGCTGATGGCTTATGGCCGACTTCAGCGCGTTGTTCAGCCTCAGTATGCCCTGCCGGCGGTCTTCGTCGAGATATCCCTTTGCGTTGAGCCATTTCGACAGCTTGAATCTAACATTGTTGTAGGTCTCGTTGGTGTTCAGCTTCAGCAGAGCCTGCTTCAGTCCGCCTACGCTGCGGTCTATGCTCATGTTGTTGTCGTTGAGGATGATGAGCATGTCGTTAGGCGTGGTCGACACGTTGTTGAGTCCCTCAAAGGCCAGTCCGCCGCTCATGGCGCCGTCGCCTATAATAGCCACCACATGTCTCTTGCCGTTGCCGGTCTTCTTTGCTGCCAGTGCCATTCCCAGCGCGGCAGAAATAGAGTTAGAGGCATGTCCGCACACAAAACTGTCGTATTCGCTTTCTAACGGCGACGGAAAGGGCATTATTCCGTTCAGCTTGCGGTTGGTGCAGAAGCGGTCTTTCCTGCCTGTCAGAATCTTGTGTCCGTAGGCCTGGTGTCCCACGTCCCAAACCAGTCTGTCTTCCGGTGTGTTGAACACGTAGTGCAGGGCTACGGTAAGTTCTATTGCTCCCATGCTCGAGGCCATGTGCCCCGGGTTTACCGAAAGTTCTTTCAGAATGTCATCGCGCAGCTCTTTGCACAGTTGCGGCAGCTGTTCTTCTTTCAACTTTCTTAAGTCGGCGGGATAATTTATTTTGTTAAGAAGCTTAAAATCGTTAGATTCCACGGTCGTCTTATTATTGAATATCATTGCAAAGATAATGTAAACAGATTGAAGAACAAAATAAATTCGTTTATTTTTATTAAGGTGTAAAGTGCCCTGGCGGATGAAATGGGGGCGTTAATGACTGTAATTAAGTGGGGATAAATGTAAAATGAAAGGCCGTATAGTGTGTTTTTCAATAAAAAGATGTAAATTTGCGACAAACAAAAAAATAAAGAAAAAATGAATATTAACAAGGGTATTTTCATGTCGGGCATGGTGGTTGCGCTGTTATCGCTGCCATGTCATGCACAGACAAAGGACGGAGGCATATCGGCTGATATGCTCAAGGAAATTCAGCAGTCGCAGAAGCTGACAACTGCCGACAAGGCTTTGTTTAACGCCGTGGCGTCTAACAGTATCGACAACCTGGCTCAGAACTACGCCAACCAGGGCGCTCTCGACACCTACTTCAGTGTTGAGACCAAGTCGCAGAGCATTACCGACCAGAAGCAGAGCGGTCGTTGCTGGATGTTCAGCGGCTTCAACGTGATACGCTCAAACTTCGCCAACCGCACCGACTCGCTGCGTGTCGACCTGTCTCATGCTTATCTCTTCTTCTGGGATCAGCTCGAGAAGTCAAATCTCTTCCTGCAGGGCGTTATCGACTGTGCGTCGAAGCCTATGGACGATGTGCGTGTTCAGTTCTTCTTCAAGAGTCCGCTCAACGACGGCGGTACATTCTGCGGTGTGTCAGACCTTGTTGACAAATACGGACTTGTGCCTGCCGAGGTAATGCCCGAGACTTTCTCTGCCGAGAACACATCTAAGGCTACGTCACTGATTAAGTCAAAGCTGCGCGAGTTCGGCCTGAAGCTGCGCGACATGGCCAACGGCGGAAAGAGCGCAAAGGAGATTAACGCCGAGAAGACAAAGATGCTGGGCGAGATCTACCGTATGCTGGCTCTTACCATAGGCGAGCCTGTAAAGGAGTTTACTTATGCCTTCAAGAACAAGGACGGACGCACCGTTACCGAGGCAAAGAAATTCACCCCGAAGTCGTTTGCTGCCGAGATGCTTGGCGGCAAAGCCATAGGCGGCTCTTTCATCATGGTTATGAATGACCCGCGCCGCGAGTATTACAAGACTTACGAGGTGGAATACGACCGCCACACATACGACGGAACTAACTGGAAATATCTTAACCTGCCGATGGAAGAAATAGCCAAGCTTGCCATCGCCTCTCTGAAAGACGGCAAGAAGATGTACAGCTCTTACGACGTGGGTAAGTTCCTCGACCGCAAGCGTGGCTATTGCGACCCGCGCAACTATGACTACGGCTCGCTCTTCGGCACAACATTCGGCATGAACAAGGCTCAGCGCATCATGACTTACGACAGCGGCTCCACTCACGCCATGACTCTTACGGCCGTTGACCTCGACGCCAAGGGCAACCCCACAAAGTGGAAGGTTGAGAACAGCTGGGGCGGCGACTGGGGCCAGAAGGGCTGCCTGATAATGACCAACGAGTGGTTCAATGAGTATATGTTCCGCCTCGTTGTTGACAAGAAGTATGTTCCTGCCAAGACTCTTAAGCAGTATGAGCAGAAGCCTGTTATGGTTATGCCCGAAGATCCGCTCTTCTTGCCGGATGAATAGTTCTTTTAGGAGTTAAAGTAGTTAGAAGTAGTTAAAGGAGTTAAAGCCATATGCTTTGTTGATAATGGAGTGATTAGGGCTTTTGCTATTGACAATTGATATCTGCGAAGATTAACTCTTTAATTTGTCTTTTACTCATACTTAAAAATAAAATCCGTCGGACGTCCTTTTGTCCGGCGGATTTTTTTATGCTTATGAATGAAAAAATATTCGTTTCTGAATATTGCGATTAAAGTTAATCCTGTATAAGAAAATATGCTACCTCACGTATGTGGAAAGTCAGAGTGGCGATAGACCTTTTGTTTTCCGGCATACGGTAGAGCTGCATAAATGGGCGTTGCTTTTTCTTGGGGTGGATTGCTGTTGTGCAATACATGTGGTTTCAGCGCATATATGGCGCTTATCCTTATTGCGTGGCTTGTCCTGAATGTCTGAATATGAACTCAGACGATTCATTTACAGAATGTTTGAACGCTGTAGGCTGTCCGTCAACCGTAATGAACAAGTGGACCGAACCGGGAATCAGAATGTATTTCTGTTCTATGCCAATATTTTTCAGCCTCTCTGCAAATTCTGCGCCTTGACATCGTAGGATGTCGCGTTCGGCCGCTACGAGCAACGTTGGCGGAAGTTTTGCAAGGGCATGGTCGTCTGCTTCTGCGGGAGATACTAATGGATTATGCGATTCGGTGGTGTATGCTTCGTTGAAAGCGTTCATAAGTTCGCTGTCAAGTCCGAATCCTTTTCCGAACAGTTTCCATGATTCGGAGTTGTCAGCATAGGCTTTTGTAACGGGATAGAATGTAATCAGGCTGCTGAAAGTGTTTTCAGGGAAGCTCAATGCCGTGGCTATGGCAAGATTTCCGCCTGAGCTGTCTCCGCCTACGGATATGCTGCTGCATTTCCATTCCTCCATATTCTCGCAGGCAAATTTTACGGCATCTATGCAGTCTTTCAGCCCTTCCGGGAAAGGATGCTCGGGGGCGAGCCTATAATCTACGGCAAGTACGGCAATGCCTCTTTCGGCCATCGCAGCACAATAACGTGAACAACTGTTTATACTTCCTATAACCCAGCCGCCACCATGGAAATATACAAGCAGTGGTATTGCGTCGTTGTCGTAGCGCTTGCTTCTAAAAAGAGTCAGACTCTTACTGATGTCTGTTCGATAGACACCGTTGGGCAGCTTGGCTGCTGTATTGCGGGCGTTTCTTACGTTAAGAAGCATGTCGTTATTGCCGGACATTGCCTTGCGGATAGCTTCAGTCTGACGCTCCTGCAGCTTTTCAGGCATACGGGCAATGAATGAATCTGCTTCATTTCGCTCTGAATATTCATCGTATCCTGTATTTGCTGAATATGCAGAAAATGAATTGAATATTATAAATGCTGTTATAATAAACCGGTTTATGTTCGATATAAAATGCATAGGACTATATAAAATCATCCGTTGGCGGAATAAAATTCAGTGCGTACTTAATCTTTTCCGGCGGGCTTGTTTATTAAACCCCAATCGGTCATTATGCCGCACATTGCTTTATCACTTTTGTTCGTTCATGCTTTCAGCCGTCTTTTTGTTCGCTTTTCCTGACATAGTCCGCTATGACAGCAAAAACTGACGAAAATTCGCTTTATATAAAGCAAAAATCCCGACCGGATTCTAATAACGATTTTGGTTAAAATACATTTAGCTACATTACGCTTCTTATGCACAGTGAGTAGCTGGCAGACAATTCAATCCGTTATGGCCTGATAAAGATAGGAGATGTTCCCTTTTTTGCTGCGCTCAAAGAAACATCTCCTTAACTTTATTTCAGTGGTTAAAGCATATTGACTTTAACTACAGACAGAAATCCACAATACTATTGGATTTTTCACTCTTCACTTAGAATTTACACCAGGTGGCTTATCAGCTCTTCGCGATCGCCGGGCAGAAGGTCGATTACGGGGATTTCAACCATGGTGTAGCATCCGGGCTGCTGACGCATAGATGCGCGCGCAACGTTTACGAGCACCTGACCTGTCAGGGCAGGGTTGTTGATGCTCATGTTGAACTCCATGCGCTGGTTCTGAGTCTTTCCGCTCACACCCTTGCGCACGAGGTTTACGCCGTGGCCCATGTCCTGCACAGCGTCAACGCTGTCAACCTGCATAACGTATGTCTCGTCGCTTGCGAAATACGGGTCGGCCTTGATAGCCTTTGTAACCTCCTCAAGACTTGCGCCCTCTTCAAGCTCAACATAAACCATGCGGCGGTGTATGCCTTCGCCCTTAGGTATGGTCATAGACAGAGCGTTCTTTACGCCCTCTTTAGAGCGCACGCATACAGAGTGGCCCATGCTCATGCCCGGACCGAAGTTGGTGTAGCTCAGTCCTTTAGGTGCAAGGCTCTGCATAAGTGTGCGCACAACGCTGTCAGAACCCGGGTCCCATCCTGCTGCAATCACAGCCACAGTGCCGTGTTCCTTGCATATCTTCATCAGGTTAGAACGATATTCGCGTATGCTTGTGTGTATGTCGAAGCTGTCTACGGTGTTGATGCCGAGTGCAAGAATCTTTGTTGCATACTCCTCGCAGCTGCGTGTCGGTGTGGCAAGGATAGCCACGTCAACATCTTTCAGCTCAGTGATGTCCTTCACCACTTCATAGTCGGCCAGCTCTGCCGGCTTGTTCTCTGCTCCGTGGCGTCTTACTATACCTGCAATCTCGAAGTCTTCAGCTGCTTCGAGTGCCTCAACGGCAAATTTGCCTATGTTGCCGTAGCCCACTACGGCTGCTCTGATTTTCTTCATATTGTCTAAAAATTTATCTGATTCTTTATTATCCTATTTCTTTTATTTATGCTGAGATGCAGTTTATCTTATGCAAAGATAATGCAAATTTTCAGTTGACGGATAATTTGTATGTGTTTTTTCAACAATAATCAGCGTTAATGTTATTAAACGTAACTGAAAATATTATATATCTTACTTTCTGAACGTGTAAATAAGGCAAACGGCAAAGGATTGTTACCTGGCTTAAAAACGGCCTGTATGTAGGTCTCTGTTTACAGCTTATGCAGCCGCATGTTTAGCCGCACATTCAGTGTCATGGCGGTTATTGTGATGTTTCATAATGAAAGCAATAAGTGCATAATGCCGTTCAAAATGATATCTGACTTTTGTCAGGATTTTCTGTCGAAATAGAATTTAGAGAGCCTTTGGTTCGGTTCAGATGGTAAAGTATATTTACAATAAATCGCAAAAGGTATGCTTTTGAAAAATTACTCGGCCACTTTTTATCCGAAAGTGGCCCGTTTTCGCATCAAAAACAGCCCACTTTTCAAGGCAAAAAGCCCTGTTTTTATGCCGTTTTAGGCCTGATTTTGTTGCACATAATGACTATGATTAATGATAACACACATTCGGTCAGCTATTTATAATTGCACACGAAAATTGCCCGTTTTTACGCCCGACAGATTTTATTTTTCAAATATCGCCGTCTGAGAGCGTCAAGGAAAATCAGAGTGTAAGCAAAAAGAGGAAATTTAAGTTTAAGTGAAGAGCAGACGCAAAAGCAATTAAAAATTAAGAAATTTACTTCTGTAGCTGACGAAAAACCACAAGACGACTATTGGATTTTCACTCTTCACTTTTCGTTCTTTTCTTAAAGATGCTCCTGGCTCACCAAAGTGAGCGATAACTTCTGTAACTGCTTTAACTCCTGTCTTACGAAAGTGAAAAAACATGTGCTTTGTAGGGTGTTGTCTATAGTTAAGCTGATTAACGATAATTCATAGCCCGAAGGGCAAGTTTAAGTGAAGAGTGAAGAACGAAGAGTGAAGAATTCAAATGCGTTGCGGCTGATTAAGGCTAACTCTTAGCCCGAAGGGCTTCACTTTAGTAACCGTGGGTGTGTCACCCACGGATTATTACTCAACAAACCGACAGCACCCGAAGCGGTGCTATTTCAAAATTATTTACTGACCTTTGGTTCTTATACTTTATGTTGTCTTATTTTTTTGCTGCGTTTATTAACTCGCATAAATTCACCGGAACAATAGTTTCACTCTGCATACGGCAAAGAGTTGTTGTTATCCGTTTTTAGGCTTGCCGTATTTTTTCTGAAACAGCTCGGTGTTCTTGTTGCCCCATTCAATCATGGCGTCGATAATCGGAATTAATGTTGCTCCGAGTGGCGTTATGGCATATTCAGAACGGGGAGGCAGTTCGGGGTATATGGTCTTTGACACCAGTCCGTCTTCAACAAGCTCTTTAAGCTGCAAGTCGAGCACGCGCGGCGTGGCTTCGGGAAATATCTTATGAAGCTCGCTCGGTCTGAGCGTCTTGTCGCGCAGCTCGTCCAAGATGCACGACTTCCATTTTGAACCTATCAGACTCATCGTAAGGCGTAGCGGACAGTCGAGGTTAACGGGTATCTTTCTTTCATACATGGTATTGTTCGTCTTAATGTTTGTGCAAAAGTAAACATAATAATCCGAAAAGTTAATATACTGATATATTTTTCAGTATCTGAATAATTTTTCGGTACTTGCAAAAATGTTTACTATCTCGTATCTTTGCACACGATAAGTTGCATTCCGGCCGGTTAGACGCCCTTGCGTCTTGTTTGCGCTTTCATTATAAAATGAATCTTTAAATTATGAAAACATTATGAGAGCAAGTATTGAAGAATACAAGGCTGTTGAGGCAGCAGCCATAAAGTTTGTCAGAAGTGTTGCCGAAGGCGACAGCAGTTATGCTAAAGAACTGTTTATAGACGAGGCCGTGCTGTTTGGCTATCTTGACGGAAAACTTGAGCACGGAAGCATAAATCAGTTTTATAACAATGTCGACTCGGTTGGCGGAGGCGCAGACTTCAAGGCGCGTGTAGACGTTATTGCCGTTGAAGAAACGCTTGCCGTGGTGCGCGTTCTTGAAGAAAAATGGGGCGGACGCATTGATTTCACCGATTATCTGCTGATGCTTAAAATCAACGGTGAGTGGAAATGCGTGGCCAAGGCATATAATCAGAATTCAGACACAATACAGAAATAAATAGAACTTTAGGTTATGAATATAGTTGTAGTTACAGGAAGTCCGCGTAAAAACGGCAATAGCTTTGCCATGACAGAAGCTTTTATAAAGGAGGCTGAGAAGTGCGGACACAAGATAGAACGTTTTGATGCGGCAATGATGAAGATTGGCGGATGCCATGCGTGCATGACATGCTATAAGACAGGAAAGGCATGCTCGTTTGACGATGATTTCAATATAATAGCCCCGGCAATATTAAATGCCGATGCCGTGGTGTTTACAATGCCAACTTACTGGTATTCTATACCTGCACAGATAAAAGGCGTTATTGACCGTCTGTTTTCTCTTGTTGTAGGCGGAAAGGATATTGCAGGTAAGAAATTCGGCTTGATTGCCTGCTGCGAGGAAGACGACATGACGGTTATGGACGGCGTACGCATTCCGCTTGAGCGTTCGGCTGCTTTGTTGAAATGGGACGTTGTGGGCGAAGTGCTTGTTCCTGCCGTGCTTAACGAGGGAGACATAAACAAGACCGACGGTTGCGCCAAGGCTGCCGAACTGGCACATAAATTCTGAAGCCAATGAAAGTATTGCTTATTAACGGCAGCCCTAACAAGGAGGGCTGCACTTACACCGCCTTACATGAGGTTGAAACGGCTTTGAGAGCCGACGGAATAGACACAGAACTGCTTTATCTCGGCAAGAAGCCGCTGGCAGGATGTATAGCGTGCGGAAGCTGCATGCGCACGGGCCACTGCTTCAGAGACGATATAGTAAAGGACATACAGGCAAGGCTTGATGAGTTTGATGGCATAGTCATCGGTTCGCCGGTTTATTACAGCGGTCCGTCGGGTCAGCTTGTGTCGTTCCTTAACCGTCTGTTCTATTCTTCCGAAAGCCGCATGGCCGGTAAGGTGGGCGCCTCGGTGGTGTCGTGCCGCAGGGGAGGAGCGTCTGCCACGTTTGAACAGCTTAACCAGTATTTTACTATATGCAATATGCCCGTTGTGTCTTCTCAATACTGGAATTCTGTGCATGGCTTCACGCCCGATGATGTGATGAAGGATAAAGAAGGACTGCAGACCATGCGTGTGTTAGGTCATAATATGGCGTGGCTGTTGAAATGTATTGAGTGTGGGCGCAATAACGGCATTGACAAACCTCAGTCTGAACAAAGATTGCGCACACACTTCATTCAGGATAAGTATTAGGCTGTAATATAAAGATGATGGCGCGTCTGTAAAGACGCATTATCATCTTTTTTATTTTCGTACGGAATGTTTTCCATGCAAATTTTGTGCTGTCTGCTATTTTGTTGCATGAAATTTGTTCCGGCTGGTTTATACGAATTGTTGAGCACATCGAAAGAACTGCCGGAATATAATAAAGTAGCCGATGGTCAGTAAAGCTAATTTCAGTCTATAAAACTTCTGATGTTAAATGAAAAAGTCAGTCTCTTAATTGTTCATTTGTCTTAATTTTATTAAATTTGTGGCGATGATTAAAGTGTAATTAGGCATGTTGATGTCTTTTGTGATAAAGAATTATGGGGCTATACACTTTGTAACTTAAATCTAAAACAATAAAAACCTTGTTGTGTAAAAATGAAAATAGAAATTAAGAAAATATTGTTGCCGATAGTGTTTCTTGCCGCATCTGCAAGCTTTACCTTAACCGGTCAAAGTTGCAGTATGCCTAAAGGCAATACACAGCCGGACACGATAGTACGTGCAGAGTTTGTTGATTCATCTGATAAATGGAAGGACACAGAATATTATGTGACAACAAAAAAAGATACTTCTGCGCTTTCGTGTATAATAACGACAAGAGATGGTAAAGTGAAAAATGTTGAGTTTTATAATTTGGTTGGTCCAAAAATTTGTTTTACTGGAAAAAATGTCAGTAAAAATGACACTGCGGCAGTGGGATATGCATCTCCTATTTCTTATGATTTTTATAGTCCCACATATAAAGAAACAATCCATGAAATAGAGTTATGTTTAGACGCAGCATCCAAGGTCTACGATTTAACAACAATGGATGCGATGTCTGGGTTTTTGTCTACATTTGGCGATATAGCCGTAATGACAACCAATCTGCTGAATGCAAATTGTAAGCTTAACGAGCATGGCTATTATTGGCATTCGGATATGACGAAAGAGCTTGCGAAGACTCCTTTGGCAGAAGACCTGAACATAATGTTGAAAAAGTATAACCGTAGGGTGAAACGCATATCATGTCAGGAAGGAATATTGACTATTTCAAAAGAGGCGATGCTCGACAGAAATATTTCGAAAGATTTGTCAATTCCTGATAAGGTTTGGGAGGTCTCGTTATATATTAAGTTGGAGCCGTTGCAGCAGAAATAAAAGTAGACATCATATTGTGAAAGTTTTAGATGGACAGACAGTATTATTATGAAAATTTAAAAGCTTTTTTGCGGTTCTTTTGATGTAAACAAGTTAAATTTGTGGCGATAATATATAAACCGAGCCTATGAAAATATCTTTGTTTATCGTTGCTTGCATCATCTTTATTGTTGCGCCTGTGGTGATGTCGGGTAAGGCAGACATGCTGATACCCGGACTTAAAAGAATGTACCCGGGAACATTAAGCAAGTCAGACTTGCGCGGAATACGTATTGTTTCAGGCATAGAATATATGCTTATCAGTGGTGCCACGCTGGCTGTGGCGCTGTATCCTTCATGGGCTATGCTGCTTGCTGCTGCGTTGTTTATATTGGTTACGATGTTTCTCGCATACCTGTGTGTAAGAATATTCTTTCATGCCAAGTTCACCATCGGCGACGCCATAGCGTCTGTAGTCGACTCGGTGTTAACGCTAATAGCGTTTTAAGTGAAGAGTTGGATTTTTATTTGGAGTTAAAGGAGTTATAAGTAGTTAAAGGAGTTAAAGTCAAATGTTTTGTGGGTATTGTCTACTTACGTGGTATTCCATGTGCAACTGATATGAATCAACAAAGCTAATGTGCCGGCTGATTTGTAATCTGCCGGAATTAAGTATAAGGATTTATCAATCCGCTTGCTTCCTATTTTTATCTTAGGTATGAATTTCGGATCACAAATCCTGATATTTATTGCTGTCGGATAGCATATCCGACAGAACAATAGTCTTGTTGCTTCTTGACGTTTTTATAGTTTACAAGCTAAAATTCTTTGGATTTCTTTTCACTAGTGTTCGAAAGATTATTTTATTCATGTTATGTTGCAATGGCTAAAATCCGTTTTACGGAATTCTTGCCTTCAGCCGGATGTCACCATTCTGTTTGTCCGCATTACCGCCATTTAGCACGACCATAAGTTGACAGACCCAATCTTGCATCTCCATAAAGAACATGAATTTGCCTATAGAGAATCCCAGGCCGTTCTCACGCTTGTAAATCATCACGAGCATGGCAGTGATGAGCGTCATGTACAGTATAACCTTAATTCCGTTCTCACTTGTTGACACGAAATGCGAGAAAGACAGGTTCTGCTTCAGGAACTTGAAGAATACCTCTATATCCCAGCGTCTCCTGTATGCCTCGGCTACCTGCTTCGGCGTAAGGCTGAAATCGTTGGTTATCAGGAACACCTCGTTCTCAACCCTCCTTACCTTGCCTTTGTTTGCAGGGCGTGTGGTGTCACGCGGATGCTTGAAGCGTGCCTTTATAACGCGGTATGGCGTTTCGGAGTATTTCTTCTCCTCATTGTCGTACAGATGTACAATATTGTCCTCATACAGCTCAAGATTGCCAAGGTCGGTGTCTGTGTCTTCTTTCATAAGGCTTTCCACCACTTCCATGTTGCGGCTGGTCTTTATCCTTCCTACAAATTTGCCATCACACTCGTTTATGGCGTTAAAGTTGTCCAGGGAACTGAGACCGCGGTCTATAACATATAAGTTCGCATGTCTGCTGTCTTTTTTGACAAGCTTGAGTACTACCTTTGGGATGGCCATGTCCTCGCTAAGATATACAGCCTCGTTGAACACCTCGGCCAGTCTGACGGCGAAACCGTCGTATGCCATGGTATACTTTATCTGCTTGCGCGGCTGCCTTCCGTCTCCGGGCTTCTTGCCGACGGTGAAACCGGCCTTGAGCCTGTTGCAGCATTCGGCCACCATGGAACTGTCAACACGTATCAGATACAGATGCATAATTTCCTCTTCAGTGTACAGTTGGGAGAAACGTCTGTATATAATCTCATAGGCTTTCTCAAAGAAGCTCAGGTCTATCTTTGACAGGCGGGTGGAAATGGAACTGTGCGTAACATGGGCGTCTGCACTTATGTTGAACAGCGTCTTGAACATGGAATTGTTGAATACAACCTCAAGTTTGCGCTGACTTATCTGATCTGCCGCCAGGAGGGCAAATACAAGGAGATAGAACATCCGCTCGCCGCTCAATACCTTGGCGCAATAGTCCACCTTTGTAGAACTGGACAGTTTGGCCAGTTCTTCATCGGGTATCATGCGCAGGATGTCTTTTGCATGAACTTTTACATCTTTCATTTCAATATTTTTTGCTCTATTATTATGATGTAAAGATACAAAAAAATATTGACATATGCAAATAAATAGCTGATTTTCAGATAGTTAAAATCTTTCGAACACTAATGATTTCTTTTCTGTACAACTAAAATGAACCAACAAAGCTAATGTGCCGGCTGATTTGCAATCTGCCGGAATTGAATATAAGGATTTATCAATCCGCTTACTTCTTATTCTAAATTATCAGGTATGCATTTCGGATCACAGATCCTAATAATTAATGCTGTCGAATTTTTCGCTGGGCTCAACAACACGTGCATATCTGACAGAACAATAGTCTTGTTGCTTCTTTTCGTTCCAAGCCATAAATTATTATAGTTATAAGACTAATGCGCCTGACATTCCGTAGTTAAAGTCAAATGTCTTGTGGGTATTATCTACTTACTTGCATTTGGATTTTTCACTTTTCTCTTTTCACTTTTAACTTAATAAAGATTGCAGATTTTTTTGCTTGTTGACGAATAAACCTTAACTTTGTGGCACAATAACATATCATACTTTAAAATAACATGGACAAAATATTCCTCGAGACGCACGACGTAGTGAAACGCTACGCTAACCATACTGCACTCAACGGAGTAAGTATAAAAGTGCCCGAAGGCAAGGTGTTCGGACTGCTTGGACCGAACGGCGCCGGAAAGACAACCCTGATAAGAATAATCAACCGCATAACCGTGCCCGACTCAGGCAGCGTTACCTTCAACGGACATCCGCTGTCGGTAGACGACATCTGCAACATCGGCTATCTGCCTGAGGAACGCGGACTGTACAAGAAGATGCGCGTGGGCGAGCAGGCCATTTATCTGGCACGGCTGAAAGGCCTGGATAAGGCCGAGGCAGAAAAAAGACTTAGACAATGGTTTGATAAGTTTGGCATAATGCCGTGGTGGGGCAAAAAGCTCGAAGAGCTGTCGAAGGGCATGCAGCAGAAAGTGCAGTTTGTTATAACCGTGCTGCACAGACCGCAGCTGCTGATATTCGACGAGCCGTTTTCGGGTTTCGACCCTTTGAACGCCGAACTGCTGAAGCGCGAGATACTTGAACTTAAAAACGAAGGCCATACCATAATATTCTCTACGCACAATATGTCGTCGGTGGAGGAGATATGCGACAACATAGCTCTGATAAACCATTCGGAAGTGGTGCTGCAGGGCGATGTCAACGAGGTGCGCTCACGTTTCAAGACCGACACTTACCGCCTCGGACTAGCTGCCGGCAAGCAGCTTGTGCCCGTGGAAGGCATTGAGGTGACAGAGACAGAGAACAAGGGCGGCGAGACGATATACACCCTGCGCAAGAAGGCCGACATGAGCAACGCGCAGCTGCTGGGCGCGGTGTCGGCAAACAACGAGATAACATCGTTTGCCGAATGTCTGCCCTCGATGAACGAGATATTCATCAGGACCGTGGGAGGCGACGGCGCGACGGAAGAAAAGGCCGGAGAAGATAGCAAACAATAAATAAACTTAGAGCAAATCATGAACAAGACACTAATAATAATACAGCGCGAGTTTATCAACCGCGTGAGCAAAAAATCATTCATCCTGCTCACCATACTCATGCCCTTTGTCTTTGCGGCACTGATATTTGTGCCCCTAATGCTGTCGACGATAAAGAGCGGCGAGCAGAAACAGGTGGCAGTGATAGACCATACCGGCAAATATGCCAAGCTGTTCAAGGACGACGAGTCGTACCGCTTTGTGCTCACGCCCATGATGTTGGGTGAGTTTAAGTCGGACACTACCGCCTTTGCCGCCGTGATAGAGATAAAGGCCGACCTGCTGGAGCATCCCGAGGCAGCCACAATCTACTCGCGCAAGGAAGTGCCGCAGGGTCTCTCGCGCATTGTGAACAACACGCTCGACGAGCAGATACGCCACGACAAACTCGTGAAATACAACATCCCGCAGCTCAAGCAGATAATGGACGACTTCGACAAGAGCTACGACATAAGAACCGTTAAATGGACCGACGACGGCTCAGAGCAGGAGTCGAGCGCCGAACTGGCAATGCTGGCAGGCATGGTGCTCACGTTCCTCATATATATGTTTGTGATGTCTTACGGCGGAATGGTGATGCAGAGCGTAATGGAAGAAAAAACCAACCGCATAGTGGAGCTTATGGTGTCGTCGGTGCGCCCGTTCCAGCTCATGATAGGCAAGATTATTGGCATCGGCCTTGTGGGCATACTGCAGCTTGCCATCTGGGGAATAATGATAACCGTGATAATGAGCGTTGCAGGAGTGGGCTTCGGCCTGTCTAATCCCGACATGATGGCCACAGGCATGGCTGCCACTCCCGATATGGCTTCAGATGATATGGCCGCCTTCATGTCGGCCTTAGCCGGACTCAACCTTCCCATGCTCGGCCTGGTGTTCGTTCTCAACTTCATAGGCGGCTACCTGCTTTACGCCTCTATATTCGCCGCCGTAGGCGCTTCGGTCAACCAGTCGGAAGACTCGCAGCAGTTTATGACGCCCATCGTCATAGTGCTTGTCTTTGCCCTTTATGCCGCGATGTACAGTGCCGACAACCCTGACGGACCTCTTGCCGTGTGGTGTTCGTTCATACCGTTCACCTCGCCTATAGTGTCAATGGTAAGACTGCCGCTCGGTGCTCCGGTATGGCATATAGTGCTTTCGCTCGTTGTGCTCTATGCGTCGGCCCTGGCCCTGATATGGATGGCAGGCAAGATTTACAGAGTAGGCATACTTATGTACGGCAAGAAGCCGTCGATAGGCGAGATGATAAAGTGGATGAGATACAAATAAGCGCCACGGTAAGCACATACCGATACGCAGAAAAGCATAATCAGATATAGACAAAATGTCGTCAGGCAGCATGTGCCCGGCGACATTTTTGGTTAAATAGCCCGGCGTCATGCAATAAAAGATAAATATGCTCGTTATAAATAAGGTAAAAAAGCAATACAGACAAGATAATGATAGAATACGTAAGAGGCGAACTGGCAGAACTTAGCCCGGCTTATGCCGTGATAGACACGGGCGGCGTGGGCTACGGACTGAACATTTCGCTAAACACATATACTGCCATTCAAGGCAAGAAAGAAGTAAAGTTGCACGTATATGAGAGCATACGCGAAGACGCGTATGTGCTTTTCGGCTTTGCCGCACGCGAGGAGCGCGACATGTTCCTGCTGCTCATATCTGTGTCGGGCGTAGGAGCCAACACGGCCCGAATGATTCTCTCCGAGCTTTCGCCGGCAGAACTGTGCGGCGTCATATCGTCGGGCAACGAGCGCGTGCTCAAGACCGTGAAAGGCATCGGTCTGCGTACGGCACAGCGCATAATAGTAGACCTGAAAGACAAGATAGCATCTCTGGGCATAACAGGCGAAGTGCCGCAGGAGACAGCACAGCAGGCTGACATTGTTAACAAGGAAGTGAAGGACGAGGCTGTGGGTGCGCTCACCATGCTCGGCTTTGCGCCTGCACCGTCGGCAAAGGTTGTCGTGGCAATATTGAAGGAGCAGCCCGAACTGCCGGTTGAGCAGGTGGTTAAGCTGGCCTTGAAGCAGATAAAGTAAAGTGCTGGATATAGCGATAAACGGATAATTTAAGAATAACTCAAAAAGCGAAGAATGGTTTTGTATTGTTGGCACGTATGGCTGAACCGGCCTTTCTGATTGCCGGCCATTCTTCATCATTAACTTTGATATGCGTATAAAAAGGGTGATTTATGGGCTTTTGCTGATAATGCTTGCCGTGAGTGCGGCCAGCTACGGATTGGCTTTGCCCTACACTCAGGACGACCGCACACGGCAGAACAACCGTCAGCAGGGTGCGCGCGGCAATGTGGCTCAGGCCGATACGGCCAAGCGCACGGCAGTGGCCATGCCCGAAGTGATAATAGAGGACGACTCTATACCCGACTCGCTGCTGCATCCGCGCTGGAAGATACAGCGCATTGTGCCGATCACTCAGGACGATCTCGACCGCGGTATGGCCGACCTGTCTATGCCCGGAAACATTTCGCAGGAGGTTGTCTATAACGACACGCTCAACCGCTACTACATAGGTTCAAAGATGGGCGAGGGATATCTTTCGGCGCCGATAGCCATGACGCCAGAAGAGTATCGCGCGTGGAGCGAGAAAAAGGAGTTCGACCGCTTCTTCCGTTCAAAGAATGACGAGATAGTAAAGGAGCAGGGCAAGGAGAAATTCTCGTTCACCGACATGCACTTCGACCTCGGACCGGCAGAAAAGATATTCGGTCCCGGCGGTGTGAGGATAAAGACGCAGGGTACGGCCGAGCTGAAGTTTGGAGCCACGCTCAAGAACATAGACAACCCTTCGCTGCCTATCAGAAACCGTAAGACCACGACGATGGACTTCGACGAGAAAATAAACCTGAGCGTGAACGGTAAGGTGGGCGACAAGGTGAACATGAACCTCAACTACAACACCGACGCTACCTTCGACTTCGACTCGCAGAACATGAAGCTGAAGTATGAAGGCAAGGAAGACGAGATAATAAAGCTGGTTGAGGGCGGTAACGTGTCGTTCCCGAGCAACTCGTCGCTCGTCAATGGAGCCACCTCGCTCTTTGGTATCAGAACCGACCTGCAGTTTGGCAAGCTGTCGCTGCAGACCGTAATCTCACAGAAGAAGTCGTCGTCAAAGAGCGTGTCGTCGCAGGGTGGTGTGCAGCTTACGCCGTTCGAGATCGATGCTGCCGACTATGAGGAAAACCGCCACTTCTTCCTTTCGCAATATTTCCGCGACAAGTATGACGCAGCCATGCAGAAGTTGCCTAACATAACCACAGGTATAACCATCAACCGCGTGGAGATATGGGTGACCAACAAGACGGGTACGACATCAAACTCGCGCAACATCGTGGCGCTGACCGACCTTGGAGAGAACACCAAGGTGAGCAACTCCATGTGGGGACTGACAGGGCAGAATGTGCCGGGAAACAATGCCAACAGCGAATATTCGACAATGGTGAACAGCTATGCAGCTGCACGCGATATTAACCAGACCTCTTCCGTACTTGATGCTATTCCAGGCTTCGTGGGTGGTGTTGACTATGAAAAACTGGAGAGCGCACGCCTGCTTAACAGTTCTGAATATACCGTCAACACATCGCTGGGATACATCTCGCTGAAGTCGACGCTGCAGACCGACCAGGTGCTGGCCATTGCTTACGAATATACCTATGGCGGCGTTACATATCAGGTGGGAGAGTTTGCTTCCGACATACAGGACGTTAACCAGGCCTTGTTCGTAAAATCGCTCAAGAACACGAGCAACAACCCGCAGCAGGGCAACTGGGACCTGATGATGAAGAACGTTTATTATCTTGCTTCTTCTGTGGAAAAAGACAAGTTCCGTCTTGACGTCAAGTTCCAGAGCGACACCACGGGCGTCTACCTGTCTTACATCCCCGAACAGCAGGTGAAGGACCAGACCATCATAAAGCTTCTCGGTGCCGACCGCCTCGACAATAACAACAAGGCAAACAGCAACGGATATTTCGACTATGTTGAAGGCTATACCATAAGCAACGGACGCGTGTTCTTCCCTGAGGCAGAGCCGTTCGGCGACTATATGTATAAGGCTCTTACAGCCAAGGGCGTGGCTCCGGATGTGGCTGCAAAATATAGCTTTACAGAGCTTTATGACTCAACAAAGACCGTGGCAAAGCAGATAGCGGAGAAAGACAAGTATCAGCTTGTAGGACAGTTCCGCGGAACACTTGCCAACGTAATATCGCTCGGTGCATACAATGTGCCGCAGGGATCCGTAGTTGTTACGGCCGGAGGTGTTACGCTTACCGAAGGTTCTGACTATACCGTAGACTATTCGTCAGGCGAGGTGACAATCCTTAATCAGAGCATCATTGACGCCGGCACGGCCATTAACGTATCGCTCGAGAGCAACACCGACTATGCCCAGGAGCGCAAGACCATGCTCGGACTCAACTGGCAATACGACTTCTCGAAGGACTTCCAGATAAGCGGTACTATACAGCACTTGTCGGAACAGGCGCTCACCACGAAGGTTACGATGGGCTCTGAACCCTTGAACAACACCCTATGGGGCTTCAACATCAACTGGAAGAAAGAGAGCCAGTGGCTGACAAACATGCTCGACAAGCTGCCTTTCCTTCACTGTACGCAGCCCTCTGTGATATCATTCACCGGAGAGTTTGCTCAGCTCATCGCAGGTCAGGCAAGCGGAGTGCAGGACAATGCGTCGTATATCGACGACTTTGAGAACACCAAGAACACTATTGACGTTTCATCGCCTACATCGTGGGTGCTTTCGAGCGTGCCTTCCATGTTCCCCGAGCAGTCGGACAAGACGACGCTTTCCAGCGGATACAACCGTGCGCTGCTGGCATGGTATAACATCGACCCGCTGTTCACGCGCCGCAGTTCGTCGCTCACTCCGGCTCACATCAAGGGCGACCTTGAGCAGCTAAGCAACTATTACGTGCGTGAGGTGTATGTAAAGGAACTTTTCCCTAACCGCGACAACAACAGCTACAGCGGCGCAACAGCCACCTTGCCTATACTCAACCTCGCATATTATCCTTCTGAGCGCGGTCCTTACAACTTTAATCCAAACCTCAACTATGACGGAACGCTGCAGAATCCTACGCAGCACTGGGGCGGTATGATGCGTAAGCTCGACACAAGCGACTTTGAGACAGCCAACATTGAGTATATCGAGTTCTGGCTGCTCGACCCGTTCATCTATTCTAATGAACAGAGCGATGCCAACCAATATGGCGGCGACTTCTACATCAACCTCGGAGAAGTGAGCGAAGACATCTTGCGCGACGGTAAGAAGTTTTATGAGAGCGGCATGTCTGTCGACGGTTCAGGCAGCTACACTACCACACAGTGGGGTAAGATACCTACACAGGCCACCGTTACTTACGCCTTTGCAACCACAACCGGTTCAAGAGCTTTGCAGGATGTAGGTTACAACGGACTTACCGACGCAGAGGAAAGAGAGTTCGGACCATATCAGGAGTTCCTCACAGCCATTCAGGGTAAGGTGTCAGCGGCACAGCTCGACTCTATTATGAACGACCCCGCCAACGACGACTATCATTACTTCCGCGGATCAGACTTCGACCAGATAGAGGCGTCTATCCTGCAGAGATATAAGAGGATAAACAATCCTCAGGGCAACTCGCCTGACAGCGACAGCCGTACAGAAAGCTATGACACGTCTTACAAGACGACGCCTGACGTTGAGGATATCAACCAGGACTACACGCTGAACGAATATGAAAAGTATTATCAGTACAAGATAAGCATCCGCCCCGAAGACCTCGTGGTGGGACGAAACTTCATTGTCGACAAGCGCGAGACATCGCCCACGCTGCGTAACGGCAAGCCAGGACATGCCACATGGTATCAGTTCAGAATACCTCTGAGCGAGTATGAGGAGCGCGTAGGCTCGATAAACGATTTCACATCAGTGCGCTTCATGCGTATGTTCCTTACAAACTTCCAGAAGCCTATCGTGCTGCGTTTCGCCACGTTCGACCTTGTAAGAGGCGAATGGCGCGTCTACGACCAGTCGCTCAACACCGGAGCAAATGAAACCGGAAGCATGTCGGTAAGTGCGGTGAGCATTGAGGAAAACAGCGACAAAACGCCTGTCAACTATGTGCTGCCTCCGGGCATACAGCGCGGACAAGACCCCACACAGCCGCAGCTTACTGAAGACAACGAACAGGCTCTCAACATCGTGATTGAGAACATGTCGACAAATGAGTCGAAGGCCGTATACAAGAACACCACGCTCGACATTCGTCAGTATAAGCGCCTGCAGATGTTTGTGCATGCCAATGCCTTTGAGCAGAATACAACTAATCTGACAGACAATCAGCTTGCCGTGTTTGTCCGTCTTGGAAGCGACTATAAGAACAACTACTATGAGTATGAGATACCCCTGAAACTTACTGCTCCGGGTGAATACAACAGATATAGCCTGGCAGACTGTAAGCTCGTATGGCCGGAGGAGAATATGCTCGACATACCGCTGAGCGTGTTCACATCGCTGAAGAAAGAACGCAACAAGGCACGCGGACTCGGACTTGCATCATACAACACAGTGTATTCGGCCTATGATGAAGACAAACCTAACAACAAGGTGAGCATCATGGGTAATCCTACCCTTGGCGAGGTTAAGGTCATGATGATAGGTGTGCGTAACCTTTCGGGTGAGATGAAGTCAGGAGAGGTTTGGGTCAACGAGCTCCGTCTGAAGGAATATAACAACGAAGGCGGATGGGCAGCACAGGGAGCGCTCAACGTTCAGCTGTCGGATGTAGGAACTATAAACGCTACAGGAAAAATAGTTACCGACGGATTCGGCGGACTTGAAGACGGCGTAGCCGAGCGTTCGCAGGACGACTATAAGACTTACAGCTTCACGGCAAACGTAGAGCTGGGCAAGTTCTTCCCCGACAAGGCCAAGGTTACGGCTCCGCTTTATTACTCTATAACGCAGGAAGAAACACGTCCGAAGTATAATCCGCTTGATACGGATATGCTCCTTGAAGATGCTCTCGAGGCAACAGCCAACGAGCATGAGCGCGACTCAATAGAGAGCATTGCCGTGACGAAGACCACAAACACAAACTTCTCACTGTCGAATGTGCGTGTCGGAATACAGACTAAGCGTCACCCTATGCCGTACGACCCGGCAAACTTCTCGTTCTCTTACAGCCATAGTCACCGCCACACGAGCGGCGAGACAACCGTCTATGAGAACGAAGACAACTGGCGCGGAGCCATCAACTACAGCTACACTCCTGTCTACAAGACCTTCGAGCCGTTCAAGAAGATGATAAAGAGCAAGAGTAAGTGGTATGACATCGTGAAGAACTTCGGTCTTAACTGGCTGCCGCAGAACATAACGTTCGACACGGAAATGCTGCGCAACTATTATGAACTTCAGGAGCGCGACATGGAAAGCACCGACGGCAATCAGCTGCCGCTGACCTTCAGCGAGCAGTTCTTGTGGAACCGTGAGTTCTCGATACGCTGGGACTTGACCAAGAATCTCCACATGAACTTCAACAGTGCCACACATGCCGAGATAGAAGAGCCTTACACGCCGATAAACAAAGACCTCTATCCCGATCAGTATGCGGCATGGAAAGACTCTGTGTGGACAAGTATAAAGGACTTTGGACGCCCGCTTGACTATAACCAGACGTTCAACATGTCGTATCAGTTGCCGCTGAATCTTATTCCGATATTCGACTGGATCAACTCTGATGCCAACTATAATGCAACCTACAGCTGGACCCGTGGAACCGACCTTGAGGACGGAACGTCGCTGGGTAACGAGATATCTACAAACCGCACGTTCAACCTTAACGGAACGTTCAATCTTGAAAGGCTTTA
Organism: Prevotella marseillensis; assembly: GCF_900625065.1. Classification (NCBI taxonomy): domain Bacteria; kingdom Pseudomonadati; phylum Bacteroidota; class Bacteroidia; order Bacteroidales; family Prevotellaceae; genus Prevotella; species Prevotella marseillensis. The sequence goes on along the minus strand of NZ_UYXY01000001.1, from coordinate 2,377,134 downwards.
CAACCATGTGCCGTTCCTGAAGAAGGCCAACGACAGATTCAACAAGAGTTCGAGAACGTCGCGCACGTCTCAGCTGAAGAGACGCAACCAGCTGAAGCAGGCAAAGAACTCTGCCAACAACAAGACGTCGAAGGCCGACGACAAGAATGGCAGAAACGGCGGTAAGGACGGAAAGGACGCCGACAAGGAAAAGAGCTTGCTGCCGAAGAACAAGCGCAGCTTTGAAAAGGAGATTGTGCTTAATCCTGACACCACGCTGATAGTGTCTCACGGCAAGAACAGCAAGAGGCTTATGGTTACGGCCAAGACAAAGGACGGCAAGGCCTTCAGACTGAAGTATAAGGCTGTGGACAACAACCGCATTAAGATAACGTCGAAGGTTGACAGCACAACGACGCTGAAGCTCACCGTTACGCCGAAGGCTCCGCTGGATGAGAACGTCTGGTATAAGACTGCCCAGTGTGTGGCACGCGGACTGATGCTCGTGCGCAACGTTAGCTTCTCTTACCGCAACCAGTACAGCATGTATCTGCCGGGCTTCATGCCCAACGTTGGCGACGTGTTCGGTCAGCGCAGCGGCGGAACAATGGCTCCGGGTCTCGACTTTGCGTTCGGCTTTGTTGACGACAGCTACATCGAGAAGAGTGCCGAACGCGGCTGGCTGCTCATGAACGACAGTGTGGCCACGCCTGCAACGACAAGTCTGACTGAAGACCTGCAGCTCAGAATGACACTCGAACCGGTGAAGAACCTGAAGATAGACCTCAACGCAAGCCGCACCGAAACCAAGTCGAAGAGCATACAATATATGTACTCCGGCTCGCCGACCACACAGAGCGGAACGCTCACCATGACCACGATAAGTCTTGGCAGCGCTTTTGAGGGAATGGGCGACGCCACAAACGGCTATCATTCGGCTACGTTCGAGAAGTTCTGCAACTCGCTCGAGTCGTTCCGAAGCCGTGTCGAGGCACAATACACCAATGCCGAATATCCAGCCGGAAGCTCGCTTGCCGGACAGAAGTTCGACCCTGCTAACGGATCAGTCAGCAAGTACAGCGCCGACGTAATGATACCGGCCTTCCTTTCGGCCTATACGAGCATGGGCGGCAACTCGCTGAACATATTCCCCGCACTGTCGCGCCTGCTGCCTAACTGGACGGTGAAGTACAGCGGATTGTCACAGTTGCCGTGGTTCCGCGACGTGTTCAAGAGCTTCAACATCAACCATGCCTACAAGAGCATCTATGCCATCGGCTCATACAGCTCTTACAGCACGTTTATGGAATATATGAACGGTCTGGGCTTCGTCAGCGACGTGTCAACCGGCAACCCCGTGCCGAGCAGCATGTATAACATCAGCACCGTGAGCATCAACGAGGCCTTCTCGCCGCTGCTCGGAATAGACATGACCTTCAACAACAACCTTACCTGCAAGCTGGAGTACCGCACAACGAGAGTGCTCAGCCTCAGTATGACAAGTATACAGATCAACGAGGCCACCAGTCACGACTGGGTTGTGGGCATGGGTTACAAGATAAACAACTTCAAACTGTTTGGCGGACGCCGCCGTCGCAAGGTGAAGAGCAGTCGCAGCAACGACGAAAACAACAACAACTCAACGTCGAACAGCTCGCGCAGCACCGGATTCAACACCGACCTCAACTTGCGTCTCGACCTGTCTTACCGCAAGCAGGCGTCTATCTGCCGCGACATAGCCTCGATGACAAGCTCTGCCAGCAGCGGCAACTCGGCGTTCAAGCTGTCGTTCTCGGCCGACTACACGCTGTCGCGCCTGCTCACAATGAGCTTCTATTACGACCGCCAGACCAACACGCCGTTGCTTTCGAGCAGCAGCTATCCTACCACCACTCAGGACTTTGGCCTGAGTCTGAAGTTCTCGCTTACGCGATAAAGACATACGCCAAGGCGCACACATCCCTGCAGAATAAAGCCTATGCCATGCGGCATGGCCCCTCGGGATATGTGCGCCTTGGCGTTTTTATGTGCAGCCTGTTAGAGTTAACCCCCAATCCGTTATTATGATTCGGCCTGTATTTTTGTTTCTATTGGCGTCTTTTTGTTGGATCTTTTGCAGGCATAGCGGGCTATGTCAGGAAAAAGCGAACAAAAAGACGCCAATAGAAACAAAAAGGCGGGCTGAAAGCATGAATACACAAAATTGATAAAGCTATGTGCGGCCTAATGACGGATTGGGGTTAAATGCTGTCGAGAGCCTGACTCAGGTCGTCTATAAGGTCGTCGGCATTCTCTATGCCTACCGACAGACGTATCGTGTTTGGCCCAATGCCCTGGCTCATCTGCTCTTCGGGCGTGAGCTGAGAGTGAGTTGTGCTGGCAGGATGTATCACGAGCGACTTTGCGTCGGCCACGTTTGCCAGCAGAGAGAATATCTTGAGGCTGTCTATAAACCTGAAAGCCTCCTGCTTGCCGCCCTTGATGTTGAACGTGAAGATAGAGCCTGCGCCTCTGTCGTAGTATTTTTTGTAGATGTCATGCCCCTTGTGCGACGGCAGCGAGGGGTGGCTCACGCTTACAACCTTGCTGTGGCCGTCGAGGAAATTTACTATCTTCAGCGTGTTCTCGATGTGCCTTTCAACGCGCAGCGACAGCGTCTCCAGACCCTGCAGCAGCATGAAGGCGTTAAACGGACTTATGGCTGCCCCCGTGTCGCGCAGCAGCGTTGCCCTTATGCGTGTTATGTATGCCGCCCGTCCGGCTGCCTCGGTGAACACCAGACCGTGGTATCCGGCATCAGGACTTGTAAGCTGTTCAAACTTTTGTCCGGCATTCCAGTCAAAGTTTCCGCCGTCTACAATCACTCCTCCTAACGAAGTGCCGTGCCCGCCGATGAACTTCGTGGCCGAGTGCACCACGATGTCGGCGCCGTGCTCTATCGGTCTTATTATATAAGGTGTGCCGAAGGTGTTGTCCACAATCAGCGGCAGACTGTGCCTGTGGGCAATGTCGGCTATGGCCCTTATGTCCGCCACGTCAGAGTTGGGGTTGCCCAGCGTCTCTATAATCACAGCCTTGGTGTTGTCTCTTATGGCGCTTTCAATGGCGTCGAGGTCGTATATGTCTGCAAAGGTTACGCTTATGCCATAGTCAGTCAGCGTGTGCGCAAGCAGATTATATGTTCCCCCGTATATGTTTTTCTCCGCCACGATGTGGTCGCCCTGCCTTGCCAGGTTCATTATGGCATACGTTATGGCCGCCGCCCCCGATGCCACTGCCAGTGCGCCCACGCCGCCTTCGAGCGCTGCCATGCGTGTCTCGAGCGCCTCCTGCGTGGGGTTGGTCAGCCGGCTGTATATGTTGCCCTGCTGTTTCAGACTGAAGCGCGCCTCGGCGTCGGCAGCGTTGTCAAACACGTATGCCGCCGTCTGATATATGGGCACGGCCCTTGCTCCCGTGGCAGCGTCGGCATGTTCCTGTCCGGCATGCAGCTGCAGCGTCTCAAATCTAAGTTTTCCGTCATTCTTGCTCATGTCGTTTGTCTTGTTAGGGTTATACGTTATCCTTAATGTTGTTTTCGTCCTGCAAAGTTATAAAGTATGGATTATTCTGCCAATATGTGTCCGTAATTTAGAAAATATCACTATATTTGCCTTTGTATTTAGAAAAATAATATTGGCAAATGCCGCTTTCGGCATCTAAAAAGAAAAATATTCTATGGCAGCAACAGACAAACTCGACAAGGTAGACCTTCAGATATTGCAGGCACTGCAGGATAACGCCAGGCTCACAACACGCGAACTGGCGTCGCGCGTCAGTCTTTCGTCCACACCGGTGTTCGAGCGCCTTAAGCGTCTTGAGCGCGAAGGCTATATAATGAAATATGTGGCCGTGCTCAACGCCGACAAGCTCAACCGCGGCTTCGTGGTGTTCTGCAAGGTAAAGCTGACGCGCCTCAACAGCGATGTGGCAGCCATGTTTGCCGGCGTGGTCAGGTCGCTGACGCAGGTTACTGAGTGCTACAACATCTCCGGCGGATACGACTATCTGCTCAAGGTGAACGTTACCGACATGAAGAGTTACAGGGATTTCATACTCAATGTGCTTGGCCGCCTCGACTATCTGTCGTCTATCGAGAGCGTCTTTGTCATGGACGAGATAAAGCACGACTATGGTCTGTCGCTCATTTAGCGTCCTGCATCTTACAGTCTGTAAGCATCCCGGCGCCTTGCAGTACTATTGTGCCGTTTTGTTTGCGTGCGTCGTGCCGTCAGGGTGGGGCGCATGCCGTTCGGTTGCTATGCTTTTGCCTTTTAAAAGGTGACCTTTCGCAGTGTGAAAGATGCCCTTTTGCATCCTGAAAGGATAGCTTTTAGTTTATAACCAAATGCTTGTTGTTTTCTTTTGATTATAGAACTATTTGTAGGATTTTTGTGATAGATACAAGCAAATACAGGTGTTTTACTTACGGTTTTCATCTGCCCGTGCCTCTCCGGGCGTGTCTGTCGGGTGCTTTTCTGCCTGTCGGGACAGCCGTTTAGATGGTTCTGCTTTCAATTCGTAACTAACGTTTTGTGTAATAAAGTGCTAATCTTCGAGCTTATTGTAAATATAAGCCATGATATACACCTGTTGGCTGTGTGTTTTAGTGCCGTTGTGATATAAAACACCGCATTTTTCGTATTGATTGGTCTAAAATTCTTTAAAACGCATTATTATTGCTCTAATTATTTTGAAGTTTGCCGTTGAAACACTATCTTTGCACAAAACAAGGCGATTTGTGCAGTTAATGACAGTCCGTGAGTCTGTTCATGCCCGCAAAATCAGTCTATATACTCAAATCTTATTCGCTATGGAATCAATACAAAATTTTGACGACATTGTCAGCCGTCAGTGTTCTGTTACTAACAGAAAGCGTGTGGCAGTAGTCTGCCCGGCCGACTCTCACACTGAATATGTAGTAGGACGATGTCTTAAGGAAGGAATTGCCGACTTCTTGTTGGTGTGTGCTGGTGAGTGTAAACCCGAGTTCGAGCGTCTCCGTTCGATGTATGAGGGACATGTAAAGGTGTATTTGGAGCCTACTCCCGACGATGCGGCCTATAAGGCTGTGGATCTTGTCAGGGAGGGTCAGGCTGCCGTGCTCATGAAGGGCACGCTCAACACCGATAACCTTTTACGCGCCATTCTTAATAAAGAGCACGGACTGCTTGAGCCTGGCAGAGTATTGAGCCATATAACTATTGCCCAGATACCGAGCTACCGCAAGCTTATCGTGTTCTCAGACGCAGCAGTGGTTCCGCGTCCTACTCTCGATCAGTTTGACGCCATACTGCGTTACACCGTCAGCGCAAGCCGCCACATGGGCGTAAGCCGTCCTAACGTGGCTCTTATCAACTGCACAGAGAAGGTGAACGAGAAGTTCCCTCACACAATCTGCTACGAAGAACTGAAGAAGCGTGCAGAGGCAGGCGAGTACGGCGACGTGTGTCTGGGAGGTCCGATGGATGTCAAGACGGCATGCGATGCCGACAGCGGCAGCATCAAGGGCATAACTTCGCCCGTTGTGGGCAATGCCGACGTGCTGATATTCCCCAATATCGAGTCGGGCAACGTCTTCTATAAGACAATCACATTGTTTGCAAAAGCCGAGACGGCAGGCATACTCTGCGGTACAACAGTGCCCGTTGTTGTTGCTTCACGTGCCGACTCGTGCGAGTCAAAATATTACAGTCTGGCTCTTGCCTGCACAGGCATACTTGGCTGACGCGCCCTCAGGGCAAAAACATTTCCATGTGAGCGTGGCTGCCTCTGGCGGCCATGCCATAGATAATTGTTCTTTAACTTATCATTTATACAATTTGTCTTGAATGAAAATTTTTGTAATAAACCCTGGCTCTACGTCAACTAAACTTGCTGTTTATGAAGACGAAAAGTCTGTATGGATGACCGGTGCACACCATCCGGTGAGCGAGCTTGCCGCATTCCATCATATCAGTGACCAATACGAATATCGTCGTGATTTCATCCTCAAGTGTCTAGAGGAGGCCGGCATCGAGCTGAAGTTCGACGCCGTTATCGGACGCGGCGGACTGCTGAAGCCTCTTAAGGGAGGCGTTTATGCCGTCAACGACAAGATGAAGCACGACCTCATACATGCCCAGATGGAGCATGCCTGCAACCTCGGAGCGCTTATTGCAGACGAGATTGCCGTGCGCTGCTCTTGTCCGGCATATATAGCCGACCCGGTGGTTGTCGACGAGCTTTGTCCCGAAGCACGCTTCACGGGCATTCCCGGCATGGAGCGCAAGTCGGTGTTCCACGCCCTCAACCAGAAGGCTGTTGCGAGAAGATACGCCGCTTCGATAGGCCGCAAGTATGAAGACCTTAACCTCATCGTCGTGCATCTTGGCGGAGGAATATCTATTGGTGCGCACCGCAAGGGCAAGGTAATCGACGTAAACAACGCCCTCGACGGCGAAGGACCTTTCTCAACAGAGCGTGCGGGCACGCTTCCGGCAGGCCAGCTCGTTGCGATGTGCTTCAGCGGAGAATACACACAGAAGCAGATCAAGCAGATGATAAGCGGCCGCGGAGGTCTCACGGCTTATCTCGGCACCAACGACATGATAACAATCTCGCGCAATGTGGAAGAAGGCGACGAGCACGCCAAGAAAGTTGTAGACGCCATGCTCTACACCATCGCCAAGCAGATAGGCGCCATGCATGTGGCCCTTGTAGGAAAGGTAGACGCCATAATCTTTACCGGCGGTATTGCCTACGACACTTATTGCACCGACAGACTTAAGGCACAGGTAGAATATATAGCTCCTGTGGTTATCTGTCCGGGCGAGGACGAGATGGGCTCTCTTGCCTACAACGCCCTCGGAGCACTCAGGGGAACGCTGCCGCTGCTCGAGTACACGGGCGAGGATCTGTAACAGAATTTTACTTATTAGCATATACGCAGCACCGCACTTTGTGTGGTGCTGCGTAGCTTAATTGTAGCACCGGTGAAACATTCGTGTAAACCGGTGTTGTTAATTTAGCACCCTGAACAAACTGTAATTAATATACACAAAAGATGAAAAGATTTTCTTTACTTGCTAATGCCGTTGCGGCGGTGTTGATGTTCACGGCCTTTGGCAGCGCCAGAGCGTTGGCTGCGGGAGCCGACAGGCCGAAACTCGTTGTGGGAATTGTTGTTGACCAGATGCGCTGGGACTATCTTTACCGTTATTACGACATGTTTGGCGAAGGCGGATTCAGGCGTCTTATGAACGAGGGCTTCAGTTGTGAGAACACGATGATCAACTATGTGCCCTCGATAACGGCAGTTGGTCATGCGTCGATATACACCGGCACCGTGCCTGCCATACACGGAATAGCAGGCAACAACTTCCTGCTGAACGGCAAGATGGTGTACTGCTGCTCCGACTCAACCGTCAGCACAGTGGGCAGCAAGTCGGCTGAGGGCAAGATGTCGCCCCGCAACATGCTCACCACCACCATCGGCGACGAGCTTAAAATAGCCACCGACTTTAAGGCAAAAGTCATCGGTGTGTCGCTCAAAGACCGCGCCGCAATACTCCCTGCAGGACATGCTGCCGACGGAGCTTATTGGATTGACTATTCAACAGGCACCTTCATAAGCAGCACCTACTATATGAAAGAACTGCCGAAGTGGGCCGTTGACTATAACAAGAGCATCGGCAAGGTGACGAAAGACCAGATATGCTACACGCCGCTCGGCAACAAGATAACTGAGGAAATGGCCAAGGCTGCCGTGGCAGGAGAGCAGCTCGGCGGCGACAATGTAACCGATCTGCTTACCGTAAGCTTCTCTTGCACAGACATGATAGGCCACAAGTATGGCACTCACAGCGACAAGACTCGTGAGATTTATGTTGACCTCGACAAGCGTCTGGCCGACCTGTTCGGCTATCTCGACCAGAATGTGGGCAAGGACCAGTATCTCGTGTTCCTCATGGCCGACCACGGAGCTGCCAACAGCATACTGCTGTCGCGCGAACACGGCATTCCTGCCGACGGCTTTGTGGTGCCGAAGGTTGAGAAGGAACTTGACGCGTATCTCATGAACAAGTTCGGCTCAAAGACCAGTCTGGTGCGCTGCATAGACAGCTACAAGGTGTTTATCAACCATGAAGCCGTTGAGGCTATGGCGGTAAGTCTTGACGACGTGAAGAAGGCTGCCATTGAGTGGCTGAAGAAAGACCCGATGTTTGCTTATGTGGTTGACCTTGAGCACGTGCCGGATGCAACGGTTCCTGCACTTATCCGCGAGAAGATTATCAACGGATACAACCGCATGCGCAGCGGCGACATACAGCTGATAGTGCAGCCGGCCAACTATGATGTGTATGGAGAGAAGATTGACGGCGGAACAACTCACGGCACATGGAACCCCTACGACGCGCACATTCCGTTCCTGCTGATGGGATGGCACGTAGAGCCGGGCGAGACTCACGAAAGAGTGTGGATGACAGACATCGTGCCTACGGTGTGCGCCATGATAGACATACAGATTCCTAACGGCAGCATCGGCAGTCCTGTTACAGCCGTTACTGACCGCTAAGACCAAGGGCGGCGAGCCTGCTGCTCATCTCGGCCACGCTGACCGTGCCAAGCACCACGCGGCCGTCTTTGTCGATAAGATATAAGGTGGGAATCCACCTGACGTTATAAGCCGTGGAAATAGAACTCTCTTTCCACGGCTTTAATTCGCTGAACTGAATCCAGCTAAGGCCGTTCTCGCTGATATACTGCTGCCACTGGTCTCTGTCGGTGTCGAACGAAACGCCAACAAACACCACGCCCTGCGGAGCATAAGTGGCATACATCTGCTTCATGTTTTCGGTTTCTTTCTGGCAGTCGGGACACCACGACGCCCAAAACTCTATCAGAACATACTGTCCGCGCAGCGAGCTGAGCGCGAAGCCCTCGGGCCGGCTGTCGGTGTATATCATGAAGTCGGGGGCAATGGTGCCTTCTTCCAGCATTCCTTTTCCGTATTCGTTGTCGTCGTCTCCGCCTACCGTGCATGAAGCCATGCATAGCAGTGCCGTCAGAAATGCAGTCAGCTTGATTATCAAAGTGTTGTTCATGTTGCCGTGTCTTTTGTTTTTGCCGGCCGGCCTGTTGGTGTGTGCCGTAGCCTGCCGCAAGGTTTAACATGTGTCTCTGTCTGCAAAAATAAGATATTTATGTCACTTCTGCAAGCCGCAGGGCTTACAACTTAATGCTGTCTGACGCTTTTTCTGTGCCTGGCCGTATGCGCCTCAGCCTCTCAGGGCTGGTTCCGCTTGTCGTGTTTTGTGGCATTGCAAACAGAAAACTTTTTGATTTTGACGCTCTCAGAGTGCCCATGCTCTTGGCAAAAGCATGGTTTCGGATGAAAAACTCCATTTTTTTATGTTCTATGTAACGTCTTGCCTATCAGGCGGTTATGCTTAAATGTACGATTATGCGTATGGCTTGAGAATGCAAAACATGGCCTTTTGTATGCCAAAAGCATAGCTTTCATGATGCAAAACGGCACAAATCATGGCACAAACTCATTGCTTTCAGTGTGCAAAACTGATGATTTGTTGGCTATTTTATGCCGATTTTGTGAACGTAAGTTAATGAAATGGGACTTTAGTCGGTACTAAATTAACATCCGTTTAAAGTTTATTCTCCAGATTACAGAAAACTCCGTACATAATTATCCGACTTGCCTGCCATGCGAAAAGGCACAAAAAAAGTCTGCCGTCCGTGAGTTAAGGGCGGCAGACTCTTGTCTGTTTTATCATCAGTTTCAGGCGTGCGTCCGGCGTTTGGGCATCTTTCCTCGCGCTGGCAGCAAAGCCCTCGGCTTGTCAGTCTTTCTTGTTGTCGTAGGCGTGGAGCGGATAGTCTATCGTGTAGTGAAGTCCGCGGCACTCCTTGCGCTCTATTGCCTGACGCGTAATTAGGTAGCCCACGTTGATCATGTTGCGCAGCTCGCAGATGTCGCGGCTTGCCTTTACGCGCTTAAATAGGGCTTCGGTCTCCTCATACAGCAGGTCGAGGCGGTCCCATGCGCGCTTCAGTCGCAGGTTACTTCTTACTATGCCCACGTAGTTGCTCATGGTCTGGCCAACCTCCTTTACGCTCTGTGTTATGAGAACCTTCTCCTCGTTGGTCATCGTTCCCTCGTCGTTCCATTCAGGAATCTGCGTGTTGAAGCTGTATTCGTCAACATGCTCGAGGCAGTGGCGTGCCGCAGCGTCGGCATATACAACGGCCTCAATCAGCGAGTTGCTTGCCAGGCGGTTGCCTCCGTGCAGTCCGGTGCATGAACATTCGCCTATGGCATACAGGCGGTGTATGCTCGATTCGCCGTTGAGGTCAACCTTGATGCCTCCGCACATATAGTGGGCTGCAGGTCTTACGGGTATATAGTCTTTTGTGATGTCTATGCCTATCGACAGACACTTCTGATAGATGTTGGGGAAGTGGTGCTTGGTTTCCTCGGCGTCCTTGTGCGTAACGTCAAGGCATACGTGGTCAAGTCCGTGAATCTTCATCTCCTTGTCTATAGCGCGTGCAACGATGTCGCGTGGCGCAAGCGACAGTCGCTTGTCGTATTTCTCCATGAACGACTCGCCGTTAGGCAGCCTCAGTATGCCTCCGTAGCCGCGCATTGCCTCGGTGATGAGGTATGCCGGATGAGTCTCTCCGGGATGATAGAGCGCTGTCGGGTGGAACTGCACGAACTCCATGTCCTGCACTGTTCCCTTTGCGCGGTATACCATGGCCTCGCCGTCGCCCGTAGATATAATCGGGTTGGTGGTCGACTGGTACACGGCTCCGCATCCTCCCGTACACATAAGCGTAACCTTGCTCAGGTAAGTGTCCACCTTCTCTGTGTCAGGATTCAGCACGTAGGCACCGTAGCACTCAATGTCAGGTGTGCGTCTTGTCACCTCGATGCCCATATGGTGTTGCGTTATAATCTCTACCGCAAAGTGATTTTCCTTTATTTCTATCTCCGGCGTGTTTCTCACAGCCTCCATCAGGCCTCTCTGTATCTCGGCTCCCGTGTCGTCGGCATGGTGAAGGATACGGAACTCAGAGTGTCCTCCCTCGCGGTGAAGGTCAAACTCTCCGTTCTCTTTCTTGTCGAAGTTCACTCCCCATTTGACGAGTTCTGCTATTTGCGCCGGCGCGTTTCTTACAACTTGCTCCACAGCCTTGCGGTCGCTTATGTAGTCACCCGCAATCATTGTGTCCTCAATGTGCTTTTCAAAGTTGTCCACCTTGAGGTTGGTTACTGACGCTACGCCGCCTTGGGCAAACGCTGTGTTTGCCTCGTCAAGTGTAGTTTTGCAAATAATACATATCTTGCCTTTGTGTGCTCTTGCAATTTTAAGGGCATAGCTCATACCGGCAACTCCTGCGCCGATAATCAAAAAGTCGTATTTGAATACCATAAAGATATATTATAAAACATTTGCAAAAGTAATAAGAATTTTTGAAATTGAGTGTGCCTGATTTCTATTTTTGACATATATAAGGTTACTTTAAAACATCAAAATGCCACTTTTAATGATAAAATAGCTACCTTTGCATGGTCAAAAAAATAGATGTTGGTGGTCCGTGTGGCCTGTCTGCCGGCTTCGTCGGCGCGCTTTTGTCGCCCGCAGACGTGTTGTCTGCCGCTGCGCTGCTTTCGTGCCGTAAGACCGGCAAGGGCATTCTGCCATACGGCAAATATTAAAAAAACAGTGTTTCAGTGAACCGTTCTTTCCATTATCGTGCGTCGTGGCTCAATTACACGTGCATAGCTATAGTTGCAGGGGCAGCCATCTATTCTCTATGGCACCGCTCTGCCGTCAATGCCCTTGTGGGCTTTTTGCTTATGGGTGTCGTCGTCCTGATGATAGAGAGGATAATACATACGGTCTATGTGCTCACGTCCGACGGACGGCTGATAATCAGTCGCGGCCGCTTTTCGCGCAGCCTGTCTGTCCCCGTCAACGAGATTATCCGCATGAGGGTGGTCAGACCCGGTCTGCTTGGCGTGAGATACATCCTTATAGAGTATGGCGCAGGGCACGAAACCACTGTGCAGCCGGTCAATGAGGAGGCCTTCATGCGCGAGGTGAGAGACCGGCAGGAGCGCATAAGCTTAAACATTAATGAAGATGAAGATAAAGAATAACAGAAATACAGAATCTGCAATAAAGCTGTTTTTTGCCTTGATACTGGTTGCCATGGTGTCTGTTACGGGCATGGCAGGCGCGGCAAGCGGGCGCGGAAGCATGGCGGCATACGCCGTTAATGACGAAGACACGGCCGACGCCGACACCGTTATATCTGAAGAAGACCTGCCATGGCCGGCAAATGTAAAGGCAAGGATAGGCTCGCTTCTTGAGAACGACATGTTCGAGACGTCGACTGTGGGCATTATGGTGTACGACCTTACGGCCGACTCGGCTATATTCTGCCACAACGCGCGGCAGCTTATGCGTCCGGCAAGCTCGCTGAAGATGATGGTGGCTGTGGCCGCGCTCGACAGGCTGGGCTATGGCTATAAGTATAAGACCACGCTTTCTTATTCAGGTACGATAGACAGCTGTGTGCTCAGGGGTGATATTTATTGCAAGGGCGACTTTGACCCTGCGTTCACAACGTCCGACCTCAACGACTTCGTAGACAGCCTGAAGAGTCTTGGCATCGACACTATTGCAGGCGACATCTGTGCCGATTTCTCCATGAAAGACGACGACCGCCTCGGCGAGGGATGGTGCTGGGACGACGACAACCCCGTGCTCTCGCCGCTGCTAGTATCGCGAAAGGACGAATTCGTTGAGTCGTTCAGAAAGAAGCTTGACAGGGCAGGCATCGTCGTAGACGGCAGCGTGCGCTCATGCCGCACGCCCGGCAACGCCCGCAGGATATGCACCGTTGAGCGGGCTATTGGCGACGTGATGATCCGCATGATGAAAAAGAGCGACAATCTTTATTCCGAATCGGTGTTCTATCATCTGGCAGCGTCTTCCGGTTCTTATGCTCCTGCCACGGCTAAGCAGGGCCGCCAGGTTATGAACCGGCTGATTCAGCAGCTCGGCTTTAAGCCTTCAAAGTATTACATTGCCGACGGCAGCGGCCTGTCTCTGTATAATTATGTGTCGCCCGAGCTTGAGGTGGCATTCCTGAAATATGCCTATAAGCATAAAAAGATATATGAGCCGCTGCGCGAACTCATGCCAGTGGCCGGCGTTGACGGAACGCTCGACGACCGCATGCAGCGCGGATATGCTCGCGGCAACGTGCATGCCAAGACCGGAACCGTTACCGGCGTGAGTGCCCTTGCGGGCTATTGCACGGCTGCCAACGGCCATGTGCTGTGCTTCTCGATAATCAACATGGGCATAAGACACTCGTCTTCGGGCCGACGTTTTCAAGACCGCGTGTGCGAGGCGCTGTGCCGTCCTTGACCATAAGGCAGGCTAGTCCGTCATGGCTAGCCTGCCTTTTTTAGTTTTTATGCCTAATTTTATTTAATAAAAAGTTTGGTAATATTACTTATGTTTATACCCGATAGGGTGTAATATGAAATAAAATTAATAAAATTATACCCTAAAAGGTATAATTGTTATATTTCTTTTGTATATTTGTACCCAAACGGGTATAAAATGGACGACAGACTGATAGCAGATTTTGTTAAAGAAATGCGAAAGAAGTTTAACCTCACTCAGGTAGACCTGGCCGACAAGTCGGGCGTTGGTCTGCGCTTTGTCCGTGAGCTGGAGCAGGGCAAGCAGACCTTGCGCATGGACAAAGTGAACCAGGTGCTGAGCCTTTTTGGCCGACAGGTGGGTGCCGTGGAGATACGCTCCGGGCGCGAACATGAGTAGGCTGTGCCGTGTGCCGTTATGCGGGGCATGGCCGTATGGCGTGTTTGTCTCCGTGTTTTTTATTCCTTACAGACTAAAACCTTGTGCCTATGAAAACAGCGATAGTATATCTTTACGACCGTTTGGCAGGGCGACTCACTGAAGACGAGAACGGATTTACGTTCTTGTACGACCCCGACTTTCTTGCTTCCGACGGGGCGGAGGCCGTCAGCCTTACGCTGCCCCTTACCGACAAGCCTTATCACGACACCGTGCTGTTTCCGTTTTTCGACGGACTTATTCCTGAGGGATGGCTCCTCAACATTGCCGAGAAGAGCTGGAAGATAAACCAGCGCGACCGCATGTCTCTGCTTCTTGCCTGCTGCAAGGACTGCATAGGGGCTGTGAGCGTGGTGCCGGAACAGGACGACAAGGAGGAAGAACGGGAAGAATGAAAAATTAAAAGGTAAAAATTAAAAATTTAAATCCTCTTTCTCGGTGTTCTTTTGTTTATCCAATTATGAATTATGAACTAATAATTATGAATTAACCATGAGGTGTCTTTATTGTTACAAGGAGTTGAAGGAGGGGCAGACCGACTTTCATCCGGCTTGTGCCCGCAAGTTTTTCGGCACGCGCAATGCGCCTTCATTGCCTTATGTCAGGGCGCAGCTGGGCGACCTTGCGCGTCAGGTGGTGCGCAGTCAGACTACGCTTACGGGTGTGCAGGCAAAGCTCTCGCTCGACATCGACCGCGGAGGCAGGAACGAGCCCGACCGCTTTACCATCGTTGGCCTGTGGGGACGCTTCATCCTGAAGCCTCAGACCACCACATACCGCGCGCTGCCCGAGCTTGAAGACCTGACGATGCATCTGGCCGAGGCAGCCAAGATAACCGTCGTTCCGCATAGCCTTATACGCTTCAGCGACGGCGAACTGTGCTACATAACAAGGCGAATAGACCGCACGGCCGACGGGCACAAGATACCGATGGAGGATATGTGCCAGCTGACGGAGAGGCTTACCGAGTATAAATATAAAGGTTCTTACGAGCAGATAGCCAAGGCGATAAGGAAATATTCGGCCACGCCGAAGCTCGATGTGGTAAACTTCTGGGAGGTTGTTGTCTTCTCATGGATAACGGGCAACGCCGACATGCACCTGAAAAACTTCTCGCTTTACAACGCCATGGACGGCTCGTATACGCTAACTCCGGCTTACGACATGCTCTCAACGGCCCTCGTAATGCCCGAGGACACCGAGGAACTGGCTCTGACGCTCAACGGAAAGAAGCGCAAGCTGCGCAAGGCCGACTTCATAAAGTCGATAGCTTCGTCGGGCATTGAGGAGAAGGTGATAGAGAACATGGCGCGCAAGTTCAGCCGCGTGTTGCCTAAGTGGTTTGAGCTTATCGACATGTCGTTCCTGCCGGAAGACATGAAGCATCAGTATAAGACGCTCATCCTGCGCCGCATAATAATGCTGAAATAGTATGCGTCCAGGGCTTGCAGGTAGCTGCTGAGGCAGAGGCATATCGCCGGTTAGCCTTGGCAGGTGGGCGGATGCAGCCCTGCCTGCATGATGCTCTCGCCGCATCATATCGCCGTTGCTTATGGCTTTCGTAACATACACATATTCAGCACGTTACAAAAGGCCGTATTTCACCTTCCGAAAGACGGCCTTTTAGCTTGTAAAAGGTGCCCTTTTGCATGCCGAAAGATGGCCTTTTGCAAAGCGGGTGTTCCCGGTCTTTGCTGTCTGACATTCATTTCGGGGCGTTATCCGTGAAATGTCAGACAAATGTCAGCAAGTTTTTTCACTGCAAAAAAGCCAAATCGTTACTTTTGCATAGTTGCCACAGCTTGCGCCAGACTGCTGCCGCGCAGCCGTCGGAATGTGTACCTTCGGCATGCTGACTGAATGTCCGGCAGCAGCGGCAGCATGCTTGCGCAATGTAACAACCCGGATAGTTCAGATTTAAGCATTATGCGAAAGATACTTGTTTTTGCCATCTTGCTCGCGGCTTTGGCTTTCGGCATAGACGCCCTTGACCGCAAGGACGATATGCCCGACATGGAACGGCGGCTCATGGAGCGGCTCAACGTGGCGCCGCTTGCAGAATATAAAGACCGCGACTTTGGCTTCGTGGCACGTTATCCCGACATATTCGTAAAGAACAACGACACCACCGGCCGCTATTTCGGATGCTCGCGCTTCGATTTTTGGCAGCTTACGATAGAGTGCTACGTGGTCTACGACAGAAAGGAGCGCGGCTTCAAGGAGTATATGGACTCGATAGCCTCTGCCATGAAGGCCGACTCATGCCGCCGCAGGGGCAACAGCTTTGTGGTGTCGTCGCCGCTTTATGAGGACGGGATGCTCATCGACGGATTCCGTTATTATGCAAAATATGTCAAGGGCGACAATGTATGGTTTGTCTATGCGCTGCATTATCCGGCGGCATACAGCAAGTCGCTCGGCCGTCTGTTCAGTCTTGTAGACGGATGGCAGGTGTGGAAATGAGCGTCATGTGGACGTGTCTGAATCCTCCGTGGAATGGTGCAGCTCGTTTAACCGTCAACCGTTCATTGCCCGAATTTGATTTATCCTACAGACACATATATGCTCTAAGCCGTTCTAGTCTTTTCCGTTATCGTCTTGCCGTCCGCCTTTCGTGTCATAATCAGCTGTTTCTGCCGGAAACATACCGCAACAATGCTGAATTATGATGGCCGGTTTTGGGGGTGATGTCTTACCCTGAAAAAAGTTGACTCATAAATAAAATAATTATGAGGAAAAATAAATCACAAAAGGGTCAATATCTTCAAAAAGTGATAGATCTTCGCTCTTCAGGTGTAAGTTTTTTGGGAATATCAAAAATAATTCCCGTATCAGAGGCTACAGTTCGCCGCTGGTGTGCTAAATTTGCACCTGAATTGTATTATGTCGATTTTATGACAAAGAAAAAGACACTAAGAGAGAAGCATGTTCGTGACTCAGTCAGCCTCCCGTCAGACATAGAGGCCCTTCAGGCCGAGATACTCCGTCTTAAGTCCGAACTGACCAAGGCCGAGATAAAGGCCGAGGCTTATGACGAGATGATAAATGTGGCCGAATCCGAGTTAGGCATCAGCATAAGAAAAAAATCTGGCGCCAAACAGTAACATTCCTGCACACGAAGAACCCTGTCCGATACAGGGTGAGACATCTTTGTGCGCTGTTTGGCGTAAGCAAGCAGGCCTATTACAAGTATGATGAGTCAAAGTCAATGATGAGGGCCGCCCGTGATGCCTTTGTGATTGAGTATATCCGCAAGGTGCGCCGTATAGACCCCGGAATAGGCGCATTGAAGCTCTGGCACATGTACCGGCGTGATTTCAGCGGCAACAGTCCCGTCGGCCGTGACCGTTTTATAGAAATAATGTCATGTAACGGCATGATTCTCCGTAAAAGGTTGCGCCGTCCACGTACCACTGACTCAAGGCACGGTCTTCCGACATATCCCAATCTTATAAAGGAAATGTTGCCCCTCAGACCTAACCAGCTATGGGTCAGTGACATAACGTACATAATTATTTGGACAGACGACATACACTACCGTTTCTGCTACCTTTCAATTGTACTTGATGCATATACAGAAGAGATTGTAGGATACTGTGTCGGTCCGACGCTTGAGACGGCTTATCCCATTGAAGCACTGTGCATGGCTTTGGGAAGGCTGAAGGGCATGGACGGCATCAGCCTTATACATCATTCAGACCGCGGCGTACAATACGCAAGTTCCGAATATGTCAGGCTGCTTAATAAAAATGGTATAAGTATCAGTATGACGGAGACCGGGGATCCGAAGGACAATGCACAGGCAGAGCGTATTAATGGTACCATAAAGAACGAACTCCTTAAGGGTATGAGGTTCACCGACATCGGCCAGGTCAGGGAAGCCGTGGCAACGGCCGTGGACTTCTACAACAACGAAAGGCCGCACATGAGCATCAACATGATGACACCGGCACAGGCTGCTTCATGTCAGGGTGAGATATCTAAGCGTTGGAGCAGTTTTAGGACAAAGGCCATAAAAAACAGACAGGAATGCTCCGATATTGGAGAAGATGGACTATCTTTGCCTTCTGTTCATGGTGTCCTTTCCGGGCTACGCCCTCCAAGGACACCATGAACAGGGATTCTGTCCCGGTAAAAGTCAACTTTAATCAGTAATTAAAAGTAGAGTCAACCAATAACAGTTATAAGTTTAACCAGAGTCAACTTTAATCAGGGAATGGCTTGTTAGAAGTCAACCAATTTTAGGAAAGGACATGAAAAAGCGTCATGTGACGAGTTGTGATGAGTTGACAATTCAACTCGTCACACTGCATCTTGCTGATATTCTGCATGTTAAGGCCGGTTGTGACGAGTGACGAGTTTTTTAAGAAAAAGTTTTTCTGTCATTCTGCCTGGCAGCGAGCGGCAGCATAAGTCGGTCAGATTGTTATATGGAAGATAACGGAATATGGTAAAAACGAAGCCAGGCACATAGCGGAAACCGGTTCCGTATGTGCCTGGCTGTTGTTGTTACGCGTAGTAACGTATCAAATAAAAAGACTTTCAGATATCTTTGCCGAGACCGTCTTCATGTCTTTTCGTTTGTTCATTGTTTATTCCTCTGCGGCTTTCTCCTCAACTGCGCGGAAGTTTACCAAGTCTTCCTCGATGAAGCTCTTTACATAAGCAGAGTGGCCGATCACCTCAGCCTCAGCATGGCGTACATATACGTTGGCGCTCTTTGTGAAGAGGTGAGGAGCACGTGTGGCGTCGCTCAGTATGAGCAGTGACATGATTATGTCGCCGGTCATCTCGTACAGACGGCGTGCAAGGAAGTCCTGAACCTCCTGGTTGCCGGCCTCCTTTACATAGTTTACGGCCTGCTCATAGAGTTCTGTCATCTTGGCAACGCGTACCTGCAGCGGCTTCAGCTCTTCGGCAACCTCTTCAGCCAGCATCTCCTTGATGATAGAGAGGTAAGTTCCGTTGGTGATGTAGCGTATAGCGGCAACCACCTGCAGCTGTGTCGTACCCTCGTAGATAGAGAAGATACGTGCGTCGCGGTAGAGGCGCTGGCTCTTATACTCCATGATGAAGCCCGAACCGCCGTGAACCTGTATTGCGTCGTAGGCGTTCTGGTTTACATATTCAGAGTTCATACCCTTTGCCAGCGGTGTGAATGCGTCTGCCAGACGTGTGTAGGTCTTCATCTCCTGGCGCTCCTCAGGTGTGAGTTTGCGCTCCTTCGAGATGTCTTCGAGAGCCTTGTAGAGGTCAACGTAGCGTGCTGTCTGATACAGAATGCTGCGTCCGGCATCGAGTTTTGCCTTCATGCGTGCCAGCATGTCGTATACGGCCGGGAAGTTAATGATGGCCTTGTC
Organism: Prevotella marseillensis; assembly: GCF_900625065.1. NCBI lineage: Bacteria > Pseudomonadati > Bacteroidota > Bacteroidia > Bacteroidales > Prevotellaceae > Prevotella > Prevotella marseillensis. Next base: position 2,357,852 of record NZ_UYXY01000001.1, on the reverse strand, counting down.
AAACTGCTTGCGCTCCTTGGCGTATGCAAGAGCCTCGTTGTATGCAGCCTGGCTTACGCCCACGCTCTGTGCTGCGATGCCCAGACGTGCGCCGTTCATAAGTGCCATTACATATTTGATAAGACCCATGCGTGTGTTTCCGCAAAGCTCAGCCTTGGCGTTCTTGTATACAAGCTCGCAGGTAGGTGAGCCGTGGATACCCAGCTTGTTCTCAATGTGGCGCACTGTTACGCCGCCCTGACGCTTGTCATAGATAAACATTGACAGTCCGCGGCCGTCGTGTGTGCCGGCTTCGCTTCTTGCCAGAACGAGGTGGATGTCAGAGTCGCCGTTGGTGATGAAGCGCTTTACGCCGTTGAGCAGCCAGCAGCCTTCTTCCTCGCTGTATGTTGCCTTGAGCATTACGCGCTGCAGGTCGGAACCTGCGTCGGGCTCGGTGAGGTCCATACTCATTGTCTCGCCGGCACAGACACGCGGAATATACTTCTGGCGCTGCTCCTCGTTGCCAAACTCATAGAGAGTCTCTATACAGTCTTGAAGGCTCCATATGTTCTGGAAGCCGGCGTCGGCTGCGGCAACAATCTCAGAAGCCATAGAGTAGGGAGTTACCGGCATGTTGAGGCCGCCGTAACGGCGAGGCATTGATATGCCCCAGAGTCCTGCCTTGCGTGTAACGTCAAGGTTCTCGTAGGTCTTCGATGCGTAGTGCATGCGTCCGTCAACGAGGTGCGGACCCTCGAGGTCTACTTCCTCACTGTTGGGCTCGAGCACGTTGGCTGCAATGTCGCCTGTAATCTCAAGCACTCTTTTATAATTCTCCAAAGCGTCCTGATAGTCAACAGGTGCGTCTGCATATTCATCCTTGTCGGCGAAGTTGCGTTCCTTCAGTTCGACAATCCTTTTCATTAAAGGATGGTTGAGGTGAAACTCAAACTCAGGATGGTCTGTATAATAGTTTGCCATTGTTGTTATTCTTTTTATGAGATAAATGGGAGCTGTGTTACGGCTGGCGTCGTGTCAGGGCCTTGCCTTGTGTCTGCCGCCGTGCGCCGGCTGTCGCGATGCGTAGGGCATGCTGTGCCGGCTTGTGGCTGTGAGGCTCAACTCCCGGTTTATTTGATTATTTGCTGTTCTGCTTGTAATACTTGATGAGTTTCGGAACCACGTCTTCAACGTTGCCTACGATTACATAGTCGGCAATCTGGTTGATAGGAGCGTCGGGGTCGTTGTTCACCGAGATGATGATGCCTGAGTCCTGCATGCCGGCTATGTGCTGTATCTGGCCTGAGATACCGCAGGCGATATATACTTTAGGATGAACGGTTACACCGGTCTGTCCGATCTGTCTGTCGTGGTCAACGAAGCCTGCGTCAACAGCGGCGCGGCTTGCTCCAACCTCTCCGTGAAGTTCCTTTGCCAGCTTGAACAGCATGTCGAAGCCTTCCTTGCTGCCTACGCCGTAGCCTCCGGCAACAACGATGGGTGCGCCTTTAAGGTTGTTCTTAGCCTTCTCAACATGGCGGTCGATAACCTTTACGATATAGTCGGTTGTGGGAACATACTTCGCAACGTCGGCATAAACCACCTCGCCCTTGTAGTTCTCGTCGAGAATCTCGCGCTTCATCACGCCCTCGCGCACTGTAGCCATCTGCGGACGGTGGTCAGGGTTGACGATAGTGGCAACGATGTTTCCGCCGAAAGCGGGGCGTATCTGATACAGGAGGTTCTCATAGTGCTTACCTGTCTTCTTGTCGTCGTAGTCGCCAATCTCGAGCTGTGTGCAGTCTGCGGTGAGTCCGCTTGTGAGAGATGACGATACGCGCGGACCGAGGTCGCGGCCTATTACGGTTGCTCCCATGAGGCAAATCTGCGGCTGTTCTTCCTTGAACAGATTTACCAGGATAGATGTATGCGGTGCGGATGTGTAGGGGAACAGTCCTTCAGCGTCGAATACAAACAGCTTGTCGACGCCGTAGGGCAGTATCTGGCTTTCCACTTTGCCCTTGATGCCTGTACCGGCAACCACGGCGTTGAGCTCAACACCGAGCTGGTTGGCCAGCTTGCGTCCTTTGGTGAGTAATTCTTGAGATACTTCGGCAACGGCAGTACCCTCTATTTCGCAATAAACAAAAACGTTATTCATAATTTACTTGCTTTATTTGTGAAAGAAAACCGGGAACGTGTCCTTGTGCATTTCTGTGGCATCATGCGTCCGCAGTTGCCGTTAAGGCGGCGGAAGGCATGTGCGGCGGGCAGTTCCGCAGGTTCTTTTTATCCAATAATCTTTTCGTCCAACAGTTCTTTGATGAGGCAGTCGATCTCGTCGTCACAGCATGTGAGAGTCTTGCATTCCTTTGCCTGGAACACGATGTTCTTAACGGCTTTCACCTTTGTGGGCGAGCCTGCCAGTCCGCACTGCTGCGGGTCGCCGTCAACGTCGGCCACTGACCATTGGTTAAGTGTAAGATAAGGACGCTTCTCGTAGAGCTCGGCATAAGGCATGTCGGGTGTGCGCTCGAGCGGAACGGTGGCGTATTTGTATTTCATAACGAGTTTTGCGTTGCAGGGGCGGCATGGTGCTGCGCTTCCGTTTACGGTTATCAGCACGGGCATCGGAGTCTCTACGGTTTCAACGCCTCCGTCGATGTGGCGGCGTATGGTGAGCTTTCCGTCCTCGCATTTCAGTATTTCCTCTGCATAAGTAACCTGAGCGAGGCCCAGCTTCTGAGCCACCTGAGGTCCTACCTGTGCTGTGTCGCCGTCGATAGCCTGACGTCCGCCTATGATGATGTCGGCTCCGCCAATCTTCTTGATGGCTGTAGCCAGTGCGTAAGAAGTGGCCAGGGTGTCAGCTCCGGCAAACAGGCGGTCGGTAAGCAGCCAGCCTGTGTCGGCTCCACGATAAAGTCCCTGACGGATTATTTCGGCTGCGCGCGGAGGTCCCATGGTGAGGATTCCTACGGTTGAGCCCGGATTCTGTTCTTTCAGTCTGAGTGCCTGTTCAAGGGCATTAAGGTCTTCAGGGTTAAAGATTGCCGGCAGCGCGGCGCGGTTAACAGTGCCTTCGGCTGTCATCGCATCTTTGCCCACATTCCTCGTGTCGGGTACTTGTTTTGCAAGTACGATGATTTTCAAATTCATAGATTAAGCTTATAATGTAAATTCTTAGATTGCAAAAATACACTATTTTTGCTTTTTGACAAAAAAAACGGGCAAAAACGTACGTTTTTACCCGTGTATTTAAACCCTTTTAAACGGTTGTGGCATGTGCAACGCGCGTTGTGTCCGCACACATAATAATGCTCTGCTTCACTGATGTCAGGCGCTGATGCCGCCTCACCGTCTTGCAGGCGGTTGTTACTTGTTGCGCTTCTGCAGAGTCATCAGCACTTTTCCGTCGGCTGACTTCAGCGTAAGCGTGCTGTTGTCCTTCAGCTCGTAAGACTTAACTTCGTTGACAGCCTTGAGCACCTGCTCCTCGGTCTTCATGTCGTGGCACATCATCCGTGTGCTGCCTACTGTGCCGAAAGATATCGTGCCCTTCTTTGCGTCAGCGTCAAGCTGGCCGAAGATGCGGTTGCAGCTTGTGCTTCCGTACATGCTCTTCTTTTCAACGTCGAATCCTATGAAGGCTTCGTTGTCGTTGTCTGCCTTTGTTATGCTTTGACCGTTAACTTCGGTTATTTTCCATTCTCCGTTTAGTGCAGACACTGATGATGCAGCGCTGTTAGATGTCTTGCATGACGTTGTGGCTGCGAGCAGTCCTGCCATGCATAATGCTACAAATACTTTTTTCATTCCTTTTACTCTTTATTGTTAATAAAATGTTGTCTTTCAGGCTTTTGCCGGTTGCGTCCGGTCTTTCTGACCGGTGCTTCCAGCCTGATTGCAGTGGCCTTTTTGACCATTTGGGGTGCAAATTTAAGTAAATTATCGATGAAAAGGTAAAATAAAGACCATAAATAACTAATGTTTCGCATAATTCCGTTTTTTTTGCATATAGCCTTATGCGTGGTCATGACGCATGCCGTATGCCGTTGTATCAATGGTGCGGCGCGCCTTTTCCGGCGGCTTTGCGGCTATGAAAATTCATGTCGTTTAATCGGCTGTTTTGCTTACATATTGATTTCTGTTGACGCTCCCATACTGCGATATTTGCAAATAAAACTCCGCCGGACGAGAATAATGCAGATATTGGTGTGCAGCGTGTAAAGCGCACTTCTACAGCGGTTTACGGGCTACTGCTGTCGACGTGTGCATCTTTTTGATGCGCTTTATTGGCTGAAAGCATGCCTTTTGCATGTCGAAAGCTGCCGTTTCGGGTTGTGATTTGCACTCTTTTAGGCATTAAAAAGCACTGTGTTATATCGGCGGTGCAGTTCGTTTTTACTGCTGTGTTGGTCGTTTTGTCGTGTTGAGGCTGCCGGTCTGCGTTGCGCCTCGTGGCTTTCGGTGCGGATATTTCTCCAGAATGGTCAGTAAAGTTGTATTTTCTCTGTTTACGTTTTGCGCGTCATGCTGCTCCGCCGGTTTACAAAGTGTCATTCTGACGTCATGGCTCACTTTGTCCACAATATTCCGTAATGCCTTCATGACAGGTCTGTTTGCCGTTCCGTCGTACCGATAAATATATGTTCCGATTATACAAAAATCAGTCGGCCACTTGCTTATCTCGCTATTTATATTTAATTTTGCATTAGTTCGTCCGCAGCCGTTCCGTCAGCCTAAGGCGGCAGGGCGGTGATATGCCGGACGTTTTAATGCTTATGATAGATCAGGCAACGATAGACAAGATAATGGATGCCGCCAACATTGTTGACGTGGTGTCTGAGTTTGTTTCGCTCCGCAAGGCGGGCGTAAACTATAAGGGACTGTGCCCCTTCCATAACGAGAAGACTCCTTCGTTCGTGGTGTCGCCCGCCAAGGGCTACTGCCACTGCTTTTCGTGCGGCAAGGGCGGCAATCCCGTAGGCTTCATCATGGAGCACGAACAGATGACATATCCCGAGGCGCTGAGATGGCTTGCCAAGAAATATCACATAGAGATACAGGAGCGCGAACTCTCGGACGAGGAGAAGCGCGAGGCGAGCGAGCGCGAGAGTATGTTCATCGTGAACGACTGGGCGCTTAAATACTTCCAGGACAACCTGATGAACACCCGCGACGGGCAGGCCATCGGCATGCAGTATTTCCGTTCGCGCGGATTCCGCGACGACACGATATATAAGTTCCAGCTGGGCTATGCGCTGCCTGAACGCGACGCGCTGGCACGTGCAGCTCTGGCAAAAGGCTTCAAGGAGCAGTTTCTGATAGAGACCGGCTTGTGCTACCGCAAGGAGAACGGACAGCTTCAGGACAGATATGCCGGCCGTGTGATATTTCCCGTGCATACAATAACGGGGCGCGTGGTGGCCTTCGGCGGGCGCATACTTACCAACGATAAAAATGTGGCAAAGTATGTCAACTCGCCCGAGTCGCAGATATACCACAAGAGCAACGAGCTCTACGGCATATATCAGGCCAAGCAGGCTATAACGCGAAACGACCGCTGCTATCTCGTTGAGGGATATATCGACGTTACATCGATGCACCAGAGCGGCGTTGAGAACGTAGTGGCATCGTCGGGAACATCGCTCACCACGGGGCAGATACGCCTCATACGCCGCTTTACGAAAAACATCACCGTGCTCTACGACGGCGACTCTGCCGGCATACATGCTTCTATACGAGGCATAGACATGCTCCTGGCCGAGGGAATGAACGTAAAGGTGCTGCTGCTGCCCGACGGCGACGACCCCGACAGCTTTGCGCGTAAGCACACCGCACAGGAGTTTCGCGACTATATCGAAGCGCATCAGACCGACTTCATCGAGTTTAAGACCAACCTGCTGCTAAAGGGCGTAACCGACCCGATAAAGCGCTCGCAGGCCATAAGCAGCATTATCAAGAGCGTGTCTGTAATAGACGACCAGATAACCAGGGCCACATACATGACCGAATGCTCACACCGGCTTGGCATAAACGAGGCTACGCTCGTTAGCACTGTCAACAAGTTTATACAGGGCGAGATGGAGGAGCAACTCAAGGAGGCAAGGCGCGAGGAGGCAAGAGCCGCCGCACAGCCGCCTGAAGTGGAGGTAGACGCCAAGTCGGATGTAGAGTCGAAGGTAGAATACATGCTCACGCAGATGGTGGTACGCCACGGCAACGAGGTGCTATATAAAGATGTGGAGACCGAGGATGGCGGAAAGATCAACCTGAGCGTGTCGCAGTATATCAGTTACGACCTCGGGGCAGACGGACTCAAGTTCCACAACGAGCTTTACAACCGCATACTGCAGGAAGCCGTTGAACACAACGATGACGAAGGCTTCAACTCAGAGGCCTACTTCACCCATCATCCCGACATCGAAGTGAGCCGCGTGGCCACCGACATGGCCATCGACCATTTTCAGCTGAGCCGCAGTCTGCAGGTGAAGAGAGATGAGGACACGCTCCGCAACCAGGTGATACATCTCATACTCGACTTCCGCCTTGACTATGTTGAGCATAAGATGGAAGACCTGAAGCGCGAGATAACCCAGGCATCAGGCGACACCGAAAAGATGATGAGCCTCATGGCCGAATATAAGGACATGCAGGGCATACGCAACTCGATAGCCAAAGAACTCGGCAGCGAGATAATCGTGTGACGTGGCATCTCATGCAGTATCATGCTGCGTGGCCGGACGTTGCACTCAGGCAGTGAGAATACAGCCGCAGGCATCTTGCGTGCAGGCGGAATAGATAACGTAAAAAGGCATACCGTATGATTTACGTACACTGGATATTCTTCTTGCTCTATGCATTCATAGTGATAGCAGCAATGGTAGCCGTGCTCATGGACAACCGTCAGCCGGCCAAGACCATGGCGTGGATACTCGTGCTTGTGTTCCTTCCCGTTGTGGGCTTCGTGCTATATTTCTTCTTCGGGCAGAACACACGCAAGGAGAAACTCATCAGCCAGCAGAGCATGGACCAGCTGACAAAGCGCTCCATGCTCGGATTTGCCGAGCAGCAAAACCTCGTGTTGCCTGACGAGCACAGCGTGCTCATAAAGCTCTTTGCCAGCCAAAACTGGGCTTTGCCTTTCAAGAACAATGAGACCGACATCTATACCGACGGCTACGGATTCTTTCATGCTCTGCTGCGCGACATATCCCAAGCCCGTCATCACATACATCTCGAGACCTATATTATATGCGACGACCCTCTGGGCTATCTCGTTTCCGACGCACTCATTGCCAAGGCAAGAGAGGGCGTTGAGGTGCGTTTCATCTACGACGACGTGGGCTGCTGGAACGTTCCCAATTCGTTCTTCGAGCGTATGCGCAATGCCGGAATAGACGTGCATGCCTTCATGCCGGTCAAGTTTCCTGCATTTACCAGCAAGGTCAACTACCGCAACCACCGCAAGCTGTGCGTTATAGACGGCCGCGTGGGCTTTATCGGCGGCATGAATATCGCCCTGCGGTATATCAAGGGCCGCAACGGAACCGCATGGCGCGACACTCATCTGCGCATAAGGGGCGGCGCCGTCTACGGCATACAGCGCGCCTTCCTGGTCGACTGGTTCTTCGTCGACCGCACGCTCATCAGCAACCGCTGCTATTATCCGCCCCACGACGACATCCGCCCCAACGACTGCATAATGCAGATAGTTACCAGCAGTCCTATCAGTCCGTGGCCCGAGATGATGCAGGGGTATGTCCGCATACTGCTGGAGGCAAAAAAATATGTATATATGGAGACGCCATATTTTCTGCCAACCGAGCCGGTGCTCTTTGCCATGCGCACCGCAGCCCTTGCCGGAGTAGACGTAAGGCTGATGGTTCCGCTGCACTCAGACGCCAAATTCGTTGAGTGGGCAAGCCGTTCATACGTGCAGGAGAGCGTCGATGCCGGTGTTAAGGTCTATCTGTATAAGCCCGGTTTCAACCATTCAAAGTTGCTTGTCAGCGACGACAGCCTGTCAACCTGCGGCTCTACCAACATCGATTTCCGCAGCTTCGACAACAATTTTGAAGTCAACGCCTTTATCTACGACCGTGATATGGCCCTTCGCATCAAGTCGGTCTTTATGGAAGACGTGAAGCAGTGTGTCGACTATGAAAAGTATATGAGCACGCGCCGTCTTTCGTTCCCTCACCGTTTGCTTGAGTCGCTGATGCGTGTGTTCTCGCCGCTGATGTGATTTTCAGTCAATATTTCCTTAATGTCTTTCTTGTCTTTAGTTTCGTGTATAGCCTGTTTTTCCGGCAGTCCACGGCCGGGATATTTTTATGTTGACGTCTGCCTCTGCTTGTTCAGGCGGCAAGCCGCAAATAGTAAACAAAAAGACGGCTGAAAACATAAGTTTAATTGTATAATATAAACCCAATATACTGCCAGCCGACCGTTTGTCTATAAAATCGTTTCAATGCTAGACAAATTGGCAATTGTGTATAAAAATAATGCCGTGTAACATAAAAAATAAACATAAAAACTTTTTTATTTGATATAATATTGTTATTTTTGCCACCGACGATGCCAGTTCCCTGGGAACGGGCGGGGTCATAACATCGATGGATTGAAGTTTAGGCATTTTTAGGATGCTGACTTCGGAAAGGCGTTTACGGACGTTAATTCTGTGCTCTCAAAACTTCGCAAACTTTGAATCAGCTCACAGAAATAATGCAACGGAACGTCTGCGTGGGTGAATTATATCCCAATGATGGCCATATAAGTTTTATATGGCTGTGTGTTGTATATATAATTCCACTTGGCGTGGGCTGGCAGCGTTGTACATTGAAAGACGATATTTCTTATTTGTTACCTACTTGATTATCAGCAGGTACAGGAAAACTCAAACGTAAGCATCATTTTATTGGGTGACAAGAAAGAACCAACAAAATGAAAAACAAATCTTGTGCAACAAATTTTGCTACCCAACAACCATTTTTCCTGTTACTTTTACTTCAAGAACCATTTTTACTGGCGGAAAGAAAAAAGATGTGTTACTTGTCTATGGCTGCCAACCAAAGCCAATACACAAATATAAATTCATTCATCTTAGGATATATATACTAATGGATTGGATGAACTGAACGAATTGCGGAGCGATAGCCCAATCGTGCCATGTGCAGTATTGGGTTGTCGCTCTCTTTCTTTCCGCCAGTAAGAACTCTTGTATGATTTCTGTTACTTTCCATTTGTAATCGCTTGTTTCAAGTCGTTCTTGTCTCTTTTTATCCTCATATCTCAACTTTTCTAATTGTTACTCCGCTACCTGAATCTTCATCACCATTTCTGGGCTTTGATAAATTTGGTTGCAAAGGTAATGTCTGTACCCATATTCCTTGCAAGGTCAGTGCCTATGGTCTCTTGCTAAAATCTCCACCTTGCAGGTTGTATTTTAGCAGAGAACCTTGCAGGAAAAGCACAGACACCTTTTGAGGCAACAAAATTTAAAACAATCCCGAAATTGCAGATGCAAAATTAGGGAATAAAAAAATGAAGACTTATGGCAAACATTTGTGACACTCAGTACAAGGTGATGGGCGAACGCAAGGCGGTAGCCGACCTTTGGAACACGCTCCAAACAATGGAGGTGAACACCAAGAACGTACATCTCTACAAGTTGGCGGAACACTATGGCATCGACTATGAGAAGATGGGCATATCGGTAAGAGGATATATCTATTGGGCAGAGTTTGAGGCAGACGAGGACATCTGCTTGTTGTCCTTTGACACCGAAAGTGCATGGTCTGCCTGTGAGGAGTTCTTTGATGAACTGAACAAAGTTCTTGGTGGAGAACTTTCCGTCAGTTATCGTGAGATAGAATGTGGATGCGACATTTTCTATGTCCATGACGAGCAAGGCTTCTTCCCAGAGGAATGCTGTGTGAGTTCTTCGGGTGAGCCTTTCGAGGATGCTTGTGAGGACATCTTTGACACTTGCCAAGATGCTATTGCCAAGTGGTGTGAGAAGATGGGTATCTCGCAAGGTGACAGAACCGAAGATGAAATGGTGGACTTCATCAACGGCTATGAGTATGAGAACGTGGACACCTATTTTTATATAAACAAGTTCACGTTTGACTGATGGAAAGATTTGAGACGATAGAGAAAATCCCCACATGGGCATTATGCTACATCATCAATGGCGACCCTACGGGATTGAGTGATGAAGACATCAAGATGGTTGATGGCTTCATGCAGAAATGGCAAGTGGAGATTGTTTCTCCACTCAGCCAAGATGGAAACGCATCATTCTCGCACTATCCTGCCTTTGGACTACCTGCTGAGGTTGAGGATTGCAAGGTGATTTATCATTCGGAGAACCCACAAACTTTATAGAGCTATGTTTGAATACGAAGAATTGACCGACATTATCGGTTGCAGTTGTACACTGCTGATACCCTACAGAGGACGCACAGAAGGTTTCGTGGTTGCAGACTATGGTGAGGACATCGTAGTGAAATTGCGCAATGGCAAGGAAATTGTAGAAAGACGTGATGACGTTCTTGTCTATGACTGACGAAAAGGATGCTTGGTGAAGGTTATACTCGCCAGGCATCTTTTTTCTTTCCGCCAGTAAAAGCCCTTTTGTATGTAACGGCAAACTCCCTTCATCGTTTGCCGATAAACTTTTATATGGCTATGCTTTGATGGTTGTATTCGCCAAATGGCGACCTGCCTCTTTGTATGAGATAAAATCTGCGACTACGCCTTTCTTGGAGCTTTTCGTACAATGAAGCCTTTTGTCTGAGGATGGATCTTGTTTGCAGCATTGCGATTGTAGTTGGTTGCTCATGCTTACCTTCCTCTACAAATAGGAGTAGCCTTCGAAGCAGGTTTTCCTTCTGCTTGTCTTTGTCAATATGCTCATGCGACCACCCTCCATGCGGAAAAGTGTATTGCCTGTTGGTTTACCATTGTTTATGACGGCACACGCCATGGAAACGTATTTTGCATTGGTGATGGTTACTGCAAATGATTGAGCCATACGATGCTGTTACGGTGTTCTTGCGTTCTTTCCTGAATTACCGATTTTTTGAAGCCACTATTTTTCCTATGCAAAGGTAGCGTGATGCTTCGACAGATGGAATCCGTCTTGTGCGGTCGCTTCGCTGTGACCAATAAAATAGCCGATAATCTTCCTTTTTCTCCTCACCGCCAACAGAAAACGAGTATTATCGTCGATTTTCATGGTGCTGCCCTCATGTGCCACATCCCTGCTCTTGGATTGCATGTAAAAATTAAGTTTCACTTCAAAAAGTAATTCAATATGAAAAAGATCGAGAACACTTTCGTAGTAACAGGATTCGTAGGCAACAACGCAGAAATCCGTCAGTTCACCAACGCTTCTGTAGCACGTTTCTCATTGGCAGTCAGCCGTCAGGAGAAGAATGGTGAGGAAACCAACAGAGTATCAGCTTTCATGAACATGGAGGCATGGCGCAAGAACGAGCATGTTGATTCTTTCGACAAGCTGCAGAAGGGAACCATGCTCACCGTCGAGGGCTACTTCAAGCCAGACGAGTGGGTTGATCAGCAAGGCACCAAGCACAACCGCATCGTCTTCATCGCAAACAAGTTCTATCCTACACCAGACAAGGAGGAAGCTCCAGCGGCAGAGCCTGAAAAGCCTACGAAGAAAGGCAAGAAATAGGATTTCTTCATTCTCTCCAATAAACAAAGCGGCTTCGGTCGCTTTTGTTTTGCTCATACAACCATGTTTACTTTTATACCCACTATTAGCAAGTTTACTCTTATAACCGCATGCGTACTGCTATTATAAGCGTCAAGCCGTCTTCCCTTTTTATTACTTTGTCCCACCCATCTGCGAAACCGCACCAACAGTTCGTCAAAGCGACATTCTTTATTTATCGGGAGTAAGATCCCGAAAGATGAAGAATGACCATTTGCCGAAGGACAAGCACGAACAGAATGGCATTGGCTAACGGCATCCGTGACGCAACCGTCACTTACATGCTGTCTACCAATGCCACCCTTTTCGTTAAGTTGCTTGTCTGGCTGTTGCGCAGTTTCACTCCCACCCATATCTTTTATATTCGCTTCTCGTCTTCCTTTTATAATCCATGGTTTACCCTTTTTATAGCCGTCACAAAGATTTCATGCCAAAAGGCTCCTTGACTGTGGCGACCAACTGTCGCTACTGCAATAAGCCACATGGCATGAAGGCAGGAGCGGAAACACACTCGGCATGGATGCCAAGAGAGTTTCCCAATTACTCCTGCCGCATCTTTGTTCCATTCTCTTTTATAAACGACAGGTCGTCTTTCCATTTTTATTACTTTGTCCCACCCATCTGCGAAACCGTACCAACAGTTCGTCAAAGCGACATTCTTCATTTATCGGGAGCAACATCCTGAAAGATGAAGAATGGTCATTTGCCGAAGGACAAGCACGAACAGAATGGCATTGGCTAACGGCATCCGTGACGCAACCGTCACTTACATGCTGTCTACCAATGCCACCCCTTTCGTTAAGTTGCTTGTCTGGCTGTTGCGCAGTTTCACTCCCACCCATATCTTTTATATTCGCTTCTTGTATTCCTTTTATAATCCATGGTTTTCCCTTTTATAGTCGTTACAAAGATTTCATGCCAAAAGGCTCCTTGACTGTGGCGACCAACTGTCGCTACTGCAATAAGCCACATGGCATGAAGGCTGGAGCGGAAACACACTCGGCATGAATGCCAAGAGAGTTTCCCAATTACTCCTGCGGCATCTTTGTTCCGTCCTTCTATTATAATCGGCAAGCCATTCTCTCTTTATAGCACTTCGTCCCTCCCTTGCGGAATTGCACCAATGGCGCAGTTCCACACCCACCCTTTTCTTGTTGTAATCTTATGTAGTAGCACTTATAGCCATTTCATTTCGTCCATCGTCTTTGCCGCTTCGGATATTTTCCGCAAAGGTACCAGTTGCGTGGCAAATGCCAAATTGGGCATCATGGATGCTTTTCAAAAAATCTTCCTCTATGTGCCTTGCATATAGAGCGTATTTTTCGCTTCCGATTTGTCTTTTTGCCTTCCAACTCCTTTGCGTGGCGGAAAAATATCCCTTGGGCAAGCCGAAAGGCTTCCGAAAATAGGGAAAATAAATAATCGAGTTTAACGCAAATAATTTTTCCGACTATGGCAAGAATGATAGACGACAACATCAAGAGACAGCTGAGCAAGAGGATGGATTTCTTCTTGAAGTATTTTCCTGTGAGGGTTCGCAATGTGGGCGAGGACGCAGTGGCTGCACGCCAACTGATTTGGGCGTTCAAGGATGCAAGGGACAACGCTTTTGAGAAGGTGGCGCAAATGACCGCAGCACATCTTATCAAAGTTTGTGGTGAGAAGATAAAGGACATCGTGTTTGTATGTGTGCCAGCCAGCACCCAAGCCAAGAACGAGAGTCGATACATGGCTTTCTGTAATCGTGTGAGCGAGCTTTGCGGCATCATCAACGGCTATTCGCACATATCCGTTTCAGGCGACCGCTTGGCAGTACACGAGCACCGCCATGACAAGGAAAAGAGCATCTCTAAGACACAAGTGATTGAGTTTGATGAAGCCTACTTCAAAGGCAAGGACATCTATGTTTTTGATGATGTGGTAACGACCGGCGCAAGCTATGCCATTTTTGCCAATCAGTTGGAAATGTTTGGCGGAAACGTATTGGGAGGTCTTTTCTTGGGACGCACACACTATAAATATGCAAAGTGATATGGATAAGACAAAGTACATCAAAGCCAATTCCGTGGCTTTTTCGGGACATCGCACGATAGCGGAAGACCGCAAGGACGAGATAAGGAAGAAACTGAGGGGCAAGATAAGGCTGCTCTATGCTATGGGCATCACCAATTTCTATTGTGGCATGGCACTCGGTTTCGATATGTTGGCAGCCGAGGAGGTGATTTCATTGAAAGTGGAACTTCCCAATCTGAAACTTATTGCCGTCATTCCCTATGACGGTCAGAACGAGAGGTGGAGCGCAAGGGAGCAAGACCGCTATTGGGATATTCTTGACAAGGCGGACGATGCTATCCTGTTGAGTAAGCACTATTTCAATGGATGCTTGCTCAGACGAAATGATTATATGCTTTCTCATTCGTGCGGACTGATTGCTTTCTTCGACGGCAAGCCCAAGGGCGGCACGTTCTACACTTGTCGAAAAGCCAAGTCGATGGGGATGGACATCATCAATCTGTACAAGTCACAAGTATAATAAACGAAAACTATAGCTTATGAACGACATCGTATCTTTGTTCGTGGTGTTCTTCGTGTTCAAGGCTTTGGGCGGAACGCTCAAAAGCCTTTTCCACGGAGACAAGCGAAATGATTTCAGAAGAGACAGATAAGGAATTGCCTTATCTGCCAATCTTATTATTCTACAAGGTCAGAACATCTTGTGTACTTTTTCGTGCGCAGATAGTAATGGCTTTGTGGAAGGAAAGTGTATGCCTATGCCGCAAGACACTTATAGGTAAGCCGTACCACAAATGCAAGTTGCGGTATGATGATTGTCGGCACCCCTATATAAAACTTCTTGTGCATGGTCTTGTGATGAAAAGCCTTCATCCCAAGCCATGCACCTATACTGCCACCCAAGACAGCCATTAGCAAGAGTGTCGCCTCCGAAATGCGCCATTTCCCTTTCTTTGCCTTATATTTGTCAATGCCGTAAGCGATGAAAGTTACGACGTTGGCAAGTAAAAGACAAACTATTATAAAGTGTAGCCAATTCATTTGCCGAACATCTTTTTTGTTTCTGCCTCACTCATTCTTGTAGTTGGATATTTTGTGGCAAGTTCATGATTAATCGCCTTGCCTTCCTCATACATATCAGCAACGGCATCTGCAAAGCCATAGCCGTTTCCATCAGACCATTTTACGCATTGCTGAAGTCGCTTGTCGTATTTCTCCCACAGTCCGTTGGCTGCAATGTGCTTGACAGTCTTGTCGAAGTTGCTTTCAACGGAGTCGTAGTATTGTTCCCACATGTCACCATAGTCGTAGGTGAACTGGGTAGCCCATTCCATATACGACACCATCAGTTCCGCAAGGGCATCAGCGGACGGCTTGAGTTTCTTGAAGTCAGCCACAGCCTTTCTGCAAACGGAAAAGCGTGTCTGTGGTTCTCGTCTTTTCTTGGGATAGAACTCCTCACGGATAATACTCTTGTATTCTTCGAGTTTTCCTTTCTCATCAGGACAGGCATAGAACTCCAGGTATTCCTTGGCTTCCTTACGGGCGGAATACAGTTCAAGTACCATTTCTATGATTTCTGCCTTCGTCATTGACTGGAGCAGCTTCTTTATCGTTGATTTTGACATAGCAATCCTTTCTTATTCGTTTTCAACCTCATTTCCATTCTCATCCTTGGGCTTTCTCTTGCCAAGCGGTCCGCTGAACTTGCCACGGTTCAGCTTCACCCCATACTTGTTGAGTATGCGGAACACCGAGCTGCGGCTCCTGAAGCCGCTGACTTTCCAAATGTCATCGATAGTGTAGTTGTTGTTATACATATTGACGATGTTCCTCTCACGGTCGATACCTTTCTTTGGAGTTGAACTCTTGGCTGGTTTAATACCCGACTTGATATATTCCACATGGGCAGTAGCCTTGCGCAAGGCAACGACCTCTTCTGACAACGAACCGAACATGAAAAGCACATCGGCTATTGATGTACTTGGGAATAGCTCACCCTTGGAGTCGATCTTGTCTTGTATGGAAATGACCCTTATCACCTTCACCCTGCAAAACTCCAGGAACATCGCCAATTCCCGAACGCCACGCAGTGCATTGCTGAACTTCGAGATGACCAGTTCATCACCTCGTTCCAGACAATCCATGAGCTGCTTCCATTCTGGGCGTGTCTTCTCTTGGCTTGCACTATCTTCTATGATACGGCAGCAACCGTACTTCTCCATCCATGCCCGGTCAAAGGTGAATGTGTCATACTGCTCCGAGTTAAATATGTAACCTACTTTTGCCATAGCTATTATACACTGATTTGTAATTTGCCGACAAAGATACTTATATTCCATCAAAGTATAATCATACTCTGATAATTATTATAGTTAATTAAAGGTTAATGTACTGCACTTTCTTGTATATATTATCATTTCATATCATGTTGTAAAGTATGAATGAGAATAAAACATAAAGTTTGATTTAGTTTGAATGAATACCCGATAAATAGTCGTAAATTCGCACCGCAAATTTCAAACAAAGTCCGAAATGGAAAGTATAAATAGTATCATATCTGCGGCAAAAAGCCGATCGAGGGTGAAATGCAAACAATCTTGCACTTCAAGTTTTCACATATCATACTTTGATGGTAGAAAACATATGTCCATGTTGTCTGCCATCATACTTGCCATTCTTTTGCTGGCATCCTGTTCAAAAAATGCCAGAGAATCATCTTTCCATGATGCAAGGGAGGCATTGGATGCGCAAAAGGAGTTCCTTTCAAGGATGAAATCAGACAAGGATTTGTCTATGGAACACCTTGCCAACAAAATATCCAAATGGCGTACTTTAGAAGACTCGGTTTCTGTTTGTCTGATGCGAGACACCATCAAAAAGGCACATTCGTTTCCGATGGAAGAATTTTCCAATGTCCATGACTCCATCCGTGACGAGTTTATGCGCATAGCTACCGCCAAGCGAAGGACATTCAAGGATGTGCTCCTGTTGAAGATGAACGCCTCCCCTTATAAAAGTAAGAAGGAAACGGATAGCCTTTCCTTGGTGGCTTCAAAGTTTTTTGAGAGTATGGACACCATACCATTATATAAAGGTGACAAGACAAGGATCTTGACCACCTATCATTTCTTCTTGGAGAAGGTGAAGAAGGAAGGCATTGCCAACCAATCACAGTTCCTCGCCTTTCTGAAAACGGAGGATAGGCTGTTCAGGACATTTCTATCTCATCTATACGAGATGAGCGACGTGTCGGTTTCGCATATAACAAGTGGAACAGAAGATGTGTGCAAGATGATTGCTCAATCTTCAAGGAAAGGAAACTTACCGGCAAGGGATGCCGTGGCATATATGGCGGTTCGTACCAATCGAAGAATCATCGCCAATGCGCAGACTTGCGTTGCTGATATTAAGAGTGGAAAGGTTACTTCCGCTGAACAACGGACTGCCTATTTTTGGATGATACTGCAACCATTCCTGTCCATTGATGACTTCGGAATGGCGATGCTTTCAGAGAATCAGCGAAAGGATTTGGTGCAACTGTCAATAGATGCTTTAGGCACAATCGCCTCTCTTAGCCGTTCCTTGCAGATGGACAAGAATATGACAGACGGGTTACCTGATATGTTCATCAAGCTATACATTTCTTCATTATAAACACAATAGTTATGCTGCATAAATTTCTCAACGACTTCCTGGCACTTGCACCATTGCAGTTGCCGGAGCTTATCAACCAGGAGCGCATGGAACAGCCAGTCTATGAAGACGGCTATGTCCTGCTTGACTTCAAGTTGGAAAAGCCTTGTCCTCTCGAAGAGGTGATGAACCTTTTTGAAGACCAGATGGAACTGGTCATCCTTTATCACAAGGTGACTTCCGTACATACAGAGTTCGGACAGTTCTGCTGCGCCTTCTCCAACCCTAATTTCGGGCGGATGTACAAGATGAATGCCAGTACGGATGCCAATGGAAATGTCCACTCCGTCATGGTGACAATCTATGAGTCCTTGGAGTTCATGTACGGCGACTTATGCCACGACATGGAACTGCAAGCGAGGACAGGCTTTTTCAAGTACAAGCGTGACAAGGCGGACATGCTGATGTGTTTCATGTGACATTACGTTCCATTTATGAGCGACGTGCAGCTTCAGAACATCGTGGACATCATCCACAAATGCCACACATGGATAGACGTTGGCAGTTCGTTCCATTGGAAAGACACCGCCGTTTCACGGCATGGCATGGTGCAGACCGTCTGCTGTCGGTGTCTGACTCTTCGAGCCTGTCATTCCAACAATGATTATGTCCGTGGGCAGGAGTGGCATATACCACTGCTTGACATTGACCGAAGTGCCAAGATTCTTATGAGAAAGGATGCTGGTTTCAAGAAACGCCTTGCATCAAATGCTTTGACAATGGCGGATGTTGAGCGACTTTTCATGGAAGTCACCTATGGAATTATTGAGTTGGAGCTATTCGAAGGTTATTGACCGTTTTACATTACAATTTGACCTATGATATTCAAGATTATCTTTCTTTTCTTCCCTATGTTTCTTCTCTTGGCATCAACGATGTGCTACAGGAAGAACAATCGGATGATGCAGAGATTTTATCTCCGCATGGTGTTTTCGCATAATTTTCGAAAATTGTACACATTGCTGTTGCTGATGGCAATATTGGTGTTCAGTTTCGTGGCATATCAAGTACAGTCCAACGAGATTGGTGCTCATGTAATGGCACTGTTGGCATTGTTGCTGTTCAAGTTCTCCTATGCAGACAATCTGCTGCATAGGTTGCATGACAACAGGAAATCATGTGCCATCGCTTTTACAGCCTCATTGGTGTTCATGTTCACTCCCCATCTGTACACATTGGGGATGATGGTAGGCTTGCTCTTGGTGGCATCCATCTACTATCCGTCCTCAAAGGTCATCTTCAAGGCACAATGTCCTGACAGTGGCAGACACTTGGCGCAATGTCCTGAGGACATCGTAAACTTCTACTTTTAGTCCATTCTTGGAATATGCCACTTGGTACTTGGCACATTCCACAACACTCAGTCTAAAATGAGAATCATTATTTCACAACATCAACAAGACATTTTCAATGAAACATATACCAAAGGAAAATATAAAGGTAAGTCTCTCTGTCGGCTTTCTGGCATCTCTCCAGGAGCGACATAACGAGCGGTATTCCAAGCATGAGGCATTCTGCTATCTGCTGGACAAGGCATGTGAACACTACATGCCGAAAGCCGTAAGCAAGGAAGTGGCAGACGAATTGAAAGATTTTCAGTTTATCACAACCAAAACTCAACTTGCGGAGGACTGGCACTGGCATCGTGCCACAGTGCGTCAGTTCCTCGAAAAATTAACGGAACATGGGCTGATACACTGCAAGGAGTTTGAAACGAAATACACCATCATCACGATGATTGGCATGAAGGACGGTAACGTTCCGACAATGCGAAATAGCATATTGGAACCAATCATCCGTTTCACAATGGACAGTTGGTTCAATGGCACTTCCACCACAGAAGAGACTGCCGTTGTCTGTGGCCAGATTGTAAAGGGTGCGGTAGCATTATCGCAAGAAAACAACTCTGCTTCTACATCATCTGACAACCAACTTTCATCTGATGATATTGCCACTTGTATGATTGGCAGACTTGTGGATTGTATGCCTCTTGTAGATGAGGAAGAACATAACAAACTTCAGTTGCGTAACGCAATCTTCAAGTTCTTCACTCGTGTTCTCAATCGAGACTGGCTCCAGTTGTTCCTTCTGATAAAGGAACAGCCCGACATTACCGGTTATGGAAAGGCCGCTTCAATCAAGTTAAAAACTGCTGAAGACATGAGCCTTTTCCAATCCCTGTGTTCCGCTTATAAGGCTTGCTGTCCTGCCTCAACAGTTGAGACAGCTGCCAAGCCAGTTGTAACCGCCAAGGCGGACAACCATAAGTAGAGTTCATTCTGTTCCATTATAGCTGCCTTATGGACATTCTCCTTTTAAGACCTCACGGTTCGGTACTGGCATATCGCACTCGTCGTGGCTTGCCTTTTTTAGCGCATCGGGCTTGCCCGCTGTTCACGAATTTAGGGAGTGTGGTAACTCATTACCCCTACGACCTAAAAGTCTTCGGGAGAGTGTCCGCCAAGGCAGCAAGCTGGGACACTGTTTTTACTGACACATATAAGCATATCAGAGATATGGAAAGAATAGCAAAGCAGGTTTTGAACGTCAGGGGACGTAAGGGATGCGCCGCCGCTCTCAGCCGCGAATACCAACGAAACTGGAGCGACAGGGCATGGCAGGTAGCCATTGCCAAGGGTAACTATGACCTCGGCAGACAGCATCTGAACTTCCAGATTTCCAAAGGAGGCAAGATAGCACCTATCGACAAGAGCAAGTCCATCCCACAGATGATGGCTGAGAACTTGGCTGCTCGTGGCATCAAGGACAAAAATGAGGGATTGGCTGAGCCACGTTTCAGAACGGTGGCGGACTTCATCTTCAGCGGTTCGCAATGGAAGATGCGTGAGCTTGCCTTCGGTGACCAAGAGGTGGTTTTCAAGCCCGGTGACAACAAGGAAAATTATGCCGTCAAGCGTATGCCTGAGATTGAGCAATGGACGACGGACATTTATAATTTTGTCGCAGGAAAGTATGGTGAGGAGAACATCGTTGCCTTCTATGTACACTTGGACGAGACTTCACCACACATCCATTGCGTTCTTCTGCCAATCAAGGACGGCAAGTTTGCCTTCAAAGAAATCTTCGCAGGTGCCAACAATCGGGAATATAGTCAACGTACATCGAAACTTCATGACGATTTGGCGATGGTCAATGAGCCTTGGGGGCTGTTGCGTGGAACGAGCCAAACGGAGACTCGGCAACGACACAGACCTACGGAGGAATACCGCAAGCACCTGTCCGAGGAATGTTCTTCAAAGGAAGAGGAACTGGACAACCTTAACAAGGCTGTAAGTGATCTTCGGGTGGAAATAGCACTGGCAGAACGTCGTGCGAAAGGTCTCTCTTCTATGGTGGAACATCTGGAAGAAGAGAAACATCAGAAGATGTTGGAGATTGACAAGTTGAAGGTGCAGATTGCCAACAAGGAGGGTGACAGTTCCATCTTGTCGCAGAAGTTGGAAAAATTGCAAAATGAGTTAGCTTCCGTTGATGAGAAACTGGCAGACAAGAAAGACAAGCTCGCTGTGGCTGACCGGCAGTTGGATGAGTTGAATAAGGACATGGAGTTTGTCAAGGAGCGGACAGAGACGCTTCGGCAGGATGCCATGCAGTTCTCTCGTGAAGCTCAGACTGGTGCTGGCACACTTATCAAGACAGCTATGTTGGAAAGCATGGTCACGGACTACCGTTCCAAGATGGTATCGTTGCCACCTGAAATCAAAGTCGCATTTGACGGCTCGCCATTGGAAACCATAGCCGAGCATACTGCCGAAGTTCTGCATTGTGCCACATTGTTGTATCTTGGCTACATCGACCAAGCTACGACATTTGCCGAAGGGCAAGGTGGCGGAGGCGGTGGCAGCAATGACATGAAATGGGGACGCAACGATGACGAAGATGACAGGCGTTGGGCGCACCGTTGCCTTGCGATGGCAAACAGGATGATGCGACCGAAAGGCAGCAAGAGTAGAAAGCGTTAATAGAAAAAATAATCGACAAA
Source organism: Prevotella marseillensis (assembly GCF_900625065.1). Taxonomy (NCBI): domain Bacteria; kingdom Pseudomonadati; phylum Bacteroidota; class Bacteroidia; order Bacteroidales; family Prevotellaceae; genus Prevotella; species Prevotella marseillensis. The sequence goes on along the minus strand of NZ_UYXY01000001.1, from coordinate 2,336,409 downwards.
TTGAAATTTATGATTAGAAAAGCAATATTTATGATGGCATTGTGCGTGTGCGGACAATTACACGCCAATGCAGAGACAATAGATGATGGCACGGATGATTTGGTACCGTCTGGCATAAACGAGGATATGCTTCGACAGATTGGGCCGACATATCTCAAAGAGGTGACTGTACCCTCCGCATGGTCTTCCAACTGGTTCGTTGGTATGTCTGGTGGCATATCTACCTTTGTAGGAAAGCCACATGGTACGGGGAACTTGTTCGACAGGATGAAACCTTCCCTGGCAGTAGAGGCAGGAAAATGGTTCACGCCAGAGATTGGTGATCGGTTTAGTTTTCAAGGTTTTCAGTTCAAGGATGCCAGCAAGAATGTCCGTGATTACAAGATGGTTCATGCAGATTTTCTTTGGAATGTGACCAACAGTTTTGTCAAAGACCATGCCACCACACAAAGATGGGGATTCATTCCGTATGCTGGTTGCGGTATTATCCATAACGAGGATAACGGCAAGAGTCCGTTTGTCATCAACTATGGTGTGATTGGACAATATCGTTTAACAAAGCGTTTGGCGGTCAACATGGAATTGGGTGGCGCAACCACATTCCGTGACTTTGATGGTGTGGGCGCATCCAATAAGTTTGGTGACAATTTGTTCACCTTGTCTGCCGGACTGACTTTCAACATCGGGAAGGTCGGGTGGAAGAAGGTTGTAGATGCCGCTCCTTATATCAACCAAAACAAATGGCTGGCAGATTACACCAATGATTTGTTGGCTCGCAACCAAAAGTTAAGCAAAGCTCATGCGGAGGATGCCAATGCCATCGCTGAAATGAGAAAGATCTTGGAGATTGAAGGATTGCTGAAAGCATATGCCGACCGCCTGACATATTATGCGGATAGTACGGAGTATCGCATCTACCCGAAAAATGACTACAGCGGTTTGAACTCGCTCCGTGCAAGATTGGCTCACAAGGATTGGAATGGCATGGGAAAGCCAAAAACAAGCCGCTCTTTGGAGTATAGTTTCTCTGTTTCCGATTCTGTTTCTTGGAACAAATACGTTGCAGAAATGGCAGGTGGAACCAAGTGCATCGGTTCGCCAGTGTTCTTCTTTTTTAAGATTGGAACCGCGCAGTTGGTTGACGTTTCACAGATGGCAAACTTGGATGAGCTTACTCGTATAGCAAAGACTTATCATCTCAAAATTTCCGTTGTTGGTGCTGCCGACAGTGCCACAGGAAACGATGGCATCAACAATCCTCTCAGCAAGTCAAGAGCGGATTATATCACGCAACAGCTTGTGGCAAGAGGCATTGACAAGTCCATGATAATATCAAAAAGCAAGGGCGGTATTGATGAGTATACACCAATTGCAGTCAACCGTCATACGGCTGTCAGACTATTTGCACAGTAAATGTGTTTTACTATCATTCATACGATAAGCGGTAATCTGCAAAACAATGATTATCAAAAGAAAGAGTCCGTTCGTGATGAATGGACTCTTTCTGCTATTGGTTATTTTGTTCTTTCTCCTGTCGCAAGATCTTGTTTAGTAGCTATGAACCTTCTCAAGTTGACCTCCGAGGTTGTAAGAATAGGTAATCTTCTCCTCATCAGGATAAATCATCTCCAATAGACGGTCGTGGCTGTCGTAAGTCCATTGCGTCACATAAGTTGCTATCGCCTGGTTAGGCACAATCATCGTGCGACGAGTCTTGGTGACTTCACCCATGTCGTAAGTTGAGGACGTCACATTGCCTTCTGTGTCGATGACACGAACAAGACGCTACACGCTGTAGTGTTTGAACCTTGTAGATGGAAAATGTTTCAAAGGTATAGGGGGAATTATCCTCTGATAAACCCAACTGAATTTTAAGGCGGTTTATAGCCTTGTTTTGTTGATACTTTCATGTTGCTCATTCTTTATGTCATAGCTAAAGAACGATAGGTATTTGAAATTATTGTATGGAATTGCTGCATTAAGCAAAAAAAAGAGAACTGTGATATTAGTTTAGATTCTGTTACTGGGACATATTGCGGAAAATTACCGTCAAATGTTGAGACAACACTCACATTAGCTGACGAAACTTATTTGTTGATACGAACATTCAAAGAAAAGCAGAATGAGCGGGAAAAGTTAAGAGGTACCTTCCAAGTGCTTGACGGCAACATCGTGATGCTTGTACATCCTTCGAGTGGGGACAATATATTCTATTAAGGTGAGAGATGCCAATAGTATTATTCTGATAGACTCGTTTGGCAACGAACCTAAAAAAGAGGATAGAAAGAACTATACTCTGAATAAGAAAGGATAAAATGGGGAGTATAAAAGTACCAAAATAAGCAGTGTTTAGCTATAACCCTTATAACTAAACACAGCCTTATTTACAAATAATCAATATTTTAAAAGCTCTCTTATTGCACAACTATAATCGCTTTTATCGAAAATTAATTTACCCTTGTTGTCAGGGAATCCTCCCCTTCTTGTATAAATATATGGTGTAATGATAATTTGTTCTGACGTAAGAGAAAAACTAATTATTTTATAAGTTTTATACAATACGTTCCAACTTTTAAGATGAAACTCCTTTAGAACTAATTTAGCGGAATCTTCATTTGCCAATTCTCCAGAATTGCTATATTTTATAGCATTGTTGACAATATTCTCCACACCGTAAAGGTCATTTGATGAAATAACGAAACATGGAGGATGTGCTATCCACAAACCTATTTCATTTTTAGATTCGGGATAGATTTTCAGCTCTGTTCCCAATTTACAAATTGTTATCTGTTTGTCTATTCTCATATTTCTCATTTTATAATTGAAATTGTTATTTGCCGTCAGTCTAAAGACTTATGGCAAATAACAATTTTGATTTATTTATTGAATAACATGTATGTTTACTTGTACTCCATTATTTTTGCCGTATTCAATAGCTTTTTGTATAGCTTCTACTTGTGATTTTGATGCACCTTGCGGAATTGCAACATCCAAAGCTCTTTTAGTTATGTCTTCTTCTTGAATAGTAACTCCATTCCAACGTTGTCCTTTGAATTTAGCAACCTGATTAATATATCCTTTTAATCTGGAATATAAAGCATTTGCATTTTGATAACTTTTTGCCTTAAGGTCTATGCTTTTTATACTAGTTGCAACGCCATTAAGAAATTTATCAATTGTAGGAAAATTTCCCTTTAGATTTTTTCCAAGTTGCTCTTCAATTATTAAACCACGTTCTAACCATGGAAGAGACCAGACACTATTTCGACCAGCTTTAAAAGCATTAAGAATCACTTTTCCTAATTTGCCGACCGTAGAAAGACCAACTATCATTGCCCCTTGAGAAACAAATTCATTGTTAAATGATTCTTCAGCATGGCTATATGGTTTCTTTTCTACAAACTTATCATTACCCAAAATAGTATTTCCTATAGATGCAAAAATATTACTTGTATACTTATGATAATATTGCCCTCTTATCTTTTCCAAGATTTGATATCTTGACACATTTGAAGGAAGAACATTACCAGCATAGCTAACCCCTGGTACATAATTAGACATAGACCAAACATAGAAATTTTGGTCGTTAACAAACCAATCATTACCATCTGGATCAATATATTTGATAGGATTGTTATTTGTATAACAATAGCTATTTATATTTGGATGCTTTTCACGCAAAGGGTCTGTTGAAATCCAAAGACTCAGTTTCGAATCATAATACCTCGCCCCATAGTAATACAATCCCGTCTCCTCATCGAATTCCTTCGCATTGAAAAGATAAGGTGTATTCCAAATGTTGTTGCGCTCCTCAACGAAAACCTCACCAAAAGGAACATACTCAATATGCTGCACCACCTCACCGTCAAGGTTGGTGATGTAACTACTGCTACCCAAATGGTCTGGGTGGTAGTAGAACTGCATCTTCTCGTATGCGTCACTTTCTTGGAAGTTATTCTTTGCAGCTCTCGCTAAAGCCTGTGTCTGCGCAGCCTCCAAGCTGCCGTCATTGCAGCAGAAGCCCTTGCCGTCCACATAGTCGTTGTTGTCCTCGCCATTGTACGGCACTGCAAAGGTTGCATAATTATCCTTAATGTCCTGCAACTGCTGGGTATATTTTTCCTTATAATCAACAGACAAGCCATCCGTCTCGCTACCTGCATACTGGATGCGGCGTGGGTCTGAACCATAAGAGTCGAAGTCACCAATCTTGCTGACTACACGCTGACTACCAATATAGATGTGCTTGGTGTAACGTCCGCCTTGGTTGGCTACGAGGTAAGGAGATACATACAAAGAGAACTTGGCTGTGTTCGTGCGACCTCCAGCAAACTCTGAGTTCACATAAACTTGGTCACTCTCACCTGATGTCTTCACCGTACGCTCACCGTCAGCATCATACCAATAGTTGGTCACAAAGCCGTTATCATCAGAAGCAAGGAGTCTGTTCTCCTCATCCCATTTAAGCATGCGCTCTGCGGTCTTCTCGTCAGCCATGCCGTCTTTCTTTGTGCGGCTTGTATTAACGTAAACAAGATTACCGTTGGCATCATACTCGTAGGCGTGGCTGTTGTTCACATTCTCGCTCTCGGAAGGAGTTTCCTCGGTGCGATAGTTTACATCCTTAACGTTGGCAAGCTGGAATTTCTTTCCAGTGTCTGTGCCGTAAGTATAAGTAAGGTCATAGCCAGCATTGAGCGTACCATCAAACTGCACGTTGTTCTGCGTGAGAATCTGACGCTTCGACGTAATACGATGCATGTTGTCGTAACCCATTGCAAGGGTGTAGCTTGCAGTCTTATTGTCCGCACCTGTATAAGTACCTGTTGCGCCAACAAGACGGTAGAGTGCATCGTATGTATAGTTATGCGCCATCTGTCCGCCAGCCTTGCCACTCTGTGGAACTGACGCACCGTTTACTACGCTGAGCACATTGCTCACCGCATCGTAAGTGTAGGCGTTATCCATGATGGTGTTGCCACCACTGTTCACGGTGAGGTTCTGCAATCTACGACGCTGTGGGTCGTAGGTGTAGAATGTCTCAGCACCGTTGCAATATTTCAAGTATGTGCGCTGCTCGAACTTGTCATAGCCGATCTTGCTTACATAATCGTAGCCGTATGACTTGTAGCCATGAACCTTTTCAAGCTGACCACCGAGATTGTAAGAGTAAGTAATCTTCTCCTCATCAGGATAGATCATCTCCAACAGACGGTTGTGACTGTCATAAGTCCATTGCGTCACGTAGGTTGCTATCGCTTGGTTAGGCACAATCATCGTGCGGCGGGTCTTTGTTACTTCACCCATCTTGCCATAGAAGTATTCGATGGCACCCGTTCCGTCCTCACGGAGCATCAAGCGACCGATACGGTTCTGAGAGGCGTTGCGACCACCATAATAATACTTCACGTTGTTCTCCGGATGGTCCGGGTAGTTGATACCCGTCAGACGCTGATAGTCGTAATCGTAGGTGATGAACTTGCCTTCCTTGGCAAGGTTGGCAGTCTGCTTGGTCAGCACATTGCCGAGCGCATCGTATGTGAAGCTGGTGATGCCGCTTGCAGGATGGTTCACCTCTGTGCGACGGTCGCCCATGTCGTAAGTAGAGGTCGTTACATTGCCCTCCGTGTCGGTGACACGAACAAGACGCTGTATGCCGTCATACTCAAACGATGTGGTAATCTCACCGTCAGGACCGCTCTTCTGGATGGTCTTCAAGGTCTTGCCACTGCCATTGGTATGGGTAGCCTGGACATTATGGAGTGCGTCTATTATGGTTGTAACAAGTGCATGACTGCCGTTGTCAACAGTATATGCCGTAGTTGTCGTAGAGTTGTCCGGTAATGTCACTGAGGTAGCACGGTCGAGCACGTCATAAACAGTAACCGTTGGAGAAACATTGTCAAATGACTTGCTGAATGTGGACTTCGATCCGGTTCCTTCCGTTGTAGGATAGAAAGCCTTTGCCACACGTCCGAAAGCGTCATACACGTTTCTTCCGCTGACTATCATCACGTTCTCGTCCTTGGCAGAGTTTCCCTTGGATGTACTTGTCACAACACCGTCCTTCTTCACCTGCACGGCTCTTCCGAAACCGTCAACGAACGTAACGGTCTCCAAGTCATCGTTAGGATGCTGGATGTCGTAGTGCTTGGTCACTGCGTATGCAGGAGCGGTAATGCCACTCTCACCAAAGGTAGCCAAAGGCTGATACTCAAAGGCGATGGCATAAGGCACGCCCGTAGCCAACTCGTTAGGACCACGCACGCCAGTGATGCGACCGAGGTCATCTACATCAGTCTCATAATAGAAGTTGTTGAGGTCACGATGCTCCTTGGCAATGCCATAGCGATAGTCAAAATTGCCTTGCTCGCTGCGGTAGCCCCACGCATCGTCAATGCGCTCAACATACATGTTCATCTCAGGCTCATAGCGGTACTTGTACCACATACGCTGTCCCTTGCCGTTGGCAGAGAGAGTCTTCTGGATGATGTTGCCGTAAGAGTCGTACTTGTAATCCGTAACAGCCTCGCCCTCATTCAACTGCTGTGTAATCTGCGTGATGTGGTTGGCGTAGTTGGTATTATACTTCGCCGTCACATGGTGATAGAGTGAACCGTCACCGCCTGTAACAGTCACATCAACAGGAAGTCCAAAGATGTGCTTGGTGGCATTGTCCGTATATTTGATAGCAGTCGCATAATCAAACTTGCCGTTTCCGTCCTCGCCAAGGCTTCCCTTGTCGCTGTACTTGTAGGACTTCAACTCACCATGATAGCCATTGAGGTAGTACTCATTCCAAGCCTCGGATGTAACCACACCGTTTGCCGCTCCCTCATACTGCAAGTTTGCCGTATAGCGGAGAGGTACGAATGCAGATGCACGGTCACTCCAAAGGTTCACGTCACGCTTTGCGAACGTGTACTTGTCACCGTCGGCAGTCAGATAGTAGCTGTCGTAACGGTTCTTTGTCTCGGTGTACTTGTTGCCGTTGGCATCCTCTACGGATGTGGCGGTAACATTGCCCTGCGTGTAGTAGTTGGCTACATCGTAGTTCTCAACAGCCTGTCTGTAAACAGAATTGCCTTTCTCCGTGTCAAGGTTCTTGGTGATGACCTCACCGAAACCGAGGAACTCACGTTCATGGCGGTCACGCTTGCCGTCCTTGTACTCAAAGGCGGTAGTCATTACAGGTCCATCGTCATGGATACCATCATCAACGGTAAGGGCAGACATTACCCACTTGCCACCAGGAAGTCCGTAGGTAGGAGTGGTATGCGCATAGTCGAGTGTGAAAGTTCCGCCCAAGGAATTGGTGACAGACTTCAACATATTGGTTCTGCCAATGGCTGAGCGTGTAACCTTCAACTCGCTTTCCTTCTCAGACTCAACGATGTCAAGATAACCGTCACCATCAACATCCTGCAAAGAGTAGGTAGGACGATTGATACTGTGCGAGGTTGATGCACCAGGGTTGGTTGAAATCTTGATGCTGATGACAGGAATGTTGATGGTCAAAGTGAACGCTGCATTTGCAGACTCTGATGTAGAGGCTGATTCACTAAGCGCATTTACACCTTTCCAGCTGATAGGTTCATCAAAACCGTTGCCAGTATTGAGGGCAACAGTTATACCGTCACCATCCTTCCATACCTTATCAGGAAGACCATCAGAGTTGATGTCGATAAGGTTGTATTCCTCTTCACTTTCAGAGGTTACGATACCGAAACCTGCTGAGAAACTACCAGAAGCCTTGTTTATTTTGTTATCGTGGTATTTGGTTTCTCCCCAGCCTTGGCTTGCGCCACCGCTTGCTCCTATATCATAAGAGTGGCTCTTACCGCCTTGAATACGGTCAAGTTCCCAATCAATAGGCTCAGTAAAGGCATAGCCAAGATTTAATCTTACCTTTTTGTCGGAAAGAATCTTGTCAGGAAGTCCATCTCCATTAATGTCGATAAATGACTCTACGGCTTCATCCGTATTCTTTGGTGCACTACCAGAAATAGAGAATTGAGCTAACCATTCCGTCTGAACATTGCTCAAAGACGGTTTAATACCCTTGGCTAAGTTGGTGATACCTGATACGGAAGCAACAGGATTGCCACCATATCCCCACGCCTCAGAAGCATTGTCAGAGTTGTTCGCTCCGATGCCCTTGTAGATTTCACCACTCAATCCACCTTGTGAGTTGGTGTATTGGATGGTACCACCTGCAATGATGTCAGGGAATCCGTCGCCATTCATATCCATCATGGCTACTTCCGTCTTGGAACTGCCATTTGCATTGTTATGGGTAATGCCAAGTGCACCACCTTGCACAACGGTACTCTTGCTTGATACCACTTGGCTTACAGCTGCCGCACCAGTACCCTGCAAGTATTCACCTGCAAGTCCTGCCACTTCAGCATTATTATCCAATGGATTGGTAAGGAGTACATCCTGTTCTGTCAATCGGGCTGTACTTGCCTCGGTTGCAGTAAGATAGATGTCCTGTCGCTGACCGACCCACTTGTCCATAGAAGTCTGGTCTGTACCCAATGGAGTGAATGCCATCGTGAGAGGATCAACCTTGTCGTTCTCGTTTTCAGGCAATTTCAGCAATGACTCTTCAATAGGCTTTGCATATCTGCCCTCTGCCGAGTTATAGACAAAACCTCCCCAGCCACGGTAAAGCATACCGAAGCCAAGATTGTCATTCTCTGCATAGAATCCAGCAAGCACATTCTCTGTTACGAGACCTGCCGCATCTTTCAGAATGGAAACAGAGGCTGAAGTAACAGTTTCATTAGAGATTGCTGCCGGATAGCTGTATTCAAACCAGATGTTCTTTCCTGCAGTAGTTGCAAATCGCAGAATATCGGCTTTCAAGATGCCATTCTCGATATTGAAAGACTTCTTGCCAACAAGTGCTTCCTCTGTCTTGGCGGTCAAAGTAATCTGACCGTTGATAGAATTGTCTGAAAGGGTAAGCACTGGTGACACAACCATAATTGTATCAGTCGCTGTGGTCAAGTATGGCTTGCCCTCTGCCAAGGCATTTGCAAATGTATTGTAGTGTGCAGGAACTGCTACCGTCTGTTCGATATTGGCAGAGTCCTTATAAGTCACAGACGCTTGCCAACCGATATTCTTCCAATCAACATTTGAGGAGGATGAAATCTCAAAGCTGAAGTTGGTCAGCTTTTCTGTATTCTCCAGACTGATGTTGAGTGAATCGCCATTGAAAGTCTCATTAGCCTTCAGTGTACGAGCAAAGACCGTCTTCTCGATATAGTTCGGGTTGTCGTTTCCGTCACTGTCTTTCTTGTCGTTGCTGCCGATGATGCTGAGAACAACATCGTCGGTTGTTACAGGCTTGTGGAAGGCACTGCGAACTTCCACGCTTGAACCATTCTCCACATTAGCGGAGGTGTTCACATCGTAGATGGCACCATCCCCAGGCTTGTACTCTGTTGAAGAAAGCCCGTTAGGCAAGATATTTGACTCGCCAGCGTATGTAATGGTAGGCGACCAGCTTACCTTGTCAAAAGAACCGTTGCTTGTTTCCTCAGAGCCAGACTGGACACGGAAATAGATCCTGTCACCACGCTTGACGGCAACAGATGATACGGCTGCACTGTATGGACTGTTGTCACCCTTGGCTATCGTCTTGTTCCAAAGTTCATTGCCTCCCTTTTGGATGGCAATTCTTACGCCGTCTGCCTTCTGATACTCGTCAGCATCATAGTCATCTGTTGGTGCAATGAGGCTTACTTTACCAGTTACGCTGACAGTTCCGTCCTTTGGTGCTTGCCATACACGCACGATGTCCTCCATCGGTGAGTTCTTGATGGCTTCCGCCTGCTCATCCTTACTGACCTCCATGACAGAAGTGTCAACCTTGCCGCCATAGATGATAGGGCTTGGTGTATCGGCACTGCTCAACGTAAATGTAGGCACGGCATTGCCTGCCTTGTCAAATTCCAAATGGTTGAAATAAACCTTGCCATTGGAAACGAGGTCAACAAGTCCGTCACCGTTGATGTCGCTGAAATACTGAGTGGTCTTGGTCTTAGTGGTTGACTTGTCCGTTCCGACAACGGCAGTCAGGACATTCCAACCGACAACGGCATTCGCACCGAAAGTGTTGGTAGAACTTTTGGTTGTTGAGAAGTTACTGATGCCCTTTACCTTGACAGGCTCACCATATACGACTTCTCCGTTGTCTGTCTTAATCTGTGGACGATAATATACAGAACCACCGGACTTGTACACCTTGTCAGGAAGTCCGTCACCGTTCAAGTCAACGAGTGCGGAAAGTCCTTTGCTCGTGTCGCTGGAGTAACTGTAAGAGCCACCCACGGTATTGCCTTTCCAGGGACTTCCGTCCACGACACCTACACCTGCATAGAACGAACCGCTTACAGAAGAACTTGTCGTTCCGCCAAGTGCAGTTGGCTTGTCGCTGAAACGCTTGCTGACAGTCTTTAAAGGATTGACGAAACCAGCGTCAAGTCCGTCATCGTGCGTGTTCCATTTCTCGGAATCGTCCTTGAACGGAACATATCCCTTTTCAGCCTGCACATCATCATAATAGTCGAAGTTCTGGAAAGCCACTTCCTTTCCTGTGTTGTCATACTGTCTGACACCTGTGAGCATTTCCTTGTGGAATGCACCTTCCTTGTAGTCAAAGGCATAGCTGCGCAATGTCTCGCCCTGGAAATTCACGGTCACTTTCTCCAACAGCCTGTTGGAGGAGGCGAGGAATCCATAGCGGGCATTGTTGGTCTTTACCTGCTTTACCTTGTTGCCATCAAAGAGTACAACGGTGTGCGGTTCCTGTCCTGCATTACCTGCGTGAACCTCCTTCAGATATGCAGCCTTGGCCTTCAAGCCGCCACGCACATCCTCATCCACGATGTCATACACATATTCTATATAGTCACCGTGGAGTTCCTCGACACGTTTAAGCTTCCATTCGGCAATCACCTCACGGGTACTGCCAGAAGCATCAGTGACATTGCCCTTTACAACAGCTCCGTCACCACCATAGATGTACTTGACACCCTGCTTGTCTGTAACCTCCCAATAATAGTTGGCAGGACTGTCACCCTTGCGGATGATACGGCTGAAATCACCGCCTTGGCGGGTGTAGAACTGGCGGTCAGCCTTTCTGTTCATCTTCTCGCCACGGTGTGCGACTCCCATCTGTCCGTTGTCATCCATAGTGGAGAGCATTGAACCGGACAAGAGATAAGTCTCCGTCTCTTTTGACTGGTCATAACGAGGCACGCCCCACCGGGTGTCAAGCGTAATGCTTGGCACGCTGATGTTCCAACCTTCACCGAGCCAACCGCTACCGCCCTCGCTGCTGTACTGCAAGCCAAGGCTTGGCTGCATACCGTTTCGTGCTGGCGGCATCTCGAACGGATACTGCAGGTTGGCAGAGCCACGGTTGTTTGCGCTTGGAGGCGCAATGACATTGAGCTTCGCCGTCGGGTCTGCCGCCTTGATGTCGTTCATCATCGTCGGGGCAAAGCCTTCGGTCTGCGGAGACTCCGGTGCCTGTATCACGCCGTTGATCATGTCGGTGAAGTGGGTGGTCTTTGAAACGACACACTCTTCCTTCTTGTCCACACGCACACGCTCCAACGCAACCCAATGCTTCTCGGCCGGGTCGTAGTAATAGGTACGGATGTCGTCCTCGGTATAGCCGCTTGGTATTCTTGTGCGGTCATACTTTATCTTGACAGTCGCGCCCTCGCCTGTGAAATGGGTTCCGTGAGGGAGAAAACGGTAGCCATGTCCTCCTGCCGTGACATTGGTCATGGCAAAGTCAAGCTCAGGAACATTCTCCTCTCCGATAGAGTTCACGGAAAGGCTTCTGTTCCGAATGAGGTCTTTCTGAAGAACGACCAGTTTGCTACCTCCTACGGAGATACTGTCAGAGACACCCTTCTTGAAGAGTTTTCTCACGGCTGTCCCGTCCTTTGCCGAAAGGGACAGTGTGGCGGCAAGCAGTAAAACCAATGCCCACGCCACCTTCTGTATATAATTCTTCATGCGTATCTTCCTTTAAGTTACTTTACTGAGATTTTCCTTGTATACTCCCCATTCTCGGAGATTGCCTTCACGACATACACACCCGATGCGGGAACCTTGAAGTCGGCTTGCTTGACGCTTTCGCCTGTCATTTGGCGTGACACTACCAGTTTGCCTGATACGTCAAACACCATCAATGTGGCTGCAGCAGGCTTGTCCTGTGTGAGTTTAGCCTCGTAGATGCCTGTCGTAGAACCGTTGCCCTTGACAGTGAAATCCTCGTCTTCTCCAGAAATGAAGGTATTGTCTGCCTGTCTGTCCGAGCTGCCCACATGGTTCTCCCTTGCCTGTGTTCCGTTAGGCATACTTGCATCACACTCGCTGCCGACATAGACGGTCATCGTTGTCGTACACTTCTTGGGTGTTTCTATCTGCACGTTGCCCCTTGTGGTGAATGAGGTTACAGGCGTACCGTTTACGGTAAGGTCGGTGATATGCGTCTCGCCCTTTCCGTACTTGATGCAGAACCGCCATGCACGAAGTGACCAGACATATTCATGATGCACGGTCTGTCCGTTCAACTTGTATGTGACCTGCATATTGCGGACTGTAACACTGAGCACATCGCCCGGCTTGATGGTGACATATTTGGTTAGGCTTGTATATCCACCGGTTATGATATGCGCCTTGTCGCCCCGCACGTCGAAGCCATATTGGGTGATCTCGTCCGTGAGGCTTGGCTCCAATCCCACACGGTAGTTTGATTTTGTATCGTTCACCGTCCATGAGATGTCGCCAGACAGATAGGTCCTGGTGTCATGTGAGTATGAGGTGTAGAGTGCGTTGCCAGTGGCATAAATCTCGTTGCCTCCACCTTGTGATACGGACAGCGCATAGGCGCCGGGGGCAAGATTCGTGATTCTATGCGTGTCACCGAAGAATGTTCCTCTGGCAATGGTTTCTCCTTTTACTTTTCCTGCAACGGTGTCAACGCTGAGCACATAGGAATAGACTGGTGTACCGATGTTAATGCCTATGTCGATATACCCGTCATTGCGTGGAACTCCATTCTCGCAACTTGACGGCGTAGGAGTGGCATCATAGGAAATGCCGTCATAATAGGCGAATGTGAACACATCGCTTCCGCTTCCGTCTGCATCCCATAGGATATTGCGGAATATGGTCTTGCCCCTCGTCATATCAGGCTTGGAGCATCTTATGTTGCTATTGCTGTTGATGTCGAAATCACCTTCACCGCTTGGGTCTATGAGCATGACGGTACGCTTGCGGCAATAGTCCGAGAACTCCCTGTCCGATGTGAGGTCATAGCTCAACTCTGCCATATAACCGACATCATCTATTCCTCCTGTCCTCAAGCCTGCCATGTTCAAGGCGGACTCTGCTCCTTCCGTTCGGATAATGCCCACATTTGTGTCTGTGTCAGTTGCATCCGAAAGGGATATGGTTCTTGTCGCACTTCCTGTTCCGTCAACACGCAGATAGATGTTTTTGCCTTCCTTGCGGATAGAGATGTCCGTTCCGTCAACATCCGTGGCGATGTATGAATTTGAGACCGCTCCGTTGATGATTGGATAAACAACTCCAGCATTGGTGAACCGGAATCCATACTTGCATGTGCTGCCACCGATGCTTCCGAAGCCAACGTCAAAAGTCGGGTGACTTGTCGGACAGGTGAATTCAAAAGCACCGCCACCTCCAACAAGGGCTGGGGTCGTGGCATAAGCTCCGGAAGCGGCTTTCTCTTGGATGATATTGTCAGTAAAGCCATTCCTTGACACTTCAAATCCTTGCGCAGTCCATCTTGCCACTGTACTGTCGGGCTTTGACGGCACGTTGGTCTTGACCATCCATGTACGTTTCATGACATGCCACAGGGAATCTGTAGGTGAGGTATATGTTGCAAGTGCCACATCATCGTCGCCCCAGAAAGTAAAGCCTCTGTCCGGCATCGGATTGCCGTTTTCACGTCCCATGACAAGCAGACGGGAAGCGGATGAAGGGTTGTATGGATTTGCGCCATGATAAGTTCCGTTCTCCTTCAAGGCCGCATACACCGGACTTTCCTCATATGATGTTGCGGAAAGCGGTTGGGAGAGACTTCCTGCCGTGTCGGTTCCAACAGCTGTGACCCTATGGTGGTAGGCTTGGTTCTCCGCCATGTCCCAAGTCAGGTTTCCGTCGCTGTCAAGATACGAGCCTTTGAGGGTGATGCCGTACTTTACCGCCAGATAGCTCTCCACTTTTCTGCGCTCATCGGGTGTAAGCATCCTGCTGAAAGCAATAAGCTCAGGGGCATATCCCAGGATGGAAGCATTACCGAAGAGCGAGGTCGGGAAATCCGTACCGAAGCTGCCCGAGGTGGAAGGGGTTCCGATGAATAATGTGGTGTTGGAGTTGTCTCCCCACAATGTTGTTGAAGGATTGCTTACCTTGAAGTAGGACACAACGCGCAGAGCGCTTTCCTTAAAACCGTTCTCGGACAAAGAATCACTTGATTGATAAAGCAGGTCTTCACCCGATGCTGAACCATAGTCCAGTGGTTCAACACCTCTACCCCTTACGGCTTTGTCCTTGCTCAGAATTGCTCCGTCGCCCTTGCGGCCATCAAGGGCATAAAGCACCATGTCTTTGCCAATGGTCGCCATTTCGGGGGCAAAGACACCGATGACGGTAGCCTGCGAGAGGTTGCCGTGTTTGAGTTTGGCACTCAGACTACGAAATCCGTCTGCGAGCCAGAGACTCGGATTAAAGTTGAAGTAATGGACTGAACTGTTCGGAAGAGTAAGTTCAGACTTGACGCCACGGCTGTCCAATAGCATCAGCCGTATGGAATCCCCAGAGAAATCCTGCCAACGGTAATAACCTTGCAGGTCTGAGTTCAAAGGCGCAGTCTTGAACCACAGTTCGCTTCCGCTGACTCATCCGGGCGTTTGCGCGAAACTGCCGAGAGCGAAGCCTAACAGTAACAAAGAAGTAAACTTTCTCATGCGCTGTCAATTTGGAGTGTTTGAAAAATATAAAAACGTATGCCTCTGCCGCGCAGGGAGAGACCAGTGAGAGAGAACGGACTGTTACTACGGAGAAGATTTGTGATATAGGCTTGCTCCGTAAAGTCCTATTGTCACGTGGCAGGCCAATAGGCTTTACCACCAAACTAATGCTGCAAATATACAAAAATAATCTTAATAAACGGATATTATCTTTAAGAAATTTGCTGGTTTGGTGTTTTTTTCTTATGATTTCGGTCAATTTTGCAGAAATCTTTTACATCTGTTGTATGTACTGGAGTTAGTTTGGCAAAAATACACAAATGCTCACGGCTTCAGTTTCTTATGTTAGAATGTAAATCATGTTTTGAAACTGTACACACTCGGAGTACAAACGAAAACAATATATGCTTGTGTCGGAAAGGTATATATGAGCTGATGGTAGAGTCGTCATCAACAACAATGTCTCCTGATTTGATAAACTCAGCAGGAATACTTGCTATTCTTTTTATGATGGGGTTATGTTCACAAGTTTGAGATTTCATATAAAAAAAGTCCTAATTTCTATGTTTCTCTTCTTGCAAATTATGGGATATTAAGAAAAATATCGTATCTTTGTCCCCGAATTGAGGCGTTCTTTGCATATTGCAAAATACAGAAACGAGCAGAAGTCCGCTCGTTTCCATATTGTTACCTATTAGAATATAGGCAAACGCCCAACTTCTTGATTTTCAATCAAAGTCCAATTTAGAGCGAGTTAGAGCAATGCACAATTTAAGCAAAAGCAACGGAAAGTGAAGATGAGAGAAATGAACTGCAAGAGGTTGAGAATGAGCAATATTTCATAATTCTACCAATTGGCTGCAAAGCAAAGCCGAGCAGGATATTGAGTTATTTCAGTTACCAAACCGTTAGCGGTCAGTTACCGAAACCGACACTGCTAACGAGGTGAAAAACAAATAGTTTGTCACCAGTGTTTGTTTACAAATCCACACTCCATTTGGTGAGAAATTCCCTTGGGCGTAAGCGTGTCACGCTATACGACTCAATTGTGTTGCCGAGAGTTCTTCGTTCAAACTCTGAAGTGCCAATAAAGTTGTTTGCTGTGACAGATAACTCCCAACGCTTAGCCTTGTATGCAATGGAAAAGTCAAGAAAGTGGTTTACGCCTATGCTCTTGTCGTTGGTATGGAAGAGTTCGTTTTTTACGCTCAGCATCCATCCTTTGGCAGGGAAAACAGATAGTTTAAGAAAATGTTCCCAGTCGGTTGTGGGGTTGAAAGAGAGTTCGGGAGCCGTGAGGTTCTTCTGCTTGTAAATGTTCACATTCGACTTACCCTCAACAGAAAGAAATCTCGCTGGACGCAATGAATAGTTGAACGAAACAGCGGTTGTGTTCATACGTGCATCATTCACAATGCCCGACACAAGCATACTATAATCTGTGATGTTGTGTGAGGCACCAAGACCTATTAGTGTCTTTGCCCATCCAAAAGACTTGCTTATACGACCAGAAACGCCTATTGTCTGCATGATATATTCCTTGTCTGTAGCAGTCATGGTATAGACGTTGCCGTTCATTGCACTCTCATAAAGGATGTTTCCCGACATTCTATTATATGAAGGACGAATATTAAAGAACAGTCCCGACACAGGATTGGTGTATTTATATGCTGCCGTTGCATGAATAGAGTGAGTAGCATCCGTCTTGCCTCTATTCACTTTCTTAGTGCGATAACTTGTGAAGATAGGAGTGTCATAGATAGACCTTCCCATCAATGGCGCATTAGCATAACCAACATTAGCCGAAAATTCAGAAACAACAGTTGCCTTCCAATTCCAACTCACCGAAGGGTCTATCCACAGATGATTGCTTCTTGACTCACGGTAAGACTGATGGGCATAACTTATCTTCGACTTTATTCCTATTCTGTGCTTTCCGAAAAGGAACGACATTGAAGGAGTCCAATACGTGCGAAGCAACTGATACACATTCGTCTTCTCCGCTTCCTCGTCCATTGCCACACCAATACTCTGATAGTCGTAGTTCACTCCCAACTCATTGTTGAGATAGTGTCTGCCGACTTTCAGTTTATATTGCATTTCATTCTGCGTGGAGAAGAAACCGAGATTCAGCCGTTCTGTCATTCCACCAATGGTGAGCAACTGTCCTGGCAGATAGCTATAGGTCCAATAACTGTCAACGTTATATATGTTGCCCTTTGCCGTGGTGTGCGACATCTGAAAATCCTCAGTAATACTACGCTTGTGCGGCTTCACCATCATGTCGGTGCGTTGTCCGTTGTACATCATCGTGCCGATACTCTTGTTAAAGTCAATATAGCCTTTAAGGTTGTTCTTGATGAAACTCTTACTGCCGTTGTACTGATAGTTGGCCTCACCCTTCCATTCGCTTCGGGTGTTGCAGACATTCTGCTCCTCAACTATGACTGGCATATCGGCAAGGGTGAGATAAGTGGATGAGCTATAGTCCTGCATATCGGTCTTGTCAATAAATCCGTTGCCTTGCACACGCAGTTCCGAATCCTTGCCAGTCTTCCAAAGCCAGTTGCCGGCAACAAGATGACTATTGTTGAAAGTATATCGGTTGTCTGCAAGGTCGGGAGCCGCAACCGACATCATTGAGAGAAAGCCCGATTCAGAGCCAGTTCTTCCCTTCAACAATGCAGCAAGGTCGAGCACCTCATTGTCGAGTTGCTTGCCGATGTTGTTGTTCTTGTACATCATCAGCGTCTGATACTTCTTGTTGAAACGCATACCCATCAGTCGGCAGTCATATAGAAAATCATCACCATAACCCAAACCTATGTCAGCCGCTCCCGTCCATACGGCTTTGGCATCATCCTTCAACACAAGATTGAGAGCAGCCTGTTCGCTGAACGACACGCCACGCAACGACTTCACCGACTGATGATTCTCCAATACCTGCACACTCTTTATCTTATCAGCTGAGATGTTTTGGTTGGCAACACCATATTGCGACCCCATTAAGTCAAGTCCCTCAATATAGAACTTGTTGATAGGTTTTCCTTGGTATTCCACCTTGCCATCCGCTTTTACCTCAAGTCCAGGCATCTTGGCTATCACGTCGGCAATGCTTCGGTCTTGTCCCTGGCGGAAACCAGCAACCGAATATGTGAGCGTGTCTCCTGTGCTTTTTATACGCTCCGCTTTTATCTTTACTTCCTTTAACTTGAAGCCACCTTCTGCCAACGTGATAGTCATGCCATCCTTCAAATCAGCAAACGGCATCGTCTTCTTCTGATAACCAATATAACTTACCGTTATGCTTGCAGGATTTTTCCCTTTAGGAATAGTCAACTTATATTCACCCTTATCGCTTGTGAGACAATACGCCACGGTTGACTTGCTCTCAGTCGATGCCACAACCGAGGCACCTACCAAGAGCTCTCCTTTCTTACCCTTCACCTTTCCTGTGAAGGTTTGTGCAGAGAGCGAAAGGTTTGTTAGCAGAAGTAAAATAAAAACGGCAATTCTCATTCTTTATCCAAATGGTTATATTTAGGCACTTCAACCTCGTTATCGACTTTTGCATCAGTCCCAGAAACAGTATAAACTATCACTTTTTCACCCGATGTCCTTTGACTAAGAATTCTATCTACAAGTTGGTCTTTATTGATTCCTTCTGACTCTGAGCGCAGTTGCAAGAAACGCTTTCGGGTACACTTCTGGTGGCTGTCTTCTTTGTAAACCGAAACCAAGGCATTCTCAGGAGCATTCTCTACACCAACAGCTTTGAAATCAAACAAGCCCTCCGAATCCCTTGCCGCCATAATCAATCCTGGCAAACCATTAAGAATGTAAGGACCGTAATTGAGAGGCAACTCGATAGAATACCATACAGTCCATGTCCGACCATACACGGAGCCAACCGCCTGCTTGCATTCATATTCACAGATGGTCTTTGTGCTGTCGTTCAATTGCCATTTTATGGACGGAACTTGGTCTTCGTATTTCAAACCAGACGAGAGGACTTGCTTGTAATAAGTGTATTTTCCCCTTTTAGGATTGCCAACAATTATTTGAAGGTCATTTTTCGGTGAATATTTTCCACCGATAACAGGGAGTTGATCAATCATCGCATTGTCTCCTCCTTGGGCTTTTACTTTAGTCAACTCACTATCATACAGTCTGTAGTTCTTATTGTAGAATACAGCAGTTGTATCTCCAATATCAAGCATCCACCTGTAAATGTTCAGATTCCCAGTGACAATCTGCGCATCACAATCGTAAATTACACGATATTTTGCTTGTTCTTGCGCATTGACAGTAAAGCCGTACAGTAACGCCAGAATAGTTATATATATGTTTTTATATGCCATACCATTAATTATTATAGATGCGAACAACCCAACAAAGCATTAATATAATATAAAAATGCTCACTCCTAACTTGGAGTATATCAAGTTAGGAGTGAGCATGATTTTCCACAACGATTAGCGTTGTTTAATTACAATGATGTCAATAATAACTCCTTTGTCATCTACAACAACAATAATTACGTCAGGAGTGTCATTCTTCTGAACACTATAAACTTCAGAATTCACAGGGGTTGAAGCAACCGAATTAGCAGCGAATGATGTTGAAGCTATTCCAATCATCAAACAAAGGGCTGTTAAAAATTTCTTCATTTTTACTGAGGTTTAAATGTAAATTAATAAATATATCTATCCAAAGCAACATTAAATTGCAAGGAGTTTTTGTAATTCTAATATCATACCAACATGCAAAGCATAATAATATTCGCCAACAAATATATGTATTTTTGTGGAATTTCCCAATATTTCGATAAGAAAAATCTTTAAAATTAAAGTATTTTAAGATATGCTTTACCTGTTTGCCTGCACAAAACAATATAAAATGATTAAAACAAAAGTGTAATTTAGA
The DNA here is from genome assembly GCF_900625065.1 of Prevotella marseillensis. Lineage (NCBI taxonomy): Bacteria > Pseudomonadati > Bacteroidota > Bacteroidia > Bacteroidales > Prevotellaceae > Prevotella > Prevotella marseillensis. The sequence goes on along the minus strand of NZ_UYXY01000001.1, from coordinate 2,316,448 downwards.
CCTGATAAACTATCCAAATTCACTTTTGTTTTGATAAATGAGTCACCTTGAAAAAGTGCCATCAAAATTGAGGGATACCTCAAAATACTTACAGTTTAAAACTTAAAAGCATAACAAGAACCATTCTGTATAAAAATTATAGCACAAAAGAACCCCTTTTCACTCGAAATCTCTAAGCTTATTCTTTAATATGCGTTGCGCAGCCTCCAAGCAGCGACTATTGCCACTACCCATCAAGTCTGCATAGATTAATATAGCAGGAACAGTTCTGTTGTCTGTTTCCCAATTCCAAAATTTGTTGTACAGATGAATTTCCCCATTTGTATCTTGCTTGACGACACCTGTTCGTATAAGATGTGCTGCAGGTATTTCCGTGTATATGTCGAAAAGTCCTGGTTGTAAGTAGCCATCCGTCAAGTTTGCGGCAAGTTCTCCTCCCCATGACATGCCCTTTGGCAATGCTATGTTTTTCCACTCATTTCTATTCGCTTCTGTTCGAAATGCCATTGCGCCTACCAGCAATTTGGGTTTCAATACTTCATTGTAATTGCTAACCCATAAGTCAAGCAGTTGTTTTTTGTCTTTTATTATGCGCCCGTTTTTAGTGTCACAAACAAAACCACGTCTTGCAAGTTCATCCAAAACGTTTTTCACGCTTCCCAAAGATACACCAATTTGCTCTTTTATCTCTCGATAAGGCTTCTTTATATTGTCTGCATCTTGTAACAGATAAAACACGACCTTCAATCCTGCATCTTGAAACACGGGATAGGTTTTCACCTTGGACTCCGTATTTTTCCTTCCTTGATTAAATATTTGGAAAATCAAGTTTCCTGCCTTTGTATATCTGACAAGGCAGTTTCCTGCACAGTCCAGATAGTTGATACCTCTGTTTGCCAATTCTGTTGATACCTGCGGCGTGACGTATTGCGTAACAAGCAAGATTTGCTGCTTGTCATTGTTCATCGTTTGCATAGTCGCTAATGTCGGATTTAATGTGGCCTTGGTTATGTTTTCCCTTACATGACACACAAAATCTATATTCATTATCTTAACAGTGACATCATTTTCATTGGTACAATTTACTTTGACGGCTGTTGTTGACTCAACATCCCCCACAGGAAGGCTTGCTCTAAGAGCATCCAATGCTTGGTTTATTATGATATTGTTTGCCATCATTTTATGTTATTTGTTCAATATATCAGTTGTGTTCAATTTGATTGAACGTTGCAATGATAATGAACAAAACTTAAACGAACGAACTTTTTGTTCAATATTTCATCTTGTTCAATACTATTTAACATAGTGCGAAGATTGAACAGGGATATTTTCAGAAATACAATTCCCGAAAAGTGACACAAATGACAAAAAACGGGAATGCTCGAACTGTATATGCCGGTTCTAACAGATCTCTCTATTATCAAAAAGCGGTAATCTTACCAGTTTTAGTCACTACACATCTCCCATACCCCTTCATCCTCCCTTGTTTTTCCTTAGCAAATTTAGTTCAGCCCACCAGACCGTCAAGTATCGCCTTGCTATTGGCTGGTTATTTCCTTAGCAGCCTTCCGCCAATCAAAGATTGGGGTATTCCAATGAAATAATCATCCAATTCCTTGTCTTGTCTGTCTCCATGCCCGAACTCTTGATTGCACGTAAAATCAATTCCCTCGATGAAGTCATAAAGGCTTCGAGAATAGGGAAGAAAAAGAAGTTTCATAATTTAATCCGAACAGATATGAACAATATGATTAACGAAAGAGACAAGGAGTTTGCCAATGATTTTTCACGCTTCGTGAACGGCAAGATGTGTTCAGCATCCAAGGTGGGTGCAGAGTTTGCCAATGACCACCGCTTTCTTGTAAACGAGAAGTTCAAGGTGATGATGGCTTTTATGGAGCAGTTGGCTATAAACTATCAGAAGGGCTATTATGACCTTCGCAATGAATGGGCTTGCACTTTGGCACATGCAGCCATTGAAGCCTTGCGTGAGCAGCAGCTCTACTATCCATCTTCATCAGAGTATTTACCCAAAAAATAATGCAATTATGACAAGCAGATTGATTACACCACAGTTGGCGGAGCAGTTCAAGCTATATCCGCTTTATTCACAGGACGGCAAGAAGAAGGATGCCATTTGCCAATGCGTCTTCTTCATCGGCAAAGTCCGTTGGTATGTATTGGAAGGTCAGCCGGAAGGCAATGACTTCACGCTGTTCTCTATCGTTGTCGGTCTTGCCGATACAGAATATGGCTATGCTTCCATCAAGGAAATGGAAAGTATCAGCGTGGATGTCGGACATAACCTTCCCAAGATACCGATATTGCAGGACAAGAGCTTCAAGCCTTGCCCGATAGGGAACATTCCCGACGAAAGATTGCAGTCGTTCCTGTCTGACATATATGACAGGGAAGAAGTTTAAACCATTCATCAGCCGTAGGCTTCTTGCCTATGGCTGCTAAAAATCAAACTATATGATACAGCAAAAGATAACGGAGATAGCCGAAATGTTAGGATGGAGCGTTGATTTCTCCGAGCCACAAAATGGCAAGACAGATGTAAACTTCGCCAAATATACTTCCTATGGTCAAGATTTCAATTTCAGCGTGGAACTTGAAGACGATGATATGGAAGCCTTCATCGACAATATCCATGAGTATTACGAGAACTTTGATGTTGACGAGGAAGCATACATTTGGATTGGCTCAGACGGTCACGGCAAAAATGGCGCACCTTACCACATTGCCGATATAGTCAAAGACATGGAGGAAGCCGAAGTCATGATGGCTGACCTTTACGAGGCATTCAGACAATTTTATTCACAGTTAGAACTTCAAGACGTATGACAATAGAACAATATCTTTACCGCCTATGTCGAAACATTCTCTATGAACGTTTCGACTGGCGCAAATATCTTACCACCCGAAGCTATTTCGGCAGAGACCTTTGCGTCACTCCGCTCCATGTCTCCTATGGACAAATCGGCTATACCATCCATTTTCCTTACTCTCGTGACCCAATGCCTGAACTCGCATATGATTGGGAAATGAACGAACTCACCATTGACGAGGAAGATTGGCAGAAATGGCTTGCTGACGAAGATGAGGAAGATGGTGACAGCGAAGATGCCACACCCGAATAATGAAAAAATCCAGGATGCTTACACATTGATATATATGTGCGCATCTTGGATTTTTGCTTTTTTGCTACAAATAGCCTCATTATCGGCGGAACGCAGACCTTGCGACCTTTTCTTCTTCTGCCTCAGTTTGCTCACTATCATTTGATGATGCGGATTGCTTCATGTCCTTCGCTTCCTTGTTTTCTTCCGATACTGAAGCTGCAACATCCTCACTCTGTTGTTCCTTCATTTCCAAAGACACTTCGTCTATTCTCTGCGTGAGAATAGACGTTGCCTTTTTCACATCCATCAAGGTGGTCTTGATGAAACTTGGCGACTCCTTCAGACTGCCGAGCCACGATTTCAGATAGGCGGCACTGTCTTCCTTCAGATTCTTGGTCATGCCATACTTCTGGCACACCAACGCACTGCCCAACTCTGCAACCAGTTCCTCACGTGCATATTCATCGGAACCGAAGCCCGACTGCGGTTTGAGACGGTTCAACTGATCTTCCGCTCCTGTCGAGTGAACCATCTCATGGAACGCTGTTCCATACCACGACTCACCATCCTTGAACTGTGACTTTTCAGGAATGGTTATCTGGTTGCGGGAAATGGAGTAGAACGCATTGTCCTGGTGTTCGATATTGATTGGGCAAATCCATTTCTGCTCCTTGAACATCCGGTCAACAGCAGGAAATGAATACATGTCACCTTCCTTCACCAATGCCTTTTCTGGCTTGTTCTCTGCTTCCAACTTGGCATACAATTCAGGTCGTGCCTCCTTCAGATTGGTCTGTGCCACATTGAACACCTGATACACATTCAACTTCGGATAGACATTATACTCCTTCTGCTCCTCAGCACTCATTCGCTTGTAGTCGTCATAGGGTATCTTTTCTTTTGTCTCCTTGTGTACAATGGTGAAACTTGTCAGCATCACGGGAAAACTCTTCTCTCCCTTATTGATGCCAACCTTGGGCAACGGCTCGCCATTGGCATCCACCATCTGCTTCTTGTTACCTTGCTTGTCGGTCTGATAGTTCAAACCCACTGCACGGTTAAAGGTGCAGAACACTGGCAACTCGTAGCCTTTCTTCTCGCAGAGCATGGTGAGCAACAAGGCATTCATGCCGTTATACTCTCTGCCAGACAGGTTCTTCGGCCAACTCAATGTACCTTCCGTAAACCAAGGCTTTTGCCATCCGTCCTTGCTTCCCAACGACTCGATTTTCTCTATCATCATGTTGGCGAAGGTGTCCAAGGCTCTGTCCTCAGCATTCTTTCCATCGCCATTATTCTGTGGACTCTTATTGTAATATGCCATACTTGCTAATTGTTAGGATGATACGGTTTCTTCTCCCACTGGTTCAACTCCGCCACCTTGCAGCCTAAGTTGAGTCTGTCGTTATACACCGAGATTTCCAACTCGCCCTTTGCCTCGATGGTGGCTTTCGACTGCAGCCATTCTTCCTTTTCTTCCGAGAACCGGACAAAGCGTACCCATGTAAAGGCAAATTCTTCTCCAATCTTCTCTGCACTGAAAGCAGAAAACATCAGGAAAGCCTTACCATTTTTGCCTTTCTTCATATCAATGTCCTTACCGACCTTGCCCTTGAACTCCATGCCGCCCACGATGCCATCCTTGCTTTCCGATACAGGCGAAAGGTTCACTTCCGATACTTTCAAGTTGAAATACAGGTTGTCATCTTTCTTCTTGAAGGTCAATACACCTTTCAACTCAATGCGGTTGCCCACGACAATGCCTTCCGCATCGTCACCATCCATGATACAACTGACAATCACGGTCTTGTTGATACCACTCTTGGCTGGCACCACCACATCCACGGAATATGTCGTAAAAGGCATTCCGTCCTTCCCATTGCGAACCACTGCAGCCTTGCTGACGGTTCCGCACACACTTACGTTACATTTAATCATAGCTCAAATACTTTTTTATTCGTTTTCAATCGACCAAGATGTGGAATCTTCAAGTATCTGATTATTTCCAAATGTCAATCATCCATCATGGGTGCTCTGGTGATTTCTCGAAACAGCCAAACTCCCACCATAACATTGAACCCGATATATCCGACAGCTGCATACACTCCGCCCAACAAATAGGCACCGAATGCCACTGCCGTAAATAGCGACAGTCCCATCAATAGTGGAACCGTTACCGCTAACCATCTTTTCATTTTTTCCTTCATGTCCTTACTTTCTTTGCATTGTCTGACTTTGACCTTCTTGCTGTTCCAGGACTTGCTCATAGTTTTGCGATGCCTGTTGAGTCAGCACGATAGTATTCACCATTCCAGCGATGCGCATTTTCTTGGCATCATTGCTCAGGTTGGTATCACCCAACACTTGCGACAATCTACAGAACTCCGCATTGGTCAGCTCTCTCGTCACTTTGGTAGTGCCATTGTCCGCTTGCAACACAGCCTTTCCATTATCGCCAACACTCAGCACACATTCCTTCATAGTCGGCATCAACGTTTTCAAGTCCACCTGCCTTTTGCTTACAGCTTCTGAGATTTGCGTTCTTTGCTCTTCCTCGCTTTTACTGTCTATTTGCACAGCGAGGGCAAGCAGACTGCTATACATGGTAGTCACCAATCCCATTATCGGGTCTGCACTTGACAATCCTGTGCTTGCATCCTCAGATGACAACAGCTTCTTCATCCAATCATCAGGTGACAGACTCGTGTCCACAGCCGAACTGTTTTCCTTGTATTTTGCCAACAGGTCATTGCCGTTATACAATGCCTGTTGCTTCAGATTACCTTTCTGTGCTATCTCTGCCAAGTATGATGCAGGATCCACGTCCCTTGTCTTGCCGTCTGCCGATATGTTTTTCACTCCGAAATGCAAGTGTTCGCCAGTAGTGCGTGTGCCGGTATTTCCCGACACACCTAACTTTTGCCCAGCTTTCACCTCGTCACCCACCTTCACAGCAATACTGTCCAAGTGCATATAGGTAGTCTGTACCTTGCTTCCGTCCGATCTTGCGTATTCCACTGTCACAGACTTGCCACCGCCAGTATTGGCATTGTGGTTCACAGCTACCACCTTGCCACCATTCTCGGTTGCCAACACATCATCATGCTTGGCTCTGATGTCAATGCCCTTGTGCATCTGCTGTTTGCTTTTGTCCATAGGGTCTTGACGCATACCGAATGGAGAAGTGACAAACAAGAACTCGTCTCTTTTCACAGGGAATGAGTATTTGTCGTTGGATGTTTGAGATGCTGTTTGCTTCTTTTCGTCATTATTGGATGTCGATACCGAAGACGATACCGTTGCTGAAGTCCTTGCATTCTGTTCTACTCCGAACTTCTTGCCATCAGCCCTCATTTCTTGCATCACCTGTTGGTCATACTTCTGTAATCCATTGATTTCGATAATCTTTTGCAAACTGGCAGCATATCCTCCATTGGTGGCATAACCGCCTCGCTCAATACCTTTTGTCCATCCCTTGTAGTCGTCGGGAGAGAGTTTGAAGCATTGGCTGTAGCGGCTGCTGTTCTTCAATATCTTGGAATGGTGCTCGTATGAGTCACCCACCGTGGCATACTTGCAGAACTTCTCATTCGGCTTGTCATCGGTATAGACAAGATAATCGCCACCGTTCTTCAACCAACTTTTCGAAGCCTTCACGCCAAAGTGGTTGTTGCCCAACTGCGACAGTTCACTCTGTCCATTACGGCTTTCTAAGATGCCTTGCGCCAAGGTGACGGAAGCAGGGATGCCATATCGCTTCATCTGCTCCATCGCCTCGGCAGCATATCTTTCTGCATATTGTTGATTCTTGCTCATGTCTTTATATCCTCATTATTATCGTTTCATACCGCCAGAACGCTGCTGTTCCTCAGTATTTTGCTCCTCTTGCTTCTGCTTGGGTGCCTCCAACTGGTCACAGATAGCCACTCGTTCTCCAGCTCGGATAAGCTTGGGCAGATAGGTGTCCAAGGCATGATGTGGAAAGCCAGCCATGTAGGGACCTGCTTGGGTGTTTCTCTTTGTCAATGTAATCCCCAACACTTCCGCTCCTCGCTTGGCATCCTGTTCATACATCTCATAAAAATCACCTACACGAAACAGCAGCCAAGCATCTGGATGCTTGGCTTTCAACTCCTTCCATTGCTTCATGATGGGAGAGTCCTTGGTCTCTTCCTTCTGCTTACCCTTTGTTTCTTCCTTCTTATCCACAGTAGCGTTATTATCTCTTTGAACAGTCGCATCCTTCTCTTCCCTAATATCTGTCTTTTCCTCAGAGGAAGCTTGCTTATTCTCTTCCTCGTGATATTCTCGATGCTCTTCCTCATGCTTGTCGGTGGAGACTTGCGTTTCTTGCTTCACCTCGGTTTCGTCTCCTTGCTTTTCTGATGCTGTCTGCTCCTGCGCCTGTCCTTTCTGCAGGATGTCGGCAAACAGGGTAGCAGCAAGATGCTTTTTGTACTCGTTCTTGTCTTCGGCAATCCACATTCGTTGCCATTGGCTTGGCGATACCACACGAGGCTGCAACTTGTCTGCGCCATCAATGGTGGCTGCACACAGAATGACATCGTTCTTTGCCTTGAACACGTTCACTTTCTGTATGCGGTTCATGTCCACCTCGTTATGCTGACCACTGCCAAACAAGTCCACCTTCAGGTCAGGCTTTGTCTCTGCCATCGCATAGTATTTCTGTGCCAGTTCCACTCTCAAACTGTCCATCGTGTCCTGCGCCTGTTTCAATGTGGTGAAGAAGCGGTTCAAATCCGCCTTGTCGGGATAGATAGAGAATGCCTTCTGTCCTTCGGGCTTGATATACATCGCCCAACGTTTGTTGTCATCCTGCACCATCTGTATGCGGTCGAAGCCCACCTGCTTGCTCTGGCTCACGGCATCGCTCACGTCAATCTTGGATATGTCCTCCAACTGCCAGTTCTTCAATCTTGCCACAGTGATGTCCTTTCCTGCAAAATAGCTGTCATCAGGATGGTAGCCCAAAGCGCCATCGGGATTATAGAACTTGACAGACTGAAAACCTTCCTTCTGTAAGGCATGTTCGATGCGCTGCTTGCTCATGCCCGACACCTCGTTGTTCACTTCCAATGATGCTCCTGCTGGTAACACCACATCAGCACTCTTGTTTTCCTTGTCTCTTACAATCACCACAAACTTCTGCTCGCTGTCAGGATGCTTGGCTATCTCGTCTGCCACGAAGTAATGCTTGGGCATCTGCGCTTGCATCTCGGTGGTCTGCTGCTCGTTCTTCAAGGATGAATATTCTATTTTCTCGCCACGCTCTGCCTTGCGAATAACGTCCAAGGCATTGTTCACATCACTCTCTATGGCATCTATCAGACATGGATTTTCCTTCAATTCGCGGTTCCAGTAGTCCACCAGTCCCATATTCTCCTTGGAAATCTTGGCTGGCATACCCATTTCCATCATCTTGATGCCCGAAGCTAGTTCCACAACCAGTTTCTCTTGCTTCACGGCATCCTCCGATGGCGCAATGCCGTTTTTCATCACCATGCCCTCCCTTGCCAGTCGCTGTTGATGTCCTGTGGCACTCACCGTTTGGCGCAACATTTCCTGCACATAATCGCTATAATGCTCAAAGTTTTCTTGCTTTGGCATATACACAGCATCTTTTTCTGTGTCATAGTGTGCCACTCCGCTTCCGTCTTTGCGCACCGCCATCAGGTTTTCCTTCATCTTCTGGATGAAGTCATTTACTTGGCTACGCAATGCCTTGTCTTCATTCGCACCGACATTCGCCTTCACCACATCTTCATATTTCTCCTTGTCTTTCAGTGGCAGCATGGTCTGGTCGATGTTAAACAGCACTCGTATTTCCCGATTATGTATGCCCTTGTACTGTGTCTGATCGGTTGCCGACAATTCCTGGTAGTCCTTTCTGCTGATGATGTCTTCCGGATTATGTCGGTTCACATACTTGTTCCACGCATACCAGTTGAACGGCACACCTCTCTCATGCGCCATCACAGACTCGTCTCGCTTCTTGGCTTCACTAAATAACGTGTAAAGATTTGTAGAAAATCCGTTCTTATCGGAGTTCAATCCCATCACGAGGGCATTGAACGGACTCACTGCCGCTCCCTTTGGGTAAAACCGTGGATATTGCTTTCCTTGCTCATTCAGCCAGACACCCTTGTTGTCGACTGCTTTTGACAGGGCCTCGGTAATCAGTGACACTTGACGCTCTGCTGCATTCTTCTCTTGTGGACTTTTCTCTTTCATTGTATGATTGTTTTACGTTTTCTTTTATTATCTTGAACGTTGAATAACTTCTCGCTGCTCTGCGTTTTCCATCGCCTCGTTTCTCACACTTCTCACTTCTTGCTCGCCATAGTTGCGTTCTGCCATCTGTCTCATTTGGTCACTCTTGGCAAGCACGGCATTGGCAAGGGTGTTGAGTGGTAAGGCTCCTGCTTGATATGCTCCAACCACATGCTCTGGCAGTTGGATGGTGTATGGCACTCGGTCGATGGTTGCCACCAAGCAATTGCCTTGCAGCACAGGGTTGGCTATTCGGGGATTCAACGGTTCGTCTGGATAGGACTTATATTGCACTGCTTGTGATGTTGTATTATCGTATGATACAGCATTTCCATCATTGCTTTTCCGTTTGTTTGCCAATGCTTCATGTCCTGCCTTGTTCAGCAGATTGGCACCGCCCATACCGATGAGTGTCATCTTCAATAGCGGATTCTTCACGAACATTCCTGCAAGGATGGCGGCTATCGGCATCATATTGTCCTTCAAGCCTAATGATTGCGTCTTGCCAGTGAACAGTCCAACAAGGATGTCGGGCAACATGGCTATCACATAGCCGAGGTTATTGCCAATGTCGCTGAAACCGTCCAGTCCGAAGTTCTTCAACAGTCCTTCCCATCCGTTGCTGTTGTCACGCTCTGGCTGTTCCTGCTGCGTATCTTCCGATTGTTGCTGTTCTGCATCTTCTTGTAGGGCCTCAGTCTCATTTCTTTCTTTGATGATACGCTCAGCCTCTGCAACCTTGGCTGCGTCGTGCTTGGCTTTCTCTTCCAGATAGGCATCTTCCTTGCCGGGTGCCACTATCAGCGGTACATTCTTGTATTTCGGATCGTTCCGTTTCTCTTGCTCTTTTTGGAAAGGAAACTTAATACTGTTATCTGTCCATGCCATAGGTGTAAATGCTTTTTGTGGGATATGTATCTTGTTATGGAGTTTGCTGTTGAGCGTCTTGACATAGCCATTGTCGGTGGCATTCACTTTCTTGGCTTGTGAGCGAAAACCAGTGAAGGCATTGCCGTTCTGTCCGAATACGCCCTTGCTGATGCTCAATTCCATGGCTTGCTCTTTCCGCTGTTCGCCGTTTCCCTTCTTGGAATCGAGAATATAGCCCAATGCCATGTCGCTCCCCACCAAGGTAGCCAATGACTTCCAACTACCGATACCGCCCATAGTCACGGCATCCACTACCGAGGCGGTAGCCCTTCCAGCAAACTTCTCCGTCTTGCTTGGCTTATAGGCTTTCTCGCCACGAGCCTCTATCTCTACCGTCAATGGTGACTTCATCAGTTCTTCTTGCAGTCCCCAGATGCTGTTTTGTGCTGCCTTTCGCACGATGTAGTCCATCGTTGACTTGGGTGTATTGTCCTTGACGAGCTTCCCAATCATCAGGTCTTCCATCCTTTGCGCAACGTATGCGTATGCCAAATCCTCGCCACAGGCTTTCGACAAAGCGTCATATTTGCTTCGTCCAATTTCCTTCACCACGGCATTGCGCCACTCGCCGGCAATGGTCGCCAAGTCCTTAACGATATTTTTGTCCTTCCATATCTTCTGGTTGCACATCTCCAAGTAGTCCTCTGTGGTTTTACTGTTCCATTTGCCTGTCTGTTTCAACACAAAGTCCGTGTTGCCTGCATACGGATTGGCAGAAGCAAGCACTCCTGCCAAACTGCTCTGGTATCTGCCTCTTTCCTCCAGTTGTTTGTGCGTCAAGTCATCTCGCACCTGTTTCATCACAGGTGCCAGCTTGCCGTCAAAATATCCTTGAAGGCAATACTCCAGTTCGGCAAAGCGTGTCGGGTTCTTGATTGTACTCATTATAGCGTTACGTTTAGTTGACCTAATATCTGTTCTCTTGTCTGCTCGATGGCTTGGTGATACACTTCCATCTGCTTTGGAAAGTATTCCTCCAGCCAAGAGTCCTTCTCTATTCTGTCATGGATGAAGAGGATGGCTTGCTGCAGTTCTATCTCCACGGAGCATTCTCCTTCCTCTCGGTTATTGAACCACGCCTTTGTCCACCATCTCACTCCTGCACGGTCGGGATAGACGCTCACCAACCTTGGAATATCAAAGCTCTGCACATCGATGTCCAGTTCAGCAAGCGGGTCGATGATGCCACTCGTCCTTATGGCTTCGTCATGGAGTTTTTTTTTAGAACTTCGCTCAATGTGGACAGATAGATGCCATGCCGCAATGCCAGATAGTTCAAGAAATCCGCAATCAGCAAGTTCTGCACCTTGCAAGCCAAGGGCATAGCTCTCTGCCCGATGCCTAACGGATTGCTGATGGATGGCATAGCTTCATAGAAATAGTGTTTCGCCGCTGACAAGGCAAAGATGTTCCTTAGCGACTGCTCTGCATGTTGCGGTGTCACATACATACCTTTATACAGGTCTTCCATATACGATGGCATGAAGCGTAGCATCAGTTCTTCTATCTCTTTCTGATCTTTGTTATACTGTGTGGCTATATTCATGTCGTAGGTCTCAAACTCAGGAAAACCAGTCTTACCAGTCTGTTCCATTGCCTTCACATTACCATATAGCATCGTTAGGAAATCAATCGGATTGATTTCCTTGCCGTCAAACTTTACCTCGAAATGCAGTCTGTCACCGCTCAATGCCACGATGTTTCCTGCCTTCACGGTTTGTCCGAAGTTCACGAACACGTTGGCAAGATGGGAATAGGTCACTTCATACTTGCCGTAGCGTATCACTTGGTAGATGCCGTGTGTCGCATCATTGCCAATGCCCGATACCGTTCCGCTTGCCAAGGCAGACAGCAGATAGTGATTTGCCTCAAAGTCCAGTCCGTGATGGAAGAATACGGTTCCTGTTACAGGATGCTTATGTTTGCCATAGCCAAGTGTCAGTTCCACATCCTTGCCTCGCTCCTCAAAGGGCATGCAAAAGCCGCTTTTTGATTGCAGCATCATTTCTTCTGTATATCTCATATTGTTGTCGTTTTTATGTTTATCGTTTCATGCCGCCACTGCGTGTGGTCGTTTCTGCTTCGTTCACATTTCTTCCTTGACCGCCATCACCACTGACAATGTTCTTGATATTGGAATTGTTGCCGATGAGCATCATGCCGAGCATGGCTCCTGCTATCTTGCCAAGCCATCCGAAACGTCCGAAAGTGAGGAACGCTGCTGTTACCAGTCCTGCAAGGCTCAGTCCCGACACGTTTCCTTTCCCTAAGTTCTTGAAGAAGTTGCCGAACATCTCCAGTCCGTTGCCTCCGAAGATGCCACGGAAGAAGTTGCTCATTCCGCTCCACTTACTGTTGATGTCGCCCATGGCACCATTCACAGCATCCACAGCTTCTCCAGCCTTGTTCTTCAGTCCTTTCACGTCTTCCACAGCTTCGGATATTTTCTCCGTGGTGTCTTTTCCTACCACCACATCACTGGCTATCTCCACCATGCTCTTGTCGTTTACAAGGTTCTGCCATGCCACATATCCTGCTGCGCTGCCCACAGCGGCTGTTTTCATCGCACTTCCTGCGCCTTTTAGTGCTTGGGTGGGATGCACAGCCGTATTGCTTGCAGATTTCAGTCCTTGCTTGGCGACACTACCTGCACCTTTCAAGGCACTGCCGCCATACTTTGCTATCTTTGCCCATATACTCATAGTCGTATCTTTTTATTGTTATTTGATCTTTCCGTTTCGCTTCCATCTGTTCATGCAGTCCTTCACGATGGTTTTCTTGTCTGCCTTGTCGTGGCTACCTTCCTCTATCTCTGCCCAGATGTCCGCCATCGAGGTGTACTTCACCGCCTTGGTCAGCCGTTGCAGCTTTTTGTTCATTACCTTCAGCTTGGGGCGGATGCCGAAAACGATTTCCACTCGTTCTTTCTCGGTCATCTTGTTGCCCGACAAGCATACAGGCCTGATGTCATTTACTATCTCCACGCTGCCCATAATCAACTCCCGATAGATCTTGTTGCGCTTGGCTGACAGTGCCACAGCAAGGGCATTGCTCGGATGTTTATCCAGTTGTTTGGTGAATCCTCCCAAGTTATCCACCAGTCGGTCTATCTCGTGATAGAAGCCATATACCTGTGCAGCATACACCACGATGGAGCGGAACGAGTCCAAGTAGTTGTTGAACTCTCGTTGCAGATTGGTGGTTCCTTCCACTTCCTCTTTCAACCATATATGACCAGTGGTCTGCATCAGCATCACCTTCTCCTGGTTCTTCAACTCCTTTTCAGCCTTGTCTGTATAGGCGTATATCATTCCTGCCAACACAGGGTCGTTCTGGGCTTGCATCTTGCAGACAGAAAGCAACATGATGACAAAGCAAAATATCCATGTTCTCATACTCGAATGCTTTTATTTAATTATGGTGTACTGACTTTGGCAGCTCTCCGCCATCGCCCCAATGCTTGCTTAGCAATCTCACCATTACTTCTGTCTATCATCCCAGCCGTGACATTGTTCCACACATCACTCATTGTATAGTAGCGGATGCTCAGATACAGTTTGTTGAGCTTCTTTTGGAAAGCAGATAGTTTGTCGTTTAATGCCCACAAGGTCTTGGAGCGGTCTGCTCCTGTCAGCATATTCTCTGTGCCACCATTCGCCACGGCATCGTTCAATAGATTGAAAACCGATACCAATTCCGTTGCCGTCTCGATATACAGGTTATTCATACTCATGCTTGCCACAATGCCCTGCGGATTATTGGCAATAGCTGCCTTCAACTTGGCGAGCGTGATGAAAATCTTCACGCCATCATCATACAGATGGGTACATGCTTTCAGCGAAGAGGCATAGCCGTTCACTGATTTCAAGTAGCTGTTGTACTTCTTCTCCCATTTGTGTATCTGGTTAAACTCAGCAGCCATTGTATTCTGCAACAACGCCGTCTTGGTCTGTCCGTTGATTTGCTTTTCAATCTCACTGTTGATAAGTTCATTGCCTTCTGCCAGTGCCATCCATTCCAAGGGATTGGATGACACCAATTGTGCCTTGGCTTTCGATGCCGTTGCTATGCAGATAATTGCTATCAACCATATCTTACCTATTTGTAATCTCATAGATGCTCCTCCTGCGTTTGCTGGTTTCTACTCGTTCTCTGATGGTTGTTACCAAGTTTTCCTTCATCGGTACTCCGATAATGTCAAGCCTTGGTGTCGTTCTGTCTCCAGAATATATGCTCACGGTTTTCAATCGGAATAGTTGCTGCATGAATGTCTGACTCTCATTGAAATCCACCACACGATACAGTTCCTGATAATCTTCTTCCCGATGAAACACGCCATGTTCAAACACCAATTGTTCGTTACTGATGATGTACCGCATCCTGCATAAATAGAAAAGCCGATATGCCAAGCATAGGGAAAGCAAAAGCGAGAGGACAAACACCAAAGTGGAGAGAACGGCATCATCAATACCTGCATATACAAAGCCTACGCTTATAAGCACAAACAGGTGCAGCTCGTTGATGACGAACTGCATCCAATGGGGCTTGATGATGATGTTTCTATACCGATATGTCTGCTGCATAATTCTCCTTTTTGATAATGACACCGTGCTTTATCTGCGGAAGCCCGATGTCTGTTCCTCTTTTTCCTTCTGTTTGGCTTGCTCTTGTTGCCTCTCAGCCTCTTGCGCCTTGGCGAACTCGAAATAGTCGAAGTCTATCTCTCCTTGGTCTATCAACCGTTGGTCTCGTTTGCCAAGCAAGGCATCGTTCCAGTCTTTATATTGTCCCAAAGGATGAAAGGCTTGCACCGTGAAGTCTGTAAATCCCATTTCCTTAGCGATTGCTTTGAAGTTCTTCACAAAGCCACGTCCTGCCTCGTCTTTGTCAAAGCCCAAATAATGGTTCGCTTGTCGGGTCTCTTCCAGCATTCCCTTTATTTGCCCCTTTGTCGGTGTACCTCCGGTCGAGACATACACGTTCTTCACTGGATTGATTTGGTACTCTGCCATAGCATCGTAGGCACTCTCGAACCATAGAATATTTGTGGCTTCTTTCAATGGCTTACCTGTCAGGTTGGCTATCCACAATCCTTCACTGCTGTTGCTTCCTTCCGCCTTGCCCTTGTATGCCTTGCCGTCCTCTCGTCTCGGTCTACCTCGCTCTTCCAATCCAACGATGCTGTCCGGCTTGGACGGCAAGGATAGTGGAAAGGCGAGATTGGCAAAGCTCAATCCGTCATTTCGACGCTTGGTCGCCAAGAAGAAATGCTTGTGAAAGGCGAACTGGGTCCCCATGTTGATGCCTCTTTCCTTGAAGTAAGGATAATGTTTCCGTTGAGTGTCCTTTTCCCTTGGGTGGAAACGCAAGATGTCATAGTCTGACAGGTTGAAGGGCTTGGCATCTCGCTTGGGTTCTGCCACTCTGCTTTCACGCACGTCAATGGGATTATTCAACAGTCTGTTGCATACCACATTCACCAGTCTGTCCAATGACATCCCTGGCTTATAGTCGTCAAACAGCGTAGGATGCTCCTTGATGAAGCCTATCACGTTGTAGTTTTTCTGTTCTGGTGGCTGAAAACAACACTTGCCATTGCCAGTGACAATGAACTTGTCACCCCTCACTCGCTGTCCATGACTGTCCACCTTTACATACGACGGATAGCGCAAGCCATCTCGTTTGTTCAACTGATAGCCTGCGTCCACCAATAACTCCTGTATGTTCAGACGCTGTAAGAAATCATTATATGTCAGTTCGTTATTTGCCATAAGCGTATTCCGTTATAGTCCTTTCCCCATGTGCTGATGCAATACCTCTTGGTTCATGGCTGCCTCAAAGTTTCTCGCCGCCACATCCATCGGTGTATCTACTCCTGGTTTGAAGTAGGGACGAGGTGGTGTAGGGACTGCACCATGATGGTGGTCAACTATCACTACAGGTGCGCTATGTGGTCTATGAAGTTCACTGCCGACTTCGGCTGCAACACCCAGTCCTGCTAACAGTGCGGCTCCAATCTTGGTTCCCAAACTGGTACGGTCTTTCATATCCACCTCACCGAATATCTTGGAAAAAAGTTTCATGCGATGGTAGTCATCCACTGCCATGAACTTGTCATACTGCTTCTGCGTTATCTCGTGGCTTACTCGCTCACCGTTGATGATGGCTGTCATGAGGAACTTGCCTTCTTGCTCCGCTGGCTCCACTCGTATCTCACCAACAGTTACTTCTCTGCCATGCTTGCCTTCACGGAACCATCCCTTGCTCTCGTCCAAGTCCTGCCCATCCACAACACCTACTTTATTGTTCATAGGTTCTTGCTGCACTTGCAGTGGCTCGACGGTAGATTGCAACTGCATCTTGCCGTCCAACTCCTGCTGCACCTCTGGACGCAAACCGATATGGATGCGCTCCTTGCTGTTGAGCATGTCCATCGTTATCTTGTCTGCGAAATCGTCCTTGATGACATTATTCAATATATCCAGTCGTTTGGCTACAGATACTTGCTTGACAGAATTGTTGGTCAATGCCTTCAATTCATCGTCGGTCAAGTCATACACCATATCACTTTTGGTGCTTTCTGATTGGATGGTGAGTGTCTTTGCCTTCTCATCGATGATGATACCGTGTGAAGACAGGCATTCCTGCCATTGATCGTTGGAGAAATATACAGGTGAGCTTATCAGTTCCTTGTAGGGTTTGGCTGGCTCTTGACTTCTTGGACGTGTTTCTACAGGTGTCATCACGGCTTGCAGGTTTTGCAATACATCTGCTTGTGATGCTACTTGTTGCTGTCCTTTATAGTAAAAGCCATAGCCTCCTGAGGTTAACTCACCTGGTTTCAGTCTTCTGTCAGGTCTCTCTGCCACCATCGGTGCTCCTGCATAGAACATCTGTCCGCCGACTCTGCGTAGATGATAGCCGTCCTGCATTCTCGGTGTCCAACCTAAAAACTCTGGACTCCATCCCAACCGTCCGTACTCTCCAGCACCAATCCTATATCCATGCAGCCCCATAGCCACTCTTCCGTTAGCATTCCTTGCATGGACAAGGTTTCTCGGCATATAGAAGTCTTTGCCTATGATGCTGGTAAAGGTGTTATATGCCTTCTTGTTGGCAGAGTTGGTCCCCCAATCAGTCAATGCCAACATCTGTTTCTCGGTGAGGTTATAGGTCAGCAGTGGGGAGTCATGTCCCTGTACCGCTAACTGATAACCGTCACCGTTGGCTATGATATGGGCTTGCATACCATTGCGCATCAGGATGTCACGCATCTCTGGCTGCAAGTCCATCTGTCTTGGATTCAAGTTCTTTCTTATCGCCATAGCATGATTTTATTAAGCGTTCTCTGTTTCCATTCCTTGCTCCAACAGCTCGTCCTTGTACTTCACAAACTGTTCTGCACTCTCGTTGCCGATGCACAGGGCGTGTTCCTTGCAGTATTCCTCGTACTCGTTCTGCCATTCTTCGCTGAAATGGTTCACGTAGTCGAGCCAACAGTATTCACCATTCTGCATCTTCTCCACGAGAATGTCTTCTGTATAATAAGGTCCTTTTCTCATTTCTTCCCTAAATTTGATGTTTCACGTTATTTTCTTGCGACAGCCGATGCATGTCTTCCGGCAGCTTTCTTCTGCTCATTCCACAGTTCTTCGGTATATTCCTCCTCTGGAACATAGTCGAGATTGCCGTCATCATCCATTACCCAACAACCATAGATGCCGAAGGTGTATTTGTCCCACTCTCGCTTGCCTTCCTTGCGCCACTGCTCACCATCGCCGTTGGCGAAGCGGATACTAGTATCGCTCTTCAGGTCGATGCCTACGGTCAACGGTTCGTCTTCTACGGCAAATGTCAGTGCCTCGCCATTTTGGATGCTCTTTAGCTCCGTTCCTCCAAGACTGAGTTCGTCGGACAAGACCTGTAGATTTCTGCCTATAACAGGTGTCGGCACAGCCATCACCTGATTGGTCTCTCCGTCAATCTGCACGAATGCCTTGATATGTGCGCCATCTGGCATATCTACATCTGCCACCACTGCCTTGCCCTGCTTCAACAGTTCCTGCTGCTCCTTGGTGAAATTGTCCAATGGGGCGTACTTCAAAACAGGATAGAACATCACGTCAACATTTCCGTCTGCCATTCTTACCAAGGCAAATCGGGTTCTGCTCTTGATACTGTAGCCTTCGTTCACCTCCAGACTCACTGGCAACACTGGCGATGGACGACCATTGCTGATGTCATCCAAGGCATGCATCGGAAGGTCTTCTATCATCTCATGGGTAAGACCGAACTTTGCAAGTGTCTGATACGGCACTTCGCTTTCTTCAAATGAGTTTCTTTTCATATTCTGATTATATTTTGAATGATACTTTGCATATAGCCATGCAAAAACAATGCAAACGAGCGCAATGAAAGTTTACTTTCTTATTGCCGAGTGCAGTTTGTCTTATGCAAAGATAGCCCAAGAGTAATGAATACAAGAAAGCCTACGTTCTTCTGCCCAATCTTTTCCGTTTTATTATGATTATATCATTATTTCATACTCTCAATCATACTTTAATCTTATTTTATGTTATACTTTTACAGCATCGTGTATCACTCTTGATTTTTTTCCCTAACTTTGCACCATGAAAAGGAAAATAGTGGCATTATGGGTAATAAGTTGTCTGGCGGTATCGAATGCAAAAGCACAGTTCAATACCGTCAGCGATAACGTATGCCGTTACAAAGTCAAGAAAGTTGAGGAGAAGTTTCTGCTTCCTGCCAATCAACCTGTAGATTCTATACAAGCCAATCTACTTCAACAGGAAACAGACTCAATGGATAGCAAACAAAAACAGTGGATAAGCAGCTATCCGAGCATCACTTATCCACTGAAATCAATCAAGGTCACCAGTTCTTATGGCTATCGTCGTGACCCTTTTACGGGTAAACTATCATGGCACAATGGTTTGGATCTTCGTGCAAAGAACGAACCTACTTATGCCATGATGGATGGTATTGTCGAAAAGGTAGGGTATGACAATCGTTCTGGCAACTATGTCATATTGAAACATGGCAATTATCGTGTCAGCTATTGCCATTTGTCTTCTATTGTAGTTGGCAGAGGTGAAAACGTTTATTCTGGCACTATTATCGGTGTTACTGGCAGTAGCGGTCGAAGTACAGGTGAACACCTACATCTTACATGCAAAAAGGATGGGAAGAGTATCAATCCTGCCATCCTTTTTTAGCTACATCCTCACGGAAATAGCTTGCTTTTCTTTGTTACTCTATTTATCAGAATGAAATTTCTAATTGCGCCCCTTGATTTACGACAAACGGTTTGTCAATAACAATTCCATTGGCCAAAATAAACTTAAGCAAAGAATTATCGTTAACAGTTATATTTTTCGTATAGATATTATAACCAGAAACAGTTTGATTTGAAGAAACTGTTTTATCTATAAAGTTTATTGTATTTGTACCTTCCTTTGCCATGTTTATAGCTTTAGGAGCATTTATTATGCCATATCCCATTTCATTATTATATGTACCATTAGGTCTTCCAGAAACTGAAGAATATGTATATCCACCACCTTTTTGTGCTGTTTGTTCTATGATGCGGCAAACATCACTATTGGTCAAACTTGGATTAACTGACAGGACAAGTGCAGCCAATGCCGTTGCATATGGAGCGGCCATTGAAGTTCCACTCATTTTCCCTGTAGAATTACCTGGCAATGTTGATAAAATATCTCCTCCCGGTGCCATAACATCTAACTTGTCATCATATGTCGAAAAATATGATCTTTTTAGATTGCTACTTATAGAACCTACAATCAAGGCATCCGGGAACATATAACCTGGATAATCCGTTCTTTGTCCTGCCTGGTTTCCTGATGCAAACACAACGACCATACCCTTTCCATTTCTTCCATTTGTCAAAGCATTCTGTATACTTTCTTCCAAAAGCGAGCTATGCAATTGTTGATACAAACGACCACCTTGGTCTCCCCAAGAGTTATTGATCACATCAATTCCATGAGTGGTTGCATAACCAAATCCGGAAGCCAATTGTGCAACTCTTTCAGTTCCAACCGTTAAAGGATGGCTCAATGACACCAAAGATACCTCAGGAGCAAGTCCTGCTATTTGTATTCCATTATGATTTGCTCCAATTATTCCTGCAACATGAGTGCCATGTTCTCCATACACTTGAGTTGGCAATGATTTTGTTGTCAAATCATATGATAAAGAACTATAGTTCTCTGCAAATTCTTTATGATTGCTATCTATTCCTTGGTCAAGGACAGCAACAGACACTCCTTTTCCTTTTGTTATAGTCCACGCATCACAAGCATCTACAGTGTTCAAAGCCCATTGTTGGTCAGCTAAAGGATCTGATACGCAACTATTAGGTGTAAAGTTGAACATAAAATTAGGATCGACAGCCTCGAATAAATTTGTTTCGTAAAACTTATTTGACATTTCTAAGCCGTTAGAACTTGTCGGTGACTTTAATACATACCAATTTGGCATATAATCTACTTCACCCAATATCTCTGTTGAATTTTGTTTTGCAACACTTTCCAAGAGAGAATAATCATTCTGATTTTTCAAACGAACATAAAAATATTCGCATGTTGAAATCAAATTTTCATTATCTCCAAAAACAGGAGCAATGGTTATGCTCTCATCTCCCACTTTGGTTTTCAACTCCTTAATCATATCTTCTGTTGAAGATGACAAAGAGGATGTTTCCATTATTCTCCAAAAATGTTTTTTATGCTCCTTATCTATAGACGAAAAAATTGTTTCTTTAGAAGAAATTGCAGAATTATTTTTAAAAAGATTCTGCAATTTTACGCTATCAGAACTGGAAACATAAAATGTTCCATTTAATGAAGATATACCAACTTTTTCCCCTTTATACCAATAGTAATAATCAGAAGTTGCCATAGCCCTTGTCATCATCATATTTGCAGTGTTAGAGGAGTCTAAGAAATCCTTCTCACTACAAGACGTGATTCCAAACAAACTGGTAGCAAATACAGTTACCACAAATATCTTATCGAAATTCCTCATTGCCTTTAATGTTAATTATTAATACTTGGATTTATTTAATGCCGAATTTGTTTTTTATGACATCAACGACATCCAGTTTTTCCCACGTAAACAACTCCACCTTCATCTGTTTTACCTCATGATAGCGACTAGTGAAGGTCTTCTCCACAACTTCATTCTTACGTCCCATATGTCCGTAAGCTGCAGTTTCCAAAAACATAGGTTGGCGCAATTTCAATTGACGCTCGACAGCCTTAGGACGGAGATCGAACATCTCGGCTATCTTCTTGGCAATTTCGCCATCTGTCATATCAACCTTACTTCTGCCGTATGTGTTCACGTAGATGCTCACAGGCTCAGCTACACCAATGGCATAACTTACCTGTACCAACATCTCATCGGAAACACCTGCCGCCACCATGTTTTTTGCAATATAGCGAGCAGCATATGCGGCAGAACGATCTACCTTGCTAGAATCCTTGCCAGAGAAAGCACCACCGCCATGGGCACCCTTCCCGCCATAGGTATCTACGATAATCTTACGACCAGTAAGCCCTGTATCTCCGTGAGGACCACCAATGACAAATTTGCCTGTAGGATTCACAAAGTATTTGATGTTATCATTGAAGAGAGCCAACACCTTGTCGTCCAACTGGGCTTTTACTCTCGGAATCAAGATGTTGAGCACATCCTCGCGAATCTTGTCGAGCATTGCCTCATCATCATCATCACCATTTGACTTTTTGATGAAGTCATCATGTTGAGTAGACACTACGATAGTATCAATGCGCTGAGGTACATTGTCATCAGAATACTCTATGGTGACCTGACTCTTGGAGTCTGGGCGAAGGTAAGTCATTACCTTGCCTTCCTTACGGATGGCTGCAAGCTCCTGCATAATAATCTGAGCCAAATCGAGAGATACAGGCATATAATTGTCGGTTTCATTAGTAGCATAACCAAACATCATGCCTTGGTCGCCAGCACCCTGATTTTCATCCTCTTCACGGCTCACGCCACGGTTGATGTCATCGCTCTGTTCATGGATTGCAGTAAGCACACCACAAGAGTCGCCGTCAAACTGATACTCACTTTTTGTATAACCTATCTGTTTGATGGTCTTGCGAGCAATGGTCTGCAAGTCAACATATACATTAGAGCGAACTTCGCCCATAATGACCACCTGTCCTGTAGTACAAAATGTTTCTATGGCACAATGAGCATGGTCATCGTAAGCCAAGAACTGATCAAGTAAAGCATCTGAAATTTGGTCAGCCACTTTATCCGGATGCCCTTCAGAAACAGACTCTGATGTAAATAGATATGCCATATAGATAATTATTTTTTCAATACATAAAAAGAGGATGTCGTGAAAAAGTCTCTAATGTAAGGAAGTTTATCTATAACCATATATAATTTTCGTGGTTTCAATCCAAATTTAACTTCATAGTGTGGATTTATAAACCATGCTATACGATTTTCTATAGTATAACCTGTCCTTTTTAAAACATTCTCAAAGAGTTCTACCGAACACCTCGTTTGTTTTATATTCATTAATTCCTTTATACAACCAGCCCCTTCTTTTCCTATTTTCAATAACCCTTTATAGATAATATTTGGTAAAAGATGCATAAAAGGTAAATGACTGAGCAGAAATCCTTTGCAAATTTGTTGATGACCTCCAAATGGCATTTGCCATGCAGGAAAAGACATAAATATAATTCCATTGCTTTTGAGCAACTTTTTGCACTTTGTCATAAAACCGATCTTGTCATAAATGTGTTCTATTACATCATGACAAAGAATTATATCGAATTGATTCTCTAAGTCTTTCAACAAAAAAGCATCACACGCAATAAACTTTGCCTCTACATGTTCTTCCGAGAAGAATTTTCGAGCATCGTTAATGCGCATGTCTGCAATGTCACAGCCTACAACACTACAACCTAATTTTGCAAAAGGCAATAGGTTCCCGCCATCTCCGCAACCGATTTCAAGAACATTCGTGCCAGCACCGATTTTAACAAAGTTCTCCAAATAAGGAACAAAGTATTTCTCCTGACTTCGTCAACGTGTCACCCAAAAATCATCAGTAAACAATGAAGCAATGCGTTGATGACGTTTCATCAGCATAGTTCTGTTGATAGTCTGCTTACTTTGAGGCAATGTCATCTGTATAGTCACTATAGTTTTAGCAAGTTCGAGCACCTTGTCCACACTCATATTTATGCCTGATAGTTTCAGCAGACGCTCCAATTCCTTGTAAACTTTCAAGGCCACGAAGCAGATACAGACATGTGCTTCTATCCTGCGCCTTGTAAAGTGAAACATTGGTCTTATCTCAATCTTTGATTTTGATATGCGGAAAGCTCTTTCAACATGCCACAGGTTATGGTAGGCGGCATATACGTCATTGACGTGTATATTCGTATTGGTAAGGTATCCTTTGAGACCATCCCATTTCGCATCCTTCTCCAGTTTCTCGTAATTGATGGTCACCTTTACATTTCCTTCCATTTTCAGGAATTTGTTGTATCCACGCTTGTTGATATTGTCTTTGGTAAGCGTACCTCTGTGGTATGCCTTCTCCAGACGGCGTATACCTTTCTCACGGTTATAAGCATCCTTTCGGGCACGCTCTTCTGTATATCCGACCAACAACCTCTGTCCGTTACCTTTATCGTATTCAACCATTTGGCAGTCCGTCTTAGGCTGCTCCAGTATCCATTCCTGTATCTTCCTGCTCTCGTTCTTGATTTTCGCACCGATGATATACTTGTAACCGTTTGCTTCAAGGTCGGCTATATTATCGTTGTTCATCAACCCTGAGTCAGCCACCACGACAAAATCTTCCAGCTCATATTTCCGGACAAATTCAGTCACTACCGGAAGCATCGTGTGCCCCTCGTACTTGTTGCCCTCATGGATGCAATACGCAAGCGGATAGCCGCCAATGCTGACCAACAGTCCCAATATAATCTGAGGGTTCTGATGACGCCCTTCCTTGGAGAAACCGGTTTTGCGAAGCTCGTCCTCATAGTCCGATTCAAAATAGAGTGTGGTGACATCATAAAACAGCACACCGATGTGGCCGCCTAAAATATTCTTCGTGTGAAGGACGCTTATGTCCTGAACTATCTTATGTTGGTTATCGCTCAGTTTGTCCAAATAACGATAGATCTTCGACAGGCTGACATCTTCGTCAAAATGATTCTTCAGATACTCCACTGTCGCAGCTTTGCTTGCAGGATAAGACAAACGGGCTTTTACAAGTTGGCGGAATACCTCATCATCTATCCTGTTGAATCCAACGCTGTCAAAGACACGGTCAAGTATCAGGTCCGCTCCATTGATCGAGATGTTGGTTATGCACGAAAGCATCTGTTCGGCACTCAGAAGTTCTGCATCACACTTCTTACGTTCCTCACCGAAAAGATCCAGCCGTGGATGGCGGTGTTCCTGTTCCTCATATATCCATTTACGACCTTTCATTACGAGAGAATCTACCTCTTCTTGAGTGCGCGCTATACCTATAGTGGTAAGCTCATTCATCTTGCCCTTGACCTTTTCAACCACTATGACACCTACATTGCCTGATGGGTATTTCTTTTTACGTATAAACATGTTTTTTGCATCGTGTCACCCTAAAATGGGTGACACAAAATTACAAAATATTGTTTATCAACGAATTATAATGTTTAGTTTTTTTGAGTGACGAAGTCAGGAAAAAAGCATCACACGCAATAAACTTTGCCTCTACATGTTCTTCCGAGAAGAATTTTCGAGCATCGTTAATGCGCATGTCTGCAATGTCACAGCCTACAACACTACAACCTAATTTTGCAAAAGGCAATAGGTTCCCGCCATCTCCGCAACCGATTTCAAGAACATTCGTGCCAGCACCGATTTTAACAAAGTTCTCCAAATAAGGAACAAAGTATTTCTCACTGGTTGTTGCAAGCTCTTTGAAATACAATCGACGGTCTAATTGTCTTTGTTGCATATACTATTTTGAAATTTTACCCTTTAATTCCTCTACCTCAGAAGACAGTTGTTGAACTGCATTAATCAACACAGGTATCAACTCTGTGTAGTTTATGAGCTTTTTACCTTCATTATCTGTAACAACCAAATTCGGGAAGACCTTTTCTACCTCTTGCGCAAGCAAGCCATATTCTTTTCCATGTCCTCCCTTTCGAAGAGTATAAGCTTTAGCTGCCGTTCCTTCGTCTTTAAACTTGTATGAATAAGTACGTAGTTTCTTTAACCCAGACATACAATTAGCTAATGGCTGAATGTTCGTTTTAGCTCTAGCATCTGAGTAATTATAGACATTCTTGACTTGAATACTGTTAAACGTACTCGTTTGTGTGTTGTAGAAAACTACTTGGTCTCCTTGTCCTGCCAATCTCGGATTTGCAGGAGTTATATCTATTTGGAAGAAATGCGAAGAGTTATCTTTGAAATAGATGCTACCATTATGTGTAGTTGGATAGAAAGAATAAGGAGTAGTTGTTCCTATAGTCTTCCAGACGAGTTGTATTTAATCTGAGCGTTTGCAGACATACTGAATGCAGCAAACAGAGAGAAAGCAAATACTTTTCCCAAAAGAGATTTTTTACTAGCCATATTTTTTAAATTTTAATGTTTGTAATCTGCTATTTTATCAACATTATATATTCTACACTTTATTAAAGATGTTATATATTTGACCACTCAACAAGTAAAACTTGTATTATAGTATAATTGACAAATGCAAAATTAGGAAAATAAATTGAGAAAATATAGGAAATAGACGAAAATATTATTTTATTAACAACTATTTAACATAACTTAGTGGTTTATATTTTGATAAATCAAAAAAAACACTCTAAAAACAAAGAAAGGATTGTATGTTTTGTACATTATCGAGTGTCATTAAGGAAACATTCCCTAAAATAGGCTATACTGGTCTTCTTGGATGGTAAATGAAGTACTATTGCTTTTTTATGGGTTGTATAATAGTTGAAGTTCTGTCATTCTTCGTCTTCTTATAGACTGAATGTACTTGCCTCTCCATCTGCAAAAGTCAAGGTAGTCTTTTTCAATGTTATCCAATCCATGTTCAATCTTCTGCAAGAGACGGCTCTTTGGAAATCTTTTGTTCCCTAATATCTTATAAGGTCCGACATTGTAGGCAAGTACGGCAAGGATTAATGAGTCCTTGCCATACTTGCGGAACATGGCGCATAACTTGGTGAGGTCTGAGCGCAACAAGGAATCGGCTTGCAGATAAGTGAGGTTCTTCTTGAACTTCTCGTGCGGCAATATCCGATGTCCCCATCCGATATAGGGATAGTTGCGCTTGATGTCGTGCCATCCCTCATAATACTTGATACAGCGTACGGCTCGCTCAAAGGGAGGCAAAGCGAAAATGTCCAAGTCGGCTTGGCTTGGGCTGTCGTTGGTTGGTGTCTTGTTCTGCGCCATGATGCTTTGGCACAGCAGCAAGAGCGTTAGGAGAATGTATGTCTTTATCTTTTTTATCATGGACGTTGTTTTTGTTTTGGGGATTTCATTGTTTTGTCACTTGGCATTCTTCTTGTTGAATATCTCTGCTATCATGGCTTTCACGTCCTCACCAACTTGCACGAAGTTTTTATAGAGGATGCGCTCACGCTCATCACGGCTCTTGAAGGTGTAGAACTTGGGCAGTGGCATATATTCACTTTCTTCTTTCTTGATGTCTGCCATATTAAAATCGGTCTTGCAATAGAACTTACTGGTCTTGAACTCGTCGCTTTCCTGTATGTTCATACTGCCATTCATGCCGGTCTTGGTTGCCACAAAGTCCCTTGCCGTCTGTCCGCAGATCCATCCAGTCGGCATGTCCGAGATTTTACTGGCTGGTACAAGACTGTCCATATTCTCATTCAGGTTGATGCTCGTCTTGTCTCTATCGATGGTCACGCCTTTCTTCAGTTGTACCACCTTTCCAAAAATGTCAGAGGATAGCCATTCCAGAGTTTCCTTGCTTCGTGCAGAACCGCTCACCACATTGCCTACGGTGGTGATAATCTTCTGCATACCCACCTTCCCGTAGTCTGCTTCCAACTGTGGCAGTTCCTGGAATCCCAAGGCTACGCTCACCTTGTTGCTTCGAGCTGTACCTATCAGTCGGTCTATCTTATGGAAGTAGAGTGTAGGCAACTCGTCCACGATGATGCTCACAGGGATGTTCTTGCCTTGCCCTGTGTTCACTCGTGTCACCAGTCGGTTGAGGATTAGGGCATTCAATGCTCCGATGATGCTCTCCATTTCTGGGTCATTGGCTATCAGCAGATAGCTCGGATTCTTCGGGTCACTGACCTTCAGGTCGAAGTCATCGCCGTCCTTGTGGAATATCCAATAGCTTTCCTTGGTGGCAAGACGTGAGGTATAGACACGCAGGGTACCAATCATACCTTCCAACTGCTCCATCGCCTTGTTCTTCAAGGCGGTCTGGAACGGTCCCAATAAGGGTGCTACCTCATTGTCGGTCTCCAGCACATTGAAGATGGTCTGGTAACTTTCGTTCAAAAAACTGAGAATATGGGGCATATCGCTATACTTGCCCAACCAATAGGCTGGCTCCACTTCTTCTCCTGCATGGTTAAACACCTTACCGGTCGGCTTCATCTGCATGGTCTTCGGGTCAAGTACTTTCTCTGCTATTAGCATCTTACCGTCCTTGTCATATGGCTCTTTGCCATAGTTGATGAAGAAGTAGATACAGGCGGCGAGGAAGTTGACGGCTGATGTCTGGAAGAACTGGTCGCTGCCGCCACCGCCTTCCTTTTTTCCTTTTTGCAGGGATTCAAGCAATGTCTCTGCGGTCTCGCTCGCTGCTGCCAAGTTATTGATATACTTCTGCTGTATCGGGTTTACTCGCTTGGAGTATTCCACATCCACGAAGTTGATGATGTTGAACTTACAGCCTTCTGGTAGTTTACCCAACTGTTGGTTCTTCTTATAGTGGTAGTACAGTTTGGTTGCCAAGGTAGGGAACTTGTAGTCGTAAACGACCATGGCAAAACCTTTTGCACTGTGCTGACGGATGAACGGCTCTATAATAGAAAAAGTCTTACCGCTACCAGGCGTACCAACTACCCAAGTGCCACGGAATGGGTTTACGATGTTCACCCATCCCTTGCGGAATTTACCCTTATAGTAGTAGCGCATAGGGATATTCACGCTGTACTTGTTGTATTCTTCCTTCTGGCATTGCTCAAAACTCTCGTTCTCAAAATTGAAACGGTCTTTCATCAGTCCTTCTTTCAGGAACTTCGAAATGTTGTCCAAGGCCACATGCACTAGCACCGTTCCGATGATGGTTGCCACCATATATAGGATGATGTTCAATCTTAGGGCATAGAGACGAGTGTCCATTGCATAGCCGAAGAGCCACACGGACAACACCAACAGCAGCACGCCACTCACCAAGGGGTACAGCACCTGCCTTCGGGCATCAAATTCCAAGTGTTTCTTGTTTCTCGTGCCAACACAGGTGATGCACACCAAGAGGAATGTCACCACCTTGCTATACACCAGGTTCCCGTCATGGTAGATAAACCACTGCTTGATGCGGTCGTGCAGGTCACACACCACACCACCAAAGCCGTCTATCGCCCTTGGGTCTATGGCATACTCAAAGAACTCCATCAACACGGATATGTAGATGACCGCCCTGAATATCTTGTAAAATCCTTGTAGCTCCTTGCTTTCTTCCATTGGATATGATTGCTATTTTAGAAAAATCGGATTGAATGAGTCGGCTGACAGCACATCGCTATAGTTCACTTTCAATGAGATGGTGCGACCGCTGATTTGGTTCTCCGTCATTTCGATGGTTAATTGCTTGTCATTCGGGAATGTCATTTTCCGAATGACTATCACATTGCGGTAGCCATAGCGGAAACGCTTGGTCTGCTCCAAAGTGAAGACTGGATGCAACTCTACCATCTGTGAGTTGGTTGCCTTTGTGGTCTTTTTATCCGTCAGCTTCAATCGTATTTGGTCTATATCAAATGGCACGTCTGTCTTGTTCTCCACCGAGAAGTCCAAGAAGAAATAGTCGCCCGACGAATAGATGTTGTTCAGTCGCATCACCATTTTATGGGCTTTGGTCTTCACATTGTTCACATGGGCTTCCGAACTCCAAATCTCACGAGCATAACGAGCCATGTCCGTAGAGGACAATGTGACCGCAGGATTATTATAGGCATTCTTTTCTATCTGTTGTATCTCCTTATTCGTCACTGCCTCTTGCAATCTTGTTGTATAGAGCAGCGCATACTGGGTACGGTAGCGTTCTGTCACAATGGTCACGATGGCAAGCACTTCACCATCTTCATGCAGTCCCTCCTTGGGCTTCAGTCGCACGGTATTGTTGATGGGTTGGTCTCCTGCTATCTTGTCGGTGGATATATCCACAAAGCGGATGGGTTCGCTTGCCGTAATGACTGTAGTCACCTGCTCGTTCACGGTCAGCTGCTCCATCTCCTGGTAGGTGCTGGGCTGATAGCTCTCCGCACTGGTTTGTTGTGCCATCAGGGGAGTGGCACTTATTGCACACATCATGAGTGCGCCAATGGTCTTCTTGATATTCATATGGGCGTAATGTTTACTTTGTTGTGTTTAATATTTACTTGCTCTTGGTATCTTTGCTGTTTATCAGATACACAAAGGTGCCATATTTCAGTTTCACCTTGTTCTTCTTGATAGCTTTACCTATGGCATTGCTTGTTTTCTGATAAGCATTCTGCATGGTCTGCATGCCCCACTGCGAAAAGCTGCTGCCAGTATTGGTGGTATTCATATCCACATTCCCGGTCACGGCTCCGCTTGCCACATCCTTGGTGGTCTCTCTAAACTGGCTGCTTGGCACATACAAGCCTTCCATGCCGTCTGTGTCATAGAGTGACAGGTTGATTTTCACTATCTCATCATCCACCAGCACACTTTTTACCGTGCCTTTCACTCGTTGTGAACTGAAGCCGCTCATAATGGCATACAGATATGCGCCTTTCTTCACTATTATCTCACCGATTTCTACATCATCGAGTAGTCGCAAGCGGACACGGCTTCCATCCACGGCTTTCACATTCTCGTCAATGATAGCCTTTATCATTGTCGGCTCTTTCTCGTTCACCGCCAAAGTGTTGAAATAGTCCGAGGATGTCTTCACCTTTTTCACCACCTCACTTGGCTTGTCATTCTCGTCTGCTTCCTTTCGGGCATTCTCATTCACCTTGATTTTGCCCTCAATGTTGATACCACCCTTGGCTGTAGCTGTTGTTTCATCGGATGCTGTTGCTGAAGACGATGAGTTCTGTTGCGTGGCTTGCTGTCCCTTCAGCCTTGCTTCGGCAAGTGCCTTGTTCAGCTCTGCCAACGCCTCGTTCTCTCTTTGTCGCTCATGGGCTTCTTGTGCTTCTCTCTGTTTTTCCAGTTCTGCTTGCCTCTTGGCTTCGGCATCCAACTGTTGCAGTTCTGCATCCGAATACTTGCTTTGGTATTCTTCTTTTTCTTGCTCATTGTCTCGGTCTATATTTTCCACGGCACTATGGTCTTCTATCTTGCCGTAGGCGTTCAACATGTTCTCATACTTGCCTCCAATACCGTCACCGCCCTTGATATGAGCTTGTGGCAGGTTCGGATTCAGATATTCCGTGGTCTGCATATTGGCATCTTGCTTCTCCGCCACCTTGGTATCAAAGAGGTCAAAGATAAAGTAGGATGCACCAAGCAGTGGGAGATAGACAATCGCAGGTAGCATGTACTTGGGTTGTCTGAAATTGATTCTTTCTGTCAGCTTCATCGTGATTTGTCTTTATGAGGATGGCGTGCATCCTCATTGGTTCTTACTATGTTCTTTGCATTTCCCATATTCTGATGGCGAGCCTTTATCAAGGAGTCCTGCCGCTCCGTAGCAGTGCGTCGCTCTCCCTGATAGTGATAAGCTCTTGCCATGCGATAGATGTTGAAACTGAAACTCACACCTACAAAACCGAACACGATGACCAGGAACAGTGTCTTATGCAGGTCGGCAAACCTCTGTACCTTAGCTGCGGCCTTGTCGATTCTGCACATCCTGGCAAACTTTCTTCCAGCTCTCACGTCTCGCTCATAGCGTTCCTTGTATTTGGGAGCGTCCTTGTCAGGCATCTTCTCCCCAATGAGCATCTGCTTAAATCCTTTTGTGTTCATCGTTATTTCTTTTTTTACCTTTTTACTTCTTTACCCTTTTACCTTTAATAGTTCGACTTTGTTTTCTGGTCAATATCCTTGTTGAGCAAGGTTCTCCAGTTCACTATCAGCAATCCATGTGGATTGTTGTCAGTCCTCGGAACTCGTTTCAGTTGTCCTGCCGTCACAAGCTCACGTGTCAGCACATTGGTTCTGCGCTCGATGCGCTGTCTGCCATAGTAGGTAAACTCCATCTTCTCCTTGTTGAACTTGATACTGTCACAGAAGATGCTGAACACGGCACTCGTTCCCATGATGTTGGAATAGAAACCCTTTTCCTTCAGTGTATTGTACTGCGCCAGTCCTGTCTCATCCACCAGATACATGGCTTTCTCCATCGTGTATTTGATGTACTTGTCATCGGGTGCCAATGTAAAAAAGTAGTGATGGAACATTTCGATATGACTCTTTGCTTCCACATCCAATGTCTCATCCATCGTCGTGCGCTGCACCAGAATAGGCACATTGCCGTCCAACACATAGATTTTGTTCTGTGCATCCACCACCATGTTCTTCGCCGTCCAGATGCAGCTGATACTTATCAGCACGCACCCAACCAGAAACAAGCTACAGATGATAGTCACCAACTTTACCTTATTCTCTAAATTCTTGATTACCATTGCTATTTCGTTATTTACCTTTTTACCTTTAATGAACAACATGGGCAAGTGTTCCTTGTGCCGACATTTTGGCTTGCTGTGCCACACCCTCACCGAAGTTTCTGGTAGAGAATGCGGTATCGCCCTCTGGTATCATCCATGCCGCAAGGTCTGGAACTAAGTTCAGACACTTCAACGCAACGATACTTGCTGCCATCAGATACCCTGCCGAGAAGAACGAGTTCTGCAAATATGCCGCCATCGTCTGCTCACTGGCGGTGATAGCCGTCAGGTTCTCCACCTGTATGCAGAGCACGATGTCGAAGAGCAATAGCACATAGAAGCCCACGAAGTAGAGGATATTATGGCGTAAAACAAAGTCGTAACAAATCAAAGAAAATACACGTTATCCCATTGATACACAGACACTTCTTTGATTTGATTTCTTTTATTTCCTTGACTGTTAAAAATCTATTTTTGGTACATTTTTGTTGCACGTTTGTTACGCGAAACAAAATAATCTTTATAACTTTGACCTCAGAGAAACCCGAATGGGGGCATAAAATAGAAACAAATAAAAGCATATAACAGCATGGGAAGACAAAAGAAAGTATCAAAACCGAAAGAGCCTGTTCGCATTCGTCAGCGCAAGTTGAAGAATGGAAATATCAGCCTCTATCTCGACATTTATTCAGATGGTGTCAGAAAATACGAGTCGCTGTCGCTCTACCTCGTTCCAGAGAAAGACCCGATTTCAAAAGACCAGAACAGACACGCTATGCAAGTGGCAAACAAGGTGAAGTCTGAAAGAATATTGGGGTTGCAGAACCGTGGCATCAAACAATGGGAGAAAATCAAGCAGGAGAATATGCCACTGCTGACTTGGCTCTGCAAATATGAGCAGTCGGACGGCAACTTTGCCAAATCCACATTGAAAGGCAGAAAGGAGATGCGCCACAAGATAGAACAGTACCTTGCCACGACTAGCGACATCAATATCTGTTTGTCAGAAATAGATGTTGATTTCTGCCGTGGCTTCGTGAAGTTTTTGAAAACGGCACATCATGGAGTGAAGAAAGACGCTACAGCTATTATCAGTCAAGGTTGCGCACATCATCATCAAGCGGTATTCAATGGAGCGTTGAATAAGGCAGTGCGTGAGGGTATCATAGCAAGCAATCCAATGAAACTGTTGGATGCTAAGGAGAAGCATCAGCCAGCCGAAAGCGTAAGAGAATATCTGACCATTGACGAGTTGAAAGCCATTATGAAAGCGGACTGCGCCAACACGGAAGTAAAAAAGGCATTTATCTTCTCTTGCTTTGCAGGATTGCGCTTGGGTGATGTACGTGCGCTCACATGGAACAAGGTGTTTCTCGCATCTGACGGAAAGACAAAGTTTGTCCGCACAATCATGGAGAAGACAAACAAACTCGTCAATGTTCCATTATCAAAAGAGGCTCTGAACTGCCTTAATGAAAAGGAAGACCCGAACGAGCCAATATTCACTTTGCCAGGCACTCCAACGGTATGTCACGACATTCGTAAATGGATGCAAAATGCTGATATTAAAAAGCACATCTCGTTTCACTGCTCACGGCACACCTTCGCCACGATGATGCTGACACTTGGAGTTGACATCTATACAACAAGCAAATTATTGGGGCATAGCAATGTCTCTACAACACAGATATACAGCAAGATAGTGGACGAGAAAAAAGTGGAGGCGGTCAACAAGGTTGATAATCTATTTGATTAGCACTAATAAAAAAGGTAACTGAAAATGAGTATAGAGATAAGAACAAGAGTGTTAAAAAATGGCAGTCAATCGCTATACCTTGACTGCTATGAGAATGGTAAAAGGGAATATGAGGCACTGCATTTGTACCTTGTTCCAGAGGTAAACGAAGACGCAAAGCGAGAGAACAAGAACGCCATGAAAAAGGCGGTCGCTATAAAAGCAGAAAGACTCCTTGGTATTCGTAAGGAGGCAAAGTCTCCAGATGAAACGGCATTAAGAAAGGCATCGCCTGTTTTCTATGAATGGCTGCTTGATTATCACAAGGGATTGATTAACAGCCAAGCGTATTCTCAGAACTACATCAAAAATGTATGGAAGCTGATAGCCATCATGCACCAATATATGAAATACAGCCATAAAAGTGGCATACGATTGATAGACTTCAATAAAAACGTATATGTGGGCTTCTTGAGCTATATGAGGGACATCTATGTTTCGCCAAAGTCTCCAAGCAACCCTCAAAAGTTGGCACAGTCCACCATGCACCAAATGCAGACCACACTCAACACCATATTGAATAAGGCGGTCAGAAACGGTCTGATAAGTGCAAATCCTTTTGCTTCATTGGATATAAGGGAAAGGGTCAGCAAGGCAGAGAGTAATATCGTTGCATTGACAAAAGAAGAGGTCATGTCATTGGCTTCCGTAGAAACAGGCAGTCCTGCAACCAAACAATGTTATATGTTCTGTTGCTTTACAGGTTTAAGACATAGTGACATATCCAACTTAAGATGGAAGGATATTCGCCAAACTGATGCGGGATTGGCTATCTATCTGCCTCGTATGCAGAAAACCAAGCACCCCATTCTGATACCATTAGGCAAAAAGGCATTGGAATGGTTGCCCGACAGGGAAGATAAAAGTGAAGATAGCCTTGTGTTTAACACACCGCAAATCTGCAACTGTGACAGAGCCTTGAAGCACATGGCAAAACGAGCTGGCATTACAAAGGTTCTCGGATTTCACACAAGTCGGCACACTTTTGGAACATTGGCTATCCTCGCAGGATGTGACATCTTGACTGTGAGCAAACTATTGGGTCATAAAAGTGTTAAGACAACACAGATATATGCTTCCGTAGCCATGCAGATGAGAGCGGATGCCGTCAAGCGAGTGGAAAAAGTATTTGGAAATTAGGGAAGAAAAGAAAGGGAGTAAGGAGGATAAAATCTCTTTATTCCCTTATTTCGTATCGAATGGGTATGAAAGTGTGAAATATCGTTATATTTTTACCTGTTAGAGCCATATAACGAATTATTATCGCAAAATTTAATGTATATTTGCAGTAAAATTCGGTGAAAATATGAAACTGAACAGAATTAAAGACACGTTGGAAGAAAAAGGCATCTCTCAGACATGGCTTGCAAAACAGCTTGGGAAGAGCTTTAGTACAGTAAACTGCTACGCCAGAAATAAATACCAGCCAGATTTGGAAACATTGCTTGAAATATCAAAAATTCTACAAGTCGATTTGAAGGACTTGATAACAGACGAGGACGAGCGAGAATAATAATGCCAAATGCTGGATTTTTAGAACTGGACAAAATAACTTCCGATAATAAAACGTTATTAGAACATGGGCATAAGCAAAGAACTTACAGAAGAGGACATCAAGTTCCGCTATATCAACGAAGCCATCACAAGCAAGGGATGGTCAAAGGATAGTATATTCATGGAACAGAAGGTTAAATTTACTGACGGTAAAATTAGCCTTCATGGTAATCTTGTGCATAGAGAGAAACCGAAGTTTGCCGACTATGTACTTTATGCAAATAAGGCAACACCCATTGCTATTGTAGAAGCAAAGGATGCCAATCATTCTGTTTCTCATGGATTGCAACAAGCCATGACCTGTGCCCAAATGCTTGATGTGAAGTTTGCATACAGTTCAAATGGTGAAGGTTTTGCCGAACATGACTTCTTGACAGGCAAGGAACGCACTTTTGCTATGGACGAATTTCCAACAAAAGAAGAACTTATCGAAAGATATAAAAATGAGGCTAACGATGGAAGCGGACTTAATGAGCAAGAGTTGGCTATTATAGAGCAGCCTTTCTGCACTGGTCAGAATATATTTCCGCCACGATATTATCAGCGCAATGCAGTAAACCGCACAGTTGGTGCCATTGCCAAAGGACAAAACCGTGTGCTCCTTGTCATGGCAACTGGCACAGGCAAGACATATACTGCATTTCAGATTGTATGGCGTTTGCTTAAAAGTGGTTTGAAGAAGAAAGTGTTGTATCTTGCAGACCGCAACATATTGGTTGACCAATCCATACAGCAGGACTTCAAACCATTAGAAAAGGTAACGCACAAGATAGATTACTCAAAAGACAAGAACCACTTGGAAGAATTGGGTTCTTATCAAGTGTTCTTTGCACTCTATCAACAGTTGATTGGACAGAATGATGCCAAGAATTATAAGGAGTTGTTTCCTAACCCAGACTATTTTGACCTTGTTATCGTTGATGAGTGTCATAGAGGTAGCGCAAAGGATGATAGCAACTGGCGAAACATCTTGGAATACTTTTCTTCGGCTACTCATATAGGTATGACTGCAACACCAAAAGAAACAAAGTACCAGTCAAGTATTGGCTACTTTGGTGAGCCTATATATACATACAGTCTTAAAAACGGAATTGAGGACGGTTTCCTTGCTCCTTTCAAGGTAATCAACATCACAACCAACATTGGCGATGAGTGGAGACCGACAAAGGGACAAAAGGATATTTACGGCAATGAGATAGAAGACCGCATTTATAACAACAGCGACTATGACTATAACATTGTCATAGAAGACCGCATAAGGGAAGTTGCGCAAGAGATAACCAACTATCTGAAAAGTACAGATCGCATGGCTAAGACCATAGTGTTCTGTGCTGATGAAACTCATGCGGAACGTATGCGTATGGCTTTGGCTAATGCCAATGCTGACAT
This sequence comes from Prevotella marseillensis, assembly GCF_900625065.1. NCBI lineage: Bacteria > Pseudomonadati > Bacteroidota > Bacteroidia > Bacteroidales > Prevotellaceae > Prevotella > Prevotella marseillensis. The sequence continues at coordinate 2,279,447 of NZ_UYXY01000001.1, read as the reverse complement.
GTGCAAGAAAAATCCTGACTATGTGGTTCGTATAACTGGTAGTGACGAACACGGAAAAGGCAAGTTGGATTATTTCATTTCTGTTGCCGAGAAATATCCTGTCATAGCAACTACAAGTAAGTTGCTTTCAACAGGTGTTGATTGCAAAATGACAAAACTGATTGTGCTTGACCAACAAATCGGCTCTATGACAGAGTTCAAACAAATAATTGGTCGTGGCACTCGTCTTCGTGAGAAAGAAGGAAAGACATACTTCACAGTAATGGACTTCCGCAATGTAACACGATTGTTTGCTGACCCTGATTGGGATGGACCGATTGAGATAGACCCAAATTATCCGCCTAAACCACATATTTGTCCTGTATGTGGACAGAATCCATGCGTGTGTCCCAAAACGACACCAGAGCCCTGCCCAGTATGTGGTCAGATACCATGTATTTGCCAACAACCGCCCAAACAGCCTAAGCCAATAGTCAACTCGGACGGTTGTACAGTAAAGGTCATTAACAAGGTCGTTTCTGTCTATGACACAAATGGTAAGTTGCTTCGCACGGAAAGCATTACCGACTATACAAAGAAAAGTATCATAGACACATACGCTACGATTGATACATTCACTTCCAAGTGGCAAGAAACCAAGAAAAAGTCAGATATTGCTGAAATGCTTAAAGACAGTGGTATTGATCTTGCAGCATTGAAGCACGACCAAGACATGGACGATGTGGATGATTTCGATTTCATCTGCCATATAGCCTACGGCAAGAAAACACTTACACGACATGAGCGTGCCGAACAAGTGAAGAAACGAGACATATTCAGCAAGTATGGTGAACAGGCACGACTTGTGCTTGAAGCCCTGTTGGATAAGTACACCAAGGAAGGTGTGTCTGAATTGGAAAGCCTTACTGTGCTTGAAAATGACCCATTCCGCAAATTGGGCTCAAAGGCAAACATCGTGAAGTTCTTTGGTGGCAAGCAAGGCTATCTTGATGCCGTAAAGGAACTGGAACAATACATATATAATATAGCATAAAATAGAAACATAATATGAGTTTATCAAATTTCGTAAAACGAGTACGCAATATAATGCGCAATGATGCCGGTATCAACGGTGATGCGCAACGCATAGAACAAATGGCGTGGATGCTGTTTTTGAAAGTCTATGACGAGAAAGAGAATGACTGGGAGTTGGACGATGATGATTACAAGTCTATTATTCCAGAAGAATGCCGTTGGCGCAACTGGGCGCATGACGATGGAAGCGGTAAAGCCTTGACTGGTGATGAGCTGCTTTCGTTTGTCAACAACACATTGTTTGTGGAACTCAAAAACATAGAGATAACACCAACTACCCCTATCCGTCAGGCGATTGTAAAGACCACATTTGAGGATGCCAACCAATATATGAAAGACGGAGTTCAACTTCGTCAAGTGCTGAATGTGATTGACGGTTTGAACCTTGGTGACTACGAGGAAAGTCATGCTTTCGGTGAGATATACGAGACTATTCTCAAAGAAATGCAGTCGGCTGGTTCCTCTGGTGAGTTCTACACCCCAAGAGCCTTAACCGAATTTATGGCAGAGATAGTCAATCCGCAGATTGGTGAGAAAATGGCAGACTTTGCTTGTGGTACAGGAGGTTTCATCACAAGCTGGTTGGGCGAATTGGATAAGAAGGTCAAAACAGCAGAAGACCGCAAAGAGTACAATCAGTCTGTATTTGGCATAGAAAAGAAACAATTCCCGTATATGCTATGTGTGACAAACCTGTTGCTGCATGGTATCGACACGCCATTGGTATATCACGACAACTCGCTTACAAAAGATGTACTCAACTATACAGACGGAGACAAGTTTGATGTTGTGTTGATGAACCCACCATACGGTGGTAACGAGAAATCGGATGTCAAGTCACACTTCCCTTCAGATATGCGCAGTAGCGAGACTGCCGACCTCTTCATGGTGCTTATCATGTATCGCTTGAAGAAGAATGGTCGTGCAGCGGTCATTGTCCCAGACGGTTTCCTGTTTGGAGCAGACAACACAAAGATAGCCATCAAGACCAAGCTGCTTAGAGATTTCAACTTGCATACCATTATCCGTTTGCCAGGCAGCATCTTTGCGCCCTACACTTCCATTGCCACGAACATTCTATTCTTCGACAATACCAGTGCGGAGGGTGCTCCAGAGGGCTATTCTACAAAGGAAACGTGGTTCTATCGTTTGGATATGCCAGAGGGTTACAAGCATTTCTCCAAGACAAAGTCCATGAAGTCGGAACATTGCGACCCAATCCGTGAGTGGTGGAACGACCGTAAGGAGATCATTATTGCTGATGGTGACGAGAAATCTCGTTGCTATTCAGTTGAAGACCTTATCGCCACCGATTGCAACTTCGACTTGTGCAAGTTCCCGAAAGAGGATGAAGAAATCTTGCCTCCTGCCGAACTGCTTGCCGACTATTTCAAGAAGCGCAAAGCTCTTGATCATGAAATTGATAAGACATTGGCGGAGATACAGCGTATCTTGGGGATAAATGTAAATGTGGACGAATTGTAAAATGTGGAACGGTGTTCCACAAATCTAAAAGATTGGCATGGAGAATAAAGGTTTGACAAACTTAAATGATGCTGCCTATCAGAAGTTGATAGACAACATAACCACGCTATGGGGTGAGGCGAAGTCAAAAGCCATTGCTGCGGTCAATACGGAATTGCTTGATGCCAACTGGCAAACTGGAAAGTATATCGTTGAATTTGAACAGGGTGGTAAACAAAGAGCTGAATATGGCAAAAGGTTACTTGTAAACCTTGCAAAGGATTTGACAGCAAGAAATGGTAAAGGTTTTAACCGAACAAATCTTACCTATATGCGTAAGTTGTACTTGGCATTCCCAAAATGTGGGACACTGTCCCACAAATTGACATGGAGCCATTATTATGAACTTTTGAAGTGTGATAATGCACTTGAAATGCAGTTCTATTATAAGGAATCCATCAAGGAATGTTGGAAGGTTAGGGAGCTGAAAAGACAGATGAAAAGTTGTCTGTTTCAGCGACTTGCACTAAGCACAGATAAAGCAGGAGTTCTTGCTTTGGCTAACGAGGGACATCAAGTACAAACTCCGCAAGACATCATCCGTGACCCTTTCGTGCTTGAATTTGCAGGACTTCCCAAACAAAAACGCTATAAGGAGGGTGACTTGGAAAAGGCTCTGAAAGACCACATGGAGCAGTTCCTTTTGGAAATGGGACGTGGCTTTGCATTTGTGGGCAGACAATACTCCATGCAGATTGGAAGCCGACAGTTCAAGGTGGATTTGGTGTTCTACCACTGTATCTTGAAATGCTATGTGTTGATTGATTTGAAGCGAGCAGAGATAAAGCATGGTGATATTGGGCAGATGAACCTCTACTTGAACTATTTCAAAACAGAAGTATGTCAACCTGACGATAATCCACCCATTGGCATAGTTTTGGGAGCAAGAAAAGACGAACTTCTGATGGAGTATGCCTTGGAAGGCATAACCAATCAATTGTTTGTGGCACGTTACCAACTCTATTTGCCAAAGCGTGAAGAACTGCAAGCGCAACTTGACAAATTATTGGACGAAGCAGAGTAACAACAATAAAATAAGGACATTTCGATTTTATAGCATAATTATGAAAAGTAATATTGGCATACTAATCATTTTGTCTATTGTACTGACTATGTGCAGTGTCAATATAAATGCACAAACGGTTGGATATACATATCGACCTTTGGCTGCCGAGGGATGCAACATGAAATATAGCGTTGCAAAGCAAGATACGGCATATTACATTATCGCAACCGTAAAGTCAGACCGACTGAATTTCCTGAAAGAATCAACCATGTTGTTGAAAACATTCGATGGTGAAGTTATAAAACTTTATGGTTCTCAGATTGGTAGCGGCTCTGAAACGGCAGGTATTGTTTCTGGCAATATAGTCCTTCCAGTGACAGAAATCAGTTCTACAGCTCAATTCAAGATAAGTCCACAACAATTTGAGTTGTTGAAAAAAGGCGTGGCTAAGATAAGGTTATCTACCATACCTATTGAGCATGAGCGGACATTTGCCAAAGATAAAATAGGCAAGAAACTTTATCAGTTCTTCTTGAAGCAGAAGAATAAGGACAATGATTTCTAACGATAGAAAATTACAATGAACGGAAAGCAATTAAAGAATAGCATATTACAATGGGCAATACAGGGAAAACTTGTACCGCAAGACCCTAATGACGAACCAGCAAGCGTTTTGCTTGATAAGATTCGTCAAGAGAAAGAACGCTTGATCAAGGAGAAGAAAATCAAGCGTGACAAGAACGCATCCATTATCTACCGTGGTGAGGACAATTCCTATTATGAGAAGTTGCTTGCTACGGGGGAGGTGAAATGTATTGATGAGGAGATACCATTTGAGATACCACAGGGGTGGGAATGGTGTAGAATGCAAGATGTTATAACTTTTGTAAATGGTAGGGCATATAAAAAAGAAGAGCTATTGTCGCAAGGAAAATACAAAATACTTCGTGTTGGTAACTTCTTTACAAATAACGAGTGGTATTATTCAGACTTAGAATTGCCAGAAGACAAGTATTGCTATAATGGCGACTTGCTTTATGCATGGTCTGCTTCTTTTGGTCCACAAATATGGAATGGTGATAAAACGATTTTTCATTATCATATTTGGAATGTCAAGTTTAATTCAAGGGTTTTGTTTAGAGAATACTTGTATTATTTCTTTTTGTTTGATAAGACGCAAGTAAAAGCATCAACAACAGGAAGTACTATGGTTCATGTTTCTATGGAGAATATGAAACCTCGCTTAATACCAATTCCACCTGTAAATGAACAAAAAAGGATTGTACATGAAATAGAAAATATTATTCCTCTAATTGAAAGATATGGAACATTCCAAAACAAAAAAGAGATTCTTGATTCTAATATAAAAGCATCTCTTAAGAAATCTATTCTCCAAGAGGCTATACAAGGCAAGCTCGTACCTCAAATAACAGAAGAAGGTACAGCACAAGAGCTACTTGAACAAATAAAAGCTGAGAAGCAGAAACTCGTCAAGGAAGGCAAACTAAAGAAGTCTGCCCTCAACGATTCTGTTATCTTCCGTGGTGACGATAACAAGTATTGGGAGAAGTCGGAAGATGGGGCAGTATGTATTGATGAAGAAATACCATTTGAGATACCGTCAAATTGGGCATGGGTACGACTTGACGATATTTGCTCTTTTATACATAGAGGCAAATCGCCCAAATATAGCCCAATAAAGAAATATCCTGTTGTAGCTCAGAAATGCAATCAATGGGATGGATTTTCCATCGAGAAAGCGAAATTTATTGAACCACAGAGTATTTCATCATATAATGAAGAGTATTTTTTGCAAGATAGAGATTTGATGTGGAACTCTACAGGACTGGGAACATTAGGTCGAATGGCTATATACTACATGATACTTAATCCTTATGAATTGGCTGTTGCTGACAGCCATGTTACTGTAATTCGTCCATATAAAACGCACATCGTTTCAGAATACCTGTACTACTATTTTGCAAGTAATACGGTACAGTCTGTTATAGAAGACAAATCGGACGGCAGTACAAAACAAAAGGAATTGGCGACAAAGACAGTAAAAGCCTACCTTGTTCCAATTCCGCCATTTGCTGAACAACAACGTATAGTACAAAAGATAAAGTCTGTAACAAGTATTATGAGTTGATAGACGATAGTCCTGTTTGTATTGATGAGTTTTTGCCGTTTCAAATACCCGAAACATGGGTTTGGTGCAAAGTCAAAGACTTGTTGGAAATACAGACAGGTGCCTCGTTCAAAAAAGAGCAAGCAAACGCAAACAAGAAAGGCATTAGAATATTACGTGGTGGAAACATTCTACCCAATAAGTATATATTCAAAGATGATGACGTATTTGTGTCAGAAGAGTTTGTCAATGCAAATACCATTCTAAAGAAGAATTGCATTATTACTCCTGCTGTAACCAGTTTGGAGAATATTGGTAAAATGGCAGTAATAGAAAAAGACTACAATAATGTTAGTGCTGGCGGTTTTGTATTCATCATTAGCCCATACATTCAAGCCTTTAATCACTCCCTGCTACTTGCGTATTTTCTTCAAAGTCCATTCCTAATTGAGGCTATGCGAGGAATAACCAAGAAGTCTGGTGCTGCTTTTTATAATCTTGGTAAAGAACGGCTGAAAGAGTTGTATCTACCATTGCCTCCAATGGCAGAACAAAGTAGAATAGTTGGCAAAATAAATGAGGTTTTATCAAGTATTATGAGCAGATAGGAAGCGAAGTGTCTGAAATAGAACTGCCTTTTGAAATTCCGAGTTCTTGGTCTCTTGCTCGATTAAATGCTGTTTGCCAACTTACAGACGGCTTGAAAACCATTGGCAAGCAATGCTTGTTAGATGCAAAATACTTACGTGGTAAAAGTTCTGAAACTATAGTAGAACAAGGTAAACTTGTATATAAAGGTGACAATATAATGCTTGTGGACGGTGAAAACTCTGGTGAAGTTTTCATCGTTCCACAAGATGGCTATATGGGTAGTACTTTCAAGCAACTATGGATAAGTTCTTCAATGTATGAACCTTATATATTGGCATTTATACAGTTTTATAAAGAAACTTTACGCAATTCTAAGAAAGGTGCAGCAATTCCACACCTCAACAAGGAGCTTTTCTATGGTCTTATAATTGGCATTCCGCCATTTCAAGAACAGAAAAGAATAGTCCAAAAGATAGAGTTGTCAGCGCAACTCTTGAAATAACTGGCTTATTTTGAAAGCAATACGCTCTTGTTCCCTTACAGGTGGTATCGGAATAAGAAAATCATTGAATTTGTTTTGGGTTAGTTGATTGATTGTGGTTGTATTACTCACATCTCTCAACTGCCCAAAGAACAAATCAGACTGCAAATAAGCAAACATATATTCGTAAATAGGAGTTTTACATATTGCCATAAATGCGCCAAATGTCATTGGCTCTGGCAAATTCTTTATAAGAGCCGATTTTCCTACTAATCGTTTGCTTCCATTTCTTGCACAAATGATGATGTCATTCTCTTCTATAAGCATTTTTTCTGATATGGAAGAACTTACTCTTACAATATCATCTAATGCTAACTTGCCATTTCGTATATTACAGGAACGTAATACGATAGTTCCTTTCTCGTCTATATCTGTCGGTTTATACGTTAGACCAATATAAGAGTTTGATACATTACGAACTCTACACCATTCCCAATTACTTGGGATTTCAAAGGGAATTTGCTCAGTTATATCCCAGCATTTTTTGCCTATCTGCTCATAATACTTGTTATCGTCACCTTTGTAAATAATGGAATTATTGAGGATAGATCTTTTTAGCTTGCCCTCTTTAACAAGTTTTTGTTTCTCAAGCATTATTTGTTCTAGCAATTCTTGTGCTGTACCTTCTTCTGTAATCTGTGGAACAAGTTTACCTTGAATAGCTTCTTGAAGTATTGATTTTTTTAATTTATCAAAAGTCACAACATTAATTTTATCTAATTCATTTTGTAATTTTTCATATTTATCCACAATAGGCAATACTCCTTGGATCTTTTCTACAATCCTAAATTGTTCATTATATGAAGGTATAGGAAAAAGTTTATTTTGAATATATGATGATAAAACCCTTTGTTGTCCAGCGGTTCCTTTATATTTCGCGTATTTAATAAAATAATCAGATTTTAGAAAATATAAGACATACCAAGCAGATAATGTTTGTCCATATATACGAAGTACGTTAAGTTCCGTTGTTGTAGCAGCAACTTTTCCTGGAACATCTCCCAAAATAAATGATTTTCTATTTTGAAAACAAGGCGTAATTTTGGCAAAGGCAATATCACCTACAGCCATTTTTGTAAACCCTTTTTTGATTAATTTCCATTGCTTGGTTTCATAGGAATATCCACTACCGTACCCTGCATTTATTAATGCCATAGGCATAAAGGCCGCATTTTCATCATCTTCTGCAAATACATTCGGCGACATATTTACAATTGTAGAAAACCGTGCCCACTCCCAACTCTTAGGTATTTCAAATGGAATCTCCTCATCAATACATTTCACCTCCCCTGTGGCAATAATCTTCTCATAATAGGAACTCATAGAACAAATCCATGCCTATTTATTAGGACAACTTAATGTTTCACTAATAAACGAATAGAAATGGAATTAGACAAATTTGAAGAGTTCCTAAGTCAAGGCAATATGGCTAAGAACACGATTTCGGCATATCTGTATGCCGTAAAGGAGTTTGGCTCTCGACACAAAGAGCTGAACAAGAGAAACTTGTTGGTTTACAAGACCTACTTGATTGAGACTTACAAGCCAAAGACGGTAAACCTCCGTATTCAGGCGATGAACAAGTACCTTGTATTTGTAGGCAAGACGAAACTCCGCTTGAAGTCGGTCAAGGTGCAGCAACGTTCTTATTTGGAGAATGTCATCAGCAATGCCGACTACACCTTCTTGAAGAACAAATTGAAGAAGGAAGACAACTTGGAGTGGTACTTTGTGGTGCGTTTCTTAGCTGCGACTGGTGCCAGAGTGAGCGAACTTGTGCAAATCAAGATTGAGCACGTGCAAGTAGGCTATTACGACATCTACACCAAGGGTGGCAAGATACGGCGTATCTATATCCCAAAGACATTGCGCACAGAAACAGAAAAGTGGTTGCAGACACTCAATCGCACAAGTGGCTATCTCTTTCTTAATCGCTTTGGCGAGCGTATTACTACAAGAGGCATATCACAGCAGTTGAAGAACTATGCGGTGAAGTATGGCTTGAATGAAAAAGTGGTGTACCCTCACTCGTTCCGCCATCGTTATGCTAAGAATTTCTTGGAGAAGTTCAATGACATTGCCCTGCTTGCAGACCTTATGGGACATGAAAGCATAGAAACGACACGTATCTATCTACGAAGAAGCAGCATTGAGCAACAAGAGATAGTTGACAAAGTGATAACCTGGTAATCGGAGCATATTCTATATCTTTTGATATGTTATCCATGCTATTAAACTATGCAAACGAGTATATGCTTTTTACAACAAGCAGAATTGATTATCAGCGTTTTGCATTACCTTTGCAGTCAAAAGAAAATACGCATGGGACTATTCAAGAAGATAAAAGACATATTCAGCAACGACAAAGGCAAGGAGACAAACACGCAAGAGACCGTTTCCTTGCCTTCTTCTATAAATGTACCTCAACAGTTCACCAAGCAGCCTTTGGTAATGCCTGGTGTTACAGATGTTATAAAGGCAAGGTCATATCTGAAAGCAAATGACACAGAACAGACTAAATGCCAATACGAGAGTGCGGTTCAAAAAGGATATTCATTGAACCTTGAACCATATAATTGGCTACTTCGCCATTATACAAACAAAGAACAATGGAGTGATGCCAAGCGTATTCTATTGCTTGTCCCTGCAAAATTCAGCCAAGATGCGCTTGTTGTCGAATTTAGGGAAGTAATAAGGCAACGAGAAGACAAACTACCCAAACAAGCCAATCTCCACAGAAACATTACCACCAAAGATACATTGGCAAACCGATACAAAAGTTTGATTGCTCAACTGCCCGAATTTGATTTCTATACAAATGGAAACGACACATTGTTTTCAGAAGACATTCCAGTGTGCCATCAGATAGAAGATATTATCAGCCATATAGAGGATGAACTACGCAAGGCAAAGGTTGCCGAAAAAAGCAAGGATTACATCACTGCAACCAATATCTATGAAGAGCTGATTGCCAATGGCTATTGGAAGCCAGAGCCTTACAACCGTCTGCTTTATATCTATGACAAGGCAGGGCTTACAAATAGTGTAAAGGAGTTGCTTGTTCTTGCAATAAGTTTCTTTGAAAATCAGCAAAAGAAACAGAAACAGGAATTGTTACGCCTTGCCGACAAGTACAAAAGCAGAGCCTATGCAGAGGCGAAAATAAATCAAGGAAAGACAGTGGCATATTTCGATGGTTTCTTTGAAATATACATGCCTTTCCCTGATATTGATGTCTGGAAGCGAATACTCGCTGATACTACCGCTTAATGCCCGAACTCTTTTTGGGATAGTGTTTGCTGTGGGCGAATCTCATGCAGCGTCTGGCAAAGCTGAAAATATCCTCGTCCTTATCCCTCCAAGGCAATTCCGAATTGGAGCCACCGCCACCTCCCGACTGCGTGATGCTTGTTGCCCCATTGATGCCCTCAATGAACATCTTAACGGCTGTGCCAAGTACATCTTTGAAACGCATATCGCACATATCTTCAATAATGGTGTTCTCTGCCATTTTCTTGGCTTCGGGTACATTGGCGCAAATTCTACTGCTCATAGTCAGCAGTTCTTGAAAACTGCCAGCAAGAATAGAGGCTTGGGCGTATGTCTGCAAAGTACGTGATGTCTGCTCCTGCACGACACGCAATGTTTCAGCCTCAGACTTTTGCGCCCTTGTCATGGCTCTGAACTCGGCAAGGGCTTCATCGGCTGCACTCAGTTTTTCTCGTTTGTCCGTCAGCTTGAACTCCAAGGTGGACAACTGACTTTTGAACCGTTCCAGTTCCTTTGACAACTCGGAATGTTCGCCATTCTGTTGTTCCAACAATTTCTCAACCTCATGGATTTTGTTCTCCACCTCAAACTTCTGGTGAGTGAGGTTTTCTATCATCGTTTTCAGACCTTTAACGGCATTCTCCTTTCTGCGAATGTCAAGTTCCAGTTTGCCATTTGCGATTTCCAACTCACGGCTTTCGGCTTGGAGTTGTCTATACCATTCGTCACGAGGGACATGCTGGGCATTGGTAGCCGAAACGGATTCGCCACGTACCAAGCCCCACTTTTTGTTGACCTCTGCCAAGTAGTCGTGGATAGCATCCAGTTTGTTTGCGTCACCACCAAAAGTATCTCGGTATTTGATACGCATCTTCTGTTTCTTCTCATCGTACATAATTGGCGTTACAAGACAATGGATATGCGGTGAAGACTCGTCAAGATGAACGGAAAAGTCAATGATGTTGTCTTCGCCCCATGCATCGGCAACAGCCTTGTAGATGTCCTTTGCCCACAATTCTATCTCCGCTTTGCGCTTGACATGACTGTTGTCTGCGCCTTTCGCTCGCTCCACATTCTGGTCTCCGAAAGCCATTTCTCGCATTCTGTCGGCATCGCCCGAAAATATCATGTTGCAGGCAATGCGGTATTTGGGCGTTTCAAGCCCTTTGTTAGGGTCTTCCGCACCAGTGGCTTCCAAACGGTCTTGAAACCGCTCCAAAATGGGCTTAGAAGAGCCGAGAGGTACAATCTTACTGCCCTTGACTATCTCAAAGTTGAGATGCGCACGGCTCTTGTCGTAGTTAAACTTCTTGTTGGAGGCTTTGGCTTCCCATTGGGATTCCGTCCAACGCCTCTGATGTTCGTTGTCTTCACCTGCCGAAAACGACTTGACGGCTTGTTGGTGAAACACTTGGTATTCTGGCATAATGTTATTTCTTAGATGGGGTAATGAAATATTAAAATGAGCTTGCTCTGGTGTCCTCCTGAGGGCTTGCCCGATGGAGCATAATTCGGTTGGTGATAACCATACCGAGGATTATGTTCCCCATCTACATTATGCGTACATATAGGCAAGCCTCTTCTGTTGTGTACCCTCACTGCTCTAAAACGGTTTTGATGAAGTCTTGGCATTGCGTTCTTACTGGCAAACTGACAGCATGAAGGCAAATGCCAAGATTAAAAAGAACGAAAGGTTACATTTCACGTTGTTCGTGGAAATGCTCTACATCTTCCGCCAACAACTGCTCTCTCACATCATCAGGGATTTCTTCCAAGGAATGGATTTGCTCCATTTCCGAAGGAGTGATTTCTGATGAATCGGAAGAAGGCAAATGTAAAGTTGAAGAAGTCGGATCTGAAACAGACTTGTTCGGGTTCTGTTCCGACTTCGCTTTGCCGTTGTCTCGCTTATAAAGGGCATTGGCTGTATAAACCGTTTCACCCTCATGCTTCCACGCTGCTATGCACCTCATATCCATAATGGTGGTAAGGCAATCAGTTTTTATTGTTACGATACCCAACTGTTCCAACTGTTTCAAGAAGCGGATAACTGTCTTTCGGTTGCAGTTCCATTCCTTTGAAAGTTCAAGGGCAGATACACAAGTTTGTCCTTGCATTAGTGGTTTGGATATGCCACGCTTGGTATAGGTGGTATCGGCAGTTGCCGTGTGGTGAAGTAGTCTGCGGAAACATTGTATTCTGTTGATGCCTCCCTCGTTGCTACTGAGAAAATTCAGTTGTTCGTCCGTCAATGACAAATAGTAAGTGACAGGGCGAGTTTTGTCTATCTCTTTTCTTTCCATGTCCGAATGGTTTATAAATGGTGAATGACTGAAAGGACAACAAATCATCGGTGAAGACCATGCTGTTGCCGTGGCATATCCTCACTGACAATCTCCATGAGTTTTCTATCCAAGCGTTGAAGTTCATCTTTGTTAAGACTGTTTATTGCCTCTATGCTTACTCGTAATGCAACGGCACATCTTCCATACAAAATGGCTTGTTCGTCATTGTCTATGGCTTGGTTTGCACCACTTGCTTCAATGTAATCATTGACGGCATCCCTCATGGATAGTTCACGAAGTCCTGTCTTAGCCCAGAGGACAGACAGTTTGACTGCCTGTTCCTTCTTGGCTTCAAATTCTGTTGTCCTCATGGCTACTTGACACTTAGATTTTTCAAGATACGGTTGGCTTCTTCTGAAACCTGTGCCTTTGACGCAATCGCATTTCTGCGAATCCATGTCAAGAGTTCAGCTTTCTCAAAATACACCATCTTGCCATTCGGCTTGTAATAAGGAATGGTCTGCTCATGTGTCATCTTATAGAGCGAACTTTTTGTCACTCCCATAAATTGGGCAGCTTCTTCCAAAGTCAGCACTTCCTTACCTGCTGACAGAGTATTTTCAAGCACTTCCACTCGCTTGGCGAGTTTTAGGTTCTCCAGCATGAGTGCTTGAACATCTGGAGTAACGCTTTGATTGGTTCGTGATTCCATAATCTGTTGATGTTATAATTTGACTATTTCATCATGACCATTGTTTGTGATTGCAAGTTGAAAGTGGTGCAAAGGTATGTAAGAAATTTCTCATTCTGTTAGAAATGCTTGGTCAATGACGAAATCTTAAGCTATATTATAATAATGAAGTTGTTTCATACTCTAAATCATACTTGAATGAAATAAAGTGAAGACAAAATCAAACTTAGAAACGATAGTAAGAATACAAGAGAAACACTGTTTTTGGAACTTGGTTGTCAAACCCTCAAAACAGCCTTAAAATGCATAAATGGTGCTTGGGCTGTAATTTTATAGTTACAAATACGCAATTATCTCTTTATTATTTGGAAATTTTTGTTGCATGTTTGTTACGTGGAGGTGTTTTACAAAATAGCAACACTGATAATCAGCGAGTTACATAGCGAAGTAATCCCACGAAGTAGAGCATCACTCCATAGAAATGCACTGTCAGATACCTTGTCAGCCACTTCGCCCAACTGCTTTCCCATTTCGGCAGTAGCGAGAACGCCCATTGTATCGGTCCGAATATCGTCAGCATTCCCAACAGTATCTGTTGACAATAGATGGTGCTCCACCAACCGATACGGAACACGATCAATGCTATCAGCATTACTATCTTGTCGATGTTCACCACTGCTCCTGCAGTCAGTGAGGTAAACCACAGCTTGGCTGCGTCCTTTTCCATGTTGGTCACTTCATCCACACCTGTCTGCTCCATGGTCGATTCCACCAGATTCGGGTCTGTTGTTCCCTTATGGGCAATGTCTGCCTGGGCTTGTACGTTGGTGTACATCGTGTCTCTGGTGTAGATGAGCTGCTGAACTTCCGTAAACTTGTCCTCTATCTGTGTGGCTTCCGCCTCATATAGGTCATGGGTATAACTTCCAATGGAGTTTGGTATGTAACTCAGAAAGTCCAGTACGCACCAATTGCTGCCACTGTTCGTCATGCCTGTATCGGCAGGTGGGTACCACCAACAGAGGATGATGCTTATCACCAATGGCTTGAATAGTTTCATCACATCCAGTGGCTCATGCTTCACCATCATCTTGTAGGCCATGTTCGCTGCCACCACGATAGAGAAGAGGGCTGCGAGTGCCATACACATTTGAACGACCCACCAATTATCCCAAGCGGGTCTAACCATCGGAAATGAAAGGATAGTAAGGTGATGTAATATCACTGATTTACAGTCTATTAGGAATGGAAGCCGATTTTGGATTGGTTCGTTATTCTTTCCTAAATTAGCGGATTGTTTACCCACTTTTGTCTCGTTTTTGTCCCTCGTTGTATTATCTTTGCATCGCAAGCTAAATGCTTGATAATCAGTGATAAAAGAATATATTAACATCAGAAAAGAAAGGAAATAAAATGGGACGAAAGAAGAAAGAAATCCGTTTGAAGGAGCCTGTGCGCATCCGAGAAAAGAAGATAGCAGGTGGCAACATCAGCCTCTATCTTGACATTTACCAGAAGGGATTGAGAAAGAAAGAGACGCTGAAACTCTATCTTGTGCCAGAAATCAACGCTGCTACCAAGTTGCAAAACGCCAATACAAGAAAGTTGGCAGAGCAAATCAAGGCGCAGCGCATTCTTGACATCCAGAGAGAGGGTCTTGTGGATTGGGACAAGGTGAAGAAGTCACGCATGACACTTACCAAGTGGATGGATGACTTTGTGAAGTACAATGCCGAGTTGTCTGAGTCTTCCATGAAGACAAAGCGAAACACTCATGCTCGCATTGACCAATACCTATTACATATAGGCAAGCCAGAGTTTCTGTTGAAAGACGTGGATAAGGAGTTTTGCAAAGGCTTCATTACTTTTTTGAAGACTTGCACCTACAATGATGGAAAGAAACAACTCAGCACCACCACTTGCCGTATGTTCGTCAACTATTTCGGCTCGTCATTGGCAAAGGCAGTAAGGGACGGACTGATTGAGCAAAATCCATTCTTGCTGTTGGAGGCAAAGGAGAAGCCACAGAAGCGAGTGGCTGAGCGTGAGTTTCTGACGATAGAGGAAATAAAGAAGGTGATGAACACACCATGCCGTTATGAACTGGTGAAGAAAGCCTTTCTATTCTCCTGTTTCACCGGTCTGCGATATAGCGACATGAAAGCCTTGAACTGGAGTGAAATCCACAAGGCTGCTGACGGCAAGACGGAATACATTGACCATATCCAAGTCAAGACCAAGGATAGAGTAACCATCCCCTTGTCGGAAGAAACAAAGAAGTGGATGCCTAAAAGAGAAGAAGGCGTAGACAATATCTTCCACAACTTGACAATCACATCTACAACTGTAGAAGTGGTGCTGAAAGAATGGATGGAGGCAGCAGGAATAACCAAGCATATAACCTACCATTGCTCACGACATACGGCGGCTACGATGCTCCTGACCCTTGGTGCAAGTATCTATGTAGTAAGTAAGATACTCGGACACAAGAGCATCAAGATGACGGAGATTTACGCCAAGATTGTTGACAAGAAGAAGTTGGAAACCGTGAACCTCGTGAACGGAATGTTTGACCAAATACCAGTAATACAATGAAGATAGAAATCAAGGAACGTAAGCTGACGGAAGGCAAAAGAGCCTTATATCTGGAATACTACGAGACTGGCTTCCGCAAGAGAGAAAACTTGCATCTCTATCTCTTGCCCGATGATGCCGTTGGTGCAGCAAAGCACAATCGGCTTACATACAACAAGGCTATGGAGATACGAGCAGAGCGCATCCTCACCCCTCCTGTATTGGAGAAAGAGAATGCCAAAAGCGAAGAACAAGGCAACGGCTTGACTTGGCTTCAATGGTGCGATGAATATATCAAATGGTCTGTTGATTGTGGCAACTGCAAGAAGATGATAGGTCATAAGAATGTTGTCCGCAAGCGTATCGCCACTTATTTACGGAGAGTAGATAAGAAAGACATCCTGCTGAAAGATGTCAGTAAAGATGAAATTTGCGGTCTTTTTGATTATATGCGCAACAAGTATCGCAACAAACGCCAAATCAAGACCAACGGAGGACGGTTGGCTGATTACACATTACTGTTGTTTGAGGAAACAGTCAAAGCGATATTTAACAAGGCTATGCGTGAAGGACTTGTTAAATTCAATCCTGTACACAGTCTAAACAAGTTGGAACGCTTCCATGCTCCTGACAAACACAGAGAGTATCTTACGCCCGAAGAACTCACACGTTTCCTGGCGGTGGAAGCTGAATGCGAGAATGAACGAACCGTACAACTCGCATTTGGTTTATCATCCATGACTGCCATTCGCCTTGGCGATATGCAGCATCTAAGGTGGTGTGATATTAAAATGATAGATGGCGTGCCGACAATCAGCATCATACAGCGAAAGACTAAGCGTCCTGCCATTATTCCGCTCAATGAAATGGCACAATCGTTGTTGCCACCTCGGACGGATGACAATCCGGAAAGTCTTGTGTTTCACCTTGTCAAGAAGTCAGACAACGTATCGAAATACGTAAGAAGACTTAAAGAAAAGGCTGGCATAGAAAAGGATTTGACCTACCATTGCTCACGGCATACGACAGCATCGTTGGCTATCTCAGCAGGAGCTGACATATCAGCAGTGAAGGATGTTTTGGGACATGGAAGCATAACTTCAACCGAAGTTTATGCAAAAGTGGCTCTTGAAAAGAAGATAGAGGCGGTCAATCTGTTTAATGGCGTGTTTGATTGAGACATACAGCAGAGTGCGAACAACGGAGAAGTCTTACTTCTTCCCTTTTGTTGGGAAATTGCCGTCAGGCTGTATTCAAAAAACGCTTGTGTTCAAATAAATCTGCAAGACTTATCTGGGCACAGGCTTTTTCATGTTCAATTTAATCTTTGATATAGATGACAACAGGAGTAATATACGCTCGTGTCTCCAGTATGGGTGACAGACAGAGCACGGAAAGACAGGTCAAGGACTTGTCGGAGTATGCAAAATATAAGGGTATCGAAGTCTTCAAGGTCTTTGAGGAACACATCTCTGGCGCAAAGAAGAATGATGAGCGTCCAGTGTTGTGTGAGGCAATGGAATACTGCAAGGCAAACCGCATTGGAATCCTACTTGTCAGCGAGCTGTCAAGATTGGGTCGCAATGCGTTTGAGGTGCTTGCCTCTGTCAAGAAACTCATTGACTGTGGCATTAACCTCTACATACAAAAGGAACAGCTTATATTATTGGACGATGAAGGACATCCATCCCTCTTTGCCCCGATAATGATAGCCACGCTTTCGACCTGTGCGCAATTGGAACGTGATAATATCTCATTTCGATTGCAGTCTGGACGGAAGCGGTATATAGAGAAAGGCGGAAAACTCGGACGCAAGGTTGGCTCTATAAAAACTACAGAACAGATAAAGACCGAATATAGGGAAGTAATAAGTTTGCTCCGCAAGGGATATTCAATTCGGGATGTGGCGAAACTGAGTGGCAAGGGTGTGAGTACGGTGCAACGAGTAAAGCGATTGATGATGCTATAAAAGTTCATTTTGAAGAATAAACAGCTACAAATGACACTAAAACCGCACAAATTCGCCTTATTTATGCAGAAAACAACCTCGCAGTTGTGTTTTCTCATTAAAATCAGTTATCTTTGTAGGCAAAATGGCAATAGCAAGAATTATAAATGGAACAAAGCGAAATACGTCTAAGATGATAAAGGAAACAATATCTCCTGTTCAAAATACAGGAACACAAATGAGCCAAGAAGAAAAATCATGGTTAAATCATTCTCAAATGATAGCCAATGCCATGTCCGCAAGAATGAAGGAACTTGGAATGACTCAAAAGATGTTGGCTGAAAAAATGAATTGTACGCAACAGTACATTTCAAAAATCTTAAAAGGACGAGAAAACCTTTCGCTTGAAGCCATAAGCAAAATAGAGAATGCCTTGTATATTCATTTCCTGCAAATGGATGAATAGTCATATTCTCATAAGTGTAATGATAAAAACAAGATAAGATATGCCAGTACAAAGTGAAGCCGCTCTCGAAAACGGACTTATAGACACTCTTCAAAAGATGAACTACGAGTATGTTCATATTGAGGAGGAGAAGAACCTGTCTGCCAATTTCAAGAAGCAGTTGGAGATACACAACAAGAAGAAATTGGAAGAACTCGGTCGCACAGAATTTACTGAGTCTGAATTTGAAAAGATACTAATTTATCTTGAAGGTGGCACTCGCTTTGAGAAGGCAAAGAAACTTCGTGACCTCTTTCCGCTTGAACTTGAAAGTGGTGAACGCCTGTGGGTGGAGTTCTTGAACCGTACCCATTGGTGTCAAAACGAGTTTCAAGTTTCCAACCAAATTACAGTTGAAGGAAGGAAAAAGTGCCGTTATGATGTGACGATACTCATTAACGGTTTGCCTTTGGTTCAGATTGAACTGAAGCGCAGAGGTGTGGAGTTGAAACAGGCGTACAACCAGATACAACGCTACCACAAAACTTCCTTTCATGGATTGTTTGACTATATCCAGTTGTTTGTCATATCCAATGGTGTGAACACTCGCTATTTTGCCAACAACCCGAATAGTGGCTATAAGTTCACTTTCAACTGGACGGATGCAGCCAATGTGCCGTTCAACGACTTGGAGAAGTTTGCCACAGTGTTCTTCGACAAGTGTACGTTGGGCAAGATTATAGGCAAGTACATCGTTCTGCATGAGGGTGACAAGTGCCTGATGGTGCTTCGCCCTTATCAGTTCTATGCGGTGGAGAAAATTCTTGACCGTGTAGAAAACTCCAACGACAATGGCTATATTTGGCATACAACTGGTGCAGGCAAGACCTTGACCTCATTCAAGGCTGCACAACTCGTTTCTGAGTTGGACGATGTGGATAAGGTTATGTTTGTGGTTGACCGCCACGACCTTGACACTCAGACGCAAGCCGAATACGAGGCCTTTGAGCCTGGTGCCGTTGACAGTACCGACAACACGGATGAGTTGGTGAAGCGTCTGCACAGCAATTCTAAGATTATCATCACTACCATCCAGAAGTTGAATGCCGCTGTTAGCAAGCAGTGGTACAGTAGTCGCATTGAGGAAATACGCCATTCTCGTATCGTAATGATTTTCGATGAATGTCATCGAAGCCATTTCGGAGAATGCCATAAGAACATCGTGAAGTTCTTTGACAATACGCAGATATTCGGCTTCACTGGTACGCCTATTTTTGTGGAGAATGCCGTGGACGGACACACTACAAAAGAGATTTTCGGTAACTGCCTTCACAAGTATCTTATTAAGGATGCCATTGCCGATGAAAACGTGCTCGGTTTCCTTGTGGAGTATTACCACGGCAACGAGGATGTGGACAATGCCGAGCAAGACCGCATGACGGAGATAGCCAAATTCATCCTTAATAATTTCAATAAGTCAACATTTGACGGTGAGTTTGACGCACTGTTTGCCGTGCAGTCTGTGCCAATGCTTATCCGCTACTACAAGATATTCAAGAGTCTCAATCCGAAGATTAGAATTGGTGCGGTATTCACATACGCTGCCAACAGCAGCCAAGATGACGAGCAGACAGGCATGAACACAGGTGGCTATGTAAGCGACAGCACAGGTGAGGCTGACGAGTTACAAGCCATCATGGATGACTATAATAATATGTATGGAACGAGTTTCACCACCGAAAACTTCCGCGCGTATTACGATGACATCAACCTCCGCATGAAGAAAAAGAAGGCCGACATGAAGCCTCTCGACCTTTGCCTTGTGGTAGGAATGTTCCTTACTGGCTTCGACAGCAAGAAACTCAACACGCTCTATGTTGATAAGAACATGGAGTATCATGGCTTACTGCAAGCGTTCAGCCGTACCAACCGTGTGCTGAACGAGAAGAAACGTTTCGGAAAGGTGGTGTGCTTCCGTGACTTGAAAAGCAAGGTGGACGAGTCTATCAAACTTTTCAGCAACAGCAACAATCTTGAAGATATAGTGCGTCCGCCGTTTGATGATGTGAAGAAGAACTATCAAGAACTGACCAAGGATTTCTTGACACATTATCCTGAACCACATTACGTGGACTATCTCCAAAGCGAGAACGACAAGAAGCAGTTTATCCTTGCTTTCCGTGACATCATCAAGAAACACGCAGAGATACAGGTGTATGACGAGTTTGATGTAGATGCTCCCGACCTTGGCATGACCGAACAGCAGTTTATGGACTTCCGCAGCAAGTATCTTGACATTCATGACAGCATTATTTTGGTTGACCCACCTGCACCAAAGCCAACTCCCAACCCTAATGAAGACGAACCAACTCCAGAAG
This sequence comes from Prevotella marseillensis, assembly GCF_900625065.1. Classification (NCBI taxonomy): domain Bacteria; kingdom Pseudomonadati; phylum Bacteroidota; class Bacteroidia; order Bacteroidales; family Prevotellaceae; genus Prevotella; species Prevotella marseillensis. Next base: position 2,258,992 of record NZ_UYXY01000001.1, on the reverse strand, counting down.
ATCATAAACTTACGGATATTGACTTCTGCTTGGAATTGTTGCATAGTGACATTATCAATGTTGCCTACATTTTGGAGTTGATTGCAGACCTCAATCCATACAGCGAGGATTATTCAGAAAAGCGCAAGCACATCATCGACACAATGATAAAGGATGCCGAACTTCGCAGTAAGGCAAAGCTCATTGACGGATTTATCCAGAAGAATGTAGATGATGACCGTGACAACTTCATGGCTCGCAAACAAAAGGCTGACGGTACGAGCGACCTTGAAGAGCGATTGAACAACTATATCGTCACAGAGCGTAACAATGCTATCAATACGCTTGCCAAGGACGAAGATTTGGACGCTTCCGTGCTCAATCATTACCTTTCTGAATATGACTATCTACAAAAGGAGCAGCCAGAAATCATACAAGAGGCATTGAAAGAGAAGCACTTGGGACTGATAAAAAAGCGCAAAGCATTAACAAGAATACTCGATAAACTGCGTTCTATTATAAGAACATTCAGTTGGGAATGACAAAATTGCAATGATAAAGATAGTTAGAGATATAGATATAACGGCTCTTGGAGTCAGCGTGTATAACCGCAAGTGGCAACCTATCCATTTACAACAAGGTGAAATGGATGGAGCATGTGCTGTGTATTCTATGATGATGAATCTTCTTATACTAAAGGTTCTCACTCGTAGCCAAGTTGTAAACTTGAACACTACATTCAAAGGAAATACCGCCAAAGGAAGGCTTTTCAAAGAGTTCTTTGTAACAGAAGGACTTTGCCGTGATGGTTTCTATTTCTCAGAAATCAAAGAAAAACTTTCTCACTCTTTTGCTAAAGAAGTAACATCATCTGCACTACAATATACGGCTTCTCTATCAGACCAAACCATATTTGTAGAAGAACTTAAAACTGCAATAAATGACAACTTGCCTTTGGTTACTGCCATATCATTTAGAGGTGGTGCTCATGCAATACTTGCTATTGGCTATGAAGAGCAAGAAGGGGTTGTTGAAAAAATATTTTGTTTAGACCCAGGCTATACCATCAATCATACCTCTTTTTGGAATAGCGTTATAATACTAAATAAGGGGAAAGGGAAGTATTGCCATCAGTATATAACAGACAAAGACGATGACAATGTCTTTATTAGTGAAACATTGAAAATAAAAAAGAAATAACGATATGAGCGAAGAATTACAACAGAAACTCCGTGACCAGCTTTGGGAAGTCGCAAACAAACTGCGTGGCAATATGTCAGCCAGTGACTTCATGTATTTTACCCTTGGCTTTATCTTTTACAAGTATTTGTCGGAGAAGATAGAGAAACATGCAAACTCCGCCTTGGTGGATGATGAAGTCACGTTCAAGGAATTGTGGGCAATGGAGAAAGACGAGGATATTGAAGCATTGCAACAAGAAGTAAAGACTGACTGTTTGGAAAACATCGGCTACTTCATAGAGCCAAACTTCCTGTTCTCGTCAGTCATTGAAAGCATTAAGAAGAAAGAGAACATCCTACCTATGCTCGAACGCTCATTGAAGCGCATTGAGGACAGCACTCTCGGACAGGACAGCGAAGAGGACTTTGGCGGTCTGTTCTCTGACATTGACCTTGCTTCGCCTAAGTTGGGAAAGACTGCTGATGATAAGAACACATTGGTGAGCAATGTTCTTCTTGCCCTTGATGACATAGATTTCGGTGTAGAAGCATCGCAAGAGATTGACATTCTCGGTGATGCCTACGAGTATATGATTAGCCAGTTTGCAGCTGGTGCCGGCAAGAAGGCTGGCGAGTTCTATACACCTCAGGAAGTGAGCCGTATCTTGGCAGAAATTGTTACCATCGGTCACGCTCGTCTGCGCAATGTCTATGACCCAACTTGCGGTAGTGGTTCGTTGCTGCTCCGTGCTGCAAGCATCGGTCATGCCAACGAGATTTTCGGACAAGAGAAGAACCCTACGACCTACAACTTGGCTCGTATGAATATGCTTCTGCATGGTATCAAGTTCAGCAATTTCCGCATTGAGAATGGCGATACTTTAGAGGCTGATGCTTTTGGCGACACTCAGTTTGACGCTGTCGTCGCAAATCCACCTTTCTCTGCCGAATGGAGTGCAGCCGACAAGTTCAACAACGACGACCGTTTCAGCAAGGCAGGACGCTTGGCACCACGCAAGACAGCCGACTACGCCTTTATTCTCCACATGATTTACCACCTTAATGAGGGTGGCACAATGGCTTGTGTTGCTCCTCATGGTGTGTTGTTCCGTGGTAATGCCGAGGGCGTAATCCGTCGTTTTCTCATTGAGAAGAAGAACTATGTGGATGCCATCATCGGACTCCCTGCCAACATCTTCTATGGCACAAGCATTCCGACTTGTATTTTGGTGTTTAAGAAATGCCGTAAAGAGGATGACAACATCCTGTTCATTGATGCAAGTAAGGAGTTTGAAAAGGTAAAGACCCAGAACAAACTCCGTCCGCAACACATCAAGAAAATTGTAGATACTTATCGTGAGCGCAAGGAAATAGAAAAGTACAGCCATCTTGCCACACTGCAAGAGGTGGCAGAAAACGACTACAATCTCAATATTCCTCGTTACGTTGATACTTTCGAGGAAGAAGAGCCTATCGACATTCATGCCGTCATGAAGGAAATCAAGGAGTTGGAAGCCAAACGTGCCGACCTTGACAAGGAGATTGAAGGCTATTTGAAAGAACTGGGATTGGTTGAATAGTCTTTCTGCCAGTTTTGTGCAATTTTTAATTAAGAGGTTTAAGCAATGAGTGAATCAATAAACATATTGGATAAGGATTACTTGCAGTGGGTCGAAGAACTATGCAAGCGTTATCGCAAAAGTCAAATAAGGGCAGCAGTAAAGGTGAATACTGAAATGCTGCGTTTTTATTGGGAGTTAGGACAGGATATTGAGACAAAAGAAGCGTCTAACAAATATGGTAGTGGCTTTTATGCGGCACTGAGTCGTGATTTAAGACATAAACTGCCTGATGCTGACGGACTTTCTGAAACATCTGTCCGCTATGCAAAACGATTCTATTGCTTGTACTCGCCTCTTGAAAAAAGTCTTCCACAAGCTGTGGAAAAATCAGAGAATACAAATCTTCCACAACTTGTGGAAGATTTGCACACTATCCTATTCTCTATACCTTGGGGACATCATCGTTATATCATTGACAAGTGTTCGGAGAATGCTCATAAAGCATTGTTCTATGTTCGCCAAACAATGGAAAACGGTTGGAGTCGTTCTATGCTGTTGAATTTCCTTGGAACAGACTTCTATGAAAGAAGTGGAAAGGCATTGACAAATTTCAAGAAGACTTTGCCCGATATGAATAGCGACCTTGCACAAGAAATTACAAAAGACCCTTATGATTTCTCTTTTACTGGTGTTCGTGGTAAATACAATGAACGCAAATTGAAAGATGCTTTACTGGCTAACATTACGAAATTCCTGTTGGAATTGGGTACAGGTTTTGCGTATGTTGGCAAGGAGTATCGTTTGCAGATAGACGAAAAGGAGAAGTTCATTGATTTGCTTTTCTACAATTTGAAGTTATCTTGCTATGTTGTGGTAGAAGTGAAGATTGGAGAATTTGACTTTCCAGATGCAGGACAACTAAGTGGTTATGTAGTAGCTTGCAATCACCTCTTGCGCCAAGAAGGTAGAGATAACCCGACCATAGGATTACTCATTTGTAAGCAAAAGAGCAACACCATAGCCCAGTATGCTTTAGAAGGTAGCAGTCAGCCTATCGGAATCTCCGAGTACGAACTATCTAAGTTGTATCCTAAAAAGGTGGAGGGAACCATTCCATCCATCAAAGAATTGGAAGAAAAAATAGAAAAGGAAACAGAGAAAAGTACAAAGGACGAATAATTTTGGTATTTGCTTTTATGATTTGACATTCATACGAGGAAACATGAAAACATGTAACTGGTATGTAACTGAAAGTCGAGAAAGCACATCAAAATCGCCTCTAATCCTTTCTAAAATAGGGAAAAAGGTATGTAACTACCATGTAACTGAACCGCAATGGTGAACTTAAATTAAGGATTAAAAATGACAACGACAATAAATAACGAACATAAGAAACTCAATGTCCCAAATCTCAGATTTCCTGAGTTTCAGGGGGAGTGGGAGAAGTGTAAGCTATCAGAGATTTGTACTTTCTTCTCGGGTGGCACTCCAAGTTCTTCTAACAAAGATTTCTATGGAGGAAATATTGCATTTATTCGTTCTGGAGAACTCCATGCTGATAGTACAGAGTTGTTCATAACACAAACAGGATTTGATAGTTCTTCTGCCAAAATGGTAGAGGTCGGAGATTTATTATTGGCAATGTATGGTGCAACAAGTGGTGATATCGCAGTCTCTAAAATAAAAGGAGCTATCAATCAAGCAATTCTATGTATTAGAACAAAGCAAAATAAGAAATTCATAGAATCAGTTTGGAATAAACACGTTTCAAAAAATCTTAGAAAATACTTACAAGGAGGACAGGGAAATCTTTCAGCTGACATTGTAAAAGGTATATCTTTCTCTTTTCCAACTTTAAAAGAGCAAGAAAAATAGCTAATCTTGTGTTTCTTCTTGACGAGCGTATCGCGACCCAAAACAAAATCATTGAGGACTTGAAGAAGCTAAAGTCTGCGATTATTGAAAAACATTATAGACAAGCAGAGAAGCAGACTGTTTGTATAGCAGATTTAGGAGAGCATTTCAGTGTAGGCAATTTAGCTAAGGATGATTTGTCTGAAACAGGAACCCCTTGCATTTTGTATGGTGAACTTTTTACAACTTATGGAGAAACTATATCTCAAATAGAAAGTCGCACTAACAAAACAGGGGGCATGGTTTTGAGCAAGAAAGGGGATTTGTTATTTCCTTCTTCTACAACTGTTGATGCAGTGTCTTTAATAGCTCCATCTGTTATCAATATAGACAATGTTGTATTAGGTGGTGATATGTTTGGAATACACATAAATTCTAATTTTGACGCTCAATATCTAAGTTATTTCTTCAATCACATTGCCAAAAGACGATTGGCAAAATATGCAAAAGGAAGCACTATAATTCATTTGCATTATGCAGATATAGAAAAAGCCAAACTATTGTTGCCTTGTTTGAAAGAACAACATAGAATGGCTAAGTGTTTGGTGTCTTTGGACGATAAAATAAATGTTGAAACCCTATCCCTTAATCTGTTGAACAATCAAAAGACCTATTTACTGCGTCATATGTTCATATAAACATTTGGCGCAGTAGATGTTGCTTTTGCGTAATGAATAGTTTTAATATACTTTGTTCAATATCAATCTTAGAGTTTAGAGCGGATGGCATTTTTACGATCTCCTGTTGCTTCTCTTTTGTTGGTATCGGGCAAAGTATGTTGTTTATATCTTTCAAGTAGGCTGTTTTCATCGTCCCCTCTGTTACTATGCAACTAACTGCCTTTTTGAAATAAGATGAAGACATGAAATAATACAGGAACTCTACATCAATGCTTTGCTTTGGTACAATTCCCAATATTCCTTGTTTGGTACAAACAGGATATGTTGTTATTGTAATTTCTCCAATGGTCGCACCATTTGAAAAGAGGATAGAACGTGTAGGCACAAGCCAAGCCGATGATTTTTGTAAGCCGAGTTCCGTAATAAAGTCATTGTTCTCTATCAAATATTTCTGTTTCAAATCGTCAATCTTGATAAATGGTATCTTACCATTATCGTAGAAACTGGCATTTGAAGTTGTTGGAGTTCCACCCTCACCTGCAATTTCATACAAAGAACCGAACTTACCAAAATCAGTATCAAGGGAGTTTATTGCATAATCTATAATCGCAGACCTACGAACTTCAAAATCCCTAATCAAGGGAATTAGAAATGATGTATTTGGAAAACTTAGAAAAGATATTGGCTTAAATGCAAAGGTTGGCGATGTTCTTAGTTATGAGCAGCCACAACCATATATTGTTGAAGATACTGAATATACAGCAGGAGGAACTCCAGTATTAACTGCCAACAAAGCCTTTGTTTTGGGTTACACATCAGAAACTGACGGAATATACGACAAGGGCGATTGCATAATATTTGACGATTTCACTCTTGATTGCAAATATGTTGATTTTCCCTTTAAGGTCAAATCATCTGCTATCAAAATTCTAACGGCAAAGAACAAAGAACTCTTGCGTTATACATTTGAGTTTTTGAAGTATCTTGATTTATCTACGGATGAGCATAAAAGACATTATATTGCTGAAACGCAAAATCAAGAATTCATTTTGCCAACTACGCAAATAGTTAGAACAATAGCACATGCTTTTTCCACATTATCATCACGAATGCAAACTATAGTAAAGCAAAGAGATATGCTTGAATTACAAAAGCAGTATCTGCTTCGCCAAATGTTCATATAAACATCTGGCGGAGCAAGTATTGCTTCTGTAAACTCAGGTTTCTTAGAGTGTTCTTTTCTACTGATAGTTTGCTATCAATTGCAGACAACAACCGAGCATATTGAAGTTGTTCTGTATATGATGGGCAAAACACTTTGGCTTTTCCATAGTCCTTGAAATATATGTGAGGAATAGCCATACCTGTCTTGTAAGGTTCAAAGTTGAACACTTTCAGCAGATAGTAAAGGTATTGAAGTGAATAGCCGTCTTTAGCTTGCAAAGTATTCAAAGTTCCTGTTGCAGAACATTTGCCTGTAACGTAAGAAACTGTACCAACACCAGAACCATCTTTGATAATATAAACGGCTTCACCCTCTGTATTATAATCATCAAGATAGCCAACGATGCCATTTGCGCCATACACAGGATATGCGCCTTGCTCACAGACTTCACTTTCTTGCTGGGTGGAAGAACTACATTCTACACACTCATACAAACGAACATTGGGCTTGTTGCTGCGAACTATCTTCTGTGCAATTCCCTTGATTAAGGACTGCAATTTGTCAATGATTTTGTTTTGGGTAGCAATACGCTCTTCCAACAATGCAAGAAAATATGCTATTCTCTTTTGTTCTATCAGTGAAGGCATAAAGAGACTTACTTTCTTTAAGTCTGTTTTATTGAATTTAGGCTGTCCACTTGCGCCAACCAACTTCTTCATCTCATTGTCATATGAAGATGTTGATAATCTGAAATAGACAAAATGAGTGTCATTACATTTACTTCTTAACAGTATTGCGTTCGGTCCTAAAACATTCTTGTTTTTGGGTAAATCTTGTGGCTTGACATAATACTTTTCTCCGATGTTCGCACCTATGTTAGGCAATACGATATTAGGCTCTTTGAGTTGAACGCGCCACAAGAAGTCATAAGCGACTTCATCAACATAAACAAAATCGCTATTGGTGAAATTGTTTTTTAAATCAATAGTTCGTATCAATTGTGCATAATTGTTCTCTTGATAATATTTGACATTCTCTCTCAAAGAGGCAAAACTTCCAGCTGCCACAAAATCAGTGATAATATCACAAATATCACCTAATTCGTACTTCTCCCATTCCCCCTGAAACTCAGGGAATCTGAGATTTGGGACATAAGAGGCTACTTTTCTCTAATTATTATGTACACCTTCAAAATTAAGGATTACAATGACAACAAAAACGATTAGAGAAATTGCGTTGGCTTGGAAAGTTGACAAGCAACGCTACGTTAAGCAGTCCACATATGCTGCTTATGTGTTAGTTTTGGAGAACCACATATTGCCATCGTTTGGCGATTGTGAGGCTCTGAGTGAGAAACTTGTGCAGGAGTTCGTTTTGCAGAAACTAAATGGCGGACTAAGCATAAAAACGGTGAAAGACATTCTGATTGTTTTGAAGATGGTGATGAAGTTCGGAGTAAAGAACGAATGGATGAACTATTGTGAGTGGGACATCAAGTACCCTACGACAGAGACGAACAAGGAAATTGAAGTGCTAACGGTGGCACACCACAAGAAAATCCTCGATTTCATCAAGCAGAACTTCACGTTCCGCAACCTCGGCATCTATATCAGTCTGACCACTGGTTTGCGTATCGGAGAGATTTGCGGTTTGAAATGGTCGGACATCAATACCGACAACGGCACAATCACCGTGAACCGCACCATTGAGCGCATCTACATTGTTGATGGTGAGCGTAAGCACACAGAGTTGGTCATCAACACGCCCAAGACAAAGAACTCATGCCGTGAGATACCGATGAACAAAGAACTCTTGGCAATGGTGAAGCCTCTGAAAAAGGTGGTAAACGATGATTTCTATGTGCTGACCAATGAGGAGAAACCGACAGAGCCACGGACTTACCGCAACTACTATCATCGGTTGATGAAGCGTCTTGACATTCCACGTCTGAAATATCATGGACTGCGCCACAGCTTTGCCACTCGTTGCATTGAGAGCAACTGCGACTACAAGACCGTAAGTGTATTGCTTGGTCATGCCAACATCACTACAACTCTCAACCTCTATGTTCACCCGAACATGGAGCAGAAGAAAAAGTGCATCACCAAGATGTTCAAGTCTCTTGGAAAATAGGGAAGGAAAATAAGCATTGGTTATAAACGGCAAAAGGATGAGGTGATTTCAAATTACCCCATCCTCCACTTATTTTTCTATGTATGATGCAACAAAATAGACAATCGAAATGACAGTGTAAAGAAAACACGGCAGGAAAATCCAGAGTAAAGCCTTCACCCAACCATTCGACAACCAAACACCTTCATTCCTTGACATCATATTAGACATATCATAGAAATGGCGAGTGAGAATTTCTTTATTCTCCTTTCGGTGGTCTTCAAGAAGTTTGGACTCCTCCGATATGTATTTCTTCCTGTCATCAGTTAGCTTTTCTATATCGGCATTATCAACTTTAGTCGTGAACTTTATATCTCTCACCTTGGCAATAAAGCTGTCAATGGCTTTTGTAACGGCATCAGCTTTATCGGTGGCTTCAACCAAGTTGTCTTTTGCCTCCGTTAAGGAAATCGTTGCCGTATCAAGACTTGATTTTGCAGCATTCAAAGTGGCTTCTGCATTCTTGTAGGCTTGAAGCTGTTTGTCGAACTTGTCAGAAGCCTTGTCTGTCTCGATGTTCTTGTCAATCGTATTCTCGAAAGAACCGAAATCCATATCCGATATTTTACTTTTACCTATTGGCATAGTACTGACGTTGTTTGTTGAACATTCGGCTATCTACCATATCCTTGCTTTTTACGAGGCCGGCACAAACGGCTTGCCATTATAGCGCAACGATGCGCCCATGACAGTTCATCCTCGTCCTTATCTCGTCCCCAACCAGAGGTTGCACCACCTCCGCCACCGCCAGACTGAGCAGCAATGGTTGTGGCTGCGTCAATATATTCAGCAAAAAGAAGTATGGCTGTCTTTTGTACATCGCTAATCTTGGCAAACACATTGTCGGCATCCAAGGCAATATTCTTGTCGATGACATCCAGACAATTCTGAGAAATATCAACAGAATAAGCGTGGAACTCGTCCGTAGAAAAGTCGAAATGTCGTATCTTGGGAGTGTTGTCCACAGTGGGCATAGTCTTTGATGTCGTTATGTTCTTTGGCTGTTGAGTATTCTTTGGGGGAATAGAAACTGCTTTAGCCACCTCTTGGTGATGCAACTTTGCCCAAGTGCTTTCGATTTTTGACGGCATCAAACAGCGACCTTTGCCAAGTTCAGATGACTTGTAAATGGAATTGCCACGCTTAATGGCATAGCCACGCACTTGTCCTTTGCTATCAGATTGTAGTTTCACATCATATCCCATTTGCGTGAGACATTTTGTGTAAAGTCTCCAATCAAAGTACGGCATCTTAGCCAATACTGAAAGACAATCATTCGTTACTGTTTCCTTGTTCTGACGGCTTACCTCTTGTGTATCTTTCCAACCACGCTGTTGCCCAACTTTGGCGGCAGCAGTCATTGCCCTCTCATAGATATAATGGGCATCATTCACTTTGCCCCTCATGTCTATGCGGTTCGCATCTATGTGAAGGTGCATAATGCCACTCTTGCTGTCACGATGGAGTGCAATCACGTATTGGCTTTCTTTGAGGTTGGTTGCCTTTGCACTCTTTCGCTTTGACTTGGCGGAAAGGTCAACTGCATCAAACTCTCGGATAAAATCATCAGCCAACTCCTGCCAGTTCTCCATTGTCCAACCCTGCGTTTCCTCGGAGGTTGGGGAAACCTCTATACGTATCATATTCCGTTTGAGCGGATGATAACGGTTTAACTTGTCCTCGAACTTTTTCTGCAAGGCAAGCATTCTCGCCCACATTGCCGTTGGGGAAATATCTTCAGGCAAGAGGTTGGTTTTTACTATCTCTGCCTTGTCCTTATCCACTGAGTAACGTATAGCATTTGCGCCATGACTTATAACCTTTGCTTTTGCTATCATATCAATTATGTGTTCTATTGGGTTAAGTATTTCTCTATCTCAATCATGCGGTTCATTATTACCTCCGCGCTTGTTCTCCACCGTTTCATGAAGATTTCACTGCGGAGAATATTCTCACGCTCCGTTAGCGGACGGCCTTTGAGGAAGCCGAACAACTTCTGTATATCGCCCCTTGCATCCGAAAGGCTGTTCAATGCCTCCATTTCCTTGTCTGTCAAGCGTTGTTTTGGATATTTTCCTTCCAATCGTTTGCGTGCGTATGCGCTTGTGGTCAGTCCACAAAGGGCGGCATATTCCGCTATTTCCTTGTGAAGCTGTGGTGTCAGCCTTACTATCAGGCGGCTCGTGTATTTCGGAACCTCCTTTTCAATATTCTTCTTTCCCATACCAAGTATTGGTTCTATAAAAGTGTGCAACCCAATGCGAGCTTGCGAGCATTCAAGAAGTCCATTGACATACGGACAAACGAAGTGCGTTTGTATGACATTGGTATTTCTTGCATAGCACTGCTATCAGAGTTTACGCACAAGCACGCTGCACACTGTGGTTGCACCAGTTCACAGACTTGTTGTATAACGGTTCTCAAATTACCCAAGCAACAGCAATTGTGGGGCATCCACCGCTTCCATCTGTTCCTTGAAGAATTGCCTTCTGGCTTCTGCCTCCAGTTCCATGTCAGAGACGCTTGGCGGTGGAACATCTTCCTCCTCTCCATTATTGTCATTTCCTGAAGTTAGGGAAGAAAAGGAACTGTTGGCAAGTTGTGTTGGAGAAGTACCGCCATTTTTGATGGGTGGATCCTCCTTGTTAGGGAATGCGGTTGTGGAAGTCATAGTATTAGACTTGCCGGAACAGTCTCTTTGGTTGATGGGAACATAGTGAGGATTGACATATTTCTTGCCGTCAACAATCCATGCAGAAATGCATAGCAATGTGTGAACACTTCCTCGTCTTGTCTGTACAGAAGAAAGGATGCCCAATTTGTTCATGTGGTCAAGCATCTTGGAGACGGTTTTTCGGTCACACTTCCATAGTTTGGATAGAGCCACCTCTGACATGTTCACCTCCCATAATGCGGTTGTGGACTCCCCAACCTCATTTGAGGTTTCAATCTGTCGTGTCACCATCTGAATGAGTTGATAAAGGCATGAAAGGCGATTGATGCCAGCCGTGCCACCCATCAGATAGTTCACTTGTTCGTTACTCAGGATAATGCTGTTGAAAATATTACTGTTCATCGTTGTTTTATTTTTGTTGTGTAAATCTGTTCATGTTGTTATGCGGAAAACTCTCTGCCGTCAAAAGAGAAACTATCGCCTCATGCCAAAGCCTCTTTCTGGCATATAATACTCCTTGTCGTATGCGATATGGTCAAGCACACGTTGCAGTCGGTCAAGTTGGGGACTGTCAAGCACTTGTATGGCATTGATGGTAATTTTCTGTGATGCAATTCTTCGATGCTCACAGTTTCTTACCGACATGGTTCCGTCACCGTCAGCATAGACCGAATGAAGATAGTTATTGACTGCTTCCGTCTGTTCCTTGCTTGGGTAAGCAGCAGGGAAGCGGTCGGAAATGTAGTCTACCATATTGCTGACCGCATTAGCCAACAGAGGGTCACGTTTTTGCAGACTGTTTACAAGTTCATCTTTCGTCATGATGCTATGGTCTATTGTTCATTTCATTCAGACGGTTTGCAGCTTCCAGTCTTATCTCCTCCTCCGACATGGCTCTTGCTCCTCGTACCCAGTCAAGCAAGGCTTTCTTCTCAAAGAAGATGAGCTTGCCAGCAGGCTTGAAGTACGGCAACTGGTTAAGATGCGTCATCTTGTAGAGCGTGCTCTTGGCAATGCCGAGAAAGGCGGAAGCCTCTTCAAGGTTCAACACTTCCTTTGTCATATAGCAAAGGTTCTCCAACTTGTTCACTCTCGACTGAAGCTCCACTATCTTGCGCTCATGGTCGAGGTTCATCTTTAATGCGTTCTTTTCTGTCATAAATCTGATATTTTGTTTATTTCGTTATCGATTTCGGCTGCAAAGGTATATTGTTGCCAATGATATTCAAGCAGCCGTTATGGTTTATTAAAAGTGCTGATTTTCAATTCTTTGGTTCTATTTTACCATGCTGTAATGTGGTAGATTGGTCGGACACTCACTTGAAATTCAGCATCTTCAAATGTCTATCGTTCAAACATTCACAAAACCAAGGATTGGACAATAGGGGTGGCAAATCTTTGGTTCTATTGCCAGTTCTCGTTTTTGAAAATGTCCAACAGAGTGCAAAACAAAATTTAACACCCAATTTTCGCAAACCAAGCCGTTTGAGGTCAAAACCGTTTGCAATAACCACATTTGGGGTACAATGGTAGGAAAATGAGTTGTGAATGAGAGAAATAGGGATTTCCCCTCGTTTTTCAAGGGACAAATTTGTACCTTTGCAAACGAAACAGAGGTATTCCACAAGGGATATTTCGGGCAAAGTGTTCTTGACTTTATTTTTCCGTGGTTTTGTCCCGTTTTTGTCCCTCGCTGATTTTGTGTCACGAGACAAGAATTTGTAAGTTGCTGATTTACAACGATTAAAGTCGTGTTTTAGAGAATTGGTAACGGCAACCACCAGTAACCACCAAAAAGGCCCATTCGAGCCTGTGAAAGTAGCGTCGCACAGAAACTCGTTGGTCTGGAAAATCACGTCATCAATCTCTTCTTCCAAGATGTTGATGCCGAAGTCGGATAATATGCTGCTGTTGTCTGCCATAACTCCTTATCTGTTTATTTTCAAATCATTGTCATCCTCATTCGAGCCGTTATTACCGCCAGAATATGTGTTGTTTCTCACTGCCATTCCTGCCTCTCGCCATTTGCTGGATGCACTGCTGATGATACTTCGTTTGTTGGCGGTCTGGTAGTTGCCGTTTGCTGTCAACAATTCCTTGGTCTTGCTGGCATTCGACATCTGCACCAGTTGCTTCACAAGTGTCTCGTTCTGTTTTGCCACATCTGCATAAATCTGTAGGTACATCTTCTTACGCTTGGCATTGGGCATATAGGCATCCTTGGTGGCTTTGATGGCTGTCTCATAGACATGATAGTATTCTGTCCAGCGTTGCTTGTCACCGATGGATCCGCCTACAGGCAGGATGCGGTCGATGTTGCTCTTGAAGGCATTCATCTTGCTGTTAATTTTGCTTCCTTCCACTTTCCAGGCGAGGTCAATCTGACGGTCTGCCATATTCAACGCCTCAATCTCTGCTCTTTTGGTCAGGGCAGAGTCGATGGCTTCGGCATATTCCACTTGATTGTAAGCTCCGATTCCTGCCGTGGTACGAAAACCGAGTTTGTTCTTACTCGCAGCCGATTTCTTGTAACTGCTGTGCAGTAACTGATAGTACAATTCTGGTGACAGACTACCACTACCGATTTCCATCACCGTTATCTGGTTCTTTTTCGAACTGTCATGATTGTATGTTACACCACTTTGGGCATTGCCGCTGATAGCGACTCCCAACATCAACATGATGGTTCCTATTCTTGTTTTCTTTCTATCCATGTCTATACATTATTATATATGGGATTATAAATTCTTCGTTCTCTCAATATCCGAGTTTACCTGCCACTCTCCACCGACCGAAGGCATCTTCCAGTATTTGCTGCTTGCTTTTGGTTTGGTAAACCTTTTCTTTCCAATAGCCGATGCGCACTTGGATATATCGCCACGACTCAAAGTAGCTTTTGTTCAGATGCTTCTCTATATTGTCAAGCGAGGTGTTGATGCTTTCCAATACCACAAGAAGGTCTGCCGTAGAACACGCTGCCGCTCCTGTGGCATACAGCACCAAGTCGCTCACGCTTTTGTAGAGGTATTCGCCTTCATTTGCGATATTCTCTATGGCTCGTCGGTTAATACCTATCAGTATGGTATCGGCAAGCGAAATACGCTTTCGTTTGATGACTTTTTTGTTGTAGTCATCCAACAGCTTCTTATAGTCCGATATTCTGTCGCTCACACCCTCGTAGGTGGAGTACACGTTCAGACTGGTTCGTAAACTTTGATATAGCACATCTATCACATCAAATGCCCTGGTGTACTTGTCAAGGTCAACGTTAAGTTCCTTGTATGCCTTGGTCTCGTCCTTACTGTAACTGTGCAATAGTTTATTGCTGTATTCCAACGTGCTTCGTGCAAGCAACAGACTCCGCTGTTTCTTGTGGTCATTGATGTAGGCTTCTACGCTGGCAACATCAAATCCCCATTGGGCGAATGTTTTAGAGGGGAGGGCGAGGAGCAAGATTGCTACCAGCAATGTTCTCACAATATCCATTCGTCGCTTCTTGCTCACTGACCCTGCAACCCTCTCCGCTGCATCAGCCTTGTATTCTTTTCTATTTCTCATTTTCATTGTCTTCATCATTAAACTTGCCGTGATAGTCATCTGAGTGTTTGGTGTCGGCAGCTTTCCTTAACCAACGTTTCTTACATTTCTCCACTAGTGTCAACCGTCGTCCTTCGTCAGCATTGATATGTGGAGCGATGTCCATCAGCACGTCGATGATGTTGCGCTTGTAGTGCATCATCTTCTCCAACGATACCAAGTCTGCGTATATCTTGGTGATTCTGCTGTCCACCTCTCTGGCTACCTCTAACCTATCGCTTGACCATAGCAGGTGATAGGTGTCATCGGTATTATTGTCATCGGCAGGTGCGCTCTTAGCATATTCAGTGGTTATCTTGCACGATGGATATTCCTGTGCAATTTCCGAGATGCGCTTGTTCACTTCGTCCGCCTTTTCCTGCTCGGTCTTGCTTGGTTCAAGCGTTATCACATCCACTACTGAGGTGTTGGTGTATTCCGATGTCAGCTCCCAACTGATCTGCAGGATGGCTCTGTGTATCTTGATGCCCAAGAAATATTTCGGCTTTCTGGCAATCTTCAATGTTGCCTTGAAGGTGATGATGCCGTTGATGTTGGGCATGGTGGCTTTTCGAATGTAAGTATAGCCGCTCCATGTTCCTTCCCCTTGCCAAGTTAGGTTGTAGGCACTCTTGCAGTCGTTCATAATGGCTGGTATGCGATAGTAGTCATCCGTCGCCACGTCATTGTCCTTTCCTGCCTCTGCCTTGGCTTCCTCTATTTCCCTTTGTTTCTGTTGCCATGTGGCAAGTTCTTTGTTCAGTTGTTCGATGGAAGCTTTGTTCTTGTTGTATTGCTCCCGATACTTGGCTGCATCTTCCACACTTGCATTGGCGATTTGCTTGACAAGTGATTTGTTCTCCGCTTCCAACTGATTGATTTGCGATTGCAAAGAGGTTATCTTGGCATTGGCTTCCTGCTCTTGTTTATACAAGTCCGAGAGGTCGAGGGTGTTTTCTGTCACCGATGTTGTCATGGCGCATTTCTTGCTATGATCATTCAGCGAACCGCCACAACTCTTGCATTTGTATTGTGTGGTGCCTTGCCCCAACTGCACACCGTCGCAGCATGTCACACTGATGGTCACGCTCTCACATCCCTTCAGTTTGGCGGCATCGGTTGCCTGATAGTAGTTGCGTGCATCACTGCCTATATAATAGGTATAACCTTCCTCGTTGTCATTCCATTCGCTCAACCGGGCTTGCAGTTGTGCCTTGAAGGTGTTCAAGTCCATCGAATAGGAGTCAAAGACTGCCTCATCCACTTCTTCTGTCCTGTTCCAACTCTTGTACACCTGTATCTCGTAGGCGTATGCCTTCTGTTTCTGTCCTTTTTTCTTGCTACTGATGATGTAGCTGTTCAACCAATAGCTGATGTTATAAGTAAAGCCGTCATTCTGGTTGTTGAGCTGTTGCACCCTTGTCCTTGACCAACCTGCATGATTCTCCGAGTTTTGCAGGATAGCTTCCTTTTGGCTATTGTTGGGATAGAAGTTGGCATCCTTGGTGTTGATTCTGTACCAGTGGTCGCCTTTCAAGATGCTGTTGTCATCGGTGGGCGGTACATAGTCGCACAATTTCTCTCGTCCTTGGTCTCGTCGGGCGATATACCATCTTTGCGTGTAGTAGTTTCCTGCCGTCTCATCCAGATAGTCGGTCATCCAAGAGGTTAGGTTATAGTTGGCAAGAGAGAAAAGTCCTGCCACGTTGTCCTTGCCTCCAATCATGCCCAAGAGGGTGTTGCCTACGCTCTTGTCGAGACTTTTGAACAGCGAGGAATAGTTATCCACAATGTCGATGGCTGCACTGAGCTTGCCTTGGAAAAGGTCGTTGAACTGGCTGCTCTGCAACAGGGCATTGCCGATATTGTTCATTCCTGCTCCTGCAAGGTTGGCTCCTGCCTTATACAGATTGTCGATGTCGGCTTTCAGATTGTCTACTGTAAAATTGCCTGGCACCTTCGACAAATCGTCCAACATCTTCTTCCAATCCACGTTGCCAATCTCTGAAAGTTTCAGTATGGCAGCTATCTCCTGGTTGATTTGTAGAAAGGCGATGTCCGAGAATGTGAGGGTGCTGTTTGTTACCACACTCTCAAACTGCATGCACAGGTTCTTGGTGTCATCACATATCTTCATCAGATAGGTTCCCCAATACAGGGCAGTCTGTGGACTTTTCAGCATCATTCCTGCCACCGTCCATATCTTCGGCATGATTTTGCCCGACACCATGTTGTAGATACGGCGGTAATAGTTGTTCTCTGTGCTACTGTTCCAGATGCCCAACTCCGTCATTGCCTTGCGTTCCAAGAATTTTGAGGCGAAGATGCCGGCACTTGCCACTTCTGCTGCATTATAGTGCTTCAAGATGTTCTGCACCTGCTCGTTATAGTATGCCTCTGCCACGGCTTCCGTTCCGTATGCAGCTGCCATAGCAGCCACCGTCTGCTTGTCATAGTTCACGCTGTAGTACTGTGCGTCAGCCTTTGCCAACACACAGACTATCAGCATTATGATGGATAGAAGTCGTTTCATCTTTGATTACTTTTTATTTTTGTTCCCTAAATTCAGTACTTTTCCTGCCTGATTTACCTTTTGAGCAAAAGCGAGGCTCTTGCTGATACCACTTGCATCCCAATCCCTGCAATAGGCTTCGATAGCTTGTTGGTGGTTGCATTTCAACACTCGCTTGTAGAGTTTTAATGCTTCCTTCTCCGCTCGTTCCGTGGTGTAGGTCATATAGCACTCATGCGGTTCTTCCACACCATACACATTGCTGGTCTGTCCTCGCCTGATAAAGACTTCACGGAAGAAACTGCGTCCTTCCTTGTTCTCCAAACGGTTGATGGTGAATATCTTCTTGCAGTCCACATCGGTCAAACCGAGTATCGCCTTGATGGTGTCAAAGCGTTCCTTGAACTTGCTCTGGTCGAGCAGCATCACCACATCCGAGTTGTTGATGATGGCTTCCTTCACTATCTCACTGCCGATGATGTCCTGTATCTCCTGTGTCACCACACCCACGCTTGCCCAGAATTTTCTGGCGGTCTTATACAGATATTTTATGTATTCCGCCATCATAGGCGAGGCGATGGCTTTCCATGCCTCCTCGATGATGAGCATCTTTCGGTTCTTCTTGATGCGCATCTTCTGCAGGAACACGTCCATGATGATGAGTGTCACCAGTGGAAAGAGCAGTGGATCATCCTTGATACTGTCGATTTCGAAGACGATGAAGGTCTCATCAAACAGACTGCTGTCCATATTCTCATTCAGCGTCACATCATGGCTGCCTCCTTTGTAGAAATCCTTCAACAGATAGTTGTAGGACGAGAGGTCAATGCCATGCAGACCATTCTCCTCGCATATCTTCGGCAGTCGCTCCGTACTGAACTCATAGAAGCTGTTGAAACAGAGGTTGCTCACTCTCTTGGTGGTGAAATAGGCATCGTAATACTCGTTGATGACTTGCTCTATCAACCTGTCCTCGGTCTTGCTCACCGTGCCTTGACTTCCTTTCCATATCAGCATCACGAGGTTTTTCAGGAATCCCAACTTCTCGATGTTCCATTCCTCTCGCTTGATTTTGAAAGGGTTCATCGTGATAGGATGCTCCTCGGTATAGGAAATGTATTTTCCGCCGAAGTATTCACACAGTCCCTCATACGAGTTACCTGTATCTACCAGCACGATGTCGGTGTCCTGCTCATGAGCTTGGCGCACCATGGAGTTTACATAAAAACTCTTGCCGCTTCCCGAAGGACCGAGGACAAAGAAGTTGCTGTTGTCGGTCAGCTTGTTTCGTCCCTCTTTTCCTGATATGTCGATGGCTACTGGTACTCCTTGGCGGTCGGTATAATAGACCTTGAAGGGTGTGTCCTCGCTATGCACAATCTTTTCCTTGTACATCAGGCAGGTGGCGGCATCGCCCAACGTCATAAATCTGTCATAGTCGGCATTCATCCCATAGCAGTTGCCAGGGAATGAATTGACGAACAGTTCCAACTGGTTGTAGGCTCGCTTCGAGATATGTATGCCCATCCTGCCAAAGGCATTCTCCAGATGGTTGGTACACTTTTGTATATCCGTGTCTGGCTTCACCGTCACTATCAGATTATAGTGGGTATATACCAGCTGCTTGTTTTCTCTCGCTATCACCTCCTGCACTCGCTTGATGTCCTCTACGGCTATCAGATTGCTTGGGTTCGGCATGCTGGCATGGCGGTTCTTCTTTTTGTCGAGCATGGCAAGCTCACGCTTCTGATTCGGCACAAAGATGATTTGGTTATACACCACACTCTCCACACCAGGAATGCTGTCCACCAATGCTACCAGATCCACTGGCATGCTGGTGTTGTTCACCTCGATATTGGTGAATGGTCGTATCTGTGTCGGCAAATTGGCGCTATCGACATCCACCAGACTATATACCTTACAGCGTCTGTCACCCATACCTATCGTCTCGTCATCCACCTTGAATCCTGTCATGCTCACCATCTTGTCCCGGAAGTTCATGGCAAAGAAGCGGTCAACATACAGACTTGCTTCTTGTTTGTTCAGAAACTCCGACTTGATACCGGCATCCTTCAGTTGGTCTTGCACCTTTCTGATTTTTACCAGGAAATCTCGCCACTTTTTGTTGTCGAAGGACATCAGACGGCTCTTCTTGTTCTCCTGCGTAATGGTCAGATAGGTCATACTGTCCGTATATTCTCTTCCGTTGAAATAGCGGAAGTAGGATTCGGAAAGGAACTCGTGTCCCTTGCCACTCTCATCCTTAAACTGCTTTCTAGTAAAGATGTCCTGCTTGTGCAGGGCATAGCCTTCACCCAGAGTCTGTGCGATGGCAGCAAACAAATTGGTGAACTCATAATAGCTGTCTATATTGGCAGAATATTTCTGCACTGGGTTCTCCATTCTCAGGATGGCAGAATACTCTCCAGTCTTTGTATAGAGCACACCGATACCGTCCGTGTCTTCCACGGAGAAATAGATATCCTGAAAGATTTTCTTCCGCTTGCCACCAGTACCAAAGGCATAGACCGATATGGCCATGCCAATGCAGGTTGCCACGAAAAATAAGATTACATATAGTACCATATTCGTTTATTCTTCTGTTTCTTCGGATGATTGATGATTTCCCCTCATTCTGGATGATTTGTTGTCATTCTCTTGATAAGAGGTATTGTAGCTTTCTTCGCTATAAAGGGTTGATACACTATCCTTTGCAGTGGAATCCATCCTGCTTGTTTGTGTTTCCACGATCGCAGGATGTTCTTCTGCCTCTCTCGCCCAAGCAGCTCTTGCCTTGTCAGCACTCCTCATGGCATCCAATGTGGGTGGCTTGTAGGTCTTGTCCTTGCATGCGGTCAGCAATATGCCAGCCAATGCCATAATGATAATGTTCTTTGCTTTCATGCTCATAACCATTCTTTTATGTCAAAGATGCGATACTTTCGCTGAAACAAATAAAGGTAGACCCACACCCTTGGGGGAGAATGAGCCTACCAGTCGTTCACTTTCTACTTGTCATCCACATCTTGGTCATGTCGATACTTTTTTTGTTTCACATTTTTATATGCGCTTGCTGTAGGCATAGATAAACACTCCTTGGCCGTTCTTCTTGGTATGCAGTCCCTTCCGTTGCTTGAACATGATGAGACCTGCACCCGTAGTGATTGCCACGACCAACACTATCAGTCCTGCAATGATACCCATCAGACAGTAGGCGGCAATGAAGCCGATGATGGCTCCTCCTGCCGTGGCTGCTGCCCAATAGATATACCGCCCTTGTATTCCCATGAATTCAAGGGGCTTCTGGAGTCCCTTGAACAGTGGGTAATCGGGGTAGCGGATTTCCTGCTCTTCTCTTGCCATTCTTCACGTCGTTTCTCAATTACTGAATATGCACGGAATAACTCTCACTCGTTAGTTGGTCACACCGAAGAACAATGGCAATGCCTGTGCTGCTGCCACGAGGAAGATACATGCTCCTACAATCATCATGATCTTCTTCTTGAAATCTTACTGATTGCTCGTAATATGCTGATAATCAATACTAATTAGAATGGTAAAATTACAAAAGAAACAAATTAGGAACAACAAAATCAAGAAACCCCAAAATGAAAACATGAGAAAACATAAATTAACACTGAAAACAACGATAATTTTCCTTTTCTTTCATTTCGGGAGTAAAGCCCTAATGTTGTATGTTAATCACAAAAGTTACTTTTTCGTGCGTAAGATAGTAGCAAATTAAAGTAATAAAACATATTTTTTATGCCACTATACAATATTTCCTAAAGATTCTCGTTTATTACAATAAATGTATATATCTTTGCATTGAACTTAAATAAAATTACAATGAATGAGCTTAATAGAATAAAAGTAGTTCTTGTAGAACAAAAGAAAACAGGTAAATGGTTAGCAGGACAACTTGGAGTTAGTGTTACAACGACCAGTCGTTGGTGCTCTAATTCTGCTCAGCCAGATTTACAAACACTAAGTAAGATAGCTAAGCTGTTAAAAATAGATACAAGAGAACTTCTTGTTCCAACAGACTTGCATGAAAACTTTTAAAATTAAACAATAGAAAAATGAATAGTGAAAAAAATGCTCCTCGATATTTTATGCATAAATATTGGGGTAAAAAGCCAGCCACTGGTATAAGTCCTTTGGTTGAAAAATATACAAACCCTGGAGATACTATTATTGATCCATTTTCAGGGTATGGAGTTTTCTGTTGTGAAGCATATCTAAAAAATAGAAACGTTATAGTAAATGATCTCAATCCGATAGCTAATTTTATAGCACATAACTTGTTCTCAAACGATGTTAATATTTCAAGAGTAAAAAGGGTATGGGAAAAGATCAAAGCAGAAATGTCTACTTTCATAAACGAATGGTATAATATTACCATTGGCGAGAAAACATATCTGCCTATATCAGTTTTAAGAAATAAGGATGGTTTACCACTGCAATTTACTTTTAAGGATGGAAGAAAGACGTCTATTAAAGATATTCCAGAAGAGTTAGCAAAAGAGTTCTGTGAGAAAGAAAACAATTACAAAATAACGGATTGGTATCCTGTGGTTTCGATTATTGAAAACTCCAGAATATCAGCTCGCCCGAACATGACAATAAAAGATCTTTTTACCAAAAGGACACTTGCTTGTCATGCGAAATTGTTGTCATTGATAAATAAATATGCAGCAGGATCTGATAAAGACTTGTTTTTAATTGCATTTACAGCAAATTTAGCCAACTGTTCCAAACTTGTTCCACCTATCAAAAGCAGAGGGGCACTTGCTCAAGGAGCTTGGATGACCGGTTTTTATATTGGTGAGACATATATAGAGAATAATGTATTACATTATTACGAAAATCGCATAAGGAAGGCGATAAAGGGAAAAGAAGATTTCTTGAATGCGCTATTGGGTGATTTAATGAAAGAGCCTATCCAATCTACTTTCAAAATCACCAACTTTGATGCAAAGAGGTTGCAACTCCCAGACAACTCTGTGGACTATGTTTTTACAGACCCTCCTTATGGGGATAGTGTACCATATTTTGAGCAAAGTGTAATTTGGAACTCATGGCTACAGTTTGTTCCTGATTATCAGCAAGAAATTGTAATATCCGATAGTAATCAACGTCACAAAGATATTGAGGCTTTTGAACATGATATAAATTCTGCTTTTTCAGAAATTCGAAGAGTGTTAAAAGATAATAAATATTTTTCACTTACATTTCACTCTCTTTCTGGACTAGAATGGAAAGCCGTTAGCAATGCGTGTGTTTTCAACAATTTCAATGTTGTTGCTTATGAATGGTTAGAACAAAAGACCTACCCACCACGTCAACTTAATCGTGTTAAATCGATTAAAGGTGATGTCCTTGTGACTTTTCGAAAGAATCCAGCACCTGTACACTTACGTGTTTGTGATGATAGTCAATTTATAAGAATTATAACGGAGTTCATAACTGAAACGATCAAGAAGGGGACGACCGACACAAATGCTATAATGATGGCTATAATGGAATGGATTTTGCGAAATATGATTATAATAGGCAATGTCGATGTGTTTACAGTTCTGAATAATCGTTTTCAACTGGACAAGGAAGGAAATTGGAGTATAAAACAAAAGTAAAATATAAAAATATTCAATATGACAAACTTTGAGAAATGGGACAAAGAGTTCCGTGCACAAAATCTTTACGCTTTCAACAACAATGAAAGTGCTTTGTTGTACTTGAAGGTTAGAGCCGTATGTCGTGGAAAACAGATTAAACAATTTGTTGAGAAAAATGGCATTGAGCTTACTTCTACAAAGATTAACGAGCAGTTTGCCGAGTTGTATTCAATAATGGAGAATACACCTAATGGCATGACTATGCTTGATACTTATCTGTGCGACAGAAACAATGAATGGTATCACACGATGGGTGTGGATGAAGAAAAATTGAAAAGTGGTTTACGTCAGATAAACAACTACGAATGGGGAGGAGATCAAGAAAACTCTCTTGACCAATATCTTGTCCGTAGATATATTAAAGTAATCAGCGATTATGATGAACTACGCAGCAAGGCTGATGCTATTGCAACAAATGCTTGGAATTTCGTTCAAACAAGTTGGTATAACAACTGGACATCCTATCTTATTGAATCAATATTTAAGAAGCATAGACGTGTGTTGTCTGCGGTTGGTGAAATCAAAAGTGTTGACTTTTTTATTGAGAATAACCCTATCGATTTGAAAGTTACCTATTTTCCTGGAGCTTATATGCAAGGTAAATTAAAAGAAGCATTAGGCAACACTGAGTTAACTTGGTTGAAGCGTCAGGCTAAGAAATATGGTATTACACCAGATAAAAATCTTTCTGATTCCGAACAGTATAATTTCTTAAAAGAAGAAATCGAAAATCAAGGACATCAAGAAGTTATATCTCAACTTACTGCTACAAGAAAACAGATTGTAAATGAGGCTCGTAATAATCCAGAAAACCTGATGAAATGGCTTTATGAGAATCAAAGTCCTCGTTTGTTCGGTGCTGAAAACCGTCTGTTTGTTGTTCTTGTCGATTCTACGGACATGAATCAGTCGTGGAAGATGAAGAGAGCATTCTCGTTAATTGAGCCTAAGGTAAATACATACCTTGATAGCTTCAGTGAAAATTCTCTAAAGAAAATTGAATTCACATTTAATAAAAAAATATACGAAAGTCTTGCCGACATAATCTTTGTCGTAAAAGAATAAATGGAGGAAAGATGGTAATATTGCATAATCCAAATTCCATTTAGTTTTTCGTAAAACAGAAACGATATGAGAAAAATTGCTGCTTTATTGTTTTTGTGCTTTATGCCTATCAGCCTATTTGCACAAACTTATAAAATGTATCAAACACGTAACTACCATAACCAGTTACGTTTGAATACTGCTACGGGAGAAGTATTACAGGTGCAAGATGACGGTCAATCTTGGAAAATATGTGATGCAATGGAAGATGGTGGCGAAACTGATAATCGCTTCTGTCTTTATGAAACACAGAATATGTGGACTTTCATCATGCTTGATACCTTTACAGGAAAGAATTGGCAAGTCCAATTTAGCACAAAAGGAACAGATTACATGTTTGCTGCACCAATAAATTACTGGTCAAAAGCATATCCATCTTCAACTGATAGATGGCAGGGTAGATTCAAAATGTTTGCTACTCAAAATATGTGGACATTCATCATGTTGGATAGTTTTACAGGAAGACTTTGGCAAGTGCAATACGATACCAAGTCTTTAGACAACCTCCTTTGCGTTTCAATTAATGAAGAAGTTCTTGAAGCAGGTAATAGTAGCATTTTTACAATACAACCGATGACGAGTATGTATCAATACTATTTGATAAGCAATAAGTACGGTGCAATGTGGCAATTTCAGTGGACTACTAAAGGTCCTGACTATAGATGGATCAAAAGGGTTAATTGACAAATTGTATTTGTTTATGAAAATAAAAAACATAAATGACATTACATTGTTTAGATACTTGTTTTGTCTTGATAAAAGAGAATTGCCACAAAGCATTCTTAATTGGTGTAATAATATCGGTAGTGCAATTGATTCTGACAGAGAGAATGCGATAAGAGAATTATCTACAGTAAAAGGAAACTGCCGTAATTTGGTCGTTTTCTCTAAGACATTTATTGATACGATGGATAAATCCTATATGAAATTTACACAATTTCATATTGATATTCTCCAAGAGTTAGATAATGAGAATGGAATTGTTCGTAGCCCATACTTTATAGAAGGGTGTTATGTCGTGTATAGCATAAAGAATGGCTGTCTTACTTTATGGATATTCCAAGACAACATCGATAAGTATTTGTCCATACCTACATATTACATTTGTGTGTCACCAAAGGATAGAATTAAGGGAAATGGACATCAGTTAGACTGTATGGTTTTACCTCTTATTGATGGTTGTATGGAAGCAAATATCAGAGATTACATAGATATGGTCTTAGATTATTTGTGTTTAAGACAATGGGCAGAAGTACAATTAGGTAAAGTTTCAACCACTGTTAGAAAAGAGGTTAAGAAGAAAAAGAAAAATCAGAATGTCACAGAACCAGGACTTGATTACTATCGATTTGACAGTAAGTGGTACACAGAAATATGTAATGATGAATCTTTTAAGGTTAGTGGTCATTTCAGATTGCAACCTTATGGTGATGGCACAAGGAGACTGATATGGATTAACGAATTCACAAAGAATGGTTACCATAGAAAAGCTACTATAGACAAGGTTAAAGATGGAGAAGTCTCTCTTACATAAACATAGTAGATAGACAATGAAAAGAAAGAAAATATTATATCTTGACCAATTTGCTGTAAGTAATATGTATAATGCTGTCCCTACATCTTTGTGGGGACAGCTACGTAGTATTATCATAGAAAAAGTAAACAATAGAATCCTTTCTTGTCCTATGCCACTTGAACACCTATACGAAACACTAGGACGTTCCAATATGGGCGAAGACGGCAACGAAAGTATAGAGTATTCAAAACAAATAGCACAACAACATCATTTCTTCAGCGAGATTGCAAAAGGAACTACATTTTATGGATATGAAGAAATCGCAGCAACGGAGATAATGATGTTGCTAAGACAGGGGAACGTTAAACCAATACAATCCATGTATTTTCATAAAGCATACTATGCAGACATTGAAATACTTGACATTTATGCAAATGGTCATAAGTTCAACAAAGAGAATCATTTTTATAATCAAGAACTGTTCAAAGATGTAAATGGGTTAAGAGAAGACATGAAAAAAGCTGGTCAAGAACTTAGTAAACCAGATAAATCTTTAGCATTGGATTATCTATGTAAAATACAGACCATAGCATATATAGAAGGTCTTAAAGAGCTATGCCGAAAGGGAGTGGTTAATGTTCGAGGTGTGCAATGTGGTAAAATAAATATTCCTAATAAAGTGGATTTGTTATTAAAACTACTATGTGATAAAAGACTTGATAAAAGATTAGCTCAGAAATTAATTTGTGAATTAGAAACACATGGGTTTGAAAAAATTCCATCAATGAATATTCGTTCATCGTTGAATGCAGATATGGCTGTCAACGGGAAAAGTCAGACTCCGAATGATGTGATAGACATAGATAGGGCTGCTATTGGGTTGCGTATTTCTGATTATTTTTTCGCTGATAATGAAAAGAAATTAGCTATTGAAAGATGCCAATTGGATAAAAAATATCAGACTAAAATCTATTCTGCAAAAAAAGATTCTGTTTCGTCACTAATTACGGAGTTGTCGGAATTGTAAATCATAATTTGTTTTGAATATATTTCCAGAAATATACAGAAGTAACCAACTGAATTTAATGATGATGTTCCTAAATTCAGTTGGTATTTCATTTGCCACAATTTTGTGCTACAATTATACCTATTCCTCCTGCAACCACAAAGATTCCAATCGTGAAGAAGAACCAAAAGAACCACTGGGCATAGTGACCGAGATAGCAGCCATCATATTCCTTGTATCGCTCACGGACTTTTTTCCGTTCATCAGCAAACATGGAATTGACCTCACGGATATGCATCTGCATCTGTGCGGTCATCCATTGGCGTTCTTTGGCAAACAGTTCTTGAATCTTCTGCCAGTCAGCATCATTGACATTTACTGCCACCTTTAATTTTGTGGGAGCATTTTCCAAAACTTTGTCTATGTGCTGATTGATGGTATCAACCTTTTTACTGATGGTAGTCACAGCACCACCTAATTTGGCTTCTGCACGCTGATACTGCTGAATAGCAGACTCCAGTTCAAGTGTGGCATTGATGAAGGTGTCGGTTGCCTTATCAATGTCCTTACTCAACTGCTTCAACTCAGGAACACGGTTTACAAGTCCGTCTTCGGCTTGCTGTTCCTCGACCTCGTTTTCGACATCATTCATCATGTTGTCGAAATCGGATCTTTCTTCTGTGTCTATGTTTATCTTGCTTTTTCTGATAGCCATATTGTCATTGATTTATCGGTGAAAACTTCTGCTGCGTGGTTTAGGCTTGCACATGGAATGAGCCATCTGTGCGCAACGGTGGGCAAACTTCCAATCATCTTCATCATCCTTCTTGCCCCAACCAGAAGAAGGAGCAGAACCGCCACCGCCACAATTCTCTGACATGGAAGTGGCTGCGTCAATGTACCCTGCAAACAACAGCATCGCTACATGAGCGACATTCTCTGTTGTCGCAATATCATTATCCTCTGGAATCTGAACCTCATTAGTAAAGACATCTTTGACAGAGTTCGGAATCCACACCTTTTTGACTTCATCGCCAATGTTGATTGTGAATGCCGTTTGTGTAATTTGAGGTTGCACCTTTGGTTGTGATGCTGTTGGAGTCTGAACGACAGGACGAACTGGGCGAGGCGCAGGAACAACGGATGGAGAAACAGGCTTTGTCCTGACTTGTGTTGGTTGTGGGTGCAGTTTCTTCCAGGTGTCTTCAATCTTTGATGCCATGAACCTTCTGCCTATCTCAGAAGCCTTGAACACGGAAGCATTCTTGCCGACTGTGTAGCCGACAAGTTTCCGTTGCTTGTCGTAACGAGGTTTGACCTCATAGCCTTTCATGCGCAACAGATTGAAGTATCTGTCAATGTTAAACTGTTGCATATCTTTGAGGGTATTTTCGCAATCCTCCGCAAGTTCCACTTTCCGCATATTCCGAATCTCCTGTGGTTGTTCCCACCCATGCCTCATATTGATGATTTCCGCAGCCTTCATTGCCCGAAGATGAATATCATGCACATCGTTGGTGTTACCCTCCATATCCACACGACAGCAGTCAATGTGAAGGTGCTGCGTTCCTGACTTGGAGTCAGAGTGCAGTCCCCCCACATTCATAGAATTGGTGAAATTGGTCTTTATCTCATTGGAGAAACCGTTGGGTGTAAGTCCAACAGAATCCAAAACGTCCAATGCTTCGTCTTGAAGGTTCGCCCAATCTTCAATCGTGAAGTTTGCAGACTCTTCCTTTGATGGGGAAAGTACAAAAGTGGTCATGAACCTTTCCAACTTTCTGCCCACCGTCCTTTCCGCCTGATGATACTGGCAATGATGCTTCATCATGTACCAGATGGCGGTAGGGTCAAGACCATCTGGCATATTGTTCACCTTGACCGTTTTTGCCTTCTCCTTTTCCAATGCGTACCTTACGGAGTTACCTCCATACGATACTACCTTTGCGAGCATAATCATGAATCCTCCTTTGATTTGGTCTGTACGTTTGTTGCGATATTCTCTTCAATGCTATACCAATGTTGGATAAGTCCTGCAACGGCATCAATCCACCAACGCATGAACTTCTCGTTCTTGAAGAACCGAGCCTTTTCCTCAGCCGTTTTCTTGGATAGCACGTTGCTGATTTTTATCAAATCCGTCCTTGCGATGGCGAGAGAGTTGAGAGCATCCACCTCTTCCTTGGTGAGTCTCATGCGTGGACGGTGCTTCAAGCCAGTCTCAACGACATAGCGGCTCAGACTTATTCCACACTCTTTGGCAAGCGTCTGGAGTTGCTTTAACTCTTCGTTCGTACATCGGTAGGTATGGACTTCCGTAGGCGGTTTCCTTATGATTTTCTTCTTTCTCATTTGTCCTTGTCTCTGATTAAAATGGGATGATTACAAGCACCTTGCAAAGGTGGTCACGACTGCGAGCCTGCGAGTAGTCCGAGAAACTTTTAGGAATACAGAAAGACGGACACGGCTTCTGTATTACAAAAGGATTTCTCGAAAAGTACCTATAAAATGACGGCACTTTTAACAGCGTCCGTCCCCCAAGGCTGCTTAAACGTATAACAGTTTGGCGGTAGCCTATGGCGGTCAATCGTCCTTTGGGATGATTTCTCTGTATGGTTGCTCATAAGCCTCTTTATGCCTTTTGATTGCCGTTATTGTAGCTGTTAGCCTTGTAACCATTGGCATTAGAACCGTTAGACTGTTGTGTTTGTCCTCCTGCCAGATGCTGTGGATATGTGTTGTGTTCTCCCTCATTCTGTTTGGCTTCTGCTTCTTGCATGGAAGAAGGATTGCCAACAGACTGTCTGGAGTAGTTTTGTTGTGGGGAAATACCGCCAGTAACAGCATCGGAAAGATTGCCATTCGTTCCGACCTTACCCACGCTTCCATTATCATTAGATGAAGTCGAATTTAGGGAAGAAGAAATACCTGCCGTAGAAGAATTGCCCTTGTTGTCAGTATCGGATATTCCATTGGCAGAATGCCCATCTTCCTTGTCCGACTTTGTATCATCCTCCGTTGTCGTAACAATTACTCTTGCTTGTGGAACTTCCGTGTGGATGATTGCAGAGCCATTCTCATTGCGTTTCAATGAAAAGCCGTTCTTGACAAATCTTCCGTCCACATACCAACCAGAGAGGGAATGCAGGGTAATGATGCGGTTGTCTCCAACTTTTTGTGAAGAGGAAATGCCCACAACCTCCATAGCCTGTAACAGTTTGGGTACGGTCTTGCGGTCTTTATCCCAGAGTTTGGCAAGTTGGGTGTTGTCAACCAGACATTGCCCACACAAGATTTCCACTTGTTGGGTCTTGCTGATAGAAACAAGAGTTGTTTCACGTTCAGCAAGAGAGGCAAGAGACATGAAGCATTCCATGCGGTCAATCTTGTACTTCTTGCAGCGAAGATACTCCATCTGTGCATCGGACAGCGTGAAGCAGTAATGTATCTTTTGTTTATCCATGTTCTGTGAATTTTGAATATTATAACCATAACTGGCAAGACTGTTTTTCTCAGTAAAGAGAAAATCATCTATGCCATCCTCTCCTTGGGGAAATGTCCTCTGCGATAACATAGAGCTCGCCTTGCAACCTGTCATTAGAATGACTGCTTAATCGTGAAATGCATTCAATGCAAACAGACTGGGCAAGAAGTTTTCTTCTGCCGATAGTTGCTTCATCATTGATGCCCTTGTTGGCTCCGCATTGCTCGGCAAGTCCATTGAAAGCATCACGCATCCGAAAGTAGCCGTTGCCAGTATTGATGTAGCTCACGGCAAGGTCAGCGACATTTGCCAACTTGCTTCTATACTCCTCATGGGAAATATCGTCCTTCATCATCGCCATGTCTATTTACAAAGTTCACTCATGTGCTTGGTCGCTGCAGCCTTAGTCTCTGCCTCGGACATACTGCGGTTCTGGCGCATCCAGTTCAAAAGCTCGGACTTCTCAAAGTAGATAATCTTGCCGTTGGGACGGAAGAACGGAAGTTCATGCTTGTGTGTCATCTTGTAGAGACTGCTCTTTGATATACCCATGAATAAGGCTGCTTCCTCCAATGTCAATACTTGCTTGGCATCACGGAGGAGGTTCTCCATTATTCCAATGCGGTGCTCATGTGACTCTACCTTCAAAATAAGAGTTTCGGTGTCGATAGTTTTGTTCATTATCCTGTAATTTAATTGTTTGTAATTCGTTGTACTGCTTGTTTTGAAAGTGTAGTCCCCCATGGCAGAGAGAAATCCCTGCCCGATAAATGGGGACTACAAAAGTGAAATTAACTGGTTGTTATCCTGAAAAGTTCTGTTTACTTGTTATCCTGTATAAAAGTTATTCTGCGTGGATGGGTGTTGGTGGCTGCTGTCCGCTTTGTCCTCGGTATTTGCTTGTTCTCTTCACGCTGTTTGCGACCTCGAAAGGCTTTCTTCATATTGTCAACAGCCTTGACCTTTTCATGCGTCAGCACATCTGCATAGATGGAGGTGGATTTGAGTGACTTGTGTCCCATCAGCTTCTTGGTAGTCTCAATGTTGCCGGTAACCGCCTGCACCAAAATTCCGAATGTATGTCGGGAACAGTGAAAAGAGATATTCTTCTCAATGCCCACCTTTTTGGCTATCCTTTTAAGGGCTGCATCCACATTAGCCTTAGCAGGAAGGTGGAACACAAAATCATCATCACCTTTGGGTGGCATCCATGACAAGGCGGTATTGCCGATAGGTACGGCATTGAGAGCCTTGGTTTTCTTCTGGACGATTACAAGAGTGTTCGTTTCCTCATTTCTCTTGATGTCGCTCCACCTTAAAGCCTTGATGTCGCTGATACGAAGTCCTGTCAGACAGGCAAAACCGAAAGCCTTTTGTGTCTCTGCTACCCCTGGACTTCTCTCATCTGAAGCCATGAACCTTTTCAGTTCATCGGGAGTGAGATACTGCTTATGTGATGACTTTGGCTTGGGGAAGATGTCTGACTTCTCCAACTGGTAGAAAGGGTTAGCCTTCAACTTACCGAACTTGACTGCCTTGTTGAACACCGCCACGATGCGCTGTTGAACATTGTGAAGGGAGCCTTCACACAAAGGCTTGGCTTCAACTCGTACATACTTCTGTGGCACATAGTCGTTCTTCAACCAAAGGAAGAATGCCTTGAACCATTCCTTGTCGAACTTCCTCAGAGTGATGTGAGGTCTGCGCTTGTTGGCAAGAAACTCGCTCATTAGGTATTTCAGATACTTTGATTGGTCAACAATAGCCTTGGAATAATCTGTATTGTCGCTCATCCAGTCGATGTAAGTCTGGATCCAATCTAAGACCTCGGGAGACTCGTCATTGGGGATTTCCTTCACAATCATCAAGTGACCTACCTCAGGAATGGTCTCTGGATGAAGAATACGCTCTGCCCTTATCTGGTGAGCACGTTGCAATGTTTCTTCGTTCCTTGCTTTGGTCTCTGCATCAACCTCTGGCAACAAATAGAGGGAAAGAAATTCAAACTTGCGCTTGCCACCATCGTAGATGTCAAGATACAAGCTTATGTTGTCGTTGGCAAGTGCCTTTTGTCTGATAGTTATTGTCATGTCTCTATATGTTTTCGTTGTCAATGATTTATGTGAACATACCGTCAATGAGGTTGATGGCTTCCTCCTTCTTCTTGTCCACGATTTTAGCATAGATTTCCGTGGTCTGAATGTTGGAATGTCCCATCAGCTTGCTTGTGGTAAAAAGGTCTGCACCGAGCGTGAGCATCATCGTTCCGAACGTGTGCCGTGAGCAATGGAATGAGATATGCTTCTCAATCCCTGCCGCTTCCGCCCATTTGTGGAGAGCCCTGCCTATAACGGTCTGTGTGGTCGGAATGTCAAAGAAAGGAACATCATTTCCTCTTGGCTTTGGCAACCACCGCTTAGCCTCTTCCGAGAGAGGTATTATAACTGGCTTCTCCGTCTTTTGCATTTCCATGTCTATGTATTCGCCCTTTCCGTCAGCGGTCTTGAAGATGTGCATCGGAGCAAGACGGTACATATCGCTTAATCGCAATCCAGTAAAACAGGCGAAGATGAAAGCCTCCTTGACCTCTGGACGGTAACTGTCCGTAGCCATGAGGATACGAAGTTCCTCTATAGTAAGGTATTCTTTCTTGCCTTCCTTGGGTTGGATGCGCTCACGTGCATCAAGTTCCTTCATCGGATTGTTTCGGATAATGCCTTGGCGCACAGCGTTATTGAGAGCAGTGGAGAACATTCCGAGGTATCGGCTTGCCGTATTCTCACTGATAGGTCTTGGCTCGCCATACTTGATATGGGAATTTGGGAAGTTACGCAAGAATTTTACATAACCACGGCAGAACTCCGCATTGACCTCTTCAAGGGCAATGAAGCCTTTGTTTGTCTCGTCAAGATACTTCTCCACGGTGTGCAGCATTTCCACACGGCAATGGAGTGTTGACTTCTTGATGCCGACACCACCTTCACAATACTTCTTTATCCAAGTAGTGAGAAGCATTGAACCTTGCTTGACGGTTTCCCAGTCCTGTATGCCATGACCATGCAGGGCTTTGATGCGCTCTGCCTTGATGCGTTCTGCAATCGCCATAGTCTGCTTGTTCTGTTCCTTACAGACGGGATTGATTTCGGGGACGAGATAGAGTTTGAGGTATTCATACTTTCTCACTCCCTTATAGTAGATGTCAAGATAGATGCTCTTGTTGCCATCTGCGAGCGACTTCAACCGAATTTTAATCGGCTCTTTCAGCTTTACTTGTTTCTTTGGTCTTGCCATGATGTATAAAGTGTTATTTTGTTTTTGTATTCTGCTGCCTGGAGGGTCTTTCTCCCTCTTGTTGAAAGTTCATGTCAG
Organism: Prevotella marseillensis; assembly: GCF_900625065.1. NCBI lineage: Bacteria > Pseudomonadati > Bacteroidota > Bacteroidia > Bacteroidales > Prevotellaceae > Prevotella > Prevotella marseillensis. The sequence continues at coordinate 2,225,480 of NZ_UYXY01000001.1, read as the reverse complement.
ATATGGTTTCCAATGCTGACATTTGCTTTTCTTTCTCTTCCCTTACTTCGGAAAACTGATGTAAAGATAAGAAAACAAACCGAGAAACGAGAAACAAAACGGAAACAAGAAACAGTCTTTTATGTCTTTTTAAGAGTGAGCTTGGCAAACATCGGAAAATTCAAATTATCGCTTAAAGCATTGATACTTAGCGCATTTACTTTCATTTGCTTTCTTGTCTTTTCAAACGCATTTCGGAGGACTAAGATATTCTTGACATCCTGCTCCTCGTTGTTCATGGCGATGTAAACGCTGATAGCACCCACTACGGCTACAACACCTGCAATGGCATAGCAGAGTTTGACCACGATAGGCACATACTTGGCAATTTCCTCCGTCACTGTTGTAAGTGCGGTGGTACCTGCCGTGTAGTCACCTGCCGAGTTCTGCGCCATGGCAATGCCACCGCCCACAAGGAGCATCAATGCCAATGTCTTCAAGCGTCCTGAAGAAAGGACGCTCTTGGCGGTCTTCTTCAAATAGTTCGTTGTTTTCTTAAACATTCTTTCTTGTTTTACTTGTTAATGATTCGTTTGGCAACACCTTATTATAATTATATAGAAAGGTGTTGTCGCTTTCACATGATATACTCTTCTGCAGTTGAGTCTTAAATCTGGTAGCCAAAGAATGCCGGGAACAGGATGGATGCGCCTATCATAAACAGACAGGCTCCTATCAGCGTCAGTATGGACTTGGTAACTCCATCTTCCCCTGTGTTCATCTTGATGTATATCTGCAAAGCGGATATAATCACCATCACAGCAGCGACAGCGTATGTCAGATACAGCACATACAGCATCATCGTCACCACATAGTCGTGCATCCCTGCCAGTGCGTCTGCTCCCCAGCTATAGTCCACATTACCGCATTTGGCTGATGCTGACAGGGGGAGCAGCGCAAAGACAAAGGAACTTACTACATTCTTTATGATATGGCTAAATTTCATCCTTGACTGGTATTGTTTTGATGTTTGGTTGTCCTGGCTTTGTCTCGCCTTGTTTCAATAGGCTCTCCGTAAAGTCGTCCTGCCATAGTCCGTCTATCCATATGGGAGAAGTGGACTCCATCTGCCCATCCATCTTTTCCTGCAACGACTCGGCTGCGTTCTTCGGCTTCTGTTGGTTGACATCATTTCCTTCGTCTTCATCAACATCATCTTCTCTGCCGGAAGAATCCGTTTTTGGAGAATAATCACTCATTCCGTTGTTCTCTGTTCCCATGCCATAGCCCTCATCGTATGATGTGCCGTCTTGGAAACTCGTGTCGTATTGCTTGTCGGCAACGCTAAAGCCACCATCGCTTTCATTGACGGCTACTGCGGCTTCCTCTTCCGTTATGTTGCTGATGTCAAACATTTCCTCGTTGCTCTTGGCTTCTTCCTTCTTACCATACAGGTCTCTGGTTATCATCACCGCATAGTAGATGGCGTATGCAATGGTAAGGCTGATTGCGAATATCAAAAATGGACTCATATAATACTTTGTTTTATTGATGATTTATACTCTATGCAGTGGCAAAAGTGCCAGTTGCGAGTGCAAAGTAAAGAGTAAAATCCGACAAAAAAGAATTTTGTAAAGTATGGCCATCAAAGTTTAAGATATATTCAAATTATAATTATATATCATACTCTCAATCATACTTTAATCAGCTTTTTCTGTTAGTTTTCGCATGTTTCTTCCTTATACTTAGACGGATGTTTTTAAGTATAGAATACCTTATCTGTTTAAATCTTGTAATATGTACTTGTTTAATACGAAATATAACATAAAACAGAGGTATTCGTACAGATATTTTGGTTTTATGTACGTTTTGTGTTAAAAATGAGTTAATGTTTCAATATGTTTGCCGCATTGGATTTTATTTTATTACTTTTGTATTCAAAAAATAATAATAACATGTATAACAAGCCATATGTCATCAGATATATTAAGAATTATAGAAGGAGGATTGAATAACGATAGGAGAAAAATCATAAGTTACTCCAATCGTTTAGCTACTCGTCTTGAAGCCGAGGGCAACATTCAATTGGCTCGTTGCATCAAAGAGCAAATTCAAAACTCTAACACAAGAAGTTCTGCAACAGCTGATGCCATGCGTATGTTACCTTTAGATTCGGACAGCAAATTGCAAATAGTAGAAGTAATTCCCGAAGACTCAACACGTACCAATATTGTCCTTTCTGATAATGTCGGAAGGCAAGTAGGTGAATTCATTGAGTTGGTGAGGCACAGTGACGAACTTGAACAGGCAGGGGTTAATATGCCTAAGTCCATGCTTCTTTACGGAGCACCTGGTTGTGGCAAGACCTCTATAGCTCACTATGTCAGTGAAAACACCAATTTACCATTGGTGGTAGCAAGATTGGATGGAATTGTTTCATCACTTCTTGGTAGTACAGCAAAGAACTTAAGAAAAATATTCAGCTATGCTAGTAGCATGCCATGCATCTTGTTTCTTGACGAATTTGATGCAATAGCCAAGGCACGTGACGACAATCACGAGCTGGGAGAACTGAAGCGTGTCATCAACAGCTTGCTTCAAAACATTGACTCCATGCCAACTTCTTGCGTTCTGATTGCGGCAACAAACCATCCCGAATTGTTAGACAAGGCCGTTTGGAGACGCTTCACAACAAAAATAGAAGTCGGAATGCCTGATGACGAAGCAAGAAAAAAAATAATTTTGGACTTAACATCTGGGTTCAATTGTCCTTTTGTAGAGGATGGACAAAAGATGAAAACGGTTTGTGACTTAACAAAAAAAATGTCTCCCTCTGACATCTCTACGATATTTAACAAACTAAAAGTGAAGGGCGTTATCAATGGAAGCAAAGCTATTGAATATGAGGACTTACTTGTTACTATCTTTGAGTTCGAAGGAAAAGACGAAGCACAAGATAAACTCATCATGTTCCTTAACACAAACGGAGTTAGTCAAGCCAAGATTGTACAAAAACTAAATATTAGTGCAAGATTGGTCAGAAATGTATTATCTAAAAAATAGTGAATTATGGTAAAAGAATATCCTATACAAAATGTATCTTTTAGGGGAGAAACAGACAATTTCTTGACGGAAGCTGGTGGTGGCAGTGAATTACCAAAGTGGGTTAATGATACTGCTATTTCCGTTAATGCAGAAAGGGTTTACGATCAATTGGAGTTGTTCTCAGAATTATTCTCTGATGCAAATAGAACGATGCCTGTGCTTACAGAGATTACACTGAACAAAAAAGCAACAGCTAAATCTCATCGTCCAGCAGTGCGAAAAATGATGGATGTAAACTCTAAACGAAATGTCCTAGGAGTCACATCGGTAGGTAAAATCTTGGTAAAGATTGATACCGCCAATGATTTGAAGAAAATGGAGCGAGGTTTTAAGGTGGTAAATACAGCCAATCTGCCGAAAGTCAAAAAGATTGGTTTGTCTGCAATAGAAAACATTTCTCGATACAAGGCTGTTGTTGATGATAGCATTCAAGAAAATGACCGTCTCAAACTGCAGCTGGTTGATTATCTGAATAGTGAGTACAATCATCGTTCTCGTATTGCTTTGAGTATAAAATGCAAGGAATTTGGAGTTGAATTAGAAGAGCTGAATTATGCTAGTAGCTTACGCTTGTTTTCCTTGGAACATGTGTCAGAGGAAGCACTTCAGGCTATTGCATCCATGGATTGTGTCTTGGCGGTTAGAAAAATGCCTACAATAGAATTTGAAGCTGCCCCAGATGAAGACAACTCCTGTATCGAAGTGATGACACCATTGGAAGGCGCAACATATCCTGTGGTAGGCTTATTGGATTCTGGTGTTGGCGATAATGATTACCTGCGTCCTTGGATGATTGATGATGAAGATAATATCGCTGATTTGGAAGATGAAGACATAAACAGAAGTCATGGAACAGCTGTAGCAAGTGTCATCAACTATGGTGATTTTCTTGAAAATAAAGATTTGACGAAATGTGGACCTTGTAAAATAAAGAGTTGTATTGTCAATACGGACAGAACCCAAATATACGAAAACGAGTTGGTAGCCAACATTCAAAATGCTATCGCTAAACATCCAGATATAAAAATCTGGAATCTCTCGCAAGGTACAACAAAAACGATAGATAATGACAGATATTCCGACTTGGGCATCGCATTGGACAGCTTGCAGAAAGACAACAGAATCTTGATTTGCAAATCTGCAGGTAATGTTGATCCAAGAGCAGAAAATCAAAGAATTACTGATGGCGCCGATTCTTTGCTTAGTCTCGTTGTAGGATCTATAGCTCATAAGAAAACTACCAATAATGATGCTAAAGAAAATGACAGAAGTCCTTTTTCTCGCATTGGTCCTGGTGTTGAAAATGCAGTAAAGCCAGATTTGGTGCACTATGGCGGCAATATGGATACACATCTGTCCCTGTTTTCAGAATGGGGAAGACAGTTTTGCCGCTGGAGTGGAACTAGTTTTTCTACTCCACGAATTACAGCTTTGGCTGCTAATCTTAATCAGATGATTGGAGGTGAATGCAATCCCTTGCTTTTGAAAGCATTGCTTGTTCACAACTCTGATTACCCTGTAGGTTTATCGAAAACGCCAGAAGAACTTCGCAGGGAAATGGGGTTCGGTTTGCCATCTGTTATTACAGATATGCTTAACAACGATGCTGATGAGTGCACTATGGTTTTTCATCAGACTTTACAGAAAGGAACAAATATTGTTTCTTTGGATTTTCCATACCCACAAAGTTTGGTTGAAAACGGTTATTTCATCGGTGAAATTACATTGTCAATGGCTGTGAATCCTGTAATTAATGCGGGGCAAGGTTGTGAGTATTGCCAAAGTCAAGTGGATGTTCTATTGGAAACTTATGACCATGTTGAACATGTTCAATTGGGCGAAGGTATGATGCGCAATGAGTCAAGAACATCAAAAGATGCCGTTAATGTACTCAATGCATCGATTTATAGCTCAAAAGCTTTCAAAAAGGAGTTCGCAGAAGAACGTATGCTGATTGAACAGGGAGATAAATATCAACCTATCAAGAAGTATTATGTTGATCTTTCCAAGATGACTGACACTAACAGGAGAAAGGCATTGGGAGAAAACAGAAAATGGGCACTGAAACTCACTGGACTCTACCGTGATGCAGCTGTACAAGCTTTGGAGAGAGACGGAGAAGTACTTTCGCAAGACGTTGTTGTCGTTGTGACAATAAAAGACCCTAGACATCGTGGCACGATATATACCGAATGTCTCAGTTTACTAGAACAAAGAGGATATGTACACAACGATATCAATATTCATAATGATATTCGAGTTGATAATTAATGATCGTACTTTATTATGGCTACATATGATTTTTCAAACGCCATTCCCTATGTGCCCACTCATGTTGGAGAACTGATAAACGACGAGCTTGTTGCGTCGGGACTGTCTGTAGAGCAATTGTCAGAAAAAGCTAATATCGAATTGATAGCTTTAAATGAAACAATTTCTGGGAAAAGGCAACTATCCACAGAAATGGCTTTACAGATAGAATCAGTTATGGGGATTCCTGCTTCATTGCTTCTGAACATCCAAATTCAATACAACAGTTTTCTGCGGAGAAAATGAATATTCTCCGTAGAAAACTATCGTTTTTCAAACTTTTCCATATCACCTTACCAAAACAGATATGCTATATAATACACCAACAGCATCCCAAGCAGGAACACTGCCACACTGCATCCTATCTTCAATCGTTCCAATACCTCGTCTTGCTCCAGCCCCTTGCTATGTTTGATGATGACAACGATTGATACTATATCTATCAACAATACAGCATATATCATGGCTGGCAGATAGTGAATATGATCCACCATCCACCAGTGTATATCCGCTATATCGTCATATTCCACTTTTGCTTCCCTCATGCTTTCTTTCTCCCTATTAGACAATCGTTTACATCCTTATAATCTTTGCTTATGAAAAGGGCATAAAAAAAAGCCCTCCGAAACGGAGAGCTTGGCAAATTCTTGGTGAACTGTTATTTTTCCATATATTGTTTCAGTTCCTGTGTGATATATGTCCAAACTTCTTGGAAGGTTAGTGGTTCCTTGAATTTGATTTTCTTCAAATAACTATTCCACATAATATTTCGTTTGGCATCTGTCGCAAAAGAATCCTCGAAAAGGCTATATTCCGTAGAGATGGCGGTGCCTCTATTCTCAAACGTGGCTGTGATGGCTTCTTGCAATGTGTTCAAGTCAATATTTCCTGCTTTTAGTATTCTGTACACATCAAAGAAGTCTTTCATGCGGCTGTTCTCTGTCGCATGGTCTATCATTGCCTGATACTTTTCAGCCACCACGGTCTCTAAAGAGTAAGCCAAGATGTCAACTTCTGGTAATGTGTCCAGCAACACCGGATAAGAAAGGTCAACGGGTGCAGGAGTTATGATGTCGCCAAAGCCTACATCCATGGAAACAACTTGGCTTGCCGTGTCAAGTCCTACCTTGACATGCACTCGCACACCATTATATTCTTTTTTGAGAGTGATTTCTTCTACGCTAATGCTGTCCTTTTCAAAGACAACTCCGTCTTCCAGACATTCTATGTCGCATAAATTTCTGAATGTCTCCTTGATATTGTCCAACTCACGGCTAATCTGTTGACCAAGGAAATCTATGTCCAATGTTGGTCTTGCTTTCAAATGCTCATGGGCATACAGTAATGCACCACCTTTCAATATAAAGCGTTCTTTGTATGGACTTACCGACAGACGGTACAACAGACGCTCCTGAAAGTATCGTGTCAATATCGATTGGTAGAAGACATTCTCTTCTTTCGATATATTAAGCAGTTTCGCTCTTACCGAGCGAGCATAATTCTTCGTTGTCATATTTATTATTTTATAGTTCCATTTGTAGATATGTTCCCAATGTTTTGGCAACTCTCAGTTGTGAGGCATATTTCATCAGTTTGCTGACATTATGATCTCTGCGTTTCAGATATTCCTTTATAATCTCCGTACAGACATCTATGCCGATTTTGTTTCTATACTTTACTGCATCACAGACACATTTCTCCACGTCATATATCCTCACCTTGAAACCCTCAATCTCTGTATTCGTAATTCCAAGGTTAAAGGCGGTATCACTCCAATGGTATAGTGTAATTGGGGGATAATCTGGAAGGGTGATTTTTCGGCCTCTTTTTATTGCAAGACAATATTCTTGTGGTACCTGTGTAGTCAACTGATAATGTGACCAAGCGGAATACAGACACAACACACCACCAGGAACAACCTTTTCCACATCAAGCATTTGACTTGCCAAATGGGCATCGGTTGCATACACACCTCTTTTTATTCTGGTGAGTTCGCCATTCTTGGCGGCTTGCAATACTTTATAGTATGCAGCTCTTCCTGCCATATCTTTTGCAGAGATATAGCCTTCAGATTTTGGATTTGTCATACGCTTTTCCATGATTTGCATCTTTAATTCTGTACAAAGTTACTACATATTTTCAAAAATGTAGTATGTTTGTACGGAAATCTACGCAAAAATCACGCAAAATATAGTTTTCTACGGAGAATATTGACTTTCTCCGTAGAAAATTATCGTTTTATACATCCTCTTTATGCGGAATAATGGATTTTCTGCCGATAAGATAATCATTGACATCCTTGTATTCTGCATATCTTATGGATTCGTTGATTGCCCTGTTTTGATAACAGTCCATGATTGTATGGGCAGCCACCGTTCCTGCTTGGTCATTATCAAGATAACAATGGATAGCAGTGTAACACGCCAATCGTTCCATGCATTTCCCAAGGCTACTGATGGAGTTCAGTACAATATAATCACATGGCTCTTGTATGCAAATCACATTGTCGCCTCGCTTTTCCAAAGTCTTGTACGAAAGAAAGTCCATAAACCCCTCGAAGATGCAGCATCTGTCCTGCACTCCAACTTGCTGTGAATGTATCAAGGATATGTCTTTCTCGCCCAAACAACCTTTATAATATGGGTTACGCAGTTCATACCCATCCCGGTTATTTGGAAAGGCTATACCAAAATACCGCTTGCCCTTAAACGTGTACCAGATCTCCTTGCAATAGCGTTTACCCATGTCCGCATCCACATGGCGTGAACGCAGATACGACATAAGCACAGGGTAGGACAAGTCTTGGATATGTACCTTGTCCATCTTGTTTGTCTCTACTTGTGTCAGTATGGGAGGTTTTGCCTTTGTGGACTTTGGGTTGTTCATGTCCGCTGCTATATGCTGCAATGCAGCACCCACATCATCCGTATTGTAGAGAAGTTGGGCAAGAGCAATGATGTTGCCACCCTTGCCAAGAGCAAAGTCATACCATTGGTTTCGGCTGAAGTTCACCTTGAACGATGGCTTTGTCTCCGCATGCAATGGCGACAGATAATAAGATGTGGACTTGCTGCATCGTTTGGGCTGATGTCCCAATGCGCTCAGATAGTCCGTGAGTTTGATTTCCTTTGCTTGTTGTATGTTCATCTTTCATTCATTTTTTGTTCATTCGTGCGCTTATTATATATACACCAGAGTGAATGAACGGTTTTGTGAAGTCATTTTGTCGTATGTCCATGTAGTTAAATATGATGCCACTTCACAAAATCCGTCCGTTCTACTATTATATATACACCGAGGTGAATGAAGTGGTTTTTGAAGTGACTTTCGCTTCATCCTCACGTCTTTACCTCCTGCCCTTCAAGCAGCGGAAGCGAAGGATAATCCTTCATTCTGCAATACTCGTTGTTGCCACACTTCACCACCAGTTTGCTCTTCAATAGGAAGGTCAGCAGCTTTGACATCACTGTTCTACCTCTGGCAAAACCAATAGTTGTATAACCTTTTGTCAATGCGTTTATCACATTCTCATAGCCTGACACCACTTTCTTGCCGAAAGCCATTTCAAGTGCCTTGTCATGCTGCTCATCGGTAATGTCGGCTATTGTCATCTTCGGCTGTCTGGCTGTGGTGGAGTCAACCACATAGTCCTTGGCAATCTCTGGAAGTCCCTCCTTGTTTATTTGGAACGCAAAGGGTGCAAAGTCCTTGTCTCGGATGTTGAGCGGTTTCACTTCACTCACATTCGCCATCGAATTGCTCTTGCTTATCACCAGTACCGTCTCTGCCTTGTTGCTGAGTTCCGTTCCTATGTGACCTCTTACATTGTCATCACCCTTGTTCAAGTGTAGGACACAATGTATGTGCAGGTCATAGCGGCTTGACCACTGCATCAGTTTGTTGATGATATGGACGGACTCGCTCGGATTGTTGATGTCGAGCATCAAGTCCCTTATGCCGTCAATGATGACCAAGCCAAAGCCCTTTTGCGTCTGCAAGGCATATTCTATCAGTCGCAGTCTGAGGTTGGGACTGTACTCTCGCAGTCCGAAGAACACAAGGTTCTCACTGTTCATGTTGTCGGGCAATCCTGCAAGCCGGAGGATGCGCTGCATCACGCTGTGACAGTGGAAACGGCTCTGCTCCGTATCAACGTAGAGTATCTTACGCTTGTCATCGGGCAGTTTTGCCGTATATTGCAGCACCTTTCCATTAGCGAGCGAGGCTGCCACCAATGCCGATACATTGAACGTCTTTCGGCTCTTCGCCTTGCCTGTGGAGGCACTGAAGTTGCCAAGCGTGGCTATGGTCGAGTTGTCCACCCATATTATCTGTGGCGGTGTCTGGTAGGTCTCATCCGCATGGATAAGCGATGCCTTCAGCAACTTTTCCAACAAATCAGCATTGTCCGCTGCGCCTTCAAAGAGGCTCATGTCGTTCATTTCTTCCATCGTCATCTGCTCTTCAAGGGTTTGTTCATCACATAGCGTATGGCATCCTGCTCATACACCTCTTTTGTTTTCACAGGGTGCTTCTTGATCCATTCCACCAGTTCTTCCTTGCTGAAATAGATGGTCTTGCCGTTTGGCTTGTAATGGGGAATGGCAAAGGTACGTGTCAGTTTGTAAAGCTGACTCTTTGAAGCGTCAAGGAATACGCTTGCCTCGTCAAGGGTGAGCACGTCTTTTCCTGCAAAGAGCCATTTCTCCAAGCACTTGATGCGGTTCAACACATCCTCCACTGGTCCAAGCAGCTTGAATGCTTCTTCCATTTGTTGAATACGCTCGGCAAGTCTCATTGGTGTCATATCTGCCAGTTCTTGTTCTGTCAACTCGTGTTTATCCACGTCTATCGTTGGCGGTAGGATAGTTCCATCCTTTGGTGGATTGTTTGCCTGATTTGTTGTCTGTCCAATCATTGTCGTAATTTTATTTATCGTTACACATAACGAGGTCGCCCTCCATAACCAGGTTTCTGATTACAGAGGGCAAAGGTAATGGCATTTCTGACCAATCGGATGGAAGTGCGCTTGACTGTCAACCGACTATCAAGCCAACTGTCAAGGTTTTCATCTGTCAGATGGTGTCCTTGCTGTCATTTTTACCGCAATCTGCTATTTCTTGCACTTTCTTGCGGATAGCCTCATAGATGCTGGCGTTGGTACTTTTGGCATCACTGGTTGCTGAGGACAGCTTGGTTGTTGTAAGTGGCTTGTCTGTTGATGAAGACAGAATGAGTTTATGCTTGGCAATGACCGATTGCCATTGCTTGCAAATCAAGTTCTTGCTGCAGAGCATGTCAAAGAAGAATGCCACACGTCTGTTGCTTCTCGCCTTTAGCTGCTTGCAGACTTGACACGAGAAGAGTTTTCGCATATCCTCTTCCGACACATCGGCTGAGAACAAATGAACCTCATTGGCATGGCGCGCAATGAGGTTCAACTGAGTAGAATCAAAGTAACATTGAAAGTCCTGTTTCGGTTTGGTTTCTTGTGCTGTTTGTAATATTGACGGTGGTTTACCATGGAGATACTGACCGTTTGGAGGCGGCTCCGTGGTGTTGAACTTGTGATGAAGAGCCTTGTAGTCATGATACTCGAAATCCACTTTGGTAAAGAATATGACTACTAAGTCCTCACGTTCTTCAAGAAACTCCTCCATGATATAGAAGTTCTTCTTGTGCTCGTTCTTTCCTGCCGCATACTGGCAGTCCGTATAGGAATGGCTGTTGAGAAAATCCTTTTTGTAGCGGTGATATAGTTTACCGCATCCTATGACTTCCGTCTGATAGCACTCATGGGCTTCCTTGAAGAACAGCCACAATTTGTTGGTACCACAAATGCCACCTACACCGTTAGCGAAGGTGCATTCATTGCATTGGGGTAAAAAGAGAGAACGAGGAGTCGTCTCGTCCTTGGTTGTTTGATGTATTATTATGTTCCATTTTTATTCTTCGAACGCACTGTCCAATAGGGAAACAGCCTCGTCCTTTTTCTTATTGATGATTTTTGCGTAAATTTGTGTCGTACGCACCTCCGTATGACCGAGAAGTTTGCTTGTAGTGTATAGATCTGCGCCCATGGTCAGCTCCATCGTGGCGAACGTGTGTCTTGAGACATGGAAGGTCACATGTTTGCTGATACCTGCCGCACGGCTCCATTCCGGGATGCAGTCGTAGTTCTTGCTTGGCAGTGTTGGAAACACCTTGTCCTCGTCACTCGCAGATCCACGCTCAGGCATCCAACGAAGGGCTTGCTTGTTGAGAGGAAGATAGAGAGGCTGCTTGGTCTTGTACTGTAATATCTCAACTCGTGTCTTGTCACCCTCGGTGATGATGTTTTTCCACTTCAAACTCTTCACGTCACTGATACGGAGTCCGCAGAAGCATGAAAACAGGAACGCCGCCTTGATATCCTCACGCTTGCAAGGGGTGTCAATCAGTCTCTTCACCTCGTCAACGGTCAGATACTCTCGCTTGGTACCGCCACCTTTCAGAACATCCATGCGAAGACGCAATACGGGATTGTCGTCCATTATCTCTTCCTCAATAGCCATGTTGAAGGCTGCTTTGAGGCATTTGAGATAGTTCATCACCGTGGACTTGGACGGATGGGTGTGCTTGTAGGTGATATAGTCGTTCAACAAGAACACCATGAAACCATTGCAGTATTCCTTGGTCATCTCTGCGAGTGTCACGTTTGGCGAGTGTTCTCTCACTGCATTCAGCACGCTGTTCACCCAGTTTCGGGCAGATTGTCTTCCTCGCTCCACTTGTGCGTCACGGAATATCTCCAACCAATCCACAAGTCGCATTTTGATTCTTGACTTGTCTTTGAGCCCTGCGATACCGTTAGTGATGCTCATGATGCGTTGTGCCTTGATGGCATAGACTGCTTGCATCGTCTGCTTGTTCTGCTCCCTGGCAGCTGCGTCAACCTCTGGTATGAGATAAAGGCGCAGATAATCATAGGTACGGCGACCGTTGACATTGATGGATAGATAGACCGACTTGTTGCCGTTGGCAAGTTCCTTGAAGCGGATTCTCACAGGCTCCTTGGTCTTGGAATTTCTCTTACGCTCAGTCTCTGCAACGGCAATCTCTGTCTTCACTTTCTTGGTGGCAAGATACTCCTTGTATTTGTCCACGTTGGCATCTGGATCTTCTCCATGCGGCTTGTAACCTCTTCTGCCGACACGCTTCTCAAAGGTTCCGTCCTTCAATGCCTTCATGCGTTCCCTGGCCTTTTTCTCAGCTTCTTTCCAGATTTCCTTGTGTTTCTCCTCGCTGTCATCCTTACGAAGATAAAGACCGACAGACTCGTAGGCACGTTGTCCCTTACCATAATATATATCAAGAAAGAGGGAACGGTCTCCATTGCGCATCTTGCGACTACGGACTATCACAGAACTGGTGTATTCCTCAACTTTCTCCACTTGGTTCAGCTCGTCAGAAGGATCCGTGAAAGTCTCTCCATTGACGACCTCTCGCGTCTTGCGTTCTTTCAGACGCTCTGCGGTTTCCATGACCAAGGCATTATTCTGCTTGTCAGCCTCGGTAATCTCTGGGTTGATATAGAGCTTCAGAAACTCGTACTTGCGCTCACCATTATAATATATGTCGAAGTAGAGCGACTTGCTGCCGTTGGCAAGGTCCTTGAAACGAAGAGTGACAGCTTCACGCTTGTTGGGTCTGCCTCTATGTTTTTTGATTGTTCCATCTATGGCTCTGCCCTCACCGTCATCGTCAATAAACTTCCATTGGTGTCCTTCTCTGCCAGAAACGGCTCCAACGACTTCGTTTACCTCACTTTCCTTTCCCTTGACACTTTTGCCAGTTTTATCACTGCCGACTTTTTTCTTCTTACTTAAACGTGCGTTCTTCTTGCTTGAAGTTGTTGTAGAAGCAGGATGTTCCAAGGAAGCCTTCACTGTTTCCAACTTTCCCGACAGGATTTCTTGCACTCGTTGGTTCTTGATAGCTTCTGCCTTCTGCAAGGTCTCGGCATTGACTGCCTTAGCCTTGTCATCGTCCTCTGGAAGCAGATAAAGCTTCAAGAACTCATACGACCTCTTTCCACTTTTGTAAGTGTCGAGATAAATCGACTTTGTGCCATTCGCCAAATCCTTGTAGCGTATGCGCACAGGTTCATTGTTACTTCTCATGTTACTTTGTTATTTATTCTACTTATTGTCATTTTGCGAGATTTGTTACTCACGGTGCAAAGATACGAAAAATAATTGGATTTGTTACCCAAAACGAGAACCAATTACGAACCATTAACTATGATAAATTATAAAATCAAATGGTAAAGTAACAGATAAATAACAAAAAATACATCATGTCAAACACCTGCTATATGCTGTATATATTAGCATTTACGCGCAATTTCTTATCATTTTGAATGTTGCATGAGATTTGACGTTGTATTGGCGTTGTATCTGCGTTGCTTATCCTTGAGTTGAGGCAATGCGAAGGCCTGAGAGCAGGGATGGGCGAGAAGTAGAAACTCCCATGCCTTTTTTGTTTCCATTAATCTAATACCAGTTTGTTAACGCTGAATTTGGGGAGTATAAGAAGCAACCTAAAACTTAAATGCTATGAGTGAAATGATGTTGTCGTTGCTGACTTTGTCTCCTTTGTCATTGTTAAGTTTTAGTTTTGCGCCATGCGGATCTTTTAAATGTGAGAATGATAGTGGTGTAAACCAAAACAGATATCTGTTACAGCTTATCGGTGAATTCAGATTGAACGCAGCAATAGGACGTGTTGCCGCCGGTACAGCTTTCGCTATATGCAAATCTCCTTTCGGCCAACAAAGGCTGTGGGCGGCTTGAATATTCCGGATGCTGAGTAATATCTGAACACAGAAGATGTAAGTATACAGGCGTTGCATATTTGCCATAATACACTTCAGGTGCTTAGTTATATACTTTCAATATTAGTCATCTCTTAAACAATTTTTTTACTATGAAAAGGATGCATTTTATTATTCTGTCATGCCTGTTGGCCCAGAATGCTTTTTCTGCAGTGGACGGAGCCAAGGATGGTGTCGGCGTTTTGTTGCCGCAAGTTGAAAAACCGGTAGTGTCTGTCTTGTCCGACAGTTATCCCATAACCCGTGCCGACAATCAGCCTGCATACAGTTATCCTGACGGACTGAGCCGTCTTGGCACATATTCTTCTGAGAATCAGCCTGTGTGCAATTATCTTTCGCCCAACCGCCTTACCAACGGCAACTACTTCTTATGGGCACCTACAGGCAAGCCTGTTACATATATAAGTAATGTGAGCGGCGCATCCGCCTATAATTGGTCTTAGCCTGGAACATCAGAAGAAACTTCCGCAACAGAAAGCGCAACTGCAACATACACTAAATTAGGTCATTACGCATTTCCTTCACTTGAAGTTACTGATGCATCGGGCAAAAAGAGCGCGTATCAGGCCGAAGGCGAGCTGCTTGTGAGCGGTAAGGCCGAAATAAGCACGGCAAACTGCCGTAAATGGAACGAGACATATCAGCTTGGCTATCTGCCTTTAAACGGTGGTTCGGCTGGCTATCTCGGCGGAACCAACAGTGCCGGACTGAAGGGCTATGGCAACTTGTTCATGACGGCTCACGGTAATGCCCATATTACAGGCGTAAACGTATATTTCGCCTTTAAGCCTACAAAATATCCTGCCGATGCAAAGCTGATGCTTCGTGTATGGTACCCTATGGAGAGCGAGGGCAACATGGAGTTCACAGGTCTGCCGTTAGAGGTGGTTGAGTTGCCGGTGAGCGAAATTCGTGATGCTTATGAGGGCGAGTTTCCTATAAAGAATGTGGCAGTTGGCGAGTTCCGTTTTGAACAGCCTCTGCAGATATGGGACAAGCCTTTGTTCTTTGTTACCGTTGAAGGTTTTGGCGACGATCCGTCAGAGTCTGATATCGTTATGCTGACTGAAGTAATGGGGCAGGATATACCCGAGGAGCAGATGACCAGCATGCTTGCTCACAATTCTTTTGTAAACTATAACGACATGGGCTATAACATGCCGGTTAATTATTTCGGCGCTGCGCCGGGCGCTTCGTTTATGATCTGTCCTATTGTCGACAATAAGGACGGCGACGCCACAGACATAACTCCGAGTCTTGTCAGCTGCAGCGAAACAAGGCTACAGGTCAGCTCGCTCAATCTTACAATAGGCAACGACGATGCAACATCTGTAAGCGTGGTAAATGCTGCCGGCATGAAGGTGTGTGAGCGTAATATGGTCAAGGGACAGGATGTTAGCCTTACACTGCCAGGGGCAGGACTTTATCTTGTGCAGGTGTTCCGCGACGGAAAGCTGATTGACGTCAAGAAAGTTCTGGTAAATAAATGACAAAAATAAGAAGGGAACATTTGTTCCAAATTTTGAATTAAATAATAATGCTTATGAAAAAGATTACACGTTCATTTGTAGTTGCGGGGCTATTGGCTCTGGCTACATCGGTTAATGCACAGGAGCATGTATGGAAATACGTTGCAACAGGAGACGCCTCTACCTATGCTATTCGTGACGACGGCACTCTGTGGAGCTGCGGTTGGAACGAGAAAGGACAGCTGGGTGCGCCGGCTGTGTCGGAAAGAACAGCAGAGTGGCAGTGTGTAGGAACTGATACAGACTGGAAGAAAGTGATAGGTGGCAAGGCTTACGCCTTCTTCATAAAGGAAGACGGCTCTCTATGGGCAGCAGGTACATCAGAGAGCGGTGTGCAGGGAACCGGTGACGGAATGGACCATAAAGAACTTGTACGTGTAGGAACTGATAATGACTGGGCTGACGTTACGGCAAGTCATTTCTGGGGATATAGCGCAATCGGACTCAAGACAGACGGCACAATATGGGGCTGGGGCGAAAACACCAGTTCGCAGCTGGGTCTTGGTGACAGAAACACACGCACTACTCCGGTACAGATTGGAACTGATACAGACTGGAAACAAGTGTCTTTAGGAAGTTCTCACTGTGTAGCCTTGAAGACTGACGGCACAATATGGGGCTGGGGACAGAATAATTCAGGACAGTTAGGACTTGGCAATGCTACGAGTCAGTCTTCTCCGGTACAGATCGGAACTGCTAACGACTGGGTTTACGTCAAGGCTATCGACAACCGCACTTATGCGATAAAGGCTGATGGTACATTGTGGGCAACAGGTGACAACTATTCAAACCTGCTCGGCTTTAATCAGTCTGACGAGGAGCTTGTGTCGCTTTACTATGAGTTCACAAAGGTAACGACCGTTCCTGATGGTGTGCTTTCTGTATCAGGATGCGAGAACACTACGACCATTGCCATAGGAAAAGACGGTGTCATCACGGAGATTTATGCTATTGGCAGCAATAGCGACGGAGCTCTCGGCGACGGCAACGGCAAACTGCTTACAGCTACATCATCTTCAGACGAAATGCCGTTCTCGGCAAAACCTGTTAAGCCACTTCTGCCAGAAGGCGCAACTTACTCAATGCTGGCATCAGGACAGAGCTACTCATTCGTGCTTACTACAGACGGAAAGTTCTATGCATGGGGACGAAACAAGGGTGGACAGCTTGGCGACGGCTCAGAGTTGGAACAGCTGCAGACCAGCTATCAGAAGAAACCTATTGAGATAGCATGTCCTGGCGGTGCTACTCCCGGCGGCGGTGACGAAGACGTTGTTACTGTACCTTCTGACGATATTCCAAGCGACCTTAATAAGGCAACTGAAATCAAACTGACTGGAACATGGAACACAAGCAAATTTACAGAACTGGCTCAGGCTATAGGTACTACTGCTTTCGGAGCATCTAACACCACGCTCGTTTCTGTTGATATGTCAGAGGTTCTTATTGAAGAAGGTACAGACCTCTACGTTCAGGGCGGACTGGCAAAGAATGGTGCTTTTGTAAATTGCAAGGCTCTTGAGAAGGTGGCTATGCCGGCTGCTGCCGAGGCTGCAAACTTCAAGGACTTTACAAATGCGTTTATGAACTGCGAGAAACTCTCTGACATCGACTTGCAGAACTGCGCAGGCCTTACGAGTCTTAACAGCGCCTTCATGGGCTGTACGTCTCTGACAAAGGTTAATCTGCTCAGCTCTAAGTCTCTCACCGGCGTTAGCAGCATGGCCAGCACATTCAAGAGCTGTACGGCTCTTACAGATGTCGTATTGCCCGAAGAGATAGCTTTTGCTTCAGCTACATTCAGCGACTGTACAGCTTTGGCAAACATCGACTGGACAAGCTATACAAAAGACAGCGCACCTATATTCTATTCAGGAATGTTCGACGGCATATCTGACCTTAAGGCCATCACTCTTACTGTAAATGAGGATGTTTATGACATCTTTGCAGCAGATGCCAACTGGAGCAAGCTTAATCTGGTGGCTAAGGGCTCAACCGGTATTAATGGTGTTGACAACGAAGCTTCTGTTCGTTTCGACGGCAACACTCTCTATACATCACAGCCGGTTAATGACGTATGTGTATATACCGTTTCTGGTTCACTCGTACGCAAGTGCGGTGTTGTGGCAGGCAGTCTTAATTTGTCTGATGTTGCCAACGGCGCTTACATTCTTGTCTACACTCAGAACGGACAGAAACATGCTGTTAAAGTTGTAAAGAGATAATTCAATATTCTGGGTTTATTACAAAGAGGCTTTCTGCTGTATGCGGGAAGCCTCTTCCTTTTTTTATGTATCTGTCTGTGCAGCCGTTGATGTTAATGGCTGGTAATAAAAAAATCTTTGACAGTGCTGATTTGTACGACTCTGTTTGAAGTCGACCTAAATTAGGAAAGGACAATCCGTAAATCAACAGTAAATAATTTTCTTTAAAACTCGTCACTCATCACATTCGCGCGTAACGTGTTGATATACATAGCGTTATGGTGTGATGAGTTTAATTTGCAACTCGTCACACCATGGCTTTTGTGGCCTTTCCTGATTTTGGTAGACCTCGATGTGATGAGTTGCAAATTAAACTCGTCACACTATAACATCTTGATTATTAGTGAATTAGGCGGCTTTGTGATGAGTGACGAGTTTTTAACAAAACTTTTTTACGGTATTACGCATTAACAGAATAACTTATTCAGCCGAAAAGCTGTGCTTTGGTCTTGCAAAAGGCCGTGTTTCAGGATACAAAAGCATACCTTTTGCAATGCAGTTTGCCGTCTTTTGTATTTTATTTATGGAATATTCTTATTTGCTTCAGCCGTAATCTCTTTCAGATTAGATGTTATAATCCGTCATATTTTCAACTCATGTCAGTTGGGTCTGACTTTCAACCGAAAATGCAAATAATAATAGGCTTAGGCCGGACGGCGTTTATTCATCCTCGCCTTCCGGTTCTCTGTTAGAGAAGATGCTGAAGTTCACGCTGCCGTATGCCCTGTGCTCAATGAATCCGGGCACATCCTCAAAGCTGTTGTTCTTGCCGTGTTCGAATACGAATATGCCGTTGGGCTTCAGCAGTCCGCGCTCAAGTATCAGCTTGGGCAGGGTGGGCAGTTCGGGCAGGGCGTAGGGAGGATCGGCAAAGATGAAGTCGAACTGCTGATGGCAGCTCTTTATGAAGCGGAACACATCGCCTCGCAGGGCGATGCATCTGTCGGTGCCGAGCTTCTTCAGGCATTGCTTTATGAAGGCATGATGGTCGCGGTCGGCCTCCACGCTTATCACGCTCTGACATCCTCTCGACACCAGTTCGAGCGATATGCTGCCCGTACCCGAGAAGAGGTCGAGCGCTATGGCGTCTTCAAGGTCGATGTATCCGTTAAGCACATTGAATATGTTTTCCTTGGCAAAGTCCGTTGTCGGTCTTGCCTTGAACGTGCGCGGTATGTCAAAGTGGCGTCCTTTATATATTCCTGTAATTATTCTCATTTCAGTTTATTCCTAATGTTGTTGTGGCTTTCTGTTGAGGCTTGCTGCCTGTCCCTGCTCCGTCTGGGGGCTTGTAGTGAGCTGCCTGCAGTTTTGCCTCATGCTGTTTCTGCGGCGTAGGCTTTCAGGCGTTACCGCTGTCTGTGCAGCCTGCGGCTCAGCTCTTCACGAAATATGTTATCAGGTCGTAAGGAATGTTCTTTATTGCCGTAATCGGAGCGCGGTTGAACTCGGCCTTCGGGTTTATCACGTATACGTTCTGTATGAACGTGTGCAGCTCCTGTGTCAGCTCCTCCCTGGCGGGCAGTTCGCCTACGAGGTGCAGCTCGTCGCGCTTGTTGTCGAAGGTAAGCTGCTTCCATACGTTCAGTATGAAGTATACGGCGTCGGGTGCCAGGTCGGTGTCAAAGCTGTTTGTAAACTTAAATCTGTTCTGCTGAAAGCTGAACACGTCTATCCTCTTGTCGTGGAAATACGCATACAGCTTCATCCTTATGCCGGTGAAGCTGCGGCGGTAGAGATGATTCCACACCGGCTCGCACACGTGTGCAAACCTTACGTCGCCGAAGTGGTCGTCGATGACCAGCTTCAGGTCTTTGTTTATAGAGTATACGGCCACGGCATTTAGCGAAGGCAGTACGCTCGACATCACCACTTCGCCCTCATGTCCGGTAACGGCATAGTGGTAGAGCATTTCCTTCTGGCTGTCTTTAAACTCGTCTATGGGTATCATTATCACGGGCGAGTCGATCATCACCATTGCTCTCTGCCATCCGTTGTTCAGCAGGTCAATCTCCCTGAACGCCTCTCTGAGGTTAGCCGCCATGGATATGCCGCTTCTCACGGTATAAGGCTCAAAGGTTATACCCTCGGGATTTTCTGCGCTCAGGGCAGAGAACGACAGCGAGTGCCTGCCTATGCGTATGGTAAGCCTCGGCTTCTTTGTTATTATGTTATTCCCAGTTTCCTGCATTATCGTTAGGTGTGGTTATGTCTCCAATTTTCAGTCCGGGGTATCTCCCCGCGTTGTTAGCCTCTTCGATGAGATTGGCTATGCTGTTCTCGTCGAGCCCCGACAGGTAGTCGTTATACATGGCTCCGCATTCCATCAGCGGTATCTGCCTGCCCGACTTGCTTATCTGCGTCGTTGCCGTAAGGTCGAATTTCTTTTTTCCGGCGAAGGGTATGTATTGCAGCGAGTCGGCCAGATAGCCTTCTCTGACCAGTATGTCGAAGCTTCCGCTGTAAGTGCCGTTGGCTCTGCGGTATTTCTCTTCGGCATATCTTATCTTCACCAGCCGCTCCTTCACCGCTTGCTCGCGTCCGGCCTGCTGCCGCTCAAATCTTATGGGCGAGCACACACTCATGACGCATGTTATGGCCAGCATGGCGGCTATGAGTGCCAGAATGTGATTGTTGCTGATTTTTATCATTGCCTTATTGACCTGCTATTTATGGCCGGCTGTGGTTAAGAACAATATTTTCTTAGTTCACATGGCATAAAATATCAATTATTTTATGTAAGTTTGCATTATGCTTTCGCATTCTGTGCATTTGCAAAATTACACTAAATAATTCGTAAAATCAAACCTTTGGCATAAAAACTGATGATTGTTGAAGAACTGGCAACTCAGATAATGCAGACTTTCGGCTTTGTGCCTACTGCCGACCAGGCTAAGGCCACGGCCGTGTTCAGCCGTTTTCTGCTCGACCGCGACGGCAGCTCGGTGATGATTATGCGCGGCTCTGCCGGTACGGGCAAGACGTCGCTTGCCGCAGCCATCGTTAAGACGCTTGTAAAGTTGCGCCAGAGGGTGATCCTGCTTGCCCCCACGGGACGTGCCGCCAAGGTGTTTTCGGTCAATGCCGGTCGTCCGGCCTTCACCATACATCGCCGCATATACCGTCAGAAGACCTTTGCGGGCGAGTCGACGGGCTTCAGTCTTAACGACAATATGTATCACGACACTCTCTTCATTGTCGACGAGGCGTCGATGATTGCCAACGGCGGAGGCGGCGAGGGAGCTGTCTTCGGCACGGGCTGCCTGCTCGACGATATGGTTAGCTTCGTGTACGGTGGCCACAACTGCCGCATGATGATCATTGGCGACATGGCACAGCTGCCTCCGGTGGGTGAGGAAGAGTCGCCAGCGCTGATGGCTGATTTTATGGCGGGCTACGGACTGAAGGTTTATCAGTGCGACCTTAACGAGATTTTGCGACAGGCATCAGGTTCCGGCATTCTTTATAATGCCACGGAGATACGCAGCATGATAACCCACGACGAGGTTACGCGTCTTCCTAAAATAACTTTTTCAGGCTTTGCCGACATACGCATGGTGCCGGGAGGCGAACTCATTGAGCAGCTTAACAGCAGCTACTCTGAAGTGGGCACCGACGAGACCATCGTGATAACGCGCAGCAACAAGCGCGCCAATGCCTACAACGCCGGCATACGCGGCATGGTGTTGGGCCGTGAGGAAGAGTTGACAACGGGCGACATGCTCATGGTGGTGAGAAACAACTACTACTGGACCGAAAAGGCTGCCGCCGAGGAAAAGGCTCTCGAGGACAGCAGCACGGGCAACGGCGACGAACGTAAGGCCGAAAGCCAGGCGTTGCCGTTTATTGCCAACGGCGACAGGGCCATGGTGGTAAGGGTTAGAAACCTGCGCGAGTTCTACAGTCTTCACTTTGCCGACGTGTGGCTTCAGTTTCCCGATTACGACAATTATGAAATAATGGTAACCGCCGTAACCGACAGTCTTATGGCTGAGGCTCCGGCTCTTACGCGCGAACAGAGCGAGCGGCTCTTCAACGGAGTTATGGAAGACTATCAGGATGTGCCTTTGAAAGCCGACCGCCTGAAGAAGGTAAGGCAAGACCCTTGTTACAATGCCTTGCAGATAAAATATGCCTATGCCGTTACCTGCCACAAGGCGCAGGGCGGACAATGGGCGCACATATATGTTGACCAGGGCTACATGACCGACGACATGCTCTCGCCCGACTATATCCACTGGCTCTACACAGCCTTCACGCGTGCCACAGAGAAACTCTTTCTCGTAAACTGGCCCAAGACGCAGACGGAAGGGTGACATTAATTATATTATTCTGCATTCATTACTTCACATAGTGTAATTAGTCTTTTTCAAGTAAAAAAATAAATAGTTATAATGACATCATTCTTATTTTTTATAGCAGGATTTCTTATTGCCGTAGTGGCAATGATGATAGTGTCGCAGCGCAACGCTGCTGCTCAAAAAGAAAACAACGCACGCTTGTCTAACGAGGCTGCCGCAAGCCGCCGCGAGGCCGATATGTTGCGTTCGCAGTTGGGCGATGCGCGTGAGGATGCCGAACGGCGGCTGACCGAATTGCGCCGCCAGTATGAACGGCTCATGGCTGATGCCGAGCGCAAGCATGCCGAAGAGAGAGCAGGGCGCGAGCTGCTTATGGAGAAACAGTTTAATGAGAGATTGCAGCTCTTGCAGGAACAGCTGCGCACAACAACCGAGAAACTCCTTAAGCAGCGGGCTGACGAACTGGACAAGAGCAACCGCAGCCAGATGGACTCGATAATAGCTCCGCTGAAAGCCGTAATGACAGAGATGAAAAAGTCGATGGACGACAACCGCGAGTCGTTCACACGCAGCACGGCTTCGCTCGGTGAACAGATAAGACAGATGCATGCCACAACGGCATCGCTCGGCGCTGAGGCTGAAAAGCTGTCGCGTGCGCTTCAGACAGGTCCTAAGATTCAGGGCGACTTCGGCGAGATGAAGCTCAATGACCTTCTCGATAAGTTCGGGTTTACCAAGGGCGTTGAGTATGACGTGCAGTACACCATGCGCGACGCAAAGGGCAACGTGATACACAACGACGACACCAACGACATGATGCGCCCCGACGTGGTGCTGCATTATCCCGACCATAAGGACGTGATAATCGACTCGAAGGCGTCGCTTACTGCCTTTATTAATTATGTAAACGCCGAGACCGACGACGAGCGCCGCAAGGCTCTCGACGAGCATGTTAAGAGCGTTCGCCGCCATGTAGACGAGCTTTCGGCAAAGAACTATGCCAAATACTCAATGGAGGGCGGCACCACTCTCGACTTTGTCATCATGTTCGTGCCGCAGGAGGCAGCCATGCAGCTTGCCGTGTCTGCCGATCCGTCGCTCTGGAACTATGCCTTTGAGCGCAAGGTGGTCATCACCGGTGAGCAGAATCTCTTCTCGTTGCTGCGCCTCTTGCAGATAGCGTGGACACAGCAGCGTCAGGCCGACAACCAGGAACTCGTGTTCGGACTTGCCGACACGCTCATCGAGCGCGTAGGGTTGTTTGTTGAACGTTTCGAGAAGATAGGCAAGAACATCGAAACCGTGCAGAAATCGTTTGATGATGCGCGCAAGGCCATAAAAGGCAATCAGAGCTTCATCGTGTCGGCGCGCAAGCTCGTTGAGATGGGCGCGAAGGAGAATCCGCGCCGTCCGCTGCCCGACATATCGCCCGACGACGACTCTCAGGCATGATGCCGTCCGGGAGCAGTCGCCGCGTGGCTTCCTTCTTGTGGCGTATTGTGTTGTAACGGCATTGTAACACGTCTGTAATAAATATGAATACAGTTATCATTACTTTTGCAACGGTTATTATAAAAAACAGAATGACTTATGGATAATAATTATCGA
Organism: Prevotella marseillensis; assembly: GCF_900625065.1. Taxonomy (NCBI): domain Bacteria; kingdom Pseudomonadati; phylum Bacteroidota; class Bacteroidia; order Bacteroidales; family Prevotellaceae; genus Prevotella; species Prevotella marseillensis. The sequence goes on along the minus strand of NZ_UYXY01000001.1, from coordinate 2,201,509 downwards.
ATACTGGTGGTTGACGACGAACAAGACCTTTGTGAGATTTTGAAGTTTAACCTTGAGACAGACGGCTATACCGTTGAGATGGCCAACTCGGCCGAGGAGGCTCTCGAGATGAACATCGAGAGTTTCAACCTTCTGCTGCTCGACGTTATGATGGGCGGCATGTCGGGCTTCGCGCTGGCTAAGCAGCTCAAGGCCGAACCTGCCACAAAAGACATCCCAATAATATTCCTCACGGCGCGTGACACTGAAAACGACACCGTTACAGGCTTCAATCTCGGTGCCGACGATTATATCTCGAAGCCATTCTCTATACGTGAGGTGCTGGTAAGAGTGCGCGCCGTGCTGCGCCGTACAGCCGAGCACAACGGTGTGCCGCAGTCGAACGTGATAAGTTATCAGGGACTCGAGCTTAACCTCGACAAAAAGACCGTAAGCATAGACGGCGAGGACATTCCGTTCACCAAGACCGAGTTTGAGATTCTTCACCTTCTGCTCGACGAGAAGGGCCGTGTGTTCTCCCGTCAGGAACTTATCGACCGCATCTGGCCAAAGGATGTGCTAGTGCTCGACCGCACTGTCGACGTAAACATAACGCGCCTCCGCAAGAAGATAGGGCGCTTCTCAAAGTGCATCGTAACACGCCTCGGCTTCGGCTATTACTTCGACGCCTGATGCGTTTTTACTAAAAATATAAATAAAGCAACCTAAATGAAAATGTGCAGAACATCTGTTGGCACGCGTCTTTACATCAGCGTGCTGTCCGTATTTGTGGTCTTCGCTGTGGCCTTCATCATCTTTCAGCACGCACGTGAGCGTGAGTATAAAATCAACACGCTCAACACGCGCCTGCAGGATTACAACGAGCGTATGATGGAGTCGCTGCGCTATCTTGACGACAGGTCGGACAAGACGCTCGACGGCTATGTGGCCAACCATTACATTCATGGTCTGCGCGTTACGCTTATCGACCGCAGCGGAAAGGTTGTCTATGACAATGTATATAAGAACTATAAGAAGATGGGCAACCATCTTTCGCGAAGGGAGGTCAGAGAGGCCATCAAGGACGGCAGCGGCTACGACTTCAGCCGTGTAAGCTCCACTCTCAATCAAGACTATTTCTATTCTGCCACCTATGTTCCGCAGTGCTCGCTCATCGTGCGCAGTGCCTTGCCCTACGACAACAGTCTTGCCAAGACTCTTCGTGCCGACCAGCATTATCTGTGGTTCTCGCTCGTGGCCATGCTTGTGCTTGTCTTTATCCTTTACCGCTTTGTGAGCCGTCTGGGCGACAACATCACCAAGCTGCGCCTCTTTGCGAGCCGTGCCGACCACAACGAGAGTCTCGACACCGAAGACCTTGTTGACTTTCCCGGCGACGAACTCGGCGAGATTGCAGAGCGTATAATAAAGATATACAAGCGCCTGCAGAAAACCAAGGAGGAACAGAACATCCTGAAGCGCCAGCTGACGCAGAACATCGCCCACGAACTGAAGACGCCCGTTGCAAGCATTCAGGGTTATCTTGAGACAATACTCGAAAATCCCAACATCAACGAGGCCACCAAGGAGCAGTTCTTGCAGCGTTGCTATGCACAGTCGCAGCGCCTCACATCTCTGCTTCATGACATTTCTACGCTTAACAGGCTCGACGATGCTCCCGAGATGGTCGACTTCGATGTGGTTGACGTCAGCCAGATGGTGTCTAATATTGTCAACGACACGGCGCTGCAGCTGTCAGAACGCAAGATGACATTCAGCAACATGCTGCCTGACGGCATCAAGGTGAAGGGCAACCAGTCGCTGCTTTACAGCGTGTTCCGCAACCTGACAGACAACGCCATAGCCTATGCCGGCGAAGGCACCACCATAACTCTTTCAGCCGTTAATGACAACGACTGCTGGCGTTTCACCTTCAGCGACAATGGTGTCGGTGTTCCTCACGAACATCTGGCACGCATCTTTGAGCGTTTCTATCGTGTAGACAAGGGCCGCAGCCGCAAGATGGGCGGCACAGGTCTTGGTCTTGCCATTGTAAAGAACGCCGTGCTGCTGCATGGCGGAACAATTAAGGTTAGCAACAACCTCACAGGCGGTCTCCGCTTCGACTTCACATTGAAAAAATAAATTTAAGCGAAGAGCAGGCGCGAAGAAAAATTAATACTCTTGTGGATTATTATTTGGAGTTAAAGTAGTTATAGTAGTTAAAGTCAAATGCCTCGTGGGTATAATCTGCTACTTGGCATTTGGATTTTTCACTCTTCACTCTTCGTTCTTCATTTAAATATGCTCCTTTAACTCCAAATAATAATCCACAAGAGTATTGGATTTTTCACTTTTCCCTTTTCATTTTTCACTTAAATATGTTTCTTTGTTTGTAAATATTTCTGATGCTTTCTGTCCGTTTGACGCTCTCAGAATAGCGATGTTCATCGCAAGTCTGTGATTTGGCGTGAAAAACGGCAAAAACCAGGCATTTCCGTTAAGTCTCTGTCATTCAATGTCTTATACCGTTTTAAGCTCAAAACTTCAATAGTTAAAAAATATTACTCTGCCGTTTACGCTCCAAAAGTGGCCGACTTATACTCTCAAAAGCGCCCTTTAATCACTCTAAAACCATGCTTTTACGGCTCAAAATCCATGTTTTTTGCCTCGTTATCCATCCTGATAAGCAAACGAATGTTAACCATTTAGCGTTTTCGCGCCATGCAATTAACATCCGTTGTCTTTTTGTTTTCCAGATTGAAAAAATATTTTGTCCTAAGTTTTTACTTAAAGCAAGAACTGCTGATTAAAGGAAATCCAAAGAATTTGCGGCTTGGAACGAAAAGAAGCAACAAGACTATTGTTCTGTCGGATATGCTATCCGACAGCATAAAATATAAGGATCTTTGATCCGCAACTCATACCTATTAATCAAAAATAGGAAGTGAGCGGATTAAAATCCTTATATTCAATTCCGGCAGATTGCAAATCTGCCGGCACATTAGCTTTGTTGGTTCAAATCAGTTGTACATACGGCGTATTAGTTTTGTAATGATAAAAAAGTCATAAAGCAACAGGACTATTGTTCTGTCGGATATGCTATCCGACAGCATAAAATATAAGGATCTTTGATCCGCAACTCATACCTATTAATAAAAATAGGAAGTAATCGGATTAAAATCCTTATACTCTATTCCGGCAGATTGCAAATCAGCCGGCACATTAGTTTTGTTGATTCATATCGGTTGCACAAGCGGTTAAATGAAAAGTGAAATAACAATAATCCACAAGAGTATCGAATTTTAATGTTCTGTCGGATATGCTATCCGACAGCATAAAATATCAGGATCTTAGATCCGCAACTCATACCTATTAATAAAAATAGGAAGTAAGCGGATTTAAATCCTTATACTCCATTCCGGCAGATTACAAATCAGCCGGCACATTTGTCTTGTGGCTACAGGGCTTTGTTGATTCATATCGGTTGCACAAGAGGTTAAGTGAAAAACGAAAAATCCAAATGCCAAGTAAGTTGAATTATACCCAACAAGACATTTGACTTTAACTCCTTTAACTACTCTAACTCCTTTAACTACTCAAAAAAAATATTATCTTTGCATCTCGAATACCATTTAAAACGATGAAAAGAATTATAACCAACATAACGGGCGGCCTGTTATTGGCCGTATGTATAGTGCCAACACTATTATCTGTTGTATCTTGCGGACAGCAGGCGGCAGACAGAGATATTGCTGCGGCAGACAGTCTGAGCGAGGCGGCACCGCAAAGGGCGATGACGCTTATTGACAGTCTGGAGGGAGAAAGCGCCATGAACAAAAGCCGGCACATGAAGCTGTTGCTGCTAAAGGCTAAAGTAAGAAACAAGCTCGCAATGCCCATGAGCACCGACTCGCTGAAAGACATTGCCGACTATTTTGACAAACACGGAGATTCTAACGAACGTATGCTCGCATACTATATCCTTGGAAGCGCATATCAAAGAAGTCAGGATGCCCCCACGGCATTGCAGTATTTTCATGAAGCAGCAACAAAGGCAGACACCACTGACAGCAGCTGCGACTTCCTTACACTGCACAGAATACACGTATGGTCGGCAGAGATTTTAAAAAATCAGCGTGCCATAAGCGACGCTTTCCACGAAAATAGCCTGGCGTTTAAATACGCAATGAAGGCAAAGGACACTTTAAGTGCTATTATTACATATGAGCAGAAGGCCAATATTTATTCTAAACAGTATTTAATAGACTCAGTCATCAGCATACGCGAAAAGCTGTATGGACTTTACTCCAAATACGGATATAAAAGAGAAGCAGCCTACTCTTTAGGGCCACTTATTGACATTTACGCAAAAAACGGAAACATATCAAAAGCCAAGCATGCCTTGGATGTATATGAAAAAATGAGCGGAAGATTTGATAAATATGGCAACATTAAAAAAGGCCTGGAAGTGCATTATGCAATTAAAGGATATTATTATCTTAGCATTAACGACTATGACTCTGCAAGGCTGTGCTTTGACAAGTGCCTGAAAACAACATCCAATTATCCTAATGATTTTGGATACAGCTACGAGGGGCTTACTGAATTATACAAAAAACTTCATCGGCCTGACTCTGTTGCAAAATATTCTGAATTAACACGCCAGATGACAGATTCTTTTTATGCCCGTATGTCAACCGAACATCTCCAGCAGATGCAGGCAATGTACAACTATAACAGATACAGGCAGAATGCAGAAGAGGCTGAGAAAGACGCATTGCGGACAAAATATATCAGCATAATCATAATTATGGCTATCATGGCTGCAGCCATTGGCGGGGCACTGGCCGTGAGAACATATATAATAAGGAAACGCAGGGCAAGAGTTAACGAGATAAAAGAATATAAACGCAGCATAAGCGAACTGAAGAAGGCAAGGCGCGAGCTGGACATACTGACCGAAAACAGACAGACACGGATGGAAAGTCTGATTAAGGAGAAGGAGGAAGAGATTGAAAGGCTGCAAAAAGAGAAAGCCGAATATGAGAAAAACAAGGACATTGCAGCCCGAATGACGCCGTTTGCAGACGAGCCTGTCGTAAGAATTTTACGTAGACATGCCGAAAAGGAGCACGTGATGATGAGCGGAGAAGAGCGCAAAATGCTCATAAGCCTGTTTGACAGCTACGAAGAAATAAGCCGGCTGAAGGCCGTTTTGAGTGAAAGCGAATACGAGCTGTGCCTCTTGGTCAAGCTGGGCTTCGCACCTTCGCAGATAAATATGCTTACCGGCCGCAGTCTTCAGGACATTGCCAACATACGAAAACGGATGTATAACAGAATAACCGGCAAAGACGGCTCGTCGAGAGACTTTGACAAATTTATAAAGTCTTTATAAACAGTGATTTACGTCATGAAGAAAATACGTGCTGTGAAATCTTTGTGAAAAGATTTTACAGCACGAAACTTAATGAGACGTACGTCCGTAGAACTGTTGTGAACAGCTAAATTTAATGAAAAACACGTTTGTGAAGTTTTGTGAAGTTTGCAGCTTTTCGCAAAGAGTCTTGTGAACTTTTTGTGAACTTTTTTAATTGCCAAAATTTGTTTTTATTATAAAATTTCCGTTGTTTTGCGAAAGTAACGGCGCAGGGCGATCCGGCAAACTTGCAAGGTTGCCATGTAAAACGTTATTGATGATGCCACAAAAAGACTGGAGATGCGAATAAAAATAAAAACCATAAAACTTTAAGAAAGTAAATCGTTAATCGTAACATATTAATAATATGAAAAGATTCTTGTTAATACTCTTATTTCTTAACGCCATTGTCTGCACCTATTCACAGATTTCCTTTTCAGGAAAGATTAATACAGAAACGGGTGCGCCTCTTAAAGATGTGCAGATAATGCTGCTGAAGAACGACACTATCGTAGCGCTGGCGTCTACTGACGCCAAAGGCAGATTTGCCTTAAAGAACCTGAGTCCTGATACATATAACATAGAGCTGTCAGCCTTGGGATATTCATCGGTAAACAAAGAAATAAGCCTGACCGAGGATTTGAGCGAAGACTTTGTGCTGCGTGAGAAAGACATACAGCTCGACTCAGTGCTGGTTACTACCGAACGTCCCCGGGTGACCACGGCAACAGGACATATATATTACCTGTCTAAGAAAGCGCGTGAAAGCGGAAATCCGTATAAGGCGTTGCAGGAAGTACCCGACATTATCAGTAATTATATAACAGAAACGGTGAAGTCACTGGACGGAAAGCAGCTGCTGGTGCTTGTTGACGGAATAAGAGTTAATTCAGGAATTACGACAATAGACCCGAAAAGGATTGACTATGTGGAGATAAAAGATGTAGTGAATGCGAAATACATGCGTGAGGGCGTGCAGAAGATATTGGACATACGCCTGAAACCGCAAAAGACCTTGTATCAGTTTTACGAGTATGGCCTGCGCAATGATTTTCCGCACTACTGGGGCTCAACGTGGGGAAAAATTGAGATTGGCAACAGCAAGTTTTCAGTCTATGCCGACTTCGGGCCTGAATACACACACGACCAGAAATCAGAAAACGGCATCTGGACTATAGTCAAAAGTAAGTGAAATGCGAAAAATCATTCAAAAAATAGTATCTTTGCACTATGGAAATTCAGTTGTCGACATCAGAAATGGAAGTTTTGCGTAAACTTCAACGGAATTTAGCCGGAAGTTCCGACTATGCCCGTGTGACTTGCATTCTGATGTTGGGCATGGGTAATACGCCCTCTTTCGTGTCCTCATGTCTTGGAATAGACGTTTCCACTGTATACCGTTATCGTTCCGCTTATTTACATGGTGGTGCTGATGAACTTCTGGAAAACCGTTACAAGGGTTATTGGGGGCTTCTTGACAGCCGTCAGCTGGCAGCCTTGTGCAAGGAACTACGCGAGCACATATATACGGATGCCAAAGGTGTGGCGGCCTGGATAAAGTCCGCATTCGGCGTTGAATACACTCCCCAGGGGGTTGCAGACTTGCTGAACCGCATCGGATTTACCTATAAGAAGACATCGGAAGTCCCTTGTGAGGCTGATGCCTCAAGGCAGGCGGCCTTTGCCGGGAAACTTTCAGAAATTCTTTCCGGTATGCCGGAAGATGCGGTGGTTTATTATGCGGACGGTGTCCATCCGACCCACAACAGCCGTTCCACTTATGCGTGGATAGAGAAAGGCGAGAGACTTGAACAGCCGACCGTCAGCGGTCGTGACAGGGTGAACATCAACGGGTTGCTTAATGCATATGACGTGACAGATGTGATAGCGCATGACTGTGAGAGCGTCAATGCCGAATCCACCCGGGATGTTTATCAGTCAGCCTTGGAAAGGCATCCCGAAGCTTCCGTCATCTATATCATCTCCGACAATGCCCGCTATTATCACAACAAAAAGCTCAAGGAATGGGTAAACGGGACGAAAATCAAACAGATATTCCTGCCGCCTTACTCGCCGAACCTCAATTTGATTGAAAGGCTTTGGAAGTTCCTCAGGAAGAAGGTCATTAACACCGGATTCTACAGGACAAAAGAGAAATTCAGACAGGCCATCAAGGATTTCTTCGACAATATCGGAAACTATAAAGAAGAGTTGGAGTCACTTCTAACTCTCAAATTTCGTTTGTGTAATTCGCAAACCATTTCTTTTTAACTATAAAAGCAACAGCTATATAAAGGACATAAACGAAAAGACGCTGTCAAGCAGCAAGACGCTTGACTATACTTTGATGCTGAAATACAAGCCGACTGAAAAAGACTATCTCGCAGCTTATTTTCAGGGAAACAACAACAGCGCGCACGCTGAGACGGAGGGCAGCGGAACGTTCGTTGACCTTGTTAACGGAAATTCGGGCAATGACGTCATGACTTCCGACTATAAGTCGAAAAACCTGTCAAGGGTATATTCAGGCACACTGTTCTACAGACACACGATAAACGACAAGATGATGCTTGAGAATTATCTTACGGGCACGTATAATTATAATAATCTGAGAAACAACACAACCGACATATATCCGGCAGAGACATGGAAGGACATGACGGACTTCAGCACACGCAAGAACACAGTGTCGCAGACGAGCGAATTTACATGGGATGTAAACGACAAGACATCGCTTACGTTTGGAAATGCGACAACTTACATAAACGACAAGCTCAGCGAAAAATACGGCATGCTTCCCGTCTACCGTCATAATGAATGGAGCGAGTTTCTTTATGCATCGGCAAACGGAATGATAAAGAATTTTATGTACATGGTTTCGCTCGGATATGAGGGCATATGGCGCAAGTCGGCCGGAGTGTCAGACCATTATTATCGCCCTTATGTGTCGTCAGCGTTTACATGGAACATGAAAAAAGCAGGAAGCCTGCAACTGGGCTATACGCTGAACAGCGCCGCGCCCGACGTGGCTATGCTGAATCCGTATGACACGTCGACCGACTCGCTTCGCCGTAACGTTGGCAATCCTTACCTAAAGCCACAGGAAACTCACGGCGTTTCGCTGAGATACTCGTACTATAAAAACGGATTTTACGCAGGAGCCTATTTTAACTACTGCTATATAACGGACAGATACGAGAATATAGGTTTTGTTGACGACAACGGTGTCTATACGTCAACATTTGAAAACCTTGGCCACTATTCAAATATCAATCTGTCGGCCCTGTTTAACTACAGATATAAAAACACCACCGTAGGTACGACCCTGACGCATTTTGTAGAATATTATCCAGGACAAGATGCCAAGAAGAGCTTTATGGGCAACCTCTTTCTGTTTCAGACCGCCGGCAAATGGGGCTTTTACGGTTCTGTGGCCTATACCAATTACACGTACACGAACGTGTCGGCACAGCACAACCTTACGCCTACGACAAGCAATATCTTTGTGTCGTATAACATCACGCCAAATATATCGCTGTCGGTTGGTTCAGAGTTTCTTACAAAGGACCTCAAGTCGAAGATGCGTGTACGCGACAAAGAGTATGAAATGTCAATCTTAAACAAGAAAGACGTCTTTCATCCTTATATATTGTTCAGATGGACAATAAGAAAGAACCAGAAGAAGAGAATAGACCTGGACAACAATATCGTGAAGGACATACAGGATGACATCAACTTGATGAACCGTAAATATTAGTTTGATTTTCGGGTGTTATAATATAAATGAAATAAATTTAAACTCAAACGTCAATACGACTCGATGCAGTGCGGCATAGCATGCAGTGCATGATATGCCGCCACTACGGCGCAGGCCAAACCGGCATCATTGCAAGTTTTCCATGAAAAAACGTTGTTTATGATGTCACAAATGGCAATGTGTGTACGTCTAATAACTGAAGACTTAAGATTTTAACCATATCCTTTCTGACTTAAAAGGGCATGGGCTATGTAAAACCAAAAAATATATAATATGAGATTTCTGCTTTTTATAATTTTCGCCTTGATATCTGTAGGTTCGGGCGCTCAGGAAAACAAGTATGGCATGACTGGCCGTGTTGTAGACAAAGAAGGCATGGCTGTGATGCGTGCAAGTGTAACTTTAACCATGGCCGGCGACAGTGCGTTCAGACGGCAGACTGTGGCTGACGACAATGGAGTGTTCTCGTTCAGCGCCCTTGACAACGGCAATTACGAGCTGAAGATAACATATATCGGACTTGCCGACTACATAAGCGACATAACCGTGAAAGGCAATACAGACCTTGGGAATATACGCATGGACGACTCGGCCGAGATGCTCGAAGGCATAACCGTGATGGCCAACTACACCAGGCAGAAACGTACGGGCGAAACCATTGTGAAAGTGAAAGGAAACCCGCTGACAAAGGGAAAGAGCACACAAGATTTTCTTAAATATGTGCGTGGCATAGATGTTACGGAAAGCAGTCTGAGCCTGAACGGAAAGCAGAATACCCTTATCTATCTGGAAGACAGAAAGATAAGTTTCGACCAGCTCAAGTCGATACCGCCTTCAATGATTGAAGACATTGAGATAATTCCGTTTGCCGACGGCTCGTATGGCGAGAAGGCTACGGGCGGAGTGGTGAAAATACATCTTAGGCAAGAAGGAGGCCTCATAGGCTCGGCAACCGTATACGGAGGTATGAACACCGAGGATCTGTACGGCGAATCGCCGAGGCTGAACCTGCTTTACACCAAGGGAAAATTTACGATTAACAACTATCTGACTGCCTTTGAGTACGGGAAATATCCTGACATCCTCACAAAGGAATATAACAGCAGCGACGACTCTTACACATATAAGCACAACACAACCAGATACAGGATTTTCGGCGACAACCTGTCTCTGAGATACGCCTTCAACAAGACAGACAGGATAGACCTGTACGGCGGAGTGTCGGCAAGCTGGAACAGAACGTCAAAGAACAGCATTAGCGGAAACGACACTCTTGATATAAAGGCAAAGCCAATCAGCCGTGCATACAGCATAGGCACACAATACCGCAAGGGACTGGGCAACGGAGGAGAAAACTTCTTGAACATGCGTATAGACTATTCAAAAAACAAATATGACAACGGTCAGGAATACAACACAAACGGGATGTTTGACAATGCCAGGCAGAATTATGACATCGACTTTGTGACAGTATCACCATACGCCCATTTCAAGTTTAACGACAAAATGAACCTGACAGCCGGCCTTGAGTATTACTATATGTCCAACATGAACAATAACCGCGGCACAAAGACGATGTCATATATAGAAGACGGCAAGTTTTGTCTGAATCAGGATTACTATTCTGCATGGGCTGAATATAGCCTGATACCAAGCAAGTCGCTGTTCTTGAAGTTCGGGATGAGATACAGCGGAACGAACGAGAAATACAAGGATTACCTGGACAGTTCAAACAACTTCGAGAGATGGCAGGACGGAATATGCTCCTCGCTGTCAGGACAGTGGACCATCGACGAAAACAAGATGAGATATTTGAACATCAGCTACCGCCGCATGTTCTATCTGCCCAACTACGGCTACCGTATTCCGAACGTGACATGGCAGGGAGACGACCTCTACAGCATAGGCAACACGGATCTTAAAAAGGAAGTGTATGACGATGTAGAACTGTATTTCTCTTTAAACAGACGTTTATCTTTCTCATATAGCATGAGCTACGGAAGCGACATTGTGAGCGTAATCATGCATAAAGACGAAAACCGCCCGGGCGTATATTACACCAGGCCTGAAAACTCAGCCTACTGCATGCAGCAGTCGCTCACGATGAACTATACAGGGCGTATATTCAGCTTCTGGCACACAAATACCAGCATTGCATATCTATACAGACATTCACGCAGCGGCGAGAACAAGATTAACCACGGAACTTTTACGTTCAGAAGCAACAACGACTTCAAGATAAACAAGTATTTAGGACTTACGCTCAATATGACAGCATCGAGCAAAAACAGGACTGAAAGTTATGATGAGAACGCGAGGTTCAAAATGGACGTCAGCGGATATGTGTCGCTGATGAAAGGAAAGATGAACGTGAGCCTTCTGTACGAAAACATACTCTACAACACAAAGAAACTTACTATGTTCGGTGAAGGCTGGGAGAAGAGACGCACTTTGCTTACACCGGATTCGCACGTAGTGCTGTTTGTTACATGGAACTTCACGGCAGGAAAGAAGATAAATAATCAGACACTGCCTACGGTTAAAAACAAGCCGGTGAATACACCGACGTTCTGAGAAGTGAAGAGATAGGAGTGAAAGATAAGAGTGAAGGAATAAGGTTAGATGCCGGTCATTTCAAATGTTGTATTGTAAGATGTTGTACAGATGTAAATTGGCATAACATTTGAAAACTTCGCTCTTCACTCTTATCTCTTCACTCACATAATGTATTTCAATTTAAATAAAATGTGCCTATTTATTTTGAAATTAACTTTACATGCATTATCTTTGCAACTGAAACAATACGGTTTAAACCATTAATGGAAGAAATTATAATTATTCTGCTATTGATATTTTTCAACGGAATATTTTCAATGTCCGAGATAGCAGTTATATCAGCGAGAAAGGTAACATTAACAAACGACGAGAAGAAGGGGAGCAAGGGCGCAAAGACTGCCCTCAGGCTGGCCAACGACCCCGACCGGTTTTTATCCACCGTACAGATAGGCATCACGCTTATCGGCATTCTCACAGGTATCTATTCGGGTTCGGCCATATCGGGCAAGTTTGCTGACGTGCTCGAGCATGCCGGTATGTCGGCATCATGGGCCTATCCCGTGGCACAGACAATAATAGTAGTCATTGTTACATATCTGACGATAATTCTTGGCGAGCTTGTTCCAAAGCGCATAGGCATGAGCGTTGCCGAGCGCGTGTCAAAGGTTATATCGCGCCCTATGTATGTGCTGTCGCTCATAGCCAGTCCGTTCGTATGGATTCTGTCAAAGAGCACAGAGGCAATAGTCAACCTGCTCGGCGTTAAGAATGCGGAGAGCAAGGTTACAGAGGAGGACATAAAGTCGATTGTCCAGGAAGGCAAGGAAGACGGCGAGGTGCAGGAAGTTGAGCAGGACATCGTTGAGCGCGTGTTCATGCTTGGCGACCTTAAGGTAAATTCGCTTATGACACACCGCTCAGAGGTGGTTACGCTCGACGTGAACATGACTAAGGACGAGATAAGACAAGTGCTTAACGACGACCTCTATGAGTCGTATCCCGTTATAGACCACAGTCTGGAGAACATCGTGGGCGTGGTGTCGCTTAAGGATCTTATCTTCAGACTCGACGCAAGCACTCTCAACCTGAAGGAGATAATGCGTCCGGCTGTTTATTTCTACGAGAACATGAGCGTGTATAAGGCTCTCGAACAGATGAAGGAGAAACGCCTTACACAGGCCTTTATCTGCGACGAGTTTGGAAGCTTTCAGGGCGTAATCACTCTGAGAGACATCCTTGAGGGCCTTGTAGGAACTATAGACGAGGTGAACAACGAACCTGACATCATAGAGCGTGAAGACGCAGCGAGCTGGCTTGTTGACGGACAGTGCTCTTTCTACGACTTCCTGTCTTATTTTGACAAAGAAGACCTGTACGACGGCGAACAGAACTACAACACCTTGGCCGGACTGATAATAGAGCAGCTGAAGCATATACCGCAGTCGGGCGAGCGTGCCGAATGGAACGGTTTCAACCTCGAGATTGTCGACATGGACGGTGCGCGTATTGACAAAGTGCTTGTAACACTGAAAAAAGAAGAATAATACGCTATAAATATTAAGCGCCGGCTGATTTTGAGTAATAGATTTTGTAGATTGTATTATTTTCAGTATTTTTGCAACGAATGATATAATCTAATCTTTTGCAATGGAAATACAATCAGCTCAGAAATTTCAGGCTCTTTCGATAGCAAGACTGATAATGCAGGCAATGAATTATGAATGTTGCCAGTATTTTGTCGGTCCTGACCACACTCTCGATGATTTTGAGCGTGTGATGACAGAACTCGTGCTTTCGGAAGATTCGCAGTACAGCTATAAGAACACCATGGTGGCTATAGACGAGGACGGCGGAGTTTGCGGTATGTGCGTGTCTTACGACGGCGGACATCTGCACGACTTGCGCAAGGCTTTTGTCAAGGCCATGAATGACAACTTCGGCCGCGACTTCAGCAATATAGCTGACGAGACTGGGCCGGGCGAGCTGTATATCGACAGCATAGCCGTACCTGAAAACTGCCGTGGCAAGGGCGTGGCAACCGTATTGCTCAATGCCGTTATCGAAAAGGCCAAGGGCATGGGGCTGCCTGCTGTAGGACTGCTCGTAGACACCGGTAATCCGAAGGCTGAGAAACTTTATGGCAGGGTGGGATTCAAGTTCGTAGGCAACAACACCTGGGGCGGACATCCCATGAAACATTTGCAGTATGTAATTAACTGAGAATAAATTGACGCATGCAGGACAGTAAATATTTAGTAGCTAACGACCGTGACGCCCAATGGGGACTTGTCGTAAATACTGTGGGATACGATGAAGTGGGCCCTGACGAGGACTATCCTACCAAGGGACATGGCGACGGATATTTTTTTGATGTTGAGCGCGGCCGCGTGCTTGATGAATATCAGATGCTCTATCTTATAGAAGGCGAGGGCATATTCTCGTCGGAGCATGTAAGGAATGTTCATATCAAGGCCGGTGATATCTTCTTGCTGTTTCCGGGAGAGTGGCATACGTATCATCCTCTGCCGGGAGTGTTCTGGAAGAGCTATTGGATTGGCTACAAGGGCCGCAACATGGACGACCGTATGCGCTACAACTTCCTGTCGCTCGAGAAGCCCGTATATCATGTAGGCTTCAGCGGCGACATCGTTTATCTGTATAACTCGGCCATAAAGGCTGCAAAGGAGGAGGCTGCCTATTCGCAGCAGATACTTGCCGGCATCGTGAACAATCTGCTCGGCCACATGTATGCGCTTGAACGCAACATGGAGCTTAACCGCCGCGGCGGATACGTAGACATGATAAACAAGGCACGCCTGCGCATACGCGAGGGTGTGGAGTCGAAGATAACGGTGCAGGAGATTGCGGCAGAACTTGGCTCAAGCTATTCTAACTTCCGCAAGCTGTTCAAGGAATACACCGGCATGTCGCCGGCGCTTTATCAGCAGGACCTGCGCCTGCAGCGTGCAAAGGAATTGCTGTCTACCACAGACATGAGTATAAAGGAGATTGCCTACAGGCTCAACTTTGATTCGCCCGACTATTTTTCAAGTAAGTTTAAGGTGAAGATAGGCTGTAAGCCAAGCGAATATAGAGCCGGCACAAGATGACAGTGCGGCAGAAGGCTCTTTAGAATAGAATCGGTCATTAGTCATAATCAATGTCTAATGGCCGATTTTTTCATTGCGGTATACACCTTATTTTATTATATACCCGTTCCATGACAATCTGCTCAATGTCAAAACGGAAAATTTTTATGACCGGCTGGGGGAGAAATGATGCGTAGGCAGAGCAAGTGGATATATAAAAAGAGGAAATGCACGCTTTGATGCATTTCCTCTTTTTTTGTATTTTGTGCACCCCATGCACGGTTGCGTCATGAGATGCGTGCCGTTATCGGCAGATGACTATGTTATAGTCCGATGAATGTCTTTTCTACCCAATAGATCAATATTCCGGCCATGTATCCTGCAAATGCTATAAGAGAAATCCTCTTCATATACCAGCCGAAAGTAATCTTTTCGAGACCCATGACAACAACGCCTGCGGCAGATCCGATGATGAGCATAGAGCCGCCCACACCGGCGCAGTAGGCCAGGAGCTGCCAGAATATGCCGTCCTGTGCCATGTCGCCCACTTCGGCAATAGGATACATACCCATGCATCCTGCTACGAGAGGCACATTGTCAACGATGCTCGACAGCACGCCGATAATGCCTGTTACGATATAATGGTTGCCGTTGAATGTTGTGTTGAGGCCTTCGCCCAGAGTGGCCAGCACGCCTATTGTCTCAAGACAGGCAACGGCCATAAGTATGCCGAGGAAGAACAGAATGGTGCTCATGTCGATGCGTGAAAGGATGTTTACAACTCTTTTCTGCATTGCACCCCTCTCCTCATTTTTGTGCAGATGGCGATAGAACAGTTCGGTTACGGTCCACAGCACGCCTAGCACCAGCAATATGCCAACAAACGGAGGCAGATGAGTTATCGACTTGAATATAGGAACGAAGATAAGACCGCCCACACCGATGAGGAACACCGTCTTGCGCTGTCTCTTTGTCAGTTCGTTGGTCTCAGCCGTCTTGCCTCCGGCTATTGCCGGAACAGCTATTTCGCCTTTGAGCGACAGCGACAGAAGGTAGGCAGGCAGAGCCACAGAAACAAGCGACGGCACAATAAGTTCCTTTATAACTCCTGCAGCCGTTATCAGACCTTTGTTCCACAGCATGATTGTCGTAACGTCACCAATAGGCGAGAAGGCACCTCCTGAGTTGGCCGCTATAATCACGAGCGACGCATATATGAGTCTGTCTTTACGTTCCTGAATCAGCTTTCGCAGAATCATTATCATAACGATGCTGGTCGTCAGGTTGTCGAGGATGGCCGAAAGGAAGAACGTCATGAACGTTATTCGCCACAAGAGAGTCTTTTTGTTCTTCGTCTTCATCATGTCGCGGACGAAGTTGAAGCCGCCGTTTTGGTCAACCACCTCAACGATGGTCATTGCACCCATAAGGAAGAACAGTGTGGTTGAAGTGCTTCCCAAATGCTTCTCAATTATTTCATTTACAGCAAGCGATATCTTATCGCCGGCAACACCGGGCAGGTAGCTTCCCGGATCGAACATAAATATTGTCCAGCAGCCCACCAGCATAAGCAGCGCAATGGCTGCCTTGTTCACCTTGGTGAAGCTTTCGAGGGCAATACACAGATAACCGATGATAAATACGGTTACGATAGCTAATGTTAAAGTTGACATTTTTAATTATTTAAGATTAGTTCATATTATCGTGCAAATTTAGTAATTATTTTCTACTCCAATAAAATATTTACCGAAAAATACTTTGTTCGTGTTATAATCTGGTCCTGTTTTCTGCCTTTTTGTGACGTGTTGTTATGCTTGTTTTCTTCATCTTTGTCTGTTTGTGCCGTGAGTCATCCCGTCGGCAGTAACAATATGTCTGTCCGTTCCGTGAGCCGTGATTTTGCCCTCTGGACGATATGCTTGTCCTTACGAAAACGTTTGCAAAGAAGTGATGCACAGATGCTTTCATAATGTTAAGCTAAGTTTTATTCTCAAATCTTATTGTCTAAAAATCAAATTGTTATATTCACTTATTTGAAATAATCTTTATCTTTGCAGAAATTAATTTAATACGCTAAAAACATACTAATATACTAAATGGGCAATTCAAAATGTTTCTTTGCTGTCGACCTTGGAGCTACAAGCGGCAGGACTATCGTCGGCACTCTTTCAGACGGTAAGATAAAGTTAGAGGAGATTACACGCTTTCCTAACAACCTGATAGAGACCGGCGGACATTTTTACTGGGATATTTACGCTCTTTATTTCGAGATAATAAAAGGCTTGAAGATTGTGGCAAAGCGTAACGTCGAGATAACCAGCATAGGCATCGACACATGGGGCGTCGACTTCGTATGTGTGGGTGACGACGGCGCGCTGCTGCGCAATCCGTTCTCATATCGCGACCCTCACACGTTTGGTGCGATGGAGGAGTATTTCGAAAAGAAAGTGTCAAAGGAGAAAGTGTATGGCGCCACAGGCATACAGTTTATGAACTTCAATTCGCTGTTTCAGCTTTATGCCATGAAACGCGACGGCAATTCGGCTCTGAAGAATGCCGAGAAGATACTCTTCATGCCTGATGCGCTCAGCTGGATGCTCACGGGCAAGGCTGTCTGCGAATATACCATAGCTTCAACAAGCCAGATGCTCAATCCGGTTACGAAAGAGCTCGACGAGATGCTGCTCGAGAGTCTCGAACTTCCGCGCGGCAAGTTTGGCAAGATGGTTGTTCCCGGCTACAAGATAGGCGTGCTCACTGATGAGGTGCAGAAGATGACAGGGCTTGGCCCCGTGCCGGTGATAGCCGTTGCAGGTCATGACACGGCAAGTGCCGTGGCTGCCGTACCTGCTGCCGACGAGAAGTTTGCCTATCTCAGCAGCGGCACATGGAGCCTTATGGGCATTGAGACCAAGGACGCCATAATTAACGGACGCAGCTATGAGCTGAACTTCACCAATGAGGGCGGAGTGGAAGGCACCACACGCTTCCTTAAGAATATCTGCGGCATGTGGCTGCTTGAGCGCTGCCGCAAGGAGTGGGGCGACGAGGCTCCGTCTGACTATGGCGTGCTGCTGGCAGACGCAATGAAGGTTACTGCCTTTCAGAGCATCATAAACCCTGACGACGAGATGTTTGCCAATCCTGCCGACATGCAGGCTGCCATAAAGCAGTATTGCGCAGAGACATGTCAGCACGTACCCGAAGGCTATGCCGAGATATGCCGCTGCATACTCGACAGTCTGGCGCTGCGTTACCGTCAGGTGTTCGGCTATCTTAAAGAAATGTCGGTGTTCCCGATAAACACTCTTCATATTATCGGTGGCGGCTCGCTCAACGAGTATCTCAACCAGTTTACGGCCAACGCCACAGGCGTCACCGTGCTTGCCGGTCCGCAGGAATGCACCGCTCTTGGCAACATCATGCTGCAGGCTAAGGCTGCCGGAGCCGTTGAGGATATCTTCGACATGCGCCGCATCATAGCCGACAGCGTGAGCATGAAGCGCTTCGAGCCTAAGGACAAGGCTGAGTGGGATGCTGCTTACGAGAAATACCTGAAAGTGGTAGAGTCAAAAGAAAATAAATAATAAAACGAATAAACCAAAAAATTATAAAACTTATAACTTATGAAAGAAGAAATGATAAATAAGGCTTACGAGATAGCCAAAGAGCGCTATGCCGAGCTTGGCGTTGATACAGAGAAGGTGTTGAATCAGATGCAGGACTTTCATCTCAGCCTGCATTGCTGGCAGACAGATGACGTTATCGGCTTCGAGAACCTTACAGGTTCGCTGAGCGGCGGTATCGCTACAACCGGTAACTATCCCGGACGCGCACGCAACATAGACGAAGTAAGAGCTGACATAATAAAGGCTAAGTCGCTCATCCCCGGAACTCACCGTCTGAACCTTCATGAAATATACGGCGACTTCAAGGGCGAGGCTGTCGACCGCGACCAGGTTGAGCCTAAGCACTTTGCAAGCTGGATAGAGTGGGGTAAGGAGAACAACATGAAGCTCGACTTCAACTCTACTTCATTCTCTCACCCAAAGAGCGGCAACCTTTCTCTGGCAAATCCCGACGAAGGCATACGCAACTTCTGGATTGAGCACACAAAGCGTTGTCGTGCCATTGCCGAGGAAATGGGTAAGGCGCAGGGCGATCCTTGTATCATGAACCTCTGGGTGCATGACGGAAGCAAGGACATGACAGTGAACAAGCTGAAATACCGCGAACTGCTCAAAGACTCTCTCGACCAGATCTTCGCAACAAAATATGACAACATGAAGGACTGCATAGAGAGCAAGGTGTTCGGTATAGGTCTTGAAAGCTATACTGTAGGCTCAAACGACTTCTACACATCTTACGCTGCGCAGAACAACAAGATGATTACACTCGACACAGGCCACTTCCATCCTACAGAGAGCGTTGCCGACAAGGTTTCGGCCATGCTGCTCTATGTGCCTGAGCTGATGCTGCACGTAAGCCGTCCGATCCGCTGGGACTCAGACCACGTTACAATCATGGACGACCCGACACTCGACCTATTCAGCGAGATTGTACGTGCAGGTGCTCTCGACCGCGTACACTATGGCCTCGACTACTTCGACGCTTCAATCAACCGCATCGGTGCTTATGTCGTAGGTAGCCGTGCCGCACAGAAGTGCATGCTGCGCGCTCTGCTCGAGCCGCTGGCAACACTGCGCAAGTATGAAGACGAGGGCAAGGGCTTTGAGCGTCTGGCTCTGCTCGAGGAGGCTAAGGCTCTTCCGTGGAACGCTGTTTACGACGAGTTCTGTCTGCGCAACAATGTGCCTGTTGGTCAGGCTTTCATTGCCGACGTAGAGCAGTATGAAAAAGACGTAACATCAAAAAGAGGTTAATATAGTAGACAGAAAGACAAATGAAAAGAGTTGAGAATCGAGAAATATTTCTCAACTCTTTTTTAATTAATAATCCATAGTTTATAATCTTTTCAGTTTCTTCTGATGGAAATAATAATAGGACTGATAATAATAGCTGTGGGCGCATTCTGCCAGTCGAGCTGTTATGTGCCCATCAACAAAATAAAGAAATGGAGCTGGGAGTCTTATTGGCTTGTGCAGGGTGTCTTTGCGTGGCTCGTGTTCCCGCTGCTCGGCGCCTTGCTGGCAGTGCCTTCAGGCCACAGTCTCGCTGAAGTGTATATGGCAGACCCCGTGGCGGCTTTGTGGACAATGTTCTTTGGCGTACTGTGGGGCATCGGCGGCCTTACGTTCGGCCTTTCTATGCGCTATCTCGGAGTGGCTCTCGGACAGAGCATTGCTCTCGGCACATGCGCCGGACTCGGAACCATACTCACCCCCATATTTACGGGCAACACACAAGACCTTACGATGCCCGTTATCGTAGGCGTGGTGGTTACGCTGATAGGTATTGGCGTTATTGGCGTGGCAGGCAACATGAAGTCGCAGTCGCTCAGTGACGAAGAGAAGAAGAAGGCCGTTAAGGACTTCAACTTCACCAAGGGCATCATCGTTGCGCTGCTTGCAGGATTTATGAGCGCATGCTTCAGCATAGGTCTCGGCTTTGGCGAGCATCTCAACTTCGGCGACGCCACTGACCCGATGTTCCGCACGCTGCCCGCAACGTTCCTCGTTACGCTGGGCGGCTTTGTCACCAATGCGGTATACTGTTTCTACCAGAACGGCAAGAACCGCACATGGGGCGACTATTCGCAGACAAGTCTTTATCTTAACAACATCGTGTTCTGTGCCCTTGCCGGACTGCTGTGGTACAGCCAGTTCTTCGGTCTTAGCCTTGGCAAGGGATTCCTGACAGATTCGCCCGTACTGCTAACATTCTCATGGTGCATACTGATGGCCCTCAACGTAACCTTCAGCAATGTATGGGGAATAATACTGAAAGAGTGGAAAGGCTGTTCGCAGAAGACCATCGCCGTGCTCGTGGCCGGCATTATCATACTTGTTGTGTCTTCGTTCCTTCCCCAGCTGTTGAAGTGAATCGGGCGAATGACGCAAATAAGGTAAAAAAGTTTTTCCTGAAAATTCATCACTCGTCACATCTGCGTGTAACTTGTTGATTTTTACTGACTTGTGGCGTGATGAGTTGCAGCTGTAAAACGTCACCATATATCACCTGCCTTGCTTGGGCGTGATGTTTGGTGACGTTTTGCTTATTCAACTCGTCACACGTTATGTCTCTGTCTGTCAGATGGTTACGTGCAGATGTGATGAGTGACGAGTTTTTTTCTGAAAAAATATATTGTTTGGCTGTATAACGCAAGTGGTATGATTTGGCTTAAAAAACTTCTTGTATTTATCTGTGCTGTTTCATGGCATGCAATATGTGGCTTTTCGCAATGTAAAAAGCCACATATCAGCCTGTAAAAAGCCACCTTTTACAGGGCAGAATGCCGTCTTTTACAAATCTTGCTGTTTCAGGATAAGTCTGCCGTCATGAGGTGTGGATAATCGTCTCTGTAAAGTCAGCCGTAACATAAACTTTTATGTAGCTACGTCCTGTTGGCCTGAGGTTTCAACCCAAATCGTTATTAGTTTCCAGTCTGTATTTTTGCTTTATTTTGAAGGGATTTTCGTTAGATTTTTCGCAGGAATGGCGGGCTATGTCAAGAAAAAGTGAACTAAAGAGGGACTGAAATTATGAATGCCAAAAATAGATAAAGCTATGGTGGCCTGATGCCGATTGGGGCTTAATTTTATGGCGTGTCAGCATATCTATTCAGCTGCAAATAAGGTCCTGCCTGATATTAAAATCCCATAAAATAACAGAATCCCAATGCTTCACAGCATCAGGATTCCGCCGTCTAAATAGACTCTTAAACTAATATTATCTGAGAATGATAAGATTTTTATTCAAACTTTATTTAGGCAAGTTAAATGCCTTAGACATTTCAGCCATCTGCTCGTCGCTCATGCCTTCAGGCTCTTCGCCCATGTTCTTGGCAGCGATGTATATCAGGGCGCTCTTGTTCAGTACGTCAACCTGATCGAATGCCTGCATGATGTCGTTGTCGATGGCAAACACTCCGTGTTTCTCCCACATTGCCACGTCGTAGTCGTCAAGCTGTCTTACAGTTTCTTCTGCAAGCTCAACGCTGCTTGGCAACTGATAAGGAATGATGCCCAATCCGCGCGGACAGAAAGCCTTTGTCTCCGGAATCATGCTCCAAAGCAGCTTTGTAAGCACGTCTTTGCCCAAGAACTTGCGTATGTGTGTCATTGCAACAAGCTCAATCGGGTGAGTGTGCAGCGATGCGCGGTAAGGAGAGCCTTTCTCAATCAGATGGTCGTGCACCATGAGATGCGAAGGCAGCTCGCTCGTGGGATTAACCACGTTGTCGGCTATGATCACATAGCTTGCGCAGTCGTCAAGTATACGGATTACGCTTCCGTTCTCCATTGGCCAGCGGGCCAAGTCGCGCATTCTGCGGTTTGTTCCTTTACAGAAGAAGTATGTGCCTTTAAGATGAGGCAGCGTTACTCCTATTTGCTTCACTTCACTTATGGCCGGCATCTGTCTTATTTCGTCGTCAACCAGCTCTGTGATGTTTATTGTAATGTTTCCTCCGTTTCTTTCAGCCCATCCCTTCTGCCAAAGATAACCGGCTACTTCAGCCACTTTGTCAATTTCTTTCTTCAATGCGGGACGTCCGTCAAGTATACTTTTCATATTTTGATTATTTTGACTGCGCAAATTTACAAAATTGAACATAATGACCACTTTGTGATTTGATATTAAAACTCGGATTTTTGACGGATGATTTTTTCTTGCCTTTCAGCGTATGTAACCATGATTCTGAATCCGGATGTTCATTTTTCGAACATGACGATGTGTTTAGTAAAGTATTCCTGATGGAAGCCTGCCTGCGGAGAGATAATCCGCGCCATGTGGTTTTCGCTCACAAGCGATGTGCAAATATACGTTCTTTTTCTTGAAAATCTATGGATACAACCTATAATTTTTGTCAAAAATGTAAGCATTGACATGCGTATTATGGCTTTATTCGTGTATTTATAAGGTGTGGCAATGCCTGTGATGCGGTGGCTGAAAGTGCTTAAAAAGGCATGATTTGGCAGGTTGAGTGAAGAAAGACATAATAATTTAAACAATTTTAATATGACATTTTCCATTGCCTTGCGTCATATCGTAAGATATAAATATTTCTACTATGATCTACAATGAATTAGGAAAAACAGGAATGCGTGTGTCTAATCTCAGCTTTGGCGCCTCTTCTTTAGGCGGCGTCTTTCATGACATACGCGAGTCAGAGGGCATAAAAGCAGTCCATACGGCAGTTGACAACGGAATTAACTTTATAGACGTATCTCCATATTACGGTCATTACAAGGCCGAGATGGTATTGGGAAAAGCCTTGAAGGAAATACAGCGCGACAGATATTATCTTTCGACAAAGGTGGGACGCTACGGCGAGAACGGCGTCAACACCTGGGACTATTCTGCCAAGCGCGTAACCGACAGTGTCTACGAGAGCATGGAGCGCCTCAACATTGACTACATCGACTTGATTAATGTTCACGATGTTGAGTTTGCCGACCTCAATCAGGTTGTCAACGAGACTCTGCCCGCACTAGTGAAGCTCCGCGAGGAAGGAGTGGTGAAGCATGTGGGCATCACCGACCTGCAGCCCGAAAACCTTAAATGGGTGATAGAGCATGTTCCGGCCGGAACAGTTGAGTCTGTGTTGTGTTTCTGCCATTATAGTCTCAACGACGAGATGCTGCTCGACTATCTCGACTTCTTTGAGGCAAACAATGTGGGCATAATAAATGCTTCGCCGTTCTCGATGGGACTGTTGTCGCAGCGCGGTGCACCGGCATGGCATCCGGCTCCGGTGGCTCTTAAGGAGGCTTGCATGCGTGCTTCTGACTACTGCACAGAACACGGCTATCCGATAGAAAAACTCGCCGTGCAGTATTCTACAAGCAATCCGCGCATCGCCACAACGCTGTTCAGCTCGGCTAATCCTCAGAACGTGCTGAAGAACATCGACTATGTAAATTCGCCGATGGACAGCAGCTTGGTTGAGGAAGTACAGAAAATAATTGGCGACCAGATGCGTGTGCGCTGGGCTAACACATAATATAGCAGGGCAGACATGGACTATAAAATTATAGATGCGCATTCACATTTGTGGCTGCGCCAGGATACTTCTTGGAACGGAATGCCGGTCAGGACATTGAAGAATGGCCGGTCGTTCTTTCTTACGGAAGAGGTGCAGATGGTTCCGCCGTTTATGATAGACGGCGTAAACAGCGCCGAGGTGTTCCTCTCTAACATGAACTACGCACAGGTGGGCGGAGCTGTTGTCGTGCAGGAGTTTATCGACGGCATACAGAACGACTATCTGGCAAAGGTGAAGAGCGACTATCCCGAACGCTTCTTTGTGTTCGGCATGTGCGATTACTTCAAGCCCGGATTCTATGACACGGCAGCTTCGCTTATCGATAGCGGCTTCAAGGGTATTGCCATACCAGGCCACAGGCTGATATTGAGCGACGGAAGAGTAAACCTGAATTCTCCCGAAATGATGAAGATGTTTCATCTGATGGAGAACAAGGGCGTCATCCTGTCGTTGTGTCTGGCTGAAAACAACTTGCAGAACGGCGAGATCAAGGAGGTGATAGAGGAGTGTCCGCGCCTGAAGATTGCTATAGGACATTTCGGCATGGTTACCGCCCCGGGCTGGGAAGACCAGATAAAACTCGCCCTTAACGACAACGTGATGATAGAGTCGGGCGGCATAACATGGCTGTTCAATAAAGAGTTCTATCCCTTTAACGGAGCCGTCAGGGCTATCAGGGAGGCCATCGACATGGTTGGTGCCGACAAGCTGATGTGGGGATCAGATTATCCGCGCACCATAACGGCCATAACCTATAAGATGTCTTATGACTTTATCCTGAAGACCAATGACCTGACAGACAGGGAAAAAAGACTGTTCCTCGGCGAGAATGCTGAAAAGTTCTATGGCTTCAACAATCTGCCTGACCTGCCATACGTAAAGAATATGTCGGAGTAAATAATATGATGTCGTTATGAAAAAAAATAGCTATATAGTGCCTTTGTCGCTGATATTCTGCCTGTTTTTTCTATGGGCGATAAGCAGCAATCTGCTGCCGACGATGATAAGGCAGCTGATGAAGACCTGCGAGCTCAACACTTTTGAGGCTTCGTTTACTGAGACGGCTTACTGGCTGGCCTACTTTATCTTCCCTATACCCATAGCCATGTTCATGAAACGTTACAGCTACAAGGCCGGCATCATCTTTGGCTTGTGCCTTGCCTCGCTGGGCGGCTTCCTGTTCTTCCCGGCTGCTATGATCAAGTCATACTGGGTTTATCTGTGTGTCTTCTTCATTATAGCCACGGGTATGTGCTTCCTTGAGACGGCTGCCAATCCTTATGTAACTGTATTGGGCAAGCCGGAGACGTCAATAAGGCGTCTTAACCTGGCCCAGTCGTTCAACGGTCTTGGCGCGTTTATCTCAGCCATGTTCTTGAGCAAGCTG
The DNA here is from genome assembly GCF_900625065.1 of Prevotella marseillensis. Classification (NCBI taxonomy): domain Bacteria; kingdom Pseudomonadati; phylum Bacteroidota; class Bacteroidia; order Bacteroidales; family Prevotellaceae; genus Prevotella; species Prevotella marseillensis. The sequence continues at coordinate 2,176,153 of NZ_UYXY01000001.1, read as the reverse complement.
GTGCTGAGCGGCAATAATTACACGCGTGAGACATTGCCCCTGAGCTATGAAGGCGGCTGGGAGGCATACATTCAGCACGAGACCGAGTCGATGCGTCTGCCGTATCTGCTTCTGGGCACGCTGCTGATTGTCGTGGCGCTGATATTCGTGTTTACGAAATTTCCTAAAATAGCAGATGAAAGCAAGTCGGGCGAGGCCCGCGGCGAAGGCAAGCTTATCGACTTCTCCGTGCTCAGGCATTCACACTTGCGCTGGGGCGTCATCGCACAGTTCTTCTATAACGGCGGACAGACGGCCATCAACAGCCTTTTCCTTGTTTACTGCTGTGTGTATGCCGGACTTGATGAGGCCACAGCCACAACGTTCTTCGGCTTCTACATGCTGGCGTTTCTGGCAGGCCGCTGGGTGGGCACTGCGCTGATGATAAAGTTTAAGCCGTCACACATGCTTATGGTATATTCAATCTTGCTGATAATCCTGTGTGGCGTTATCTGCGCTTTTGGCGGACATGTAGGCATTTATGCAATGCTTGCCGTGTCGTTCTTCATGTCTATTATCTATCCCACACAGTTCTCCTTGGCCCTGCAGGGATTGGGCGACCAGACCAAGAGCGGTTCGGCATTTCTTGTCATGGCCATTGTCGGCAACGCCTGTCTGCCGCAGCTTACGGCATACTTCATGCATGCCAACGAAGAGATGTACTACATCGCATACATTGTGCCAATGATATGTTTCGCTTTTTGCGCATATTATGGCTGGAAAGGATATAAAGTGATAAATTAAAATAAAAACAAACGTAGAAAAAATGAAAGCAGTTCGTATTGCCGCACCTCAGGAGATTGGTGTGGCTGAAATAGAAAAGCCGGTGATAAAGGCTGATGAGGTTTTACTGAAAATAAAATATGTAGGATTCTGCGGATCCGACCTTAATACTTACCGCGGCAACAACCCAATGGTGAAGCTTCCTGTCGTTCCCGGACACGAGGTGGGTGCCGTGATAGAGGAAGTTGGTGCCGATGTACCCGACACACTGAAGAAGGGAATGGTTGTTACGCTTAACCCTTACACAAATTGCGGCAACTGCGCCTCTTGCCGCAACGGACGCTATAATGCCTGTGAGCACAATGAAACTTTGGGCGTGCAGCGTCAGGGCGTTATGTGCGAATATGCAGCTCTGCCTTGGACAAAGGTCATACCGGCAGGCGATATTCCTGTGCGCAGCTGCGCCTTGATAGAGCCTATGAGCGTCGGCTTCCATGCAGTGTCGCGTGCTGAGGTTACCGACAACACCTTCGTAATGGTTATCGGTTGCGGAATGGTGGGCCTCGGTGCTGTTATGCGTGCGTCTTTGCGTGGTGCAATAGTCATTGCTGCCGACATTGACGACGAGAAACTTGCGCTTGCCAAGGAGGCTGGAGCAACATTTGCTGTTAACACCATGACAGAGGATGTTCATCAGCGCATACAGGAGATAACCGGAGGCTATGGTGCCGATGTTGTCATCGAGGCTGTAGGCAGTCCTGCCACTTACGTTATGGCTGTCAACGAGGTTGGCTTTACCGGGCGTGTGGTTTGCATAGGATATGCCAAGAGCGAAGTGGCTTTCCAGACAAAGCTGTTCGTTCAGAAGGAACTTGACATACGCGGCTCTCGCAATGCAACTCCGTCTGACTTCAGAGCCGTTATCAACTGCATTAACACAGGACGTTATCCCATCGAGAAGTTTATATCTAAGGTTGTTACTCCCGAGGAAACTCCTGATGCAATGAAAGACTGGAGCGAGAATCCCGGAAAGATTTTCCGTATTCTTGTTGAGTTCTGATTTAACGGCTGATATAGGCATTATGCCGGTCAGCGCAAGGTCCTGATGCTGTTCTTTAATTCTGACAGATAAAGACCGGTTGGGATTAAAAGTATTGCGGCCTGCGTCAGACTCACTTTATGAAAGTTGTATGGTTTAGTTATTATAAGCTGCCGGAAGACAAGGCTTTATGCCTGCTCTTCCGGTTTTTTCTTGCCTCCTTATCAGCAGATTTTTTGTTTTTTTGTATCGTTGTTTTTTACAGACGTTTCCTGTCTCATGTTTATTCATATTATTCCGTAGGCGCATCCTTTTGTTGTGCGTGAAGTAGTCGGCCGTTTCTCTCACTGCATAAAATAAAATGTAAAAATAAGCATTTCTTTCATTTTATCGTTATAATTTTGCAGGCGAAATAAAATATATTCAATATGGTACAAACATCTAAGGTAAATGCTACGGCGGGAGTGAGCAAAGCCGGACTTGCCGGAATACTCATGACGCTGGGAATTGTTTTTGGAGACATCGGAACGTCACCCCTGTATGTGATGAAAGCAATAACACACACGGGCGAAGCTCTGACAGAAAATTACGTGCTGGGAGCGCTTTCGTGCATAATCTGGACGCTTACGTTGCAGACTACCATAAAGTATGTGCTCATAGCATTGCGTGCCGACAACCATGGCGAGGGCGGAATATTGGCTCTCTACGCACTGTTGCGCCGGCATAAGCGGCGTTGGATTTATGCCATAGCCGTTATAGGAGCCAGCACGCTGCTGGCCGACGGAGTGATAACGCCTGCCATCACCATTACCACAGCCATAGAGGGACTGCGCGGCATCAATCCCGATATACCCGTGCTGCCTGTTGCCATTGCCGTCATCACTGTTGTGTTCTTCGTGCAGCGTTTTGGTACGGAGCATGTAGGCCGTTCTTTCGGCACATTCATGCTGTTGTGGTTCATGCTGCTCGGTGTCGTTGGCCTTATGTGGCTTATAGGCTGTCCGCAGGTTCTCAAGGCCTTTAATCCATATTATGCGGCGCGTCTGCTTATAGAGTCGCCCGTGTGGTTCCTCGTGCTCGGAGCCGTTTTCCTCTGTACCACGGGTGCCGAGGCCCTTTATTCCGACCTTGGACATTGCGGTAAGCACAACATCGCCATCAGCTGGATTTTTGTCAAGATTATGCTCATCCTCAACTATCTCGGTCAGGGTGCATGGGTGCTTGCCAATCCGGTGCGTGCAGCCGGCAACGACAATCCTTTTTATGCCATCATGCCCGACGGCATGCTGCTCTTTGCCGTGTTTATGGCAACGGGTGCGGCCATCGTGGCGAGCCAGGCACTTATCAGCGGTTCGTTCTCGATATTGAGTGAGGCGATGAACCTCAACTTCTGGCCCCGTATGAGGATAAAGCACCCTACCAATGTGAAGGGACAGATATATATTCCTACGGTAAACGGATTTATGTATGTGGCCGTGGTGTTTACGGTGCTTCTCTTTGGCGATTCTTCGCGCATGGAGGCTGCCTACGGACTGGCTATCACCATAACCATGCTGATGACAACGCTGCTTCTGGGCTTCTATCTGCGCAAGATGTCAGCTCCGCGTTTTGTCGTAATCATTTTTGTCGGTCTTTACTGTGTGCTCGAAGGACTGTTCCTTGCTGCCAACATGTCTAAGTTTGTTGCCGGCGGATGGTTCACCCTGCTCATAGGCGGCTTGCTCTGCTTCATTATGTTTGTGTGGATAAGTGCACGCAAGATACGCAGCCGCTATCTGCGCATAAAGAAACTCAGCGACTATCACGACATAATATCTGCGATAAAGGCAGACAACAGCATACCCAAGTATGCCTCAAACCTTGTGTATGTAAACCATGCACCGACTGAAGGCGGAGTGGACGACAAGCTGCTTTATTCGATAATAAACAAGCAGCCCAAGCGTGCCGACCATTACTGGCTGCTGCACATTGAGTTTGTTGACGCGCCCGACACGCTCGAATACACCTGCAAGGCACTCGTGCCCGACACGCTGTTCAGCATAAACCTGCGCATCGGATTCAGAATTGAGCCGCGCGTCAGCCTGTATCTCCGCCAGATAATAGAAGACCTGGTGGCTTCAGGCGAGGTAGACCTTACCAGTTCTTATCCTTCGCTGCGCAGCAAGGGCATTGCCGGCGACTTCCGCTTCATTATAATCCACCGCATCTATTATCCCGAAGATTCATCAGACCGCCGTCAGAACTTGCTGATGAGCCTCTATGCTATAATAAGACGCATTGGCGTAGACGAGCCTAAGGCGCTCGGTCTCGACACGTCGGTGGTTGTGGTAGAGCGTGTGCCGCTGATTATTTCAGGACAGCGCGACGGCAGCAGAAGGCGTATAGCAAGGGCTGAGCCGGCAGAATGATGCCGCAGAATGTGCAAAAACTATAATAGTTTAGTCTGAAAACATGAGTAATGTGTCTTTCGCTTTGAAAGACACATTACAAAGAATATCAAAAAGTCAGTTTTTTTGTCTAACGGTGTGTATTCTCATTATTTTTGTGTAAGTTTGCATACATGAATAACAATTTGGCAGGCACCGCAAAATGGTGCGAGAATGTTATGGTGGTAGACGCCGACTATATAGATAAAGTGGCGTTCGACCTTATCGTTAATTTTGAAAGGATGATAGAGCGGCGCATCCCGCAGGCCGACATGGCGCGCTGGATTGACTGCATCGGTCTTGACGGAGGACTGCGCGAGGGTGAACACCAGACGCAGGTGATTCTGATACACGGCAAGAACAGAGACAGACTTGACAATTTCAAGCCGTCTGAATATGCCCATGAACTTGACGGCATGGCGTTTAAGGACAACCTTGGAGAGTTCCTTATCAGTGCGCTTCCCGTTGAGGACATTGTCAGCAAGGACGATTTCTTCGTTGAGACGATAGAGCTTATATGCGCACAGAAAGAAGTGAAGCGTGTTATGGTTGTGCCCGATGCCGAGCGCATCTACGACCGTGTGCGCCATGCCCTGAGAAACGTTGACGACGAAAAGCGTGTAACCGTGTTTGCCATGCAGCCCATGCAGGGCGGCAACTTCCGTCAGGAGATACTCGGCTACTCGCTGATGAGCGCGCTGGGCATAAGGGCCGATGAGATAAAATAGGGAGCGGCAGGGATTATGGCGGAGCGGCAGCCTTGGCTGCCAGATGTCTGTCATCGCCAATTACCCGCCCAATAACTCCCATTCCTCCCATAAGTCCCATCCCCTATAATCTTTAAAAGACTAATAACAAAAAACAAGCAAAATAAATTTTTAAAATGGGAAAAGTATTAATGATTGGAGCCGGTGGCGTAGCTACCGTTGCAGCGTTCAAGATAGCAAAGAATGCTGACGTGTTTACCGAGTTCATGATTGCAAGTCGCCGTAAGGAGAAGTGCGACCAGATTGTCGACGCCATCCACAAGGCCGGAATTAACATGGATATAAAGACGGCGCAGGTTGACGCCGACGACGTTGAGCAGCTCAAGGCTCTGTTCAACGACTATAAGCCCGAGTTGGTTATCAACCTTGCCCTGCCTTATCAGGACCTTACTATAATGGACGCCTGTCTGGCTTGCGGATGCAACTATCTCGACACAGCAAACTATGAGCCTAAGGACGAGGCTCATTTTGAGTACAGCTGGCAGTGGGCATACAAGGAGCGCTTCGAGCAGGCAGGACTTACAGCCATTCTGGGCTGCGGCTTCGACCCGGGCGTGAGTGGCATCTATACAGCTTATGCTGCAAAGCATCATTTCGACGAGATTCAGTATCTCGACATCGTTGACTGCAACGCAGGAAACCACCACAAGGCTTTCGCAACAAACTTCAACCCTGAGATTAACATCCGCGAGATTACCCAGAAGGGACTTTACTATAAGGACGGCCAGTGGCTTGAAACCGAGCCGCTCGAGGTTCACAAGGCGCTCACATATCCTAACATCGGTCCGCGCGAGAGCTATCTGATGCACCACGAGGAGCTGGAGAGCCTCGTTAAGAACTATCCTACAATCAAGCAGGCACGCTTCTGGATGACCTTCGGACAGCAATATCTTACATATCTCGACGTTATTCAGAACATCGGCATGTCTCGCATCGACGAGATTGAATATGAGGCTCCGCTGGCCGACGGCTCAGGCAAGACTGTCAAGGTTAAGATTGTTCCGCTGCAGTTCCTCAAGGCTGTGTTGCCTAATCCGCAGGATCTCGGCGAGAACTATGACGGCGAGACAAGCATAGGCTGCCGTATCAGCGGACTGAAAGACGGCAAGGAGCGCACATATTATGTTTATAACAACTGCTCGCATCAGGAGGCTTACAAGGAGACAGGCATGCAGGGCGTAAGCTACACAACAGGTGTGCCCGCCATGATTGGCGCAATGATGTTCTTTAAAGGTCTGTGGCGCAAGCCGGGCGTATGGAACGTAGAGGAGTTTGATCCGGATCCGTTCATGGAGCAGCTCAACAAGCAGGGACTGCCCTGGCACGAAGTGTTCGACGGCGACCTGGAACTGTAATTTAATTCATAATTCACAATTCATAATTCATAATTGGGATGGTGAGTTTTGAAATTTATAATTCCTAATGGGATAGGAGTATTTGGTTCATAACTGTTTAGACAGACATTGAAGATTATATGCATATCAGCAATGCAAATCATAATTCTCCATTCTCCATTCTCAATTAAATAATTCGAGTGGAACTGTTAGACAGACATTGGAGATTAAATGCATTGCAACAATGCAAATCATAATTTTCCATTCTCCATTCTCAATTCTCAATTAAATATTTCGAGTGGAACTGTTAGACAGACATTGAAGATTATATGCATATCAGCAATGCAAATCATAATTTTCCATTTTCAATTCTCCATTCTCAATTACTAAAAAACGCTTTTATATGGCAAAAGAAAAAGATACAGAGGGCATGAGCATACAGGAAGGCAAACTGAAAGCCTTGCAGGCTGCCATGGCCAAAATAGAAAAAGACTTCGGCAAAGGCTCGATAATGAAGCTCGGCGACGAGAACATCGAGCAGGTTGAGGTCATTCCCACCGGAAGCATCGGCCTTAACGCCGCTCTCGGTGTGGGCGGATATCCACGCGGACGAATAATAGAGATTTATGGTCCTGAGAGCAGCGGTAAGACAACTCTCGCCATTCACGCCATTGCTGAGGCTCAGAAGGCGGGCGGCATTGCTGCCTTTATCGACGCCGAGCATGCCTTCGACCGCTTCTATGCTGCCAAGCTCGGAGTGGATGTCGACAACTTGCTGATATCTCAGCCGGACAACGGTGAGCAGGCTCTCGAGATAGCCGATCAGCTTATACGCTCTTCAGCGATAGACATTCTGGTGGTCGACTCAGTGGCTGCGCTCACTCCGAAAGCCGAGATTGAGGGCGATATGGGCGACAACAGGGTTGGTCTGCAGGCACGACTGATGAGTCAGGCGCTCAGAAAGCTTACGTCTACTATAAGCAAGACCAACACAACGTGCATCTTCATCAACCAGCTGCGCGAGAAGATTGGCGTTATGTTCGGCAACCCTGAGACAACAACCGGCGGTAACGCGCTGAAATTCTATGCCAGCGTGCGCCTCGACATACGCCGCGTTACGAGCATAAAAGACGGCGACAAGGTTATCGGCAATCAGGTTCGCGTCAAGGTGGTTAAGAACAAGGTGGCTCCTCCGTTCCGCAAGGCTGAGTTTGAGATTACCTTCGGCGATGGAATCTCTAAGGTTGGCGAGCTTGTTGACCTCGGTGTTGAGTATGGCATAATACAGAAGAGCGGTTCATGGTTCTCTTATCAGGGAAGCAAGCTGGCTCAGGGACGCGACGCAACCAAGACGCTGCTGAAAGACAATCCTGAACTGTGCGAGGAGATTGAGGCACTGATAATGCAGGCTATATCAGACAGCGTGGAGTAATACGCCGTCTGTCTTGTGTTATAAATATTTTTGAATATACATCCGGCATGGGCGCAACGGCGTCTGTGCCGGATTTTTTTATGTTCTGTAGGGACACACCCCAGGTGTGTCCACATCGCCTTTTTGTATAAATCATGTGCCTTTATCATCCGGACGTCCCTTGGGTACGTCCCTACGGTTATCTGTCATGCGTCTTGCATGGCTCTTTATTTTTGAAACTTGCAACGCTTTATTGCCTTTCATTTTGTCATCGTGTTTATGTCATGATTTTCATGCGAAATAGAAAATGCTTAGGCAGAAATATGGTTTTGCAGGTAAACAATATTTACAAAACATCGTTAAAGGCATGTTTTTGTCAGATTAATATGCCACTTTTTGTGCGTTAATGCACTGTTTTTTCATCTTTAACTGGCCGTTTTTGGTGCCAAAAAGCAGTGGTTTTTGCCCGTTTTTCAGGCAAAATCGTTGCACACAACGCTGTAGATTGTCTGTAATGTTCTGATGCGTCGCAGCTTATGTTTGCACACGATTTTTGCCGGTTTTTACGGCCGGATAATTTTATTTTCAGAATATCGCAGTATGAGAGCGTCAGCAAAAGTCAGAGTGTAAGCGTAAAGCCCAGAATGTGTTGCAGAGTGTTATCTGTGCAAAACCTTTATCTGAAGGGCTTTGTGCGTGCAATCATGTGCGCGCCAGTATTGTTTTTGGGCTGTTATATTTATCTGTTCAGGTGATTTGTTGCAGTGTAAATTTATATGTATTTGTGTGTTTTTTGTTAATATTTTGACTTCTGAGTTGTATATATAGCATTATTTTCTTATCTTTGGAGAAAACTAGCGGTTATTTATTCATTTTTTATTATATAAGTTTGTTTTGTTGATTTTAATCAGAAGGAGGATTTTTATGGAAAAGACACGAAAAGAAACTGGGTTGAAGAGATTAATGTTCAATTATATTAAACTGCTTTTCTGTGCAGTTGTGTCAGTGGCTCTTTTTTATGGGTGTGATAATGATGATAATAATATCAATCCCGGAAGAACTCCGAAGTTTTCTGAAAAAAGTTACATCTCAGTGTATATAAAGGCAAAGCAGTTGAGATATTTTTATATGAGCGACACTTACGACAGTATACAGACCGATCCATATATACGATTTTCTCTTCTTGGTGAATGGTATAATGATGAAGCGGCAGAAGAGGTGGCAAGAGAGTTTGGTGACACGGCCTATTATCGTGTACCGGGATTTTATTTTTTGGATTCTGTTGTCAGCGACTCAATAAAAAAGATAGACGTAACATGTAGGTCAGATTATGATGCACAGCATCCCAAGGGCACGTCGCTGGCAGACATCGTGCTGTTCTGCGGGCGTTCTTATTATGACTTTATACGCAACGGATATACTGTTGCGGATGCAGAAAAGAATAAGCCTGAAAACGAGAACTTGTGCAAATATATCGAGTCAAGATGGAGTACTTCTGATGAAATGGGTATCGACAATCCGTGGGCAACAGTTGTGTCAGACACCCTTAAAAACATATCTTATGCCGACACCAAGCTGCTTAACTCGGATAAGACAGTTTTATGGTTTACCAAGCGTCCTGAAGGCCACGGCACATTCTGGTTTGACCTTACTGTAGAGATGTCGTCCGGATTAAAGTTCAGCGTGCCCGTAACGTATCAGTATGACAGATAATGCTGCATGCCGGTGCAAGTCTGATTGACATCAGCGTAGAACAGATATTGTTGTCAGCAGTATGAACTGTCATGCTGCTGACAATTTTTATAGAGCAAGGCATGGCTGTTATTTTTATGTCTGCGGCGTTGGTGTGCTGGCTTGTTTGTTGTCGGTCGGGGAGAGAATATTCTTTCGTGCTTAAGGTGGGTTCTATAAATTCGCTTTTTCAGATTTTTGATTTTAGGCGAGAAGATTTTGTAAGTGAATAAAGAAATGTAGCGGGCTACACGACTGAATGAACTTGCAAAATGAGCCGCATAAAAACAAAAAGATGAAAAAAGTCATAAGCCCATTGAAAGAAAAAATAAAACGTGGGAATTTATAGAACCCACCTTAACCCTCTTTTGGCATTGTGATTCAGCATCAATGCACAAAATTGATAAAGTAATATGCGGTCTAATGACCGATTTGGGCTTATGCAAAAAGTTGCCGCAGCGCTTGCTCTTGTGTCGCAGATGTGCTAACTTTGCATCCATGCAAGTAAGCGTAGAACTTCTTAAAGAATGGTTTGCCGACTTTAATGTGCGCTATTTCGGCGGCAGTCTGCCCGTGCCCGCATTTGCAGTGGGGCGCTCGCGCACGCAGCTCGGATGTATGTCGTGCAAGGTGAGGCGCAGGATGTTTTCAAAGTCGTACACCGACTACACAATACGCCTGAGCAACTATTATGATGCCGACGAGCGCCATTTTAAGAACGTTCTGCTGCACGAGATGATACATCTGTGCATAACGTCGAGGCGAATAAAGGACACGTCGCCGCACGGCGAGGTGTTCCGCAGGATGATGCGCGCCATAAACGCCGACGGCTGGAGCATAAGCGTTTCTACAAAGATGGACGCCGTACAGAGGTCTGCCGGCAAGGCGCGTAAGCGCATGAGGGTGGTTTTGGCAGTGGCTATGACCGACGGGCGATGCCTGCTCTCTGTGGTTAGTCCGCGTTATGTGCCGGCAATAGACAAAACTATGAGCCGTGCGCGTGGCATTGTCAGATATGACTGGTATGTGTCAGACGACGACTTTTTCAGTTCGTTTCCTTCTGTGAGGACTCCCCGTGGGCGCATTGTAGGCAAAGATGTCTTTGCCGAGCTTACGGGCAGAATGAAGCCTTTAGACCGGGTGCGGGCAGGCATCAGCCAGCGCTGACGCCATGCTGCGTTGTCTGCCGTGTTGGTGGCTTGCGTGTGTGCTGCCCATATTAACCCCAATCTGTCATAATACTGCACATAGCTTTATCTGTTTTGTGCATTCATGCTTCAGCCTGTCATTATTGTTCATGTTTGCGTCTTTTTGTTCGCTATTCTTGGCATAGCGCGCTATTCCTGCAAAAAATCTAACGAAAATCAGTTTAATATAGAGCAAATATTCAGACCGAATGACCGATTTGAAATAAAGCAATGGGCGCCCCTGCATCAAGCAGAAGCGCCCACCTCGTGTCGGTTTTATTTATCTGAAAGTTTAAGAAGTCTTTTTTTATCCGTTTTTGAGCTTGTCGCTATATAGTTTAAAGAAGTCAAAGTTCAGTATTCTTGATATTTTCATAAGCTCATCAGTGTCAATCGACTTTTTTCCAAATATTTTATAAACATTGGTCCGGCTGCATCCCAACTGGCCGGCCAGCCACACCACAGACTGTTTTCTTTCTCTTAGCTTGGCCTTTATCAGCAGGCCTATTGTTGTCTTATCTGTGTTTGTCTTTTTGGTATCTTGCATTTCCTTTTATGTGTAATGGTGGTGTGGTTCCCTTTTTCTTACTTATCTCTCTGCCGGCACATTCATGTCCGTAAGCTGCCGGCCTGTTTTTTTAACGTATACAAAGTTACGCCAAAGAATCATATTGTGCAAGTGCGGTTTTGCCGGTGTTGGAGTGAGGCTGACACAGGAGTGATTATCAGGTGATTTTTTGTGATTATCCGGTAAAAAGAAAATGCCCCGGCAGCATGTTTTGCTGTCGGGGCATATGTCGTTTTATGGTTTAGCCTGCATTGCAGCAGCTATTTTCAGCTGTGCCCTGGGGCTTTGCCGGATGAATTTATTGCAAAGCAGGCTTGTGGTCTTGTTAAAGATTAGCCAGTTCTATCACTTTGTCTACTGCAGCAGACAGTCCGTCGATGTCTTTTCCGCCTGCAGTTGCGAAGTGAGGCTGTCCGCCGCCGCCGCCCTTTATCAGCTTGGCAGCTTCGCGCACCATCTGTCCGGCGTTGAGTCCGTGTTCCTTCACGAGGTCTTCGCTTATCATGACGCTGAGGGTGGGGCGTCCGTCAAAGGTGCTTCCCACAACGCAGAGCATGCGCTCAGGTTCGGCTGCACGTATCTTGAACACGAGGTCTTTGGCTGCGTCCTGCTTCATTATCAGTGTGGAAGCGATGACCTTCACTCCGTTTACGATGCGGGCCTGAGATATGAGCTTCTCCTTAACTCTCTCAACTCTCTCGGCCTGGAACTGCTCAATGCTCTTCTTCATTGAGTCGTGCTCCTCGATATATTTCTCTATCACGCCGAGCAGGTCTTTGGTGTTGTTGAACAGAGCCTTTATTGCCTTCATTCCGTCCTCAAGGTCGTACATCAGCATTTCGCACTCTTTTCCGGTCTTGGCCTCTATACGGCGAACTCCGGCGGCAACGCTGCTCTCTGATATTATCTTGAACATGCCGATGCGGCCTGTAGAGTGGGCGTGGATACCGCCGCAGAACTCAATGCTCGGGCCAAACTTAACCACGCGCACCTTGTCGCCGTATTTCTCGCCGAACAGGGCTATGGCGCCCATCTTCTTGGCTTCGTCGAGCGGCATGTCGCGGTGTTCGTCGAGCGGTATGTCCTGACGTATCATGTCGTTGACAAGCATCTCAACCTTGCGTATCTCCTCGTCGGTCATCTTCTGGAAGTGAGAGAAGTCGAAGCGCAGCGTGTCGTGTGATACGAATGAACCCTTCTGCTCAACGTGGTCGCCCAATACCTGCTTCAGGGCATAGTCGAGCAGGTGGGTGGCCGTGTGGTTGGCGGCGCTTGCCTCGCGCTTGTCGGTGTCTACGCATGCCATGAAGTCGGCCTCAGGATTCTTTGGCAGCTCCTTAACGATGTGTATCGACTGTCCGTTCTCGCGCTTGGTGTCTATGATGTTCACTGTTTCGTTCTCGCTTACCAGCACTCCGCAGTCGCCAACCTGACCACCCATCTCGCCGTAGAATGGTGTGTTGTCGAGCACGAGTTCATAGAAGGTGTTCTTCTTCTGTGTTACCTTGCGGTAGCGCAGTATGTGGCATTCGTATTCAGTGTAGTCGTAGCCTACGAAGTTTTGCTCGCCCTGGCTCAGCTCGGTCCAGTCGCTGTTTTCAACGGCAGCGGCGTTGCGCGCTCTTGCCTTCTGCTTCTGCATCTCCTCGTCAAACTGTTTCTCGTCAACGCTGAGTCCGTTTTCGCGGCAGATGAGTTCAGTGAGGTCGAGCGGGAATCCGTAGGTGTCGAACAGGCGGAATGCCTTTGTGCCGTCGAGCACGGTCTTGCCTTCGGCCTTAACCTCCTGCATGGCGTCAGACAGCATGTTGATGCCGTTGGACAGTGTGCGCAGGAACGATTCTTCCTCTTCCTTTATCACCTTGGTTATCAGTTCGCGCTGTGCGGTAAGTTCGGGATAAGCCTCGCCCATCTCGTGTATCAGCGTAGGCATGAGCTTAAACATGAATGCCTCTTTCTGGTTGAGGAAGGTGTATGCGTATCTTACGGCGCGGCGCAGTATGCGGCGTATAACGTAGCCTGCCTTTGCGTTGCCCGGCAGCTGGCCGTCGGCTATAGAGAAGGCTACGGCACGCAGGTGGTCGGCAACCACGCGCATTGCCACGTCGGTTTTCTCTTCCTTGCCGTATTCCATGCCTGAAAGGCGTGAAATCTCCTTGATGATAGGCTGGAAGATGTCGGTGTCGTAGTTAGAATGCTTGCCTTGCAGGGCACGCACAAGGCGCTCGAAGCCCATGCCGGTGTCTATTACGTTCATTGACAGCTTTTCGAGAGAGCCGTCGGCCTTACGGTTGAACTGCATGAACACGAGGTTCCATATCTCGATAACCTGTGGGTCGTCTTTGTTTACAAGTTCGCGGCCCGGTGTCTTTGCTTTTTCTTCGGGAGTACGAGAGTCGAGGTGAATCTCTGAGCAAGGTCCGCAGGGACCTGTGTCGCCCATTTCCCAGAAGTTGTCGTGCTTGTTTCCGTTGATTATGTGGTCAGCCGGAACATGCTTTGCCCAGAAGGCAGCAGCCTCGTCGTCGCGGCTGAGGTTCTCTTCGGGAGAGCCTTCGAACACGGTTACGTAGAGGTCGGCCGGGTCGAGGTGAAGTACGTCAACGAGATATTCCCATGCCATGTCTATGGCGCCTTCTTTAAAGTAGTCGCCGAAGCTCCAGTTGCCGAGCATCTCGAACATGGTGTGGTGGTATGTGTCGTGGCCCACTTCCTCAAGGTCGTTGTGCTTTCCGCTCACGCGGAGACACTTCTGCGAGTCGGCCCTGCGTCTTGGTTCGGGGTCGCGTGTTCCCAGTATGATGTCCTTCCATTGGTTCATGCCTGCGTTAGTAAACATCAGTGTCGGGTCGTCTTTAATCACCATCGGTGCCGACGGAACAATCTGATGTCCTTTCGATTCAAAAAACTTTTTGAACGATTCACGGATTTCGTTAGCTGTCATCATTTTCTTTATATTTTGTTTTTGTTCTTTTCACGATAAAGGCAAAATGCCTATTTGGGAGCAAAATTATAAAATAAATCCCATAAATCATTAAATAATTGTGTAAAACATACAATTCTGTTGTCTGTGCGGCAAATTATTGTGTCGCAGGACGGCATGAGCCTGTCGGCAGCGTCTTTATCTGCAACTTGAAGAAATGTATTATTTTTTCGGTTGACAGCATGAAAATGAAAAAAAAATGATAAATTTGCAACATCAGACGTTACATATTTTAATTTCCACGAATTATGGCATTGAACACAGAAAAGAATCTTAAGCTTTATTACTCGATAAAGGAAGTGGCAGCCATGCTCAACGTGCCCGAGAGCATGCTGAGGTTTTGGGAAAAGGAGATACCGATGTTGCGGCCGAAAACAACCGGTAACAATGTGCGCCAGTATACGCAGACCGACATTGAGAATGTAAAGGCCGTGTATAATCTTGTCAAGGTCAGGGGCTTTAAACTGTCGGCTGCGCGTAAGATGTTGCGCGAAAACAAACAGGCTGTTGACGGCAATGCGCGTGTTATGGAGAGTCTGATAAAGGTGCGCGACGAACTGAAGTTGCTCAAGAAACAGCTTGATTATCTTGAGTAGTATTGTTTTTGCAATACCTCGCAAGATAACTTTCCGGCCTTGCTTTCTGCATATGTCTTCAGTTGCCTGTATATCTTGATATACACCTAATCGTACATCTTGAGGGTATGCGTTGAGATTTGCTGTGTTTGTAGTGGATACAGGCTGTTATCCGACATGGAGTAGTGTACCGAAAAATAAATTCTTTATTAAGAAATCCCATTAAATCATTATTCCGTACATGATTTAAATCTACAAAATATTGATGCCTTCATACGTCATGTTGTTTCCTGTTATTGTCCTGTCGTCTGCTTTTTGTGGAAATAGACCGCTATGCCTCTGAAAAAGCAAATGACTATACGCTCAATTTAAGACAATAATCCTGCCGGATCTTAATGAAAGCAATTTGGGATAAAAGCAGATGCCAGGAGACTTCACAGTGTCCTGGCATCCTTTCAATACATAAAATCAAATTATTAACTTTGAATTTTAGTCTGGCTCTTTATTTATTAACGTATTTTTTGCCATTGATTATAACGATACCCTTTGCATTTTTGTTAACACGCTGTCCGGCGATGTTGTATGCAGGAGCATCAACGTCATTCTTGTCGGTGTTAATCTCTGTGATGTCAGTGCTGCCGCCAGAGAGCAACTTAAGAGTAGAACCGTCTTCTGCAACGATGCTTACGTCAACAGGATTCTCGCTGTAGCAGAAGCCTTTGAAAGAAGCTTTTGAACCAACTGCGTTGAATACATAGTTGCAGTCTGCATAAACCTTGAACATGATTACGCCAAGACCATTGCCGGCAGATGTAGCTTCAGCATTGTTGTTGTGATAAATCTGAATAGGCCAAAGGATTGTACCGTTGCTCTGGTCATAGAAACCTTCCTCGTCAGCTGGCAGAGTGTATGTAAGCACGCCGTTTGTTATAGGGTCTGCGTTCTTGTCAGCGTCATCAGCAATGTTCATAGCAAGAGTGTAAGAAAGGCATTTGCCTTCTTCAAATACAGTGTATGCCTTGTTTGAAGAAGCCTTTAAAACAGCATAGAAATAACCGTCCTTCTTAGCCTTTACTACATAGTAAGCGCCTGTTCCCGGCTGTACGAAGTTCTTTGCAGGATCCTCACCGCCGGCTCCTTTAGGGTTGCTGTTTCCCTGAAGACCTAAGTCAGAGCAGTCAACGTCTTTGTCTGCACCAAAGCGTACTTTGTTGTAACCGTTGAATGCGATATCCACAGCTTTGTACTGATCAGCAGCGCCTGTTGAAACTGTAACGTCTTCGTTGTCAACTATAACAGAGTTTGCATCGATGGCTGTCAGTGCTGTAGGGTCAGCTGCGCCCTTTTCAGTCAGCCATGCTTTGGCGTCAATTGTACAAACGTTCTGCGCGCTGGCGCAAATTCCTGCCATAAGGGCAAGTGATAAAGATAAAATTTTTTTCATAAGTTTTAATTTTAGTGATTAATAAAGTTATTATAAAGTTTTCTTTTAAATATTTGTTATATGTATGCTGCAAACCTTGAATTTGCAGCATACATTTTCTTTTGGTTATTCTGCAGTAGTGAGCGTTCCTGTAAACGTATTTGTCGAAGTGTAGGTCTTTCTGCCTTCGGTTATGGTCGTTACATATATAAATGTAATTTCGCCGTTAGTTACCTTGGCGCTGAAATTGCCGAGGTTTGCACTTTTGTTATTTGTCAGGATATATCCCGAAGTGCTGTTTCCCGAACAGTTTGCTACATCTGATATTTCTTCTTTGACAACAGGATCGGCCTGTTTCAGTGTTACATTGGCAACCCACTGCCTATTGGCAGACAATTCTATTGTTCCTGTAGCTTCGTTTTCATCTTGCAGCTCGCCAGATGAGTTTGTGAGCTTCTGGTTCCATGTGCCGATATATGTTCCTGCAACTTCCTGTTCCGGGTTTTGTGTCCCTACAGCTTCATCGTCGTCATCGCTGCATGCGCTGAAAGTCATCAAGGCCATTATCAGTGTTAAGAATAAATATGTTTTCTTTTTCATTGCTTTCATTTTTTATGTTATTAAAGTCAATCTATTAATAGCCGGGATTCTGGTCTTCTTCAGTCATGCTGTCGTTACCTGAAATTTCAGATGTCGGGATAGGACGATACCATTTTGTCTCTCCTTTAATGTTTTTCATATCCTCGGCACTTGTAACGAAATAGTTGTATGCCACGTTGTAGCGAACCAGCTGACGTGTACGGCGAAGGTCAACCCAGCGGGTCTGTTCTGCGTAACATTCACGTGCACGCTCGTCCAGAATCAAGTCAAGCAGAGTGAAGTTTGAAAGCATGACGCTTACTTCATAGTCAGCAAGGCTGTTAAGATGAGGTGCTCCGGCGCGGTCGCGCACTGCGTTGATTTTCTCAAGGGCTGCAGTTTCGTTTCCTGCCATATAATAGGCCTCGGCAGCAGTAAGATATGTTTCAGATGCATGGAGGACTACGATGTCGCGGTAGCTGATGGTCTTTCCGCCCATAGATGCGGTCGGGTCGTCCCATTTCTTAACGCACGGCGTTGTTTCCAAAGATGTTCCTCTGTTGTTGTCATTGAGGTTCTGATTGGTTATTGTCGGTGTAAGGAAGTTGCCTTCTGCGTCAAACTTGTAGACAAATATCTGTCCGTCGTGGAGCAGGTTGGCATGAGGCTCCTTCGGATGCTTATTCGGGTCGCGTACAAACTGCGATTTGTGCGCTGTTAGATATGCCTCAAATTCGGCTTGAGAAACATAAGTGGGAGCATAGTATGCAAATATTGGCAATGTGTTTTTGTCAACACTTGTGTTGTAGTATGCAAAGTATCCATATTTAGTCCAGTCGGCCACGCTGTTGTCATACTGATACATTGTTGTCATGAATGTAGCGTCCCAGCGTGTGTCTCCTTTCTCCCACAGTGCCAGAGAGCGTGTGTTGAGAGCCTTGTTAGAGGTTGAATACTTCTGTCCCTGAGCTACGTCGCCGTAATAGTGGCTGTAGTAGATGTCGAGTTCATGTCCGCCGTCGCTTATGTCTCCGGGCCATCCTGCCTTGTCATACTGAACTGCGAAGAATGTCTCGGGATTGGTGTCCTCATTTGACGGCAGCCATTTGTCTTCGAACGATTGTGTGAGCGGTATGCCGCTGATGGCAGCCTCGGCAGCCTGTGCAGCCTTCTCGAAGTTTTCTTTTGATGTTATGGTGTATGTGCCGGCATTTTCGTCAGTGAGAGTAGTGTTGCAGTCCCAGCCGTGTGCAAGATATATTTTTGCGAGCAGGGCTTGTGCAGCTTTTTTATTTACAGAGCCGTCATGTGTTATTTCAGGAATTTCGCTTGAGTTGATAACTTCCTGAAGGTCGTTTTCACAGTTGGTGTAAATAGTTTCGAGGTCTGTGCGCGGATAGTCGCGGCTTGCGCTCTGAATGTAGGTGTCAGAGTAGGGCACAGCTCCAAACTGCTGTGTCATGAGATAATATCCGTAAGCTCTAAGGAATAGGCCTTCTGCACGATATCTCTTGTATTCTTCTCCGTTGTAGTTGATAAGACCGTTGGCATTATTTATAAGTCCTGTACATGCAACGTAGTAGTCTTTTACTTCGTCTGTCTCGGCGGTCAGCGAATAATCCTGGAATACTGATGCACCCTGACCACGGCAAGGCATATAGAGGTCTGTGCCGTCATCGTTGATGTTTAATGCCGTAGCCAGATTCTTTAAAGAAAGGAAGGCATATGCCCTGAAAGACTCCAATCCTTCTTTTGTCCTGAAATATGTTTCAGGATCCATTTTGTCTCCTCCGGCTGTCTTGTTTTCTGCTTCAAGGAAGTCCGAGCAGCTTGTGGCCGACATCAGTGCCAGAAGAGCCATTGTTATGATATATGATATTTTTTTCATTTTTCTTGATTATTGAAGTTAGAATTTAAGACTTGCACCAAATTCCCATGTAACAGTGCTAGGACCATCGTTTTCTGCACCGCCTCCGGCCCATTCCGGATCAAATCCTTTGTAGTCGGTCCATACGAACGGGTTGGTTACTGTGCAATAAAGGCGCAGATGGCTGATGCCGATCTTGTTGATCCATTTCTTCGGGAACGTATATCCGAGAGTAATGTTCTTGACTTTTACGAAAGACGCGTCTGTGATGGCCTGGCATTGTGAGCCGTCACGGTTGAAGGCATGTGTTCCGTTAAGACCTGCAGTGTTTCCGTCGTTCGGGAAAGGATATGCACCATAGTGGGTGGTCTGCTGGTATACTGGGTTGATGTATGTTCCGTCGGGATTAATACCGTCGCAGTCGATAAGTGTTCCTGCCGGGATATAATAGTCAACATTCAGGTGCATCCATCCACGGTCTTTATAGTCGAGATATTGTGCATAGAAGTCAGAGTACACCTTATAGTTCTGCTTGGTGTAAAGTGATGCAGACAAGTCCCAATTCTTGTATGACAGAGATGTTGTGAGGCTTCCTGTCCATGACGGGTCTGACCTGTAAACCTTCTTGTCTTTGTCGTCGATAGTTCCGTCGCCGTTGACATCTTCTATAATCGGGTTGCCTTCCTGCAGTCCGTAGCAAATGTTGTAATAGTCATATTCTTTCATTGTTGAGCCTGGTGTAAGGCCTTTTGCCACGGCGATTTCTGTGTTAGGCACAATCATGTCGCGGTCGGTTACGATGCCGGCCCAGTGATATCCGTATACGTTGTTGATAGAGCATCCGATGAAAAGGTTGTCGTTAGGCAGGTTTGCACCTGAACCGTTGATTTCTTTCACCTTGTTGATGTTGCGTGCATAGTTTAAAGAGATGTCCCAGCGCCAGTCTTTTGTGATGACAGGAATTGCGGTTACAGCAAATTCGATACCTCTGTTCTGCACGCTTCCTACGTTTGTGTTAAGCTTCATTGGGTTGCCGTCGCTGTCTGTTCCGGCTTCGAGCGGAAGCTCTACAGAGTAGAGAAGGTCGTCTGAGGTTTTCTGATACAGATCCACGCTACCGAAGATGCGGTTCTTGAGGAAGCCGAAGTCGATACCGAAGTTGATTTCCTTAGACTCTTCCCATGTCAGGAATCTGTCTACGATGCTGCTCGGATAGAAAGCGTTTACGTAAGTGCTTCCGAAGGGATAGTAAACCGGACCGGCTACTGTTGTTCTTGTAGCATAGTTTCCTACGCCGGTGTTGTTACCTGTTACACCGTATGAAAGTCTTACCTTTAAGTTAGAGAGCCATTTTACGTTCTGAAGGAACTTCTCTTGTGACGCGCGCCATGCAACGGCAACAGACGGGAAGCATCCCCAGCGCTGGTCTGGTTCAAATTTTGAAGAGCCGTCCCAACGTACAGTTGCGGTAAGCATATATCTCTCGTCGAAGGTATAGTTGGCGCGAAGAGCGTATGAAATCATACTGTTTTCACTGAAAGAGTTGTTCGTATTGGTAAGGTCAATGGTTCCTGATGACAGATTGTACCAAAGTGAGCCGTCGAGCACACCCTGTGCTGCCTGATTGGTGGCTTCGGTGTCGCTTGCCATCATAGAGAACAGTCCCATGAGGTTAACGGCGTGTTTCTTTGCAAACACTTTGTCGAATGTAAGGATGTTGTCCCATGTCCATTGTATGTTGCGTGACGTTGCAAGACTTGCCGTGTTTACAGGGTTTCCGTTGGTGTCGGTTGTACCTACTACTGTTGCTCCTGCATAGTCGAGCACATAGTCGGTGAAAACACCGTCACGGTAATAAGTGAAGTTTGGCGAGAATGTTGTCTTGAACGTGAGTTCTTTTATCGGCTTGATTTGCAGATATACATTGCCGAGCATGCGCCATGTCTGACGCTTGTGTGTGTATACGTCCATCAGGTAGAGCGGGTTATACTGTCCTGAGAACTGGTGGCCTGTTGACGAGGCCGTACCCATGGCTACAGAGTTGCCTGGATAGTAGTTTTTATATATTTGTCCGTATTGGTTGTAATAGTAGCCGGTGTATCCTTCCTCCGGAATGTTTCCGTTGGCATCATAGATATATCCGTTTCTTTCGTCCGGCTGTGTTGAATATGGCTGGCAGAAAGGATTGAGCCTGTAGGCAAGCTCTATGGCGTCATCGTTTGCATATTCGTTTCTGATATAAGCCATGTTTACGGTGAATCCGCCGCTGATAATCTTGTTGATCTGTGCGTCAAGACTGCCCTTGAAGCTGAACTGGTCTCTGCTGTCGCCTACATAGATACCTTTTTCCTGGTTGTAGCCGAGTCCGACATGATAGTTTACTCTTTCAGACGCTCCGCTTATGGCCACGTAATGGTTTTGCTGTGTTCCGTTGCGTGTTGCCAGATCTGCCCAGTCAGTGGTCTGTCCTCCTGCAATAATCTGTTTTAGGATAGAATTTCCGTCTCCGTCAACCAGTGCCATTTGATCAAAATTGCCCATGATGTACATCGGGTTGGCCAGGTTGGTCTGTCCTTGTCCATAAGAAAGGAACTTCAGGAAGCGGTAATTGTAGAATTGCTGTCCGGTCTGGAATTCAGGCATACGTGCAACTTTTGATACGCCGTAATAGCCGTCGTATGAGATGGTCGGCTTGCTCATTTTTTTGCCGATGTTAAGGCTTCCTTTGGTTGTAACCATAATCACACCGGCTGTGGCGCGTGAACCGTATATCGCGGTTGACGATGCGTCTTTCAGAACGTCGATGCGCTCAATGTCTTGCTGGTTAAGGAAGTTGATGTCGTCGCAGATTATTCCGTCAACAACATAAATAGGTTTAGTGTCAGAGTTTGTAGATGATTTTCCGCGAATCTCAATGTCAAAGTCTCCGCCGGCACGGCTTGAGTTCTTTGTAATGTTGACACCAGGAACGGTACCCTGAAGACCTTCCATGACAGTTGCGGCTCCTTTGGCTGTTACGTCTTCCGTGCTTAGTGAACTCACTGATCCTGTGAGGTCGCTTTTTTTCATGGTTCCGTATCCTACAACAACAAGCTCGTCAAGTGCCTGGTTGTCTTCTTGCATGACAAGGTTTAGTGTGGAACTGTTGCCTACTTTTACATTCAGGTCTTTATAGCCGATGTAGGTAATTTTAAGGTTGGTCGACTCTGTTGCATTAGGAATCTTAAAATTACCGTTGATGTCAGTTATAGCACCTGCTTTTCCGTCGACAAGGACTGTAACGCCGATCATTGGTTCCCCGTTAGCGTCTCTCACCGTACCGGTAATTACCTTTTGCGCAAATGCAGAAAGGCATATTACAGGCAGCATTGATGCCAATAGGATTCTTCTTGTTAGTAAATGCATAAATGTTTTATTTTTAATTGTTAGTAGTTAGTGTTTCTCTATATATGATTATATGTTTGCTCTATTTTTTCATGGCCGTTTTCATGGTATTTTTATCTGTAGGCCAAGTAGATTTCTGCCGGTTAAAGTAGATTTGTTATGTGCAAATATACAATAATTTTAAATTCAAGACAAATAAAAACACTTTTTTTTGATGTTTGTCGGATAATTTATTTTGTTATATAACCTTAATATTTGATTTATTGGCTTATTTTTTAATGCTTTTGTGTTTAGTTTTTTGCTTAAATAATGTTGTATTTTGGCAATTCTTTATGTTGTATTATATATATGGTAGGTGGGCTTGGTGTCAGGATGGGCCGGTTAAGACTTTGTCTGATTCATAATAAAAGTTAACGTGTGGGCTGCTGCTTATGTAACAAATATGGGGTATGGGCTACGGATGTTGAGTTGATTCAGAATAGGAAACTGTTGTTGCTGTTGATCGGCAAAGTAAAACGTAGTGCCGGATTTGTTTCTGGCTTGTCGCCATGTCATGGTTCTGATGTTGCGCCCTTTAAGGAGGATATAAAACAGAAAACTTTTTGATTTTGACGCTTTCAGACTGGCTTTTTTCTAACGGAATAGGATTATTTTATGAAAAAGGCCGTAAATTCGTTTGTTTTGCTAAAGTGTTGATTCCTAGTGGTTTATGCCGTTATCACAGATACTTCTCGATTGTTAAAAAAGCTAACTGGGCCGTTTGATCATCAAAAACCATAGGTTTATGCACCGCAGGTAGTACATTTTTCATGCCTGAAGCAATAGTTTTGGCGTCTTAAATTGCTGTTTTGAGGGCAAGAAAGTGTCTGATATGCAAATAAATGTTATAGAAATTGGTGCGCTATATTTATTAGCTTAACAATTATTATAATTATGTTTTCTATTTTGCAGAAAACTCTGAACATAAATTTTGTAAAGGTTTTTCTGCCGGAGACTTTTGTGTCAGGCTGTTTTGTTAGGTGGTATTGATTGCATAAAAATAAAAGCCAGACATCGCAACGGATTGTTGTTGCTGTCTGGCTTTTATTATGTTGTGTGATATAAGTTTCGCGGCAGATTGTCTTGATCTTTGCCGCTGTATCTGTTTGTTTGATTATATTTCAGGTATCCAGCTGTTGTCCATCTTGAAGACGTTGTCAACTGTTATCTTGGCAGCCTTTTTTTTTGTCAGTTGTTTGCTCCACGGTGCCCTTTCTTTCGTTGTTGCTCCGGCACCGCTGTTGTTGTATTCCATGTAGCGTGCTGTCTTTTCGTTCGAAGCCTTGCCCCAGTTGTGCCATCCAGCAGGCAGAATGTGACTGCCAAGCTCGCAGTTCATGAACAGGGTGAAGGCGTAAGGGCGCCACGGACGTCCGAGATATACCTTTGTAACGCCTTCGGCTGCTGTAAGCTTGCAGCGGTTGAACACGTAGCCGAAAGCCACGTCTGCAGGCGTTGAGGCTGCTGTGACGTAAGAGTTTTGCTTGCTGTGTATGGTGCAGCCTTCAAACCATGCCGTAGACGGACCGAAGATAAAGTCGGTTGTTCCCTCGATGTAGCAGTTCTTAAAGTATAGTCTGGTGTTGGCCAGACCTGTATATACTGTGTCCTGGTTGCCCAGCAGGCGGCAGTTTACAAACACGAGATGGTCGCCTTCTGTGTGAAGTGCCACGGCCTGTCCAAGCTTTGCGGCATTGTTTTCTATCGTGATATTCTTAAATGTGATATAGTTGCCTTCCACTTTGACGGTGTATGTGCGGAATGTTCCCATGGGCTTGTTGGTGTCTTCAAGCCTTATGTTGGCATGGTCGTCGTAGGTTATTATGGTGTTTTCTGCATCTTCGCCGCACACTTCGATGTTGGTGAGCCACGACGGTATTATCACTTTCTCCTTATATACGCCTTTCTTTACGTATATTACTTTGTGATATTCCATGAATGCGCGGCACACTTCAACGGCCTCGTTGATGGTTCTGAACTGGCCGGTGCCGTCTCTCGAAACCACCAGTGTGTCGGGATTGTCATAAGGGTTGGCTGCGTTTGCCGTAAATGCGGCCAGTGCCGCAATGATAGTGATGAATAGTTTTTTCATAGTTGTGCTTTTTGACAGGCTGTGCCATACGGGCACGACTGCCTCAGCCGGCTGTTACGCCGGCTGTGCATGGTCAGCCTGAAGTTGTTTATAATATTTGTTTTATTTCTTGTAGTCCTTCTACTTTCTTCAGTTTTCCCATTATAGTCCTGACGTCGTCGCGGTCGTGTATCCTCAGTTCGAGTGTTCCGTCAAATATTCCTTCTTCGCACGACAGCGTCACTCTGTGTATGTTTACGTTAAGCTCGTCGGATATAACCTGGGTAACTTCGTTGAGCATGCCGATTCTGTCTATTCCTTTTATCTCTATTACTGCATCGAAGAGCAGTTTCTTGTGCATGTCCCATTTAGCATCGAGTATGCGGTTGCCGTATCCAGATTTTAGCTTTGCTGCAACGGGGCACGACCTTTTGTGTATCTCAATGCGGTTCTTGCCGTCGATGAATCCTAGCGCGTCGTCGCCGGGTATGGGGTGACAGCAGTCAGGGAAGATAAACTGGTTTATGTTGTCGTCTGTGATATATATAGGCTTTTTGCGGTTGAAGCCTTCTTTTACGATGAAGTAGTTTGGCTTCTTGTTCTCGTTGCCTTTCTTCTTTTCCTTGCCCAGGAACGGCACAAACTTTCGCCATGTTACGGCCGAGTTCTGCTTTCTCTTACCGTTTATTTCGTCGATGTCTTTATCGCTGAGTATGATATTCTTCTTTCCTATTGCCTTGAACAGCTCGTCCGGCTTCTGCACCTCGTGGAATTCGCACAGCTTGTCGATTACAGACGAGTTGATTTCCAGTGAGTGCTTGCTAAGGAATTCAGACAGAATCTCTTCGCCTTGCTTCTGTATCTCGCGGGCTTCGCGACGTAATATTGCCTGTATCTTAGCCTTTGCCTTTGCCGTTGATGCAAAGTTTATCCATGATGGCTGCACGTGCTGCGAGTTTGAGGTGAGAATTTCCACCTGGTCGCCGCTTTGCAGCTTGTGGCTCAGCGGTACGAGCTTGTGGTTTACCTTTGCGCCTATGCAGTGGCTGCCGAGGAATGTGTGTATCTGGAATGCAAAGTCGAGGGCCGTACAGCCTGCCGGCATGGTTTTTATCTCGCCTTTGGGGGTAAATACAAATATCTCTGATGCAAAAAGGTTGAGCTTTATAGCGTCGAGGAAGTCCATTGCATCGGGCTGCGGGTCGTCAAGAATCTCTTTGATGGTGCGCAGCCAGTTGTTAAGTTCGCCTTCGTCTTCAGTAATTTCGTCGCCTTCTTTATATTTCCAGTGTGCGGCAAAGCCCTGTTCTGCCACTTCGTCCATTCTTTCAGAGCGTATCTGTACCTCAATCCATCGGCCCTGCTTGCTCATCAGAGTTACGTGCAGAGCCTGATATCCGTTGGCCTTGGGATGGTTGACCCAGTCGCGCAGACGGTCGGGGTGCGACTTGTAGATCTGGCTTATCGCCACATATATGTTGAAGCATTCGTTGACTTCCTCTTCCCGTTTCTTTGGCTTGAAGATTATTCTTACAGCCAGAATGTCGTAAACCTGGTCGAAGCTTACGTGCTTGTTCTGCATTTTGTTCCAGATGGAGTAGGGGCTTTTCACCCTGGCTTTTATTTCATATTCAAGTCCCATCCTGTCGAGAGCCTGCTTTATTGGACCTGTAAAGTCGTCAAACAGACTGTCGAGAGATGCCTTTGTGTCTGCCAGTTTAGATTCTATTGATTTATACTCTTCGGGATGTTCAAACTTGAAACTCAGGTTCTCAAGCTCGGTCTTTATCTTGTTCAGTCCGAGGCGGTTGGCAAGCGGTGCGTAGATGTATAGCGTTTCTCCGGCAATCTTGTATTGCTTGTTTGCCGGCTGGCTGTCAAGCGTGCGCATGTTGTGCAGACGGTCGCATATCTTAATTAGGATAACGCGTATGTCGTCGCTCATGGTCAGAAGCAGTTTCTTGAAGTTTTCTGCCTGTGCCGACGCCTGGTCGCCGAATATTCCGCCTGAAATCTTTGTCAGTCCGTCTACAATCTGCGCAATCTTAGGGCCGAAGATGTTCTCTATGTCCTCAACCGTGTAGTCGGTGTCTTCAACCACGTCGTGCAGAAGTGCCGCACTTATACTGGTAGAGCCGAGCCCCATCTCGCTGCATGCGATCTGGGCCACGGCTATGGGGTGCATTATATATGGTTCGCCAGACAAGCGTCTAACGCCCTTATGTGCCTGTTTGGCAAAGTTGAATGCTTTAGTTATTATGTCAACTTTCTTTCTGTGGCGTGTGGACAAATAGTCGTTCAGCAGACGCTGAAAAGCATCACCGACCAACTTTTCCTCAGCAATTTCTCTCTCTTTGTCAATGTTGTTACGCTCGTCCATAATTGGTTTCTCCAGATATTATTAATAAGGTATACAGGTGAAGCGCCTTTTTATTTCACCCTGATTTTCTTTCCGGCACGTATGTTGTTTCCTTTTATACCGTTAAGCTGGCGCAGCTTCTTTACGGTAGTGTGGTGCCTTTCTGCTATCTCAGACAATGTGTCTCCGCTTCTTACGGTTACGCTCTTCTTTCTTGTTCTTGAGCGTCTTGACGATTTTCTCTTTCTGCTTTTGCTCTTGCTGTAGCTCTTGCGTGAGCTGCTTGTGCTTGTTGTGTACTTGCTGCTTTCAACTTCCACCAGCGAACGTCTGGTGAGCAGCGCATCAGTCTCGTATCTGTAGATAGAGTCTTCGTTTGCGATAAATGTGTTTGTGGCGTTGGCCGGCAGACGTATCACCGACGGCTTGTTGTTGCCGTTGACGATATCACGGCGATACTGCGGATTTAGCGTGCGCAGCTCTTCAATGTCAATGCCGCACACGTCGGCAATCTGCTTAAGATGAACATCTTTTGACACAACCACGGTGTCGGTCTTGGCCGGCAGTGTGGTGCGCATTGGGCAGATGTTGTGCTCGCAGTAGTAGTTCATCACGTAGTTTGCGGCAATGAACGCCGGCACATATCCTCTGGTCTCGCGTGGAAGGTAAGGATAAATCTTCCAGTAGTCGGCCTGTCCGTCGGCGCGGTGTATGGCCTTGTTTATGTTCTCCGGTCCGCAGTTGTATGCAGCAATCACCAGGCTCCAGTCGCCGAAGATATTATAAAGGTCTTTAAGATAGTGGGCAGCTGCATAAGACGATTTAATGGGATCTCTGCGCTCGTCGATAAGCGAGTTGATTTCCAGTCCGTACTGCTTGCCCGTTGCCACCATAAACTGCCACAGTCCGGCAGCGCCTGCATGAGATGTGGCTTTAGGGTTTAATGCCGACTCGATTACTGGCAGATATTTTAGTTCAAGCGGCAGTCCGTAGGCCTCGAGAGCCTCTTCAAATATAGGTATGTAGAAGTTTGATGCTCCCAGCATGTAGCTTACCGAATGGCGCAGTCTGCCGGTGTATCTGTCGATGAATTTCTGTACAATTTCGTTGTATGGCATTTCCATGACGTTCGGCAGCCTGCTGAGGCGCTCGATGTACACCTCTTTCGGGTAATCTCTGTTCTCGTCACGGTAGTTGCAGTCTTCGTCCTGCTGTAAGTAAGTTTTTGAATAGTATAAGTTCAGGAGGCTGTCAACTTCATAGTTCATAGCCTCAGGCAAGTCAATTGTTTCTTCTTTTCCGTCATTGTCAGTCACAATTATTTCATCCTTTTCGTTCTGAGCCTGCATCACGCAGTTACCTCCGAAAAGCATCGTGGCAATGATTATAAAAACTTTCTTTCTCATAAAATGTTTATATACAGAATCTTATAATTTAAATCTTTTTTCAGAAGGTTATAGAGCACTGAAGTCCCAATGACGATGATTTAAGCGGATTCAGTGACGACCTGTTGTTTATTATCGTAGGCTCAAGCTTCATGCTCAGGTCTTTTGAAATGTCAAATTCTGACAGTGACGCGTCGACATACGCGTCTATTACCGACAGGGCGTAAACGCCGATGAGGCAGAATACACTCAGGTCGCGGTATCTGCGGTAGAAGTCCTTACGCTTTTTGAACAGATTTTGGTATTGTTCCTTGTTCTCTTCCGTTATGGTGTTGCCCAGATGCAGAAACTGGTTATAGCTCTCTGTGCTTGGGTCGTTGTCCATGATGTCCATGTAGGCCTGCGAGTAGTCCTTGTACATCTGGTTGTTCCATCTTATGGCGTAAAGACATCCGATGAAGCCGCCATACACAATAGGCAGCTTCCAGTATTTGCGGTTATATATTTGTCCTGCTCCCGGTATCACGATGGCAAGCCACATGGCTCTTTTGGCGTTTGGTCTCCATGTGCTCCAGTCGCGTTTCTCTTTTTTCTTCTTTACAGAGTCGTTTGCCGACAGCATCCTCATGCTGACAGAGTCGGCCGCAGACACAACCTTGTTTATCGTGTCGCTTATCTGTTTGTCGTTTTCTGCCGCAACCGTCATGATCGTGTCGTTGACCAAGATGGTGTCCTTGTCGCCCGTTCCGAGCGCGCTGCACGGCATCATCACGGCAAGCATGCATATGGCCGCTGCCAGTCTTGACAGGTAATATGTTAGATGTCTGCTTGTATCCACAGCTTTATCTTACTGTTCTTTCAGTTTGTCAAACATGCTCATTATACGCACAAGCTCTTCTTCGTTGGCAAACGGAATGCTAATCTTGCCCTTGCCGTTGGCCGAGCAGGTCATCTGAACTTTAGTCTTGAAGAAGTCAGACAGATGCTGTTTCAGTGTAGAGAATTCTTCGGGCATCTGCTGGTTAGATGCTATCTTCTTCTTGCCGCTGACTATGTCTTCGCCGTTTTTCAGCTTCTGCACCATTTCCTCCACCTTGCGTACAGAGTAGCCGTTCTTCTGTATCTCCTTGAACAGCTTCACCTGCAGCGACGGGCTGTCTATCGCCAGCAGCGCGCGTGCGTGTCCCATGTCAATCTCCTTGTTCTGCAGCGCCATCTGCACCTGTGCAGGCAGCTTCAGCAGGCGGAGATAGTTTGATATTGCCGTGCGGCTTTTGCCCACTCTTTCCGACACCTTCTCCTGCGTCATTCCTGTGTTTGTCAGCAGGTGTTCGTATGCCAGGGCTATTTCTATCGCGTTGAGGTCTTCGCGCTGGATGTTCTCAACAAGAGCCATCTCCATCACGTTTTCGTCCTTGATGGTGCGTATGTATGCCGGTATAGCCCTTAGTCCGGCTATCTGCGATGCTCTCCAGCGGCGTTCGCCGGCAATAATCTGAAATCTGTTGTCGTCAACCTGTCGCAGCGTTATCGGCTGAATGATGCCTATCTCGCGTATGCTGTTGGCAAGCTCGTTGAGAGCTTCCTCGTCAAATTCGCGTCGCGGCTGGTTAGGGTTGGCTTCTATCTGCTCAATAGATATCTCGCTGATGGTCGAGCTGCCCTGCGGGCGCACGGCTTCGGTAGATATCAGAGCGTCGAGTCCGCGTCCGAGCGGATTGCTGTATCTTTTCTTAATGGCCATAATCTTCTTACTTGTTCCTGTTTATAATCTCCTTTGCCAGTGCCAGATGGTTCTTGCTTCCTGTTGAGTCGGCATCGTAAAGAATAACCGGAAGTCCGTGGCTTGGCGACTCGCTCAGTTTCACGTTACGCTGTATGACGGTCTTGAACACAAGCTCCTGGAAGTGGCGCTTCACCTCGTCATAAATCTGGTTGGCCAGGCGCAGGCGGCTGTCATACATAGTCAGCAAGAATCCCTCAATCTCGAGTTTCGGGTTCAGCTTGCTCTTTATTATCTTTATCGTGTTCAGCAGCTTGCTTATTCCCTCAAGGGCAAAGTATTCGCATTGAACAGGTATTATTACAGAGTCGGCGGCAGTGAGGGCATTCACCGTTATCAGACCGAGCGACGGCGAGCAGTCAATCAGAATATAGTCGTAGTCGCCCCTTATCGGCTGCAGCAGGTTTTTTATCACCTGCTCTCTGTGTTCAAGGTTTAGCATCTCTATTTCTGCTCCCACAAGGTCAATGTGGCTCGGCATAATGTCAAGTCCGTCAATGTCTGTGGTATAGACGGCGTCATGTACGTCTGCATGGTCGATGATACATTCGTACAGCGAGCAGTCCACGTCTTTCGTGTTGACTCCGAGGCCGCTCGAAGCGTTGGCCTGCGGGTCGGCATCGATTACCAGAACCTTTTTTTCCAGTGTGGCGAGGGATGCAGCCAAGTTAATTGTCGTGGTTGTCTTTCCCACGCCTCCTTTTTGGTTTGCTAATGCGATAATTTTTCCCATTTGTCTTATATTGGTGTCCTAAATCTAATGTCTTTATTTGCTCGTTTTAGAATTGCTCCTTCCAAAAATATT
The DNA here is from genome assembly GCF_900625065.1 of Prevotella marseillensis. Classification (NCBI taxonomy): domain Bacteria; kingdom Pseudomonadati; phylum Bacteroidota; class Bacteroidia; order Bacteroidales; family Prevotellaceae; genus Prevotella; species Prevotella marseillensis. The sequence continues at coordinate 2,145,675 of NZ_UYXY01000001.1, read as the reverse complement.
TTGCAAAAATACATATTTTATGTGAGAAATAGTTGTTTTAAACCTTTTTTCGTACTTTTGTAGCCGAAAGAAAATGATTTTTATGAAAATTATGAAACCATTAATACTTATTTCTAACGACGACGGCTACCATGCCAAGGGACTTAACTCGCTGATAGACATGCTCTCTGATTTAGGCGATATCCTTGTCTGCGCGCCCGAGTCGGCACGTTCAGGATTTGCCACAGCCTTCTCTGCAACCACTCCCTTGAGGCTCAAGCTGCGCCGCAAGCGTGAGGGCGTTGAGGTGTGGTCGTGCAACGGCACGCCCGTCGACTGTGTCAAACTGGCGCTGAGCCAGCTCTGCCCGCGCCGTCCTGATATGGTCATCGGCGGCATCAACCACGGCGACAACGGCTCTGTCAATTCTCATTATTCGGGCACTATGGGCGTTACGCGCGAGGGTTGCATGAAGTATATTCCTTCAGTTGCCTTCTCTCTCTGCGACTATAGAGACGACGCCGACTTTGAGCCTCTGCGCAGCATCGTCAGAAAGATTACGGCCAAGGTGCTGGCCGAAGGTCTGCCAAAGGGAACGTGCCTTAACGTAAACTTTCCGAAGGCTGCCGAATTTAAGGGCGTAAAGGTGTGCCGAATGGCTAAGGGTACATGGGGAAATGAGGTTGTTCGCGCCCGTCATCCCAGGGGTTACGACTATTATTGGCTTGTGGGCGAATATACCAATGACGAACCTGAGGCAACCGACACCGACAACTGGGCTCTCAACCATGGTTATGTGGCTATAACGCCCACCACAATCGACGTTACCGACTATGCCATGTTCGAACGTCTGAAGGATTGTGCCGACAAGTTTTGCTGATGTGCCGGGGCTGCGGTCTTGTCGGTTTTCGGCATCTGTCGTGTGCCCTGCTGTGGATTTAGAAACATCATATTTGTTTACAGATGAAATATTATCTTATTGCCGGTGAGGCAAGTGGCGACCTTCATGCGTCGCGGCTTATGCAGTCGCTCAGAAGAGTCGATGGCGAGGCTGAGTTCCGTTTCTTCGGAGGCGACCTTATGTCGGCTGCCGGAGGCATGCGTGTGCGCCACTATCGCGACTTGGCATATATGGGCTTTGTGCCTGTCCTGCTGCATCTCAGAACCATATTCAGAAACATGGCTTTCTGTAAGCGCGACATAATCGAGTGGCACCCTGATGTGGTGATATTGGTTGATTATCCAGGTTTTAATCTCGACATAGCCAAGTTTCTGCATGCCAAGACTTCAATACCTGCGTATTATTACATCTCGCCAAAGATTTGGGCATGGAAGGAGTACCGCATAAAGAACATAAAGCGTGATGTCAGCGAGCTGTTCTCCATTCTGCCTTTCGAGGTGCCCTTCTTTGAAGGCAAGCACGGCTACAAGATACACTATGTGGGCAATCCTACGGCCGACGAGGTGAGCGGATTTTTGAAGATCTACACCGATTCTTACGACGAGTTCTGCTCTAAAAACGGGCTCGACTCACGCCGTCCTGTCATTGCTTTGCTGGCCGGAAGCCGCAAGCAGGAGATAAAGGACAATCTGCCGGCCATGATAGAGGCTGCCTCGCGCTTTGCCGACAAGTATCAGCTCGTGGTGGCGGGAGCGCCGTCGATAAGTGCAGACTATTATGCCGGGTTCATATCCGGACAGCCCGTAAAAATAGTCTACGGGCAGACTTACGAACTGCTCGCCCATTCGCGTGCGGCTGTTGTAACCAGCGGAACGGCCACTCTTGAGACGGCTCTGTTCAACGTGCCGCAGGTGGTGTGCTACGAAACTCCTATACCAAAGGTCATCGCCTTTCTCCGTAAACATCTGTTGAAGGTGAAATACGTTTCGCTTGTCAATCTCATTGCCGACCGTGAGGTGGTCAGGGAGCTTGTTGCCGACACATTTTCTGTGGATAACATTGCCGCTGAATTGTCGCGTCTGCTGCCCGACGGAGCTTGTCGCAGCAGCATGATTGATGGATATGCCGAAGTGCGCAGGAGGCTCGGCGACAAAATAGCTCCCGACAACGCGGCTGAGATCATGGTTCGGCTGCTGAAGAAAGAGGTCGACGAATAGTGTCTGCAGTGTGCGTAAGGAACAAAAATGAATTTAAAGCGGCATGGAGAACCATGCAGTGAGTTGGAAACAAAACGTTTGGTTTGGATACCGATATGAATAATTAATGTGTAAAACAATAAATTAACGGGCAAGCAGCCGGAAACACCAGCTCTGTTGCCCGTTAATTTGTTTTGATAAGTCTTGTCAAAATCACAATCCGGTCAGCTATGTGACACATCGGCACTGCCAACTTTCATGTGATTTCATTTCCTGATATTTTTATTGTATAGAAGCATTATGTCATTTGCGTAGACGTTTATCGTTTTACAAACTTAGCTGTTGCCGTGTGTTCCGCAAAGATGGCATTAAGCAGATAAACTCCTTTAGGAAGAGCAGAAATGTCTATATGCTCTGTATATTTGTTATTGTAGATGATGCTGCCCGATGCATTTACGATGTTCACTCTTAATGCTTCTTCAGCTCCGTGTACGGTCAGCAGTCCGCCGTTTATCTCAGGATAAATATCTGCTTTGGCGTTCATGATGTTTGCCTCGATTCCTGATGTTTCTGCCGCTTTTTCAACGGCTGCAGCTGCATTGATGACACCGCCGTCGGGCGAGATTGGCAGTCCGTCTACTTTTGTGGCAGTAGACGTGAGAATGTTTATAACGTCTTCAGATGTTAAGTCAGGATTTACTGAAAGCATTAAAGCCACGACAGATGACACCAATGGGGTTGCCATGGACGTGCCGACCTTGCCGTCATAAAACATTCCGTCAATTTCGTTCAGCCCGTCAAGGCGGTATTGCTGGCTTACAGAATAGGTGGTTGACAGGATAAGATCGGATGTGGGAGTAATATTTCCTTCTTCATCTTTCAGATATCCTCCAGGAGCGGCAATGTCCACCCAGTTGCCGTATGTTGAGAACGGAGAAATCTTATTGTCTGAATCGACCGAAGCAACGGATATTACTCCGTCTATGGCAGCCGGATACATCTTTACGTTATTTCCGTTGTTGCCGGCTGCAGCAATAACAATGACGCCCTGTTTAAGTATATTCTCGATAATCTCGACTTCCGTGTCACTCATTCCTGAAGAACCCCATGACAGGCTCAGTATGTCGGCGCCGTTGTCGACAGCCCATAGCAGACATTCCATCTGTCGGTTCATTGTGCGAGGCTGAACGTCTGAAGCACGTGCCGAAAGCAGCGTTACTCCTGATGCAAAGGAAGCAATGCCCTCATTATTGTCAGTTATTGCTCCGACGAGTCCGGCGCAGTGTGTGCCGTGTGACCATTCTGACGATTCGCATCCGTCCATTGTGCCGCATTCATAGTCTTGTGGAATGTTTGACGGCGGTGCACTGTTGCCTGTTTCTTCAATATACGCAAAATATTGGTTTTCGGGTTTTATCTGCAGGTCTGGATGGTCTCCCCATACGGCGTTGTCGATTATAGCTACGCGCACGTCGGGCGAGCCATGATATTTTCCGTAAATCTTGTCGAATCCTATTTGATTGAGATGCCATCCGCCCGTTATCTGGTTCAGATGCAGCAAAGGGTCGTTTGGCATATTTCCATCCATGCTCATTATCTCCACGGTTGTTGCTTTTTCAACTCGCTCCACACCAGGCATGCTGCTCAGCATGGCAAAGATAGAGTCATTTTCTTGCTCGTTGTCTATTCCGTCAAAATTAACCTGATAGCAGCTTTGAAGTGCTCCGCCTACATGCAGGCTCAGTGCTTTTCGGTTAAGTCTTGTTCCCTTTATCTGCTTTTGTGTAAGATTCTGGAATAGTCTTTGGCTTTCAATTATTCGGGGATTGATGTTGTTGTCTTTTGTATCCCGCAGCGCTGAATACGATTTGCTGTCACCGGCAAATTTAACATAGAACGTTCCATATTGGCTTTGACCGTAGCCTGATACGAAACAGCACCAGCAGAGCAATATTCCAAGTATGTTTTTTTTCCTGTTCATAATTCTGATAATTTTTGAAACTGACATAAATGAGTGCAAGAGGCAAGCCCTTTTTCCTGACGTTGCCTCTTGCTTGTGCTTATTTGCTTATAGTTATTTTATGAGTGCTTGAGACATTTCCGGCGTTAATTTTCACGATGTATGTTCCTGATGCAAGATTGTCGGCAGAGATTCTTGTTACAGCATTAGTCAGAGTCTCGTCTTTAACCTTTACGCCAGCCATGTTATATACGGTAATTCTTGCGTCTGCCAATGTTTCAGGAAGTTCCACGTAGAAGACATCTTTTACCATGTGCGGATAAACCGAGATGCTTTCTGCATTTTCAACACCGTTAATTCCGCTTGTGCCGTCGTCCTGCAGCAGGGCGTCGTCCAGCCACATCTTGCTGTTCAATATGCCTTTGGTGTTAATTCCGATGTGGTAGTAGCCGGTTTCACGCGGTACGAATCTTACTTTCATCAATTTATATTCAGTCGGTATTGTTTCTGCTGGGTATATAGCTTCTCCCATACTTTCAGCCGCAGGGCTTTCTCCATAGTGCAGCGAAAGCGAGCAGTTGCTTTCAGCGTCAGTCTTTACACGGCATACGAACATATATTGGTGGTCTTTATCGAGCATGAATTTAGGTGTAAACAGCCAGTCGTCAATGGCTTTTTCTCCTGCTGTGTCATAAACCAGGCAGTTGGGTGCCGAGTTTGCGTCGCTGTCCTGTGCCAGTTCCCATAATGTGTTGTAGTCAACAACTCTCCATTCTGGCGGCACCATTCCGTAAATGAGCTGCGAATCAAAGTTTTCCATAAACGGCAGAACGTTATTGCTGTCGTCTGAGGTCCTGAAGTAATATGATTCCGACCATGGACTCTTTTCTCCGTTTTCATTTACTGCGCGCACATAAGCCCTGTATGCCGTATTTGGCGTAAGGTCTTCATATACAGCCATAGGCATGTCCGTCTGCTTGCATTCTACGTCGTCTTCCGGTATGAACTTGTCGTCTCCAATTATTGTCTCCCACTTGTTCTCCTTGCCCTGTGCTGTCCATGTCAGCCTTACGTTTGTGGCGTCAATGTCGAGAACGTGCAGTCCGTCAGGCTCAATAAGTTCAGGTATCTGTTCATAAACGAAGTCGTCGATGAATGCCGGCTTCTGGAATACCGTTCCGATCTTGAAGGCAATATATTTATGTTCGGCTGTGATGGCTTCAGAGTTTAGATAGATTATATGGCGATAAATCATCTCTCCGTAGTCAGCACCTGCCAGCTTCTCTATCGCAACGAAGGTGTTGGGATCTTCAGGGTCGCTCATCACGCCTACCGTGAGGCTCTGCATCATGGATATGTTGGCATAGAATGTTATGCGCTTGTCCTTGTCGCCTAAGTCGGAGAACGGAGGCGAAATAAGCATCATCTGATTTTGTCCGTCGACGTTTATGAGGCCTACGCAGTTTGGCGATGAGTGATAATATACAGGATGATCGCTCAGAATATATGGTTTGTCGTTTCTGTTTGATATATACGACCATCCGGTCGGGAACATGTCCTCGTTTATGTCGTCAAAGTTGTAAGTGTATGGAGCCGTCTTGTCTTTTGACTTGGTCGATACGGTTGCTTCCTCGCTATAGTCTCCGTGGCTGTCTCCGCTGCATGAGCGTACCTTGAAAACGTATTGTGTGCAGTCGTCAAGACCTGTAACGGTGAATGGCGGAGCCTGTTCGGCCTTTATTATTGTGCTTTCTTCTTCAGACTGTCCGTATTTTCTGTATTCTATTTCCCATTCTGTTGCCGTTCCTGTTTCTGTCCAGTTTAGCGTTACCGAATTTTCTGTAACGTTTTCAATGGCAAAGTCTTGTGGCGTAAGAAATTCTGAAGCCGTTATGCTGATGTTGTCTATTGCTGCAGGAGGATTGCTGATGGCTTCATAGTTGTTGTTCCTCCAGCCAATGACCAGGCGTTCGGTCTTGCCGGCATAAGATGCAGGTATCTCTATTTTCACTTTGCCCCATTCCTCCATTCCGCATATATATGTTCCTATCTTACTTACACTTCCGAGCGATGTCTTCATGAATACGCCTGCTTCAGGATAAATGTCAAGGTCGTCTATAAGCCATACCTCAGTTACATGATTGGGTGAAGAACCTACGCCCCTGAAGTCAAATGTAAGCAGAGCTCCGTTATCCATTTTCTCTGGAAATACGATGTTCTTGTATATATAGCTCATTGACGTTTCCTGTATATATTCGTTTGTGGCGCCTCCGTCTTTTGATATATACATCGATTTTCCGTCGCCTCCTGCAGCTTCGCCCCATGCCCATGCGTTGGGCTGGTTTTCCTGTGCATACATAAAGTGTCCGTCGTTATCTTCAAAATCGATAGCCAGCGGTATTTCCACAGGGGCGTAGTCAAGCTTGAACGACATGTCTGCCCATTCGCTCGTTTCAGTTCCCGACACGGTTTGTACATAAACATAGTAAGTAGTCCCCGGCACCAGGCCTGTTGCCGTGTATGATGGTGTGTTGTCTATCACGGCCTCTATGTCGGCTTTGTCGGTTTCAGGGTTAATTTCTTTATCTGACAGTTTAAGATTCCATTTATTCTCATCATTTATCGCTTTCCATGATATTGATAATTTTCCGTCTTCTCCGGTGTGGTAAGAATATTTAAGTTCTACAGGAGCGGCTACAGACGGGCCTTCGCTCAGGCAAAAGTTGTCTATGTATAAAGGTCTGAATGTAGCGCCTACGCTTTTTGATGCGCGTATTTTTATCTGTATGGCGTTGCGGTTTATAACACGACTGAATGTTTTCCATTCCGACATGCCGTTTTCCGGCTCAATATAGGCCAATGACTCAAATTCTACGTTTCCGTTGCGCCTGTATCCTGCCAGCACTTCTATCTTGAAGGGGTCGGCTGTGCTTGTGCGCTTGTAGAAATAGGCAAAAGACACTTCCGGATTCTTTAAGTCTGAAATGTCGAACTCTTGTGACACGAGGTCATAGCCTTCATTGAGGGCAGTCAGCGACAAGTCGATAGATGCGGCAAACTTTCCGTCATAGGCGGCACCGGGTCCGAATGTCCCTTCGCAGCCTTCAGCTGACTGTGTCCAGCCGTTTTCGGCAGGCGTGACAGACCATCCTGGGGGAAGCCAGTTTTCAAAACTTTCAATTAATACTGTTTGTGCCCCACAGTAGCATGCATTGAAAATTAACATGAATAATAAGAATGAATTTTTCATACGCATTTTATTACTTTAGGTTTATGTTTTAAAGAATTAACTGTTCACAAATTTATTTTGTTAAACTTTAAGCACCAAAAATAATCAAGGCTTTTTTCTAGCCGTGATTACATTTGTAATGGTGGTAAATAACTGAAAATCAGTGATTTGCGTTTTAATGCGGGCGCAAAATAAAGCGAAAATGTAATGTTTTTGATCATGAAATGTCTGTTATTCTTAAATATTTTTATTACAATACTTAGTTAATTTTTAGTTTAGAGACTCATTTATAATATATTACGTCATATATACAGCACCTCTGACAGGAACTTGTACACCTGTCAGACAACCATAAACAACGAATCTTAAAATAGATGGGAATAATAGCCTGAAAGACTGAAAATAAGCGTCTAAAAAAATTGGCCAAGTCGCTAAAAATTAGTAAATTAGCAGTTGCCAGACAAACCAATTTGCTAATGGAAATTCAGCCACTTGACCAGCTCACCAAGATCATCAATGATGCCCTTGATGGCACTGCAAAGTTACGCAAAAGTTTTAAAACTTTCTTCGTCATTACTTCAATTCTTTTCCTAAGCATGACGAAACGTAAGAACTTCACCCAAATGGCGCTGTCCAGCGACTGCTGCGAGAGCCGTTTCAGACAGAACTTCCGGAAGAAGTTTGACTGGGTGGGATATAACCTTGCGTACTGCAGGGAGAAACTCCAGCACAGGATTGCCATCGCCATCGACCCGAGCTACATTCCCAAGTCGGGAAAGCACACTCCCGGCACGGGATACTTCTGGAGTGGATGCGCATCTGCCGCGAAATGGGGGCTTGAGATTCTGGGCATAGCGCTTGTTGATGCCGATGAGCGTGATGCCGTACATCTCAGGGCTGTGCAGACGGTGGACATCGTGTCCAGAGGCCGTCCTCCCAAGTACCTTGCGGGAATGGATGATCCAAATTCACTGCTGGCATGGTATCTTAAGGTCATTGCCTCTCAGAAAGATGCACTTTGGAAAGTCTGCAAGACGGTAGTTGCTGATGCCTATTTCTCGAAGAAACCTTTTGTGGATGGTCTCATTGCTTTGGGATTCAACCTTATAAGCAGATTCAGGAGCGATGTAAGACTGCGTTATCTTTATGATGGTCCCAAGACCGGCAAGCGTGGAAGACCTAAGGTCTATGGTGACAGGGTGGACATCAGGAATCTCGACATGAATGCGTTTGTGAGTGAAGACATCACCTCGGATGACAAGGTGGTAACACTCTATTCTGCGGTTGTCTGGTCGGCAGGTCTCAAGCGCAAGGTCAAGGTGGTCATTGTTGACTGCCTCGAGCCAGGCAGGAAGACTCAGGAGAGGAAGGTGTTCTTCTCTACAGACACCTCGATGTCTGCCAGAGACATCATGGACATCTACCGAACCCGATTCCAGATTGAGTACCTTTACCGCGATGCAAAGCAGTTTACCGGACTCGCCCACTGCCAGTCACGGAAGAGGGAATCACTGGACTTTGCGTTCAACATGTCGCTCTCCTCTGTCAACGTGGCAAGGGCTTTTGCCCGGAGTTGCGGCGTGCATCTTTCTGTCTCCAATGTAAAGACGCTGATTCATAATGCGGATATGATACAGAGATTTATTCGTATGTCTGGAAAGCACCCACACAGGCTATTAAATACCAACGATTTCAAAGAACTCTTATATTATGGCGTCTCGGACGCTGCGTGATTATCCAAAATTTAACGAACTATTGTTATTATATTTGTGCATCTAAAGTACATACATGATACAGAGAGCGAATATTTTTTTAATGGTTGTTTTTTCACTGATTTTTGCCTGTTGCGGCAAACATTCAGAGAGGCATGTCTTGTCTGAGGCGGACAGAATGTTGTCTGTGGGCAAGTCGGACTCGGCGTATCATGTGCTTAATAAGATAAACAGTCATGACCTTAACGATGAAGACAAGGCTCTTTATTGCCTGCTGATGACTCAGGCAATGTATGGTATGGATATGGAGTCAGAAGTGGACACATTGATAGATTGCTCCATAAAATATTATACGGGCAGGGATAATGCCATGTTGGCCGAGTCATATTATTATAAGGGCGTTGTAAACTATGCAATAAACAATGCCGATGATGCGATGATCTGCCTTAAAAAGGCCGAGAGTCTGTCGTCTGGCTTGCCTGACAAGGAACTGTATTTTAAGATTCTTGCATATATATCACGTATAAACTTTAAGTCGGAAAATTACAGCCTGGCCCTTAAATACGGTAAAGAATCGTTGCTGTATGCCGAAAAAACCGGAAAACCAACGTTTATTGCCCTGACATATAATCTGCTGGCATGCATATTTGAGAAACTTGGCAACAACGACAGTGCATATGTGTATGTCATGAAAAACATAAAATTCGCCGATGGCATAAAGTCAGACAAGAGCAAGGCCATCATGTATGCAAATATTGCTGATTATTATAGCCAGAAAGGAGAGACGAAGCTTTATGAGAAATATCTCAACAAGTCGAGTTCTTTATATGTTCTTCCAGATGTGCTTAATCGTTACGCCTTGATAAAATATAACGAAGGTAAGTTTGATGAGGCCGACTCGCTATGGAACAAAGCCCTGGCTATGAGCGACGGAAAGGGTAAGGTTGAGATTCTTGAGACAATCATAAGTAACCTGAAAGAGGAGGATAATTACAAGATATTGTATAACTGTTATAAGCAGCTCGACTTCCTGAAAGACAGTATCAGAAGACAGCAGCATACCCAGCAGATACAGGACATACAGCTAAGATACGACAACGATATGATGAAGCGTAAGTATGATGTCATCGTAACCCGTATAGCCATAGTCTTGGTAGCCGTGTTCTTGCTTTCAGTAATCTTTATCTTGTTGTTGAAGTATAAACAGAAACAGAACAAGACCAAGCTGCTGCAAAGCCAGATATTGATAGATTCTTACAACAAACAGATTGAAGAATATAAAAAATCAGGAAAGGATAACACCAGAAAAATTAAGATGTTGGAGAAAAAACTCTCCTCTGTATACAGCGAGCAGACAGATGTGTTTACACGTGGACGGGCGTGTTACAGGCAGATATTGGATAATGGCTCTGTTGTAACGTGGAAGAAAGACGACTATATTGATTTTATTGAATATTACAAACTGGTAAATCTTTCGTTTGTTGTTCAGATTGAGCGTGAATATAAGTCGTTGACACATGGCAACAAGTTTCTGCTTATATTGCAGGATATGGGTAAGACTGAGACTGAGTTGCAGAAAATATTAGGAACTACAATCGGTACAATAAGAGTGCAGCAGTCGAGAATAAGGAAAAAATATATAGGTGATTCTGCCTGTGTTTGATTCTTACGTTCAGTCTGGCCGTTCATGTTTCCATGAGTTTTTATCTCGCATTGTCTTCTTTCTGCCAGTCCGTTATTTTATATATCATGATTGATGACGATTTTGCTTAAAAAACACGGCCGTTTCTGATTAAAAAGTGGCCGGTTTACGCCTCAAAAGTGGCCGAGTTTTGACCCGTAACTCGGCCACTTTTGATTTATAATCAAACCTTATTATTTTGCTTGCAGTTTATGTTTTAGTAGGCTCTTATTTTGGAATATGTTTATTGAAAGATGCTGTTTTGCTTACGATTTTTCGCCTAAAAATTATCATGCCGGTTGAACGTATTGAAATTTTTACTAATTTTGTATCGGCTAATGATGAAAAGCATCAACCGAAATGAAACGGATTTACAGACTTAACCCCAGATTAGACGTTATGATTTAGCCTGTATTTTTGCTTTATATTAAGTGGATTATCGTTTGATTTTTCGCAGTCATAGCGGGCTATGTCAAGAAAGGCCGGAGGAAAAGTCGCCAATAAAAGACAAAAAGACGGCTGAAAGCATGAGCATACCAAAATTATATACGGTCTAATGACTTAGGCTTAATGTGGAATGATTTGCGAACATTTTTGCGAACAGCAGATTTTTGTGCATTGTGCTAAATCGAGTAATTTTGCTTATAAAAATAATAAAATTAAACTGTTTGAACTTATGAAGAGAATTTGTGTTATACATTATTTGTCTTTATTTCTTCTTGCTTTGTGCAGTCATGTGCTGTCGGCGGCTCAGTCGGACACAGCTGTCATGCGTATCAGTTATGACGCTAAGTTTAAGACTTGTGTTGAAAGACCGGAAATGCAAGACGAGATGGAACTGCTTATTGGCAATAAGTGGAGCAAGTTTTATTCTTCGGCAAACATACGACAGCAGCATGTGCTTGACAGCGTGGTGCAGGCCACGGGTGGACAACTGCAACAGGCTTTGGCTGCAAGCACACGGATGAGAGGAAGTGGAACGCTTGGGCAGAAATATATGGTGATGAAGAATTATCCGGCTGACGGCAAACTTACTTATACACTTAATCTGCATGGTTTTGCCCTTAAGTCTGAGGAGAATATGCCTGCGTTTGACTGGCAATTGGCCGACGGCGACTCAATAATAGCCGAGTACCACTGCAACAAGGCAAGGACAAAGTTTCGCGGACAGACATGGACTGTGTGGTATGCGCCTGAAATCGCCGTGAGCGACGGTCCTTGGAAACTGTGCGGACTGCCGGGACTTATAATGAAGGCTGAAACAGACAACGGCTGTTTCTCGTTTGTATGCACGGCTGTAAGAAAGGGCAGGGGAGAAAGCATTACGATGGAAAAGACAAAATATAAATCTGTTGAGTCGAAAGAGCTGCAAAAGATTACAGAAATGGAGATTACCGATCCTGTAGGGCTGATGACGAGGCTGACGGGCCTTGCTCCGTCTGTCAGTAAGGGCAGGACAAAGCAAAGAAAGGTTACGCCGGTACTTATAGAAGATAATGACTGTGAGTGACGGCAGAACCATACGCATGGCGCTTGTCCTGTTTGCGTGGCTTTTGGCAGCAACGGCTTACGGACAGGTTATAACGGGACGGGTTGTCAACTCGGACAACAGTCCTGTCGACAAGGCTTCTGTATATATTAAAAACGGCAAGTCGGTAGTGGCTTATGGATTCACCGACAAGCAAGGCATGTTTTCCGTAGACTGTAAAGGCCGGCAGTGCGACACGATGGAGGTGCGCAAGATTGGTTACTCTAAACTGTCTATTGCTCTTAGGCATTACAGCAGCGACAAGGTTATAGTGCTCAGCGAGCATGCCACAGAACTTAAGGAAGTGGTCGTAAAGTCGCAGCGCATCAGACAGGAGGGCGACACGCTCAACTATCTTGTGAGCGCCTTTCGCGGCAAGCAAGACCGCACCATAGCCGACGTTATCAAGAAAATGCCCGGACTTACCGTAAATGATGACGGCTCGATAGAATATCAGGGCACGAAGATAAACAAATTTTATATTGAAGGCATGGATCTGCTTGGCGGTAAGTATGCGCAGGCGTCAGATAACATTGATGCAGGAAAGGTGAAAAAGGTGCAGGTGCTTGAACGGCATCAGCCCATACGTGCGCTGAAGGATACAAAGTTCAGCGATCAGGCAGCACTCAACATCGTGCTGACCGACAGCGCAAAAAATGTGTGGAGTCACACCTTCGACCTGTCAACGGGAGCTTCGTTGACCAAAAGTCCCGACTGGCTTTATGACAATCGCATCGTCTCAATGCTGTTTTCGCGCAAGGTGCAGAGCATAAGCATGTATAAGAACAACAATACCGGTAAGAACATCGGACAGGAAGTAACGCCTATGTCGGCATATCTCGACGACTCGGCACCCGTGGACGATGGTATGCTCGGCAACATATCGCTGCCGGCACCGGCCATTGACGCCTCGCGCAGCAGATTTAATCATACTCATCTGTTTGCAACTAACTGGCTGCTGAAGACGCATGGCGGCAATGACTTGAGGATACAGCTCGACGGCATGACCGACATGACTGAACAGCGACAGACATCCACCACGGTATATACGGCGGCAGGCGGTGCTGCCATTGTGCAGGACGTATCGGCTGAGAGCCGTCACGACGCCTTGTCGGCTGAGGTGCTTTACAGGCAGAATACCGAAAGACAGTATCTTACAAACGATGTCAGGGGATATGTCGATTTCGACCGCAGCATCGGCTTGTCGGTATTGAACGGCGTTGAGACAAGAGAGATGGTTAAGCCGCGTCAGGGCTACATCACGGACAAACTGTCGTTTGTGCGCAACATCACCCGTCGCTATTCGTTTTCTGTCAACGCTTACCTTTCACTCAACTGGCTGCCGGGCAGTCTGCTGCTTGCCGACTCAACCATGCAGCGCCTTCGCCAGCGCAGCGTCCTTGCCGGATGTGACGCCTATTTCGGACAAAAGCTTGGTGCGTTTTATCTTAATTATAATATAGGCACAGACCTGAAGGCGCAGCATATAGGCGTAAGCCGGCAGAATTTGGATGCCGTAAGGAAGTACACCGAATGGCGCACTTTCATGAAACCGTCGCTGTCGTATAAGACCGCCATTATTAATTTTATTGCATCGGCGCCTGTTTACTGGACAAGCCGGACGTATGGCGTACAGCATAAAGACAACATTACATTTGAGCCTAATCTGTTTTTCAGAGCTATGCCAGTTTCCGATTTCGGCATAACGGCAACGTATAACTGCTCGTGGAAGCCCGAAGGCTTTTTGTCAGTGCTCGATATACCTGTGTTTACCGACTATATCTCGATGACAGAAGGACAGGGTAAACTCAGCAACACATTGATGCACACGGCAAGCGCTAATATAGAATATAAGAATGTTATAAAAGGCCTGTTTGCCACTGTCGGGTATGTCTTTACCAATATGCGCAATCAGCGACTTTACTCAATGAATGTGGACGGCAATGTGTATGAATCGCGGGCCACAGACCTTACATCAAACAGCGTTATGCACGGATTAAACTTCCGTGTAAGCGAGAGCTGGAACGTGGCTCATCTGGTTACTACGCTGTCAGGGCGATGGCAGTGGAGTGATTATAACATGCTCTTGCAGAATGTGCTTACGCCGTTTCAGACGCAGATGGCCAGAGCCAAGGCAACAGTCTCGCTCCAGCCTTGCAGCTGGTTCTCTGTCGAAGAGCAGAGTCAGTTCAGCTATGTCAGACAGGAGTGCCGTTCGGGCGCCTCGTTGCCGTCGTCGCTAAGTTCATTCAGTCACAGTCTGAAGTGCTACTTCATGCCCGGACGCTTTAACATAGAGTTAAGCAACGAGATATACCACGGCAACGATAAGGCCGTTTCGTTCACCTATTTTGCCGACTTGTCAGTCTCTTATCGCACCAAACGTTATGAAGTGAGCCTGACATGCAGCAATATTTTGGGAAAGGATGAATATGAACGCCGCCAGATAACCGACACTCAGCAGATGTACACCATTACAAGGTTGAGGCCGCGTGAATGTATGGTGAGGGTTGAATTTAGTTTATAAAAAAGAAATAGTCCGGACTTTAAATAGTAATTAATAAAAAAACAAAAGAAAATGAAGAAATTATTTTTGATTTTAGCTTTGGCTATAGGTTTGGGAGCGGCTTCTCCTCAAAAAGCATCAGTGCAAGAAATATCGGCAGAATCTTTTGTTTTTATAAGTAATGAATGATATCATCTAAAACTCATGAATATATTTAACTGTATAATAATAGTGCTATGCGTGCTTATATCTGCCGGCTGTGACGTTGAGCGTTCGTCTCACAGCAAGGCATTGTCGGCAATAGACAGTGTGGCCGATGTGTCACCGCGCCGTGCTTTGGCTATGCTCGACAGCATAGTTCCGAAGATAAATGCTGCCGACAAGGCAGACCGGAACTATTACGACCTGTTGCGCATTAAGACAGAAGACAAGCTTTATGTTGCCCATACAACCGATACGTTGATGCTCCGTCTCCTTGATTATTATGAAAACGAGGGCGACAAACGGCTCCTGCCTATGGCATATTATTATGCAGGACGTGTGTATAACGACATGAACGATGACACGCGTGCCTTACCATATTTTCAGAAAACGATAGAATTGGCTGACACGGCTAGTCCGTTGAGATATAAGGCTTATTCGCAGATGGGATATATCTTTCTTTATCAAGGATTGTATTATAAAGGATTGAAGGCGTTCAGACATTCTTATTTGTATAATAAAAAAATAGAGAACAAAAAAAGTCAGGCATATTCATTGTGCGGTATGGCGTATTGTTATCAGCGTGTTAAAAATGAAAGTCAGGCAGCAGAATGTTTTGAACAGGCCTTGAACTTGTCTAAGGAAGCAAATGACAGTTTGCTTGAAACCGATATCCTTGCTCAGATAGCGAAGCATTATTATAAGCAAAGTGAATATGGTAAGGCGTTGATGTATGCTAACCGTGCGTTGAGCCGTGTTAACAGGATAAATGCTAGGGCTGTTTTGGTTATTGTTGCGAAGATATATGATAAGGTCGGCAGAACAGATGAAGCTGTGAATCTGTATGAAAAGGTTTATGATTTAGATAATGTTTATGCCAAATATGGGGCTTCAAAATGGCTTGGACATTATTATTTACGAAAAAATGATTTGATTAAGGCGGCATATTTCTTTGACAAATATGAAACATATTCAGATTCTGTCCAAAATATTATAAAGACAAAAGATGTTGCAAGAATTGATGCAGTTTATAATTATACAGAAAAGGAGAAAGAAAATATCAGGTTAAAATACGAATTGGCTGAAAATAGGTATATTGTTTATATATTTGTTTTTATGTGCATTTCGTTGATTTTTGCCTTTTTTGCTTTTATATCTCATCTAAAGAAAAAGCGTATGTCTGAGCGGATAAAATATGAGAATGAGACAAAGTATCTGAAAGAAAAGTATGAGCAAAGCAGTGCTTTTGTTGATGAAAACAAGCGTAAGATAGAAAGTCTGAATGTCCGTCTTGCTAGAGTCGTAGACTGTAACGAAAGTCTTGCAGCCGAGCTGAAGGCCAGCAGGGAACAGCTTGAGAATCAGAACAGAATAGCCAATATGCAGACTGCAAACAGAGAGCTGTCGCAAAGCAAACTCACTAATTCTGACATATTTAGAAAGATAAGGGCTGTATTGAACGATAACACCTGCGAGAGGTGTGATAAAAAAATACCTAAAGACTATTGGCTGATGTTAGATGCCGAAGTCAACAGACATTATGCAGGTTTTAAGGATCGTTTGACAGAATTATGCAAGATAAGCGAATATGAATATCGTCTGTGTCTGTTGCTGAAAATAGGAGTAAGGCCGGCTGATATATCAATACTGACCAACAAAGAACGCAATTCGGTGTCATCAGCGCGTAAACGTTTGTATAAGAAGGCTTTCGGCAAGGATGCTGAGCCAAAGATGTGGGACGAATTTATACAATCGCTTTAGAAAAAGGAATAAATTTAGAATATTTTGCGAAATAGTTTGCTGGTTTCATTTTTTCTTTTTTATTTTGCGATGTCATAAATTATGATAATGATATATTAAATTTGTGAAATGACGTGCCCTTGAAAATGGCAGCTGAATATGGGCGCTAAGAATAATGTTGCCCAGATGGAGCATGCTGAAATTAAGGCACATCTGATTGATGTAAAAATAGCTGATACACCAATACATTGTAAGGTATACGGCGAGGAGCATTGTGATTACTATTGGTTTAAGACATGTAAAGGCTCCAAGGAATATATCTGAATATATTTTGAAATAAAACTATGCTTAGCCTATGAAAAATATAAAGTTGATATTTGTCTTTTCAATGTTTTCTGCTTTAAATACGTTTGCTCAAAACGTAAATAAGTCTGATTCACTTGTGTCTGACGAGATAGACCTTCAGGAAGTAGTGGTGAGCGAGAAATTGATAAAGCGCGAAGCCGACAAATTTATAGTAGACGCAATAAGGCTGCGCAAGGGCAAAACTGACCTGCTTGACCTGCTGAGCAATGTGCCCGGTATATTGGTTACGGACAACGACATCAGAATACCGGGACGTGACGGCGTAAGGGTTATGTTCAACGGACGTATGAAAACCATCCCTGAGGGTGAGCTGATCAATATACTGAAGTCGCACAGGGCGTCAAATGTGGCAAAGATAGAGGTGATAACATCGCCAGGCGCAAAGTATGATGCAGGAAGCGATTTTGGCATCATAAACATAATAACTGAAAGAGGTGCCGATTATATAGGCGGCGAAGTAGGCGACGATGTAACCTATGCCGACAAATGGAGCAACGCAGCCCGCATGAACCTTAACTATCAGAGAAAGCGCGTTACGGCATCGCTCAATGCAAGCTGGAATTACGGCAGCGTTGCATATACTGAAAGCAATGTGAAATATTTTACAGACATGACGCGAAAGAGCCATACGGACATGGGCTGGCGAAACAACAACTATAACATTTCCGGCTCGTTAGACTTTATGATTGATTCGCTTTCAACAGTAGGCATTGAGGCTTATTATATAGATACATACAGAAATTATCCAAGCACGACCTTTGAGAACACATACGACATGGCCGGGGTGATGACAGAGGAGAGTCGCTCGCCGTCGCTTGAATTGCGTGACGGGCGAAACATGAACCTTAACTTTTATATCGACAGAAACTGGAGCAGCACCAACAGGATATCTTTCATAATGGACCTTTTTAAGTTTGATAACGACCGTGACTACAGTTTCAACTCTTACTATTATGAAAACAGCGTGCAGACGGACAGCGTTGACTATCTTCGCAATCAGGTGGGCGCGCATCTTAAGGGACTGAGCTTTGCGCTCGACTATTCAACTCTGTTGCCCTGGAGCATCAAGCTTTATGCAGGAATAAAGACGTCTCTCACAGAGACGAGAAACTCCTCGCTATATGATTATTCCACACTTCCTGTGCAAAATGACGACTTTACATATTCGGAAGATATCTATGCCGGATATCTGTCGCTCAACAAGTCATTGGGACACTTCGACATGGTGCTCGGCGGAAGATATGAACTTACGCATACAAAGTCGGAAAACGGCAACGGGACATTGGCAACAGACAACTACGGCAGACTGTTTCCGACTGTGAATGTGATGTACAGGTCGGGCAACGGGTCAACCTTTGGCGTCAGCATTTTCAGCGGAATAAGACGTCCGGGCATACAGGTGGTCAATCCGTTTACGGCTTATCTGAGTGCCAACTCAACAGCCCAGGGCAACCCTACAATAAAGCCAAACTACTGGTATGGAGTAAGACTTTCCAACAACATAGTGCTTTGCAGCGGACTTGAACTCGGGCTGGAGCTGAGGGCTGCAAAGGAGTTTGACTGTATAGGACAGGTTACACAGATGAATGCTGCCGACGGCTCTTCGAACACGCAATGGCAGAATGCTTACGACAAGGAAGGCTGCGGAGTGGACCTTAGCCTCTATTTCACAAAGCTGTCATGGCTGAGGGCTTATATCTTTGGCGAGTTGTTTTATTGTAAAACCACTGCCGACAGCTGTTATAGCTTGAGCAACGAGCATGTTCTCAAGGCTTTTGCCATGGGCGACTTGAGGTTTATTTTCGACAGACGCCGTAATCTTACAGGATATGTTACCGCCACTTATTCGGGGAAAGACAAAAATGTGGTTCAAACTATTGATAGCAGATTCTCAATGAGTTGCGGTATTGCTTATTCGTGCCTTAAGGGCCGCCTTAATATGAAGTTGGGAGTCAGCAACTTGTTTGCAGGAAATGTTAAGGGTGTAAGTATTTCAAACAACGGAATGAGCATGCATTTCTACAACGACTATTCGCCTTTGTCTGTAACCTTGGGCTTCTCGTATAGTTTCGGCAAGGAGATACGCAGCAAGAGAAAGACCTACAGCAACAGCGACATAAAGAGCCGATTCTGATATAATGGACGGTTATTGACCGTAATGCCTGTGCCGTAACAAAAGACTCTCTCTGATGGCGTTGATGACAACCGGCTAATGCGGCTGCATCACGGAATTCAATAAACCCGAATCGCTTATTGAGATTCGTTCTGTATTTTTGCTTTCTATTGAGCGAATTTTCGTTAGATTTTTCGCAGTCATAGCGGACTATGTAAAGAAAAGGCGAACAAAAAGATGCCAATAGAAATCAAATTCATATTATGACACGCTTTGATGTGCATGTGTCTTTCAAATCAGCAACCGGCGTCATGCTTTCATCTGATATGGAATGATGAAAGCATGACGCCGGTTTATGTTTATATTGCAACTGGTTAGTCAGCTAATCAGAACAGCGTCAGCGAGTAAAGATATATAACAGCAGCAGGCATGGCCATGAGCGACGAGTCGAAACGGTCGAGCATTCCGCCGTGACCGGGCAGAATGTTTCCGCTGTCCTTTACGCCAAGGGTGCGCTTGAAGAGCGACTCAACAAGGTCGCCCCATGTGCCGAATACAACTACAACAAGACCAAGGCCCATCCACTGCGGTATGGTAAGTCCTGATGTGTTGCCGTTCTGTGCGTCGAGATATCCTATCAGCCATGCCACGGCCAGAACGATGATGGCGCCACCAATGGAGCCTTCCCAGCTCTTGCCGGGCGATACGCGCGGAAACAGCTTATGCTTGCCGAAGAGTGAGCCGCTGCAGTAGGCGCCGGTGTCGTTGGCCCAGAGGAATATGAACACGCAGAGCGGTATCATGTAGTTGTAGGCAACATTGCCGTCGGGAGTGGCATTGAATGCGAGCACGTTGATGGTAGAGAAGGGCAGGGCGATGTACATCTGTCCGAGCATGGTGTAGGCCCAATCGTTTATCGCGTTCTCCGTCTTCATGTAAAGCTCGCTGATGAAGAGATATACTATTGTAAGCAGATATGGTATGAACACGGCACCGCTCTGAATCATTCCGCTGCAGAAGCCTCCTACGGCAAGAAAGAAATATACACCGGCAACAGTGCTTATAAAGCGGTTTACCTGTACGCCCTTTACGTCGTTCACCAGTCCGCAGTATTCCCATATCGTCAGTCCTGTTACGAGAGCAAACAGAAACTCCATGGCGATGGGTCTCATGAAGCATACCACGATGGCTGCCACAAAGAACACGCCCGTGATGCTTCTTACAATAAGGTTCTTCATCTTGTCACTCATATCTCATCTATTTTGTTTCTTGAGAATTTTCATTGCCGTCAGAAATGCCGGTTTCAGCATTGCTTTCAGATGCCGGTTCCTGATTTACGGCGTTGTTGTCAGTCTCGCTGCTTTCGGGCAGAGCCTTGTCGCTTTCGCCTTCAGCCTTAGAGTCTTTTCCCTCTTCCTCCATAATCTCTTCAGAACGGCTAACCCACGGACGCTTGCCGAATATTGTCTCAACGTCTTCAGCAAATATCACCTCGCGTTCAAGCAGCATCTCGGCCAGCTTGTTGTGGCCATCCTTGTGCTCTGTAAGAATTTTCTTCGCGCGGTCGTATTGCTCGTTGATCATCTTCAGCACCTCGTCGTCCATTATCTTGGCGGTTGTCTCTGAGTAAGGACGCTGGAAGTTATACTCGTTGTTGTTATAGTAGCAGATGTTGGGCAGCTTGTCGCTCATACCTGCGTAAGCTATCATGCCGTAAGCACTCTTTGTAACGCGCTCAAGGTCGTTCATAGCTCCTGTTGATATGTGTCCTGTGAATAGCTCTTCGGCAGCACGTCCGCCCAGTGTGGCGCACATCTCGTCGAGCATCTCCTCCTTTGTTGTTATCTGTCTTTCCTCAGGCATATACCATGCTGCACCGAGTGCTCTTCCGCGCGGAACGATAGATACCTTTACCAGCGGGTTGGCGTGCTCGAGGAACCATGATATCGTGGCATGTCCAGCCTCGTGCAGCGCGATGGTGCGGCGTTCGCCCTGGGTCATAACCTTGGTCTTCTTCTCCAGACCGCCGATAATACGGTCTACGGCATCGAGGAAGTCCTGCTTGCCGACAAACTTCTTGTCGTGGCGGGCTGCTATTAGCGCAGCCTCATTACATACGTTGGCTATGTCGGCACCAGAGAATCCCGGAGTTTGACGTGCAAGCATGTCAATCTCTACAGACGGGTCGGTCTTTACAGGTCTTAGGTGAACCTTAAATATCTCCTTACGCTCATTGAGGTCAGGCAGGTCTACATTGATCTGACGGTCGAAACGTCCGGCACGCAGCAGTGCCGAGTCGAGCATGTCGGCCCGGTTGGTGGCTGCAAGGATGATTACGCCGCTGTTGGTGCCGAATCCGTCCATCTCTGTCAGCAGGGCGTTGAGCGTGTTCTCGCGCTCATCGTTTCCTCCCATTGCCGGATTCTTGCTTCTTGCACGTCCCACGGCATCAATTTCGTCGATGAATATGATACATGGCGATTTCTCCTTTGCCTGGCGGAACAGGTCGCGCACGCGGCTTGCTCCGACGCCCACGAACATTTCTACGAAGTCAGAACCGCTCATAGAGAAGAACGGAACTCCGGCCTCGCCCGCAACAGCCTTTGCCAAAAGAGTCTTACCGGTTCCCGGAGGACCTACGAGCAGTGCGCCCTTAGGAATCTTGCCTCCAAGGTCGGTATATTTCTTTGGATTCTTCAGAAACTCAACAATCTCCTGCACCTCCTGCTTGGCACCGGCCTGTCCGGCAACATCTTTAAATGTGATGTTAATCTCGGCTCCTTTTTCATACATCTTTGCCTTGCTCTTGCCCACGTTGAACACGCCTCCGGCGTTGCCTCCGCCTCCGCCCATGCGGCGCATGAAGAACAGCCAGATGAACACAAAGAATAAAATAGGTGCAATGTTGAAAAGAATGGTGAGCAGGTCGCTCCCTTTCTTGTTCTCGTAGTTAAGGTTGCCCTTAAACTTTCCGGCCTGACGCTCCGCATCGACAAAGCTTTCAACCTTGTCGGCGCTTCCGAACTCGCTGGTTACAAAAGGAGTCTTGCCCACTTCTTTCGTTCCTGCCTTAAACACGTCGCGTATGTGCTCGGCCTTAACATACATCTTCAAGGTGCTTTCGTCCTTGTTGAGCACAATCTCCGAGGCATAGCCTTTTGTGACGTATGCCCTGAACTCATCGTAAGACACCTTCTTGCTTGCGCTTCCGCCGATAGAGTCGCCTCCCATGAGGTAGACGCTTATGAGGCCGATTATCACAAGCATGTAAATCCAGCTCATGCTGAATTTGGGCATCTTGTTGTTTTTATCTTGCTCCATGTTGTTTCTGTTAATTTGTTCGTCTAAACTAACTTAAATATGTTTTTTGAAAATTTCTTTGGTAAATCCAATCAGTCTAAATCAGGTATCCGGGTCTGTTTTGCGTCTTCCCAAAGATTTTCCAGATTGTAATATTCGCGCACTTCGGGCAGGAATATATGAACCATTACGTCTGTATAGTCCATTGCCACCCACTGTGCATTGTTGAGTCCTACAACGTGAACCGGCTTTTCTCCGGCGTGAACCCTGGCAAATTCTTCAACAGAGTCTGTTATCGCCTCTACCTGCGAAGGCGAATTGCCCTGACATATTATAAAATAATGACAAATTGTGCCTTCAATGCCGCTCAGGTCGATTATGTTAATGTTTGACCCTTTCTTCTCTTGAATACCTTTAGTTATTGTCTCAACTAAATTTTTTGTTTGTTCCATTAATAAAATAAGGTGTTATTTATTTTCTGAATTTTTTTATCTCTGAGGAAAAAGAATTTTCATTCTGTTTTTACCCCTAAAAATGTATTTTATTTTATGCAAAGGTACACTGATTTATCGTAATTCGGGTAAAAAAACGTATTATTTTGAGATTTTTTAGAAAAAAGTCGGTAAAAATGTTGTCAGTTAAAAAAAAATGCGTACCTTTGCAATCGCAATCAGGAAACAAAACGATTGCAGACATAAAATTGGGATATGGTGTAATGGTAACACTACAGATTCTGGTCCTGTCATTCCTGGTTCGAGTCCGGGTATCCCAACAAAAAGATGCAGCCTAAGGGTTGCATCTTTTTTATGTAACAACTATAAGGTGTCTTGTCAGGAGAGTTTGTGGCCGGATAATATTGGCACTGAAAATTTTTTCGGGTCACATTTGTAAAGTTATATTAGTTGCCGGCAGTAAAATAATCCCTTACCCTGAAATTCCCATTAAATATTTACAGTCTCAGTTTCTGTTCATACTCGCTAAACAATATGGATATAGATGCAAAATTATTTGGTTCTTCCGCAATTTAGTTGAAGCCAAGTTCACTAAACGCCATCTTATTTCTTAGGAGGTTTAGAGAGGCCTTCCCGTACATCATCATTTTTACAACTTTTAGCTTATTTACGAACTCTTCAACGGATACCATTAGAAATGTCGTATAATACGGCATTTTGTACAGCCTTGATATCAAGACTAATTGTATTTGACTAATTGATTCTTTCTAATTGTCATTGTTCAAATTGTCATCGGTGATAACATTTATAATATAACGCAAAGAGATTATTTCAACTAAATTGCGGAAGAACCAATTATTTGCGGTTTGTGTCAGTAAAATTGTTATAACAGAAACTCATCACTCATCACATTCGTGCGTATGTGGCTGATTTTCAGAAGAATACCGCGTGATGAGTTGCAGTCTGAACTCATAACGTATGGGGACAGACCATGAGGGCGTGACGAGTTGGAAAGTCAACTCGTCACAGTGTAATTGCCTGATATTCAGCTTTCTACATCGTGATGTGACGAGTGATGAGTTTCTGTAAAAAATTTTTTAGTTGTGTGTGTGTTGTAAAAGGCGGCATATTATAGCGTAAAAGACCGTCTTTTGCATCTTAATATGTGGCCTTTCGGCGTGCAGAATGATGCCTTTTGCATCATGTTACATTTACTTCGAAGATTTGTTCTTAACGTCTTGGCACGCCGTGCAGCTGTTGGTGCATATCCGTGGCGGCGTTGTCTAATATCTGGCAGCCATTCTCCAAAAGAAATGATAGAGCCTGAAGACGGGCTCCCATAGGCTCTCGCCGGGGAAGATGAGCATGAAGCGTGCGTCGCGCACAAGTCTCTGTATGTTCTTTTTCAGTTGACTTCCGCGGTATTTGTCTATGCGCTTGTCGTAGAAGCCGAAGTTGCCCGAGAGCATAATCTCGTTGAGCAGAAATCTGCCGAGCCGCTCGTCTGCCTTGACTATGAGATATTTGTCGTCGAGACAGAATACCTTCTGCATCACGTACATCACCGCCGTGGCCATCTTATAAAGTCCGCAGCGTTTCAGCGTGCGTGTGTCAGCCTGCTGTTCGGCTGCCGTGAATCCCTGGCGCAGCACGTAGTAATAGTCTAAGAGCTGCTTTAGACCTATGCCCTCATGAAAAAAGTGGTTTGAGATGTGTGCCATCTGATATATGCGGTTGAATGCTGCTGTGGGCACGGCTATGCTACCGGCTCCGTCGGGCAGCTGCACAATGTTTGCAAACTGCTCGCCGGCGTTCTTGCTGAAATAGTCCTGCAGTCTGGCGTTGCTTATCAGATTGTTCATAAACTGAGGGCGGTAGTGCAGCTCAACGGTGGTTCCGCCATAGTCGGGAAAGTCTGTGTGGTGATAGCATCGCTTGCATCCAGGAGCCATATAGCCTACGGTCTTCATCACCTTCCTGTATCCTCCCTCTGCCCATATGTCTATGTCGCCCGGCGTGCGCATGTGCGGGTCGGGGTAGAGCAGGGCGTTTCCCTGTCCTTTAAGCAGGCAGGTGCGGAGTCCTTTGCGCCTGAATGTTTCAGAAACTTTAGCTGCGTTGACGTTTACCTTTGTATTGAGTTTGGCTATCTGGCGGCTTAGGGCAAACCATCTCATGGTCATCTCCTTTTCGGGCAGACATTCTTTGGGCAGGCGGTTAATGCCATGGAAGATTACGCCCTGAAGGTTTTGTTCCTTGGCCATGCGGAACAGTATCGGCCAGTCGGCGGCAGTTATGCCTTCGGGAGCCGGCTGTGATTCGTCAATAGAAAACCGCAGAAGCTGAAAAAACTTTGATGTCATTGTGCTGCAATAAACGGGTTATTTGCATTTAGCGTACAGATCCTTCAGCGCTCCGCGTGCAACTCCGCTTCTTACGAGCTGGTCGAGCAGGGCTTTTGCCTCTCGCTTCCTGTTCATACTGATGAGCACTTCTGCCTTTGAAATGATGTAGTCTTGGTTGTCGGGCTCGCGTTTCAGCGCCTCGTTGTAGTCATACAGTGCCGTTTCGTATGAGCGCATCTCTTTCTCGAGTTCGGCTCTTGCCGCATAGACGATGCTGCTGTCAGGGAACATTTCAACAAGATTGTTGAACTCGTCCATGGCCTGTGCGTTGCGCTTTAGCTGTATGTATGTGTATGCCAGTCCGAGTCGTGCCTGCATGTTGCGCGGTGACATTCTCAGAAAGTCCTCATAGTCGTTTCTTGCCAGTTCATGCCTGCGCATGTTGTTGTTGGCGTAAGCTCTGAAGTAAAGTGCCGAAAGGTTCACCGTATCCTTTTTCAGAATAGCGTTGCATGTCTCGGCTGCGTCTTCCCATTCAAGCAGCTGAAGGTTGACGGCAGCTTTCTGCAGCAACAGTTCCGTAGAGTCGGGATGAAGATAAAGCTGGCTGTTTATTACAGATAAAGAATCACGCCATTGCTTTTGCGTCTGCGCCTTTAGGGCGGTGACGCCAAGCAATAGCGTGAGTATGCAGATAATTTTAATTTTCAATTTACTTATCTATGTTTATTGTTCTGACCGTCTTGCCGAAAATCAGTCTTCGTCTTTGTTCTCGGCGTCGATGGCCTTAATCTTTTCGCGTACAAGGTTCATGTCATCCTTAAGCTTCTGAACCTTTCTGTTCATTTCGTCGATGAGGCTGTTGCCCTTCTTGCTCGAAGCGTTAAGGAATCCGAGGTTGTTCTCGTAGGTCTGAACTTCCTGCTTGATTGCCTCATAGCGGCGCATCAGGCGTGCGCGTTCGTTGTCGAGAGCGTCAGCGCCCTTCTCTGCAACGTTCTTCAGGTTGTTCTTGAACTTGTCGAGACGGCGGCGTGCTGTTGATATGTTAAGCTCTTTGTAAAGCTTGTCCAGTATGTCGTGATACTCTTTGTAGAGCTTGTCTTTTTCCTTAAACGGAACGTGGCCTACAGCGTTGTATTCGTCGATAAGCTCGCGCACTTTGTCCTGTATGTTGTCTTCGGCATTCTCAGCCAATGCTTTCAGCTGTTCTATTATGCCGCGTTTCTTCTCGAGGTTGGTGCGCTCCTCGTTGCGTGTGCCGGCGTTGGCGCTGTTGCGTGCCTCAAAGAAGTGGTTGCATGCAGTGAGGAACTCGTTCCACAGCTTGTCGCCAAGTTTCTTAGGCACCATTCCTATGGTCTTCCATTCCTTCTGCAGGGCTATCAGCTTGTCGCTTGTCGACTTCCATTCGGTGCTGTCCTGCAGGGCCTTTGCCTGCTCGATGAGTGCTCTCTTCTTGTCGGCATTCTCAGCAAACTGCTGCTTCATATTCTTGAAGAATTCAGCTTTCTTGCTGAAGAAGTCGTCGCAGGCAGCGCGGAAACGCTCAAAGATCTTTACGTTCATCTTCTGCGGAGCGAAGCCTATGGTCTTCCATTCAGCCTGTATGGCAATGATGTCCTTAGTCTTCTTCTCCCATTCGCCTGCGGTCTTTATTTCTTCCTTGGCTATTTCTTCAATTTTCTCGCACAGCGCTGTCTTCTTTGTGAGGTTGTCTTCCTCTTTTGCGCGCAGCGATTCGAAGTGCTGCTGATGGCGCTTGTTAATTATAGTAGATGCTGCCTTGAAGCGTGCCCACACTTCCTCGCGCAGTTCTTTTGCAACAGGACCTGTCTCACGGAACTCCTGATGCAGCTTCTGCAGCTGGTGGAATGCGCTTATCACGTCTTCCTCTGTGCCGAGCTTTTCGGCAGCCTCGCATATCTTTGTCTTTATTTCAAGATTTTTCTTGAAGTCGTATTCGCGTGCCTCGCTGTTTAGTTTCAGCAGGTCGTAATACTGCTCAACGTAGAGCTGATAGTTGCGCCACAGCTCGTTCGCCTTTTCTGCCGGCACGAGCTTGATCTCTTTCCACTCCTGCTGCAGCTTCTTGAAGTCCTGATATGATTTGTTGGCTTCTTCGGGCGAAGTAACCATAGCTTTGATCTTCTCGATGATGTCGAGCTTTTTCTTCAGGTTTTCCTGCTTTTCTTTTTCCTGCTCAAGGAACAGTTTGGCGCGTTTTTCCTTTATTACGCCCATCTCAGCCTTAAACACCTCTTCGTCTTCGTCAGGAAGCACTTTGTAGTTTGCCGGGTCGCCGCCTCCCTCAAGATATGCTTTCATGTCAGCTTCTCTTTCGGCAAAGTGAAGTTTGTAAAAGATTGTTTTGAGGTAATCTATTTCGCCTTTCTGAGGATGCTCGTCGCTGTGTGCGATTTCTTTCACCCTTTCTATTATTTCGCTTTTGCTTTTATATACTTTTTTCAGTGCGGCAGCTTCAGAACTTTCTGAGACAAATTCTCCTGTTTCGGTGGTGTCGGTTGTCACTTCTGCGTTGTTTTCATTGGCAGCGCAGTTTTCTTGCATGTTGTTATCGGTTAGTTCAACATTCATTTTCTCAGTGTTCTCTTGGCTGAGTGTCTTTTCTTGAGAGTCCATCATATAACTTTTTATTCGTTCATGAATTGATTTTCAGGTAAAACCTTAGGTGTGCAAACTTAATTAAAAATATTGTAAATACCTAATAAATTTGGAAAAAAACGTTTTTCTTGGGTTAAATGAGCCTTTTGTGGCGGAAAATCCACCATGATATGCCTGAAATGAGCACGGATACTATTATGGCTATCACGAAGCCGTATTTCCATTGTTCCATGCCGTTTATGAGGTTCATTCCGAGCAGGCTGGCTATGAGCGTGGGGAACATCAGGATAATCGACACAGAGGTGAGCGTACGTATCACGGTGTTCATGTTGTTGTTGATGATACTCGAATATGTGTCCATGGTAGATTCGAGAATGTCAGAGTATATGTTTGTGGTTTCGCGCGCCTGGCTCATCTCGATGTTTACGTCCTCAATCAGGTCGGCGTCGAGTTCGTCCACCTGCAGCTTGAACTTCAGCTTTGCCAGAAGGTTCTCGTTGCCGCGGATGGATGTGATGAAGTAGGTCAGCGAGTCTTGCAGTCTTGACAGGCCTATGAGCGACTCGTTGTTCACTTCCTTGTCAAGGTTGCGCTTTGATTTTTCAATCAGGCTGTTTATCTGCTTCAGCCGTTTCAGATACCATACGGCCGAAGAGAGGAACAGGCGGAAAATCATGTCGACGTAGTCGGTGAAGCCCTCGCCGCGCTTCTGCTGATAGCTCACGAAGTCTATCATCATGTTTGTTTCGTGAAAGCACACCGTGATGGTTACGTCTCGCTTGTGTATTATGCCGAGCGGCACGGTGGTGTAGGGCGTTCTCGACCTTATTTCCTTTACAAAAGGTATACGCAGGATTATGAGCATCCAGCCGTCATCGTATTCATAACGGGCACGCTCATCATTATCGCTGATGTCAGAAAGGAAATAATCGGGAATCTTAAATTCATTTTCAAGAAGACGCTGGTCTTCTTCCGTCGGGCATGTCACTTGTATCCAGCAGTTAGGCTCCCACTCGCCAATCTGCCTAAGGCCTTTGGTTGTGTTCCAATATGTTCTCATTTGCTAATCCTCCGAAACGGTTATGACTGCACGGCGGTCAGCATCAATGAGCAAACCTCCGCGCCTACAAGTTCATATTTTCCGCGTAATAATCGTCCATGAATAAATTAAAATTTCTGTTTTGCGGTGCAAAGATACTGCAAGTTGGGCTAATCTCAAAATAAAAATGAATGAAATGAATTTTAATTTTGTATTTAAATTGTGTTACAATGGCTTGTTGCGTTTCTTTGTTCGGTTTTTGTCGTGTTAGTTGTGCTTATGTAAATTAAAGCAAGGCTCTATAGCCTTTTTGTCGGCGTATAGAGCCTTGAGGCCCCAATCGGTCATTCCGCAGCATGTGTCTTAATCCTATTAGCAGTCTGATGCTTTCTCTGTCTTGTTCTTTTATATTGTCGTCATGCCGTCTGATGTTTTGTTTGTTTGGCCGTCATTTCAGCTAAAATTCAGACTATAATAGGCTCAATAGATAACATTGATTCTGCCGAATACTGATGACCAATTGGGGCTGAGCTGCCATTTTGTGTTGACTGTATGTGTAGTGCCGGTCTATTCGGGCAATATCGAGACGGATATCGGCGCATAGTCGGATGGCGAGAAGCGGTTCAGTAGCTTCGATGCGGTGTATGTGCCGCGGAAGTTGGTCAGTCCGCCAAAGTTATACAACACTCCGTTTACACATTCTGTTTCGCCTGTCCAGCTGAATGTGCCGAGCATCTTCAGCGGTTGCGGGTTGCTGCTGCTGCCTGCCTCGTAGCGTACTACTGAGCCGTCGCTCAAGGCATAGATATAGCCGCCGGCAACGCCAATGAAACTAAATTCGGAGGCGAGCGAGTCGGCTGGGGCACAGCGTTGCGCCGTCAGTTTGTTGCCGTCTATCATGTATGCCGTGTGCCGGCTGTCGTCCAGCAGCCATGTGTTACCCCTGCCGTCAGATGTGGCGCGTGTGCTTTCGCTGAATGTCGTGCCGTGTGCTGTTTTGCCGTCTGCCGTTGCTGTTATGTTGCCGTTGCTGTCTTTGTCAAGTATGTACGCGCAGATGTGAGTGTCGGTTACGGCATAGATAATGTTGTCGTTAATGCTGGCGGCTTTTACTTCTCCGTTGTGCGTGGCGGCAAGGTTCCATTTTCCTGATGCGAGATAATATATTCCGCCGTCGCCTATGATTACGGGTATGCCGTTCCAGCATGCGCCCTGACCGCTGACGGGCATGTCGGCGTATGTTTTTTCGGCGCCTGTCGCCATGTCGTATGAGCGCAGCTCGTTGGTCGTCACGGTCTGTTCATATCCCAGGTTGGTCTTTTCCACTATGCCTCCGCCCATGTATATAGTGGTGCCGTCGGTGAAGTGAGTGGTGGCAGAGCCGCTGTTGCCCAGCTCGCCAAGTTCTTTGTAGACGATGTTCTGCTTTACGCGCAGCGTGTTTACAGAGGCCTCGCCTGCAATAGAGAACTTGCCTTTGGCCTCGCCGTCGGCGTTCAGGATGACATAAGGGCAAGCCTCATATTCCTGACCTTTCTTTATATACACGATAGGCTCCTTTTCGGGATAGGTGGCGTCGGGATCAGTGAAGCTGAAGCTGCTGCCGCTCACTATCCCCAGCTGCTGCATGCTGCTTTCAGACGAGCGTCCGTTGTATATCTTTACATACATTTTGCCGTCGCGGTAGCAGGCAGATGTCAGCACCACTCCCGTAGCCTCGCTCTCTGCTGCCGGCTGTTTCACCACAATCTGCATTGAGTCTGCCGCGGCGCGCGTTTCGGTCGCGTTGCTCAGGCGTATGTAGCCTATGCGCTCTTGTCGGGTGATGTTGCGTGCAGCAATAATCTTTACGTTCTCGCCGCCTTTGCCTCCCATCTGCGACAATTGCAGCCAGTCGGCCGACGATTCTGCCTCCCATGGCTGTGCCGTGGGTATGGTTACGTCGGTCTGTTGGCCTTCTGCCGACAGGCTGACAATGCTGTTGTCGGGAATAATTGGGTCGGGGTCAGGGCCGGGCGACAGTTCTTCGTCGCTGCTGCATGATAATGTCAGTGGAAGTGTGCATGCCATGATGCACCATAGTGATAGTTGATAAAAGTTTTTCATTGCTTTATATTTTTTATTAACGATTGCATGTTGCGAAAATATAAAGTCTTTGTGTTCTGCATTTCACGGCTTTCCGTGATTTTTTATTTACAGGTGCAATAGGTGTTGTGGCTCTTTTTATATCTTGTAGCGCATCAGTTTATGGCGTGTTGTCGTTGTTGCAGGTTGATGTATGCCGTATAAATTTTAGACGTTGTGTATCGTCTTGAAAATCAGTCGGTTATGGCTGCGCTTGCAAAAGATGCCCTTTTGTATTCCGAAAGACGACCTTTTAGCCTCTGAAAGCTGCCCTTTTGCAGTGCGTTTTGTGGCCTTTTGCAAATCGGCTGTGTGCATCGTCATTAATTTGTCGTGCCGGCATGATTTTCAGCTTCTTGTCGTGTGGCGTGTTTATGGCGTTCTTATGCAAGGTGCTGCAACAGAAAAGGCGGAAGGTTCGGGGCTCATTTTGCCCTTTGCCTTCCGCCTTCAGCATGTATTAGGTTTGTGTAATTTTTATCGTTTCAGCTAAAATTATTTAGCTGGAATCTCTTCGAGAGTCTTTACGAGCAGATCCCAGAACTTGGTTGTTGACGGCCAGTGAGCACGCTCTGTCGGAGTGTGGGGCGACAGCAGTGTCGGACCGAACGAGCAGATGTCGAGACCCGGATATTTAGACAGGATGATGCTGCACTCCAGTCCGGCATGAACCACCTGAACTGTCGGCTCCTCGTTGAACAGGTTCTTGTAGATGTTGCGCATAACCTTGATCAGTTCGCTGTCTGTGTTGGGGTCCCATCCGCCGTAAGCGCCGCTGAACTCAACCTTCATTCCGGCCATGTTGAAGCAGCTCTCGAGCGATGTTGACAGATCCTCTTTCATTGTCTCGCTTGAACTGCGGGCAAGAATCTTGATGGCAGCCTTGCCGCCGTCGATGTCAACTATTGCAAGGTTAGATGATGTCTCTACAATTTCAGGCATTGTGGGGATATAGCGCCATACGCCGTTGTGTGCTGCGTAGATGGCGTCAACCAGGTTGTCCTGAATTTCCTGCGGTACGATCATTTCGGGCAGTGCTACGTCCTCGGCTACAACCTCGATGTCACTCTCTATGCCTTTGTATTCGTTGTTGAATGTCTCCTTATATTCGGCAACGATAGCCTTCAGGTCTTCAACGTTCTCTTTCGGCAGAGTGAGCACTACTTCAGCTTCGCGCGGAATGGCGTTGCGCATGTTTCCGCCGTGCCAGCTTGCCAGGCAAGCCTCGTCTTCTGCTATAGCCTCGCGTACGATTCTTACCATCATCTTGTTGGCATTGCCGCGGCCTTCGCATATTTCCAGACCAGAGTGTCCTCCCTTCAGGCCCTTTATTGTTATTTTAACGGCTGCGTCTGTCTTGTCGCTTTCAGCCTCCTGATAGTCGAGTGTGGCTGTAATGTCAACGCCGCCGGCGCTTCCTATGATGAGCTCGCCCTCCTGTTCGGTGTCGAGGTTGAGCAGAATCTCGCCCTCAAGTTCGCCTCCGGGCAGTCCGTTTGCTCCGTACATGCCTGTTTCCTCGTCGGCTGTTATCAGTGCCTCGATAGGTCCGTGCTTCAGGTCTTTAGCCTCCATGACAGCCATGATGGCAGCCACGCCCAGACC
This sequence comes from Prevotella marseillensis, assembly GCF_900625065.1. Taxonomy (NCBI): domain Bacteria; kingdom Pseudomonadati; phylum Bacteroidota; class Bacteroidia; order Bacteroidales; family Prevotellaceae; genus Prevotella; species Prevotella marseillensis. The sequence continues at coordinate 2,113,073 of NZ_UYXY01000001.1, read as the reverse complement.
GTCGTCGGCTCCGAGAGTTGTGCCTTTAGCCCTTACCCATTCGCCGTCGATGTAAGTTTGTATCGGGTCAGTCTCAAAGTTATGAGTACTTGTCTTTTCTTTTTGTGGAACCATGTCCATGTGTGCCTGCAGAATCACCGTCTTGCGGTTTTCCATGCCGGGTGTGGCGGGCTTGCGCATAACGATGTTGCCAGCCTCGTCTTTAAATGCTTCAACGCCTGTGTTTTTTGCGAAGTCGAGCAAGAACTGCTGAACTTTCTCCAGATGTCCTGACGGACGTGGAACCTGTGTCAGTGCATCAAAGTTTCTCCAGATGCACTCCGGTTTGAGATTTTTAATTTCGCTCATAGTCATTATAGATTAAATTGTTATCAGGTCAGTCCCTCCGCGCCGTATGCCGGCACTTCGGTATGTCCATATTTATTGTTATATGTTTGCCGAAATCTGTGTTTCCGCCGTATGTGCGGCGTGTCTCTTCTTGGTGAATGCCAGCGCTGCCCATCCGTATATGCCGAGCAGTATGACCAGCATGGTCTGCACCGTGTGTACTATCAGCACAAAGTAGAGGGCGTTAGTGTCGCTCACGCCGTAGAGGATGAGCATGGTCTTCACGGCAAAATGCCACGGACCGGCTCCGTTAGGCGTTGGGACAATCACTGCAATGCTGCCCACCACAAACGTTACAAGGGCACACTGGATGCCCAGCGACGACGTGAAGTCGAAGCAGAAGAACGTCAGGTAGTAATGCAGAAAATAGCTTACCCATATCCCAAGAGTGTAAAATATGAACAGGGGAACGTTCTTTACGCTTTTCAGCGATATCACTCCCTGCCATATTCCGCCCATGGTGGCTTTCACCTTATTATATATTGAGAGCTTTTTTAGCAGTATGTGGATCAAGAAAATTGCGGCTATGGCGCATGCTGCGGTTACGATATAGCCTGTGGTTGAGAACCGGTTGATGATAGAATCCATGCTTGTGCCGGTCTTTGAGAAGAATGTCGTGAACACTCTCATCTGCATCAGCAGTGTCAGCATGGTGACAAACAGCATGAGCAGCGTGTCGATGGCTCTTTCGGTAACAACGGTTCCGAGAGCTTTCGGAAACGACACTCCGTCGTATCTCTTGAGCACTCCGCAGCGCGTGAACTCTCCGATGCGGGGTATTACGAGGCTTGCTGCATAAGAAAGGAATATCGAGTTGACCGACGTTGAACTTCTGGGATATTCGCCGACAGGCTCAAGCGTCTGTCGCCATCTCCATCCGCGGAACATCTGGGCAAGTATGCCGAACGGGAACGACAGCAGCATCCATGTCCAGCTCATCTCGTTGATGAGTATGTTCTCGATGCTTCTGAAGTCGAAGTCGCGGTACATCCAATAGAGTATCGCCCCGCCGAACAGCAGCGGAAATGCTATTTTGAGTATGTTGTTTACTGTTTTTCTTGTATTCACGCTTGCCAAATGTTTTCTTTCCAGACCGTGCAGAGCCTTGCTTAAGCCTTGTGGCTTGCTGTCGACCCATGCCTCATTCGGTCTGCCGCATGCATTATTGTCTATGCAAACTTACAATTTTTTTTTCAAAATACGCGTCTTGACACTAAAGAATTATATTTTCTTTAGAGCTTTTTTGCCGTTGTGTGCGGTATGTGTGTACGCTTGTTGCTGTAAGGTGTATGGTTTATTGCCCTGATGCACACTTTTTTATGTGAAACGGAGGCTTAGTCTTGGGTGCAGGTGTTCAGTTGAAATACATGGTCGTTCATCACAAATCAGTCGCCGAAGTCTGTCGTCCGGCTCCTTCTGTTTCCGTATCTTTTCTTGAGATATGCCGCAATGGTCCTGTCGTTATGCTTGTCCGCGCAGATCCATATTCGGCTAAGGCTATTGTAGCGGCATGGCAGCTTGCCGTATCATGAGTTTGTTTTGCTTGATGATTTTGTGCAGTTCCCGGTGGCAACGGTATTGCAGTGGCTGTCATATTGCCTTCATGGTGGAGAGTGTGCAGATGTATGCCTTTTGTAAAGATAAGAGGAAAATGCATGGACGGAAAGTTTCTATGTTTTGTTTGGTCTTGTCTGGTGATGATATCTTTTGCCCGGTACATGCCATAAACTTGGCAGACATATCGCAGACATGCAGATAAATTGTTGCAGGAAAACGCCTTTGTAACGATATTTTATTATCATTTTAATATGTAATACAGCGGCAATGTTGGATAATAGTTATATTTTTGCAAAATAAATTAATATAAGTGTTATTGCTGTTGCAGCGCCGGCCGTATGCCGTATTTGCCGCAGTGCCGGCCATGATGCATGCAACAGGGACATGAAAACGGACAAACAATAATCAAAGAAGTAGGAGTTATGGCCAAGAACAAAAAGGAGAAACGTTATGTTGAGCGTGATGTAAGCTGGATGTATTTTAACCATCGCATACTTCAGGAGGCTCAGAAGGAAAACATACCATTGCTTGAAAGACTCTCATTTTTGGGTATTTATTCTAACAACCTCGACGAGTTTTTCCGTGTACGCATGGCTTCGCTCAGCCGTCTGCTTGAGTCTGATAATAAGGAAGTGCGCAGACAGCACGACACGATACGCAAGACCATGGCGAAGATAAACAAGCTCAACTCTGCCTACAGCCAGGAGTACACCTCGGCTATAGACCATGTGTTCGACTGCCTGGAGAAGCATAACATAAGAATGCTTGACGAAACGCAGCTGAACGATGAGCAGAAAAGATTTCTGACAAACTTCTTTCACGAGCGCCTTAACGGCTACACAAACCCTATATGGTATTCGGAGATAGGCGAGATAGGGCAGCTTGAGGACAACCGTATTTATCTTCTTGTCAGAAAGACCGACATAACGAGCGGTTCGTCGCGCCCGAAGAGCAGTCTGGCCATAATAAAGGTGCCCGACAGGGAGAACGGACGCTTTATCAAGTTGCCGTCGTCGGACGGCTTCGACAATATAATGTATCTCGACGATGTGGTTAGATACTGCCTTCCGCTGATATTCATCGGCTTCAAGCCGGCCGTATTTGAGTCATATTCGTTTAAGTTTACAAAGGATGCCGAGATGGAGATGGACAACGACTCCGACTACGGCGTGCTTGAGAAAATTGCCAAGGGAGTGAGCAGCCGCAGGCACGGCGAGCCCGTGAGACTTATCTACGACAAGAGCATGCCCAAGGAGATGAAGAAGAAACTGATGAGCAAACTCAATGTGAGCAAGCTCGATGTGTCTTTGGGCAGCAGCCGTTATCAGAACCACAAGGACTTGATGGGATTCCCCGACTGCGGCCACGACGAACTGAAATATCCGAAGTGGGCTCACGTGATGAAGCCTGAATTCCTTGCTCAGGAGAGCATCCTTGACCAGATACGCCGCAAGGACCTCTTCATCCATGTGCCGTATCACTCGTTCGACGGGTATATCCGCCTGCTGCGTGAGGCTGCGCTGAAGCCGGAGGTTAAGACGATAAAGACCACATTGTACCGACTGGCCAAAGACTCAAAGGTGGTTAAGGCGCTGATATGCGCCGCACGCAACGGCAAGAAGGTTACGGCCGTGGTTGAGCTTCTTGCCCGTTTCGACGAGGAGAGCAACATACGCTGGAGCAAGCGCATGCAGGAGGAAGGCATAAACGTGATATATGGCGTGGAGGGACTTAAGGTTCACTCTAAGCTGCTCTATATAGAGTCGACCAAAGGCAGCATTGCCTGTGTCGGTACGGGCAACTTCCATGAAGGTAACGCCAAGGTGTACACCGACTATCTGATGATGACGGCGCGCAAGAGTATCGTGGCTGAGGTTAAGAAGGTGTTCGACTTTATCGACCGTCCGTTCTCGCAGTTCAGGTTCAGAGAGCTTATGGTGTCGCCAAACTCGATGAAGACAAGGATAATAAGTCTTATCGACAAGGAGATAAAGAATGCACGCTCGGGCCGCGAGGCATGGATAAAGATGAAGATAAACCATATAACCGAGCCGGACGTTGTAGAGAAACTTTATGCCGCCTCGAAGGCCGGCGTGAAGATAGACATCGTGCTCAGGGGCAACTGCTCGCTCGTAACAAGCCGTCAGGGACTTTGCGGCAACATACATGCCGTGGGTATAATAGACCGCTATCTGGAGCATTCGCGCATACTGATATTCGGTAATGCCGGCAATCCGAAGTTCTTTATCGGCAGTGCCGACTGGATGCCGCGCAACCTGCTCAACCGCATCGAGGTGATGGCTCCGGTTTATGACGAGGACATGAAGAAAGACCTTATGCGCACGGTTGACTACGGACTGCGCGACACCACCAACGGACGCATCGTGGACGGCAGCGGAGCCAACGTGATACAGGAGGTTGAAGACGGCCGCCCGTTCCGCTCGCAGGAGGAGCTTTACAACGCATATATGGCTGAAGCCAGGGCTGCCGGTCAGGGCGAATGATTTCGGTCAGTTTCCAAAAGGTGGCATTTTGGCCTGTAAAAGGTGCCCTTTCGTCATGTAAAAGACGGCCTTTTGCAGCCTAAAACATGGCCTTTTGTATTGTGGTTTGTAACGACTTGTGTATCAATGTGTTACACGATACATGACTTGCCGCGTGAAATGATGATTTGATAAACAGTTTTAAAATTAAAAACAGATATGAGATTAGCAGCTATTGATATAGGTTCTAACGGAGCGCGACTGCTCATAAAGAACTTCAGAACAACCGAAGACGGCACGCAGCAGATATCACGCGTGATGTATATGCGTGTGCCCCTGCGCCTGGGTTCAGACGTGTTTACGCTCGGCAAGATTTCTAAGGAGCGTATGCTCATGATGAAGCACATGCTCAAGGCTTTCAAGCAGATAATGAAACTCAACCAGGTTGACGACTACAGGGCATGCGCCACATCGGCCATGCGTGACGCCGAGAACGGCAAGAAGGTGCTCAACAAGCTCCGCAAGTCAACAGGCATAGACATAGAGATTATCAACGGCAGGGAAGAGGCGCGACTGCTGTGCAACAACATCGTTGAGAACATCGGCAGCGCAAAGGGCAACTATGCCTATATCGACGTAGGCGGAGGCAGCACCGAGATTTCTCTGCTTCACGACGGCGCGCTCACTCACAGCCAGTCGTACAACATCGGTACGCTGAGAATGTTGGGTGGCATGGTGTCAAAGGAGACCGTCGAGAAGATGAAGACCGACCTGAAAAGATTTGCCAAGGACATGCCCGACATAAGGATAATAGGTTCGGGCGGAAACATCAACAAGCTGTTCAAGCTTACACATGCAAAGCGCGAAAACAGATATGTTACGGTTGATGAGATAAAAGACCTTTACTCTAAGCTGAAGGTGCTAAGTGTAGAGGAGCGTATAGAGCAGTATGGGCTCAAGGTAGACCGTGCAGACGTTATCATTCCTGCAGCCGAGATATTCATCACAGCGGCCGAGGCTCTTGGCTGCGACTCAGTGCAGGTGCCTAACATAAGCCTTGCCGACAGCATTGTAGACGGATTTTACCGCGACAAGTATTCAGCCTGCGACATCAAGCCTGAGCAAAGCGACGCTGATGAGGCAGGCGATGATGAAGACTGATGCTTCTGTGCAGCATCGTTGATGCGGCTTAAAAGAAGGTACAGAAATATATTCAGCATGACATTTTGTCTTGTGGTTCAGACAAAATGTCATGCTTTTTTATGCTGGTACGTAAGTTGTAATATATCTTAGTGAGAGCCGACAACAAGATTTGAAGCTCATCACAGAACAGAAATAAAAAACAATTAAAAATAGGAGAATATAATTATGATACCAGTTAATCGCAAGAATTCATGGTTACCCGACGTGTTTAACGATTTCTTTGACACAGACTTCATGCCTAAGGCCAATGCTACAGCTCCGGCAATAAACGTAAAAGAGAGCGAAATAGATTATGAGGTTGAGGTTGCTGCGCCGGGAATGACGAAGGAAGACTTCAATGTTCATCTTAACCAGGACGGCGATTTGTCAATAAAGATGGAGAGCAAGAAGAACAATGCTGAGGAGGAGAAAAAGGCTCACTATCTGCGTCGTGAATTTGCCTACAGCAAGTTTGAGCAGACACTGATACTGCCCGACGATGTTGACAAGGAGAAGATATCAGCCAAAGTAAGCGACGGCGTGCTTACGGTTGTGCTTCCTAAGATACGCAAAGAGGAAAAGAATGTTGTGCGCCAGATTGTTGTAGGATAACAGTTCGGCAGTCTGAAAGCAGACGGTAACTTTAATTGATAATATAAATTATACTTTGTTGGTAAGCCGTGGAACAGCGTTCCATGGCTTATCAACAAAGTTTTTTTTATCAGATGGTTGTTTGTGCCCGGTGTGGTCCTTGTCTTATGTCGGGCTGATTATAGTCTTTTACCTTATTTACGCCCACGCTATATCTGTTGAGGATATGGCGTAAGTTCGCCCGGCTTAAGGTGAATGGCGGGCTTGATGCTGATTACCTATTGATGTTAAAGTCTGAGACTATAGGGTAAGACAGGCTTTATTCGAACATTTCTTTCCATCGGCAGAACCTTTTCAGGCCTTCTTCGCCGTGTTTCGCAACGCTCTTTTCTGCCTGCTCGATGGTCTTTTCGCGGTCGAGCCGTGTCTTCGAGAAGAATTTGTCGGCATAGCATATCACCTGTTCTTCGAGCGTCTCGGGCAGCAGGTCGGTATGCGGCAGCGGAAGATTGCGGCTTACAATCTCCTGAAGCGACAGCCCTGCGCCTGTATGCCGTTCGCATACGCGTGCATGGCGCGGCATTCCTTCAGCTCTGAGCATCTCGGCTCCGAGCACTCCGTGGCGTATATAGGGCTCATGGCCGTAGCATTTTATGTCGGGTGCGTCGGTCTTTATCACTCCTATGTCATGCAGCATGGCAGCTTCCTCAATGAAGTTGAGGTCAAGATTCAGTTCGGGATGCCTTTCTGCTATGTCGAGAGCCTTGCGGGCTACGGCGCTGCTGTGGCACAGAAGGATGTCTTTCAGCTCTGCATTGTCAGAATAATACTTGTCGATAATTTGTCTCCAGTTCATTTTTTAAGTAGGATTAATTGTTTGGATGCACGTCCGTTTTTCTGTATGTATATATTTAATAATGCTTAAACCCGGCTCGGTCGTCAGTCGGCATATGGTTTTCTCTGTTTTGTTTATTCAGGCTTTCATCCGGCTTTTTGTTTTCTATGGTTGTCTTTTCGTGTGTCTTTTCTTCGCATAGCCAGCCGTGCCTGCGATTGATCAAACGAAAATCAGCCCAATATAAAGCAAAAATCCCGGCTGAATTCTAACGCCCGGTTCGGGCTAAAAACGGCCGGTATACAGTGGTTTCATTTATGATATTGTTGCCATAAGCCGGTTCGTCAATATTGGCAAGCCGGCCGTATGGCAACAATTAGCTATGGCATCCCGGGCGTAGGGCTGTTCCGTCGGCCCGGGAATATGTTCGGATTAAGAATTGATCCAGTCTCTTTCAATATATGCAATCACATCACCGCGGTTGACTCTTGAACCCTGGCGTGCAGCTATTTCAACCAGCTTGCCTCCGAGTGCAGCCGGTACCGGTTCAAACTGGCCCCATGGTGTCTGTATGTAGCAGAATGTTTCGCCTTCCTTGTAGTGCTGTCCGATGTACGGCTCAAGGCAAGGAACACACTCGCTGCTGCCTTCGAAGTCGAAGAACACCTGTCCCTTGAACGGCGACACGATGGCGTCTGCCTTTGCGTGCTTGAATGCTGACACTTCTTCCGGTGTGAGTTTTGCGCCGAGTTTCGCATCCTTTGCCTTCTGCAGGTCGGCCAGCATACGCTTCTTTGCCATTCCGCTCTTGTAGTCGCGATACTGTTCGGGGTGCATAGCCAGCTCGAAAAGTTCCTCGTCGTCCTGTCCGAAGTCCCAGTTGTTGTCCTGCATCTCCTTCTTGAAGCCTTCGAGAGCGTCAGGTATAAGTGTGTGCGGGTCAGCATCAGTAAACTGACGTCCCTGCTTCTCAGCCAGCTCTACGAGCTCCTGGTCTATTGTTCCAGGTATCTTTCCGCTCTTGCCGAGAATCATTCCCCACATAGAGTCGTCCATCATTACGAAGCGGCCCTTGCCCTGTGCCATGGTGAGCAGGTTGAGCAGTGCGATGTTCTTGACATATTGTGAGAACGGAGTTACGAGTGGTGGATAACCTACGCGCGGCCATACATATGCCACTTCGTCGAACAGTTTCACCAGCATCTCGTCTGTTGTGAGTTCCGGCTGTCCCTTGCTCTTCAGTGTAGAGTTGATTGAACGGTGTATTCCGGCGAGGTCGGCCATCATACTTCCCATCATACCGCCCGGCAGACCGCATCCGAGGAGCAGTGAGCTCATGTGCTTGTTGCCCGGGTTGATGAAGTAGCCCAGCCAGTCGTCGATAAACTCCTGTGTGAGAGTGCGGGCGCGCATGTATGCGTTCATGTCGATGTCGGCAACCTCGAAGCCTTCGTTCTTCAGCATGCTCTGAACAGAGATGATGTCCGGATGAACCTTACCCCATGACAGCGGCTCGATGGCTGTATCGATAACGTCGGCACCATTGTTGCACACTTCGAGGATAGAAGCCATTGAGAGGCCCGGTCCTGAGTGGCCGTGATACTGTATGATGACGTCTGGATGCTTGTCCTTAATAGCCTTTGTAAGCTTGCCGAGCATAGCCGGCTGACCTATACCTGCCATATCCTTAAGACAGATTTCAGTAGCACCGGCAGCTATCACCTGGTCGGCGATGTTGCTGTAATATTCAACTGTATGGATTGGTGATGTTGTTATACAAAGAGTAGCCTGAGGAGTCATGCCGGCCTCAAGCGCCCATTTAATGCTGGGGATGATGTTGCGGACATCGTTAAGACCGCAGAATATGCGGGGGATGTCAACGCCCTGGGCGTGCTTAACCTTATACATGAGTCTGCGAACGTCGTCGGGCACGGGATACATGCGTAGGGCATTGAGTCCTCTGTCGAGCATGTGTGTCTTAATGCCAACTTCATTAAACGGTTTACAGAATGCCCTCACTGCCTCATTAGGATTCTCGCCGGCGAGCAGGTTAACTTGCTCGAAGGCTCCTCCGTTGGTTTCAACGCGGGAGAAACATCCCATATCGATGATTGCCGGAGCAACGCGCTCCAACTGGTCCTTACGTGGCTGGAACTTACCTGAAGACTGCCACATGTCGCGATAAACGAGACTGAATTGGATTTTCTTTTTCATTATTATTAGATCTTTTATTGTGTGTGGCCTGATTTTGTCCGGCACACATGTTCATTTATGCAAAAATAGGTATTTTTTCTAAATCTAAAAGTTTTTATGACAAAATAATATGGTCTGAGACGAATATTTATTTGTTTTTTATAGTCTTATGAACATTTTATCATATTTTTTGTGCTGATTTGCTAAATACATATAGCAAAATACATGATAAAGTGTCTAAAATTCACTTGTAGGATAGCAAATAGACAAGTTTCTATTTGTAACTAACAAACCTTAACGTGCCTGTGGAAATTAATTTTACAAACTGATACAGCCCGCTTTGCCTGTATTTGTCTTTCTTGGCTTGCAGTTTTGTAGCTTTAGTCGGGGAGATTGGATGCGGTGGTGATGTTTAACCATAATTTTGATGACCGTTTTTTGGGGGTAGCCGGAGTCGACTTTAATCTGGAAAAGGGCTCTTTGACGTCAACCATATTTAGGAAAGGGCAGGGAGGAGGAATAAGCAAAAAAGTTTTCTTTAGAAACTCATCACTCGTCACATTGCCATGTAAAGTGTTGGCTTACAGAGCGTTGAGGCGTGATGAGCTTACAGGCCAACTCATCACATCGTGCCCTGCGGCCTTCGGGCGTGATGAGTTTCGCTGGCAACTCGTCACACTGTAACATGTTGTCACACAGCGGCTTGTGCCGCTTTGTGATGAGTGATGAGTTTTTAAGAAAAAACTTTGTGATTTTATCTTTGTTGTCCTGTCTGTGCGAAAGCATGCCTGTTTAATTTCATAATGCGGCGTTTCGGTGTGTAAACTGCCGCGAATTAATATGTGAAAGGCTATCTTTTATCATGCGAAAGGACATGTATTGGCATGCAAAAAGGCATGTTTCATGTTGCAGAAGCATGCCTTTTGTCTTGTGTATTTCCGTGTCTTGCGGTGTCTGTTAATTATGAATTATTAATTATGAGCTATAAAAATGCCTGCAAAAAACTGACCGAAATCCGCTCAATATAAAGCAAGAATAGCGACCGAATCACAATGACTGATTTGGGTTAAACCGGTTTTCCCATGCAGTCCCGTTTTGTCAGAACTGGAAGCCAAGGTTTACGTAGAAGTAAGGCTCCTCCGTGCGGCTTGAGTATCCGAGCGACGCGCCTATCGGACCGAACATGCTGTTGTAGTAATATGCTATCTCGCATCCCGTCATCGGTCCCTTCTCGAAGAGGTTGCGCAGCTTGTCGCCACGCTGTCCGAACGACAGGCGGCCTATGATGTAGTTGTTGTCCATGATGCGCTGCTGCGCCATGAGCTGTGCCGTTAGCAGCATGTTGTCAACAAACTCTATGTGGCCGATGCCCGCGAAGGGCTGCTGCTGTTCGAGATACATTCCGGGGTGCATGCCGCCTATGGAGTTGCGCATGATTAGTGGAATGTCGTTGCCGATAAGGAAGCGTCCGCTTACCATGGGCTGCAGCACGAAACGGCTGTTGAGCGGGAACGACATGCGCCACATGAAGTCGGCCACGCTCAGTCCGGGTTCATCTCCGTGGCTTATGAAGTTGTCTGTGTAGTAGCCGTATCCGGCATTGAAGCGTGCGCCGCGCGTGGTGAAGAACCAGCGGTCTTCCGAGTTGTAGTTCATCCTGAAGATGTAGCTGTAGAAGTGGACATTGTCGAGAGTCTCATATTCAGACGACGGACCCGACAGCATGTCGTGAAAGTCGTAGAAGTCCATCTTCACGTTTACGTCTACCGAGAAGTTGCGTATGTTGAAGCTGAGCAGCTGCAGGTTGACAGAGTGCTGGTTGTAAGTGAAGTTGTAGTCGCGCTTGCCGCCCTCATAGATGTTTGTGTCGTCGTGCCTGAATACATACGAGAGACCTATCTTTCCGTAGTGCAGCGGATTGATCTGTGCGTCGAGCCTGGCCATCATTCGCTTGCCCAGGCGGCCCGTAAGCTCCATTATCACAGGTATGCGGGCCTTTATCTGGTGGGACACGTTGGCCTGCAGGGCCACCATCTCCTCTGTGTCGAATCTCACTCCGAGGTTTACCCTGCTTGTGCGCTTGTCGTCTGCCGATATTCTCAGCACGTATCCTTTGCCGCTCTTGTTGAGCGTATAGCCCGGGTTGGTGTATAGAAAGTTTACGCCGAGGGCAGTGATAGCCTCTTCGATGCGTTTTACCGAAACGCTGTCGCCTTTGTTGAGCCTGTATTTCGACATGATATAGTTGCGGTCGGAGGCCACAATGCGGTCGAAGCATACAGAGTCTATCTTGAACGTAAGTTCCGAACTTGTCGGCACAGGGCGCGAGGCACGTGCTGCGTGGATGTAGCCTTCTGAGGCAAGGCGCTGCTGCAGTGCCACAATCTTTTCCCACTGCTGCATGGCAGCCTCTTCGCCGCGTGCTATCAGTGTGTCGATGGCTGCACGCGTAAAGCTTGCCGAAGAGTAGCCCTTTACGTTCACCTTGATAGGAATGTCGGTCATAGCCCAGTTTTCGTCAAACTTGTTCTTGCAGTTGATGTCCACAATCTGCATCAGTATGGCGGGGCCGCTTTGCAGTTCTGCCGCCGTGCGGTTGTCGCTCTGCACCGACACACCTATTATTATATCTGCCCCCATGCGCTTGGCTATGTCGGCCGGATAGTTGTTGCGCAGGCCTCCGTCTACGAGCACCATCGAGTCTTTGCGCACCGGGGTGAACACGCCCGGTATGGCCATGCTTGCCCGCATGGCTGTCGAGAGGTGTCCGCCGTACATGTCGTATTCGGTGTTGTCCACGATGTTTGTTGCCACACAGGCAAACGGTATGGGCAGGTCGGCAAAGCTGATTGAGTCGTGATAGCCTACGGTGAGCCGTGTGAAGAGCTGCGACAGGTTGGTGCCGCTTATCAGTCCGCCTGCGGCGTTGCGTGCCTTGCGGGCTATGCTCAGTGGGCGCGACAGCAGATAGGTGTTCTGCTTCTCTCTTTCGGCCAGACTCTGGTTGCTCACGTCCACCTTGTCAGACAGCAGCGTCTTCCAGTCCTGCACCTTTACGAGAGAGTCGAGTGTGGCAGCGTCGTAGCCTATTGAATACAAGCCGCCGATCAGGGCGCCCATCGACGTGCCCGTGATAATGTCTACAGGTATGCCCGCACGCTCCAGCACGCGCAGCACGCCTATGTGGGCCATGCCCTTTGCGCCGCCGCCGCTGAGCACCACAGCCACACGGCTGCGGCACGAGTCTTGCACTTCTTCGGCATCAGCCGGAACAAAAAGTAATGCCGTCAGTATGACAGCTAGCAGGCGGAGTTTACTTTTCATGATGTTGTCTGGTTTGCAGGGCGGCCTTATGGCATGTGTCGCGGCTTAAGGTCAGCGTCCCATGTTGTGGTTAATGAAGCGGTGCTCGGCCATCTTCTCGTATTTAGTGCCGGGCTGTCCGTAGTTGGCATAGGGATATATGCTTATGCCTCCGCGCGGAGTGAAGTATCCCGTCACCTCTATATATTTAGGGCTCATCAGCCTGATGAGGTCCTTCATTATTATGTTCACGCAGTCTTCGTGGAAGTCGCCGTGGTTGCGGAAGCTGAACAGATACAGCTTCAGACTCTTGCTCTCAACCATGCGCTCGCCGGGGATATAGCTTATGCGTATCTCGGCAAAGTCGGGCTGACCCGTGATAGGGCACAGCGATGTGAACTCAGGGCAGTTGAACTGCACCCAGTAGTCGTTGCCCGGATGCTTGTTCTCAAACGTCTCGAGCACCTCAGGTGCATAGTCCATTCTGTAGGCGGTCTTTGCGCCGAGGGCCTTCAGTCCCTCGTCTTTTCTGTTGTCTTCAGTCATCATTGTAGATTAAATATTTTCCAAACGTTATAGTTTATTCCGTTGTCATACACGTCGGTGCCCTCATGCTCCTTGGTCTTCTTCACTACACGTATCGTTACGGGCAGCACAATGATTTCGTAGAGCGTCTTCAGCACCACCTGCGACACTATGAGCGACAGCATCTCGCCGGCAGGCACCACGCCCGACAGCGCAAGCGGGAAGAAGATCAGCGAGTCGGCACTTTCGCCGAACACTGTGCTCACCACGGCGCGCAGAGAGAAATGCTTGCCGTTGGACGATATCTTCATGCGGCTCATCACGTAGGCGTTGATGAACGAGCCGGCAAGGAAGGCCACAAACGAGGCGGCGGCAATGCGCGGGGCAAGGCCGAACACGGCATGGAAGCCCTCGTCGTTGTGCCAGTAAGGCGCGCCCGGAATGGCGTCGGCCAGCGCTCCGAACAGCACGAAGATGAAGTTCATGGCGAAGCCTGCCCATATAAGGAGCCTTGCCTTGCGGAATCCCCACACCTCACACACGCAGTCGTTGATAATGTAAGACACCGGAAACACGAGCAATCCGCCGGTGATGTTCACCGGTCCGATTGAAATCTGCTTTGTCTCTAACACGTTTGCCGTTATCAGGCAGACGCAGAAAAGTATGCTGAAAAGCATGAACAGCACACTTACTTGTTGCTTATCTGTTTTCATTTCCTTGTTTTTTAAGAGGTTTACCAAGCACTCTGTAAATAAATTGCGGCTGCAAAATTAATAAAAAAACTCAATAAGATAAGATTACGCCTGTAATTATTTGCCCGATACCGATTAATTGATAACTTTGCATTTATGTTATTTATACAGGCCGTAAAAGGCCGGAGATATTTGGAAATAAACAAAGAAAACGTAAAAGGAATATGAAAAAACTATTGACAACAGCCCTGACGGTGATGGCAGCCATCTCGATGCAGGCGCAGGAGACTGCTTACAAGATTACGGGAACAGTGCCCGCAAGCGTATCGAAGGTTTATCTTTATGTGATGGGGCAGCGCGCAGCTTTAGACAGCGCAATGGTGAGCAACGGAAAGTTTGAGCTGAGCGGAAAGCAGAACCTTAACGAGATATTCATGCTGGACGCAAATAATGAGGGCATGGCATTCTTCAATGACGGAACACCTGTGGACATGAACCTGGTGAACTACACCATGGCCGGTTCTGACCTCAACAAGAAACTCTTTGAGTGCAGCCTGCCGCTGAAAAAGTATGACGCTGCAACAAGCGAGATATATGCCGAGTATGAGAAGGTGGCGAGAGACAACAGCGAAGCCGGCAAGGCAAAGGCTAAGGCTCTGGCTGAGCGCTTCAACGTGGTGAGAGATTCTATGCTCAACGACATGCTGAACATAATAAAGACCAACAAGGACAACCTTATACCGGCCGTTTATCTGAGTCAGATTTACACCGCACTCGACTATAACGAGCTGAAAGACCTGCTAAGTCCGTCGGCTCCTTACTATAATCATCCTGCCCTGGCCCGCGTCAAGCAGCAGCTTGCAGCCTTCGAGAAGCGCATGCCCGGCAAGATGTTCACAGACCTGACGATGAACGACACCGAAGGCAAGCAGCGCAAGCTGAGCGAGTGGTGCGGCAAGGGCAACTATGTGCTTGTTGACTTTTGGGCAAGCTGGTGCGGACCGTGCCGTCAGGAGATGCCAAACGTAGTGGCAAACTATGAGAAATATCATGCCAAGGGCTTCGAGGTAGTGGGCGTTTCGTTCGACAACAGCGCCGAGGCATGGAAGTCTGCCATTAAGAGCATCGGCATGAAGTGGCCCAACATCAGCGACCTGAAGGGCTGGAAGTGCGCCGCAGCTCCCCTCTACGGCATCAACGCCATACCGGCCAACGTGCTGCTCGACGGCGAGGGCAAGATTGTTGCCACAGACCTGAGGGGCGAGGATCTCGGCGAGAAACTCAAAGAGATTTACGGATTCTAAATAGGGCAATGCTGCTTATTGCTTTTATTGAAAAAATGCATAACGCAAAGCAAGGTAAACACACCCTTTGATGCATCTAAATAATAAACCGGCAGAAGAAATCTTTTATTTCACATTGAAATAAAGTTCACTTCTGCCGGTTTCGTTTTTTATTTCAAATAGCATTATAATAAGGAGTCTAACCTTGACTCGTTTTTCTCCTTATTTTATTATCTGCCTATTTTTGTTTGATCAAGAAAAACAATTTAAATTTATCAGCGGCAATCACTACTTTTGTTTTGTCATAAGCGAGATTATATTGCTGAAGATTTTCTACAAAGTGTGGCATTCCTATCAGATTATTTGAGAATAAAGTTTCAGGACATACCAGCAGATGCTGTGCAACTTTTGAGGCAATTTCTTCTTCTGTATCATTAGCAAATGGAACTATTACCTCCAATTTTTCTTTGGGTTTTAATATTTTTACAAACAAGTCCGGAGTAACAATTGTGCTCTTTTCAATATACATATTAGCTTCCCATTCAATCATAAAAAAATAAAAGTCTCCATATCTTTGATATAGCTTCCTTTTTAGAAGTTTGACATCTGGTAATGTGTCGTTCTCTTCTTCTATAAAGAATATTACTAAATTCTGTTTTGTCTTGTTTTCGACAATATGACAAAACGAGCCACTATGGGATTTTTCGCTATAAATTTCATTGAGGCATTTTTTAGTTTTTATCTCATATTTAACTTGACTGTTCATTGTGTTGCAGTAGAGCAGCGCAATGGTCAATAAAGCCATGTAATATTTTATTCTTTCCATTTTTATAAATGTCTCTTTCCTTCATAATTTTACCTGCCGGCTAATTATTATTAACTTACTGACAAAGGATTTTCTCCATTATTTCATTCAGAATGTAACAACGGCTATCACCTCTATCTTTGCTTTTTTGTCTATTTTATGGTCTTGCCGTATTTTTATTAATTTTACGCATCTCATTAATTCTGCGTCAATAGAAGGACTGTTTGTCTTGGTCAGAATTGTGATGTCAGAAAATTCGTTTTTATAATTCATAAAAAATCTTACATAGACTTTTCCTTTAAATTCTCTGTCGCTGACATTTACGTTAGACCATAAGAAATTTTTATATATCTGTTTTCCTGTTTCTTCGGCCGAAGCTCCGGTATAGAAATAATGATTTTCACTTATACATTTTATATCTTCGCTTGTTGCTTGCTTTGTCTTGCAACCGACAAACGAAAACATATCAAATGCCAATAATACAATGAGCATCGTGCAAGTTATTATACGATTATGCTCTATCTTGAAAATATTTAATATGTTGCAGTTCATGTTGTTGGCATTTTATTTAATCTCCTCAAATATAGCGTATTTTCTTTTAAATGTCTGCATCTGTTGACTATATTTAACGGCTCATCGTCTATTTTCTTTTCGTCGGCATTGCTTCATCGCAGTTTATTTATTCCGTTCAGAGTCTTTTGTCTAATAGCTTTTCTAAACGACTGTATCATTTTTCAGTAAGCCAATCGTTGCCGGGGCAGTAGCATGCAGATTGATAATTAATTGTGAAGCCGTTTAACCATTCTCCTGGCAACATAAAATAATAACAATATGATGTAAACATAGATGATTTGGGCTTCAGCTGTATAATAAAATTTTAATGTGTATGCATTCTTTGAGATGATGTTTCCGTTAACGATAATATCATGGTAGTAAAATTTTGTTTCTGTCGGTATCAGTTCTATTATAAATCCGATGGCTAGATTTAAAATATAATATAAGAAACTTTCGATGACATAACTTTTTGCGCAGAATATCTTATCATTAATTCCTGTGACATACAGAAAGTAAAGGAAAGCGGTGTTAATCCAGCCGATGATAAACAAGAGGATTAACAGTTCTACAAGAATGCCGTATGCATATTGCGCGTTGTTTATTTGCTCAATAAACGCAGACGGTAAAAGTGTATATGCAGTGATGAAACATAAAATTTGTATACTGCAAAAAGATAAATAGGAACATAGAATTGCTTTAATTATTTTTTTCATCATATTCTTCAATCTATAACTGTTGCCCGACAGCTCAAATATAGCATAATTTTCTTTGATTATATGCAGTTGGTTATTATTTTTTTATATCATGCCCCGCATTTACCTGTTTGACGCTGCTGCTTGAGCGCTTAAATGCTTTTTTGTCTCTGACAAACAAGGCTTATGTTGGTGCTATAGCTGTAGCGGAGTATTTTCTTTGTGCCGGTTTCTGTTTTCTGATTTTGCCAATAGAATTTTTATCGGCTAAACTCCTTTATTTATGTATAACGTTTATGTTTTATTCGTCAAGTATTACTGTTTTATTTCTTTAATTCTGATATAATTTGTTGATTTTTCTGGAATGTCCACATAATATCTCCACGATAAAACATACTTGTTGTTTTTATGTTCAAAACGCCAGCCCGTATATTGTTCTCCCTCCAAAGGTTCTTCCTTCCAATAGTTTAATTGTTTTGTATCATCATATATGAGTATTGAGTCGATGCGTATTCCCTTGGTCGTTTTACTCCATTCAGATACACATGAGTACACCAATATGTTTTTATTGTTATAAACCACCTGTTCGAATTTCCCGTCAGGATATAATCTTAATGTGTCTTTACTGTTGATTTCGCTGATATATATGCCTGCAGGAGATTCGGTTGACTGTTGTACTGTCCGAATGAAGACATATATTGCTAATGCGATGATCAATAATATCAATATTATTTTTTTAGAAGATGTTTTCATATCGGTATTTATAGGTTTTCATATAATGTCCCGTAAGCTCAACGGATTTTTTATGCTTGCAAATTGGCGATTGGCAACAACCGCTGTGTCTTTATAGTGATAAGATATAAAGAATTCTGCCGAAAGCAAAGTTATAGAATTATTTTGTATGGCGGATGATTTTACATGTTTTTTGATGCAATGAAAGCAAAATATACGCTTAAGCTCACCATTAAATGCAAGCGTAGCCGTGTTTCACTGTTAAAGTCCTAAACCATATTTATTCTCGACGCCATACGCATGGCGTAAGGTTTAGCCTAAAAACACACTTGTTTATAACCAAAAACTCGGCCACTTTTGCATCAAAAGTGGCCGAGTTTTTGGTCGTAAACGATAGGTTAATGATTCGAAACCTTTATGCGTGATTTTGCTTACAGTTCGTCTATAACTTATTGGTGCTTCGCTGATTTGTTAACGATATGTGTGTGTTTTGCTTACAGTTTTTTGCGTTTTTTGTTAGTGGCTGTTTTCTATTTATGTAAATTCGGCATAAGTCGTGTATATCCAATCTCATTCAATGAATTTTATTTCGTTGAAAATATAAGTAATCTTATGTCATACAGGTGTAATGCCGGTTAATTATAATTTACATTCGGTGAATGTTGTATTATACTGCAATCCTTGAGTTATGCTCCGTCTTAATAGTTTTCATATCCGGTAAGCCTCCCATCGTTGTCCGTGCAGCCGCATGATGATGGCCGGCAGAGGGCATATTTGCGGCGTGATATTATTACAAAAATTATAAATGAATGAAAAAACTATTGAAATGTGCTTGCTGCATAATTGGTTTTTTATTAAATTTGGAGCTGAAATTATTAAAACCTTAAACTATGGAATTACCATTCGCAGAATCTTGGAAAATCAAGATGGTTGAGCCTATACGCAAAAGCACACGCGAAGAACGCGAACAGTGGATTAAAGAGGCTCACTATAACGTGTTTCAACTGAAAGCCAACCAGGTGTATATCGACCTGCTCACCGACTCAGGCACAGGCGCAATGAGCGACCGCCAGTGGGCCGGAATAATGATGGGCGACGAGAGCTACGCCGGAGCCGACTCATTCTTCAAGCTGAAAGAGACGATACAGAGGCTCACGGGCTTTGAGTATGTAATACCTACACACCAGGGACGTGCCGCAGAGAACGTGCTGTTCTCTTATCTCGTACACGAAGGCGACATCGTGCCCGGCAACTCTCACTTCGACACTACAAAAGGACATATCGAGGGACGTAAGGCCATCGCGCTCGACTGCACCGTCGACGAGGCTAAGGACACTCAGCTCGAGGTGCCGTTCAAGGGCAACGTTGACCCCGTGAAGCTTGAGAACGCGCTCAAGGAGCACGGCGACCGCATACCGTTCATCATCGTAACCATAACCAACAACACAGCAGGAGGACAGCCCGTGTCAATGGAGAACCTGAGACAGGTGCGCGCCGTTGCCGACAAGTATGGCAAGTCCGTTGTGTTCGACTCTGCACGCTTCGCCGAGAATGCTTACTTCATCAAGACACGCGAGGAAGGATATGCCGACAAGACCATAAAGGAGATTACACGCGAGATGTTCGCTCTGGCAGACGGCATGACAATGAGCGCCAAGAAGGACGGACTTGTAAACATGGGCGGATTCATTGCCACACGCAAGCAGGAGTGGTATGAGGGCGCCAAGGGCTATTGTGTGCAGTTTGAAGGATATCTGACATATGGAGGTATGAACGGACGCGACATGAACGCACTGGCAATAGGTCTCGACGAGAATACAGAGTTTGACAACCTCGACACACGCATCCGTCAGGTGCAGCTGCTCGCACGCCTGCTCGACGAGTACGGCATTCCTTATCAGCGCCCGGCAGGCGGCCACGCCATCTTCGTTGACGCTCCAAAGGTGCTCACACATGTTCCGAAGGAGGAGTTCCCCGCACAGACACTTACCATAGAGCTTTATCTCGAGGCAGGTATCCGCGGATGCGAGATTGGTTATCTCTTGGCCGACCGCGACCCGGTTACTCGCGAAAACCGCTTCACAGGTCTTGACCTGCTGCGCCTTGCCATTCCGCGCCGCGTCTACACAGACAATCACATCGCTGTTATAGCTGCTGCGTTGAAGAACGTTTATGAGCGCAGGGCTGAGATTACACGCGGTGTAAGAATTGCGTGGGAAGCACCGCTCATGCGTCACTTCACCGTACAGCTCGAGAGACTGTAATATATACTTATAAAGTAGAAAACATAAAGGCCGTTTCGGCCTGACATACCAATGAGCCGACGGACAGATGCTCCGCATCCAGATTATGGCGCATGTCCGTTGGCTCTTGTTCTGTGCCGTTGCCTTCAGGTGCGTGCGTCTTGCCGTGCCGTGGGCTTGTTTCTGCCGCTTCATGTTGCCGCCGCCGTAGATGCAAAGGCCATGTGCCGTTGCGGCAGTAGGTCTGTGGTCGGTTATTAACTATTCCTTATTTTCAATAATTTATGTGGCAACAGACGCATAAATCGAAAAAATATATTACCTTTGCACTTGCTTCTTGCACAGACATGCGCACCTTGGGCGCATGCACAGCGTGTGGAAGCCGACAGCAATGGTCCCGTAGCTTAGCTGAATAGAGCGTCAGATTCCGGTTCTGAAGGTCTTGGGTTTGAATCCCAACGGGATCACAAAATGGGGATAAGCGGAGTTCTGATATTTATAAGGGTTCCGCTTATTTTTTAGCTCAATATAATTTGGACTTTTAATATTTGTATTATTATACCACAAATGAACACAAATTGCTCACTATGAAGTTATGGAAACATTTAAAATAACAAACAAAAATTATAAAATGAAGGGTGATAAGACCTAACATGTTTACATTTTGTTTATCCACAGAGGTAGAAATGCGTACATATAGATGGCCATATTTATAACACAAAAAGATTTACTTTCATATTATAAAACATATTTTTGCCTATGCCAATTCATGTGCGAGTCTTAAGAAGTGTGTTTACAGACAGCCCGTTTTGGTAAGATGCTTGACTCAAGTAATGGCGTAATAATTAAAGAAATGCAAATATGTAAAAATAAGGCTATGTAACGTGTCATTCAATAAATCTCAATCCGAAGTATGCAGATTTTATTGTTCCTCTTGAAAAAGTTTATGGTAATAGAGTATTAATGTTCCTTTTGACTAAATGAAGAAAAATTAATGAAAGAGAAAATAAGTGATATCAAAATTTATTTTATTATTATAGGCGTTATTTTGCTTTTGTGTATACTTTTTAGTAATATGCATACTATCTTGCCAATTATAGATGATGATGAATATTTTGTTGACGAATACGGAAATATTCATGGAGAATCTTGTCCTTACAAAAGTGTTCCTTGGTTTACCCCAAAACACAGCAAATATAATATCTTAATAATTAAGGGACAAAAAATATGTAGAGAATGTTTGTTGCTTGAAGAAGATAAATTACTTATTCTCCACGATGTTAACGTGGAGAATGAAATTAATAGATTACGACGTGCTGGAGCATCGGAAGAATATATAAATAACAAAATTGATATATACGAATAAAATAATTGAAAATAAAGATATAAGCCAATGAAATATTATCTTGCATTAATTGTATTGTCTTTATTGACAATATCTTGTGGAAGTGGAAATGGTCGTGTATACATTTGTACAGGCCCGTACTCAAAAGCTTATCACAAGACGTCAATATGTAAAGGGCTTAGCAATTGCAGCGGAGACATAGACGCCATAACGGAAAGTGAAGCTATTGATGAAGGCCGACACAAGTGTGGCTTTTGCTATTAGTTAAACTTAATAGTATAAATTACCTACTAATAATTTACCAATCAGATTTTAAAATTCGCATAATATATTAATAATTAATTATTTACAATATACATAGCATCTCTGAAGGTCTTGGGTTTGAATCCCAACGGGATCACATACGGCGGAAATCCTTGTAAGAAAAAGGGTTTCCGCCTGTTTTTTTATCATCGTTTATCTGCGGCAACAGGCTGTGCTTGGATAAAAGTTGTCAAATTAAGGCTAATTAACCTGTAAAAACACTGACGTATCTCAATAAAATTTCATATATTTGCATTCTGATAGCCCGCACCATGATATGGTGGGGTGTAGCATGTACTTTTGAAAAACAACTGAATAATATAAAAATATCATGGACATAGTTGAAAGATTTTTGAATTACGTAAGCTTCGACACACAGTCGGCCGAGGACAGCCAGACCGTGCCGAGCACAGCCAAACAGCTTGATTTTGCAAAATATCTCAGAGATGAACTCAAGGATGAGGGCTTTGATGATGTTGAGATGGACGACAACGGCTACGTTTATGCCACACTGAAATCTAACATCAAGAAGGAAGTCCCTACTATAGGTTTCATCAGCCACTACGACACGTCTCCAGACTGCAGCGGCAAGGATGTGAAGCCTCGCATTGTCAAGAACTACGACGGAAAGGACATCGAACTGTCACCGGGCATAATATCATCAACAAAGAAATTCCCCGAACTGCTGCAGCATGTAGGCGAAGACCTTATCGTTACCGACGGCCACACTCTGCTGGGAGCTGACGACAAGGCTGGTATAGCCGAAATAGTACAGGCCATGTGCTGGTTGCGCGACCATAAGGAGATTCCTCACGGCGACATACGCATGGGCTTCAATCCTGACGAGGAGATTGGCATGGGCGCTCACCACTTTGACGTTGAGAAGTTTGGATGTGAATGGGCATACACAATGGACGGCGGCGACCTGGGCGACCTCGAGTTTGAAAACTTCAACGCTGCTTCTGCCAAGATAAACATCAAGGGCGTTAGCGTTCATCCGGGATATGCCAAGGGCAAGATGATAAACGCCAACCGCCTGGCTGCCGAGTTTGCAGCAATGCTGCCGGCTGACGAGACACCGGAGACAACAGAAGGTTATGAAGGATTCTATCATCTGCTGGGCATCGAGTCGAACATAGAGAACGCCAAGCTGTCTTATATCATCCGCGACCACGACCGCGATAAGTTTGAGGAGCGCAAGGCCTTCATCGAGAAATGCGTTGTAGAGATGAACAAGAAGTATGGCGAAGGCACTGTTACTGCTGACGTGAAAGACCAGTATTACAACATGAAGGAGATGATAGATCCGAAGATGCACGTTATCGACATCGTGCTCAAGGCCATGCAGGACAGCGGTGTGCCTCCTAAGGTAGAGCCTATCCGCGGCGGAACCGACGGAGCTCAGCTGTCGTTCAAGGGTCTGCCGTGTCCTAATATCTTTGCCGGCGGCGTAAACTTCCATGGACCTTACGAGTTTATTTCTGTTCAGGTTATGGAAAAGGCCATGCAGGTAATCGTGAAGATATGTGAGATTACGGCCGAATATAATGACTGATAACATATCGTGCGGCATTCGCGCACGCCTTGTCTTGCCGTTGCATGGCATAATTCATCCTGCATGCGGTATGGCCGGCGACGACATGCGGCAGTGGCATCATAAGCGGCACGCCTTAGCACATTGCGGTGTAAGGTGAGCCGCCACTTATACAAATACTTTTACAGGACTGAAAGCAGAATGTGGTTTTGTGTCTTGCCTGTATATAATCATGCAGGAGACAGTGTTGATAACTTCTGCTTTCAGCCCTGAACATTTAAACATATTGACAAAAACAGACAGTAAGAATGGGCGAACTTCCACACCTCGTGAAAGACCTGGCACTTATTCTTGTGGTGGCAGGCATAGTGACCATAGTTTTCAAGAAGCTTAAACAGCCGCTTGTGCTGGGGTATGTCGTGGCAGGATTCTTGGTAAGTCCGCACATGCCTTACATAATGTCGGTGGCCGACAGGGCCGACATCAGCACGTGGGGCGACATCGGCGTGATGTTCCTGCTCTTTTCGTTAGGTCTGGATTTCTCGTTCAAGAAGATACTTAAGATGGGCGCTTCGCCCATAATCTCCACGTGTTCCATCGTGTTCTGCATGATGATGTTGGGCATAGTCACGGGGCATCTGTTCGGCTGGAGCCGTATGGACAGCATCTTTCTCGGCGGTATGCTCGCCATGAGTTCCACCACCATTATATATAAAGCCTTCGACGACCTTGGCCTTAGGCAGCAGCGCTTTGCCGGACTGGTTATGAGTGTGCTGATACTTGAGGACATACTGGCAATTGTCATGATGGTTATGCTCTCGGCTATAGCCAACGGGTCGAATCCCGACGGAGGACAGATGATAGGCAGCCTGATGAAGATAGGCTTCTTTCTCATCCTGTGGTTTGTGGTGGGTATCTTCCTTATTCCGCTCATGCTTAGGTCAATGCGCAAGTTTATCAACAACGAGACGCTGCTCATCGTGGCTCTCGGTCTGTGCTGCGCCATGGCCGTACTGTCTACCAAGGTAGGCTTCAGCAGCGCCTTCGGAGCATTTGTCATGGGCTCAATCCTTGCCGAGACTATAGAGGCCGAGCGCATAATAAAGGTTGTAGAGCCTGTGAAGAATCTTTTCGGAGCCGTGTTCTTCGTGTCTGTCGGCATGCTTGTCGATCCCGCCATTCTTGTAGAATATTCATGGCCGATAGTAACTCTTGTGCTTGTAATTATTCTCGGGCAGGTTATTTTTGGCAGTTTGAGTTTTCTTATCGGCGGCCAGTCGCTCAAGTCGGCCATGCAGTGCGGTTTCTCAATGGCGCAGATAGGCGAGTTTTCGTTCATCATAGCCTCGCTTGGCCTTTCGCTCGGAGTCATCGGCAAGTTCCTTTATCCCGTTGTGGTTGCCGTTTCTGTGATAACCACTTTCCTTACCCCTTATATGATACGCATGGCCACCCCGGCTTACGGCATGCTCGAACGCCGTCTGCCCAAAAAGTGGATTATGGCCATGAACAATCTTACGCTTGCCAAGCAGACCACGCAGCCCGAGGCAAAATGGCGCACCCTGATAAAGCAGATGGTGCGCATCACGGTGATTTATTCCATACTCTCGGGCGCATCCATAGCCCTTATGTTCACCTTTTTCCTGCCTTTCGTGCGTCAGCTTCTGCCTCACTGGTGGGCAAATGCGGCATGCGGACTGCTCACGCTACTGTTTATATCTCCTTTCCTGAGGGCTATAATGATGAAGAAAAACCACAGTGAGGAGTTTAAGGCTCTTTGGAACAGCAATCCCTACAACCGTCTGCCGCTCATTCTGACAATCATCGTGAGAGTGGCCGTGGCTTCGGCGTTTGTTTTCTATATATGCTATTATCTTACACGCTTCACCAATGCGCTGATGATAAGCATAGCGCTTGCTGCCGTGGCACTTATGATAATATCGCGCTCGCTGAAGAAGAGAAGCATAAAGATGGAGCGCTTGTTCATGCAGAACCTGCGTTCAAGAGAGATTGTTGCCGAGGTGATGGGCCGTAGGCGTCCGCTGTATGAAGGCCGCCTGCTCGACCGCGACGTGCATATCTCTGATTTCACCATTCCCGAAGATTCTCTATGGGCAGGCAAGATGCTGCGCGAACTGGAGTTCAGAAACAGATATGGGGTGCACATCAGCAGCATATTGCGTGGCAGCCAGAGGATAAACATCCCAAACGGAGGAACAATATTATTTCCAGGAGACAACATTCAGGCTATCGGCAGCGACGACCAGCTTACAGCCTTCAGCGAGGCCTTGAACACAGAGCTGCATGATAAAGACCCGGAGATAGAGAAGCGCGAGATGAAACTCCATCAGGTGGTGATAAACCGCAACGGCATCTTTGCGGGCAAGACGCTGCGTGACAGCGGCATACGTGATGTGTACAACTGTATGGTCGTAGGACTTGAGGAAGGCAAGGAGAACCTCTCGCAGATGGACCCGTCGCACAAGCTGCGTCACGGCGAGGCTATCTGGATTGTCGGCGAGCAGGACGACATAGAGCGCTTCTGCAGGGACAACGACCATGCGTCTGACTGCACGGCAGGCTGACCCTGGTCATGGCGCAAACAGCTATTGGGCTGGCAGGGCGGGCCAATGGCTTCTTAGATGCAAAAATGCATAACCGTCTAAGGCACAGATATATGTGCCAATGATGTTTTCATACTTGTATAAATGCCGGTGCAATAGGCATACGGGTACACGTAAAACGTTAAATATTAAATAAAAAGGCGATTTTGGTGTGCTATTAGGTTTAATTTCTGTAAATTTGCACCCTGCATTATATGAGAACTAAAACCGTAATATTTGTATTGCTGTTTGCCTTCATATTTGTGATGGCAGACACCTCCTTGCCTTTGTTCAAGGAAAATGACAACGGGCGCGCGCAGAACGACTCTCTGAGTGTGGGCGACACGGTGTCGTCTGACTCCGTTCCGGCAGATTCGACAGATAAGTCAGGCGAGCCCGACACCACCAACATGGACTCGCTTCAACTCGCCATATATCACCATAACAAACAGGTGGACGACTCGATCAGGCTCGACAGCATAAACCGTAAGAAGTCGGGAGCGTTAGACGCCCCCGTTACCTTCTCGTCTGAAGACTCTATGGTCTATGATGCAAAGAGCAAGGTGGCGAGGCTATACGGCAACTCAAACGTGAAGTATCAGAACATGGACCTCAGCAGCGACCGCATACAGATGAGCCTCGACAGCAGTCTGGTGCGCGCAACGGGTACTGCCGACTCAACCGGAGCCATATCCGGCACTCCTGTGTTCACCATGGGACAGGACAAATATGAGAGCGACACCATGGCCTTCAACTTCAAGACCAAGAAAGGCTTTATATATAATGTATATACTGAACAGGAAGACGGCTACCTGTCGAGCCAGCACTCAAAGCGCGACTCGAGCGGAGTGCTCTATCTTGAGCATGGACGCTACACCACGTGCGACCAGCCTCACCCTGACTTCTACATAGCCCTGTCGCGTGCAAAGGTGCGTCCCGGCAAGGATGTCGTGTTCGGTCCGGCCTATCTCGTAGTGGCAGATGTGCCGCTGCCGCTGGCCATTCCTTACGGATTCTTTCCGTTCACCAAGAGCTATTCAAGCGGATTCATCATGCCGAGCTACGGAGACGAGAGTTCGCGCGGCTTCTATCTGCGTGACGGAGGATATTATTTTGCGATGAGCGACAAGTGGGACCTCAAGCTGCTTGGCGAAATTTACACAAAGGGATCGTGGGGATTGTCGGTGGCAAGCAACTACCGCAAGCGCTACCGCTATAACGGAAGCTTCTTCTTCAGCTACCAGAACACCAAGAACGGCGACAAGGGTATGCCCGACTATACCGAACAGACCAGCTTCAAGCTGCAGTGGAGTCATCGTCAGGATACTAAGTCAAACCCATTCAGCAGCCTCTCGGCAAGCGTCAACTTCGCATCTACGAGCTATGAGCGCAACAACCTCAACAGTATGTATAATCCGCAGAGCTACACGCAGAGTCTGCGAACATCAAGCGTCAACTGGAGCACATCGTTCTCGAGCCTTGGTATGACCATCAGCGGATCGGCCAACCTCAGCCAGAACATGATAGACTCTACCGTGAGCCTCACGCTGCCTGACCTCAACATTTCTGTGAGCCGCTTTTATCCGTTCAAGCGCAAGCACATGGCCGGCAAAGAGCGCTGGTATGAAAAGATCTCTATGAGCTATACCGGACAGTTCAGCAACTCTATCGACACGAAGGAAGACAAGCTCTTCAAATCGAACCTCATAAAAGACTGGCGCAACGCTTTCCAGCACAATATTCCTATCAACGCCAACTTTACGCTGTTCAACTATATCAACATCAACCCCTCGTTCAACTTCACCGACCGCATGTACTCCAACAAGGTGATGAAGTCGTGGGATGAGCAGGCACAGACAGAGCGCGCCGACACAACATACGGATTCTACAACGTATACAACTGGAGTATGAGCATCGGCGCCTCAACCAAGATGTACGGTTTCTGGGTTCCGTCGAAGAAGATTTTCGGCGACAAGATACAGGCCATACGCCACGTGCTGACGCCTCAGGTTACGTTCAGCTATGCGCCCGACTGCGGCTCGAGATACTATGAAACCTACCAGAAGACCGATGCCGACGGCAATGTAAGCCTCGTTGAATATTCACCCTTTGAGAACGGCTTGTTCAATGTGCCGTCGAGGGGAAAGACGGGAAGCGTAACCTTCGACCTGTCGAACAACATTGAGATGAAGGTGAAGTCGGACAAAGACTCTACCGGATACAAGAAACTCAGCATTATAGACGAACTCGGATTCAACATGGGCTACAATATGGCCGCAAAGGAGAAACCATGGAGCGACCTTACCGTAAGGCTTAGGCTGAAATGGTGGAAGAACTATACATTCAACCTCAATGCCGTGTTTGCCACCTATGCTTACGAGCTTGACGATAACGGAAGACCATACGTCAGCAACCATACCGAGTACAGCAAGGGCCGCTTTGGCCGCTTCCAGGGTCTGTCGCAGAACATATCGTTCACCCTTAATCCCGAAAAGCTGAAGAAATGGTTCGGCGGAGGAGATGACGAAGAAGACGCCACGGAGGATGACAACAACACGGAGGACGACGACACCGGAATAGAGTCGAACGTTGACGACGACATGGTGAACGGACAGAACGGTGCAAGAAAGAAGAATGCAGGCAAGGCCGAGACCGACGCAGACGGATACATGAAATTCTCAATGCCATGGTCGCTCACATTCGGCTACGGAATAACGATGCGTGAGAACACAAGCGGAAAGTTCAACACCAAGACCATGCGCTATCCTTACGCATTTACGCAGACCCTGAACTTCAGCGGAAACATACGCATCAGCGACGGATGGAACATCAGCTTCTCTTCCGGTTACGACTTTGAGAACCATGACCTGTCTATGACCACTGCATCGCTGAGCCGCGACCTCCACTGCTTCAACATGAGCTGCTCTGTGGTGCTGGCTCCATACACATCTTACAACTTCTCGTTCAGATGTAATGCCGCCACTCTTACCGATGCACTTAAATACGACAAGCGCAGCGGCTACAGCAACGCCGTGCAGTGGTATTGATGTGAGGCGCAACCGCGTTAAACTTTAACATTGAGCTGAACATAACAGTATTATAATAACAAGCCAGCTCGTTACATCCTTATTTAATAGTCAGTATTTCCTGATGATGGATGTAGCGAGTTGGCTTTTTTATTCTTTATTTTCTGTATAGCTGCCGGCTATATATCAGACAGCTGTAATGCCGTTGTCGGCTTTAGTCTCTATCTGTCATTTGGTCCAAAATATGATGCTTTATTTCATACCTGCCAGCATCGTTTGATACAGATGTTGGCTGAGCATGGGCAGGCCAATGATTTGCCTTTGTTCTGTCAGATCCGTGCCATGTCTACAGGCCGAAAATTGCAGCAGAATTTTTTAGGGCAAAAAACTGAAAGTAAAATATGTCTTCGTTGTTAATGGATGATCTGAACGGCAGTTTACATTATACGGATTGTAAGCAAAATGGCGTGATTAGGTTTCAAATCATTAACCTATCGTTTACGGGTCGTAAGTGGGCCGTTTTTGATGCAAAAGTGGCCGCTTTTTTTGTCGTAAATGAATGGCTTTTTGTGGCAAGACCGGTGTCCTTTGGTCAGTTAAGGCGGGCATGACTGAAACTTATTATTTATTCTTGCGCCTGTGTCGCCTCATTTTGCCGGAAATGTGGGGCAGGGTGTGGGGATGAGAGGGCTGTTAGGATAAGCCGTAATAATCTTGCACATGTAAAATAACAAACCGGGCAAAACATGTTGTGGATAATGTTTTGCCCGGTTTTATTATGTTTCAGATTTTCTTATTGGCCATATAGGCTTCAGATGCCCGTCAGGTGTTGTTGCCGTCAGGGCTGTCTGTATGGATATGTCTTCAGAAGTTGAATGTGTGTTTGCCCGATCCAACCTGCTTTTCGGTGCCGTCGGGCAGCACTATGGTGGCGTCTGAGCCTACGGGTATTTCAACGATGAGCGAACTGCGTGTGCAGCTGACGCTGATTATGCCGTAGAGCGACTCTGTGCTTGCATTGACATATTTGAGGTCGCCCACGAGCGTTGGCTTTATCAGCAAGTGGCGCAGTCCGTAGGTGCCGGGGCGGTTTTGTATGCCTGCGAGAGTCTTGAAGAGCCATTCGTCTATCTGTCCCATCATGAAGTGGTTGAGCGACGAGCCTTGGTTGGGGTCCCACTGCTCGGTCAGCGTTGTGGCGCCGTGGCGCAGCTGGAAGCCATAGCCCGGCGTCTCATAATGGTTCAGCATGGAGTAGAGCAGGTCGTTGAGTCCGTTCTGCGCAAGCGTCTGAAACAGGTAGCGGTTGCCCACGTCGCCCGTTGTCAGGCGTGTGCCGTGCGCCTTGATGTCGGCCACGAGACTGTTGAGCACGCCCTGCTTGTTGTTGCCCGTAAGTCCGAGATACAGCGGCAGGGCGTTGGATGTCTGGCTGCCCGTGCCGTAGGTGCATGAGTCGGCTTTGAAGAAACGGCTGTTGAAGGCATCCGTGGCGTATGCCAGCAGCTTGGAGTATTTGTCTGCGTCGGCCGTGTTGCCCGTCATGCGTGCGGCGCGCGTCATCAGTTGTAGGTCGAAGATGTAGTGGGCCGTTGCCACAAGTGGTACGGGAGTGTTCTTTGAGAAGCCTGCACGCCATGGACCGTAGTCGTACCAGTCGCCAAGTCCGTGGCTCACAATGCCGCTGTCGGCGCGCGACGTCAGATAGTCGACATATCGGCTCATGGCTCCGTAGTTGGCGGTGATGAGCGTGCTGTCGCCATACTGCTCATAATACATGAACGGCATGATGATGAGCGTGCTGCCCCATTCGGGCGAGTCGTCAAACAGATTGCCGAACGACACATACTGTGGCGCCGTGGTGGGCACCATGCCGTCTGATTTCTGTGTGTCGGTTATGTCGCGTATCACCTTTGGCGCAAAGCGCGTCATGTCGTAGTTGTAGAGAAGGCTGGGGCCGCACAGATGGTCTTGCTCTAGCCATCCCAGCTTTTCGCGGTGAGGGCAGTCGGTCAGCACGGCCTGCATGTTGCTGCGCTCAGCCCTTTCTATGAGGCGGTGAGTCTTGGTGAACAGCTCGTTCGAACATTCAAACGACGACACCTCTCTGGCAGAGTTGTAAACGAAGCAGCTGCTGAGTTTCTTCAGTACGGGCAGCCCCTGCGGGTTTGGCTCTCCCTCGCGCACCGCCCCCTCCACCTGTATGTAGCGGAAGCCGTAGTAGGAAAAGCGCGGATGCCATGTCTCCGTGCCGTCGCTGCCCAGGGTATATTCGTAATAATGCTGGCGTCCGGTCTGCCTCTGGTCGCAGGCTCCCTGCTGAGTGAGCTTCTCGGCCACGAGCATTGTAACCTTTTGTCCGCGCTTGCCTTCTATTGTTATTTCGGGAAATCCTGCAAGATTCTGTCCCATGTCGGCAACAATCACAGACGGGTCTATTTCTCGTTTTGTGGCCTTTGACGCTGCTGCCAGCGAATCTGTATGTATCTTCATCCATGACTTCACGCCGTAGCGCTCCATTATCTTCACGGGCTGTGCTGTCTGCGGCGTCAGCGTGCCCGCTGGTCCCTCCACCTGCACGGCGTCATGCCATTTGCTGTCGTCAAATCCGGGCATGTCGCAGCCTTGCTGGCAGAGCCTTGCGTCGTAAGATTCGCCTCCGTATATGCTGTTGAACGTTATCGGGCTCAGCGTGTACTTCCAGTCTTCGCCGCTCTTTATCACCTGGCGGCTGCCGTCGCTGAAGTTTATCTCCATGCGTATAATCATCTGCGGCGGGCCGAAGCTGGTCTGCAGCTTGCTGTAGCGGCCCATGCGCTGCACGTTGAAGAATCCGTTGCCCAGCAGCACGCTTATGGCGTTGCGCCCCTCTGCGAGCAGCTGTGTCACGTCGTAGGTGTTGTAGTAGACGGTCTTGCTGTATTCGCTCCAAAGAGGTGCAAACTCGCTGTCGCCGACCTTACGTCCGTTTATCTTCATCTCGTAGTGTCCCAGTCCGCTTATGTACACCACGGCATCTGTAATCTTCCTTTTGCCGGTGCAGAACTCTTTTCTCAGTATTATGCTTTTAGCCGACAGTGTGTCGGTGTCTTGCCATTTTGCCTTGAAGCTGTCTTTCTTGAACACTGAGTTTGCCCATCGTCCTTCGGGCAGCTTTGCGTCCGCTTTGGTCATGGCTCCAATCCATTTAGCCCCGAGCTCTTCGGGCACCACTCTCACATATTGCTTCTGGCTCCATGCCGACTTCTTGCCGGCGGCGTCCCACACGCACACCTGCCAGTAGTAGCCGTGGCGGTTGCCCTTCAGCGGCGGCAGCGATATCAGCTGGCTTTCGGCCGACGCCGTCTTGCCCGAGTCGTAGACACTTTTGCCGGTTATGTTCTCAAAAATCCTTATGCGGTAGGCTGTCTGCCTGTCGCCGTTGGTGTCGGCCTTCATCTGCCAGCCCACGCGTATGTCGCCGGCTGTTACGGCCAGTCCGTCCTGATAGTTGCACGTAAGTTTTGTAACGGTGAGCTTCGCGCTCATGCTGCACGATACGAGCAGAAGGATAGATAACAGAAAATTTCTCATCTCTTTCAGTGTTTGTGCCCTTGCCTTTGCGGCAGGGCTGCGTTGAATTTGTCTTATTTATATGATGACGCCTTCAGTTGTCGGTTGTAACTTCTTTTGCAGCAGCTTTGTCGACTTTTGAACGTAAATTTGCCATCTGCACCTTTGGCAACCCTTTTTTAGATATATTTATAAAGGTGGAGGCAAAGGCGCGGCATTCCTTAAAAAACTGAAACGCCGTTACAAAAATAGCCTGATAAGTGAGAATATGAAAATGTTTTTACGTATTTTTGTAAGAAAGATAAAGGCCGTGCCGCCTGCCGGCTGAAGCAGCATACGGCGGCAGGATATGAGCTTTGTCTTGTTTTGACATAACCCTTAAAACATTGAGCTATGAAATATAAGATGCTTGTTTTGGACGTTGACGGAACGTTGTTGAACGACAACAAGGAGGTAAGCAAGCGCACGCTGGCAACGCTGCGCAAGGTTCAGCAGATGGGCGTGCGAATAATGCTGGCGTCAGGGCGTCCGACATACGGGCTGCTCGGACTTGCCAAGATGCTCGAGCTTGACACCTACAACGGATATGTGATGGCGTATAACGGCGGACAGGTTATAAGGGCTGCTGACGGCGAAGTGATATTTGAGCGCCGCATTAATCCCGAACTGATACCTTATCTTGAGAAGAAGGCCGACAAAAACGGATTTGGCATCCTTACTTATAATGAGGACTGTATTGTTACGAACATGCCTGACAATCCGCACATCAAGGCCGAAGCCGAGCTCAACGGCATGAAGATTGTCTATGAGGAGCATTTCTCCATAGCCATCGACTTCATTCCGTGCAAGTGCATGCTTGTCAGCGACGACGAGGAGGCTCTCGTAGGACTGGAGAACCACTGGAAGCGCCGTCTCGACGGTGTGCTCGACGTGTTCCGCTCAGAGCCGTTCTTCCTTGAGGTGGTAGGCTGCCGCGTCAACAAGGCCAACACGCTGGCTGCCGTAATGGAGATGGAGGGCATAAAGACTGACGATATCGTAGTCTTCGGCGACGGCGTGGCAGATGTTACCATGTTGCAGCTGGCAAGTCTCGGAATTGCCATGGGCAATGCGCCCGGATCTGTGAAGCGTTGTGCCGACTATATCACACTGTCTAACAATGAAGACGGCGTGGCTGTGGCTGTTGAGAAGGCGTTCTTGGCTGAGGTGCGTCCGAGCGAGATTCCGCTCGATGAGCTTAATGCCCAGTCGAAATCTACGCTTATGGGCAACCTCGGCATACAGTACACCTATGCCTCTCATGACCGCGTTGAGGCCACTATGCCCGTTGACCACCGCAATCGTCAGCCGTTCGGCATCCTGCATGGCGGAGCCACGCTTGCGTTGGCAGAGACAGTGGCAGGGTTTGGCTCTATGATAATATGTAATCCCGACGAGTATGTTGTCGGCATGCAGGTAAGCGGCAACCATATATCTTCGGCCCATGAGGGCGATACGGTGCGTGCCGTGGGCACCATTGTGCATAAGGGCCGCTCGTCTCATGTGTGGAATGTCGACGTGTTCACGTCCACCGGCAAGCTCGTTTCGTCGGTGCGCGTAGTGAACAGCGTCATGAAGCGTAAATAGGCAGACATTGCAATCAGGAGTATAATGTTTTTATATAAGCATAAAGCTGCTTGTCGGTTTTAATTTAAAATTAAATTCATATTTATTCTTTTGTTTGTAATAGATTTATTATATTTGCTTTTGAAAACTTTAAATTAATACGATCATGAACAAGAACCTTGTATTTAATCTGCACATTCCTACAAAATTATTGTTCGGATGCGGCGAACTCAGAAGGCTGGCAACAGAAAATTTGCCTGGTAAAAAAGCGTTGATTGTTATTTCTGGCGGAACTTCAATGAAGAAGTATGGCTATTTAGATAAAGTGGTAGGCTATCTTAAGGAGAATAATGTTGAGAGCGTTGTCTTTGATAAGATTCTTCCCAACCCGATTAAGCAGCATGTAATGGAGGCAGTTGCGCTGTGCCGTGAAGAGAAGTGCGACTTCGTCATCGGTCTTGGCGGCGGAAGCTCTATCGACTCTGCAAAGAGCATAGCCATAATGGCATGCAACGAGGGCGATTACTGGGACTATATTGCCGGAGGTACAGGCAAGAACAAGCCCGTTGAGAAGGCTCTGCCTATTATTGCCATCCCAACAACGGCCGGCACAGGTACAGAGGTTGACCCTTGGACTGTTATTACCCATGAGACAGCTCACGAAAAGATTGGCTTTGGTTGCAAGCTGACATTCCCGACAATGTCTATTGTTGACCCGGAACTCATGCTCAGCATCCCGCCAAGACTTACGGCTTATCAGGGCTTTGATGCATTCTTCCATGCAGCTGAGGGCTACATAGCAAACTGTGCCACTCCGATAAGTGACCTTTATGCTCTCGAGGCTATCCGTCTTATCTACAAGTATCTGCCTGTGGCAGTGGCTGACGGACGCAACTTGAAGGCAAGGACAAAGGTTGCATGGGCAAGTACGCTGGCCGGTATGGTTGAGTCTACATCAAGCTGTACGTCAGAACATTCAATGGAGCATGCCATGAGTGCCCTTTATCCTGAACTGCCTCACGGCGCAGGACTGATTTGTCTGTCGCAGTCTTATTTTGAGACATTCCGCAATGACAGCATGAAGCGCTACATGAAGATGGCAGAGGCCATGACTATGGAGCCGAGTAAGCGTCCGTCTGACTTTATCGATGCTCTCGTTAAGATGCAGAAGGCCTGCAAGGTTGACGACTTGAAGTTGAGCGACTGGGGCATTAAGAAAGAGGATCTTCCTGAAATGGTTAAGAATGCAAAGGAAACAATGGGAGGCTTGTTCCAGCTTGACCCGCGCATGCTGACAGAAGACGAAATACTTGCTATTTATGAGAAGGCATACCGCTAAACCGATGCGGTGATATGATATGAAACAAGGCCTTGCGCAATACTGATGCGCAAGGCCTTGTTTATTGTTTCAATACAGTTTGAATGTATGATGTCGTAGCGTGTCAACGTGTTTTGTCCGTCTCTTTTTGCTTTAAAGTTGCTTGTGCTTTGGCATATTTGCGGCCTTCATGGTTAGTCTTGCCGCAGCTTACGCATCATTATACATTCTTCTTTTATTGTTTATCTTATGGCAGACAAGCGGTATTTTATTTGGTTTTCTCTGTCTCAACCTTTATCTTTCCGTCCTTTATCTCCGCATTGACTATTCTTCCGCCTGTCGCATGAAGTCTGAATTTCACGTTCCATTCGCGCGGCCATGCCTGGAAGAGCAGCAGTTGACCGTCGGGTGTTTCCTGAAGCAGCATTTCCTGCAAGCCTATCATGGCCGCACCACCGCGGTTACAGTCGGGTGCCCAGTCATAGCCAGGGTCCCAGAAGGCAGGGAAACGATAAGGGCCGTCGGCAAATTTCTCAAGGTTAAGGCGTGCCGCATCGTCGGTAAGGCCGAGGCATGCAGCCCAGATGTTGTCCTGTTTCCAGCCGATGTGTGTGCGCATCTTTAGTGCGTGCGGGTCTTTAAGATAAGTGTTGCGTGCAATATTTAATCCGGGGCGCCCCATGCCGTATATTCGCCATGGGAATACCGGATACAGTTGCGGCGTCTCAACGTTCTGTATTCTGGCCCATACAATGGCAGGGGCTATGCATGTGTCGCCCTCGATGGTGCGCAGCGGCATGTCGGGTATGCGGCTTATGAATGTTGAGTCGAGGGCATAAGCAAGTGTGTCTTGTGTGCCTTTTGTCGCCTTGTATGCTTCAAACTGCTCTGTCACCGTGCGCAATGCTGCCACCACGCTCGACGGGTTGTATGCCATTTTGTATGTCTCGCATCCGGATGAAGGGTAGAGTATAAGCTTTCCTTCACCGTCGAGCGCCTTTACTCCGCGCTGTTTTGCAAGATACTGATAATGTTCGTCGAAGAATTGCAGGCATTGTACAATCAGCGGTTCATACTTCGTGATGTCCATTCCGGTGTAAAAGTGCGCCTGTAGTATCATTGAGCAGAATTCCAATGATGTGTCCCACTGATATTCAAGCCATGCGTTGCGCTCCATACCGTAGTCGTCGCCGGGCTTATGCTTGCCGTATTCGGCAGGATTAGGCAGTCCGAAGTTTTCTATCTGTTCGGTAAACGACGCCCCGCCGTGTCCCCAATAATGTTTTGTGCGTGCAACGGCCGTGGGCAGCAGTCGCAGATACGTGTCAAACTGCGATGCCATCATGTCTGTATCGCCACTCTTTAGCATAGGCCAGTAAACCAGTCGCTGGTTCTGAGCCGTCATGGTTCCGCCTCCCCATTTGCGGTAGTCTGGTGTGAAAGGCGTCTTCGGGTCTACGTATACGGGGTCGAAGGTGAACAGGCCGCCGTTGAATTTAGATGGCCATTCTCCGTAAGCGTTGCATCCGAGCATATAGCGGAACAGTTCGTAGTTGCGCAGTATGCCTTGCCATTTGCTTGTCGGATTGTCCGTGTTGTCGTTTCTGTCGGCCGGTATGATATAGCTTCTTTGCCAGTAAGCGTGCCACCATGCAGCACTTCTTCTTTTCGACTCTTTCGCCGTAGGCATTTTCGGGGCTTTGTCGCCGTCATACAAGTTTAGCGTTATCGTGGATTTCTTTATGCCTTCAGCCTTAAAGTTCCATGCACGGAAGTCTGTTGAGGCATAGGTGCCGTCGGTAGTGCCGCAGAAAGTGAAGCCCGTGGCAACGAGTTCACCGCCGAATCGCAGGCCGCCGATGGGGTTGTACAGATTGTTTTTAATGCCGTCTAGGTTTTCTTTGTTTACCGTAAAGTCGAACACAGTCTGTTCGCGGTTCTTGTGCCAGAACACAAGTGTGTTGCCCTTTGCACGTATCGAATCCTGATATGTGGTGCAGTCCTTTGGCAAATTCCATTTGTATGAGCACTGCTGGCATTCGGCTTTTGTAACAGGTCTGTCTTTATATCGCCAGCTTTCATAGCTTAGGGTGGCGTCTGTCTTTGTCTTTGAACTTATCTCTGCAAACACGGCAGATGTCTCCACATCTGCCCACAGGCGTATTTCCGTGTCTTTTCCCTTTATGTAAACAGCGCCGTCGTCAAGCTTCAGAGTCTGGCTGAAGCCTGCATCTGCACCGTTAAACGGGTTGGGCGTAAGGCGCAGTCTCAGTCGTCCGGCTTTCAGCAGCGTATTGTTCTCGTCGAACATTCCGCTACGTGCCACGTATATCATTACGTCGCCGTTCTCCACCCATACGTTCATGCCCACGTCGTGTCCGCCGCATGGCATTGATTCAGATGAATTTTTGCTCTGTGTCGTCCATGTATAGTCTGCCGGAACATAGTCTTTTCCTCTTGCCGCTTTACCGGCTGCAGCTGCCGGCATGCTTGTTGTCACTGCTGTTAAGACAACTGCAAGCACCAACATCACATAATAAGTGAAGTGCAACAGACGGCCGTGCCGGTTTGCTTTTAAGGCAAAATGTTTTTTCTTGACTTGTTTTTTCGATAGCGTTCTGTAGTACGTTTTTTTCATATTGTTTTTATCAATAGTAGGAATTTATCGTTTGTTATCTTTTTTCGGTAGGCTATTGCGGTTGAAATGCCATTTTGAACGTTCTGTTTCAGACACATATCCAGTCGGATATAGTCCCCGTCTCCGACGAGAAGCTGGCGCCGATCTTGAACACACGGCGGCTGTCTGATTCGTATTCGCGTGCATAGCCCTTGTCTTCAATCTGACTGAGAGCCTCGTCTGCCGTGCCGTCGAGCTTGAACTCAAAGATATATACATACTGCGGAGTCTCCACCACGCAGTCAACACGCCCCTGGCTCTGCACTTTCTCCGTGTAAACGGTGTAGACGCTGATAAGTCGCATGATGAGATAGAACGTGTACTGGAAGTAGCGCTCACGCTCCGCCTCATTGTCCTTGCGGCGCATGGTGTAGGGGATGCTCGACAGGAAGGAGGTGAACAGCGTGCGCAGACTGTCGACCTCGCCGGCCTCCATGGCGTCAATCACATCGAATATCCATCCGTTGAGACGCTCGCGCGGCTGAAGATACGAAGAGGCAATCATCGTGAGAAAGCCCTTCTTTACCTCGTCGTTGGGAAAGTCGAGAAGGAATGTGTTGTGGCGCATGTTGTAGTCCTTTATCGTGAGGTAGCCGCTCTGATATATCATAGGCAGCGGGCGTTCCACGTCGGCCTTATAGTCGATAAACTCCTCCATGGCGTAATATTTGCCCGTAAGCTCGTTCATGTTCTCGTTGAAGTGTGCAAGCAGGCGGATTAGATATGTCGGAGTGCCCGAGCGGAACCAATAGTCGTCAACGCTAAGACTGTCAAGAGCGTTTAGCAGACTGAAAGGATTGTAGACGCCCGTCATACGCTTGCTGAAGTGATATCCGTCATACTGGCGTCTGAGCCGCTGGCGCATCTCATCCGGAGTGCATT
Organism: Prevotella marseillensis; assembly: GCF_900625065.1. Lineage (NCBI taxonomy): Bacteria > Pseudomonadati > Bacteroidota > Bacteroidia > Bacteroidales > Prevotellaceae > Prevotella > Prevotella marseillensis. The sequence continues at coordinate 2,074,170 of NZ_UYXY01000001.1, read as the reverse complement.
GGTATTCAACGGCAAGGTTGGATATAGGACTGCCGAAATAACGCTCAAGCTCATCCTGCGTTATGCCACACAGTGTCTCGTAGCGCGCGTCCATACTTATGTCCTTCGGCTGGTTGAAGCCGCTGAACACGCTGACCTGCGAGAACTTGGTTACGCCCGTTAGCAGGACAAACTGCAGATGGGCGTCGGCTCCCTTGAACACGGAGTAGAAGGCCTTGAGAACGTTGCGGTGGCGGTCTTCAAGCTCGCGGCTCATGTCGAGCACGTCGAGTATCGGTTTGTCATACTCGTCTATCAATACCACCGCGCGGCGGCCTGTCTTGGCGTGGGCAGCCTCCAGAATCTTTATGAACCTTCCGCCAAGGTCGAGCGTGTTGCCGTCAGACACCACGCCGTATTCTTTCTCCCAGTCGGAAACATAACCGTTTATACGTTTCTCCAGAACACCGGCCTGCGTGAAGTCGGAGCCATTGAAGTCAACATGGAACACAGGATAAACGTTCCACTCCTTCTCCATGCCGTCAATGGCAAGACCCTTGAAAAGATCCTTGCGGCCAAGGTAGTAGTTCTTCAGCGTAGACACAAGCAGGCTCTTTCCGAAGCGGCGCGGACGGCTCAGAAAGTAGATTTTTCCTTCATGCGTGAGGTCATAAATCATGTCCGTCTTATCTACATAAACGTATCCGTCTTCAATTATCTGATCGAAGCTTTGTATTCCTATTGGGTATTTCATCTTTGCGTTTCTCCTTTATATGATAGTTCTCTGAATGAACGGCCTGTGGCTCGTCTGATATGCCAATATAGTGAAAGGCGAGAGCAACGCGAAAACAAAAATGCGTTTCTGGTATTAGCATTGCCGAGCCGCATCCTATATATTTTAATGCAAATATACGCAATTTTGTTTGAATACAGACATTATAGGGCATGCGAAAAACAAAAAATAATGGCTGTGTGTGAACTGAGTTATAAGCGTTAGTGAAAGAATGGCGATAAGGACAGGCGTCAAGATGAAAAAATTGGCTAAGATGGCAGAAAAATGGCGTTGAATTTTATATGTTATGAGGCTTGATAATGTAATAAAAAATTATCATTTGAGATACGTTTGACGCTTCCAGAATAGCGATGCTCCGCGCATAGGTGTGATTTTATGCGAAAAAGGCTCAAAATTGCGTGTTTTTATTAAGTTCTTGACTTACAGCTTTTTATGTGATTTCAGACTTAAAACCTAGACCGTTAAAAAATATTACTCTGCCGTTTATGGTGCAAAAGTAGGCCTTTTACGCTGCATTACATGCCTGTTTTTCACTCGTTAGCCATGCTTTTGTATCAAAAAATCCATGCTTTTGACCCTTTGTTTTGCCTGATATTCAAATAAATGTTAATGATTTGCCTTCTGTAATGCTGTTACATTAACATACATTTAATATTGGTTTTCTAGATTGAAAAATATTTTTGTCATGACTTTTTACCTTATGTGATATCGGAATTTCGGGGTATATCAATATTGTCTGCATGAAAAAATCATACTCGGAAAACATGGTTGACAGAAAAGCAAAATCGTTACATTTATGAGTTGCCTTACATCCGGCAGTCATAAGTGTAACGATTTTGCTTATAATGAAAGATGTCTGTAACGTTGTTACGGCAGGATTATTCGTCCCAGTTGTCTGTGCGGAACGAGCTTACGGGCAGGCCGTCGCAGAACAGGTCGCCGTCGGCCCAGTCTTTGAAGGCGTATCTTACGGCAACAGGCTTCTTCACCGAGTCGCTCTTTACGTACATCTTGCTGCGCTCTATCCATGCTTTTGCGGGATGGAACACGCGATCTTCGCCTGCCACTTCAAACAGGTCGCTCTTCAGTCCGTTGCGTCCGTATATCCACATGTTGGCGCGGTTGAACGTAACTACGGCTGTGTCGTTCTTGAACGTTACGTCCTTATAGTATGCACTTTCGGCTGTCAGACCCTCAACACCGTAGGTCTTGCTCAGTGCGAGCAGTGCGAGGCGCATACCGGCAAGGTTCTTCTTGCGCGGATGTATGCCGTATTCCAGTCCGCCGTCCATAAGCACAGCCATGCCGCAGTTAGTGTTCATCAGTTCGGCCTTTGCCTGCTGTTCGCGCAGCAGGGCGCTGTTTATCGTATAGTTAATCAGCTTATAGTCGTAAGGAGCAATCTGGCAGTAGTAGAACGGGAAGTCGCCCAGTCCCCACTGTGAGCGCCAGCCTTTAATCATTGCCGTCATCATGTCGGCATAAGTCTGGTAACGCGTAACGTTGTCTTCGCCCTGATACCATATCACTCCGCGCATGGTGTATCCGATGAGCGGATGAAGCATGCCGTTGTAGAGCACTGTCGGCGTGCGGTTCTTTGATTTTATATCTTCAGGCGATGTCGGAATCTTGGCATCGGGAAAAGCCTTCAGCCAGTCGGCTGTCATCCACGCCTCGCAGGCCGAGCCGCCCCATGCTGCAACGATAAGTCCTACGGGCACGTTGAGAGCCTGGCGCAGTTCGCGGCCGAAGTAGTAGGCCGTTGCGCTGAACTCACGTACTGATGCCGGGCAAGCCTCTTTCCATGAACCGCTTACGGTGTCTACGGCGCTGAATTGGCTGTTGCGCTTCACTGTAAACAGGCGCAGATTGCTGTCGCTGCTGTGCAGTATGTCCTCAACGGCGTTTTCAACAGGCTGATTCTTAAAGCCTTTCATAGGCATCTCCATGTTGCTCTGTCCCGAGCATATCCACACTTCTCCTATAAGAATGTTGTTTAGAATGGTCTTCTCGCCGTCGCTCAGTGTGATAGAGTAGGGGCCGCCTGCTTCGGGCGTGCTTACCGATGCCTTCCATTTTCCGTTGCTGTCGGCCTTCACTGAATATGTTTTCTTGTTCCACGACGTAGTGATTTTCACTGTGGCCGATGCCTTTGCCTCTCCCCACAGGTTGGCGTTAGTCTCGCGCTGCATCACCATTCCGTCTGCGAACATCTTTGGTAGCGTAACCTTTGCGCTGATGCCAGTAGCGGCAAACACGGCGCCAAGGATTAATGCAAGTCTTTTCATGTTGTATATATGTTTAATTTTTACTTTTTAATTCTTAATTTTTAATTACCACCGGTCCCAGCAGTCCTGCCGGCAGCAGTTCCTTGCTTGCGCGGCGGTATTTGCCGTTAGTCCATATGCCTTCAAACGGTGGAGTGCCCTGGTCGTTGCCCTGCAGGGCGTTTGCCCATGTGTTCACTACAACTATTTTCAGCTCGTTTTTGCCCTTTTTCACTGCCTGTGTTATGTCAACGTTGTACGGCGGCATCCATGCCGTTCCGCACATCTTGCCGTTTACATACACTGTGGCAATGTCGGCTACTTCGCCAAGGTCGATGAATACGCGGCCCTCAGGCTTGCCCTTATACTTGAATGTTGTTTCGTATGTGGCGTGTCCCGAGTAGAATTTTATGCTTTGGTCGTCGGCCTTGCTCCAGTCGAAGAGCTTTTTCGTTGTTGCCTGTTTGCCGGTTTTCTCAAACTTCACGGTCCATTTGTTGCCGTCAAGGCTGATTGCCGTGTCATATTTGCTCATGTCAGGCATGTCTTCGGCATCAATTTTCTGGTCGGTCAGCACAACAAAGAGCGATGCTCCGGCAGTCAGCGTAAGCTCGTTTTGCGCATTATACACTTTGCCTGTCATCGGGTCGGCAATATATTTGTTGGCCCTTACGGCTCTGAACTCAGGTACAAAACTGATGGTTTTGTCGGTCTGGTTGCTCATGAAGTAGATGTCGGCATCGTCGGCATGGCGATGAACATAGTCGATACCTTCAGGCAGCGTGATGTCGCGCTTTATGCCTATTGACGAAAGGTCGCTCTGTGTCCATGGCTTGCGTATCACGCGTGCGCCTTTAGCCTCGAGCGAGTCTATCACGTTCCAGCATGTAACGATGCGGTCGGGGTTCATCGGACGTGCCTGCGGAATAACGAGTGCGCCGTATTTTGTGCCGCCTTCTGTTACAATCATGCCGTTCTCAACGCGGGCTTTTGTCAGCACGTCGTGGTTGAACGAGTCGTAGCGGTAGCCTCTCAGCGGATTGGTCCATGCGTCAGCCTTGGTCATGTTGGCTGTGTGTGTAACTCCTACAGGACTTACTTCGAGCGGCTGACCAACGTTTGCCAGTCTGGCTTTTTCGCGCTGAATGTCCTTTTCGCTGAAAAGTCCGGGCAGCGAACTTACAAGACGTTCGGGCAGCAACGCTCTTCTCGGCGTCTCGTTGCCTGTGTATACTGCGAGGTCGGCCACATTGCTGCCATATTGCAGCAGCGCCTGACAGCGCTTTATGTAGTCGGTGAAGGCAGGCATCTCGCGCCACCATGTGTTGTCGCGCTGAAAGAATGTGCCTATGCCGTCGAGCGTCATGCCCGGTGCGCGGTCGGTCCATGGGTTGTGAGTGTTCACATGGAACACAATGCTGTTTATTCCGAGACAGTAGTTGCGGTCGAGCAGCGGTTTCAGCAGGGCGAAATCCTCGTCCCATGTGCCCCTTACTTCTGTGAAACCTTCGGCCTGTATGATATTCTTTCCATATATATGCGCTCCGCTTACGGCGTCGAGCATGTCGTTGGGCTTGTCGTGAGTAGGACTGTTGAGCCAGAACTCGCCCATCGGATAGTCGGTGTGTTGATAGTGCAGCAGGCCGTCGCTCACCATTGTAGGCGAAACACATTCGGCTGAAAGGGTGCATCCGTATTTTTTTCCGAGCTTCTCCACTTCGTCAAAGAACACGTCGTTGATAAGTTCGGCAATGGTAAGGCGTATGTCGCGCAGTACAGCGTCCGACTTGTCAGAAGATTCCATCGGCACTCCGGCATAGAGCGGAAGCCACGGCATGAGGTCGTAGCCGCGGCGGCGCTTAAATTCATCAGCGAAGTTGCTGCTCCAGTTTTGGCTGCCGCACTCCCAACTGTCAACGTGCAGACGTGTCAGCACACGCTTTACGACATCTTTGGGAGCATGGTTGTATATGGCACCAAACCAGTTGTCAAACTGCTTGTTTATGGCTTCGCGCGAGAACTTGTCGCACTCCAGTCCGCGTCCTCCGCCGCCGGTGGCATTGGTGTGTCCTGTCGATGTATGGCCTATTCTGAGTATGTGCCATTTGCCTTTCGGAAGGTTTACGGTTACATCTTTGCCTGTTTGATTAGATGAGATAAACTTGTCCGAAAGGTTTATCATTTCGCTTAAAGACACGCACTCGTTGTCGGCAATGGGGAACTTCTTTGACACGCGCCACACCTTTCCCGACTTGCCTTCATATCCGTCAACTACGGGTTCTGAGCCAAGAACGATGCCTGCAATCTTAAGGTTGGGCTTCCATTTTGCCGCATCCATGTCTTCCGAACCAGGGTCGCTGCCTTCGGGAGTCCAGTGGAACTTGAAGAAACGTGCCGTTGTGGCAGGTATTGCATAAGTGGCATAAGCGTCGGTGTTCTGCCATCCCTGTCTTGCCGGACTTATTTCTCTTACGAACTTATAGTCTTTTCCGTTGTCAGAGGCATACACCTTAAAGCGGTGAGCCTGATAGTTGTTGCCTCCCGTAACTATTTCAACGCTGCGCAGGGTGTAGGGCTTGTCGTAAGACATGATGATGTCACACGGCTCTGACGAGCGGAACGGGAATGTTACTGAAGCCTTTGGCTTGCGGTCGTCGGCATATTCGGCCGGATATGCGTATACGGCAATATCTTCATAATAGTCTTTGTATGCCTTAGGCTGCGATAAAGTGAGGCTCTGCTTGCCGCCAGACACAATTGTGTCTGACCATACAATGCGCTGCATCGACTCTGCCGGAGTGATCCAAGGGCCGCCGCCTAGTGCGAAACCGTCTGAAAAGTGTATACCCATCTGCAGTTTCAGACTGTCTGCCGTGCGGAATACAGTGTCCATGCGCTTCCACCATTCGGGCGAGAGCTGGCGTGCTGTGCCGTTGTAGCCCTTGCCGTCCGTGGTGTCCTTTATAGGCATCAGATAGAAGCCGGCTATTCCGGCGTCGTGCATAGCTTCAAGGTCTAACTTGATGCCCTCGTCGGTAACGCATCCGTACATCCAGTACCAGAAAGTCCAGGGATAAGTCTCGGGGGCAGGGGCCATGAAACGTTTATACCATTCAGGAGCGGACTCCTGAATGGCTTTATGTGAGAATGCGTTTGCGCAAGTGGCGAACGCAAGTATTATCGAAAAGAGTTTTTTCATCATTATTCAAAGTGTAAGGTTACTTCTCCGGTATAGCTTCCGCGTGCCCATACAGGCTGTGCCGAAGGACCGTTGAGGTCTGTGGTGTTCACCTTGTTTCTTACAGCCGGTATCACCTGCATCATGCTTATGCCTGTTTCGGGCAGTGTGTAGAGCAGTTGGTCGCGTCCGTCGCGCGGCTGATAAACTCCTACATATTCCTTGTCGGTGCCAGGCTGCAGGGTTATTGTGCCGTTCTTGGTCTTTAGCTTCATCCACTGTATGCCGGCAAAGTAACCCTTGAACTCAGGATAAGTGAAGCTTTCGCCCGGAACGGGGTCGTTGTATTCGTTGCTCCATACTCCAAGCTGCGGACCATGCAGCCTGTTCTTCCATACACGGTAAGGACCGTGGCCGAGCCATTGCTTGCTCAGTACGTCAGACTCAGGCAGATTGAACATTACGCCCATGAGATCGACAACGCCGTTGAAGTTGTATGTATAAACAAGACGTGCCCCGCCGTCGGGTGCGATGCGCCATTCTGCCTTCTGAAGTGAGCCGAGCTTGTAGTCGGCAGTTATTATCAGAGTGTCGTTCTGTCCGTCTTTGCAGCTCAGTCCGGCAAATGTTCCCTGGTCTTCATAGGCAGTGTATGTGGTCTTCTTCTTCTCAGCTTCAGGGTCGTCGTGGTTATAGAACTGGTCGAATGAGCGGTCGGCGCGGCGATAAGCAAAGAATTTCGGGCCGCCGTTGAACTTATATTCGCCCTTGCTGGTGGTTACGCTGCTCAGTGTTCCGTCTGTCTCTGAGAATGTATAGGTAACGTTTCCTGCCTTCACAGTGTTGCCGTTCATAACAGGTTTGCCGGCCTTTGCAGCCTTAACCTGCAGTTTGTCGGCGTCTTTCAGCTTGAACACCCATGTGTAAAGCTCCTCACCATACTGGTCTGTCGCCTTTATGCTGAGTGCGTCAGCATTGTCGGGGGCAGCAGGAATCTTTATTTCTCCCTTGCTGTCGGCAGCTATGTCGGCACCGTTTACAGTGCCCTGTTTTACTGTCTTGGTTTCTGCTCCGTCGTATTTTACGTAAGAATAGTCAAACTTACAGCCCTTGAGCGACAGGAAGTTATATCTGTTCTCAACGTTGAGAGTGCCGTTGAAGTTGTCAGGCATTGACACTTGAACAGGGCTCCATATCTGTTTCACGGTGTAGTAGCTGCCTTCCTTCTCGCGGTGAGGGCCAACGATGCCGTCTGCTCCGTAGTTGCCCACGTTGTCAATCATGCCGTTCATGTCGGTTCTTACAACGCCCTCGTCAACCAGTGCCCAGATAAATCCTCCGGCACATCTCGGCCATGAGCGCATCAGCTCCCAGTAGTCATACAGTCCGGCACCTGCTCCGCCGTCATAAAGAGCATGCAGAAACTCTGTAGGCATGAATATTTCAGGCTTGCGCATATACTCCTCGCTCTCACCGTAAGAGCGGTAGTGCATTGTCTCATAGCCGCTGAAGTTGCCCTGCGGATGCAGCACCGGACGCTTCTGAATGTCCCATTTGTGGAACTCGCCGTCAAGTTCGGTGTTCCATCCCTTCTCGTTACCGTTGCTCCACCATATTATAGAAGGATGATTAACGTCGCGTATAACCATCTCACGGATAAGTTTCTGTCCGTTGATAGTTTCGTGATGGCCATGCCATCCGCTTAGTTCGTCCATCACGTAGAGGCCGAGGCTGTCGCAGGCATCATAAAACTCAGGGTCGGCAGGATAGTGAGAAAGGCGCACGGCGTTCATGTTCATGGCCTTCATCAGTTTCACGTCGTCGATGTTTCTCTGCGGAGTTAGCGTGCGTCCTGTCTCCGGCCAGAAGCTGTGACGGTTCACGCCGCGTATGTTCACCTTCTTTCCGTTGATGTAAAGTCCGTCGCCTGCTCTCGTCTCTATTGTGCGGAAGCCGAATTTGTCCTGCTCAATGTGCAGCGTCTTTCCGTTCTTGTCGATGAGTGCGAAGCTCACTTTATAGCGGTTAGGCGTTTCTGCCGTCCATAGTTTAGGACTCTTCACGCTGAACGAAACGTTGGCTTCGTTGCCGCCTGTCCTTACGTCTGTGGTGTTTTCTGCCACCTTCTTGCCGCTCATGTCGCTGATAGTGGTCTTCACCTTTGCGCCTTCGAGCGTGTGGTTAAGCAGCACATAAGCGTTGAATGTGCCGTCGGCCTTGGCGTCAATGGCTGTGCGCTCGATGTTGATGGCAGGCTTGCAGACGATGAACACAGGGCGGAAGATGCCGCCGAAGTTCCAGTAGTCGGCGCGGCGCTCGGCAAGATTCACGCCGGCGTTGGTGCTCTCCTTGCTCACGGTAACTTCAAGCAGGTTTTTCTTTTTGCCGAAGAACACGCGGTCGCTCACGTCGTAGGTGATGCGATAGAATGCTCCCTGGTGCATAGAGCCGGCCTTACGCTTGTTTATCTTCACCTCAGTGTCGGTCATCGAGGCTTCGAACACGAGCTCGATGTGATGGTTTGCCCACTCTTCAGGCAAGGTGAACTCATACTTATACATGCCTTTCTCATCGGCAATGCCGTCGGGAAAAGCCTTTCCATAGAACTTCATGCCATACTGATAGTTGCCGAAGCCTTGAAGTTCCCAGCAAGAGGGGACACCAATCTTGGTCCACTTGCCCGAGTTGTTTCCACCGGTGCAGAAGAAGTCCCACTGCACCATGTCGTCGCTTCCGCGTCCGCTCAGATACTGGCGTTGCGTGTAGACGCTGCTTTGGGCCATTGATGTCATGGCCGCAAAGAGCGAGAGTGCTGAAATTAAAATCTTTTTCATATCTGTATTTTTATTTAATCTTGGTGAAACGGAGGTGCAGCGAGTAGGGCTGCTGCTTGATGGCATACTTCGTGAGCACGCCGGGACCGCAACTGCTGTTGCCAAGTCCCATCACGGCGGCGTTGATGTTGAGGTAAACATGGTCTTCAACCTTCAGGTCGCAGTCGTGCGCCGTGTTGTAGAGCTGCATGTCAGAGTAGGGCAGGGCAGAGAAAGAGAATGGCTTGCCGCTCTCTGTCGTAACCTTCCATCCGTTGCCCTTGCTGTCTGTCAGCGTAAGTTCTGCCACCTGTTCGTGGTTGCCGCTGTCCTGCGGACGCGGATAGTGGACATACTGCTTGTCGACAGTTGAGTTCCAGCGGCCGATGCATGCTGCCTCAAGACGGTCGGGGTAAGTGTCCTGCATGCCCATGCCATACCAGCTGATGTTAGTGTATGACGCCGGCATAACAAAGGTATTGCCCACGCACGGCAGCGGCGGCAGTTCTCCGCTCGGTGTGTATGTTGCCTTAAAGTCTACCGAACCGTTTGCGTCTACGGTATAGCTGTAGTCGGTACGTATAGAACCTTTGACGTATTTGCAAGTGTAAGAAACCTTGACGCTCACAGTTCCGTCTGTGTTTCTCGTTGCCTTCACCGGCTCGTTCTCAACTATTTCGGCTGAGTCGAGACGGTTTCTTTTCCAGTCTTTTGCTATCCAGTTGCCGAAGCCTTTGTCGTTGTCGGTCGGCGCACGGAAGAATCTTGGCTTTACGTTCTCTATCCACTGCTTTGCAGCCTCTATGTCGGCATCCTTGTTTTTCTTGAGTTCTGCGGCCTTGAAGGCTGTCGCGAGCTTGTCGTTGAGCACAAACTGGCTGTGCATGATCTCATGTCCTGCCTTTGCCCAGCTTGCATCGTTCTTCAGCGTTACGCTTATGTTGAGGCGCACGTCGGCATCGTCAGAATATTTAAGTTGAGGCAACGTGAAGTCTTTCAGCTCGCCTTTCTTCTTTATTTTGCCGTTCTCTGTGATGTTCCATGTAAAGCGGTAATTGTTTATATCAACGTGTTCGTCGCGCTTTATAACGTTAATGCGGTTGCCGTCGAGCGTCAGTTTAAGAGGCGCATAAACCTGCTTTACCTCATAATATTTAGGCGTTGTCTGTCTGTCGGACGACACGATGCCCTTCACGCAGAATGCGCCGAGGTTGGGCGCGTCGCCGAAGTCGCCGCCGTATGCCACCATAGTCTTGCCGTCATCGCGCTTCTTGAATATGCCTTCATCGGCCCATTCCCATATAAAACCGCCGAGCATGCGCGGATTGCTGTATATCTCGTCCCAGTATTCCTTGAAGTTTCCGAGGGCGTTACCCATAGCGTGGGCGTATTCGCTCGTCACTACGGGGCGGTTGTCGCCTTTCTTTTCTGCAATGCTCAGCAGGCGTTCCCAGCGTGCGTTCTCAGGGCGCTCCATGTTGTTGTCCTTCACTCCGGGGTTAAGATATTCCTCCTGCACACGCGGATAGAAGCGGCTTATCACGTCTACCGTTGCCGGGTCGTTGCTGTCGGGGCCCTGCGCTCCTTCGTAATGAATGAAGCGTGTGGGGTCGTATTCCTTTATCCATGCACCTGTAGCTGCGAAGTTGGGGCCCCAGCCCGACTCGTTGCCGAGCGACCAGAACACCACGCAGGGGTAGTTGCGGTCGCGGATTACGAGGCGCTGTGTGCGGTCAATGAAGGCCGCTGCCCACGAAGGCTCGCTTGCCAACTTGCCGCGCAGTCCGTGTTCCTCTATGTCGGCTTCGTCCATGACGTATATTCCGTATTTGTCGCACAGCTCATACCAGCGCGTGTCGTTGGGATAATGGCATGTGCGCACGGCATTAATGTTGCACTGCTTCAGCAGCATTATATCCTGCAGCATGCGCTCCTCTGTCATCACCTTGCCCGTTATGGGGTCCATCTCGTGGCGGTTTACGCCGCGCAGGCGCACCTGCTTGCCGTTGACGAGGAAGCGGCCGTCCTTAATTTCGAGTTTGCGGAAGCCCACCTTTGTTTCTGCACGCTCTATGGTGTTGCCTGCCTTGTCTACCAAAGCCAGCTTGAGCGTGTACAGATAAGGCGTCTCTGCCGACCACTTATGCGGATTCTTCACCTCTGCCTTGAGCCATCCGTAGGCGGCATATCCGCGCTGCGGGTTGCGCGCGTTCATTATCTTTGCCTTGTTGTCGAGGTTGAGCATCGTGGCGGCATCCTCTTTCAGAGTGCTGTCGAGCACTGCCTTGCCCTCGGCGTCATACAGCTGCGCCTCGATGTGATAGCCCTCGCCGCGCTGGCTGCCAACGACTTCAAGTTCGGGATGAACCACGAGTGTGGCGTCGGTGTATGTGTCGTCGAGAATGGTGCGCACGCCAAAGTCGCGTATGCGTATCTGCGGCGTGGCATATAGATACACGCTGCGGTGTATGCCTCCAATGCGCCACATGTCCTGATCCTCGAGATAGCTGCCGTCTGAATATTTCAGAACTTTCAGCGCTATGAGGTTAGTGCCGCTGTTGAGGTAGGGCGTGAGCCTGAACTCTGCCGGCTCCATGCTGCCCTGCGAGTAGCCCACCTGCTTGCCGTTGACATAAATGTAGAATGCGCTCGACACGGAGCCGAAGTGGACATACACTTCCTTGCCGCTCCATGATGCCGGAATGGTGAACGTGCGGCGGTAGCAGCCTGTGGGGTTGCGCTCTATGAACGAAGTGTATTTCTGCTTGGGTTCGCCCATAACGTAGGGCGGATTAATCTTGAACACGTAGCCTGAACTGCAATAAATCGGCGTGCCGTAGCCGTTCATCTCCCAGTCGCCCGGCACGGGAAACGTGGTCCAGCCACTGTCGTTGAAGTCGGTCTGATAAAAAATCTCCGGCTGCATGTCGGGCGTCTTGGTCCAGTTGAACTTCCACTGTCCGTCGAGCGTCATGGTCATGTCGCCCGGAGCAGTAAGATATGGCGTAAACGCCGCCCTTGCCGGTTCGCGGTTTATAGAGAGCACATACTGGTTTTCCCAGTCGTGGCCTTGTGCCATTGCCATGCACGAGCATAAGGCAAGTGTGGCTGTCATCAGGATGTTTCTCATTTGTCTGTATCTTCTTTTATGTTATTTTTCCGAGTTTCGGTGCATCGTTGTCATGCGTCCTTGTCATGTATCTTTCCTTTTAAGTTTTGCGATACATGTCAGCCGTTTTGTAAAAGGCGTCCTTTTGCATCCTAAAAGGTATGCTTTTACCGTCTAAAAGGGCATCTTTTGCAGTCTAAAAGACGGCCTTTTGCAACGTGTTGAAAATCAGCGAGTTGTGCATCCGATTAAAAACGTTGCTGCCGCAACGGCAACACAGCCCTTCAACAGCAGTAGGGCCGTATGCCGTGGCGGCTTGAGTTGGCAGCCGGCAGAGCCGGTCTTTATTCGATAGTCAGTTTGTCAAACAACATTTTCTCAATGCCTTCGCCGCTCAGTGTCACTATGTAGCTGCCGGCATTGGTCTGCGAGCCGGTGGTGATGCTGGTGTTGCGCCTCTTGGTTTTCTTTTCAGGCGTCTTTACGAACGTTATGTCGTCTTCCTTATACACCACGCCGTTGAGGTCGGTTATCTTCACGTGCAGCGTGCGCTCGGCCTCGGGGTTGTAGTAGCGGAAGCGCAGGGCATAAACCTTTGCCACACCTACGTTGTAGTTCCATGTCATCACTCCGTTGTTTATCATTCCCTCCACGCTTATCGAGCTGTTGCTGCGCGGCGGCAGCAGGCTGTCGGGCGTGTTGGTGAGTATGTCGCTGTCAAAGTTTTTCCACATCTCCGGCTCGTTCTCCTCGGGATAGTCGGCAGCCGCAGTAGAGTCTGTTGTGGCTATGGCTATGGCCGATATTATGGCCTGTCCGGCGTTCACCTTGGGGAAGTTGATGTTTATGCGGTAGTCAGAGTTGTGTATGTTCACCACGCGCTTGTATGGCTTGGCATACCTTGCCTGTGCCCAGAGGTCGAGGTTTCTGATATACGTGCTGTCGTTGATGCCCACGTCAAACAGGCGCAGACCTTCGCAGTCGGTTGTCTCGCTTGCGCCTGCTCCATACCACGGCTCAATGAAATAGAGCTCTATGCGGTAGTTGCCCGGCTTGGCGGGGAAGCTGTATGACAGCTCGTGGCGGCCGAAGCGCGATGTGCGGAACAGAGGCGACACGGCAAGGCCGTTGTTGCATGTCTGGCTGGCCTGATACGGACTGGCCTCCTTGGGGAACTTGCTGCCCCATGATTTAGACCATTTTGTGTTGTCCTGCATCCACACCGTGCCAAACTTGTCGGTGTAAGAGTCGCCGCCGCAGTTGATGTTGTAAAGATAGTTATAGCCTTTCAGGGGCTTCAGCATGCTTTCGTCCCAGCCCTTGTATGACGGCAGGGCTATCGAGTCTTCTGCCACGGCCTTGCCGTTGTGATATGCCGTAGCCTTGATGATGTCGCCGTCGAGGCTTATGCCTGTCCATCTGAAGAGCGACGTCGTGTCGGCCTTCACCTTAGTTTCGGCCCACTTGCCGCAGCTCAGTCTTACAGAGTCGCAGTTGCTGTAGACGCGCACGCTGTCTTCAGAGATGTTAGGCACGATATATACTGTCTGTTCGTCGTCGGCATTGACATAGCGCGACTTATACATATAGAAGGCGTCTGTAGGCTGCTCCCATGTGGTGAAGAGTCCTTTGTGGTTAAACGGACCAACCTTGTCGATGCGTCGCAGACCCTCGTCGGGCTGACGGCGGCCGGGGTTGTCGTGGCTCTGCAGCACCCAGAGGAACTGTCCGCATACGCTGTCTTTTACGCTCTCGGCCAGCTGTGCCTTGCGCTCCAGTATGTCGCAGAATTTCTCCTCTGTGTATCTTTCGCCCGTATGGTTGCCCACGGTGCGCCATGCGCCATATTCGCCGTTTAGCAGCTGGTCGGGCTGTTTCAGCTCGTTGCCGTAGTTTTCAATCTTTCCTCCGTAGGTTCCGCTCCAGTTCTGCACCACGTTCCAGTCTGTACCTTCGCCTCCGTTGCATGTCGTTATCAGGCGCATGGTGCCGCATGTCGGGTCGAGCTTGCGTATTATGTCAGAACATTCCTTGGCAAAGTCGGCCGGCAGGGTGCTTTCGTTCTGCAGTCCCCACAGTATTATCGACGGCGAGTTGCGGCGCTCCTTCACCCATTGGATAAGATGGCGCTTGAAGCTCTCCCTGAACTGTGGCGTGTCATACCATATATGGGCTGAGAACTGCGGCCACCACAGCAGTCCCTCCTTGTCGATAAGCTCCTGATATCTGAGGTTGTGGGGCTGGTGGGCGTCTCTGAAGGCGTTGAATCCGGCGCTCTTAACCTCCTTTATGCGTGCGTCTATCTGCCTGTCGGAGAAAGCGTGGCTCTGTCCGAACATGTGTTCGTATTCGCATACGCCGTTGATAAACACGGGCTTGCCGTTCAGATAGAAGCGCTGATCGCCGTCGTTGCGTGTCAGCGGCCAGCTTGCCGTCCTTACTCCAAACGGAGTTACGAGGTCGTCGGTGGCCTTGTTGTTGCGCTTTATAATGCTGCTGAGCTTGTAGAGATAAGGCTTCTCTATGCTCCAAAGATTAGGATTGCTTATCTGAGCCGACTGTCTTATGGTCTTGGTCTCGCCCGGTTTCAGCGTTATGTTCTCTGTGAGGCGTATCACCTGCTTGCCGTTCTGCTCGCATATCTTGCTAGTCAGGCTTACAGAAGCGGTGTCAGTGCCGTAGTTGCGCACTTCGGTGTCTACGAATATGCTGTCGGCCGTGGCATTGTTCCATACGTGCACGCCGAAGGGTTCTATCCTCACTTTGTCTGTTATCTCAAGTACCACGGGGCGGTAAATGCCGAACGGCTGTGAACCTTCGCTGAAGCCCCATTCAGAGCTGCATCCGCCGCACACCCACGGCATGTCGGTTATGCCCTTCGGATGGTTCACCCTTACTTCAAGCTGGTTTTCGTCGCCCTTGCGTACATATTTTGTTATATCAATGGTTTTGGTCGTGCGGCCAATGTCGTAGGTTCCTATTTTCTTGCCGTTGAGCGTCACTTCGGCGTATGTTCCTACGCCCTCAAAGCGCAGGAAGTATTCTTTGCCCTCCATGTTGGGCGCAAGGAAAAACTTCTTGAAGTCGGCTCTGCCGTGCAGGTTGCCGTGCTCTTTCTGCAGCGCGCCGTAATAGTCGTCAAGATTGTAGGGTATGTCGGTTCTGAACTTGTTGCGGCCGTAGCTCACTTCCCAGTTGTCGTTGAGCGACGTTATAAAGCGCTTGCCCGTTGCGTTGGGCTTGGGGAAGCTGACTTCGCTCTGTCCCATGGGCTTGCTTGTTGCCAGGGCGATGCCTCGCTGTTCAGAGTTGTTTACGGCACAATAGAAGTGATATACCACGCCGTTATGGTAGATCACGGAGCTCTTGTGAGCGAACATTTCGTCGTAAGACTTCGACGGCACAATGAGGTCTTCGCCCTTCCAGTCGGTCCAGTGAATCATGTCGTAGCTGGCGGCGAAGGTGTTGAACGCGTTATATTCGCGTGTAGGATTGAAGGCCGAGAAGTAGAACATTACATACAGGTTGCCCATCTTCACTATCTGCGCGTCGCCGGTTATTGTTCCGTCGCTGTCGTGTGCGAATATGGGGTTGTCCTTGTATCTGTGCCACTTCCTCATGTCGTTCGAGAAGGCAATGCCTATGCGTTCGCCTTTTGGATGAGTGGCGTCTTTTCCGCCGGCATTGTAGAACATCATGAACTGGTAGCCAAATTTCTTTTTGTCTACTCTGTACACCGTACTCTTGTATTGAGTCAGCTGCTCCCACCATTGGGCATTCTTGTCGTCATACGACAGTATGGGCTTCTTGTAGGTTTCCCACAGGTGCGCCTTGGTGATGTCCTCCTTGGTTGAGGCCAGACCGATGCTCAGCGGAGCGTTCACGGCTTCGTAGCCGGTGCCCTGTCCGCCGATGTAAGTCATCCAATAGCGGTCCTTGAATTTCTCAATGTTGTAGCTGCCGCCCCATTCATAGTCGATAAGTGCCGGAAAACCGCCGCGCTGGTTCATGTCCCAGCCCTCGCTGCCGAATGCCAGTATGCGTCCGAGAGTGGTCCAGTGGAGCAGGTCGTCGCTCTTGGCAAGCCACGTCTCATAGCCCCTTCCGTTCGTGCCGTTAGAGCCGTTGTAGCACACATAGGTCATATACCAGCTGTTGCCTTCCCTGAACACGGTGGGGCAGTCTATTTTCCGGTCGTTGCTTTCGGGAGCAACGACCAGACCATATTTATACGGAGTTCGTGCGGCCTCGTACACCTTCTGCATCTCTTTCTGGCTCACGACAGTCTGCACAACGGGCTTTGCCTTTGTGCGTCGTCTGCTGCGGCTCTGTGCGTTTGCGTCGGTGCATATCAGCAGCATCAAAACTAACAGGATGTTCTTTACCATTATTATTCTTCAGCAGTGTTATTTCATGAATAGCCAGTCCACCTCGTTGCTGCCGCCGTTGAGTTTGGCATCTCTTATCTTGAGGTCTGTGGCTGTAAATCCGGCAACCATTATAATGCCCTTGGGCAGGTTTATCACGTGGCGTCCGGGGTTAAGATGATATGCATGAATGTTTACTATAGGCATGTTAGACATGCTTATGGCGTTGGTTATCAGCGCCTCAGCCTGTCCGAACTCGTTGCCGGTAGCGTCGGTCTCGAGTTTTGGAGGACTGGCAAACTTGTTCTGGTCGTCGATGAAGAAGCCTACAAGCATCTTGACGGGTTTGCTGGTCTCAAACTCAACCTTGCCTCCCACGATGCGCGTTGTGTCGCGGTTGAGCACAAGAGCCTTGAGTCCTTCAAGCTCAGGAGCAAGCGAATCGATAGCCTCGTCGCGGTTTTCAAACAGCTTGGCGCCCTTGGTCAGCGTAACGGTCTTGTAGTTGCTTATCAGTTTTACGTCAGCGTTTACGGCCTTGGGATACTTCTCATCCTTGCTGTTAGCATCATCTGGAGAAGTAAGCTTCACGATGTTGCTCTTCAGGCTGTTAAGCTCGTCCTCATAAACAGGAATCATCTCTTCCCATGTCTTGAACTTGCCTCCGTCACCGCCTACAGGTATACGGCGCTGTGAGGTCTGCATACTGTTGGCATAGAGATATGTGTCCTTTGTTCTCTCGGCCAGTTTCTTGTAGTATTCGTTGCTCCTCTCGAGCAGCGGAACGGCCTTTTTCAGGTATTCTACATCTTTGCTCCACTTGTAGTTGAGCACCTGTTGTGCGCCGAGAACCTTGTATTTAAACGAATATGCAAACTCTTTGTAGCACTCCATGTCGTTCACAAGACGCTCAAACTCGTCCTTGTTCTTTGTAATCTTGTCGCTGAGATTGCTTATTGCTGCCACAGCTTTGTCGCCGTGTTCAACACACTGGTCTACTATGTCAAGCGGAAGTTCGCCCACGTGCTTTTCGTGCTTCCATTCTTTCTCAACATATTCAATGAGCTTTTCGCCGGCAGGGCCACAGCTCTGGTAGAACTCCTCATAAACCGTATACTTATAAGGATTTACGAGCTGGCTGGCTTTCATGCCGAGCAACAGACACTGACGGTTGCCCTCTGTGATGCCGAATCGGCGTATAAGTTTAGGTGCAATCTCGCCGCTTTCGTCATAAGCCTTGAGAATATGTCTTGCAGTGAGCGTGTCTGTGCCGTAATAGTCAGCCAGAACCTTCTGCCAATACACGTTGTCATTGTCTCTCTGGCTCTTCCATGCGTAGCGTCCCCATGCCGAATACCACATCCAGTCGCGGTCTATCTGCAGCTGACGCTCACCGTTGGGGAGCTTGTCGGCTGTGTAAGGCCAGTCCCAGTAGTTAGCTTGAGGATAAAGGTGCAGACCGTTTGCGCCATGAACTCTGTGCATGGCTTTCACCGCCTTGTCGACAAAGGCAGGCGAGCTCCATCTCCACGGCTCGAGGTTGGCAAGAATATGCACGTTGCTTATGTGTATCGGAGCCACGCTGCTGAGCTGTCTCTGAGTCTCTCCCCATGGGCCTCCCGGCTCATATGTGGTGAGCGATTCGCCCGTATATTTTGTCATTGTGTAAATGTTCTTGTAGAGCGGAAGCGACTCACGCAACACGCGTGGACCGTCTGTATCGTGCGAACGCAGGATGATAGGCGGCTCATCTGTTCTGCCAGACGCTTTCAGACCGTCCTTAATGCCCGGTATGATGGTATTTTTCATCCATTCAACGTCGTCTTCTATCGTAGCCATAGCTTCGCCGAGGCATACAAGGAAGCCTACATTTGGGTATTTCTGGATAAATGCCGAAATGCTCTTGCGTGTGTAGTCGCTGATAAGCGGAGTGATGGGGCGGTTGCGGTCCTGTGTGGCGATGCCGTAATGGTCGGCAAAGGGTTTCGACAGAATGATGTTGTAGAACATCTGTATTACACGTATACCGCGCTTTGCAGCCTCTGTCGTAAGGAAGGAGAACATCTCCTGGTTCTTAGCCATTGTGGCATCGTCAACTTCGGCGGCAAAAGGATAGTCTTCAAGTTTTACAAGTGAAGCAAACGGATGGCCGTTCCACAGGAACACGGCGTTCATGTTGTCTGCTGCGAGCATGTCGAGATATTTTATCCACAGCTCCTTGTCGTAGAACCAAGGGAAGTTCTCGGGTGTGTAAGGATATTCGTAAACTTTGTGCCCTGGCAGGTAGACTGTCTTCTGAAGGCCCACGCATGCTCCGCGTATTTTCATTTCGGGTGCGTCAACGATGATTGTGGGTATTTCCAGGTTGCCGTTGAGCTTATAATACTCGAGCAGTCGGTTAGCGCCATATATGGCACCCGACGCGTCGTTGCCGATGATGTTTATCGTCTTGCCTTTTCTCTTTATTGTGAATCCTTCCTGCGGCAGGTCGACCGGATTTTCGGCCACACCGATTTTAATCTTGTATCCCTTTTGCATTGAAGGCACATAACTGTTGATCAGAGATGCCGCATACTCTGTCTGCGGCACTGCCGGGTTATGTTCTACTTTCGTTACAGAGGTTCCACAACTCGATAATGCTATCACCAGTCCTGATGCAATTATGCTTCGAATGTTTCTCATAATTTAATTGTAATTTCTTTTCCTGATGGTATTTCTATGTTTCTTTTTCCGTTTTCCAATATAAGCGTTCCATGGCCACCGTCACTCTTTACGGTAACCGAATTGCCGTCCATTTTCACGTAGATGGAGCCGAACGGAGCCGGCACGGTGCCTTCCATCCATTCGAGTCCGCCGAGAGCCGGTTCTATGGTATATTCCTCAAAGCCGGGCTTTGTGGGCTTCACGCCGAGATAATATTTGCCGAGCAGATATATCGGGCTTGCGCCCCATGCGTGGCAGAGACTCTTGCCGTATGGGCGGCCATACATCGCCAGTTTCTCGGTTCCGTGTTCGTCAGGGTTGTATTTCTCCCAGAATGATGTTGCACCTTCCTTGAGCATGCCTCCCCAATAGTCTTTTATCTCTTTCATAACCTTGTCCTGCTCGTTCAGCATGCACAGGGCTTCAAGTTCGTAGAAGCGCATGTAGGGTGTTGTTATTCTGAGAACGTCCTCGTTGAGGATTACAGAATTCTTCACGGTCTGCTGTCTTTCCTCGTCAAGATAGCCGAATATTATGGCGAACATGTTGGGGTAGCGGAACACGTCTTCGCTCTGCTTTCCGTTAAGACGGTTGTGTACGAGTGCCTGTTTATCGTCGTTCCAGAAGAACTGCATCAGTTTGTTGCCAAGTTCGTCGGCTTTTTCCTGATATACGTTTCCTTCCTCGTCGTTGCCGGTAAGTTTGGCCACGGCAGCAATAGCCTCAAGAGACTTTCTGAAAAGAATCTGCTCAAAGGCGAGCTGTCCGTGCTTGTCCATGGGTTTGTCTGCCCAGTCGACGAACACCCAGTCGCCGTCCATACCCTCAACCATGCCGTCTTCGTCTGTTCTGCCGAGCACGTAGTCCATGTAGGTCTTCATCGTAGGATATATCTGCGTGAGGAAATGGCGGTCGCCACTGTACAGATAATAATCGTATACAGAGTTAAACCAGAAGAAGGTATAGTCCATTATGGTGTTTATGTGGCTTGTTATCGGAGCCTTGCCTGCAAGCAGCCATGTGGTGCGTTTCACCATGTCGTTGTCATTGAACAGATAGTAGTTCATCAGATAGCTCTGTGTTGCATCGCCGCTCCACACCCATCTGTCGCGCTTTATGCCGTCAATGAAAAACTCGCGTGTGGTGAGCTGCATTGTGTATGCGCCGATTTCCCATATTCTGTTAAGTTCTTCATCGTTGCATCTGAACGTTCCTTTCTCTTCTTCGGGCATAAACTCATAGTCCATGCTTACACCGCTTACAGAGCATCCTTCTGTCTCAACGCAGATAAACCTGAATGCCTTGCTGTTGCCGAGCACGTATTCGTCAGCTATTTCTGCTGTCTGGTTTGTAGCCAAATCAGTTACTATGCCATTGCATACTTCAAGTTTGTCGAGTGTTTCACAGTGGTCTTTGTCCGTGGCTTCTTCCTTGCTCTCGCCGTAGTAGATGTTTATCGTGCCGTTGCCTTTTATGCCTTTCAGTATGGCATAGCCGAAAGTCTCTTTTCCGAAGTCGTATACGTTGCCGTCGGCAGCCACGGCTTCATGGCGTTCGCGCTCAAGTTTAAACTGTGACGGGCGTTGTTCTATATTGTCGAAGTTATAGAATCCTGCCGGCATATATACTGTAGACGACGTGTCGCTGGCCTTGCCGCTCTCGTCAATCCACTCTTTGTCCTCAAATGTTACGTTCCATGTGCCGTCTGTCTTCACCGTCTTTCCGTCAACATAAAGTGCCGGCGGGGTGCATTGGTTGTGCACCTTGATGTTTATGCGGTGCTTTCCTGCAGCCAAAGTAATTTTCTTGGGCATGCCGAAAAGCATCTTTCCGTTAATCTTTATGTTGTAAGAGCCTTCGGCCTCGATCTTCAGTTCTTCGTCTTCTGTAAGGTCAACGGTCTTGCTGAATTCTACGGTTACATAGTGGCTGTCCTGTTTCCAGAACGGCGGAAAATACGCACCGCGGTCTGTGCGGCGGTTGTTCATCTTGTTGCCGAGCCATATCTCATAGTCGCCCGGATACCATATCCATGTTGCTTTATATGTTGTCGCCATATCTTTCTTTTGTTATTTGTTCAAGTGTTTTGCCCTGTGTCTTAGGTGCCCATACTGTGCCTATGATGAGGGATATTATGAAGAATGCCATCATTATATATCCTGCGATGGTGAAGCCTTCGCCGTTTTTGCCGTAGATGTGAACAAAGTAGAGTCCCCATACGGCTGATACGCCTCTTACGATGAAGAACATGATGCCCTGTGCCGCTGCCCTGTATTTGGCAGGGAACAGCTCTGATGCCCATAGTGCATAGAATGTCTGTACGGATATTCCGGCCTGGATTGCCCACAAAAGTGTGAACACAACGAGACCTGTCATGCTGGTGATGCCTATAGTTACAATAATCAACCAAGCCAAAACACCCATGCTTACGCCTATGGCAAAGAGCATGCGCTGGTTGACACGGTCGATAATCAGCGAGCAGACAAATGTCATGATGATGATGACCACCCACTGTCCGGCAGCAAACATGTTTGCCATCTCATTGCTGAGACCGCCTGCTGTCTCATATATGTGCGGCTGGAAGAAACCCATGACAGAACATACAAGGTTCCATGTGAGATACATTCCTGCCAAGAACAGCATAGAACGCACGCAAACCTTGTTTGAGAAGAGTTCGCCAAATGAAGAGAACACTCCGTGTTTCTTTGTGTCGTCCTTTGCTTCAGCAGCCTTTGCAGCTTTCCATTCTGCGCTTTCGTCGAGACGGCGTTGCAGCTGCCATGCTATGAAAGCAACGATGAAGAGAGATGCGAACACGATGCGTGAACTGAACACGTTTAGTGCCGCGCCCTGTGCCTCGCCGCCTGTTATGAGGTTGGCCACGTATTCAACAAAAGGAAACAGCACTCCTCCGGTGTCGCCTGCTCCTCCTGTTGCCGGTGCCAGCAATGTTCCGATGATAAGAATGATAAGAGGGCCGATGCCCCATGCCATCTGTGATATGCAGATGTTGCGTCCGCGGTTTGCCGTCTCAGAACTTTCTGAAATATAAGTCCATGATGCCGGTACGCCTACGCCGACAGATATACCTGTTACGAGAAAGCCTAAAAGCAGAATGGGGAAGTTGACGGCCAGCATGATTATTGCCACGCCGAGCATATACACAAGCATGTTATATGTGTAGATGGCTTTGCGTCCGTATTTGTCTGCGAGAAATCCTCCTATTATCGCTCCTATTGCTGCACCGAGGCAGTTGGCGCTTATGGCATTGAGCCATCCTAAATGAGCTTCGCTGAGGTCGAGATAATTCTGCCAAAGCGTCAGGCCGCTGGCTCCGGCCACTATTGCTCCCGCGTCGAGATAGTTTGTCAGCGACACGGCTATGGTGCTTTTTAAGCTTCCTTTACTTTTTCCCATATTATTAGATTTGTAAATAGATTCGTTTATTTGTTTTACTGATTAATTCGTTTAAAGGTATTATGGCCTGTTATTCAGCCATAATACCTGCATTTGCCTTTATGCTGTCGGCCACGTTCGGGCCGTTGTTCTCCCATGTGTTGCCGGGTCCGTTGGCGTTTTTCAGATATTTTTCGCTCGGAGTCCAGTTGTTTCTTACGGTTATGTAAGAAGAACCTTCATCGGTATACAAATAGAACCAGTGGTTCGGGTCGTGTGCATAGCTCGGCGAGTAGATGTCTCTCACCACATTTTCTTCGATAAATGAGTGAGGCTGAGAGCCGAGAGTGTAGATTCCGGCTGTATCATACATGTGCTTGGCATAATGATGGATGAGGTTGCCTTTAATCAGATTGTTAGACATAGAGCATACTTGCTGATTCCAGCCCCATCCCATGCTGATGCCTGTGTATGACACTTCGCTGATTTCGTTGTGGCATATCTTTATGTCTTTCACAAAACCAGCACCTATGCCCACGCACCCCCAGTCTTCGTTCGACACGTCTGTTATGAGGTTATTGGTTATGTTCAGGTCTGTGCATATAATCCTGCGGTCTGACGGATCATAAGGAAGATGGGCTTCGTGAGCCTCCGGACCGAAGCTTCCGGCCAAAATGCCGTTGCCTCCCATGTCGCTGAACTTGCAGCGGTCAACGGTTCCACCTTTTATATAGGTATGATAGTCGAGACCTGTTGACGCGTTGTGCTCAAAGCTGCACTTTGTGAATGACACGTTTTCGGCACAGTTGAGGCTTACTGCCGCTGCCGGACGGCCCACCCATCCCTGGTTGTCGAGCTTGTGGTCGCCGTTGGGACGTATCATCTTTGGTCTGAGCTTGTAGGCCTCAGTCATGTACATACCGGCCTGAAGCGGGGCGTGTCCGCTTATAGACGGGCGCATCCATGTTGCATAGCTGAATGTTATGCCTTCAAAAGTTACGTCTTTTACGGGATTGTCGGGTGTGCCTTCCACTTTCAGCAGAGTTTCCACTGCAGGCACAATCACCTCGGCCGTGTTCATGTTTTCGCCTTTGCGGGGAATGTAGTACAGCTTAGATGCTTTGGCATCGAGATACCATTCACCTTCGCTGTCGAGCAGTTCCTTAGCGTTAGTGAGATAGAAGGCTGAGTTGTGTCCGTCTGATGTAACCATTGGCGACGGCCAAGGGTGCATGAAGTGGATGTGACTTTCGGGCTGATGGAATGTCACGGCAGCGCTGTCGCCGGCTATCTTAACCGACTTTATGCGCAGATTGGCCACACACCACATTTCGTGAAGCACCATTTCAGCATACTTGGCGTTCACTATTTTCTTTACGGCCTTTGCCGGCACGTATATTGTTTCTTTTGCCTTGTCGAGACTTCTTATTCTGAACATGTCGCTGAAGTCTTCAACATCACGTGCACGTATGGCTTTCTTGCCGTTTACCCACATCTGCCTGAACTCTAGCGGACGGCCGTTGAAGTCGGGCACGTCGGCCACGTACATCTTGCCTTGCTTGTGCCAGTTGGTTATCCTTACGCCACCGCTTATCGTCACATTGCCGTCGGCAACAATGCGTGTGCCGTTGTCTTCGGGTCTTACAACGATGGGCTGATTAAGGCTGTATGTGCCTTCCGCCAGGCGTATGGTTATGTCCTTTGCGTTGTTCAGGCGTCTTTCTTCTCTGGCCTGCTGCAAGGCTTTCTCTATAGCATATGCGCCCGGCTTGACAATCAAGTCGGTCGCATAGATGTTTATTCCGGCAAAAGCTGCGGATATTAGTGTTATTAATATTCTGCGGGTATCCATACTGTCATTTCGCTCTTGCCTCTGTTGCCCCATGCATAATAGGGTATAAGGCGTATTTTCACTTTATTCTTATCTTTGCTCACTTCTCTGTAAAGAGTGTTGTTCCATGACTTCTCGCTGCGGTTTACGGCTTCTGTCTCAAGCGCCATGATGCGGCTTCCTTCTATGTTTGTCTCTACGGGCACAAACTTTGCGTCTACCGGTATGGCTATGTTGTCAATGTCAACGCCGTTGAGGTCGTTGCTCTCGAGACAGTATATAATAGGTCCGCGCTGTACAGCCACCTGGCCGCGGCACTCTTCAACCAGCGGATTTGCCTCAACGAGCTTTGTCTCCATAGGCATTTCGAGTCTTACAACGTCGCCCTTTTTCCATGTGCGTGTAACAGCTGCATACGATTCGCTCTTGATGTCAGTGTTGACAGGTTCGCCGTTTACTGTTATCTTGGCGTCATTGCACCATGACGGGATTCTTAGCTTCAGCGTGAAATCTTTTTTGCCTTTCAGCTTTGTCACGTTGAGGGCGATGCTTCCGTTCCACGGATAGTCGGTTTCCTGTGTTAGAGTTATTTCGCCTATTCCGTCAAGCTTTGTCGTGAGAGTGTTTGCGCCATACAGATTAACGTAAATCTCTTTTTTGCCTACGCTGTAAGCATAGTCCTGAGCCTCGCAGAGTGTGCGCAGCGTGTTCGGCGGACAGCAGAAGCAACTGATGTATTCTGTACGCTCTTTGGGCCAGCGCAGCTTATACGGCAGCTCGTCTGACATTCTCAGCGGGTTGGTGTAGAAATATTTCTTGCCGTCAAGACTTATGCCGCACAAAATGCTGTTGAACAGGCAGTTTTCCACCAGGTCAGTGTATTTTGCGTCTGCTGTGTTCTGGAACAGACGCCAGTTGAGCAGCATGTTGCCAATGTTGGCACAGGTTTCGTTGTGTGCGGTAGAGTGGGGCAGCTGATATGGACGGCCGTAGCTCTGGTGTACTTTTTGTATAAGGTCTGGCTTATATTCAGTACCGTCGGGCGAAGTGCCGTCATACAGTGCGCCGCAGGCTCCGTTGATATACATCTTGCGGTAGACGATGTCGTTCCATATTGAGTCGAGGTTTTTCTTCAGCTGTGCCTCTCCGTCCTCAACATAAAGGTCGGCAACGCCGGCATACAGATAGTTGGCTCTGACCGAATGTCCCATGGCATTGTACTGCTGGCGGAACGGTATGCGGTCCTGGTTGTCGTCTGTGCCGTTCTTTACGCTGTCGCGTATGTTTATCAGCTGTTTCGACAGCTCGAGATATTTCGGATTGCCTGTCTCACGGTAAATTTCGGTTATGGCCATATAGTGTGAGGGGCAGATTACTCCTTTCTCGAGTGCGTCGGCAGACGGATTCATGTAGAAGTCATACAGGCAGTCGGCAGCCTTTATCGCGCAGTCGAGCAGAGTGGTCTTGCCTGTTGCGCGGTGGTGGATAATTCCGGCAGTGATGAGATGCCCCAGATTGTAGGCCTCAAAGTTGAGCGGATTGCCGAAGCGGCCGTCCTTGCTTGTGCCTACTTTTGTGCCAATGGTCTCGTTCTCTTTCTCTTCGTCCTGAAGTGCCTTCTTGTTGATTTCAGCTATTACCACCGGTGTATGCAGATAGCCGTCTGGACGCTGGGCTTTTGCTATAAGCTCTATCACGCGGTCCATTATCTTCTCAAGTTCAGGATCTTTGTTGACTGCATATACTGCAGCTACAGCTTCAAGCCACTTATACATGTCGCCGTCGTGGAACGGAGGTCCATGACGCTTGCCTTTCTTCTCGCCGGCTGCAATCATGAAGTTGTTGTAACTGTGGCCTTTGTCTGACTTCCATGTCTCCCACATGCTCTGCAGCGAAGTGCCGCTGAACACGCCAAAGCGCTCACCCCAGAAACCGCCTGTCCATTTTACGGCGCTTATAGGGGTGGAGTTTATTATGGCATACTTGCTGTTGCGTGTGTCTGTTATGCCATTCTGCTGTGCCATGACCGGTGTGGCTGCGGCTGCAGAAATCAGAATATTTATCAGAATAGATTTTTTCATTATATATCTTCGAGGTATAAATGTTTTTTAGATGCGTTACAGTGTGCCTCCGCGTGCCTTAACGCGTTTAGCCCATTCCTCACGCTCTTTCTGCAGATTATATCCGCGCTTGCTTAGGTAGTTGTTGATTCTTCCTTTGTATTTTCCGAAGGTTTCGTGCTTCTTCTTAGAGCTTTCTGCATCGATGGCATATTCGCGTGCCTCTTTAAGCCATGCCAGAATCTGCTTCTTCTCTTCATCTTTCAGAGTAGGAATCATGTCACACTGAGCGTCGTATGTAACCTTTACGACGTTGTAGGTCATCACGTCCTTAACTGTCTCGATCTGAGCATCGTCAAGGAACAAAGACAAGTCGGCAATAAATCCTGCATGTGAACGGTAAAGTTTCTGGTCTTTCTGACTTTCTGCGAAGTTCTGTGCGAGTTTCTTGTCGTCGCCGGCAAGTGAAGAAGCAACTTTCTTCAGGCTGTCTCTTTCTTCGTAAATGTCATTAAGAATAAAATATCTGTTTGCAACAATGTTTCTGACTTGTTCGCCCTTGTCTGTTCCGGTTATGTTCAGTGCGTCAGTTACTTTCTGCGCTCTTCCCAGAATGGTGTTAACATAGTTCTGGTCGCGGCCGTTAGAGTTTAACTGGATTGTTTGAGCGTAATTTGTTCCGAATGTTATAAGCGATACAAAAATAGTTAAAATTTTTTTCATTGCATTATCTCTTTTAAGTATTTAACATTTTCGCCATAGTTTTTCTTTACGTTGCGAACCTGATTTACGTCGCGGCTGCGCTCAACAAAGAGCCAGCCAGACCATCCAGCCTTGTCGAGGGCCTTTTTTATCTTTTTCATGTTCACAGCCTTGTCGTTTCTGAGCCATACACCGTCCGTGTTGCTTGCGTGTATGGCACAGATGCGGTCTTTGCCGAGTTTTCCTATCTCTTTTGCTATGTTTCTTTTGTTTTCTATAGCTGTCTGGAATTTGTAGAATATCTTAATTCCTTCTGAATTTATCTCATCAAGCAGCTTTATGTTGCCTTCAGCATCGAGCGGGGTGTCTATTCCGATCACTTTGCCGCGAGCTTTGGCCATCTCGCCTATTTCGTGCAGACGCCACACTATCTGCTGGCGCAGCGGCAGTGAGTCGGTCCAGTTGTTGCCGCATCCTCCAAGGGGCAGAAATGCCACGTTGGCTCCCATGGCGTCCATTGTGTTGAGGCAGTCTTGTATCAGCCAGCGCCAGCTCTCTTTCTTTGCAAAACTTTGTCCGTAGAAGCCGGACATGGCCACGGCTCCAACCTTTATGCCGAAGCTGTCGGCCGTGTGGTTAAAGAGCTTCACCATCTTGGGGTCGCGCATCTTGTTGTCGAACGAGTTGCGCACGCCCAGGCCTCCCATGTCCATTTCTATGCCGTCGCATCCCAGTTCTTTGGCCAGCTTAAACTCGCCCAGTTTCTGGCGCTTCAGCACCATCCAGTCACACACTCCGATTTGATAGCGCTGTTGCGCTAAAACCGATTCAGGAACAATAATTCCTGCCGTTAATATTAATAATGTAATAAATAAACGTTTCATAATTATTTTACAGACGTGCCATGGCCTGTTTTGTACTATTTATTTGAGACCTATTTGTGATCGTGTTAGCCGTTAATAATGTTTTTCTACTTCATTTTTTGATAAACAAGGCAAATAGACATTGAAGGCTCCATTATATATTGGGTGTGGAATAAAGCTTTTGTGTTTACATTGTGGCGAAATGGATTGTTGCGTTTCGTTTGTTGCAGGCAGCTTTTCCTGCCATAGGTTAATCGGTAGCTTTCAGTAAACGTGGGCGCCGGCATATTGCTGATGAAATGAAAAAATAAAAGGAGATATGCCAACACGGCATATCTCCTTCCTAACTTTACCATAAATAAAAACCTGTAGAAACACTTTACCTGTTATGTAGTGCTTACATGCAGATTTGGGGATAAAGACTCATCAATATCCAGGATTCTGGAATTCAGCCTTCTCTTCTTCTGTCATTTCCATAGCGTCGAGCTGGCTCTGTGGAATAGGACGAAGATAGTGCTCCTTATTGATGGTTCTTGTATATGTCTGTGGTGTAACGTCTGTAGCGTTCATGCCGGCGATTGTATAAGTGCCAGCGCGCTCAGCCCATGTCTGTGTACGAACGAGGTCGAACCAGCGGTGACCTTCGCCGAAGTATTCGCGGCTCAGCTCATCGAGAATGTAGTCGATTGTGATCTCCTGCGGAGTGGCATCTGTCATCTCTTTGCTGAAGTCGGCTACATAATAGTCGTTCTTTGCATTGCTGAAGCTCCATTTACCTGCACGTGCACGGATAACGTTTATCAGATCGCGTGCTGAATAGCCCGGCTGTGTTGCTGCACCCTTAACTGCTGCCTCTGCTGCTGCAAAGTAGAGCTCAGAGAACTTCAGAATCGGGAACGGACGTGTGCTGGCTGCATTAGGCTGACCAACTGTTCCGTTGTTGTCTGTACGATACGGACCAAGTTTCCACAGAATAGGATATTTCAGACGGCTTATGGCTTTAGGTTCAACCACATAGTCAGCGCGTCCTTCCATAACGCCTCCGCCAACAGAGTTGTCTGTTACATATTTAATCTTAGATTGATCTGCAACATCGCTGTCGAGGAATGAGAGTACGGCATCGCCTACGCCGATAAGCATACCGTTGGCGTTCTTTGCATGTGTCAGTGTTCCGTAGTTTGCCTGGTCGAGATTCCAGTTAGCGCGCAATACGGTTGTAAATGTACCGTCGTAGCGAGAGTCGTGAGTCTTGTCGGCAAATGTATTATAAAACACTTCCTGCGGAGGAGCCATACGTGTCCAAGGACGTCCGAGATTCTGAGTTGCAGCACGGAGCACCGGAGTGAACTTGGCATCATTGTCAGCTCTTGTGGCTGTCATGTTAGGATAGTTCCATGTAACCATCCAGCCTGCAAAGTTGTCAGGAGCGCTTCCGCTTCCGTAGCTGAGCGAACCGCCGTTGAACTCTTCGCTGTTTTCAGTGTGGTCAGCATAGAGCACCATTTCGTTGTTGCGGTCGTTTGAACCTACGTTTACGTCATAGAATGTAGGCTGCAGTGCAAACGGGCCAGGGTTCTGTATTCCCTCGAGTGCAATGTCGTAAGCCTTCTGGAAATACCACTGTGCGTCGTGGCCGTCCGGGTCAACGCGGTCGCATACGGGGTATGTCGGGATGTCTTTTGGATTCTCAAGCCACCATCCGTATGTAAGATAAGCCTGAGCCAGCACCAGACGTGCAGCAGTCTTTGTAAGTCCGCCAGTTACGCGTCCTGTTTCCGGCAGATTGGTTACTGCAGTGATGAGGTCGGGGAATATGGCCTTTGTGTAAACCTCAGGCACAGTGTTGCGCTTTGAAACGCGAGAAGGAGATGTGTTGAACTTAAGTTCGCCTGCTCCGAGGTCGAGTGGCACACCGCCAAATGTCTGAACGAGGCGGAAGTAGTCGAATGCACGGAAGAATCTTGCCTCGCTGATAAGGCTTTCGTCCATGCCTGAAGCCATACCGTTCTCGATGATGCCGCTGGCAGAGTTGATGTATGTGAATACGTTGTTCCACAAAGCGTCTGCGCGGCATGACTGTGATGTCAGTGAGCCCACTCCTGAGAGGTCGGCATCCTTGAAGTTGCCGTCAGCGTCGTGGCCGTAGGTGTATTCGTCGGTACCTGTTTCGCAGATGTTGTAGTAGTAAGCGTATCCGTATGTGTCTCTCAGATGTGAATAGAGTGCGGTCAGACCGCCTTCTATTCCTTCTTCTGTTCCGAAGAAACTTGGATCGTACTTAGTACGAGGCTGCTCGTCAAGGATATCAGAGCATGAACCGAGCATCAGTAATCCTAACGATGCTATTCCGAGGTTCCTTATTTTTATTAAAAGCGTATTCATGGTTATTTGTTTTTTAGAAAGTCAGATTTATACCAAATAAGAAATTACGTGTGGCAGGAGTGTTATAGCCGACAACCGGAAGTTTGTGTGAGCCTGTGTAGCCTTCCATTGTTACAGCCATAGTGCTGTTATCGTTACTCATGGTATTTGTCTCCGGGTCAAGACCGCACTCGTTTGTGAACGGAGAGAACAGTACGAACGGATTCTGCACTGTGAAGTAAGCACGCAGCTTGCTGATGCCGAAGTTCTTGACAGCCTTCAGTTTGGCGAAGTCGTAGCCGAGAGTGATGGCACGTACTTTCAGATAGCCTGCATCGAAGTATCCGAGTGTGCTTCCGTACTTAGGATTGTCGCTTGACATTATGCCGCCCGGTTTCGGGTATTTTGCGTCAGTGTTGTCCTCTGTCCAGTAGTCAACGTCGATCTGTCCGCGGCGTCCTGACAACATGTTGAGGTAACCGTTAGAAGAGTGGAGTGTACTGATGAGTGTACCGCCAATCTGGAATGCACCGATTACAGTGAAGTCGAAGCCCTTGTAGCCTACTGTTGTGTTGAAACCACCGATGAGGTCAGGTTCCATGTCGATAACCTGCATGTCTTCCTGGTTGATCTGACGTGTAGGAGTTCCGTCCTCGTTGTAGTCGCCTGTATATTCAACCTTGATCATACCTACGTTTCCGCCCGGTTCAAGAATGTTGAGATACGGGTCGCCTTCCTGCCACAAGCCAATCTTCTTGTAGTCATAGATAACGTCGATAGGATGACCTACGAACCAGCGGTTGCCCACATCTTCAGTTGCACCTGAAGCAAGTTCAACAAGTTCGTTGTGGTTTACGTAGAAGTTTACGCCTGCATCCCATGTCCATCCGTTCTTGTTGTCGATGATGACACCGTTCAAGCTCATTTCGAATCCCTTGTTGCGTGTCTTACCGATGTTGGCCATATAGCTGCCCACACCTGATGTAGCCGGCAGAGATACGCTCAGCAGAAGGTCGTTGGTGTTCTGTACGTAGTACTCCATCGTACCGCTGAGTCGGCCGCCGAAGAGTGAGAAGTCAAGACCGAAGTTCCATGTAGATGAATACTCCCATCCGAGTTCCTCGTTAGGCAGTGTAGAAACATAGTATCCGCGGAGGAATCCTGTGCTTGCAGGACCGAAGTTGTAAGGACGTGTGCTGAGTGCGCCGAGTGTAGAATACGGGTCGATACTCTGGTTAGATGTTTCACCATAACCAACGCGCAGCTTCAGGTTGTCGAGCCAGTCGAACTTCTGCATGAACTTCTCGCGAGAGATGTTCCAACCTACTGATACGGCAGGATATGTGTGCCACTGATGACCTTTGGCCAGACGTGAAGAAGCGTCGGCACGTACTGCGGCAGAAATCATATACTTGTTGTCGTATGTATACATGATACGGCCCATCCATGACATAAGTCCGCTCTGTCAGTAGTTCTGGTTGTTAGGATTGACAGAAACCTCGTCTGTTGCAGAACCGATGTTGTAATACTGGAAGTATTCAGCCGGGATGCCGCGGCCTGACATGTATGTACGCTCGAATGTAGTCTGCTCAGCAGAGTAGAGGCCTGTGAAGTTAACGTGGTGCTTCTCAGCAAATGTGCGGTCGTAAGTCAAGAGGTTTTCTACAACCCAGTTTCTTGTTACGTCCTGCTGTACAGAAGCACTGTTGATGGCGTCGGGGTTGGTGTTGTTTACACCTGTGCCTGTGAACACACCGTTCTTTGCTGTACGGTAGTTCAAACCTACGTTTACACGATAGCTCAGACCCTCGATCCACGGACATTTAACTTCAGCGAACATGGTGTTGTATGAACCAAGACCCTTGTCCTCGTTGAGCCATACGTCCTTGAGGTCTTCAGCTACGCTCTTTGTCAGCACGAATGTCTCGTCGAGAGGCATGCGCACCGTGCGCTTCAGGTTGCCGTTCTCATCATAAGGAGATGCAAGAGGGCTCATAGACAGCACGTTGTAGATGCTGATGTTGCTGCCCTTTGTCTCGCGGTAGCTGGTGTTGGTAGAAAGACCGAAGCGGAAATACTTGCCCACGCTCTGGTCGAAGTTACCTCTGATAGATATACGGTCGTAGCCCTGTGTCGGGATGACAGCCTCGTCGTGATAGTAGCCTGCGCCGAAGCTGTAGCTTCCGCCCTGAGTTCCGCCCTGTATGCTTACGTCGTGGCTGTGGGTGATACCTGTGCGGTAGAACAGATCCTGCCAGTCGGTGTCTGTGTCGTCGCTCTCGTCGAGAGAGTTTGTATACAGGCCGGCATACTTACGCATCTCGGCATATTTCTTTCCGCTCATCATAGGATATTTGTGGAACACGGTCTTGAAACCGATGTATGCGTTGTAGCTTACCTTGGCAGGTGAGCCCTGCATACCCTTTACGGTTGTGATGAGGATAACACCGTTGGCACCGCGGCTACCATAGATGGCTGTTGCCGAAGCGTCCTTCAGAATATCCATCGACTTGATGTCGCCAGGGTTGATATCAGAGAGCTGACCCATGAACGGAATACCGTCGAGCACAATCAGCGGGTCGTTGCTGGCGTTGAGCGAGCGCTGACCGCGGATACGGATCTGCATTTCAGCACCAGGCTTTGAAGATGTCTGTGTCATGAGCACACCGGCAACACGTCCCTGCAGGGCCTGTGCGGCGTTGGTGGCTGCAATCTGGTTGAGCTCGTCGCCGCTTACGTTGGCAACAGAACCTGTTACGGCCTCACGTCTCTGTGTACCGTAACCGATAACCACAACCTCGTTGAGCGAGTGTTTCTCTTCTTCGAGTACGATGGTCAGTTTCGACTTGTTGTTGATTTTTACGTCCTGTGTGATATATCCGATGTATGACACTTCAAGAACGTCGTTTGGACCGGCAGAAATCTTGAAGTTACCGTCAATGTCGGCTACAACACCTGTTGACGTGCCCTTAATCTTGATGGTTGCTCCAACCAACGGACCTGTAGCATCGCTTACGTTACCTGTTACAGTAATTTTCTGTTGTACGGCCATGGCTGTGTTAGCCCCGGCATTCTCTGGAGGTGTTGCAAGTGATACCGCAAAAGCATTGGAAGCTGTGCAGGCTATTCCGAGTGCCAGCACGATTCCTCTTAGATTTTGTCTAGATTTAAAGTAATCCATAGTCTTTTGAGTTATCAAAGTTAAACATTAATTTAAAGTATTATTTTTTTTAAGTTTTCAGAATTATGTTTCTTCTACATTATTATATATTGGTTTTCTTTTCCTTCTCTTTATGGCCGGCTGTATGCCTTGTGCCATGACATTTGTGTCTCATTAATATTTGTTTCAAGTATTTTTGCTTTGTTTTTTATGGTATTTTTGTTACGTGGTGATGTAAGTTTTTTTATAGTATTTTTTATAAAGTTTTCTACGTTGCAAAAATATAAATTAATATTTATAAATGTATTTCTTAATGTTTCATCAACGTTTCTTAATGTTTTATCAACGTTTCTTAATGTTTCATCCGCGTTTTTTACGTCTCATATAAGTAAAAAGAGCCTATATTTAGACGTTTTTCATGGTTTATGGCACGTTTCTTCTGTTAAAATGGTCTGAATATTTCTATTTTATGGTTTTTGTATCAAAAATCATAGTACAAAGGTTTTTGATGCATGCAAGGTTTTTCGGTGTGTATGTTTTGATGTTTCAGCCTGATTTTCGTGCGAATTAAGTTTTTAGTGAAAAAATATTTAATGAGTTTTTATCCTTAGTTTTATATTTTGTTCTAGGCTTGTCATGTTTTTTCTGAAATTGTAACATATTTTTTTTAAATATTTGAGCGCTCTATTTCTGATTTTTGCCATTGCCGTTTTCTCAACGGCATACTTCTTTCATGTTTTTGCGGCATGCTTTTGCTGTCGGAATGTTTTTAGTGAAAACAGATTTTTATTTACATCAGTTGGGTTATGGGCATACGGTATATCGGTCAGTCTTTGCCGGTTTGCCTTGTACATGTTTTCATGTTGTATTTATCACCAATAGATGATGCTGCTGCGTATGTTTTAATCTTAAAGTAGACTTAATTTTTCTGCCGTCATATTATTTTTCTGTTGCTGTATTGCCGCCTGCTTTTTTGACAAGTCAGTTAATTTTATGAGAAGGAAAATGGTAGTCAGCTCAGTATAAGACAATCTTTTGATGAATCCTGACGGCAGATAGAAGCGTTGTCATGCATTTTATATTTAATGCCTTTCGGCTGTGGCTTATTAAGGGCGTGTATGCTTATTCTTGTTTTGCTGTTTGCAGTATTGTCTGGCTGCATATATTTTGGTCTTGAAAATAATGTCTGACATACAGACACACTGTAAGGATTTTTCGTAAAATCCGAACGGTTAACGCTTCCAGAATGGCGGTGCTCATCATGAAACCGGATTTTTGACCATAGATGGCGCAAAATTTAGCGTTTTGTGTAAGTGGTTGATATTATGTGTCTTAGTTCTATTTTGGCTTTGCTGTGTATGTGTTAAATAATATTACTATGCCGTTTACGGGTCAAAAGTGGCATGTTTTCTACTTGAAAGTGATGCTTTTTTGCTTCAAAACCGGTGCTTTTAGCATGGCAAAACCATTGTTTTTGCATGTTTAATGTGTGCATATTGTGAACAATGGTTAATAGAATGGTGGATTCTATTGTTTCTGTTTAACTTATATTATATGTTGGCTTTCTGTAATGAAAAAATTTAATGTCCTGATTTTTTACCGCCTTCAGCGCCTGTTTTTATTCTTGTCCTGACGTCATGATCTATCCATGTTTTGCCTTGTGTTGCTTTGATTGTTGCAGGCTTTTTACCCGCGAATCATGATGAACGGCCGGGTGATGGCGGGCATTGTTAAGAATGGCAGGTGGCGTGATGCTGTCGTAAGGCAAAAAGACTATGCCGTGTCATGATGTGGCGACGTGGCAGGCAGAATGAAGACAGGTGGCAGATAGGGCGTAGTGCGCCTGATGCGAGCCTGATTTAGCCCTTTCTCTTGTCTATGGCAAATGATCATACGGGCATGATGCCGGCTTGCAGAAAGCCTAAGGCGGTATATCTTTGCACGGTTGGCGGCTGTGTATATAAAAATAATAAGGTGCACGGCCGATAGCCTATGCACCTTATTGATAAGATAAATCGCTGTATCAGAATTATTATTTTCCGTTCATCCACATGTCTCCTGTGAAGTCCTCGCTTATGTCCTTGCCTGCTATACCGTCGCATACACCCTTGTAGGCTGTCTTGCGGGCATAGTTCTTGTCAAAGATGTTTGGTGCGTCGTCAGGATACCAGTAAGTGTGCTCGTCGGCAGCATCAGAGAGAGTCCACAGTGTTATTCCGCCCTGCTGTGCCTCAGGTATGTTTGCCTTGTATGATTCTATAATCATCTGATATACGTCCGACTGTGTCTGCAGGTCGTCGGCTGTAGGCGATGTCGTGCCGATTCTTACGTCGAGCTCGCTTATCCTTATCAGTTTGCCTGTAGCTGCAAGCGTCTGGAACATTGCGTCAATCTGCTCCTTGGTTATCGACTTGCCGTCTACGTGCATCTGTGTGCCGATACCGTCAACCTTTACGCTTCCGTTCTCGTCGATGTATTTTACGAAGTTGATGAGCTCTGCCAGTTTTGCCGGACTTGTCTCCAGGTTGTAGTCGTTTACATAGAGTTTGGCGTTTGGAGCGTATTTGCGTGCAAGTTCGAATGCCTTTGTAGCATATTCCTTGCCGATGTAGTAGCCCCAGTAGAAGTGGCCTGACTCCCAGTTGAGGTTGAAGCCGCTTTCAGGATCTTCAACAGGCTCGCTGTCGCCTTCGCTGAAGTTGCCCTCTATGCCGCGCCATTTAGGTGTGCCGTCGGTTATAGGCTCGTTTATCACGTCCCATCCGCTTATTCTGTTGCCCAGATGTTCTGCCATGCCCTTAATCCAGCTCTCCATAGCTCCGAGCAGGGCTGCCTTCTTCTCTTCAGGTGTCTTGAACTTGTAGGTTACAGACGAAGCCTTTGCAGGGCCGCGCTTAGCTGATGCCGATCCGCCTATTTCCTCGCCGAATTCAACGTCGTCGATGTAGTAGGTTCCTGCCACCTTGCCGAAGTTGATGAGCACTCGGTTCAGGTTGTCCTTTGTGCAGGTATAGTCATACTCACATGTTGTCCATTCTGTGCCTACGCTGAATGAGTGGTATCCCTCGCCAGAGTAGTCGCTGCTGTTCTGTGTGGCAAACTGCAGTGTGCCGGCAGGTGTGCTGGCCTTAGCCTTAAATCTTATGATGTATTTCTTTCCTGCTACGAGCGGGTCGGTCAGGTCGTAAGCCAGCTGTGCCGAATAGTCGTCGGCATCGCTTGGGTTAACCATTACGAGTCCGTAGCTTCCGTCATATCCTGCACCTTCCTGCACCTCTGTTGTAGAGCTGTTGCCCCAGCTGCTCCAGTGGTCTTTTGTGCCGCTCTCGAAGTCGCCGTTCTGAATGACGTTGGCGATGTCGCTTCCCGGAGTAACCTCCACCGTAGGTGCGATGAGCGATTTCAGATATGTCTGGTTCTGCTGAGTGTGCCATATAAAGTTGTGGCCGTATATGTCAATGTCAGAAGGCACCTTTGCCAGGAATGCGTCTATCGTGGTGAACTTCAGGCTACCGTCGTTCTGAACAACTGAGCCGTGCTTCATGGCGTTGCCTGTAACAAACTGCTGGAAGTTGTCGTTACATCTGTTCACATAGGCTGTGTCGTCAGAGATATATTTGTCTGCTCCGAGTCCCAGGCCGAGCTTTACGTTAGGCATATACTGTGCCATGTAGGCCTTGATGTTGTCGTAGTTGGCAATCTTCTCCTGGAGTGAGAGTGGAATCTCGTCTGATACAACCGGATAATGTCCGTCCGGCGTGTGCCAGTCCATCTTCTCGTCGTAGCATCCTGTGAGGAGTAACGGGGCTGCCAGCACCGGTATGATTATTTTATTCAGTTTCATGATATTACTTTTTTGTTGTTTTGTTTTTTTTTATTCTGCTCCGGTGTTTTTGTTCGCACCGGAGCAGGCGGTGTATTGTTTATTCTTCTTCGTCGGGGAAGTCTGATATTACTTCGCTCTTGTTTTTTTTTATTCTGCTCCGGTGTTTTTGTTCGCACCGGAGCAGGCGGTGTATTGTTTATTCTTCTTCGTCGGGGAAGTCTGATATTACTTCGCTCTTGCAGGGCACTACACGCCAGTTGTCGATGTAGATGTGCTGCTTGAAGATTGTGGCTGTTACGCTAAGACCGTCGAACACGAAGTCGGTGTTGACAAAGCCCATTCCGAAGTTGCGGTATGTGGCTGCGTTGCGGTCTTCAACAACTTCTCTGAATGTGGGCGACTTGCCTTCTTCAATCTCGCTTGCATATTTCTTGAACTCGCTGAACGGTATTGTAACAGTCTGCCATCCGGCTGTCTTGAACGGAATGGCCTTGCCGTCCTGTATCCAAGGGCAGTAGAAAGCTGTCTGCTTGCCGTCAGCATCATCGTCAGAACCTATACCGCCGAAGTTGAAGTTGTTCATGAGGCAGAGCTGTATGTGGCCTGTGCCTACCCATGCTTCAGGAACGTAGATGTCAAACTGGAAGGCTACGTCGGTGAGCAGTGTTGTGTCGGGTATTACAGAGTACATGCGGCTCCAGTCGTCCATCGGGTCGTCGTTGCCGGCTGTCCAGCATTCTGTTGCGCGGCTCTTGCCGGCTGCGATGCCGTTGCTCAGCAGACGTGAGGGCACAAAGTCGATCACCTTGCCGCGGCCGCTGTTGAGCGGGTCGTCAACCACGTCTTCGCTTCCGAGCATGCTGCCTGTCTCGCTCCAGCTCCAGAAGCCCTGGCTGCCTTCGCCGTCGAAGTTGAGCACCATACACTTGTCGTTGTTGAAGTATTCTGCCGACTTGGCTGTTCCGTTGGCACACTCTATTGTTATGGCGCCGTATCCCTGAATGCTGTGAGGCATTACGAACGAGAACCATTCGCCGTCTTCATCTTCAGGAGCATTGGTTATTGCGTTTCCTGTTATCTCTGTTCCGTCGGGCAGTGTAACCTTTGAAGTCTCCTGAAGGTTGGCTCCGTACACTGTAACCGTCTCGCCCGGCATAGGCAGCGTGTTGTCGATGCTGGTTATCGAGGGAGATGCGGCGCGTATTGTGAAGGTGTAGACATATTCAGTGCCTCTCTTCACGAAACGTATCGTGTTGCGCACGCTGTCTGGAGCGTCTGATACGGGAGTGTCTGTGTCGATGCTCAGTATCAGGTTGTTGTCTGTAACGTAGGCATTGTTGAAGTAAGTGTCAAAGCCGTTGATGTATACCTTCTGCATGCCTCTGAATCCAGAACCTGATATGCGTATGGTCTGGCCAAGGCGGGCAAATTCTACGGGGCGGTCTTTTACCGTGGCTTCGGCATCTTCAAGATATACTTGCAGCACGCTTATAGGTGCGCTGTCTATCGCATCGTCGTCATCGTTGCATGATACCAGTCCGGCTGTAACGAATGCGAGGCATAAAAGCCATATATTTTTAAACATTTTCATAATGAAATTCCGTTTTTATTTTGTTTTGCTGATAATTTTAGTTGAACAGGCTTTCTTCTGAAACCTCACGCTCTCCGAACTCATAAGGAACGGTCTGTATGTTGCCGTTGGCGTCGCTCTTGAGATACGGGTTGCGGTTCTGGTCGGTGTCAGAGTAGGGCAGCAGCAGGTTCTTCTCTGTTGCTGTTGCAACACCCTTGCCCGGAGCTACATAGTCTTCGCTGAGCTTGTATTCATGAGTAGAACTGTCGTAATAAGATGCGTTGCGGTTCTGGTTGTTCACGTAGTTTACAACCTCCTGCTGCTTGTAGTATGCACGTCTTACGAGGTCGTACCAGTACTGTCCTTCAAAGGCCAGCTCCATGCGGCGCTCGTGGCGCAGGTCTTCATATGTGAGCGAAGTCTTGGCGTTGAGTCCGGCACGCTTGCGCACTTCGTTGAAGTAATAGAGCGCTGTTGCGTCTGTTGTAGATGCGTTGTTGCCCAGAATAGCTTCGGCAAGGTTGAGGTATACCTCAGCCAGGCGCAGCATGTGGGTGTTGATGCCTGAGCTCTGCTTGTAGCTTACGCCGTTGTCGTCGTGTGTGCCTACAACATACTTCTTGATGTTTGCACCCTGAGAACCTGCATTCTCGGTTACTCCGTAGGTGTAGCCGCCGCCCTTTGTGTACATGTCGGGATAATATTCGCCGTACCATGCAACGCTCTCATGCTTGCGCAGGTCGTTGTTCTCATATTCGGTGAAGAGGTCGTAAGAAGCGTATGTGGCACCTCCCCAGTTGGTTCCGTCTGTAACCATTGTTGACCATCCGAAGTAAGCGGTGATTGTCTGGTTGCATCCCCATCCGATAGCGTCGGTTGAGCCTTGGTTCCACTGCAGCTGGAACATATCTTCCTGGCAGTTGTTGTTCTCAATCTTGAACAAGTCGCCGTAGTTTGTCATCAGCTTGAAGTCAGACTCGTTGATAACCTTCATTGCGGCTTTGCGCGCAAGTTCAAGATAATAGGTGTTGCGGGTTCCGCGGTTGAAGTCGGTAGCCACGTTGTTGCCGTCATACTGTCCTTCGGTTGTCAGACCGGCCATTGACAGATATACTCTTGACAGCATGCCGTATGCGCTGTATTTGTTGATACGTCCGCTCTCAGGAGATGTTGCGGGCAGGTAGGCAGCAGCATATTCGAGGTCGCGTATTGCAAACTCCATAACGTCAGCTCTCGGGTTTGCCGGTACAACATAGTTGTTTACGAGGTCGCTTGTCCTGGTGTATATTATGGCATTTCCCCAAAGAGATGCGATATACCAGTAGGCCACGC
Source organism: Prevotella marseillensis (assembly GCF_900625065.1). Taxonomy (NCBI): domain Bacteria; kingdom Pseudomonadati; phylum Bacteroidota; class Bacteroidia; order Bacteroidales; family Prevotellaceae; genus Prevotella; species Prevotella marseillensis. Next base: position 2,033,857 of record NZ_UYXY01000001.1, on the reverse strand, counting down.
CTCTCATGAATCTTGCCTCAGCCACGCCTCTTGTCTTGGCTTCCTCGCTTACAGCAGAGGTAGAGTAGGTGAGGATGTTGTTTATTGTGTTGTTTGACTGTGCAACTACAGAGTAAAGAGAGCCCCATGCGTCAGACAATCCCGGGCTTAACGATGTCTCGTTGAAGTTGGTGTACGGGTAGATATAGTCTGAATACTGAGCCGTAAGGTTGTTGGCACGTCCGTCGCCCATGCCGTAGTAGGCCTTGTCGTTGAAGCTCTGCCATACATAGTTGTAAAGCGGATACATGGCCTTGTCGATAGCTTCGTCGCTGTCGAAGAATGTTTCCTGGTTAGGGCTCGTCGTATTTTTCTGGTCAAGGAAGTCGTCGCTGCATGATGTCAGTGCTATTCCGGCTGTCAGGAGCGAGCCTACTAAGAATATTTTTGTTTTCATTTTCTTTCTTGTTAAAATTGTTACTTTCTTTCGCAAATACATTTGTGATTATCAGAATGAGATGTTCAGACCGAAGGTGTAGATGCGCGGTGAAGGATAGCGGCCGTAGTCGAGGCCGGTCAGAAGTGCATCGCCGTACATTGATCCTACTTCAGGGTCGTAGCCGCTGTAGTTGGTCCATGTGTAAACATTCTGCAGGTTCATGTATACCTTGACATTTTCGAGCTTGAGCTTTCTTACGAATGACTTCGGAAGCGTGTAGCCCAGCGAAATGTTCTGCAGACGAATGTAAGAGCCGTCCTCAACATAGAGGTCGCTTACACGGTTGTTGGCATTTGTTGTAGATGCGCTCAGACGCGGCAGGCGTGAGCTCGGGTTGGTTACGTAGAGGTTGCGGAAGTCGTCGTCGGGCAGGTTGGGGTCGATGACGCCAATCTGTGCGTAGTCGGCTGCGCTCTTCAGCAGGTTGCTGTTTACTCTTACGTCCTCGATGTTGCGGCGTGTATAGTTCAGAATGTCGTTGCCGTAGCTGCCGCTAAAGAATATGGTGAGGTCGAAGCCTTTGTAAGAGAATGTGTTGCCGATACCGTAAGTGAAGTCAGGCTGCGGGTCGCCGATGAACGTACAGTCGCTGTTGTTTATCACGCCGTCGCCGTTGATGTCTTCAAATATATAGTCGCCAATCCATGTCTTGTCTTCTCCGATAGAGCTTCCTTCGGGCAGTGCCACCGGCTTGACGTTGCCGTCCTTGTCTTTGTAGTAGAAGTCTTCTGCCTTCTCGAAGCGTCCGATAACCTTGTAGCCCCAGAACTGTCCTACAGGCTTGCCTTCAACAGTTCTTGTAACAGTGTTGTTCTCGCTTCCTGTCATGAATGTCTTGTCGATGGTTGCACTTTCTGTGTCGAGCTTGAGCACCTTGTTGCGGTTGAGTGAGAACACGAAGTTGCTGCGCCACTGGAATCCGCCTTTGTCAATGTTTACAGTGTTCAATGTCATTTCGATACCGGTGTTGCGCAGAGAACCTACGTTCTTCCATGGGTTAGAAGCTGCGCCCTGTCCGTATGATCCGAGGTACTCAGGCAGAGGAATCTGCAGCAGCAGGTCTTTAGTCTTCTTGTAGTACCAGTCGAAGATAAACTCGATGCGGTTGTCAAAGAGGTTGAGGTCGAGTCCTACGTTGTATGATGTTGTAGTCTCCCATTTCAGGTCTGGGTTAGCTGTGTTGGCTGTAAGCACACCAGTTCCCCATGGCGTGGTCTTTGAAGACAGCAGAGCCATGTAAGCCCAGTCTGATACGTTCTGGTTACCTGTAGAACCCCATCCGAGGCGGAGTTTGAGGTTGTTGATAACGTCGCTTGTGCCGGCCATGAACTTCTCGTTAGAAACTCGCCATGCAAGTGCTGCTGAAGGGAACCATCCCCAGCGGTTGTTCTTAGCGAAGTGAGAACTACCGTCGCGACGCAGTGTCGCTGTGATTAGGTAGCGGTCGTCGTATGAATAGAATGCACGTCCGAAGTAAGAGAACAGAGAGTTGTCGTTCTGTGTACCTGTACCTGTTGAGGCTGTTATGTCACCTGCCGACGGGTCGTGGGCGCTGTTTGTCAGGAAGCCTGTAGCCGTGCTCACCTGTGTCTCCCAGTGAGAGTTGCTCATTTCCTGACCGAGCATAACGTTGATGCTGTGAACCTTGTTGAAGGTGTTCTGATAAGTAAGGATGTTTCTCCATGACCAGTATTTGGTGTCTGTCTTTGTCCATTTACCGGTACGTGTAGAGTTTGTCAGGGCACCGAACTCATAGTCGGGCTCATAATAATAGAACTTGTTGAGGTTATAGTCTGTTGAAAGCTCTGTCTTGAAGGTGAGGCCCTTCATCAGGGTTGCCTCGAGGCTTCCGTTTATACGGAAATTCATCTTCTTGTTGTAGTTCTCTCTGATAGATGCTATGGCCACGGCATTTACAGGCATGTAAACGTCGTCCGGACCGTCGAAGCTTCCGTCAGGGCTGGTAACTGCTACTGAAGGCTGCTGGAGCAGGGCGTTCATGATGACGTTGTTGTCGGCACCTACTTCCTGCTTTGAGTCTGTCAGTGAGAAGCTCAGGCTGGCTTTGAGCCATTTCTTCACCTGTGCGTCAGTGTTGCCGCGCAGAGTAAGACGCTTGAAGCCTGAACCTATGGCTATACCGTCCTGGTTCATGTATCCTCCGCTTATTGCGTATGTCGCATTCTGTGTTCCGCCCGTAACAGATATGTTGTGGCTTGTCATCAGAGCGTTGCGGAACAGGGCGTCCTGCCAGTCGGTTCCTTCGCCAAGAGCGTCGGGATTTACGAATGCGTCGTTATATTCAACGATGCCCTCTTCGGCGCGTGCGTTGTGGTGTATGGCATACTCACGCAGGTTCATCATGTCGAGCTTCTTTGCCATTTCCTGCCAGCCGATGTATCCGTCGTAGGTTATAGTGGCTTCGCCAGACTTACCTCTCTTTGTGGTAATCATTATGACACCGTTAGACGCTCTTGCACCATAGATGGCTGTTGCAGAGGCATCCTTGAGCACGTCCATTGACACGATGTCGCTCGGGTTGATGCTGGCAAGCGGGTTGTTACTTGACAAGGGGTCGTTGCTGTCTGCTCCCTGTGCGTCAACCACAACACCGTCGATGACGAATATAGGCTGGTTGGTTGCATTAAGAGAGTTGACACCACGTATGCGGATACTTGTGTTGGCACCAGGAGTACCTGAGTTTGCCTGAATCTGCACACCTGCAGCACGTCCCTGCAGCACCTGGTCGATACTTGTAGACACGGTCTGCTCTATGGCCTTGTCGTTGATTGACACCATAGAACCTGTTACGTCTGATCTCTTCATCGTTCCGTAACCGATGGCCACAACCTCGTCAAGCATCTTTGAGTCTGGTTCGAGCTTTACGTTTACTTCTTTCTGATTTGTAACCTTTACTTCCTTGTCGGCATATCCGAGGTAGGTGAACGTTACGACTGATCCGGGACTTACCTTTAATGTGTATTTTCCGTCAAGGTCAGTTATTGCACCTGTGGTCGACCCCTTAACCTTTACTGTTGCTCCGATGATAGGGCCGTCGTCATCGGTAACAAGACCCGTGATGGTTACTGTGTTCTGTGCAAATGCCCAAATAGGGAAAATGCTCATCAGAATCAGTAAGCCCAGAGTCTTACATGCTTCTTTTGCGCGTTTCATGATTAATTGTTTAAAATTGTTTGAATTTGGTAAAGTTTTCAACGCCACAAAAGTATGAATTTATGTTTAAAAGTGTATTAATTAATGTTTCAGCAACGTTTCTTAATGTTGCAGACGTGCTGATTTGTGTCGTTTTAGTGGCTTTTTACTCTCTTTTTTGTGTTTTCTTGTTAATAATATGATTTTTTATCTATTTTTCATGTAGGCTGGTCATATTTTATAGTTATGTGATTTTGACCGTTGTTTACGCATGCTGATTGTTTCTATATGTTAAAATATTTTTTGCGGCAGCCATGCTTTTTTCCGTTTTCCGGTTATTGTGTGTTCTGTCTATGTTGTGCTTTGCAACATGAAATATGTCGGGATGCACGTTTTTCTGTTGCCTTTTTTGAGTAAAACCGTATGCCTCTTATGCTTTTATGGCTGCCGTTGTCAGGCTCATGTCCGTGCCTGCGTGGTTGTATTTTTACGTTTTGTTCATGCTTGTTCCTGCATGCAATAATGACCACTCTTTATTTCGAATGACAAAACTCTATGGTTTTTGCATAAAAAAGCGGTCACTTTTGCATCAAAAATGGCCCGTTTACGACACGTAAACCGGCCACTAACGGTTCGAAACATAACAACTGCTGTTTGGTTAATAATTTTCTTGCAGAATGACGTTTGATATTTAAAATGTAACAGAAACAGGTGTAAATGGTTATAATTTTTACGCCTGTTTTTAGATGCCGCCCGAAAACGCCTTTTATCCGCCTGTGCAGTGATTACGCAACAGCATTGAATTGCTGCATCAGTCAGGTTAGAGTTGAAAGTAAGGGGTATAATATAATAAGGTGTACGGGGCAATCGTCTGACGGGGCATGACCGATAGGGCATAAAAAATACTCTATATTCGCCCTTCAGGATGTCCTTATGGCGTATATAGAGTATTTTTCTGTCGGCCGCTTGCAGGCCTTATTTTTATTGTGAAGCCTTAACCATCTTTGTCTGACGGCAGACTCTGCAGCCTTTTTTAAATTTGCTTGGCTGTTCCCCTTGTCAATACTTATACAGCTTGACGTGCAGAATCTTATATTCGCCTACAGATATGCGGGCGTGGCGTCCCTGATGGCTTTGGTCTCCGTTTTCTCTTCTCAGATATTTCAGCGTTCTGTCTTTGTTTATTGCCACCTCATCCACGTAGCCTATGCCTGCACGCATTCCTTTAAATTTAGGCTGCGCTCCGTTCTGCGTGCCCGTGTTTTGGCCCTTCTGGGCAAATCCGTCTTCGCCAAGTATCTTTTTTTCTTCTTGTTCCTTCTCGCTGTTGGTCGCAAATTCTACAACGATGCCGTTGCCGGCTATGATGTAGTCCATGTCTGCCAGCTTTATTATAATACCTCCGCCTTCGGGCCATTCAGAGCCGTCGGTGGCGCGAGGGTCCCATGGCAGTGTGAAGTTGTGGCGGCATGTCAGCGTGATGTCGCCGTCTACGATGACGCGTTCGCGGTCGTTGCCGTCAAAGAGCAGTCCGTGTGTCAGGCCCTTGCCCTGATATTTCAGCAGCAGCGGCGACAGCTCTTCCAGCATGGCGTAGCTCTCCTTTATGCTCTTGTGGTCGTCGGCAGAGCCGTGGTCTATGTCGAACGGTGAGAAACCTATGGCGTCGTGCTCGCCAAAGGCGTACAGCGCACGCACACCACTGTTGCGGCAGAAGCGCGACTCGGGTATGAACAGCGGATTTTCGGGCTGCTTGTACTGGTCGGCCCAGCTCTTGAAGCCTGTGTCGTAGATGTCAGGAGCAAGGATGTCTATGCTGGGTGCGGCGCAGTGCCACAGGTCTACAAGGTGTGCAAGCGGCCCTGCCGACGGATATTCGCCCGGCTTGCGTCCGCGGCTGTTGAGCGCGGCGTTTACATAGAGGGGCATGTCGCAGATGCGGCGGGCCTCGAGAGCCAGCTGTTCAACATATTTTGCATGATAGTAGGCCATGAACACTTCGTCGGCATATATGTCCGTGCCAAACACCTGTGCCCATGTGGCGCCTTTCTTCAGCCTGTTGTTTATAGCGCTGTGGCTGTCTTTTGTCCATTTCTCTGAGCCTGTGAGCATTTTCAGCAGGTGAGGATGCAGCTTTTTCCCGTTGCTCCTTATATATTTTATAAGGTCTTCGGGCACAGCAGAGCTGAAAGCCTTTTGAGCCTTGTCCGAGTAGTCGCGTGCGTCCTCGAGCATGCCGATTTCGTTTTCAATCTGCATCATTATCACCGTGTTTCGGCTGCTGTCGGCCTCAGATATGAATTTCATCAATTTGCTGAAGGCGTTTTTGTCTGCTTGCAGTATGTTGTCTGAGAATGCGCTGGCAATTTCAAGAGGCTTTCCGCGGCGTGTCATTGCACGCGGATATTTCCTGGTGTTTTCCTTGAACCATAGCGGTGCATAGCAGCTCATGGAGTTTTTCCATGCTCCAAACCAAAGGAATATTACTTTCAGGTCGTTTTTGCGTGCCTGTTCTATGACTGTCTTCGGCAGCGAGAAGTCAAACTTGCCTTCCTCCGGTTCGATGAGGTCCCATTGTGCCGGCACAAGCACCGTGTTGAGTCCGCGTTCCTTGCATGTGCGCATCACGCTTATTATGTCTGCCTCGCACGTAGCGGCCGAGTTGCTCAGCTCTCCGCACAGCAGGAGCATGGGCTTTCCGCCTACTGTTATTTGTGTGGCAGTGCCCTGTTTCTGCAGCTTTGCCTGTGCATGGGCTTCGCTGCCGCAGAGCATGACCATCATGGCCGACAGGGCTGCGGTGCCTGCCAGATAAGTTATTTTGTTCATCGTATGTGCTTGCTATTTTGTTATTTCCTGTCTTGAGAATGTCTGAAAATATTTAAGGCACGTGTCGCGCCATTCTTCGGCGTTCTCTACCTGTTCGGTCATTCTTTGGCTTACTTCCATAAAGCGCTGTCTGTCTACATACGGCTCCATCTTGCTCCAAGTCTCGGCAAATCTCTTTGCCTCTGCCACGCCGCGGTTGTAGTGGGCGCAGAGGCTCTGCCATAGCGTCGTGCCGTCTTTCATCTTGTGATTCCAGCTTACGTGGTGGAACCACAGCAGATATTCCTCGGGACAGGTGTTGATGTCGTTGTATATGCTGTCGAACGGATGGCGATACTGGCTTACGGCCTTTGTGCCGTTCATTGTGCGGTCGAAGCCGATGCCGGTGCTGTCGGCCTTATGATAGTATACGGGGCACCATTCTATCGGATATTTTGGATAGAAGCCCTGTGGCTCAGGACCATAGTGGTGGTCGGCCTTGAATATGTGGTGCAGTCCGAGCGGCATCATATAGTCTACACAGGCTTCGCGGCTGCTCATCATAACTTCCTTCATCGGGTTGATGAAAGCTGTGTCGTGTGTGAAAGTCTGTTTGAGCCATTCGTCTGCAATCTGTTCTGACGACAGGGTAGGGTCCCATGCCAGTCGGCCAAAGGCATACCAGTTGGCCTGTGAGAAATGGTGGCCGCACCAGTTGGCGTCATCGCCCGTGTTGGCCACTCCTGCAATGCCGATAAGCTGTTTGGGGCTTACAAAGCTGAAAAACTCTTTCCACATCGGTGCCAGGTACACAAGGTGGCGGCTCTGTCCGAGATATTCCTGCGTAATCTGCAGCTCTGCCATCATCGGTGTATGCTTAATCTGGTCGAACAGAGGAGCATAAGGCTCGCGCGGCTGGAAGTCGAGCGGACCGTTCTTTGTTTGCAGAATAACGTTGCTGATGAACTTTCCGTCGAGGTCTTTAAACTCTGTAACGGCCTGCATCACGCGGTCTTCGCCCTCATGATTGCCGTAAACGAAGCTGCGCCATATGACCAGTCCGCCGTGCGGGGCAAGAGCTTCTGCAAGCATGTTGGCTCCCTCGGCATGTGTGCGGTGATAATCGCCGGGGCCGGGCTGTCCTTCTGAGTTTGCCTTTACGAGGAAACCGCCGAAGTCGGGTATCTCCTTATATATTTCGTTTACCTTGTTTCTCCACCATGTGCGCACGCCTTCGTTGAGCGGGTCGGCTGTCTTCAGTCCGCCCTCAGCCATTGGCGACGCAAAGTTCACCGAGAGATAAACCTTTATTCCGTAGTCGCGGAACATATCTGCCAGCACCTTTACCTTTTTTATATATAAGGTGTTGAGCATCTTGGGCGAAGCGTTCACGTTGTTTATCACCGAGCCGTTGATGCCTATCGACGCGTTTGCGCGGCAATAAGTTGTGAGGCGTTCTTTCAGGGCAAGGCTCATCGTGCCTTTGTCGCCGTTGATTTCGTCCCACTTCCATATACTCAGGCCCGCATATCCTCGCTCTACAGACCTGTCAAGATTGTCCCAATGGTTGAGTATGCGGTATTTTACGGCAGGATTTTCCTTTATGTTGATGTTGTCAACAGGCATACCGCTGTCCTGCAGGCGCAGCAGTTCGTAGGCTCCGTAGAGCAGTCCGCAGCTGTTTTTCGCCTTTATTGTTATGTGGCCGTTGCTCTTGTCGGTTGTTATCTCGAAGCCTTCTTCGCCGGTTGCCGTCTTGTCCTTTATCAGGCTTACCGGTTTTCCGTGCCAGTATGTGGCAAGTTCTCTTGTGGCTATTTTAGCCGTGTTCGACCTGTCTTTAGTCGTGATTTCACACAGGTCGCTGTTGCGCTGGCTTCTCAGCCAAAGGCGTGAGCCGTCTTCTGCATATGCAACGCATGTGATTGCCGCCATTAGCAGGGCGGTTAAAAATGTCTTTTTCATGATTCCTGTTTTTGCTCTGTATTTTCGTTATGCTCTTTTTTAGCGTATTCAGTAGGCGACATGCCGTAGCGTTTCCTGAACACGGTAGAGAAGTGGGTCTGGTTGTTGAAGCCTACGGCATAGGCCACCTGCGTGACGTTTATCTTCTGCTCTCTTAGCAGTCGTGCAGCCTGTTCCAGTCTCAGATTACGGATAAACTCGCCGGTTGATATTCCGGTTATTTCCTTCATCTTGCGGTGCAGCTGTGCGCGGCTTATGCCAACGTCTTCAGCAAGACTCTCAACGTTGAAGTCGGGGTCGGATATATGCTCGTTTATCGACTTCATGATGCGGTTCATCAGCTGGTCGTTGTTGCCCTTCACCTCTATCTGTTCAATCTTGTCCTTCTGTTCCTGTGCGCCCGAATATTTTCCGCGCAGTCTTCTTACGTTGCTGATAAGATTGTCTGTAAGTATGTGCAGCTCAGACATGTTGAACGGCTTTGCCAGAAAGGCGTCTGCGCCTTTCTTGAAGCTTTCGAGCCTGTCGGCAACGTCAGATTTTGAAGTTAGCAATATCACGGGGATGTCGTTTATGCGGCTGTTGGTCTTTATCTTCTTCAGCAGCGTTACTCCGTCCATCTCCGGCATCATGATGTCTGAGACAACGATGTCGTAATGTTCTTTCAGCAGGGCGTCAAGGGCTTCCACGCCGTTGGGGAACGTGTCTACCTTGTACCATTCGCTCATCTCATTCTTTATGTACTGCCTCATTTCCGCATCGTCGTCCACCACCATCATCCTGCAGTTGGTGTATGTGGGCTTTTTAGACAGCATGCTGTTTGAGTTGTCGTCTTCAGGCGAAATTATCTCTTCGGGTTTCAGATGGCTGTTGCCTTTGGGTATGCTTATCGTTATCTGTGCGCCCTGCACGTTGTCTGTTCGGTTGGCTGCCTTAATCGTGCCTCCGTGCATTTCGGTTAGCGTGCGGCTCAGGTTGAGTCCTATGCCGGTGCCTTCAAGGCTGATGCCGCGGCTGTTTGGTTCCTGATAGAAACGCTCAAACAGCTTGTCGGTGTTCTTGTTCTTGAAACCCGTGCCTGTGTCGAGCACGTCTATTGTTACATGCTGTTCGTCTTCTTTCAGACGTATGGTTATGCTTCCGCCGTCGGGCGTGAACTTGAAAGCGTTCGACAACAGGTTAGATATAATCTTGTCGAAGTTTATCTTGTCTATCCACGCATAGCATGAGCCTGCCTCATGTTCGAAGTTGAATATGATGTTGTGCTGGTCGGCATTATATCTGAACCTTGCGCAAACATCATTTATATATGTTGCCATTTCCGTCTTTTCGCAGTGCAGGTGCATCTGTTTCTTGTCAATCTTTCTGATGTCAAGAATCTGGTTGACAAGCAGCAGAAGCCGCTGTGCGTTGCGGTCGATGGTCTTTATGTCGTTCTGGCTTTCGGCATCGGTCAGTCTCGACTTCAGCTTGTTGAGAGGGCCGAGGATAAGTGTCAGCGGCGACCTGATGTCGTGGGTCGCATTGATGAGGAACTGCATCTTGGTCTCCTCTAATTCTTCGTTCTTGCGGCGCTTGTAGTTTCTTGCGTATAGGTAGATGCCTGTGGCTATTACCATTATGTATATAATCCATGCCAGCGTTGACGCATACCAGGGCGACAGCACTTTTATGGTTACTTTCTTGATGCTCTTAGATACAGCACCGTTGGCTGTAGCCCTTACCTCAATCTCGTATTTGCCTGGTTTTAGTTTGTTGAATGATATTGCGTTTGTGCCTTCCGGTATGGAAATCCAGTTCTCATTGTCGTTAATCTTATATTGGAATGTAATTTCATCAGTATATTTGAAATTGAGCAATGAGAACTCTAAAGAAAATGTATTTTCATCATACGGCACAACAAATTTATCAGAAAAACAGCTCATCTCCTTGTCGTCGAGAATAAAGTTTGTCAGATAAATCTGCCCAAGCTCCATCTTTGTGTTCTTGATGTCTTTCGGGTAAAATACGGTTATGCCGTCGTCGATGCCGAATACAATTCTGTCGTCGTCAAAATGGGCTGCGGCTCCAGCGATGTATTCCTTCGTGGCAAGTCCGTTTCCGCGTATATGGCTGATAAATGTCTTTTGTTTATGGTTATACTGCCAAATGCCCATGGCGGTGCTCATCCATATGTCATTGTTATGGTCGAACACTATGCTGTATATAAAATTGTTCTGGAGCTGCTTTGGCGAGTTTGGAAATGTGTAAAGTGTATGTTTCTTCTTGTTGTAAACATATAATCCAGTATTTGTGCCAAGTAAAATTTTACCGTCTGCCGTTTCGTTGACAGACAGGCATTGTATATTCTTGAAACGTTTGTCTTTTATAACATTAAAGTTAAACGATTTAGTATCCATTACGGATATTCCATTTGTCGTTCCAATCCATAGAAGTCCATCTCTGTCAATATACAGCGTTTTTATCCAGTCGTTGCACAGCACACCTTTACCCTTGTCTTTATCTCTCATGCTGAATTGTATTGTCGAACAGTTTTGAGTGTTATAGACACAGAGACCTTTACTGTAGTTGCATATATAGAGGGTGCCTTTTCCGTCGTCTGTGATATAGTTTAGTCCCCATCCGTCGTATTTTGCTTTCTGATGATATTCTCCGGTATAAGGGTTATATGAGTAAAGTGTGGTTTCGCTGCATAGCCAATAGTTTCCTTGCTTGTCCTTGTATATGGTGTTTGCTCCTGCCGGCGATGTTGGATGAGATGTTATGTTGCCATTTTTATCAAATTTATAAACACCGGTTTTCTGTATTGTTACAAAGATGTCGCCATTGTGTCCGGGGGCGATGGACGATACGCTGCTTCCTAACAAGTAGTTGTGTTGTGAGAAAGTCCAGCTGTTAAAGGCATCTTTCTTTTGTGAAATCATGTAAATACCTTTCTTATAGCAGCTTATCCATATGTTTTTGTCTTTGTCTTCATACATGTTGTTTACATTTGCTGTAGACAAGTCAAATGTCGAATTTTTATCTTTATACGAAATAAGTTTACGGCTGTTTCGGGGTATTATCATCATACCTTTGCCTGATGTACCGATCAGGATATTTCCATTGCTGTCTAATATTGCTTTTCGGATAGAGACAGTCCTGTTAAGTTCACTCATATCGAAACCGGCATCATGTATGGTTCCGTCTTTATATCGATATTCAAGTATGCCATACATGCATACGATATAAAAACTTTTAGCGCCATTCTTTATAAAGCTAATAGCAGGACCATGGCTAAGTTTAAAATCTTTGAATTGTACAGGAACTTTTTCTTTGTTCAGAATAATTCTTGTTATTATTGGCAGATGACTGTTTTGCCATATGTTACCCATGTCATCTTCGAATATTCTGCTTTTATAGTCGTCATTATGACTTTTCCAAAAAGAATTATCCTTAATGATTTTATCTGTGCCTTTGGATATTTTATATAATCCGTATCCGGCAGTGGCAATGAAAATGTCGCCATTGCTCATTTCGAGAATTGTTTCTATTCTTGGTGTGTTGCCGTCTGGACAATGATATCTTTTAAAATCGTTGGTCTTGTAGTTGTATTTCATCAAGCCTTTCTCGCTTCCAATCCAAAATTGCCCTTTTTTATCAACTAAGAAAGATGTTATGTCATTGCTGATTATAGACGTACTGTCGTTGATGTCTGTGAGGTAATGTGTAAATCTGTAACCGTCGAATTTGTTAAGCCCATATTCTGTTCCTATCCATATAAATCCATATTTATCCTGAATTATACATGTTGTCTTGTTACTGGCTAGGCGTTCAGACGTATAAAGGTGTGAACCGCTGTCGGCTATTGCCAACAACGATACACACAAATATATAATAAAGTAAATAGCAAGTTTAAAGTTTTTCATATCCGTTTGTTGTATAACTACAAAAATAACGAAAAAATCTTAACCGCCAAATTGTTTTATGTTTTATTTGCCTTTATTATGATTACATCGTCCTGAACTTCTCAGATTCTTTCATGTGCAGATATGAATTTTTGTATCCGCCCATGTCTATAACGATTTTTTCAAACACGATGCCCGGATCGTTGGGCGTTATCTTTATTTCATGCATGTTGTCGCTTGTTTTTCCGAGCGGCAGTGTTATTACGCTCTCAACAACTCTGCGGGCAACAGTGGGGTAGTAGACCGTATAGATGTTCTCCGGACTTTCGTTCAGATCCTTGTTGAAGTTTATTGTTTTGGCTTCGCTGCCGTCAATACTAATGTTATAGGTCAGTCCGCCTTTATTGAGGAAGTCGAGAGTTGACTTCACTACGACATATACCTTAACATCGCCAGTGTATTTACCGTCTGTAACGAATTTGTATGTCAGTCCGGCGCCTTCAACCTCCTTGTTGTATGGTCTTAATGATATTCCGCTCAGAGTCCTGCCCATAAATGGGATTACAGTCCACTTGGCATCTTTGGCATCAGCCTTGCTGTAAAAATGTTCTGCCTCTATGGCTGCATAGCCGTTGCTTGCCTTGTGTATGAAGCCGCCTTCGGCGTTGTTTTCTGCTATTCTGAACACTTCGGGCAACATGTCTTTCTCAAAATCGTCGTTCCAGCTGGTGTATCCAATGTGCTTCTGGATCATCATGCCGTTCCATTTTCCGCCGGCAATCTCATGATTATATTGCGCGCACAATACAGAGTCGCGTCTGAAGGCTTCTTCCACTTTGTCGGCCCATATATTTGCATCAGGGTCGTTGTTCTTGTATAGCTTGTGGTTCATGGCCTGTGCGTAATACATCTGGTAAAGGTTGCCCATAGCCTGTATGGGGAACAGGATTATCTCGCGGTATGTGTCCTTATATTCATCTTTCAGCGTGATAAATTGTCGCAGTGCTTCTGCTTCCAGTTTCATATAGTCGTTGACAACCTTTTCCCATTCGCCGGTTTCAAGGTTATATGTGTTGCGGTCAAGCATTTCTGCCGTGATTCTTCCGTTGTACTTGCAGCAGAGGTTAAGCAGGCGTGCGGCTTCTTCTGCCTGTTCGTCGCCAAACTGCTGTTTACAGAAGTCGAGGGTGTGGTCGGTTATGTTGGTTTCGTTATATCTCTTTGGATTCCATGCCATGTCGAGGAACAGGCTGATAGGATATTCCATCGGTTTTAAGTCGCCAACGTTTAATATCCAGATGCGGTCTATGCCGTATTCAGAAGCCAGCGAGAGCTGTTCCCACATATTCTGTGTGGGTGTTACGTTTATCCATTTTGAATTTCTCGGTGCGCCAACGTAATCAACGTGGTAATACAGACCCCAGCCTCCGGCACGTTTTGCTTCTTTTGCGTTTGGCACGCGTCTTACGTTGCCCCAGTTGTCGTCACACAGCAGTATGGTAACGTCGTCCGGCACCTTCATGCCTTTGTCGTAATAGTCCATAACCTCTTTATACAATGCCCACATCTGTGGGGTCTTGTCTGCCCGCTGCTTCGTAACGTCACTGATTATCTGTCTTTGATTGCGTATTATCTTTTCGAGCAGTGCTACGTCAGACTCCTCGCTCATTGCCTCGTCACCGTCGCCTCTCATGCCGATGGTTACAATGTCTTCTGTACCCTGTCGTCTTTCAATTCCTTCCTTAAAGAATTTGTCAAGTACTTCCTGATTTGTGTTATAGTTCCACTTTCCGTATTTGTCACGGTTACGTGCCCATTCCTGATGGTTGCGTGCCATGGGCTCATGGTGCGATGTGCCTACAATCACTCCCATCTCGTCTGCAGTCTTGCTGTTAAGCTCATCGTCAGCGTAGAAGGCCCATCCCCACATGGCCGGCCATAGCAGGTTACCTTTCAGACGGAGTATAAGTTCGAACACTTTTGCATAAAACTCGTGGTTGCCGTATTCTGTGCCAAAGGTGTTCTTCACCCATGTTGTGAGGCATGGAGCTTCATCGTTGAGAAAAATTCCACGGTATCTTACGGCCGGTTCACCGTCCGTATAGACACCTTTTTTTATATATATATGTTTGTGCTGTTCGATAGGAGTGTCTGCCCAATAGTACCATGGCGAGACGCCAATCTGTTTTGACAGTTCATAAATTCCGTATATCGTACCTCTTCTGTCGCTGCCGGCAATCACCAGCTGGCCGTTGTCGATGGTGATGACATACATCTCTCTCTTTCCCTTCAGCTGCTTCATGTCGTTCTTGCGCTGTTTCATTATTTTGTCTATGGCAGCAGAGTGGCCTATTGTGCCTACAATAATTTTTGCGTTGTTGCTGTTTGTGCTGATCTTTACGTCTGCTCCACAAACTTTGTTGATGTCAGTTGACATGTTGCGTACAGCCGTCATCACACCCTTACAGTCGTTTTGGTCAACAAATATAGTCACTTCATTGTTCTGGTTCAGCAGCATGTCGCCTGCCGAAAAACTGATAAAGCTATTTGCACTAAAAGCTTTTAATGATGCAAAAAAGATAAAGAATACAAATGCTGTAACTACTTTATTTTTCATATTACTAAGGTTTTTTATGCAAAAATACTTACGTAAATATAAAAAACCTAATTTATTTGTTGTAAATAGTTGCCGATGATACGAATTGAAACGCAATGGTAACGAAAATAATCCCCATTTAGAAAACAATGGAGTATTTTTGCAATTGATAAATAATTTTGATTTTGTATAAGCCTGACTGATGTCTGCTTTTTCATCAAGGCTGTGACACCGACGGCTTGTTTCTTTAATATTTAATAACATGAAAAAGTTTTTTATTGTTGCTCTGTTGAGCATTGCAATGAGTGCCAATGCCGGTAATGATGTTAAGGATAACCGGTGGACCGGCACATGGGCAGCGGCACCTCAGCTTGCTGCCGGAAAGGATATGCCTGCCGAGACCGACTTGTCGGGCATGTCGTTGCGTCAGATTGTGCGTGTTTCGGTTGGTGGAGATGTCTTGAGGCTTCAACTTTCAAACGAATACAGCAAGACGCCTGTTGAAATCAAGTCGGTTTACATCGCAGATGCAGAAGATTCGTGTGTTATCGACAAGAGTTCGGCAAAGTATCTTACTTTTGGCAAGAAACGCAATGTTACCATTGAAGCCGGCAAGGCTGTAATGTCTGATGCCGTTAAGTTTGACCTTAAACCGCTGCAGCGCCTCGCCATAACAATAAATTATGGCAGCACGCCTTCAGAAGCCACATCACATCTCGGTTCGCGTACAACGTCATATATTATTAAAGGTGTGTCAAAGCCCGGCAGCGATTTCTCAAAAGGAATAAAGATAGACCACTGGTACAATATTTCAGCAATAGATATTTGCGGAAATGAAAATAGTGCAGTGGCCGTGTTGGGTAACTCGATAACAGACGGTAGAGGAAGTACTACAAATATGCAGAACCGTTGGACAGACATCCTGGCTACAAACCTGCAGGCCGGCGGAAAGAACCTGGCTGTGCTTAACCTCGGAATTGGCGGCAACTGCGTGTTGAACGGCGGACTCGGTACGCCTGCCATGCAGCGCTATGACAGGGATATCCTGGCACAGAGAGGTGTTTCGGCTGTGGTGATTTTTGAGGGTGTCAACGACTTGGGTTCTATCAACGGCAACAGTGAGGCTATGGCAGCCAAGCTTATTGAGGCTTATCAGCAGCTTGCCAAGAAGGCACGCGAACGTGGATATAAGGTATATGGAGCAACGATAACTCCTTTTGCCGGACATTCTTATTTTACATTCTTCCGTGAGGCTGCACGACAGGCAGTGAACGAGTTGATAAGAACGAGCGGAACGTTTGATGACGTGATAGACTTTGACGAGCTTATGCGCGATCCTTCAGAGCCTTCAAAGCTCAAGGCTGATTTGCAGGACGACTGGCTGCATCCTAATGCCGCAGGATATAAGGTTATGGGTGAGTATGCCGCAAAAATAATAAAATAGCATAATTGGTTTACCTTAGTTACAAAACAAATTTAAATTAAAAAAGATGAGTTCAAACACGATGGAAAACGCAGCCTCGAGAGGCTTTTACAAGCTGTCGTGGCTTCAGCGAATAGGTTTCGGATCAGGTGATTTGGCCCAAAACCTTATTTATCAGACCATATCGATGTATCTGCTTATGTTTTATACAAACGTATATGGCCTCGACCCTTCTGCTGCTGCATTTATGTTCCTGATTGTCAGGGTGGTGGATGTTATCTGGGACCCTGTTGTTGGAACCTATGTCGATAAGCATAATCCAAGGTTTGGCAAGTACAGATCTTACCTTTTGCTGGCCGGCGTGCCGCTTACGGGCTTCGCCATATTATGTTTCTGGGATGGTTTCTCCGGGTCTTTGCTTTATGCATACATCACTTATGTGGGCATGTCTATGCTCTACACTCTGATAAATGTGCCTTATGGCGCGCTTAATGCGTCGCTGACCCGCGATACGGAAGAGATAACCGTGCTTACGTCTGTAAGAATGTTCCTTGCCAACGTCGGAGGACTTGCCGTTGCATATGGCATACCTATGATTGTGGCAACATTATCGCCCGACGGCAAGATAAATACCGTTGAATCAGCCAATGCCTGGTTCGTAACAATGGCCATCTATGCAGTGGCCGGTCTTGTGTTGCTGCTGTTCTGCTTCACTCAGACAAAGGAACGTGTGGTTATGGATAAGAGTGAGACCGACGATGTTAAGGTGAGCGACCTTTGGGTTGAGTTCCGCCGCAACCGTCCGTTGCGCATTCTTGCCTTCTTCTTTGTAACGGCTTTCGCCATGATGGCAATAGGCAACTCTGCCGGTTCTTATTACATGATTTACAACATACACTCTTCAGCCGACCAGCTGGCTTACTTCATGGCTCTTGGTTCAGTTCCGGCATTTATTTTCATGCCTATGGTTCCGGCCATCAAGCGCAAGGTTGGCAAGCGTGGCATGTTCAACATCTTCTTGTCTGTTGCCATTCTCGGTATGATACTTATTTATATTATCTCAATGGTGCCGTCGCTCCGTTCACAGATATGGCTGGTATATCTTGCACAGTTTATCAAGTCTACCGGAGTTATCGTTGCCACGGGATATATGTGGGCGCTCGTTCCTGAGGTTATTTCTTATGGCGAATACACTCATGGCAAGCGTATTTCAGGCATCGTAAACGCCCTTACCGGTATATTCTATAAAGCCGGTATGGCTCTCGGAGGCGTTGTTCCCGGCCTTATTCTGGCTTTTGTCGGTTTCGACAAGAACAATTCTGTTTCGCAGACTGCTTTTGCAGAGCAGGGTATTCTTTGGCTTGTAGCTGTCATTCCGGCCTTGCTGTTAGGTCTTTCAATGTTCATAATTTCAAAATATGAGCTTACAGACGAGGTTATTGACAAGATAAACATGGAAATAGAAAAACGTTCAACTGAAAAAGCTTAATATAAAAAAATGAAACGAAATGTAGTATTTTTGCTGGCATGTATGTTCGCTATGGCAAGTGCATTGCCCGTTTCTGCCGGAAACACCAAGACTCTTAAAGATGTGTTGGGACGTTACTTCCTGGTCGGAGCGGCCATGAATGTTGACCAGATATGGAACAGGACGCCGGATGAAACAAACGTCGTTAAGAATAACTTTAACTCTATTGTGGCAGAAAACTGTATGAAAGGGGAGGAGATTCATCCTGAAGAAAACCGTTTCTTCTGGGACGATGCCGACCGTTTTGTAAAGTTTGGTCAGGACAATGGTCTCGCCATTATCGGCCATTGCCTTGTATGGCATTCTCAGCCTCCTGTATGGATGTTTACCGA
Source organism: Prevotella marseillensis (assembly GCF_900625065.1). Taxonomy (NCBI): domain Bacteria; kingdom Pseudomonadati; phylum Bacteroidota; class Bacteroidia; order Bacteroidales; family Prevotellaceae; genus Prevotella; species Prevotella marseillensis. Next base: position 2,015,687 of record NZ_UYXY01000001.1, on the reverse strand, counting down.
CGAGCGTGGCGACACGGTTTCACGCGATGTACTCATCGACCGTATGCACCGTCATATTTCAGCAGTTGTAGGCCGTTACAAGGGACGTATCTTGGGATGGGATGTCGTAAACGAGATTTTTAACGATGACGGCACCTTCCGTAATTCTCCATATTATCGCATAATAGGTCCTGAATTTGTTGAACTTGCATTTAAGTTTGCCCATGAGGCAGATCCTAATGCGGAACTCTATATCAACGACTATTCGTTGGCAAAACCAGCAAAGCGCGACGCAGTTTGCCGTATTGTCAGAGAGCTGAAATCGAAAGGCTACCGCGTTGACGGTATCGGAATGCAGTCGCACAACGGACTCGAATATCCCGACCTTGATGAATACGAGAAGTCGATAGATGCCTTTGCTGCCTGTGGCGTTAAGGTGATGATTACTGAGCTTGATGTAAATGTCCTGCCAAATCCTGAAAAGTTTGGCGGAGCAGAGATAAGCCAGAACTTCAAGTATGCTGATGCACTGAATCCGTATAAGAACGGACTTCCCGAGGAAGTTGAAAAAGAGTTTGAAAAGCGTTATCTCGACATTTTCAATATTTACTATCGCCATCGCGGACAGATTTCGCGCGTCACTCTGTGGGGTGTTACAGACACACGTTCATGGCTTAACGATTTCCCCGTTCCCGGACGTGTAAACTATCCGCTGCTCTTCGACCGCAGCAATAAGCCTAAGCCGGTGGTCGACAAGATTATAAAGATCTTTGAGAAATAAGTTCAATGAATTAAATAGAAACAACTTTTAAAATTAATAATCATGAAAAAAGCAAGATATCTTTTCCCGTCTGATTATATGGCAGACCCGTCTGTACATGTGTTTAACGACAAACTGTATATTTATCCGTCTCACGACTGGGATTCAGGTGCTGCGTTTGATGACGACGGCGGTCATTTCGAAATGAAAGACTATCATGCGCTCACGCTCACTGATATTGAGAACGAAGAGGCTACCGACTGTGGCAAGATTCTCGACCTGCAGGATATTCCATGGGCAGGCAGACAGCTGTGGGACAATGATGTCGTTGAGAAAGACGGTAAGTATTATCTTATCTTCAGCGCAAAGGACAAGAACGATGTGTTCCACCTCGGAGTGGCTGTTGCTGACAGACCGGAAGGTCCGTTTAAGCCGCAGGCCGACCACATTCGCGGATCTTACTCGATAGACCCTTGTGTCTTCAAGGATGATGACGGCTCTATTTATGTATATTTTGGCGGACTTTGGGGCGGACAGCTTCAGCGCTATAAAGACAACAAAGCCATGGGCAAGGAGTATCTGCCCGAAGGAGATGAGCCTGCATTGCCGTCAAGAGTGGTTAAGATGACCGATGACGTGCTGCAGTTTGCCGAAGAGCCGAAGCCCGTGCTTGTGGTTGACGAAAACGGCAAGCCGCTTGCTGCCTCTGATCCTCACCGTTTCTTTGAGGCTTCATGGATGCACAAGTTCAATGGTAAGTATTACTTCTCTTATTCAACCGGCGACAGCCATCTGCTGTGTTATGCTGTTGGCGATAACCCTTATGGTCCGTTTACATACAAGGGGGTGGTTCTTGAGCCGGTTGTAGGCTGGACAACTCATCATTCTATTGTTGAATATAAAGGCAAATGGTATCTGTTCCATCACGACTGTGTGCCCTCTAACGACGTTACATGGCTAAGAAGTCTGAAGGTGCTTGAGCTTGATGTCAACGAAGAAGGCGAAATAAAGACAGCAAAAAGCGAATAATCAGGTGTCTGACTAAGCCTGATTTGTATTAGATTATATCAATTATTCTGGCAGGGCCGCAGTGTTGCGGTCCTGTTTTTATATATGTACGGTTTTGCCTTAGGTACGTTTCGTTTGCAGTGCCGCTTATGCTGCAATGTCTTCTTTTTGGCTTTTACATACAGGATATGCTGCAGTTGATGTATGCGAAAATAGATAGGCGTGCTAAAAATGCGTTGTAATAAATAATGGTAAAAATAAGTCTTTTTGATAACGAACGGCCGCAGAAATCATAAGATTTGCGGCCGTTCTCGTTTGCTATTATAAAAAAGTGTATTATGCGTTAAAGCTCTTTCAGCTGTAAAATAGTCAATAGAGTTCTCTCTTTGAGTTCTTTTTTCTCCATCTCTGTAAGAGGGGGAATGTTAAATCTGTTGCCTGACAGAATCCTGTCAGCCATTGTTTTAATGTTCTGTTTTTTTGCCATCTTATATTATTTTATAATATGACGGCAAGCAGTTTGTTTTGTACTCTTTATACAGCCTCATTTCTTGCTGCTAAAAAACGCAATCTTAGCAGACTTCTGTGCATGAGGTTACGCACCGACTGATAGTTTATGCCCATAATCTGGCAGATATCGTCATATTTGCGCTGCTCAATATAGTAGAGCTTTATTATCTGCTGCTGTCTGGGCGACAGGCATTTTACATATTCTGTAAGGGTGTTGTTCTTTTTCTGCTCTTCTTCGATGCGTTCCATGTCGTATGTCTCGCTGTCGAAGAGCGGCTTGACATTGTTATCGTTAATCTCGTTGTCGCAGACATGAGTGTTGTGTCTGAACTCGTCGTTGATTCTGTTCCTTAATGATACATACAGATACGACTCAATGTTGATCACTGATTCAAGTTCACCGCGTTTGGTGTACAACTTGACAAAGACGTCCTGTATGCAGTCTTTAATCATTTCGCGGTCGGAGGTGAATTTGGTTCCGAATGCGAAAAGGTTATCAATTGTTTTGTCGTAAAGTTCGGTAAAGTTAATCATAGGTTTTCTCGTTCTTTTGCTGCAAAATTAGTGATGAACGGCTTAAAAGAATGGGAAAAATTGATTTATAAATACGAAAAACAGGTATTGACGTGTAAAATCAACACCTGTTATCAGTAAATTCTATGATTTCTTATAATCTTTCCAGCCAGTAGGCTGTGTCTTTGGCTTTACCGCTTATTGTGTATGTGCCTGAAATTTTTTCGCTCTTCTTCACAGTTTTTACCAGTCCGCTTTTCGTGTCGACGGCATGCAGTGTGTATTTTCCGTTCTCAACGTTGAGCGTAATGTCGCCTTCGGCATGGGCATATATCACATATCCAACGGCAGGGTTGCCTATCACCTGAGTGGCTGAGTTGCCTTCGCCGCTGATGTAGCTCATCTTTGTCAGGTCGGTCAGCAGTTTGTCGCTGCCTATGGCCACGTTTGGACAAGAGCCTCCGGCCATGAGGATGGCCCAGCCATACTGCGGATATTGCTGCGAGAAGAATGTTACGGCCTTTTCGGGATACTTTGTGCGGTATTCCTTCACGGCATTATATGCCTCGGCAAATCCAGTCTTGCCTACCTTCATCTTGCGCATGAACTGTCGCGGAGCAAGGTTCTTGCCTGCCTCTGGCGCCCAAAGGCCCTTGGTGTTGTAGTGCCAGTATCTTATGTCGATGATGTCTACCACTTTCGACAGCTCCGGATCGGCAAGTATGGCGTCCTGGGCGTCCTTCGTGCAGCTCAGCGCCACCATAGGATGCAGGCCTGTCTCTTTTTCCCATTCGGCTATTGTCTCGAGCCAAAAGCGTGTGAAGTGCAGCGGACCTGTATATTCCTCGCTCAGCAGCTGCACCACGTTGCCCTTGTCCTTGAGGTTGTCGAGACACTGGCGGATGTACTGCTTGTGCAGCGGTCGCAGTATGGGGTTGTTGATGTCGTAGAACTGCTCGGCCATGAATATGCGCTTGTCGCCTGTGAAAGGCACAGGTTCGGGAAAGTCGGTGCCGTTGACATTGTTCACCGGACGCCACGGACAGTCTACCCAGTGGGCTCCTGCCTCGAGTATGTTGTGCTGAAAATAGTTCTGGTTGAACAGCAGTATGCCTTTCTCTGCACCTTTTTCGGCAAACTCGTTGAGTCGCATCCAGTACCATTGGTTAGGCTTTGTAAGGTCGTAGCAGCTCAGGCCGTCCCATGCGGTGCCTTGACCTGTACGGCTGAAAGCCTGTTCGTAGAACGGAGCCCAAACGTCGCCGTCGGCACGGCGCACGCGCTCATGGTCAGTGCGGCGCAGGTCATACCACAGTCCGTAGTGGTGGTCTAAGATGCAGAAGTTGTTTTTGTCGAGATATGTCACCACAGAGTCTATGCGGTCGGTCCAGCCGGTGCCCTCGCGTCCCGGCACGAAGCGTGTTATGGCAGGGCGTGCGCCTTTCTTCACGAAGTTGTCTTTCACGCGTCCGGCCCACCATGGTATCTGGTAGTTGTTGCCCGTTATCAGCTTGCCGTCGGCAGTGATGTGGCCGTTCTCTATTGCAAATTTCATGGCTTTGCCGCCATTTTCAGCCACATCATACTTGCTTCCTTTCACGCTCTCAATGTCTTTCACGCCTTTGGCCGATGTGCTTGCTGTGTAGGGTACAGAGTCTATCCACATCTCCATAGTCAGTCTTGGCTGTGTCAGCGACACCTGTGCCATGATCTGCGCCTGTGCAATCTCAGGGCTGCTCGATGCGTTGGTGTTTCTGGGCAGTATGTATCCGTTTATGGCTTCTTTGCCCATGCGCTTCTCGAGCTGTGCGTAGAAGAGGCTGCGCGGCTGCACGTGGTCGTTGCTGCTTGTCCATTCGGCGTTGCCTGTCAGCGTGCCCCAGCATCCGTGTGCGCTGTTGCGGTTGTCGCTGTCGGGCGAGTAGCAGTAGAGAGTTGAGCCTGTACACTGCCACATCATGCTGTTGGCCGTGTTCCAGCCCGTTCCAAACTGGAACTGCTCAAGATTCTTGAAGCTTATGTCGTTGCCGTCGATGTTCACAATGTCAAACAGCAGTCCGGCTGCCCATGAGCCAATGCTTCCGCTGAAGCCCAAAGAGTTTTCGCCCTCGCACTGTACAAAGGCGTTGGGGCCTGCCGCACAGAAGCCTGCCGCAAAGTCGTGTATGCCCTGGCGCGACACGCAGCGCTGTATCAGGGTCTGCTGTCCGCGTGTTATGAACACGCATCTGCGCCATCCTCCTGTCTCCGACACGGGCTCGCCTGCAATGCAGTCTTCGACCGTTATGCGGCTTGTCTGCTTCTGCAAATTTACTGCGCTGCCTGCGAAGTGCCTGAATTCCACACGTCTTACCCAGCAGTCGCGCGCATTGTCAGCCCAAATCGCGTCCCAGCAGTGGTCCTCGTCTTTAGGGTTCCATGAGTTGTGTTCCGACATGAGAGTAAGGTTCTCAACGCCACATTCGCTTATCTCCGCGCTGTTATATCCCGTAACAACGAAGCCCCCGCCGTATTTCTTGTCGAGCGTGGTTGTTATCGGCGCGTCGAGCGTTATGCTGTTGCCGTTAACGGCGCTGACGGTTCTGTCCCATGTTATGTCGATGTCGGTGGGTTTCCATCCGGTGTAGTCGAGTCCTCCGCCGAAGTCGTTGCAGCAGAGCGACGCTATCCATTCCTTTGTCGACGGCCTTACAATTCTTATACGGCTGCCTTTCTGTATCTTGGCGGCAGATGCTAGCGTCAGCGTAGTGGCTCCGGCCATGGTCTTTTCGCCTGCAACGGCAATGGTGTCGCCTCCAGTCATCTTCATTCCGCCCTCGATATAGAGCAGTGCACCTCTGTTATAGCCCTGCTTTATTATGGTTGTCTTGCCGCGTCCGGCACCTCTTATCACCACTCCCGATGTGCTTATGCGCAGCGGTTTGCTTATTCTGAAAGTGCCTTCGCCCAGCAATACGGCTCCGCGGTGGCCGTTCTTGTCGGGTTTCAGTGCCGACACGTAGTTGATGGCGCGCTGCAGTTTCTCGTAGCAGTCGGCCCCGTCGCTGCCCACGAAGACAGCGTTTCGTACATCCGGAATGGCTATTTCAGACGCATGATATCCGCATGCCGAATAGTCCATCGGAATGTAAACCTCTTTTTTTGCCTTGCCTGCCATGGCCTTAACTGTGCACAATCCGGCTATCAGCAGAATGGCAAGGCAGCGGCTTGTTAGATTTTTTTTCATATCAGATTGACAAATTGTTTGTTTCAGTAATTACCTATACTTACAAAACGACGCGTATGTTTTTTTATTGTACTTATTATTCTGCGCCATTTTTTCTTTTAACCCAAATCAGTCATAGAGATTAGGCAGGATTTTTTAGTTTAATATGATGTGGATGGCCGACGACTTTTTCGCAGGTATGGCTGCTTACGTCAAGAACAGACGGACCGCAATCCGGCAGAAAGAGTAACATACCCGGCAGAAAGCATCAGTCTGTTTGTAAAATCAGACAGTATTCGGTCTGCCGGGCTATTCGCGTTTAGGCTTATAGCAGGTCTCATTATCCAGCTGCGGCTGCCATTGTTGGGTCCTATCAGTGGGTTATGGCTGAGACTGATTGTACTTATGTCGTAATCTTTTGATATTCAATGCGTTGTAAAATGCCGCCTTTTGGCTCTTAAAAGATGCCCTTTTACAATGCAAAAGGTGCCCTTTCGCAGTGCAAAAGGACACCTTTTATATTTTCATCAGCCCCGGCCTTTCTTTATATGTTGCAGAAACTGTCATGCCGGTCCGTCTTTCATACCTTCCGTGCAGTCGCTGTGGCCGCTGAGTCAGAGGTTATTTCATGTGTTCAAGGTCGACAAACTTGCCTCTCACTTTGCGCTCGGCTATCATCTTTATCAGTTTCTTATGGCGTTCAGGTGCAATCCATTTGCGTGCAAATATGTTAGGAATGGCCACGCCGATGGCTATGCAGAGAATAATCAGCGACGCCCTTATGCCGTTATGTATGGCGATGGTAAGCTCGCCGACCACTCCGTGCATTTCTATCAGTGCAAAGAGAGCCCTGTACATGAGCACGCCCGGCACCATCGGGATGACGCTTGGGATAGACAGGCAGTGGTGAGGCGTGTGGAATATGTGAACGGCTTTTATGCAGATGATACTTATGAGCGACGAGCCTATGAGCGAGCCAAGGATGAGGCCCCAGTCGAGTCCCACGTTGCCGTTGCTCGGTCCGAGGTTCACGAAGTTACGCGTGCATACGGCTATTATGCCTCCTATGGCTACCACCCAGAGCAGACGCCGCGGTATGTTGAATATCATAGAGAAGCCCATGGCCGATATGGCTGCCGCCACGGCATAGGCCAGATAGCTGTTGTGTGGCGTCATGCTGAGGTCTTTCACAAAGTTGTCTATGCCGCACACCTTGATGGCTATTACTATGCCGAACGACATGGCCGCCACTATCATGAGCGTGTTGACGGCCCGCGTTATGCCTATGCTGATGTGGCTGTCGAGCATGTCGCTCACAAAGTTGATCAGCGGTACGCCCGGAACGATGAACAGGGCACAGGCCATGAGCGGATGCCAAGGTGTGTCGCTGTGTGTGAAGGGTATCAGTGCCGACGGTATGTGCGACTCAATCACCGGCAGCGAGATGTATGCTGACAGGCATGCCAGCAGTGTGGAGAAAAATGCTGCAAAGGCAATGTTGACGTATTCGTTGGAGCCTGTCGAGTTGAGCCATGCTCTAAGGCGGAAGCCTGCTATGGCTGCTATCGAAGAATAGATAAACGCAGGCCAGTCGCAGCCGAACTGAACGCAGAAGCCGCCGCAGGCCAGACCGGCTCCTATGGCTGTGAGCCACGGGCTGTAGTTGCGCTTCTTGTTCTTTATTCTTTCCAGCTCCTTCTCGTATTGGTCGAGGGTATAGTCCTCTTTGATGGCCCTCCACGACAGCTTGCTTATGGCAGATATGGCGTCCATGTTGATGCCGTGCCTGTCGCAGCGCTGAAATTTAGAGAAAGAATGGGTCTTGTCGCTGAGGTTTACCATCAGCATGTTGTAGGTGATGTGAATGTGCAGCTTCTTTTCCGGCAGGCCCAGATATGCCGCCGTGCGGTCCATGTTGCGTATTATGCGGCTGGTGTCTGCCGAACTTTCCATCAATAACTGACCGGTGCGCAGCAGCAGGTCGAGTTTACGGCGTAACACCTCCAGGGAGTCAGACTGCTGAGTTTCTTCCATAATCTTTTTGCCTTTATTTTAATGAAATTTGACGAATAGTCATACCTATGCTCATTTTCAGGGTGCAAAGTTACTACAAAAAAGTGAAATGCGGAAGAATATGGTAATGGATTTGATTTACAGGGGTTTCATTAACGCTGCCAATTATTCTGAGAGCCATTACAATCCACGCCGAAGCCAAATCAAGACGGAGCTACGTTACTTGTTCGTAACCACGCCCAATAGGTGACGAAATGGACACGAATAACGAAACAAGGCCTTAAGGATTAGCGAGTTACTGACAACTCACGCAAAAAATCCGTTAACGAAAAAAGATTGCGCCGTTCTTCCGCGATTTGCGTATCAGAGGAGGGCTCTTCACCAACTAATTTTGAACAAAAAAAAATTAAGGACGATGAAGAGTACATTTTCAGTTATTTACTACCTCAAACGTCAGGTAGTGAAAAACGACGGGACGGTTCCCGTCATGGGACGCATCACGGTGGACGGCAGCCAGACGCAATTCAGTTGCAAACTGACCGTCGATCCCAAGTTGTGGGACACCAAAGGGGGACGTGTCATGGGCAGAAGCACGGCGGCACTCGAAACGAACCGCATGCTTGACAAGATGCGGGTGCGCATCAACAAGCACTATCAGGAAATCATGGAGCGTGACAACTTCGTCACGGCAGAGAAGGTGAAGAACGCCTTTCTCGGACTGGAACACCGCTATCACATGCTGATGCAGGTGTTCCAGCAACACAACGAGGACTATGCCAAGCAGGTGGAAGCAGGCATGAAAGCCAAAGGCACGCTCTTGAAGTACAAGACTGTTTACAAGCATCTGCAAGAGTTTCTCAACATCCGTTACCACGTGAAGGACATCGCGTTGAAAGAGCTTACCCCCGCTTTCATTTCCGACTTCGAGATGTTTCTGCGCACGGACAAACACTGCTGCACCAATACCGTGTGGCTGTATGTATGCCCGCTTCGGACGATGGTGTTCATCGCCATCAACAACGAATGGCTCACACGCGACCCGTTTAGAGAGTATGAAATCAAGAAGGAGGAAACGACACGCAGTTTCCTGACCAAAGACGAAATCCGCCTGCTGATGGAAGGTAAACTGAAGAACGCCAAACAGGAACTATACCGCGACCTCTACCTGTTCTGCGCCTTCACGGGCTTGTCATTCGCCGATATGCGCAATTTGACGGAAGAGAACATCCGCACCTACTTCGATGAACACGAGTGGATAAACATCAACCGCCAGAAGACGGGCGTGGTGTCTAACATCCGCCTGCTTGACATTGCGAAACAAATCATCGACAAATACCGCGGGCTGTGCGAAAACGGCAGGATTTTCCCTGTTCCCCACTACAACACGTGCCTCGCCGGAATCCGTGCCGTCGCCAAGCGTTGCGGCATCACCAAGCATATCACGTGGCATCAGAGCCGCCATACGGCAGCCACGACGGTGTTCCTCTCCAACGGTGTACCCATCGAAACAGTCAGTTCCATGCTGGGACACAAGAGTATAAAGACAACGCAGATATACGCGAAGGTAACCAAAGAGAAGCTCAACCAAGACATGGAGAACCTTGCCGCGAGATTGAACCAAATCGAGGAATTTGCAGGATGTACCATCTAAAACAGAGACGCCATGAAACGTGACATAATCATTATAGAGGACAAGACGGTCAGCGTAACTGGTAACGAGGTATGGATGACCGCCGGGGAAATCGCCGAAGAGTTCCATGCCACCGTCCCGGCAGTGAACGCCGCCATCAAAGCCGTCCGCAAGTCGGACGTGCTGAACGACTACGAGGTATGCCGCTACATACAGCTTGAAAACGGCCTGTACGCGGATGTTTACTCGCTTGAAATCATCATTCCAGTAGCCTTCCGGCTGAACACCTACTATACACACGTGTTCCGCATGTGGCTGGTGGAGAAGGCACTCTCAAAGGAAAAGAGGCAGGCATACGTGATGTTCATACAGAACGGGAAAACCGGATATTGCTGAACACGCATACAGACAACGAAAAAGGAAACGGACAACGCCATCGGGTGCTGTCCGCTTCCTCTTTTTTTCATGCAACCGCCTTATTCCAGCGGCTTGAGGTAATTCGCCTCCAACAGTTCACGCAGTCCCGATTCGGGATAAAGCACCTTACCTGCCAGAAGGATAAAGGGCAGCATCCTGTTGTTGCGATACTCCTGCAAGGTGCGGCGGCTTACCCGGAGCATTTCCGCCACCTCCTTGTCCGTCAAGTAATGTTCCCCGTCCAGTGGCGGACGGTAACTTTCCAAAAATGCGGAGAGCCATTTGGAGCCTTTGAGCATATTCTGTATCGCGGTGGCAACCGGCTCGTCCTCCATTGTGAAAACCTCGTTGTTCTCGTTCATCATAACATCGGATTAAGTGGTTAATAAAAACAGAGTCATTTTCCATCGGGATAGATCGTGCCGATAAGCGGAATCAGCCGCCTGACCTCCTCCGGCCTGTAATAGAACCTGCGGTTTATCTGCGAGTAGCCGATAAGTCGCCTGTCACGCAATGACTGCAACGTGCGCGGGCTGATTCTCAACTGCCCGCAGACCTCCTCGCCCGTGAGCCACCTTTCCAGCCGCCCGCCGTCGCTTTTGCGCCTGAGGGCGGTGACTTTCTCCGAGAGGGCGTTGAATGACGCCAGCATCATCTCGAAGGTCTTTTTCTCGATAGATACGATTTCCATATACCAAAACATTTAATGATTTACCGCAAAGGTAACGCAGCCGCCTTGAATGCGTGCCGTTTTCCGCTATACGGCAGCTTGTTGCGCCGGTTGTCCGGGTTACGGAGTCACTTTCAAAGAAAATCTTACGTGAGTCACGTAGTGAGTTGTTAAAGCCCCTTTTGTTTATTGCCGAATTTTGCCGCAGAGAAACAAAAGAAAGGACAAAATATGAAAGTGATAACGATTGAAAGTTCCGCCTTCACCGCCCTGACGGAACAGATAGCCGAGATAGCGGTCTATGTGCGTGCCGTTTCCGGTGAGAGGAAGGGAGAGTCTACCGACATGCTGCTCACCACCCGCGAGGCGGCGCACCTGCTGAACGTGAGTACCCGTACCCTCCAACGTATGCGCAGCGAACAGCGCATCGGCTATATCGTGCTGCGCGGCAAATGCCGCTACCGCCGGTCGGAAATAGACCGCCTGCTCGCAGACTGCACCGTGGCAGAAGATGCAGCGACACTGACGGAACTGAAACGCAACCACACGCTGCGCACGGGCGGCAGCAAACCCAAAGGAAGGAGGACATAAGATATGGAACTGCTTACACGAAACAATTTTGAGGACTGGATGCAGAAGCTGATGGAACGGCTCGACCGTCAGGACGAGCTGCTGCTCTCCCTGCGACCGTCCGGCAAAGCCCCGAACCCGATGGAAAGTATCAGGATGTTCGACAACCAAGACCTCTGCATGCTGCTCCAGATAAGCAAGCGTACCCTGCAGCGCTACCGCAGCATCGGTGCATTGCCGTACAAGACGCTCGGCAAAAAGACCTATTACAGCGAGGAGGACGTACTGACATTCCTCTCCGAACACGTAAAGGATTTCCGCAAGGAAGATATAGCCTTCTACAAGGCGCGTATCCATAATTTCTTTAATAAATAACCCATTAAAACATTTTTCAAATGGCAAAGAAAACAACAGAAAAAGACGTGCTGATAGTCCGCGACGAGAAGACGGGCGAGATCAGTGTGGTAGCCGGGCTTAACGCCGATGGCTCACCCAAGCGTACCCCCGCAAAGGCGGAGAACGCACAGAGTTTCCTGCAATTCGACCGCCACGGCGACGTGCTGGACAACTTCTTCAAAAACTTCTTCCGGCAGTGCAAGGAACCCAGTCGCTTCGGTTTCTACCGTTTCGCGGCAGACCAAGCCGACAAACTGATGGAGGTGATGAAAGACCTGCTGAAAGACCCCGAAGCCAACAAGGAACTGCTTGCGCCCCACAAGGTGGACACTTCCGGCTACGAAAAGCAGGTAAAGGAAGAACAGACCGCCGGGATGCCGGAACAAAAACAGGAAGGACAACCCAAAGAAACCCAAAAACAGGAAGAAATGGAAAAGAAGCAGGAACAGAATCAGGAAAGCCCGCAACAACAGGCGCAGGGAAGACGTGGCTACCAACCCATTGACGAGAGCAAAATCAACTGGCAGGAGCTGGAAGAGAAATGGGGCGTGAAACGTGACGACCTTGAAAAGTCTGGTGATCTGAACAAGATGCTCAACTACGGCAAGTCCGATTTGGTGAAAGTGTCGCCCAAGTTCGGCGGCGAGGCTTTTGAACTGGATGCCCGCCTTTCCTTCAAGAAGGACGGTGAAGGCAATGTCAGCCTCGTGCCGCACTTCATCCGCAAGGAGCAGAAACTCGACGAGTACAAGGAACACAAGTTCTCCGACGAAGACCGTAAGAACCTGCGCGAAACGGGTAACCTCGGCAGGGTCGTGGACATCGTGGACAAAGAAACGGGTGAAATCATCCCCTCGTTCATCAGCATAGACCGCAAGACGAATGAAATCACGGACATTCCTGCAAACAAGGTACGCATACCGGAGCGCATCGGAAAGACGGAAATCACCAAGCAGGAACAGGATATGCTGCGTGCCGGGTTGCCCGTGCGCGACAAGCTCATCGAACGCAACGACGGCAGGAAGTTCGTCACCACTCTTCAAGTGAATGTAGAGCAGCGAGGCGTGGAGTTCGTACCGGGAACTGGCAGGTCGCCCCGTACCACCCAGACGCAGGAAGCCAAGAACAATCCCACGCAGGGACAGGCTCAGGGCATGGAAAATTCCGCAGCCCCACAGAAAGAGCAACGCCGCAACACGTGGACGAACGCTGATGGCAGTATCCGCCCCATCAGCAAATGGAGCGGTGTGAACTTCACCGACCAGCAGAAAGCCGACTACGCTGCGGGTAAGGCGATAAAGCTGGAGAACGTGACCGACAAGCAAGGCTTCCACGCCACGATGTACATCAAGTTCAACCCGGAGAAGGGACGTCCGTACCGCTATGACACCAACCCCGACAATGCGCAGAAGGTCGCCCCATCCAACGAGAGCCGTACACAGGTGGCGGTGAACAGCGAAGGCAAGACCAACGAGGCGACTAAGAACCTGAAAGAGCCGTTGCTGAAAGGACAGACCGCCCCGAAAGACGACAAACAGCAAAAGCTGCAGGAGAAATCTCAGAAGAAAAACAACAAGGGCATGAAGATGTAACATCCCGTGTCCGCCACTAAATCCAAAGTAACAATTCATAAAAAAAAGTAATCAGCATGAAGACAATCATTGCAGAAAAGCCATCCGTGGCACGTGAAATCGCCCGCATCGTGGGCGCGACAAAGAGAGAGGAAGGATATTTCGAGGGAAGCGGCTACGCCGTGACATGGGCATTCGGGCACCTCGTCCAGCTTGCCATGCCCGACGGTTACGGCATACGCGGCTTTGTCCGTGACAACCTGCCCGTCATCCCCGACTCCTTCACGCTCATACCCCGTCAGGTAAAGGTTGAGAAGGGCTACAAACCCGACAGCGGCGTGGTGTCACAAATAAAAACCATAACCCGCCTGTTCAATGACAGTGAGCAGATCATCGTGGCGACCGATGCCGGTCGCGAGGGCGAACTTATCTTCCGATACCTCTACCATTACATAGGATGCGCCACCCCTTTCGTGCGCCTCTGGATAAGCTCGCTTACCGACAAGGCCATCCGCGATGGACTGCGCAACCTCGAAGCGGGGAGCAAGTATGACAACCTCTACCTCGCCGCCAAAGCGCGGAGCGAATCCGACTGGCTCGTGGGCATCAACGGCACGCAGGCTCTCTCCATCGCCGCCGGACACGGCACGTATTCCGTCGGACGGGTACAGACACCCACGCTGGCGATGGTGTGCGCACGCTACTGGGAGAACCGCCGCTTCACGGTGGAACCTTTCTGGCAACTCCATATTGCCGCTGACGGAGGCGATGGTGATACCGTGAAATTCTCTTCCACCGGGAAATGGAAGGAGATGGAGCCTGCCACAGTCTTATATAATAAGGTAAAGGAAACAGGCACAGCCACCGTCACGAAAGTGGAACGCAAGGAGAAGATAGAGGAAACTCCGCTCCTGTACGACCTGACCACGCTCCAGAAGGAAGCCAACGCCAAGCATGGCTTCACGGCGGAACAGACGCTTGAAATCGCGCAGAAGCTCTACGAGAAGAAGCTCATCACCTATCCGCGAACCGGAAGCCGCTACATTCCCGAAGACGTGTTCGCGGAAATCCCCAAGCTGCTTGCCTTCATCGGCAGCCTGCCCGAATGGAAGGGCAAGTTGCAGCCGAAAGCCGTGCCGACACGCCGCAGCCTGGACGGCGGCAAGGTGACAGACCACCATGCCCTGCTCGTCACGGGCGAGAAGCCGCTGTTCCTCTCCAAAGAGGACAGCACCGTCTATCACATGATAGCCGGGCGCATGCTTGAGGCTTTCTCCGAAAAATGCGTCAAGGACACTGCCACCGTCACGGCAGAGTGTGCCGGAGTGGAGTTCGTGGCAAAAGGCAGCATCATCAGGCAAGCCGGATGGCGTGCCGTCTATGGCAAGGAGAATGGAGAAGAGAACAACAGCCAAGAGGAAACCGCCGCCATTCCCTGTTGGCAGGAAGGCGACACGCTGGCACTGAAAGCCGCCTCCATCACGGAGGGAAAGACCAAACCCAAGCCGCTGCATACCGAAGCCACCCTGCTGTCCGCGATGGAAACGGCTGGCAAGGAGATAGAGGACGACGCATTGCGGCAGGCTATGAAGGATTGCGGCATCGGCACGCCCGCCACCCGTGCGTCCATCATCGAAACGCTTTTCAAGCGCGGCTATATGGAACGCTGCAAGAAGTCGCTTGTCCCCACCGAAAAAGGGCTTGCCCTCTACTCGGTCGTGAAGGCGATGCGTATTGCCGATGTCGCCATGACGGGCGAATGGGAAAAGGAATTGGCACGCATCGAGCGTGGGGAACTGCCCGCCGATGACTTCCGCAGGAAGATTGAGGCATATACACGGGAAATTACCTCCGAACTGCTGTCGTGCGACAAGCTGTTCGCCCGCAGGGATTCCGGCTGCAAGTGTCCCAAGTGCGGAGCGGGGACGATGCAGTTTTACGGCAAGGTCGTCCGCTGCGACAACGCGGAGTGCGGTCTGCCCGTGTTCCGCCTGAAAGCAAACCGCACCCTCTCTGATGATGAAATCAAAAACCTGCTCACCGACGGACACACGAAACTGCTCAAAGGATTCAAGAGCAAGCAGGGCAAGAGTTTTGATGCCGTAGTCGCCTTTGACGGGGACTATAACACGGTTTTCGTGTTCCCAGAAAGGAAAAGTAAAGCGACCTCTGCGAAAAGAAGAAAATAAATGTTTAACTTTGCCACTGGTTCAGAGTAATGAATTGTTCTTCGATACCGGATTACACTCATACTTTGGATTTAGTGGTGGCACTCGGAGGGATACCGGGTGCCTTTTTCTTCTCGTTTTCCAACGATTATCCCTATCATCATTATCAATCCACTAAATTCCAAAGAAATGAACAACAAGAAGAAAAACGAGGGTCGGACCGACTTTTCCTATTACGGTCTGTACCTGCTGGACTACCTCACCACGAACAAGTTCGAACAGGCAGCCGATGAAGCCTTCATCCGAGAAAGAACCGACCGTGCCGCCGAAGCGTATGAACGGGCAAGGCTCGAAGGCTATCCTGCCGACGGGGCGCAGGAACTGGCGATGAAGGTGCTGACGGAGGGCCTTCGCTACTCCAGGCACGCCATCCTGCGCGAAGTCGTGGAGAACGAATTTGCGGGTGAAGTACCGGGAGAAAAATGTGAAGCCTTTACCCAGAAGCTGCTACCGCTTGTCGGAAACGTATTCTCCATCTATGACCTCTCGGACGACAATTTCGCCCTGTCGCCCGAATATGACCTGCTCTACACGGAGCTGACGGGAGCCGTCATCCTCTATATCGAAGAGTATGGCGTTTAACCGCAAACAGAGGCTGAGGGACAACATCGAGGCGATACGGACGGCATTCCTCCTTGACAGGGAACAGCGCACACCCACCGCACGCGAACGGCTCTTGTTAGAGCGTTATTGCGGTTTCGGGGGACTGAAGAGCATACTCAACCCTGCAAGGGAACTGACGGATGCCGTCCACTGGGCGAAGTCCGACCTCGAACTGTTTGCCCCTACCGTGGAACTGCACAGGTTGCTGCGGGAGAACACAAAAGACGAGACGGAGTACAAACGGTATATGGATGCCATGAAGCAGTCCGTGCTGACCGCCTTCTATACCCCGCCGGAGATAACCGGGACCATCGCGGACGTGCTGCATGAACACGGCATCCGTCCCGACCGGGTGCTGGAGCCGTCGGCAGGTGTCGGTGCATTCGTGGACGCCGTGCTGGAGAACAGACCGGACGCGGACATCATGGCTTTTGAGAAAGACCTGATGACGGGCAAGATACTGAAGCACCTGCATCCCGGACAGAAAGTAAGGGTACAGGGCTTCGAGAAGATAGAAAAGCCGTTCATGAACCATTTTGATTTGGCTGTCTCCAATATACCGTTTGGCGATGTGGCGGTGTTCGACCCGGAATTTTCGGGCAGCAAGGATCCTGCAAGGCACTCGGCGGCACGGACGATACACAATTACTTTTTCCTGAAAAGCCTTGACGCGGTGCGTGAAGGCGGAATCGTGGCGTTCATCACCTCGCAGGGGGTACTGGATGCCCCGACCAACGCGCCCATACGCGAGTATATGATGAACCATACCAATCTGGTGGGCGTAGCCCGCCTGCCGAACAACCTCTTTACGGATAACGCGGGAACGGAGGTGGGCAGCGACCTGATTATCCTGCAAAAGAACAGCGGAAAGAATGGTGAACTGTATTACAACGAAAAACTCTTCGTGCAGACCGAACAGACCCCTATCGGCACTTCCGTAAATGGGTATGTATGGAGCATCGGCTCGCTTTCACACACGGATTTGATCAGAAGTACCGACCCGTACGGGAAACCAGCCTATAAACTCCTGCACCGTGGGGACATCGCACAACTGGCGGAAGACTTGCGGGAGCATCTGAAAATAGAACTGCAACAACTTGACAGGAAACTGTATGAGAAACACAGCCTGCATCCGACAAAGGAGGAAAGCACGGCTGCGGAAGTGCAACCTGCTCCGAAAACAGAAAAGGTATCACCTTCTGTAATAGCCCCCGTTTCTGTAATTGAGCCTGTCAAGGGAGTGGAGAAGCCGCAGGCACAGCCCATAGAGGAAAAGCCGGAGATTGAGCCGCGCCAACCCAACCATTCGTCAGCCGTGCAGCTTACCCTGCTCGACCTTTGGGGTATGCCCATAGAGGAACCGGCAAAAAAGAAAAAGGCAGCGAAAAAGGAAAGCAAGCCGAAGCCTATGCCGTCCACGCCTAAACCGCAGGTCAAAGTTACTCCACCCGTTGAAGCCGCCAAGCCGGTAAACGGTAATAAGGAAGAAAAGCCGGAAAATGCCGAAAAGCCAAACGACCCGGACGACATTTACGCCACTCTGGATTGGGAAACCAATCCTCCCATCAACGGCTTCTATGAGACAATGATGAGTCTGACAGCGGAACGGCGCAAGGCCCTACGGCTTGAGGCAGAACGGCACAGGCAGGAACAACTGAAAAAGATGGGTATCAAAGACACGTTGAACCCTGCTTTTGCGCCTTCTTCGGACAATATGGATAAAAAGCCGGAACAAACGGAAGAAATAAAGCAACCTGAAACACCGGCAGAAGTTGTGCCTACTTCCGAAACGGTTGCCACTTCCCTGTTCCCGGAATTTGAAACGGAAAAGCCGAAAAAAGAAGCCCTCGACCTTACGCCGCGTCCCTATCACCGCACGCCGGAAATGCACCTGCGTGAAGGGTCGCTGGTGGCAAACAGGGCACGCGACATCGGTTATCTGAAGGACATTACTCCCTACGGTGCAACCTTCCAGCCGCTTGGACTAACCGGTTATCAGAAAGAGAAAGCGTTGCTGTATGTATCGCTCCGTGACGCATACGAGCGGTTGTACCGCTATGAATCGAACAGACGTGAGGAAAATGTACCTTGGCGTGAACACCTGAACACCTGTTACGACGAGTTTGTCATGCGTTATGGCAACCTCAACGCCAAACAGAACGTGAAACTGGTGATGATGGACGCCGGAGGGCGCGACATCCTTTCGCTGGAACGTGCGGAGGACGGCAAGTTCGTCAAAGCGGACATCTTCGACCGTCCCGTTTCCTTCTCGGTGGAGAACCATGCCAACGTCGGTTCTCCGGAAGAAGCCTTGTCTGCATCGCTCAACAAGTATGGTACGGTCAATCTCAACTATATGCGGGGGATAACAGACAGTACGGAAGAGGAGCTTCTCAATGCCCTCAAGGGGCGTATCTTCTACAATCCGCTCGTAACCGGTTACGAGATTAAAGACCGCTTCATCGCGGGAAACGTGATAGAGAAGGCGGAGCGTATAGAGGCATGGATGGAAAATAATCTGGAAAGCGAAAGATTGCCGGAAGTGAAACAGGCTTTGGAGGCTTTGAAGGAAGCCGAGCCGCAGCGTATCGCCTTTGAAGACCTCGACTTCAACTTCGGTGAACGCTGGATTCCCACGGGCGTGTATGCCGCCTACATGAGCCATCTTTTCGACACGGACGTGAAAATCGCCTATTCCGCCAGCATGGACGAGTTTTCCGTGGCGTGCGGCTACCGCACCATGAAGATCACGGACGAGTTTCTGGTAAAGGGCTATTACCGGAACTATGACGGTATGCACCTGTTGAAACACGCTTTGCACAACACCTGTCCCGACATGATGAAAAGTATTGGCAAAGATGAGAACGGCAACGACATCAAGGTGCGTGACAGCGAGGGCATACAGCTCGCCAACGCCAAGATTGACGAAATCCGCAACGGGTTCTCGGAATGGTTGGAAGAGCAGTCGCCGCAGTTCAAGGAACGGCTCGTGACAATGTATAACCGCAAGTTCAACTGTTTCGTGCGCCCGAAGTATGACGGTTCGCACCAGACGTTTCCCGACCTCAATCTGAAAGGATTGGCAAGCCGGGGTATTCAAAGCGTTTATCCGTCGCAGAAGGATTGCGTCTGGATGCTGAAACAGAACGGCGGCGGGATCTGCGACCACGAGGTGCTGCGCCCATAAGGGCATATAGTAAATGTAGGCTTAGCAACCTACCCGGCAAGGGTTTTCAACGCCGGTCATTAGCCAACTTATCCACTTAGCCGAAAGGCGGTGGGGAGTGTCGCATGTTGGAAACGGCATAAGTCAGCTAACTATCATGCTGCTACTGAATGTCTAAATGAAATGATAGATATGAGGATGAAGACTATACTGTTTGAACGACAGTCCGAGTTGTTAGTTGGTAAACCCCGACGGAAGATAGTTACAAACGTCGGGCTGCAATACTTCTACTTTCCTACCTCAAGTACGAGAGCCGAAAACCGATTGCAGAACAGCCGCAATAAGCGGAAAAGGACGAAAATCGCATCCGACAATCTATTGAGCTATGTTACTATATGTCTAAATGGGGATTGTCTAAGTAGGAATGCCGAAAGGCTATGGGGTTTGCCCCCTGAATATCCTATATGACAACAGAGTCTCCGTAGTAGTCCGAGCAAGGGAAAGCCTTGTACATGGCGAAGGGAGACAGTGAGTTATTATTTAATATGTTTAACGAATGATGTGTGAGACATTATGAGAGATTCAGCAAATGTATTAAACAGTCTGGCTGGGCACAGCCAAGACCCTAATTACAAGTTTGAACGGCTTTACCGACTGCTGTTCAATGAAAATCTGTACGCACTTGCCTATCAAAAGTTGTCGCAGAATGCGGGCAACTATACGAAAGGCACAGACGGGCAGACCATAGACGGAATGAGCATAAAGCACATTCACTCTATCATTGGACAGTTGAAAGACGAAAGTTACCGTCCGTGCCCTGCACGGAGAATTTACATTCCCAAAAAGAATGGCAAGCAACGTCCTTTAGGCATACCAGCCTTTAAGGACAAACTTGTACAGGAAGTTGTAAGGATGATTCTTGAATCCATCTACGAAGGTCATTTTGAAGACTGCTCGCATGGATTCAGACCACACCGTGGCTGTCATACGGCTATGGCTTCCTTACAAAAGGGAGGTACGGGAGCACGTTGGTTCATCGAGGGAGACATCAAGGGTTTCTTTGACAACATCAACCATGATGTTTTAATCGGAATCCTTGCTGAAAGAATCAATGACGAGCGTTTCCTGCGACTGATACGTAAATTCCTCAAAGCAGGCTACATGGAACAATGGGAGTACAAAAATTCCTATATCGGAACACCGCAGGGAGGCATAATAAGTCCGATTTTGGCGAATATTTATCTTGACAAACTCGATAAATTTATGCGGAACTACATAAACGTCTTCAATAAAGGTAAAGCACGTGTACGCAACCCCGAATATAAAAGGGTTGCAAATCGTAAGGACAAACGTGTAAAGAAACTGAAGAATGAAACAGACGAGCAGAAGAAAGAAGCATTGCGCAGGGAGATAGCCATTCTCCACCGTGAGATGCAACAACTTCCTGCAACTCTTGACATGGACGAAAACTTCAAACGCATGAGGTATGTACGCTATGCCGATGATTTTCTGATTTGCGTAATCGGAAGTAAAGAGGACTGTGTAAAAGCAAAGGGGGACATTAAGACCTTTCTGCAAGATACGTTGAAACTCGAACTTTCGGATGAAAAGACGTTAATCACCAACTCACACGACGCAGCCAAATTTCTCGGCTTTGATGTTACAGTCCGCAGTACGGACAAGACGAGAAAGGATTTCAGAGGAATCCCCATACGCTCACTTGACCATAAAGTGGTTCTTCTCCTGCCTTATGAGGTTATGAGAAAGAAACTGCTTGACTATAATGCGATGCGCATAATAATCAAGAATGGCAAGGAAGCATGGGAATCGACCTCACGCCCGTATCTCCGTAGTAATGATGACCTTGAAATACTCAACCGATACAATTCGGAAATTCGGGGAATCTATAACTACTACTGTATTGCAAACAATGTCAACATTCTCAATAGTTTCTATTACTACATGAAAGAGAGTATGTATAAAACATTATCATCCAAGTATGAATCAACCGTAAGGAAAATAATCCGTAAATATTGCCGGAATAAAGTCTTTACAGTAAGGTATGAAAACAACAAGGGCGAAATGTTGGAACGTACTATTTATCATGGAGGGTTCAAGCAGAGAAAAGACGCGCGTATTGACAATGCGCATATCATGCCCAGTTATCGCGGGACTGAAAGTACCAGCCTTATGGCTCGGTTGAAAGCCCGTGAATGTGAATATTGCGGAGCGGAGGACAACCTTAGAATGGTGCATGTCCGCAAGCTAAAAGACCTGAAAGGCAAACAGGAGTGGGAACGCTTCATGATTGCCAGACAGAGAAAAACAATAGCAGTATGTGAAAATTGTTATCGTAAGATTCATGAAAAGAAATAGACTGAAAATAACCATGGAGAGCCGTATACATGGAGACGTGTACGTACGGTTCGGTGGCGAGCGTTTAGAAACCTACCGTCCGAAAGGACGGCAAGGCGCTTTGCGCTTAGCCTGTGGAACCGGCAAGACGCTGATAATGTGCATAGCGGCACATGAGATGAAGCGTCTGAACTTGGCGCACAAGCCGATGATTATCGGGCTGAAAGCGAATGTGGCGGAGATTGCCGCCACCTATCAGGCGGCATATCCCAATGCGAGGATTCTCTACGCTTCTGAAAAGGATTTCTCGACCGCCAACCGCGTGCGTTTTTTCAACAACATCAAAAATAACGATTACGATTGCGGCATCATGTCGCACGACCCAGTCGGCCAGATACCGCAGTCACCGGAGTTGCAGCAGCGCATCCTGCAGGCGGAGCTTGATACGGTGGAGGAAAACCTCGAAGTCTTGCGGCAGCAGGGCAAGAACGTGTCGCGGGCGATGCTGAAAGGGCTGGAGAAGCGCAAGCACAACCTTGTGGCGAAGCTGGAGAAGGTGGAACACGCTATCAAGTCCCGCACGGATGATGTGGTGGACTTCAAGCAGATGGGCATCGACCACATCTTCATTGACGAGAGTCACCAGTTCAAGAACTTGACTTTCAACACCCGTCATGACCGTGTGGCGGGATTGGGGAACTCGGAAGGAAGCCAGAAGGCCCTGAATATGCTCTTTGCCATCCGTACCATACAGGAACGCACGGGCAAGGACTTGGGGGCTACGTTCCTTTCGGGCACGACCATTTCCAACAGTCTGACGGAACTGTACCTGCTCTTCAAATACCTGCGCCCCAACGAACTGGAACGGCAGGACATCCGCTGTTTCGATGCTTGGGCTGCCATCTTCGCCAAAAAGACGACCGATTTTGAGTTCAACGTAACGAACAATATCGTTCAGAAGGAGCGTTTTCGCTATTTCATCAAGGTGCCGGAGCTTGCCGCCTTCTACAACGAGATTACCGACTACCGCACGGCGGAGGATGTAGGTGTGGACAGACCAAACAAGAATGAGATACTGCACCACATACCGCCCACACCGGAGCAGGAGGACTTCATACAGAAGCTGATGCAGTTTGCCAAAACCGGCGATGCCACTCTGCTTGGCAGGTTACCCCTGTCGGAAACGGAGGAAAAGGCGAAGATGCTCATCGCCACCGACTACGCGAGAAAGATGGCTCTTGATATGCGCATGATAGACCCGAACTACGAGGACCATCCCGACAACAAGGCAAGCCATTGTGCCAAGATGATTGCAGAGTATTACCACAAGTACGAGGCGCACAAGGGTACGCAGTTCGTATTCTCCGACTTGGGGACATACCAGCCGGGGGAAGGATGGAACGTGTACAGCGAGATAAAACGCAAGTTGGTGGAGGATTACGGCATACCGGCAAGTGAGGTGCGCTTCATTCAGGAGTGTAAGACGGATAAGGCTCGTAAGGCGGTGATAGATGCCATGAACGCCGGGACGGTACGCGTGCTGTTCGGCTCCACAAGTATGCTCGGAACGGGCGTGAATGCGCAGAAAAGATGTGTCGCCATCCATCACCTTGATACACCGTGGCGACCGTCCGACCTGCAACAGCGTGACGGACGGGGTGTTAGAGCCGGGAACGAGATTGCCAAGCATTTTGCCGAGAACAACGTGGATGTCATCATCTACGCGGTGGAAAAGTCGCTGGACAGCTACAAGTTCAATCTGCTGCACTGCAAGCAGACGTTCATATCGCAGCTCAAAAGCGGAGCGATGGGCGCACGTACCATCGACGAGGGGGCAATGGACGAAAAATCGGGCATGAATTTCTCGGAATACATGGCGTTGCTCTCCGGCAATACCGACCTTTTGGATAAGGCGAAATTAGAGAAGCGTATCGCCTCGCTCGAAGGGGAACGCAAGTCGTTCAACAAGGGCAAGCGCGATTCGGAGTTCAAGCTGGAATCCAAGACGGGAGAACTGCGCAACAACACGGCTTTCATCGAAGCCATGACGGAAGACTGGAACCGTTTTCTTTCCGTTGTGCAGACTGATAAGGAAAGCAGCCGCCTTAATCTTGTTAAGGTGGACGGCGTGGATTCAACGGATGAGAAGGTCATCGGTAAGCGTTTGCAGGAAATCGCCAAGAACGCCACGACTGGTGGACTGTACAAGGCTGTCGGGGAACTTTACGGCTTTCCGATAAAGGTGGTCAGCGAGAGGACACTCAAAGAAGGTCTGGAGTTCACCGACAACCGCTTCGTGGTGGAGGGGAACTACAAGTACACCTACAACAACGGGCATCTGGCGATGGCAGACCCGATTGCTGCCGCACGAAACTTTCTGAACGCATTGGAGAGGATTCCGACCATCATCGACCAGTACAAGTCTAAGAACGAAGTGCTGGAAAAGGAGATTCCGCAGTTGCAGGAGATAGCGGGCAAGGTGTGGAAGAAGGAGGACGAGCTGAAACAGCTGAAGTCCGAACTCGCCGCACTGGACCGCAAGATACAGCTTGAGCTGGCTCCGGCTCAGGAAAACACGGAAGAGAACCGGCAAGGCAACGAGAAAAAACAGACGGAACAACAGCCGGAAAGCCCGCACGTGGACTTTGTACGCAGTCATTTAATTATAGGGAGACTCGGTTTATCGGAATCCAAAGGTGTAAAACTTTAATATCGAAGTCTTGACAGAAAAAGCCAGTGGTTGAATTTTTCACCACTGGCTTTAATTCTAATAATTTTTCAATCTAATATGACCGAATCTATAACGTTAAATCATAGATTATGTGTCTATTTGTGAAGAAAAAGACGTAACTTTGTATCAAAATCAAATAAGCATAACAATGGAGCCATCTATATCTATATACAGTTTTTCACTTTATACCGCACTGCCGTTGATGTTATTCTTCGGCTTTTATTTTTTGTTTGCAAAGACTCCTGAAAAGAAAATTTTCAAGAATTATCTCCGCTCCCGACAGATTATGGGTATAGCTATGCTGCTGCTTTCGGCAAATTATTCGGTACATTTCTTCTTCCTGACTTCGTCACTCAAAAAAACTAAACATTATAATTCGTTGATAAACAATATTTTGTAATTTTGTGTCACCCATTTTAGGGTGACACGATGCAAAAAACATGTTTATACGTAAAAAGAAATACCCATCAGGCAATGTAGGTGTCATAGTGGTTGAAAAGGTCAAGGGCAAGATGAATGAGCTTACCACTATAGGTATAGCGCGCACTCAAGAAGAGGTAGATTCTCTCGTAATGAAAGGTCGTAAATGGATATATGAGGAACAGGAACACCGCCATCCACGGCTGGATCTTTTCGGTGAGGAACGTAAGAAGTGTGATGCAGAACTTCTGAGTGCCGAACAGATGCTTTCGTGCATAACCAACATCTCGATCAATGGAGCGGACCTGATACTTGACCGTGTCTTTGACAGCGTTGGATTCAACAGGATAGATGATGAGGTATTCCGCCAACTTGTAAAAGCCCGTTTGTCTTATCCTGCAAGCAAAGCTGCGACAGTGGAGTATCTGAAGAATCATTTTGACGAAGATGTCAGCCTGTCGAAGATCTATCGTTATTTGGACAAACTGAGCGATAACCAACATAAGATAGTTCAGGACATAAGCGTCCTTCACACGAAGAATATTTTAGGCGGCCACATCGGTGTGCTGTTTTATGATGTCACCACACTCTATTTTGAATCGGACTATGAGGACGAGCTTCGCAAAACCGGTTTCTCCAAGGAAGGGCGTCATCAGAACCCTCAGATTATATTGGGACTGTTGGTCAGCATTGGCGGCTATCCGCTTGCGTATTGCATCCATGAGGGCAACAAGTACGAGGGGCACACGATGCTTCCGGTAGTGACTGAATTTGTCCGGAAATATGAGCTGGAAGATTTTGTCGTGGTGGCTGACTCAGGGTTGATGAACAACGATAATATAGCCGACCTTGAAGCAAACGGTTACAAGTATATCATCGGTGCGAAAATCAAGAACGAGAGCAGGAAGATACAGGAATGGATACTGGAGCAGCCTAAGACGGACTGCCAAATGGTTGAATACGATAAAGGTAACGGACAGAGGTTGTTGGTCGGATATACAGAAGAGCGTGCCCGAAAGGATGCTTATAACCGTGAGAAAGGTATACGCCGTCTGGAGAAGGCATACCACAGAGGTACGCTTACCAAAGACAATATCAACAAGCGTGGATACAACAAATTCCTGAAAATGGAAGGAAATGTAAAGGTGACCATCAATTACGAGAAACTGGAGAAGGATGCGAAATGGGATGGTCTCAAAGGATACCTTACCAATACGAATATACACGTCAATGACGTATATGCCGCCTACCATAACCTGTGGCATGTTGAAAGAGCTTTCCGCATATCAAAATCAAAGATTGAGATAAGACCAATGTTTCACTTTACAAGGCGCAGGATAGAAGCACATGTCTGTATCTGCTTCGTGGCCTTGAAAGTTTACAAGGAATTGGAGCGTCTGCTGAAACTATCAGGCATAAATATGAGTGTGGACAAGGTGCTCGAACTTGCTAAAACTATAGTGACTATACAGATGACATTGCCTCAAAGTAAGCAGACTATCAACAGAACTATGCTGATGAAACGTCATCAACGCATTGCTTCATTGTTTACTGATGATTTTTGGGTGACACGTTGACGAAGTCAGGAGAAAATTTTCAAGAATTATCTCCGCTCCCGACAGATTATGGGTATAGCTATGCTGCTGCTTTCGGCAAATTATTCGGTACATTTCTTCTTTGGTATCCGATTCAAAAATGCGGATTCTGCCATATTGATGAACATGTCCACATACTTCCTGTGCTATTCTCTGTTCAGTTCGGCATTGATAATGTTGCTTGATCGTTTTTACATTACCAAACGGCGTGTGTGGACACATATCATTTTATGGATTATATTTTCAACTCTTTCCGGAGTTGTGTTGTTCCTGTTGCCAAGCGGAATCATGCAAAAATTCTCTTTATTTGCTTTAGCTGTATGGTTAGTCGTTTTTGGAGTCGTTTTAGCTCGCAGAGTCATAATTGCATACCGTAGAGCCATTCGGATTTTCAATGAAACTCAGGCGGATGATATAGGTACATATATCGAATGGCTTTCCATATTCACTTATTGGGCTGTTATCTTCGGTGTCGGATGCGGATTGCTGACATTTCTGCCAGACAAATATGTTTTTATCTGGATTTTGTCGTCAATACCGTTCTACAGCTATCTTTTCTACAGCTATCAGAACTACCTGCTGTTCTATGAACAGGTGGAAAATGCTTTTGAGCAAGATATACAGTCTGAAGAAGAACTTCTGACAGATACAGAAACAGAACCTAAAATAGTTTCTGAGAAAGAAGTTCCAGTGTCCTATACAGAAATTATAGAGAAAGTGGCCAACTGGATAAAGACAGACGGCTATGTCCAGCAGGGACTTACCATAAAAGAACTGTCCGAAATACTTCATACGAACCGTACCTATCTTTCCGCTTATATCAAGACTACGTATAAAATGACATTCCGCGAATGGATAACCGGTCTCCGGTTGGAGTATGCGAAAAACATACTGAAGGAGCATCCGGAAATCAATATACAGAAGCTGGCTGAGTCTTCCGGCTTTCTTTCTCGCAGTAACTTTATCAAATCATTTACCGAAAAGGAAGGATGTACGCCTGGCAAGTGGAAAAAAGCAAATCTGGAATAATTTGTGTGGTAAAAAGCCGATGAAAAAGGTCTCAGAAGCCCATTTTCAAAAAGTGCTCAAGCGACAAAAAAGTGCTAATTCGACAAAAAGGTGCTCAAACGACAATTTGAAAAGTGCTCAAACGACAATTTTTTATAAAACGCTGTATTTCAACAGAAAAAGTTTTTGTAATATTTTGGGCGCTGAATGGCATTTATTACCTTTGGAGATGACAAAGATAATGAATTCAAGTTTATATGAGCAGAAAAATCACTTTTCTTACCCTGTTTCTGTGGCTGATGACGCTAACTTTTCCTGTCATTGCGCAGCAGAAAGCAGACACGACCTACACCTTCCGGTTCGTTACGCAGAAGGACATGTTCTACGTGCCTTGGAATGGCAATGACACGGAACTTGCCCGCCTGTTGGAATGTATCGAAAACAACAAAGCAACAATTCTTGACGGCAAACTGCCGCTATTGGTTGACGGATATTGCAATTCGCAGAGCAGTGAAGTCAAGAACCTTGCAACAGCGAAGATTCGTGCCAACCGTGTGAAATCAGAACTGATTACACGAGCGAAAATCAAGGAAGAAAACTTCATTACCCGCAATCATGTGACAGAGGGTGATTTTGTCACCGTGCGCCTGACGGTACCGGTAAAGGAAACAGCCGTGACGGATGCGGAAGCAGAAGCACGACGCAAGGCGGAAGCCGAACGCTTAGAAACCGAGAAGCGTGCCGAGCAGGAACGGCTTGCCGAAGAGCAGCGCAAGGCGGAAGAAGCCCGACTTGCCGCTGAAAAGGCAGAAGCCGAGAAAACCGCTCAACAAAATACACTTGCCGACACGCTGTCGGAAACCAAAATCACAACTGATTATCATCTCTCCCTGCGTGCCAACCTGCTGCGCTGGGCTACCTTGACACCAGATTTAGGACTTGAATGGCGCATCTGTCCATCGTGGGGCATTGCCGTAAACGGCTCGTGGACTTCTTGGAGCTGGAGTGACAAAGACCGCCGCTATGCACTCTGGGAAGTGGCTCCGGAAGTACGTTACTATATGGGTGAGAAGAAAGCCTGGCATCTGGGCGCGATGTTCAAGGCTGGACAGTTCAACTACAAGCTTTCCGAAACAGGCAAGCAGGGCGACCTGATGGGTGGCGGCATCACCGCCGGCTATCAGCTGCGACTAAACAAGGCATTAGATCTTGATTTCAACCTCGGTTTGGGCTACCTGAATGCCGATTTCGAAAAATATGAAGTCATCGATGGTGTGCGCGTGCGCTGTGGCAACGAGACAAAAAATTGGTGTGGCCCCATCAACGCCGGTGTGACATTGGTATGGAAGTTATTCTAATACGGAGGAATAGAGTATGAAAGCAAGACAATATATAAATATGGTAGGAATGGCAGCCGCCGTGCTGCTCTCTTCCTGCGTGAAGGACACGCTTTATGACACGCCGCATCCCGACTATGGGAAGATTGCGGTGACAGCCGACTGGTCGGCACGCGGTGAGGGTATCGACATACCTACCACATGGACGGTTACCATGGGTGACTATACGGGTACGGAGACTTCCGCCACCCATGCCCCCAACCATCTGTTTGCTCCGGGCAGCTACACCCTTGCGGTGTGGAACCCTGCTGAAGGAATCATGGTAAATGGTACCACCGCCACCATTGCCGCAGCCACGGGAAACCGGGCAGGAACGGATGCCTTTGTGAACAATGCCCCGGGATGGTTCTTCACCTATACGAAACAGGTGAGCATCGAGAAAGACAAGGACTATCCGCTGACCGCCGCAATGAAGCAGCAGGTACGCGAACTGACGCTTATCATCAAACCGACGGGGGATGCCGCCGGACGCATCACGGAGATTGTTGCCCATCTGACGGGTGCAGCCAGAACTCTCGATTTCGCTACCGATACCTACGGAGCCGCTTCAAACGTCGTGCTGCCCTTCACCAAGATAACCGAAGGTGACGATGCCGGCAAGTGGAAAGCCACGGTGCGGTTGCTGGGTGTGACCGGCACGGAACAACTGCTGACGGGTGAAATCCGCTATGCGGACGGCAACCCGACCCCCACGACGCTGAAAAGCGACATCACGGAAGCCCTCAAGGGGTTCAACACCGGAAAGGGCGAATCGCTGACCCTCGGCGGAACGCTGGTTGAGACTCCCGAAGGCATGGAAGTGGACGGAGTCGAAATCAACGGCTGGGAAGAAGTGAAAGGTGATGATGTAAATGCCGATTTGTAAATAATTAGCAAACCGAACGCAGAAGCAAAGCTTGCTTTGATTTTGCTAAGGTGCAGCAATTATTGAAATGGAATTTAACTAATATAATAACAGAATATAATGAAGACAAGATTTTTTGCACTTGCGATGCTCGCCCTCGCACTGGTAGCCTGCAACAACGACAACGAGAACCTGAACGGTGACCCCGTGGCCGCCCAGTTTACCGCCAACATCGCCCCCGCCACCCGCGCCAGCGGAACCACCTGGACTGCCGGCGACCGTATCGGCATCACCGACATCGGCAACGACACCCAGTACGGCAACGTGCCTTTCATCCTGAAAAACGGGAAATTTGAGGCAGAAGGAAAGGTTATCTATATCGAAGATACAAAGACCCATACTTTCCGCGCCTACTATCCGTACAACGCGGCGGGAGGCATCCTCGCAGCCACAACCGATGCCACGGCGCAGCAGAACCAGTCTGCCATCGACTTCCTCTTTGCTTCAGGAGCCACGGGAGACAAAAACAACCCGGTAGTAAGCTTCACCGACAAAACCGCCAAAGGCGGTGAAGACAACTCCTTCCACCACCGCATGAGCCAGATAACCCTTACCTTCGAGGCGGGCGACGGCGTGAATTTCAGTGTGGTCAAGCCTGAACGTTACACGCTGGACGGATTGTTACTCACCGGTACGTTCAACACGGCCGACGGTATTGCCACCGCAGACAACGGGGCACAGACCGGAGAACTGACCATGAATTTGGCAGACGGCAATCTCACGTCATCGATCATCCTCTTCCCGCAGACAGTTGCATCCCTGCCGTTGGTTGTGAATTACAAAGGTCAGGAATATCATGCCACACTCACCATGCCCGATGGCGCACTGCTGGCGGGCAACAACTATACCTATACCGTCAAGGTACGCAACAAAGTCCTTGAAGTCAGCGAAGCCACCATTGCAAAGTGGAACGATATAGACGGTGGAGATGTGGGTGCTGACCTGTAGGATGTTAATAATTAATCGATTAGAATGAAGAATTATGAGACATAGATTATTTATCCCCGCAGCCACCGCACTGCTGTTCGCCCTCGCCGCCTGCACGCAGGACGAACTTGCTGGCGATAACCGTCTGCCCGAAGGTGAATACCCCGTCGTCATCCGTGCCACCGGATTGTCCGTAGAAGCAACGCCGCTGGCAGCCCCTTCCACCCGTGCCTCTGTGGACGGCGACTGGCAGGGCGTCACTTCCGTGGCACTCAAGATGGGCGATGCGGTAAAGGAATACACCGTAACGGCTTCTACCGATTTCAAGAGTGCCACGCTTTCACGCGAGAACGACCCGTACTACTGGACCAGCCGCGCCCCGATTACCGTATCGGCATGGTGCCCCTTCGACAAGGCTGACATCACACAGATGCCTGCCGTGAAGGTGGCAGAAGACCAAAGCAAACTGGCTGACTTCCAAAACAGCGATTTCATCTCTGCTGAGAACCGGAAGGTGGAATTTAACAACCCGACTCTTGAATTTACCCACCGCACGGCACGCGTGACAATCGAACTGAAGCCCGGCACGGGATTCACGAGCGTGGACGGTGCCACGGTGAGCCTCGTGAGCCTGTCCGCCGATAACGGCAACCCGACTGCCATCAAGACCTACAACGCAAGCGGCAACACCTACGAGGCACTGACTGCCCCGCAGACCGTTGTGGCAGGCAAGCCGTTCGTCCGGGTGGAACTCGGCGGCGGCACCTTCTACTTCCGCCCGCAGAACAACGTCGTATTAGAGGCTGGCAACCGCTATTCTTACACCGTTAAGGTGAACGCCACCGGCCTGACGTTAGAGGGTTGCACCATCGGCAGCTGGGTTGACGGCGGCGGCGAGAGTGGTGAGGCTGAGGATTTGGGCTACAACTACGACAGCAACACCAAGACCTACACGGTCTATAACGCAGACGGCCTGATGAATGTAGCCGAATTAGTGAACGGAGGTAAGACCGACATAAACATTACCCTCGACAAAAACATTGACCTCACAGGCAAAGGCTGGACGCCGATAGGCACAGACTACGACAACTCATACACCGGCACCTTCGACGGCGGCGGCCATACCATCACGGGGCTAACCGTTACGACAAATGACGAATATGCGGGTCTGTTCGGCTATCTCGGTAATTTCAATAATGGCGCCGCTACGGTGAAGAATGTGGTGATGGATGGCATACAGATAACATGCAATCACAGGTCGGGTTATGCCGGCGGCGTGGCAGGATATAGCTGGGGCACCATTGAAAACTGCTCGGTGTCGGGCAGCGTCAGCGGCACGATGTATGTCGGCGGTGTGGTGGGTGTTCAAAGGGACGGTTCCATCACCGGATGCAGTTCCTCTGCCACAGTGAAGGGAACGATCAAAGTCGGCGGCGTGGCAGGTCAGACGATTTTTGGTGCCACCTTGACCGCTTGCTATGCCACAGGCAACGTGAACATAGAAATAGACCGCACACAGGATATCTCTGGCGGCGGTCTGGTAGGATTCAACGACGGAATCAGCCTCCTTTCCTGCTATGCCACGGGCAACGTAACCAGTACTGGTAGTAGCACTGGCCATGTACATATCGGCGGCTTTTTGGGAGATAACTACATTACCGTGACCGCCTGCTATTGGAAGAACAATCATGAACAAGGTATCAGCTACAATAGGGGAAGCACCAATGTCACGAAGGTGGACGGCACTAACGTTACCTGGGAGAATGCCGTTGATGCCATGAACACCGCCTTGCAGAACGCAGGCTCAGAGTGGCGTTACGAACTTAAAGGAGCATTGCCTACCTTGAGGAAGCAGTAAACCGTCGGGCGGAAAAGTTCCGCCCACAACGGAAAGAACCAGAGTAATAAAACAACAGATATAATGAAGACAAGATTTTTTGCACTTGCAGCGCTCGCCCTCTTATTGGGCGCCTGCACGCAGGACGAAGCAGGCTTCCTGCCGGAAGGGGCGGAAGGCACATCCATCGTCTTCACCGCCACGGGGCTGAACCCCGCTGCGACAGCCATCGCCGGCACCCGTGCCCCCGCGAATGGCAATTGGACGGGTGTGCAGAGCGTGGCAGTTCTGATGGACGGCATGGTGAAGACGTACAACGTGACGCCCTCCACCGCCGACCCCACCAGCGCCACGCTGACCTCCACCGACCCGTACTACTGGACCAACCACAACGACATCACCGTCACAGCGTGGTGGCCCTACACCGCTGGCGAGACAACCCCACCTGCGGTAAAGGTAAAAGCCAACCAAAGTGCCCAGAAAGACTTTGAGACCAGCGACCTCATCGTAGCCGACGGACAGAAGGTGATCTACGGTAGCCCCACGCTCCGCTTCACCCACCGCACGGCGCGAGTGACCGTCGTTCTGACGGACTACACCGAGGGGCTGGCATCCGTGCAGTTGACGGGTCTCTCCACCGAAGGCGACAACCCGGATATAATCGTCCCGTATGACAAGGGCAGCAACACCTACACCGCCATCGTCGCCCCGCAAAGTGTGGCAGCTGGCACAGCCTTCATTACCAGCACCTTCACTAACGGCAAGACCTTCGTTTATAAGATGAAGAATGCTACCGACTGGCAGGCGGGCGGTGAATATACCTACACCGTCTCCCTCGCTGCGGCAAAAGACCTGGGCTATACCATAGAGAGCAACGGCAGCTACACGGTCTATAACGCCGACGGCCTGCTGAATGTAGCCGAATTAGTGAACGGAGGTAAGACCGACATAAACATTACCCTCACCGCTGACATTGACCTCACAGGCAAAGACTGGACACCGATAGGCACAGACTACGACAACTCATACAAAGGCACCTTCGACGGTGGCGGCCATACCATTACGGGGCTGACCTTTACGACAAATGACGAATTTGCGGGTCTGTTCGGCTGGCTCAATAGAGCTGGTACGGTGAAGAACGTGGTGATGGAGGGCGTACAGATAACAAGCAATCAAATATATGGCGGCAGTATTGGCGGCGTGGTAGGATCTGGCTGGGGCACCATTGAAAACTGCTCGGTGTCGGGCAGCGTCAGCGGCACGGTGTATGTCGGCGGTGTGGTGGGTGTTCAAATAGGCGGTTCCATCACCGGATGCAGCTCCTCGGCCACAGTGAAGGGAACGGTCGATGTCGGCGGCGTGGCAGGTCAGACGAATTCGAGTGCCACCCTGACCGCTTGCTATGCCACGGGCAACGTGACCATAGAAATAGCCCCCAAAAAGAATATCGCTGGCGGCGGTCTGGTGGGAATGAACGCAGGAAGCAGCCTCCTTGCCTGCTATGCCACGGGCAACGTAACCAGTACGGGTAGTAGCACTGGCTATGTACATATCGGCGGTTTTTTGGGAAATAACTACGCCAACGTGATGACCGCCTGCTATTGGAAGAACAATCATGAACAAGGTATCGGCTACAATAAGAAAAGCACCGAAGCCACGAAGGTGGACGGCACTGGCGTTACCTGGAAGAACGCCGTTGATGCCATGAACACCGCCTTGCAGAACGCAGGCTCAAAGTGGCGTTACGAACTTAACGGAGCATTGCCTACCTTGAGGAAGCAGTAAGCCGTTGCGGGCGGAAATGTTCCGTCCGCAACGAACATTAAACGAAGTATAACCCCAATAAAAAAAGGAGGACGTGATGGAACACACGGAGAATCCACCATATAGGTTTTGGCATCAAGGCATTGTTAATAATAATATAGACTCCAGTGTAAATATGGAAGCTGTAAGCCGGACATTGCCAAGATTGGTGCTCATTAAAGGCAACAAATCAAGTAATTAAATTAAAAACATGGGACTTTTTCACAGAGACAAGAAAAATAATGACGATGAGCCGGACAGTGTTCAAACCAATTCATTCTCTGATATTATGAATGGTTTGCAATACGCCGTAAACTGTGCACAAGATACATTGCAGAATCATCAGATACAAAATCTGACCAGACTTTTTGAAGGAACAAATGCAAATAACGCAAATACGTTCCAATCGAAAAAAATCATGGTTGGAGACAAGACTATTGATATTCCACTTATAGCTTTGATATCCCATCATTATCTTGCGATGGATAATGTGCAGATAAAGTTCAAGGCGAAGGTCGGAAGCGTGGAATCACAGATTCCGGAAAACAACTTATTGTTATCCAGCCCACAAAGAGCCAATCTCCAGATGCAGATGAGCAACATAAAACCGGATGCGGATGATGTCATGGAGGTTTGCGTCAATTTTAAGGTTCAGGAGACTCCGGAGAGCATTTCCCGAATTATTGACGATTTTGTAAAAAATATCTAACAATTTTAAAATTCAAATGTTATGGCAGAAGAAATAAAGAACCAAGGGCAACAAGAAAATGCGGAAAACTTGAATGAAAATGTAAGCGGACAGGCGAAAGAAATTATCTCCGCTGCATTGGAAGAGACTCAAAACAGAGAAACTTCTCCAGTTCTTAAAGCAGATTCAAACGTGACTGACAAATTCAAGGGGCTTCCCATGCGGGAACTTATTGCAGCTCCACTTATTGCAGCAGCCGAAGCACAACAGGAATTGGCAGCGACAGCATGGAATTTCTACCAGCAAATTGCATTTGATGGTAAAAGCGGCAATAAAGCGCGTATATTGGAATTCGATGTCGAAAGACCGATACAGCAGGATGGAAAAATGACAACAATGTCACAAAGTGTCAAGGCTCCGTTTATAGGATTGGTGCCTATTCCTTCCCTGCTCATAGATCGCGTGGATGTCGATTTCCAGATGGAGGTTACCGATACATCAAACGTAAAAAGCACTACCAACGCAGAAGTAGAGGCAAAAGCTTCTGCAAAACATTGGTTTATAAATGCGGAAATCAGCGGCAAAGTCACGACCGCCCGCGAGAACACCCGCATGACCAACCAAACGGCAAAATACCAGATACATGTGACAGCCAGTCAGCAGCCGCAGACCGAAGGTCTGTCTAAACTGATGGATATAATGGCATCATGTATCGAGCCTATAACAAACGAAAGTAACAGTAAGTAAATATATGAATTTGATTCAAGCATTAAGATTGCCAAACAGTCGAGCAGTAATGACAAATATTGCACGGTTTCATTATCAAAATATTTATAATGTAGGTTTGACCCCTCCGATTGCCACGCAAAGTAATTTGACATTTCAAATAAAAGGATATACCCGTAACTATCGTTTTCTTAGATTAGACTATGCCTGTGTCATATATATTGCGGATGGAATAGCAGTCGTTGCTTCAAATGGCATAGATACTTTAAGTTCAGGTTTTTCGGGGTGTTATATGGCCAGTTTTAGGCACAATGGCATTAGGTATGTTGCTCATATTCCAACGCCTAACAATAGTATTAAAACATCATGGAATCTGGCGGTTAAAAATCGAATAATAGATAATGTTGTTCTTTTTAAACCTACTGAAGGATTGGCGAGAATCCCAGGAACCATTGGTATTTGGGGAATTATAACATTTAACGATAGATGTTATCGGCTTGATGTAAATGAAAACGCTCCTCCAAGTCAAGCCATACGTGGCCAAAGAATTTTTAACTCAATCCCGAGAAATCCCATACTAACAGAAATTCCACCTATCGCCGGTGGTCAGATGCCTTAATAATTATAACAATTGTAAATAAGGGAAGAATGGTTGTTTCATTGAGGAGTAGAATTCTATTCGGATATATAATTCTGGTGGCGGTCATAGGCAGCATGGCCGCCATTCTCATCCATGAACCTGCGAAGTTCCACGACCTATATGCGTATTTTAAATAACGGTATTTACACAAACAGCAAATGAGCGAACAATTCGTTACCACTACCAAGCATTTCCGCAAGCTGCTTGCCGCAGGCTATCTGTTGATAGTCCTGCTGGTGGGCGGCATCATCTGCACGTGGCTCGGAGAATGGCGCGACTTGGAGTTGCTGGAACGGGAGAACCGTGAAATCAACCGCTTCCGCAAGGAAACACACGATGCGTATGTGGGTGTGGTGGAGTTGTCTCTTTTGGGCGAGTCGGTGCTGGAATGGGACGATAAGGATGTGGCGGCATACCGGCGGCAACGGATGACGGTGGATAGTATGCTTTGCCGCTTCAAGAGCCATTACGAATCGGTGCGCATAGACAGCGTGCGCCACTTGCTGGAGGACAAGGAAAAGCGGCTGTGCGCCATCATGGAGGCTCTGGAACAACAGGCGGACATCAACCGCCGGATAGCCAAGCAGGTGCCGGTGATAGTGCAAACGAGCAGGCAGGAAGAGCCGAAGAAACAGAGGAGGAAAGGTTTTCTCGGGTTGTTCGGCAAGAAACAGGAAGCACCTCCGACGACG
Source organism: Prevotella marseillensis (assembly GCF_900625065.1). Taxonomy (NCBI): domain Bacteria; kingdom Pseudomonadati; phylum Bacteroidota; class Bacteroidia; order Bacteroidales; family Prevotellaceae; genus Prevotella; species Prevotella marseillensis. The sequence goes on along the minus strand of NZ_UYXY01000001.1, from coordinate 1,978,725 downwards.
ACCACCACGATGCTCTACACACTGAACCGTGATATGATAGCGCAACAACGTGCCCAAAGCCATCGTCTGTCGGAATATGCCGACAGCCTTGCCAGCCGCAATGCGGAACTGAACCGCCAACTGCAAACCCTTATCCAGCAGATGGACCACAAGGTGCAGGCTGACTTGCAGGAACGTGAGGCGGAAATATCCGCTATGCGTGAAAAGTCGTTCTTGCAGGTAGGTATCATAACGGGTGTCATGCTGCTGTTGCTCATTATTTCATACATCATCATTCACCGCTATGCCACCCGCATCAAGCAGTACAAACGTAAGACAACAGATTTAATCGGGCAACTGCAAAAGTCCGTAAAACAAAACGAATCGTTGATAGCCTCACGCAAGAAAGCGATGCACACCATCACCCACGAGCTACGCACACCACTGACTGCCATACATGGATATGCGGAACTGATGCAGGACAACGAAGAAGAAAAGATAAGCGGTTATGCGGACAATATCCTGCAAGCCTCCAAGAGAATGACCGACATGCTCAACTCCCTGCTTGACTTCTTCCGCTTGGACAGCGGCAAGGAACAGGCGAATGTCCGTCCGTTTCGTTTGGAAAACATCGCGGAGCTGTTGCAAACGGAGTTTACGCAACAAGCAGAAGCAAAAGATCTTAAACTTACCATCGAGTGCCCGGAGGGTATTATCCTGAATGGCGACAAGGAGCGCATCATACAGATATGCGACAACCTGCTGGGCAATGCCGTCAAGTTCACGAATGCCGGAAGCGTTTCACTTGTCATAAGCTATGACGGCAATAGGCTGACCCTTGTAGTAGAGGACACCGGAACCGGCATGAGTGCGGAAGAACAACAGCGAGTGTTCGGAGCGTTCGAGCGGCTTTCCAACGCCGCCACGCAAGACGGTTTCGGATTGGGGTTAAGCATTGTGAAACAGATAGTCGGGATGCTTGGCGGCACTATACGCTTGGAAAGCGAAAAAGGAGAAGGCAGTCGTTTTACTGTGGAGTTGCCAATGAACACTGCCGATATTGGTATTGAAGAACAGACAGCCGCAGAAAGTCTGGCTCATATAGAAAGACCTTATTCTGTCATCGTATTGGACGACAATCCGATGGTATTATCCATGACAAAGGAAATGTATGCTGGTATAGGTGTGCATTGCGACACGTTCACCACTATTGGCGATGCAATGGAAGCCATGCGGCAGCACACATACGACCTCATGATAACCGATATGAAGATGCCGGAGATTAACGGCTATGAGGTGTTGGAGTTGTTACGCTCGTCAAGTGTCAGCAACTCGAAAGAGATTCCCATTGTCGTGGCGACCGCCTCCGGCAGTTGCAGCGAAGAGGAGCTGTTGGAAAATGGATTTACCGCCTGCCTGTTCAAGCCATTTTCCATTTCCGAACTGGTTGCTGTATCAGACAAATGCCTTTTGATAAGTACGGACAAGGATGAACTTCCCGACTTGTCCTCTCTGCTTGCATATGGTGACAAACGGGCGATGCTTGACCGTTTGATAACCGAAACAGAAAAGGATATGCAGGCTGTCCGGGAAATCATGGAGAGGAATGACCGCAAGGCGTTGGACGAATGGATACACCGTCAGCGAAGTTCATGGGCTGTTATCCGTGCTGACAAACCCTTGTGGAACCTGTATGAACTGCTGCATCAAGAATCTGAATGTTCCGAAATGGAATTGCGGAAATGCGTGGATGCCATGCTTCGTATGGGAACAGTTATCATAGAACTTGCGCAAAAGGAAAGGAGGTTGTCGGATGAAAGTATTTGTGATTGAGGACAACCCCGTCTATAACGATTATGTCTGCAACCTGCTGAAGAAAGACAGCTTCGATACTATGTCGGCATATAATCTTGCCACTGCCAAGAAACTATTGGTAAAGTCAGAGGTGGATGATATTGTCGTTGCCGACCTACGCCTCCCCGACGGTGAAAGCATAGAGTTGTTACGGTGGATGCGTGCCAACGACAAACAACAGGTGTTTATCGTTATGACCAATTACGGGGAGGTGCATACGGCAGTGGAAAGTATGAAGCTCGGCTCAAAGGATTACATACAGAAACAGTTGTTGGAGGATAAACTGATACCGCTTATCCGCACCCTGCAAAAAGAACATGAAAAGCGACTACAATGGAACATTCCGATATTCGTCCGGCAGGGCGAAGCCTATCAGAAAATCAAGAAACGTGTGCGCCTTGTAGCCACCACCCGGATGAGCGTGCTGATACTGGGCGAGAACGGTACGGGCAAGGAACATATCGCACAACATATACACCAACAAAGCAAACTTGCCGATAAACCTTTTGTGGCAGTGGACTGCGGAGCCTTGTCCCCGTCATTGATACAATCCGCCTTCTTCGGACACGTCAAGGGCGCGTTTACGGGTGCCGAAGCAAACAAGACGGGGTATTTTCTGGAAGCGGATGGCGGCACGCTGTTCCTTGACGAAGTGGGCAACCTAACAATGGAGATGCAACAGATGCTGCTCCGCGCCATACAGGAACGCCGTTACCGTCCCGTCGGAGCAAAGGAGGACAAAACAGCCAACGTGAGGATAGTGGCTGCAACCAACGAGGATTTGCAGAAAGCCGTAACGGAAAAGCGGTTCCGGCAGGATTTGCTCTATCGCTTGCAGGAGTATGTGATAACCATGCCGCCCTTGCGCGACTGCCCGGAAGACATCATGCCATTGGCCGAGTTCTTCCGTGAAATGGCAAACCGTGAGTTGGAACGTGAAGTAAAAGGTTTTGCCGCATCTGCCCGTAATGCCCTGCTCGCCCATGCGTGGCCGGGCAACGTGCGCGAGTTGAAACAGAAGATACAGACGGCAGTCCTGCAATCAGAAGGCGATATGATAACCGAAGCCGATTTGGAACTTGACAATGAACCGTCCGCTACTTCCGCTTGTTTTACATTGAAGAGCGGGGATGAAGAAAGAGGACGTATCCTGCGTGCTTTGAAACAAGCAGCCGGTAACAAGAAAATGGCTGCAAAGATACTGGGTATCGGCAGGACAACGCTGTATAATAAATTGGTAGAATATGGATTGAATGAAGAAAACTGACCGGAGTATGGCTGTAAATGGCAATAATTGATTAACTTTGCAATTGTATTTCAGAAAATAGCAGGCGATTGGGTAACTTTTCGCCGATGATATAGACATAAGACCGCAAGGCGTTTCGAGCGAAAATCTGGTAAATTGAAACTACGGAGACGATTGCGTGATGCTTATGCTATGCCTACGCATAGCGTGCATTCACGTACTCTCCGTAAAGGCTTTACCAGAGCCATCGCTTGAAAGTAGTGTGAATTGCACGCTACTTTTTTGCCTCGCCAAAAAGGAAAGGAAATACGTTATGGCGAAAATACAATTACTTGCCGTTATCTCAATAGATGGCTGTCCGATGAAACTGCATCCCCGGAAGCGGTTGCTTCAAACCGAAGATTACGGTATGGATGAAATACGTGCCAATGCCCTGTATAAGCTGACATCCGACTATTCGGTATCCGTGCTTCAAGAATGGAGAGAGGAAGGTGGAAGCATTTGCCATTTGTTGGAAGTAACTGCCGGGAATACCGAATATGCCAACGGACTGTTACGGATGAACGTGATAGATGAAATCATACTATACGTTGTTCCAACCATCGACGGAAACGGAGCGCATTTTTTCAAGTCAGCACTACCTATGAATGACTGGCGGCTTATGGAGAACAAAACTTATAGGGACGGAGTAATCCGGCTTACCTATCATAAAGAGCCACGGGCATAAAATGTTCAGATTATGAACATCTTGGCGGAATTTCCGTGTTCAGAAAGTGAACACATGTTCAGAATCTGAACACATTTCACAAGGGATGCAATCAAGGATAAAATTATTTTTGAATTTTATCTTTCTGAAAAACAATGTAGTACAATTTTCTCACAATCTTTTCTCGTGTTTAGGGCTATGATTTGCCCATATATCAGTGTGCGCACACTGATAAACAAGTGTAAACCCTCAAAACAGAAAAGATAATGAACCATCTCATATTGGCGGAAACACAGTTTTTCGCCCTGATAAACGGAAAAGACAACGGTAGCACGGAAACGGCATACGGCGGATTCGTGCAGGAAGTAATAAACCTGTGCTACGGCGGCAATGATGCCAAGCATATTATTGTGGCGTTGGCTTTTGCCGAAATCGAATTACAGCACCATCCGCAGAACTTGTCGGCATCGGAGGAGAATGTCGTCACTGTGTATATCCGCAAGGCGTTATCATTCATCCGAAAGATGCAGAAGATGGTATCCGCTTCTGCAATTACCTCCGTGCCACCACTAACATCCACATCCGAAACCAAAGCCACAGTCCCAGCCCTGCAATGGACCGGTAATGCCGTCGAGTTGGTAGAACTAATCTATGCCCTCTACGCCACCGGCTGCATCAATGGCGGCAAGGCTTCGCTGAAAGAGCTTGCCCCTGTCCTCTATTCTTTTTTCGGTGTGGAGTCCAAAGACTGCTACCGCTTCTATACGGACATCAAACGCAGGAAAAGCGACAGTCGCACCTACTTCCTTGAAAAGATGCAGGACAAACTGAACGCGAAGATGCGACATGACGATGAATTGGAGCGGATGAGGAGATAAACGAATGCCAAACAAAGGATAAGCGGCCGGATTATACGGTTTCTTATCCTTCTTCATTTACAATCACTCTATTATCTGCCGGAAAGCCGATTAAAATCATTAACTTTGCAAGTATTAATCAATGACGGATGAAAATAGATAACCTCGAAATATTGAATGGACTGATTGCCGGAGCCGAAGGCGGGACAGTTGAGTTCAAAGAAACTACCGGGCAGTTGGAGCGTGGAATTGAAACTCTTTGTGCCTTCTTGAACGGTACGGGCGGCACGGTGCTGTTCGGTGTAACCGACAAGGGAAAGATTATCGGTCAGGAAGTGAGCGACAAGACGAAGCGCGATATTGCGGAAACCATCAGACGAATCGAGCCGTTTGCGACCATTGATATATCCTATACAGACATTCCGGGAACGAACAAAAGTGTTATAGCTTTATCAGCGGAAGAACAACGATATATGCGCCCGTTCACCTATAAGGGGAGGGCTTATCAACGGATAGAGAGCGTTACATCTGCCATGCCGCAGGGTATATACAACCTGTTGGTTATGCAGCGAGGCGGAACCTATGCTTGGGATTCCATGCAAAATCCCAGCTTGAAAATATCCGACCTTGACGAAACGGCAATCTTGGGCGCAGTACGTGGAGGAATCAGAGGCGGACGTTTGCCGGAAGGTTCTATGCAGGAGGATGTCCGAACCATCCTTGAAAAATTTGACTTGTTGAATGATGGAAAGCTGAACAATGCTTCCGTTGTCCTATTCGGACGAAACTTCTACCATTATCCCCAATGTCTGCTCCGTTTAGCCCGGTTCAAAGGAACGACAAAAGATGAATTTTTAGATAATCAGCGTGTGACAGGCAATATATTCAACTTGCTGGATGCTGCAATGGCATTTTTCTTCAAGCATTTGTCCCTTTCCGGTAAAATTGAAGGTTTGTACAGAGAAGAGGAACTGAATGTGCCATATAAGGCATTGAGAGAATGTTGCATAAATGCTTTTGCACATCGTGTTTACCATCGCCCCGGCAGTTCAGTCGGGATTGCTATCTATGATGACCGCGTGGAGATTGAAAACAGCGGAACATTTCCGCCTGATATTACCATTGAGAAACTGTTGGGTGGCCACAATTCCGAACCACAAAATCTGATAGTAGCCAATGTGCTGTACAAAAGTGCAGTATTGGAGAGTTGGGGACGTGGCATAGCCCTTATGGTAAACGAATGTCGCCGTGTCGGTATTCCGGATCCGGAGTTTCATACCGACGGCAATGCTGTATGGATTGTGTTTCATTATACAAGAACTACAGTAGGACAAGACCCCACAGCAACCCCACAGCAACCCTATAGTAACCCCACAGTAACCCCACAGTTAGGAAAACTGTTGTCTGCTATTGGGAACAACACTCTCTCTGCTAAAGAAATCATGGAGAAAACGGGAATGAAAGATAAAAGGAATTTCTTAAAGAACTATATCCATCCGGCAATAAATTCCGGTTTGGTCCTTTCACTTTATCCCGTAGGCTCCAAGAGTCCGCAACAGAAATACTATCTTACTGATAAAGGTAAAGGTTTCCTGCAACAATAACGGGTATGGCTAAAAAGAAGAAACATAAGAATGATGTAAAAACTGATTTACCGATAATCATGGATTATGGTATCGGCAGTATATCCGTTTATGACCCGGCAGACATGATGCCATACAACGAGCCGCCAATTAGCGAACAAATCCGCTTCAAGAAACTCGGCAAAGAGATGAAATCCGAGTTCAAGTGGCTGGTATCTTCCGTAGTGATTGAGTATTGGCAAGAAAACCGACAGATACCTTTCGGTGAAGAAATGTCGAAACTCAGAACCAGACTGTTGAGAATGTTTGCCGAAGAATACAGCATACTGCTTAAAGACGATACAGAGCTGAAAAATTATTTGCTGACGCTTGCCATTACCACCATCAACAAGCATCTCAAATCTGAGAATAAAAAGAGGGCGTCAAAACTCTCTTTTTAACAAAATTACCCTTGCTACAGATATCTGTGACAGGGGTAATTTTCATATTTGGGGTGTTTTGACACATCCCCTTTTTCATATATAAAGGAATCTGTTATTTCTGCTGCAACAGGTGTTTCAAGTTTTCATCATTTGCGATACGTTCCAGTTCCTCTTGAACAATCTGCTTCACTTCCTCCTTGATGCGCCTGTAATTCGCCTGAACCGTTTCCTTCATGCGGTCGTTGCCGTCCCCGTCCGTAAAGTCGGTAATGACGGGGATTTTCTTGTAGGCTTTCTCCTCGCGCCTCACCTTCTCGGCATCCACGACAATCTCACAATGAAAAATCTTCTGCTCGATACGCTCGTTGAAGTTGTCGGACACCGAACCGACAAACATACCCTGCGTCAAGCCGGAAATCTTGCTTGGCGGGATGAGTGAATCCATCTGCGTGTTGATGGAGGTGGAAACATCCTGCCGGTTGATGGAAATAGACTGCCGTTTCTGCAACACCTTACCGAATCGTTCCGATAGTGTCTTTGCCGTTTCACCTACCACCTGCCCGGAGAAAATGTTACCGACCGTATTCATCACCACTTTCGCCTCCTTATCACCGTNGTTGATGGAGATAGACTGCCGTTTCTGCAACACCTTACCGAATCGTTCCGATAGTGTCTTTGCCGTTTCACCTACCACCTGCCCGGAGAAAATGTTACCGACCGTATTCATCACCACTTTCGCCTCCTTATCACCGTAGTCGCGCACCAGCTGGCTGAAATCCTGAAATCCCAGACACACGGCAACCTTGTTGCTTCGGGCGGTAGCTATAAGATTGTCCAACCCTTTGAAATATATCGTCGGCAGCTCGTCTATGATGACCGACGACTTCAGCATCCCCTTCTTATTGATGAGCTTCACGATGCGGGAGTTATACAATCCGAGAGCCGCCCCGTAGATATTCTGACGGTCGGGATTGTTGCCCACGCATAGGATTTTCGGCTCTTCGGGATTGTTGATGTCCAGCGTAAACTCGCTGTCCGACATCACCCAATAGAGCTGCGGTGAAATCATTCTCGAAAGCGGAATTTTTGCCGACGCTATCTGCCCCATGAGCTGCTCCGCAGCCCCTCCGAGCCACGCATCCATGAACGGGGAAAGGTAGTTCTCCAGTTCGGGATAGGAAGTCAGTATCGGAAAAATATCCTCGTAGCGGCGGTTCAAAAATTCGATGGCATGGGGAAACGTGCAATATTTCCCGTTCTGATAGATTTTAAGATACCATATAATACTGGCGAACAAAATGATAGGTGATTCCACAAAGAAGTCACCCTGCTTTTGCACCCACGTTTTATTGAGGTTGAGCATTATTGTATAGGCACTCTCGTAGGCGTCCGTAATATCTTCCATAAAATCCGGGTGAATGGGATTGCACCGATGAGAGCGTCGCGGGTCGTCGAAGTTGATCACATAGAACTTCGGCTTCACCTTGTAGCCGTCAGGGTGGTTCAGCAGATGATTGTAGGCAATGGTGGACAAGTCGCTGAATTTGAAGTCATACACGTACATCAAGAAGCCCTTTTCAATCTGTTGCTTGATAAAATTGTTTACCACGGCGTATGACTTGCCGCTGCCCGGCGTACCCAACACGATGGACGCACGGAAGGGATTCACCACATTGATCCAACCGTTGTTCCAACGCTTTTTGTAATAGAAGCGTGTCGGCAAATTGACCGAATACTCGCTTTCGATGAGTCTTGTTTCCTGCATGAAACTCTCGTTCTCGTTGTTGAAAACATCCTCCATCAAATTGTGTTTCAACAGACGGCTCATCCACAGACCTCCCATCAACAGGCAGACATAGCCCGTACCGATGGTAAGGACATACAGCCCCATCACCGCCTCAATCGGAAGCGGCAGAGCCAGTATCCACCAGTTTAGGAAAAACAGCACGGACCCGGCGGCGAGTGCCGTCCATATTCTTCCCCAAGTGATTTTCTCTCCCTTGACCCCCTTTGTACCCAGACAGGACAGGGCAAGCAGCAGGACGGCAAACAGCTTTGTGTACAGTATGGAATGGAACAGCCCCGCCGTGCGGTCGAAGTTCAGAAGGATTCTGTCCACCACACCGATGTTCACGCCCCACAGCCGGATGACTTCGTAACAGAACCAGTACACGTTCATAACCACTAAAATAATACTCACGGCACGCAGAAAATCCATGATTTTCGCCAATGCCCTCAAATCGTCTTCTTGTTGTGACATACATTGATTTTTTAATTGTTGATACTCCGATTACAAACCCAAGCCCTTGCGCTTTTTCTTCTTTTTGCGCTTCATCGCCCGGATGAAAGCCTTTTCCTCAGCATCTACCGCCGGACCTTCGGGAGTGAGCAAGCCCATTCCGCCCGATACGTCTTCACGGTCGTATGCGGTCTGTCCGTATGCCTTGTCCGCAGCATCCATAGGGATGGATAACGGTATCGGCGGTTGTCCGGCGTATGGCAGGGTGAAGTGTTCCTGCAAGGCATTCGCCGAAAGCTCCTTGCCCATGCGAGAGCCGTTCAGTACACATCCTGTGCGGTGGTCGATAAACGTCGCTCCATAGATACGCCCTTCATCCGTGTAGCGCAGTACGGTGTCGATGCCCTTCTCTTTGAGTTGGGATACAAATTTGTCCTTGTCATAAGTGCCTTGCAGCACGGAAAGAACGGTGCGTTTCGTCATGTCGGCGAGCTTCCTGTCCTTAATCTCTGATTTGGAACGGATAAATTTTCTCTGTACGGCTTCATAACCTGCGGACTTCCCGAAAAGCGAGGACTTGAACGGGTTGCCCACCTTGTTACCCTTGTCGTCCGTGACGGAATAAACCAGCCCGTGATACTCCCGTCCGCGCACGTTGCCTCTCGCTTCCTCCACCGTCATATTATATAAGGAAAGGAGCGCACGGTATTCGCCCATCGTCTGAAAACGGTACTGCCCGTTCAGAGCCTTCACAGTGCCAGCCACCTGCTTCTTCACATCACCTGCCGATGCGTCCACCTTGCTTAGCGGCGTGTCAAGCCGGCGGTTCCTGCGCTCCGCGCCGTGCAGCCCGTATTTCTTCTCCAGCTCACGGGTGATTTGTTTGCTACGATAGTAGTTGTTCTTGTCGCTGATACATTTCCCGTTATCGTCCACCCGCACCGTCACGATGTGCAGGTGGTGGCGGTCGATGTCCTCGTGCTTGAAAACAAGATAAGGCTGGTTGCCGAAACCGAGTTTTTCCAGATACTCGCGGGCTATATCCTGCAATTCCGCATCGGTCAACACATCCTCCGGATGTGGGTTGAGCGAAATATGCACCACCGGCTTCTCCACCTTCATCTGTGGCGGCATGAAGGTGAGAAAACCCTCCATCGCCTTGTTGATGTCCACCTTTCCCGAACCGTCATTGTAGATGCGGTTGGTCGTAAGCAACCGCCCCTGCGCCTCGTTAATCTTCTCCCCGTTATAGGCAATCGCGCCGTACAACGAGTTTCCTACACTGATTTTTGCGACCATTTCGCCTCCATTTCCCTTGAAAGTTCCACAATCCGGCGGCTCAGTTTCACGAGTTCGACGGTGTGTTGCTCTAATTTGTAGAGCAACGCCATCGCCTTTTTCTCTGAAAAATGCAGCCTCAGTTCCTTCACGACTTGGTTGTAATTCGTACCCACGGCGCGGAACTGCGCATGAAAATCCGATAGCTTGGTGTAATAGTCCACCAGCGTCTTGTCCACCTTCAGCACCTTGAACGGCTGTCCGAAGAAGTGCGCTTTGAGGAAAACCGACCGTGCATAGACACCCGATTTTCCGAACATGGCGAGGAAACGATTGTGTTCCTCCTCGTTGAAACGGACGGTGTAACGGTACACCGCCGGATCAAGTTTGGGATTTCTCCCTGCTTTGCTTTTCCTTTTCTCTTTCATATTACTTTGGATTTAGCGGATTGACGGCATAAGCCGCCGCTTCGGATCACAGCACCGCAGTTCTGAAAGGCTTTCCGACTTCGGAGGGAAAGCCCGCCCCCTGCAAGGGCAAGGCGTTTTCCGGGATGCTCAAAATATTTTGAGCGGCTGAAAACATACCTTGCTATGTTCAGGTGAACATAAAAATCCGTTGGGGACGGATTGGGGATGATTTCTTTCAAACTCCGGGCTGCGCCACCTGCGGCGTACCCTGCCGTTCAGGTGCAAAGTTACGCCCTTAAAGCGATGTCGGACAGAGGCTTGACCCAGACAATCAGTGTCAACCGGCGCAACGTGCTGCCACTTGCCGGAGAAGTGATACAAGTTCCAAAATATCCTTGTTTATTTGCAGTGTGATTCGGATGTGGGACTGAAAATACACTCCTTCCGCCAGATGTTCGGACAGCAATCCGGGCATCAATCCAAACGGTTGAAAACAGGTGTATGTATACAGATAGTTTTCCAAGCACACGTCCGTGCGGACGGATAAAAGCATGGACGGTTGGACAAACCGATGAATACCCGCAGGCACAGCCGGATTAAGGAGTGAATAAATAAATGAATGGGAGTGCGTGCGTACGTACTAATGACAATACGCTACCGCCACCGGACAGATGTATAACCAAATAAATTATCAAAAAAATGAAAGAAGCAACTTATGTGGCAATCTCCACGCAGAAAGGTGGAGCGGGTAAGACAACCCTGACAGTGCTTGTAGCAAGCTATCTGCACTATGTGAAAGGCTACAACGTAGCCGTGGTGGACTGCGATTTCCCGCAGTACAGTATCCATGACATGCGCAAGCGTGACATGAAAGCCGTCATGGAGGACGGGCATTACAAGGTGCTGGCGTATGAGCAGCTCAAACGACTGAAGAAGAACCCGTACACCATCAGATGCAGCCGTGCGGAAGATGCGGTAAAGACCGCCGAAAATCTGGTGGCAGCGCAGCCCGACCTCGATTTCGTGTTCTTCGACCTGCCGGGAACAATCAACAATGCCGATGTGGTGCAGACCATTTCCCAAATGGACTATATCTTCACGCCCATCATCGCCGACCGTGTGGTGATGGAGAGTTCCATCAAGTTCGCCACTGTCATCAACGAACAGATGATAAGCACGGGCAAGTCCGGCATCAAAGGGATTTACCTCGTGTGGAACATGGTGGACGGACGCGAAAAGACTGAACTTTACAAGGCATACGACAAGGTCTGTGCCGAGTTCGCCCTGCCCATTCTGGAAACACATCTACCGGACAGTAAGCGCTTCCGCAAGGAGACGGCGGCAGAACGCAAGGCGGTATTCCGCTCCACGGCGTTTCCGGCGGACAAAATACTGGTACGCGGCAGCAACCTCGACAAACTCGTCGATGAGATTCTCGGCATCATCAAAAACTGAACGGCATGGCAAAGAAAACAAGAATCGAGGACATCGACAGCGAAGCCGTAATCAACTCATTTCGACTGGACGATACAAGCATTCCGCCGGAAGCGAGAAGCACGGACGGGAACGCTCCTGTCCCACCTCCGAAAGAAGCGATACAAGAAGCCGTTTCTCCACCCGCCTCGCACTCCAAAGAGGAGCCGGAACGCAGGCGCAGGAACAGCAAGCCGGGAAAATTGGATTATGACACAGTATTCATATGCGGTTCCAATATCACGGCAAGGCTCGGCAAGCAGGTCTATATCCGCAAGGAGTACCACGACCGCATACAGAAGATGCTTCATGTAATCGGAGGCAACGAAGTGACTATCGCGGCATTTCTTGACAACGTGCTGACACACCATTTCACGCTGTTCCAAGACGAGATAGCCGAATCGTTCAAACGGCACATGGAATCCTATAATTTATAAACACTCAAAAACAACAAAGAAGTATGAAAAGAACAAATAAGAACCGTCAGGCTGAGTATCTGCAAACAGGAAAGAGTGAAAGAACCGCTGTCCGTGCAGCAAAGTGTGTAACCGACTACGGACAGGAAAATACCGACGTTGACTTCCGCAAGGATAAAGGCAGAGACAAACCGCTCTCGACTTTCCTGCAAGCATCGGAAATCAAAACGCGGCAATGTATATACATCAGCCGAGAAATTCATGAGAAAGTCGCTATCGTTACCAGTCGGATGGGAAACGGTTTGAGCATCGGCAAGTTTGTGGATAACATCCTCCGCGACCATTTCCGACAATACGGGCAGCAGTACATGGAACAGATTGAAAACGCCCAAAAAGTAAGATTATGACAAAGGCGTTTTTAATCGTATCGGTTGCTTGCAACGTGTGGTTTCTGTTTCTGCTGTTCTATGACCGCATCATGGACACGAAGCTCATCCGTTTCTTCAGACATATTGCCGGGCTGTGGCGGTCATTGGACAGTACGGTGGCAGAGCAAGGAAAGGATAAGGAAATACCTCACGCAGACACCTCGGACATCATTGGCAAGAGCCGTTTCAAGATGGCATCGACCCGGACAACCGCTGCCATACCGACGCAAGAAGCCGCCACTTCGGAAAAAGGCATTGAGCTGTCGGAGGAAGAGGCTACTTTTGACGACGGAAACACGGAAACCGTCTCACGCCCGACACAAGTACCGGAGGACAAACTCGATGAAACCTTCACGAGCATCCCGCCCTCGGAACTGGAGTACGGAGAAGATGAACCGGAGGATGAAGAACCAGACAAAAAGCAGGCTTCGGGAAGTAGCTTCGAGGATATTGACATGGCAGTACACACCATACGGAAGGAATCACCATCCGATGAGGAAATGCGACACGCCGGAAAGGTCATGACGGAACTGGACGGGACAGAGCTTTTCACAAGAATAACGGAACGCCTGACCGATGAAGCAATGAGCGAGAGGATTGCAAAGGCGATGGCAGTTTTCGTGGACACGGTGAACATGACCGTGACACAACAAAAGGAAAAGGTGTTCGTGATTCCCGACAACATCGAGGAGTTCGACTTCCGAAACTATGTATAACAACTAAAAAAGAATGGAAATGAAAACGTAAAATGACGACACCCACGCGCACGGCGGTACAAGGTACAGCCAACCCGCAACGGACAGCCCCAAGTCCGTAGAAACAAACGGGCAACCACTAAAACCAAAGTAAAGTAATCAAGTATCAACCGCCCGAAAAAGGACTATCCACCCTTTGGACGGCACAAAAAAGAACAGTTTATGAACAAGAACATCAGACAAAAGTTAATCATCGCTGCGGCACTTATGATTGCCGCAACCGCCTCCGCTTTCGCACAGGGAAACGGTCTGGCTGGCATCAACGAAGCCACCTCTATGGTGAGTTCGTATTTCGACCCCGGCACGAAATTAATCTACGCCATCGGCGCGGTAGTCGGGCTTATCGGTGGCGTGAAAGTGTACGGAAAATTCTCGTCCGGAGACCCGGACACCTCGAAGACCGCCGCCTCGTGGTTCGGGGCTTGTATCTTCTTGATTGTCGCCGCCACTATCCTGCGCTCATTCTTCCTTTAATAAACAATGTATGGCTGAATACCCGATAAACAAGGGTATCGGCCGTCCGGTCGAGTTCAAGGGTTTGAAGGCTCAGTACCTCTTCATCTTCTGTGGAGGTCTGCTGGCTCTCTTCGTCCTGTTCGTCATCCTCTATATGGTCGGCATCGACCAGTGGATATGTATCGGCTTCGGCGCGGCATCGTCTTCCGTCCTCGTATGGCAGACCTTCGCGCTGAACGCCCGGTACGGCGAACACGGGCTGATGAAATTGGGAGCGGCAAGGAGCCATCCCCGATACCTTATCAACCGACGGCGGATCACCCGATTACTCAAACGGCAACGAAAGGAAGAAACGACATGAGAAATACATCCAAAATGATAACACTGGAAAACAAGTTCCCCCTGCTGGCGGTGGAGCATGGCTGCATCATCTCCAAAGACGCCGACATCACGGTGGCTTTTGAGGTGGAACTGCCGGAGCTTTACACCGTGACGGGCGCAGAGTACGAGGCGATACACGGCTGCTGGTGCAAGGCTATCAAGGTGCTGCCGTACTTCTGCGTCGTGCATAAGCAGGATTGGTTCATCAAGGAGAAATATATGCCGGAGTTACAGAAGGACGACATGAGTTTCTTGAGCCGTTCCTTTGAACGCCACTTCAACGAGCGTCCGTACCTGAAACACTCCTGCTATCTCTACTTGACCAAGACGACGAAAGAACGTAACCGTATGCAGAGCAACTTCAGTACGCTGTGCCGGGGACATATCATCCCGAAGGAGCTGGACAAGGAAACCGCCGGGAAGTTCATGGAGGCCGCCGAACAGTTCGAGCGCATCATGAACGACAGCGGCTTTGTGAGGCTGCGCCGCCTCTCCACCGACGAGATTGTCGGGACGGAGAAGTCCGCCGGGCTGATAGAGCGTTACTTCTCGCTCATGCCCGAAGGCGACACGACCTTGCAGGACATCGACCTCTCGGCAAAAGAAATGCGTATCGGTGACAACCGCCTGTGCCTGCACACCCTCTCCGACGCGGAGGATATGCCCGGAAAGGTGGCTACCGACATCCGCTACGAGAAACTCTCCACCGACCGCTCGGACTGTCGCCTCTCCTTCGCCTCCCCCGTGGGGCTGCTGCTTTCCTGCAACCACATCTATAACCAGTATGTGATTATCGACAACAGCGAGGAAAATTTGCAGAAGTTCGAGAAGTCCGCAAGGAATATGCAGTCGCTATCCCGATACAGCCGGAGCAACAGCATCAACCGCGAGTGGATAGACCAGTACCTGAACGAAGCCCATTCCTACGGGCTGACCTCGGTACGGGCGCACTTCAACGTCATGGCGTGGAGCGATGACGCGGAGGAACTGAAGCATATCAAGAACGATGTGGGCAGCCAGCTGGCAAGCATGGAGTGCGTGCCGCGCCACAACACCATCGACTGCCCGACACTCTACTGGGCGGCGATGCCCGGCAATGCGGCGGACTTCCCGGCAGAAGAGAGTTTCCACACCTTCATCGAGCAGGCGGTGTGCCTCTTCACGGAGGAAACCAACTACCGCAGCTCGCTCTCGCCCTTCGGCATCAAGATGGTGGACAGGCTTACGGGAAAACCGTTGCACCTCGACATCAGCGACCTGCCGATGAAGCGGGGTATCACGACCAACCGCAACAAGTTCGTGTTGGGTCCTTCGGGCAGCGGCAAATCCTTCTTTATGAACCACCTCGTGAGGCAATACTACGAGCAGGGTACGCACGTGGTACTGGTGGACACGGGAAACTCCTATCAGGGCTTGTGCGAAATGATCCGGCGCAAGACAAACGGGGCGGACGGCGTGTACTTCACCTACACGGAGGAGAAACCGATTTCGTTCAACCCGTTCTACACCGATGATTACGTGTTTGACGTGGAGAAGAAGGACAGCATCAAGACATTGCTGCTGACGCTCTGGAAGTCGGAGGACGACAAGGTGACGAAGACGGAAAGCGGTGAACTGGGCAGTGCGGTGAACGCCTATATCGAGCGTATCAGGGCTGACAGGAGCATCGTCCCCTCGTTCAACACCTTCTATGAGTATATGCGCGACGACTACCGCCGCGAACTGGCAGAACGTGAGATAAAGGTGGAGAAGTCCGACTTCAACATCGACAATATGCTCACTACCATGCGGCAGTATTACCGGGGCGGACGCTACGACTTCCTGCTCAACTCCACGGAGAACATAGACCTGCTCGGCAAGCGGTTCATCGTCTTCGAGATTGACAGTATAAAGGAGAATCGCGAGCTTTTCCCTGTGGTGACCATCATCATCATGGAAGCCTTCATCAACAAGATGCGCCGATTGAAAGGCGTAAGGAAACAGTTGATAGTGGAAGAGGCTTGGAAGGCTCTATCTTCGGCGAACATGGCTGAGTACCTGCGCTATATGTACAAGACCGTGCGCAAGTATTACGGGGAGGCAATCGTGGTGACGCAGGAGGTGGACGACATCATTTCCTCGCCCGTCGTCAAGGAGAGCATCATCAACAACTCCGACTGCAAGATACTCCTTGACCAGCGGAAGTACATGAACAAGTTTGATGCCATACAGTCCCTGTTGGGTCTGACGGAGAAAGAGAAGTCGCAGATACTCTCCATCAACATGGCGAACAACCCGTCAAGGCTCTACAAGGAAGTGTGGATAGGACTGGGCGGCACGCAGTCGGCAGTCTATGCCACCGAAGTTAGTGCTGAAGAGTATCTGGCGTACACCACCGAAGAAACGGAAAAAGTAGAGGTTTACCGTCTGGCGGAACAGTTGGGCGGCGACATTGAAGCCGTCATCCGGCAGCTTGCCGAAAGGCGGAGAAAAAAGGAATAAATAGAAACAGATTCATCAACTAAAAAAGAAAATGCGTATGAGTATATCAAGAACGAAAATGCTGCAAGTCAGCAAGTGTTTAATCGGGCTGGCGGTCATGGTGCTGCAATCCTGCGACATAACGGACAACCGACGCGACCTGCTTTGCGGAAACTGGGAGAGTGTGGAGGGCAAGCCCGACGTGCTTATCTACAAGGAGGGCGAAGCCTATAAGGTGACGGTATTCAAGCGGAGCGGCATCCGCCGCAAGCTGAAGCCGGAAACCTATCTCTTGCAGGAGGAGAACGGCAATCTGTTCATGAACACCGGATTCCGCATCGACGTGTCCTACAACGAGGCGACGGACATCCTGACCTTCTCGCCGAACGGGGACTACGTGCGTGTGAACCCGAAACCGGACCATCCGATAGGCGAGCAATAAATAATGAAATCCACTAAAATCCAAAGTAACATGAGAACAAGAATAACACTTATTATCTGCCTGTGCCTGTTTGCAGTCGGCAGGGCAAGCGCACAGTGGGCGGTGATAGACCCGTCCAACATCGCGCAGAGCATCGTGAACACCTCGAAGAACGTGGTACACACTTCCACGACCGCCCAAAATATGATAAAAAATTTTCAAGAGACCGTGAAGATTTACGAACAGGGCAAGAAGTATTACGACGCACTCAAATCCGTGAACAATCTGGTAAAGGACGCCCGGAAGGTGCAGCAGACCATCCTGATGGTGGGTGACATCACCGACACCTATGTGACCAGTTTCCAGAAGATGATGCGTGACGACAACTTCACGGTGGAGGAACTGGGAGCCATCGCCTTTGGCTACACCAAGTTATTGGAGGAATCCAACGATGTGCTGACGGAACTGAAGAATGTGGTGAATATCACCACGCTCTCCATGACGGACAAGGAGCGCATGGACGTGGTGGAACGCTGCTACTCCAAAATGAAGCGTTACCGCAACCTCGTGAGCTACTACACCAACAAGAACATTAGCGTGAGTTACCTGCGTGCGAAGAAGAAAAACGACCTTGACCGCATCATAGGGCTGTACGGGAACATGAACGAAAGATATTGGTAGCCTATGAATTTCGACAACCTTCACCAAATTCTGCGCTCGCTCTACGAACAGATGATGCCGCTATGCGGGGACATGGCGGGCGTGGCGAAAGGCATCGCCGGGCTGGGCGCACTCTTTTATGTGGCCTACCGGGTATGGCAGTCGCTGGCGAGAGCCGAACCGATAGACGTGTTCCCTATGCTCCGCCCGTTCGCTATCGGTCTGTGCATCATGTTCTTTCCGACGGTGGTACTGGGTACGATAAACAGCATCATGTCGCCCGTCGTGCAGGGTACGGCAAAGATGCTGGAGGCGGAAACGCTGGACATGAACCGATACCGTGAGCAGAAGGACAAACTGGAGTACGAAGCGATGATGCGCAATCCCGAAACCGCCTACCTCGTGTCAAATGAGGAGTTTGACAAACAACTGGAAGAACTGGGCTGGTCGCCCGGCGACATGGTGACGATGGCGGGGATGTACATCGAGCGCGGGATGTACAACATGAAGAAGGGCATCCGCGACTTCTTCCGCGAGATACTGGAACTGATGTTCCAAGCCGCCGCCCTCGTGATAGACACCATCCGCACGTTCTTCCTCGTGGTGCTGGCGATACTCGGTCCGATAGCCTTCGCCATATCGGTGTGGGACGGCTTCCAAAGCACGCTTACACAGTGGATATGCCGCTACATACAGGTCTATCTGTGGCTGCCCGTGTCGGATATGTTCAGCACCATACTGGCGAAGATACAAGTGCTGATGCTGCAAAGCGACATCGAACGGATGCAGGCTGACCCGAACTTCTCGCTGGATTCGAGCGACGGGGTGTACATCGTCTTCATGATAATCGGCATCATTGGTTACTTCACCATCCCCACGGTAGCAGGCTGGATTATCCAAGCCGGAGGCATGGGAAGCTACGGTCGCAACGTGAACCAGACGGCAGGACGAGCCGGAAGTATGGCGGGCAGCGTGGCGGGCGCAGCCGCAGGAAACGTGGTCGGACGTGCCGGGAAACTACTGAAATAATCAACTGACAATTAAAAACGAATAAACAACAATGGAATTTAAGTCACTTAAAAACATCGAATCATCGTTCAGGCAGATACGCCTGTTCGGTATCGTCTTCCTCTCGTTGTGTGCCGTAATAACGGTATGGAGCGTGTGGAGTTCCTACCGCTTCGCGGAGCGGCAACGGGAAAAGATTTACGTGCTGGACAACGGCAAGTCGCTGATGCTGGCTCTCTCGCAAGACTTGTCGCAGAACCGTCCGGCAGAAGCGAGGGAACACGTGCGCCGTTTCCACGAGCTGTTCTTCACGCTCTCACCCGAAAAGAGCGCGATAGAGCATAATGTGAAACGCGCCCTGCTATTAGCGGACAAAAGCGTGTACAACTACTATTCGGACTTCGCCGAGAAAGGGTACTACAACCGCATCATCGCCGGGAACATCAACCAAGTGCTGAAGGTGGACAGCGTGGTGTGCGACTTCAACGGCTATCCCTACCGTACCGTGACCTACGCCACGCAGAAGATCATCCGGCAGAGCAACGTCACCGAGCGCAGCCTCGTGACCACGTGCCGCCTTTTGAACTCGTCCCGTTCGGACGACAATCCCAACGGTTTCACCATCGAGGGCTTCACCATCATCGAGAACAAGGATTTACAAACCATCAAAAGGTAACGGACATGAAGAAAATCAGAAAATCATTTTGGCGTGCGTACTGGAAGCTCCACGACAAAAAGAAAATGCTGGTGGCAAGGCTCAAAGGCTATCTGGACGGTTTGCCCCCGAAAACACGCAAGCGCATCGTGCTGGCGATGCTCGCCGCCTTCACGGTGCTTGCCCTTTACACCTTCGGCAAAGCTGTCTATGACATCGGCAGGAATGACGGCAGCCGGATAGTAACAGACCATGCCGGACAGGTGGAACTGTCCGTAAAGCCGGAAAACAATCATAATGTAATACCTTATTTATATGGAACAGACGAAGAATGAACCTAAAAACGAGAACAAGGCGGCTCCCGACAACGGGAAACCGAAGAAGGAGCGCAAGCCGCTGACCGAAGCCCAAAGGCTGAAACGTCAGAAAATGATAGTGCTGCCCGCTATGGTGCTGGTATTCATCGGTGCTATGTGGCTGATATTCGCCCCGTCTTCCGACAAGGAGCAGCAACCGGGAACGGGTGGTTACAATATCGAAATGCCCGACGCTGACAAGGCGAACCGTCAGATCATCGGCGACAAGGTGAAAGCCTACGAACAGGGGGCGATGGAGGAACGGCAGGAGAACCGCAGCCGCACCATGCAGGAGCTGGGCTATATGTTCGACCGCGAAGTGGCGGAAACGGATAGCGGCAGGGACTTCGACCTTGCCAATCCCGGAGGCATGGAAGAGAATGTGAAGTCCGCCCCGAAGACCATCCAATCATCCGCAGCCGCCTACCGCGACCTCAATGCCACGCTCGGCAACTTCTACGAGCAGCCAAAGAACGACAATGCGGATATGGACGAACTGTTAGAGCGTATCGCCTCGCTGGAATCGGAACTGGAAACCGAGAAAGGCAAGGCATCCGCTATGGATGACCAAGTGGCACTCATGGAGAAGTCCTATGAACTGGCGGCGAAGTACATGGGCGGGCAGAACGGCACACAGCCACCTGTCGGACAGGCGGCAGAGCCTTACCCCGTGCAGAAAGCCGGAAAGAACACGGCTGCACCTGTCAGGCAGGTAACGCATCAGGTGGTATCTTCGCTCTCACAGCCGATGAGCAACGCTGAGTTTGTCGCCTCCTTCTCGCAGGAGCGCAACCGCAGTTTCAATACGGCGGTGGGTGTCACGACTGTATCGGACAGGAACACCATATCGGCGTGTGTCTATGGGGCGCAGAGTGTGACTGACGGGCAGGCGGTAAGATTACGGCTGCTGGAGCCGATGGCAGTGGCGGACAAAATCATACCCCGCAATGCAGTGGTGGTAGGCACGGCAAAGATTCAGGGCGAACGACTCGATATTGAAATTACTTCGCTGGAGTACGCAGGTACGATTATACCGGTAGAACTGGCGGTGTATGACACGGACGGACAGCCCGGCATCTTCATTCCAAACTCGATGGAGATGAACGCCGTCAGGGAGGTTGCCGCCAACATGGGCGGCTCGCTGGGCAGCAGCATTAATATCTCCACCAACGCAGGGGCGCAGCTCGCCTCCGACTTGGGCAAGGGGCTGATACAAGGCACGAGCCAGTATATCGCCAAGAAGATGCGTACCGTCAAGGTGCATCTGAAATCCGGATACAAGGTCATGCTATATCAGGACAGAGATTGAAAACAATAACAATCAACGACTAAAAAAACAACAACCAAATTTTTATTTACCACTAAAATCCAAAGTAGAATGAAAAAAGTAATCATCATACTTGCCCTCGCTATGGGCATCGTAACTGCCAACGCGCAGGAGAACGTAACCGTTGTAACGGACAACGGAAGTGAACAACCGACCTTGACAAAGGAGGTCTATCCGCAGAAGGAGGCGGACGGCGATCTGTATCACGGGCTGACAAAGAAGCTGACCTTCGACCGCATGGTTCCCCCGCACGGCTTGGAAGTGACCTACGACAAGACCGTCCACGTCATTTTCCCCTCGGAGGTGCGCTACGTCGATTTAGGCTCGCCCGACCTGATTGCGGGTAAAGCCGACGGAGCGGAGAACGTCATCCGCGTGAAAGCGACCGTGAGGAACTTCCCGAACGAAACCAATATGTCCGTGATAACGGAGGACGGGAGTTTCTATACCTTCAACGTGAAATATGCCGATGAACCGCTGCTGCTCAACGTGGAGATGTGTGACTTCATCCATGATGGCGAGAAGGTGAACCGCCCGAACAACGCGCAGGAAATCTACCTGAGGGAGCTGGGCAGCGAAAGCCCGATGCTGGTGCGCCTTATCATGAAGTCCATCCTGGGGCAGAACAAGCGCGAGGTGAAGCATATCGGCTGCAAGCGATTCGGCATCCAGTACCTGCTGAAAGGTATCTATACGCATAACGGGTTACTCTATTTCCACACGGAGATAAAGAACCAGAGCAACGTGCCTTTCGATGTGGACTACATCACATGGAAAATCGTTGACAAGAAGGTGGCGAAGCGTACCGCCGTGCAGGAGCAGATCATCCTGCCGCTCCGTGCGCAGAACTATGCCACCTGTGTGCCGGGCAGAAAGAGCGAGCGCACGGTATTCACGATGGCGAAGTTCACCATCCCCGACGGCAAGTGCCTCGTGGTGGAGCTGAACGAGAAGAACGGAGGCCGTCATCAGTCCTTCGTGATTGAGAACGAGGACTTGGTACGTGCGGGTACCATCAACGAACTTCAAGTGCGCTGACCATGAGAAAGTACATCGCAATAGTCATCGCATCGCTTGCCCTCTTCACGGGGCAGGCGCACGCCCAGCGGTGCCTGCCGAAGATGCAGGGCATCGAATTGAGAGCTAACCTTGTGGACGGTATGCGTTTAAGTGGCAACAATGGCGGTTACAGTTTCGGGGCGGCTCTCTCCACCTACACGAAGAACGGTAACAAGTGGGTGTTCGGTGGCGAATACCTCTTGAAGAACAACCCGTACAAGGATACCGCCATACCTGTGGCGCAGTTCACGGCGGAGGGCGGTTATTATTTCAAGATACTCTCCGACGCCCGTAAAATAGTGTTCGTCTATGCGGGGGCTTCGGCTCTCGCCGGATATGAGTCGGTGAATTGGGGCGAGAAAGTGCTGCATGACGGCTCCACGCTCCATGACCGGGACGCCTTCATCTACGGCGGTGCGCTGACGCTCGATGTGGAGTTTTACGTGGCTGACCGTATCGCCCTGCTCGCCAACCTCCGGGAGCGCCTGCTGTGGGGTGGCGACACACGGAAGTTCCATACGCAGTTCGGGGCGGGCGTCAAGATAATCATCAACAGACACGTCGCATGGAACGGACGGACATTGAGAATATGAGGCAGATACCCATTGCGGACTTTCTCGCACGGCTGGGACATGAGCCTGTCCGAAGGAGCGGAAACGAGCTGTGGTATCGTGCGCCATACCGCAGTGAACGCACGCCCTCCTTCCGTGTGAACGTGGCGAAACAGCTCTGGTACGACTTCGGCTTGGGCAAGGGCGGCGACATCTTCACGCTTGTCGGGGAGTTTACCCGAAGCGGGGATTTCATGGCGCAGGCGAGATTCATAGCGGAAACCGCCCGTATGCCGCTTGCCGCAGCAGAAAAGCCGTTGTACCTGCCGGAACCGTCCGAACCTGCCTTTGAGGGAGTGGAAGCCGTCCCGCTGCTCCGCTCTCCGCTGACGGAGTATTTGAAGGAAAGAGGCATCCCTTATGCCGTTGCATCCCGCCACTGCTGCCGCCTGAACTACGGCGTGCGTGGTAAGCGGTACTTTGCCGTCGGCTTTCCGAACGTGTCGGGCGGCTATGAAACCCGAAGCCGCCGTTTCAAGGGTTGCGTACCACCAAAGGACGTGTCGCTGGTCAAGGCGGGGGACATCCCGGCGGACGTGTGCAGCGTGTTCGAGGGCTTTATGGACTTCCTGTCCGCCGTCACGCTCGGTTTGGCAACGGGTGACTGCCTTGTGCTGAACTCCGTCGCCAACGTGGAAAAGGCTTTGAAACATCTGGACTGGTACGAGCGCATCGACTGTTACCTCGACCGAGACGAAGCCGGACGCAGGGCAATGGAAGCCCTGCGGACACGCTACGGAGGAAAGGTGACAGACCGTTCCGGCATCTATCAAGGCTGCAAGGACTTGAACGAGTACCTGCAACAAGTATCAAGAAAACAACAAAAGAACAACAATCTAAAAATCAAAGAATAATGAACATACTGAACAACAAGAACAAGAGAACATCAATCTTCAAGGCGTTGGCACTCTGCCTGTTCGCTGCAGTGTCATTCACATTCGTATCGTGCGACGACGATATGGACATCCAGCAATCCTATCCCTTCACGGTGGAAACCATGCCCGTGCCGAACAAGGTCACAAAGGGGCAGACGGTGGAAATCCGCTGTGAGCTGAAGAAAACGGGCGATTTCGCCAATACCCTCTATACCATCCGGTATTTCCAGTTCGAGGGTGAGGGCACACTGAAAATGGACAACGGCATCACTTTCCTGCCCAATGACCGCTACCTGCTCGAAAACGAGAAGTTCCGGCTGTACTACACGGCGCAAGGTGACGAGGCGCACAACTTCATCGTGGTAGTGGAGGACAATTTCGGCAACTCCTATGAGTTGGAATTTGACTTCAACAACCGAAACGTGAAGGATGACGGGGTTATCACTGTTGTCCCCATCGGGAACTTCAAGCCCCTTACACGATGATGCGTGTATTCATGGCTATCCTCTGTTCGCTTCTGGCGGTCTGTTCCGTGTCCGCACGGAACAGACGCCATGAGGGAACGGACGGGCAGGCGGCTATCTACCGGCTGCCACCATTTGAGAGGGCGGTGCGATGCACGAAGTATTTTGAGGGCTGGCATTCGGAAAAACATCACCCGTATGTAGGATATGGACATCGGTTGCAGCCGGGGGAAAGGTATTCGGCACGCACCATGACGAAGCGGCAGGCGGACGCGCTTCTGCGAAAAGACCTGCGGAAGTTCTGCGCGATGTTCCAGCAGTTCGGGAAGGATTCGCTTCTGCTTGCCACGCTCGCCTACAATGTCGGTCCGTACCGTCTTTTGGGGAGTGGGAAGATACCCAAAAGCACGCTAATCCGAAAGCTGGAGGCGGGTGACAGGAACATCTACCGGGAGTATATCGCTTTCTGTAACTATAAGGGGAAACGCCACGCCATGCTGCTCAAACGAAGGAAGGCTGAGTTTGCGCTGCTGTATGTACCATAAAGAATAAGTGTCTGACGAAAGAAACTCCGATGAAGCCGCCAACTTCATCGGAGTTTCAGTTTTCATACATTCGGGATTGTCCCTTTGCCTGCAACCTCACCGTCCCTGCAATGCTCTATGATACCGGGTGAAAATCCCATGCTGCCGATTGCGATATGCCGGATATAGTCTGTATATTCCTGACCTTGAAAATTCCTGCCCGTAAGGTTCTTGAAAACCATCTTTATGCTTATGCCGTCGTTGCTGTACAAGATGGTTTTTCCGTTCTGTCTGATTGTTTCCATGATTAAAACTTGTTTTTGTGAATACTATCGTAGATTGGTACAAAGGTTTCTTTGCCTACTTTCTTATCCGCCATCATGCTCATGAAAGAAAGTAGGCGGCTTTTGCCGCCCACCCCTCAAAAGCGGGTGTAAAGTCCCGTTACCATCGTGAACATTTCCTCCAGCATATCGCAATATATCCCCTCGTGCGTTTCAATGTCCTTCGTCCTGCTCTCGAATGTCTTTTTGCTGAACGTCTTGCGGTAGAAACGCATATTGTATAGGTCTGCCCCTCCGTCATAGATGATGTCAAGGCGGTTGGCACTGGTCTTGTTCCTCGCAAGGCTCATGCGCAAGCCGTTGCCCATGTCTGTGAAGTCTTTGCTTCCCGTCATGGCGGCAAAGCGTCTGCCGCCAATCTGCTCTAAAATTGTCTTTGCTATCATATCCGTTGTCTTTTAGGTTTATGGTTCGGGCGGTGCGGACACCGCCCCAATGTTCAAAATTCTGTTTTCTCGGTTATGGGTGTGCATTTTTCCAGCCACTCTTTCAGACATTCCATGTTATACTCGCTCGTGATGACTGCCGTATGGCTGTCAATGGCAGTGAAACGGCTGCTTTCATAGCTGTCTATCCACCCCTTTAGGGTATCAACTCCCCACGCTTCGGCATCGTCAAAGATGCCGTCCAATGCCGTAATGGGTTCGCTGAATTTGACTATCAGCGTTTGGTAGCCTGCTTCGTTCATCGCTTCTCCTCCTTCCTTTCCTTTGCCGTTAGCCACTTGTCCCGTGCGGCTCGACATTCGTCTAATGTGGGTTTGACACAAGAGAAAAGTTCCCCGTCCGTGTGGCGGTAGTCGTATTGCACAAGGGTGCGTTTGCGTCTGCCGATACCCGTTTGGAATTTCTCGTAGTTCTCCGTTCCTGCCGATTGGCAGGTGCTTACTCCGTTAATTGTCATTTTTGTTGCCATAGTCGTTGTTATTTAGATGATTAGAAATGTACAGACAGCACTCTGTGTTGCATCACCATTTCGGGGTCGCTCGTGTAGCGTTGGTGCAGGTAGAAATGATGAGAGCCGAAGCCGTAAAGGAAGAACTTGTCAAGTTCGTGTTTCTCGGCAAAGTCCTTGACGCTCGCCCTTAATTGCTCCTCACTCTGACAAAGAGTGAGGAGGTTCATAAATTCAAGGAACATCGTGGGGATTTTATCATCCCATAGGAAAACCATGCTTTCAAATCTTACTTCCATAATGTTAGTTGTTAGATGTCGATATTATGCCGCTTTCATCCGCTGGCGGATAAGGTTGGCGTTCTTGTTCACAAGGGCGATGATGCGGTCGTGGTATTCGGAGTTCTCGTTGCATACGCCACGACACTGCACCACCTCAAAAGTTTTTAGTGACACCTCTATCGTTTCAATTCGTTTTCCGTCAATGGTGGCGGATAGGATAAGGGAGTCTTTTCGTTTGTGGTAACCGCCCACACAATGATGCATCGTCCTTCCTTCCTCTGCCATTTCTTCCACGCTCTCTATGACTTTGACGCAAATAAGGCTGTCGGTAAAGGCAAGTCCGAAGAATATGCCCTTAGCTTTCAGATATTGTTTCTCGTCCTCAATCGCTTTCCTGCGTTGCTGTTCAGTCCGCTCATGTTTCCTTTGCAGGTTGCGCTTTGCCACCAACTTGTCGTGTTCAACTTTGAGGTCGGCAGGGCAAACGTATTTCGGGCTGTTTGTGTCCTTGCCGAAATGACGCAGGAGGTCTATGGTGTCACGCCACATTGAGCCGTCCTCAATAGTATAGCCGTTGCGGATACATATCTTGATTGAAGCCCAATACTCTCCAATATTGAAAGAGTGGTACAGATAGTAGCGCAACATGGGATATTGCCCTGCCTTCAACAGCGTTTCCGCACGGCTGTCCGACAATAATGCCGGTATTAGTTTGGTGGGTACAATGTCGTGGAAATTGCCGTTAAAGCCGTTTCTGCGGAGCGTCGGCAACACCTTATATCTTGGATATATCGGGGAATATGAGATATGGCGGTACGCTTCATTGTCATTGCGGATAGCAAAAGGAGAAGCGAATGAGAACGTGTCGATGTAGCATCCCAATGTGCGTGGAATGGCAACAACAGCCTTACGCCCTTGTTCATTCCACCAATACTGCCCGATTTCAAGGGCATAGGACTTGGCATTAACCCCTTTCTCCATACCCACGACAAGCAAGAACATTCGTAGCACTTGGTATTCTCCGCTTGTGGTAAGGGTTGTGAAATACTGCTTTTGTCTTACCTTGCGCTGATAGGTGAGGCAGACTTTCAAACTTGCTCCACATTCGGGACACGTACAATGCTCGGTCTGCTCCGTCATTACCCAACTATGACCGCAATCCATACAAGTGGTACGACCTTTCGGCAAGCGGTGTGCATAATGCTCCACGCAATTACGGAATGCCCAATTTATCTGTATCGGGGTTATCGGGCGTAGTTTCTTGCTTTGGGCAAGAACTGCTTTTTCAAATTTGTTTCTCGGTTTCATAAGCCAAAATCAAATAATGAGGGTTGAACTTGGGTTTCTGTTTTCGCCTTTGTCGGCTTGGTGCGGTTCTGCAACTTGCGGAGTTCCTCGTCTTGGTATCTGCGGACTGCCTGCTGACGTGCTTCTGCTTTTTCCTCTGCCGTGAGTTCCACAATGTGGTTCACCGCCACTTGGCATTGGATAGGCTTGCCCACCTCAATCTCGTTCTCGTCATAGTAGTGTACTGCTTGTCCGTATATCTCTCCGTCCGTGAAGCCGTTACAACCGCTTTTCTGCACATAGTTCAGAATGTAGGTTACGCAATCGTCAATGTTCTTGGCTGGATTGCGGTAGCTCTTCGCAAAGAGCGTGTCTTCCTCCGCACGTTGTTCCAAATACATCTGTATCGTTCTCTTGAAATGGTCTGTTCCTTTCATATCGCTGTCGTTTTTATGAGTTGTCAAATAGTATGTTTCAAAATCTCCCTCCAATAAATCGGCTCAACCTCGCTCAATAGGAAGTCTATAAAGTCCTTCCGTGCGTTCTTGTTCAGTTCGTGGTAGAGTCCACGGAACACGGACATATTGCCGTTGAGGTATGTTTCCACCATGTACTCGAAGATGTTGCCCACCTCGTAGTATCTGCATTGTTGCTCCACTGTCTTGCTTCTTCTCTTTGCCATGTCGGTAGGGATTAAAGGGTGAATAACCAAAGAATGAAGCCGAAGAACAGGATAACGGAAAGAATAGCCACGATTACCCCTATTGCCACTCGGAACACTCCGTTTATTATCTCTCTGACGATGTACCAAAGGATGCCGGACACCCAAAAGGCGGTGCGCATGATTAGGGTGCATATCGCAAGCCCTATGTATTGCGCCATTTGTCTGAAATTTACCGTTGCTGTCATAGCCGTATCATTTGTTAAGTTCCACGATGCTGTCTATCCTGCCGTATAGGAAACTGCGGAGTGCCGTCTTGTCGGTAGCCTTGTATTCCGCCCAATGCCCATACTGCTTTACAATGTAGGTTCGGAGAATGTCGGAAAAGTCAAACATCCAACCTTGCAAGGGTACTGCGCTCTTGAAATAGGTGTTGCTGTTCACGTTGCGTGTAAGCCAATCCTTTTCCTCTCGGCTCAATTTCTCACCATTGTTCAGTTTGGTGCGAAGTCCGTACACCTTGCTGCCTTGCAGGTTCTCCAAACTTGGTACTTCCCATGCCACGAATTTTGTTGCTATTGCCGTTCTCATATCCGTTTTGTTTTTGATTTTTTGTTTTTTAATGCGGATTCAAGAGCTGAGGGAGTTGAGTTTCAAACTATCTTATCTGCCTCTCGTTTATCCGACATTTTTTTTAATGCGTCTTTCTGTCGCATCGGTCGTTTTCGTTTCGGGTGCTTAAAAAGGTAGGGATTAGGGAATGCAAGGTTTTTCGGGAAAATACTACCCGAAGGGCTGGAGATTTTTCCAGAAAACAGGAGGCTTGACCTTGCTTTCCCGTACAATCCCGGAGTTACCTTTGCACCCAGCACGAAAATGACTGCCTGATGCGGCTCACTGAAAGGCGCGAAAATGGAGGTAAACGGAAGTAGAGGCAGATTAGACAGTAAAACTTCAAAAGAGAAATCCGTGAGAAAGACATCCCCAACAGAAAAGAACATAGCCGGTAGCGTGAAACCAGGCAAACCATCGGCAAGGAAGTATGTTTTTATCTGTTTGGCCAAACGTCTTTGGTCGGATGGATAAAATCATTCTTCCCGGATTGTATGCTGTGAGTGACGGCTTGTTCCATTTATGGAATGTGCGGTCATACACGGCTTTCCGCTTCCGGCTCAAAAGGACAACGAAAAAAGAAAAATCGTCAAAACCCCGTAAAAGCACCTCTTTGGCATAAGCACAAAAGAAAGGGGCCTTGTCTCATCAGTCTAAACTATTGTTTAGGCGTGAGGCAAAGCCCTTTTCTCCGCTTATGCGGCAGTCGGCACACGTTCGTTCAAAATCTTTTTGGGCGATGGTGTGCTGACGGATAAAATCGCTTTTACGGAAAAACTTGTGTGAGAAGAAAAAATCAGGAGATTCATTTCTAAATCTCCCGTTTTATTGTTACTTTTGCATACGAAGAGTTCTTTGAAGGTTACGCAACGCACAGAAGAATAATGCAGTAGATAACTAACTAATTCGTAACCTATTACTATTATGAGCGATTACCCAATGCTCATTTCCAATAAATTACACTCTTTTCGTAACTTCTCACTGCAAAATTACAAAATATCTATGTAATTAAGGCAAAATAGTCTTTTCATAATATACATTTTGTTTTGTCAGTTGGTGTTTTTTGACTTTTGTTACAAGTATGTCATTCTGATTTTGCCGCATCATGGTTTTGCTTTGTGCTGATTGGTGCCGCTTAGGTTGTCAGCAAGGGCAGAATTTACGGTCAAGGGCTGTTGGCTTTCACTCGGTATAAAGTAAATTGCTTGCAGAATGCATGAATGTGTCGGTAGGGCAGAGAGTGGTGCAGGCTTATGGTTGGAGTCGGCGTGTCTGCGGCTCGTGTCTGATGTTTCTCCGTCAGCCTTGTGTATGGATATAAAAAAGAGGCATGCCATTTGCGGCATGCCTCTTCTTATATAGATTAGCTATGTTTATTCGTCTGCCAGCGGGTCGAATGTTCCGGCTGAACCTCCATGCTGACTGTCTTCCCAACCGATGGTCTGCTCCAGAGCCTTGTTGTTGTTCTGTGCTCCCTGTGTCAGTCCGAGGAAGTAGTAGCGAGGCAGGAAGTTCATGTAGAGCTTAACCTTGTTCTGGTCGTAAGAGTCGCCCTTCTTGTCCTTGCGAACGAGGTTGTCGCTGTACCATGTCTTCAGAGTTTCCAGCTGCGGGTTGAGCTCCTTGCGGAGGTCTACTGCTGCACAGCGTGTTCCGCCGTTCTTCAGCAGCGGGTCGCTGTCGGCTGTTGTTCCGCCAACACCATACTTGTCGGCTACGCGGAATTCCATGTTCTCACGGCGCTGTCCGTTGAGCTGCTTGAAGCCGAGCCATGTACATGTGTTGCCGCCCCATCCTGTCAGTGTCCATGTTGAAGGCGCACCCTCAACCTTTGTTGCACCACCGTCGTAGAGCATCCAGCGGCGAAGGTCGTCGAAACGCTTGCCCTCGTATGCAAACTCTATCTGGCGCTCATAGAGAATGGCCGACATACATGCAGCCTGGTCTGACTCAAGGTTGCTCTGCAGTCCGTAGTTGTTCTCGCCGGTGTAGCCTGCGCGGGCACGAACCTGCTTCAGATAGCTTACGGCGTCTGTCAACTCACCTGCACCGCATGCAACCTCAGCAAGGTTGAGCAGCACCTCTGCGTAGCGGAGCTCGATGTAAGGCTGAGCTGAATAAGCAAATCCGCCGTTGCTTGCTGTACCGGTGAAGGTGTACATAGAGTTTGTATTTACGTCGTAGTCGTCAGAACGCTTGCGCACGTAAACGCCAGAGCAGTTTGTCAGCAGGTTGTCTGCACCATAGTCGTTTCCGCTCTCAGGGTCGCCCTGGTCGTCGAGGTCTGTATACCATACGTAGTTCCAGAGTTCATAATTCTTTCCGTCGTCATACAGCGGGTTGTTAGGATCTGCCTCCTGAACGCTGCTGTTGCCGTTGTAAGCCCAGCGGAAGCCGGGGAATGCGAATGTGCGGTAGAAACGCGGGTCGCGGTTCATGAACGGATGTTCGCGGTCGTATGTCATAGACGAAGCCTCGAGCTTTGTGTAAGTGTCGGCAGAAGCCGGGCGCTTACCGTCAGCCATCGGGAACATGTCTACCAGCATTGCAGAAGCGTTCTTGCCAGAACCTGTTGTGTTCTTCGGACGGATATAACGCTCCCAGTTGCTGTTCTTCTGACCGTCGCCGGCCTGTACAGTGTTGTAGAGAGTTACGAACACAGCCTCAGGGTTCTTGTCGCTCTGGTTGAACTGCAGTGCGAAGTCTGAACCGTTTACGTTGTTTGTAGATGTGAACAGACCATAGCCGCAAGAGTTGATAGAGTCGAGCTCGGCCTTCATCTGTGTGTATGCGTTCTTCCAGCGTGTCTCGTCGTTGGCACGGTTGAACAGCGGGCTGGCCCACAGCAGCAGCACACGGCCTTTCAGCGCGAGGGCTGTTCCTGTTGTTACCATACCCCATTCGTCGCTCGACCAGCCGCCGTTCATAGTCTTGTCAGCAAGCATCTTGGCTGATTGGTCAAGGTCGCTGAGGATGAAGTCGATACAAGCCTTTGCTGAACGGCGAGGGTTTACAACACCCTCTACCGGGTCTTGCACTTCTGTTACGATTGGCACACCTCCGTAGAATTTCACGAGGTTATAGTAGCACCATGCACGGAAGAAGTAGAGCTGTCCGAGATATTCGTCCTTCTTCTCCTGTGAGAGGGCGCCGCCTGAGATGCCTTCAATGGCGTCGTTGATGTTGCGGATACGTCCCCATGCGTTGTTCTGAATGTTGTTCGGAGTACCGAAGAAATAGTCAGGAACAGATGTTCCGCTCATTACAGACAGTGGGTTCTGCGGATCAACGAATGCTCCGAAGCCGCTGTACTCCTCAGTCGACTGTGCCTGAGTGTCGTTGCTTCCTGTAGAAGGATATTGCCATGTGGGGTCGCTGTTCACCGTAGGCAGACACCAGCTGTAAACGTCGTATACACGGCGCAGGCATCCCTCTTCTGTGTCGTAAATACCTGTATTTACGTTATCGTAGTTCTTCTTTTCCTCAAGGAAGTCATCACTACATGATGTGATGGTCATACTTGCGATGAGGCCAAGTCCGAACACTTTTATTATATTTGTTTTCATTGATAAAATTCTATTAAACGGTTATATTTTCTTAGAATGTAAGATTTACTCCAACTGTAAACTGACGCAGTGTAGGATAAGAACCGTAGCTGCACATCGGATCCATGAAGTTGTCTGGATAAGGATTATAGAAGCTCAGCAGGTTCTGGCCTGTAACGTTTACGCGGGCTGACTGTATACCGATTTTCTTCACGAGGCTTGACGGAATAGTGTAGGCCAGTGTCAGACGGCTCAGTTTTACTCGTGTTCCGCTTATTCTCCAGAACGATGATGTTATTGCGTTTACGCTCTGGTAAGCGAGGTTAGGCAGGCTTCCGTTGCGGTTGGCAGCTACTACGAGGTTGCCGGCTGCATCGTATATGTCCTGATATGAGTACATGTTGTCAACATTCCAGAATGAAGGCATGTTGGTGAACTCGAGGTCGTCTACGCCTGAGCCTGACTTCAGTGCAGAAGCGTCAACGAAGCTGTATCCACCCCATGAAGCGCTCAGCTGGGCTGTGAGAGAGAATCCCTTGTAGTCGGCGCCGAGGTTCATTGTAACGCTGTAAGGATTGTTGCGGTTAGACAGACATACCTGGTCGTTGTCCTTGTCTACCACGCCGTCAGGTTCTGCGTATGTTCCGTCTTCCTGCTGCGGTCCGCGTACATCCTTATATATAAGCATACCCGGGCGAACCTCGTCTTTGCTCATTCCGAGGTAAGATGTGATGTTGTATTTGTCGAAATACTCCTCAATATCCTGGAATGAACGGAACATGCCGATGCACTGCATACCCCACAGACCGATGTCTGTACGTCCGCCGCGCTGTATCTGACGATAGATATAGTCTGTGGCGAAGTCCATGTTCAGCACCTTGTTGTCGCTGTAGCCTGTGTTGAGACCGATACGGTATTTGAAGTCCTTGCCGATCTTGTCACGCCATGTAGCGCTCAACTCGTAGCCCCAGCTGTCCATCTCGCCAAGGTTTACTGCTGCCGACTGTGTACCGATTGTTCCCTCGATAGCCTGGCTGATGTTCATCAGCATGTCGCGGTTCCACTCGCGGTACATATCGTAAGAAACGCTCAGACGGTTGTCAAGTACGGTGAAGTCGAGACCAAAGTTGGCTTTGTAAACCTTATCCCAGTGAACATCCTTGTTTACGGCAGAGTTGTTCTTGTTGATGGTTATACGGTTCTCGCTTTCGTTAGAGATGCCTGTACCGAACACCGGACCGCGGTTGGCGTCCTGGGCGTAAACCTGCATCCACTGCCATGCGGCTGTGTTGTCACGTCCTGTCATACCGAATGATCCGCGAACTTTCAGGAAGTCTACCCATGGAAGAGCCTCCTTGAACCATTTTTCTTCAGACATTACCCAACCTGCGCTGAATGACGGGAATACTCCCCAATAGTTTTCCCGGGCGAATTTCGTTGAAGCGTCAGAACGGATAAGGAATTCTGCCAGATACTTGTTGGCGTATGCATAGTTGATACGTCCGATGTAAGAGAGAGTTCCTGACTCGCTGCGGGTGAAGGTTATAACCTTTGTCTCGCCCTCAGCTGAGTTTGACTGTCCTGTTGTGAAGGGGTAGGGGTCTGAAACCATGGCATAGAGATACTCGCTCTCTGCTTCTGATTTCTCTATTGAGAATAATGCTCCGATGCTGTGCTCGCCGAAGTCTCTGTTATATGACGCCGTAAAGTTCATCTGGTAGTTGTCTGTACGTGTCATAGAGCGGTTCAGCTGTGACGGGTCACCGTTGGCTATTGTATGGGGCAGCAGGTTCGCCTCTGTGATAAACTGGCTGTAGTCCTGACCTTCTACCGGAGTATACAGGTGGCTTCCGCTTCCGGGGCGTGTCTGCATTGTGTACACTTTGTATTCAGAGCCATACTGGTTGGTCTTGTCTGTGTTGATGCTCTTTGAGTAAGAGAATCTCAGCTTCAGTCCCTTCAGTATCTTGCTCCATCCGAAGTCGTAGTTGATGCTTCCCTGAATGTTGATGTTAGAGTTCATCGTGCGGCTGTAGTCGCCGTTGTTTCTCAGTTCAGAGAATGAGTAGTTCTGGTCATCGTCCACCTGAGTGTTGCTTATTCCGTATGCTGCGATTGGCAGGCCGTTGACATACTCCGGAATATAGCGCGGACGTGTGAGCAGGATATTGTAGTCCTTTTCGTTAGAAGTACCGCCCACTTTGATGTAAGGTGTGTTCTTCTTTCCGTAGTCGCCTGATACACTGAGGTTTGCGCCCAGCCACTGGCTTACCTTAACGTCTACTCCTGCACGGTAGTTCCAGCGGTTGTAGTCAAGGTTGCCGAGGTTACCGTCCTGGTCGAAGTAAGAAAGACTTGCAAAATAGCTTGCACGGTCAGTTGCTCCGCTGAGGTTTACGTTATGCTTCATCGTAACGCCAGTCTCCCAGTATTTGTCCAGCAGGTCGTAGTTGAGGCCCTTCATGGCGTTGAGCTCGTCTGCCTGATAGAGGTCTGTAAGATGGTTGAGCGATGTGTTCTTCGGGTCGGCTGCTGCAACAGCGTTGTAGAGACGGCCATACTCGTATGCGCTCAGCATCTTGGGATGTGATACGGCGTCTGTGAAACCGAATGTACCGCTGTAAGAGATGCGCGGTGCGCCGAGCTTACCCTTCTTTGTGGTAACGAGGATAACACCGTTGGCCGCACGTGCACCGTAGACGGCTGCTGAAGCGTCTTTCAGCACAGAGATGCTCTCCACTTCTGCCGGGTCGAGGTTGTTGAATGCCTCTGCACCGAGGTTCTGTGTTGAGTTGCCCACCTTTACGTCGTTTGGATAGATGTATCCGTCGATGACGAACAGAGGCTGCTGTGCCACGCTACCTACGTCGCCGAGCGAGTTGGTGTCACGTATATACATTGTTGCGTTTTCGCCCGGACGGGTGTCGCCGCCGCTTACGCTCAGACCGTTGACAAGTCCTGACAGACTGCTTGCCAGACCGCCTGAGGTCATGTCCTGAATCTCGTCCATAGGAACAGTTGCAACAGAACCGGTCAGGTGAGCCTTCTTCTGCACACCGTAACCTACTACGACAACTTCTTCAAGATTCTGTGAGTCTTCCTGCATTTGTGTTCTTCCGCCGGGAGCAACGGTCTGTGTAAGATATCCGATGTAGGATATTGTCACCTTGCTGCCCTTGGGTGCAGAGATGGTGTAGTTACCATTTATGTCGGTTATCACACCGGCGTCCTCCTTGCCGCTTATGCGGACAGATGCGCCAATGATAGGGTCGCCGTTTTCGTCAACGACTGTACCCTTCACCGTCTGGCTTTGTGCCAGTGCCGGTGTGGCAGCACAAACCATGAGGCCGAAGCATAGAGCTTTTATGAATTTTCTTTTCATATCTTATGTTTTTCTTTTGTTATCGATTATTATTCTGCAGCCGGAAGCCAGCGCGGGTCGCCGGTTCTCTTCGACAGCTGTTCGCCTCCGTTGACAGTGAAGTCGCCGTTTGTCGGGTCTGCAAACTGCGGGTTGCTCTTTATTGCAGTGCCGCTCTTGTCGTAGTTCTCTTCATTGTCATAAGTGTCTGTGGCAGCATCCTGCAGATAAGTGTTGTTGGCAAATGTATAAGATGGGTTTGTACTGAAACTTCCACCGATAAAGCGGCGTGCGATGTCAGCAGAGCAGTCTACAAATATACAGTCGGTCATAAGGAACGTTGAGCATGCCTGTCCGCTGAATCCGCTGTAATTGGCTATTTGTCCGCTGCCGGCAATGTTGTAGAATGTGCTGTTCATGAAGTTAACATAGTTCATTGTATATCCGGCACGTGTGCTTCGTCCTGAGTTGTTATACTGGATGAGGTATTTTGCATCGCTTTCTGTGCTTGCCTGCCAGATAGTAGAGTTCTGTATCGTCAGGCTATTGATGAATCCTGACTTGAAGTAGATTATGGCATTGCTGCTTACGCCGCTTGATGCTGTAGATGTCAGTTTCACCACAGTGTTGTCTATGATGCATGTCTCAATACAATATTTCACGTTGTTGTCGTGTATAAACTGGGCGTTCACTCCTTCAAAGTTACAGCTTGTGATATGCAGCGTACCCATTATGTTGTAGTAGTCGCCGCTGCCTGTTGCGCCTTTTATGCTCTCGTCAGGTGTCTCGCTCAGTCCTATTGCCTCGTTTGCAGATGCGCTGCAGTTAAAGTTGAGGCTCTTCAGTTTCAGAGGAGCTGATGTGCGTATTGTTCCTTGTTCACCATAAGTGATTGTAGGTCTCTTCTGGTCGTTTGTACAGCGCAGCTGTATCTTGTTTCCGCCAAAGTCAAGAATATTAGAAACTGTATACTGTCCGCCTTCCTCAAGGTCGTATACGAGTTCCTCTTCGTTGCCTTCAGGTATAGGGTTGTTCTGGAAGTATTCGCAGAGGTCGCTTCCTGAAGGAATTGTTGCAAATGCAACGGCAAAGGTGTTGAAAGTCTTGATTACAGGGTCGCAGCCTGTGTTGTTTCTTTCCTCGTTGCCGAGAACCTCCAGAGACAGTTCGTAGTTGTTGTCCTCAACACGTGCTACGGCGAATGAAGTGCCGTCGTAGACAGAGTCTACCAATACTTCTCCTGCAGTAGTGTTAGTCAGGATGGCATGATAGCCGCCTGCACCATAGACTACCGGCCAGCTGATGGTCTGTTGTGTTCCATCTGCGCTTGCCGTGATTTGGATGTCGTCTGTTGAAGGAGCCTCAAGCTGTGTGTTGTATACACCGCTGTCGAAGCTTTCTTCGTCGAAACCATCCTGCGCACATGAAGCAAAGAGCAGCACGCCTGCCGCAAGCGACATCAGGGCGTATGCCTTTCTTCGTAGTGAAAAATGATTTTTCTTCATAAGAATGTTTTTATTAATGTTATACAATATAATTAAATTTGTTTTTTCAAGTATGTCTTGCCCATGGCATCAGGGCATATTTTCTCCTTTACAATTCTTTGACGGATATAATAGAAAAATGTAACCAAAATATAATAAAAAATAAAAACAAAAGGTTGCATTAAACTATTTGTCGCTTTTGCTCCTGGTGTAAACGGCTGATTTATAACATGATACGTTTCGGATGGTGCATATTTGTCGCATGGCAGACATAGAAAATATATGTTTTTTTTATCCTTCATGTATGAGTTTTGCCGGTTGTGTTTTGATGTCCGCATTAGATATGGCATGCTTCTGTTTGTCCGTTTGCGCCCGTTTGGTGTGTCTGCGGGCATCTCATCAAAAAGAACAGCAGTATGGTGCAGCTGCCGGAGTGGCAAGTCATAAAGAAAAACTGTGATTAGCAGAGTCAGGATTAATCATATCCTCCAAAAGCAAATAATCCTCCTAATGACAGGCGTGCTGTCTTTAGGAAGATTATTTGTGCGTTATGTATAAAAGATGTTTATTGGTTTACGTACGATTCGTACACAATCGTCATCAGGCTTATTTTCTGATGAACTTCTTTCCGTTCTGAATCAGTATGCCCTTTGCATCCTTGCTTACGCGCTGTCCGGCAAGGTTGTATACAGGAGCATCAGCGTCAAATGTGTTGTTTGTTATGTCGTTGATGCCGCTTGTGCCGGCTTTGAATTTAACATCGCTTACACCAATCTGTGCGCTGTGCAGGAACACCATGTAGGTCTGGTCAGCCTTCATAGGTATGTTCAGCCATCCCCAGATTGCCTGGTTGCCGCCTTTTGCACCCCAGATGTACAGGTCGTCACCTTCTGTTCCCTTTGTAGGGATGTCCATGGTGTAAGCCTTTGTGCCGTCTTCGTTTGTCACGCCGTTCTCATATCCGTCCAGAGTATAGTCTACTTTAGGTGTCAGAGCCTTCTGTGTCTCCTTGTCTACAACGAAGAGCTTGCGGTTACCTTTGTTGATCCATACACCGAGTACGAGAGTTCCTTCAGCCTTAGCCTTGAACTCATAGTAGAGTCCTGACACGGGCAGACCCTTGCTTCCGTCCGGCTCGTAGTATTCGTATGCAGGACGGTATGTGCCTGTAGGCTGGCCGTCTGTAATCACTTCTTCTGCCAGAAGCTTAACGTAGGGGTTACCTGTTCCCTGTACGTAAGGAAACTCGATGTCGCCCTGGTTGCCGGTCTTCCATTCTATGGCATTCCATTCTGATACGTTTGCGTCTTTGTCTATTTCTTTAGGAGTAGTGCCGCCTACTGCTGTCATTGTTACATTTGTAAGATCTACGGTAACAACAGATTTGCCGTTCTGAGTGTCGATAACAGCATTCTGGAATTCTTCAGCCATTACTACGTTCTTGTCTGCATCATAAGTTGCAGCAGCATAATAATCCTGAGCGTTTGCGCTCATTGCTGCAAGTGCAACTGCTACTAAAGTAAAAATTTTTTTCATAAGCTAATTTTATTAAGTTAATAGATTTTCTGATGTTTTTCTCTTTAAACGATTACTGATTTGCTTTGTAATCAAAAGCGAAAATGCTATTAACTGAATTTAACTTTCGTGCGTCCCGATTATGCGAAACGCCTTTTGCGAAAATGGGCACAGGCGCTTTAATCCTAATCGGCTATCAGCGTTCAGAAACTAAAAGACGGGCTGAAAGCATGAAGACACAAAACAGATAAAACAATGTGCGGTCTAATGGCCAATTGTGCTTAAATGTCAATAAGCGCAGCTCAAATAACGTAGTGACTATCCGAATCTCGCAAATCATTACCCAATTCATTTCGTCGTTTTTTTATTAGCGCTAAACTGGCGGCCATTGTGATTCGGCAAAATTCTGATACAAAAAACTTATCTTAATAAACTCATCACTCGTCACAATAGCTTTTAATATGCTGATTTACAGATTGTTAAGTTGTGATGAGTTGCTTTGCGTACTCATCACGCAACAGACCGTTCACCTCGGATGTGATGAGTTGGAAATGCAACTCGTCACACTCTAAAGCCTTGACTGCAAGGCCCTTATGCAGCTTTGTGATGAGTGATGAGTTTTTCTTAAAATCTTTTTCATATCTCTGTTCCTTCTTGCGTCGTAACATGCCCATGCAGCTTGTAAAAGCTGTCCTTTTACATCGTAAAACACCACGTTTCATCATCTAAAAGCATACCTTTTCCAATGCCGTTTGCCGTCTTTTATGTCCCAACCAGTAATTAATATTCAGCAATGTTAATGCTTTATGTTATTGGTCAGCCTGTGCTTTTGCCTTATCTTAATAGTCTTTCCGTTCGCTTTTTCGCTGGCATAATGGGCTGTGTCAAGAAAAAACGTACGAAAAGACCAGCAAGGATGGCTGAGAGCATAAATCATCTTGTTTAATTAAAATCTATTTGCCTGACGACGAACTGTGGCCATATAATATAAGGTATATGTATTGCCCGCATACTCTATGCGCCTCGGAACTGCGCCGTAGGATGCGAAGTCACCGATCTTGGATACAATGCGCTGACTGCCTATGTAGATGTGCTTGGTGTAGCGTCCGCCCTGGTTGGCCACGAGATAAGGACTCACGTAGAGTGAGAACTTGGCCGTGTTGGTGCGTCCGCCGGCAAACTCTGAGTTCACATACACCTGCTCGCTCTCACCGCTGGTCTTCACAGTGCGCTCGCCGTCAGCGTCATACCAGTAGTTGGTCACGAATCCGCCGTCGTCGGAGGCCAGCAGGCGGTTCTCCTCGTCCCATTTCAGTTTGCGTTCATGGGCTTTCTCGTCTGTTGTTCCATCTTTCTTCGTGCGTCCCGTGTTGACGTACACGAGGTTTCCGTTCGCGTCATACTCGTAGGCGTGGCTGTTGCGTGTCTTCCGGCTCTCGTCCGGAGTGGTTTCCGTGCGGTAGTTCACGTCACTGACGTTGTCAAGCTGGAATTTCTTTCCATCTTCCTGTCCGTAGGTGTACGTCAGGTCATAGCCCACGTTGAGCGTGCCGTCGAACTGCAGGTTGCCCTGCGTCAGGTGCTGGCTCTTCGAGGTGATGCGGTGCATATTGTCGTAGCCCATTGCCAGCGTGTAACTTGCCGTCTTGCTGTCTGCCCCCGTGTAGGTTCCGGTTGCGCCTGTCAGACGATAGAGTGCGTCGTAGGTGTAGCTGTGGCTCATCTGTCCGCCGGCCTTGCCGCTCTGTGGCAGGGCTGCTCCGTTTGCCACGCTCAGCACGTTGCTCACAGCGTCATACGTGTAGGCGTTGTCCATGATGGTATTTCCTCCGGCATTCACTTTCAGGTTCTGCAGTCTGCGACGCTGCGGGTCGTAGGTGTAGAATGTCTCCGCTCCGTTGCAGTACTTCATGTACGTTCGCTGGCCGAATTTGTCATATCCTATGCGGTTCACATAGTCATATCCGTACGACTTGTATCCGTGTACGTTCGTAAGCTGTCCGCCCAGGTCATACGTGTAGGTCACTTTCTCTTCGTCCGGGTAGATCATCTCCAGCAGTCGGTTGTGGCTGTCGTAGGTCCACTGGGTCACGTAGGTGGCGATGGCCTGGTTAGGCACGATCAGCGTACGTCGGGTCTTGGTCACTTCGCCCATCTTGCCGTAGAAGTATTCTATGGCACCTGTTCCGTCCTCGCGGAGCATCAGCCTGCCGATGCGGTTCTGTGAGGCGTTGCGTCCGCCGTAGTAGTACTTAACGTTGTTCTCAGAGTGGTCGGGATAGTGATAGGGTATGCAACTCTGTTTCATGTCAAAAATAATGGCGTTTAATAGATGACTATTAAGTTCAGAAAATGTCAAAAATCATGTTTCAAAAGAGAATTATTTGTATTTCATTTGATAGTATCTTATCATTATTGATAATTACATGATATAACCAGTTGGCGGAATTGTTTTGTGAGGTACGATCATGCTTACAGTTCCCAATAGTGTTCTTTCAGTATGCAATACATAGCTTTTTGTCTTTTGAAAGACAACCTTTTATGCGGTAAAAGGATGCCTCTTGCAAACTTGCAGGAAGCAAGTGAAAACCGTAAGCAAAATCTTCCGAAAAACAGTAAACCGTAAGTAGCTGTCACAAGGAAGCATCAAGTAATTCCGCCAACGGGTATGATATAGTATTCAATCAAAGAAAAATATCATAAAAATATTTATAATCTTATTAATTAATCAATGTATCGCATTTTATATTAGGTAAAACAATTGTGTCAGGACGATTTTCCATTGTTATAACCTGTTTGTCATTATAATATATCAATATAGCTCTTTTTAGGAAATTAATCAAACAGCTATGGGTATAAATCTCTCTTCCTTTATAATTTGCTATTAAAAAGCTGTCTCTATTGCAATACTTTACATTTAACGTTCCTTTTGGATTCTGCATTTTATTTTTAATAACCGGCATCGCATATATTTTTCTGTGTGACACCTCGCAAAATTCGATTATAATAGAGTCTTTCAGTTCTGCAAGAAAACCGTTATATAAAGGCCCTAATAAAAATCCATGCTTCCTTTCGTCAAAATTAGACAGACGATTTGTTGGAAGTATTACATAACTGTCATACCCTGCTGTAGTTGCATATTGATTGATAATCTGCATAAAATGCTTGTTTCCTAAAAAACTACTCAATTCATCTTCCTTACCTCTTTTATTACAGGCCGAGATGAATATACAAGTAAGCATTAAGAATATTTTATATTTCATTGCAAAATCCTTTTATATAGTTTATTTATAACAGTTTCTATACTTTATAGTTTCCTTGCCCTTTTTATACAAGGACAAGGAAACTTTTATATTTTACACGTCAAGTTGATTATTTGACTAATTTGGGCAATCTTTTAATTATACTGGATAAAGTGGTTGTCCCTTTTAATAAATTTGACAAAGATTTATCGTTTGCGTTTAAGGAAACAGGTAAAGCTGTGGGTTGTTTTTCATTAATTCCATATCCACGAATACCATGAAGTTTGCCATCATGTCCCATCGTAAAGACAGGAAGCGAATTATTATATAAAGAAAATCCCATATCTCCATAGCCGTCCCCAGTATAAAATGAAGCCTCTGCAGGTAAACTTTTATCTTGATGGGTATGAACCTGACCAATGATTGATAAACGTTCATTTCCTTTTGTCAAAGTACGACCGTCTATTATTTCATATCCATATGCTCCGACATAAGAAGTTTCATTGTCATTCTTATAATCTGGTAAAACAAGAACAGACTTATTGGATAAGACAACCCCTGCAACTTCACGTCCATGTATGTTACCATTACGTTTATAATGTTGGTTTGCTTGTTTCCACATCCTATTATAAGCTGCTGTTTCATTTTTAAACCAAATGCTACCGTCTTTACGATAAATTATAGAATTATCTTTGTTCTTTAGAATTTTGCCCATGTAAATTTGATTTTTCTGTAAATCTGTTTGTGCATGAACATTCGGATTATATTGATATGTGCCATCGGTATCTTTATACCAATCATTTCCGTCTATATCAATGTATTTTAGAGGATTGCAATTAGTGTAACAATAAGTGCTTATGCCTGGATATTTTTCCTCCATAGCATCCGTACTCATCCATACGCTCAACCTCGGATCATAGTATCTTGCACCATAGTAATACAATCCAGTCTCCTCATCAAACTCCTTTGCGTTGAAGAGATAAGGCGTATTCCAGATATTGTTCCGCTCTTCAATGAACACTTCGCCGAACGGCACGTACTCTATGTGCTGTACCACTTCACCGTCCAGATTGGTGATGTAGCTGCTGCTGCCCAGATGGTCGGGATGGTAATAGAACTGCAACTTCTCGTATGCGTCGCCTTCCTGGAAGTTGTCTTCCGGTGCGTTGGCCTGGGCGATGGCTGCTTCAATCGTGCCGTCGTCACAGCAGAAGCCCTCGCCGTCCACATAGTCGTCGTTGTCCGTTCCGTTGTACGGCACTCCAAATGTAGCATAATTTTCTTTGATTGCCTGCAGTTGTTGACTATATTTAACATCATAGTCCACATTTACCGCGTCAGCCTCTTTGCCGGCATATTGTATGCGCCTCGGATCTGCGCCGTAGGATGCGAAGTCACCTATCTTTGATACGATGCGCTGTGAGCCTATGTAGATGTGCTTGGTGTAGCGTCCGCCCTGATTTGCCACGAGATAAGGGCTCACGTAGAGTGAGAACTTGGCCGTGTTGGTGCGTCCGCCGGCAAACTCTGAGTTCACATACACCTGCTCGCTCTCGCCGCTGGTCTTCACTGTGCGCTCGCCGTCAGCGTCATACCAGTAGTTGGTCACGAATCCGTCATCGTCAGAGGCCAGCAGACGGTTCTCCTCGTCCCATTTCAGCTTGCGCTCATGGGTTTTCTCGTCTGTCGTTCCGTCTTTCTTCGTGCGTCCCGTGTTGACGTACACGAGGTTTCTCCTTCGCATTGAAGAGGTAAGTCGTATTCCAGATGTTGTTCCGCTTTTCAATGAGCACTTCGCCGTCCACATCGTCATCGTTGTCCCTTCCGTTGTACGGCACTCCAAATATATGAAAAAAAACTGTAATTTTATTCTTTTAAAGCAAAAAAATGTACTTTTATCATAGAGGATTTGCTGTCGTAGCGATGTTATTGCAATATTGGAAAGAAAGTTAGTTTTGTCGTGCTGTCTGTTTATATATAATCAACGTGCCTTCCGTCCATTCCGGTTAATATAAACGAATGGGACGGAAGGCAGGCTGATGCAGAGTGCTGTTTATGCAGTTCCTTAGCTTGCTTTTAAGTCTTATTTCGTGCCGTCGCTTTATTTCGTGCCATAATTCCGGCAATGCTATTGCTGCTGCGCCTGACGTTTTTCGGCTCTGTATTCCTTTGGCGTCATTTCATATTTCTTGCGGAAGCACTTGCCGAAGTAGCCTGCGTCGCGGAAGCCCACAGAGTAGGCTATCTCTGTTATGCTGTCGTCGGTTGTCTCTATGAGGCGTGCAGCCTTGGTCAGCCTTATCTCCTTTACGAGGTCTACCGGGGCAAAGCCCGTCAGACTCTTCAGCTTCTTGAAGAAGGCAGAGCGGCTAAGACCTATCGTGCCGGCTATGGTGTCGATGTTGAAGTCGTTAGAGTTGAGGTTCTCCTCAATAATCTCATGAATCTTGTGTACAAACTCGATGTCCTTC
Organism: Prevotella marseillensis; assembly: GCF_900625065.1. Classification (NCBI taxonomy): domain Bacteria; kingdom Pseudomonadati; phylum Bacteroidota; class Bacteroidia; order Bacteroidales; family Prevotellaceae; genus Prevotella; species Prevotella marseillensis. The sequence goes on along the minus strand of NZ_UYXY01000001.1, from coordinate 1,934,125 downwards.
TTCACGAGGTGCTGTTCGTAAGAGTCGTTGGCCGCCTCGGCCGTGCTCTCCACGGTGGTCTGCACCACCATCTTGCGCTGGAAGATGCGCTGCTCCTCGAGCAGCTGGTTTATTCTGGCCATGAGGTGACTGCTGCTGAAGGGCTTTGTTATAAAGGCGTTGGCTCCGCTCTTTATGGATGTCAGCTTGTCTTCCTCGGTGTTCTTTGCCGTGAGCACGATGACGGGTATGTGGCTGATGTTGAAGTCTTGTCTTACGTTGCGCAGCAGCTCCATGCCGTCCATGCCCGGCATCATGAGGTCGGTTATTATTATGTCGGGGTGGTGCTGATAAATCTTCTTCAGTCCTTCTTCGCCGTCGTGCGCCGTAAACACGTTGTATTTGTTGCTTCGCAGCTGCAGCTGCAGCATGCGGCACATGTCGATGTTGTCCTCTATGAGCATTATCGTAGGCAGGTCGTCCTGCGGTTCTTCCGCTTTCTGCTCCTGCGTGTCCTGTTCAGCTTCGGCCTCGTCTGCTGTCTTGCTGCCAGCCGTGTTGTCGTCGAAGTAGACTTCGATGTCTTTCTCGTCGAAGTGTTCGCGGCCAGTAGGCAGTTCTACAGAGAACACCACGCCCTTGCCTCCGTCGATGTTTTCGGCCCATATGCGTCCGTGGTGCATGTTGACATACTCTCTCGACAGCGAAAGGCCGATGCCCGTGCCGGCGTAGGCGTTGTCGTCAGACGTCTTGTTGCTTGCCTGCGAGAAGCGCTCGAATATCACCTCAAGCTGCGACTTTGGTATGCCCACTCCGTCGTCTTCAACCCTTATCGTACACATGTGCCTGTCGTAGTCGTGTTCGAGCGCTATGCATATCTTGCCTCCCTCGCCGGTGTACTTGAAGGCGTTGCTCATCAGGTTGTTGAGCACTATGGCTATCTTTTCGGCGTCGCACCATGCCGTGACGTGTTCTTCAGCCTTGTCGAACACGAAGGCTATGTCGCGCTCTTCGGCATGCATCCTGAACTCCTGCATGAGCTGCTCTATCATGCTGTTGAGGTCGACATACGACACGTGCATCTTCATCTTGCCGTTCTGAATCTTGCGGAAGTCGAGTATCTGGTTTACCAGCTGCAGCATCTTGCGCGCGTTGCGGTCGATGAGGCTAATATACTCCTTGCCCGTAGGGCTCAGCTTCTCGGTGTTCTTCAGTTCCTCTATCGGGCCCTTTATGAGCGACAGCGGCGTGCGCAGCTCATGGCTGACGTTGGTGAAGAAGCGTATCTTCAGTTCGGCCAGACGGTCGTTGATATACACCTCGTTGCGCATCTTTATCATGTACATCACGAGACGCAGCGCACCGTAGAGAGCCAACAGCGCCAGCAGGGTGTATATGGTGTAAGCCCACCATGTGGCCCACCACGGCGGACTGATGATTATCTCGATGACGCGTTCGGGCGAGTTGTTGTCGTTGACCTTAACTCTGAACTTATAGTGGCCCGGCGGTACGTTGGCATACGAGGCTATGCGGTTGGTGCCGCTGTTGTGCCATTCGTCTTCGTATCCGTCGAGTATGTAGGTGTAGGGTATAAGGCTGTTGTCGGCGTAGTAGGGGGCTGAGAACTCAATGGTGAATGTCGACTGGTCGTGGTCGAGCACAATCTTGTCGGCATACTTCAGCGAGCCTTCGAATATCGGCGGATTGAAGTCCCACAGCTCGCGGTTGACCACCTTGAAGTTGGTTATGAAGGTGGGGTATCGGGCGTCGTTGTCGTTTCTTACTGCCTCAGGGTCGAACGACAGCAGGCCCTGGCGGCTGCCTATCAGTATGGTGCCGTTGTGCAGGCATATCGATGTGTTGTCCTCGATGTTCACCTCGGGGAAGCCCGCAAACCTGTCGTAGCTCTTCAGGTAAGACGAGCCCTGCTTCATGCTTGCCAGTCCGTTCTCGGTGCATATCCACAGGCAGTGGCTCTTGTCTTCGACGATAGATGATATGACGTCGCCGCCCTGCTTCTCGTTTATCATGTATGTCTTCAGCACGGGCTGGCGGTTCTTCTCGTCGTAATATTCTATCTTGTTGAGGCCGCTGCCGAATATGCCCATCCAGATATATCCCTTGTGGTCTTTATACATCGTGAAGATGTCGTTGTCGGTTATTCCCGACTTGTGGCTTTCGCGGTAGGTCTCAAACTTTATGTCAGACGGCTTGCTGAACTTTCCGTCGAACGACATCAGTCCGTCTGTTGTGCCCACCCACATGCGTCCGTTGCGGTCTTCGGTTATGGAGCGCACGTCTGTGTATAGCTCGTAGCGCGGATACTGCCTGAACCCGTTGCGCTTGTTTCTGAATATTATTCTGCCGCCGCGTTCTTCTATGAGGTTCAGTCCGCCGTAGAAGGTGCACACCCATATGCGCCCGCGGCTGTCCTGATAGGTGTAATACACGCGGTTGCTGCTCAGCGAGTTGCGGTCGCCCCGCTTGTTGGTATACCGTGTTATGCGCAGTCCCTGTGGCGCCATGGCGTCGGGTGTGGCCTTTATCAGTCCGGCGCCCTTTGTAGAGAACCAGTAGTTGCCCTTCTTGTCTTCCATTATGTGGTAGACTGGGCCTATCTCGTTGCTGCTGAACTTTCGCTTTATGTTCCTGGTCTTCAGGTCCATGCAGAACAGCTCGCCCTTGCGCGTGCCTATCCAGAGGTCGCCGTTGCGTGCCTGATATACGGCGCGTATGCCGTTGTTGTCGCTGTCGTTGTCGGTTATGAGCATCTGCGGGAACATAAACCTGAAGTTGTATCGCGGGAAGCACACCTTGTAGACACCGCTGCTGGTGGACGACAGCCACAGGATGCCGTTTGCGTCGATGTCGATGTCAAAGAAGTGAGGCTCCGACGTGTAGTTGCTGAAGTCTTTCTGCCGGTTGATGTTCTGCACCATCCTTGTCTGATGGTTGTAGCGCCACACCTCGCCGTTGCGCATCAGTATGAACAGGCCGTTGGCGCCTGTGTCTCTGAACTTCATCTCTGCAAACAGGCTGTCTGTGGGCATGGTGAAAGTCTGCGACGTGGCTGTCTTGGGGTCGTGGCATATAAGCAGGCCCCTGCCGGAGCACAGCCACAGCTTGTTATATTTGTCGGTGAACGACTGCGTGATGCCCGATGCCTGCGATGTTATGAGCCTCGGTGCCGAGCCTCTGGCAAAGGAGTAGAGCCCGTCTTTCGTGGTGAAGTACACCTTGCCGTCGATGATGTTTATGCTCGACACGGCCGACTGCATCCCCTTGAAGGCATATTGGTCGGTGTGACCGTTGGCGGTGTTGATGATATACAGGATGCCGCGTGCAGTTCCGATGCACAGATACTGCTTCTTTTTCTTGAAGCATGTTATGTCTCTGTCCTTTATCCTGCCCAGCAGCGGGGCGCTGTTTTTCTTCGTAACGATGTTGAGCACCAGACTCCTGCTTATCCAGTAGACATAGCGGCTGTTTTCGCCCAGGATGTTGGTCTTCAGTTTCATTGTGGCTGGGTCGATGTGGCGCCGCGAGTCGAATATCTTTCTCACCTCAATCTTCTTCTCCTCGTTGACGTATGCCTCAAACACGTCCTTGTTGCGCGTCAGCAGCATTATGTGGCCGTTGTCCATGGCCTGTATCTTTATCACCTGCACGTTGCGCGACTGCTTTTTCAGCTCGTTGTATATGTCGTGGTAGGTTTCGTCATACTTGTTGAACATATACAGATGGTTGTCCGTGTTGCGTATCCACAGATATCCGTTCTTGTCGCCAATGATGTTGCGCACCTTGCGCGGCGGCATGTCCGACCTGTGGTTGGTGCGTGTTATGAAGGGCGTGAACGTAGTGCCGTCGAACGAGCACAGGCCGTGCCATGTGCCGAACCACACAAAGCCGTCGCCGTCTTTCTGCGCGCAGTACACTGTGTTGCTTGGCAGTCCGCTCTCCTTGGTGTAGTGCTCCACTATCATGTCGGGCTGGGCCGCGGCGACAGCGGGTAATAACGTTATCAGCAATATAAGGCGCAACAGGGATTTCATCTTTATATGGTGTTAATTTTTTTGATTCTGTAAGTTGTTTAGAGATTAACAAAATGTAAGGTGATAGTCAGCCGGCGCCGTGATGCAGGCATCTGTGTCCAATGGCGTCAGACTGCCGTATATAGCTCGTATAAACTTGTCTTGCAAAGATAATAACAAAAAAACATCTGTGCAAGAATTAAGTGATGAAAATGTCTGTGTGTCAGATTATTGGTGAGCGGCGTAAATTCTGTGGCTATTGTTTTTCAGTCTTGTCGTGCCGGTTCTGTTTGCCTGTTCTGCAGCGGCCCCACGGCTCCGTCTGCCTCATGTCATTCCGGCTTATTTCTGCTGTCATGCCCGCGGCATGTTGGCATTCAGCATCAGTTGCAGGCAGCGTATAGGTATCCGTAGGGAATCTTTGAGTTTCTTTTCACAGAAGCTCTTTTGATGAGTTATATCCTACATGTTGTTATATCAGTCCATAAGGAATTTAATTCCCAATTAGTTGGAAAGCCCATTGCAGATACATCAATAGAAGGATATTTATTAAGCAATGCCTTAAAACGGGCAGGAAAAGTAGTATTGGGATTTACTGTTTGTAAGAAGTACAGTATGATTGAAAGCACGTAATATACTTTCTTGGTATCACTCGGGATTGGAATAAAAGTTAGATTGGTGCGTCTTGGCACTATGGCATTGATGCTAAGTCTGCGATTCCATAAACGGCTATGATGTGCACAGATATTGCGAACATAGACGATGGAGTGCAGCCATGATTCCATTACAGTATCTGACAGGCCATAGAACTTTGCCACCTGACGTCTCGACAGACCGGCATTGAGCCATCTGTACATCATGGAGAGTGTACCAAATGAGCTGACTTCAAAGGTCATCCAACTCGGAGGAAATTTGTTAGAATAGTTCTGTTGAAAGGCAACAATGGCATCATCATCACTGCGGTGAAGTTCTTCATCCAAACTTTTCAGTAAGGAAGAATGACGGTTCGCATTACGGAAATTCGCAGAATCCTCAAACCAATATATACCGGCTGCATCACTCATAATCAATGACAACTGCGTCCGAACAGACACCTCTATCTTCTCCAGTTCCGAGCAAACCATCTTCCTAAGTTCAGAATCGAACTTGTAAATATTGTATGCTTCCTCAAAAGTAGAGCCGATTTTAAACTGATGACTTTCGTGCTGTCTGAATGGTTTGAGATAGCTTTTCATCCTAAACATACTGATATTCTGCAACAAATGAAATGCACGCTTTTCGTCTTTGAAAGACAGACCTTCTGATTTTAATAGCTGAATCTGCTCACTTACCGAAATCTGTGGTTGGTTATATATTTGCTTCGACATATCTTTAATAAAAAAACTTACCCTGAGCGCGCTGTTCTAGTGGGAAGCGGGGTAAGTATGTTGATGCAAAAATACTATATTTTCCTTATTCTCACAATTTTTCCCAAAAAATCTGATAAATAATTTGATAAATAATACATCAGTTCTATATTCTGCCATCTTAATCGACATTCTATAACAACTTATGTAAAAACATTAGATTGGCATCAGCAATTTATATTACTTTTTCCCTTGTGTTTTGGAATGAAATGGTTAGAATAAATTCGGCTTCTCAAGAGAACAAATTAAGCCTAAATATCTACTTTTTAAATCTAGTTTTAAAACAGTAAATCGAGATGAATTTTAGCGGGATTTACTCGCCTCTATTTTATTGCCTGTTGAGAACTTGGCAGACAGAAAACTTTTTGATTTTGACGCTCTCAGAATGGCCTCCGTCAGCGCAGACACGGCTTTCGGACGAAAAACGCTGAAATTTCGTAATTTTGTTAAGTTGTTGATATAGTGTGATTTATGCCGATAGAGATGTCGGGGCGTGAATGTTAAAAAATATAACTCGGCCACTTACGGGTGAAAAACAATAGGTTTTCAACTCGTAAGTCATTGACTTGTGCCTCTAAAAAGCCTGATTAAGGGCATAAAAACCATTGGTCTGGGGGTGTCAGACGGCGTTAATTGTAAATCAAAGTTAAATCCCGAAGGCTTGAATGTCTGTTTCTTTAACATCCGTTATAAGTCCGTTTTCTATTTTAAAGAAAACTCTGTACATGAAAAATGTAAAGACTTTTCTTTCGTGGAGCTGGCGTTTCAGCTCCGTTTCGCTGTCATCAGTCTGGCTTGTGCAGACGAAATGCCCCGCTACACATGCACCATTGCCGCATGGCTGTTGCGGCAGATGCTGTGTGTAGCGGGGCAGGGCATGGTTGCGGCCGATAATTGCAGCCGTTAGTGTCAGTTGAATATCTTGACGCCTATGAACAGCGTGCGCGGCTGAGTGGGGCCATAGAAATATTTTGAGTCGCGGTCGGCACCCTTGTCAAGGTCCTTCTGAAAGGCGTTGAATATGTTGTTCACGCCGCCGTTGAACTGCAGTTTCAGATGGTCGTTCAACACGAAGGTGTAGTTGAGCTTCAGGTTCAGGTCCATGAAGTCGGGCGTCTTCTCCATTCTGTCTTTCTCTATGTATCCCGCAAAGTGGGGCACGAGCATGCTGCCCGTGTAGACACCCGACACAGAGAAGTCGAAGTTTTTGAGCGGAGCCGACGTGAAGGTGAAGTAGCCGTAGCAGTCGGGCGTGCGCGTCATGCGCTTTGTAGGCGCCACGTCGGGGTCGCTGCTCCATGCCAGCGCCTCGGTGTAGCGGCTCTGCTGCACGGTGAAGCCCAGCTGCAGCTGCGCCTCCTTGCCGTGGGCTATCTTATAGTCGATGTTGGCTCCGTAGACTCTTGCCCCGTGGCCGTTGCGGCGCTCCTGTATCTTGGTGCCCGTGGTCTCGTCGAATCCTGTCTCTTCGAGATAGAAAACGTCGTTGAGCATGGTGTAGAAACCCTCTATGAGCAGGTTAGAGCTGAAGTGTCCCAGATTGAAAGCCCAGTCAACCGAGCCGCTGAAGCTGTTTGAGCGTTCGGGTTTCAGTCCGTCTGCCAGCTTTATCATCATCGCCTCGCCGCCCACGGCAGCCACGTGCAGGTCTTCGTCGTAAGCCTGCGGCGCCCTGAATCCGGTAGACCATGTCAGTCGGCCCTGCAGCCTGTCGGTGGGTTTCCACAGCAGGTTGACGCGCGGACTGAATATCACGTTGTCCACGAGGTTGTGCTTGTCGAGCCTGAATCCGGCAAGCAGCGTCAGGTATCTCATCTTCCATTCGTTCTGCAGGTACGCCCCGGCAATCCTCACATACTGTTTCAGGTCGCGGCCGTAGCCCGTCATGACGTCGTGAAGCCCGTTAAACTGGTATTCAAAGCCTCCCGTCAGCGTGGCAGGCGCGAACAGCATGCGGTCGAAGTTGCCCGAGTACATGGCTCCGCCCACGGCCGTAAGGTCGTCGGTAGTGCCGTAGGCGTTGGCGTCCATGCCCGCGCCGTAGTAGCTGTCGCGGTCGGTGTGCTGCACCGAGCCGTACACGGACAGCTTGTGCTTGTATTCGTTCATGAATATGTCGTAGGTCAGTCCGCCGCTGTTTATCACGTGGCGCGTCTGCTCGGTTATGTCGGTTTCGTGCGGCTGCAGGTCAAACTTGTTGCCTCCGCGGCGGAATTCGTTGGTGGTGTGATACTCTATGCTCAGGCGACTGAACTGCGTGGGGCGGTAATATCCCCTCAGTCCGAAGGTGTTCATGTTGAGCTTGCCCAGCTCGGAGAAGCCGTCGCCGTCGGCATCATAAGGGTTGCGGTTTCTGTAAGCCTGATAGAATGCCACGCCGTAGGTGCGGTCCTTGGACACGAGCGAGGCGTTTGCGCCGAAATACTGCTCCCATGTCTTGCCGCCGAGGTTCGACATCGTAGAGTTTACCTGAAACGAGTTGTTTATAGGGTCCTTGGTTATGATGTTGATGGTGCCGCCCACGGCGTTGGCGCCAAACAGCGCCGAGCCTCCGCCGCGCACCACCTCTACGCGCTCGATCATGCTTACGGGTATCTGTTCCAGCCCGTACACGCCCGACAGCGCACTCATCACGGGGCGGCTGTTTATGAGCAGCTGCGAGTAAGGACCCTCAAGACCGTTGATCCTAACCTGCGGAAAGCCGCAGTTCTGGCAGTTGTTCTCCACGCGCAGTCCTGACTGGTAGCTGAGCGACTTGGCAAGGTCGGTAGAGTTGACCGTCTCAAACAGCTTGCTGTTCATCACGTTCACCACCACCGGAGCCACCCTTCTGTTGGTCTCGTTTCTGTTGGCCGAGACAACCACCTCGTCCATCATGATGTCCTCTTTCTCCATCACGAAGTGCAGGTCTACGGTATATTCGTTGCTCACCACAACGGTCTTGGTCTGCGAGGCATAGCCCATGAGCTGCACCTTCAGCGTGTATTTGCCTGCCGGCACATCCTTCAGGCGGAAGTGGCCGTCGTCGCCCGTAACGGTGCCCATGCCGTTTTCCACAATAAGCACCGTGGCGTAGGCCAGGTTTTCCTCTGTTCCTTTCTCAATGACGTGTCCTGTTATGATGTTGCCCTCTTTCACCGTACTTGGTTCAACGGGATGGGCCATCCCTGCCAGCGAGCACAGCAGGCCCGCCAGAAAAAGTAATATTAGTTTCTTCATTTATTTCTTAAAAAATGCGTAATATCCGGCCATGACGGCACGGCATGCCTGCGTCGTCACAGCATAAATAATAATGTTGAGATAAACCCTGATCGGTCATCGGGCCGTTTGGAGGTTATTAATGCCATAGGATATAACCTTACCGGCCGTATTTTCGCTTTCTTGTTGCCGTCATGCCGTCTGCTTTTTCGCAGGCATAGTTCACCATGCCGGCAAAAAGTCATACGTCAGTCAGCCCAATGCAAAACAAAAATCCAACCGAATGCCAACGGCCGATTTCGGGATAAAATGATTTATGAAAATGAAGAAACGGGGGGCGCGCGCAGATATATGCCCGAATTGTAGTCGGGCGTGGCGTGTGCCACTGCATATTCGCTGTAGCTTGTGTGAATAAACTTCACGTCGGGCGCCTCAATCTTGGCTGCAGGTCCGGCTTCGAGCGAATTAAAATGTGTGAGGTGATGCAGCACGAGCGTCTGCCCCGTAGGGTGGCTGTGCTTGTCTTTAAAGGGATGTGAGTGAACCACCATCACGCCGTTGACCACATGCACGTGGGCATACACCGAGATTATGGCATAATAAGCCATAAACACGGTAAGCAGCATGGCAGCGCATGCTCTTGTCAGCGTTCGTGAGCGTTGTGTCATATCCGGCGGCAAAGATACATATAAATTATGAAATAAAAAGATAAACGCAAAGAAATAAGAATTAATCTGCTGTCGGAATCGGAAAAGGTATTGTTTTTCTCTATGGCCTATATATTTTTTCAGATTAACGGGCGGCAATACAAATAATTTTATATATTTGCAGACATGATGTCGGCTGGCAACAATCGTAACATACTCAGGCCGATGCCTTAAATAAAATATGGAGAACTTATAAAAACTTATAAATTATGATGGAAACAATGCCAAAACCATTTGTCGCCATAACATATTACGTGTTATACATTCTTGGCGTATTGATACTTGTACCGGCCATTGTTTATGTTGCCGGCTGGATTTTTGAGAATTACGTACTCAACAACAACATGCCGATAGAGGATGTCATGCAGTTGGGCAGTATGGACAGCGCCACGCTGATTCTGAGCAATCTGTTTATCGCCGCACTCTTTATAAAGAGAAAATATGTGAAGCTGCCGTCTTTTGGTCAGCATGGCTCAGATAACTCTCCGGCATCAGTCTATCTGATGGCAATGCTGATGATGTTGGTTTCAATATTGCCGCTCAACCTTTTTGTTTCGGCCCTAAACCTTAACGACTATAGCGAAGCCGTTGCAGCTGACGGACAGCTCTCTTTTGCAAGTATAATAGGCATCAGCATACTGGCTCCGCTGGCAGAAGAGATAGTGTTTCGCGGAGGTATAGAGGAAAAACTGCTCCAATGGAAGACAAATCCGTGGATAGGTATTCTGATTTCCGCCTTTATGTTCTCAATACTGCATTTCTATCCAAGCCTGATTATCGGCACGTTCATAAGCGGAATACTTATAGGCTGGGTTTATTATAAAACGCGCAACGTCATGGTGTGCTTCGGCATGCACCTGGTAAACAATTCTGCATCATGCGTCATAGATTATATAAGCCCCGGCAGCAGTTTCTATGCCGACATAATGAATCAGACCAGATTCATCATTATCGCCATATTCTGCCTGCTGATATTGGTTGCCTTAATTAATAGATTCAGAAGGATTTCATAAAAAGTTTTTGGGCGGAAACACACCGCTTTTGCTTGATTTTTTGATGTTACAAATATAATGACAGTTTGATAACGCAATATAATGACAGGTGATATTCTTTTAATGTGAATATAATATGAAAAACAAAATAATTCTGTTGTTGTTTGGTATGTTTGCGTTTGTGGCAGATGTCGTGGCTGCAGATACATCACGATATGTGGAGTTTGCCCGCACGTATGGCATAGTCCGTTACTTTTCGCCCAATCCATATACACAAGACTGGTCGGAAAGCGACTGGATGAAAGTGTGTGCGCTGCTTGCAGACAGGGCGGAGACGCAATCCCTAGAGACATTGTTCAAGCCGCTTGCCCCTACAATGTCGTTCACTGCCGTGCCTGTTTCGTCCTCGGGTGAAAATGACACATGCTCAGGTGGCCGTGCCATGTATTACAGCTATAGCGGTTCGGGCGAGCTCAATGTTCCTTTTCTTGCCAAGCTGCTTATGCCCGGACTTGCCGACTATATACCATATTACAAAAAACTCTCAACGATTTCCGGCAGCACTGATACGGCAGCCGTGCCTTTGGCTTGCAGATATTACTCTTGTCCTGTTGGCAAAGGGAAATACCTTAACGTACAGCATGCGCTGCCCGAAGAAAAGTTTGACGGCAAGGCAACACGCCGTTTGCTTGCAGACGCAAAGGACTATTGGAAGAATCATCAGATTGACGATAAGGCTTTGTCAAAAAGAAGGCGATTCATTTTCGGACTGCTGTCGGACAAGGCGGTGAGAGTGGCTGATATAACAGTACGCTGGAATATAGTAAGACATTTTTATCCGTATTACGAAGAAGACAGTCTCGATTGGGACAACCAGTTGGAAAGATATCTGCAAAAAGCCGTTCAAATGGCAGGCGTAAATTCTTTTGAGTCGCTTGTGGAATGGTATGATACGCTTTGCCGCTTTATGAATCCGGTGAAGGACGGGCATATGTTTGTGCGTAGAGATATGAATGTTTCAGGTATCATGTCAACATATCTGCCCGAATTTTACGCTGAAGCCGAGACAAAAGCGGTGAACGACACGCTGCTTGTAATGATAGGGACAGACGGCAAGCAACCGTGGCGCATACTCAATGCCGTAAACGGTCAACAGGCATCTGAGCGTTTGCAGTATTGCAGACAGATAACCAATGCCGCCACAGAAGCCCATCGCGACAAGATGGCTGTGGAAAAGATGCTGTCTTCAGCCGAATACGGCACGCCTTTTGTTATTCAGACTGTCAATGCTTCGGGACAGGCATATGAGGACACTCTATATGCACGGAGCCAGAATATTCCGAAGATGGAGAAGGAAAAACAGCCTATAAGGAAATTAGAGAACGGAATACTGTATGTCAACGCCACTTCACGCGAGCTGAACGAGAAACTTTTTATGTCGGCATTGACGCCCGATGTCAGAGGGTTGTGTTTCGACCTGCGCGGACTTCCCACTTATCAGTTTGAAGATATTCTGGCTCATCTGATTGCATCCGACGTAACGGCTCCGGCCACTGAAGTTCCGATAAACAATTTTCCATATCAGCAAAATGTTACATGGCGTGTAAATAGCGAAACGCTAAAGGCTAAACAGCCGCATATAGCCCTGCCTGCAACATTCTTGTGCGATGGAGCAACTGTAAGCTGGGGAGAGACAATATTGATGATGGTGCGTAATTATAAGTTGGGGAAGATTGTTGGGCAGGCCACTGCCGGCACAACGGGTGACATGACGATGTTTGGATTGCCCCTGTTTCCTTTCTCAATGACAGGGATGCTCATGCGCTGCATGGACGGTGAACAGCATCACGCAAGAGGCATTAAGCCCGACATCACAATTCCCGTTTATGCCACAGACTATATGAATGGCTACGACAGAATTTTAAACGTGGCACTGAAAATGGACGAATGAAGAGGATAAAGATATACGGACGGAATTTGAATTGCTGACGGTAATATAATTTATTGTATTATTTCGCTGTTTTGTTATTCCTGTCAGGAATTTTTATTACTTTTGTTCCTGCTAATAACATGGCCCTGAGAGGGGCGGTGTGCCGGTCTCATGGTTATGAGCCGGAGCAATGGGCGTGAGCCTGGCAGAGGTATACGCCATGTAAACGAAAAGCTAGATAAGAACAATGTCAGCAGATAATTCATATAACGGTAAGATTTCTTTCGGCGAGAAGGTAGGCTATTCGTTGGGCGACCTGGCTGCCAATCTGGTGTTTCAGATGATAATGATATATCAGCTGAAGTTTTACACCGACGTGTTCGGACTCAACGGAGCCATTGCAGGCTCGGTGCTGCTTGTGGCGCCTATGGTGAGTGCATTTGCCGACCCGATAGTGGGCATACTGACCGACCGCACAAGCACGCGCTGGGGCAAATATCGTCCGTGGATACTGGCGTCGGCCCTGCCGTTCTGCCTGTTCTACATCCTTGCCTTCCACAGGCCCGACATACAGGACAAGACGCTGCTGGCCGTTTATGCCGCCGTGTCGTATGTGCTTCTGCTGATGATGTATTCGTTCAACAACACGCCTTACGCCTCGCTCGGCGGAGTGATGACGGCCAATATAAAGGAGCGCACAAGCATCAACACGGTGAGGTTTGTGGCAAGCACCATAGCTCAGTTTGCCGTGCAGGGCTTTACGCTGCCGCTGATTGACCGCCTTGGCGGTTCGGATGCGAGTCGCGGATGGAGTCGCACCATTCTGCTGTTTGCCTTCATCGCCTTTATCTGTCTGCTCATAACATTCTTCACCACCAGAGAGCGCATAGCCCAGCCGCCGCAACAGAAGGCAAGCGTTAAGGAAGACGTAAAGGAAACCTTCGGCAACGTGTCGTGGCGCGTAATGTTTGTGCTGTGTCTTGCCGTATATACCTCACTGGCGATGTTCGGCTCGTCGATGAACTTTTATTTTCAGAGCTATCTCGACCAGCGCTCGCTCTATGAGTTTCTGCATAACTTCGGACTTGCCGATACGGAGCGTGAGGCTTATTCGGCAGGCTTCTCGCTGTTCAACATACTCAACGCCATAATGCAGTTTGTCGGTGTGGTGTTCCTTTCGGGATGGCTTGCCGGCAAGTTGGGCAAGAAGACCGTATATATAGTGTGCCTGTCGCTCACCGTATTGTTTCAGGCTCTGTTCTATCTGCCTTCGCCCGACGATGTTGTGCTTGTTTATCTGCTGTGCGTATTGAAGAGTCTGGCCTATGCCCCGACGATACCTCTTATGTGGGCAATGGTGGCAGATGTGGCCGACTATATGGAATATCTCAACCACCGGCGCGCAACAGGCTTCTGCTTCTCGGGCATAATGTTTGCACTGAAGATGGGGCTCGGCTTCGGCGGAGCCTTGTCTGGCATACTGCTGTCGGCATTCGGCTACGTGTCGGGCGGCACAGCCATGCAGAGCAGCGGGGCTGTTGAGGGCATACGCCTCGTGTCGAGCATAGTGCCGGCAGTGGTGTTCGGCATAGCTTTGGCGTCGGTAGTGTTTTATCCCATAACAAAGCGTTTCAACGAGAAGATGCAGGCAGAACTGGCAAAGAGACGCAAAGCGGCAGAAGGGCAGGGCGAATGACCGTTTGCGGCAGTATATAAGAAACAAGAAAAGGAGAAAGGCTGAATATGAACGCTAAACATTATAATGTGGTGGCAGCTGTAATACGCAAGGACGGAAAATATTTCTGCGTGAAAAAGGGCCGCACAAAATACAGTTATACAAGCTACAAATACGAGTTCCCGGGCGGAAAGATTGAGTCCGGCGAAACGCCGCAGGAGGCTTTGAGACGCGAACTTGCCGAGGAACTTGATTATGACATATCTGTAGGCAGCCTGATTGTGGCTGCCCGTCATGATTATCCCGACTTTTCGATAACGCTCAACGCATATTTCTGCGAGCCGCTGTCAGACGGGTTCGTTCTCTCGGAGCATGTAGACTATGTGTGGCTCGGCGCTAAAGAGCTGCGCTCAGTCGACTGGGCAGAGGCTGATCTTGCGGTGGTTAGATGTATTGAAGAGTCAGATTTGCGCTGAAAAGCCATTGATTCTGTCGGCCGTTTTGCCGTTGATGCCAACCTTTTTTGTTATTATTCTGCTGCTTTCAGGTGTAAGTATAAACTGTTGTTTCGGGGTAATCAGGTAGCTCCGCCAAATGTTTCTGTGTCATCATTTTGTGCCGAAAAGTCCTATATTGGCGGTTAATTAATTTGAGCAAATCATATTTTCTGTGAATTGTTTCATCTAATCAGTAAATTAGATACAGCTTTTTTATCTGATTATACGTATTTTTGCAAAAGAAAAAACAGCAGAAATATCGTTGCTGACGATAGTCTGTTAAAGCCGGATGCGCAAGAAACGCTCTACAGCTCTACTGACAACGAAAAAATAAATTATAAAAAGATTACATATTATGAAACTGATTGAGAACACCGAATTTGGCGGCGAACGCCCGTTGTTCGCGTCGCACGACCTGCACATCAACAACGTAACCATACGCGAAGGCGAGTCGGCCATAAAGGAATGCAGCAACATTGTGGCCACTAACTGCCGATTTGAAGGCAACTATCCGTTCTGGCATGTCCACGGATTCACGATAGACAACTGCTATTTTGCCGTAGGCGGACGTTCTGCATTGTGGTATTCAGACCATCTGACAATGAAGAACACCGTGATAGACGCGCCGAAGATGTTCCGCGAGATGAACGACATCGACATCGAGAACGTTGAGATAAACGACGCCGACGAGATATTCTGGCGCTGCAACCGCATCAACGTGAAGAACCTGAAGTTGCACGGCGGCACTTATCCCTTCATGTTCAGCAACGACATATGCATAGACGGCTTTGAGAGCGACAGCAAATACGTGTTCCAGTATGTAAAGAACGTAGAGATACACAACGCCAAGATAACCACGAAGGATGCCTTCTGGGAGGTGGAGAACGTTACTATCTACGACTCAGAGCTTAACGGCGAGTATCTTGGATGGCACTCGCGCAACCTGCGCCTTGTAAACTGCCATATCTCAGGCGAACAGCCGCTGTGCTATGCTCACGACCTGGTGTTGGAAAACTGCACGTTCGACAGTGAGTGCGACAGGGCCTTCGAGTATTCTACGCTCAACGCCGACATACGCGGAGCTATCGCCAACATCAAGAATCCGACATCGGGCGTTATTGTGGCCGACTCAATAGGTTCGGTAACTATCGACGAGAACATCAAGGCACCAGCCAACTGCGAGATAAAGACCAGAGGCTGACATCATTGCTTATGGTGCTGACGCATATAGGGCAACGTGCCGGCCAAAGGGCTGGTGCGCTGCTTTCGGCCTGACAATTATTACTATTTACAAAACAAACTGCCTATGCCACAGCCACCCGGCCGCCTTACGGTAGCTGCAGCCTATTTCCTCATATACGTTGTATGGGGCTCTACATATTATTTCATCGGGGTTTGTCTTCACGACTTTCCGCCGTTCGTGCTCGGCACGGTACGCTTCGCCGTGGCTGGTCTGGCCTTGCTTGCTGTATGCCGGTTGCGTGGCGAGCGGCTGTTGCGCCGTGGACTTATCTTTAAGTCGGCCGTGTGCGGCATCATTCTTCTGTTTGTCGACCAGGGCGTCATCATGTTTGCCCAGCGCTATGTCAGCAGCAGTCTTGTCGCAATAATGGCTTCGTCTACGGCTTTGTGGATAATGCTGCTCGATGTTCCGCAGTGGCGTCGCAATTTCAGAGGTGTCTCCACCGTGGCAGGCATCGTGCTTGGCTTTCTTGGTGTGGCCATGCTCTATCTCGAACAGCTCAACATGCAGCGCCACGGCGGCAGTCATTATGAGTATGGCGTGCTTCTGCTTATAGGCGGATGCATATCGTGGGCATGCGGCACGCTGTATTCAAAATATCACATCCGCGGCAGTGATGACGACGGACTCTCGTCGTCGGCTTGGCAGATGCTTGGTGCGGGATTCGTGTTTGCCTTGTGCGCAGGATTGTCGGGCGATTTCAGCAGTTTGCAGCTCTCCGCAGTATCATCCGTATCATGGCTTTCGTTGGCATATCTTATAGTATTCGGTTCAATGATGGCATACACGGCATACATCTGGCTGCTGCGTGTGCGTCCTGCCACCGAAGTTGCCACTCATGCTTACGTCAATCCCGTTGTTGCTGTAGTCATCGGTGCCGGCCTTGGTCATGAGGACGTAACGCTGATACAGCTCGCCGGTCTTGCCGTGATACTGATAAGCGTGATGATGGTGAACAGAAAGTAAATTGAGAATTGAGAGTTGAGAATGGAGAAACAAAGTTCAGCGTTAGCTAATTATGATTTGCCTTGTGAATGTGAAGAGCAGGCGGGGAGCGCGATGCGTAATTAAAAATTAAAAAGTAAAAATTAAACAGCGCCATACGAAAGTGAACAGTGAAAAGTGAAGAGTGAAAAATCCAAATGTCTTGTGTCTATCCCTGGATAAGGATTCACAAAGCATATGGCTCTAACTCCTAGCCAACTTGTTGGCGATAACTCCTTTAACTACTTTAACTCCAAATGACAATACCCTAAAGGCATACGTCTTTTTTCGCTATGCTCAAGGAACTTCTCCTTAACTTCATAACTCCTTAACTCCTAAAAAATATATCCATGTCCAAAACCAACTATTCCCCAGTAAAGCCGTCGGAACGCTATGTCATTCTCGACGCACTTAGAGGCTTCGCCTTGCTTGGCATCTGTCTTGCCAATTATCCCGAGTTCTCGCTCTATACGTTTCAGCCGGCCGACGTTGCCGCGTCAATGCCTTCAGCCGGTGTGGACAGGATTGTGCGATTCTTGCAGTATGTGTTCATCGACGGCAAGTTCTACACCCTGTTCTCGCTGCTCTTCGGCATGGGCTTCTCGATAATAATAAGTCATGCCGAACAGAAAGGCAACGGGGCTTTCAGGCTGTTCTATAGGCGCATGGCCGTGTTGCTCGCTATAGGATTCATGCATCTTATGTTCATCTGGAGCGGCGACATACTTATGCTTTATGCCCTTATGGGAATGGTGCTGCCGTTGTTCAGAAACGTGAGCAACCGGAAGATGCTTTCGTGGGCAGCCTTCTTCCTTTTGCTGCCCGTGGCTGTCGACACACTGACACAAATCTTCGGCGTGAGTCTCTCGGCTCCTGCCGTTGAGGCTCAGTGGCATTACTGCCGCAAGTACGGCATAACAGAAGAAAACTTCGGCTATTGGCTGCGCGATGCCGACAGTTATGCTCAGGTGTTTCAGTTTCTTATTCAGGGAGCGTTGGTGAGAGTGCAGGAGTTTGTCGACGGCAACCGCTACTTTAAGGTCCTTGGCCTGTTTCTGATAGGCTATTACATCGGGCGTCAGAAGATATACGCCGACCTTTCTGCCCACCGGCACCTGCTGCGCCGCGTGTCGGTTATAGGCTTCAGTGTCGGTATTCCTTTGTCTGTTGTCTATGCATGGAGCGCCGTTGGCGGTCATCCTTTTGGCAACGCTGCCCACTCATTGCTTTACGCTGTCAGCGTCTATCCGCTCGGTTTCGCCTATATGTCGTCCCTCTGCCTGCTTTAT
The DNA here is from genome assembly GCF_900625065.1 of Prevotella marseillensis. Lineage (NCBI taxonomy): Bacteria > Pseudomonadati > Bacteroidota > Bacteroidia > Bacteroidales > Prevotellaceae > Prevotella > Prevotella marseillensis. The sequence goes on along the minus strand of NZ_UYXY01000001.1, from coordinate 1,916,194 downwards.
CTCCGCAGCAGCAGTTCGGCGGTATGGTGCGCCCTTGCCGCTCCCGGCCGCATGGCTTTGACCAATTACATCTGTCAGTCTATAGCAGGCATGTTCCTTTTCTACGGCATAGGCTTCGGTCTTGGTGCCGGCGTGGGCCTTTCGTTTACAGAGATTATAGCCCTCGGCGTGTTTGTCCTTCAGATGTTGCTAAGCCGTCTGTGGCTTCATTACTGCCTTTTCGGCCCCCTAGAGTGGATCTGGCGCATGCTCAACTACGGCAAACCTCTTCAGTTGTTCAAACAGAAACAGAGAGGGTAGGGAAGGTTGATTGTCGTAGCTTTGATAAAAATGTAAAATGTTATATGTCTGTTTTGCTGCTTTAGACGTATAATGTCTGCGCCGTCTTTGGCATATAAGATTTTAAGTGCTGAAAATCGAAAGGAAAACATGTGTTTATGGTAAAAAAATAAGCAAGAAAAATGTTTTTACAAGCAAATGTGTAAGCAAATAACAGTGTTTAGGTTTTAAATCATTAACCTATCGTTTACGCATCGTAAGTGGGCCACTTTTTAACCGAAAGTGGCCCAGTTTTTATTCGTTACCGGGCCACTAATTTTAGTCAATAGCAGTGTACTGGACATACTTTTTATTGGAGGAGATTGACAACTTATTTAGTACGCCATCTTCCTACCGCCAATAGTAAGACTGATAAAGTCATGCATTCGGTAACCATTCTTCACTAAATCACTATGTTAGTTAATACATTGAAATATTGACAGAGTTAAATGTGGAATTAAGTTTAATCATTATATTTTGTCTTTTTAAGTTAACAAAATGTAATCTAAACCTATATTTAAATCGTAATGTTATATATTTGCAATAAAATTTGAGTAACACATTAATAAATGTGCGTTTAAGGATAATATTTTTTAGTATAAAAAGATTGTTTATTTTTTAATTTTTGATTTTAATGAAAAGATTTTTAGCTTCAATCGCTATTCTTCTTGCATCGGTGTGGGCTGTTTCAGCTCAACAGCTGTATTTTCCGACTAATACAGCCATCCAGCAGAAGGGTGACTACAATTATGTTTACAAGTCTATAACCAAAAATGATTATCCGATGGGATGCATGGCAACGGCTATGACCATTATAATGGATTACCATAAGTCACCAACAAAATATGATTATAATACAGTTACGGGTGACAATGGCCTTGCCCAACTTATGTATGATGCGGCACAAAGCATAAATACACAATATGGGGAGAATGAAAGTTCAGCAGCATTATCTGAAGTTGCTGTTCAATTGGTTAATTCTTTTGAGTTTGACAGAAACAGTGTTAAGTATTACCTTAAAGCCAGTAGTGGGATGACAGATGAAGAATGGGTGGCTCTGATAGTACGTAACATAAATAATGGAATGCCTGTAATATATAGTGCCGGGACTGAGCCTGCTGCTACCTATACTTCAGAATCAGAATCTGATTTTAGCGTAGGAACTATAAGGCATGCATTTGTAATTGACGGTATTAAAAGGGACGTAAATACAAAATATGGTTATAAGTTTCATATTAATGGTGGACAAGGCGCTGATATAGCGGACAATTCTCAATGGGTTGATGATATCTTCAGTGTAACAATAGGAAATAAAACTTATGGTGATACTCCTGAAATGGTATGTGGCATTCGTACGGAAGAGCAAGCTCGTGCAGATGTATCATCACTCAAACTAGTGTCTAATGAAGGCTCTCGTGGTTTGTCGATGTCTGTAAATAATATTGTTTCAGGACAGCCTTTTGATGTAACGGCTTCAGCTCTACAGAATTGGGATTTGGATGGTAAGCCGTTTTCTGGTTACATTTTTCCAGTATTAGTACGTACAGACGATAGTGGAAAAATTATAATTACACAGCCAGATAACACATTAGAAATAGCAAAGCAGTATAACAGTGCTGATGGATTTTCATATCGCAGAATATTAAATTCATTGCTTATTTCGGGAGTAAAGTTTACAGCATCGTCAGATGTCGACTTGAGTAATTATTCTTTACGTTTGGCAACAGCAGATAATTTAAATACAGGTGAACGTGCCTTAAACATCAGGCTCGTCGAAGCACTTGCAGGTGAGAGCAGTGATCTTATTACATCTATACCGGCAGTTAGTGCAGGTGTCGTAAAAGTTAAGTTTGAAGTTGCTCAAACAGGTGGCGTTGATTTGCTGCAGCGTGTCATTACGAGTACAAGCCTCACATATGAGAGTATCAATGGACAGGAACTTGAACTCGCATATGGCACCCCATTCCTGTTCTTTGCTAAACGTACATCGTCTGCTGTTTCAGACAATGAAGTAATACTTACTGTTAATGGTAAGAAGTATCTTATGAAAGACTATTTTGCCAGCAAGAATTTCGCTAATCTTTTTGATGGAGCATTCTATATTACTCCTACTGAAACAATGACCATTCAAGCGCAGATTATAGACAAAACAAAGCTTGAAAATGTAAACGTAGATTTAACAGGAAAGGCAGGGTATTTGTCTGATGTTATAAATAACAAAAATGTTAATCCATGTAACATCGGAGAGCTTACTGTAATAGGAGACATGAATGCGGATGATTTCTATTATATTCGAGACAACATGCCCATGCTTGAAACACTTAATTTATCTGAAGTCAACATTGTGGCGAGCGGAAGTCACCCTGCAAATGCGGTTCCAGAAGCGGCTTTCTATAAAGAAATTTATAATAGCGATGGATATACACTTGCACTAAAAACAGTATATCTGCCAAACAGTTGTACTATTATAGGTGCTAATGCTTTTATGTATTGTTCAAAGTTGGAAGAAGTACATATTCCGAAAAATGTTAGTAATATAAACTACAATGCATTTTTCAGTTGTAGAAGTTTGCACGATGTTTATGTCTATAATCCGGTACCATATTATATTAATTGGTGCGTATTTAAGAATATAAGTGATAATTCTACTTTACATGTGCCTTATGGAGTTAAAGAACTCTATGTTGGCTCAGATAATGCCAATAAGTTGCCTGGTACAATTTATTCAATCAACGAATGGTACAATCGTTGGCATGACGGAAGTTCACAAGGGACGTGTAAAGAGATGGGGAAAGAGGCTGAAGGCCAAATGAAGGTGCAGCTGATGCGTACTAGTTTTGTTACATTCCGTGAAGGAGGAAAAAAGCCTGGATCGGCAATCTGGTCTAGTGATACATACGAAGTATTACCAACCATTTCTTCTCCAGTATCATCTACGATGTGGAAATTGCGTGCCTTGGTATCATATGCAGAAAACGGACAAAATAAAGAAGAATATGTATATGGGACAGCAAATAATGCAGATTATACATTCAATCTGACTCAGAAACTTAATGAACTGAAAACAAGAGGCATTAATGATGTTAATGTTAAAATGGATATATACCTCAATGTTACAGAAGCTGTTGAAGAAAGAGCAAAAAAAGGACAGAATTATTTTTATCCATATATCTATGATGGAATGGAAGTAACGTTGATAGGAGGTTGGACAAATAGTGATGGTGATGATAAACTTGACCTTCACAATTTCTATTTCGGACTGCGCAGTGGCTATGCAACCAATTTGCCTAAGGCAAAGGCTATAATAACTCTTGATAATGCACGTATCGGTTCAATACAGACTGGTACTGTTGATATGGATATTGTGCTTAAGAACAATAATGAGATGGCCGGTCTATACTATTCTAAGTTCGAGTCTTTCCTCATTGATAATGGTCATACAGTATCGATACAAGGTAATGGTACTTTGAAACTGGCAAATGATAGTTATGATGGAAACGACGGACCTCGTGCGTACTCAACTGCAGGTGGTGTGTTAAACTTCCAGCATGGCATTACTGTTAGCAATCTGGAGAATATGACATTTGAGAATATTAAGGTTACATATACTAGAACTTTTGATAGGGTGATAAAAAATTCTGCAGGAACTTCTGGATATGGTTGGGAAACGTTGGCTCTACCGTTTAATGTACTTCGTATTGAGAATGCAAACGGACGCCAGATGTCATGGGCTACATCAACAAAGACTGGTGATTTCTGGTTGGGTGAGATGACTGACAATGCTCAACAGCTTACATTCTCTTCAAATGTGGAATCAATTGAGGCTGGTCATAGTTACATAATTTCCGTACCGGATGAAGGTAAGAACAGTCTTATTGGTATTCCTCTTACTTTTGTTGGACCTACATTGGTTAATGGCGAAAAATTGGTGGATAAAGGAGATTTTGCTACTCCTAATTATAATAATGGAGGATTGAATGTTGACATGACGCCATATCCCTATGCTTTAGAACTTCCATCTATATATTATGTCATGAATCGTGACGGAAGTTCATTTTATAAGTGGGACACAGCAAGTACAGAAGATGCCAATCTTGTAACACTTCGTCAGTTTGAAGCATACTTTGAACCAAAAGACATTGTTTCAACCATGTTTAAGTCTTTTTCTTTAAAAGGTGACGTGATGAAGGATGAGACTACCGTAATTGCCGGCGTTGCTGATGGTAAAAATGATGGTTATAAGGTAAATTCTGACAAAGGATTAATTGTTGTCGAATCAGACTCCCCGCGCAAGATAAACATATCTACAGTTGACGGACGTTCATACTCATATAATGTCAGTCAAGGTACAACAAAGATAAGCATGCCGGCAGGTGTTTACATCGTAGGAGGAATTAAAGTATTGGTTAAATAATAAAATGTAATTAAATATGAATAAATTGAAATATATTAAACCTACAATTGAGGTTGTAGACATTAAAGGTAGTATAAGTATATTAGCCGGATCAAATCCGTCTAGCAACCCTGATTTTGATGATGATTATGCAGGTGTTGGTTCAGATGATAATCCTTTTCCCGGTTTTGAAAAAAACAACGCAAGCAGTATTTGGGATTAATGCGCCTATATTATTGGTGGTATAAGATTCTCTTTATTAAGCGGAAAGCGGGATGGCTTCAATAACTAGTCGTCCCTTTAAAAAAACATTTTTGCGAGATATTGTTCTGACACAGTATCTCGCATATTTTTTGAAGTATGCACCAAATAGCTTTCATGGCTCTTTTGAAGTTATAGACCGCTGACGCCAGAAGCACGTTCACTGTATCTCCCGTCACACCCTTATAAAAGTTGTGGCTGTATTGCCATGTTAAGATACACATAATAAGCCCCGAAGCGTCATTGGTTTTACATTCTTGTGTGCGTAAATAATGATGTTTCGGGGCCTATCGTTTTTTGCCTGATGTGTGTCATTCAGGAGTATTATTCGTCCTCATCCTCCTCAACAGCCCGTGCTTCCTTAAATTTCTCTTTCATAGTCGGGTTGTTGTATGTAAGCTTCTTTATCGTCAGGCCGTCTGCCTTGTCGTTGGCAAGGCGGAGGTTGCGCTCGGAGCCTACGAGGGCCTCTTTTATCTTTTGCAGGTGAGTTATCGACTTGTCTATCTCGTCGATGGCTGTCTTGAACTTCTCGCTCGCAAGGCGGTAGTTGTTGGCAAACTTCTCCTTGAAGTCGTTGAGGCGGCTCTCAAAGTTGGTTACGTCTACCGACTGGCTGCGCGCAATGGCCAGTTGGCGCTGATACTCTATGCTCTTCTTTGACGTCTGCACAAGTAGCGTTATCAGCGGGAGGAAGAACTGCGGACGGATGACGTACATCTTAGGATAGCGGTGCGACATGTCAACGATGCCCGTGTTGTAAAGCTCACTTTCAGGTTCGAGCAGCGACACAAGTACGGCAAATTCGCATTTCTTTGCTTTGCGGTCGTCGTCGAGTTTCTTCAGGAAGTCCTCGTTCTTGTGCTTCGTCGCAGTCTGATCCATTTCGTTTTTCATCTCAAACATAATGGAGATATATTCAAAGCCGTCTTCATAGTCGCGGAATATGAAGTCGCCCTTGCTGCCGCCCGATGCGTCGTTGTCTTTCTCAAAGTAGGCGTTGGGGAATAGCGGGCGCATGCGGTTGAACTCCGTGCTGCAGTGTATTTCGAGCGTCTCGCCGACCATTTTTGTCGACATCCTTGTCTTCAGGTCTTTATAGTAGTCAACCTCTTCCTGCTTCTTTTTCAGCTGTATCTCGTAAGTTTCCTTTATGTTGTTCTCACGCAGTGCGGCCTCATTCTTCTGCTGGTTCACCATGCCCGTAAGCTCAACAATTTTGTTTTCTTTCTCCTTCAGAGCGTCCTGCGCCTTGCGTTGTTCCTCAAGCACGGCTATCTGACAGGCATCCTTACTCTGCGAAATTGTGGATTTCAGTTCCGAAATCTCCTTGTCCTTCTTTGCCAACTCACCGGCCAGCTCGAGCGCATTAGTCTGTACCATGCTCTCTATCTTAGCCTTCAGTTCGGATATCTCCTGATTCTTTTTGTTCATTTCTCCTGCCAGTTCGAGAGCTTTAGCCTGCGCCGTGCTTTCAATCTTGGCTTTCAGTTCTGATATCTCCTGGTCTTTCTTGTTCATTTCCCCGGCCAGTTCGAGAGCCTTAGCCTGCGCCGTGCTTTCAATCTTGGCTTTCAGTTCGGATATCTCCTGGTCTTTCTTGTTCATTTCTCCGGCCAGTTCTAGTGCCTTAGCCTGTGCCGTGCTTTCTATCTTGGCTTTCAGTTCTGATATCTCCTGGTCTTTCTTGCTCATCTCTTCAGCCAGTTCAAGCGCCTTCGCCTGCGCCATGCTGTCTATCTGAGCCTTCAGCCGTTCTATCTCAGTATTCTTTTCTCCTATTTCAAGATCCTTTGCCGACAGCTGCTGTCCGAACGTCTGTTTCGACTTCATCACGTCGGCCTTCAGTTCTGCCGCATATTGTTTCCTCACCTCTTCAAGTCTGCGGTTGAGTTCGTCGTTAAACTCGGCGTTCTTAACCTGACTGACGATAGAAGCATAGTCGGCCTCGTCTACCTGAAACACGCTCTGACATTTAGGACATCTTATTTCTTTCATATTATCGAGTTTTTGTTATTTCTTACACATTTATAATCTTTATCAAATCTGCCAGTTGTACAAAGTAATCATTTGACCAGATATCCAGTTCTTTCGGATTCCTGACAAAAGGCAGGACGTCATTTTTAACCTGATTTATATTGGCAGTTGATAATTTTTCTTTCAGCAACGCGATAAATGTATCCATGTCAATTTCCTCATTATTAAACTGCTTTACGCGTTCTGCCAAATGCTTGAAGTCAAGTGGTACATTATGGCGTACATACCATTCAAAATCATACCAATCGCGTCCCTTTACTCGATTTTTCCAGGCACGGTACACCAGTGCATGCATTTTGCCTGCAAACAGGTCGGGCAAAACAAAGCAGCGTGTCATAAATGAATGTGGCTGCAACAGCAACTTTTGCTCAGTTTCAGATTTCAGCGGTGGCTGTGTGTCAACCTCAATTTTTATTTTTATCGATTTGTCTGTACGGAAAGATATGTCGTAAACATCAGTGTTGTCTTTTAGAAATGCCGATTCAACCTTTCCAAAACTCTTTTTGTCTTTCTTTTTTATTTCCACGTTTCTTCCCACAACGGCAAATTCATCGATGATGGGCTGAAAATATTTCTTGAAATCAAATTCGTCGTCAGGTGCCAAAAGAGAGAAGTCCATGTCTTCGCTAAAGCGTTGAAGACCATGGAAAATACGAAGACATGTACCGCCATAGAACGCAGCCACGTTGAAGAAACCTCCGTTATAAAGACCGGCAAGTATTATTTGCTGGTTAACCTCAAATATGGCATTGCGTTTCTTCTGTTCGGTAGAAAGGTCGTATGCCGAAAGCATACTGTCGTAAATGTCATTTGTCATTGTTTAGCAGTTTTATTAAGGTTCTTATTGATTCCGACTTTTTGCCAGTCTTGGCATATTCTTCAAAGATGTTTACGTTCATCATTAAAAAGTCGTCCATCTCCATGCGTATGTCTTCTTCAAGATACGTTTCAGCATCTTTTATGGATCTTAGATTTACGCTTGGTGAGTTGGCAATCAGGTCACATAGTGCTTTTTCCGGTGTAGCCATCACGAACGCATATCCGTCCTTTTCAATGCTCGACAGTCCTATTGAAAATGATTTTCTTGGGGTGTATGTATATTCAAACCGTCCAAATGCAGTGTCAAAGCAACGTGAATGTTTTAGCGTCATTGACTGCATAGTGTAAACCATTTCAGGTATGAGGCCATAGTAACGCAATGCAGAAGACATAGATACATATGACGGGGTGTAAAGATGATTGGCGATAAGCTCGGTAGACAGAGGCCTGTCTGATATCTCAGGATTACATATGTACAGTCCTCTCTTAAGGCGGATAATATCTCCGCTTTTCTCAAGTTGTCTTATTTTTTGGCTTCCTCCTTTTAATTGTGGATATAGTGATTCAATTATTGAGGACGTTACCGGTATGTTGCCGAGTTTTGCTAAAACATTATTCATGATGTACGGATAAAGTTTACTCAAACAAGATGTCTGGTAACCATGCTTATTTAGATTAGCATGGATATTGAGAACATTGTTTGTTTTTGCAAATATAGTAAAATTTTGAACAGTAATATATATAAAACATACTTAACTGTTCAAAATTTTACAACTTTTATGCCGTCTTAATGTTTTAGCTTCTGTTTGCTCTTCATTCTGAGGAGCAGGCGAAAGGTGAAGTTTTTGGGGGTGTCTGTCTTCCGTCAGTTCTCCTTTTCTTTTTTATCTTCCAGACAATCAGCGTCATCTTCTTCATCTTTGTCGTCCTCTTCCGCTTTGTTCGGAATAACGGAGCCCTTCGGGTCGTTGGTCTTCTCGGTGTTCATCCATTGGCGTATGGCTGCCATTCTGGGCAGCAGGCGGATTACGGGCAGGCGGTAGTGGTGAATAATGATGAGCATCATCATTAGTATGCCTATGACCGTCATGTAGCCGTAGCACTCCTTTATGGATATCATCACGGCCTGCTTGGATATCACAGCCATCGTGTCGCTCCACGACGGCAGGTCGAACGGCATCACCGTTCCGTCCATGTTGTCGGACGCGTTGAGGCTGTTTTTTGATATCGACCAGTTGTATAGTCGCTGCACCGTGGCCGAGCCTAAGGCCGTTCCTATGCCACAGCGTATGTATCCTATGGAGTTGAGGCCGAAGAAAAAGTGAGAGAAGGGGAGCGACTGCGACAGATATACGTTAGACGCCGAGCCTATCATCACCTCAGACACGCCAAAGGCAAACAGCGGGATGAAGAATGCCTCTCTGTTGGTGTCGCCGTCGATGAGAAAATACATCGACACTTCGTAAAAGGTGAGCAGCATAAGTGCCACAATAAAGTATTTCTTGAATCCCCAGTGCCACTTTACGAATGTGGCAAAGGCCAGCAGCGAGCCTACCACCACGCCGTAGAGTATAGGCCAGTTGAGCGATATCGTGTTGAGCGAGTCGTATTTCAGCACAGATGACAGATATATCGACTGCAACAGCTTGGGCGCAGCCTGAAGAATGCCAACGCCGAGCAGAAGCAGCATGAGGTGCTGCACTGACCTGAACTTGAATATAGACAGCGGCAGATACGGCTTCTCGTGAAACTTCGACCGGCACAGGGCTGCGGCAAAAAACGCCAGCGTTATGCCCGTGGCCTGCCATATAGTGCTGCTCATCCACCAGTCGTAATGCTCGCCGTAGGTGAACATCCACATGCCTGATATCAGGAACGCGCTCCAGAGGAACAGACCTATGAAGTCGACACCATTTAGCGACAGGAACGGACCCGGACGATGGTCGGGCTTCATCATGAAATATACTATGCCGCAATGAATCATCATCAGCGCTATGACAAACAGGTTCATCAGTCGCCAGTTGCCGTAGTATGTAAGATATGCCGTCGTTATGCCTGAAAGATATGTTCCGCCGCACACCATGATGTAGACAACAGGGAAGAACACGGCATAGTTGCGCGACGGCGTTACGCATAGACGGAACACGCTCGTGCAGCCAAACATGCCCAGCATCTTGCAGAAGCCCGCAATGAAGGCCAGTCCCCATATCATCCACGGCTCGGTTACCGACATGGTAAGGGCGTTGCATATTATTATTCCGATGGCAGAAACGAAAAACAGCTGCCGCGTGTACATATAGAATTTCAGCCTGTACATCACCGGGAAGCACACCGTTATGCCGCCCAGGGTGCAGTAGCCTGCCATCTGTATGTCCTCGTTGAGCAGCGCTATCTCGCTTACAATCTGGTTTGAGTACGACGTGTTGATGCTTCCCACATACTGATACAGAAAGCCGAACGCCATATACAGCCAGAAGCGCAGCCGTGGCGGTACCCAGTCTTTATACATCAGGAGCTGCCGCATGCGTATCACGGTGTTTGTCGTATGATATAGCTTGGCCATTATCAGTCGATCATTTCACATTCAACGTTCAGGCCGGCACGCAGCCGCCTTATGTTCTCTTTGCTGTTCTCCTTCGTGAAGCGTATTTTCACCGGCAGCCTCTGTTCCACTTTCACAAAGTTGCCCGTGGCGTTGTCCTGCGGCACTATGGAGTATTGTGCCCCCGTGGCATTCGACATGGCCTCTATCACGCCCACATATTCAATGCCCGGTATGGCGTCTACGGTTATCCTCACTCGGTCGCCTGGCTTCATCTTTGCTGTCTGTGTCTCCTTATAGTTGGCCACAACCCACACGTCGTTTTCGTCAACCACCGACATCAGCGTCTGTCCGGGCTGCACGAGCTGTCCCTCCTGCAGCGTTATCTTCGATGTATATCCGTCTGCAGGTGCCGTTATCACGGTGTACGACACGTCCAGTGCGGCATAGTCCTTGCGCGCCTTGGCCAGTTTTATGCTTGCGTCCTGCTGTCCCAGTTTCTTTGTCTGTTCGTTCTTGGTCAGCGACGTTGAGCGCTTCTGTCTGCACAGCATGTCATATTCGGCCTTTGTACTTTCATATCTTGTCTTCACGTCGTCATACTGTTTCTGCGTCACGGCCTTGTTTTTCAGCAGCACCGAGTAGCGTTGCAGGTCGCGTTCGGCGTTCTCCAGTTCGGCCTTTGTGCCCAGTATCGACGCCTCGTTCACGCCTATGTTGCTTTCCGTGGTGCTTATCGCCGAGCTCATCACCGTCTTGCCCGACACGGCGTTCTGCAGTTCGGCTTCGGCTTCGGCCAGTTTCAGCCTGTATTCTCTGTCTTCGAGTATCACCAGCGTGTCGCCTTTATGCACGAAGGAATATTCCTCAACGCACACCTTTTTGATGTAGCCCTGCACGCGTGCGTTCACCGGCACGATGTGTCGGCGCACCTGCGCGTTGTCAGTGAAGGTTGAAACGTTGAATTTTATAAACTGTACACATATCCACCATATACCTATTGCCAGCACAGCCAGAACCACGATGTTCTGGATCATTCGTCTTGTCTTGCGGTTCATGTTTAAAAGTTTCCTGAAATATATTTTAGTTGATAATAATAGTACACCACATTCACGCGTGCGTTAACCAGTCTTACTTCGGCGTCGAGCTTTGACGTCGATGCGTCGAGCATGTCGGTCAGCAGCGACAGGTCGGCCGAATAGCGCTGCTCCACAATCCTGTAGTTCTCGTTGGCCAGTTCCACGTTCTTTTTCTGCGTCTCCACCTGACGGCATGCCTCGGTGTAGTATTTGTACATCTGGTCCACCTTTCGGTCTATCGTTTCCTTTTCGGCCTGGCGGTTGTCCACCAGCTTTGCCGTCTGCATCCTTGCGGCGTTGAGCGAGGTGTTGTCTTTGTAGAAGGCCGACAGGTTCATCGACAGTTTCACGCCCACCCACCATGTGTTAATGTTGTTGTTCTTCACGGGAGCGCAGTTGGTTATCGGGCCTTCGAGACTGTTGCCTGCCGTCAGTCCTATCATGGGCATCATGCGGCTGCGCACAATCTTCTCTTCGGTCTTTGCCTGCGAGTAGGCCAGGTCGAGCCGTTTCAGCTTGGGCGACATCTCGGCCTCCTGCCTCCAGTGGCTTGCTCCAAGGTCGGGCAGATTCATCTCGTCCGTGCCGAGCCATGGCTCTATCATCGTGTCTTCGTCAAGTCCGAGATACACCAGCAGACTGTAGTTAAGATGCTCCACGGCGTTGGCCACGGTGCTTCTGTCGTAAGTAAGGTTCGACAGGGTCAGTTCGTAGCGCGTAACGTCGTTTGCCAGTGCCAGCCCCTGTTCAGAGCGCACCTTCATCTCCTCAATCAGTTGTTTTGTCAGCTTGATGTTCTCGTCGTACACACTCAGCAGGTTGCGGTTTTTCAGAAGACTGAGATAGCAGTCGAGCACCTCCATTTTAATGTTATCCGTAACAATCTTCAGGTCGGTAGATGCCATCTGTGTCTGATATCTCGTCTTCTGTATTCCTGCCGTTATCTCACCTCCGGAGTAGAGAGGCTGATAGAGCGAAAGAGAAAGCAAGTTGCCCAGATGGGGCATTGCCGAACGTGTAGGGTTCGAAAAGTCACGTTCCAGAATTGTTGCATCCCCCAGATAGTTTACTCCTGCTTCCAGACCGATGTCGGGCAGTCGCTTTGCCCTTGCGTTCTTTTCTAGTTGTCTGGAAATGTTCACATCCTTTTGTGCCGCTTTAACTTCTACATTCGATTGTTCCACTCTTCTAAATAATTCGTCAATTGTCATCCTCAACGGTTTCTGAGCGGACATCCGGCACGCCACAACACTGCTGCCGGCAAATAATAACAACACGGCTAATCTCCGTAATCTCATACTTTATGTCGCTTTTTTGGTGTGCAAAATTACGGATTTAACTTTGATTAAGATTATTCTATATCAGCCCTAAATTTGTCATATACGAAACAAATAGCCTCATTTTGTCCATTTTTCAGGTTCTTTCTGTGTTATTTCTTTTACCATAAGCCCCAATGCCATGTTAATGATAATGTCTTAATAATTCTGTTATTTGTTAATTATTTTTGCAATTGTCTTGTTGGGTATATTGTTATTGGGAGTTAAAGGAGTATTTTCTAAGTGAAGAACGAAGAGTGAAGAGTGAAGAATCCAAATGCCTTGTTGGATATTGTAATTGGGAGTTAAAGAAGTTAAAGGAGTTATCGCTCACTAAGGTGAGCTAGGAGCATATTTAAGTGAAGAACGAAGAGTGAAGAGTGAAAAATCCAAATGCTAACGTAGTGCTTGTGAAAATAATCAACAAGACTATTGTGCCGGCTGATTTGCAATCTGCCGGAATAGAATATAAGGATCTCTGATCCGCTTAAAGTACCGCTTGTTTAAGTTAAGGATGATAAGTTAAAATTTCAAATACCAAATTGGTATAATGTTATAAGGTAATTTTAAATATGAAGTAATCGGATAGTTCTGGCGAAAGTTAAAAATCTAAATGTCTAAGCGAGTTTAATACAACAGTATAAAGACAAAATAGGAAGTAATCGGATCACAGATCCTGATATTCAATTCCGGCGGAGCGCAGATCCGCCGGCACATTAGTAAACGTAGTGCTTGCGAAAGGATAACTCCTTTAACTCCAAATGACAATACTCAACAATGCATTTGGATTTTCCCGTGGGGAGGCTTTTGCTACATTGTTTAAATTCCATTTGCTTCGTGGATTCATGTAGTGCTTGTGGCAATAATCAACAAGACTAATGTGCCGGCGGATCTGCGCTCCGCCGGAATTAAATATCAGGATCTCCTGATCCGCTTAAAATACCGCTTATTTAAGTTAAGGATGATAAGTTAAAAATCCAAATACCAAATTGGTATAATGTTATAAGGTAATTTTAAATAGGAAGTGATCGGAAAGTTCTGGCGAAAATTAAAAATTAAAAGTTAAAAATCTAAATGTCTAAGCGAGTTTAATACAACAGTATAAAGACAAAATAGGAAGTAATCGGATCACAGATCCTGATACTAAATTCCGGCGGAGCGCAGATCCGCCGGCACATTAGTAAACGTAGTGCTTGCGAAAGGATAACTCCTTTAACTCCAAATGATAATATCCGTCAAGGCATACGTCTTAACTCCATAACTCCTTGATTACTTTTACTTACGTTCTGCGCCTGCTCTATATTCCGTAGGCGAGACGCCGAACTGTTTTCTGAAGAATTTGCCGAACGAGGCTTGGTCGGCGAAGCCCAGTCTGTAGGCTATCTGTTTCACGGGCAGGTCGGTGCAGTCGAGCAGCCGTCGCGCTTCGGTTGTCAGCATGTGCGCTATGTGCTCGTTTACCGAGCGTCCCGACACCTTGCGCACTATGCGCGACAGGTAGGTTGACGACACGTTAAGCTGCGATGAATAAAACAATATGTAGTGCTCTTTAAGGTAATTGCCGATTAGCAGCTTTCTGAACTCGCGGTAAATCTCCACGGTGTGCGGCACCTTCGATGGATCTGCAGCGCATCCCGCCCTCAGTATCTCGGCAAAGCGCAACAGCAGCAGGTTAGACAGATGCAGCATCAGGCCGTTGTAGTGCAGCTGTTCCGTGTTGATGTCAGAATAAAGCCCCAGCATCGTCTGCATACATTCCATTTCGCTTTCGCTCAGACTCCTTATCGGCAGCGCGTTCTCGTTGGCAAACGAAATCATCTGGTTATACACGGGCGCATAGGCCGACAGGTCGTCAAAGTATGCCGGCATAAAGCTTACGCCTTCCATCATGAAGTCTTCGTCGGCATCGCTCAGCGACACCACCATGTTAGGCGTCAGAAAAGCTATAGAGTTCTTCTTTAGTGTCTCCGTGCTGTAGTTTACCGAGAGCTTCACCGTTCCGCTCTTCACCAGCATTATGCTGAACGAGTCGCTGAGCATGGGCGCAACCTTATATTCCGTGCCCATGCCGGCCTTAGTGCTGAACACCGTAACCTCATCGCATGGCATCACGGTTTCATATCCCTCATGCCTTACCTCGTCAAAAAACGTGTCGTGAACGCTATACATCTTTCCGCAAATATTGTCTTCGGGAGACAAAGGTAGTGAATATTTGGGAGATTTTCTGCAATCTCAATATTATACCGTCTCAATTCCATCAAACGTAGTGTCGATGAAAGTAGATTTTATCATATTGCTTGTATTGATTATTTTTATCTACTACACCGATTTTAAATATTGTGGCATTATAGGCTCTTGCAGCTTCCATTCGATATTCATTGGAAAGTCGCCGTATGAGCGTATATAGTCTACCAATCCGAAGCAGTGGAAAGGACATGTGTTGCCGAAACCGTCTTTTTTCTGTTCCCTGACAAATAGCAGAAACTTCTTTTTGTTCTTTTTCTGTTCAACAAATCTTTTTCCACGGCCGGCATGAGAATCGTTATTTTGTGATTGCCAGTGAAATTTATATTCGCTTATAACATAATCGTCATATTGGGTACTTGGAGAAAAGTCTGCATCCGATTTGTTCAGTGTAACAAAGAAGGCTTCTGTGTTATACTCTTCAAAATTGAATGCACCGGCTACACTTCCTTGCATACGCCTTTCGGCAGTTTGTCTTCCAAAAATCGTGAAAACATCTTCACGTGTGTAGCAGCCGTATTGTTCAAGAGCGTCAGGCAGGCCTGAACCGATAGAAAATGTCTTGATGTATAGGTGGTCAATAAGATATTCCACAATTTCTTTTATTTCCTCTATGAATAAAGGATAATTGTTAAGCTGCCTGATAGCTACATCAATCGAATTGAGACCGAGGTCTTGAATTTTATCTTGGTATAAAACGTAATAAAGCATTAAGGCAAAAGTTTTGTCTTTTTCTTCCTTACAGCTTATATTACAGTTGTTTGCTATTGTTGCTTTTATGAACTTCAGGAAAGAAGCGGTGTTGAAATGTATTAATTTACCCAGTCCCTTTTCATATCGTTTTGTATAGCTGTCTTCCTTATAGTCGCAAAATCCTGCATACTTCTTTAATTTAGTCCAGCATAAGTTATTCTTATAAATTAGTCGTATGTCCTGTCCGTTGTTAGCTATAAATTCAGACAAACTTGGACAAACGGTATAAGAGCGCAGCTCATTTATAAGTCTGTTCCTGTTATAAATTGCAGCTTTAATATTTTGCAATACATATTCTTTCGCTTTCTCCTCCATGTGAATGGAGCATCCATGAGGAAGTAATGTAAAACCGTTTTTTATTTGGTCAACAATGTTCTTGTCTGTATGTGTCATCAAACTGCGGAAGCGGCTTGCGTAATCATACTTTTGATTTAGTTGCGCAACAAAGTCTAAAACGGTCAATACTTGTTTGCCGGGATAAAGGCGCAATCCTCGTCCAAGCTGCTGCAAGAATATTGTGATACTTTCTGTAGGACGGAGAAACAAAACTGTATCAACAGCCGGAATGTCGACACCTTCATTATACATGTCTACGACGCATAGATAATTAATTTCGCCGTTAGAAAATTTTCTGTTTATAGATTGTCGTTCTTCCGAATTGTCAACAGTCAGAGATGCAGCTTTAAAACCGGCTTTGTTTAATTCTTCAGCCATAAAGCGGGCATGCTCTGTATTGGCGCAGAAGCATAGCGCCTTGCATTCGTGTTCATCGGCCAAATAATACCTTAGTTTATCAATGATCAGCGCAACCCTTTGGCTGGTACAAAGTTTGGTAATTATCTTTGAGGATATATATTTGTTTCCAGCCATTAATTCGTCATCGGTTAAATCTGTGTCGTCGCTTATGCAAAGGTATTGAAACTGTGTAAGCAAACCTTCGTCCAATGCTTGTGGCAGTCGTATTTCTGCACTTATCCTGTTGCAGAAGTCAGGCAAAAGACTTTGTCCGTCCATACGTTCTGGTGTGGCGGTCAGTCCAATCAATATTTTTGGAGTGAAATGCTCTATTATTTTTCTGTAACTGTTTGCAACAAGGTGATGGGCTTCATCTATTACGATATATTCATAATAATCAGAAGGCAGCTTTTCAAATATTTCTGCATAATTGGAATTAAACGTTTGTACCGACACAAACAGATGGTCGATATTGCCTGGCTTGAAATTGCCTACCCACATGTCGCCAAAGTTTGCATCCATCAACACACCCCTGTACGTAAATAATGATTGTTTAAGAATTTCTTCACGATGAGCAACAAACAGTATCTTTCCGTATGGAATTTTATTTGCAGAGTTTATCTTATAGTCGAAAGCAGATATAACAGTCTTACCTGTTCCTGTTGCAGCAACAATAAGGTTCTTATTTATGCCGGCCTCTCTTATTGCCTGAAGCCTGTCTAAAATCTGTTTCTGGTGTGGCAATATTGAATATCGGTGAAGAACTACTTCACTTTTAAACTGTTCACGTTCTTTTCTTGTCTGTTCATAGAAACGTTTTATACCTCCTTCGTTGAAGTCCTCAAAGTTATGACTGTTCCAATATTGCTCAAATGTTGCTATAGCAGCTTTTAGTATATGCGGATTTTCAACGTTAGTGATTCTGATGTTCCATTCCAATCCGTCAGTTTGTGCTGATTTTGAAAGATTCGATGAGCCAATATATGCCGTATGAAGGCCCGAATTTCTTTCAAAAATAAACGCTTTGGCATGCAGTCGTTCTATTCTTGTATTATAAGATATTCGTATCTGTGTATTTGGCAGTGTCGCCAGTCGTTCCAGTGCTTTGGCTTCTGTTATTCCGCAATATGTTGTTGTAATGATGCGAAGTTCGTGTTCTGGATTAGAACAGAATTTCTTTAAGGCGTCATATATAAGATTAATTCCAGACAAACGAAGAAACGATACGATTATAAATATCTTATCTGCGCATGTTATGTCTCTTTCAATTTCACTGCCCAGCGATACCGTACTTTGTCCGCCGGTAAAAAGATTGCTTACCCTAAAACCAGATAAAGGACGAACCAAACTTTTGTTTGTAGCTTTTAGTTTTATTTCTTCCTCATTACTGATAACGGCAGTCAATAGTTTATCGTGTTCTTTTATCTTATCGTTGTTGTCGTCGTCAATAAGTTCTATTATTTTGTTGATATAATTGCGCTTTTCAATTAAGGATAATGAGTCGTCATTCAGTTTATTCTTGATAATCTTGCTGACATAGGCTGTCAGTATTGATGGCGATTCGGCAATGTCAATATCATCTTTTTTACATATCAGTCCTTCATCTTGAGCTTCTTCAATGTCTTTTGAAACTTGTTCAGAAATAATATTTTCGTATACGCCTTTAACTAATTTCATAAGAATGGATACTTTTTGTTGGTTTATATTTTTTAGTCAAGTGCAAAAATACAAATTTATATGTAAATAGTCAACAAATATTCAACAATAATGCAGAAAATTTCGCTGAATATTGTTGTTTAATATCTTATGCCAAACACCCAAATGCATACCAAAACATGGATGCTTATATTGATGAAGACTCGTGGCAGCAATACAAGGGATTTGGCGAAGATAAATATGTGGTGTCATATCTCGAAGGCATCGACAGCGAACTGAAAAATATCATTGCTGTATTGATGTAAAAATCAGTTCAGAAGAATAATTGAAGAAATAATAATATTGATGTTGGACGCACCTTGGAACGGCACAGTTTCAAGGTGCGTCCAATGTTTTTTATCCACAAAATGTAGTCATGATGAAAATGCCTCGAAAATCTGAAACATTTTTGTGTCATTTCCCTTATAGTCCGCGTTAAAATTATCTGCAATGGAGCTATTTGTTAAGCAAAATCGGTCTTGCAGCTTTCAAACTGTTAATGATAGGTTTACGACCCGTAAATGGGCCACTTTTGCATCAAAAGTGGCCGAGTTTTTAACCGAAAACAATAGAGTTTTTTTGAGGAACTAGCAGAACGGGTGAACGGTTGGCTGCTTACGGACAATTATGCTGCGGACGATAGGGCAGACGAGTGCATGGCGGGGTGTCGGCAGATTATAAAATAAAAATCCCGCCAACGTCCGCTTGGGGATGCTGGCGGGATAATTTTTGAAATAGATTTCTTTACATAAGTATCCCTGTGCGGAATTCCTGTGTGGCTTATCTTTTACTGTACGCCGAACTCAGCCTGCTGCTTGTTCACCTCTTCGAGAGTGCGCTGACGCTCCTCGTCGGTCATCGTCTGCTTTGTCTCGCCTGTTGTGCGCACGGGCTTGCTTACGGTTGCCGTGGGCTTGTCGGTGTAGCATGCCGGCAGAGTGGGGGCTACGCTCTCTATTGTCAGTTCGGCAGCAGTCGGAGCATACACGCCGTCGTAGTATGAGCGTGCCTTTATGGTTATCTTGCCCGGCTTGTCGGTGGCCTGTATCAGTACGGGAGCCGAGCCCCATTCAACGATGCGCGGATTTGCCATGATGTTTTCGCCGTCGCCTATTATGCGCCCTTCGCCCTCAACGGTGAAGTAGATGTTGTCCTTGGCCAGACGCTTCACGTTGCCGTTGTCGTCGGTAACTTCGGCCACAACCACAATGAAGTCGCTGCCGTCGGCGTTGAGCTTGCGGCCCATGTCGTCGGCATAGAGACGCAGCTTGGTAGAGCGGCGCGACGGCATCTTCTTCTGTACGGCAACCACCTTGCCGTCCTTTATGCCTTCTGCCAGGAGCGAAACGCGCTGCCAGTTGCGCTGCTTGTAGCTGTATTCGCGTGCTGCCCAGAAGTTCCAGAAGTCTTTAAACACCACAGGGGCGCAAGGTTTGTCGTTGTCGTTGTGAATAACAGGAAGAGTCATCACCTTGTCGCCCTCGAACATCGTAAGGCGCACGCTGTCGCAGTTGGAGAACACCGTAACATCGTTGTCGGAGAACTGAGTCATCTCGTTGGCGATGAACACCATAGGCTCTGCGTTGCGGTCTTGCGAGCGGAACATCTCGAAGGCGTATTTCTTCTGACGGAAGGCGTCGTATATGCCTCCGTAGTAAGTGTCAGGATGATAGCCGCGCTGATGGTCGAACGGATGCCACTGGCAACCGCCTATAAACTGGCGCTGGCCGTGGTACATCTCGCCGTAGGTGTCGCAGAGCGAGAGGGCAGCCATGAGCATAGGACGCTCGCCCCATGAGCGCGCCGCGCGGTTGATGTTGTTGTGTGCATACCAGTCGTCCACCATCTCGCCAAACTCGCGCGTGAAGACACACTTGTCCTCGGGCCAGTTGCCCTTACCAATGTTGTCGGCCCAGTCGTACACCACGTCGTAGTTGTCTCTCACTCCAGCCGACTGCACATCGGCCACGGCAGCAGGACGGCCGGGATAAGGAAACTCGTCTTTGGTTATCTGCAGCGCCTTGATGGCGAAGTCTTCGGGATAGCGTGTCTCGTTGAGTATGGGCTCCCACATCAGCACACAGGTGTGGTTGCGGTCGCGGCGTATTATGTTGCGCGTGTTCTCATGAACAAGTTCGCCAAAGTGCGGATCCTTGTTCCAGTACTGCCAGCCCGGAGTGGGCACGATGACAAAGAGACCAAGCTCGTCGCAGGCATCCATGAAGGCAGGATCCATGGGGTAGTGGGCACAGCGCACTATCACCATGCCGGCCTTGCGCAGGCGTTTGGCGTCGCGCCACTGCTGACTGTTGGGCATGGCGTTGCCTACGTAGGCAAAGTCCTGATGACGGTTGCCGCCGACAAGCTGATGATAAGGCTTGCCGTTGAGCCAGAAGCCGTCCTTTCCGCGGAACTCGGCCTTGCGGATGCCCATGCGCACCATGCCGCCGTCCACGCTCTTGCCGCCCTGCATGACGCTTATCTCGACGTTGTAGAGATAGGGCGACTCGGGCGACCACAGCTCAGGGTCTTTCAGTTTCATGGCAAGATATGCCGTAGCGTTCGACTTGGCGCCAACCTTAATCTTCTTTGTAACCGACTTGATGCGCTTTCCGCTCTTGTCTTTCACCACCACGGCCACTGTAGGCTGAGCCGCTGAGGCAGATGTGTTGCCAACTTCGACGTTGACAAACACGTCGGCGCTCTTTTCAGATATGTTGTCGTAGTGAAGAAACACGCCGCCGCCTGCCACCTTGTTGGCCTCGAGCGCGTCGGTTATTGCCAGGGGCGACTTGCCTATGAGCCACACGTCGCGATACATACCGCCATGATAGCAGAAGTCGAGAGCCGTCTGCTTCTTTCCCGGCGGATAAGTCTTGTCGTCGCTGTTGTCGGCTTTCACCGCCACTACGCACTTGTCGCCCGCCTTTACGCCCTGTTCGGTCAGGTTGACGGTTATGGGCAGATATCCGCCCAGATGCTCTTTCACTTTTCTGCCGTTGACATACACCTCCTGCTTGCCCATTATGGCCTCAAAGTGCAGCGTGATGTCCTTGCCCTTCATGTTGGCAGGCACGGTGAAATGCTTGCGATACCAGGCAATGCCCTGATAGTTGCGGCATCCGCTTGCCTCGGCAGGCTCGAGTCTTACGCTGTGAGGGGCGCACACCACCTGCCAACGGCTGTCGTCAAAGTCGGCAGCAGCGGCACCCTGGGCGTCGCCAAGATGAAAGCGCCAGCCCTGGTTGAAGTTGTAGATAACGCGTCCGCTGCCCTGCAGGGGGAATAGCCCTGCCACAGAAGAGCCTTTGTAGGCTCCGGCCGTCAGCGAGACGAACAACAATAATAAAAGAAAAATCTTTTTCATGCTATGCTGATTAAATTGATGCTTAGATAAAAAGAAAACCCGCACCGGGCATGGTGCAATATCACTGCGGCCGTCTGCCTCGTGTACATTCCCATGGCTTGCGGTTGCGGGTATGTCTTTAAAGTTATTCGGCAGACACCTTAGGGTCTATCACCACATGCTTGATGCGCTGACGGCGCCATGTGTAGATGCAGTGAATCTTACCGTCGGATGTCTGGATTATCGAAGGATAAGAATACTGGCTTACGGGCGACTCCTCGAGCGTTATCCAGTGCTTCCAGTCGGTGCCGTTGTCAGACTTCATCACCGACAGCGGAGTGCGCGCTCCCTTGCCGTTCTTTATGCCCTTTGGTATCGGGCGGTCGTTGCAGATAAGCACATGAGAGCCGTCTTTCAGTGTAACGGCATCAAGGCCACTATTATTGTTTGGAGTGTCAATAAGCTGCAGCTTGCTCCATGTCAGTCCGTTGTCAGAGCTGTAGGTTATGCCTATGTGCTCGCTGCGTGTGCGTGCCACGGCTGCCAGACGGCCGTCGTTGAGCACCATTATTGCCGGCTGAATGGCCTTCACGCCCTCGTCGGCCTTAACAAAGTCGGTGCGTTTCCATGTCTTGCCCATGTCGTCAGAGTATTCAAAATACAGGCGCCATCCGCCTTCCTCAATACTTGTAGGCGCAATGATGCGGCCCTTGCTCATTATGGGCTTGTTCTTTATCGGACCGAGATAGCTCTCCTGCAGCGGCTCGCGCTCGCTCCACGTCTTGCCGCCGTCCTTAGAGCGCACCATCCAGCCTGTCCAGTCGGCCACCTTGTTGCCAATCTTGAAGTAGATAACAAGGTCGCCTCCGGGTATCTGATATATCACCGGGTTCCAGCAGGCCTTGCGCTGATAGCCCTCAGGATTCTTTCTTATCTTCTTGTCGAGTATAGGTCCTTTGGCAGCCGGGGCGTTGGTGCTGTCGAGTCCTGACAGACCAGCCAGTTTGGCTTCCTCACTTCCTGTCTTGAACACGCCGTCGGCCACGAGCTGAGGCGCCAGCCATTCATCAGAGCCTTTAGGCTTACGGCTCACCCAGATGCACACATCAGGGTTGCGCTCCTTAGTTCCGCCGAAGTAAGTTGCCACAAGGTCGCCCTTGCTTGTCTCTGCTATCGTGGCAGAATGGCACTCGGGGAATGATGCCGACTTATACAGAAACTCGTCAGAAACTACGGCTTTGCCGGTCATGGGCATATCGGCAGTAATGTCGTATTTGCCCGAACCGATGTTCCTGATGCTGCCGTCGGGCATGTGCAGTTCGGCAGTGGTGTTGGCCGGAATCTCAACGTGCCATATCAGCTTGCCCGCCTTCTTGTGCCAGCGGCTTACTATTGTGCCGTAGATAGACTTGTAAGACGCGTTGATGTCGTCAATCTCGTCGACGTTGAACGCTGGCTTCATCACGATATGCTTAAAGCCCGGCTTGTTCTCGTCAGAGTTAATGCCTGCCACATCCTCATAGATCCACGACACGAGGTCGCCGAGCAGCATGACGTGGTTGCCGCTGTTCATCCACGGATTGGCAGTGTCGCCGTTCCACAGTTCCCATATCGTTGTGGCTCCGTTCTCGGCCATGTAGCCCCAGCTCGGATACTTCTTGTTGGTTGCCAGCAGCCATGCCATGTCGCCGCGGCCCATGTCGGTTAGTCCGTGCATAAGCCACTGCACGCCTATCACGCCGCAAGATATGGCTCCCTTGTTAAGTGTGATGATGTTGTGTATGATGTTCTTCTCAACCTCGCCGCGCACATAGTCGTCGTCAATCATGCCGAACGCCAGCGGAAGAAGGTTGGCAGTAACCGTGTTGTTGCCGTAGAACGTGCTGTCGGGATAGAGCATAAGACCCGGCACCTCAGCCGTGTTGCGGTTTATGGTGAGGAACTTCTTGTTGAAAGCATCCTTCACTCGCGCTGCCTCTGCGCTGAACTCAGCAGCGTCTGCCGGCTTGTCAAGAATTGTGGCAAACCTCTCCATCATCTTATTCAGTCTGTAATAGTAGGCCGTAGCAATGAGAGTGCCGTCGGTTACGCGCTTGGGGTCGCGGCTGTGTATCAGCTTTATGTCCTCAGGCGGCACGCACCAGTCGCCGTATTTGTCGCGCGGCATCAGTCCGTCCTTGCCATACTGATATTTCATGTGGCCGAGCCAGCGCTTCACGTTGCCGTAGAAGCGGCTCATAGGTTCGGCGTCGCCATACTGGTTATACATCATCTCGAGCGAGAAGGGCAGGGCAGAAGGCCATGTTATGTTGTCAGAATAATAGTTCCAGTAGGCAGGAGCCACGTCGGGTATGCAGCCGTCTTCACGCTGAGCCTCGGTTATGTCGCGTGCCCACTTGGCATAGAGAGCGTTGTTGTTGAATATGAAAGCCTCGCCGAAACATCCGCGCACACGGTCGCCAAGCCACGGCTGACGCTCGTCGCGCTGCGGACAGTCAACGGGCATGCCCTTATAGTTGCCCAAGATGCCCCACATGGCGTTATTGTAAACCTTGTTGAGTATGGTGTCGGCACATTCAAATGAGCCTGTCAACTCCATCTCGTCGCTTACCACTTCGCCCACGATGCCGTCAGCAGTTACATCGTCAAGACCTGTAATCTCGGCATAACGGAAGCCGTGATATACAAACGTAGGAGCCCACCAGCGGCCGTCCTCGTTGCCGGCAGCAACATAATAGTCGGTTGTAAACGCGTTGCGCAGATTCTTTGTGAACAGACTTCCGTCCTCGTTGAGCTTCTCGGCATACTGAATCTTCACGCTGTCGCCGGCATTTACGCCGCCTATGCGCAGCTTTATCCAGCCCGCCATGTTCTGTCCCATGTCTATGATGTAGCCCTTGCCGCGCTTAGTTACGCTCACGGGCTTCATGGTCTTCACCACATTCATGTTGGGACTCATCGCTCCGCGCAGCGTTCCCGTAGGTATGCCCACGCGCTCTGCCGCCATCCATTTAGAGTCGTCGTAGCCCACAGAAGTCCATGCGCCCAGTTCTTTGCGGGCGTCATATATCTCGCCGTCGTACTCGTTGTTGGAGCGTATCGCACCGTCGGGATTCAGTTTCCATTTGTTGCTCGACGAGATAACCTTCTTCTTGCCGTCTGCAAACTCAATGACGAGGTTAAGACGGAGCTTGGGATAGCCGAAGTTGGCTATCTTGTAAGGCTTCTTCTTCTGCTGCATGGTGTAGAAGCGTCCGTTGCCAAGAGTTACGCCAATGGCGTTCTTGGCGGTCAGCATCTGTGTAACGTCGAACGCATTATACAGCACCGTCTTGCGATAGTCGGTAGGAGCAGGTGCCAGAACCTGGTCGCCCACTTTCTGTCCGTTGATGTATGCCTCATACATGCCTAGTCCGCTGATGTAGAGCGTAGCACGCTTTACGGGCTTGTCAAGGTCGAATTCGGTGCGCAGATAGCGCGAGCTGAGCTTGCTGTGCACGTCCTCAACGTCCCACGGCATTGCCTTCTCAAGACCAATCCATTGTCCGCTCCAGTCGGCTTCGTTGAGCAGTCCGACGTTCCACATTGCCGTCTCGCTCCAGTCAGACTCGCCTTTTGTCGTTGTAACCTTCACGCGCCAGTAGCATGGTGTGTTGCTGCGCAGCTCTTTGCCCGCATATCTTATCCATTGCGACTGGTCGCCCTCGAGCGTTGCGTCCCAGAGGTCGCCTTCAAGCTTTGCGGCCTTTTCAGGTGTTGAGGCTACGATTATGCGGCACGACGTCTGCATCACGTCGTTCTCGTCCGATGTTATCATCCATCCCAGCCGCGGCTGTGGCGTGTCGATGCTCATCGGGTTGACCATGCGTTCCGTCTTCAGTCCGGTCACGGCAACGGGGAACGACGCCTTACGTCCGTTCTTCTTCTTTGCCGCGGGAGCCGTCATGCACAGACACAAGGCCAGGGCCGCCAATAATATTTTTCTAAACATGATATTAATATATTGTAGTTAAAGTAGCATTTTTAAGTGAAGAACGAAAAGTGAAGAGTGAAAAATCCAAATGCCTTGTAGCTTTTTCTCGCGAGTACTACGTTAGCTAATCTGTCGGCGGATTTGCAATCCGCCGGAATTAAGTATAAGGATTTTCAATCCGCTAACTTCCTTTGTTCTTCTCTTTAGAGCACTTATTTTAACTCTTACTTCTTAATTTCTTAGTTCTTTTCCTTCAGCATTACGTCTGTCTTGCCGATGTAATTCTTGCTTGAATCAACGGCAATAAGCACACGGTCGCTGCCGCGCAGATAGGCTGCATCGTAAGTAAACTCAACGACCTTGCTGTCGTATTCGCCGAGATAAGTCAGCTTGCCGTCGGCCGGATTCATCCACCATACGTTCTTCTTTGCGCCGCTAATCTTTGTCAGATCGATGCTCATGGGCTTGCCGCTGTAGTTGTAGACGAGCAGATAGTCGTTGCCGCGGGTAGCTATTATGCGGTCGTAGCGCTCGCCGTTCTGTCCTGAGATGATGCTCTGGTCAGCCACGCGCTCAGTGAACGGGAAGCTAAGCATGAGCCATTTGAGATACTTCATCTGGTTGTAGCCCGGATCTTCCATTGCCTCCCACCAAGGTTTCTCGGCGCCGAACGATGCCTTAAGGCCCGGACGTATAAACTGCATCACAGAGTTGTGGCCGTAGGTGTGGCCGAAAGCTCCTCCGAACACAGCCCAGTAAGCATAGCGGCGTACGTCGTAGTCCATCCATCGCGGAGCCGAGAAGTCATGAAGTCCCTGCGGAATGTCCTCGTATGAAGGCTCGCCGTCGATAACAGGGCGCAGCGGTTTCTTCTCAAAGCTCATGTCAACATAGCGCCAGTTGTCTTCCTCGGTGTTCTCCTTAATAGTGTAGTCGCCGTCGCCGTTGCGCTGTCCGTAGCGGCGATGTCCGCTCTGGAACATGTTGAAGTCCATCCACTCGCGGTCGTTATACCACCATGCCGACGTTGTGCGTCCTCTCGGGTGGAAGGTCATGATGTGGTTCTTGTCCACCTTCTTTATTGCCCTTGCCATTGCGTCCCACACCTCAGGCTTCTTGTCGCCCATGATGTCGCCGCCGATCATCCATATAATGTTAGGCTTGTCCTTGTATCTCTCGCCCAGGAATTTGCCAAGAGCGGCAGCCTTCTTTACGTCCATCTTGTCGATCATAGAGCCCCAGATGCAGTCCATGGCGATGTAGATGCCGTTGTTGGCAGCCACGTCTACGATATAGTCGAGATGCTCCCAGTAGCCGTAAACACCCGGCTTAGACACCTTGCTGAAGTCGAACTCGGCGTTGTTGGCAGCATGACCATACACGTTGAACGTAGGGATGGCGTTGAGCACCTGTATCTGCTCTACGTTATATCCTGCCAGACGGTCTTTCTCGAGGAAATATTCGGCCTCCTCGCGGTTAAGACGTTCGGGCAGCAGCCATGCCGTGTTGCCCATCCAGAAAAACGGCTGTCCGTTTTCGTGCACTATGTAACGGTTGTTCTCAGACACCACGAGCCGTCCGTTGCTCCACGGCTTGTAGATTTTGCCTGCCGCATTTATTGCCAAAGTGCTGAGCAGCAGGGTTGCGATAAATAGTATTCTGCTTTTATTCATACTACTTTTTTATTGATTTTTGTTAGTTAATATTATTCTTTTTCTCGGTTAATTCATAAGGTTTGCAATCACTTTTCAATTAGTTTTGTAAAGTTGCTTTTGCCTCTTAATGTTCCAGCTTTATCGCCGTTGCGTTGTGAAAGACGGCATATCGCGTTGCGAAACATGGTCTTTTACACGCCAAAAGGCCGCCTTTTGCGATGTTAAAGGTAGCCTTTTGCAACCCGTTGAATATCAGTAGGTTGCAGAGCCGGTTGCTTCATGGCCGATTTTGTGCCGCTTGGCCATGCCCGGCTTATATACGTAAAGTGGCGGAAATATGGGCTTTGTTCTGTTTTTCCCATATTCCGCCACATATATTATTCTGCTTCAAATGTGTACACAGCGCCCTTCTTGGTGCTTATGTCATACAGATATGTCTTCTCAGCCTCCGGCATCTTCTCGATGGCGTCAGGATAGTTTATCTTCTGACGGATGTCCGTTGGAGTTTCAAACAGTCTGTTCTTGTTCTCGCCCTTTGCAGCCTTCAGGCCCTTGCCCTTCAGAGGCACAGCTGAACGTATGCGCAGGTTGCCGCCAAGTTCCGACTTAACAGTTGTCTTTGTTATCTTGTTGTCCTTCCATGTCATGCTTACCTCAAAGCCTCCGCGCGCCTTCAGTCCGCTTACGGAGCCGTCTTTCCATGCGTCGGGCAGGGCTGGCAGCAGATAGACAAAGCCGTCGTGGCTCTGCATGAGCATCTCTGCTATGCCGGCCGTGCAGCCAAAGTTTCCGTCAATCTGGAATGGCGGGTGTGCGTCAAACAGGTTAGGATATGTTCCGCCCTTCTTCTTCTCGTTGCGCACCAGTGTCAGCTGGTCGCCGATTAGCTTCCATGCGTGGTTGCCGTCGAGCAGTCGTGACCACAGACACACCTTCCAGCCCATGCTCCATCCCGTAGACGGGTCGCCGCGGTGTATGAGCGACTTGCGTGCAGCGGCTGTGAGTTCGGGTGTGCGGAACGGAGAAATCTGATTGCTCGGGAAGAGTCCGTACAGATGAGACACGTGTCTGTGCACGTCCTCCGGATTGTCCCAGTCGTCCATCCATTCCTGCAGCTGTCCCCAGCGGCCTGTCTGCATGGGCACCATCTCCGTGAGCTTCTGCTTCAGACTGTCGATTATTGTAGCCGTCTTGGTCTTGCCCAGTATGTCGGCAGCGTCAATTACGTGGTTGAACAGGTCGTAGAGCAGCTGGTTGTCCATCGTTACGCCGGCTGCCGTTGTTGCCTTGTACGGGTGCTGGTTCTCGGGCGACAGACTGGGGCAGATAACCCACCAGTTGTTCTTAGGCTCTCGCACCATAATCTGATTGAAGAAGCGTGCTGCGTTCTCCATTATCGGATAGACGCTCTCGAGGAACTTCACGTCGCCTGTGTAGAGATAATGCTCCCACAGATGCTGGCACATCCATGCGCCGCCTGTAGGCCACAGACCCGACGGAGCCTTGTCTATGGCTCCCGTTACGCGCCAGATGTCGGTGTTGTGATGCAGCACCCATCCGTCGGCACCATACATTATGTCGGCCGACTTGTGTCCTGTCTCGCTCACGTCCTTGATAAGACTGAACAGCGGACCGTTGAGTTCGGTCAGGTTGGTCGACTCTGCCGGCCAGTAGTTCATCTCAAGATTGATGTTGCATGTATATTTGCTGTCCCACGACGGCAGCATCTTGTCGTTCCATATACCCTGCAGCGTGGGCGGCTGTGTGCCCGGCTGAGATGTGCATATCAGCAGATAGCGGCCAAACTGGAAGTAGGTCTCAACCAGATGCAGGTCGGTCTGCTTCTTGAACAGCTCCACGCGCTTGTCGGTTGTGGTTGACGCAAATGCGTCTTTGCCGAGGTCGAGCTTCACGCGGTCATACAGAGACTTGTATTTCTTTACGTGTGCGGCCTTAATCGTGTTGAAGTCCTTCGTCAGTGCCTCTTTCAGAGCCGTCTCAGAGCGCAGCGTGTCGTTGCCGCTGATGTCCTTATAGCTGTTGAAGTTTGTGGCTATTGTCAGATAAATAGTGGCCTCGTCGGCACCGCTTATCTGCAATACGCCGTCGCGGCTGCTCATGCTTCCGCCCTTTACGGTTGCCGTAGCCCTGCCCGTAAATGTTACCTTGCCTTTCTGTCCTTCATGCCATCCGCTTATGCCGCTCAGCACAATCTCGTTGCCTTCCGACTTAATGGTTACGTCCTGCTGCGGCGATGTCATCTGCGCGTTGCAGGTTATCATGCCTTTCTTGCTTGCAGTGAGGTGTATGGCTATTACGTTTCCGTCGAACGACGAAATGTATTCTCTCTGATATGTTACGCCGTTGCTTGTGTATCTCGTTATGGCGCGGGCAGAGTCAAGGCTCAGTTCGCGGTAGTAGTTGGTGTACTCGCCGTTGCCCGGGAAGTTGATATACAGGTCGCCAAACGGCTGATAAGGCATACCGCTGTTGGTGTTTGCCTGCACGTGTGCCGTGGCCAGGTCTTGCGCCTCCTTGTATTTGCCTTCCCACACCAGCTGTCTCACCTTCGGCAGATACTCCTTTGCCTCCGGGTTGGCGTTGTTGTTGGGCCTTCCTGCCCATATTGTCTCTTCGTTGAGCTGCAGACGCTCAGAGCCCGGCGTGCCGTATATCATGGCGCCCAGGCGGCTGTTGCCTATCGGCAGAGCCTCTGTCCATGTGTATGCCGGTCTGTCATACCACAGCACATGCTTGTTTTCGGCCATTCCCTCTGTTGTTGTCATCAGGCATACGGCCGCCAGCAATGTTGTCTTTAGTAGTGTTTTTTTCATTTATTTCTTAGGTGTAAATCTTAGTGCGTTCTCGTCTTCAATCGTAACCTTGCTCTCGTCGAGCTTTGATGCGTCGAGGTTGAAGGTGTCAATAAAGAATTTATATACAGCGTTGCGCTTGTTGTCGCCGAAGTCGTGGCGCTCTTTCGGCAGGTGTATGTTGCTCACCTTGTCTGTAGCACCATAGAATCCGTATATGCGCTGCAGGTAAGGATATTCCAGTTCGGGCGTCGTTGATGTCCAGTCGCCGCCATCGCTCACCAGCATCATCGGCTTCGGGGCAAACATTGCAGCCAGTTCGGCGTTGCATGTGCCTCCTCCTGCCAGCTGTATCGGCATTCCGCTCTCACACGGACATCCGCCGTCGAACCACGACGATACGCTCACCACAGGGTTGGCAGCCGTAAATCTGTCGTCGAGCACCGTCAGCAACACGGTCTGAGTGCCGCCGCCTGAGCCTCCGTTCACGCCTATGCGCTTGGTGTCTACGTCCTTGCGCTGTATCATCCAGTCTAGTATCCTTATACCGTTGAGTGCCTGCATCACGTGAGCCTCAGGTGTCTGGTGTGCCTTGCTACCAACTTCGTCGGCAGATTCGCCCCATCCCCACAGGTCATAGTCAACGCATATCGCGCCCATGCGTGCCAGCGTGCCCAGTCTCAGCTGCTGCACCTTGCCGTAGCGTCCGTTGCTGAAGTGTCCGTTGGGGCATATTATCAGCGGATGCTTTCCCTTGCTCGTCGGGGCATAGATAGAGCCGCACACAGTGTGGCCGTTCGCTGTCTTCAGTCTGAAGTTCTGCACGGTATATCCGTCAAACTTCCTTATCTTCGAGTATTCGGGTTTCTCCTTAGAGCAGATCGGCAGCAGCTTGTCTATGCCGAGGCGCTCTCTCACTTCCTTGCGCAGCGTGTCGCGTCGTGCCTCCCATTCTGTTTTATTGCTGTAAAGCGATGTCAGCCAGCTTATCATCTTCTGTCCGTCTTCGGGCTGTCTGCGCGGATATTCGTAAGGCTTTATCTTATACAACTTGTCGTTCTGCTTAACAGCCTTGAAGTCGAAGGGCGACAATATGTTGTTGAGAGTCTCTTCGAGAGAATAGGGACGCACGCGGAAGTCGGCATACGCCAGTTTCAGTCCTGTTGTGTCAACGTTGTATTTCAGTCTTATTCCGAATCTTGCCGACACGTCGTTGAGCACGTCGCTCAGCGGTCTTGTAAATTTGTTTTCAAAAGTTTGAGCTCCGGCACTCATGCTCAGTAGCATAAGTGCCGGAATTATAACACGTTTCATTTCTTGTTTATTTTATAAGTCAGTTTACCCAGACCGTCCCTCTTGGCGGCCAGTTTGCCGTTAACGAAGAGCATGAGGCCCTTGCCCTGGTGATAGCGCTGTCCGTCCTTGTCGTAGACGATGGCTATGTTGTTGCCGCGATAGCTTATGTTGTCCAGGCAGAAGTAGTTCCATGTGCCTTCCGGTATGAGCGGATTGACAACTATGCTGCCGTCGGCCTGCGGTCTTAGTCCTGCTATACCGGTTATCACAAGGTCGGCAAATGTAGAGTGGTTGTAGTATCTGCTGCGCTCGCGGTCGCCCATCAGCCATGCTCCGTTCTTCTCGTCGAGATATTCGCCGATATACGGGCGTCCTCTGTGGTGCTGGCTCTCAACATACAGCTTCATCTGTTTGAAGAATGTAGAGTCGCCAACAACAGGCTCGGGATATGTGTTTATGTAGTTTGCCATGGCTGTAAGCGTCTGGCTTGTTGCGAAAGGCCATACGGCGCCGTCCCATTCGCAGCGTCCCACTCCGTGCGAGCGGAATTCGGGATGTCTTCTCTCAGCCGTTGTAAGTCCGTAGGGAGCTGAGAATCCTTCTTCGTCCTCCACCTGTTTCCATGCTTCGTCATATTTCTTTGCGTCAGGCAGGTTGAAATACCATGGAATAAATCCTATGGCCTCGCGCACGGCAGCCAGAGTGTCGCCTCTCATAGTTTCGAAGAACGACTGCTTCTCGCTCCAGAGGTTTGTCTGTATCAGGTTCTTTATCGTGTCGGCCTCCATTGTGTATTCCTTTGCCTTCTTTGTGTCGCCTGCCAGCTTGTTCAGTTCTGCCAGAGCCATTGCGTTGCCGTACATGTAGCTGTTTATTGTCGGACGTGCATACTGCTTGCGTCTTCCGCCGCTGATGCTCTCTTCCATTCCGTCCTGCACGTCGCCCTGCCAGTAGAGTCCGCTCTTCAGTCGGTTGGTGCTCTTCCAGCGTGCGTATTCTTCTTCGAGCGACGGCTTCAGCGCCATTACGAACGATGTGTCACCAAGCACCTTGTAAGCCTCATATATGGCAGCAGGGTTCCATGAGCTGAACTTGTTCATCTTCTGCATTGCCTTGCCGTTGTTGCCGCGATACCATGTGTTCAGTATCTGGTGCAGATATGTCGAGTCGCGCAGCCAGCGTGTCTCCATCACGTGATGTCCTATTGCGCAGGCAATGAGGTTGTATTTGTCGGCATAAGAGCGCTGAACGAGGAATTCGGTCATGCCCAGTCCTACAGGAGTGCGCTTGATGTGCTTGCGCAGCGACCACCAGCGGAAGTAGTAGATCTCTTCCATGTCCTTGTCGGGACATTCAAACAGAGGTATGTTCTTGCTCATCCATTCAGACGACTTGCTGTTAGGTATGTCCGTAACGATGTTCTCGTCCTCCATGTTGTTGAAGTATTCGGCATAGTGTGCAAAGTCGTCATACTTCAGCACTGTTGATGCTGAGTCGGCGTCTGCCGATGCAGTCTTTACGTTTGCAATAGAGAATGATGCCAGCTTGTCCTGCTCGTCGGCACGCGGCATGTCAACATACTGGTCGGCAGGAGTCTCAATGCTCGGCTCAGTGAACAGGTCGCCTGTGCGGAACACTATTCGTGTTATGGCGTCAACGGGTGTGTCGAACATACGTGCCGTTGCCTTCTTGCCGTTCACGAAGTATGTTCCCACGTGTCCGTCTACCGACAGCTTGGCTGTGATATGATATGTCTGTCCGGCGTCATAGTGCTTCAGCATGCCGCCATAGCGCGCTCCGCCCTTTACCTTCATTGTTGCTGCAGAGTCAAGCACGATGCGGGCGCACATGTTGCCCTTGTCGTCAAGGAACTCTATGTTGAGCTGTCCGTGGTCGTTCTGTGCGGGCTTAACGTCGAAGTCTACAGTAAGCTCCTTCGTAGCCGGTATCAGTTTCTCCACCTTGGCGTAGTCATACG
The DNA here is from genome assembly GCF_900625065.1 of Prevotella marseillensis. Taxonomy (NCBI): domain Bacteria; kingdom Pseudomonadati; phylum Bacteroidota; class Bacteroidia; order Bacteroidales; family Prevotellaceae; genus Prevotella; species Prevotella marseillensis. The sequence goes on along the minus strand of NZ_UYXY01000001.1, from coordinate 1,882,941 downwards.
GATCCTTGTCGCTCAGCGTCAGCCATTCGCCGTTGAGCGTTACGGGTGCCCACAGCGGCGAGTAGATGTTCCATTCTTTCATGTCCTGCAGTTTGGCATACTTGCTGAAGCTGCCTCCTGCATGTTCTGTAGCCTTTATCTTTACAGGCACGGGTATGCACGACACCCACATGTCTTCCTTATTGTTGCTGTAAGTAACCCACAGGTTCTTGTCCGGCGGTGTTCCGTTGCCTTCCAGTATGCCTCGTGTATACTGCGGTCCGTAGCTCTTGTAGTTGCCCCAGTGGCGTTCGGGCGTAACCTCGCCGTTCACCAGGTTGAGCGTAGTGTATTCCAGTCCGTCGTTGCTCAGCGATATAGCCAGCGGCCAGCGATATTCAGCCGGGTTATATACAGTGGCATAAGTGCCGTCAGAAAGGCGCTGTCCCCATATCTTCGCGTTAGAGTTCACAAAGCCGTGAGCCCTCTTTGCCGGTTCTCTCCATGTGTTTCCGCCGTCGCTGCTTATGCTTGTCAGCGCATGCTTCCACAATCCCACCTTGCGTCCGTCGGGCAGAGTGTATCCGCTGAACGCCTTGTAAGGAGTCTTCAGCGGCAGTATGTCGTCGTTTCTGTCTGCCTCTTCAACCCACTGCATTCTGTACATCGGGTTAGCCAGAATCTCGTCGCAGGCCTTAACAAACTCCTTGTCCTTTGCTTTCTTGTAGTAAGGATAGTCGGTGTTCTTTTCGTTAAATCCGTGGTTATAATATATAAAGTATATAGGACCGAATGTGCCGTCGGCCTTTATCTCTCTTACCACGCGGCCTATTCCGTTGCCGTCGTTGGGGTCGTCTTTCGGAGTGAGCGCCACGCCGTAGTTGCCCATTGCAATGAGGCGGTTGCTCTTAGACACATAGAAGCCCACGCGCTGGTGCATGATGGCCTTCAGGTCTTTTGCCACAACGCCCGGCCATGTCGGTTTTGTGTATCCGTCGGGCACGTTGTATTCAGGGAACAGCTCAACGGGCTTAGTCCATTTGTATCCGTCTACAGAAGTCTGCAGCATGGTCTTTCCGGGCGGCTCATGCTCGCTTCTCGGGTCGGTCAGGTAGTGCATGTAGAATTTGCCTTTCCAGTATGCCATCATGGGCTGATGGTTATAGAGCCATCCCTGTTCGCCTCTCATGGTCTGAATGCTGTGAACTCCCACCACGGGCGACAGTCCGCCGTCATGTCGTGCAGGCGTTGCCACGGTCGTTCCGGTGTAGTGAACGGCGTCGCGGTTCTCCTTTATCAGGTTCTTCACAATCTCCTCGTCGGCCATGAACACCGTTCCGTGCTTGTGTCCTACAGGGAACTTTACGGCACCTGTCTGGTCCTGGAAGTTCTTGAAGTCCTTTGTCCTTGCCGCTCCGTATATGCCGTGGCGGTAAGAGTCGTAGTAGATGTAATACCATCCGTTGACCATTGCCGTTGACGGACCTTCGCAGAAGCTCTCTGTGAACGGCTCCGACGCCTTGCTCCATGGGCCGTAGGGCGACTTGGCAAAAGCCACCTTGATGTTGCGCTGGTCTCTCGAGTTGTCTTTCAGCACCATCACGTAGTCGTCCTTGCCTCTCTTTACGAGAGTGGCGTCAATGCTGCTGAAGTCAGGGTCGATAAGCACCTTGGCCTTGCTGAACTTCTTGAAGTCCTTTGTCGTAACGTAGTACAGACGGTGATTGTTGTAGTGGTCTTCCTTATAGTCGGGAAACTTGCCCGGTATGCATGATGCCCATATAATCATGTACTGCTTCTTCACGTCGTCGTAGAACAGTTCCGGTGCCCATACGTTCACCGTTGTAGGGTCTGTCATGACGTTTATCAGTCTTGGCTTGCTCCAGTGGATAAGATCTTTTGATGATGCATAACCAAAACCCTTGTCGCCTTTCCAGCTCGATGTCCATACCAGATGGAACGTGCCGTCGGGTCCTTTCACTATCGAAGGGTCGCGCATCACCTTCTGTTCTCCTACCGCCGGGCGCAGGAATGTGCCCTGTATGGTGTCCCATCTCAGTCCGTCATAGCTGTAGATAAAGCGCAGGCCTTCGTTGGCCGGCTCATGGAATGATGTGGAAACGTAAATGTCTTTCGCGTAAGAAAGATTTGGTGCCGTCGTTGTCAACATAACGATGGCAGACAAAAAAAGTTTTCTCATTTCAGTTTTTCTTGTTTATGTTATGACGCTCAGATTTTAGGTTTGTAATCATATTAATTAATGTAACTTTAAATTTTTTATTGTAACAATGCGTGCTTTTCTTCTCCTCTGTAGCCAGTTTTCATCTTCTCTGCTCCTTATTGTACCATGCCGTCAGTGCCCCTATGTGCCTGACAGACTTAAAAATCGGTCATTCTGACGGCTTTTTCACGGCAGAAATGTTTTTGTTATACTTTTTTAAAGCAATTGAACCTCTTATGCATCATCAATGTAAACATATTTTGGTAATTTTGTACAAAAATTTACAAGCCGCCGGATTTGCGCCGCCCGCAGCCGCAGTTTTGCAGTATGGCGTGTGCGTGTTTTGCCTATGCAGCGGCACGTCGCAGGGTGTTGTCTGCCGATGACGGGTGCGGCATAACAGAGAGCGAACGTATAAAAACAAAAACATAAAGCCTATGAAGTTGAGAATATGTTTATTCCTTATGGCCACCATGATGCTTCTGAGCAATGGTCAGGCCAGTGTGAACGTGTTTACCGTAAAGGGCCGCGTTACCGACAAGGCGGGCAGGGGCATCAGCGGAGTGGTGGTCAACAACGGCATGGCCTTCACCCGTACAGACGCCAATGGCTACTGGACGCTGCGCACCGACACGTTTGTCAGCAAGTTTATAAGCATCTCCACGCCGGCCGCCTACAAGCTGCCTTCCAAGAACGGCATAGCCTCCGGCTTCTACGTGCCCGTCAGGACGGCCGTAAGCTCTAAGAGCTGCAACTTTGTGCTCGAAAAGCGCACCAAGCCTGCCGACAGGTTCAGCTACATAGCCATATCCGACCCGCAGATGCTTGATGCTGCCGACATGAAGAGATGGAACACCGAACTGGTGCCCGACATGCGTGCCGTGGTCGACTCGCTGAGCAAGACGCGTGAGGTGGTGGGCATCACCGTGGGCGACATCGTATTCGACAATCTGCCGCTGCTGCGCAGCTATGCCGCGTCGTTCAAGAACATGAAGATAACCATGTTTCAGTGTATCGGCAACCACGACTTCGACAAGCGCTACAAGGGACTCAACAACGCGCGCCTTGGTGCAGGAGCCTACGGCGAGATGGCCTATGCGGCTGTGTTCGGACCTACCGACTATTCGTTCAACATAGGCAAGGCCCACGTCGTTACGCTGAAGAACATCAACTATAAGGGCAACAAGGCGTATGTTGAGACGCTCACGGAGAATCAGCTGCGCTGGCTCGCCAACGACCTGAAGTTTGTGCCCAAGGGCTCGCTCGTCATCCTCAACATGCACGCCGCCGCATGGAACAAGGACGACCCTGCCCAGAACATGCGCGGGGCTGCCTCGCTGCAGAAGTTGCTCGAGGGCTACAAGGTGCATGTGTTCTGCGGCCACACCCATTACTTTCAGAACGTGGTGGTCAACAGCAACCTCTATCAGCACAACATAGGAGCTGCCAGCGGAGCATGGTGGAACGGATGGCTCAACCGCTGCGGAGCGCCTAACGGATATATGGTGGTAGATGTCAACGGAAGCAGCGTCGAGTGGCAGTATAAGGCCACGGGCTTCCCCTTCTCGCGCCAGATGACGCTCTACGACAAGGGCGACTTCGGCACGCAGCCCGGATATGTCGTTGCCAATATCTGGGACTACGACCCTGCTTGCAAGGTTGAGTGGTATCAGGACGGCAAGCTGATGGGCACCATGCAGCGCTTCACGGGCGTCGACTTTGAGTTTGGCTCGCGCACGCTTGCTGCCGGACGCCCCGCCAACACGTCGCACCTGTTCAGATGCAAGCCCGTGGGCAACTATAAGGAGATAAAGGTGGTTATGACCAACCGCTTCGGCCGCACCGTCTCTGACGTCATCAGACCTCGCGTCTCTGTCATAGCTCATCGTGGAGGTGCAGGACTTTATCCCGAGAACACCATCGAGGCAATGCTCAATGCAGTGAAGCTCGGCGTAACCGACCTTGAGATGGACCTGCACGTAACCAAGGACGGGGTAGTGGTGGTTTCGCACGATCCCTATGTCAAAGGCTACGGACAGAAGTATCCCATCTATTCGCTCACATGGAAACAGCTTTCGGCAAAGGTCATAGGCAACGTAAAAGACCCTGCCTTCCCCGACAGCAAGCGCCTCTACACCCATGTGCCTATGGTGACGGCGCTCATCGATTCTGTTGAAACATACTGCCGTCAGCACCGCCTTGCGCCTGTAAGATACACTATAGAAATCAAGTCTGACGCCGCTCTCGACGGCAAACTTACGCCCGAATACAAGACCTTTGCTGACCAGTGTGTAAAGGCTCTCAGCACCCGCAACCTCGGTTCGCGCCTGCTCGTGCAGAGCTTCGACGTGCGCACGCTGAAGTATCTCCATGCCAAGTATCCGCAGATGCGCCTGCTCTACCTGATAGACAATACGTCGGGCGGCTATGATGCTGCCATGACCAAGCTCGGCTTCGTGCCTTATGCCGTCGGTCCCGACTATCCCATGGTCAATGCAGCCTTCGTAGCAAAGGCAAAGTCTGCCGGAATGCGCGTCATTCCTTACACCGTGGACACCAAGGCCGATGCGCAGAAGATGGTTAAGGCGGGTGTGAATGCCATCATAACCAACTATCCCGACAGGATGTTCGGATGGATAGGCAAGTAGACAGCGGCTCTGCCGTCATGTGGCTTGCACCAAGGCTTAATGCCGTGAACATATATTTTTTTTGCATAATATAAGCAAAGCGTTGCTGAATTTTCTTCTTGTGATGACAGGGCCGGGCTTTCAGCCCCCGGCCCTTTTTCGTGTCTTTGCGCCCGGTTAGCGCCTTGTGTATGCGGGTCAGGCTGTCGGGGGCTGTTATCTGGTGATTTGTGTGATGTTAAAATGTAAGTAAATGGCGCGTTGTTCTTTTATAATGACATATTGTGTATGTGCGCTTTTGTTGCCGTATTAGTCTTCTGATAAGTCTGCTTTGTGTCTTTTGCTGCCTGTTTTCATGCGTTTTGAGTGCCGGTTTATGGCCGTCGGTCTGCAAAAGGTATGCTTTTGCCGTTTTATTACTATACATTTCGCTTTGCGTTATGCCGTCTTTCGCCTTCTGATTTGCGGTCTTTCGGCTTCTCGTTTGTGCCCTTTTGCACGGCGTTGTCATTCCTCTTGTTGCACATACAGGCATTATGTCTCAATATCTTTCTGACGTACTGCATTTTATTTTTGCACACAATTTTGCGCAAAAAATGGCACTGTCTCACCTAAATCTTATTCTGTCGCCGTTTAATGCCATTTTGCTAAATCAATATGTAAGATAAATTATGGTTATGCTTTCTTTGTGTCTTTTCTGTGATCTTTGTGTTGTTTTGTCTGCGTATTCGTTGAAATAATGACAATAAATTATCTATTATTGTTGCATATTAATAATAAATTATTATCTTTGCTGCCGTATTTTATGATTAATGAGAGAGAATATGAGCAAATTGATAAGGCCTGTAGACTATAAGCCGCTGCTGAACGTCAGGCAGACGGAGCAGGGCATAAAAATGATAAAAGACTTTTTTCAGCAGAATCTTTCAACGGAGCTTCGTCTCCGCCGTGTAACAGCGCCGCTGTTTGTGCTTAAAGGTCTTGGCATAAACGATGACCTCAACGGCACGGAACGCCCCGTGACGTTTCCCATTAAGGATCTTGGCGACGCTCAGGCAGAGGTGGTCCACTCGCTTGCCAAGTGGAAACGGCTCACCTTGGCAGAGTATGCCGTTGAGCCGGGCTATGGCATCTACACCGACATGAACGCCATCAGGGCCGACGAGGAGCTGGACAATCTTCATTCGCTCTATGTCGACCAGTGGGACTGGGAGATGGTTATGACGCGCGCCGAGCGCAATCTCGACTTCCTTAAAAGCGTTGTCCGCCGCATCTATGCCGCCATCCTCCGCACCGAGTATCTTGTGTGCGAGCATTATTCGGCACTTAAGCCGTTTCTGCCTTCCGACATCCATTTCGTCCACAGCGAAGACCTGCTGCAGATGTATCCCGACAAGAGCGTGAAAGAACGTGAAGACCTGATATGCAAGAAGTATGGCGCCGTGTTCATCATTGGCATCGGCGGCAACCTGTCTGACGGCAAGCCGCACGATGGTCGTGCTCCCGACTATGACGACTGGACCACGCCCAACAGCGACGGCCGCAACGGTCTCAACGGTGACATCCTTATCTGGTATCCCACGCTCGCCCGTGCCGTCGAACTGTCGTCAATGGGCATACGTGTTGACAAAGAAGCACTGCTGCACCAGCTGAAGCAGACTGGTCAGGAACATCGTTCGAGTCTGTATTTCCACAAAAAGCTCCTTGCCGGTGAACTTCCGTTGAGCATCGGCGGCGGAATAGGGCAGAGCCGCCTGTGCATGGTGCTGCTCCACAAAGCCCATTTAGGCGAGATACAGGCCAGCATATGGCCCGAAGAGATGAGAAAAGAGTGTGAAGAATTAGGAATGGGGATTATATAATTTTAAGTGAAGAACGAAGAGCAGGCGCAAAGCGCAAGCAGGCTTGAACAATTAAAAATTAAGAATTAAAAGTGAAAATATGAATGCAAAGCTAGCATAAGACTTGGGAGTTAAAGTAGTTATAGTAGTTATCGCTCACTAAGGTGAGCTAGGAGCATATTTAAGTGAAGAGTGAAGAACGAAGAGTGAAAAATCCATGTGCAAAAGTAATGCTTGCGTCAATAATCAACAAGACTAATGTGCCGGCTGATTTGCAATCTGCCGGAATAAAGTATAAGGATCTTTGATCCGCTTAAAATACCGCTTGTTTAAGTGAAAAGCAGATGCAAAAGTGCAACTAAAAGTGAAAAATCAAAATGTCTAAGCTGGTTTAATACAGCATGACAATATAAAATAGGAAGTAATCGGATCGCAGATCCTGATATTCCATTCCGGCGGAGCGCAGATCCGCCGGCACAATAGCCAACGTAGTGGTTGCGAGAAAAATGAAGTTGGACGCAAGTCAATTCGTATGTCTTTCTATGACAACAATCAACAAGGCATATGACTCTAACTCCTAGCCAACTCCGTTGGCGATAACTACTATAACTCCTTTAACTCCTAAACCAACTACTATAACTCCTTTAACTCCTAAACCAACTCCTTTAACTCCTGACAAGAACGTAATTATGAATTCCTAGCTTACTTCCAGTCCGAGTATTTCGCTTAGTCGTTCGAAGGCCTTGTTTGTATTTTTCAGTTCGTCAAAGCGTTCGCGGTTTGTCGGTATGCGCTTTATCTCTTCAGGCTTTGCCAGTCTTAGCGTCAGTGTTATGTCGCTGTTTCTCAGTGCCTTTATCAGCGTGTTGCGTATTCTGCCCTTAATCTTGTTTATCTCTTCTAGCAGAATCTCGTTGTCAACCACCACCTCGATGTTCGGAAACTCCTTTATTGTCGGCATCATGTTCTTCATGCGCGCCGCTATTCCCGTCATCTGCTGCGGCATACGGTTGCACATACCTACCCATTGCGTCAGCATCTCGTCCTCTGTGAACGTGTTGTGCTCACCGTTGTCCACCACCTCTACGTCCTGCTCCGCCACTATCTGCGGTTCTTCGCCCTGACGTCTCAGGTTGGCAAACGTCTTGCCGATGCTGCCCAGTTTCAGTTTTCGCAGATTCGTCGTCATAGCCGGCTGTGCGGCCTTTGCTCCGTCGCCTTTGCTCATGCTGTTGTCGGTGCTGCTGCCTTCGCTTGCAGACACGACGCTCTCTGCCGCCTTCTCGGCATTGTGCTTGGCAATGGCCGTATGGCGGTTAACGCTGGGCTCGGCCGCAGCCACCTGCATAGCCGCCTTTGGCCTTTCGCCCATAAGTCTTTTAAACAGGGATTTCAGTCTCTTAGGGCAACGCCCCGAGGCGGCCCCTTCGTCGTCAGGCTGAGTTATCTGCGCTATCTCTATCAGCGTCAGCTCCACCAGCAGTCTCTTGTTGCTGCTCTGGCGGTAGTTTATGTCGCAGTCGTTGATAATACGCAGCGCCTTATACAGGAACGCCGAACTGCATTTGGCAGCCTGCGCCTTGTATTTCTCCGTCTGCGATGCACTCGCCTGCAGCAGCGGCAGCGTCTGTTCGTCCTTTGCCATCATCACGTTGCGCACGTGCACCGCCAGTCCGTTTATCAGGTGTCCGCCGTCGAAGCCCTTGTTTATTATGTTGTTCAGCAGCACCATCACGTCTGCCGCCTTGTTCTCCAGGCACAGGTCGATGATGTTAAAGTAGTTGTCGGCGTCGAGCACGTTCAGGTCCTCAATCACCTTTTTATATGTGATGTTGCCCTGACAGAAACTTGCAGCCTGGTCGAACACCGACAGCGCGTCTCTCATTCCGCCGTCGGCCTTCTCCGCTATCACGTTCAGCGCCTCTTCCTCATAAGTTATGCCTTCCTTGTCGGCCACCATCTTCAGGTGGTTGATGATGTTGGGCACCGTCATGCGCTCAAAGTCATAAATCTGACAGCGTGATATGATGGTAGGCAGAATCTTGTGCTTCTCTGTCGTCGCCAGGATGAATATCACGTGTGCAGGCGGTTCCTCAAGAGTCTTCAGAAAGGCGTTGAATGCCGCTGTCGACAGCATGTGCACCTCGTCGATGATAAACACCTTATACTTACCCACCTGCGGCGGTATTCTTGTCTGTTCCATCAGAGCCTTGATGTTCTCCACCGAGTTGTTGCTGGCAGCGTCGAGCTCAAAGATGTTATACGAGCGCTGTTCGTTGAACGCCTTGCAGCTTTCGCATTCGTTGCAGGCCTCACCTTCAGCAGTAGGGTTCTGGCAGTTGATGGCCTTGGCAAAGATACGTGCGCATGTAGTCTTGCCCACGCCCCTGGGTCCGCAGAACAGGTAGGCATGAGCCAGCTTTCCGCTCTTCACCGCGTTTTTCAGCGTAGTGGTAAGAGCCGCCTGTCCCACAACCGAGTCGAAGGTCATAGGTCTGTATTTGCGCGCAGAAACAATATATTCTTTCATAATACAAAAAAATCAAAGCGAAGATAACGTCCTCATTGCGTGTGCGTAATCTTCAAGCCATGCTTGAATGTTATGCTGAGATGCCGCATGTTTTATGCAAAGATATCGCAAATCGAATGCAGAATCATTAAGCCACGCTTGAATGTTATGCAGAGATGCAGTATATCTTATGCAAAGATACTTCAAATCGTACGAAAAACAAAATCTTATCAAATGTTTTGATTTATGTCTGACGTTTTTGTGGTTCTTGTTAGAAATTAAATAAGCACAACGTTTGGTATTATTACAGCGGATCTGCGCTCCATGAGCTTTGATGGTTATCATCGGTAGTTAGAGTAGTTAAAGAAGTTATCGCCAACGGAGTTGGCTAGGAGTTAAAGTCATATGCAAACGTAGTACGTGTTTAAGTGAAGAATGAAAAGTGAAGAGTGAAAAATCCAAATGCATTGTCGTCTTTTTTCGCAAGCACTACGTTTGCTATTGTGCCGGCGGATCTGTGCTCCGCCGGAATGAAATATCAGGATCTGCGATCCGATTACTTCCTATTTTGCGTTATCATGTTGTTTTAAACCTGCTTAGACATTTAGATTTTTAACTTTTAACTTTTAATTTTTAATTTTCGCCAGAACTGTCCGATTACTTCCTATTTTGTATTGTCATGCTGTATTAAACCAGCTTAGACATTTTGATTTTTCACTTTTAGTTACGCTTTTGTGTCAGCTTTTCACCTAAACAAGCGGTATTTTAAGCGGATCAGGAGATCCTTATATTTAATTCCGGCGGAGCGCAGATCCGCCGGAACATTAGTCTTGTTGGTTATTATCAATTGCAATGCATTGGCAATAGCCACAGGACATTTAGATTTTTAACTTTTAATTTTTAATTTTCGCCAGAACTGTCCGATTACTTCCTATTTTGTATTGTCATGCTGTATTAAACCAGCTTAGACATTTAGATTTTTCACTTTTAGTTACGCTTTTGCATTTGCTCTTTACTTAAACAATCGGTATTTTAAGCGGATTAAATAAATCCTTATATTCAATTCCGGCGGAGCGCAGATCCGCCGGCACAATAGCTTTGTCGTTTATTATCAATTCTATTACAAAGAAAAGAATCAACAAGGCATATGACTTTAACTCCTAGCCAACTCCGTTGGCGATAACTCCTTTAACTTCTTTAACTCCCAATGACAATAGCGCGGATCCGCCGGCACAATAGCCTTGTCGTTTATTATCAATTCTATTACAAAGAAAAGAATCAACAAGGCATATGACTTTAACTACTAGCCAACTCCGTTGGCGATAACTCCTTTAACTTCTTTAACTCCCAATGACAATACCCAACAAGGCATTTGGATTCTTCACTCTTCACTCTTCGTTCTTCACTTAGAAAATGCTTCTTTAACTACTAATTACAATACCATTATTGTCTGGGACTTTCAGCACCTTTGTTTTCTCACGATGCAAATGAACCATTATGCACCAAGGTGGTTGGCTGCTGGATGCTTATGTCTGTAAATTCTTTTATGTCAGATGCTTACGTGCATGCGTTGTTGTCTGTTTTTTCGTTTTGTTTGTTCCGCCTACAGTACGGCTTCAAAAAAAATGCCGCTTTTGTTTACTTATTTATATAAAAAATATTACTTTTGCACCGGTGTTTCACATATTATATAATAACGTGGGGCATCATAAAAGAGCAAACATAAACCGGACTTTCATGGACGGAAATGTAAATTCGAACGACAATCTTGCGACGGCTAATAATGACGCTGGCGACGCCGTAGGCGTATCTCAACCTTTCAGATGGTACGTTGCGATAGTCAGCAATAACACCGAAAAAGTGTGTGCCGAAAAGATAGCTGCATTGGGCTACGACACATACGTTCCTACACAAAAAGAGCTGCGCCGCTGGAAGAACGGGCGCCGTAAAATCATCGACCGTATTGTTATTCCTGCAGCCGTCTTTGTGCGCTGCACCGAGGCCGACCGCCGCCATCATGTTGTCAACCTTCCTTTCGTAAAGCGCTTCATGGTCAACCGCGCCGCTGCCACCAACCAATACGGCTGGCATCCCGTAGCCATCGTGCCCGACCGTGAAATAGAGAAGCTCCGCTTTATCCTTTACAACTCCGACGCCGCCATCACTATCGAGCCCCTGCCGCTGCGTCTTGGCGACAAGGTGCGTGTCGTGCGCGGCAAACTCCTTGGACTAGAAGGCAACATCGTAAGATGCGAAAGCCACGACTCAGCCGCTGCCGCCAACTTCGACATCGTAGTGCAGCTCGACATCCTCGGCTGTGCCCGCATGAACATATCGCCAACGGATCTGGAGAAAATAGGGAAATGATTTATAATTAGCTACGCCGAACAGCGTTCTTGTCTGGAGTTAAAGAAGTTAAAGTAGTTATCGCTCACTAAGGTGAGCTAGGAGCATATTTAAGTGAAGAACGAAGAGTGAAGAGTGAAAAATCCAAATGCTAACGTAGTGCTTGCGACAATAATCAACAAGACTAATGTTCCGGCGGATCTGCGCTCCGCCGGAATCGAATATAAGGATCTCCTGATCCGCTCAAACTACCGCTGCTTTACGAAAGTAAGGAAGGAAAAGCAGATGCAAAAGCGCAATCAGGCCTTGCGCAATTAAAAATTAAGGAAGTTAGTCTTGCAGTTGACGTGAAGCAATAAAGGCACATGGCTTTAACTAATGTTCCGGCGGAAGTAATCGGATCTCAGATCCTGATATTCCATTCCGGCGGAGCGCAGATCCGCCGGAACATAAGCAACGTAGTGCTTGCGAAGAAAGACAACAATGCATTTGGATTTTCATTCTTCACTTAAACACGTACTACGTTTGCATATGACTTTAACTCCTAGCCAACTCCGTTGGCGATAACTTCTTTAACTACTTTAACTCCATACAAAAACGTAGCTCGGTCCAACCCAATTATGGCTCCACTTTAAAGCACGGGCATGCTTTGCGTGGGTTTAGGTCATGATGCCCAACGATAAGGGCTTTAGGAAACAGACGGTGCATTCTCTCTACTAAAGATTTCAAGGCTTTGCGCTGGGCTTCAGTCCTGGTGTCGGCCGGCTTGCCGTTGGCGTCAAGTCCGCCTTCGTAGCAGATGCCGATAGAGTGGGAGTTATGGCCTTCGCAGTGCGCCCCGACCTTTTCTATGGGTCGTCCGTCGTGCACGGTGCCGTCGCGTGTGATATAGAAGTGATATCCGATATCCCGGAAGTGTCTGTGCATTATATGGTCTCGCCGGCACTCCTCAAAGCTCAGGCTCCTCCCTTCGGGAGTCGCCGAGCAGTGAATGATGATAAGAGTAATTGTTCTCATCGGTCATGTAAGTTTACATACAACTCTGTAAGCCGAAAGCTGCAGCCACGGCCGACAACACACTGATTACAGTCTGAATAATAATCTTAAAGATAGTTTTCTTCTGGTCGTTCATATTTATTATAAATTTAATATTAAGTTAAAGAAAAAGAGCCCCTCCAAACCTCCCCCGTGGGGAGGCTTCTAAGTGGCTTCTTTTCGTCACTCTGCGTAGGGCTGTTTTCAATCCGCTTAAACTATCGCAGTATTACGAAAGTGAAAACTTAAGAATGAAAATCCATATGTCTTGTGGGTTCAATTCAACCATGAGTTAAAGTTAGAGTCAACGGCAAACATAATGCTTGCGAAAAGGACCTACAATACAATTGGATTGACTAACGTCAAACTCTGTTTTTTCACTTTTCACTTAAATTCCTCCTCCTTCGCCGGTGTCAGTTACCGAGTATTTCGTGAGCTGTTTCACCACGGCGTCCTGTTTCAGGGTAGAGGTCGAGAGGTTACCGGTAGCACGTGCGCGGAGTTTCAGACCGCTGACATATTCAGCCACGTTGAAGGCGGCAACAGAGGCGGCACCCTTGCTCCTTATACCAACGGAGAATATCGCCAGGTCGTCCAGCTTAACGTTCTTGCCGTCGAGCAGCAGTTCCTTGATACATGCAATCATGTCTTTCAGCACACCGTGTATAACTCCGGGCGAGTAGGGAGTGTTGTGAGTAGACATGTGTTTGGCAAGCATCTCCGTGTCGTAAGTCTCGTCGCACACGGCGCGGGCGTACCATAGGTTATACCCCGTGTTGCCTTCCATCTTGTTCTGATACAATTTGTAACGAATCATAGTTTTTAAAGTTTTAAAGATTAATAATACGATTATAATTCACAATTCACAATTCATAATTCATAATTAGTTGGCGTCTGTGCTCCTCTTGTCAGGAGTTAAAGTAGTTATAGTAGTTATCGCCAACGGAGTTGGCTAGTAGTTAGAGTCAAATGCCTTGTTGATTCTTGTCGCAACCACTACGTTTGCTAATGTGCCGGCGGATCTGTGCTCCGCCGGAAAGGAGTATCAGGATTTTCAATCCGCTTACTTCCTATTTCACAAATTAGCTGCGCCGAACTCCGTTTCTTGTCAGGAGTTAAAGTAGTTATCTCCAACGGAGCTGGTTAGTAGTTAGAGTCAAATGCCTTGTTGATTCTTGTCGCAACCACTACGTTTGCTATTGTGCCGGCGGATCTGCGCTCCGCCGGAAAGGAGTATCAGGATTTTCAATCCGCTTACTTCCTGTTTCACCAATTAGCTTATGCTGAACTTCTTTTAGCTTACGCTGAACTACGTTTCATAATTATCAATTTACTGAACTTTCTTTTGCAAAGATACAAAGCAGCAAAAGTCAGAAATGAGATAATGTGTAAAATGGTGAGTTACAGTGACTTAAAGTTACATAAACCTTTGCTTATCTCGCAATTTTTTCGTATCTTAGCTACATAATAACAGTCCCCGTTGCCGCAGGCATCTCACGCCTTTCTACGGAGCGACGGAGTCTTTAAGTCAAAGCAGATATGGAATATTTCAAGATACGCACATACGGCCGCATGGAGCTTGCCCAGGCTTACTGCCCCGACATGAATCCCCGTGCCGCCTATCATAAGCTCTCGTTATGGATAGACCGCTATCCTAACCTTCGTGAACAACTCGCAGCCATAGGCGCATCGCCTAAGTCGCGCACCTATACGCCCGCACAGGTAAAACTGATCGTAGAGGCATTAGGGGAACCGTAGTGCGCAAGCAGGCTTGCGCAATTAAAAATTAAGAATTAAAAATTCAATTGCTTTGTTGGGTATTGTAATTAGTAGTTAAAGTAGTTAGAGGAGTTATCGCCAACGGAGTTGGCTAGTAGCATATTTAAGTGAAGAGTGAAGAACGAAGAGTGAAAAATCCATGTGCAAAAGTAATGCTTGCGTCAATAATCAACAAGACTAATGTGCCGGCGGATCTGCGCTCCGCCGGAATTAAATATAAGGATCTCCTGATCCGCTTAAAATACCGCTGTTTTACGAAAGTAAGGAACGGAGGCTATTGCCAATGCATTGCAATTGATAATAACCAACAAGACTAATGTGCCGGCTGATTTGCAATCTGCCGGAATAGAATATAAGAACCGAAGGTCAGCGTAGCTAATTTTTGATCCGCTTAAAATACCGCTGTTTTTACGAAAGTAAGGAACGAAAAGTAGGCGCAAAAGTGCAACTAAAAGTGAAAAATCTAAATGTCTAAGCGAGTTTAATACAACATGACAATACAAAATAGGAAGTAATCGGACAGTTCTGGCGAAAATTAAAAATTAAAAGTTAAAAATCTAAATGTCTAAGCGAGTTTAAAACAGCATGATAATGACAGAATTGGAAGTAATCGGATCACAAATTAGCTACGCTGACCTTCGGTTCTTATACTTTATTCCGGCGGAGCGCAGATCCGCCGGCACATTAGCAACGTTGTGCTTGTGAAAAAAGACAACAATGCATTTGGATTTTTCACTCTTCACTCTTCGTTCTTCACTTAAATATGCTCCTAGCCAACGCTGTTGGCGATAACTTCTTTAACTTCTCTAACTACCGAGAAACAAAAGCCTCCCCACGGGGGAGGTTTGGAGGGGCTCTTATTTTTCCCTCTCTACCACCATATACATCCGTCCCCGACTGGTTGTTTTCTGTTTAAAGCCAAGTTTTTTCATGGCAACGCCCACTTTGATGGTCGAGAGGGCACGTTTGATGAAGATGTTGATATGCTCAATGATATTCGTGGCGTTCACCAGCTTATACGGCTCGTTCTCCAGCGGCAGCCTGTAGTAGGTCACTATCAGTTCCTCTTCAACGTTAGGCACCTCGAACGACTTTATGTGGCGCGCCATGGTGTTAATCTCCGACCCGTTAAACCAGTAAGCCATGCCGCTGCGCCATAGTGCCAGCGCCTGACTGTATATGCCCTGGTAGTCATACCTCACGGTGCGCGGGTCGTCGATATAGTCAGCCTCAAAGGGCAGCCAGCGGCGGTTGCCCGTCTGATCCGTCAGAAACTGCATGTTGTTGCCCGTGCCGCAGAACGAGGCTATGTGCGCTCTGTTCTCCTTATACCTGCTGTAAGCCGCCCTCTCGTTTATCGTCTTCGTCGTTACGAGAGCCTTCAGCTGGTTCAGTTCCGGCGTGCGCATCGAGTCGATCTCTTCAAGACAAATGATAGCATATTCCGCCAGCGACAGCCTGTCGTCCTTCGTCATCGTGTCGCTGTTGGTCTTAGTATAAAAATACGGCCGCAGCTCTTCCGGCAGCAGATAGTTGAAAAACGTGGTCTTGTATATGCCCTGACGGCCTATCAGCACCATTATCACGTTGTTCACCACCTCCTTGTCGAGCAGCGACGCCACCATGGCCACGAGCCATTTTCTGAAACACATGTCAAACAGGCCCTGCGGGTCTTCGGTGTCATCCCATAAGTCGCCCTTCCTGACGTGCACCATAGCCGTCAGCGTGCCAATATGGTCAGTGGTGCCGTCCCATTCGGGCAGATTGTCAAAATACTCTTTAAACGGGTTCCATTCAGCCACAAATTCAGACCCCAGCACACTGTGCACATCGCAGCTCTTGGCTTTTATGCCGCTTTTGCACATCCTTGACCACAGTGTGTTCTCGTCGCGGTCAGTAAGCTCTCTGAAGCGTCCGGATCTGTCGCCGTTGTCGTTGAAGTTAGTCTCTATCTTTCTCGTGATGATGTTGAATCTGAATTTTGCCTGACTGCCCAGAAAACTCTCAATATCGTCCACCGACGCATAGTCTGCCTTCGGCCTGCCGCTTTTAGCGTCAGCCTTGCGCCTGCGCTTGCCGTCGGTCTGGTCATGGCGTTTTAAGGCATTGATAGACAGCGAGCCAAACTCGTCAGTGTGTGAGTAGCACGACCTGAATATACTTCTCACGTCCTTTTCGTCATAGTCGCTGAAGTTGCTTACCGCCCATTGTGTAGCCTCGTTCTCGTCTATGCCGAGCATGTTGAGATAATATCCTGTGCGCGACACATATCTGTTGTATGAGCCTTTAATATACCTTACTCCGTCGGCATCGAGTCTTTGCTCTATGGCATCTATGGCGTTGCCCAACACGGGTCGCCGTCCCTGGGCCTTTCTGTTTTCCTTTTTCGTGCCGTCCTTGCTGCGGCTTATCACAAAAGGCACACAGTCAGGCTTCATGACTGCTTTTTCGTCATGACATAACACCGACAGCCGCCCAAGGTTCTTACACTGTCCGTCGGCTTCACATCCCAGCAGACGCGCAAAATAGGCATTACCCTCGGCAAAGGCCCTGTCATACATCTCTGCCATGCCTCTGGCGTCGCCGTTGGCCGGCCATGCTTCACCGTTTGAAGGCTCATAGCGAAACAGCACTCTTACACCATTGCCCGATATAGTCCTGTAAGTCATCATCGTGTGAATGTCGTCCGCGACAGCAGCCATGGCTTTCTCGACATCGTCCACATGGTCAAAGTCGCACATACCCACGCCTGTCAGGCTTACAAAGTTTTCCGGCTTTCTGCCGCCGTTGCACACCACGGCAGGCGTAAATGCCGGCATGCGCTTTTTCAGCTTTTGTGCATCATCGTCCAGTTTGCAGCTTAAGTAATATCTGTATTTTGCAGTATCTCCGGCAAGAGTGTTTCCGGTAATGATGTTTATTATCTCCTGCCACTCAATGCTCCGGCAGTCTTGGCTGTACATGTTTTTGAAGATAGTAGATTGCATATTATTCTTTTAGATTTAGTTTTTTTGCCACGCAGACTGTCTGCGATGGCCACAAATATATAACAACATTTTGTAGCATTAACAAAATTGTCCCCACGGGGACAAAAAGTTTTTAAAACTACAGTACGAGAGCGCAAAAGCGCAACTAAAGAGCCCCGCCAAACCTCCCCCGTGTGGAGGCTTATATTTCGATTTTTCTAAGTGAAGAACGAAAAGCAGGCTTGAGCAATTAAGAATTAAGAAAGTTTGTCCTGATGCTGAGGCCTTGCCTTCAACAATATACAAACCACAATATTGCAAGAATGATAAATCTGGCGTAATGACGTGTCAGCAGTACAGAAAAACAAATACATCATATAACATTAAACCGACTAACTCTTAATATCAATCATCGACATCGGTTAATTCATTCTTACTGACTATTTTCTGCTGACCCGTTGCGGCTGACGCCATCGTAGATGTTTAATGCCCTCCACAGCCGGGAGGGCACAAATAAAACAAAAAGAAAAAATATGTTTGACACACTGTCCAGGCAGTTTAAGGAACTACTTAAATTTCCCTTTATCCACAAAATACGTAATGGCAGCAAGCACTATGCCGGCCGCTATCTCGACGGAAAGGCCTATTATTACTACGACGAGCGTGCCGACGGCCGCGTTTACGAAGGCAGCTTCTATTATCTGGGCAAATATTACTACCACCCTCACGGCAAGACGACAGACTATGTCAGCGGCACCTATCTGCACAGCAGCAAACATGGCCGCTGGAAGTTCCATCATAAGCGCCACGGTTCCAACAAGCTGCTCTACGTCGACTATTTCGAGGGCCGTCACAATGGCATCTATAAGTATAAGTCATCCGGCAAGAACGGCAGAAATGCCGTTGACAATCTTCTCTTTGTGGAAATGAGCGACGGTCATCCTTGTGGTGCCATAAACGGTCATTTCTCCGGCGAGATTTTCACCGGCCGCTGTGATGCCGAAGGTCGTCCCGACGGCACATGGACCATGGATCTTTCGCATACACCTGAGTGCCGCACCGACTATGAAGTATGGGATCATGGCCATCTCACTGAGTCATACACTATCGACCTCACCACCGGCACCAAAAAGTCTAACGACAACAGCATACTGGCCTTCCTCAGAAGTTTCGTCTATTACGAGTGTCTCCCCATGGAACGCCTCATCACCAAAGGCTCCATCGCCTGGCGCGGCAACTTCAAGACGGAAGAGGAAATAAAGTGAATGGCAGTTCGGGCGAAAATGAGAAGAAAACAAAGAATTAGGAGTTAAAGAAGCATTATTAAGTGAAGAGCAGGCTTGAGCAATTAAAAATTAAGAAAGTTAGTCCAGATGCTGACAAGAAGCAATAAAGGCATATGGCTAAACAAAAGCCTCCCCACGGGGGAGGTTTGGTGGGGCTTTTTAACTCACGCAGTGACAGGGTTACCACCTACTTTATAAACTTTTTATATTATATACGCGCAAAAAAAAATAAAATGAATATATATACATGCCGATAATTTATTTTATCGCATATATATAAAAAGTTTTGAAAACAGCTTACCACCCTATCACTCTTACAGTGCTCTGGGAGGCTGAAAACGGCATAAGAAACAAACATAACACGCATATATACAGCGACTTACATCTGTGTGGTTACCCTTTGACAGAGCACTGCAGGCTTTAATCACTACTTGTAGCAAAAAACGCGAAAAAGGCCGAATCTTTTTTGAAATAAAAAAATAAAACCGAAAAATAAAATGTAAATATTTATTTTCAAAATCTTTTTCAAAACCGGAAAAAGATTTTCTGATATAGAACAATAAATATTACATAAAGAACAAAACATATACAACCTTACTACAAGGTGATTATACTTTCAATATGTAAAGATAAATTACCAAGAACGGAAGTGAAAACGATGAAGTTATGACAAGAGAACACAAAGCATATGGCCCTAACTACTCTAACTACCGAGAAACAAAAGCCTCCCCACGGGGGAGGTTTGGTGGGGCTCTTATAACTCATTTGTTTTTCTAACATAAACCGCTGAGTTTCGCAACAGAAAACAGTTAATTTTTAATTAAAAATCAGTTGAAAAATATATCAATAAAATAATTATTATAGATATGAAAGATTTTAATAGCTTACAGATTGCTGTGGCCGGAACAGGCTACGTAGGACTTAGTATCGCAACACTTTTAAGCCAGCACCATAAAGTAACTGCAGTTGACGTAATACCTGAAAAGGTAGAGAAAATAAACAACAAGATAAGTCCTATACAGGATGACTATATAGAAAAGTATCTCGCAGAAAAAGAACTTAATTTGACTGCAACGCTTGACGGTGCGGCAGCATATAAGGAAGCCGACTATGTGGTTATAGCAGCTCCGACAAACTATGACCCTGTGAAGAATTATTTCGACACAAGTCATGTAGAAGAGGTTATCGACCTTGTGCTTGATGTGAATCCTGATGCCACGATGGTGATAAAGAGCACCATACCTGTAGGCTATTGCCGAAGCCTTTATGTCAAGTATGCAGAGCGTTTCAAGAACGACGCAAAGCTGCAGGGCAAAAAGTTCAACCTGCTGTTCTCACCGGAGTTCCTGAGAGAGAGCAAGGCATTGTATGACAATCTTTATCCCAGCCGTATCATCGTAGGCTATCCGAAACATATCGCAGGACGCGATGACGAGAACGAGGCTATAATGGCCATTGCGGGCGATAATCTGGAAGAGAAGGCCAGGACCTTTGCCGAACTGCTGCAACAGGGTGCCATAAAGGAGAACATTGACACTCTGTTTATGGGACTCAAAGAGGCAGAGGCTGTAAAGCTGTTTGCCAACACATATCTGGCTCTGCGTGTAAGCTATTTCAACGAACTTGACACATACGCAGAGGTGAAAGGACTTGACACTCAGGCCATCATTCAGGGAATATGCCTTGATCCGCGAATCGGCACACACTATAACAACCCGAGCTTCGGCTACGGCGGCTATTGCCTGCCGAAAGACACGAAGCAGCTGTTGGCAAACTATGCAGACGTGCCTGAGAATCTGATACATGCCATTGTTGAAAGCAACCGCACACGTAAGGACTTCATTGCCGACCAGGTGTTGAAGATGGCTGGCACTTATGAGGCAAACGGCTGCTATGACGAATCCAAGGAAAAGGAAACCGTAATCGGTGTTTACCGCCTGACGATGAAGTCAAACAGCGACAACTTCCGCCAGAGTTCAATACAAGGCGTCATGAAGCGAATAAAGGCAAAGGGTGCGACGGTAATCGTCTACGAGCCAACGCTCGAAAGCGGCAGCACGTTCTTTGGCTCTAAGATTGTTAACGACATGGACGAATTCAAGTCGATGTCCAAGGCTATCATTGCCAACAGATACGACAGCTGTCTGGATGATGTAAAGGACAAGGTTTATACAAGAGATATATTTAGAAGAGACTAAGATTTTTGTTTGATGAAATTATATAGAAGAAGCTCTCAAGTAATAGACTTTGATTTCATAAATACAAAAATAAATATAGCGATAGAGCTAAACACTAATTAAAATTGCGTGTATTAATGTACTCTCTAGGTTTTTAATTAATCGTATGGATTTAAGTATAAAGAAATTAATAACAGGAGGAAACTCGCGTAGCGTAGCGGTAAAGAAAAATATTATAGGTTCATTCTTTGTTAAAGGCATAAGTATAATAGTATCTTTATTGTTGGTCCCGTTAACTTTAGGATATGTATCGTCTGAGATATATGGAATATGGTTAACAATATCTTCGATAATGGTTTGGCTTGGATTCTTTGATGTAGGTTTCACCTTGGGATTAAAAAACAAACTTGCTGAAGCTATAGCTTTAAACGACTGGAAACGTGGAAAGGCACTGGTCAGCACCACCTATTTTATGATGGTATTGATTTTCATACCATTATGTATAATATTGGAAATAATAATACCGCATATTAATTGGGCCAGTTTTTTAAATGTAAAAGAAGTATATAATGATGATATAATAAAAGCATTGTATGTTTTGTCAGCTTGTTTTTGTTTGCAGATGATAGTTAATGTTTTAACTGCAGTAATAGCGGCCTATCAGAAAGTTGCATTATCATCTTCATTTCCTGTTATAGGTAATATTTTATCATTAGTTGCTATTTTTATACTTACAAAAACATGTCCACCGTCATTAATGGCATTGGCATTCGCATTATCAATGATGCCTGTTATTATTGTGATTATAGCATCGCTAATACTTTATCATAAAAAATTTAATAAAGTTGCACCAAGTATAAAGGCGATTGAAAAAAAATATATAAAAGACCTGTTCAATCTTGGAGCAAGTTTTTTTATCATTCAGCTTCAAGTTGTAATACTTTTTCAGTGTACTAATATTTTAATTAGCAATATTTCTGGTCCTCAAGAAGTTACAGCTTATAATATATCTTACAAATACATAGGAATTGCAATGATGGCATACACAATAATATTATCTCCTTTATGGCCAGCCTTTACTGATGCATATACAAAACGAGATTTTAACTGGATGAGGTCTGTTTACAGAAAAATGACAAAAGTTTATTTGTTGTCTGTTGTTATTATGATAATAATGGTTGTGGTTTCTCCTATTGCTTATAGGATATGGATAGGGGATAAAGCAGATATTCCATTCTTGATGACATTGCTCGTAGCATTATATATGATGATTAATAATTGGGATTCATTACAGGTGAATCTAATTAATGGTATAGGAACTATAAAACTTCAATTGTATGTTACTCTTATAGGCTTAGTTTTACATATACCATTGTCTTTGTTATTGGGAAATTTCATTGGTGCGTATGGTGTCCTGTGTTCGATGATATTTATAAATATTATATATAGTATTTTCTTTACTATTCAGATTAATAAGATATTGAATCAAAAAGCTCATGGTTTATGGAAAAAATAAATAAAATTTTTGTGATAACGAATATAGTAACATTATTAATATTGGGCTATGTAGCAAAGAAAAGTGGTTATATACATAAATTGAAAATAAAAATGGGTATTTTATCCCCCCCCCGAAAAAGAGCCTGATTATTGGGCTGTAAAAGGTTGGGAAAATACTATAAAAAAATTAGACTATGATGCTGATATTGTTTTTTTGGGTAATTCAATAACATATTATGGTGCCTTTAACAAGGCTTTTCCTGATAAAAAAGTTGTAAATCTTGGATATCCGGGAGACAAAATAAACGGCATGATGAGGAGAATAGAAACTATAAAAGCAGTTTCCCCTGAAAAAGTTTTTGTTATGGCTGGAATTAACGGTTTAAAAGACATGGAGCTAAAGACGTTCTATGAAAAGTATAAATTATTGGTTGATTCTATTAAAAAGGCTGTACCCGATGCGGATATTTATTTACAAAGTATTTTGCCGGTAAATAGTTCTAGAAATACTGATTATGGAAGTAATGATAAAATAGCTGATGCCAATAAGCTGATAAAAAAGCTTGCAGTTAAACAACATTGTATGTTTGTTGATTTGTTTAGCTTATATGTAAAAAATAACGAAATGCCTATGTCCTTAACTAAAGATGGAATACATTTAAAAGATAGTGCATATAAGAGATGGTATGATAAACTTAAGAGTTTTGTCCAATGATGATATTTAATATAAAGAAAATTTTTGATTATATTTATTTGAAGCATAAATGGCGTAATATTTTGATTTTTTCTTATAACTCTATAATATCTAAAGATTCTATATTTGAAGGAGCAAACAAAATCGGATATAATACAGAGTTTAAAGGTTATATGGGTTATGGCTCATATATAGGAGAAGAAAGCAGATGTTATGGAAAAATTGGAAAGTTTACTTCTATAGGAGGAAGGTTTTGTACTGTTGTTGGTCGACATCCATATACGTATCCATTTGCAACGACATGCCCGATGTTTTTCTCTATTAGAAAACAAAATGGTTATACGTTTGCAAATAAGAATTTATATGACGAAATTCTTTATCAAGAAGAGCCATATTCTGTAGTGATAGGTTCTGATTGTTGGATTGGGTATGATGTTAAAGTAGTACAGGGTGTCAAGATTGGAGATGGTGCGATGGTTTTGACAGGTGCTGTTGTAACTAAAGACGTGCCTCCTTATGCAATAGTTGGTGGCGTACCAGCTAAAGTTATGAAATATCGTTTTGATGAAGAAACAATAAACTTTTTATTAGAATGTAAATGGTGGAATAATAAAATTGAATGGTTTAGTAAGAATTGGTTGTATTTATCAAATATTGAAAAACTGAAAAACTATTATAATAAATATTGATTGAATGAAAAATTATATTTTATATTTATATAGCTTTGGCTTTAAACTATTTTTTATAAAGACGTTATTACGCATATGCAAGAATAAAAGATTTAGAAAAGAAATTATAAAAATTAAACATTTTTATATTGAGAAATGGCTTTGTAAAGAAATAATAAATTATGATAATGATATAAATAACACTAATGAAGTTTCTCCATCAAATGAGTTATGGGTTTTCTGGGCTCAAGGATTTGACAATGCTCCTGAATTGATAAAATTATGTATTAATAGTATAAAAAGAAATTGCAATGATTGGAATTTTCATTTACTTTCATTATCTAACGTAAAAGAATATATCGATCTTCCATCATTTATCTGGAGAAAACTAAACAATACAAGTATTACATTAACAGAATTTTCTGATATTTTACGTTTTGCATTATTAAATAAGTATGGTGGATTATGGATTGATGCTACAACATTTGTTACAAAACAAATATCTATTTCAGATACATCAAAATATTGGACTACAAAATTATATGAAAAAGAAATAGAGTGTGTATCACATTGTAGGTGGAACATTGCTCTTATGTATATTCCAAAAGGAAATGAATATGCAAATTTTATTTATAAAGCTCTTATTACTTATTGGCAAAATCAAACAGTCTTAATAGATTATTTCCTTACAGATTATTTCACAGATATATCATTAAGGCAGATAGAGACTTTCAAAAATGAATTAGATAATGTAGAGTTTAATAATATAAATATATTTCATTTGGATTCAATATTAAATGAGCCTTGTAATAATAATGCTTTAGAAGTGTATTTGAAGAATAATCCTTATAATAAGTTACAAAGAAGAAGAAATTATATAAAATATCTAAATGGAAAGCTTACGAATTACGGATATTTAGTTGAACACTATTAAATAAAAATACAATGCTTGGTATCGCGTTACTGTTAATATCAATAATTCTGTATATAAATGGTAAAAAGAAATACAGTTTATTGATTTTTTTGTCATTTTGTAGTAGAGGCTTTGTCTTATTAACCGATAATATTATTGGTTTTAAAAATCAAGATGCTGCTTTATTATATTTTGTAATAATATTTTTATATTCTTATTTCAATGAAAAACATATAAAATATGTCCACAATATTAATATAGAAAAATGGCTAAAGATATTTCTTGTTTTTATGCTCTTTAATGTATTATTTTCTATGTTATTTTATCAATTAGATATAATACAAATTATTCAAGGAGGTAGACGGTATTTCATAATATTTGCATTTTTCTTTATAAGGAAAATAAAAAGTTCTGATTTAGAATGGATTTTAAAAAAAATAATTTATATCACACTTATAACATCTGTACTATATATCATACAATGTCAATCAGGTCTGCCTACTTTGCCTGATAGTGAACAAAATTATTCGAATGACAGTGTGGATGGTACATTTAGATATTATAATGCTCCACCATTCTTGGATATTTCATTATTCCTACTTATATTCTATTCAAAATATTTTAAAGGATGGAAAAATACAATTGTTATAGCAATAATGTTTGTTGCCTTATTATGTACACAAGGCAGAACTCAAATTGCAGGAACAATAATGGTTATACTGATTGGTTTATATCTAAATGGTTCTTACAAAAAAATAGTAAAATATGGGCTTTTAGGACTAATAGCAATTACACCTTTTATGCCTATATTAATGGAACGTTTTGAAAGCGATGATAAATCTACTGGAGGTGATTTACAAGCTATTATATCTGGAGATTTTATGAATGTTAATGGGCAATTTGCTGGAACTATGACATATAGATTTGCATTAGTATATGAACGAATGGCATATCTTGCAGACCGCTCTATAGGAGAACAGATTTTTGGTATGGGATTGTTGAGTGATCAACAAAAAGAATTAGTTCGTAAAATGTATCATTTTAATATAGGATTAAAGAATAGGGAAACAGGAGAGGTTGTTCAGTTATCAACTCCAGATATAGCCTATGGAAATCTAATATGTAGGTTGGGATTTGTAGGTATGGCCATATATCTTGTAATATGGGGAATAATGCTAGTTCAGGCATATAAAAACAGGAAGATTAATATGATTGTATTTTGCCTGTTCTTATATTTATTCAATTATATTTTTGGTTCATTTTCCGGAGCTACAATATCGTATACAGAAAATATAGTTTTACCAATGATGCTAATTGTATATATGGATAAAATGAAGTTGTTAAATAAAAGATGTGTCTATGAAAAGTAATGTAAAAGTATCAGTAATAACAGTGGTTTATAATGATGTAAAGAACATAGAGAAAACAATAAAAAATGTATTAAAGCAAACATATACAAATTTGGAGTATGTTGTTGTTGATGGAGCGAGCAAAGATGGTACATTAGATATTATAAAGAGATATGAAGGTAAGCTACGTTGGATAAGTGAACCAGATAAAGGCATTTATGATGCCATGCAGAAAGGTGCAAATACAGCAACAGGTGAGTGGATAATATTTCGTAATTGTGGCGATTATTTTATAACTCCCGATGCTATAGACAAAGTGTTTTCAGAATATAGAGATAATGGTGAGGACTTTATTTTATGTAATTCCCGTTATTTCAAAGATTATGGTTATAAAGACATGAAGCCTTCTATATTGCATCGTCACTACTTTGAGGCAATGCCTGTTAATCATCCGTCTACTTTTATTCGTAGAACATTACAATTAAAATATCCATTTCATTTAGAATATAAGAACAGTGCAGATTATTGTTTCTTTATTGAAGCATTTGAGAATGGAGCAAAATACAAATATATAGATACTTTAGTTGGTTTATTTGATAATAATGCTGGTGCATCAACAGATAGTTATGATCGTAGTATTCTTGAAAATATAGATATTTTATCAAAATTTTCTGCGCCAAAAGAAATTATCGATAGATTGAAAATTAATTACAAAAAATTAAAGATAAAAAATAGTATAAAGAAGTTTATGCCATTTTATTCAAAATATCATTCTTGGAATATGAATAAACAAGGGTGGACAAAGCAGGATTTATCAGAAACATTGAAGAATATTTAATATGTTACAGTATTTTGATAAATGGTACAGTCAAATCTCAACGAATTATCTTTTATTGAGAATTTTAAGATATGCAATCAGGGTTTCTGCTAATATATATGTGCGATATGCTTTGAGGGCAAAAACGGATAAGACTTATATTAGTGACGATACGCTAATTGTGTCTTTAACGTCATATCCAGCAAGAATATCTAAATTGTGGATGGTTATTGAAACATTATTAAATCAGAAACTCGTTGATAATTTTAAAGTAATATTATGGCTGTCTGAAAATCAGTTTCCGAAAGGTTTAGATTCATTGCCAAAATCGTTGACTAATTTGATTGAGAAAGGACTGGACATACGTTTTGTCAGTGATGATTTAAAGTCTCATAAAAAGTATTATTATGCTTTTAAAGAGTATCCTAACAACATAGTTGTAACTGTAGATGATGACGTTCTGTATTCTCCTATACTTTTAAGGACATTATTAGATGCTCACGATAAATATTCTGATTGTGTAATATGTAATAGAGGGATTAAAATTAATAAAGAAAAATCGTACAGAAATTGGGATAAGGTTGATAATTTTATGATTCCCGTGAGTAATATCATGCCAACAGGTATTGGAGGAGTACTTTATCCGCCACATTGTTATAACAACAATATTTTTAATATTGAGGCAATTAAATCAACGTGTATAAATGGTGATGATCTATGGCTGAATTTTATGTGTAGACTTAATGGCACGAAAGTAGTTCATACAGGAGCAAGGTTTGGCTTTATTACCGTGTTATCATCACAAGAAACAGCCTTATGTATAGAGAATGTTAATCATGATAAGAATGATATTCAGATTGATGCTATTACGAAATGGGCTAATAATAACTTACTTATAGATTTCTTTTAATAAATGATTTTATAATTTAACTTTCTTGGCAAAAGATGAAAAAAATAGTATTGTTACTTATTTGGTATGGTAAGTTTAGAAATTACTTTGAATTTTGGCTAAAAAGTATAGAATATAATCCATCAATTGATTTTATTCTTATTACAGATCAAACAAATATTATAAATACTCCTAAAAACTTAAAGATTATCAATATATCATTTGTTGATTTAGTCGATTATATACAATCTAAATTTGATTTTCCTATATGTATTCCAAAAGCTTATAAATTATGTGATTTCAGACCTGCGTTTGGATATATATTTGAAAAATACATAAATGAATATGATTTTTGGGGACATTGTGATGAAGATCTTATTTTCGGTGACATCAGAAAGTTTATCACAAATGATATATTAGACAAGTATGATAAAATTTTAAGACGTGGTCATTTTTCATTGTATAGAAACACAGATAAGGTAAATAGTTATTTTAAAAAAATACATCCTATTACGTATAAAAAAGTTTTTTCCTCTCCAGAAAGTTTTTGTTTTGATGAAACAAATGGAATAGGCGATTTTTGGTACAAGAATAATAGAGATACTTTTTATGATGTAATTCTTTTTGATGATATAGATTACTTAAAATACAATTTTCATACCGTCCATAAAAAGCAACAAGATAGAGGAAGACAGAAATTTATTTATGTTTTCAACAAAGGTAAATTGTTCAGAGTATTTATAGAAAATCAATGTTTAAAGAAAGAAGAAATTATGTATGTCCATTTTCAAAAAAGAATTCTAGAAATAAATATATATCCTGATGAATCATTTATAATTATACCCAATAAATTTTTATCGTATGAAAATAATATAAATATTTCTTTTTTAAAGAATGCTGTTAAGCATCATGCATTATATTTTCCATATTTTAAATTTAAGTATCAATCTTTATTAAGAAAAATAAATAAAATTAAATCATTGCTTTCCCATTAAAATTAATTATACTTATAAAATAAATATTGCTAATAAGATAAAAGCTTAATAAGCAGACATACTATTTTCATTCGCATAATAAGAAATATAGATAATATAAATTCAAATTGGCTTGACGTAATATTCTGATATACAACAGATTGAATTGCATTTTTGGTATTTAATACATAATTAATGCAAATAATAATGTATCAGACTATATGTCTTTTTATATTGCATTACTTATATAAGATGATTTTATAACTACTATCAATAATAGTAGAAACAATAATATAAAAATCATTTTTATCATACGATAAGTCACAAATCATGCCTTCGTTAAATATGATATTTATTTCGAATATGTTTTCAATTGAAAATTAATTTCAATATGCTGGATACAATTAAAACAAAGAATATTCACATTGTTATTTTCCGTACTTCAGGATCCTATATTGATTACAACACTTACAATTGTCAAGAACTAGGATTAGCTAAAGCCCTCATAAAAAAAGGATATAAGGTTTCATTGATTATGGGAGGACCAGAATCAAATCATATTAAATATGGAAATTGTAGTTGTAATTTAGATATATACTATCTAAAATATCATTCTATTAATCAATCTTTATGTATATTTAATGGTTGGAAGAAACTTTTGAATCTGTTAAAGCCTGATGTCATACAAATACATGAATTTGGCATGTATATGTCGTTTCTAGTTTCAAAATGGGCAAAGAATAACAATACACGATGTGTGTTGATACAAGGTAATTATAATACCACACAAAAACCTGTATTAAAGCAACTTGAGAAAATTTTTAATTGTACATTTGGAAAAAGTATATTAAAAAATGTTGATGCAATAGGATGTAAAACAGATGCTGCTGAAAGATATGTAAATAAATATAGCAATAAAAAAGTGGTAATTACTCCTATAGGATTGGATGAAAGCAAATTTAATAATTGTAGAATAGAAAATGATTTCAGACAAAAATATGGGCTGACAAATAAAAAACTTTTGCTATATATTGGGAAAATGGAATCAAGAAGAAATCCATTATTTCTATTAAAACTAATGAAACAGCTATCTGATGATTATTGCTTAGTTCTTGTTGGTGACGGGCCGTTATTTGAACAAATAAAATGCACAATAACGAATGACCACATTAATAATGTTATAGTTCTAGGTAAGAAAAATCAAGAAGATTTACCAACTCTTTATGCTTCTGCTGATTTGTTTCTTATAGCTTCTAG
Source organism: Prevotella marseillensis (assembly GCF_900625065.1). Taxonomy (NCBI): domain Bacteria; kingdom Pseudomonadati; phylum Bacteroidota; class Bacteroidia; order Bacteroidales; family Prevotellaceae; genus Prevotella; species Prevotella marseillensis. Next base: position 1,853,117 of record NZ_UYXY01000001.1, on the reverse strand, counting down.
CTATGAAATATATGGAATGGTTATATTAGAATCAATGTATTTTGGATGTCCTGTATTATCAACGATGACAGCCGGTTCAGAAGTTTTAATAGAAAATAATAAAGATGGAATAATAATTGATGGTAACCTTGATGCTGATAAATGGATAAATAAGATACATGAACTTTTTACTACGCCAGAAATATTGAAAAACATGGGAAAAAATGCTTCGGATAAGATTAAAATGCAACTTGTTTGGGATGGAGCATGCCAAAATTTCATAAAAGTTTATGGATTTTTATCGTAGAATATTAAAAAAGATTTAAACGATAATCAAACAGATATTATTACAATAAATATAGTGCTTAATTTTATTTATCAATATTATGTGATTAAAAGAAATAAGTACTTTTTTTATTACCTATCACAATGAAAATCTTACTTTCCAATAAATTCTATTACCGCCGTGGCGGTGATTGCATATACATGCTCAACTTAGAGCAGCTGTTAAAGCAGCACGGTCATGAAGTGGCAGTGTTTGCTATGGAATATCCGGAAAATATAAGTACGCCATGGAGCAAATATTTTCCGCAGAACATGAGTAAGCTGATGGCGTTTACACGTCCGTTCGGCTCTAACGAGGTGAAGACGAAGTTTAACAGATTGTTGGACGATTTTAAGCCGGACGTAGTGCATCTAAACAACATACACACACAGCTGTCGCCTGTGATGGCGGAACTGGCGCATAAGCGGGGGATAAAGGTGGCATGGACTCTGCACGACTATAAGCTGCTGTGCCCAAGATATGACTGCCTGCGCAACGGCACCGATATATGTGAGCTGTGCTTCAACGGCGACAAGAGTAACTGCAAGACGTATAAGTGCATGAAAGGCTCTGCGCTGGCATCGATGATTGGATATAAAGAGGCCGTAAAATGGAACAGGGAGCGCCTGGAGGCATGCACGGATGTGTTTGTATGTCCCAGCCAGTTTATGGCAGAGAAAATGGCACAGGGAGGATTTGACAAGAAGAAGCTGATGACACTGTGCAACTTTATTGACGTGGACAAATGCAAGAAAGACGAATACGGCAAGGAAGACTATTATTGCTACGTGGGACGACTGAGCCACGAAAAGGGCGTGAACACGCTGATAGAGGCAGCAAAGAACCTGCCGTATAAGCTAAAAGTGATTGGAGGAGGACCGCTTGAAGAAGATTTAAAAATTAAGAGTGAAAAATTAAAAGCAAATGTTGAGTTCCTGGGCTATAAGCAGTGGGACGAGATAAAGAGCATTGTGGGTAAGGCGCGCTTCACGGTGATACCGTCAGAATGGTATGAGAATAACCCGCTGTCGGTGATTGAGGCGCAATGTCTGGGTACGCCGGTGCTGGGCGCATGTATAGGCGGAATACCTGAACTGATAGAAAACGGCGTAACAGGCATGACCTTTGAAAGCCGCAGCGTGGATGATCTGACAAACAAGATTGAAGCCATGTGGCAACATACATTCGACTATAAAGATATAGCCCTGACTTCACAAAAGAGATATAACAGCGAAAGCTATTATGAGAGGATAATGGAGGTATATAAGTGAATAGTGAAGAACGAAGAGGGAAGAAACAAAGTTCGACGTTAGTCAATCCAATAGCCAACGTAGTGCTTGCGACAAGAATCCACAAGAGTAATGTACCGGCGGATCTGCGCTCCGCCGGAATTGGGTATTAGGAACCAACGGTCAGCGTTAGCTAATTTCAATCCGCTTAAAATACCGCTAATTTAAGTGAAAAATGAAAAGTTAAAAATCCAATAGCCAACGTTAGCATAAAATTGCGATATAATGTGAAATAGAAAGTTAGCGGATTGAAAATTAGCTAACGCTGAACTTTGTTTCTTATACTTCTTACCGGCGGATTGAAAATCCCCCGGAACATTACCCAACGTAGTGTGTCTTACGAAAGTGAAAAGTTAAAAGTGAAAAACGAAAAATCCAATAGTCTTGTGGCTTCTACTTATAAGCACTACGTTTGCACATGGATTTTTCACTCTTCCCTCTTCGTTCTTCACTTAAATATGCTTCTAGCCAACTTGTTGGCGATAACTTCTTTAACTACAAATACTAATACAGAAATAGTCTTATAATTCTGCATCTTATTTAAATACAATATAAAGTAAAAAGATTATGGCAAACATGAATGTGCCGCGTCCTACAGACGCAAGTATTATTCTGACGTATCGATGCCCGATGCGTTGCGTGATGTGTAACATTTGGAAAAATCCTACTGATAAGAAAGAGGAATTAAAAGCCTCTGACCTTCGTTCGCTTCCCAAATTAAAATTCATAAACCTGACAGGTGGTGAACCTTTCATCCGTGAAGACCTGGATGAAATAGTTGAAGAGTGCTATAAGCATACTGACCGCATTGTGATATCTACGTCGGGATGGTTTCAGGATAGGGTAATAGCTTTGGCTAAGAAATTTCCGAACATCGGTATTCGCATATCTATTGAAGGACTTGCAGAAAAGAATGATGAGCTTAGAGGCCGTCAGGGAACTTTTGACAAAGCTATCAAGACATTAAAGACTCTTCAGAGTATGGGTTTGAAGGATATTGGCTTTGGCTGTACTGTGAGCAACTATAACTCTGGAGACATGCTCAAACTATATCAGCTCTCTCTGTCAATGGGACTGGAGTTTGCAACTGCGGCTTTCCACAATTCTTATTATTTCCATAAGGGGGATAACAAGATTACAAACCATGACGAGGTGTGCGGAAACTTCAGGAAACTCATCGACTGGCAGCTGAAGGAGAAAAGCCCGAAGAGCTGGTTCCGTGCATGGTTTAACATGGGACTGATAAACTATATTGAAGGTAACCGCCGCATGCTGCCATGTGAGGCCGGTACGGCTAACTTCTTTATTGACCCGTGGGGAGAGGTGATGCCGTGTAACGGACTGGAGACAAGAATGGACGACAAGAACGCCGGAAATAAGACAAAGCTGGACGGCGACGACATGACTGTGGCAGAATATAACGAGAAACTGGCTGCAGATCCTAACAACGTGTCGAACGACAAACTGAAACCGGCAGGAAGCGACACGCCGAAGAGCTGGAGCATGGGCAACATACACGATGCCGACTTTATGACTATATGGAACAGCGAACAGGCTGCCAGAGTGCGTGCAAAGGTGCGCAAATGCCCGAAGAACTGCTGGATGGTTGGCACGGCAAGTCCTGTGATGCACAAATATATAAAGTATCCGCTGAAGTGGGCTTTGAAGAACAAACTACGTTCAATGCAAGGCAAACCTGCCTGCTTAGACTTTAAATACTGCGAAGTAGGACAAGACCCGCAACAGGGAGACTTGGACTTTGACAGATAATAATTTAAGTGAAGAGCGAAGAACGAAGAGTGAAAAATTCAATTGTATTGTGAATATTATTCGTATAAGTTCTTTTTCTTCGTAAATAATATGTTGGCTATTGTTCTGATGGAGCATAAGTTCATTGGGACAATATGCCAACTCTTTTTGACGCCATAAGAAGTAATTAAAAACAGATTTAGACAATAAAGCAAGATCTATATATAAGAAAACATGAATACAAAGGAACATTACTCATCTTTAGACGGAATAAGAGCATATGCAGCAATAGGAATAGTATTGATGCACATATTGGCAAATATATCTGTAAAGCCATCTGAGAACTATTGTACGCAAACATTGATACCATTTTTTACAGATTTTACATTGTTATTTATGCTGGTAAGTGCATTTTCGATGTGTTGTGGATATTATCAAAGAATAAAAGAAGGCAGTATCTCACCAAATTCTTTTTACAAAAAAAGATATTTGAGAATATTGCCATTTTTCGCATTTTTATGTTTGTTAGATTTCTTGATTGAACCAAGCGTAGAAACATTTTATCAGGTATATGCAAATCTAACTTTATGTTTTGGACTTTTGCCTGCACATAATATCACGGTAATAGGTGTCGGTTGGTTTCTTGGTATAGTATTTTTGTTTTATTTATTATTTCCGTTCTTTGTGTTTATGCTTGACACTAAGAAACGGGCATGGGGCTCTTTTCTTGTTTCATTATTATTCGTAATAATAGCAATGAACGCAGAGTTTGTATCAGGTGGGGTTACTAGAGGAAATTTTATTTTCTGTGCTCCTTATTTCTTAGCAGGTGGACTAATTTATCTGTATAGACATGGAATCGTTGAATTTGCTAAAAGATATAATATTCTATGTGCAATTGTAACTATTTTACTCACTATATGTTATTTTGCATTTAAGCATCTATTTTCTGCCAATTTAGGATACATTGCAGAATTGTGCCTGTTTGCACTATGGATATTATTTGCGATAGGAACAAATACAAAGTTGTTAAGTAATCGGGTTCTGAAATATCTCAGTAATATCAGTATGGAAATATATTTATCACATATGTTAATATATAGAGTTATTGAAAAGGTTCATTTAGAAAAATACATTAGTCAAAATGATATTCTATATATTGTTACGTCAATATTAACAATATGTGGAGTTATTTGTTTTGCTCACATAATGAAATATTATGTGATGAATAAGGTTGAAAATAAACTTCTTCAAAAGAAGTAATTGTAAAATATTATCTAAAAACAATTTTGCAATTATTTGATTATCTTTCCTTTTGTTTCTGGCCAGATGAAAGGGGGCATGAAAAATTTATGTTGGCCATATTCTTCAATAGAAAGTGTTTTCATATTAGTTGTTAAATAATAAAGTATGATAACAAATAGAATTGTTTCATTAGATATAGCTAAAGCTATTTGTATAATTCTTGTAGTAGTTGGACATTACATCCCGGACAACTCTCCAGAATGGTATAAATTAATACATGACGTGATATATACATTTCACATGCCGTTGTTTATGTTCGCAAGCGGATACGTATATATTGCTACTAAAAAAGATATCGGATATGGTGATTTCCTAGTAAAGAAAATAAAAAGATTGATGATACCATATTTTACGACATCTGTCATAGTGATAAGCATAAAGATGTTGACACAAGGAAATATGAGCGTTGATAATCCTGTTACATGGACGTCATATTTTAAAATGTTTTATTTACCTGAAGCAGGCTATTTCTTGTGGTTTATATGGGCGTTATGGTGGATGTTCGTATTGTTACCGATATTTAAAACCCAAAGGAGCAGAACAATATTATTTTTAATCTGCTTAATTATTCATTACATACCTATGGCATTGCCTAAAGAGTTTTGTATAGCAGAATGTAAAAACATGATAGTATTTTTTACTTTAGGTGTATTTGCTTTTGAAAACGGCTTTATACATAAATTCTTAAAGGATTATTCAATAAACAAAGTTATTTTTGCAATAGTGGCTTTTGTTGTTTGTGAATATTTATATTTTTCAGACTTAAATTCAGATGTGCTGAAAACAACATTAAATATTCTACTGCCCTACATAGGAATATTCTTTGTAATTGAAATATCAAAACTTATCTGTAAATATCAAGAAGTGGGCAAAAATCATATTCTGATGATTGTGTCTATGTCGTCTTATATAATATATCTATTTCACACAACATTTGAAGGATTTGCAAAAGCTGTATTCAGAAAATTACCATTAGACAGCAATTTATGGTATGTATTTTTGCCTGAAGCGATTGTGGTTATAGCTGTAGGTGTAATCATTCCTATGTTGTTACATAGATATGTTTTAAAACGTTGGCAGCTTACACGTACATTATTTGGATTATAATGTTTATAAAAATATAAACGTATTTACTTTATCCTTCTGCCTCTAATCAACAGCCAAAGGGCGGAGAGGCACGAAAGAAGAATTATGCCGGCGTGTTGGGCTGATTCTTTTATATTGAGAAAAAACTTTGACATGGACTTTTGCTTATGACGAGGCAAAAGTAATGATTTATTTTTAATCCGGAAAATTTGATGAAAATTGTTGTTACCGGTACCCGTGGCATCCCTAATGTCATGGGCGGAGTGGAGACGCACTGTGAGGAACTGTTTCCGAGAATTGCAGCCATGGGCGAAGACGTAACGGTGATAAGGCGTAAAAGCTATGTCAGCGACGGCCTGAAAGAATGGAAAGGCGTAAAGCTGGTGGACATTGAGACACCGAAAAAGAAGTCGTTTGAAGCCATTATACATACGTACAGAGCCATAAACAAGGCGAAGAAACTGGGGGCAGACATACTGCACATACACGCCATAGGGCCGGCTCTGCTGGTGCCATACGCCAAGATGCTGGGCATGAAGGTGGTGTTTACGCATCACGGTCCTGACTACGACAGGGACAAATGGGGCAGGGCTGCCAAAGCGGTGCTGAAGCTGGGTGAGCGCATGGGGTGTATGTTTGCTGACGATGTAATAGTGATCAGCGACGTGATACGCAACCTGATTAAGGAGAAATACGGACGTACAAAGAACGTGCATCTGATATATAACGGCGTGTCGGAGCCTGAGGTGTGCGACTATCCCGAGTATTTTGAGGAACTGGGCATCAGGAAGGGACGCTACATATTGGGGATGTGCCGCTTTGTGCCGGAAAAGAACCTGCACCATCTGGTGGAAGCGTTCAGTAGAATTAAGAACGAAAAATTAAAAAGTAAAGACGGCGGTGACGATGACATAAAGCTGGTGCTGGCTGGTGACACAGACTTTGAGGACGACTACTCAAGGGGACTGAAAGAGATGGCGAGGAAGAACGGCGTGGTGCTGACGGGATTTGTGAAGGGCCGTAAGCTGCACTCGCTGCTGACTAACTGCATGTGCTACTGTCTGCCGTCGAGTCATGAGGGCCTGCCGATAGCGTTGCTTGAAGCGATGAGCTACGGCGTGAAGGTGATAGTGAGCGACATACCGGCAAACCTGGAGGTGGGCCTCGACAAAGACGACTACTTCCCGGTGGGCAACGTGGATGAGCTGGCGAAGAAACTGAAAGAGGTGATAAGCCGTGAGCCACAGCACATAGACTACGACATGGCAAAGTATGACTGGGACAAGATAGCGAAGGAGGTAAGAGGGGTATATTGTAATTTGGAGTTAAAGTAGTTAGAGGAGTTATCGCCAACAAGTTGGCTAGGAGTTAAAGTCAAATGTTTTGTGGATTCTTATCATAAATTCGCGTAGTGCTTGCGACAATAACCAACAAAGCTATTGTGCCGGCGGATCTGCGCTCCGCCGGAATTGAATATAAGGATTTATTTAATCCGATTACTTCCTATTTTGTTTTTAGGTAGTTAAAGTAGTTATAGTAGTTATCGCCAACGGAGTTGGCTAGGAGTTAGAGCCATATGCTAACGTAGTGCGTGCGATAATAATATGCAACGCACATGTAGTAGCTCCATAGGCCATAAGGCTGTTAATACAGTCTCCTGTTCACTATATTTATACATAAAGAGGTCATGCCATTACTCCTGACGGGGTAGTGGCATGACCTCTTTTGCGTTGTATGGCTAAGTGTCGAAATGGCACATGTCATTTGGAGTTAAAGGAGTTAAAGTAGTTATCGCTCACCTGGGTGAGTTAGTAGTTAGAGTCATATGCCATGTTGATTCTTATCGCAAGAACTACGTTTGCAATTGGATTTATCGTTTTTCACTTTTAACTTTTCACTTTCGTAAGACGCACTACGTTTGCTATTGTGCCGGCGGATCTGCGCTCCGCCGGAATTGAATATCAGGATCTCCTGATCCGATTAAAATACCACTTGTTTAAGTGAAGAACGAAGAGCAGGCGCTGAGTGCAAGCAGGCTTGCGCAATTAAAAATGAAAAATTAAAAGTGAAAAACGCCTGGCGGAAGTGAAGAGTTAAGAGTGAAAAATCCATGTGCATTGTTTGGTATTGTTATTGGTAGTTAGAGTAGTTAAAGTAGTTATCGCTCACCTGGGTGAGCTAGTAGTTAGAGTCATATGCCATGTTGATTCTTATCGCAAGAGCTACGTTGGCAATTGGATTTTTCGTTTTTTCACTTTTCGTTTTTCGCTTTTAACTTTTCACTTTTCACTTTTCATTGTTCACTTAAACAATCACTATGTTTGCATTTATTTCGTGCAAGTTTAATGGATTTCTGCATTAATTTCATGCAATTTTGGCGGAATTCTGCATTTATTTTGTGCAATTCCTGTAAAATACAGTATATTTGTCATGATATAAAATAGGATGGGTATGGAAAGGCTGTATGAATTTTTCTATAGAAAACTGAAAAATACTCCGGTGGAGTTTTTCAGATATAAATATAACCAGATAAAATGGGAAAGTAGAGCTTTCGGACTTGTCGGCCCACGAGGCGTAGGCAAGTCTACTATGCTGCTGCAATATATCAAACAGAATTTGGACACAAAAGATACGCTGTATGTATCGGCTGACAATCTTTATTTTGCAGAACACAAACTTGTTGACCTGGCTGACCGTTTTGTAAAGATGGGAGGCAAACACCTGTTTATCGACGAGATTCACAAATATGAAGGATGGTCGAGAGAGCTGAAACAGATTTATGACAGTTATGACGACTTGCAGATTGTGATCTCCGGCTCTTCGATACTTGACATTTATAAGGGCATGGCAGATCTTAGCAGACGTATGCCTATTTATGAGATGCAGGGGTTGTCGTTCAGAGAATATTTGCGCCTATTTCATAGTATAGACGTACCAGTTTACAGTCTGAAAGACATACTTACGCACAAAGCAGTGATTAGTGGTGTAGAACATCCCCTTCCACTTTTTCATGATTATCTTAAAAGAGGCTATTATCCGTTCGGACGCGACGCTGAATTTGAAATTGAGCTGATGCAGGTGATAAACCAGACGATGGAAATAGACATACCAATGCACATAAAGACCAACATATCTGTGGGCAGAAAACTGAAGAGTCTGATAATGGTTGTATCTAAAAGTGTTCCTTTTAAGCCTGTGATGCAGAAACTGGCTGATGTTACTGGTATCAGCAGAAATGACATTCCTGACTATCTGATATACATGGAACGTGCCGGAATGATAAGTCAGCTGCGTAATGCAACCGGAGGACTGAGAGGCCTAGGCAAAGTGGAGAAACTGTATCTTGACAACACGAACCTGATTTATACCCTTGCACCGGAACGTGCTGATATAGGAAACGTAAGAGAGACGTTCTTTATGAACCAGACAAGGGTATGTAACGACGTGAGAAGTTCTGACATCTCATATTTTGAGATAGACGGCAAGGTGTTTGAAATTGGAGGACGGAAAAAAGGACAAAAACAGATAGAAAGTGCAGACGACGGCTACATCGTGAAAGACGATATTGAAAGCGGATACGCAAACGTGATACCTCTCTGGGCTTTCGGACTTAACTACTAATGGTAATGGATTGTTTCCCTAGTGGCGCAATGTAGGGACGTACCCCAGGTGCGTCCACCTTTCATTTAGCATTTTTGTTATATCGTAAATCGTTGAAATACAGGGTTTTATCAGTTGGACACACCTGGGGTACGTCCCTACAATCAACCCTGAGTAATGCTGTTTAATTTTTACTTGTGCTTACAGCCTGCTCTTCACTTAAATAAGCACTACGTTTGCAATTGACTTTAACTCCTACAAAAAATCCACAATGCACATGAATTTTTACTTTTTAATTTTTCATTTTCGTGCGAAACAATTCGCACGAACTGCGTCTCGGCAATAAAAATAAAAAAATATGTTTTTTCATTTTGTATTGCTCTCGCCTTTCACTATCTTTGAATAAGATAGGATTCGGTTCGGAAATGTCAAAAATAAAAACTACGTTTTTTATTTGTCTTTTCACTCACCTTTCACTATCTTTGCATTTCTGTAATGTCCGGATAAGTTTTCGGGACTGTTAATAAATTGTTTTGGCACTATGAAAGAAATGTATTATGTATTCTGCAACCAGACATTGGTGACTGATGGGCAAGCCGGCAAAGGACGGCGGGCGTGGTGTGTGCTGAGACTTATCGCGGATGTACTGTGTGGCGTGGTGAAGCCCGGAGATGCTGGCTGCATGAAGGGCGGATGGCGCGTTGATATGGCGACAGGGCTCGCCGTAAGATTGAACAGAGATACTAACAATTAAATAACTAAACCATGCTTTATCCATTATTATTTAGAAACAACTTCTTTTCGAAAATATGGGGCGGAAGCCTGCTGAAGAAACTTAAGGGCATAGAAGACAATGACCCTACGCCTATAGGCGAGAGCTGGGAGATAAGTGCCGTGCCGGGCAAGGAGTCGGTAGTGGGCAACGGCTCACTGCAAGGACGCAAGCTTAACGAACTTGTGACGGAATATAAGGAAGAGCTGATAGGACGCACGGTGTATGACATGTACGGCGAGACGTTTCCGCTGCTGATAAAGTTTATCGACGCTGCGAAGGACTTGTCGATACAGGTGCATCCCAACGACGAGATGGCACGTAAATATCACGATTCGTTCGGCAAGACGGAGATGTGGTATATTATGGACACAAAGCCGGGAGCTAAGCTCTACAGCGGCTTTAAGAGTCTGATATCGAAATATGAATACGGCAAGCGCATAGAGGACGGCAGCATCTGTGACGTGCTGGCATCGCACGACGTGAAGGAGGGCGACGTGTTCTACATTCCGTCGGGACGCATCCATGCGATATGCAGCGGTACGCTGCTGGCTGAGGTGCAGCAGAGCTCTGACCTGACATACCGCATATTCGACTATAACCGTCCGGGACTTGACGGCAAGCCAAGGGCATTGCACACGGCGCTGGCATCGGAGGCGCTGGACTATAAGGTGGAGGACGACTACCGCACGCACTACACGCGCAAGATGAACTATCCGGTGCTGCTGGCGGAGAACAGGTTCTTTACGGTGAAGCTGCTGGAGGTGAACCGTGCCTTCCACAGAAAACTGTATAAGTATGACAGCTTCGTGGTGTATATGTGTCTTGAGGGCAGCAGCGACATCGTGATAAGGTCGTGGAAAGGCGAGGAGCCTGAGATAAAGCAGGTGCATCTGACAAAGGGCATGAGCTGCCTCGTGCCTGCCTGCGTTGCCGACATGGACGTTGTGCCGAACAACGAAGACCGCGTGTCGAAGCTGTTGGAGGTGTATATTGATAATAAGAACTACTGATTTAAGTGAAGAGTGAAGAGGGAAGAGTGAAGAGCAGGCGCGGAGCGCAAATAAAAATGAAAAATTAAAAGTGAAAAATCCATGTGATTTGTTGGTATTATCATTTGGAGTTAAAGTAGTTAAAGGAGTTATCGCCAACGGAGTTGGCTAGTAGTTAAAGCCAAATGCCTTGTTGATTCTATTCAATGTAATACAATTGACAATAATCGACGAAGCGCACGCACTACGTTTGCTATTGTGCCGGCGGATCTGCAATTGTCGTGCAAGTGAGAGCAGAAGCAAATTTCATTTGGTTATGCCGAGCGCAGCCGACAATCAATAGAATTAATCTGCCGGAATTGAATATAAGGATTTATTTAATCCGCTAACTTCCTATTTCACATTATATCACAATTTTATGCTAACATTGGCTATTGGATTTTTAACTTTTCATTTTTCACTTTTCACTTAAATTAGCGGTATTTTAAGCGGATCAGGAAATTAGCTGCGCTGAACTTCGTTTCTTATATTCAATTCCGGCAGATTGCAAATCAGCCGGCACATTAGCTTTGTTGGTTCTTGTTGCACGCACTACGTTAGCATTTGGATTCCTAATGACATGGTATTGTGCCGGCGGATCAGTGCTATTGTTTTTGGGAGTTAAAGTAGTTAGAGAAGTTATCGCTCACTAAGGTGAGCTAGGAGCATATTTAAGTGAAGAACTAAGAGTGAAGAGTGAAAAATCCAATTGCAAACGTAATGCTTACAAGTAGAAACCACAATACATTTGGATTTTTCGTTTTTCACTTTAACTTTTCACTTTCGTAAGACGCATTACGTTGCTATTGTGCCGGCGGATCTGTGCTCCGCCGGAATTGAATATAAGGATTTATTTAATCCGCTAAAAATACCCTTATGACATGGATGGTATGACGAACGGGGAGGGGATGCAAATTGTTATGTTATTATATGATGTTGACGGCTTTTCGGATGAAGAGCCGTTTATTTTTGTGTGATTATGGGGTGAGGAATGAGAAATGTGTCAGATGTGAGGGCGTGATGACGGGACATGATGCGCTGAAAAAAGACTAAAAATGTGAGGACTGATGGCGTCTGGCGGCATAAATGTATGATGAAAGATGAAATGGCGTATTGTAAGTAATCGTGGCTGTAAACTGCAATGTTTAAAGCTGTTTCTGCGAATGAGTGGGGATAGTGTTCTGATATCGCCGTCTTTTGTTTTAAATTGATATTTTAAGACGGCGTGAGGCGGCGGCCAGCCTTAAAATTTAATGAAATAATCTTTGTATTTTTAACCCATATTTTTTGCGACTTTTATTCTAAAATCCTATCTTTGTAAAGGCAGAGAGAAGGTTTGCGGCATGTTGTGGCGTCTTTGAGGCGACGGCCGGCAGCAACATTCTGCCATGCATCTAATAAGAAAAACATAAAGAAACTATACAATATTTTAATAATACTATGGCAAAGATAAAACAGATTGTGGAGTGCGTGCCCAACTTCAGCGAAGGACGCGACAAGAATGTTATAAAACAGATTACCGATGTGATTGAGGAAGCCGGCGGCGTAAAACTGCTCGATGTTGACCCGGGTGAGGCTACTAACCGCACGGTGGTTACTTTTGTTGGTGAGCCCGAGGCTGTTGTCGAGGCTGCTTTCAAGGCTGTTAAGAAGGCCGGTGAACTTATAGACATGCGCAAGCATCACGGTGCTCATCCGCGTATGGGCGCTACAGACGTGCTGCCGCTGGTGCCGGTAAGCGGAATAACTCTTGAAGAGTGTGCCGAGCTGGCAAGAAAACTGGCAAAGCGCATTGCCGACGAGCTGCAGATACCATGCTACTGCTATGAAGAGGCCGCTCTGAAACCTGAAAGACGCAATCTGGCCGTGTGCAGAGCCGGTGAGTATGAGGCGCTGCCGGAGAAGATGGGCGACGCCGACAAGGCTCCCGACTTCGGTGCAAGACCCTTTGACGAGGGCGTGGCACGCACGGGATGTACGGCTGTAGGAGCACGCGACTTCCTGATTGCCGTAAACTTTAACCTTAACACCACATCTACACGCAGGGCAAACGCAGTGGCCTTTGACGTGAGAGAGAAGGGAAGACCGGTGCGCGAAGGCAACCCGATAACAGGCAAGGTGAAGAAAGACGCAGACGGAAAGACGATAATGCAGCCCGGTACGCTGAAGTCGACAAAGGCCATAGGATGGTTTATCGAGGAATACGGCATCGCACAGGTGTCAATGAACATAACTAACATCAACGTTACGCCGCTGCATGTGGCATTCGACGAGGTGTGCCGCTGCGCTCAGAACAGAGGACTGAGAGTAACGGGAACAGAAATCGTAGGTCTTGTGCCAAAACGCTCTATTGTAGACGCCGGAAAGTATTTCCTTGAGAAACAGCACAGATCGACAGGCATTCCTGAAGAAGACATAATGAACATAGCCGTGAAGTCGATGGGACTCGACGACCTGCGTCCGTTTGTACCCGAGGAGAAGGTTGTGGAGATGCTGCTCGAGGCCGACCAGAAGAAGGCAAAGAGACTGACGGCGCTGACAGTGAAAGGATTTGCTGACGAGACAGCAAGAGAATCTCCTGCACCCGGCGGCGGATCAGTGGCTGCATACATGGGAGCACTGGGCGCTGCACTGGCAACGATGGTGGCTAACCTGTCGGCACACAAGCCCGGATGGGACGACCGCTGGAACGAGTTCAGCCAGTGGGCAGACAAGGGCATGGTGCTCGAGACAGAGCTGCTGCGCCTCGTTGACGACGACACAGAGGCCTTTAACCGCATAATGGCAGCCTTCGGAATGCCGAAAGGAACAGACGAAGAGAAGCAGCTGCGCTCAGAGGCTATACAGAAGGCAACACTGTTTGCTGCACAGGTGCCGCTGGAGACAATGAAGACATCGGCACAGGTGTTTGAACTGTGCAGGGCAATGGTAGAGACCGGCAACCCGAACAGCGTATCTGACGCAGGCGTTGGCGCACTGGCAGCAAGAGCAGCCGTGATGGGTGCCGGACTGAACGTCAAGATAAACGCTTCGTCGCTGAAAGACCAGGATGCAGCCAAGGCTCTGATAGGTGAGGCTGAGGCGCTGATGGCTGAGGCTACAAAGCAGGAGGCTGAGATAATGCAGATGGTTGAGCGGGTAATCAGCGGAAACTGATTGAGGCAAGACCGAGAGAAACATAACGAATAAACAACAGAAAAATCCTAAATATTATGACAAACGAGGAATTTAAGGCGGCGATACGTGCCGGCATACCAGACGTGCTGCCGGAGCCGCGTGAGTATGACAAAGAAGTGAACCATGCGCCAAAGCGTAAGGAGATACTTACAGAAGACGAAAAGAAGCTTGCACTGCGCAATGCCCTGAGATATTTCCCTAAGAAATTCCACAAGACACTTGCACCGGAGTTTGCTGCCGAGCTGCGCGACTACGGACGCATATATATGTACAGATTCAGACCTACATACGACATGTATGCACGCAGCATTGACGAGTATCCGCACAAGTCGGAACAGGCTGCTGCCATCATGCTCATGATACAGAACAACCTGAACCCGGCAGTGGCTCAGCATCCTCATGAGCTTATCGTATACGGAGGCAACGGTGCCGCATTCCAGAACTGGGCACAGTATCTGCTGACTATGAAGTATCTGAGCGAGATGACAGACGAGCAGACACTCGTGATGTATTCAGGTCATCCGCTGGGACTCTTCCCGTCGCACAAGAATGCTCCGAGAGTGGTTGTTACAAACGGTATGGTGATACCTAACTACTCAAAGCCAGACGACTGGGAGCGCATGAACGCACTTGGCGTCAGCCAGTATGGACAGATGACAGCCGGATCGTATATGTATATCGGTCCGCAGGGCATCGTTCACGGCACAACGATAACCGTGCTCAACGCTGCACGCATGCAGATGAAGAAAGAACCGGGCCGCAAGGACATACACGGCATGCTGTTCGTGTCGTCAGGTCTTGGCGGTATGTCAGGTGCACAGCCTAAGGCAGGAAACATTGCCGGAGTGGTCAGCGTTGTTGCCGAGATTAATCCTAAGGCTGCACAGAAACGCTATGATCAGGGCTGGGTGGACGAACTGCACTCTGACCTGAACGAACTGATACTGGCAATAAGAAAGGCCGTAGAGGAGCGCAAGACTGTGTCTATGGCATACGTGGGCAACGTGGTTGACCTGTGGGAGCGCCTGGCAGAAGAAAACATAAAGGTAGACCTTGGCAGCGACCAGACATCACTGCACAACCCGTGGGCAGGAGGATATTATCCTGTTGACATGACATTTGAGGAGTCGAAGCAGATGATGGCAGAGAATCCTGAACTGTTCCGTGAGCGTGTGCAGGCATCTCTGCGCAGGCAGGTTGCTGCAATCAACAAGCTGACAGAGCGCGGCATGTACTTCTTCGACTACGGAAACGCATTCCTGCTGCAGTCAGAGCGTGCTGGAGCCGACATCATGGCTGCCGACGGCAAGTTCAGATATCCTTCATACGTTCAGGACATCATGGGTCCGATGTTCTTCGACTACGGCTTCGGTCCGTTCAGATGGGTATGTACATCAGGCAAGCCCGAAGACCTGGCTGTAACCGACCGTCTGGCTGTAGAGGTGCTCGAGGAGATATGCAAGACAGCACCGGAGGAGATACAGCACCAGATGGAAGACAACATCCACTGGATAAAGGAGGCCGGCCGCAACCATCTCGTAGTAGGCTCACAGGCACGTATATTGTATGCCGACGCCGAAGGCCGCGCAAAGATAGCTCTGGCATTCAACGAGGCAATAAAGAAGGGCGAGATAACACGTCCGGTAGTGCTTGGCCGCGACCATCACGACGTATCAGGAACAGACTCTCCGTTCCGTGAGACAAGTAACATATACGACGGTTCGCAGTTCTGTGCCGACATGGCTGTTCAGAACGTTATAGGCGACTCGTTCAGAGGTGCCACATGGGTATCTATCCATAATGGTGGCGGAGTAGGCTGGGGAGAAGTTATCAACGGCGGCTTCGGCATGATGATAGACGGAGGCGAAGACAGCGCACGCCACATACGCGAAATGCTGTTCTGGGACGTAAACAACGGTATTGCACGCCGCAGCTGGGCACGCAACGAAGGCTCTATACACAGCATTGAGCGCGAAATGGCACGCACCCCGAACCTGAAGGTTACGATGCCTAACTTCGTGGATGATGAGATAATAGATAACGCAGTGAAGTAAATACGGTAGTTAAAGTAGTTAGAAGGAGTTAAAGTAGTTAAAGTCAAATGCCTTGAAGTAATTAAGTAAATAATTAAGGACTAAGAAACAATGTCCTGATTATGAAACAAGATTAGGCGTTAGTCAATTATGAATTATAATTTATAATTGTGTGTCCACAAGACATATGACTTTAACTCCTTTAACTACTCTAACTTCTTTAACTCCTAAACACACACACATAACTTTAAATTTAAATACACAATGATTCACCAAATATCAGCAGAACATCTCACGATTGAACGTATCGGTGAGATAATAGAAAAAGGTTATAAACTCGAACTTAGTGAAGACGCACGCAAGCGCATCGTACGCTGCCGTGAATATCTCGACAAGAAGATAGAAGAGACAGAGAAGCCTATCTATGGCGTAACAACAGGATTCGGCTCTCTCTGCAACGTGTCTATCGGCAACGACCAGCTTTCGCAGTTGCAGATAAACCTGATGATGTCGCATGCATGCGGCACAGGCGACCGCGTGCCTAACGATATAGTAAAGATAATGCTGCTGCTGAAGATACAGTCGCTGAGCTATGGATACTCAGGCTGCAAGCTTGATACCGTAGAGAGACTTGTCGACTTCTTCAACAACGATGTTTATCCTATTGTCTACATGCAAGGCTCACTTGGCGCATCCGGCGACCTTGTGCCTCTGGCACACCTCTGTCTGCCGCTCGTAGGACTCGGTGACGTAGAGTATAAGGGTAAGGTGATGACAGGAGCAGAGATGCTGAAGGAGAACGGATGGGAGCCGATACAGCTCGGATCTAAAGAAGGTCTGGCTCTGCTCAACGGAACACAGAACATGAGTTCGTTTGCCGTATGGGCATTGCTGCAGGGCGAACGCCTGAGCAAATGGGCTGACAAGATTGCTGCCATGTCGCTCGACGCATATTATGGACTGGTGTCTCCTTTCACAGACGCCGTACATCAGGTAAGACCTCACAAGGGTCAGATACAGACAGCCGCAAACATGAGGCAACTGCTTGAGGGCAGCGAGATAATAGAGAAGCCCAAATCGTATGTTCAGGACCCGTATTCGTTCCGCTGCATTCCGCAGGTTCATGGCGCAGCCAAGGACTCAATGGCATACGTTAAGTCAGTGATCGACACTGAAATCAACTCGGCAACAGACAACCCGACTGTATGTCCTGACGAAGACCTGATTATCTCAGCCGGAAACTTCCACGGAGAGCCTATCGCACTGCCAATGGACTTCCTTGCAATGGCACTGAGCGAACTGGCTAATATATCAGAAAGACGAATCTACAAGCTCGTGTCGGGCACAAGAGACTTGCCAAGCTTCCTCGTTGCAACTCCAGGCGTAAACAGCGGATTTATGATTACACAATATACAGCTGCGTCAATAGTAAGCCTTAACAAGAATCTGTGCTCGCCTGCATCAGTAGACAGCATACCTTCGAGCCAGGGTCAGGAAGACCATGTGAGCATGGGTGCCAACGCTGCAATAAAGCTCTATAAGGTGGTGCTCAACACGGAGCGTGTGCTGGCAATAGAGCTGTTTAATGCTGCTCAGGCTCTTGAGTTCAGACGTCCGCTGAAGTCGTCGCCTGTAATCGAGAAGCTGCATGATGAATACCGCAAGGTAGTGCCATTCATCGTGAACGACGAAGTGATGTATCCTCACATAAAGAACTCTATTGACTTCCTGAGAGAGCATGCCGAATAAGCATGACGCTAAGGAAAACGTAAAATAATCAAGCCGATGAGACTGCTTGTAAAGAATATAAAGACACTGGCCGGAATAGACCGGCACGGCAAGCTGAGGCTGCAGGGCAGCGAGATGCAGACGCTGGAGCAGATAAACGACGCCTATCTGACTGCCGAAGACGGACTGATAACCGGATTCGGCACGATGGACAGTCTGACGGATGCTGAAGCTGCTGCAGACACCGTTGTCGACGCCGAAGGCGGAACGCTGATGCCGTCATGGTGCGACCCGCATACCCACATAGTGTATGCGGGAAGTCGCGAGGGCGAGTTTGTCGACAAGATAAGAGGTCTGAGCTATGCCGAGATAGCCAAACGCGGCGGAGGCATACTCAACTCAGCCGACCTGCTGCACACCATGACAGAGGACCAGCTCTATGAGCAGGCCATGAGGCGTGTGCGCGAGGTGGTGATGAAGGGTACGGGCTGCGTTGAGATAAAGAGCGGCTACGGCCTTAACACCGAAGACGAGCTGAAGATGCTGCGCGTGATAAAGCGCATAAAGGAGACGGCACCTATAAAGGTGGTGTCTACCTTCCTTGGTGCGCATGCAGTAGGACGCCAGTACACCCAGGACGAATATGTACGTCTTGTTGTAGAGGAGATGATACCAGAGGTAGGGCGCGAGCATCTTGCCGACTATGTAGACGTGTTCTGCGACGAAGGCTTCTTTACCCCAGAAGAGACCGACCGCATACTTGAGGCCGGAGCAAAATGGGGAATGCTGCCCAAGATACATGCCGACGAACTGGCATCGTCGGGCGGTGTAGAGGTAGGCGTGAAGCGCAATGCCTTGTCTGTAGACCATCTGGAGAGCATGACCGAAGAGGAGATAGAGCTGCTGCGCGGCAGCGGCACTATGCCTACGGTGCTGCCCGGCACGTCGTTCTTCCTTAATCTGCCTTATGCACTGGCACGTAAGATGGTTGACGCCGGACTTGGCGTAGCCGTTGCCAGCGACTATAATCCCGGATCAACTCCGTCGGGCGACATGAAGTTTATTGTGTCTCTGGCATGCATCAAGCTGAGACTGCTGCCTGCAGAGGCCATCAATGCCGCCACGATAAACTCGGCTTATGCTATGGGGCTCAGCCGCGACTACGGTTCGATAGCCGTGGGCAAGGTGGCTAACTTCTTTATAACAGAGCCGATACCTTCGATTGACTACATCCCTTATGCCTACACGTCGCCTGTGATACGCCGCGTGTTTGCCCGAGGGCAGGAAATAGGCTTCTGACCACAGGCCGGCAAACAGCCTGCGGAAAGTATTAGATGTTAGTAATAAATATAGCTTTTGCGCAATCGCGGCATAAGGTGTTATGCCGCATTGCGCACTTTTTGTCTTATATGCAGCCATTGTTCGTGGCTGCTTTTATTTTGTCTCTTATTTAGCTTGTGCCGTTTGTGTAGTGTCGCCATATTGCATTTTGTAATGTGCGTGAGCAGAATGTGTCCCGATTATGTTAAGTAGAGTGTGCAAAATGCAAGCATACAAGTGCGTATATTTTAAAAATATTACTATGTTTTTAACAAAAATATTTTTATCTGTCAGGTTTTTTATTGTAATTTTGCGCCCTGAAAATCAAATGTAACTAGATTATTGGTGTCCTTCAAACCATTCCTGCATATCTTGACTTATTGTAACAATAGGACAACTGTGCCATGTCTGGTAAGAACGGGCATGTTAATTGCCTTAATACTTGCGTAAAGAAGGCTCATGGATGTTTGCAGGACAACGGTATAACTAGATTTATAATATGTAGCATGCCTTTTAGATAAAGAGCATCAAGGTGTTTAGTTAAGGTGAAAGATTAATTCTGATGAAATCGCTTAAACTGTTATTATTGCTGAGTATGTTGCCTCTTGCCGCGGCATTTGCCGGAGGCGACACGCTGAGATATAAGCTGGAGACGTCGGCCAATGTGTCTACGGGCGACTATGCCCCTATGTGGTTTACGGCCAACCGCTATGGCCTGTCGGGTGTAGAGCCGTGCAGCGGATATCTCAGAGCGGGTGTAGACTATGCCGGAATGTTTGGTGCCGACTGGCGTCTGGAGGCAGGACTCGACTTGGCCGGAGCCGTTAATCAGACTTCAGACTTTGTCGTTCAGCAGGCTTTTGTCGATGTGTCATGGCGCAATATAACGCTGAGCATAGGCAGCAAGGAGCGCGAAGCCTTTCCGCTGGACAAGAACATGAGGCTAAGCAGCGGCATGATGGTTGAAGGTCCGGGGGCACGTCCTGTGCCGCAGGTGCGTCTTGAGGTGAAGGAATATCAGAATCTGCCTTACACCAAAGGATGGGTGGCTGCCAAGTTTCATTTCGGCTACGGATGGCTGACAGACGGCGACTGGCGGTCGGACTTTGTAAAGCCAGGCGAGACGTTCACCAGAGGTGTGATATATCACAGCAAGTCGGCTATGCTTAGAGTGGGAAATCCAAAGAAGATACCAGTTACGATGGAAATCGGAATGATCGAGGCGGCGCAGTTTGGCGGAAGCAAGTGGCGCAAGAATGACGACGGAACCACAACGTGTGTGGCAAAGATGCCCGGCGGGATAAAAGAATATCTGAAGGCCATCATACCTATACAGGAGAGCACGCTGCAGAACGTGGAGGGCAACCATGTGGGAAGCTGGAACTTTGCGCTCAACTATACGGCGCCGACATGGAAGCTGAGATGCTATTACGAGCATTATTTCGATGACCACTCGCAGCTAACGTGGCAGTATGGACGCTGGAAAGACGGACATATAGGCGTGGAACTAACGTTGCCGGAGAATCCTTTTGTGTCAACTCTGCTGTGGGAAGGGCTGTGCACAACCGATCAGACCGGACCGCTGCTTTATGACGGTGTTGGCGGTTCGTTTCATGAGATACAGATGAGCGGCGGCGACAACTACTATAACCACGACTACAACTGGCAACACTGGGGTATGGGAATGGGCCATCCGTTTCTGCCCGGACCAATATATAATGCCGACGGAACCAATATGTTCAGGAGCAACCGCGTAAAGGCCCACCATATAGGCATTGGCGGCAATCCGTCTGACGAGTGGTCGTATCGCCTGCTGCTGTCGTACATGCGCCATTGGGGAACATACAAAGTGCCGCTCGACCGCATGATGCGTCATGGAAGCACGCTGGCAGAAGTGGCATACAGTCCGCGCAAGGCTGCGGGATGGAACTTCAGACTGGCCTGCGGATACGACAAGGGCAGCTATATAGGCGACAGCATGGGCTGCATGATAACAATAACCAAAACAGGAGTTTTATGGTCAAGATAATAGGATGGATCGTTGCTGCCGTCATGGCTCTGGCTATGTCGGGCTGCGACTTTAAGGAGCCTGTAAACAGCGATATAGAAGGATTCTGGAAACTGGAACGCTTTGAGACGAGGGCCGACGGACGCATGCACGAGTGTACGCGCCTTTATTACAGCATAACGAGATACGTGGTTGAGGTGTCCGAGAAGCAGGGTCCCAACGGTTACGGCACATACATAGGCCGCTTCGGCTATGAGGACGGAGAGACAAAGGTGGTGATGAAAGACTTTAAGCAGAGGGCTGCTACGAGCGACAACGGTGTTGACGCTACCGTGGAAGACCTGCTGCCGTTCGGAATCAATTCTACTGAGACAACCTTTGATGTGGTGGTTGCCGACGGCGACAATCTTGTATTGCGCTCAGATTATGCCACGCTGCAGCTCACGCGCTTCTGATTTGTCTTGAAACAGACGTCACGGTTCAGATGCATTGTTGATTTATATCTGATGCGTTGTCGTCAGTATTCCCCTTTATGCCAGCCTTTTTATGGCATTATTTAGTGTATAGCGGCCCATGTCCGTCTTTCCGTTTGCCGTATTTATTGTTGCCGCTGAAGATTGCCGTGTGATATAAATACGCTCTTTTGCTTTCAAATAAACTTAAATACGGCCGTATGTCGCAGTATTGTGTCATTGATGGGTGTCTGTACCGGTTCAAAATGACACCACGCGATACATTTGTTTGTTACAATTTAACCCAAATCGGTCATTAGACCGCATATTACTTTACCAGTTTTGTGCATTGATGCTTTCAGCCGGTCTTTTTGTTTCTATTAGCGTCTTTTAGTCAGATTTTTCTTGACATAGCCCGTTATGACTGCGAAAAATCTAACGAAAATCCGCTCAATATAGAGCAAAAATCCCGACCGAATCCTAATGACTGATTTGGGTTAAAAGACCTTTATTATTTTGTTATATTCCCAACTTGCATTATCTTTGCACAAAAATATGCAGCGTTACGGCGGCTAAAGCCCGTTTATATGTCGTGTGTACTGTTGCCGTTGCGTAACGAAACCGTGTAAATTTAATGAGCAGACGTTTATATCCTATTCTGAATTTTATAAGTCACAACAAATATTGGATTGTGATAATTTTCGGTGTTCTCATTGTCGGGTTCCTCGATGAGAACAGCCTGCTGAAGCATGTGCGCAATAGAATACTCGTGAGCGAGCTGAAGGAGCAGATTGATGCCTACAACATGCAGTATGAGCAGGACGAACAGAAGATAAAGGAACTGAAGCGCAACCCCATGGCCATCACAAAGATAGCTCGCGAGAACTACTTTATGAAAGCCGACGACGAGGATATATTCGTGCTTAGTGATGACCAAAAACCAGTAACAGATAACGATGAAACAGCTAAATAAACTGCAGACTATTGTTCTGCTTTCGGGTGCGGTGCTCATGGTGGCCGGTGCCGGACTTTATGTCTTTGGCACGATGCTCATGGCTTCGTGGATATTTCTTGTGGGTGCCTTGTGCTTTGCTTCTATGCAGATGATGCAGACCTACAGCGGCAACAACTTCACCATCAGGCGTCTGCGCCGTATCATGGTTACGGGCGACGTGCTGTTTATTCTTTCGGCACTGCTGATGGTCGAAAACTCTTATGGCCTGCTGCTGCCCTTGTTCCTCAAGCTTTCGCCCGACGGATACTTCAATTACGTCACTTATGTTCACAACAACTGGGTGCTCCTGCTCCTCGTTGCTGCCATGCTTGAGATTTATACAACTCACAGAATATCAGGCGAGCTGGCTAAAGAGGCAAAAAAACTCTAAAAGTCAGTGTATTTATTTTAAATTGCATGAAAAATTTTTCTTACATCGATAATACGTTGTAATTTTGTGCTAATATTACAAAATAAGGTTATGGTTAAGACTCTTTTAACTCTTCTGGGGGCTTTTGCCGTGTTTACGTCGTGTGTAAACTCTTACAACATTCAAGGTTCATCTAATGTTCCTACGTTAGACGGCCGTATGCTGTTTCTTAAGGTTTATGAAGGCGACGACCTGAAGAATATCGACTCTTGCGACATCGTTCACGGACAGTTTCATTTTTCGGGGGCGCTCGATTCTACGCGTATAGCAACTCTCTTCATGGACGATGAGAGTCTTATGCCGGTGGCGCTCGAGAGCGGCGAAATACAGATAAAGATAGACAACACGCAGCAGAAGGTGAGCGGAACGCCGCTTAACGACAAGCTGTTTAAGTTTATCGAGAAGTACAACCAGCTGGAGAGCGAGGTAGGCGAACTGGGCCACCTGCAGAGTCAGGCCATAATGGACGGACACGACATCAACGAGGTGAACGCAAAGCTGTCGCAGAAGGCTGCACAGATTGTTGAGAAGGAAGACAAGCTCGTAACGTCGTTCATCGTTGAGAATTTCGACAACGTGCTGGGTCCGGGCGTGTTCTTCATGATTACAGCCGGCCACAGATATCCCGAGCTTTCACCCTGGATTGAGGATATAATGAGCAAGGCAACTGACAACTTCAAGAACGATCCTTACGTGCGCGACTATTACCGCAAGGCACAGCAGAACCAGGCTATAATGAACGGTACGGCAATGCCCGACGGAACAGACGACCCGACGCTGGCGCCTCCTACGCCCAACGAACTGGCACAGCCGGGATCAGAAGACTCTCTGAGCGAGGCTGTTGAAGGAGCAGAGTGACAAGGGAGTCAGGCTTAACCGCAAAAAAGGAACATATACAGGGGCTTTAAAAGATATTATGAGATTATTGATAAAAGACGCCACGCTGGTCAACGAGGGAAAGTCGTTCCGTGGCTCGGTTGTCTTGGAGAATGGTTTGATATCAGACATTCTCCAAGACAATTTTATTTCTGGCAGTGAACATTTTGATAAGGTGGTTGATGCTTCGGGGTGCTACGTGCTTCCGGGCGTTATCGACGACCATGTGCATTTTCGTGAGCCAGGCCTTACGGCAAAGGCCGACATAAGTTCTGAGAGCCGTGCTGCGGCCTATGGCGGTGTTACGTCTTATTTCGACATGCCTAACACCGTGCCGCAGACCACTACGCTTGAGGCTCTCGAAAAGAAGCGCTCATTGGCGGCGGCAAAGAGCCACGTCAACTATTCGTTCTTCTTCGGTGCAACCAACGACAATGTTGACCTGTTCAGCCGGCTCGACGTTCATCGTGTGCCCGGCATAAAGCTGTTTATGGGCTCGTCAACGGGCAACATGCTCGTGGATCGCCGTGAGGCTCTCGAACGCATATTCAGCGAAGCCCGTGTCCCCGTCATGACACATTGTGAGGACACCGGCATAATCAATGCCAACATGGCTGCTGCAAAGGCTGCTCACGGCGACGATCCCGACGTGGCCCTGCATCCGCAGATACGCAGTGAGGAGGCTTGCTATAAGTCTACAGAGCTTGCCGTAAGCATGGCGCGCAAGCATGGTGCGCGTCTTCATGTGGCTCATCTTACAACGGCTCGCGAGCTGCAGCTGTTTGAGCCGTGGCACGATGCCATGCCTGATATAACGGCTGAGGCTGTGGTTGCCCATCTGTTTTTCTCTGACGCCGACTATGCCACGCTTGGCACAAGGATAAAGTGCAACCCGGCTGTAAAGACACTTGCCGACCGCGACGCTCTGAGGCGTGCGCTCTCCGACGGCCGCATATCAGTAATAGGCACCGACCATGCCCCCCATCAGTGGGCCGACAAGCAGGGCGGATGCGCCCGTGCAGCCTCAGGCATGCCCATGATACAGTTCTCGCTCGTGTCCATGCTCGAGCTTGTAGATAATAAGGTTATGCCGATAGAACGGCTCGTAGAGCTTATGTGCCACAATCCCGCACGCCTTTTTGATGTGCGAGGGCGCGGTTTTCTCCGCAAGGGCTATAAGGCCGATGTCGTTGTTGTGCGCCCCGGCAGTCCGTGGACGGTTACGAAAGACGTCATACAGAGCAAGTGCGGATGGAGCCCTATGGAGGGACATACGTTCAACTGGCGCGTGGTTCACACGTTCTGCAACGGCGTGCATGTCTACGACGACGGACGTTTCCTCGACTCTTGCCGTGGTGAGGAGATAGCCTTCAGATAAGGGGCTGTAGTTGATGTTTAGTTAAAAATTAATCTTCTGAAAAAATGATTGCAAGGATATTCGTGCTTTTGGTGTTGATGATAATCCTGTCTGACATCTACATCGACAGAAGACTGCTGCGCCGTAAGACCAGGTATTTGTGGTGGCAGCGCCTGTTGTGGTGGACTCCGGGGATCATTCTCTTTGTCTATACGCTGGTGCTTACGTTCTCGCGCGACTTTGCGCCCGAGCGCATCGAGTTGCTCAACGTTTATCTGTTTCTTTTCGGTGTGCTGGCCATCCCCAAGTTTATCTTCGCCGTATGCTCGTTGCTCGGCTGGGGACATTGCCGCTATCATCACACAAAGAACAACTGGGGCAACCTTGTCGGACTGCTGCTGGCCATAGGTCAGATATATATCGTGGTCTACGGCAGCACCATAGGCTTCCGGAAGCTAGACATACGCCATGAAGACTTTTATTCTGCCGACCTGCCTCAGGCCTTCGACGGCTATCGCATAGTGCAGTTTAGCGATGCCCATCTCGGCACTTACCGCGGAAAGGACAAGAAGGTGTTTGAGCGTATTGTCGACAGCATCAACGCTCAGAAGGCCGACATGATAGTGTTTACGGGCGATTTGCAGAATATGTCGCCCGAGGAACTTTACGAGTTTATTCCGCTTCTGAGCAGCCTTAGCGCCAAGGACGGTGTTTATTCTGTTCTCGGCAATCACGACTATTCTGACTATATCAAGGCCGACGACGTTGTTAAGGTGGCCAATGAGCGTGAGATTATCAGTCGTGAGCGTGAATTTGGCTGGACGCTATTGCTCAACGAGAACAAGACCGTTAAGCGCGGCAACGACTCGATAATTGTTGCAGGCGTTGAGAACGACGGCCGTGGCGGTGAGCCAAAGCGTACAGACCTTAAGAGGGCGATGGCCGGAGTAGACAGTTCAAACTTTGTGCTTATGCTTGCTCACGATCCGCGTCTGTGGCGCAAGGAAATCCTGCCTGACAGCAAGGCGCAGCTTACTTTGAGCGGTCACACTCACGCCATGCAGTTCAGCGTCTTCGGCATGTCGCCGGCCAGACTGATGTATAGAGAGTGGGGCGGTCTGTATCATGAAGGCAACCGTGCCATCAACGTGTCTGTAGGCACCGGCGGCTTCATCCCCTTCCGCTTCGGAGCAAGCCACGAGATATCGGTTATTACGCTGCACAGGAAGGGGCTTAAGTGAAGAGCTGGCGCAAAAGTGCAAATAAAAATGAAAAATTAAAAGTGAAAAAACAAAGTTCGACTTTAGTCAATCCAATTGCATTGTTGGGTATTGTCATTTGGAGTTAAAGGAGTTAGAGTAGTTATCGCCAACGGAGTTGGCTAGTAGTTAGAGTCAAATGCTTTGTTGATTCGCACTACGTTGCTATTGTGCCGGCGGATCTGCGCTCCGCCGGAATCGAATATAAGAAACGAAGTTCAGCGCAGCTAATTTCCTGATCCGCTTAAAATACCGCTAATTTAAATGAAAAACGAAAAGCTAAAAATCCAATACCAATGTTAGCGTAAAATTGTGATATAATGTGAAAAAGGAAGTTAGCGGATTGAAAATTGGCTAACGCTGAACTCTGTTTCTTATACTTCTTACCGGCGGATTAATTTCATTGATTGTCGGCTGCTCTCGGCATAACCAAATGAGATTTGCTTCTGCTCTCACTTGCACGACAATTGAAAATTCCCCGGAACATTACCAAACGTAGTGCGTCTTAATTTTTAGCGGATTAAATAAATCCTTATATTCAATTCCGGCGGAGCGCAGATCCGCCGGCACAATAGCAACGTGGTGCGTCTTACGAACGTGAAAAGTTAAAAGTGAAAAACGAAAAATCCAAATGTATTGTGGTTTCTACTTGTAAGCAATACGTTTGCATTTGGATTTTTCACTCTTCACTCTTAGTTCTTCACTTAAATATGCTCCTAGCCAACTCCGTTGGCGATAACTCCTCTAACTACTTTAACTACTTAAAACGAATCTACTGATTCGGATTCTTCACATACCCCTGATATTTCGGAGTTAGGCCGGCCATAATCTCCTTATAGCTTATGTCCATGCGCTTGCTTATGTCTTCGGCACCCTGTCCTTCGGGATATATCGGCTTATGGATAGTCAGTGTCAGCGGATGCCATTTCACCCAAAACCATTTGTTTGTCCTTGGCAGCACGTCGAAAGAGCCGTTGATGGTCAGCGGCACTACGGGCAGCTGAAGCTCGTCGGCAAGCATGAAGGCGCCACGCTTAAACGTACCCATATGCCCTGTAAACGTGCGCGAGCCTTCGGGGAACACCACCACGCTCATTCCGTCTTTCAGCGTGTGGCGTGCCTTGTCGTATGTCTCCTTTACCTTGCTCGGGCCGCGCTTGTCTACAAATATCTGGTGAGACATCTCGCAGGCAAAGCCAACGAGAGGAATCTTGCGCAGCTGGTGCTTCATCATCCATTTGAAGTTGCGTCCCAGATGACCGAATATCAGAAATATGTCGAACGAGCCCTGATGGTTGCTCACAAACACATACGACTCGTTGTGCTTCAGGTTCTCGCGTCCCACAACCTTTACCGGCAGAAACAGCACCTTGAGTATGGCTGCTGCCCACAGCTTAGGCGGATAGTAGCCCCAGAAGTGACCGTTGCCAAGCACGCAGCCCACGCTCGTGGTGAGCGACGTAAGTATGGTGAGCACGAGTATTATCGGCAGCGCGATGCATATTTGATATATTCGGTAGATGTATCTCATTGTTAGTTGTTTTTATCGTTTTTTCGTTAGAATAATATTTGCGGTTAACCTGTCTGTGATGCCTGCTGCATCAGTGGCAGCCTAGTCTGCCTCGGTGAGCGTTGTCGTGTCTGATAAGCCGGGGCGCTCTTTCCCCTTGCTCGTCTTCTGATATTGCGCGGCTTGCGCTTTATGGCTGTATCGCCTTGCGTCCGTACAGGCCGTTTTTGCGCAGCAGCGTTGTTGTGGTTATGGTGTTGCAGCAGGGCAGCGGCCCTGCTGCATGTCCCTTCCTGCTGTCAGTCTTTAATCTTGGGATACTTGCGTGTCCATCCGTCCCAGCGCAGACGCATCACGCCGAAGAAAGCCTCGCCGAATATGCCGCCGCTCATCTTCGACACGCCTTCACGTCTGTTGACGAATATCACAGGCACTTCCTTAATCTTGAAGCCTATCTTGTATGCCGTAAACTTCATCTCTATCTGGAAGCCGTAGCCCTTGAAGCGTATCTTGTCCAGCTCAATGGTCTCGAGCACGCGGCGCTTGTAGCACTTAAATCCCGCAGTGGTGTCATGCACCTTGAAGCCCGTCACCATGCGCACATACTTAGATGCAAAATAGCTCATCAGCACTCGTCCTATAGGCCAGTTCACCACGTTCACTCCGCTCACGTAGCGCGAGCCTATGGCAACGTCGTAGCCCTCGTCGTGACATGCCGAATAGAGGCGCGGCAGGTCGTTGGGGTCGTGACTGAAGTCGGCGTCCATCTCGAATATATAGTCATATCCGTGCTCCAGGGCCCATTTAAAGCCCGTTATGTATGCCGTGCCTAGGCCCAGTTTGCCGCTGCGCTCAATGATAAACAGACGGTCGGCAAACTCGCTCTCCATCAGTCGGTGAACTATAGCCGCGGTGCCGTCGGGCGAGCCGTCGTCTATTACGAGAATATTAAAACATTTTTCAAGCGAGAACACCGCCCTTATAATCTTCTCGATGTTCTCTTTCTCGTTATACGTAGGTATAATGACTATGCTGTCGCTTTTGTTCATGTCCTGAATGTCTTTTGTTTATGCGTGCTATATATGTCTTGTCTCCCTCCGGCTGGCGTCGTCATGGAGCCTTCAACGTTGTTGTCTTCTTCTTCAGATAAAGCAGCTCTCAGTCGTGTCCGTGCGTCCTGTCTCCCCGGTCAGTCCTGTCTGCCGCTTATCTTATTGCAGAGATAATGCAAATCGAGAGCAGAATCATCAAGTCTTGCTTGAATGTTATGCCTAGATGCCGCTTATCTTATGCAAAGATAATGCAAACCGCGAGCAGAATCATCAAGCTTGCTTGTATGTTATGCCGAGATGCAGCTTATCTTATTGCAGAGATAATGCAAACCGAGAGCAGAATCATCAAGTCTTGCTTGAATGTTATGCCGAGATGCAGCTTATCTTATGCAAAGATAATGCAAATTGGCATAACTACAAAATAAAAATTTGCCAACGGAGCCATTATTTTTCGTCCTTGCCTTTTAAAATGACGTTTTTCAGTCAATTTGCTTTATTACATCACGTTTTGCGTAACATTATTTATGACTTTTTTATCAATTGCAATACCATGAACCATAGTCGCCCCGTCGTCCGTAACATTGACATGAGCGTCACTTCTTATCCCCAATCGCCCGATTAATATTTGTCAGCTCTCCAGTCCGCTCGCCTTTTCATGTCCATACATTCGCATCATAAAAACAGTTCCGAAAAATCGTAAGCATTTGCGTTGTTTTATGTTTTAAATTGAAAGATTGTGTCTTTGTATGTGGCTTCTTGTTAAGCAAGTTCAATGCATTTACTTCTAAACTGTTAATGGCTGAGTTTTGCCTCGTAACTCGGCCACTTTTGCATCAAAAGTCATAGGTTTTTTATGCGTAAGTCATAGGTTTGTTTTTGGGAAATAATAAGGTGGATAGTTCAGAAGACGGAGAAACACAGCTTGAGGTCAGAATAGACCAAGATACGGTATGGCTGAATGCTTATCAGATAGCCGAACTGTTTGGGCGCGATTCAAAAACAATCCGTAAGCATATAGCCAATGCCATAAAAGAAGAACTAGCTGGCGAAGTGGTTGTCGCAAATTTTGCGACAACCACAGAACATGGTGCGATAAAAGGTAAAAGCCAGACACATGATGTACGTTTCTATAACCTTGATGTCATCATTTCTGTCGGTTATCGGGTCAAATCAAAAAAAGGTGTGGACTTTCGCCGATGGGCAAACAAAGTGCTGAAAGAATATTTAATTAAAGGTTATGCCGTCAATAAAGCTCTGACAGAACAACGCTATACGGAGCTGAAGCAGCTTGTTACCTTATTGGGCAGAGTATAGCTGCAACACTCTTCTTATGGTTTATGGCAGGTAACGGCATTCTCTATAATCCTGACGGCACGAAGCGCATTGCCGATAACACTCTTGTTGCCCTTACGCTGATGATAGCCGAGAGCCGCACGGAAGAAAAAGACGTGATGGTGAAAGTAGTTGTAAACCTGATAAACAAGAACAATTATGAGTAAGACAAACTACAAGCGCTTGGGCGGATTATATCCGCGAAGTGGAGAATAAGAACAACACGCATTTTTTGCGTATTGATAGAGTGAAACCTCCTTTTATTCTTTAGATGTCATCATCTCAAAATGTTTTCGCGTGAAAAGCCAGCACGTTATGCAAATTTCGCATTTAGGCAAATAAGGTGCCGGCAAAGATAATATTTATTGTTACGATGAATTGTACATTACAATAAAATTGAACTATTAGGGTTTATCTATGTATCCTATTTTTTTATAGTGCTTGTATTTATTCTATAAGATGGATTGAAGTTGCTGCTGATATTGCATTTTTTTATTAATAAGTGGGGCTTTCTCGAAGATATTTGTTAAATTTGCAGTATAATCTAAATCTTTAATTCTGCGTTACTAGATTCTTTCCTGCAATGGAAAATTCATTCAACTAAATCTGATTTGTTGAGTATAAGGTTACGTGAGTTTTATTTGATATCTAAACATGGGGACTAATTTCTTCACTAATGAAAAAGAGAATACACTTCTTGAAAAAATAGAGGGTGTGTTTAAATATAAGAAAGTGTATTTTTTTGATGCGCTTGTAGGTTATTTTAGAGCTTCCGGATATTTCAGAATCCGTAAGTTTATTCAGCAAACACCACATATTAGGATTTTGGTGGGTATAAATGTTGATAAGTTAACGTATCAGGCAAATCAGCAGGGATTGTTATTTAATCCGAATGAAGAACAGTCGCAGGAAGAATTCTTTAATGATATAAAAAAGAATATTCAAGAAGCTAAGTATGATAAGGATGTTGAGGATGGTATGTATCAATTCATTGAAGACATAACTTCAGGGAGAATAGAAATGCGTATTCATCCAAAGCAGAACATCCATGCTAAGATATATATATTCCGTGAGGAGGTTTATCACCCTCACGGCTATGGTTCAGTTATCACTGGTTCTAGCAATCTTACAGAGGCTGGACTAGAGAAAAATTTTGAATTTAACGTAGAACTCAGATATGATGATGATATTAAATTTGCTACGGAAACATTTGAAAAATTGTGGGCAGAATCTGTTGCAATAGATATAAAGCATATCGAGCAGATAAAGGAAGAGTCATACCTTAATACAAATTTCACCCCATACGAGGTTTATCTGAAATTTCTGTTAGAATATTTCGGTAAAAGTATAGACTTTGATCCCAACTCTGTATCCGATTTGCCTAAGGGTTATAAAAAACTATCTTATCAGATTGATGCCGTGAATGACGGATATTCAAAGATGATGAAACACAATGGTTTTTTCCTTTCTGATGTAGTTGGATTAGGAAAAACTATTGTTTCTGCACTTATAGCGAAGAAATTTTTCTTTGCGAACGGTTTTCCAATGCATCGTTCCCATACATTGGTTATTGTTCCGCCTGCGATGAAGGAAGGATGGGAAAGAACATTGGCTGAATTTAAACTTGATAATTATACTATTGTTACAAACGGGAGTTTGCATAAATTGAAAAATCCGTCATTATACGATTTGATAATTGTAGACGAAGCCCACAAGTTTAGAAGTGATACAGCCTCAATGTATAATGAATTGCAGAAATTATGTAAGACTAAAACACAATATGCTGATGGTAGTCTGCATGACAAGAAGGTTATACTTGTATCTGCAACTCCATTAAATAATAAGCCTGAAGATATCGCAAACTTGGTTTATCTGTTTCAGGATTCTAAAGACAGCACCTTGGAAGAAGGAAATTTGCAGCGTTTCTTCCGTGAGCAGATTGATAAATATAAGAAACTAAAGAAACAAAAAGATATTGATGTTATATCTAATGGCATAAAAGCAATTTATGAAAAGATTCGAATTAAGGTTGTTGAGCCGTTAACAGTGCGCCGTACACGCACAGACTTGATGGAAAATGATGCATACAGAAAGGATTTAGAAGAACAAAATGTTCATTTCCCTGATGTTATGCCTCCCCATAAGATGTATTATCAATTAGATGAAGTACTTGATAAATTGTATGATGATACTATTAGGTCTTTGGGCGGTAATGGAGAAAATGCCTTAAAATACTATCGGTATCAGGCTATAAAATATCTCAGGCCGAAAAAGAAAGCTAAATACAATAAGGCTGATATGATATCTGTTCAATTGGCAACTATTATGAAAACACTTCTTGTCAAACGAATAGATAGTAGTTTTTATGCTTTTAAGCAGTCTTTGAGAAGGTATTATCAGGCAAATAAAATTATGCTTGATATGTTTGAAAAAGGAGTAATATACATTGCCCCCAACTTGAATGTTAATGAACTGTTGAGTGAAGGAAAAGAAGACGAACTGATAGAGCAGATAGAAGAAGCACAATATACAGATCCGACCATAGAAGTTTGTACACCAGATGATTTTGTGGATGGCTTTAAAG
This sequence comes from Prevotella marseillensis, assembly GCF_900625065.1. Lineage (NCBI taxonomy): Bacteria > Pseudomonadati > Bacteroidota > Bacteroidia > Bacteroidales > Prevotellaceae > Prevotella > Prevotella marseillensis. The sequence goes on along the minus strand of NZ_UYXY01000001.1, from coordinate 1,819,869 downwards.
AAGGATTGGAAGATGATGGACGGATATTGAAAGATTTGGTAGACGCATGGGACAAAATAACATACGATCCTAAGTTGGAGGCTTTTATCAACAAATATCTGAAAAATGAACTTTTTGATAAGTCCATCAATCAGGAAGGCAAGCTTGTCATCTTTTCAGAAAGTAAAGAGACAACCAAATATTTGTCTGATGCATTGAAAGCAAACGGATACAATCGTATCTTGACTGTTCAGAGTGATAACAGGAACGATAAGATGCCTGTTCTTGAAGCTAATTTCGATGCCAATTATAAAGGGGAAAAGAAGAACGATTATAATATTGTCATTTCTACGGAGGTGCTGGCAGAGGGTGTAAATTTGCATCGTGCAAATGTAATAGTCAATTACGATACGCCTTGGAACTCTACTAGGTTGATGCAACGAATCGGACGTGTAAACCGTATAGGAAGTACTGCAAAAGAAGTGCACATATTCAACTTTTTCCCAACAACTAATGTTAATAATGATATAGAGTTGGAGAAGAAAGCCAAGATGAAACTTTTTGCCTTTCATGCTGCACTCGGCGAAGATAGTCAGATTTATTCTACAGACGAAAATCCTGAAAGTTTTGGATTGTTTGACAAGAATGTCGATGAAGAACGGGATGAAAAATTACGCTATCTTATGTGGTTAAGGAAGTTGAAAGAAGATGATCCTGATTTAATAAAACGGATAAATAAGATGCCTTTAAGAGCCCGTGTTGGCAGAAAGAGCAAACTTATCCCTATGAGTACTATCACGTTTATTCGCAATAAACGAAGGGATGCCTTTACTTTCGTCCGTGAAGACGGAAGCATTGAGGAACTCACATTCCTTGAAGCTGTGAAAGAATTTGAGGCAAGGGTGGACGAGAAAGCTATTCCTTTGCATGACAAACATCATGAACAAGTGGCAAAAGCTATAGAAGTTTTTTCAGAAAAAGAAGAAGCGGCTAAGGCTGCCACCAAGAAAGTGGTTAACAATCAAGGACCGAATGAGAAGAAAGCATTGGCTTATCTTGACGGCTTTGTGAGTGTTCCTAACATAACCGATGAAGAGGTTGTTTTGATAAGAAAGGCTCAACGTGCAATCTCAACTGGAAAATTCCAGCAGTTGCAGCGTGATATAAATAAGTTGCAAAGTGCAACAAAGAAAACACCGGTTAAAATAGTTGTATTGTTGGAAAAACTCATGAAGATCATTACATCTTATCCTATTGAGCATATTGAACTGAACACTCATGGTGCTCAGGCTGTAAATAACATGAAAGTGAAAAAAGATTTAATGCCGGAAATAATAATTTCTGAGAGTTTTGCAATATGATTTTTTTACTTCATAAAATATTAGAAATAAGAAATAAAATAACAATTCAACAGATGACAATATTAAATGAATAAGATGATATAAATCTGTTTGAATAAAAACTTGAAATATAAATAATTATGGATAAATCGAAGCTTAAAAATATACTATCTTCTGTATTTGACTTTGAACAATGGAAGAACATATTGACTGAAATGTTCCCAAAAGTTGAATACTTTACTCAAATCAATCAAATTTCCCATGATTTGGTTAAAGAGGGAGGTCAGACTGGTATGATTCGTCTTGATGACGGACGTTCGTTGGCTATTTATGTATTTGAGGTAAAAGATAACGTGCTTATTGAACGTAATCGTAAAGGATTGCGTGACATAGCGGCTAAGACCATTGATCAGTCAATCATTCATGGTGCTTTAGCTTTCTATTATTCTAAAAATGTTCCTGACTATCGTTTGACTTTCATTGCAAAGCAGACATCGTTCAACGAATACGGAGAACTTGTAAAATCTGAAACAGCCCCTAAAAGATACACGTTCCTTTTAGGTAAAAACGAGCCATGCAGGACAGCTGCAGACCGTCTGTATGAGTTGGTTTCTAAAAGGAAAAACAGTTCAATCTATTTGGCGGACGTGACAGAAGCATTCTCTGTTGAGCGATTGAACAAAGAATTCTTTGCCGGATACAAGGCACAGTATAACAAGTTCCTGCAACAACTTTCTGATACTAAACCTAATCGTGATTATGTCAAGAAACTGCTTGGGCGTATAGTGTTCTTACAGTTCCTTCAGAAAAAAGGTTGGATGGGTGTTCCTGCCTCAAGGCCGGATTGGACAGGTGGTGATAAAAATTATCTTGCTCATTTAATTGAACACTATGAAGGACACAATCGTCTGCTTACAGAAGTTCTTGAATATTTATAGTTAAAAAGAAATGGTTTGCGAATTACACAAACGAAATTTGAGAGTTAGAAGTGACTCCAACTCTTCTTTATAGTTTCCGATATTGTCGAAGAAATCCTTGATGGCCTGTCTGAATTTCTCTTTTGTCCTGTAGAATCCGGTGTTAATGACCTTCTTCCTGAGGAACTTCCAAAGCCTTTCAATCAAATTGAGGTTCGGCGAGTAAGGCGGCAGGAATATCTGTTTGATTTTCGTCCCGTTTACCCATTCCTTGAGCTTTTTGTTGTGATAATAGCGGGCATTGTCGGAGATGATATAGATGACGGAAGCTTCGGGATGCCTTTCCAAGGCTGACTGATAAACATCCCGGGTGGATTCGGCATTGACGCTCTCACAGTCATGCGCTATCACATCTGTCACGTCATATGCATTAAGCAACCCGTTGATGTTCACCCTGTCACGACCGCTGACGGTCGGCTGTTCAAGTCTCTCGCCTTTCTCTATCCACGCATAAGTGGAACGGCTGTTGTGGGTCGGATGGACACCGTCCGCATAATAAACCACCGCATCTTCCGGCATACCGGAAAGAATTTCTGAAAGTTTCCCGGCAAAGGCCGCCTGCCTTGAGGCATCAGCCTCACAAGGGACTTCCGATGTCTTCTTATAGGTAAATCCGATGCGGTTCAGCAAGTCTGCAACCCCCTGGGGAGTGTATTCAACGCCGAATGCGGACTTTATCCAGGCCGCCACACCTTTGGCATCCGTATATATGTGCTCGCGTAGTTCCTTGCACAAGGCTGCCAGCTGACGGCTGTCAAGAAGCCCCCAATAACCCTTGTAACGGTTTTCCAGAAGTTCATCAGCACCACCATGTAAATAAGCGGAACGATAACGGTATACAGTGGAAACGTCTATTCCAAGACATGAGGACACGAAAGAGGGCGTATTACCCATGCCCAACATCAGAATGCAAGTCACACGGGCATAGTCGGAACTTCCGGCTAAATTCCGTTGAAGTTTACGCAAAACTTCCATTTCTGATGTCGACAACTGAATTTCCATAGTGCAAAGATACTATTTTTTGAATGATTTTTCGCATTTCACTTACTTTTGACTATATTTTTCAACACATTGAATGAAAAAAGGAATGGTGATATTGCGGATAAACGGTTGGGTGACAATATCAAGATTCCATACCTAAATGGTGGCTTGTTCGAGAAAGATAACATCGATAGATTGGATATAGACTTTCCTTACTCTTATTTTAAGGAACTTATAGATTTCTTCGATATGTATAATTTCACTATAGATGAAAACGATCCTGATGATAGTGAGGTGGGTATCGATCCGGAGATGTTAGGGCATATCTTTGAGAATCTTTTGGAAGACAATAAGGATAAAGGGGCATTCTATACTCCAAAGGAAATAGTGCATTATATGTGCCGTCAGAGTGTAATTCAGTATTTGAAAGCTCACGAACCTGATGAACAATATGCCAAACCGATAGAGCAGTTGATAAACAATGGAATCGTTATGCCTATACTTCAAACAAAGGATGTTGCATCACGATTTATGAAACTACTCAAAGAGGTAAAAGTATGCGACCCTGCCATCGGTTCTGGTGCTTTCCCAATGGGTATATTGTATGTCTTGTATTATGCTATTCATAATTTGCAGCCGCATGCTGAGCCAAAAGGGAGCTTTGATTCAACCGAAACAAAACGTGAAATCATTCAGAACAACATCTTTGGTGTTGATATAGAGCAGGGTGCTGTAGACATTGCACGTTTGCGCTTTTGGTTGGCATTGGTGGTTGATGCAGATGAACCACAGCCGCTTCCAAACTTGGATTATAAGATTACTTGTGGAAACTCTATATTACATAGGTTTTCGCTTGACGTACCTATTGAGAATGTCTTTACTGAATATAATAAAAACAAATCCGATGATGAGAAAATGTCTCTTTCCAAATACAAGGAAAAGGTATATAAATATACTGAGACATCAGATCATAAAGAAAAAGATGAATTCAAAAATATTATTGAACAGGTAAAAACTGCATTTCGCTCAAATTTATCGGACAAAGAATTATTGAAAGTAAAGAAGATAAAGACGAAAATCTTTAATCTGGAAACGCCGTTACTTCTCGGAGAAAGGACAAAAGAGGAAAAGAATGAAGTAAAAAAATTACGAAAGCTATTAGTCCAAATAGAAAAAGAGCATGAGGATATTAAAAACAATAAAATTTATGAGCATTCTTTTGAATGGCGTTTTGAATTTCCTGCATTATTGGATGATAAGGGAATGTTTTTAGGATTCGACATTATTATTGGCAATCCTCCATTTGGAGCTAAACTATTACCCATAGAAAAAAACTTGTTTAAGGAATATTATTCTGATGTACACATGCGTACACCAGAGACATATTGCTATTTTATTTCGTTGGCTTTTAGATTAGTGAATTCTAATGGCATTGTTTCTTATATTGTTCCTAATAACATGTTTTTTCAAAATGAAAATGAAAAGACTCGTTCTCTTATATTGTTTAATCACCAACTTATTAGGGCTATAAATTTAGGAGATAATACATTTGAAAATGCCGATGTGCCTACTTGTATTTTTATTGCAAAATCAAAAAGAAACGAAATTTATGATATTGAATATTCCGATTATAGAAAATATAATATTAGTGATATTGAATGGAACAAGGATTATGAATCAATATCAATAGAATTAATAAAAACAGTACCATCATATGTTCTTGGATTATCAAATGTAAATATTAGAATTATCAACGAAATTAAGCGACACGGGGTATTGATTGATTCTATTGCTGAAGAAATGGCAAGTGGAATATCTTCTGGTGGAGATAAGATATTTAGAATCAGTACAGAAGAATCGGAAGAATTACATCTAGAAAAAGAAATTTTACATAAAGTTCTTGTTGGTGCGGAAATAGATAATTACCTGATTAATGATAAGAATCATGTTATAATCTATACGACAAAAGATATTGATATCTATAAGTATGATAATATCTATAAATATTTATTACCCCATCAGGTTAAGTTATCAGGAAAACGTGAAACAGTAAAAGGAACACTTCCTTGGTGGTGTTTGCATTGGCCTAGATATAAAAAATTATTTGAAGAACCTAAGATCATAATGCGCCAAACATCAGATAGCATTCGTTGCGTTTATGATGATAGTAGTTTCTATGTATTAGATAGTATTCTGGTTTTTAAAAAGAATACGGACCAATATTGCTATAAGTATATAGTAGCAGTTCTAAACTCTACTCTTACAGATTATTTATATAAGAATCTAACTCAAGAAGAAGGACGAACTTTTGCTCAAGTTAAACCAGCTAATGTTCGAAAACTCTATATACCCGATGCTACAATAGAAGAACAGAACCTATTGTCAATATTATATGATTACTTGGTATTCTTAAAGAATCCCAAACAGATAGAACCATTTGTTTCCATAAATTCAATGTTTGTAGATCTATTTGAGAAAATCATAGATGGTTGTGTTTATGAATTATTTTTTAGAGAACACATGAAAGAACGTGAAATAGATATTATGAGCTATCTGTATCAGAAGATCATACCAATAGATGGACTTTCTGATGAAGATAAGAATAATACTATTATTTCTGTTCATAGTAGCATTTTCATGACAGACAATCCTGTGAGAACAAGGCTAAAACTTTTTGTTTCACGCAGTCAAGAATTTCTAAAACCAATAATACAGCATTGATATGGCAGCAATATCTAAAATAAAAATAGACGGATTCAAGGCTTTCCCAAAAGAATTTGAATTAATTCTTGATGGGAAGAATTTACTTATGTATGGTGAAAATGGAAGTGGAAAATCTTCTATTTATTACGCTTTACATGCACTTCTACAAAGTCAATACCACGACAAGGGTGCTATATATTTTGATAAAAACAACCCTGAGAGTCTTGTAAATAAAGATACAACAACAGCAGATCCATATATTGAAATAGAGTTAGAGGGAAGTAATACAAAATATCATTTATCAAAAAATGGATATAAAGAACTTCCCGCACAAGCTATCTCTCCTTTAAGAGATATGAATGCTGAATGTGTTTTTATTAATCATAAATTCCTGTTTAATAGTTTTAGTTTTCGTAACTCTCAATATATAGATCTATTCCCTGTTTTTATTAAAGATATATTACCATTTACATTTACCAATGACGGTTCTAAATATATCAGTGAACTTTATGATGAGGTTGTTGCTAAAATTCAAAGAAGAGGTAGAGGGCGAAGAATTGATCCTGAATACGATAGACTCATTGAAAAATTTAATCAGGAGGTTTTGAGAATCATTGAAATGATTAATCATAAAGATAATATAAATGCTCCATCATTAGTAAGTAATATATATAATAATCATTTCAGAGAGTTAGACGATAGAGAATTATCCATAGAACTCAATTATGAGAATAATCAGGATAAAATTCCTCAACAAGATAAATCTTATTGGTTGAGGTATGGATACAGATATCACCAAACAACTATAGCTCACAGGTTAATAGAAGAATGTGTTAGCAGCAAATTAGAAATTCTGCCCCCTGTTATTAGACTGACAATTAAAGAAAAGAACGATGACGGGACATGGGGTGATATAGAAAAGCCTCAAACACAGCTTAATGAAGCTAAATTGACAGCAATAATTCTATCAATAAGATTCTCATTGTTAGATTTAGTGGCTGCTCCCGATGGTCGATTTTTGGCCCTGGATGATATGCTCATTAGTCTTGATATGAGTAATCGGATGAAAGTTATTAGATATTTACTAGACGTAGTTGCTTCAAAATATACATTATATGTATTTACACACGATAGGCTTTTTTACCATACGTTGAAACGTATAATTGAAACTCAATATAAAAGTTCAGAATGGTTGTTTGGAGGAATCTATATAGATGATTCTATTATGCCAAACGAACCTAATTATGTGCCTGATGATAAAACAAAGATAGAAAAAATTGAGGACGCATATAAATGTCATGACTATTTTCTTTGTGGAATTCTCCTTAGAAAAGAATGTGAATGTTGTTTAAATGAATTGCTACCTGAGTCGTATAGAGTTAAAGAAGAGCCAAGGACAAAACAAAGTATCTCAAAAAATTTGGATGAACTAATAGGTTCACTTGAAGAGTTTTGTCGTTTCGAGAATATTGATTATACTCCATTTAAGGATTTAAAAATATATAAAGATTTATTTTTGAATTCTACTGCCCATAATGATATAACTTCACCATTTTATCGGAATGAAGTTAAAATATGTAAGCAGGCTATTGCATTATTAGCTCAAATAAATAGAGCAAAGACAATAAAATGTAAACAAGATTTCTATTTTGAATATCAAGCTCTAGATGGTAAAAAATGTCTTGTGTCTATGAGAAGGAGAGAACCGATCCAATTATTAGAATACAATGGACAACGGCGCATTTCTTATTATAGCAAATGCGAAATCTGCAAAATAGTAGTAGATGGAACTGATACTGTATTAAACGAAGGATTTGATTCAATATATAAAGCGTATTCTTATGTGTGCCAGAACTATAATTGTCCTTCTAACCTATTATTGCTAGACATATTAAAAGACAGAAATGGTTATTTAAAAGACAGGATATAATGAAAAAACTAAGTTTTGATTCGACACCAACGTTAAAGGGTATTGTATTTCAGTTCCTTGTTGCATTAGATAGATGTTTTGAAATGCATGAAGGAGAGTCTGTTTATATTGAAACGTTTGGTGATGTTTCTGTGTTGGGTGGAGATAATCCTACACAGATTGAATCAAAATGTTATAAAACAGATTTAACTGATTTAGATGAGAATGTTTGGAACACTATTCATAATTGGATGCGAGATAATTTTCCTATAGAAAAGTTTAGTTCATTATTTTTGCTAACAACTCAAAAGGCAGGAAAAAAATCCGAATGGGGAGGTTGGAATAAAAAAGGATTAGAAGATAAATTAAAGACGCTTAATCGCATAAAAGAACATTTTGACACAAAGAAGAGGAAGTCTGAGAAACTGACATCAATGATGGATGACATATTTGATGCATCGAAAAGTAAACGATTGGCAGAAATCGCAAAAAAGCTCTTTATTGATTGTTTGGACACAAATGACGAGCAGTTTTACAAGAGTCTCCTAAACCGAGACAAATCTATTCCCAATATTCAAAAAGAGAAATACATTAATTCTTTACTTGGTTGGATTATCAGACCACAAAAGATTTGGACTATTTCCAATGAAGCATTTGAGAAAGAAGCGCAGGAAATTGCAGAAAAGTTAAGAGAAAATACTGTAGTGTTTCCAGATAAATTAAAATTGAAAGATATAAAACATGAAGAATATGAAGAATATGCATTTGTTAGGAAGATAAAAGATATAGAATATGAAGTAGTTATTCCTGATGCAGTAGGTGACTATGTGCATACGGTTTTATTAATAGAACAAGAACTGAGAGAATCATTAGCGATAAGAACTCAATTTGAAGAATATGAAAATTCTGTAGAAAAACGATATAGAACAGAATATCGTAAGGCAATTAGAAATTGCGAAATAAAAGACACCATGGAAAGATCTCAGGACCTATATGATAATGTAACATTGGCAAACGATGGTACATTTCACACTTACAATTCTGTGCCTTCATATTTTCATAATGGAGTTATGCAAATACTTGCAAATGATAAGGATGACATTGTTTGGCTTTTAAAATAACATAAATATGAGTAAGCTTATTGAAAACATATCCACTCTACAAAGTAATATTTTTATCCTTACGCCGATTCTTGTCTCATTTTATAGGAATCTGCAGCCAAAGAACAAAAATATTCTTTTAGCATATTTTGTATTTCCATTGGTCTTGAACTCTGATTTTTTAAAGAAAATCACTACTATTTCGAGAGCATCTAGACTAAGCAGAATAACAAATGATAAAGAAATAATGGCAGGATTCGAAGAACGGTTCGAATATTTCAAAGATATTACTAATCGCTGTCTTCAATATGCGTTGGAGTGCGGATATATAAAAATAAATGACGATTTGAGTGTAACAGTTTTAGTAGATAATAATCTTCAAACAGATTGCGGATTGTCAAAAAGTCTCAATCTTGCATCGCAACTACATAAAATATTTACACGAAATGTTATAAACACATATTATGCATTTGGAATTTACAGATTATGAGAAGCTATATTAAATATCTTGGTGTAATAGACAAATCAGACAACTGTCATTACATCAGTTTGAAAGAAGGACTTAATATCATAACAGGACGTTCTTCTACGGGTAAAAGTGCGATTATCGAATTGTTTGACTATTGTACGGGCAATTCCGAAAACACGATTCCTGAAGGTGTGATAACTGACAATGCTGAATTATATTTTGTTGTTATACATGCAAAAGAGACATACCTGGTTATTGCTCGTACACAAAATAAAAAATCAACTGAGGCTTTTTATAAAATTGAGACAGATGAAATTGATATTGAACATCTTGATAGAGATTATTTTAAGCAGGAATATTTTGTTCAATTAAAAAGTTTTAGAGATGAGCTTGGTCGATTCATTGGAATTAACATTTCCGATACCGACGAAAGCGAAGAAGCGTTGAAATTCAAAGCCAAAAAAGGTAGGCCATCATTCCGCAATATGGTTTCTTTCATGCTTCAGCATCAGAATTTGATCGCAAACAAACATTCGCTATTCTATCGTTTTGATGAAAAAGAAAAAAGGGAAAAAGTGATTGATGAGTTTAAAATATTTGCTGGATTCGTTGATCAACAATACTATATTATCAACAGAGAGTTAGAAGAAAAACGCCTAGAATTAGAGAAATTCAACAGAGAGTTTAGCAACTTTGAATCGCAGAAAAACGAAAGGGCTATAAAGATTGACGGGCTCAGAGCTGAATATCTTTCGATTAGCGGATATGAATTATTCCCTAAGATTACTAGTGTTCACATGTTAAGTGCGCCACAAATCTATATTGATGAGTTGGAGGAAATTAAAATCGAAGTAAATGAAGATTCTGATGAGTATAAGAAATTGTATTTAAAATTGAGACAACAAAAGAATGATTTATTGGCACAAAGAAGAAGACTATCTCTAAAATTAGAAAATATAAACTCTTCAATTAATTATGTTAAAAACTACGCTGAAAAGATAGACAAATACCAACCTATTACGGAAGCAATAAAAGGAAAAACTGTATGCCCTTTCTGTCATCATAAGTCAAATGCAACAGAAGATGCAGCCAATAAATTAAAGATTGCTATTGAATGGCTAAACGAAGAGTTAAGGAAATCACCTCAAAGAGAAGATTCATTCTTGCCGCAAAAACGCGAATGCGAAAAAGAAATATCTTTAATAAATTCAGAATTGAGGAAGATTAATGCCAAAATAAATAGAATTATAGAAATAAACAATAAGTTAGAGAAAAACAAGTCATTGGAAGAGCAATCGCTAAAATTAAAACTTAGAATTGAAAACGAATTGGAATGGACAAAAAACATGTTCATTCAATTTGACAGCAAAAAAATTGAAGAAACTAAAAGACAAATCAAGCAACTGGAATATATTCTGCAGACAAGATATAATGTACAACAAAAGTTGGAAAATGCAGAAAGATTTATCAATAAGGCAATGAATGATATGGGTAAAAATCTTGATTTTGAAAGTTCTTATCAGCCAATAAATCTGCATTTTGACATTCATACGTTTGAATTGTATCATTTGAAAAACAATGGGACAAAAGTTTATTTAAGAAATATGGGAAGTGGTGCAAATTGGTTATATTCACATATTTGCTTATTTTTCGGTATTCTAGAATTCTTTGTATCATTAGGAGATAAATCAACTGTTCCAACAATTTTGTTCCTTGACCAACCTAGCCAGGTTTATTTTCCTGCAACAATAGATACAGCACCTGAATTTAATGCAAAGGATTTAAAACAGAAAGAAGGGAAAGAGGCAGATGATGACTTGCGAGCAGTTACAAATCTTTTTATTCAAATTGTTAATACATTATATTCTATGCAAAATAAATATGGATTTATGCCTCAGGTTATAATATCAGACCATGCGGATAATCTGGATCTAAGAAAATATAATTTTAATGATTACGTTGTACGTAGATGGCGTCGAAAAGATCAAGGATTTATTGACATGATAAAAATTAAACAATCGGAAGAGTTTAAGAGTAGTGAAATAAAAGGAAATAATTAATTATATTATAGGCAACTTGTATGTAAGTTAAGCCTGTTGTTATCAGTATGCGTGTTTGAACAAAGATAGTATATGACAATAAATAATTTGCTGAACGTCAAGTCTCGTGCTGAACTGCGCGAATGGCTTATGCAGAATCATGATAAGGAGCCGGAATGTTGGGTAGTGGTGAAACGTGGAAGACCAGTTGACGACGGCACGTTCTGGTATATAGATGCTGTAGAAGAGGCGATGTGCTTCGGATGGATAGACAGCACGACAAAGAAGCTGGCAGACGGGGTGACGGCACAGAGGCTGTGCCCGAGAAAGCGGCGCAGCAACTGGTCGGAACTGAACAAGGAAAGATGTCGCAGGATGGAACGGCTCGGACTGATGACAGATGCCGGCAGAGCCGCATTGCCGGGTATGACGGACAAGGGCTTTGTGATAGACGATGATGTAATGAAAGAATTGAAGTCGGACCCTGTGGTGTGGCAGAATTTCTGCCGCCTGCCCGAGCTGTATAAGCGTGTGCGCATTGACACCATCCAGATAAAGAAACGTCAGCCCGAGCTGTTCAGAAAACGGCTTGATAAATTTATAGAAAACACCCGAAATGGCGTTATGTATGGTGAGTGGAACGATAACGGCAGACTGCTGATGTAATCAGCGTATGTTTCCTTATTAGAGCGTCAAAAAAGTTCTGCAAAAGGATATCAAGGCTGCATTATAAAATATTTTCCATTTACACAAAATATCTTATAGTGCCTCCATCCACGGGTGCTACTAATGGAGAAATATTGAGACCTTTCTTCTGAAAGGACGGATTATACATAAAATATGATAACCTACGTCTGGCATCCCAAGCCAATCTGCCAATTTCCTCATCCCAAAGGATTACTTTTAACAACTGTACCATAAGTTTACGTTATTTAGAGTGTCTGACACGTTGCGCCTTTTTATCATCCTTACGCATCAGATAAGGAGATTCAGGCAACTCAGGAAGAAGGTTGTCTATCGTGTTAATCTGACCGACTACTTTCAGCAGCAAGATAAATGTTGACAACGAAATATTGCCTGCAGTACCATTTTCAAATTTGTGTATGGTTGTAAGGCCAATGCCTGACTGCTCTGAAACATCTTTCTGAGTAAGATTGCAACGGATTCTATATTCTTTGAATCTGTTGCCTAATAGCCTTACAAGCTCAGGCGTAGAGTATTCATAAAAGTCTACCATATTATTCTTATTTATATATCATTATGATGATAGTTATGCTTGTTTTTAGTTGTTAATCTTCAATATTGTGAATGTTATAAACGCAAAGCTATGCAATTTTTGAGAATAAAACTAATTTTTTTGAAAAACTTTATCATTAAATTATAAAGGCAGATTGTAATTCTTAGATTTTCGAATTGTTTTTATCCAAATTTCACTATATTTGTATTGAAGTTTTGGCTGCAAAAAATCGGAATAGTACGAAGTGCAAGAATATATATGTAATCATTGATTTTCAGAGAGTTGAGTTTACAGTAATTTCTTTTCCTATGTTCAAAATGATTACTCATACCAATTAATTTAGAAAGTGCCGAATATCATAATTGTGAATATACTGCATCGGATATTGAAAGCAAATTTACTGTAACTATCACTCCTATGGAACGTATTGAGACTTCTGTATGTAAGATGTAATCAGTTGATGTTTCTCTATATGAGCGTCAAAAAAAGTTCTGCAAAAGGCATCCGCAATACAGAAAGATTCTATAATTTTGTATTCTATTATTATTTGTTTAAAACATTGAGCTAATCCGGCAGAACGGATTTCCGTTATATGCGAAAATAACTATAGTAAACGCAATTTGGTGTATTACCGCAAATTATATTTGCATATCAAGAATCCGGAGATTGTGAACACACGTGTTCACAATCTGATATGATAGAACATCAGACGTATCATGAACGAGGTAGAGCAGGAAGCAAGGAAAATGTATCTGAAGAAGGATTCAGAGCAGATATAGAGCGTAAGGACTTTAAGCTGTAATATAAATGTGAGTTAAATACAAATAACCACACGTGGATAAAATCTAATTAATGTGCAGGGCGGGTGTGTACATCTTAATGTCACTTTGTTGCCGGCATATGTATAAAATTATAATGACATGAGAATATTTATCGCAATACGATTTACTGAAGCGTTCAAGTCTTCAATATTGGATGTACAGGATGGACTGAAGGAATATGGAGTAAGGGGCAACTATACGCAGCCGGAGAACCTGCATCTTACGTTGGCATTTATCGGCGAGACGGAAAGGGTGGAGGAGATAAAGGCCGCTGTTGATGCCGTTAAGTTTGAGCCGTTTGTAATCAGAACGGGCAAGATGGGATGCTTTAACGGCAGAAGCAGGGTGGTGTGGCTCGGCATAGAAGGCGAGGACAAGGTGAAGGCTATAGCGCAACAGCTGAGACGCAATCTTGACCAACGCGGCATTGACTATGCAAAGGGTAAGTTCAGTCCGCATATCACCCTTGTGCGCCAACCGTCGGAAATGCCTCTTGACATCGACGTGGAGAGCGAAAGCATGACTGTAAGCAAGATTTATGTAATGAAGTCGGAACGGATCAATGGCCGGCTCGTTTATACGGCCCTGTAATTGGTTGATGATAAATCAGCGCAACTGAGCCTGAAGAATAGAGAGAGAGTTTTGGCATTATAAAATTACGAACTTATTCATAATTATAATTTGATTGCAGTTACAGGTTGAATTTTGAAAATAGTTAAAGTTATTATGAAACTTAGACGCATAATATTATTTTATTTTGTATGCCTCGTAGGTGTTGTCAGTGCATTTGCCGCAAACGGCCATGAGATAAGATTTATTTATTGTTCTGACCTTCACTACGGAATAAAGCGACAGTTTCGGGGAGAGAAGGTTGATGCCTATAAGGTCATTGGCGAGATGGTGAAGTCGTTTTGTCTGCTCAATAAAACAGATTTGCCCTCTGACGGAGGAGTAGGTGAGGGAACAAAGTTTGGCGAGCCGGATTTTGTTGTGTGTACTGGCGATATATCGAACAGAATGCATGATGGGGTGTGGCAGGCATGCAGATCATGGAGGCAGTTTGAAAAAGACTGGATAGAAACCCTCGGATGTCCCATATATCTTGTTCCCGGTAATCATGACATATCAAATGCCATAGGATATCCGAAGGCGCTTACACCTGCCAAGGATGAAACAAGTGCTATAGAAATATACAATCATAACATGCCGGAATTTGGCTGTCAGAAAATTTCGTCTTTTGATTATACAGCCAATAAAGTTCATTACACTTTTATAAAAGACAATCTCCGGTTTGCCTTTGTGGGGATATGGCCGGACGGCTTTATGCGTAGTTGGTTAGACAGCATATTTAAAGATGACCCAACAACATCCACAATACTCTTCGCACATGATCCGGTTGAGGCTGATGCCAAACACTTTACAAATCCTAACTTTCCGTATGACATAAACAGTAAGGATAAATTTGAAAATCTGTTGGGCGATACGTGTAGCGTAAATGCCATTGACATGAGGCCTGTTGGCAACTGGAACAGGCTGGAGAGGTTTTTTAAGTCTCATCCTCAGATAAAGGCATATTTCCACGGAGACTGCAACTATAATGAATTCTATGACTGGAAGGGCACGGAGGGAAGCATATCCTTGCCTGTGTTCAGGGTTGACTCGCCGATGAAGGGAGAGTTGTCGGCAGACGATGAAAGCCTGCTTTCATATCAGGTGGTATGCATAGATACAGAAAGCAGGGTCATAACAGTGAGGGAATGTCTTTGGAACAAGAATGGTAAAACTTCTGTAAATTGGGGCAAGATGAGGAGCATTTCATATTGATGGTGTCAGGTGATGACCTTATGGTCATTTATCTTTGATAAAAGCAGGTTTTAACCTATCATCCGCGTGAAAGATAATTGTTGCAGATATCTGCCGCTTCTGACAAAATCAACAAGCTGCTGTTCGTATTCTGCTTCGCCCTGAATGTAATATTTACGGCTTACACGCTGAAACTTCTCGTATATCTTTTCGGCCTTGCTGCTATCTGCCTCGTGTATCATGGCGAGGGCGTATTGAACGCGCAGGGCTGAAGGACGGAAGACAGACTGCACTTGCAGGTATTTGCTGATTGACTTGTCCAGCAGCCTGTTGATGTCTTCGGGATAGTGGGGACGTATCAGCGTGAGGTAAATGCGTTCCAAGGTCAGTTCGTTGCGGTAGATAGTAACCATCCGGCTCATGTGCGGCTCGGCGCGCTGCATGATGGCGTTGGCCTTGTCGAAGTCCATGTGCAGCATGGCTAACGATAAGTCGGACGAAAGTGCCATGACGTGTATGGGGTTGCTGAAGTTGATGTCGCGGTCGTCGCACATGTATGTCATGGCCTCAAGCCGTGATGTGTCGTTTTGCATAAGATATCCGATGAGGCGCATGGAGCGCAGAAACACCATCGTGGAAAACTCGTCTTTGTGAAGATTGAGCATGTTGAGACCGTCGTTGGGCAGTCCGGCCAGCTTGTTCGGGATGCCGTTCATGACAATGAGATACAGTCCGGAGATGATGATGCACAGCAGAAAGACCGTTGTGACGAGCGAATGATGTGCCGACGGCATGAACATAATGACAGATGCAATCACCGTGAGCATAAGGTTGGCCAACACGCCGCCAGCATTATATAGGGCTATGCCGAAGGGTGTGTCGCCGTTTTCGGGCGGCAGCATAAGACACTGGCCTGCGGCTCCGGCCATACTGAAGCGTGACAGGCGGAAACGGCCGTCGCGACGGCTCAGGACAACGCCCATGATCATAAACGACAGAAACTTCCAGCCGCGCGCCATGGCAGCAAGCATGTGGCCTGCTTCGTGGATGACGATGTGTATGATGAAAGATAAGATGAAGAATATCGCTGCCAGGAGTATCGTGAGAAACACGTCGGCGGCTGATATGTCGGCATGAAGCGCAGGCTTGATGATTTTGCCTATGACGAAACCAACCCCGAAGCCTATGGCTATTCCGCCAATAAATAATGTTGCTATGCGTAATGTCTTGTGGAGAAATGTCTTTTTTATGTTTCCCATGTTTCAGTGTATATTCTTTTGTCTGACTTATTTCGTTCGCGGCTCTGTTGCAAAAGAGCCATTGTTTCAGTGATGCTGACGGCACCGGCATCTCATGATGCTGCAAAGATAGCGTAATAAATTTAAGAAATAAAACGGAAAACGAAACTTTTGTACAGCAGTAACAGAGATGTAATGTAATTTGGTCATTAGACCGCACATAGTTTTATCAATTTTGTGCATTAATGTTTTCAGCCCGTCTTATTGTTTGCTTTTTCTTGACATAGCCCGTTATATCAAGAAAAATCTTACGAAAATCCGCTTAATGTAAAGCCAAAATACAGACCGGATTATAATAAGCGATTTGGATGAAAAATAGGGGCTGTGCCTATTTTGCGCACAACCCCTATGAAAACTATTTGTGAAATTGTTATTTAACGACAAACTTCATTGTATTTACATTACCGTCGATGTAAACTTTAACGATGTAAACACCTGCCGGAACATTGCCAAGGCTGTAACTGCCTGGAGCAACCTCGGTGGCAGCGACTGCCATTCCGCCTGTTGAGAATACTTCGATGTAGTCGTATTCTCCGTTAACAGTAATAGAGCGTCCGTCAGCAGAGATGTTAAAGCCGCCATTCTCAACAGAAACAATGCCACTAGCGTCAACAGAGAAGTCGATAGTGCTCATTTCTGTCTTTCCTGAAGTGTAAGATGCTATCACGCCTGCAGTGTGATTGCCTGCACTAAGGTTTGTGAACGTGTATGTAGTAGCATCTTGTTGAGCAACCTTATTGCCGTCAAGGTAAACCTCATATAAACCGTCTAAAGAAGGAGAACGCAGAGACGGAGATTTATAACCTGTATTTCTGCTTATGTAAGCTGGTGCAGCCAATGCATCTGCGAGTCCGTAGCGTACATCGTCAATGCGGAATACGCGTTTTTGGTCTGATATGCAGCGTATTGCCACATATTTGGCTTCTTTTGGTATGTCATATGAATATTGCATCCAATAGCTCTGTGCCTCAGTTGCCTCCTGTACCTTTACAAAGCTTTCCGGCTGCATATTGGTTGTTGAATACAGAACCTCAAAGTTTTCAAGATAAGAATAGTCTGCGCTTGCAGCATAGAATGTGAACTTGAAGTCTTCCTTGAAGTAGAGCTTAGGAGTGATCATCCAGTCGTCATTAGAGTCTCCATAAGAAGCCCATGCTGTCTGGCATTTGCTTCCGTTGTATGGTGCAAGATAAGATATATCTGTAGATGAAGGCGTAGTAGCGCTCTGGTTGAAAACCATGTATGCCATAGGCTCAAATATACTCGGCCATTCATATCCCATGAGTCCGCCAGTCTCGCAACCATCGCCGTCGATATACTGCCATCCGATAGCGCCCGGAGAGTTTATTGCGAAGTCTTCATGGCTTTCAAAGTCATCAAAGAACACGTTAGGATAATTCCACATAAATACGCGCTCATTGCCGTTGGCACCCTCCTCAATTATCAGGTTGTAAGGCTTAACTCTATTTTCAGTGATGTTATATACAAATTCGTAAGAGTCGTCAGTGCTTACATTTATCTTATCAGTATGCGTGTTGAAGCCGTCGAGGACGATGCTCATGTCATAGATGCTCTTCCATACATTCTCTATCACAACGACTCCTGCATCATCGGCTGTGCCTGTGTACTGGTGAATTCCGTCTGAAATAACGACATGTGCGCCGTAAGCCTCATTTTCAGGAGTATCTGTAGTTATACGGAATGTAATATCAGTGTTCATTTTATTTCCGATAGTGTCTGAAACAGACGCTGTTGCAAGATCGCCACCTGTGTATACCGCTTTTACCGCATAAGCGTAAACGCCTTGTTCCATGCTTTGCCAGTCTTTGTCTTCATAACTGCGTGCCTGCTGATTTTCAGAAAGCAGCT
This sequence comes from Prevotella marseillensis, assembly GCF_900625065.1. Taxonomy (NCBI): domain Bacteria; kingdom Pseudomonadati; phylum Bacteroidota; class Bacteroidia; order Bacteroidales; family Prevotellaceae; genus Prevotella; species Prevotella marseillensis. The sequence continues at coordinate 1,801,344 of NZ_UYXY01000001.1, read as the reverse complement.
TCCAGTTTGCCTCGTTGGCAATGTCTGATGACTTCATTCTGTAGACATTATAGCGTATGCGGCTCTGCGGAGTCTTCATCATTGGAGATTCATCAAGATTAGGCTGAACATCACAGTCTCTTGACTCAAGCTCAACGTAAGTAGCGTTGTTGTCAGCGCTGTTTCTGTATACGAAACGTTTCGTATTGTTTGCAGCAGACTTGAATTCTGTAGAGTCTTCAGGCACTGTGAACGGAGCGGCTATAGGACGAATGAGGAAGTTGTTGTGGAATCTTTCGTCAGCCTGTCCTTCAAGATAAAGATACTCTCCCGTAGTATAATCAGCAGTGAAGCAGTTTACGCCTTCCACGAAAGGATACTTCTCTTTGTCTCCGGCACCGTCAATGCCGACAGTCATGCCAACGTAATTAGAGTTAGATATAGCCAGATAATAGCCGTTGGGGGCGTCTACTGGAGCTGGCAGTGTGTATGAGTTCCACTGTCCGTCTGTAGCCTGTACATAGGTGTTCTGGTAGAGCAACTTGTCGGTTGGCTCTCCGTTTTCGTCAAGATCGAAGATGCTCAGACGTACGCTGTACATACTAGAAGCTGAGTTAACAAAGAATTCTACTCCGTGTATGCTTGAAGGTTCGCGTTTTACAACACCGAACATCGAATTTTCTGTTGCAGTTCCAATTCCAACTGATGTGGTCAGGGTTCCGTCGTCAATGCGCTGCAATACTGCGTCGTTGGAAGGAGCGTTCCATGTTACATTAGCAGAGGTTCCGTCTTCAATGACAGTAACCTTGCCGGCTGGCTTCTGGTTGTCAAGAAGTGTTATTGTACCAAGGTCTGTGTCGCTTTCAACTCCAAAGTTCTTAGTTCCCTCGAGAAGCTTATTCTTTGTTATACTTACAGCGTAGTTATCGTCTTTGAATACGTCAGCAAAGCTGAATGTTCCGTCTGTGGCTGTTTCTGTTTCTTTGTTGTCGTATCCGCTCAGAACAACCTTTGCACCTGCTACCGGTTCGTCTGCAACATCGACAACAGTACCGCTGATCTTGTATGTAGGCCGTGCGGTCATTTCGATGTCGCATTGAGTAACATTGTGTTCGGTTACTGATGCTGATGCTGATGCATTTTCATATCCTAGGGCCTGTACGTCTATGTCGTAGTTTCCTTCGGGGAGATACTCTAGACGGTATTTGCCTTCATTGTCTGTAACAGATTTAAATTTTCCGCCATTAGTGATGACTGTTGCTCCTGCTACGGGTTTGCCGTCACAGGTTATTATACCCTCAACATACCCTTCGTGGTCTTCACTTACCTGTATATTGCCGACACTCAGCTTATAGTTTGCGTAATATGTGCGGTATAAGAAACCGATGTTGTATTCTCCTGTAGCTTTAATCTCAGGAAGATTTGCGCGCAGGCTTACAACCTGATCAGATACGATTTCAAACTGGTTGATGCTGTCCTGTGAAGCTATGTCTGTTCCCTGTCCGAATGATACGGCCAGTGTCTCCATTACTTTATTGCTTCCTGGCAGTGCATCGAATGTAACCTTATATCTCTTGCCTGCTTCAAACTTTATGCGCGGTGATATCAGCCAGTCTGCAGCGACAACCTCATCATAATTATATGAACATGTTGCTCCTTTTAATGTGCCGAACATTCCGTCTGACCATGCCCATGTTTCATAATTGCCGTTAGCGTCTATAGTTGTCCATAGTTTGAACTCATCGAGATTGTTAAATTCAAAGGTAATAGGGCTTGTGTATGCCGGTCCGAGGATAACTGTTTCTGATCTTACGCTGTCGCCGGTGGCATTGTCTGTATGCGGAACTATGGCATAGGTATATCTTCCCATTTCTGTCAGAGTCTCGTCTGTGAATGATGTCTCTTTTATTGCTGTTGCAACCTTTTCGCCTTCAAGACTGCTGTTCTTAAATCTGATAACATCATAATTCAGAGTATTTACGTCGATATATGAGCTCAGCTTGCCCTCTGTAGGTGCGGTCCATGAGAGTTTGGCTTTATCGCCGTCGGCAAGAAGCTTGACGTCGGTAACTCCTAGAGGATCACCTTTTCCGACATATGAGCCTACGCTGGCTCTGTCTCCGCGGCCAATGCTGTTGCCCGGAATTATTCTGTATGTGTAGTATCCACGTTCTGTGATGTTATTGTCAGTCCATGTCTGATGACCTCCTATTGCCGGGTTGACGATAGAGTCTACTTTAACACCGTCTCTCAGCACAAGCACATAGCTAAGCTCCTCAAGTGTACCTCCTCTGCCATATGTCTTTGACGGGTTGTCCCACTCAAGTGTTGCTGTGAGCGCACCATTTTGGCCTCTTGTGATGCTAAGATTTTGCACTTTTGCCGGAGCGCTGGCTTCAGCTACAGTGAAAGGTACTGATATACCCATTAGAGAAGATTCCTTGTTGTCCTTAAACTTCGCAAATGGAGTTACATGTGCTGTTTTCGTGTCAATCATGACTGCATCGTAAATCCATGATGATGTAGACCAATTATAAGTGGTGAATCTTAGATAAAGTTGTCCGCTGTCGTTGTCATAAAACAGGCAGTCACCACTATACATGAAGGCATCACCTGGGTTATAGTCAAGTGTTCCTATATATTGGCATTCGCATGTGTGCTGATTAATTTTGTATAAAGATCCCCAGTAGCTTATGCCATACATTTCTCCGTCATAGGTAGATGTCATCACGTGCATGTGTTCTTCCATGTCTGATGCTTGTGCAGCAGAATTGATGACGTCATAAGTTAAGGTTCCTACATTTGTTATAGTACCGGTTTCGAGGTCAAGCTTAACAAGACCGTCGCCACCGTTGAAACTGTTAAGGCCATACATCGTTCCGCTCTGATAGTCATACGAAAAGTTGCTTACTGCTTGTCCGTTATTTACGCCACCGTAATCAGCAATCTGTCTCTGCGTTTTACTTTCCATGTCAAAAGCCCAAAGACCGTGGACTTTGATACCATTATAAACTTGTTCGTATTCAAAATAATAATAGGTGTTGTCTACAATCTGTCCGCCACAGACCATATTGTAGGTCATTGTTTGAAACAGACTTACGTTTTTGAGGGTATCACTCAATTCAAATGTATAGATACCTTTGCCAAACTCTTCGTTGTCAGATAGTGCATAAACCGTCTTGACATCTGAAGCAAAAGCTTGACATAAGACTCCAGATAACACGCAAAGCGATGTCACAAGATAATAATGTAATTTGCTTTTCATGTGTTTAAAATTTAAATTAATACTATATCAGTTAACTGATTTTTTCAATACAAAGATAAATAAAAAACATTGTTTGTTGTAACAAAATGTATAAAAAATGGCCGCTGTCAGTTTTTATCTATATACTTTTGAGCGTTGTAACTGAAAAATTGTGATATTTTGCTATTATGAAGTCATCTTAAATTAGTAACTTTGCAAACAGTTAAACGTTAAAAAAATAGAACTATGAAAAGATTATTGCAATTTTTATTCTTTGCTTTCATCTATGTCATGACAGTGGAAGCAGTGCCGGCATATCGTGGTGCGATAAATGCTTTGCAGCCAGACGGAACAACCATCACTTTTTATATAAATGGTGATGAGCATTGGCATCAATGCATAAGCACTGACGGATATCTGCTCAAGCAGGACGAAGACGGAGGATACAGGTATGCAAGCTTGACAGATAAAAATATGCTGACAATTCAGGATTCGCCTTTGGCGCATAATCCAGATATGCGCTCTCTTACAGAAATAAGATATGTAGGCAAGCTGAAAAAAGCAACAGAATTGATAAATAATATATCAAGGCCAGACAGAATGAATAAGGCCATGAAGCAGAATAGCAGCAACTCTCGTTTTAAAGTGGGAAATTATCCTACTATAGGAGAGGGACGTTGTCTTGTACTTTTGGTAGAATTTGCAGATAAGGATTTTTCTCTTGACAAGGACTTTCATGACCGTATGCTCAATGAAAGCGGATTTAGCGACAATGGAGCTACAGGCTCTGCGAGAGACTATTACATTGCACAGTCAAGTGGGGTATTCGTACCACATTTTGATATCGTAGGTCCTATAAAACTATCGCACAATACGGCATATTATGGTAGTGACAGTTTTATGACAACTGATCAAAATGCAGGTCTTATGATAAAAGAGGCATGTCAGTTGGCAGACTCAGAATATGAAATAGACTTTTCGCAATATGATGGTGATGGTGACGGAAAGGTGGACATGGTATATGTTATTTATGCAGGTTATGGGCAGCATGCCGGCGGCGGCTCTAATACAATCTGGCCACATAAATATCTTTTGTCTGCATATAACATAAATTTGAATCTAGATGGCAAGACGGTTGACACGTATGCCTGTTCGTCTGAACTTTTCGGCAACAGTGGTGTGCAGTCGTCAGGTATAGGCACAGTTTGTCATGAATTCAGCCATGTGCTGGGGCTTGCGGATCATTATAACACATTAGATGCCACGGATTATAAACTTGGTTCATATGATATAATGGAGTATGGCCCTTATAATAATGACGGCAAGACGCCTCCGTCATATAATGCATTTGAACGTATGACTTTGGGCTGGCTGACTCCAGTAGAGCTGACTGAACCTACAGACAATGTTACGATGGGGCATCTGGCTGAGACAAACTCTGCATATATACTTACAACAAGCAATGAAAATGAATTCTATCTCATGGAGAACCGTCAGCAGCAAGGCTGGGACAGATATATCCCGTCAGGAGGACTCATGATAACACATGTTGACTATAATGAAAATGTATGGAATAACAATAGTGTTAACGACGACACATCACACCCGAGATTCCATTTAGTTCCTGCAGATAATCATCTTGCGTATAATGCTGTTGCCGGTGGTAATACAGAGGAAAAGGATTTGTATCCTATTTCGTCTAATAACAGTTTTACGGACATTTCAACTCCGGCAGCACAGCCATATACGGGGGAAACTTTAGATAAATGGATTACAGACATAAGTGATGATAATGGGACTATTGTATTCAATTTTATGTCAAACCATCTTAAAACGCCAAAAAATATCAAGGCGGATGTAAATGGCAATGATGGTTTTACAGCGTCTTGGGATATGGTTGAACATGCAAGCAGTTATGTGGTCAACCTTTATAAGTTAGGATATAAATCAGAACAGAAGGTTGCTTTGCAGGAAGGTTTTTCTATGATGGCATCAGGAACTTCTGAATCAGCAAATTCTACAGATATAAGTGAAAGTATTGATGATTATGTAACTGAAACAGGCTGGACAGGAAGTAAGGTTTATCAGGCAGGCGGCTGGTGTCAGATTGGAAATGTTTCAGAAGGCGGTATGCTCATCACACCTGTGTTGAATCTTAAACGATATGACGGTAATTTCGCGGTGGCAGTAACGGTAAAGGCTGCTTCTGGTGAAACGCCTGTTTTCAGCGTCAGCGCAAATGGAATGAGCGGCAAGACAAGAATAAACAGCGTATGCCGTACATACTTGTTCCGTTTCAACAACGGTATTTCAAAAACACCTGTTACTTTTGCCACTAATTTAGGACGTGCCATAATAGATTCTATAACAATAGTAAGAGGTGAAGACGATGGATTGTTTGATGACGCCAAAGTGGTTGAGGTAAGCGGCGAACCTGAAGTAATTGAGGGTGAAGTTGAAGATACAGACTTCCTGCATACAGACACTGTTACAGTTGATGGCGTGAAAGAACTTTATTATACGTTCAAGAATTTGGAGTAAAAATCATATTATGCATTTGCAGTAAAAGCTGTAAGCAGTGATGCTGAATCGGCATTCTCTGAAGAAGTGGTTGTTTATACAGACGAGTCATCGGCTATAACGATGCCCGATAATGATAAATATGGTTTAGACAATGCACCTGTAAGTATTTTCACCATCGATGGAAGAAAGGTTGAAAATATGAACGTTCCCGGTGTTTATATCATTAAGAAAGGAAATTCTGTTAGAAAAGTAGCAACATATTAACCCTAAATATTATGAACATGAAGAAGAATGTTATTATTGCATGTACGGCCTTACTGCTTGCTGGCAGTGCGAAGGCACAGATTACTTATTTTAGTACAGGGTTTGATGAAGGCATGCCGTCAGCTTTTACTTTGCATGATGTTGACGGACGTACACCATCAACGGATATGCAAAACCTCGGATTTGCTGTTGGTGTTCCATGGGTTGTATACGAGGAGGGTAATGACGGCAATATGGTGGCATGCAGTACGTCTTGGTATAAAAATGCAGGTAAATCGGACGACTGGATGGTGACAGGAGCCATAGCAATAGAATCTGAAAAGACAGTGCTTTCATGGCGCTCGAGAGCTAGTGACAAGGATTATCGTGACGGATATAAAATATATATATCAGAAAAAGGAACTGCAGTTGAAGACTTTGACAAGTCTGCGCCTTTGTTTGAAGTTTCAAAAGAAAGCTACAGCTGGACTGAACATGTTGTAGATCTCTCGGCATATGCAGGAAAAACTGTATATATAGCTTTTGTTAACGACAGTCAGGATAAAAATTGTCTTTATGTCGATGATATCTTTGTTGGTGTGGAGTCTAATGTCGGATTGACGACAAATCTTGGACGTGTGATACAGCAATATGGTGATGTGGCTGTATCAGGACAAGTTTTTGCCACAGGGGAAAAAAGCATAACGTCCTATAAAGTAGGATATAGAATTAACGGTGAAACTTATGAACAGGAGTTTGACGGAACACTGGAGCCCGGCAAAAAGACAGATTTCGTCCTAGACAAGAAATTTAATATCTCGCGTAATCAGACTTCTGAATATGAAGTATGGATAAAGAGCGGCACAGACAGCACTGGCGTAAAAGGGCGTGTGTCTGCATATCCTAGAAAACTTGTGTCAGAAGAGGTTACCGGAACATGGTGTGGTTATTGTGTAAGAGGTATTGTGGCAATGAAAGAGATGAACGAAAAATATCCGGACTCATTCATCGGCATCGCTATTCACTGCAGTAGTGCAGCATGGACAGATGCGATGTCATTTGGTGTTGAAGACTATCATGACTTGCTTTTCTCAAGATGTAATCTTTCTGGGTATCCTCGTTGTGTGTATAACCGAAATACAATGTATTCGATTGATCCGGGAGATATGGAAACATATTATAAGCAGATTATGGATAATTCGACAAATAACTGCGGTATACAGCTTAATGCTTCGTATGATGAGGCTACAAATGAGATTATTGCAAATACGGACATTTATTTTGCTGCAGACATAGATAAGGCTGATTATCGTTTGGCATACGTTCTCGTTGAAAACAACGTACATCGTACCAATGAAGACATTGGTGTTCCGGAAGGAAAACCGACAGGATATGAGCAGAATAATTATTATGCAGATAACGCAATGGGAGAGATGGGCGGATTTGAAAACCTTCCGTCAACGATTCCTGCAGATCAGATGTGGTATAATGATGTGGCAAGAACAATATATCCTGATTATAATGGTGTATCTGGAGTTATACCGGAAACAATAAAAGAAGGAGACCATTTTTCATATTCATGCTCTTTTGAGATACCAAAGAATTTGCTTGAAAAGAAAAACACAGAGCTTATAGTGTTGTTGATAAATAAGAATGGAATAATTGATAACGCCGATAAGGTAGCCATTGATGGACTTACAACCGGTATTTATACAGTAAGGTATGATAATGTCGCAAATGAAGATGATGCGTATTATAATGTTAATGGCATGCGTGTGAATTATCCAGGTAAAGGTATATATATTCACAAGGGTAAGAAAATCTTAAAATAATAATGCCATTGTTATATTTGAATAACTGAGACGTATTTGTTGTAAGGCACTATAGAATATTTGTCCATTTATGCAAAATATTTTATAGTGCCTTTTTTATTATAGTGCCGGATTGTAAGTAAGATGTTATATCTTGCGTATGAAATCATCAAGACTTTCTCCGTGCTGTAAGCCGAGCTTTTTTCTTAATCTGTAGCGATTGCTGTTAACACTGTCTGGACTTACAGACAACATACCGGCTATCTGTTTTGCTCTTATGCCAATTCTGACATACGCACATAATCTTAAATCGTTTTCTGTAAGTTCTGCACTTATCTCTTTCAACTTTACAAAGAATCCAGGATGAACAGAGTCAAAATGAAGCTTAAAACGAGACCATTCGTCATCATTTTTAAGACTGTCGCCAATGACACTATTAATTTGCTTGACATACTCCGTTGGTATCAGGTTTTGCTCTGAATATCGTTTTGTTATGTCACTTATCTGTTGTAACACTTCGTTCTTGTTTGCTAAAAGTAATGTTGATGAACTTATTTCGCAGTCTTTTTGTTTTATGTCTCTTTCAAAATTTTGTCGGTTTATACTGTAAATAAGTGATTCTTGCTGTAAGCTGTTTCGTAATTCTCGGTTTTCTATCTTCCTTATTTTATAGCGTTGGTATAAATATACAAATACAGATACGGCGACAAGTATTAAAATAATTATAGATAGAATCATAACGTACATTAATGTACGGTTTAGCTCGGCATCTTTTTCTAGTAGGTTTATTCTGTCGTTGCTTCGCGCGATTGCCTCTCTTGCCTTAGCCTTGGGCAGGTCCTGATTTCGTATCTCTGTTTCTCTTGCTTTATATTCGTTCATGTATTTCTCAAGGTACTTGTATGCTTCATCTTTTTTACCAAGTTTGTCTGATACCTTCCATAGCATTTCATATATTTCGGTTAGAAACTGTTCTCCCTTTAACATTTCTGTAATTTTTTCTTGCTCATGAAGCAATGTCAAGGCCTCAGAGTATTTCTTTTGCGCATATAGAACCTTTATGTGGTTAATATTATATAGCGTGGTAAAAATAAGATTTCCGTAAGCATTCTTTTCCAAAATGCTTAATGCATGGTTATCATATATAGCTGCGCTGTCAATTTGGTTCTTTTCGAGGAAAAGCATGCTTATATTCGTTAATGCTTGAAATGTCATACCCCAGTCTTTTTTGCCACTTTCAACAGATTTTTTATATAGTTGTAACTTTTTTTCTCCTTCAGCAAAGTAAGCTTGAAAAAAATATATTCTGTTAAGAGGAAATTTTACTTTTTCATATTCTTTGCCTGCAAGCATAAGTGGGCTTTTGGCGTTTTCAGGATCGTTAATATCTAAATATAATTGTACAAAAAGTAAATATACATTACCGAGAAAGTAATGATCTTCGTATTTTTGAAAAACAGGTATGGTTGATTTTAGCAGGTTATATGCTTCTAGATATCTTCCGTAGCGTTCATAGTTTCCTGCCAATTGGTAATTAATGCATGCCATGTCGTAGTCATAGTTGATTGAACAAAGCTTTTTTGCTTGCTCTAATAAAGGTATGCATTGTTGGGCCGATGCATTCATCTGTATAGTCCTGGCTTTCCAAAATAAAGCTCGGGCTTTTAATTGTTTGTTCCCTTTTTCCTCAGCAATTTTATATAGTTTGTCAAGGTCTTTTATTTCTATTTTAACACGATTGTTTTCAAAATCCATGCGACATAATTTACTTGCAATGGAGTCAAATTCTTTATCAATAGGCATAAAATTATACTTTTGTCCTTTAGCATAAAGAGGTAATATAAGTAATACAATCAGAAAAATATATTTAACGTAAAATCTTTTCATGTTATTTTAATTTATTTGTCTGAGACGTATAAGATTCATATAAAAATATGTTTTTTATGATGACTGCAAATGTACATAAAATATATGATTTTGTAGCCAAATTAGAAATTAAATAAGATCGTATTAAAAAATGATGCATTATGAATTGTAAGACAAAATGAAAGTATTTAATCATGATTCTAGTTCTTGTGTTAAATACTATGATTTGTTTCTGAAAAAATGAATAACTTTAGTTCACATAAGGTATAGTTTTTATGTTTGATTTTATTTTTTATCACCTTGTTAAAGTTGGCGTGCTTCTTAATTCGTTCTTTATTTCCGGTATCTTTTAAGTGTGAATACTTTATCTGTAGTTACAGAGAATGTTATTGACAAAATAATAAATTAATTACAATAAAAGTCTATTTTCTTGCCGTTATGGTTATATTAAATTATTTTTGCCTGTAAATACAAATAACTGTACGTGGAAATGTCATCTGGAGCTGTTCAAAAAATAACTTGACAAATTTATTGAAAACACCTGAAAGGGGGTATGTATGATGAATGGTACGATAACGGCATAAATAATTATCTAAAATTATGAGAACAATAATATTATGTATTTTGCTTTTCTGCGTTTACGCGCTGGACACGAAGGCTCAGACAATAGAACCTGAGGTGAATGAGAATGTTGAACTGATGAGTATATTGGCACGTATGGCCGGATATCCTGAATATAACATGGACATGGCAGGGCAATATATAAAAGACATGGATGAACATTTTAAGAGTCAAACGAAGCATCCGGCTGTGCAGTATATGAAAGAACTCAGAAACAAGTACGGCATATCTTTTGATGCCGTGATGTCGATGGCGATACATCTTAATAATCAGAACGGCACGTTCTCGCTGATAGACGAAGAAGTGCCGACGCTTGAAAAGAGATGGGGCAAGGTGGACAAGACGGAGTTTTTGACACAGCTCGGCAACTTTTATAAAGATACAAGGTTCAACGACTTTTTCAATGCACATAAAGCCCTGTATGAAAAAGGACTTGAGGCTTATCGTGAGAATGTGATAAAGTATCTTGACACAAACTGGTATTCTGCCTTTTATGGTAAAGAGCCGCAGGAAGTATTTTCTGTGATTATTGGCTTTTGTAACGGCGGTGGAAACTATGGAGTTAACAGACACGTAAGAGGCAACAAGAAAGAAGTGTTTGCCGTTGTGGGCTATTATGTTGATAAGGAAGACAAGCCGATGTACAGCAAGGACTATCTGCCTACGCTTGTGCATGAGTTTAATCACTCTTTTGTAAATTATCTGCTTGATGAGAAACGATATCCCGGTCATGTGAAAGATATGGAACAGGCGGCAACTGAGATATTTGAGCTGTCTAAATGGGCTATGGCAAAGCAGGCATACGGCAACTGGAAGACAATGATAAACGAATCGCTGGTGCGCGCAGCCGTAATCTGTTATATGTTGGACAATGATTATAAGCCGGAAGAAGTGAAACAGGAGTTGTCGGAGCAGATTCAGCGCAACTTCAGATGGATGCCTGAGCTGGTGAGCCTGCTGAGAAAATATGAGAAGAAACAGCACAAGTATGGAAACTTCGAGAACTTCTATCCGCATGTTATAACCTTCTTCACTAATGTGGCGAAAAAGGAAAATGAAAAGTTCAAGGTGTTAAACTGAAATCGGTAATTATGCCGTACATAGTTTTATCAATTTTGTGCATTAACGTTTTCAGCCCGTCTTATTGTTTGCTTTTTCTTGACATAGCCCGCTATATCAAGAAGAGTCTGATGAAAATCAGCTTAATGTAAAGCCAAAGCGCCATGTGTTTTCCATTCGCAAGCACTACGTTTGGTATTGTGCCGGCTGATTTGCAATCTGCCGGAATTGAGTATCAGGATTTATTTAATCCGATTACTTCCTATTTCTTGTAGTAAAACATTGACTAGACTAACGTCGAACTTCGTTTTCAGCGCAGCTAATTATGAAACGCTGTTCGGCGTTAGCAAATTATAAAAGTGTCTGCAAAAAAATGACGAAGAACGATATAAAACAAAAATACAGACCGAATCCTTATAACGATTTGGCTTTAATGTAAACCTAAACTCGGCATAAGAAAAATGTGTCAGCGGCATAAATGTACAGGCTGGAATGTTGACTGTAGTTGACAGCCATAAATACCGGCCTGTTTGCCGGTAAAAACTGTGCCGTTTCTGCATCAAAAGTGGCCTGTTTTTAGACCGTAAACGATAGGTTAATGATTTGAAACATATACTCGTTGTTTTGCTTACAGTTTTCTTTATGGAGATTCTTTCTCTGATTGTTTCTTAATGAAGAATATGCATTTTCCTTTCAGTTTTTTGCCTTTAAATTCTATGAGGCTTTTTATGCAGGCTTATATGGATGAGAACATTTGTGGCAGTTTTGTTTTATTGCCGTCAGAAAATAAGTACGGATGTTTTTGATGAAGAATAAAAAAATATTATCTTTGCAGTTAGACAAGTAAGGGCAGAAAACCCGTACATGTCATAACGGCGTACTGAAAGGCTTACGGCATTATGCCGGACAAAAACGGCAGCATACAGTTGACGAAAAGGGGCGGGGATGGACAGATGTACTAAGGAGCAGCGGCACAAAAACATGGCCGCCATACATTCGGCAAACACAAAGCCGGAGATGATAGTCAGGAAGTATCTGTTTTCACGCGGATTCAGATACAGGCTGAATCATCCGCGCCTGCCGGGACATCCAGACATAGTGCTGCGCAAGTATCGCACGTGCATTTTTGTGAACGGCTGCTTCTGGCATGGACATGAAGGGTGCAAGTATTTCAAGATGCCAAAGAGCAACGTTGACTTCTGGGCAGCCAAGATAAACCGCAACAGGCAGCGCGACAAAAGGGTGCAGCAGGAGCTGGCCGCCATGGGATGGCACTGCATGACGGTGTGGGAGTGTGAGCTGAAGACAGACAGGCGTGAACAGACGCTGACGTCGCTCGAATACACCTTGAACCATATATATCTTGGCGACCGCACCGTGAGATACTCTCTCCCGGAAGACGACTGCGGCATGATGGCGGCAGAGACAGAGCCTGAATATGGGGCGGCGGATGATGACGACAGGGCGATGATATAACGCATAGAATTAACAGCTAAACCGGAAACAAGAAAATAAATCTTTACAACTGTATGAGTTAAAAAACTAAATAGCTTACGTTTTAAGTGTAGAATTTGCTAAATTTGCGGCAGAAACAAGTATTGTGTAGATGAAAGATTTTGCGGCTATAGATTTTGAGACGGCCAACGGCGAGCGCAGTTCGGTGTGCAGCGTGGGCGTGGTGGTTGTGCGTGACGGTGAGATTGCCGACACGTTCTACTCGCTTATACAGCCCGAGCCAAACTATTACACCTATTGGTGCAGCAGAGTGCATGGCCTGACGCGCGAAGATACCGAAGAGGCACCGGTGTTCAGCGAGGTGTGGAAGCAGGTGGAGCCGCTCATTGAGGGGCTGCCGCTAGTGGCTCATAACAAAGGCTTTGACGAGGGCTGCCTTAAAGCCGCGTTCAAGGTTTATCAGATGGATTATCCCGACTACTGCTTTTACGATACCCTTGCCGCTGCCCGCAGGGCTTTTCCCGGTGCAGAGAATCATCAGCTGCATACTGTTGCTGCCCTTTGCGGCTACGACCTAACGATGCACCACAATGCCCTTGCTGATGCCGAGGCCTGTGCATGGATTGCAAGAGAGATATTGTGATACTGCAATGTTGTGGCACATATACTGAGAATGAATAAAAGACGGAGTAAGAAAACAAGTCGAGTGTGTAATTGCTAAACAAAGAAGAAAAATGAAACCTATTGTAGCCATAGGAGATGTTCACGGTCTTGAAAAATGGAGAAGCATAGTTGATGAGCACGAAGACTGCACAATCGTGTTTCTGGGTGACTATCTCGACCCGTATGAATACATTACGCGCAGGCAACAGCTGGACAACCTGCGTGACATCATAGAACTTAAGAAGCGGCGCATGGACGACGTGGTGCTGCTTCTTGGCAACCATGACCTGCATTATTTCTGCGACAGGGCCCTGCCCGGTTCGCGCTACGACTTTCAGATAGAGAGGTTTGCCGAGGCTATGTTCAACGCCAACATAGAGCTGTTTCAGTATGCCTATCAGCAGGGCAACCGGATATTTACGCATGCCGGCATACAGCACAGCTGGTTTGTAGACGACTTTAAGGGCGACCTTACTCAGCCTATAGCGCATCAGCTGAATAATCCCGAGTCAGTCCAGTTTAACGCCATGTTGCGCCTTGGACATGCCAGGGGAGGACGCATAGGCAAAATCGGAGGAATATTCTGGGCAGACATAAGCGAACTGACCGACCCGCTGCATGGATATACGCAGATTGTTGGCCACAACCGCGTTGACGACATTACGGAGCGCTGCGGATATAATGACAACAAGATAATCTTCTGCGACTGTCTGCGCAACGGCAAATATTATTATGAGGAATGAGGCTGTAGGCCGTATGAGGCGGTTTTCATGCCTATACAGACAGGCTGTATAGTGTATACAGTATGGGTACAGCCTGAATTTCTCACTTGACATGGATTAAAAACATATAATTCATCGAAAAATTTTTGCTGCTTATGCTGCGGTTTGGCATAAGTGGCATTTATTTTTGCACAAAAATTAAATAACTTCGTATGATACTTTCAAACACATATATAAAAAATGAGTCAGCATTAAGAAAATATTTTTTAGGAAATATAAGACTTAATTGGACTTTTGGTTAGGTGATGTCATGGTGTAATTTCTTGATTTCAGACAATATTGGCAGGATAATGATGCCGTTGAGGCAGTTTCTGTGATTATATCCGTATGTTGCGGGGCTTTGTTATTTGCATAATGATAAGCTTATGCTTAGAAGAAGCGATAGGTTTTGTTTTTGGGTAAGATATTGTTTGCAATCGAAAGAAATGGGTGGGCTGTGGGTTTTTGTTTCTTATGAATAAGCATGTTTGGCGTACACAGGCTGCAGTATTGTCTGCATGGTTGTGGGCACGTGCATGTTGCGGCTTACATTTTTTGTACGTTGCGGATTGTGGCTTGGCGTATAAATAATAAATAGCTGGCTGTTGTTGATGCTGTGTTGCCGGTGTCAGCCGTTATTGTTACGGCTGATGTCGGTTGTGTATTGATATTAGAACCAAAAAATAAATAGACAATTATAGTCAAAAGTAAGTGAAATGCGAAAAATCATTCAAAAAATAGTATCTTTGCACTATGGAAATTCAGTTGTCGACATCAGAAATGGAAGTTTTGCGTAAACTTCAACGGAATTTAGCCGGAAGTTCCGACTATGCCCGTGTGACTTGCATTCTGATGTTGGGCATGGGTAATACGCCCTCTTTCGTGTCCTCATGTCTTGGAATAGACGTTTCCACTGTATACCGTTATCGTTCCGCTTATTTACATGGTGGTGCTGATGAACTTCTGGAAAACCGTTACAAGGGTTATTGGGGGCTTCTTGACAGCCGTCAGCTGGCAGCCTTGTGCAAGGAACTACGCGAGCACATATATACGGATGCCAAAGGTGTGGCGGCCTGGATAAAGTCCGCATTCGGCGTTGAATACACTCCCCAGGGGGTTGCAGACTTGCTGAACCGCATCGGATTTACCTATAAGAAGACATCGGAAGTCCCTTGTGAGGCTGATGCCTCAAGGCAGGCGGCCTTTGCCGGGAAACTTTCAGAAATTCTTTCCGGTATGCCGGAAGATGCGGTGGTTTATTATGCGGACGGTGTCCATCCGACCCACAACAGCCGTTCCACTTATGCGTGGATAGAGAAAGGCGAGAGACTTGAACAGCCGACCGTCAGCGGTCGTGACAGGGTGAACATCAACGGGTTGCTTAATGCATATGACGTGACAGATGTGATAGCGCATGACTGTGAGAGCGTCAATGCCGAATCCACCCGGGATGTTTATCAGTCAGCCTTGGAAAGGCATCCCGAAGCTTCCGTCATCTATATCATCTCCGACAATGCCCGCTATTATCACAACAAAAAGCTCAAGGAATGGGTAAACGGGACGAAAATCAAACAGATATTCCTGCCGCCTTACTCGCCGAACCTCAATTTGATTGAAAGGCTTTGGAAGTTCCTCAGGAAGAAGGTCATTAACACCGGATTCTACAGGACAAAAGAGAAATTCAGACAGGCCATCAAGGATTTCTTCGACAATATCGGAAACTATAAAGAAGAGTTGGAGTCACTTCTAACTCTCAAATTTCGTTTGTGTAATTCGCAAACCATTTCTTTTTAACTATAATTATGACAAAAGACCTATTCGACAAGTATATATGGCTTGTTGATGTAATTTACCGCTCGCGAAAAATAACGTTTGAGGAAATCAATGAACGGTGGCTCAGGTCGAGCCTGAGCGACGGGCAGGACATACCTTTAAGGACATTCCACAACTGGCGTGCGGCCATAGAACAGATTTTCGACATAAACATTGAATGCAACAGAAAAGGAGGCTACTATTATTACATCGAGAATGTAGACGACCTGGAAAACAACGGGTTGCGAAACTGGCTGCTGAACACCTTTTCGGTTAATAATCTGCTTGTAGACGGGCATAACCTCAACAAGCGCATATTGTTTGAATATATGCCTTCGGACAAAGTGCATCTCGAAAAGATTCTTGAAGCCATGCGCGACGGACATGAGGCACGGCTCGAATATAGGTGTTACTGGTGTGAAGAGACAGGATGTTATACTTTTAGACCTTATTGCGTAAAGTTGTTCAAGCAGCATTGGTATGCGGTGGGGCAGTGTGTCGAATGTGGTTCTATACGCACATTTGCGTTAGACCATATAATAGATATGCACATCACCGACAAGGAGTTTGTCTATCCCAAGGACTTTAATCCGGAGAAGTTTTTTGAAGACAGCTTCGGCATAGTTATAAGTGACGACAATCCGGTAAAAATCCGTCTGAAGGTGTATGGAATGCATGCGTCGTATATGCGCTCCCAACCTTTGCATCATTCGCAGCAGGAAGTTGAGACTGCCGAAGGTTACTCGGTGTTTGAGTATTATATGCGCCCTACGTGCGACCTGATACAGGAGATATTGTCGTGCGGCTCGGATGTAGAGGTGGTATCGCCCGAAAGTTTCCGTAAAAAAGTTGCTGAGGTGATACGCAGGATGGCCGGAAGATACGATGGTGATTCATAATTGGCTACGCCGAACCACGTTTCACAATTTTTTCCGCCATGAAATGAGGTGATGAATCTCTGACATGGCGGAAACTTTTTTATTAAGGATGAATAGCTAAGAAATATGGCTCGTTTTAATTAAATTGTGAAATGCAGTTCAGTGCAGCCAATTATAAATTATGAAACGAAGTTCAGCGCAGCTAATTGTGAATTGTTCTTTTGCATTCTTCTTTCGATTTGTATTCACGTTTCGTTTTAATGTTGTATCTTTGTCGGCGGATTCGCGATGAATATACAGGAAATTTCTGATTTATATGCCAAGTCGCCGCAGGTTGCGGCACTGGTCAGGTTGCTGGAAGACAAGTCTGTTCCGACCGTTTTCCTGCAGGGACTTGTTGCGTCGGCCGCTCCAATGATGTTTGCGTCGGCCGCACGCCGTGTCAGTCCTATGTGTCTTTTTGTTCTTAACGATGCCGAGGAGGCCGGCTATTTTTATCACGACCTTACTCAGATTATGGGCAACACAGACGTGTTGTTCTTTCCATCATCTTATCGGCGTCAGGTGAAGTACGGACAGCGCGATCCGGCCAGCGAGATATTGCGCACCGAAGTGCTCAGCCGCTTGTCGGCGCCGCTTGAGGGCCATCCTCTTTATGTGGTTACATGTCCTGAGGCGTTGAGCGAGCTTGTCGTGTCGCGCAAGAAACTTGACGAACGCACATTGCTGCTGCGCACAGGCGACACGCACGACGTTATACAACTGGAAAGAACGCTGCGCGACTTTGGCTTTACAGAGGTTGACTATGTTTACGAGCCGGGCCAGTTTGCCCTGCGCGGAAGCATTCTCGACGTGTTCTCATATAGCAGCGAATATCCTTTCCGTATCGACTTTTTCGGCGATGAAATAGACTCTATACGCACCTTTGAAGTGCAGAGCCAGTTGTCGCGCGACAAGCGCGAGCGCATAGAGATAGTGCCCGAACTGGCAACGCTGACCGACGAGAAAGTGTCGTTCATGCGCTTTCTGCCTGAAGACACCATCATTGTGGCTAAAGACATTCTGTATGTGCGCGACGTTATAGACCGCACCTATCATGACGGCTTTTCGCAGCAGGCTAAGAAAGAACGTCTCGAGGGACTGACCGAGATGGAGCAGCAGGCCGTGATGAAGGAGCTTAGGGCCGACTCCATGCTGATAAGCGGAGCACGCTTTATGACCGATGTTTCTGGTTTCAGACGTATGGAGATGGGCACTAAGCCGACGGGCACACCGACGGCAACGCTGAAGTTTGACATGACGCCTCAGCCGCTGTTCCATAAGAACTTCGACCTGCTGACAAAGGCTCTTGAAGACTATATGCTGCGCGGATATAAACTTTATATCCTTGCCGACAGCGTCAAGCAGAACGAACGCCTGAAAGACATCTTCACCACGCTGGCAGACGAAGGCAAAGCCGGACGGATAGAGTTCTTGCCTGTTGACAAGACTCTGCATGAAGGATTTGCCGACAACAGTATGCCGGCATGTTTCTTTACCGACCATCAGATATTCGACCGCTTCCACAAATACAGTCTGCGCTCTGACGCCGCACGCAGCGGCAAGATGGCGCTCACCATGAAAGAGTTGCAGGAGATGGAGCCGGGCGACTATATCGTGCATGTGGATTTCGGCATCGGGCGCTTTGCCGGACTGGTGCGTGTGCCGGCAGGCAACAGCTATCAGGAGGTGATACGCATCATTTATCAGAACAACGACAAGGTGGACGTGAGCATCCACTCGCTCTACAAGATATCAAAATACAAGCGCCGCGACAGCGAGACTCCGCCACGCCTGAGCACACTCGGCACTGGGGCATGGGACAGGCTGAAGGAGCGCACCAAGAAGAAGATAAAGGACATTGCGCGCGACCTTATAAAGCTCTATGCGGCGCGCCGACACGAACAGGGCTATGCCTTCAGTGCCGACTCGTTTATGCAGCATGAGCTTGAAGCCAGTTTTATATATGAGGACACGCCCGACCAGCTGAAGGCCACTAACGATGTTAAGGCCGACATGGAGAGCCGCAGGCCTATGGACAGGCTTGTTTGCGGTGACGTAGGCTTTGGCAAGACCGAGGTGGCTGTGCGTGCGGCCTTCAAGGCTGCGTGCGACTCTAAGCAGGTGGCTGTTCTTGTGCCCACCACCGTTCTGGCTTATCAGCACTATCAGACGTTCTCTAAGCGACTGAAGGATTTTCCCGTGCGTGTTGATTATCTGTCGCGCGCACGCAGCGCAAAGAAGACTCGTGAGGTGCTGACTGACCTTGCCGACGGCAAGATTGACATCATTGTCGGTACGCACAAGCTGATAGGCAAGAGCGTGAAGTTTAAAGACCTAGGACTGCTCATAATAGACGAGGAGCAGAAGTTTGGTGTGGCAACAAAGGAGAAACTGCGCAAGATGAAAGTGAACGTAGACACGCTGACCATGTCGGCAACGCCGATACCGCGCACGCTGCAGTTTTCGCTGATGGGTGCGCGCGACATGAGTATAATGCAGACTCCGCCACCCAACCGCTATCCTATATGCACCGAGCTGCACACCTTTGACAAGGAAGTGATAGCCGATGCCATAAACTTTGAGATGAGCCGCAACGGACAGGTGTATTTCGTTAACGACCGTATAAGCAACCTGCCGGAGCTTGCCGCCATGATACGTAAGTATGTGCCCGACGCGCGCGTGGCCATCGGTCACGGACAGATGAAGCCCGAGGAACTCGAGAAGATCATAATGGACTTCATGAACTATGAATACGACGTGCTGCTGTCTACCACCATCGTTGAGAATGGAATAGACATAAGCAACGCCAACACCATAATTATCAACGATGCTCACCGCTTCGGACTGTCTGACCTTCATCAGATGCGAGGCCGTGTCGGCCGTGGCAACCGCAAGGCATTCTGTTATCTGCTTGCTCCGCCTAAGTCGGTGCTTACGCAGGAGGCCCGTCGCCGACTTGAGGCTCTCGAGACGTTCTCTGAACTTGGCAGCGGATTTAACCTGTCTATGCAGGACCTCGACATCCGCGGAGCCGGCAATCTGCTTGGAGCCGAGCAGAGCGGATTTATGGAAGACCTTGGGTATGAGACTTATCAGAAGATATTGAATCAGGCCGTAACCGAGCTGAAGAACGATGAGTTCAGCGATATGTATGAGGACGAGATGGCCGAGGGCAAGACATTTACGGGTGACGACTTTGTTGAGGACTGCGCCATTGAGAGCGACCTCGAGATGTATCTGCCCGACCAGTATGTGCCTAGCAGCAGCGAGCGTATGCTCCTTTACCGTGAACTTGACAACATTCAGACTGATGCCGACCTCGACGCTTACCGTTCTCGTCTTGTCGACCGTTTCGGTCCTGTGCCTCACGAGGGCGAAGAACTTATGCATGTTGTTCCGCTGAGGCGTATAGGCAAGCGTCTTGGCTGTGAGAAGATTATCCTGCGTCAGGGACAGATGCGCATGCAGTTTGTGAGCAACCCCATGAGCGCATATTATCGCAGCAACGTGTTCGACACAGTCTTAAACTATATCGGTCATAATCCGCGAACATGCAATCTGAAGGAAGTGGCCGGCAAGCGCATGATGATGGTTATGGGCATTAATACCGTTGGCGAAGCCGTAAAAAAACTGCGTGAGATAGAAGGGTTTAAGTGAAGAACTAAGAGTGAAGAACGAAGAATTCAATAGCTTTGCCGTATAGATTTTATTGGCAATTACTATGCATTTGAATTGACTAACGTCGAGCACTGTTTCTTTGTTCTTCACTCTTCATTCTTCACTTTATTTATTCTGTGTTTCATTGTTCTCAGTGCGCTGTATGATATGCCGGTGGTTTGCATAATTTCGTCGTTGGTTTTGCCGTTGTTAATCATTATCAGCAGGAAAATGTTATATGGAGTCAGCTTTTTGTAGTTATGCTCTATGCTTTCTATGGTTTTAGGGTCTATAGTCCTGTAATATTCAATCACGGCCTCATAATCGTCCTTCTTCCATGTTATGGTCTTACCTCCTTTTTCCAGTTCATCGTAAAGCATGCGTCCGTGGCCGAGAATCGTCATTCTCCTTTCTTTCAGACTCTCAATTTTCTTGTTCAGTTTCTCTATTTCCTTTTCGTTCTTGT
This sequence comes from Prevotella marseillensis, assembly GCF_900625065.1. NCBI lineage: Bacteria > Pseudomonadati > Bacteroidota > Bacteroidia > Bacteroidales > Prevotellaceae > Prevotella > Prevotella marseillensis. Next base: position 1,780,264 of record NZ_UYXY01000001.1, on the reverse strand, counting down.
CTTTCTCCTTGTCGAGTTCGCTTATCTTCTGTCTGTATTGTTCCGTCGTTCTGCTTATGTCCTCAATTTGTCGTTTTGTCGCATTTCTTCTTCGGCGGTTATATGCAAGCATGGATATCATTACAGCCGCTGCAAAAACCATTACGGCTGATATGGCAATCACGAGCCTGTTTTGGGCTTGCGCATCAGCCGCCTTTCTTTCGGCATTGTTTTGCAGACTGAGCATGTGTTCTGTCTGCTGCTTAATTTTTATGCTGTCTTTTGTGGCCAAAGCCCTTTCTTCAAGTTCAGACGCCTCTTTATATTTTCCCTCTTCTTTTTTAAGGTCAGCCATCCACAACAGCACTTCTGCCTTAAGTTCAAGTCCGTTAGTGGTTAGTGCGTCGTTCAGCAGTTGCCATGCCTTCCGGTTCTCTCCTCTTTCAAAATAAATTGAGCCTATGATATAATATGCGTGCGCATTTGGCTTAATTTCCAAAGACTTTTTCGCATAAAGGATAGCTTCGTCATACAGCCCTTTATTCACAAAGCCGATGCTGATGTTTGTCAGAACCTCTAATTTGTCGTTTTTGTTAAGATACTTTATGTAAGGAATTGTTTTTTGAGAATATACTAGGCAGCTATCAATCTTCCCCATACAATTAAATGCTGCGTTAATCTTATTCATTGACAAGGCGACAAGAATTTTGTTGTTAGCTTTTCGGGCTGTTTGAAGAGCCTTTTTTGCATAGCTTAGTCCGGTTTGATAATTGCCGGTGTCGATATTTATAAAAGATAAGTTGATGTATATTTTCGTAATGAAGTTAAGGTCGCTTGTTCCTTTGGCCAAGTGTTCCGCTTTTTTTATTAAGTTTATGCCTTCGCTTTTGTTGCCCCTCTGATAGCATGTTATGCCTTTATAATAATATGCCTTGGCCAGTAAAATCTTGTTGTTGTTTTCTTCATAGAACCTTATGCTTTCATTAATCAAGGAGTCAGAATCTGTTTGCTTGTCGAGACAAAAATTTGCTTGCGTCATCAGCAAGTCATAATATGCTTTGTTTTCTTCGTTTAGCCTTTTGACATTTATGTCCGACAGGTTATTCATGGCAAGTTCATATTTCTCCTTTTCAAGCAGTCTTTCTATTTCCGACAGCTTTTCATGTGTGTCGTTGTCGTTACTGCAATTTGTTAATATTAAAACGGATAAAATAAGGCAGAGTATAATTTTTGTCATTGCTTCAGAATTTTGATTAAAGGTATGAAAATAATACCAATTGAGCAAGAAAAATGAACGTTTTATCATTGCATCGTGTTACATTTTTAGTTTGACAAACTCTGTAATATAGACGCTAAAGTATTGATGTGTAATGCTTTATGCCTAAATAAAAAATGTAACACACACGAAAAGATAAGCCGAAAAAGTTTGGATGTAATTTTGGATAACACTAATTTTGGAAGTAGCAAAATTAAAAAAAGTATTATGAAAAAAATCATCATGTTATTTATGCTTTTGGCTGTAATGACATCAGCCGGGGCGCAGAACGCATCAAATGCGGAAAAGTTTTACGACAGATTGTTGACTGATTTTGCAGTTGTTAGCGGAACTAAGTGTAATGGCGTCACGCTGCTTTCGCCAAGTGTAAATTTAGGTTATAAGCTCCTTCCTCGTATGTCTTTGTTCCTGCACACAGAAACGCTGTATGGGCATTATGACGAACAGGAAAGCTACGCAAGGACGCAAGTTTACGGAGGTGGAGTAGGCTATACATTATATGAAGCAGATGCCGTGGCTCTCGAAGTGCGTGGCATGGTGGCAGCAGGACTTAGTTCTGAATGGAAAAATGTTATATACGACGCTGCGCTGATGATGAAATTAGGGCGCGGAAAAATACACATGAACGTCGGTGTGGGATTCCGTCACATCAGTTCGCGCACAGCCGGCATAGACAATTATAATGGTGCCAACTTCATATTGGGCTTCGGTATTTAGGTCTTTTTTAGGTGTATACAGACCGGTTATTGAAAAAGACGCTGAAAATCGTAACTAAATCACATTGTTTTGCTTAACGTATGCCTGAAAATGTGATATTGTTAATGTGGACTGTAAGCAAAATTATGTGCAAATGTTTTAAATCATTAACCTATCGTTTATGCATCGTAACTCGGCCACTTTTACCTCAAAAGTGGCCGAGTTTTTAGTCGTAATCCTATGACTTTTTTTATGCTATCCATAAGGTTATGATAAAACTGAGAATTTATAATTAAATTATATGCATAAGGCGGTTTGTGTTTAAGCTTTTAGCCACAGCTGTCTTATGATAAAAAACTCCCCGTAAGCACAGCTGGGTGCTTACGGGAAATAGAATATGATAATAAAGATTTTGTTATTCAGCCGTTTTCTTCATAAACTTTCTTACAGGTCTGTCGGCGTTGTTGCTGCCGTCAGCACGTGTTGAAGGCGAGTAGTCAGGATAAGAGTAGCCATACCAGCTGTCCCAGCCCCATTCGAAGTCACCCCAGTTAGGTGATGACGTCTTGCGCAGCCTGAACTGCATGGGGTCGCCATATTCGCCTATGATAGTTCCGCTGAACCAGCTTTCAGATAGCGAGTAGTCGTATATTGTGAAGTAGGTGTCGTCCTCGCGTGAGTAAATTTCGATGTTGCGGTTGTTCACTCTCCATTCTATGTGGCTTGCGAAATAGTCCCACGGAGCATCGCTGTAATAGTCAATCCAGTAGCCTGTGCCCGAAGCATACTCGTAAGGATCCTTGTCGAAGGCCAGGATTGAGTAAGAAGAGTAGTAGGTGTGTCCGTTCCACTCGCTCGTTACGTACATGTCGCCTTCCCAAACGCCCCACAGTGTGTCGGCTATGTATTCGTCGTCGTCGCAGCTTACGAATGTCAATGACATGGCTGCCATCATTATCATAGCAAGGATAGATGTAAACTTTTTCATAATATATCGCTTTAAATTATTAATATTCTGTTTCGCTGTTTTAAATATTCTGTTGCAAATATAATTCATTGTGTCTGCCTGTGCAAGCATAAATCCATATTGTTTTTAGGAATTTCCCTATTTTTATGTTACCAAAAGCCTACTTTCATAGATGAATCGTGCTGTGAGAGACGCGCAGAAGTGAGGGCGCGATAACGGCAGAAGGCTTTATTGTCCGGTGTAGCGCGAGATAGTGGGGAGTAAGTTTTTAAAGCTCCGTTTAATTTAGTATCTTTGCATTCGTGCAGAATAATAAACAGACTGAAGGATGAAAAGCAAGAAACACTTGATCATGGCAGCAGCCCTTATGGCTGCCCCGGTGTGCGCACAGGCGCAGGCCGTACACGAAACAATGAAGGTGAACATTGAGCGCGGGCGCATTGATGCCGTTACGGGCATAGTATATTCGCAGATTACATCGGCATCAGACAACCGCACGCTGCAGATGACTTTGCTCGTGCCGTGTACGGACAAGCCAAAACCGGCCATAATATATTATCCCGGCGGCGGATTTCTTTCGGCAGCACACGACAGATATGTAGAGATGCGCATGGCTCTGGCTGAGGCCGGCTTTGTGGTGGCATCAGTAGAGTATCGCACCGTGCCCGACATGTTTCCGGCTTTGCTGGTCGACGGCAAGTCGGCCGTCCGCTATCTTCGTGCCCATGCCCGTCGGTTTGGCATCGACCCTCAGCGCATAGGCGTGATAGGCGATTCGGCAGGAGGATATCTTGCACAGATGGTAGGTGTTACGGGCGGCGACAAGGAATATGATCAGGGCGACTATCTCGACCAGAGTTCGGATGTGCAGGCCGCAGCGACAATTTATGGCATAAGCAACCTGATGAACATAGGCGAGGGGTATTCAAAGGAGATACAGGACATACATGCATCGAAGGCCGTTACCGAGGCGCTGCTCGTTCACGGAACGGCGTTTGCCTCTTATCCTGGCGCAAGCATTCTTAGCGATACGGCAAAGGCCATGAAGGCAAGTCCGATGGGGCATATACGCAAGGGACTGCCTCCGTTCCTGATAATGCACGGCACGGCAGACGCACTGGTGTCGCCTGTGCAGAGCAGGCAGCTGTATGACGCGCTGAAGAAAGCAGACAACGACGTAAGCTATGTAGAGGTTGAAGACGCCGGGCATGGCGACATGTACTGGTTTCAGCAGCCTGTCATCGACCGCGTGGTTAGATGGTTTAAGGAAAAACTTGCAGAAAAATAATATTTTTGTGAATTAAGAAAATCAAAGGGGGCGTTTTTTGAGCGAATCAAAAAACGTCCCCTTTGATTGTTTATGGTGTCTTTGTTAGGATGATAATCAACGAGACAAACGTTCCGGCTGATTTGCGCGGGTGTTGTTGTGCGTAGCTGAGAATCTGCCGGAATTAAATATAACAACCGAAAATCAGAGCGGCTAATTTTCTGATCTATCGCCAGCTCATAAACAATTTTGTAGTTTCGGCATCATGATGGTCGAAGAACAGACTTTTGCCTGTGTCGAGTGTGGCTATCTCTGCCATTTCTTCATCTGTAAGTTCAAAGTTGAAGATGTCGAGATTCTGCTCCATGCGCTCTATGTGAACAGACTTCGGTATTATTATCACGCCACGCTGAATCAGTCAGCGCAATGCAATCTGTGCCACGCTCTTGCCGTGACTGTTGCCTGTCTTTGTGAGAGTTTCGTTGCTGAACAGATTGTTGCGGCCTTCCGCAAGCGGACCCCATGACATGATGTGTGTGCCGAACTCCTCCATTATCTTCTGTGCTTCAGTCTGCTGATTGAACACATGCGTCTCAACCTGATTGACCGCAGGCACAATGTCGACGTTGCTGGCCAGGTCGATAAAGTGGTCGGGATAAAAGTTGCTCACGCCTATGGCGCGCAGCTTGCCCTCTCTGTAGGCATCCTGGAGTGCCCTGTAGGCTCCGTAGCGGTCGCAGAATGGCTGATGAAGAAGCATCAGGTCAATGTAGTCGGTCTGCAGCTTGCGCAGACTCTCGTCTATCGATGCTTTTGCCTTTTCGTAGCCGTAGTTGGATATCCACACCTTGCTCACGATGAAAATGTCCGACCGGTTAATTCCGCTGTTCTTCACGGCACGTCCCACACCTTCCTCGTTGTGGTAGGCCTGTGCCGTGTCAATCATCCTGTAGCCTGTTTTCAGTGCGTCGCTAACGCAACGTTCACATTCGTCGGGCGAAACCTGATATACGCCGTAGCCTATCTGTGGCATCTCTATTCCGTTGTTCAGTTTTATTGTCTTCATGTTACCTTCGTTTTTATGTTTAGCAAAATGTTTCTTTCACTTTGCAAAGTTAGCAATAAATAACTGTGTGTAGAGGATATGGATTACGGATAGATTAACCACTTTTACAGACTTTTTTCATGGCTCTTTGAGATGTCGGCTGCAGAGCCGTTTCAGCTGTGCCTGCCGGCAACGTGAAGGCATGCGCTGCCTATGGCCTTTGCTTCTCGGTTATTGCCACCTTTATCACTCCGTCAAGCCTGTTTTCAAACGTGCGGTAAGCCTCTTCAATCTCGTTTAGCGGATAGCGGTGGGTTATCAGCGGGGTGGTGTCTATGTGGCCTTCGGATATCAGACGCAGAATTTCGTCGCAGTCGCAACCGTCAACGCCGCCTGTCTTGAACGTAAGGTTCTTGCCATACATGTCGGGCAGCGGCAGTGTCTGCGGCTTGTCGTAAAGAGCCACAACGGTAACTATTGCATTGGGACGTGCGCATCGCCATGCCAGTTCGAAAGTGTCGTCGGCTCCTGCCACTTCAATCACTTTGTCGGCACCGCCGCGGCAGCTGTTGGCTTTTACAAAGGCTTCGGCGTCTTCGGGCTTGGTTACGAGTACATCGGGATAATGACTGCGTACAAAACGGATGCGCTCGTCCGACTTCTCGCAGACGATTATGCGCCGTGGCTTATGGAGCATGGCGCACAGCAGGGTGCATATGCCTGTCGGACCGGCACCTATTATCATTACTGTGTCGTCTGACGTAATCTCGGATATGCGTGCTGCCCAGAAGCCAGTGGCAAGTATGTCGCCTGTGAAGAGTGCCTGCTCGTCTGTTACGTTGTCGGGTATGCGGTTGAGTCCGTTGTCGGCGTGCGGCACTCTTACATATTCTGCCTGTCCGCCGTCTATGCGGCAACCTAACGCCCAGCCTCCGTCGGGGTCTTCGCAGTTGTTCACGTAGCCGTGCTTGCAGAAGAAACATTCGCCGCAGAATGTTTCAACGTTCACCGTAACGCGGTCGCCCGGCTTAACGTTTCTTACTTCAGCTCCCACCTGCTCAACTATGCCCACCATCTCGTGGCCAACGGTTATACCGGGCACGGCCCTCGGCACGCTGCCGTGCTTTATGTGCAAGTCGCTTGTGCAGATGCTTCCGAGGGTTACGCGCACAATGGCGTCGCGCGCGTCTTTAATTTGCGGCACGGGCTTTTCTTTAAGTTCAAACCGTCCGCGCTCTATGTATGTGTATGCTAACATCGTTTTGCTTGGTTTTATGGTTATATTAAATATGTTTCGGTATGTAATGAGTCAGGATAAAACCCTGATTGCCGCATTGCTGGCCACTGGTTATTCCTCTTTGGCATTGAAGAAGGCGTCGAGTACTTCGGCAAATATGTCGCCTGGCGATATGCTGTCAAACAGCTGCATGCATGTGCGCAGCTTCAGTACGTCGATTTGTGAGCCCATAAGTCTTCGTATTGTGGTGCGGCCTTTGTGCTCGAGCAGTGCGCCTGATATTTCGCGCAGTCGCGCTCCGAGCAGCGGGTGTGCCAGATATGCGCGTGCTTCGCCGGTGCCGTCGAGTCCGTAATATTCAGAGTTGTAGCTGTGCCCAAGACCTTTCTGCTGCGGAAATATGTACCATATCCAGTGGCTACGCTTGCCTCCGCTGCGTATTTCGCTAAGTGCTGTTGCATATTCGGTTTCCTGTGCATCGACGAATCTTTGCAGATTATATTCATTTTCGTTCATGGCATTATGTTTATTTGGTTTGTATGTCTTGTTCCTTGTTTTTGGAATGCTATGCGCGGGGTGCCGTCGGCAACGTAAATAGTGCCGCATCTTATGAATCCTTCTTTCTCTAGGATACTGATCATCGTGGAGTTAAGTTCGTGAGTGTCCACTCTCAGGTTGCCTTTGTCAAGGGCAAACCTTATGGCAAGCAGTGCTATGCCGTCTATGGTGCCGTCAGACGCAAGTCGGTGTATCACGTTATAAGGCTCGTCGTTAGGCCATTGTCCGTTGTATATCTTGGCATAAGTAGGCTCGGGCGACGGGCGCATGCAGAAGCATGCCACAATGCGGCTGTTGAGGCATATCAGATAGAAACACCCGTCGGCAACATCACTCGCCACGGTCTGTTTCTGCGGATAGCCGTTAGTCCACTGCACGTTGTTGCCGTTGCGGCGCATATATTGCCGCGCCTTGTCGAATATATCGTTTATCTGTGGCCACAGATTTTCAAATTCCTCTTTGCGGCACAGCTTTATCTGTGGTCTTGTGTCTTTTGTAACGGCAGAGCCGTAGTGTTTAGCATATTGTTTCATATCAGGCTTTTGGCACATATAGTTTTTTTAATGACATACAAAGATAGTGAAAGGCGAGAGCAAAGTCAAATAAAAAACATAGTTTTTTGAATTTTGTCTTGGCCGAGCCGCCTCCTATCTTATTTAAAGATAGTGAAAGGCGAGAGCAAAGTCAAATAAAAGACGTAGTTTTTTGAATTTTGTCATAGCCGAGCCGCCTCCTATCTTATTTAAAGATAGTGAAAGGCGAGAGCAAAGTCAAATAAAAGACGTAGTTTTTTGAATTTTGTCATAGCCGAGCCGCCTTATTTTTAGTATGCCTGCCGTCGTTTGTAAATATTCCTGTATTACGGAAACAGATATAAAGGTATTTTTGACTTTGTGCAATTACATAAATATTTCAAAAAACTTCTTCAAAGGATGTGGGATATTCAAAACTTTTGTGTAAGTTTGCAGAAGATAAAAATATCATGCCAAAAGTTTACTGATAAACAGTTGTCGCAGCGTTTGGCATAAAGTTTGTAGAAGATTTTATATATAAACCGATAAAAACAAAAGATGAAAACAGTTTATGATTTCACTGTCAAGGACAGAAAAGGAAAAGACGTATCGTTAAAGGAGTATTCCAACGAGGTGCTGCTGATTGTAAACACAGCAACAAAGTGCGGATTCACACCGCAGTATGAGGAGTTGGAGAAACTTTATGAAAAATATCACAGCCAGGGATTTGAGATTCTCGATTTCCCCTGCAACCAGTTCGGACAGCAGGCTCCGGGCACAGACGAGTCTATACATGAGTTCTGCAAGCTGAACTATGGCACAGAGTTCCCCCGCTTTAAGAAACTGAAGGTTAACGGAGAAGACGCAGATCCTCTGTACAAATATCTTACAAGCCAGAAGGGCTTTGCCGGATGGGACATGAGCCATCCTATAGCTCCGATTCTTGACGATATGCTGTCAAAGGCAGATCCCGACTATAAGAGCAAGGCAGACATCAAGTGGAACTTCACAAAGTTCCTTGTTGCCAAGAACGGTGTAGTTGTGGCACGTTTCGAGCCTACAGAGAAGATAGAGAACATAGAGAAGCAGATTGAAGAACTGTTGAAGAAATAAAAACATATACATTCATATTTGTATAAGATGAAATGAAAAGCCAATGATATAGCGCGGTGCAACCTTATGGGGCATGGTGGTGTATTGTTGGCTTTTCTTTGTCTTTTAAAAAAACTATAAATTAATATGGAAAACGCAGAGAGAGTGAGCTGCCTTATCATAGGCAGCGGTCCGGCAGGATATACGGCTGCGATATATGCAGCACGTGCTAACCTGAATCCGGTAGAGTATTGCGGTCTGCAGGTTGGCGGACAGCTGACACAGACTACAGTGATAGAGAATTTCCCAGGCTATCCCGAGGGTGTGGACGGCAATCAGATGATGTTGGATTTGAGGCAGCAGGCAGAGCGCTTCGGTACAGACATGCGCGACGGCGTTATCGTTAAGGCCGACCTGAGCGAGGCTCCTTACAAGCTGACAACAGACGACGGACATGTTATTGCTGCCGACACTGTAATCATTGCCACAGGTGCTTCGGCAAAATATCTCGGACTGGCTGACGAGGAGAAATATAAGGGCGAAGGCGTGTCTGCATGTGCCACATGCGACGGCTTCTTCTATCGCAAGAAGGTTGTTGCCGTTGTAGGCGGCGGCGACACAGCATGCGAGGAGGCTCTTTATCTTGCAAGTCTTGCAAAGAAGGTTTACATGATTGTGCGCAAGCCGTTCCTCCGTGCATCAGAGGTTATGCAGCGCCGTGTAAAGGAGGCTGAGAACATAGAAATTCTGTTTGAGCACAACACGCTCGGCCTTTATGGTGAGAACGGTGTTGAGGGTGCCCACCTCGTTAAGCGCAAGGGCGAACCCGACGAGGAGAAATATGATCTGCCTATCGACGGCTTCTTCCTTGCTATCGGTCACAAGCCTAACAGCGATGTGTTTAAAGAGTGGCTCGACCTCGACGAGATAGGATATATCAAGACCATAGGCAATACTCCTTGCACCAATGTGCCCGGCGTATTTGCTGCCGGCGACGTTGCCGATCCTCACTATCGTCAGGCAATCACAGCTGCTGCAAGCGGTTGCCGTGCGGCAATAGAGGCTAAGAACTATCTTCAGGAGCATCCGTCTCACTGATAGACGTTTGCTGGCTTGAATTAGAAATAAGGCGGAGTATGGGCGCGTATGATTTCTCATAGCGTTCATACTCTTTTTTGTATTGTGCCGGATATTAGTAGATAAGTCTTTTAAAGCTTGTGTTATTCGGTATATGCAGGCTTTATTCTGCCAAAATGGCGGCAGTCCGAATATAGAAAATAAATCGGCGAGCCCGAAATATCTGATTTGCTCAAAAATAATCACTTGTTTGCAACAGAAAACTCGGCCACTTTTGCATCAAAAGTGGCCGAGTTTTGACTCATAAACAATAGATTAATGATTTGAAACCTATGGATGTGGTTTAGCTTAAAGTCTTTATTGAAATAGGTCGTGTTTCGTATAACTTTTAATGAAAATACGTCTATTACTTTCAGATTTTTTTAGTTTAAATGCAATTAAACTTTTGTTGCCCGTAAAAACAAAATAAGTGGATATGGAGTTGAACTCAAAAAAGAGCAATTTGGCTGACTTATATATTCTGTATTATAAATTGCCGTTTATAAATTCATGCAGCCGAGTTATTTTACAGAAAAGCGTTTAAATTCGAATATTTTGTAAAGATACTTTATTGAGATAAAAAACATATTTGTGTATATTCCGTAACGTTTGCATGCCTTAACGTCTTCTTTCGTAATCAGTATTCTGTTCTTGATGCTTTTAGTGCTGACACCGCCGGTTCGCATCGTTACAAAATCCTTTTTAAGGTACTTTGTTCTAATTTGGTATTTATGAAATAGCCTGACCATCATGTCATAGTCAGATGCTATTTTATAATCTAACGAATAATTGCCGCATTTTTCATAAACTTCACGTTTTACGTAAAATGACGGATGTGCGGGCATAAAGCCGAAGCGCAGCCAAAATGGCTTGAACATGGCAGACGAATAATACCTTACAATTTTGTCGGGGTTGCTTCCGTCGATGAAATGTATGTCTCCGTAGACAGCATCTAATTTGTTGTCAGCAAAAGCCTTTACTACATTCTCTATGATGTCATCTGATGTGAAATAGTCGTCTGAGTTGAGAATGCCGACGATGTCTCCCGAACTTTTGCTGATGCCTTTGTTCATTGCATCGTATATACCTTTGTCTTTTTCAGACAGATAATGCAGCCTACCGTTAAAGCGTTCCTGATATTTTTTTATTATGTCTAATGTCCTGTCGGACGAATTCCCGTCAATAATCCAATATTCAATGTTAGGATATGTCTGGCTTAATACAGATTCTATCGTGCTTGCAACCGTTTTGGCACTATTATATGTAGTTGTTATTATTGATACTTTAATCATTTTCTGTATATTAGGCAAGTTTTATCATGACAGGCTCAATTGTCTGCAGTTAAGCCATCTCTAAATTAAATGCGAAGTTAATCAAAATAAATATTTTGAGCAAATTTTTGAATATTTTAGATGTAACAAAACATCATAGCGGTTGTCCGTCACAGTTTTATGAGGCCTTTGCATATCGCATACCTGAAATTTATTTTGTCTTTTAACGACGAGGTGCTTTTTCTTGCTGTTGACGAACTGTTGTGCCCATGTCTTCTGAACAGGATAAGACTTTGGGGTATGAAGCATACATTAAATTTGAATGCTGCGACATTTCCAAGCCAGATGTCATGCATAGGGGTGTCTTCAGGAAATGGTATGGCAGCGTTTAGCAGTTCTTTTCTGAAAGCCATGCAACAGCCAAGATATCCGTTCTTTAGAAGCAGGTTATACCATTTCCCGTATTTTGTGTTGTTGAGCCTGAAAAAAGAAGATGAAGTCTCCTTTAAATCACCGTCGGTTACTGTTGCATCGCTGACAACACAACAATAATCTTTAAGATATTTCATACATATAGAAACTTTGCCCTCTTTCCATACATCATCCTGGTCGGCAAGGAAGATGTAGTCTCCTTTAGCATGTTTCAGTGCCTGCTCAAAATTTTTTGTGGGTGAACCCATGCCGGGCCCGTCAATAATCTTTATTCTGCCGTCATTTAATTCCTCAATTATATTTCTTGTATTATCCTTAGAATTATCATCCGATACGATTATCTCATCGGCGGGGGCTAATTGTTCCAGTATGGAAGTCAATTGTTGTTTTATGAATTTTTCACCGTTGTATGTGGCTATGCAGACTGAAATCATGGCAACTTTATTTCTTTATTATACTTTTGACTAATATTTTGAACGTTTCTGTTGTCTTACATCTTACAGAGAGGGCTATAGTATGTTTTAAGACAAGATACGATATCCTGGCTTTTGTATATATGCTTCTGGTCTCGAAGTTGGCAGCATTTTGGCAATATTTCTTAAAGCGGCTGATAAGTTTTGCTTTGTCTTCAGCGTTATTCGAAAAGTCTTGTATGCATTCGATGTTTAATACGATGAAGTTTTTAGTGACTCTTTTCAGTCTTTCAATAAATTGAAAATCAGAAAAGTCGAGGCTTACGTCTTCTTTATATCCGCCCACTTTAATAAAGTCGGCGACTTTTATCAGCATCCCGCTATTTATAATGTCATATTCTTTAATTTTATGCATGCCTGGTTTTATGCATGTCGTCTGTTTCCAAATACACGATCTGACAGGTGACAGAAATCTGTCGCCGGATATCTTGTGTATGGGTACGAACAGACTGCAGTCAAGGTTCTCCGTCAAAGCCTTTTGATATTCAGCCATTGCTTCCGGTGGAAATGTCGTATCTTGGTCTGATAACAAAATCCATTCATATCCGTGTTGTCTGGCATACCTTGCTGCTTCGTTGTAATGTATGGATAGTCCAGGGTTGGAAGGATCCCATACATATTCGTATTTCACATTAGGGAGATCTATCTTTTCGTATTGTTTTGTCTGCGAGTTGTCAAAAACAAGCAAACAGCTTATGTTGTCTATATTATTTTTTATTAATGTATTGTATACGTTGCAGCTGGTTAATTTCGACCCGTAAATCACCACCACAACGGCAATTGATGCAGGATTGTTGTTTCTTGTAAATTTATCCATCTTTCATCACTCCTTATTATAGCTCAAATTGATGTGACAAATAAAGATAAGTACGGTCATCTGTATGATTGATGACAAACCCTGGAATATCTGTTCGTCAACAAACTGGGTAACTAATAATGTAAAAATATAGGCATATAGATACATCATCAGGTTGTTGCCTGTTTTTGAATATTTGTATATTGCGCCAATAATTAATCCATCAATCAAGGCAAATACAAAAATTCCGGTAAACCCAAAGTCCTTGAAGTATGAAGACATTATTGTATATACGTTAGTTGGCAGAGGCGTTGTACAGAATTCCTGAACGATAGGGGGAGGGGTGTTTATGTTGAATCCGAGTGATTCAAAAAGTCCATAGAAGAAGCGAAGAGTTACTTCACCCCATTGGGTAGACGAACATGGAGACAGTTGTCCAAATGCGATGATAGATGTTACAGAATAAATTATCAGCAAGTCTCCAATAACCTCGGCATCTGTTTCGGTGTCTGAGCTTCCTCTTAGAATAAACATCAGCGGTACCAATGCAATAAGAAACACTGATCCCCAAAATATAGGCTTTAATGATATTCTTCCTTTCTCATAAAGCAGATAAAGGCTCGTAAATATGTACATGAACAATGTCATCTTTCCCATTGTCGCAATAAAGAAGAGAAAGCAGAGCGATATGACAAGCAACATGCGCCATTTCCTTATTTTGCTGCGGCATATTTCTATGATTAGCAGAGTGTTTATGACGTATACAAAATATTTTACAATGCCAAGCTGGTTCTCTTCAGGGTTGACAGCCTGTTCTCTTAACGTGTAGAACAGGCCTTCGGGCGAACCGAGCATAAATGCATGTTGCACAGCTTTATACACGGCCATAGGAACAAGGATCAGCGTAATTAATGTTATTATGTCAACATTCTTTTCGCATACTTTCCATGGGCTTTTTTTATATGAAGGGAAAACTACAAAGGTGACGGCGGATGTAATGACAAAGGTAAATACCCAAATGGTTAAGCCGTATACAAATTGTTCAGAAACAGCATACAGCTCCTTATGAACAAAAGTATAGAGCGTGAGAATTATAATCCATACAATCAGAGTTGTATTCCATGGTGAGAATATCTGACGTTTTGGAAGATAAGAGCAGAATCTGGGTGACAGCAGGAAAAAAGACAGCATTCCTGCGAACACAAATATTAATATTATTATGTTTGTCAACATTTTGCCTTTATTTACTTATTCCATATTCCCGTTGCTTTATTGTTTGCCAGCTTTTCAAACTGAATCTTATTGCATATAGTGCATATCAGATTAACGGATATCAGTGCACTGATGATGCCGTAAAGACCAAATCTGTTGCCTAAGAATATAGCCAACGGGATGTATATTATAGCTTCTAACGCTGTTATTATTGTAATCAGACGTATTTTTCCTATTCCGAAGAGTATGTTAGAGTAACATGTGCTGTAAATAAGTACACACATATATATTGCCATTAATGCAGACAGCAGATAGCCTATTTCAACTTTACCGCCAATCCATATTTTATAGATGAATTCAGATGATGCGAGCATCAGTATCAGAAGAACGAGAAACGCCAGCATTATTTTATTCATCTTATTCATCATGTTGTTTATCCATTTCCAGTCATTCTTTGTATACGCATCAGTTGTTGCAGACCAGAGCGGTGCGGTGATGATTGTAAACACCATTATCGTCAGACTGAAGTATTTGTATGAAATCTGGTATGGCGTAACTTCTGCCGGAGATAATATGCGCGTAATCAGTACGTTTGAAGAGGCAAATATTATCAGACCTGATATCTGAACAATGAAGAACAATATTCCTAGTGAGAACAGTTCTTTAAGCTCCGTTTTATCAAACAGCCTGAATGAAGGCCTTAGATATTTGTATCTGCAAAATGTCAGCGGATACGAAATCAGGTAGACCATCAAGGGCGACAATGTGTAGATGCAGGCCACGTCGAATAATGTGAGCTTATATATTAGCGACAAAACAAATATGCAGATCAGTGCCAGCGTCTGGCCGGAAACAACTAGGAGATTGTTTATTGCCGGAAGTTGAAGCCCAAGATAGACATTTCCGATAAATTTGAAGATAAATGTTATGCCTACAAATACAATGGAAATAACAAATATACCCTCTAAGTTTGGTACTGTGGCGCTGTTTATGTTCAATAGCGAATGAAGGTCAATATTGTGAATTATTATTCTTAAAATGAGAACAATGGGTATTACAATAATGATCAGCATCATGAATGTTGTGCTGACAAGCCTTCTGGCTTTTTCCTTGTCGCCTTTTGCTAATGCTTCTGCAAGCTTATTTCTGAGTCCGTTTCCCAGGCCTATGTCAAATTGGTCTATCCATAACAAAATGGAATTGATGGTAAGCCAAATTCCATATTCGTATTGGTTCAGACAATTTAATGTAATGGGCACGAGCAATAATTGAACAATGCAGTTCCAGCCTTTTATAAGTATGGAACCGGCAATGTTCTTTTTTATTAAAGCTGTGCGTTCATTACCATTAAATATTTTTTTTGAAAACATAGACAGATGTTCCTATGAATGTTAGAATCATACAGAACGCAACAAACACCATGCGTTTGGGGCCTGTAGGCTTAAGTGGCACAGATGCCGACTGTAGTGTTGTGAACGCAGGCGTCCTTTCCTGTAATTTCGCTTTTGCAAGTTGAAGCTGCTGACTTATTTGCTGATAGTTGTTGTACTGCAGCTGCATCTCGTTTTCAAGGTCTTCCAGTTTTGCCTTGTAGCTTTCAAGCACCAAGTCCTGATTGGCATCAGAGAACACCGCATATACCTGTCTTGCACGTTCATACTGTCTTTTAGCTTCTTGATACAGATTTTTTGTGTACTCCAGGTCTATACGTGCCTTGTTTGTTCTGTACTTTATGATGAACTGCTGCAGTTTTACCCTTGCAGAGTCTGCTATGGTGGCACAGATCAAAGGATCCTGGTCCTCTACGTTTATAGTGATGACACTGGTCTTCTTGTCAACGCTACATTTAATCTTTTGCCCAACCAGTTTGGCTATGTCGTTTTGCTTTTTTGTCATTTTGAAAGGATTGACTTTCATTGCGCTAGCTCCGCCTTCAGCATCCTCGTCTTTAAACAAGTCTTTTACAAAACCTATTATCTTTTCCCACCATGCTGATTTCTGGTACTTCTCAAGATATTCGTAATATGTAGTTTCTATTTTCCCGTCATTTGATTTTATTTTAATGGGGAACATGCTTGTCTGAAAGTCGGCAGATTCCATCAGGTCAGGATACAGTTCTGGCACAATGGCATCCTGATTTGCCATATTAGACATGTTTAGGCCGAAGCTCGACGCCAAGGCACCAAGGCCACCTATATTTGGAGTGGTGGTTTCTGGTGCCAGTTTAACTTCACAGACATAGAATCTCGGAACACATAAAATTAAGAATGCACTTACAACAAATGCAACAGAAAGATTTATTATAAATAATTTCTTATGTGTCTTTATTCTGTTAAGAAGCTTTTTCAGGTCTATTTCCCTGAGCTTGTATTCTATATTCTCAACCATTTTTTTATTTTTTACAATATATTTGCCAGTGTCGCAATCATTGTTGCTATTGATGCAACAGATGTTCCGATAGTCATCTTTTCAGCAATAGTCATCTTGTTGATTTCCTTTTCAGGTACAACAATTTCACATCCGGGCTTTGGCTTGGCATTTTGGCTAACCTTTGCAATAGTGCCGTTCATGTAAACAATGTATGTCTGGCTCTTCTTTGCCTTTTCGCTGAATCCGCCGGCTTGGTTAATGTAATATTTAGCCTTCTTGCCCTTCTGGAAACCTACGGTGTTAGGATACATCACAGCACCGTTTATCTTTACTGTTCCGTTATATTGCGGTACGATGATTTTGTCGCCTTCACGCAAAACGATATCTGCATCGCATCCGGGGTTGGCTAGGGCCTTGTCTAATTCTATTCCGACAGAATAGAACTCAGGTATTTCAAATTTCTTGATTTTCTCGCTGTCTTTAAGATCTATTTTCTTGTTTTCCTTAGCAGCTTCTATTTCCATTTGTTCTGCCTCTTCCTTGGCTTTTTTGAGCACGGCTTCCATACGTGCGCGTTCGCTCTCGTTCACCTTTCTTTCGAGGCGTGCACCTGCAACATAGCCACGGCCGTTAACGCCGCCGGCACTCTTTATAAGGTCGCTCAGACGCTGATTCTTCTTAGAGAGCGTATATGTACCGCTGAACATTACTTCGCCTTCAACGACAACATTCTGCTGCTTGTAGTAGCCGGGACTCTTGCGGACATACACTTCGTCGAACGGCATGAGCTTGAAGCCGGGTGTGCCGTCAATCACAAAACCGTCTTTCAGGGCGAATGTGTAAGTGCGGGCAATGACTGAGTCAGTTGTCAGTGCCTTCGGGTTTACAATTCGTCTTGACACATCCACTTTTACTGTTGAGGCTGTCTGCTTTAAGCCTCCTGCCTGCAAGACGAAGTCCTCAAGGGTTTCGTTGTCGGCATATCTGTAAATACCCGGGTATTGCACCTCTCCGTGTATTGTGATTGTCTGTTCCTCCATCATCTCCTGTTTAGTCGGGATGAACAGCACGTCATTGTTTTGTATAGGTATGTCAGGAACGGTGCCGTCCAATATGCCTTCCACGTCAACAGGAACGACCTCGAGTGTACGGTCTTTCTTCATCCTGTGCATTACGGCACGTGCAGTAAAGGCTTCTTCACGGAGACCGTCGGCGTGTTCGATAAGTGTTTTTACGCTGTTGATGTCGCCTCCTACCTGATACATTCCGGGACGGAACACGGCACCCTTGACCTCAACCATGTTAGAGAAGCGGGGCAGGATAGAGTCAACGCTTACAGAGTCCTCGTCTGCAAGATGGAATGCACTCATGTCAAATTCATCAACGTTGTAGACAGAATATTCTCTTCCTGTCTTTCTGACAATGCGTACAGATTTCTTATATGCATCTCCTGTAAATCCTCCGGCGTATTTCAGCAAGGTACCAACGCTTTCGTTTCGCTTCATTTCATAGTACATCGGTCTTTTCACCTTTCCGGTAATATTTACCAAGCAGTCGTAAGGACCAACGGAAATGACGTCGTTGTCGGCAAGTCTGACGTTGCCTGTGAGTTTTCCGTTCAGGATATAGTCATAGATGTCCACAACAGACACCAGTCGGTTATTTCTGTATACCTTGATGTTACGCATCGTACCTATATCGTTTGTACCGCCTGCCATATACAAGGCATGGAATACTGTTGCAAACGCAGGAAGAGTGTAGGTTCCAGGGTTTTTCACCTCACCCATCACGTTAATCATTATCGAGCGTGTCTGACCAACAGTTAGCTTTATCTTCGAACTGCTGTATCTTGCTCCTAACGTAGAGCGCAGGCGTGCATTTGCCTGTGCCACGGTCAGACCGCTTACCTGTACGGGGCCGAAACCTTCTATTGTTACTTCTCCGTCGGGTGAAACGGTGCTTTCTATAGTCTTTTGTGATGCGCCATATATGTCGATATAAACAGCGTCGCCCGGGCCTAAAATGTAATTCTGCGGGGTGGCGATGTTCATGTTGGGCTCGAACGTAAGGTCCTTGTTGTTGAAGATATCACGTCCGAACACTTTTTTCTTTCTTTTTTCTGCAAGGAGCTTTTCCAGCATGGCCGTTGTGTCAGGGATGAATGTGTTCAGCTCATCCTGCATCATCAGCCAGTCTTCGTTTGTCTCGTCATAGACAACTTCTTTTGATTTGCTCTTTTTCTTTTCTCTTGTATCTTTTATTCTGTATTGCGGTGATTCTTCGTCATCGTCGTTTTTGCTTGAGCCTTTCTTTCCGTTATTCTTTCTCTGGCGTCCGTTATCTTCTTCCGAGTCTTTGCTGCTTACGGTGCCAAGGCCTTTGTTTTTTGCCTGACGTTCATATTTGTCTTTTACGCGCCTGATCTGTTCTATAGTTACGCCTTTCTGCATCAGTTTTGTTACAATCTGCGCCTGCGATGTGCCTTCGGCGTTTTCTTTCATTACAAATTTCAGTATCTGTTCGTCTGTCATTGACGATTGTGCTGTTGCATAACAAGGCAACAGCAGTGCGAATAAGAAAAGAATGATATATTTTTTCATATTAAATTAATTTCCACTTAAAATTTCTTGCCACTAATTATACTTGCGGCTGTACGCATTATTATGCTGAAGTCGAGCGCCAGCGAGCGGTTCTCGAGATAATGAATATCCATCTGCAGACGTTTCAGCATCTTTTCCATGCTGTCAGTATAGCCATTATATAATGTCGCCTCGGATGTCAGTCCGGGCCTCATTTCATATATTAGCACATACGAATTGTCTATTTCCATTATCTGGTCGATATAGTACTTGCGTTCAGGGCGTGGTCCTACGAGCGACATGTCGCCGATAAGCACGTTCCAAAGCTGTGGCAGCTCGTCAAGATGATGCTCTCTTAAAAATCTTTCGGTTTTGGTCGAGTTGCTGTCATCACATTTAGCCACCAGCTGTGGTTTGTCCTCAGCCTTGCTGAGAGTTCTGAATTTATATATGGTAAACGGCTTGCCTCTGTATCCTATGCGTTCTTGCGAGAATATTGCAGGTCCGTTCTTTTGTCTTTTGAGCATTATATATATAATGAGGAACAATGGTGATAATATAATCAGTCCTAAAAAGGCTGATATAAAGTCGAAAGCCCTTTTTATTGCCCTTTGTGTAGCATTCATAGCATCATGGCTGCAGCTTATGCAGTCCGCCTCTTTCGTATAGACGTTGTTCACCTTCTAAAAAAATATTGTTTCTCTATAATAACCCCAAATATTCAAATTTGTTGCAAAGGTAACACAAATAATTTGAAAAAAATGTTAGTTGCTCTCTGATTATTGAAAAAATAGCCATAAATTTGCGTATTCTTACAGAAAGAGTTATCTTTGCACGGATAAAACGTAGCTCCGGCACGTTTGGCAGATTGGGGTTGACCGGATTTGACAGCGGGTTGGAATGGTACGTAAGCACGCGGAGCGTCGTCTGTTGGCTCCTAAATCTCAGCGGTCAAAAATTTATCTGGCGAAAACAAATACGCTCTCGCTGCCTAATCGAAGCATAGTAGATTATCGGCTTAATCCAGTCACAAGGTGACAGGACGAGACACTGCTCGAAAGCTGTTGTTCCGAAGCGTTTCGGTAAAGCGGTGCGGTTAAATCGGAAATAGTCTTGTGCGGCCCCGCACTCAAGATGAAGTTTTAGGGGATAAGGTTGCAGTTGGTGGTCCGGGTCTTGCTGCAGCTCGAAAACCGAAGGCCGGAATAAGCGTGTAGAAAGCGTATGGTTTCCCTGTTTGGACGAGGGTTCGAATCCCTCCAGCTCCACACAAAAGGCGGTGTAAGCTTATTACGCCGCCTTTTTGTTTACTTTACGGCATATCTGTAATCTTTCCTGAACTTGCAGATTTAGTATGAAAATCTCTGTTTTGTCCTGATTTCATGTGTTTTATGGTGATGAATTATGTGCATGAAACAAATATTAATGTATTTGTGACGAATAGTGGGGCGCTAATTGATTATAGTTTTTACCTTTGTACTCGGTACAGGTCTTTTACGGCATAAGCCATAAGCGGATGGCGCATATCTATGGCGAAGACCTATGCATGGACATGAAAAACTTTAATATTCTGATATATAGAGATATGAAAAAAACTAAAATTAGCTGCATTCTTGCGTCTGCATTGCTTGCCTTTTCGGCACAGACAGCCGGCGCTCAAGCTGCAAGTGCCGCAAAGGCGCCTGCCACTGTTGCCCATACGGCATTGTTCGATTATTTCAGTTATAGTGGAGATGACGACATCTATAAGAAAGTGAAGCTCGAAGGCGAGGGCGGATTCTACAATCCGATACTTCCCGGATGGTATTCTGATCCGAGCATCTGCCGTGTCGGCGACGACTACTTTATGGTAACTTCAAGCTTCTCTTATTATCCCGGAGTGCCGTTGTTCCACAGCAAGGACCTCGTAAATTGGAAGCAGATCAGCTATATCCTCGACCGTCCGTCGCAGTTGCCTCTTGCCGGTCAGAAGGTTTCAGCAGGTATCTTTGCTCCTGCAATATCGTATAATCCTCACAACAAGACCTTTTATATGATAACCACAAACGTGGGGTGGGGCAACTTCTTCGTTAAGACAAAAGATCCGTTCGGCTCATGGTCGGAGCCAATCCGTCTGCCTGATGTAAAAGGCATAGACCCCTCATTCTTCTTTGACGACGACGGTAAGGCCTATATCGTAAACAATGACGAACCCGAAGGCAAGGCTGAATACGACGGCCACAGGGCTATCCGCGTGCGCGAATTTGACGTAAATACCGACAAGACTGTTGGTCCTGAGAAGATTCTCGTGAACAAGGGCGTGCATCCGGAGGACAAGCCGATATGGATTGAGGGTCCTCATATGTATAAGATTAACGGCAAATATTTCCTGATGTCGGCCGAAGGCGGCACCAGCGACATGCACTCAGAGGTGATTTTCAGAAGCGACAGCCCGTTTGGACCATTCGTTCCTGCCAAGAAGAATCCTATACTTACTCAGCGCGACCTTGATCCTAACCGCATAGACCCTGTTACATGTGCAGGTCATGCCGACCTCGTGCAGACTCCTTCCGGCGACTGGTGGGCTGTGTTCCTTGCATGCCGTCCGTGTGAGGGCAAGTTTGAGAATCTTGGACGTGAGACATTCCTCCTGCCTGTAAGCTGGACTGACGAAGGTTTCCCGCTCATACTTGAACAGGGAAAAACCGTGCCTATGACAGGCAATGTAAAGGGAGCTGTACGCGGAAAGAACGTAACCTTCGGTAATTTTGCATACAACGACGATTTCTCTGAAAAGACACTGTCGCTCGACTGGTTCTCGCTTCGCGGTCCTGTTGACTCTATCTGCAGCACAAATGCCGTGCCCGGTTATCTGTCAATGAAGTGCGTTGAGACTACAACTGCCGAGAAAGCTGTTCCTGCATACGTAGGCCGCCGCATACAGCATCATAAGTTTGAGTGCTCTTCACGTCTGGTATTCGAGCCTCAGACTGTAAACGAGCGCGCAGGCATGCTGCTCTTCAAGGACGAGACACATCAGTATCTGCTTTGCGTTGCCAAGACGTCAGCAGGCAAGGCCGTTGAACTTAGAAAGACAGCTGACGGGGGCAAAGACGAAATATTGGCAAGTTCGGCTCTCGCAAATGCCGACAAGGACATACGCCTGAAGATTGTTTCACGCGGTCTGACGTTCGACTTCTATTATGCAGTGGGCAAAGGCGAATGGAAACTGCTGAAGAACAACGTAGACGCCGGTTTCCTGTCGACACGCAACGCCGGCGGATTTACAGGCACCACCATCGGCCTGTATGCCACACGCGGATAATACATAATGGTAAAGGCAGTGCAGTCCGGATGCATTCTGGCATGGTTGAAACAGCCGGGGCACTGCCTGCCTTATATAAATAACGGTCTGGCCTACAGACTGAAACAACACATTGACAGCCTTACAGACTGTTTCTGAAGGATGCATGTTGAAGATAAATGCGTCAAGTCTAAAATCGGTCATTGTCTTACTTCTATCTGCAGATTGAGGCTTCCGGCTGTCTTATTGCTTTCTGTTGGCGTCTTGCCGTCTGCCTTTTCTTGACATTGCCCGCAGTGTTCGCAAAGAATCAAACGGCAGTCGGTTAAATGTCAAAACGACAATAAGGTCGGATTAAAATAACCGATTTGGCTTAAAATATGCGAAACATTAACCAAAATAGAAACATTCTGTGAAAATTGTCAGCATAAATAACGTTACAAATTAAATCTGTTTACGTTCTTTCTTTAAAAGAAACATAACAATGGACAGATACGCAAAATCTTTATTATCATTAATTTTAATGTTGCCGGTGTTCGCCAACGGGGCTGATGCCGGCAACACTATTGTAGTGCCAGAGAAAGAGAACGTAGGAGCAGCCGCAATGCCTGCCGGCATAGCTCCTGTAGACGAAGCGCCCTTCAAGCTGAAGAAGATAAGGCGCCCCGAATTTCCCGACCGCCGCGAAACCGTGGGCAAGGCCGACATTTCGGCATCGGGCAAGATAACTCCTGCAATCAATGAAAAGATAGAACGCCTCTCTAAGCATGGCGGCGGCACCGTGGTTGTGCCTGCCGGCAAGTGGTATTCAGGCAGAATAGAACTGAAGAGCAACGTGGAGCTTCGCCTGGATGAAGGTGCCGTGATAGAGTTCTCTGGCGAGGTGGACGACTATCAGCCTGCCGTGTTTACGCGCCATGAGGGCGTCGAGGTTATGGGTGCCGGTGCGTTTATATATGCCAACGGTGCAAAGAACATAGCCCTTACGGGCAAAGGCGTGATTATGGGGCCGCCGATGGACGTGCCCATGCGCAAGTTTCCTAACGGCAAAAGCGTAGTTGAGAACGACATCGACTACCGCATGCCTGTGAAAGAGCGTCTGTGCGACGGCAAGGAAGGCCGCACGTTCTACCGTCCCAAGTCGTTTTCGCCCATCAACTGCAAGAACGTGCTCGTTGAGGGCGTAACCTTCGAGCGCAGCCTTCTGTGGAACGTTAATCCCGTTTATTGTGAGAACGTGATAATAAGAGGCATAACCGTAAACTCTACAGACGTGCCGAGCGGTGACGGCATAGACATCTCTTCATGCAAGAACGTGCTTATAGAATACTCTACGCTCAACTGCGGCGACGACTGCTTCACGCTGAAGGCCGGACGATGCGAAGACGGACTGCGCGTCAACCGTCCTACGGAGAACGTGCTCATACGCTACTGTCTCGCCAAGGACGGTCACGGAGGCATCACCTGCGGCAGCGAGACGGCAGGAGGCATACGCCGTGTGTATCTTCACGACTGCGTGTTCTACGGCACACGCACGGGTTTCCGCTTCAAGACAAGGCGCAACCGCGGCGGCACCGTTGAAGACATCACCTATGAGAACATAAGACTGGTGAACGTGCGTGAGGCTTTCACGTGGGATCTGCTCGGTTCAAAGATGTATATGGGTGAGCTTGCGCGCCGCTATCCGCCGCTCGACATCACTCCGCTTACGCCTACGGTTAAGGACATAACCATACGCAACTTCATCGTTGAGTCGGCCGACAGGCTAATGACCGTCAACGGCATACCAGAGATTCCGTGTTCTGGCGTGCTACTTGAGAACGGCAGTGTCAGGACCAACAGGATAATAAAGACGCTCAACGATGCCGACGGACTGACGCTGCGCAACATGGAGATACAGGCTACTGACAACACGATGGTGATAGACGACAGCCGCAACGTGCTCTTCGACAATGTTACGTTCTATGTGCCCGACGGCGCGCTCAACATGGACATAAAGGGCAGCAAGGCTTCGGGCATAGTCATCCGCAGCAATGGGGCAGACATGGTCTGCAAGCCGGGATTGAACAAACTTTAGTGTTTTGTTTTTATATATTTTAATTCTGTTTAAACATAGTGACTGAAACGCTCATGCAGGCTTGGCTCCTGTGTGAGCGTTACTTTTTTATCCTAAATAGGTCAATTATTATCCGCAGGATTTTTGTTTTTATATTGAGCATGCTTCTGTCTGGGTTTCCGTGTGTATTGACGGTATGCCATTCTTTGGCAAGTGTTGGTTTATGATTGGGACATTTGAATATTGATAAGTGTAAGCATATTGAGGCTTATGCCGTTCATAATGATATTTTGCCTTTGTATGGATTTTCAGACAAAATAGAAAATATGTGCCCGATAATATGCCGCTTTTGTGCATCCGGCTGCATCCCGGTCTGCAAAATGCCGCCTTTCGTGTTGCCGTTTGTGGCCTTTTGCATCCTAAAAAGCCACCTTTTGCCATGCGTTATGCCTTGTGTCATGAGTGAATTTTGAGGCAAAATGCCGCTGTTTTAGTGTAAGAAAAATGCACACTGATGCTCTTTGACGTGCCAACATGTTGCTGTATAGCAGTTTACGCTTGCACACAAAAACAGCGGTATTTTACGCCCTGTTGAAAGAAATTTTATAATAGCAAGATTCTGGAGCGTTGACAGAAATCACAACGTAAGCACCGTGTCCGCCGTGCCGGCAATATGTCAGCATGCACAGACCGTTGTCGCACACCATTTTATAATGTCTTTTCATGGGTGCGCTGATGCTCTCCGTGTGTAGAGACGTCACGGTTGCGTATGCCGTTTTCTGCTGATGTTATGATTTTCCTTTGCTTCCTTGATGCGGTTGCGTATGTGGCTGAATTGTTTTAGTATACTGATCGTTCTCGGATTTTAAGCCCTCCTGTTGCGCTTCGTCCTGAATCTTATCTTTGTTGTCCTGCTCCTTGGGCCGCCGTCCGCGCAGCGTCATTCTCTTGTCGGTGTCCTATTTGTTTATCTTGCTTTCGTCCATATACTTCTCCAGATAGTCGAGCCCTTTGTTTGTGCAGCACCCGCGCATGTAGACCGTTATGAAGGTGTGGAATATCTCCTTCAGCGAATACTTGCGGTACATCTTTGTCTGCATAACATAGTTCATAGCGGCGTCGCTCATCTTGTGCACGATGTCATAGTTGATGTCGCCCCTGAAGAATCCGTGCTCTATGCCTTTCTTCATGAAGAGGTACGAGTTGGCGCGCTGTCTCTCGTTATACTCTTGCAGAAAAGCTACAATCTTAGAGTATTTCTGCGTTTCAAGAAAGAAGCGCGGATTGATGGTTCCCAGGTCTCTCAGCTTGGCTTTAAGGAAGAAGGCTATGACGTCCATCTCGTTGTCCGTCTTTTCGGCATACTCCTGCAGCTGCTTGGTCATCTTCTCAGAGTCGTGCTTTACACACTCGTAAAGCAGGTCTTCCTTGTTGCTGTAAATCTCATACAGGGTGCGTTTGGATATTCCCATTTCCGTGGCAATATCGTCCATCTTCACAGCCCTGATTCCCTTCTGTTTGAAGAGCTGCATCGACGTTTCGAGTATCCTTGTTTTCAGATTTTCACGATAAACTGTTATGTTGCCTGTTTTGCGCATAAACACTATTCTTATTTTATTTGCAAAGTTAATAATTTTTCTAAAAAAAACTATTTGCTTTCCTTTATTTTTATTACATTTGCATGACTTTTCATGATAAAGTGAAATGGTTATAAGGTAAAAGACAATACAAAATAAGATAACAGAAAACGCCTATGGTAAACATAACAAAAGAGGCCGCTCTTGCATATCACAAGAACGGGAAACCCGGAAAAATAGAAGTTAAACCGACAAAGCCCTACAGTACGCAAACCGACCTTAGTCTGGCTTACTCGCCGGGCGTTGCGTTTCCGTGCCTTGAGATACAGAAAACTCCCGATGACGCGTATAAATACACCGCTAAGGGCAATCTTGTTGCCGTGATAAGCAACGGCACCGCCGTGCTCGGTCTGGGCGACATCGGAGCCATGAGCGGCAAGCCCGTCATGGAGGGCAAGGGACTCTTGTTTAAGATTTATGGCGGCATCGACGTGTTCGACATTGAGGTTGACGAAAAAGACCCCGAAAAGTTCTGCGAGGCTGTAGAGAAGATAGCCCCCACGTTCGGCGGCATCAACCTTGAAGACATAAAGGCTCCTGAATGTTTCTACATCGAAGAGCGACTGAAGCGCACGCTCGACATCCCCGTGATGCACGACGACCAGCACGGCACGGCCATCATATCTGCCGCCGGACTGAAGAATGCTCTCGAGGTGAACGGCAAGGACATATCAAAGGTTAAGATTGTTGTCAACGGAGCAGGTGCGGCAGCCATATCATGTACAAAGCTGTATATGGCTCTCGGCGCAAAGCGCGAGAACATCGTGATGCTCGACTCTAAGGGCGTTATCACCAGCGACCGCGAAAACCTTACGGAGCAGAAGAAGCTCTTTGCTACCGACCGCCGCGACGTGCATACACTCGAGGAGGCTGTAAAGGGAGCCGACGTGTTTGTCGGTCTTTCCAAGGGCAACGTGCTCACTCAGGACATGGTAAGGTCTATGGCCGACCAGCCCATTGTGTTCGCCCTGGCTAATCCCGTGCCCGAGATTTCATATGAGGAAGCCATGGCCAGCCGTCCCGACGTGCTCATGTCTACCGGCCGTTCTGACTATCCTAACCAGATTAACAACGTTATCGGCTTCCCGTATATCTTTAGAGGCGCTCTCGACGTTCATGCCTCTGCCATAAACGAGGAGATGAAGCTTGCCGCCGTCAACGCCATTGCCAACCTGGCAAAGCAGCCTGTGCCCGATGTTGTTAACGACGCATATCAGGTAAACAACCTTACTTTCGGTCCGTCTTACTTCATTCCGAAACCTGTCGACCCGCGCCTCATCACCGAAGTGTCGGCAGCCGTTGCCAAGGCAGCCATAGAGAGTGGGGTGGCACGCACCACGATAACCGACTGGGACGAATACAAGAACCATCTGCGCGAGATGCTCGGACAGGAAACCAAGCTCACGCAGAAGCTTTATGATACAGCACGCAAGCACCCGCAGCGCGTAGTCTTTGCCGAAGGCATACACCCTACGATGCTCAAGGCTGCCGTACAGGCCAGGAACGAGGGCATCTGCCAGCCTATCCTGCTGGGCAACGACGAGCGCATAATGAAGCTTGCCAAGGAACTCGATCTTAATCTCGACGGCATAGAGATAGTAAATCTGCGCCACGACAACCAGAACGACCGCCGTGAGCGCTATGCACGCATACTTGCCGAGAAGCGCAAACGCCAGGGCTACACATTCCAGGAAGCCAACGACAAGATGTTTGAGCGCAACTATTTCGGTATGATGATGGTTGAGACCGGCGAGGCCGACGCCTTCATCACGGGTCTTTACACCAAGTATTCAAACACCATCAAGGTGGCAAAGGAGGTTATCGGCATACAGCCCGGATACAACCATTTTGGCACGATGCATATCATCAACTCCAAGAAGGGTGTGTTCTACATGGCCGACACGCTTATCAACCGCCATCCCGACAAGGACGTGCTCGTAGACATTGCACGTCTGAGCGCAATGACCGTAAGATTCTTCAACGAAGAGCCGAGGATAGCCATGATAAGCTATTCAAACTTCGGTTCCGACGAGATAGGCAGTCCGGCTCAGGTTCATGCTGCCGTTGAGGCTATGCAGACACGTTATCCTGACCTGGCCATCGACGGCGAGATGCAGGTAAACTTTGCTCTCGACAACAAGTTGCGCGACGCCAAGTATCCGTTCTCGCGCCTTAAGGGCAAGGATGTCAACACGCTTGTGTTCCCTAACCTAAGCAGTGCCAACAACGCATACAAGCTGTTGCGTGCAATGAATTCTGACGCTGAGATTATCGGTCCTATCCAGATGGGTCTTAACAAGCCTATACACTTCACCGACTTCGAGTGCAGCGTACGCGATGTTGTCAACATCACTGCCGTGGCCGTTATCGACGCTTACGTGCAGAAGATAAAGGAGAACAGACAATAACGGCGCAGCTGCCTGCGATATAACATTATGTATGACGGCTCCAATGATGTAACTACATGTCATCGGAGCCGTCGTCCGTTTTACCCCAAATCCTGATTGCTGATTTGGGCTTATGCCTTATGTCAGGGCAACGCCATGCCTGGCGGCTTTAACTGAATGAGGTGTGTATAACCTCAAATCCGCAACCGCCCTCATAAGATGACACAGAGGTCAAAAAGGTAGCGACACTGTGGCAAAAGAGGGTGCAACGCAGCAAAAATCGCCACAAAGACGCATTAAATCCCCTTACCCCACCATGCGACTTGAGGCAATACGCAAAATCACGACCATAAGTTGTCGGTGTCATCCAAAGTCATTCTGGAACACATCAGCATAAGCGTTGTTGCATGAATAGATATTCAGCACATACTGCCTTGATGTCCTGACCCATTTGGCTGGCACAGAGATGAACTTGAAGACAAACGCCTTGATGCGGCTTGTTGCTTTGAGTCCGAACCTCTTCACGTCAAGCCTCGCCATGATGAATTTATAGAAGTTGCGTATGAGTGCCGTAAGCAGAAGAAACACCGTGTTTTCTCCCATGAAGGATTTTGGAAGCCTGTTCCAGCCGAATCCGTTATTCATGTCATCGAAGATGCGTTCCTTCCCTCCACGGAGGTTATAGAATTCGACAATCTCTTTCTCGGAAGACTCGTAGTCATTTGTAAGGATGCAGCGGTAGGTGTATTCTCCTTCCCACAGGTCGAGTTCGCCGTCTATCCGCTTCTGTCTTTGAATCACAAGACGGTATGCCTTCCCTTTCCATTTCTCGATGAGAATGGAGGCCAGCTCAAACTCAATGCCGCCCAATTCCACTTTCTTCCAACCTCTGAGGGCAAAGATGTCATTGTAGAGCGAACTGCATCGGTTGGCACGGATATAGAAGGTCTTGCAGTGTTTAGCAATCTCTTCCACTATCTCTTCAGAACACGAGCCGCAATCAGCTCTGAAACGGTTGATAATAAGCTTGTTCTGTTCAAACCTTTCAAAGAACCTCTTCAGCGTGTCCTTCTGGCGTAAACGGACATTTGTGTTGCCGTCGCTGTTCTCAATGCCGACAATCAAGTCGCCAATAACCGCCCCGCCAGGGTGATAACCAAGGAACTTCTTGTATGTAGGCTTCGCATCATACTTCTCAGCCTCTATGAACTGGTGGTCGAAGTCAACGTCATACCCCTCGCCCTCTTTCAGTTGCCCTGTGGACAATAGGCAATTGAGGAGCAGTGTATTCAGCTTGTCTGCCGTGTTGAAGTCGTAGGTCTTGCCAGTGTCGGATGTGTAGGAAATGTTATCCTGGGTCAGTTCCTTTATGGCTCTGAGAATCGTGTCGGCACTGCATGTGCGAAGTGTCGGATGAAGCGAGAGGTGGTACATCAGATGAGTGGTGACATCCTCTATGCATGAGCCGCCACAGAAATAAACGCTCATAAGCGAACGGATGATTTCGCTGTATTGATAACCATACAGCCTGCATCTCATACCGAGGGTTGAGTCGATTACAGATGAGAGATTGGAGTCAAATTGCTCCATTATTGAAAAAATTCCTCCAAAAGGAGAGAGTTTCTCAGATTTTATTGCTACCTTTGCCATGTCTGTCGGGTTTGATACATATTTTGATTTGCAACACTAAGATAGGTGAAAAATCTGACATAGCAAAATCCTGAGCAACTTTTTGTTGCTCAGGTACTTATAAAATAAGTTAAACTAAAATGCTGCGGAATTTAGGTATAATATAAAAAGTGTGAAAAACTTTATCTTTCATGTCACTGACGGCCTTGTCATACGTCTATGACAATAGAAACAAATGACATAATTAACAACAAAACGACACTATTATGAAAAAGCTGTTTATTCTGGCGCTGGCAGCAATGTTCTGCATGGCCGGCTTTGCCAAAAGCACACAAGAGGTAATCAACGAGATCACAAAGTCTACAGGTGCGCAGGCCATAACGCTCAGCAAGGACCTTATTGCAGCGCAGGCTGCCGCCATGCCTGAAAATGTCAAGGCTCTCCTGTCTAATCTTGACGGCGGCACTCTCGTCCTGCTGTCTGAGGGCACCGACGAGCAGATAAAGACATTCAACGACAGGGTGGGAGAGATAGACTCTGAATCTTATGAAGCTATGGCTTCGTTCGTTGACGAATCAGACACCATAAAAGTATTCGGCAAGTGTGAGGGCGACTATGTTACCGAACTTTTCATCGCCTTTTCAGACGATGAAGATTGTGCCCTTATCGACGTTACCGGCAAGATAAGCAAGGAGGACGCCATGAAGCTCCTGAACAAAGACATGCTGCAGCAGATTCTTTAACCGTAAACAGGTCATTGCTCCGCATATTCTTCAGCAAGTAGACGGCTGAAAGCATGAATGCACAAAACAGATAATGCTGTGTGCGGGCTAATAACCTATTGTGTTTTAAGTTAAAGAAAGGTTTATATAAAAACGGACAAATGCCGGCTGTTGTGCCTGTGCATTTGTCCGTTTCCTTTTTATAGTCAAGGCATCATAGCCTTTTGTATGTCTTCATTGTGTGCGGCATCGCTGCCACACCCTCATTCTTCTTACAGTCTTATAATCTGCTTCACGCCCTTCACGTTGCGCAGCTTCTTTATCAGTTGTTCCAGTTTCGATGTGTCCTCCACGTTTACCACGAGATTACCGCGGAACAGTCCGTCGTTGCTGTCAATGTTTATGCTGCGCATCATGATGTTCTCCTCTTTCGATATAATGCTCGTTATGTTGTTCACGATGCCTATGTCGTCGTTTCCTATAATCTTCAGCGTGATAGAGTATTGCGATTTACCCTTTCCGCTCCACATCGCCTTCACCACCCTGTAGCCGAATCGCTTTCTCAGCTCGGGTGCATTGGGGCAGTCGGTGCGGTGAATCTTAATTCCGCCGTTCACGGTTACAAATCCGAACACGTCGTCGCCGTATATCGGGTGGCAGCATTTCGACAGCGTATAGTCCACGCCTTTAAGGTTCTGGTCAATCACCAGCACGTCGTCGTTCGAGTAGGCAATCTCCTCGTTGGGGTTCTCAAAGCTAAACTCTTTCGCACTTCTTGCCGGAGCCGTTGGTGCGGTGTTGTTGTCGAACATCAGCACCTGCTGATACGTTTCTATTGTCTGGTTTACGTCGAGGCTTCCGTCAGCCATGTCTTTGTAGAAGTCGTTTGCCTCCTTATATCCCAGTTTCTTTATCAGGTGCGACACGGCACTCTCGTCAAAGTCGATCTTTCGGTTTTTCAGTCGGCGTTCAAACATCTCCTTTGCATACGCTCCGTCTTTCACCATAAGGTCTTTTATGGCCATTCTTATCTTCGACTTTGCGCGGCTTGTCTTCACGATGTTCACCCAGTCCTGTTTCGGCTTTTGCGTGCTCGACGTCATAATCTCCACCTGGTCGCCGTTTTTCAGTATGTATCTGAATGTAACCGCCTTGTTGTTTATCCTTGCTCCCGTGCAGTGGTTGCCTATGTTAGAGTGTATGCGGTAGGCAAAGTCGAGCACGGTGGCTCCTTTCGGAAACTTCATAAGGTCGCCTTTGGGCGTAAACACAAACACCTCGTCCTCATAAAGATCCATCTTAAACTGGTCTATCACCTGCAGGTCGTCCTTGTTCTCCAGCGCCGTTCTGATGCTGTTGAGCCATTCGTCAAGTCCGCTTTCGCCCTTCACACCCTTGTATCTCCAGTGGGCAGCCAGTCCTCTTTCTGCCACCTCGTCCATGCGCTCTGTGCGTATCTGCACCTCCACCCATTTGTTTTCAGGTCCGAGCACGGTTATGTGCAGACTCTCGTATCCGTTCGACTTAGGCACGCTCAGCCAGTCGCGCATACGTTTCGGGTTAGGCTGATACATGTTTGTTATTATGGCGAACACCTGCCAGCACTGCATCTTCTCCAGTTCTGCCGGCGAGTCGAGTATTATTCTTATTGCAAACAGGTCATATATGCCTTCAAAGCCGCATTGCTGTTTCTTCATCTTCTGCCAGATGCTGTGAATGCTCTTTGTGCGTCCCTTCATGTGAAACTTCAGTCCGGCCTCTTTCAGCTTCTTGTCTATAGGCGTTATGAACTTTTCTATATAAGCGTCGCGGCTTTTCTTTGTCTCGTTGAGTTTCGCCTTAATCATGTAGTAGGCGTCGTGCTCAAGATATTTCAGGCTCAGGTCTTCCAGCTCGCTTTTCAGCTTATACAGTCCCAGTTTGTGTGCCAGCGGGGCATACAGATAGCTTGCCTCCTCGCTCACCTTCATCTTTGCCTCAGTGTTTGTGGTGTCCCTTATCTGCCTCATCAGGTTCACCCTGTCGGCAATCATTATCAGTATCACCCTCATGTCCTCGGCAAACGACAGCAGCAGGTTTCTGAAGTTTTCGCTCTCTATCACCGGATTCTTCTTATACAGTTCCTGTATGCTTCTGAGTCCGTGAATTATGGTAGATACGTTTTTTCCGAAGTTCTTTTCTATTTCCTCAAGCGAGTTGTCGTTTTCAGCCACGCTTGTATATAGAAGTATGGCCATCACGCCGTCGCGCTTCAGTCCAATCTCGCTCACGGCAATCTGTGCGGTCTGCAGACTCAGCAGTATGGGGTTCATTCCAAACACATCGCGCTGTATAAGGTCGTTTTCGAGAGCGGTTTTCAGATGCCTGAAGACGTTTTTCTCGTCTTCTCTTTTCAGCATGCCGTGTGCGTTCTCGCGCAGTCCGCGTATTATGTTTACAATGTCGTTTCTCTCTTTTTGGGTAAAGAACAGTTTTTCAGCCATATCCTTCTTGTATGTTAAGGGCATTGCCGCCTGTTGGCGTCTGCCGTTGATGAATCTATCTTTAAATGTCCGGCTTTGGCTTGTCTTCCATGTTTCAGCATGCGTGCCGGCGTGTATGCTTACAGGTTAATAATGCCTTTGCACGGCAACTTTTCATGGTCTGCCGGAGTACATTGTTATGCAAACTTACACATTTTTCCTGATATTTTCGGATGTTCTTTCAAATAAATTAAATAATAAGGCATTTCTGACAATAAGTAATAACTTTTTAATATCTAAAGTTATGTTTTTTAAGAAAAAAACTATATATTTGTAACTGATTTACTGAAACCTTATAAAATTATAATACTTATGTTATCACCAGAAGACTTAAAGCAGATTGCCGAAAAAGGCATAACCGAAGAACAAGTAGCAACCCAACTCGAAGAGTTTAAAAAAGGCTTTCCTTTCCTGAAGCTCGAGGCAGCAGCAGGCATAGGCCGTGGCGTCATTGCTCCTGCCGACAGTGAGCGTGCCGACTATATCGCAAAGTGGGAAGCCTATAAGGCAGAAGGCAAGAAGATCGTAAAGTTTGTTCCTGCCAGTGGAGCTGCCAGCCGTATGTTCAAGGATATGTTCGCTTTTCTCGGCGCTGACTATGACGAACCGCGTACTGACTTCGAAAAGAAATTCTTCGACAACATAGAGAAGTTTGCTTTCTATGATGAGCTTAACGCAGCTTGCGTAAAGAATGAGGGCAAGGACATCGCAGCCCTTGTTGCTGCCGGCAACTATAAGGCTGTTGTTGCCAATATGCTAGAGTCTAGGGGCCTTAACTACGGACAGCTGCCTAAGGGCCTGCTGCTCTTCCACAGATATGAAGACGGCGTGCGCACTCCTCTCGAGGAGCATCTTGTTGAGGGAGCATTATATGCGTCAAGCGCAGGCGAGGCTAATGTTCACTTCACCGTAAGCCATGAGCATAAGGCTCTGTTTGAGAAGAAGGTGGCTGAGAAGAAAGACAAATATGTTGCCAAGTTCGGCATCAACTACAATATCTCTTTCTCTGAGCAGAAGCCCAGCACCGACACTATTGCCGCCAACCCGGACAACACTCCGTTCCGCAATGCCGACGGCTCTCTGTTGTTCCGTCCCGGAGGTCATGGCGCTCTCATCCAGAATCTTAACGACATCGACGCCGACGTAATCTTTGTAAAGAACATCGACAACGTTGTGCCCGACCGTCTTAAGAACGACACCGTAACCTACAAGCAGCTCATTGCCGGAATTCTTGTAACGTTGCAGGAGAAGGTGTTCAGCTATCTGCGCCTGCTCGACAGCGGTGAGTATAGCAATTCACAGATTGAAGAAATCATACGTTTCGTTCAGAACGATCTGTGCTGCCGCAAGCCAGACATCAAGAATCTTGAGGATGCCGACCTCGTTATCTATCTGCGCTCAAAGCTCAACCGTCCTATCCGTGTCTGCGGAGTTGTAAAGAACGTTGGCGAGCCGGGCGGAGGTCCGTTCCTTACCTACAATCAGGACGGCACCATCAGTCTGCAGATACTTGAGAGCAGCCAGATTGACAAGAGCAACACCGAATACATGAAGATGTTTACCGAGGGCACACACTTCAATCCCGTTGACCTCGTTTGTGCCGTTAAGAATTATAAGGGCGAGCCGTTCAATCTGCCTGACTATGTTGACAAGACAACAGGATTTATCAGCAGCAAGAGCAAGAACGGCAAGGAGCTGAAGGCTCTCGAGTTGCCGGGCTTGTGGAATGGTGCCATGAGCAACTGGAACACCGTGTTCGTAGAAGTTCCTCTGTCAACATTCAACCCCGTAAAGACCGTCAACGACCTTCTTCGCGAGCAGCATCAATAAGATAAAAATAGAGAATTGGGATTCTTTACATGCCCAATTCTCTATTTTTCTTTATTATATAATATATTTTTTGTTTTATAATTAGCTACACTGAACTGCGTTTCATAATTTATAAATAGCTAATGTTGAACTACGTTTCATAATTAGCTATGCTGAACTTCGTTTGCGCTTAGTGCCAATGTAAACAATAAGGCGGGCTGAAAATCACAATACATTTGGATTTTTCGTTTTTCACTTTTAACTTTTCATTTTCGTAAGACGCACTACGTTGGCTATTGTGCCGGCGGATCTGCGCTCCGCCGGAATTGAGTATAAGGATCTCCTGATCCGCTTAAAGTACCGCTGTATTACGAAAGTGAATAATGAAAAATTTAATGCTATGTTTGCATTAAAAATATAAGGTGATGTCAAATAGGAAGTAATCGGATTAAATAAATCCTTATACTCAATTCCGGCCGATTGCAAATCAGTCGGCACATTAGCTTTATTGGTTCTTATCGCACGCACTACGCTAAGTTATCGCTCACAAAGGTGAGCTAGTAGTTAGAGTCATATGCCTTGTTGATTCTTTTCAATGTAATACAATTGACAATAATCGACGAAGCGCACGCACTACGTTTGGTAATGTTCCGGCTGATTTGCAATTGTCGTGCAAGTGAGAGCAGAAGCAAATCTCATTTGGTTATGCCGAGCGCAGCCGACAATCAATAGAATTAATCTGCCGGAATATAATATAAGGATCTTTGATCCGCTAAAAAATACTGCTGCCTTATGAAGTGAGTAATAAAAAATCTAATGATAATTTTGCATTAAAAGTATAAGATGATGCTAAATAGGAAGTAATCGGATTAAAAATTAGCTACGCTGACCTTCGGTTCTTATATTTAATTCCGGCGGAGCGCAGATCCGCCGGTACAATAGCATATTTAAGAATAGGAAGTAATCGGATTAAATAAATCTTTATACTCATTTCCGGCAGATTTTTCGCTGTGCTCAACAACTCGTGCAAATCAGCCGGTACATTAGTGAACGTAGTGCTTGTAAGGTCAGGATAAGAATCCACAAAGCATATGACTCTAACTCTCACTTACATGACAATTAATTTCATTGATTGTCGGCTGCGCTCGGCATAACCAAATATAATTTGCTTCTGCTCTCGCTTGCACGACAATTGCAGATCTGCTGGCACAATAGCCTTGTTGTTTTTTTCGCACGCACTACGTTGCCATTGTTCCGGCTGATTTGCAATCTGCCGGAATATAATATAAGGATCTTTGATCCGCTAAAAAATACCGCTGCCTTATGAAGTGAGTAATGAAAAACGAAGTTCTACGTTAGTCAATTCAATGTTTTACTACAAGAAATAGGAAGTAATCGGATCAAAGATCCTTATATTTAATTCCGGCCGATTTTTCGCTGTGCTCAACAACTCGTGCAAATCAGCCGGCACATTAGCGAACGTAGTGCTTATAAGGTCAGGATAAGAATCCACAAAGCATATGACTTTAACTCCTATAACTACTCTAACTCCTTTAACTACCGAGAAACAAAAGCCTCCCCACGGGGAGGTTTGGTGGGGCTTTTACTTCCTCCTTGTAATCACCTTTCCCGGTATCACGGTCAGTTTCATGGTGCCGTTTTCTTCTATTGCCACTTTCATATATCTTGCCTTTTCCACCACCTTTCCGTCAACTTCCATTACGCCCCATTGTCTCGGACTGTCCTCAAAGGCACAGAGCTTGCCTATCGGCGGCATTATCATTCTGTATTTCGGCGGCACTACGACTCTGTCGCCCGACTTCAATCCCCATTTCGTTCCGCTCTTAAACGGTTGTGCGTCGGTTATCCTTTCCAGTCTTTTCAGCCTTTGTTCCTGTTCCTCTTGTTCCTTTCTCAGTCTCTTTTCCGCAGCCCTTGCGCAGGCTTCCGTCTTCAGCCTCCTTAGCTGGGCTTCCATGTCGTCCTTTCCATCTATCCGTTCAGGCGTCATGCCTTTAGCCATGTGATAGAAGCGTCCGTCATTGTCTGCCGCTATAATACTTCCGTCAGCCAGTCTGCCGCAACACCAGTATGCCCTTTCCTCGTCACCTTCTATCACGCATGCCGATGTCTCGTAGCCCGTGCTAAGCGTCAGCGCAGCCTTGCGGCACGTCTCCGGCACGTTGCTGTCAGGTATTTCCAGATAAAAGCCGCGCCATGCCAGTTCGCCGCGTCCTATGCCCTGAGCGTTCACATACACATCCTTAGTCCTGCTGTATAGCGTTCTGCCCATCTTCAGCATCTCCACGCCTCCGAATACCATCACCTCCGGCTTCTCCCTGTACAGTCTGTTTGTCCTTATGTCAATATAAAACGTCTTGCATCCGTTGTCTTTCACTTCAACGAAGTCGTTCTTCACAAACCTCATGCCGCTGTATCTGTCTATTCTCATCATCACATTACCGTCGCCGTCAACCACGCCAACGCGCATGTCGCCGAATCTCACGGCAGCCATGTTGTCCTTTATGTCAAACACCTTCGCATATTGCGCCTTCGCCGTTATCTTCCTGCCGCGTTTCAGGCCCCATGTTCCGCTCCGTTTGTCCTTGTATGCCGTCAGTGCCTTAGCCTCCGTCTCGTCTCCGTCTTTGGCTTTCTCTATATATGTCAGCAGCCTTTCGTGGTTCATCACCACTTCCATTTCGTCCTTTCCTATAGCCTCTTCGTCAGCTGTCCGTGCCGTCGCAGCCAGTTGCCTGCCACGCCTTTCCGTCTCCGCCTTTCCCGTCATCCTGCCTTCAAACATAGCCTGCCAGTCGCGTTCCCTTGTCGGCAGTCCGAACACACGATACAGCCCCACGTTGTCTATCAGCATGCACGCATCCTTGCCCTTGCTCATTCTCAGTCCGCGGCCCACCTGCTGCAGATATTTAGCCAGCGACAGGGTAGGTCGGCCCATCTGCACAAACTCCACGTCAGGACAGTCGAAGCCCTCGCTGAACACGTCAACGTTCACCATCACTTTTATCCTTCCCGCCTTAAAGTCGTCCACCAAGGCTTTACGTGTCGCCCGCGGCGTCCTGCTGTCTATCGCCACCGCCTTCACGCCCCGTCTGCTGTAGTATTCCGCAATGTTCCTGGCGTGTTCAATGCTTATGGCGTACACAATGCCCTTTTTGCCGTCGGCATAGCGTTTCATGGCGTCATACAGCCTTTCGATGCTCGTCTGCCTGTTCAGCTTCTCGTTCATCTCCTTTATCTGGTAGTCGCCGTCGGTGCCCCGTCTTTTCAGTTCGTTTATCAGTCTCTGTTCCTCGCTCTCACGTCTTATCGACACATAGTCGAACACCGACAGATATCCGCGTCTTACAAACTCCGCAATGCTCCATCCCGATATCAGCTTGTCAAACAGATCCGTAAATCCCTTGCCGTTCATTCTGCATGGCGTGGCCGTCATTCCCAGTTTCTTAGCCTCCGGGTATCTTCGCCACAGTTCGGCGTAAGTGTCAGCCAGCGCATGGTGAGCCTCGTCTATCACTATCAGACTCGGCATCTCGTCCTTCACGTCCTCCCAGTGTCTCGCCAGCCATTGTATCGACAACACGTGGATCTTACTGGCGTAAGACAATTGAGAATTGATAATTGATAATGGAAAATTATGATTTGCCTTGTGCTTATTTATAGGCGTTGAACAACGTTTGTCACAATCTAATTGTGAAACATCGTTCGGTTTAACCCAATTATGAAACGTAGTTCGGTTTAACCCAATTATAAATTGTGAATTATGAATTATGAATTGTTCTACCGTTTCCTTTATCTGTTCCACCAGTTCCCGTCTGTGTGCAACAATCCACACGCTACGCGTCCGTCCTGTCGTTTCGTTATTAGCGTTTAGTTCTTCATTCACGAGTGCAGCCAATACTCTCGTCTTGCCGGTGCCCGTAGGCATCTGCACCATCACGCTCTTGCATCTTTGCCATTCGTCAATGATGCGAGCCATTATGTCCGTCTGATAGTCGCGTAAGTAAGCCACGGATTATGGAAGTGGTTGTTAGAAGTTGAAGGAGTTAAAGTAGTTACAGGAGTTAGAGTCAAATGCTTTGTAGATTATTATCATGACTTCACATAGTGCTTGCGACAATGACCAACAAGGCTAATGTTCCGGCGGAGCGCAGATCCGCCGGTACAATAGCATATTTAAGAATAGGAAGTAATCGGATTAAATAAATCCTGATATTCATTTCCGGCCGATTTTTCGCTGTGCTCAACAACTCGTGCAAATCAGCCGGTACAATAGCGAACGTAGTGCTTATGAGGTCAGGATAAGAATCCACAATGCATTTGACTCTAACTCTCACTTGCACGACAATTAATTTCATTGATTGTCGGCTGCGCTCGGCATAACCAAATGAGATTTGCTTCTGCTCTCACTTGCACGACAATTGCAAATCAGCCGGAACATTAGCAAACGTAGTGCGTGCGCTTCGTCGATTATTGTCAATTGTATTACATTGAATAGAATCAACAAGGCATTTGGCTTTAACTACTAGCCAACTCCGTTGGCGGTAACTTCTCTAACTACTTTAACTACTAATTACAATACCCAACAATGCATTTGGATTCTTCCCTCTTCCCTCTTCACTCTTCACTTAAATCAGTAGTTCTTATTATCAATATACACCTCGAGCAGCTTCGACACGCGGTCTTCGTTGTTCGGTACAACGTCCATGTCGGCTACGCAGGCAGGCACGAGGCAGCTCATGCCCTTTGTCAGATGCACCTGCTTTATCTCAGGCTCCTCGCCCTTCCACGACCTTATCACGATGTCGCTGCTGCCCTCAAGACACATATACACCACGAAGCTGTCATACTTATACAGCTTTCTGTGGAAGGCACGGTTCACCTCCAGCAGCTTCACCGTAAAGAACCTGTTCTCTGCCAGCAGCACCGGATGGTTCATCCTGCGCGTGTAGTGCGTGCGGTAGTCGTCCTCCACTTTATAGTCCAGCGCCTCCGATGCCAGCGCCGTGTGCAGTGCCCTTGGCTTGCCGTCAAGTCCCGGACGATTATAGTCGAATATGCGGTATGTCAGGTCAGAACTCTGCTGCACCTCTGCCAGCAGCGTACCGCTGCATATCGCATGGATGCGTCCCGACGGAATGTAGAACACGTCGCCCTCCTTCACGTCGTGCGATGCCAGCACGTCACAGATGCTGCCGTCCTCTATGCGCTTGCCATATTCATATTTCGATATCAGACTCTTAAAGCCGCTGTAGAGCTTAGCTCCCGGCTTTGTGTCCATAATATACCACATCTCCGTCTTGCCGAACGAGTCGTGATATTTACGTGCCATCTCGTCGTTGGGATGCACCTGTATCGACAGGTCCTTCGCAGCGTCGATAAACTTTATCAGCAGCGGAAACGTCTCGCCATACATGTCATAAACAGTACGTCCTATCAGTTCTTCCTTATATTCCGTCACAAGTTCGTTAAGCTTGCGTCCCTGCAGCGAACCGTTGCCCACTACCGACTCCTTGCCCGGTACGGCACTTATCTCCCAGCTCTCGCCTATAGGGGCAGTGTCGCCGTCGTTTATGCCTTTCAGGGCTTTCAGCAGATTGCCGCCCCAGACCTTTGAATACAAGTTGCTTTCGAATAATAATGGATAAAGCATGGTTTAGTCGTTTGTTGCAGTTTATAAGAATATTGTTAAATGAGAGCAATGTCACCAACAATTCAAAAAATAGTAAAAGCTCCTTTTGGTGAAAACAATAATAAATATTTTATTATCTTTGCACCAATGAAATCGTTTTTTCGTATAGTGTTATCTTATCTTTCGGCTATAGTGCTTGTTCCTATAGCCATAATAGCGAAGCTGTTCAGGAAATAAGAATTCTTATTTCTCAAATGGATTTTTGTATATGCCAAGCAACTGCTTAGTGAAGTAATAGAAGAACTGCATGTCGTCAACAAAATAACGCTTAAACAGGCGCTTTGGTTCTTTTATCACACGATACAGCCACTCCATTCCGCATTTCTGCCATATCATAGGCGCACGTTTCAGCGTACCAGCCTCGAAGTCTATCGTTGCGCCAAGAGCCATAAACACATCTACGTTTGGCATCCTGTCACGATATTTCATTATCCATTTCTCCTGTTTGGGCGCACCTACACCTACAAGAACAACGTTTGCGCCGCTTTCATTTACAATCTTTATCAGTTCCTCACATTCTGCCTCTTTCTTCTCAAATCCATACGAAGGCGAATGTGCGCCGACAACAATCTCACGGCCCACTTTTTCGTTGATGTTTCTTTTAGCTTTCTCTGCTATACCTTCTGCTGCACCCAGCAAGAATATCTTGCAGTCAGTGTCATCCTTATGATACATATAATATGCAGTAAAGAAGCTGCTTCCGGGAATAGCCTCCGGCAACGGATCTTTCAGCAGTTTAGACATCAGGTATAATATTTTGCTGTCGCATACCACCCATTCTGCCTTTTGATAAACATCATAAAAGTCTTTATCTTTCTGAAGTTTTACCAGATGGTCTACGTTAGGAGTTATCAATACGCCTTTTTTCAAGTTCTTCAATAGTTCTTTTTGAGTTATAACTTGAATTTTTGTATTCAAAAAGTTTATTGTCTTCATTTTAGTAATGTTTCGTAAATATTGTTCAAGTCGCTAAAGACTTTTTCCGGGAAAAAGTCCTTAACTATTTTATATCCGTTTTCACCCTGCGTTTTTATCTCGTCTTTGTTCTCAATATAATATTTTATGGCATCAGCTATTTCCTCTTGATTTCCGGGTTCTACCAATATACCATTTCTTTTATTCTCAACAACTTCAGGAATACCGCCTACGGGAGTTGATATTACAGGATGACTATAGCTCATGGCTTCCAATATCGCAATAGGCAGGCCTTCGTTATATGAGGGAAGGATATATACATCTTCCCAATTTAGGCATTCTTTTTTATGCTCACCGGCAATCCAGCCTTCATAACTTACAAAGCCTTCTAATCCATTATCTTTGATAAACTTATTTATGTCTCCGTCAACTTCATTTCCGCCCATTCTTAATAAGAGTTTATCCTTAAAAAACTCTTTTTCTTTACAAATGGCTTTTAGTAAATCGAATGCCCCTTTCCTTTTGCTTATTTCTCCCATATACAGCAAATGCAGTTTATCATCAATTCGCTTTATTGGTTTTAGTTCAGGAGGAGAAACGATATTATTTAATACGCATATTTTATTTTGATCAATACCGATAGAAATAAAATAGTGTTTCCACGATTCAGATAAAACAATCAGTTTATCACATTTATTGATTGTTTCTGTTATGTCGGCTTTATTAGTCGTATTATTGTAGAACTCTACGAAATCTGCTGCATGTTCATGCAATATTACTTTCTTGCCTAGCTTTTTTGCCAAATTAATAAAAATCTTACATCTGTAAAATGAGGCATTTGCAGCTCCATGAATATGTACAATCTTTATATTTTTATCAAATTTGCATTTAAGCCATGTACGTATAACGGCCTGTAATGCATACCATGATTTTACTAATTTATTTCCTAATTTCCATGTTGGTATAAACTGCATTCCTTCTATATACTTTTTATATGAAACTAATACTGCAGTCATACCTCCTTTGGTTTTCATGGACACACCAAGGAAGAGAATTTTTTTGCTGTCAACAAATATATTCATATATGAAAATGTTTTGTATTTCCTAATAATAAAAAATCTAATGTTTTATTTCTTTGAATTAAAATACCTATTTCTGTACATATAATCATTATTAAAAATGAGAGTATTGGAAAAACTATATAGATATCAAAATTTAAATTTGAAAATACACCACCTAATTTGTCGATTTTTATTATTGGAAGTATGGTTTCTAGAAAAATAGATTGCAATATATATATGTCTAAAGTATGCCTACCCATTTTTGTTAAATAGCTGTTTTCTAAATATTGTTTAATACTATTTATTTTAGAAAGTCCATACATTAATCCTACTAAGAATATACTCGAAGAAATACCTATTAAAATTTTTCCTAAATAAATTATAATTGATGGAGATATCTGATGTGTCTTTATAAGATCAATTAAATTTATACCTTTGAGAGGCAAATCACCTGTAGTAATCGTTAGAATCGCAATATATATAATAGCAGACATCACGCTTAAAAGTTTATAGTGTGTCATAAATCTATTGAAATAAATACGTAATAACAATCCACATAAGAAGCTAAAATACATAATAGGAATTTGGTGAGTTGTTGTTATATGAGCTATAAGTAATGTAAGTATAATATATAACGGCAAGCTATTTGTAAGACGGATTCCTATATAGGATATAATATAACATACAAATAGACTTTTTAAAAACCAAAAATGTTGAAAAAACACAAAAAATGGGCTATATGATAATGATGTATTAATTAAAGTATTCATCATATATATAATTAAATATAATATGATACTCCATGTAACACATGGTAGAATTAGTTGAATACTTTTTTTCTTTAAAAAAGCAATGAAATCTAATTTCATTGAAGAAGC
The DNA here is from genome assembly GCF_900625065.1 of Prevotella marseillensis. NCBI lineage: Bacteria > Pseudomonadati > Bacteroidota > Bacteroidia > Bacteroidales > Prevotellaceae > Prevotella > Prevotella marseillensis. The sequence goes on along the minus strand of NZ_UYXY01000001.1, from coordinate 1,736,774 downwards.
ACTAAAATAGCCTGAAATAAACATGAATAATGGTAAATGGAAAGTATATATTATTTTATGCATAGAATTACCCCATACATCCCCAGTTTGTAAATGCTGAATTGTATGTCCCCACAAGACCATAAACATAGCAAACATTTTTAAAAAGTCAAAGAATGCTAATCTTTGACTTTTTGTATTTTCAAGTTTTATCATAATTTTAATTATGTGTACCAATAATTTTTTATTACTTTTTCAATATCATCAAAGCTTAAATATTTTTCAGAAAGTCTTTTCCTGTCTTTCTTTTGCAACCATACTCCAAATGCGAAATCATTATTTAAGCATGATCCTATCTTTTTATTAAAGTCATTAACATCTTCACATTCAGATATATCTATTTGCGGAAAAACATGTTTGTCTGTAATAAAATGATTTTTCAGATGTAAATAATGTTCCGTGAATATTGCATAAGTATAGTACTCTGAAAATCTGTATGTATTACATAAATGCCTCTTCCACCCTCCAATATACCCATTGCCGATTGTCTTTAATAGTGCTTCTATATTTTCTCTGACAAAAGCTACAGGAGTATTCATATAATTCCATTTATTAATATCATCAATTTTTCCTGTATACTTTAACAAATTATATGCAGCGTTACAATAGTCATCGTGGCTTGGCTCATTTATATTGAGAACTCTATACATCAACCATTTTCCTTCTTTATATAATTCGTCAATCCTAAACGGTTTCATCAAAACTGTTTCTGAATCAATATTCAATGTTACATCAAATTCTTTTCCAATTACTTCAAAAACACCCAGTTTACATATTTGCTGTATTATCCATTCACGTACAGGAATTGTAAATGGGCTAACATGAAAATGATGCCCCATAATTTTCCAAGGTAACCTGATTAAATACTTTGGTAATATTACAGATTTCTTGTATACTTTATGTCTGCCATAATTTAAATCCGCAAACATATCTGCATCTTCATCATTTACAAATATAAAGTGTGAAATTTCAGAAGCAAATCTATCTATACTTTCACAAAGCAATTTACATTCCCTATAATCATTTTTATATGATTGTGTAACTATCGCTATTTTCTTATCCATTTTATATTCTTTTCCTAATTAATTTTGCAGGATTTCCTCCAACAATACTATATTCATCGAAGTCTTTTGTTAATACAGCACATGCGCCAACAATAGTACCACGTTTAACATGTCTTCCTGGAGTTAAAAATGAACGCATACCTATCCAACAATCATCTTCTATTATAGTCTGTTTATCAGGATAACTACCTTGAAGTTTTATTGGTATATCAATTCTATCAAAACAATGATTCCCATGTAATATATGAGTTTGGCGACTAACCATAACATAATTACCTATTATTGTATCATTAGGAATATCGGTATTTGCCCCAAGGGTACTGTGATCCCCAATAATAAGTCCTTTTCCATTTCCGAAATGTGCTTTTCTATTGATTGTATCAATCTTTCCGCATTTTTTTGCTATCTGTTTTACACAAATGATTCTAATTTTATTACAAATCTCTCCAATAATAGGTAAATAAGAATCTGGTAAATACTGCGCAAAACCATAATACAAAACCAAAAAAATAATTCTCTTCATATTTGTAAAAACTTTTTGAATAAGCACTGATATAATTTTGCTACTCGAGTATAGCATCTAATCAATTTGGAATTATCAATATATAAAACAATTCGATTTGAGAGTTTTACATATTTATATAATTCCTTATTTAAAAGAATCTTCCTTTTATACAATATTGCATAACAATCAAGTAAATTTTTACCATTAGTAAAACAATTTATCATACTATTAGCTATGAATTTTAACTCTGCAATATCTATTCTTTTTATATATTTTCGTTTCTTATCAAAAAAAACTCTTAAATTATCACAACACTGTATAAACTGAATAATATTTTTTTCAGAGATTGATGCTGTATATGATCCTCCATTATAACAATCATAGTGATACAATGGTAAATTTACAAAATCAATTACTTTTGCATAATAAAGTAATTTGGGAATCGTTACATAATCCTCTCCCATATTTATTCCATTGGGGACAGTAATATTATTATTATCATATAAGCTTTTTCTTATTAATCTACCCCAAATCATCATTGTTGCATCACGCGATAGAATGTTTAAAATCAAACTTTGGATATTATATTCCATCAATGGCAAAATATTATTTACTTTATTTTGTCTATATAATATATATCCACACGTTACTATGTCAGAATTATTCTCATTTTGTTTTTTTACAAGTCTTTCAACAATATCTTTCTCAACATAATCATCAGAATCAACATGCATAATAAACATACCTGTTGCATTTGTTATTGCTGTATTTCTAGCAGCTCCTAACCCTTTGTTTCTTTCATGATTTATTATTCTAACACAATTCTTTCTTACTGGATACTTTTCTATAATAGATTTTAAAACATCTATAGAGTTGTCTTGTGTGCAATCATTGACAAATATGTACTCTATATTTTTATATGTCTGTTCAAACAAGCTAATTGCACACCGTTCTATATATTTTTCCACGCCATAAATAGGGACACATATAGAAACAAAATATTGAGTATCGTCCATATTAAATTATTTATTAGTATTTTTATATGCATTCATTTACTTAAGATACCGCAGTATTTAAAAAGTTTTTTGATGCCTCAATAAAGTTTCTTATTTTTCTTTCAACATTCTCTGTATAAGGATTTGCCGTCGTTATATTAGGATTTTCACTATTACTATATACAAAATTACTTGTTAAACCAATTTCCTCTAATATATCTTTTATACGACTATCTCCTGTATATGGTGAAATAGAAATAAATGGTTTACGATATATCAAAGAAAACATCGTTCCATGAAAAGAACTTGTTACTACATAAGAAGCATGTTCAAACAACCATAAGAAATCAGAAGGTCCTATACCTTTTATAAATTTGTATTTTCCTTTGTATCTAAACCTGTGGTCTCCTATAACAATAATTGGCAATCTAGTTTGATTTTCTATCTTTTTTAGTATATTTTCTAATGCAGGATAAGGATTAAACGCATACATCAGCATATATACTAATATATAATTACCTCCAATATTTATTCTTGATTCAGATGATATTTCTTTATAGTCATCTTTTGACAACAGCATTGTAGGATCACATGTATTGCGTACCAATATATCTTTTGAAATATGCAAATCATTGATTATATCAACTGCACTTTTCTCACGTACGCCAATATATTTATAATTATATAATCTTTCTCTAATAGAATCTTTATATTTATCATCTAATGAGTCGTTTGCAAAACAAGCAGAAAAAGCGATCTTGGGCTTATTTTTAGGAGCGAAGCACAAATAAAAATTAGGATCGTTTTTAACAGTTCTTGTATTCCAAACTTGATCGCTACCAGTAACATAAATATCATACAATGGAGGGTTATTATTTAACGATTGTATGTTTGGATATTTATTTTCAGATAAATTAAAATATTTATTCTGAAATTCTTTAAATCTTTTATTAGTTCTATATTTTTTTTCAAATATATAATCGAGAAATATACGGGCCCATCCTCTGATTCTTTTTATTATTGTTTTTTTATTTTTATGAAAAGCATTTGGAAATACATAATCAATTATTTCAACATGGTAATTTGTATTTTTTTGTAAATATCGTTGTAATGCAAATGCTTGTAAAGCTGTTCCAAAATTAGTAAGTCTGTGGATTGTTATTATTCCGATACGCATAATTAAGATACTTAAATTTATATGATTTATATATAACAATTATTACAGGCATAAAATAAACTGCACTAATTACTCCTGTAGCTGTTTCCATTACAAATAAGCCGAGCAATAATCCTCCTATAATTCTTACAGGTATATAGACTATGCAATGTTTGAAAATGGATAAATAAAAGATTATGTATGCAATTGCTCCAATAATACCACGCTCCGGAAGTATTTGCATCCATGAACTTTCAGCTCCTAAAATATCACTATTACTACCAATTTGTCTCAAAACATCAATACTTCCTGGACCATTTCCAAAAATAGGATTCATCTCAAACATTCTTAACGCTACCGCAAATTGTATTTCTCTACCTGCAACAGTGCTTCCGCCACCCTCAATAGCTACGTCTTCATCAAACAGAGATGTAAAGTTCAGTATATATTCTGGGAAGAAATAGAAAAAAACAAATATTCCGATTAATAATGGGAGAATTACTTTTATGTTCAGTATCTGTTTAATACCAAATAATCCGAATACCAAGAATAGAATTCCTACATAAGCAGTTTTAGAATTTGCAAGAAAAACACCTATGAAACTTAATATTATTGATATCTGCAATAATTTTTTCTTTATATTCAAATCTTTGAAAAAATTATTTTTATATAGTAACATGAGTAAAAAGAAGAAAAATGCACATGCACATCCAAATTCTATAGGTATACCGAAAAATGAGTATGCTCTTACCATACCAAAACGCATTGCCATTGTACCACGAATAGAAGGTGGAATATACCACATTCTTCCCATTGTTGACTCATCGTGAGGTGAATTATTATATACATAATTCAATATAGGGTTGTCTTTGAATATTGATTCAAAAATGGCTAATCCTACAATCAAAAATACGACAACAATACTTGCTTTTACGAACAAACGTATATCTTCTTTTGTTGTGATTAATTTTTGAAAGATATACATTAGACCAAAAGTCATCAAAAAAAATTTAATTACAGCATTTATTCCACCTGATATAGGAGCTATCGAAACGATAAACGATAAAAGATATGAAATAGAATAAGCTATTACTGCTGTACCTAAAATGAAACGATCATTATGACATATTTTGGACTTGTTTTTATATTTAAAAAAATATATACAAAATAGAATTAAAGCTACACCTAAATTTAAAGACATGGCAGGTGAACTATATTTTAGTGCAACCTGTGCATTAAACAACATCTGAAAAGGCATCCAAATTATAAATGTCTTTTTAAAATCTCTCAAGGCACATATTGTTACAAACAATAAAATAATCCAAGCTAAAAGCATAGTATAATTATTTGGTAAATATAATTTTTAAAATCCCAATCATTGATGAACGAGGATGTTTTAACAAACTATTAAAATTACGTGTTAATGCGATTTTGTTCAGAACTTTTTTAAATGACATAATATCATTTTGTTTACATTGCAACTTACTCAATATGACTTCCCTTTGTTTGTTCTTGTGAGCATTTTCCTTCATCTGCCCTTCAGCTACAACTTCAAACTTATGAGTTACTAATTGCGTATCACATTGTTTTAATACATCGTTACCTCTTTCTGTAAAAGCAATAGCACAACTAACACCTTTATCTTCTTTAGAATAAGTCTTTCCCCACAAGTCTCCTATTCGTATGTCTGCAGCAGATTTATCATATTTATATTTACATTTATCATAACAGGCCTTACCTAAACATACATCACTTAGGAATAATCGATAGAACATATCACCTTGTGATAATCGTGAATTAAAAAAATCATTTTTCCCTTTCATTAATAAATTATATGAGTCATGCCAGTTCACTGATTCAATCTCTTTCATATCATCAGTTGACATTGTTAATGGATCTTTCCAACCGATAAACTTATTACGCCATGAAATGTACGTAAGTTTACCCACTTTTGCTTCAGCCCATTTCACATATTTATCCCATATTAGCATAGACGGTACTCCATGACAGAAAAAATCCAGCAACACAAAATTATCTTCTTTTTTAAATTTGCGTATATATCTTCTAAAAGAGTCTATTTGGCATGGCGTTCCTGTTACAAGATATTTTTCTTTTCTATTTATTGCTTTAAATCCATTTACAGTATAACTTTGTATATACTTACTACCAATAGAATGTATAAGTTCTGTATCATTGGTGGCTATATAATGCTCCGCACGATTTGTTTCAACATTGTATCTGACACCACAAACTTTATATCCCTGATTTATTAAGTAACGTCCTATTTCAAAACCGACACCACCAGAAGAACATTTGCGTCTCACAGCCGGCTCTTTACTCCATGCTGCGTAACTCTTTAAAGGTGAATTATTAACGCTTAATTCATCATGACTGTAGGCACAAACATCCACACATAAACCACAGTTTGTACACTTTGATGCATCGGTTATATTTGGTTCATAAAAACCATCACTATTTAAACTGATTTCTATAATTTTTTGACTGCAAACAACTGCACAGACTCCGCAGCCATAACAGTCATGTATATTAGATATATTCATTTTCTTATCTTGTTTATTATTTCTAATACTTTATTTTTACAAAATAGTTTTTCGTTTCTACTTAATCCTAATAAATAGCTAATAGTCATTGTTGACATGAATGATATAATACATATAGCAATGAATGTTAACCATGAATTTCCTTTTATTAATAGGAATGCAATTATTGGAATAATTAATGAAAGAATAGAAATTATGAAAACACGTAGAGTTACTGTCTTGATGAACATTGTAATTGGTAAACCTATTGTTTTGTTCAGAAGTATTAGTCTTGCAAAATGGCATGCAATAGAAATAAAAATTCCTACAAACATTGCAGAATAAGGTGGATACCCAATCTTTAAAAACAAATATGCAATTGGTAATGTTAACAATGATATTCCTCCTACCATTATTTGATAATCTCTCACTTTCCCAGAAGCGTGCATTGATGTAATTAATGTGCCAGATAATGAATCTATCAATGCTGTTATCAATACGAGTCTCAGAAATATTACCGTATATTCAGGCACATTTCTTAGCCAAATTTCAAGAATAAAAGGCGCTTCCAATACTATTGGTAGAGACATAGTTAATAAAAGAAGATATGACAATTTACTTCCTCTAAAAACTAATTTAAACATATCATGTTTTTCATTGGATGCATAAGATTTAACAATCTGTGGATTCATGGCCAACTGAAAATTATTAACAAAACCGTTCATGGCATTTGAAACTTGATATGCTATACCTCTAGCTGCATTAACTGCTGCACCAAAAAAAATATTTAAAAGTACATTGATACCTTGCTCTTTCGCCACGCCAGCTAATGAACCAATAAGATTCCAACTTACAAAAGACATTACATTTTTGCCATACTCTTTATTCCACTTCCAGTCGAAGACACAATCAGGAAAATTTCGTTTAGCATAAATTCCATATATGATTCTGATTGTAACAGCAATAAGTGCAAGTAATATAGCATAAAGAATTAATTTGTCAATAGGAGAAATAATAATTAAATAAACTATTAACAACTTTAATGTTACTTCTACAATGCTGACATAAGCAAATGCTTTCATCTTTTCATAAGCTATAATTGCAGCATTGTAAGGAACACTCACCACATTAATTATAAACGTTAATAAAGAAAACTGAAACACCCAGTTTGCTGCAACATAACGGTTTGCAGGAAAATTCATGTGGGTGTTTAAAAACCATGTTCCTAATGTTTCCGCCAAAATTAAAATTATTCCACCTAATATCAGATGAATCATCACAGCTGTTGAGAACATTGATCTTACATTACCTTTTTCTTTCTTACCTATTTCAAAAGATAAAAATCTTTGCGTAGCTGTCGTCATCGCACCGCTAATTACGGTGAACATTGTAACAAATCCTCCAACAACATTGTATATACCAAAATCAACTTCACCGAGTGCTGATAATACGACACGTGATGTGTAAAGAGTGATTGCCATTGTAAGTAGCATTCTAAAATACAACAATAATGTATTTTTTGCTATTCTTTTGTTATTTTGTGTAGTATCAGTCATTATTTAGTATAAAATAGGCGCAAAGTACAATCGGGCTTGCGCAATTATTAATTAAAAATTAAAAGTTAAACGTTTTAGCGGAAATGAATTGTTACAAGTTAAAAATTAAATACCATTGCATTTTTTGAATTATAATGCTGTTGATTGTACCTATTGAATGTTGTATCATAGAGCTTTGAATCTATTTTTTGCTATTGTTATTTCTTTCATAACGTGTTGATTTGCGAGTTAAAACTCAGTGAGTTTTGAGGAGAAAAACAATGATTTTCTATGTAGAAATGATTGCTTTTCGGGAGTTATGAAGTTAAGCCATGTGCTTTGTGGTCTCTTATCATAACTTCGTTTTTACTTCTGTTGCTAGTAAATTATCTTTACATGTAGGCTGCATAATCACCTTGTGGTAAGGTTGTATATATTTTGTTCGTTATACAACATTTATTGTTCTATATCAGAAAATCTTTTTTCGGTTTTGAAAAAGATTTTGAAAATAAATATTTACATTTTATTTTTCGGTTTTATTTTTTTATTTCAAAAAAGATTTGGACTTTTTCGCGTTTTTTGCTACAGGTAGTGATTAAAGCCTGCAGTGCTCTGTCAAAGGACAACCGCACAGATGCAAGTCGCTGTATATATGCATGTTACGTTTGTTTCTTATGCCATTTTCTGCCTTCCAGAGCACTGTAAGAGTGATAGGGTGGTAAGCTGTTTTCAAAACTTTATATATATATGCAATAAAATAAATTATCGGCATGTATATATATTCATTTTATTTTTTTTGCGCGTATATAATATAAAAAGTTTATAAATAGGTGGTAACCCTGTCACTGCGTGAATTAAAAAGCCCCACCAAACCTCCCCCGTGGGGAGGCTTTTGCTTCTCGGTAGTTTGAGTAGTATTTTCTAAGTGAAGAGCAGGCGCAAAAGCGCAACTAAAAATGAAAAATTAAAAGTGAAAAACGCCTGACGGAAGTGAAGAGTTAAGAGTGAAGAGTGAAAAATCCAATCGCTTTGTTAGATCTTTTCGCAAGCACTATGTTTGCTATTGACTCTAACTCCTATAACTACTTTAACTTCTTTAACTCCTATCCGGATTCTGCATCTGTCCTTCTTTTTTACCTCTATTCTTAATAGTTTATCTTTACATATTGAGGGCATAATCACCTTACTGTAACCTTATCACGTTTTTGCGCATTTTAGTCGATTTTCAACATATAATGAATGTTAATTTTTTGTCATCCAAAATTTGGATATTAACATTGTTAACGTTTTTTTACTCGCTTTTTTAGGCATGTTTTCGCATAAAAGTGACAACCTTGCCTATAAGGTTGCAGTGGTATACGCCTCATCATCACGCATTATCTTATATCATTTATTATCAACGACTTACACCAGATAATGGTTCCGAAATTACGACAAAACAGGCATTAGGGTGTGATAGGGTGGTAAGTAGGTTTCGTAACTTTTATATAATATTTGTTTTTTGTCTCATCCAAAATGGATATTAACACTTATATTCCTCGGGCGCGCGCGTAAGGAGTTTATAGAGCAGGTTACTAGCCTATAACAGGGTGAATTAAAAATGAAAAACGCCTGACGGAAGTGAAGAGTGAAAAGTGAAGAGTGAAAAATCCATGTGCTTTGTTGGTTCTTTTCGCCTGGGCTGCTATTCTCTTTTTTCCTCTTCCGTCTTGAAGTTGCCGCGCCAGGCGATTGAGCCTTTAGTGATGAGGCGCTCCATAGGGAGACACTCGTAATAGACGAAACTTCTGAGGAAGGCCAGTATGCTGTTGTCGTTAGACTTTCTGGTGCCGGTGGTGAGGTCGATGGTGTATGACTCGGTAAGATGGCCGTGATCCCATACTTCATAGTCGGTGCGGCACTCCGGTGTATGCGAAAGATCCATGGTCCATGTGCCGTCGGGACGGCCTTCGGCATCACAGCGGCCGGTGAAGATCTCGCCGGAGAAATGACCGTTTATGGCACCACAGGGATGACCGTCGCTCATTTCCACTAAGAGAAGATTGTCAACGGCATTTCTGCCGTTCTTGCCGGATGACTTATACTTATAGATGCCATTGTGACGGCCCTCGAAATAGTCGACGTAGAGCAGCTTGTTGGAACCATGGCGCTTATGATGGAACTTCCAGCGGCCATGCTTGCTGCTGTGCAGATAGGTGCCGCTGACATAGTCGGTCGTCTTGCCGTGAGGGTGGTAATAATATTTGCCCAGATAATAGAAGCTGCCCTCATAGACGCGGCCGTCGGCATGCTCGTCGTAGTAATAATAGGCCTTTCCGTCGAGATAGCGGCCGGCATAGTGCTTGCAGCCGTTACGTATTTTGTGGATAAAGGGAAATTTAAGTAGTTCCTTAAACTGCCTGGACAGTGTGTCAAACATATTTTTTCTTTTTGTTTTATTTGTGCCCTCCCGGCTGTGGAGGGCATTAAACATCTACTATGGCGTCAGCCGCAACGGGTCAGCAGAAAATAGTCAGTAAGAATGAATTAACCGATGTCGATGATTGATATTAAGAGTTAGTCGGTTTAATGTTATATGATGTATTTGTTTTTCTGTACTGCTGACATGTTATTACGCCAGATTTATCATTCTTGCAATATTGTGATTTGTATATTGTTGAAGGCAAGGCCTTAGCATCAGGACTAACTTTCTTAATTTTTAATTGCTCAAGCCTGCTTTTCGTTATTCACTTAGAAAAATCGAAACATAAGCCTCCCCACGGGGGAGGTTTGGTGGGGCTCTTTATTTGCACCTCAGTCTCTTGTGAGTTGTGTGATGAGCTGTGTGAAGTAGTTGCGCCACTCGTTGAGCTTTTCTTGTTCTGCCTGCTGTTGTGGCGACTTGATGAGGCGATAGTTTTCTATCCTGCGCTTGTAGCCGTCTACTATTATCGAGTTGGCGGCCAACAGCTGGATGCAGGTAAGGCTGTCGCCAGACTTCAGGTTGTTGTCTTAGACTGCTTTAATGAATCCGTGACGTACATGCAGCTCTGTTTCTAGTGTCCTGCAGCTGCGGCAGGTTGACTTAACTAATTTGTCGATAACCACTGTGGTTAACAGACGTGCCTTCTTTTCGGCTGATTCTAAATTTTTCATTGTTGTATAATTGAATTTACACAATATCATTTTTGGTGCCGGCGGATTATCATCGGTAGTTATAGTAGTTAAAGAAGTTATAGTAGTTAAAGTCATATGCTTCGTGGATTCTTATCATAACTTTTTGTGACGGGGATTATCATCTGTAGTTATAGTAGTTAAAGAAGTTATAGTAGTTAAAGTCATATGCTTTGTTGATTTTTATCATAACTTCATAATCACTACGTTTGGTAATGTGCCGGCGGATCTGCGCTTTTATCGGTAGTTATAGTAGTTAAAGAAGTTATAGTAGTTAAAGTCATATGCTTTGTTGATTCTTTTCGCAAGCACTATGTTTACATATGACTCTAACTCCTAGCTCACCTTAGTGAGCGATAACTACTTTAACTCCTTTAACTCCTAATCTTTCGTACCGGCGGATCTGCGCTCCGCCGGAATTGAATATAAAGATTTGCAATCTGATTACTTCCTATGTGGCATTACATCATAACTTTATACCAAACATTAGCAAACGTAGGTAGTGATTGCGAGTAATTTCTTTAGCCTTTAATTTTTACTTTTTATTTTTTTATTGCCATCTGTTCACTGTTAATTTTTCACTTATATAGCGTTGCGTTAGCAACTTTTTTGTCCCGTTGGGGACAAAATGGTGAAATATGTTCAGAGTGGCTATATCTTTGCACAGTCTGTAGCTAATGGAGTGGGGTGTTATCCTGCCGATGAAGCTTTGGGCGATGTGTGTCCGGTGTATTTTTTACCTGACTGATATTGCCCGCCTTTACGGTTAAGTTCTGAAATTAATTGGAGATATGATGATATATGTGGTGTTTATTATGACGATTCTGTTACTCTATCGGATCGAGCAGGTCGCGCGATATATAGACCTTGGCGCTGCCGAGGATGCCGATGTCGATGACGAGGCTGGTGCTGTTGTCGGGACACTGAAGGACATAGCCTTCGAGGCCCATGAGCTTGCCTCCGTTGACGCGTACTTTCTCGCCACGGCGCAACGGGCGCGGGTCGATGGTTACGTCGCTATCGGCATCGCTGACCATGCGCATAAGGCTGCGCATCTGCTGGTCGGGGATGACGGCAACGGGGCGGTGGCCGTTTTCGGGACTGCCGGCTATGTTGACCATGAAGCGCTTGATGTATGGCAGGAACACTATCTCCTTGCGGCGCATGAGGTCGGTGCAGCGGATGAAGACGAGGGTGGGGAAGATGATGCGCTCTACGAGCTTGCGGCGGCCGTTGCGCCATGTGCGCATCTCCTTCTGCGCTGCCACATAGACCTCATAGTCTTTTTCGCTGTCAGGCTGCGACGCAATGCGTGCCAGAAGCCTCTCGCAACAAAGTTTTTCGGAGTTGTTGTTTACGACGGCTATATACCAATGTTTGCCGTTTTTGGCTGCTTTTGGCACGCCTACGGCGCCGTCGGTAGGTGTTACCGTCGGACTTTTAACATGCATCGGTGTATTACTATCCATAATAGTCTCGTCTGCTTAGCTCAACAAATTGATGACTCACTCTTACGAAGAGTACATCTAACGTTGCTAAATATTTGATAATCAGAGAATAAGAATCAATATGACATAAATTTGGTTCACAGAAGTTCATATTGTAACAATTTTGTAAACATGAATAAACACTATTTTTATCGGCAAAATATTGGTAATACCTAAATTCCGCAGCATTTTAGTTTAACTTATTTTATAAGTACCTGAGCAACAAAAAGTTGCTCAGGATTTTGCTATGTCAGATTTTTCACCTATCTTAGTGTTGCAAATCAAAATATGTATCAAACCCGACAGACATGGCAAAGGTAGCAATAAAATCTGAGAAACTCTCTCCTTTTGGAGGAATTTTTTCAATAATGGAGCAATTTGACTCCAATCTCTCATCTGTAATCGACTCAACCCTCGGTATGAGATGCAGGCTGTATGGTTATCAATACAGCGAAATCATCCGTTCGCTTATGAGCGTTTATTTCTGTGGCGGCTCATGCATAGAGGATGTCACCACTCATCTGATGTACCACCTCTCGCTTCATCCGACACTTCGCACATGCAGTGCCGACACGATTCTCAGAGCCATAAAGGAACTGACCCAGGATAACATTTCCTACACATCCGACACTGGCAAGACCTACGACTTCAACACGGCAGACAAGCTGAATACACTGCTCCTCAATTGCCTATTGTCCACAGGGCAACTGAAAGAGGGCGAGGGGTATGACGTTGACTTCGACCACCAGTTCATAGAGGCTGAGAAGTATGATGCGAAGCCTACATACAAGAAGTTCCTTGGTTATCACCCTGGCGTGGCGGTTATTGGCGACTTGATTGTCGGCATTGAGAACAGCGACGGCAACACAAATGTCCGTTTCCACCAGAAGGACACGCTGAAGAGGTTCTTTGAAAGGTTTGAACAGAACAAGCTTATTATCAACCGTTTCAGAGCTGATTGCGGCTCGTGTTCTGAAGAGATAGTGGAAGAGATTGCTAAACACTGCAAGACCTTCTATATCCGTGCCAACCGATGCAGTTCGCTCTACAATGACATCTTTGCCCTCAGAGGTTGGAAGAAAGTGGAATTGGGCGGCATTGAGTTTGAGCTGGCCTCCATTCTCATCGAGAAATGGAAAGGGAAGGCATACCGTCTTGTGATTCAAAGACAGAAGCGGATAGACGGCGAACTCGACCTGTGGGAAGGAGAATACACCTACCGCTGCATCCTTACAAATGACTACGAGTCTTCCGAGAAAGAGATTGTCGAATTCTATAACCTCCGTGGAGGGAAGGAACGCATCTTCGATGACATGAATAACGGATTCGGCTGGAACAGGCTTCCAAAATCCTTCATGGGAGAAAACACGGTGTTTCTTCTGCTTACGGCACTCATACGCAACTTCTATAAATTCATCATGGCGAGGCTTGACGTGAAGAGGTTCGGACTCAAAGCAACAAGCCGCATCAAGGCGTTTGTCTTCAAGTTCATCTCTGTGCCAGCCAAATGGGTCAGGACATCAAGGCAGTATGTGCTGAATATCTATTCATGCAACAACGCTTATGCTGATGTGTTCCAGAATGACTTTGGATGACACCGACAACTTATGGTCGTGATTTTGCGTATTGCCTCAAGTCGCATGGTGGGGTAAGGGGATTTAATGCGTCTTTGTGGCGATTTTTGCTGCGTTGCACCCTCTTTTGCCACAGTGTCGCTACCTTTTTGACCTCTGTGTCATCTTATGAGGGCGGTTGCGGATTTGAGGGTAATAAAAAATAAATTCGTAAATTTGCAACGTTAGATGTACTCTTCGTAAGAGTAAGTCGTTTTGAACATACAGCCCTAAATATTTATTCAGATACCATTGAGGATGTCGCGGTTGGCATCGTCTATTTTCCCGGTCTTGATGGATGCGAGATATATCTGCGTGGTGTTCTCGGAGTCGTGGCCCATTGCCTGACTGATGATGCCTATGGAGATGTCTTTTTCCTTGGCAGCCGTGGCCCACGAATGGCGCGCAACATACATGGTGAGCGGAATGGGGATGCCTGCCATGACGCCTATCTTCTTGAGGTTGCGGTTGACGCGGAGCATGGCGTTGAGATACTGGCTGCGCTCGGTGCCGTCTTCACGGACGATGACGGGAAGGAGATATTGTGTGGAAGAAGGGCCGTAGGCGTCGACGATGGCCTGCATGGGGCGCTCCCATCTGACGGTGAGCTGCTGCCCGGTCTTCTTGCGGCTGTAGACGACGTAGTTGTTGCTGAGGTCTTTCTTGCGCAGAAACGCCATGTCGACAAACGACATGCCGCGCATGTAGAACGAGAAGAGAAACATGTCGCGCGCAAAGGCAAGTGGGGTGTGGGCTGCGAGGTTGAGAGCCTTGATGCGGCTGATGTCGGCAAGGCTGACGGCGCGGCGCGAGGTCTTGTCGACACCCGTGTAGACTGTGGCAAAGGGATTGCCCTTAGGGACGATGCCTTCGGCCGCGGCTTTGTTGTAGACGCTGCGCAGGATGCGCATATAGAACGACGTGGTGTTGCGGCAAAGGCGACGGGAGCGCAGCCACGACTCATACGACTCGACGAACGGGGCGGTGAGCATGGAGAGGCTGATGTCGGCGCCGTTGCGGAATGTGGTGATGCTGCTGAGCGTCTGTCGGTAAGTGTCGGCGGTGCGCAGTCTGCCCTGGGCACTGAGCATGCGGATATGTCGGTGCATGAAGGCGAACAGCGAGTGGTTGACAGCCGGCTGAGAGTTGCGGTAGCAATGGATGATGTCGGCAGTGTTGTAAGGCAGTCCGCTGCAGTCGTATTTGCTGATTATGCCGTTGAGCCGCTGCATCTCGTGTCTGATCCTGTTGCGTATGCCGAGCAGCGTGGCTGTACGTCTGGCAGACACCGGCGACATGATGAATATGCGGCTGTTGGGCTCGTCCCATTCGTCGGCAAAGATGCGGCATCTGGTGCTGAGTGTCTTAACCGTATTACGGTGTATAATCTGAAAATACAATGTGCCTTTGCGACTGCTGTCAGCCGCCATCCTGAATGTTAGTCTTACTGTAGTCATGGTAAATGTTTTTTAATATAAAATATATGATTGGGAAATTAACAAATAAATAATGGGGGTAGGAGTTAGAGTAGTTAAAGTAGTTATAGGAGTTAAAGTCAAATGCAAACGTAGTGCTTGCGATAATAATCAACAAGACTAATGTGCCGGCGGATTTGCAATTGTCGTGCAAGTGAGAGCAGAAGCAAATCTCATTTGGTTATGCCGAGTGCAGCCGACAGTCAATAGAATTAATCTTCGATAATAACCAACAAGACTAATGTGCCGGCTGATTTGCAATCTGCCGGAATTAAATATAAGGATCTATGATCCGATTACTTCCTATTTCTTGTAGTAAAACATTGACTAGACTAACGTAGAACTTCGTTTGTCATTACTCACTTTTATAATACAGCGGTATTTTTAGCGGATCAAAGATCCTAATACTCAATTCCGGCGGAGCGCAGATCCGCCGGTACAATGGCAACGTAGTGCTTGCTTTCATATCCTTTGTTTCGGTAGTTAAAGGAGTTAAAGTAGTTATAGGAGTTAAAGTCAAATGCAAACGTAGTGCTTGCGAAAAGAACCAACAAGGCTAATGTGCCGGCTGATTTGCACGAGTTGTTGAGCACAGCGAAAAATCTGCCGGAATTGAGTATAAGGATTTATTTAATCCGATTACTTCCTATTTCTTGTAGTAAAACATTGAATTGACTAACGTCGAACTTCGTTTGTCATTACTCACTTTTATAATACAGCGGTATTTTTAGCGGATCAAAGATCCTGATACTCAATTCCGGCGGAGCGCAGATCCGCCGGCACAATAGCAACGTAGTGCTTGCGACAAGAATCAACAATGCATATGACTCTAACTCCTAGCTCACATTAGTGAGCGATAACTCCTGTAACTACTTTAACTCCCGACTCGAAAGCGCAGATCCGCCGGAACAAAGGTTAATACGAACTTATAGCCCGAAGGGCTACACTTCAGTAACCGTGGGTCATTACCCACGGATTAAAGTCCAATCAATGCGTGCACCCGAAGTGGTGCTATATTTGAGCAAATAAAAGAACATAATAAAAAGCAAGGAAGTAACATAATAACAATAGTAGCACCACTTCTGGTGATCGTGTTTTGTGTTGTTGTCCGTGGGTGTATCACCCACGGCTACAGATATACCGACATATCAATTTAATTATATTATCGCTAACCTACAGCCTTTCTGTCTGTAGACTACTTTAACTACAAATGACAATACCCTTCAAGGCATATGTCTTTTTGCACTACGCTCAAGGAACTTCTCCTTAACTTCTAAAATATTCCGCTAACTTCCATTTTTATTAATTAGCCGATGCTAAACTTTGTGTTTAAGTTGATTGTTGCTCAATTTTAAAGTTGATTTTATGCGTAAAAACTTGCATATATTAAACTAAATCGTTATTTTTGCGGCAAATGCAAATAGTTTATGGCTACAAAAGAAGAAGTAGAACATTTTCTTTCTCAATTCAACCAAAAAGTAAAAGTTTTTGGACTTGTTTTTCGTGATGACAGAGGTAAAAATTTACAAACGCTCTTAGATCTGGAAATAACTCCTAAATACAGGGAAGATATAATAATGCAACTTGAAGCTAATGATTATGTTGACGGACCAATAAAAGACACCTTAAATAAGAAAGGAGAAATGTGGGTGTTTGGTAAAGACGTAAAGAGTAGGGATGTATATATTAAAATATCTATGGGAGTAAGTAATTCAAGTGCAATTTGCATATCTTTTCATATTGCCGAACAAGAAATTAGATATAAATTTAAATAATTATGAGAAGTCCATTTACCGGAGGGGATGCTGTTTTCCTTACTGAAACCCGAAAGGCTGTTTTTCGTAAAGAAGAGTTTGAATACACATATATATATTATAAGTGTGTGGATACTGAAGAAACATTCACTACTACTCAGATGGATGTTGTAAATACATCTCAGATATATAATGCTTATCGTATCAGACACGGGATTCCTTTCCCGGATGAAATAAAGGATATAAGGAGCAGATATGAATTGTCGGCATCGAAGATGTCTAAGATTTTAGGCTTTGGAGATAACCAATACCGTTTATATGAAAATGGAGAAATGCCAAGTTTGGCAAACGGACGAGTATTGAAAGCTATACAATCTCCAAGAACGTTTGAGACGTTTGTGGATGCAGCAATAGGTGTTCTGTCTGACGACGAGTATCAGAAAATAAAGAAGCGTCTGGAAGACTATGAGAGCAGGTCTTTCATGGACGGAATATTATGTAGTTTGATTTATGGGGACCAAGGACGTAATAAGTATAATGGTTATGCTATGTTGTCCTTAAGTAGGTTGAAAAATGTAATATTGTTTTTCATCGAGAAATTTAACGGGGTGTTTGTAACTCAAATGAACAAGTTGTTGTTTTATACAGATTTCTTGTCTTATAGAGAAAATGGACAGGCACTGACAGGATTGAAATTTAAGGCTATACAATATGGGCCTGTGCCTGACAGATGGGATAAGGTGTATGCATTATTAGATGACATAAAGCAAATTGAAGTAGAAGTTAAAAATGGATATATAGGAAATAAGCTAGTATCTGATATTTCGTGTGATTTATCATGTTTTACGAATGAACAAATGGAGGTATTGGAAAAAGTTTATAATGCATTTAAAAATGACAATGCAGCATCTATATCACGTAAAAGTCATGATGAATTAGCGTGGATAGATAACAACGGATTACATGCATATATTGATTTTAAATACGCATTTTTTTTGAAGGGTATTTAATTCAAATTAGGCATTAGCCCATATCTGGCTTATTTATTTTACGTATCCATGCCTTCAGCCATCTTTTCCCCGTAAATTCTGCCTGCGTCTTACGAAAGAGTAGAACAGGCGCGGAATGAGGGCGCAAGCGCAGCTCTGCGTTAGCTAATTAAAAATTAAAAGTGAAAAATCCAATTGCCTTGTTGGGTATTGTCATTTGGAGTTAAAGTAGTTATAGGAGTTAAAGTCATATGCCTTGTAGATTTTTTCAATGTGTTACGATCGATAATAACCAACAAGACTAATGTGCCGGCTGATTTGCAATCTGCCGGAATATGATATAAGGATCTCCTGATCCGCTAAAAGTACCGCTGATTTAGGTGAAGTATAAATGATGCAATGACAAAATAGGAAGTAATCGGATCAAAGATCCTTATATTCAATTCCGGCAGATTGCAAATCAGCCGGCACAATAGCAACGTAGTGCGTCTTACGAAAGTGAAAAGTTAAAAGTGAAAAACGAAAAATCCAAATGTATTGTGGTTTCTACTTGTAAGCACTACGTTTGCAATTGGATTTTTCACTCTTCTCTTTTCGTTCTTCACTTAAAATGTTATGTGCCGGCGTAGTGCTTGCTTTCATATCTTCTTAACTCTGGTAGTTAGAGTAGTTAAAGTAGTTATAGGAGTTAGAGTCAATAGTAAACGTAGTGCGTATTTAAGTGAAAAGATAAGAGTGAAGAGCAGGCGCAAAGCGCAATTAAAAATGAAAAATTAAAAGTGAAAAGTCAAAACGCTTGACGGAAGTGAAGAGTGAAGAACGAAGAGCTGGTGCAAAAGCCAGATGGGCTTCTGTTGAAAAAGGACAATTAAAGAGTAAAAATCTTAACGGCGCTTCTTGCTAATCAATTATTTCATATATTTGTGCCGTAGAAGTTTATTAACGTATAGAATAAGGAGGAAAAGATGGAAAAGATAGTTTTATTGGCGGCTTTGATGCTTAGTCCGCTTGCAGGAAGATGCGAAACAGACCTGACGGGATGCTGGATTGAGCAGGTGCCTAAGGAAATAGCATATATGCGGGGCATGTGTCTTAACGACGACGGCAGCGCGGAGTCTATCGGCATGGCTACGCTGAGATACTGTTACTGGAGGACTGAAGGCGACTGCCTTATACTTGACGGAGAGAGCATCGGCAACGGACAGACGATAAATTTCTCTGACACGCTGCGCATTATCGACGTAGCTAAAGACACGCTGACGCTTGAAAGGCGCATGAACAAGGTGGTGTATGTGCGCAAGTCGGCTATCAATGAGCCTATAAAAGGCAGAAGGGTGCAGCGTACTGCACATGCCGGCTTTGAATGGCGTGAGCTGAAAGGAGCCGGGATGAAACTGAGGGTTCAGCGTAACGATAAGATAAGACTGATGGCCGATCCGCTGCTTCCGGGCATCGTGATGGTGAGAGACGGCGACGAGAGGCCGCACAGGCTTATTCAGGTGTTCAGCATCAACGGCAATGACATCAACGGGGTGATAGACGCCATTGAGAAGGCCGGAGAATGGGACAAGGAGCAGCCGGGCAAGTTTAAGCAGGTGAAGTCGGGGCGCGAGGGCGTGAAACGCTACGTGATGGTTCCTGACGGCGACTATGCCAAGGCAACGGATGAGCTTATGAAGACGGAGCCTGTGGCATCGACATGCAACGGATGGGGCGTAGGCAACAGCGGAAGCAGATATTTTGAGATGTACGACGGCCATCCGGGCAAGGTGGTGTTTGTAGAGATTGGTCAGGATGCTCCTCTGTTCGACGAAAACAGCGTAACGCTATGTGATGAGCCTGACAGCACCTTGTCGCGCGATGTGCTTTACACGATGAAGGGCGAGATGAGTCTGGCTCATGAGGTGCGCTCCTTCAGGCCCGACGGGACGGATGACGAATATTGGATAGTGGACAAGACCGGTCGCCTGGAGGATATGTACGACAAGATAACGGGAGGACAGAAGAACGGCAACCCTGTAGACGTAACTCTGCGACTGGAATATAACGGCAAATGGGACACCGGCTTCGCCGAAGACTACGACGGCGTGTTCTTCGTAAGGGAAATAGTGGAAATTAAGTGAAAAGCAGGCAGGCGCAAAAGCGCAATTAAAGAGTGAAAGCCCCACCAAACCTCCCCCGTGGGGAGGCTTTTGTTTCTCGGTAGTTAAAGGAGCTTTTTCTAAGTGAAGAACGAAAAGCAGGCGCAAAGCGCAATTAAAGATGAAAAATTAAAAGTGAAAAAACAGGCGCTAATATTATTGGTAGTTAAAGTAGTTAAAGAAGTTATCGCTCACTAAGGTGAGCTAGTAGTTAGAGTCATATGCATTGTTGATTCTTATCATAACTTCATAATCACTACGTTTGGTAATGTACCGGCGGATCTGCGCTCCGCCGGAATTAAATATAAGGATCTATGATCCGATTACTTCCTATTTCTTGTAGTAAAACATTGAATTGACTAACGTAGAACTTCGTTTGTCATTATTCACTTTCATAATATAGCGGTACTTTTAGCGGATCAAGAGATCCTTATATTTAATTCCGGCGGAGCGCAGATCCGCCGGCACATTACCAAACGTAGTGCTTATGCAACGTGGTTTGGGGTTTTGCTTAATCCAATTATGAAATCCATTTCTGTGTTTGCTAATTGTGAAACGTGGTTCAGCGCAGCTAATTATGAAACGTCGTTCGGTTTAATCCAATTATGAATTACTTCAACCTCTAATAACAAAAAAGCGGAACTCTTTTTAAGAATTCCGCTTGGGGTGGAGGGTGGGGCTCGAACCCACGACATTCAGAACCACAATCTGACGCTCTAACCAACTGAACTACATCCACCGTGTTAGTTGCTTAATGTCTTAAAGCGAGTGCAAAGGTACGGGATTTATTTTAAACTACCAAATAAATCCCGTATTTTTTTTGCTTTTTGTTTAATTTGCCGGTGTTTTAGGAGCCTGAGGCGCTGCAGGAGCTGCTTTTTGGTCAGCTTTCTGAGCATTGTTACCAGCCTTAGCCGGAGCTGCCTTCTGTGTCTGGCTAGCGCCAAATCCGGGAAGGTTTGTCGGGTTAGTCTGCTGCTGTTCTGTTGCAGCCTTCTCGATAACACTCTCAGATGTTGTTGCCTTAGGAGCAACATAAGCGCATACAACGCTGAGAACAACCATGGCTATTGCAAGT
Source organism: Prevotella marseillensis (assembly GCF_900625065.1). Lineage (NCBI taxonomy): Bacteria > Pseudomonadati > Bacteroidota > Bacteroidia > Bacteroidales > Prevotellaceae > Prevotella > Prevotella marseillensis. Next base: position 1,715,250 of record NZ_UYXY01000001.1, on the reverse strand, counting down.
CCCCATGTCGTTTTCTCAATGAAATCAGTGGTCTTGCGCACACCCATGATCTGGTTTGATGATGAGAAGTTTGACGCAAGTCCTCCTCCTTTAGACTCCTGGATCAGCACGATGCCTATCATGAGCAGTGCTGCCAGCACGATTAAGATTACGAATAATGTATACATTTTCTTTTATTTATATTTATTATTTATTATCAGTTTTTCCAAAAATCGGATTTGGTCTGCAAAGTAAGCATTTTTTTTTGGATAATTCAAATTTAAACGCTTAATAATTTCCAATGCCTTTGAATATCGGCCTTGTTTTATGTAAATTTGCGCCAAAGTCTCGGTAAAATAGTTCTCGTCGCCCTCTTTTTTGTCGTTGTCCTCTATTTCAGGCACATATTCGGGCTCGTCCTTCAGTTCTATTTTTCCGTTCTCGTTGTTGATGAAGTTGTCTATGAGGTCTTGTCCCTTCATGACGGGCTGCTGTGTGTCGTCTGTGTCGCCTTCAGTATCAAGCAGATAGGCCACATAGTCGATGGCAGCGTCGGCAGGTGTGGGCTTGCGCTTCTTTTTGCGCTCCTTGTTTTCCTCTTCCTTCTTGTCTTCGGGTATGGTGTCGAGGAACTGCTCTATGAGCGATATGGTTCTGTTGCCGCCTTCTGCCTCTTTCTTATTGTCTTTCTCAGTCTTCTTCTCCTGCTGTGTGGTGCGCAGCTTGTAGTGTGCAGCCTCCACGAGATTGAACACCACCTTGCGGTCGGTGATGTAGACGGCAGAGCGGCGCAGCTCCTCGTCGAACGAAGGGTCGTGAAGAAGATACAGGTTTTGCAGTAACAGCAAACGGGCCGGCTGGTAATAGGGATACAGAGCAAGGAGGGAACGCAAGTCGTAGAGCGTTTCCTTGTCCATCTGTTCCGGATGCCTTATTAGCTGCTCGAGGTCTATGTTCATATGGTCTGCTTGTTACCAGTTTGCTACTGTAGCGTTGAATATCTGATCTGTGATGTCCTCAACCATCTGTGTTACGAGTTCTTCCTGAACAGAGTTGAGCGACTGTGTAGTCTCGAATGTAGACGTGGCAGTGAACTGCTTTTCGAAGTCCTCGCTGTGGTTGGCATTGTTGGTAAATCTTACGTTCACCGTCATCGACAGCTCTGCCTGTGCCGATGTACCTTCAGCCGTTACGGCCTTGTTGCGCTGCGAATATTGTGTTATTTCGCCTTCAATCTTCATGTCGCCGTTGCGCTTTACCTGAATGAGGCGTGTGTGGTTGGCGAACACGTCCTTAAGCTGGTTGTTGAAGATGCTGGCCATGGGAGCCCATACGTAGCTTGAGCGGATGGGGAAGTCGGCTATCTGTATTGTCTTGGTCTTGGTGTAGTCGATACTTGCTCCGTTGAACTTATATGACACGCTGCATGACACCAGCAGGAGCATCATGACGGTTAATAGTGCTGTCTTTATATGATTGATTCGCATAAGTTGTTTGTTGCCGCTTTGTAAATGTTTGTTGCTTAATATGAGCTTCTTGTCATATCGTTGGCCGTAGGACATTATTTCTCCAGTCCGTACTGCTTTATTCTTCTGTATAATGTTCTGTCGGAAATGCCAAGTTCCTGAGCCGCTTTCTTGCGGTTGCCGCCATTGCGTTCGAGAGCCTTTTCAACCATCTGACGTCCTATGTCTTCAAGATTAAGACTTTCGGGCTCTGATATTTCTTCAGCCACGGCGTCTTGTACGGTCGGTGCCGCTGTGCGTGCGGGTGAGCTGATGGTTGCCGACGGCTGGTCTGTAATGATAGACGGCAGGTTAGAGGCTGACGTGTCTACCGTGGCGCTGCGTGCAGCGTCGAGCTGTTTGCGCAGACTGTTCATGTCGCGGCGCAGGTCGCTTACGTTGCCGCGTAGCTCATAAAGAATCTTATATAAAATCTCGCGTTCGCTCTCGTAAGAGTGGCTTCCGGGCGAGCTTATCGTTGCCAGCTGTGTGCTCTCGGCGTCCTCAGGGATGAACTTGTGTATTGCCTCGCCGCTTATTTCGCGTTCCTGACTTAACACGGACATCTGTTCTGTGATGTTCTTCAGTTGTCTTACGTTGCCGGGCCACTTATATTTAAGCATTATATATTTGGCCTCGTCAGAAAGGGTTATTTTGGGCAGATGATATTTCTCAGCCATCTGCATGGCAAAGAGGCGGAATAGCAGCAGAATGTCTTCACCGCGGTCGCGCAGCGGCGGAATCTGTATTGGAATGGTGTTGAGCCTGTAATACAGATCTTCGCGGAAACGGCCTTCGCTGATGGCCTTGCGCATGTTGACGTTGGTGGCAGCGACAATTCTGACGTCTGTCTTCATTATCTTCTGTCCTCCCACGCGTATGTATTCGCCTGTTTCGAGAACGCGGAGCAATCGTGCCTGTGTGGCCATTGGCAGCTCGCCAACTTCGTCGAGGAATATTGTACCCTTGTTGGCAACGCCGAAGTAGCCTTCGCTCTCGCCGATGGCACCGGTGAATGAGCCTTTCTCATGGCCGAACAGTTCGCTGTCTATCGTGCCTTCGGGGATAGATCCGCAGTTGATGGCAAAATATTTCTCGCGGCGTCGCGGAGAGTTGTCGTGTATTATACGTGGAATAATCTCTTTACCCACACCGCTTTCGCCGATTATGAGTACAGAGAGATCGGTCGGTGCGACCTGCATGGCCACATCGATGGCGCGGTTTAATCCGTCGCAGTTGCCGACGATATTATAACGCTGTTTTACTTTCTGTAATTCAGAAGTGTTCATTTATTCTGCAAAGTTACATAATTTATTTTATATAACACCGATGCATTGCATTTTTAATGTAATTTTAGTTATATCATGTGCTTTGAGGGGGATTGTCGGTAGTTGGAGTAGTTAAAGGAGTTAGAGTAGTTATCGCTCACGAAGGTGAGCTAGGAGTTAGAGTCAAATGCATTGTTGATTCTTTTCAATGTAATACAATTGACAATAATCGATGAAGTACACGCACTACGTTGCTATTGTGCCGGCGGATCTGCGCTCCGCCGGAATTTAATGTAAGGATTTTTCAATCCGATTACTTCCTATTTGACATCGCCTTATACCAGTTGCATTGTTGATTCTATTCAATGTGATACAATTGACAATAATCGACGAAGTGCACGCACTACGTTGCTATTGTGCCGGCGGATCTGCGCTCCGCCGGAATAAAGTATAAAGATTTGCAATCTGATTACTTCCTATGTGGCATTACATCATAACTTCAGCGTTAGCTAATTAAACAATGCCTTACGAAAGTTAAGTGAAAAGTAAAAATCCAATAGACAATTTTTCATGCTTTATATACCTCATCTCATGAAGCTTAATCAAAGTAATCATATTGTTCCATGAAAAATGATTCTATTTTAGATATAAGATTTTCATCTTTGTGTAGAGACTTCTTGTTGATAAGCATATAAGCACTTTTCTCCTTGTTTTCTTTGTGATAGAATCTCTCACTGCTAAAGTATGTAGCCATTATTTTGGAATACACTCTATATCTTTTCGTGCAATTTGTGCTATTCTCATTTAAACCATTAGCTCCGATAAAGCCAAAAGAAGCCATTGTGTCTTCTTTATAAATTGAAAGCATAATATTTATACATGTATTTATTATTCTTCTTGGCTCAAAAGTGTTTGTTGCTATACGGTATTTGTTTTTGCTGTCTTTATACTTTTTAGGATAAAACTTTACAGCGTATATATTGTACATATATTTTTCGACTCTAACAATGTAAGTGATTTTTGATTTTGTCGATTTGAATCTATAAAGTTTTACTTGAAGCAAACCATCTTGGTTTGCTTCATCTTTTAAATTCATTATAAATAGAAACGGATAAGCGCTTTCCAGCATTATAAAAGATAAGAATATATCGGTATTCTTCTTTTTTCTAATTCTTCTTTTGAGACATCATTAAGCACAAACTTGTCTTTAGGGGAATGTTTTACATTTCCCATACTTGGCTTATCTGAATGTTGCATTTTCTGTCCCATTATTTAACTTGATATAAATATTTGTTCCTTTGGCAAAGATAGCATTTTGTGCTTTATCTTGATAATAAAAGCAATAATATAAATCGTACAATGAGCTTTTTTAAATAAAATTAAATGTTATAACAACAATTCTTACGAAAATAAACATTAAGAAGTGAAAAACATATGCAAAGTCCTGTTAGGAATTTCATATGCTTTGTAGGTATTATCAATACTTGGCATTTGGATTGACTAACGTCGAACTTATTTTTTCACTCTTCACTTTTCGTTTTTCACTTGAAAAGCCGGGCTATTGTTGCTTGATTTTCTCGCTTACGGCTTCTCCTGTGTTCTTCTTCTCGAGCTTTATTAAAAGCAGTCCTATTGCGGTCCAGATGAGTTCGCGGATGCGCACTATAAGGGCTACGAAGATGCCGGCGCTGGCAGACATGGCGAGACTGGCGGTGGACATGATGAAGCCACCCTCACGGCCACCGAGCTGAAGGGGAATGAAGAACAGCAGGTTGGCGAAAAGACTGGTGAAAGCCAGGATAAGCACGCATGGGGCAAAGCTGACATCCGGTGTGAGGACGCGCAGTACAAAAAGAATCTCGAATGCAGAAAGGAAGCGGCAGACAAGCTCGAGCATTACGGCAGAGACAAACGACTTCTTGTTCTGACGGTGAAGTGCTGCTATCTGGCGGTCGATGGTGTCGAGCTGTTCCTTATGCTTGTCGATAAAGTTGCGCGAGCGTTTCTTTATGCCCGGTATGTGCTTTATCAGGTTCATTATCCTTACGGCCATGCCCTTCTGATAGCCTTTGATGAAGAACCATACGCCGAGGATGCAGAATGCGCCTGAGAGCGCAAGGACTATGCCCGTTACGAAGTTTGCCTTCTCGGTGAGCAGAAAGAGCAGGATGGAGAGCAGCCAGAACAGAAAATGGCTGAATATGTGGGTCATGGCATAAAGTATGACCGACGACGAGGCACGCTCTGTGCCTATCTTAGGCGACAAGGACATCACGCGGTAAGGCTCGCCGCCCATGAGTCCGCCGGGCGTGGCGTAGTTGAGGGCAAAGCCCGAAACGGTAATCTTGTAGAGCCACCAGAAGTTGATCTTGGGCTTCTCGTCAGAGCCGCTCCTTATTATAATATACCATGTGGCGGTATTGAATATATACAGAAAGGCCCATAAGGCCACAACGGCGAAAAACCAGTAGCCGGCATGCTGAAGGCCGTCCCATACCTGTTTGAAGTCGAGTTGTGTTATCATGATGATGAGCACAACTATTCCGAACACAAAAAATGCGTTCTGATATTTCTTTTTCATATTTAATCTTTTATGTTGCCCGCCAGGCATTTCATCGCACTGTGTAATCAGACGATGCGGTTTATTATAAGTGAGTTTATGTTAAGCACGGCCATGCCGGAGCGCAGCCGGATGCTTGTCCTTGCGTTTGCAGTCTGTCTTTCTATCGTCATAAAGGCGATGCCGTCGCCTTTATGACTTATTTTTGCAGACTTTCGGGGCTGGTCATCTGTTTGTCAGTGTCCATGCTCTGCGCTAAAGTCAAACTGTCGGCCATGCCGAATCAAGATGTCTCACCTGAAGTTATTCATCTTTGGCGTTCTTGTCGTCGCCGCTGTTGTCCTGTTCCTTAAACTTGTTTATAGAGAACCGTGCTTTCTCGCTGTCGTCACGCTTCTCGTGATAGAGCTTCTTCAGCGGATTGTTGAAAGGCTCGTCGTATTCGATGCGGTTGCGGAAGACGTCGAGTGCGAGATATATGGCATTTCTGAAAGAGCTTTCGTCAGCCATGTTCTTGCCTGCGATGTCGTATGCCGTGCCGTGGTCGGGCGATGTGCGCACGATAGGCAGTCCGGCTGTGAAGTTTACGCCGTTGCCGAGATCGAGACACTTGAACGGAGCCAGGCCCTGGTCGTGATACATTGCCAGTACGCCGTCGAATGCAGTGTAGCTCTCATGTCCGAAGAAGCCGTCGGCTGCGTATGGTCCGAAGGCACGTATGCCGTTGTCAGACAGTTCTTTGATGGCCGGTATGATAACCTCCTGTTCCTCGCGTCCCAGCAGTCCGTCGTCGCCGGCATGAGGATTGAGCGCCAGCACGGCGATGCGCGGGTTAGAGATGCGGAAGTCGCGTTTCAGCGAATTGTGGAATATCGTTGCCTTCTCTATGATGCTCTCTTTGGTTATAGCCGCAGCAACGTCTCTGATGGGCAGGTGTGTGGTTACGAGAGCCACGCGCAGCATGTCGTTGAGCAATATCATGAGAGCCTTGTCGCCATTGCCTGCACGCTCCTCGATATATTCGGTGTGGCCGCAGAAATGGAAGTCGTCGCTCTGTATGTTGTTCTTGTTGATAGGTGCCGTTACGAGCACGTCGAACAGTCCCTCCTTGTAGTCGGCCATTGCCTTTTCGAGAGCAGCGAGCGATGCCATGCCAGCCTCTTTAGACGGATTGCCAAGGTCAACCTTTATCTCCTGGTCGAAAGTTGTGAGCAGGTTCACCTTGTTGTTGTGGGCTTCGGCAGCCGAGTTGATTATGGTGAAGTTGCCCTGAATGCCGAGAGCATTGCGGTGATAGGCTGCCACCTTGGGCGAGCCGTAGATGATAGGTGTGCATAATTCAAGCATGGCCGGCTCAGAGAATGTCTTGAATATTATTTCATACCCTATGCCGTTAGTATCTCCGTGCGTTATGGCAACGCGTAGTTTTCTGTTTTCCATATTCGTATATGTTTGTTATATCTGTTTCTTTCTTAACCTTATGTCAGTCGGTCTGCCGGCTGCCTTTGCTGTTATTGCCGCTGGCGGCGTGCCTGCCTAGAGTGTATAGTGCAGCCTCGGCACTCCTTATCAGGTTGCGCTTGTTGGTGCCCGGCGCATAGACAAAAGCCTCTGCCACTATGATGCGGCTGTTGACTGAGTCGACTGTAGAGAGCGACACGAACGGTCCGCCCATGGCGTCGTTGCGCATCTCCCACAGTCCGCGGCTTATCATCACGGTGCGTCCGTCTTCTGTTGCCAGTCCTGCCGTCACGCTTCCGGGAGTTGTCTGCATATACATGCCGTCGAGTTCGCCCGGTATGTTAAGTCTCATGACGCTGTCGCGCGCAGCCAGGGCGCGGTGTGCGTCGAGAGTGGTGCCGCTGTATGAGTAGACGCAGATGTTGCGCATGCGGTCGGGCCTGTTGTCCGAAAGCCATATAAAGTTGCGTCCCGTCTTGCCCGCCTTCATCTCTGCTGGTATGAGCATGTCCCATCCGAACATACGCCTTATGCTGCTCTCGGCCTTGCGGTTGCTTCCGGCGCGCAGCGTTGATATTGCCGTGTTTATTTCTGCCCTTGTCAGCAGACTTGTGAGCCGGTGGCCAGCCTTTGCCATATATTGGCTGAGCTGTGATGCCGACGGCGTGTTGACATATACCACGAGCTGCGGTCTTGCCCATACGTTTTTCTCGTATCTGATGCGTGTCGACGTGAACACCGCCGGATTGACGGTTACTATTACTATGCAGCGCGCCAGCCGTGTGGTCTGGTTAAAGCGTGTGGTGTCTATCTGCGACACGTCGAACATCGGCTCGCGCTGTGGCAGCGAAGGCATGTCCTGCGTCAGGACGCTGTCTACTACGGCTGCGCAACGCCTGTCGGAAGCCACGAGCAGAACCTCGTAAGGCCGTCCGCCGCTCTTTGGCAACAGCGACTGCGGGCCGCCGCTGCATGAGCATAAGGCCACGATGGCCGTCAGGAGCAATAGCCGCAGACACTTTGTCACTTATCCTGACTCTCCTTCCTTGCCGTGCTGAGCAGTCCGCAGGCAGCATAGATGTCCTGTCCGCGACTTGCCCTTATTGTTGTGAACACGCCGTGAGACGTAAGATAGTCGCGCAGCTTCTCCATTGTGGCGTCGTCGGCTCCGTGGAGGTCAACGCCCGGTATCTGATGGAATCTTATGAGGTTGATGCGGCAGTCGAGCCCCCTGAGCAGGTGGATAATCTCCTTGGCGAACACCATAGAGTCGTTGAGTCCGCCGAAGACGATATATTCGAACGACAGGCGGCGCTGATGACTGAAGTCGTAGTTGCGCAGCAGTTCAACAACATCTGCGATAGGCATGCCCTTTTCGGCTGGCATGAGCATGGCGCGCTGCTCGTGGACTGGCGAGTGGAGGCTTATTGCCACGTGACATTCGCTCTCCTCGATAAACCTCTTCAGCTTGTTTTTTACGCCTACGCTGCTCACCGTGATACGCTTGGGGCTCCATGCGTATCCGTAGTCGGCTGTGAGAATCTCCGTAGCCCTGAGCACGTTGTCGAGGTTGTCCATAGGCTCGCCCTGGCCCATAAACACGATGTTTGTCAGCTTGTCGCGCTCGGGCAGCGAGTATATCTGATTAAGTATGTCGGTGGCTGTGAGGCTGCCCTCAAAGCCCTGCTTGCCGGTCTGGCAGAACAGGCAGTTCATCTTGCATCCCACCTGCGACGACACGCACAGCGTGGCGCGGTCTTTGTCGGGTATGTAAACCGTCTCGACAAACTTACCGCTCTCCGTCGGGAACAGATATTTTATCGTTCCGTCAACAGACTTCTGGCAGTCGGCCGGCGGCAGGCATCCTATGCGGTAGTGCTGTTTCAGCTTTTCGCGGTTAGCTTTCGAGATGTTCAGCATGTCGTCGATTGAGCTTACGTGCTGAGTATATAGCCATTTAGCCATCTGAGCCCCCGCAAAAGCCGGCATGCCCATGGCTTTGGCAACATCTTTAAGTTCGTTAAGTGTTAATCCCAATAACGGTGTAGTGCTTTGTTCCATCTCAAAAATTCTTTGTTTACGGCCGACAAAGTTAGCTAAAAAAAGTGAGATAATCGGGATGTTTAATGTTTTTTCTTTATTATAAATGTGTTGCCATATCGTTGCATGCCGGTATTATGCAGGCCTTTGGTATGCGGAAACGCGAAGGGCGCGGCTGAGTTTTGGCTGTAATGCCGGCGGTTGGCAGTGTATATATTGGGTTTGATGGTGTAATGTTTTATGGTTAATGCAGGTTAAATCGACGTAGTTCTGTTTAACTTAAAAAGTTTGAAAATGGCATTATTTATAAACGGAGTAAAGTTTCCGGCGAGAAATGCCCGTTTTATGCCGTTATTTGCAAGATGCTGACAGTCAGATAGGTACGTGAAATTGATGCTTGGGATAGCTTGTGCGGCAGTATTTTTACGGCTTCTTTTGTATCTATTTTACGTCCTTTTAGCCCATTATTAAGGCGGTTTTGGGCACCAATAGGTATCAAGCGGCTATGCAAAAGGCGGTCTTTTGTGCTGCAAGAGCATACCTTTTGCAATACGAAAGACCACAGACTGCATGCTGATATGCCTGAAGTTGTGCTGTAAGGGCAGTTTTGGGCAGATGTATTTTGCTAAAACATGAAAAATGAAAAGTTAAAATTGTGGGCGCTAAAATGTATGTTTTGTTAATAAAGATAAATGGGTTGGCGCGTCATTTCGTGAGATGCAATATTCTTGCCGTTATCCGTTGAAACGGACGCAGGGGCAAGTCATGAGGCATTGTTGCGTAAGGTGAAAACGTGTTGGTGGATATTGCCGTCATCTTTTTTGCTGATTTTGATTTTGTGCCATGTCTATTTTCGGGTAAATGCAACCGAGTTGTCAGGATTTTTGTGTACTTTTGCATGTCAATATAATTACGAGTCGCCGTGGCTTTGTTGCGTGCCTCCGCGTGTGGCGGCATGGAGCGGCAGGCGCGGCGTAACAATTTATGAAAAAACAGAAATGAGAGGAACAATAGACTGCTTCTTGCCTTGCGCTGACATCAGTGCGGTGGCCAACACCCTGCGTCAGCTTAAAGGCAGCCGCATGATACGGCATATAAACCTGATGGTTACACAAGATATGGCTATGAGCACACCCGTGCCCGAAAACTGCTCGTTTATTGCCGTCGACGGCCTACTGTCGGCATCGGCAATGCACGCCATAGCCGAGAGCTGCATGGCCGACTATGCACTGGTATTCCTGAAGACCGTGCCCGTAAGTCTTGGGCAGTATTCAATACAGCGCATGATGCGTGTGGCAGCCGAGACCGACGCGTCGATGGTGTACAGCGACCGCATATCGGTGGAGAACGGCGAACCAAAGCCACACCCCGTGATAGACTGGCAGGAAGGCAGTCTGCGCGACGACTTCGACTTCGGCAGCGTGGTTATGATCAAAGGAACGCTGCTCAACAGGTTTGCACGCGACGTAGAAGAGTCGGCATACAGATTTGCTGGATGGTATGAGCTGTGGCTCTATCTCAGCCGCTGCGGACGCCTGTTCCATATCAACGAGCTGCTGTACACAGAAGAGGAGAGAGACCTCAGGGCCAGCGGCGTCAAGCAGTTTGACTATGTCAACCCTGCCAACCGTGAGGTGCAGATAGAGATGGAGCAGGCCGTTACGGCACACCTGAAGGCCGTTGGCGCCCTAATCGACACATCGCTCTATCGTGAGCCCGACTTCAACGAGCAGGACTTCGAATACGAGGCGTCTGTGGTGATACCCGTGCGCAACCGTGAAAAGACAATATGCGATGCCGTTGACAGCGCGCTGTCGCAGAAAACAAGTTTTCCGTTCAACGTCATCGTCGTAGACAACCATTCGACCGACAACACTACGAGGCTGCTGGAGCAGTATGCCGCGAAGAGCGACGGGCGTGCTCCTCTGATACACATAGTACCGCAGCGTAAAGACCTTGGCATTGGCGGATGCTGGAACCTTGCCATAGACGACGAGCGGTGCGGACGCTTTGCCGTACAGCTCGACAGCGACGACCTCTATTCGTCGGAAAACACGCTGCAGACTATTGTCGACGAGTTCTACAGGCAGCGTGCCGCCATGATTGTAGGCAGCTACCGTATGTGCGACTTCGACCTTAACACGCTGCCGCCGGGACTTATAAGTCATGCAGAATGGACCGACGACAACGGATGCAACAACGCCCTGCGAATCAACGGACTGGGAGCGCCGCGCGCGTTCTTCACGCCGCTGCTCAGGCAGATACGCTTCCCGAACACAAGCTACGGCGAAGACTATGCTGCCGGACTGGCCTTCAGCAGACGCTATAAGATAGGCAGAATATTCACCGAACTGTATCTGTGCCGCCGTTGGGGCGGCAACAGCGACGCAGCGCTGACCGTAGACAAGGTCAACGCCAACAACCTGTATAAAGACCGCCTGCGCACCATGGAGCTGTTGGCACGTCAGCAGATGACAGCCGGCAAGGCAGACATGATGGCAGACAGTTCGCTCTATCGCTTCTTTAACAGACAGATAGAGACGTGGAGCCTGGCACGCCACAACTTCAGAGACCTGCAGGAGGTGCTCACTCGCGACCTTAGCGACGGCGGCATGCCCCTAGTGGCACAGTTTAACCCTGCCCGCATGGTGTCAACCGGAGCTTCGATAGACAAGGCCTCGATAAGCAAGCGCCCATGCTTCCTGTGCAAGGAGAACCGTCCGCAGGAGCAGCAGATAAAGCGCTTTGACGACAACTTCGACATACTGGTTAATCCATATCCCATACTTCCCGTACACTTCACGCTGCCGGCAGTGAAGCATCAGCCGCAGCACATACTCGAATATTACGGAGAGATGCACGCCATACTGACGCAGAATCCCGACATTATGGTGTTCTATAACGGTCCGAAGTGCGGAGCATCTGCTCCTGACCACATGCACTTCCAGGCCGGAACGAGCGGCAAGGTGCCCCTGCAGGCATCATGGTCGAGACTGGTGCGCGACATAACGGTGGTGCATGCGCTCGACGCCGACAACGACATATCAGTCGTCAACAGCTGGGCATGTCCGGCCTTGCTGATAAGGAGCCGCAATGCCGAGGCCGACGAGATGCTCTTCCGCTGTGTGTACAATGCTTTGCCTATGCACGACGGCGACATAGAGCCGATGATGAATGTAGTGAGCTGGATGTCTGCAGGCCAGTGGCTGACGGTGGTATTTCCGCGCCGCAAGCACAGACCCGACTGCTATTCGGCAGACGGTGACGCCAAGATGCTTGTCAGTCCGGGCGCGCTCGACATGGCAGGACTGATAATAACGCCGCGAAGAGAAGACTTTGAGCGGCTGACGGCAGAACAGGCCGAGGGCATATTGCGCGAGGTGGCCATCACGGATGACGAAATGTGTGAGGTCGTGGCTAAGATAAAGGCATCGGCACATTGTGGCGAGGCTCCGGGCGCAAGGCTTTACAAGCATGTTGAGCCAGAGGTGCATGTAGGCATTGTAAGCGCCGAGAGCATCTGCTTCTCGCTCAACGGCGAGTATATGGCAAAGGGCGAGGTTATCACGGGACCGCAGCAGGTGTCGTTCTCAGAGGGGGGCATCCTGTGGAACGGCAATCTTTACCGTGAACTTACGTTTACGCCTTGTGACAAGGACGCGTCGTTCTCGCTGAGCGACGTAACCATTGGAGTAAACTTCCATTGGGAACGCAAGGAGACACAGACATTCCAGGGCACGCTGAAAATAGTTGTTGAGGCCGACAAGATATGTGCCATCAACCGTCTGCCAGTGGAAAACTATCTGATAAGCGTCATCTCGAGTGAGATGAAGGCCACTTCGTCGCTTGAGTTCCTCAAGGCTCATGCCGTAATATCGCGCAGCTGGCTGCTGGCACAGATGGAGCGCCGCAAGCGTCAGAGCAGCGGAGGCAACGGATTCTTCTCGTTCATAAAGAAAGACGACGAGCTGATACGCTGGTACGACCGCGACGACCATACCATATTCGACGTGTGTGCCGACGACCATTGTCAGCGCTATCAGGGCATAACCAAAGCCAAGAACAGGCATGTGGAGCAGGCCGTGAGCGAGACTCGCGGACAGATACTGATGTCGGGCGAGGACATCTGCGATGCCCGTTTCAGCAAATGCTGCGGCGGCATAACCGAGGAGTATCAGTATTGCTGGGAAGACACGCCGCAGCCATATCTGGTAGCCCTGCGCGACAATGCTTCAGGCGGAGCCGTGCTGCCCGACCTGACGAAGGAAGATGAGGCCGAGGCATGGATAAGAGGCAACGGCGAAGTCTTCTGCAACACGCACGACAAGAAGATATTGTCGCAGGTGCTCAACGACTATGATCAGGAGACTGCCGACTTCTACCGCTGGAAGGTGGAGTACACACAGGAGCAGCTGGCAGGACTTATTGCTGCCAAGTTGAAACTGGATCTCGGTGATATTGTCGATCTGCAGCCTGTTGCCCGCGGAAAGAGCGGACGTATATGGAAACTGAAGATTGTGGGCACGAAGGGCTCGTTCACCATCGGCAAGGAGCTTGAAATAAGGCGCGTGCTGAGCGAGAGCCATCTTTACAGCAGTGCGTTTGTCGTTGACAAGACAGACATCAGCAACGGCGTGCCGCAGTGTTTTGTCCTTACAGGTGCAGGCTGGGGCCACGGAGTAGGCCTCTGTCAGATCGGTGCTGCCGTGATGGGCGAGCGCGGATATAAGTATGATGAGATACTTCTGCACTACTACCGCGGTGCGGAAATAAGAAAAATATATGGTTAACATAAAACTTTGAACAAGAAAATGAATTCTGGTAAGAAGTTGAGCAGGAACCCCTGGAGCTGGGTTCCTACACTATATTTTGCCGAGGGACTGCCTTATGTGGCTGTGATGACAATTTCGCTCATCCTGTATAAGCAGCTCGGACTGACAAACGCAGAGATTACGTTCTACACCTCGTGGCTGTATCTGCCCTGGGTAATAAAGCCGCTTTGGAGTCCGTTTGTAGACATAGTAAAGACCAAGCGCTGGTGGATAATCACCATGCAGCTGCTCATCGGTGCGGCTTTTGGAGGCGTGGCGTTCACCATTCCCACCAGTTTCTGGCTTCAGGGCACGCTGTTCTTCTTTTGGGTAATGGCGTTCAGCAGTGCCACGCACGACATAGCAGCCGACGGATTCTATATGCTCGGCATGGACCAGCATAAACAGGCGTGGTTTGTTGGTATCAGAAGTACGTTCTACAGGTTTGCTACAATATTCGGACAGGGTGTCCTCGTGATGATTGCCGGCAATTTACAGGTGCTTTTCCGCAACAGCATAAAGTATTCGTGGAGCCTTATGTTCTATGGCGTTACGGGCTTGTTCATAGCCTTGTGGCTGTGGCACAGCCTGGTGTTGCCGTGTCCTGTGTCAGACCGCGGACTGCGCAATGCCGGTGCACGTGAGGTGTGGACAAAGCTGGTGTTGTCTGTAAAGACGTTTTTCACCAAGATGCCGGCAAAACAGGTGCTCATAGCTTTCCTGTTCATGCTCTTTTACCGTATGCCCGAAGGACTGCTGGCGAAGGTTTCTTCGCTGTTTCTTATCGACAGCGGAAGCAATGGCGGACTGGGACTTTCACCTCAGGAATATGGCTTTGTGCAGGGCACGGTTGGCATAATAGGACTTACGCTCGGAGGAATTTTAGGAGGAATGGCTGCCGGACGCGACGGACTGAAGAAGTGGCTGTGGCCCATGGTGTGCGCCATAACGCTGCCTGACCTTGTCTATGTTTATCTGAGTTACGCCATGCCCGACAGTTTCATTATTATCAACGTGTGCGTGTTTATTGAGCAGTTTGGCTATGGCTTCGGCTTTACGGCTTACATGCTCTACCTTATTTATTATAGTCAGGGGGAATATAAGACGTCTCACTATGCACTGTGTACGGCGCTGATGGCGCTGTCGATGATGCTGCCCGGACTTGTGGCAGGATATCTTCAGGAGCTTGTGGGCTATCTGTGGTTCTTCATCATAGTTGTCATTCTTTGTATCATCACATTCCTTGTCGCGGCATTTGTCGACATCGATCCGGAGTTTGGCAAGAAAGAACATGAGGAGCGGCAATAAGCCGGGCTGCATGTTATGGTGTGTATGAAGAGATTGCAGCATATATGATATTATGTGACGTTTCTGCTGCCAGACAAAAGTCTGGCGGCGGAAGCGTCAACTTTATATTGAGGATAAAATAATTATCGGTTTTTATAAATATTGGTTTACAGGTAAAAATGATGGATAAGAAAACGCGTGAAAAGAAAATCTACAAGGTGACTGTGCTTGGAAGCGTGGTCAATATTGTTCTTGTCGTGCTGAAGTTTGTGTTCGGAATACTTGGACATTCGGCCGCCATGATTGCCGATGCTGTCCATTCATTGTCAGACTTGATAACGGATATTGTCGTTCTGCTGTTTGTCAAGCTGAGCAACAAACCGCAGGACAGCGACCACGATTATGGACACGGCAAGTATGAGACTCTTGCAACATCGCTCATCGGACTGGCCTTGCTCTTTGTGGGAGTGATGATTTGCTATGGCGGAGTGGAGAAAATCATAATGGCCCTTAATGGTGAGCCGCTTCAGCAGCCCGGATATGTGGCATTCATTGCCGCTGTGCTCAGCGTGGTTCTAAAAGAGTGGGTTTATCGTTTTACTGTTAAGGTTGGCAAGGCTGTCGACTCTCAGGCTGTCATAGCTAATGCATGGCATCATAGAAGCGATGCTTTCTCGTCAATAGGTACGGCTTTGGGTATTGGCGGAGCCATATTCCTGGGCTCCCGTTGGGCCGTGCTTGACCCGATAGCAGCTGTTGTTGTGAGTCTGTTCATCATCAAGACAGCCCTGACACTGATTCGTCAGGCATCTGATGAACTGCTGGAAAAGAGTCTTTCTGATGATGTGGAGAAAGAGATAAAGAGCATTGCCGAAAGTGAGATCGGCGTGAGCGGAATACATAACCTGCGCACAAGGCGTATAGGAAACAACATAGCGATAGAGATGCACCTGCGTATGCCGGGCGATATATCTCTTTATGAGGCCCACAGAAGGGCAAGCGATATAGAAGAGAAACTGCGTGAGCATTTTGGTGAAGATACTCATGTGGGGCTTCATGTTGAGCCGTTGAAGGTTGACGGCAAATATGTGGCTCCTGAAAATGACGGAGAGAAATAATCTGCAACGCCTCGTATGAACTGAAAGCTGAATGTGAAATTTGAGGCGTAAGATGTGAAATATGCTGCTGTCAGGCTTGTTTTTATGGCTGTTCAGCAGTGGGGTAATGGCCATTCATCACACCAACTTGGGTGTCTTGAATGGCTTAATGTTTACTGCCTGAAAGGTGTGAAAGAGTAGAATGTTTACTTTTTAATGTAATTTGTTTATCCTGTTTTTGTAGGGTTTGTTGTAATTTTGCCTTTGAAATAAGATAAATGGAAATATATTTATGTATTTAGAGAAAATTAATAGTCCGCAGGATGTCCGCAAACTTAGTATTGAGCAGCTCGATGTCCTTGCCGGAGAAATTCGTGAAGGTGTGCTTAACCGTGTCAGCAATCACGGAGGTCACGTAGGCCCTAACCTCGGTATAACAGAGGCGACGATAGCACTTGTGTATGTTTTTGACATTCCCGAGGACAAAATCGTGTTCGATGTGTCTCATCAGGTTTATCCTTATAAGATGCTTACAGGCCGCGCTTACGGATATTTAGACAACAAGCGCTTTGATGATGTGTCAGGATACAGTTCGCCGGAAGAGTCGCCTGAGTATGACTGTTTTGAGATAGGGCACACTTCTACGTCTGTGGCTTTGGCTACAGGGTTGCAGAAAGCGCGCGACATACGGGGCGGAAAGGAGAATATAGTGGCTGTTATCGGTGACGGATCTCTGAGCGGAGGCGAGGCCTTTGAGGGCTTTGACATGGCCGCTGAGATAGGTACAAACATGATAATAGTGGTTAACGACAACGAAATGTCTATTGCCGAGAACCACGGAGGACTGTATGGAAACCTGAAGCTGCTGCGTGATACAGCCGGAAAAGCAGAACTAAACTTCTTTAAGGCTATGGGGCTCGACTATGTTTATGTTGAGGACGGCAACGACATAGCCTCGCTTATAGCCGCATTTAAGCAAGTGAAGGACGCCGAGCGCCCTGTCGTTGTACACATTCATACGGAGAAAGGACATGGCTATGCGCCTGCAGTAGAGAACAAGGAAAGATTCCACTGGAGCATGCCTTTCGACCTTGAGACAGGTAATCTGAAGGCTTCTGCAGGTGATGGCGAGGAGTATTTTCCGGCACTTATAGGCCAATATCTTGCAGAGAAGGCAAAGAACGATCCGAAGTTGGTTGCCGTAGTGTCTGCCGTTCCAGGCGGAGCTGGCTTTACTCCGGAGATAAGAAAACAGATGGGACGCCAGTATACCGACGTTGGCATTGCCGAGGAAGAAGCCGTGGCTTTGAGTTCCGGTATGGCTAAAGGCGGCGTAAGACCTGTTTACACGACCTATGCCACATTTATTCAGCGCACCTATGACCAGATTGCACAGGATCTTTGTGTGAATGGAAACGCTGCTGTGATAAATGTTGTAGGCGCATCTGTCTACGGAATGAATGACATAACGCATATTTGTTTCTTTGATATTCCTATGCTCAGTCATATTCCTAATCTTGTTTATCTTGCCCCGACGACATACGAAGAGTTTGTTGCCATGGAAGACTGGGCTATAAAGCAGACAGAATATCCTGTGGCAATACGCATACCGGAGGCTCTCGTGGCACATAGCGATGAGAAGTATGACACGGACTACAGCCAGCTGAATAAGTATAAGATGGATAAAAAGGGCGACACTGTGGCCGTGATTGCTCTTGGCGACTTCTATCAGAAGGGTCAGAAGGTGGTAGATATGCTTGCCGGTAAAGGTATAAATGCCACGCTTATCAATCCCCGTTTTGTGTCCGGCATTGACGAAGAAATGCTTGAAGGTCTGAAGAAAGACCACAAACTGGTTGTTACGATAGAAGACGGATGCATAGACGGTGGCTTCGGAGAACGTATAAGCCGCTATTACGGACCATCGGAAATGAAGACAATATGTTTCGGCGTGCGTAAGGCTCTTTACGACAGATATGATGTTGAGCAGCTGCTGCGCGACAACCATCTGACCGAGGAACAAATTGTAGCTGATGTTCTAAATCTTATTTAGAAAATTTAGAATGGAGAATGGAGGATGGAGAATTATGATTTGTTTTATTACTCCTATCCATCAAGAGTAATCATAATTCTCCATTCTCCATTCTAAATTATCATCCCTTATCCCAGCACGACATCAAGAATCATCATGAGGACAAAACCGGCGGAAAAGCCAATTACGCCTATGTTGGAGTGTTCGCCTTCAGAGGCTTCGGGGATAAGCTCCTCGACAACAACGTAGATCATAGCTCCTGCCGCAAAGGCCAGAAGATAAGGCAACACGGGCGTCATCATCGAGGCAAGCAGAATGACTATAAGTCCGCCTAACGGCTCAACTATTCCGCTTAGACTGCCTAAAAGAAACGATTTCATTCGGCTGTTGCCCTCTGCACGCATGGGCATAGATATGATTGCGCCTTCGGGAATGTTCTGTATTGCAATACCGAGTGACATGGCAAGGGCTGCGGCTGCCGTTATACCGGCTCCGCTCTGCATGGCTCCTGCAAGTACTACGCCTACAGCCATGCCTTCAGGAAGATTGTGTATGGTGACGGCTAGCGACAGCATTGCCGTGCGTGACAGATGACTGCGCGGTCCTTCGGGCTTAGACTTGCCAAGATGAAGGTGTGGTGTGATATAGTCGATGGCCAGCAGGAAGCCTATGCCGGCCAGAAAACCGACAGCTGCAGGCATGACAGACCATTTGTCCATATGGCTGCACATATTCATGCTGGGTATTAGAAGCGACCACACCGAGGCTGCCACCATAACGCCTGAGGCAAAGCCAAGCAGGGCTTTCTGCAGCAGCGGGGGCATGTCTTTCTTCATGAAAAACACGAAACCTGAACCTAACATTGTGCCCATCAGGGGGATGAGGAGTCCTAAGATTATTCCTTCCATTGCTGTTTTAATTATTTATGAGACAAATGAGACATATGGGACATTATGAATTTAATGCCATGATGTGATGTCTCAGTCGATAAAGCGCTTCACAATATCAGTGTATTTATCTATGCGGCGATCGCGAAGGAACGGCCACCAACGACGCACCTGCTCGCTGTGGGCCAGGTCGATGTCTATTATTTTGCGCTCTTCCTCATGGTCTGATGCCCTGTATAGCAGTTCGCCCTGCGGTCCGGCAACGAATGAGCTGCCCCAGAACTCTATACCTCCGGTCATTCCCGACGGGTCGGTCTCGTGTCCCACGCGGTTTACTGCCACCACAGGCAGTCCGTTGGCTACGGCATGTCCGCGCTGCACTGTTGTCCATGCCTCGCGCTGGCGCTGCTGTTCTGCAGGTTCGTCAGAGCTTTCAAAGCCTATGGCTGTGGGGTAGATTAGCATTTCGGCGCCCTGAAGAGCCATCAGACGGGCTGCTTCCGGATACCACTGATCCCAGCATACGAGCACGCCGAGACGTCCTACAGATGTGTCGATGGGGTGGAAACCAAGGTCGCCTGGTGTGAAATAAAACTTCTCGTAATATGCAGGATCGTCAGGAATGTGCATCTTGCGGTATTTGCCTGCTATAGTTCCGTCGCGTTCTATCACCACGGCAGTGTTGTGGTAAAGTCCTGCTGCACGTTTTTCAAAAAGCGAAGTAACGATTACCACGCCAAGTTCTTTGGCCAGACTGCCGAAAAACTCGGTCGACGGACCAGGTATCGGTTCTGCCAGGTCGAAGTTGTTGACGTTCTCAACTTGGCAGAAGTACAGCGAGTTGTGCAACTCCTGCAATATTATCAGTTCTGCTCCTTCAGATGCAAGTGCCTTTATGCTTTCTGCAAGGCGCTGCATGTTGTATTTCTTGTCAGCTGTGTTATGCTGTTGAATTATTCCTGTTTTCATTCTGTTTTGCTGTTGTTTTGTTTGATTTAATTTACGTTGCTGCCTTATGTGTTGACATTCAGGACTTTATGAGCCGTATATGCTTTGATGATTTATTGTTTCTGTTCCGTTATTTTACTGTAGAGCTGCATCGTACAGCAGTGCAGCGAGCCATGCTGACGTATAACGGTGCGGCTGTCTATGCCTATGACATCTCTGCCGGGGAAGGCCGCTTTGATTACTCTTTCGGCCTCAGCATCGTTGTCTGGCTGATTGTATGTAGGATAAATAACGGCGCCGTTCACTATCACATAGTTGGCGTAAGTGGCCGGAAGCCTGTCGCCGTCGTCATATATTGCCGCAGGCATGGGCAGGCGCATCAGTCTGTATGGCTTGCCGTCGGCTGTACGGAACGTCTTCAGCTGTTCTTCCATGCGTTTCAGGTCGTCATAGTGGCTGTCGCTCTTGTCGTCACATCCTATATATAATAAGGTGTCGTCGGGAGCTATTCTTACCAGTGTGTCTATGTGGCCGTCGGTGTCGTCGCCTTCAAGATGTCCGTAGTCTATCCATAAGATGCGTTCGGCATGCAGCATACTTTTCAGTTTCAGCTCTATCTCGCTGCGTGTTAACGGCTGGTTGCGGTGAGGTGCCAGAAGACACTGACTTGTGGTCAGCACGGTGCCGCGTCCGTCGCTCTCAATAGATCCGCCCTCCAGCACAAAGCTGTTAAGGTCGGTGTAAGTGCCTTCTACGACACCATTGTCGTATAGACTTCGGTTTATGGCGTTGTCAAGAGCGGCTTCAAACTTGTCGCCCCATCCGTTAAAACGGAAGTCGAGCAGCGTGTAGGTGCCGTCGCCGCCAAGTGTTATGAATCCGTGGTCGCGTGCCCATGTGTCGTTTGTGGGGCATTTATGGAATATTATATTGTCCAACTGACAGCTTGTCAGTCTCTTGCTGAGTTCCTTTTTCACCAATTCCGGCTCAGGGGCAACCACGAGCAGCTTCTCATATCGTGTTATGGCGTCAGCCATTTCGGCGTATGTTGCGCATATATCGTCAAGATACTCACGCCAGTCGGTGTCTTCGTGCGGCCATGTCAGCTGTATGGCGCTTTGATTTGCCCATTCGGGCAGCAATATGGCATTGTTGTTCATACTTCTTGCTTCGGTTTTGTTTGTGTTATGCAAAATGTGTGTATGTCTTTTCTGATTGCTTTACAAAAATAATATAAGTGCGGATAATGAGCAAATAAAAGCTGCATTTTATTATATAAGGTGTCATTATGTCAGATTTTCGTTGATGTAAATCAACCTGTTTGACGCATGTCAAAATAGAGGCACTATAAGCCAAATTCATAGACAAAAACGTTCTGACATGCTGAAAATGGTATTACCTTTGCGTTAGAAATAAAGGAAAAAGGATAACAAGGATGTGAAGATGCATCCTACAGGTAGAAATTAAAAATAGGAAAGGTAAAAAGATTATGAAAAAGATTGTTAACAGGATTTTAGACAACAAGAAGTTCAACAAGTATTGTGTGAACGTTTTGAAAATGTACAACTACGGACGCGTAAACATGCCTGTTTAAGCTGACGTAGAATAAAAAGAGTCGGGCTGGTCTTATAGCATAAGCTGTAAAATCAGCCCGATTTTCTTGTTTATAACCGTATAAATAGCTATCTTCGCAGATGATATGAAGAACTTTAGAGCTTATTTTTTATTGTTTATTGCGGTCGTTGCGCTGTGTTCGTGCGACTTGGCAAAGAATAACAAGGCGCTTATCAGCGAGGCTGGCAAGGCGCTGGTAGAGGAACTTGACCAGAAAGACGGCGAGGCCGGGGCATGCGATGCGTCTGCCGGAGCAGCAGAAGCTGATGACAAGCTGGTTATGCAGACATCACCGAAGGGGACACCTGAGCAGATACTGAAGCGCACGGGGTATGTGGCATCGTATAACAAGACCACTCTGCTGCCGAACTGGGTGGCATGGCATCTTACGGCTGAACGCACCGAGGGAAGCGCAAAGCGCTCGGGCGTAGACTTTGCAGAGGATACGGAAGTGCCGGAGCCGCGTGCAACAGACTGGGACTACTATAATTCGGGCTACGACCGTGGCCACATGTGTCCGGCTGCCGACAACAAATGGAGCAAGAAGGCCATGGAGGAGTCGTTCCTCTTTACCAACATGTGTCCGCAGAACGGCAATCTTAACCGCGGCGACTGGAACGAGATGGAGATGGCATGCCGCAAATGGGCTAAGAAATACGGCGACCTGTACATAGTCTGCGGCCCTATATTATATAAAGGTAAGCACAAGACAATAGGCAAGAACAAGGTGGTTGTGCCCGAGGCATTTTTCAAAGTAGTGCTGCGCACGGGCGATGATCCGCAGGCAATAGGCTTTATCTACAAGAATACTTCAGGCAACCGGCCAAAAGATTCATACGTTAACACCGTAGACGAGGTGGAGCGCATCACGGGCATCGACTTCTTCCCTTCGCTTCCTGATGATGTCGAGAAGAAGGTTGAGGCAGAATGTGATTTAGGCTTATGGTAACATCATGCCGATAAATTAAGGCTTTTCAGGTTGCAATATTCTATATCAAGAGAATAGACTTGATGCCTTGTGCTGTTTGCATTTACGATGCAAAAAAAGTGTTGCCTGCTGCTTGTTGATGTTATAGTGTGTGACTGTATATTATTGATAGTCAGCTTGTTATGTGAATAGTGGTGTTTGGCTTTATGAAAGGTCACAAATTAGCCTGCAAAAGGTGGCTTTTCAGTTTGTAAAAGGCCACCTTTTAGAAGCTAAAAGACGGTCTTTTGCATATTGGTCTTGTTCGGGTAGCATTTTGTCCGGTTTCTTGCAGCTATGAGGTTTGTGCTGCAAGCCTGCATATATGGCTTTATGTCGAGATGTGAGTAACGGAATAACAACGCTTTAATGCAGCCGTGCCATATGGAATGATGACCGCCGCGCAGCAACTCATTGTTTACTGCGCGGCGGTCATTTCATTCTGCGCTGCATCAGCAGCGTTAGTTTATTTCACGTAATTATGCTGTCTGCCTTATTGTTTCAACCGGAGCTTCGTCGCTTGTTGACGTAATCAGCCGTTTTATCTTAAAGCCTGTGAAGGCAACGAGGATAGACATCAGCGGACTGAGTATGTTGAAGAAGCAGTAGGGCAGGTAGGTCAGCGTGCTTACGCCAAGCACCGTGGCCTGAGTCATGCCGCACGAGTTCCATGGTATCAGCACGGAAGTAACCGTTACAGAGTCTTCTACGGTGCGGCTCAGCAGCCTGCTCTCGAGTCTGCGGCTCTGATAAAGGTCCTTGAACAAGTTGCCTGTCAGGATGATAGACAGATACTGGTCGGCCGTACATGTGTTGAAGAAAAGACCTGCGCCTACCGTTGAGCATACGGCACTAGCGGGCTTGCGTACAAAGCGCACGAAAAGATTGGTTATGCTGCTTATCATGTTGCTTGCAGACATCACGCCGCCGAAGCACATCGCACATATTATCAGCCAGATGGTGTCCATCATGCCGCGCATGCCCCTTGTGGCAACAAGAGCGTCTATCTCGGCATGGCCCGTTGATATGGATGTGCTTCCGAATATTGACGTCATCAGGGCCTTGAATCCTGTTGCAAAGTCGAGAACGCTGCCGTCTACTATCTGCAGAAGGATGTGAGGCTGGAACAGCAGAATGCATATTCCGGCTATAACAGACGATATAAAGAGCGTAATGATGGTTGGCAGCTTGGCCAGAATGAGACAAGCCGTGATGACCGGCACCAGCAGAAGCCACGGCGACAGGTTGAATGTCTGTGCCAGCGTGCCGGCAAAAAGCTCGCTCTGCTCGTTGCCGCTGTGGCTCATGACAAGTCCTGCAACGGTAAATATGCCGAGAGTGATTATTATCGACGGCACGGTGGTTATGAGCATATAGCGTATGTGGGTAAACAGCTTTGTGCCCGTTGTTGACGATGCCAGCACTGTCGTGTCTGACAGCGGCGAAATCTTGTCGCCGAAATAGGCTCCCGATATTATTGCTCCTGCAATCCATCCCTCGTCGAAACCCTGCGCCTTGCCTATGCCGAGCAGTGCCATGCCTATTGTGGCTATGGTAGTCCATGAGCTGCCGGTTATGATAGACACTATGGCGCATATTATGCAGCACGACGCAAGGAAAAACTGCGGCGTGAGAATCTGCAGACCGTAGTATATCAGCGTGGGAACCACTCCGCTGAGCATCCATGTGCCAGAGATTGCTCCGATGAGCAGAAGTATCACTATGGCCGGAGTAACCTTCTTTATGTTTTTGGCCATTCCTTCCTCAAGCACGCTCCACTTGTAGTTGTATTTTATCATTGCTATGCCCACACAAACAGCCGAGGCTATGAGCAGCGACACCTGACTGCCGCCAAGCAGGGCGTCGCCCCCGAAGGTAGGGATGACCATGGCCAGCAGGGCCACGAGAACGGCTAAAGGAGTCAGGGCTACGATTGGATTTGGTATCCTTGTCTTTTTGTTCATAACTAACCTATTGAAAATTTTGGCTGCAAAAGTAATAATTCTGCTGCTATAAGTCTGCAAAAAACTTCTGTTTTTCAACAAAAAGGTGCATTTTGTCTCATTTAAGAATAAACATGCAAAATAATTACATAAATGTGTGAAAAATCGGCATGTTACGCATGTCGTGTGTCATGAATTTTTACTGTTGTATGACAAGCAACAGATGGTCCGGCTGCATTGTTGACGATTTTGGCAGAAGCGCATCATGAATAATAGTGGTTAAAGAATGTAAATAAATTGCGCCGCTCTTTGACAAGCCGCTGAAAATAGCTATCTTTGCACATTATTATTATTTAAAAGGCTGAAAAGCGTGAAAATAAGAGAAGTGGTTGACGCCCTTGAACGTTTCGCGCCTCTGCCCCTGCAGGAGAGCTTTGATAATGCCGGCCTGCAGGCAGGACTGACAGAGGCGGAAGTATCAGGGGCTTTATTGTGCCTTGACGTTACCGAAAAAGTGGTCGACGAGGCTGTGGCTTTAGGCTGTAATCTCATCGTGAGTCATCATCCGTTGATTTTTCATGCACTGAAGCGCATCACCTATGCCGACGACGTGCAGCGTGCCGTGGCCAAGGCTTTAAAGAATGATATCACGGTGGTTTCCATGCACACTAACATGGACAATGCCCGTGGCGGTGTTAACTTCAAGATAGCTGAAAAAATGGAGCTTCATGACTGCCGTTTCTTTGCAGAAAAGACGGTTATGGGCATCGAGTGCGGCAGCGGAGTTATAGGAGAGTTGCCCGAGGCGCTTGCCGCCGACGACTTTGTGCTGATGCTGAAGCGCACGTTTGATGTCGAGTGTGTGCAGTGCAATCAGCTTTTGCGCCGTCCCATCAAGACCGTTGCCATCTGCGGAGGCGCAGGGTCGTTCCTCCTGTCTGAGGCAATTGCACAGGGAGCAGACGCCTTTATCACAGGCGAGATGCACTATCATGAGTATTTCGGTCATGAGCAGGAAATACAGATTGCCGTCATTGGCCACTATCAGAGCGAACAGTATACTAACGAAATATTTAAATCAATAATCGAGGAAGCGTGTCCGGGAGTTGTGACTTATCTCACAAAGACCAACACTAATCCTATAATCTACTTATAAAATATGGCTAAAAAAGATCCAACAGATTTGTCTGTAGAAGAGAAACTGAAAACTCTCTACCAGTTGCAAACCACATTGTCGGCTATCGATGAAAAGAGAGCCCTGAGAGGTGAGTTGCCTCTTGAGGTTCAGGACCTCGAAGACGAGATTGCCGGTCTTACAATACGTATTGAGAAAATAAAGAACGACATCAAGGAATTTCAGAATGCCGTTGTACAGAAGAAGGCTGAAATTAACGAGGCTCAGGCCAGCGTGGAGCGCTATAAAGAGCAGCTCAACGACGTTAAGAACAACCGCGAGTATGACACACTGAGCAAGGAAATCGAGTTCCAGTCGCTCGAAATAGAGCTTTGCAACAAGAAGATAAGAGAGGCTAACGTTAAGATTGAGGAGAAAAACAAAGATCTCCAGAACAATGAGGAGCTTATTAAGGACCGCCGTGTAGCTCTTGAAGAAAAGAAAAACGAGCTCGACGAGATTATGGACGAGACAAGAGCTGAGGAAGAGAAGCTTAAGGAGAAGGCAAAGGAACTCGAACTGAAGATTGAGCCGCGTCTGCTTACAAGTTTCAAGCGTATACGCAAGAATGCGCGCAATGGTCTGGGTATCGTTTACGTGCAGCGTGATGCATGTGGCGGATGCTTCAACAAGATACCGCCTCAGCGTCAGCTCGACATCAGAATGCACAAGAAGATTATTGTGTGTGAGTATTGCGGACGCATCATGATTGATCCTGAACTGGCAGGTGTTAAGAGCGAGAAGCCTGTAGAGGAGAAGCCGAAGCGTAAGCGCGTAATTCGTAAGCGTACTACGAAGAAAGAGGATGATGACGATTTTGTTCCAGAGGAAAGATTGTCATAAAAAGCAATACCTTATTAAATAAAAACCATGGAACAGACAAATAAACAAAGTGGACGTATCATAGCCATCATAGCTATGATGTTTATCTACGCCATGATTTCGTTCGTCACTAACCTGGCGGCACCGATTGGCGTAATATGGAAGAATCAGCCCGAACTGATGGGCAGCAACACATTAGGCATGATGGGAAACATGATGAACTTCCTTGCATACCTGTTTATGGGTATACCTGCCGGCAAGCTGCTTATCAAGATAGGTTATAAAAAGACTGCAATGGTGGCCATTGCAGTTGGTTTTGTGGGTGTGCTCGTGCAGTATCTGTCGGGCTTCCCTACAGGTCTTACCGGATTCTGGGTGTATCTTTTGGGTGCATTCGTATGCGGTTTCTCTGTATGTATGCTCAACACAGTGGTTAACCCCATGCTCAACCTCCTTGGCGGAGGCGGCAACCGTGGCAACCAGCTCAACCTTATCGGAGGAACGCTCAACTCGCTTGCCGGAACGCTGACACCTATGCTGGTGGGCGCCTTGGTAGGTACAGTTACTAAAGACACTGCCATAAGCGATGTAAACCTCGTGCTCTACATTGCCATGACTGTGTTTGCCGGTGCGTTTATCGTGCTTTCGTTCATACCGATAGCTGATCCGGAGATGGGTAAGGCTACACAAGACACCGTATTTGAACACAGTCCGTGGGCTTTCCGTCATTGCGTATTGGGCGTAATCGGTATCTTTGTTTATGTTGGAATAGAGATTGGTATCCCAGGCACTCTCAACTTCTATATCTCTGACACGACGTCGAAGGGTGCAGGAGTTGTTGGCGATGCTGCTGCCATAGGCGGTTTTGTTGCCGGAACTTATTGGCTGCTGATGCTTGTAGGACGTTTCGTTGCCGGTTTCATTGCCGACAAGGTTTCAAGCCGCGCCATGATGATCACTGTATCGCTCGTGGCTATCGTGCTCATGTTGGTGGCAATGTTCTCGTCTAAGACTTCAACAACGTCTATGCCTGTGTTTACGGGTTCTTCGTTCACAATGGTAACAGTGCCTGTCAGCGCTCTGCTGCTTGTTCTCTGCGGATTGTGTACGTCTGTCATGTGGGCAAGTATTTTCAATCTTGCTACGGAAGGACTTGGCAAATACACTGCTGCCGCTTCAGGCATATTCATGATGATGGTTGTCGGTGGAGGTGTACTGCCGCTGTTGCAGAACTTCATTGCCGACAAGGCCGGCTACATGATTTCTTATATCGTGCCGCTTGTAGCTTTGGCATACCTTCTTTATTATGCTCTGCTCGGATGTAAGAATGTCAACAAGGACATCCCTGTAGATTAAATGTGAAAATCGTTTTTCATAGTAATAAATTGAGACTTTTTAAGTCTGTAGGCCGCAAGATTGTTATCAGTCTTGCGGCTTTTGTTTTGCGGCTTGTCCCGGGATTCAGTAGTGATAATTTTGTTTTCTGTGTCGTGAACGATATCAATGCACACAAAAAAGACAGCAAAAGTTTGGCTGTGCCGTTATTTTGTCTTATCTTTGCAATGTACTCAAAAGGTGGTGTCCGGCATGCCTTATGGCTGCCGTGTCTGAGATTATACACATTGAACCAGTACGGATAATGCCGACGCTGGGATTTTGATGCAATTCTTTTATGGCGGTTATTCCGCGTCACCTGCTTTTGAGAGTGTTGACTGATCTTAAAAGAGGAGATTTAAGTATGACTTTTATTTCTTTTTTGTGCGTTATCCCCGTAAAGTCGGGTGCTGACTGCTGCATGCTGCGGAGGGTCGCTTTATGAAGCGTTATCCAGTTGCTTTGTCTGTGGCCGGCTCTGATCCGTCCGGCGGTGCAGGCATTCAGGCTGACTTGAAGACCTTTTCTGCGCTTGGAGTTTACGGCGCGGCTGCCGTTACAGCCGTAACCGTACAGAACACCAAGGGCGTTAAGTATGTTCATTCCGTGCCCGCACAGGTAGTCTACGACCAGATTGTGGCAGTCATGGAAGACCTGCATCCCGATGCAGTTAAAATAGGTATGGTTAACGATGCAGCAACATTGGATGCCATAATAAAAGCCTTGACAGACTGCCGTCCGCATTTTCTTGTTGTTGATCCTGTCATGGTTTCGAGCAGCGGAAAGATGCTCATGAGTTCAGGTGCACTCACTTTGCTTGAAAAAAAGCTGTTGCCCATGACAGACCTGCTCACTCCTAATATTCCTGAAACTTCAGTGCTGACCGGCATGCCGTCTGTATCTGCTAATGATGTTGAGGCTGCGGCACGCGCCATCCTTGGTTATGGCACTCGTTCCGTACTGATAAAGGGCGGTCATGCATCGGGCTGTGTAAAGACAGATATGCTTTTCAGCATCCTTGACGGCAACATCTCCTTAAATGAATATTCGGCTCCTTCTGTAGCGAGCCGCAACACTCACGGCACGGGCTGTACACTTTCGTCTGCCATTGCCGCTTTTGTTGCCCGCGGTGATAGTCTTGTTGAGGCTGTAGGCGAGGCTAAACGTTATCTTACTTCTGCGCTTGCGGCAGGAGCAGATATAACAATAGGTGCTGGAACAGGCCCCTTGAACCATTTTTTCAGTCCTGTGCCGGCAATCGTAATTGATAAAGAATAAAGACAAAAAGATATGAACAGACTTCAGTTTATCACACATTTTACTGACAAATATACTTACGTCGACTCAGCCAGAATGGCTCTTGAAGGCGGATGCCGATGGATTCAGCTGCGCATGAAGGATGCCACAGAGGCAGAGCTCGAAGCGGCAGCATTGCAGGTGAAGAGTCTATGCGCCGGCTATGATGCCACGTTCGTAATTGACGATAATGTGATGATGGCGCAGCGTGTTGGTGCTGATGGCGTCCATCTTGGCAAAAATGACATGCCGGTGGACGAGGCGCGAAAGATTTTAGGTCCTGATTATATAATAGGTGGAACGGCCAACACATTCGACGATATTTGCCGTCTTGCCGCCCAAGGTGCCGACTATATCGGCTGCGGCCCGTTCCGTTTCACTACTACAAAGAAGAATCTTGCTGCCATTCTCGGGCTCGACGGATACAGACGTCTGCTTAAACAGATGCACGACAGAGGAATAAACCTGCCGCTGATAGCCATTGGCGGCATTGGCTACGACGACATTCCTGACCTTTTCAGTGCAGGTGTTACGGGCATAGCTCTTAGCGGAAGCATCCTGCGTGCCGCTGATCCGGTCAGCGAGATGCGCCGTATAGCAGATCTGATAAATCAAAAAGAACAAACCTTATAATATATTTATGGAAAATAATGTAAGAATAACTTATCCGGGTTCAGAGAAAGTTTACCTCAAGGGTGAACTCTTTCCCGACATTCGTGTGGGCATGCGTGTCGTAAAGCAGACTCCCACAGTTACCGTTGATGGTGACAAACGCACGGAGCGTCCTAATCCTCCTGTGTATATTTATGATACTTCCGGTCCTTACAGCGACCCTGATGTTGCTACTGATGTACGCAAAGGTCTGCCGCGATTGCGCGAACCGTGGATACTGAAGCGTGGAGGAGTGGAACGCCTGAAGGAGATTTCGTCTGAATACGGACGCATGAGGCGTGATGACCACTCTCTCGATTCTCTCCGCTTTGAGCATATAGCCCTGCCTCTCAGGGCTAAGGAAGGCTGCCAGGTGAGCCAGCTTTACTATGCAAAGCAGGGCATAATAACCCCTGAAATGGAGTATGTCGCCATACGTGAGAACATGAACTGCAAGGAACTTGGCATCGAAACGCACATCACTCCTGAGTTTGTGCGCAGCGAGATTGCCGCCGGACGCGCCGTAATTCCGGCAAACATCAACCATCCCGAGGCAGAACCTATGATTATAGGCCGCAATTTCCTTGTGAAAATCAACACAAACATAGGCAATTCGGCCACAACTTCGAGCATAGACGAGGAGGTTGAGAAGGCTGTGTGGAGCTGCAAGTGGGGTGGCGACACGCTGATGGACCTGTCTACAGGAGCAAATATTCACGAGACAAGAGAGTGGATTGTGCGCAACTGTCCTGTGCCCGTAGGCACCGTGCCTATGTATCAGGCCATGGAGAAGGTTAACGGCCATGCTGAAAACCTTACTTGGGAGCTGTTCCGCGACACACTTATCGAGCAGTGTGAGCAGGGAGTTGACTATTTCACCATCCATTGCGGCATACGTCTGCAGAACATACATCTTGCTGACAACCGCATGACAGGCATGGTTAGCCGTGGAGGAAGCATTATATCAAAGTGGTGCCAGATGCATCAGAAAGAGAGTTTCCTCTATGAGCATTTTGATGATATATGCGACATTCTGGCTAAATATGACGTAGCCGTTTCGCTTGGCGACGGATTGCGTCCGGGCAGTGTCTATGATGCCAACGACCGCGCCCAGTTTGCCGAGCTCGACACGATGGGAGAGCTTGTGGAGCGTGCTTGGGCAAAGAATGTTCAGGCATTTATCGAAGGTCCTGGTCATGTGCCAATGGATAAGATTCCTGAGAATATGCAGCGTCAGATAGAGAAGTGCCACAACGCGCCGTTCTATACGCTCGGCCCGTTGGTAACCGACATTGCGCCCGGCTACGACCATATAACAAGTGCCATCGGTGCGGCTCAGATAGGATGGCTCGGCACTGCCATGCTGTGCTATGTAACGCCGAAAGAGCATCTAGCCTTGCCCGACCGCGACGATGTACGCGTGGGCGTGGTGACATACAAGCTTGCTGCACATGCAGCCGATCTGGCAAAGCATCATCCCGGTGCCATTGTGCGCGACAATGCGCTGAGCAAGGCACGCTATGAGTTCCGCTGGAAAGACCAGTTTAACCTGAGTCTTGACCCTGAACGTGCGCTTGAATACTACAAGACGGCTAACCATGTGGGCGGAAAATACTGCACTATGTGCGGTCCTAACTTCTGCGCCATGCGTATAAGCCAGACGATAAAAGAAGGCGAGTGCGACGTTTAATGTCTGTGGGCTTTAATGCCTCGGCGTTAAGCTGTCTGCGCAGCAGTATGACAGGCTGTATATGTGCCTGTCATGCCGTTATGCCAAGCTTGCGTGAGCGCAATGAAGCATGAAGAAAGGAAAAACTTAACTCATTGAAAATAAGAAATTTACTATATAAAAAATAAAATAAAATGATAGAAAAGAAAGTATCACAGGGTATTATCAGTACCTATTTCAGCAAGTTGGAACGTAATCTTGACCTCGATGTTGCCATTGTAGGCGGAGGTCCGTCAGGCATTGTTGCCGCATATTATCTGGCAAAGGCCGGACTTAAAGTTGCCCAGTTCGACCGCAAGTTGTCTCCCGGCGGCGGTATGTGGGGCGGCGCAATGATGTTCAATCAGATTGTCGTGCAGAAAGAAGCCATCGAAATCGTGAAAGACTTTGACATCAACTTTGAGAGCTACGACGAAGACCTGTTTGTGATGGATTCTGTTGAGAGTACCTCTGCGCTGCTATATAAGGCCGTTCATGCCGGAGCAACAATATTCAACTGCTATTCTGTTGAGGATGTTGTGTTTAAGGACAATGTTGTCAGCGGTGTTGTTGTCAACTGGACTCCGGTTTTGCGTGAAGGTATGCATGTAGACCCGATTAACATTATGGCAAAGTGTGTTATCGACGGAACGGGCCATGACAGCGAGATGTGCAAGACTGTAGCACGCAAGAACGGCATCCGCCTCGCAACTGATACGGGCGATGTTATCGGCGAGCGCTCGCTCGACGTGGTTTCAGGCGAGAATGAGGTGGTTAACGGCACAAAGGAGATTTATCCCGGACTTTATGTCTGCGGTATGGCTGCTTCTGCCGTAAGCGGAACTCCCCGTATGGGACCTATCTTCGGCGGTATGCTCATGTCGGGCAAGAAGGTTGCCGAACTGATTATCAAGAAACTTAAATAGTTTTGGTGTGGGGCTATGAAGTAGCGGCTTTTTGTCCGGACTTCATAGCCCCTTATATATAATAAGGTGTATTCGTCTGGCATTTTGTCTGTGCAGACAGACGCCGAAATTCGTTTTGTTTACTTTTCGCTTTTCATTTTTGCTTAAACAATGCTTTGGATTGTAGTTACTTCTCCCGTTTTTTTATCAGATGAAGCCACGTTTCTTCATCGTCTGTTGGCCAACGGCGTTGACATAATACATCTGCGTAAACCCGGAGCATCGGCTGCTGACTGTGCGCGCCTGCTTGAAGAGCTGTCGGCAGAAGACCGCTCGCATATTGTAGTTCACGACTTTTTTGAACTGGCGGAGCCTTATGGTTTGCGCGGAATACACCTTAACGCGCGCCGAAACATTGTGCCCGAAGGTTACAGCGGTCATGTCAGCCGTTCGTGTCATTCTCTTGAAGAGGTAAAACAGCACAAAGATAACTGCAATTATGTATTTCTCAGCCCGATATTCGACAGCGTGTCAAAGCAGGGATATGCCTCTGCCTTCACTGATGCAACGCTCCGTCAGGCGTCAGAACAGGGCATTCTGGACAATAAGGTTGTGGCTCTTGGCGGTGTTACGCCGGATAAGATACACTATCTGAAGTCTCTAAATTTCGGCGGCGCGGCAATGCTGGGCTGTATCAACAGTATGGCCGGACTGAGCGAAGCGCAACTTTGCGCACGTTTACACAGCATAAGAGAATGTTTTAGACAGCATTGATGTTGTTTTGCCGATAAAAGCCATGGCTACAGGCTGTTGCGTGTAGTTATGGCTTTTGTTTTTTTGTCGTTTCTTTGCTGTTGGCAAAAGTTTTTTGCGTCATTTTCTTTGTTGTATATATAGCCGTTTTCTTTAGCTTGTCTGCATCTTTTCGTACGCTAATCACAGATTTAGGTTTAAACCAAGCCGTTTTATCAGAAAAAATCCTATGACTTACGACCTGAAAAGCGGCCACTTTTGCATCAAAAGTGATAGAGTTATGACCCGTAACTCAGCCACTAATAGTTTGAAAGTAAACAACTGTCATTTACTTAACAAACCATGTAAATTGTGTTGGATAAATGTTTAATCGAAAGTGTTTCTATGGTAAAAACTTTCGATTTTTGAGCGTCTTTTCGCTTTGAGTAAAAATATAGTCATAAAAATTCTGCGGAAAGACATA
The DNA here is from genome assembly GCF_900625065.1 of Prevotella marseillensis. Classification (NCBI taxonomy): domain Bacteria; kingdom Pseudomonadati; phylum Bacteroidota; class Bacteroidia; order Bacteroidales; family Prevotellaceae; genus Prevotella; species Prevotella marseillensis. Next base: position 1,681,705 of record NZ_UYXY01000001.1, on the reverse strand, counting down.
TTCCGAAGATTATTTGCTGTGCTGTTGTCCGTCCTGTTATATTAACCGTAACTTAACCTTGATTTTATTTCATTTTAATAAAAATCTCTTACGTGTACATTAAAATATGGGCTTTTTAGGTGTATTATTTTCGTAATTATTTTGCTGCAAACTCGTAGTTATGCTGTAAGAAAGATGAAACACCATACAGATAATTTTGCATACGAAAATTTAATTATGTTTCATTAAAACAAAATTATTTATGAAAATTTCTAACACAATCAAGTCTGGCGTAGTTGTGGCATTCCTTTCAGCCGGTATGCTGTCAGCATCAGCACAGGAAATCAGTTTGAATCAGGACAACTACACCGTTCCGTCATGGACACGTCTGACACGCCTCATGGCAGAAATGCAGTCGGCAAGTCAGCCTTACAGCATCAACATGACACTTAACGGAGATCCTACTACGCGTATGGCTTTTGCCTGGTTTACCAACAGTTCTGTGAAGACTGGCAAGGTGCAGATTGTCTTGAAGGCAGACGCAAGTGTAGAAGATTTCAGCAAGCCCGACATCACAATAGATGCTGTTTCTGCTGATGTAAAAGACCTTAACTACGTGACGAGCAAAAACGGAGTGGAAGGCATTGAGGCCAACACAAAGCGCTCATACACAAGCCATAAGGCTCTGGCAAAAGACCTGAAACCGGGCACAACCTATTCGTTCCGTGTTGGTAACGAGGAGGGTTGGAGCGAGATTGGCCACTTTACCACAGCCGCCGAGTCATACGACAAGAAAGAAGGATTCTCGTTCATCTATATAACAGACACCCAGGCACAGAATGACGGCATGTTTGATGTTTCTCAGAAAACAGCCCATGCAGCACAGAAGATGGTGCCCGATGCCAAGTTTGTGCTGGTGAACGGCGACTTGGTTGAAACTTCAGGAGCCAACAACTCTGAATGGGAATATGAGCAGTGGTTCAGCACAATGCAGGATATTTGGATGAACTATCCGTTGGTTGTTGCGCAGGGTAACCACGATACAAGTTCAAACAGCAACTTTGCATGGCACTTTAACACAGACAACACGTTCAACACAACTTCGGCCGTGCCTACTACAATGGAAGGAACAGTTTATTCGTTTGTTCAGGGCGACGCCTTGTTCATGGTGATAAACTACGAGGACTACAAGAAAGAAGGCTACTTTGACGCCCTTGCCGACTGGATGAGAAAGCAGGTTGAGGAGCATAAAGACGTTAAATGGCGCATTGCCACATTCCATAAGAACATGTTTACAGGCAGCCAGTCGCACCAGAGCGACAGCGACGGACGTCTTGTACGTGAAAACATGCTCCCCGTGTTCAACGAGCTTCATATAGACGTTGCCTTGCAGGGCCACGACCATATCTACGAAGTTATCGGTCCGGTTAACAACCTGACAAAGACTCTTGTAGACGGTGCCGTAGAAGAGGTTGAGACCGTTGTTCCCGGCGGAGTGCGTGAGAATATGACAGGAAAGCAGGGCGGTGTGTTCAACGTAAACGAAGGCACTCTGTACTTCCTGAACAATTCTGCCGGCAAGAAGAAGTATGAGCCGCGCGACGAACAGGCTATGATTGACGCATATTCGGCTCATGGAGTTGACAATTACTGGGGACTCTTCTCTGGAAAATTCGGTCAGACAGGCGAACCTACATTTAGCGACGTTACAGTAACGGCCGACACGATATTTGTAAGCACATACACCGTTAACGACGCAGGCAGCGCAACACTGTTTGATTCGTTCAAGATTATCAAGGAAGAAGGCAGCTCTACGGGCGTTTCTAAGGCAGAGACATCTCCCGTAAGGATTTATAACGACTCTGACAACAAGCAGATTGTTATTAAAGGTGTTGAGCCTGAGAGCGTTGAGGTATATTCTTCTAACGGTGCATTGGCAGGACGCTATACAGGAACAACAATTGCCACTAATGCAATGGGCAGCGGCCTGTATATTGTTAAGGCCATAAAAGGCAACAAAAGCTACTACGGAAAGGTGATAGTTGAATAAGTTACCGTCATGTGTTATACATAATAGTCTTTCTGAACGTCTGCCGTAATTCATCGGCAGACGTTCAGTTGTTTTATATAGTTTTTAACCGTATTTGTTAAAAAAATAAATATAAGCTTGCCCGTGCAACGTTTGTTATGGTTTATCCGTCTTAAAAGTGAAAAAATCAAAAGCATTGCAGCCTTAAAAAGTCAGAAATGCTGTTTGAGGTTAAAGATTTTCAGTAAAAAAAGCATAACATATGACAAAGATACGTGTTGATATAAAGCGGATGATGCTGCTTCCGGCAACGTTGATGACATTGACGGCAGCAGGACAGAACGTCAGCGGACAGGTGGTGGATGCGCATGGTAATGGCATACCATATATAAATGTGGTGGCCTTGTCGCTGCCTGATTCGGCTTATGTTACGGGCGTTATGACCGACAGCATTGGTCGTTTCGGTTTCGATGTTCCGCCAGAAGGACGCCTGTTGCGCGTTTCGGGCGTGGGATATAAGACCGTTTATGCCGACAGGACAGGCAATGAGGGCCGCATCTGTCTGCAAGAAGACACGCAGATGCTTGGCGAGGTGGTTGTCAGGAGCCGCATGCCGAAGACGAGGCTGAAGGGCGATGCCATGGTGACAAACGTGGTGGGGACGGTGCTGGAGACGGCAGGAAGTATGGAAGATCTGCTCGACCGCATACCAAATGTGTCGGCAAACAGCGAGAAAATAGAGGTTTTTGGGCGCGGAGAGCCCGAAATTTATATAAACGGGCGCAAGATGCTCGACAAAGTGGAGCTTGAACGCCTTAGTTCGGACAATATAAAGTCGGTTGAGGTTGTAACAAATCCCGGTGCAAGATATGGCGCAAGTGTCAAGTCGGTTATACGCATAACCACCAAAAAGGCTGTTGGCGAGGGCTTTGGCTTTGACAACAGACTGTCGGGTGAGCTTAAAGAGCGAGGCTATGTCTCGGGGCAGGAGCACATAAACATGAACTGGCGCAGCGGAGGCCTCGACATAGGCGGAACGTTCAATATATCAAGGGAAAACAGATTAGACCCTAAGCGGATAGACCAGATAACGTATATAGATAAGACATTGATGCAGCCTAATGAAATAGATCAAGTATATAAAAATACAGATTTTTATGGGCGTTTGGCATTGAATTATTCGTTTGATAACAAGAATTCCCTTGGATTTAGTTTTATGTCTTATCGCGAGCCTTGGTATAAGGCTTGTGGATATATGAATTCAGAAGTTATAAAAGATAATATTCTTTTAGAAAAACTTAAAAGTTATTATAATGCTGATATTCAGGCAACTGTTTTACAAGGAAATGTTTATTATGTTGGTAAAATATGGAACTTTGACATAGAGTTTAATACAGATTGGTATTGGAACAAGTCTGTAAAAAATATGTCAACGAAGGAAACTTATCAAGAAACAGGGCTCGAACCTGTAACTCAGCAGGTCAGCACTCTATCAGATGATCTTAACAATCTTGTGGCGTCAAAGCTGGTGCTGACGTCTCCGCTGTTTGGCGGCACCTTGTCTTTTGGCGGAGAGTATTCTTATTCGGTGCGCAAGACTCTTTATGGTGTGCTTCCGGCAGATGTCCTCGAAGACGACAAGAGCCGTATAGAAGAGGGTATGGCTTCGGCCTTTGTTGAATATGTCCGCCATTTTGGGCCTTTTAGCATGCAGGCCGGAGTGAGGTATGAGAATGTAGATTTCGACTATTATGACGACGGAGTGTATGTGGGCGAACAGAGTCGTGTGTTTAACAATGTCTTTCCTTCGTTGTCGCTTTCGGGCATGTTAGGCGATTTTGGCGTTCAGTTGGGCTATGCGTCAGACATATCCCGGCCGTCTTATAACCAGCTTCGCAGCAACATAACCTACGATAATCGCTACACTTATGAGGGCGGTAATCCGTTTTTGCTGCCGTCAAGGTCAAACAACGTCAACTTGGCGCTTACATATAAGTGGATAATGTTGAATGCAGGATGGTCGCATGTAATTGATCCGATAATACAGCACAGCGAACCCTACGGAGACGACCCGTCGGTGGTGCTTTTCAGGCAGGTAAACGGTGAGTCGTACGACAAGATGTACGCCTCGCTTAATATAAGTCCGACTTTTGGAGTGTGGCATCCGTCGCTTATGCTCGGCGTGCAGAAGCAGTGGTTCGCCATGCAGGTTCACGGGCATAATCCGCTCGACAATCCCGTTGGAACATTCCGTTTTGACAACACATTAGACACTAAAATATGCCGTATTTCGCTAAATATGCGCTATACGACACGTGGAGGCGACGAGAATGTGTACATGAGGAAGCCGTCTTTCAGGGCAGATATGTCTTTATATAAGGCATTTATGCAAGACCGGCTTACGGTGCAGCTGCAAGTAAAGGACTTATTCAAGACCTCACGCCAGCGCTTGACCATGTTTTATGGCTCCATGCGCGAGACGCTTTGGGGCGCTCCGGCTCAGCGCAGAGTTAGCCTTACGGTGCGCTATAAGTTTAATGTTGACAAGAGCAAATATAAGGGCACGGGAGCAGGACAGAGCCAGAAAAGCCGTATGTAGACGGCAAGTGTGTTGACTTTACGGCATGCTGCGTATGAAGATTATGATGTTTTTATTGCCTGAAGGCATTAATCGGCATCAGTTTTTATACGTGGCATGCCGTTTTTTTGTATATTTGCATAAATCTTAGTATAAGATAATCTGCATTTCGGTATAAAACCGGGACTAATTTTAGGCTTACTGCTTGGATTTATATTATAACCTTGAATTTGATAACAAAACGAAAAACATGGAAATAAGAAGTAAACTGGGCAACGAAAATATCATGCAGCTGCGAAAAATGGCATTTTTTTGCTCGAGAAAGGAGCCGTCTGGACTTCAGCCTGCAGTGGACAGATGGATTGCAACCCTGCAACCGGATAAGGTTTGCGTAATGTGCGGCGACCAGTCGCCAATGGAAAAACATGTGTTTTCATCATTGCTTGAAAGAAAAATTCCGGCAATATTGGTGCTGGCAGAAGCCATGCATGAGCAATGGAGCGAGCCTGTGAGCGCGGCTTTGGGCAGTGGCCGGCTACTAATAATAACCCATTGCGGACCAGAGGTGCATACGGTATGCGCCCGCTCGGCATTCGACCGCAACGCACAGATGATGGCTCTTGCTGACGAAATTATAGTCGGATATTGCTCAAAAGGCGGCAATCTGGAGCGCGGTTTGGCCGGATACAGCAATGTGAGATACCTTGTAGGCAATCAAGCCAATAGGGCAAAAACTAAGGAACCGTTACCGCAACAGGGTGGACGTTCGTATGCCGGACGCCGTTTTCCCGATGATTCTCAGCGCGAAAAAAGCAGTTTGCAGGGCGGACGTTCGTATAACGGACGTAGTTTTTCTGCAAATCAGAATGCTTCCAATGGATTCAGTCAAGGTGGCAGGGCAGTGGCAGGACAGGCTGATAATGGCGTAGGACAGTGGAGCCGCAGGCTTGATTTTGGATATAGCACGATATATTTTGATTTTAACGAGGCCGGAAAGGATGTTTATATCAAACTTACTCAAAGTACAAAATCGGCAGACGGAAAGTATGAGCGCAACAAAATATTCATGGACCGCAGCGAATTCAGGGCGTTTTATGATACAATAGGCTATGTAACAAGGGCTGTGGAGCGTGATGAAAAATTAGACAAAAACATCGTGGTAAGGTCGGCAAGCGGCGACATAAGTCTGAATATGGTCATGTCAGAAGGCATGAAAATGTGTATGATGACTCAGGAAAAAGAGCTGCTGACAATGGGACACAGGCGTCAGACGATAGGATTTTGCGTCACGGAGTTGTCGGCTTTTTTTGACGTAGTGATTGATGCAGCCCGTCATTGGCGCATAATAAGCTGATAAAGAGGCAAAAAAATGCCTGATGTAGGCGATAGCCGGGTGTTGGTAATACTCGTCAGAATTTTCCAAGGTTCAGGCATGTAGCATCCAAAAAGTTTGTAAACATGAGCGTTTATGGCGATACATCCGCGATATACAGCCTGATTTGGGTTTAATTAAATAAATTTATTTTGTTCAGCCCGCCGTTTGCATTATATTTGCATAAGGGAAAATATACTAAAAATGAAATTATAATGGCGCTTTTGTGACTATATGTCAGACATCTTGTCTTGTATATTAGACTCGAATGGCGCTTTAAACGTAAAAAACAGAAATTTATGGCAGCAGGAAAATGGATAGGCGGCATATTGGGCTTTATGTCCGGCGGTGCGCTCGGAGCTTTGGCCGGAGTGGCACTGGGAGCCTTGTTTGATTATGGAATTAATGCGGTAAACAAAGACGGAGAGCCCAAAAACGGATACGGAAGTACTTCTTCTGGCCGTCAAGGCTTCGGCAGCGCGACGCGCGAACAGCAATATTATGAGGGGCAGCGCAACAGTTTTTTGTTCTCTCTGCTTGTTCTGGCGTCGTATATTATTAAGGCAGACGGCAAGGTGATGCACAGCGAGATGGAGTTTGTGCGGAAGTTCTTGCGTGCAAACTTCGGTGAAGTAGCCGTGGAGCAGGGCAACAGCATACTTCTGCGCCTATTTGACGAGCAGAAGAGACTGAATGCCACAAATCCTTATGCTTTCAGGGATGTTATACGTCAGAGCTGCGAGCAGATAGCTATGAATCTCGACTATGGTCAGCGTCTGCAGCTGCTAAACTTCCTCGTAATGATAGCAAGGTCAGACGGTTCTATGCCAAATGAGGAAATTTCTGCCTTGAGAGAGTGCGTTCGCTATATGCGCATGGATATGGAAGATCTTGACTCGATGTTGAATCTGCAAAAAGACACACTGGAAGATGCTTATGCTGTGTTGGGCGTATCGCCTGATGCGACAGACGATGAAGTGCGCAAGGCATATCGTAACCTTGCCTTGAAGCATCACCCCGACCGTGTGGCTGCGCTTGGCGAGGATATCAGGCGTGCGGCTGAGAAGAAATTCCAGGAAATCAATGAGGCTAAAGAAAAGATATTTAAGGCAAGGGGTATGTAGAAGTTTTGGCCCGTTAAATATTCTCATGCTTACACAGAACGGCTAATCTGCCAACTTTTATTTGTGCAGTTTAGATATATAATAAAGAGCGGACAAATACCATTAAAAAATGAATCAGGTGTTTGTCCGCTCTCTTTTTATGATTAAAAATCAGACTTTTTGGGGGTAATGTTTTATTCTTTATAAATCTTTGCCCAAAAAACTAATGCAGTTTGGCGTTAAAGTTCGCTGAAATCAGGTATTTCTTTCAGAAAACAATAGCTGTTATTTGCGTAGTCCATTCGGCAGCAATAGTGTTGCAGGCCGTTGCTTACTACGAGATAATCCACTTTCAGCAGCATGTTATAAACCGAAATCTGGTTGAACACCTTCTGTGTGATGGCTATTGTTGGAGCTTTATACTCCATAATCATGCGCGGACGCGCCTGTGAGTCGTATAGAACGCTGTCGCAGCGCAGTTTTTTCTGACCGCATGTCAGTTCTGTCTCGTTGGCAATGAGTGATGCCGGATAACCTTTGTGCTCTGTCAGGAAATGAACAAAATGCTGGCGCACCCATTCTTCCGGTGTAAGACTTACAAACTTGCGTCTCAGCGTGTCAAGAATCAGAGTCTTGCCGTTCTGCTGTTTTATTTTTATTTCGTATTGAGGTAGGTTTAATCGATACATTTTATTAAATTTGCATTCTGAATGGCTTTAAGTTGCCATGTATTAGGGCGTATGAGTTTATAGCCTCAGACAGATAGTTTATGTCTTCAGGCCGCTGACTCTGTAATTTTTGCAAAGTTAGCCATTATTATTTTAAACGGTGAACGTCAGCGTCCTTTTTTGGTAGCAATGTCTTTCAGATAAAGCATAAAGATATGGCAGAGAAAAAGATCGTTACTTTTGAGAGCATAATGCGCGACTTGCGTGCAGGTAATTATGCGCCCGTATATATTCTTATGGGCGAGGAGTCTTATTATATTGATAAGATAACGGATTTTATCTCGACGAATGCTCTTACTCCTGAAGAACGCGACTTCAACCAGTCTGTTGTCTTTGGCTCTGACGTTTCTTCAAGTCAGATTGTTGACATGGCAAGACGTTTTCCGATGATGGCCGAGCGGCAGGTTGTGATAGTGAAAGAGGCTCAGAACATAAAAAACTGGGAACAACTGGAAAAGTATGTTGAAAAACCTGTGAAATCAACAGTTTTGGTTTTGTGTCATAAAAACGGCAGTATTGACGGCCGAAAGAAAATATTGGCCAAGGCTGCAGCTACGGGTGTGGTGTTTGAGAGCAAGAAGAAGCGTGATTATGAATTGCCGGCTTTCATAGAGAGTTATCTTAAAAATTATGGACGCGCTGCAATAGACCATAAATCATCCCAGATGATAGCCGACCATATCGGGGCAGATCTTAGCAGGTTGACGAGTGAACTGGACAAGCTGATTCTTTCTTTGCCAGAGAATGACCGGCGTGTTACTCCTGAGGTTGTAGAGGAGAGGATAGGAGTGAGCAAGGATTTTAATGCTTACGAATTACGCAGCGCGATAGTTAACCGTGATGTGTTGAAGGCGACACGGATTTTGTATTATTTTAATGACAACCCGAAGACCGGAAATGCATACATGCTTATACCGATGTTGTTCTCTTATTTTCAAAATTTACTTATAGCATTTTATGCTCCTCAACCTAAAACTGACGAGAGTGTTGCACGCTGGTTGGACCTCAGGGCAGGGTGGGCTGCAAAGGACTACATCACGGGTATGAGAAATTATACTGGTGTGAAAGTGATGCAGATAATTTCTAAAATTAGAGAGACAGATGCCAAAAGTAAGGGTTTAGACAACCCAAATACCCCTGTCGGGGAGCTGTTAAGAGAGCTAATTTTCTTCATTTTACACTAAAAATAGCCCCATTTTGGGGCTATTTTTTTCTCTTTCGCATTTTTTTCTGAACAAAAAAAATAGGGTTAAAGTCGTAAAAATCAGAGCCTTTTATGATTTTTGACGCTCTCAGAATCGTGTATTTTTGAGCTTTCTTTACCTCGTTTCGAAATACTTAATTTTTCTGTTTTTCGACCGAAAAACAGGTGTTAAAATTTAGTGTTTGCATTTATTATGATTTACAATACCAAAATTTAGCTATCTGAATGTTTATATTTGTTTATATAAAACGCAAATGTAAAGCGTGAATTTATATTTAAATACAAATATATTGACAGTTGAATTTATGTTTTAATATTTAAATCTTTAAATTTGCAAATTACGAGTTATATTTATGCATTTTCGGATTTATTGTTTAAATGCCTGATTTTCAGCCTAAATACGATATTTTATGAAGTAAATTTATGCAATTTTACTTATTTTCGACTTAAAATACTGCATAAAGCCAGATTTACGCTTTTTATCAGCGCAAATAACGCTCGCCTAATGAATTAGTTAGCAAAATCCTTTAAATAAAGGCTTATCGGGCGTTTTAATAGTCTAAATTTACATTTGTATTTTTAAATACCAAATTACAAGATTTAGATATTTACATTTACAAATATAAATATATAAATTTAATATTTAAATTTTAAAATTATATTTAGGTTTGTTGTGTATGTCAAAAAAATGATTTACCTTTGTAAAGTCTAAGAAAAATAGCAAAAAACAACATCAAGGTAAGAAAATGGAAGAAATGAAAGACCGAATCAGGCAGATAATGGAGTCTCAACATATGAGTCAACAGACCTTCGCTAACTTCATCGGAATGTCTGCTGCATCATTAAGCAGCATTTTTAACAACCGTACAAAACCGACGCTCAACACCGTTGAAGCGATTAAGAGCAAAATGCCTCGCCTGAGTACCGACTGGCTCATGTTCGGAAGAGGCTCGATGTTTATCGACGACACTCCGACTACCGACCCATCTCCTGCTGAGGATACAGATATGGGCAGTGAGCATGTTACTGACTTTGGAGGCGGCGTGCCGGATCTTTTCGGAGGCAACCAGACCGGAGCATCTGTTCAACAGTCTGTGCACAGACATGTTGAGAGCGTTATTCGGCCTGAAGTGAAATATGTTGAGCGTCCGCAAAGACAGATTACAGAGATAAGGGTTTATTTTGACGACCTTACCTATGAGACTTTCGTCCCAAAGAAATAGAATTGCCGTGTAAAAACCGATAATATGTTGATTTAGCTTTGCTGGTATGCCCTTTTTTGTAGGCTTATGGCATGTACATACGTTTTTTGAGGCATTTATTGGCTCTGTCATGTGTCTGTCTTTCATTGTTGAGCGTTTTTCTTGACGTTAAATAGCCTTTTATGGCATCATATATGCCGTTTAACATATATTTAACAGCCTGTGACTTTCGTTTTTTTGGAAAGCGCAGGCTTATTTTGTACCTTTGTATTCTGTAAGTAAGGCGATAAAGTCTTTCTTGCGCCTGGTTTAATAAGATAAATTCGTTTCTTATGAAAAAATATGTTTCAGACCTCAAGGTCGTTTCTGTAGAACATATAAACGACAAATATGTTCTGATAAAGCTTACTCAGGACGAACGACTTCCGGAAATGCTCCCGGGACAGTTTGTTGAGATAAGAGTAGACGGATCGCCTTCTACATTCCTTAGGCGTCCCATTTCAATTAATTTCGTTGATTATGACACAAATCAGCTGTGGCTTCTCGTTGCTGCTATAGGCGACGGAACACGCCGTATGGCTCAATTAAAGGCCGGAGACGTGCTTAACTGCATGTTCCCTTTGGGTAACTGCTTTACAATGCCTGAAGGCGCCTCAGAGAAGATTTTGCTTGTTGGAGGCGGCGTAGGTGTGGCTCCGCTGCTGTATTTCGGCAAGAAACTCTGCGATGCCGGTATACCCCCTGTATTTCTTCTCGGGGCACGTTCCGGAAAAGATTTGCTTCTGCTGGATGAGTTTAAAAAGTACGGGCGCGTATGCGTAACGACAGAAGACGGCTCAATGGGCGAGAAAGGCTTTGTTACAAACCATTCTGTGCTCAATGAGGTGGCTTTCGGCCGTATAGCCACTTGCGGTCCGAAGCCAATGATGGCTGCCGTGGCAAGATATGCCAAGGCAAAAGGTATAGAATGTGAGGTGTCTTTGGAAAATAAGATGGCCTGCGGACTGGGAGCATGTCTCTGCTGCGTTGAAAAGACCACAGAAGGCAACGTGTGTGTATGTAAGGAAGGACCGGTTGTAAACATAAAGAAATTGTTATGGCAGATTTAAGCGTAAATATCAACAAATTGCAGTTGAAGAACCCTGTAATGACGGCTTCGGGAACATTTGGCTATGGCCCCGAATTTGCTGATTTCATACCGTTGGAAGGTCTTGGCGGTATTATTGTGAAAGGAACCACTCTAAAACCGCGTGAGGGCAACGATTATCCCCGTATGGTAGAGACGGCTTCGGGTATGCTCAACTGCGTGGGACTGCAGAACAAGGGCGTAGACTATTTCTGTGAGCATATATATCCTGAGATAAAGGACATTGATACAAATATGATTGTAAACGTCAGCGGCTCGTCTCCTGAAGATTATGCTGAATGTGCCGCCCGTATCAACGAGCTGGACAACATTCCGGCCATAGAACTTAATATTTCATGTCCAAACGTAAGGCAGGGAGGCATGGCCTTCGGCGTTACGTGTGCCGGTGCGGCAAGCGTAGTAAAGGCTGTGCGTGCCAGATACGACAAGACCATGATAGTAAAGCTCTCTCCCAATGTTACCGACATAGCCGAGATAGCGCGTGCCGTTGAGGCTGAGGGCGCCGACAGCGTATCGCTTATCAACACTCTTATGGGCATGGCTATTGATATAGAGAAGCGCAAGCCTTTGCTTAGCATCAATACGGGCGGACTTAGCGGTCCTGCCGTGAAGCCTGTTGCCCTGCGTATGGTATGGCAGGTGGCTAAGGCTGTGAATATCCCTGTTGTCGGTCTTGGAGGTATCTGTAATGCCCATGATGCCATCGAATTCCTTATGGCCGGTGCTACGGCAATAGAGATTGGTACAGCTAACTTTATCGATCCTCAGGTTACGATAAAAGTGCGCGACGGAATCAATGAATGGCTTGACAGCCACGGCTGCAAGTCGGTTAAGGAGATTATCGGTACGTTGGAAGACTGCTGATATTTCTGCTTTTTACGAGATTTTTATAAAAAAAAGTTTTCTGAATAAACTCGTCACTCGTCACAATGATATGTAAAGTGCTGTAATTTAATCACTTATGATGTGACGACTTTGAAGGCAGACTCATCACAGCATAGGCTTTATGCTAGGCGTGATGAGTCTGTTTTTCAACTCATCACATTCAATGTCGTTGAAAATCAGCAAGTTATGTCTGCTTGTGATGAGTGATGAGTTTATTCAGAAACCTTTTTCTTTATATTCTTTGATTTAATCCTGATTTCGGTTTACCTGAGGCTGCGTTATTCCTGTTTCAGGTTGACAAAGCTTAATCCGGATGTCTTTGCATATTGACGAGTTTGCAGAAGCATACCTTTCACGTTGCGTTTTGCCGTCTTTTAGAGCCCGAAAGGTGGTCTTTTATGTGTCAATTTGCCTACTTTTATGGTGTTTTGCCTAATAATTGGGGCTAATATAGCTCCATTCCGCCTTTTCAACAGAGTCTTTAGTGATAAATTTAGGCCGTTTAACTCCAACCGGGCATTATTATTTTGTTGGATAGCTGCTTAATATCCGTCGCCTTGCCGTTTGCTTTTTGGGCAGATGTAACGAACTATGTCAAGAAAAACGGGCGAAAAGGCGTCTATAGAAAATAAAAGGGGGGCTGAAAGCAGGAATACGCCAAATAGATAAAACAATATGCGGTCTTATGGCCGATTGTAGCATTATCTTGCTCAAAATGCTTGTTGACGGTTAATATTGCAGAATATTGTCATTTTTATCTGTTTCCCTGCTTAGATTTGTCGTAAAGCTTATTTCTGTAAAAATTAAAATGCTCCGAATAAAGGCTATCCCATATTCGGAGCATTATTTTGTAGCAAAACGCTATTGTCATCAGGCTTTCCTGCCTGTAAAGGGGCAGGGCATTGCCCGTTTTTGTCTCTGTTATGCCGTGTAGCGTTATGATTTGTCAGATACTGTTGAGCTTACTGTCTTACGCTTTCAACCTTATATCCGGCTTTCTTCAACAGTTCCAGCACGCCTTTTTCTCCCGTCAGATGTCCGGCTCCTACGGCAAAGAATGTAGCTCTCTTCTTCATTATCTCCGGCATCTTCTTTATCCAGTCGGCGTTGCGGTTATATATCAGCGCGTCCTTTTCCTGTGGAGTGTAGTCGCAGCTGTTGTTCAGTTTTTCTTCCATAGCGTCGTTTATGGCCTTCAGGTCTTGTGTAAAGAAGGCTTTGGTGATGTTTTCTGTTATCATCTCATACATATCCTTATTGTCCGCAAGGCATAGCAGCAGTTCTTTCTGGCGCTCTTCCGTCTGTCCCTTGTACAACAGTTCCATTTGGAAGTCTATTGTCTCGAGCGCGCCAACAGGCTTACCCTGTTCCTTGGCCTTATTCTGAAAATACTCGTCGAAAGTCTGGTTCGGGTTAAATTTCGGGTTCTTTTTAAGATACATCAGTACGGTCAACTGTGTTGTAAGGGCCTGTGGCGACATTTTCCCGAACTGTTGTGCCACTATCGGGTTGGTCATGTCTATGCCTATAATGTCCTTTATCATGGCGTTGATACGTGCCATTTCCTCAGCCGTGAACATCTTGTCTATCGTCTGTCCGTCAGGGAGCATCATGGCGCTCTGTAATTTTGCCATGTTTTCAGGAGCAGTCATTTCCGACATTATTATTTCTCCGTAAACCTGTTCGGATGCGTCTAGGGCATTTTTCAGTCCAGGTATGCTGTCAGCAAAAGATGCCGGTGCAAGATGGTATGTGCCTATTATGTACGACGGTTTGCTCAGTCCGTTGCCGGATATCTTCCATAAAAGTTGCGCCTGAATGCCTATTAACGCAACAAACAGCAAAAATGCAGAAAATAAAATTCTTTTCATAGATAGATTTATTTAGGGATTACACATTTGTCATGACACTAAAAAATTATTCCGTACAAAGATAGCCAATTGTCATGCAAAAACGAAATGATAAGAAAGTTTTTTGTGTCCTGCCTTTTTATTTTTATCTAAAGTGCTTGTTTTTAGCATGTTACGGTGCAGCAAAAAAAAGAGAGCGGCCAATTGACCGCTCTCAACCAACACAAAAACTAAACTAGACTTAATTAGACGAAATCAAGATTTTCACAAACCCTGAATTGTCGATGCAAATATACGATATATTTTTTATACAACCAAATAATTATGCGCCTTTTTACACTTTTCTGCAAAATTTTAAAGTTTTATTGTTTTTGATAACAAATATTGGTCAAGTATTGTCATGGCAGCCATGGCTTCTACTATGGGTACGGCGCGTGGCAGCACACATGGGTCATGTCGCCCTTTGGCTTTAAGGTTCACTTCTTCGCCGTCCTTATTTACGGTCGTCTGGTCTTTCAGCAGTGTTGCTATGGGCTTGAACGCTATTCTGAAGTAGATGTCCTCGCCGTTGCTTATGCCTCCCTGTATGCCTCCGCTGTTGTTCGTTCTTGTGGCTATGCGCCCGTTGTCATTGAAGAAGAGGTCGTTCACTTCGCTTCCGCGTCTGGCGCTCATGCCAAATCCAGCTCCAAACTCAATGCCTTTCACGGCGTTTATGCCCAGCATGGCGCTTCCGAGGGCTGCATGCAGCTTGTCAAACTCGGGCTCTCCGAGTCCTGCCGGGCAGCCTTTTATCACGCACGTAATTGTTCCGCCTATGGTGTCGCCCTCAGCCTTAACCTCCGAAATAAGCTTTATCATCTCTTCGGCTTTAGCCTTGTCGGGGCATCTTACAATGTTTTCCTCGGTCGACTCAAGGTCGTATTTCCTGTAGTCGCTGTCGAGAGCGATGGTGCCAACCTGTGATGTGTAGGCATTAACCGATATACCTAAACGCTTTAGAGCCAGCTTGGCCAGCGCTCCGCCTACGCATCTGCTTATGGTTATTCGTGCCGACGAGCGGCCTCCGCCCCTGTGGTCGCGTATGCCATATTTGTAATTATATGTAAAGTCTGCATGCGACGGACGGAAAACGTCCTTCATGTTGTCATAGTCGGACGATCTTTGATTGGAATTTCTCACGATGAATCCGATGGGGCAGCCTGTAGACTTGCCTTCAAACACTCCGCTCAATATTTCAACCTTGTCGGCCTCCTTCCTCGCTGTTGTTATGGCGCTTTGTCCCGGTTTTCTTCTGTCAAGCTCGCCTTGTATGAAATCAAGGTCGATGTCTATTCCTGCCGGATATCCGTCTACAACTCCGCCGACAGCCTCGCCGTGGCTTTCGCCGAAGGTGGTCAGTCTGAACAATTTTCCGAAAGAGTTACTCATGTTTTGCAGAACCGTTTTTACTTTAACATAAAAAATCGGCAAAACGGCTACAGCGCTTGTCGTGTCATAGCCTTTTGCCGTTATTGGTTCAGGTCTGTTGCCGTATTTGCCTATATGCTTTTCAGACCTTTGTCTGTGCTGTGCTTTTCTTTAGTTGCAGCAGCATCCGTTGCCGCCTTCGTGTCCGTGGTGGCATCCTTCGCCGTGCTCATGGTGGCATCCCTCACCATGTCCGTGATGACATCCTTCGCCATCTCCGTGGTGATGTCCGCAGCAACAGTCGCCTCCGTCTTCGCCATGGTGTCCGCAGCAGCATCCTTCGCCGCTCATGCGGTTGATAAGGCCCTGAATTTCTTCGTTAGTAGCCTCTCTAGACTCAACGATATGTCCTTTGAAGTTGAGTGTCTTGCCTGCCAGCGGGTGGTTGAGGTCCACTCTAACCTTGTCTTCGCCTACTGATACAACTTTTGCCAAAAATCTGTTTCCGTCTTCGTTCTGCAGCGGAATAATGGCGTCTTTATATATGTTGTCATGGTCGAAGTGTCCGTTTATGCAGAAGATGTTCTTGTCAAGGTCGAGCACATGCTCTTCCTCATAGTCGCCGTAAGCCTCGTCTTTCGACAGGGTGATGTCAAATTCTTCACCCTTGTTCAGCCCGGCAGTGGCATTCTCGAATGCATCGAGCGTTATGCCGTATCCGCTGATAAACTGGAACGGCTCATTATCGGTAGCCTCTTCAACGAGTTCGTTAGAGTTGTTGTCTACAACATACAGTCTGTAAGCTACTGCTATGTATTTGTTCTTGTTACTTTCCATTTCTTGACTAAAATTTTCTTTTGAGTGCAAAGATAATGCAATTTGTGCTCAGAATAAAATAAATCGTGTTTAAATTTTCTGTTTTTCTGTTTATTCTCATGCCCGTTTCTTGTTCTCGTGCCCTGTCTTTGCCTGTTTCTGGTGTATCTTTTGTTGCCGTTTTGAACGGATGAAGGGGTATTGTCTTACTTTATGTTACAAATATTTTGCAGTTATTTCATATTGTTGTAATATATTGTAAACAGATTGCTAAAAGTATTTTAAATATTTGATTTAGGTCAAAAAAGTAAGCTGTTAACGCAAACAGCATGATATTTTTGTTTCGCTTTGTCGGATTTTGATGTATCTTTGCACCGTCGAAAGACAAAAAGAGATAAATAAATTTAGGATAACGAGCTGAGGCGATTCGTGAGAAAAGAGCCGGGGCTCAAGGTAAAATGAAAATTTAAGGATTATGAAAAGATTGTTTTTAACCGTCGTAGCTGTGCTCAGCATGACTATGACATTTGCAGAAGATGAGAAGTTGAACAACGTTGAGAGCGCAAAAGCTTACAACATGGAAGTTAACTACGGCAAGCTCGCTGACTTCCTCGGTCTTTCTTCAGACCAGCTTGAGGCTGTTCAGGACATTCACACTTCATTCTGCGCAGACATGTTGAATGCTGCCAACGCTAATTCAGATGAGCGTGCATCTATGGTTAACGGTGCAGTAGAGAAAGACCTGAAGTACATGCGTAACGTTCTTACCGGTGATCAGTTCCGCAAGTATCTGATGCTTCTGAACGTAACATTCAACAACCGTGGAATAGAAAGATAATCATTATCGTATATCAGGAAGTCCGCCTGTGCGTAAGCTCAGACGGACTTTTTTTGTTTTGTGTCCTGACTGCCATATTTGTATGTGTCGTTTGGCATTTTGCTGCATCTTGTTATTGTGTCTCATTATCGCGGTATGGTATTCTGAAATGTAATGAAATATTACCGCTGAAACAGAAAACTTTTTTATTTTGACGCTCTCAGAATGGCGTTGCTCTTTATGAAAGTATGTTTTTCCTCTGAAAAATAGCCGGATATCGCAATCTCTGCTAAATGGCATTATATCAGTAGTTTAGGATATTCTATCAGATAAATGTAAGTCGGATGTTGCCCAATATGTGCCCTTTTGTGTTGCAAAAGCATAGGTTTCTGCATGCAAAAAGGCAAGTTTTACCAGCCGAAATCAATGCTTTTTTGATTAAAAACAAGTGCTTTTTAGGTTTTAAGAGTTGCCGTTTGTGAATATAGGTTAATTTATTGCTGCTGTTGATTGCCTCAAATTAACTTATGTTAGCATTATGATTCCTATTTTACAGAAAACTCATGACATGATTTTTGACTTTTTCTTGAAAATATTTTCGTGAGTCTGTTGACTTTGATTTAGGGCAAAACTCAGTCGTTACGGCCACGGCCTAATCATTTTTAGGTATTGTCAGAAACCCTATTTTTAGGTATTGCAGTATATTTTCTTGTACGTTATCTTTGCAGCCGTAAAGACAAATAACTCATAAATGATAAAATTGATATGGAAAAGACATGTATAATTTACGGTTCGTCAACGGGAACCTGTCAGGCCATTGCCGAGAATATAGCCGGCAAGCTGGGTGTGGGAGCAGCCGACGTGCTTGACGTTTCAAGTATAGACGCTTCAACTCCGGATGCTTACACAAATCTGATTTTGGGCACTTCTACATGGGGAGCAGGCGAACTTCAGGACGACTGGTACGACGGACTTGAGGCACTTAAGCAGGCCAACCTTGCCGGAAAGACCATTGCTCTGTTTGGCTGCGGCGACAGCGAGTCGTATGGCGACACGTTCTGTTCGGCTATCGGCGAGATCTACAATGCGCTTAAAGACAGCGGAGCAAAGTTTGTCGGTGCCGTTTCGACAGACGGCTACACCTATGACGATTCAGCTGCGGTGGTAGACGGCTGTTTTGTGGGGCTTGCGCTCGACGATGTCAATGAGCCGGACAAGACAGACTGCCGCATCGACGCATGGCTTGAAAGTATAAAGAACAGTCTTTAGTTAATTTAAAACAACATGAATTATGAGAACGGATGCCATTGTTACAGAGATACTGCCGCCTGACATGAAGGTGCTGATGAACCATATTTACGAGTATAAGAAAGGTGTGCGCCAGATGGTGCTCTTCACTTTCAACAAGCGATATGAGGACTATGCCACGGCGCGTCTTAAGCGGCAGAACATCAGCTATATACTTCAGCCGGTGGGCAACGACCGCATAAACCTGTTTTTCGGCCGCAAGCAGTGTCTCGAGGCTATCCGTCTCATGGTTACACGGCCGCTGAGCCAGCTCACGCCTGAGGAAGACTTCATCCTCGGAGCTATGCTCGGCTATGATATCTGCGCGCAGTGTGAGCGCTATTGTGAGCGCAAATGCCGCAGCTGCATGAAGGCACAATGACGTAAAGTAGATGATAAACTTTTTAGAAATCTTGTTCGCTAAGTAAAATTCATAATGTTTTTGTATACACTGATCGTGGCCGGCTGTGAAGTCGGCCACGTCTTGTTTGTAAAGTTATGTTGGCTGCCGTGTCTTTCCGTATGCCGCCATTCTGTGGTATTACGTTTTATATGTTTAATTTGTTTCTTATTATTTGTAGGAACAAATAATTTTCATTATCTTCGCAAATAAATAAGATTAGTGTGTATGATAGAATATTTTGCCGATAATTTGTGGCAGATGTGGACTCTCATAGCCATTGTCTGTCTTATAGTAGAGCTTACCAACGGAGACTTCTATGTGATGTGTTTTTCCATTGGTGCGCTGCTTACGGTTCTTGTCTCGCTGTTTGTGCCGGGTTTTTATCTGCAGCTTTTCCTGTTTTTGCTGTTTTCGGTGTTGTGCATATTCTTTGTGCGTCCGTTTGCCATAAGGTATCTGCATGGCAGCCGTAAGGAGCGCCTTAGCAATGCCGATGCCATTATAGGCCGTACAGGCCGCGTCAGCGAGACCATCGTTGAAGGCGGATACGGGCGCGTGGCCATCGACGGCGACGACTGGAAAGCCGTTACGGCCAATGGCGAAAGTGTGGCTGTAGGGCAGAGCGTAAGGGTGATAGGGCGCGAGAGTATTATCATCACGGTAGAGAAAATTTGATTTAATAACCTAATAATCTTTTAAATTATGGACATCGTTGCTTATATCTTTATTGCGCTAATTATATGTGCGCTCATCGTAGTGAAGAAGAGTCTTGTCATCATACCTCAGTCGGAAACAAAGATTATAGAGCGTCTCGGCAAGTATTATGCCACGCTGAAACCCGGAATAAACATCATCATACCGTTTATTGACCGCGCAAAGGAGATTGTAACCATGCGCCGCGGCCGCTACATCTACAGCAACTCTATCGACCTTCGTGAGCAGGTCTACGACTTCGACAAGCAGAACGTGATTACAAAAGACAATGTGCAGACGCAGATCAACGCCCTGCTTTATTTTCAGATTGTAGACCCGTTCAAGGCTGTTTATGAGATAAGCAACCTGCCCAATGCTATCGAGAAACTTACGCAGACCACTCTGCGTAACATCATCGGAGAGCTTGAACTCGACCAGACGCTCACATCGCGCGACACGATAAACACCAAGCTGCGTGCCGTGCTCGACGATGCCACCAACAAATGGGGTATTAAGGTTAACCGCGTTGAGCTTCAGGACATCACTCCTCCTGAGAGCGTGCTTCAGGCAATGGAAAAGCAGATGCAGGCAGAACGCAACAAGCGCGCCACCATTCTTACGAGCGAGGGCGAGAAGGCTGCTGCCATACTTAAGTCGGAAGGTGAGAAGACAGCCATAATAAACAAGGCTGAGGCCGACAAGCAGATGGCCATACTCAACGCCGAGGGCGAAGCTCAGGCCAAGATACGCAAGGCTGAGGCCGAGGCAATAGCCATACAGAAGATTACTGAAGCTGTGGGCAAGAGCACCAATCCCGCCAATTATCTGTTGGCACAGAAGTATATCAAGATGCTCGAAGACGTTGCCAGCGGCGACAAGACCAAAACCGTTTATCTGCCTTATGAGGCCACAAACCTTATGGGCAGCATAGGAGGAATAAAAGATTTGTTTAAGTCAGAATAATAACTTTAAAATTTTTATGGTATAAGGAGACGTGAATAAGTTATAATGCCGGTTGGGGCCGAAGGTTGCTGCCGTTGGTGGCAGCGGGCCGTTACGGTGATGTGTCACTGTCTGGCCGCTGCTCAAATAGTGCGGCCGTTAGTCATTGCCTCATTAAGTCTATATAGAGTTCCGGCCGGATAACAGTTTGCGTTTCTCCGTTTATTTTATTTGTTATGTTGAATATTTGTATAGTTGCCGGCGCACGGCCAAACTTTATCAAAGTGGCTCCGCTTGTGAGAGCCGTTATCAAGGCCAAGGAAGAAGGCCGCGAAATCGACTACCGTCTGGTTTATGCAGGAACAAAAGAAGACGCCACGCTTGAGTCGTCTCTTTTCAGTGACCTCGAAATCAGTGAGCCTGATGTTTACCTGGGCGTCGACTGTGTCAGTCTTAATGAACTTACAGGCCGTGTCATGGCCGAGTTTGACAAATATCTTGAAGCCAATCCTGCCGATGTGGTTATCGTTGTCGACGACTTGGCTTCAACAATGGCTGTTGCCATTGTTACAAAGAAACACGGCGTTACGCTTGCACACCTCGTGGCAGGAACACGTTCGTTTGACATCAAGATGCCGAAAGAAATCAACCGTCTTGTCATCGACGGCCTTTCAGACCTTCTTTTCACGGCTGGTATGGGCAGCAACAGCATCGTTACGCGCGAAGGTGCCGAGCTGTCGCAGGTCTACATGGTGGGCAACATCCTTATGGATACGCTGCGCTACAACCGCGCCCGCTTTGTGCGTCCTGCCGTCCTCGATGAACTTGGCATCAGCGACAACCGCTATCTGGTTTTCACTCTTAACCGTAAGGCTCTTATTGCAGATGCCGACAACCTGAAGAAGATGGTTGTTGCCATGTGTCGTGCTGCAGGTGACATTAAGATTGTGGCACCGCTCCGTTCTGCGGCTAAGGCTGTTGTCGAGCAGTTTGCGGCAGAATGCGGCAATCTTGTCATTGTCAATCCTCTGTCATATCTTGAGTTTGGTTATCTAACGGCTAACGCCATGGGTATTGTTACCGACTCGGGCAATGTGGCAGAAGAAGCCACCTTCAACAGCATTCCCTGCATAACGCTTAACAGCTATACAGAGCATATAGAGACGGTTAAGTGCGGTTCAAACGTGCTTGTTGGCGAGAATGCAGAAAAACTGGCTGAAGCCGTTGCCGACATGGTTGGCGGAAATTGGAAGAAATGCTCGTTGCCCGACCGCTGGGATGGTCGCACGGCAGAGCGTATTGTGCAGATTCTTTTAGAAATGAAATAACAAAATGGAAAGGAAGGTTGTATTGATTACCGGTGCCACAAGCGGTATTGGCGAAGCTTGTGCGCGTAAGTTTGCCGAAGGAGGTTATGATTTAATCCTTACAGGACGTAATGAGGATAAACTTAAGGCAATATGTGAAAAGGTAAAGGCGTTTGGAGCTGACGTGCTGCCGCTGACATTTGATGTCAGAGACCGCGAAGCTGCCACTGCGGCTGTTGAGTCGTTGCAGGGAAAATGGAAGACTGTCGACGTGCTGATAAACAATGCTGGTCTTGCTCTTGGACTCGATAAGGAGTATGAGGGCGATTGGGAAGATTGGACAACAATGATTGATACCAATATAAAGGGACTGCTCATAATGACGCGTCTCGTTGTTCCTGCTATGGTAGAGCGCAACAAGGGCCATATCATCAATATCGGTTCTGTTGCAGGTGATGCTGCTTATGCTGGAGGAAATGTTTATTGTGCTACGAAAGCTGCTGTGAAAGCTCTTTCTGACGGACTGCGTATCGATGTTGCACACACAGCTGTGCGTGTTACAAACGTTAAGCCCGGGCTGGTTGAAACCAATTTTAGTGTTGTCCGATTCCATGGCAATCAGGAGAAGGCCGACAATGTATATAAAGGAGTTCAGCCCCTTACAGGCGATGATATAGCTGATGTTGCATTCTATGCAGCAAGTGCTCCTGAGCATGTGCAGATAGCTGAAGTGCTTGTTCTTGCTACGCATCAGGCCAACGGTACGGTTATCGACCGTAATCCTGACATGGTGGAGCATCTTTCATAATGAGCCGGTTGGTGTACAGTGCTGGCCCATCACGCCTGTATGCTGTTTGCAATATACTTGAATAGAGGTTTCATCTGGTCTGTTAGTTTGTTGGCAATACAATCCATGACAGAGTTACTGTATTACATAAACGAAAGAGGGACAAGCCTAAATGGTTTGTCCCTCTTTCGTTTATTGTCTATATTTTAAAATATAACATCATGTCTTTTTATTTGGCATCCTTGTTTTTGTTGCCTTCAGACATTTGTTTCCGCATAGTTATTTTACGGCATATTTCTTCTTGTTGATGATGTAAACACCTCTTGTCAAGCCGTCAAGTGCATTGTCTGCCTTTACGTTTGAGCGGATTTTTTGTCCGGCAATATTATATACATCAACATTATCGTTTGCGCCGTTGGTTATGCTTTCGATACCGGTTGACACTGTGTTTTTGTATAGACATACAGCTGTCTGTTGGCTGCTGGCCTTGTAGCAGGCAAAGCGCGGCTGCATTTTGTTGTAATTGATAAATCTGTCAGGGTAGGCTTTGTTGCCTATTTCCGTGTTGCCGTTGCTTATGCTTATTTCCCACAATGCGTTGTCCGTGTCAGCGTCGGTCTTGTTTCCCAGTTTATTATCACTGCTGTTCAGAGACAGATAGACGTTTTCGGTAGCATCATAGAACGTATAGTATCCGTTGGATGTTCCGAGGATAAGCTGGTAAGGCTTGCCGTCCTTGTTGACTTCTGTAGTTATCTGATTGTCTGATATGCTCACTGTTGCGCTGTTTCTTATGTTATTTCCGCTTTCTGCCAATGCTGTTCCTGCCTCTTCACACACGATGATATAACCGTATCCCACAGTCAGGTCATCGACAGACATAACCTTTTTGTAAGTCTGTTCGCCTTCTATCGGGTCTGGATCGGGATCTGGGTCAGGGTCAGGATCCGGGTCGGGAGTTGTTCCTGTTTCAGGTTCAACGTAGTTGTCGTAACTGAAACTGTCTGCGGTGTTATTGCCCCATACATATTGTTCAAGTCCCGGATAGTCGACATAAGGATTTCTGTTCTGTTGGAATCCGTACACGGCATTGTTTCTGTCTATCTCCTTTTGGCTCACAGGATCTTCCGCAGCCCATTTCAGCAGCATCTTCAATGCCCATTCGGTCAATGCGGGATACTTGTTGTGGGCCAGCATGTCGCTGTTCCAGGTTGATACATTCTCTTCATAGCAAGTAACCATATAGAAGTATATGCGTGCGAAGTCGCCTTTGTATTCGTCGTTTGGTTCAAATACAATGCCGCTGTATCCGCTGACAGACGAAGGGCCTAGTTTGCTGAAGCCTCCTGCTGATGTGTATGAGGGGCTGTCTGTTTCGCCAAAAGGATAGTTGCTTCGTCTTCCGTTGACGTATCCGTCGGTCGGTACGAGATGAACGAGGTCGGTATACATCGGCCTGGCATCGTCAAACCAACTTTTGGGCATAGAGTGCTCGCGGTTATATACATCGCCTTCGTTTTTATAGTTTCCAGCCTGGTCGGAGCCGAAAGTAAAGTTTGTGATACTTGAATACATATCCCATACTTTTCCGTCGTCGCGTACGTCTGTTGTTCTGAAGCAGTCCCACAAAGCGTCGTATGACAATTCCTTGTGGTTTCTGATAATTTCAGAAAGCGCTGTTTTCAGTTCGCTTCCTTTCTTGCCGTCAGCGTTCTTGTAGTAAGTTCCGCTGTTGTTGGGGCCTTGCGCAAACAGTTGAGTCAGCGTCAAGATCAGGCTGTTCAGCACGACCGTTCTTTTAAGGTTGATCATATTTTAAGTTTTATGTTTATTTTATAAAAGCCAAAAGAGGTTATTTGCAGGTTTTCTTGCCTCTCTTTTCCCATTCTATAATACCTCCGTCAAGGTCTATCACCTTGTATCCTTCTTCAGCCAGAAGTTGGGCTGCGTCAGCGCTTCTTCTTCCGCTTCGGCAGTAAACTGCAACAGTTTTGTCCTTTTTCAGTATCTTGCGTGCCTTTGTCATAAAGTCTGGTTGCAGTTTGTCGATGTTAATAACACTGTCGGCATCGATGTGTGCCTCGTTAAACTCTTCTGCTGTCCTTACGTCAAGCAATTGTACGCTGTCTGAAGAAATGACAGTTTCAAATTCATTGGCGTCAACAGTCTTGAAGTTTTGTTGTCCGCAGCTGAACAAGCTGCCTGAAACTAACGTCATGATTGATAAAATTAATCTGTTCATAAAATAAGAAATATTCCGCAAATATACTTATTTTGACTCAAACAGAAAATGCCTGCCAAGGATTTTCATATAATTTTATCATATTGGCAGGTTGGCTGTTATTGTTCCTTTGGTAATAAATATTTATACTGACAGAATGAAAAAGGTTGTTATCAGTCTGGCTGTTTCAATGCAAATCTTACCACCAAAGGCAGATGGTCACTGTAGCCGTTGCGGTATTTCCATGCTCTGTATGTGCGGTATGGCTGCACTCCGCCGTATTTTTCATCAGGCTCAAGCATGAATGTCTGGTCGTTTATTCTTCCGAAGACCTTCATGTCATAAAGCCTTTGGCTCACCATAATATGGTCAATGCTGTTCCACTCGCCTTTATATTTGTATGTAGCTTTAGCTCCGTTGCTGCCTTTAGCGTCATGTGAGGCGTTTTTCATTCCATGAAGCTGCAGTTGCATAAGTGCCTTGCTGTCAGCATAGTCATTAAAGTCGCCGGCAATTATAATGTTTGGGTCACTGCTGGCAAGACGTATTGAGTCGATAGCTCCGCATAATGTCTTGGCGATAAGCCTTCTGTGTGGGCGTGTCGGCTTTTCGCCTCCATAGCGGCTTGGCGCATGAACTACGAATATATGCAGCGTGTCATCGGTTATAATTCTTCCTGCCACATACAGTATGTCGCGTGTCGGCCTC
The DNA here is from genome assembly GCF_900625065.1 of Prevotella marseillensis. NCBI lineage: Bacteria > Pseudomonadati > Bacteroidota > Bacteroidia > Bacteroidales > Prevotellaceae > Prevotella > Prevotella marseillensis. The sequence continues at coordinate 1,656,237 of NZ_UYXY01000001.1, read as the reverse complement.
ATTCCCTCCATCGGTCTTATGCGTAGCGGATAGTGCCGTATTGGCTGAAAATGCATGGGGTCGTATATTAAGGCTACGTCTATTCCTCTTTCGTCAGGCGAGTTGGTCACTAAATATTCGTAATTTGCGTTGCGTAGCAGTGAGCGTTTGGTAAGATCTCGCATAACGCTGTCGTTCTCAACCTCACATAATGCAACGAGGTCTGGCAGATGCCAGTCTTTGCCGTCTATTCCGCATGAGATAATTGCCTTTGAGATATTGTTCAGCTTATTCCAATATTTTCGTTCTGTCCACTTGCGGTCTCCTTCAGGAGTGAATTCGATGTCGTTTTTCAGACTGTCGTGTCTGAAGTCAAAAAGATTCTCACAGTTAAATTCCACAAATGTGAGAAAAGCCGTTAGAAAAAGAAATGTGTTCATGATATTAGTCGTTGTCAGGTTATTAGCTTTGGTCGTTTTTGGCAGGAAGGTATATCTGCCGTGAGTTGTTGCCCTATGTCTTATTATCTGTCTATGGCAATGTCACGTCTTACGTTGTCGCGTATCTTTGTTAGATATTCTTTCATGCCTTTGGCGTCTTTGTTGTCAATTATCTCGAGCAGCAGTTTCAGTTCAGTCCTTATCTGTTCCACCTGTTCTGATGTGTACGGATTGAACAGTATTTCCTGTAGCAGAAAATCGTCTTCGTTGAGTACACCTTTGGCAATGTTCATATGGCGTTTGAACGTTGTTCCGGGAGCGTCTTGATGCTTCATGACTGCCGCAAAAACAAATGTGCTGACGAAAGGAATGCTCAGTGAGTAGGCGACTGTCTTGTCGTGCTCTTCAAAAGAATACTCATATATGTTGAGGCCGAGCCGGCTGTACAGATCTTTAAAGAAGATTCGTCCCATGTAGTCGCCTTCGCTTATTATTATGGCGTTTTCATGGCTCAACTGGTTTAGATTGGCAAATGTTGGTCCGAACATAGGATGAGTGGATACATAGCGATGTCCGCAGTGTTCATAGAAGTCTTTCAGGCCGGTCTTTACAGACGAGATGTCGCTTATTATGCAGTCGGCCGGCAGATGTGGCATAACTTCTTTGAATGCCGATATGGTGTATTTTACTGTAACGGCGTTGATCACAAGTTCCGGACGAAATTCGTCAATCTCATCAAGTGCAGTAAAGCGCAATGTGTTGTAAGTAAATCTCAACCGTTCGGGATTCTTTTCATATACTGCGGTTTCGTGCTCAAAACTGAGTAAATCGAGAAAGAAGCTTCCCATTTTGCCTGCGCCTAGTACAAGTATTCTCATGTTTTTCGTATTTTGGTATAAGCAGGCGGTCTGCACGCGCCATCATCAGTTTTATGAATGGCGCGTGCGTTCCGTATACTTATATTATTGGTTTATAATCTCTATTTGTTGTCTTACCGACTCTTCGTGAACAGCTTCAAATATCGTCTTGATGAAATTTGGGTCCATTCCGCATAGTGAGCCTTGTGCACCTCGTTTATTCAGAATTTCGTTGTAGCGAGACGTCTGCAGAACGGTCATGTTATGTTCCTTCTTGTAATGTCCTATTTCACGGCACACTCTCATCCTTTTTGACAGAAGTTCCATAAGCTGATTGTCGAGGTCGTCAATCTGTTTGCGCAGCGCGCTGATTCCTTCAGTTGTTACGCTTTGGTCACGAATGACGAGAAGTCCCAGTATATAGTCAAGAATGTCGGGAGTTATCTGCTGCTTTGCATCGCTCCATGCCTTGTCCGGGTCACAGTGGCATTCGATAATCAGACCGTCAAAACCCAGATCCATGGCCTGCTGGCACAGGGGGGCTATAAGTTCGCGACGTCCGCCGATATGGCTTGGGTCGCAGAATATAGGCAGTTCGGGTATGCGTCGGCGCAGCTCGATAGGAATTTGCCACATGGGCAGATTGCGGTAAATCTTTTTGTCATAGCTTGAGAATCCGCGGTGTATGGCTGCGATGCGCTTTACGCCGGCCTGATTGATGCGTTCCATGGCTCCAATCCATAGCTCAAGGTCAGGATTTACAGGATTTTTTACAAGTACGGGTATGTCAACGCCTTGCAGACTGTCTGCAATGGCCTGCATGGCAAAAGGATTGGCTGATGTGCGCGCACCTACCCACAGGATGTCAATGTCATATTTAAGGGCCAGTTCAACATGTTCGGGTGTTGCCACTTCTGTAGAAGTTAGCATGCCTGTTTCTTCCTTAACCCTTTTCAGCCACGGCAGAGCTGCCTCACCGTTGCCCTCGAAGCCTCCGGGCTTTGTGCGTGGCTTCCACACACCGGCACGGAATATATGGCAGCCTTTGTAAGCCAGCTGGCGTGCTGTCTCTATAACCTGTTCTTCTGTTTCTGCTGAACAGGGGCCTGCTATTACGGTAAGTTTTTCGTTGTCGCTGGGAAGGTTCAGCGGTAGTAAATCAAGTTCCATAATTGTATTTTCTTTTATTTGTTGTTTCGAATGTTAGTAAGTATCATTTCTGCTTCATGCCCTTTATGCGGCTGAGAGCCTCCTCAATCTTGTCGTCTTTTGCACACAGCGATATGCGTATATATCTTTCGCCGTTGCTCCCGAATATAAATCCCGGCGTGATGAACACTCTTGCCTCATGCAATATACGTTCTGTGAGTTCCTCTGCATCGTTATATTTCTCAGGAATTTTGCCCCACAGGAACATTCCGACCTGTTTGGGGTCGAATGTGCAGCCGAGTTCTTTCATTATTTGTTCGGCTGTGTCGCGCCTTCTTCTGTATGTCGTTATGTTTGCCTGGCGGTGCCATTCGTCGCTGTTATTATAGGCCTCGGCGGCGGCAAGCTGTATTCCGCGGAATGTTCCCGAGTCAATGTTGCTCTTTATTTTGAGAATCCATTCAATAAAACGGCTGTTGGATGCACACATGCCGACGCGCCATCCCGGCATGTTATGACTCTTGCTCATGGAGTTGAACTCTATGCAGCAGTCTTTTGCCTCAGGAATTTGCAGCATCGACAACGGCTTCTCGTTGAGAATGAACGAGTATGGGTTGTCATTCACCACAACTATTGAATGTCTTTTTGCAAAGTCTACAAGTTTGCGGTATGTATCCTCCTGCGCATTTGCTCCTGTAGGCATGTTTGGATAGTTGGTCCACATCAGTTTCACCTTGCTCAGGTCCGTTTTCTCAAGCTCATCAAAGTCTGGCTGCCATCCGTTGTCTTCACGCAGATTATAGTTGACCACCTTTGCGCCAAGTATTTTGCTGAGCGAAGTGTAGGTAGGGTATCCAGGATTAGGCACCAGCACCTCATCGCCGGGATTGACAAAGGCAAGCGTTACGTGCAGTATGCCTTCCTTTGAGCCTATGAGCGGCTGTATTTCTTTCTGAGGGTCAAGCTCAACATTGTACCAGCGTTTGTAAAATCCGGCCATGGCCTCACGCAGTTCCGGCGTTCCCATTGTGGGCTGGTAGCCGTGTGAACCGTCTTGTCTTGCCACTTCGCACAGTTTGTTTATCGCGGCTTCAGACGGCGGCATGTCCGGACTGCCTATTGCCAGGCTTATTATGTCCTTGCCTTCGGCGTTAAGCCTTGCCACCTCTTTCAGCTTGCGGCTGAAGTAATATTCGCTTACAGCCGAAACTCTTTCTGCCGGCTTTATGTTATGGTTTGGGTTGTTTTCCGTCATCTTGGTATTCTCCTAAAATTTTAAGTTCCTTTGTCAGCGGCATTATTGCGTCTATGCTTTGGCGATAGCGGGTCAGCTGGTTAAATGCAAGGTCAACATAGAACATATATTCCCATTCGTGGCCAATGATAGGCAGTGACTGTATTTTTGTCAGGTTGATTTTGTAGAACGAGAAGATGCTGAGCACCTGTGAAAGGCTGCCTTCCTCGTGAGGCAGAGAGAAAACAATACTTGCCTTGTTTGTCTGCTCTAGCGGACGCAGAAAGTCGGCTTTGTTAGGATTGCTTACAACCAGGAATCTTGTGAAGTTGTGCTTGTTGTCCTCAATAGATTCCTGCAGGATTTTCATTCCATAAAGGCGTGCGGCGTTAGCGTTGCATATTGCGGCCCATCCCTTGCATTTGTTCTCAGAGATAAACTTTGCTGCTCCGGCCGTATCTTGAGCTTCTACAGCTTTCATTTCCGGATGTCCGGCAAGAAATCCGCGGCACTGCATAAGTGCGACGGGGTGGGAGTGTACCTCGGTTATCGTTTCCCATGAGTCTTCCGGCAGACAGCATATGCTGTGCTCAATGTGCAGTTTGTGCTCGCCGACGATGGTTGTTCCCGAGTCGCGCAGCAGTTCATAATTGTGGAGCAGCGAACCTGCTATGGTGTTCTCTATTGCAAGCATGCCTATCACCGTAGGGTCGTGCTTTATGTTCTCAAACACTTGTTCAAACGTCGAGCAGCATATCAGCTGTATTTGTTCGTCCTTGAAATACTGATGTGCTGCAATGTCGTGAAACGACCCGATTGAACCCTGTATTGCTATTCTCTTCATGTTTATTTATTATTTTCTTTATAATGAAAAATCCCGCCTCATTGTTATGAAGCGGGACTTGTTTGTATCTTTCTTAAAAGATTGTCTTGTCATAAGTTGAAATCTACACGCAACTTCCCGCTTCACAATTCCTTGCAAAGTAAAAATAAAAGTAAAAGAAAGATGCGTATAAATTATTTCTCATTTTTGATATATTTTCTTATTTGCTTGCAAAAGTATAATATTTAAATGACACCTACAAACATTTTATATTAAAATTTTGTTATAAGGTTTCATTTTTGCTTTTTTATTATTATAATAATGTCTTATTGTATATCAGAACACTCCGTATGGATCCATAGACTTGTATTTCTCCTTCACTTTGTTTTCTATTCCTTCTTCGTCGTTGTTCTCGGGCAGCTGTGCCGTCAGTTCTTTGGCGTGTTCAATGTCTTCGTTTCCGCCTTTCTCGTCGCCTGTTGCAAGCCGCAGTTCTCCGCGTTCGCGGTATGCATCGATGTTGAACGGATTGGCATCGGTCACTTTTGTATAGTAATCTTTTGCTGCGTCGGTGTTGCCTTTAGCCCGTTCAATTCTGGCTTTCAGCATCATAACGTCTTCGTTGTCCTCGGTGTGTTCAATAAGCCATGTGGCGTCTTCGTCAGCCTCGTCAGTGTCGCCGTTTTTCAGTAATGTCTCTCCGCGCAGCAGGTAGGCGTCGCCATAATCTTCTTTAAGAGATATTGCCTTGGTCAGCATTGCCACGGCGTTGGTTACGTCCTCCTGTCCGATGCACGCCCTTGCATAAAGATACATCACTTCGGCTGTCTTGTCGTCAATGAGCATTGCCTTTTCGCATGCCCCGGCCATGGCTCCGTAGTCTTCCATCATATATGCCACGTTGGCCATGCGGATAAATATCTGCTGATTGTCAGGTTGTGCTTCGGCCAGTTTCTGCAGCTGTTCGTAGGCCAGCGTAAGTTCGCCGGTGCGTATGTATGCCTGCGACAGATAGTCGTGTATCTCGAGATCGTCCTGCATCTGCAGGGCATGAGTGAAGCATCTTATTGCAAATTCGGCCTGACCGGCACGCAGTGCACGCACGCCGTCGTATTTCAACACGTCGAAGTTTTTAGCCTCTTCGGCCTTTTTCTTTTCTTCCGGCTTTTCTTCTTTACTGCCGAACAGAGCTTTGAAGAATTTCATATTTTAGTATGGTGTTTGTTGTTTTTTATGATATTAATTTAGTGTGCCGGATGCCATGCGCCCGTTTTTTTAGTCGTTGCATGTCAGGCGCGGCATCATGCGGCGTTAATTGTGCAAATATACTAATTTGTGATGATATCTGCAAATAAAACGTCAATGTTTGTCCTTGCCGACGGCGGCTTGTCTAGAGTCGTGTTTTTCTGTCCATGCATTGCCCCGTATGCGTATAGGCCTTTACTTCATATAGCTGCAATATGTCTGACTAAGAATGAATTAGAGTTAATTATGATGAAAAAAGGCAGTATTATTTTGAGTTTTCATGCTTACGGATTAATTTTGCCTGTGATGAAAAAGTTGTTGATTATATTGTTTTTATGTGTGTCGGCAGTTTCTGTTTATGCTCAGGAAAACAGACGGCACATAGCTGTTACCGACACTATTGACGGCTCTGATATGATGCCGCAGAACGAAATAATAGGTTCTGCCGACGGTCCTACTCATGTTTATCTTCAGGACGGAGACTTCGGCGTAGGCATGCCGCAGACCGACTCGCTCCACCTTCCTGCTTTCGATTCGTTTGGGCGTATGTATGTAAACATGTATCCGCTCGACTGGTGCGGCGCATATAATTGGGAGTTGCACAAAGGACTTAATGTTAACCTCGGCGCATCTGTTTTTGCCTCGTTCGGCAAGGGCGCATGGCGTGGTTCGGGGTTTGGGCAGAACATAGCCGCAATGTATGCCATACCGGTGAACAATAAATTGTCGATAGCCGTTGGCGGATATCTCAATCATCTTTATTGGACAAGCGACTCATACATGAATGCAGGGCTCAACGCCGTGATAGGCTATAAGTTTGACGAGCATTGGGAAGGTTATATCTACGGACAAAAGTCGCTTTCTAACAAGCGTATGCCTTATCCTCTTTATGATATAGGCAATATTGGCGACCGCATAGGCGCAGCCGTAAAATATAACTTCAGTCCGAGCTTCAGCATTCAAGTGGCTGTCGAAGGCCGGACTATGAAGTAAATGATACAGACTTTTTTGTTATGAATGGCAATTCTATGTTTGAGTTGTCATTATTTTGTTGTGGGGTACGTTTGTTTAAGGAAATCCTGTAAATTTATAACTTAAATAATTGATATTAAAATCGATATGGAACCTAAGAATGAAGAAGAAATGAAAACTATTGTTGGAAAGATAGAAGGAAAGAAGAATGGTTTTAATCTCTTTATGTCAATGTTCAATTGGTATAACGAGAAATATTTGCATTCAAGTTTTATAAGTATGATGTTATCACTTGATGAAAGATATCTCAAGCTGTTCATTGAGGAAATAAAAAAGAATGATGATAAAGGTAATTTTTGTGTTGAGGATTTTTGTAAATGCGTTGTCTTCCCAAATATAAATGATCACGCAGAAAAACTAAATATAGATATTTTGATTACTTCAAAGACAACAAACAAGGTAATTATCATCGAGAACAAAACATTTGCAAAAGACAGAATAGTAGATGGTAACCCACAGCTTTTAGGTTATGGGAAGAAGATTATAGAATCAGCAGAATTCAAAAATATTAGGGATGAGAAAAACATTTATTACGTGTATCTGAGTCTTAGAGGTGTGTTCCCTTCTGAAAAAGAAGAGTTTGAGGATAAGAATTTGATAACAATAAGCTATGATGTCAACATAAGAAACTGGATTAAAGCATGTATTGAGTTGGAAACAGATGATTTTAAGAAGAGTTTGATGCAACAATATCTTGATATGATTGATTTTGCTCTACCTGCTGTAAAAGACATTCTTGATTTAAAAAGACTGGTTGCAGGAAATCTTGACGACGCATTTTCTATGTATACTTCTGAAGAAAATAAAGATGTTGATGATTTTAAAGATGCACTGAAACATGTGATGTGGCATACAATAGATGATTTTATTACTGATTTGATTAATAAAATGAAATGCATAGAAGGCATCACCTTTAATATTCCCATATCTAATGGAGAATATCAAATCAATAAGACAGATTTGCATCAAAAAATCACTCGAATGGCTCACAATAAGACAGGTAAAGCAGATGTTCCGTTTAATTATAAAGGTGAATCTTACAATATATGCTTTAGTAGTAAGGGCATAGAGCTGAGTATTGATGATGAAAAATCAAAAGAGATTGATTATTTAAGCGGAATCAACTTCTGTAATTTTAAATGTCGAGAAACTTTTGATATGATAAACAAAGACGAAGCTAATATAGAGATAGAAAAGGTAATTGATAAGATAAAATCAAAATTGAATATTACGGAATAATGATTTGTGATTTTATTTTAAATAAAAATGTACTGAAATACTAAAAATAAACGGCTGAGTTTTGCATAAAAACTCGGCCGTTTTCGGTTAAAAAGTGACCGAGTTACGATGCGTAAACCTATGGTTAATGATCTGAAAGTATAAATACTGTTTTTGCTTAAATGATTTCTTTAAAAAGCCAGTAAATTTTATTACTTGTAATTAAAATAAACGCAAAAAGTTACGATTTTCGAGACATTGTTAGATACTCTGTCTTTTTATCGTAACTTTTTGCATTATATCGTGGTCTTTTTTATTGCTATTTATTGCTTCATAAATTTCAGTCGCAGGCTGTTCATCACCACGCTGATACTTGAAAATGCCATGAGCGCGCTTGCCCACATCGGGGTTATCTGCCAATGGGCGCCGAATAAGTATGGCAGTCCGGCTGCAAGAGGAATGCACACCACATTATATATAAATGCCCAAAACAGATTTTGATGTATCATGCCTACGGTCTGTCTAGACAGTTTTATCGCGTAGGCAATTCTGCGCAGGTCGGTTCCCATCAGTGTTACTTGGGCTACGTCTATTGCTATGTCGGTTCCTTTGCCCATGGCGATGCTTACGTCGGCGGCAGCCAGTGCCTGAGTGTCGTTGATACCGTCGCCTACCATTGCCACGTGATGTCCTTCTGACTGCAACTTTCTTACCATGTCTTCTTTATCCTGCGGCATAACGCGACTCTTCCAGTGGGTTATTCCGGCTTTGTCGGCCCAATATTTGGCTGCTTCCTCCTTGTCGCCGCTCATCATATACACTTCTACGCCCTCTTCATGAAGCATCTGCATGGCCTCGCGAGCTCCAGGCTTTAGCGTTTCTCGCTGGTCAAGCGTCAGCGAGTCGGCTTTAGTGAAGTCAACATCTTTATTAGGTATTGTCAGTGTTCCCGTTTTGTCTATCACTATTGCATCTATGCGGCGCATGTTTTCAAGGGCTGTTGCGTCCTTTGTCAGGATGTTGTTGCGTGCCGCCCTGCCTATGCCAACCATCAGAGCTGTGGGCGTGGCCAGTCCGAGAGCACATGGACATGCTATAACCAATACTGATACGGCAGAAAGAACTGCGCGCGGGAGCTGACTGTCGCCGCCGACAGCATACCATAAAATAAACGTTATGAGCGACAGGCACAGCACAGCCGGTACGAACACACGGGCAATCTTGTCTGCCACGCGCTGCACCGGCGCCTTGCTGCCCTGGGCCTCCTGCACCATTCTTATTATCTGTGCCAGCATAGTCTTGTCGCCTGTAGCCTCAGCACGGAAACGGATGGTGCCCTGTTTCAGGATTGTTCCTGCAAACACCTTGTCGCCTTCGCTTCGCCGTGCAGGAGTAGGTTCGCCCGTAATCATACTTTCGTCTATATAAGTCTCGCCTGTTGTTATCGAACCGTCTACGGGAACCTTTTCTCCGGCTCTAACCTCAATAATGTCGCCTGAGCCAAGAGCAGCAATCGGAACTTCGTCTATTCTGTCCCCGTTAATAAGGTGCGCTGTCTTAGGTGCCATACCCATAAGGGCCCTAATGGCAGATGCCGTGCTGCTTTTTGCACGTTCTTCAAGCACGCGTCCTGTAAGCACGAAAGTGATAATCATTACCGATGCGTCATAATATGTATGATTTTCTATGCCGCGCGAGCCCCAAAAAGAGTCGCCCCAGAATGTGTTGAACACGCTGAACAGAAAAGAAATGAGCGTGCTCATAGCCACAAGCGTGTCCATGTTGGCAGCTTTGTGCATGAGTTGCCGCCAAGCGTTGACGTAAAACACGCGTCCGCAGTAAGCAATGTTTACCAGTGCGATTATCAGCATTGTCTGGTTTGCGGCTGATGTGCTGCCGACATTCAGCCATCTCATGGATATGCCCATGGTCAGGGCGGCAAACACCCACGACGCAGCCATGCGTCTGAACAGCTGACTATATGCATGCCGTTCAATGGCTGCAACCGATTCGTCTTCATCAATCACCAGGTCGTATCCAGCCTTGATAATCTCATCTTTCATCATCTGCGGCGTTATCACTTTCGGGTCGTATTCTACAAGGGCTGTGCGTGCCGCAAAGTTCACTGCAGCAGAACTTATTCCGTTCAGTTCGTTCAGCCTTCTTTCCACGTTGGCTGCGCATCCGGCGCATGCCATGCCTATGACGGCTATCGTCTTTTTTTCCATTGTTTAGTATGTTTTTTAAGTAATGGCATAGCCTGGCTGCAAGTCCGGTCTGAGTGCTTTGCCGTTGCGTAATCCCAGGTCGCGCCATTGCTTCTGCCTTTTCTGAGCAAAGGTAGTTATAATGTGTGGTGGAGGCGTTACGAAATAATGGAAAACATTTATAACATTTTGTCGCTATATTGTGTTGGTCAGGCTATACTTTGATGTCGCAACTGCCGCTATAGTTTGTCGAGTTGTGTCAGGTTCTTTTCCTTCAGGGCCTTAAACTGCGATGGAGTCATTCCTGTAATATTCTTGAACTGTGTGCTGAGATAGGCTACGCTCGAATAGTTCATCATGTCCGCTATTTCGCTCAGCGACATTTCTCCGTAAAACAGCAGTTCCTTTATGCGTTCAGTCTTTTGCAAGATGAAAAATTTTTCAATGGTCATGCCTGTGTTTTCTGAAAACAGCTTGCTGAGTGCGCTGTAGTCTGAACCAAGCTGCTCTGAAAGATATGCGGAGAGATTTGTTCCCGATTTGTTGTTTCTGTAATGCACAAGTTCAATGATGAGGCTCTTTATACGGTCAACAGTCTGCTGCTGTCGGTCTTCAAGCAGTTCAAAACCGAGTACCTCTAGTCCGGCACGTATTTTGGCGCGGCATTCAGAATCGACCTCTTCTTTTACGCATACAACTCCCAGCTCAACCTTTGTGGGGGTAAGTCCAAGATTGCGCAACTCATGTTCTACGGCCATCTTGCATCTGTCGCAAACCATGTTCTTGATATAAAGCACTGTATCTTTCATCTGCCGGCAAAGATAATGCATAATTTTCAAACAGAAACATAAAATATAATCAAATTTGATGCATATTCTTTCATATTGTGAATGCATGCGGTTATAATGTTTCGAAATGACATTTTGCTATAATTTTTGACCTAAAATGCTTGTTTGGTGGCTTTTTGTGGCTCGTATTTGCAGTTAAGACCATGCCAGATATGACATAAAGTGGAAAATATTGCACAATTAAAAAGCGTATGAGCATTTTTTTTGCGTCAGTGTTTTAAAATATTTTAAATACAATGCCAGTTATTGTGTATTTCATTATTAAATGATTATTTTTGCATAAGAGAAAGCCGATTATATTTTATGCCGGCCGATGTCGTTTTCCATACCCGATTTACGATGGGTTTTCGGTGTGGTGAAATTAGGATGAGGCAGGCAGCAGAAATGATTAGAAGCGGATTTTACTTAGTGAATAAAACGAATAAGATAATATATATACATAATTATGTTTGAGAATTTAAGCGACAGACTGGAACGCTCTTTTAAAATACTTAAAGGTGAAGGCAAAATAACCGAGATTAACGTGGCCGAAACCCTTAAGGATGTAAGACGTGCATTGCTCGATGCCGACGTTAACTATAAAGTGGCAAAGACATTCACGGATACTGTCAAGAAAAAGGCGTTAGGTATGAACGTGCTTACGGCTGTGAAGCCGGGGCAGATGATGGTGAAGATTGTTCACGATGAGCTTGCAGATCTTATGGGCGGCGAGAGCGTCGGCCTGAAACTTGAAGGACGTCCCGCAATAATATTGATGTCCGGTCTGCAGGGTTCTGGTAAGACCACATTCAGTGGAAAACTTGCCAATATGCTTAAGACAAAGCAGCACAAGAATCCTTTGCTGGTGGCTTGCGACGTTTATCGTCCTGCCGCTATAGAGCAGCTCAAGGTCGTGGCAGCACAGATTGGAGTTCCCGTATATTCGGAAGACAATAATAAGAATGTTGTAGAGATTGCCAACAACGCTATAAAGGAGGCTAAGACCAAAGGTAACGATGTCGTCATCATAGATACCGCCGGCCGTCTGGCTGTTGACGAGGAGATGATGAACGAGATAGAGACTCTGAAGAACTCAGTTAATCCTGATGAGACTCTGTTTGTCGTAGACTCAATGACCGGTCAGGATGCTGTAAATACAGCCAAAGAGTTTAACGACCGTCTCGATTTCGACGGCGTGGTGCTTACAAAACTTGACGGTGACACACGCGGCGGTGCTGCGATAAGTATCCGTACTGTTGTCACAAAGCCAATCAAGTTCGTAGGAACAGGCGAAAAGATGGAAGCCATAGACGTGTTCCATCCTTCACGTATGGCCGACCGTATCTTGGGAATGGGCGATATCGTCAGCCTTGTTGAACGTGCTCAGGAGCAGTTTGATGAGGAAGAGGCTAAGCGCCTGCAGAAGAAAATACAGAAAAACAAGTTCGACTTCAACGATTTCCTTGGCCAGATACAGCAGATAAAGAAGATGGGTAACATTAAGGACCTGGCTTCTATGATTCCCGGTGTGGGCAAGGCCATCAAGGATATTGATATTGACGATAACGCCTTTAAAGGCATTGAGGCGATAATCCTCAGCATGACACCAAAGGAGCGTACTAATCCTGAAATACTTAACACAAGCCGCCGCCAGCGCATAGCCAAAGGATCGGGTACAAACATTCAGGACGTTAACCGCCTGATAAAGCAGTTTGACCAGACCCGCAAGATGATGAAGATGGTTACAGGTTCAAAGATGAGCCAGATGATGGGGGCTATGAAAGGTATGAAGGGCGGTATGCCGAAGTTTTGATGTTGTTTGTTAGCGCACTGCTTTCTGTGCAGCTTTTAGCTTATGCGTGAAGTGCACATGGATGGCAGGTGGAGTATGAAATTTGATTATAAGAAAACCAAAATATATGCAATTAATTGACGGCAAGGCTACGGCGGCACAGATAAAGGCCGAAATAGCTGAAGAAGTAAGACAGATAGTGGCCGGAGGCGGCAAGCGTCCTCATCTGGCAGCAATACTCGTTGGACACGACGGCGGCAGTGAGACTTATGTAAAGAATAAGGTTATTGCCTGCGAGGCGTGTGGCTTCAAGAGTTCTCTTATACGCTTTGAGGAAGATGTAACTGAGGATGAGCTGCTGGCAAAGGTTAAGGAACTTAATGATGACGACGATGTTGACGGATATATCGTTCAGCTTCCTTTACCGAAGCATATCGATGAGCAGAAAATCATCATGGCAATAGATTACCGTAAGGACGTTGACGGATTCCATCCGGTTAATGTAGGACGTATGGCAATTGGTCTGCCGTGTTTCATCTCAGCTACTCCGTTAGGCATACTGACTCTTCTTCGCCGTTATGGCATAGAAACTTCAGGACGCAAGTGTGTCATTCTTGGCAGAAGCAACATTGTCGGCAAGCCCATGGCTCAGCTGATGATGCAGAAGCAGTATGGCGATTCAACCGTTACTGTATGCCACAGCCACTCGAAGACATTGAAGGAGGAGTGTCGCGAGGCAGACATAATCATTGCGGCAATAGGTCGCCCAGACTTCGTTACAGCTGATATGGTTAAGGAAGGGGCTGTTGTTATTGATGTCGGCACGACACGTGTTCCTGATGCTACAAGAAAGAGCGGATTCCGTCTTAACGGAGACGTGAAGTTCGATGAGGTTGCACCGAAATGTTCGTTTATCACTCCTGTGCCTGGTGGGGTGGGGCCAATGACAATATGCTCTCTTATGAAAAACACTTTGGCAGCTGGAAAAAAGGAATATTATAAGTAATGACAGCAGAAGAGTATTATTTAGAAGGCAATAAGTACCGCAAGGAAGGCAACTGGCAGGCTGCGCTCAATAATTATCTTGAGGCAATAAAGCTTGATCCGGAGAGTCCTGCGGTTGAAGCCAAACGAATGATTGACAGCATCCTTAATTATTACTGCAAGGATATGTTTAATCCATAAGTCGGTCAGTTGTGAGGCTGAATGTGACTGCTAAGTGTCATAAGATGCTTCATTTCGACTGTCTGATGCCAATGCTCAGTTCATCCTTCATGCTTATACGCGTGATTTGCTTGTTTGAGTATCTTAGTTTAATAGAACAAAAAAATTAATTAACACGGGCGGTGGTTTATTCCGCCGCTCATAATAATAACCTTAAAATAGTATTTATGAGTAAAATCAGAGGAGCTATTGTGGTCAATACCGACCGCTGCAAGGGGTGTTCGCTATGTGTTGTGGCATGCCCTAAAGATGTCATAGCGCTCACAACCACTTGTGTAAACGTACAAGGGTATGCCTATGCCGAGGCTGTAAGGCCAGACGATTGTATAGGTTGTGCCTCGTGCGGAATTGTATGCCCAGACGGGTGTATCACTGTTTATAAGAAAAAGATGGAGGATTAGCAAATGGCAGAGAAAGAAACTATTTTGATGAAGGGTAACGAGGCCATTGCCCATGCAGCTATACGCTGTGGTGCTGACGCTTATTTCGGATACCCAATTACTCCGCAGAGTGAAGTTATCGAAACTCTTGCTGCACTGAAACCATGGGAAGAAACTGGTATGGTTGTGCTTCAGGCAGAGAGTGAGGTTGCATCTATTAATATGGTGTATGGTGCTGCCGGTGCTGGTAAGCGTGTGCTTACATCTTCTTCAAGCCCTGGTGTTGCCCTCATGCAGGAAGGCATCGCTTATATGGCAGGTGCTGAAATTCCCGGTGTGTTTGTAAACGTACAGCGCGGAGGCCCTGGCCTTGGTACTATCCAGCCATCTCAGGCAGATTATTTCCAGGCAACACGTGGTGGCGGTAATGGTGACTACTATGTTATAACACTTGCTCCTAACAGTGTGCAGGAAATGGCAGACTTCGTTGATCTGGCCTTTGAACTTGCATTTAAATATCGTAACCCGGCAATGATTCTTTCTGATGGTGTTATCGGTCAGATGATGGAAAAGGTGGTTCTGCCTCCATATAAGCCACGCCGTACAGAAGAGCAGATTGCAAAAGAATGTCCTTGGGCTACAATGGGACGTACAAACGGCCGTAAGCCCAATATCATGACATCTCTTGAGATGCAGCCGGAAGTGATGGAACAGAGAAACCTCGCATTGCTGCGTAAATATCAGCAGATTAAGGACAATGAGGTTAGATATGAGAAGACTCTCTGCGACGATGCAGAATATATAATTGTATCTTTCGGTAGTGCAGCACGTATTGCAGAGAAAGCTGTCGAGCTGGCACGTGAAGAAGGCATCAAGGTCGGCTTGTTCCGTCCTATTACTTTGTGGCCTTTCCCGGAGAAAGAGATTGCAGCCCTTGCTGAAGGAAAGAAGGGTATTCTTTCTGCTGAGATTAACGCAGGACAGATGATTGAAGACATTCGCCTTGCTGTTAATGGTAAAGTTCCTGTTGAGCATTTCGGACGTCTTGGCGGAATCGTGCCAGGACCGGACGAGATTGTAGAAGCCTTAAAAAACAAATTAATGAAATAAGCCATGGATAAGAATGAAATAATCTCTCCGGAGAACTTAGCATATAAAAAACCTGCATTGTTGAACGAAACCCCGATGCATTATTGCCCGGGCTGCTCTCATGGAGTTGTTCACAAGTTGGTTGCAGAAGTTATTGAGGAAATGGGCATGGAGAACAAAACTGTGGGTGTATGTCCTGTAGGATGTTCTGTTTTCGCATACCGTTATATTGATATTGACTGGAGTGAGGCTGCTCACGGACGTGCTCCTGCTGTTGCTACTGCTATTAAGCGTGTATGGCCTGATCGTCTGGTGTTCACTTATCAGGGCGACGGTGACCTTGCTTGTATTGGTACAGCAGAGTCAATACATGCTCTTAACCGCGGTGAGAACATAACTATAATATTCATCAACAACGCCATTTATGGTATGACAGGTGGTCAGATGGCTCCTACCACACTTATCGGCCAGAAGACATCTACATGTCCTTACGGACGTACACCTGAGCTGCACGGATATCCGCTGAAGATAACTGAAATGGCAGCTTTAATGGAAGGTACATGCTATGTTACACGCCAGAGCGTTGAAACTGTGGCTGCTATCCGCTCAACAAAGAAGGCTATACGTAAGGCTTTCGAGGCATCAATGGCCGGCAAGGGTTCAAGCCTTGTTGAGGTGGTAAGTACATGTAACAGCGGATGGAAACTTTCACCTGTAAAGGCTAACGAGTGGATGAAAGAAAACTTATTCAAGTTCTATCCTAAGGGCGACCTCAAGGATACAACAGAGGACAAATAAAAAAGCAGACCTATGAAAAAGGAAATTATTATATCAGGATTCGGCGGACAGGGTGTGCTGTCTATGGGCAAGATTCTTGCTTATTCTGGACTTATGGAGGACAAGGAAGTCACATGGATGCCGGCATATGGTCCTGAACAGCGTGGTGGAACGTGTAATGTTACTGTTATCGTCAGTGACGAGCGCGTGTCTTCTCCGATCGTGAGTGAATATGATGTCGCTATCGTGCTCAACCAGCCTTCACTGGATAAATTCGAGCCGAAAGTAAAGAAGGGCGGCTTCCTTATTTATGACACATCAGGTATAATCAATCCTCCTAAGCGTACAGATATTACAGTATGTCCTATCGCAGCAATGGACAAGGCCGTTGAGATGAAGAACTCAAAGGTTTTCAATATGATTGTTTTGGGCGGACTGCTCAAGGTTTGTCCTGTTGTAAGCGACAAGGGTGTCGAGAAGGCTCTGTATAAGACTCTGCCTGAGCGTCACCATGGACTTATTCCTCTGAACATGGAGGCTATAACAGCTGGTAAGGAAATCATCGGCTAAACATAAGTTATCACTGCTCTTGCCTGGCCTTCATGGCTGGCAGGATGCAAGATAACCGGCAGACCGTTTTCAAAGGTTAGTATATTTGTTTGTACTAGCGTTGAAAACGGTCTGATTTTTTATTAAAATATTAAGAATGATGTAAACAGACTATTAAACAGTACTATTTTACATGATGAAATGCGTTATTTTGTTATGCAAAAGGTATGTTTTTGCGTTGCTTGTGTGGCATGTATATATTTTCTTGGAAAACTTATCACTTATCACATTCTTGCATAACATATTGAATGTGAGAATCTTTTGCTGTGATGAGCCTGTACTATAACTCATCACAGTAAAAGAAATGTTTGCCAAAATTATTATAAGTGGCGCAGATGATTATTGATGCTGAATATCTCAGATGGTAATTTTTTCAATTCCTCCGTATGGCGCAAGATGTTTAAAACAGTCTTTTTCACTGAATAGCTTGCCATAAATTCCTGCGCACATAAGTACTCCGCCGTGGGCAAAAATGGCAACGCGTCTGTAAGGTTTTTGCTTTAGCTCGTCTAAAAATCCGGCTACGCGCGCATACATCATCGGAAAACTTTCGCCGTTGGTTGTTGGTTGGTGCATATAGTCGTCATACCATCTTTGCAGGTTCTCATCTTCTATCTCGTCAAAGAGTTTCATCTCCCAGCTGCCCATGTTCATTTCCTTCAGTCTGTCGTCAACAACAGGATTTGCCCATCCGCAATACTCGGCAAGCTTTCTTGCTCTTGTAAGCGGTGATGAGAACACCATGTCGAACTTGAGATGATCAATGTTTTTCTTTGTTATGGCTGCTTCCTGCTCAAATGTATCGGCCACGGGCACGTCGCTCCATCCATAACATGTGCCTTTAGGCACATTTACACTTGTGTGTCTTATGAGAATAACGTCCATAATTGTCTGTTGTTGAAAAATTGGGATGAAACTGTAAGGTAGAACGACAGCTCAATAAGCAGAAACATCGCTCCGCAGCAGTCGCCCGTATATCCTCTCAGCCTACGCCAAATTAAGAGATAAAGAAAATACATAACAAGGCCGGGAATGAATATTATCAAGTCCCAGCGAACAAGTCCCCAGCATGTAAGCACGAGTGGAGCTAGCGGCGCCATGCCTTGAATAAACAGGCTTATGCCAGCCTTAATGTTCATTTTGCGGTAAACAACGTGTGCTTTCGACTCTTCTTCCGTCCGGGCATACGGCATCATCATTATAATCTGCCCTGCAAGCATCTTGCTGTAAGGGTCGGCTGCTAATACTGTCAGTGCAGCCAGTTTCGCCGGCATGGCTGTAAGAGCGAAGAAGAGAATCAGCAGATACATTACAATTCCAACTACGCCGAAGGTACCCGTGCGCGAGTCTTTCATTATGTCTAGAATGCGTTGCCTGTTGTTTCCGCCACCGCCAAAACCGTCGAAAAAGTCGGTAAGACCATCTTCATGTAAGGCTCCCGTTATCAGAAGTCTTGCCACGATAGCTATAAGTACGGCTATTGTATGCGGCAGAATCATTCCGCCAAAATAAATGACGGCAGCCATGATTCCGCCTGTAAGCCACCCTGTCAGCGGCCAGTGCTCAACCACAGTGCGGTAGCTTTCCTTAGGAGGTTCGTGCAGTCGCCAAAAAGGCAGTCTTGTAAAGAAGATAAACGACGCCCATATGTTGTCGTACCATTTAGAAGTATTTAGTGATATTCGCATTGTCAAAGTTGTTCATTTCGTTAATCATTCTGACAGAGCTGTCTATAATAGGGAAGGCACACAGCGCGCCTGTACCTTCGCCAAGCCTTAGTCCCAGGCTCAACAGCGGCTTTGCGCCAAGAAGTTCAAGCATCTTGCGGTGTCCTGTTTCGTCGCCCTTATGTCCGAAAATCATATAATTCTTTACCTCAGGGTAAAGAATGCTGGCTGCCAGAGCGCATGCTGTCATGATAAATCCGTCAACCATTATGATAATGTGACGTTCTGCCGCACGCAGCATGGCACCTATTGTGCTCACCATCTCGAAACCGCCAAAGCAGCGTATTATAGTAGTCGGGTCGGGTGTGTTGCCGTGCCTGTTTCTGAAGTTTCTCACTGCGTCTGCCAAAACCTCATATTTATGTCTTATTCCCGGCGAGTCGAGTCCTGCGCCGGCACCTACGCACTCTTCAAGCTCAATGTTTCCAAACAGACTCATCCATACGCTTGAAGGTGATGTGTTTGCTATGCCCATTTCGCCAAGACATATAATATTGCAGCCGTTGTCTGCCACGCACTTGTCAACCATTTCGCAGCCTATGTTTATGGCCTGCTCAAACTGTTCTTCAGTCATGGCGTCCTCGTATCTGAAATTGGCTGTTCCGTTTGCAATCTTGCGGTTGATTATCTCCTTATATTCCGTCAGGTCATGGTCTACGCCCGTGTCAACAAGATAAAGTCTGAAGCCATGCTGGCGGCAAAACATGTTGACACCGCCGCCGCCACGGGTAAAGTTTATCATCTGCTGCCATGTAACATCGCGCGGCGACACGCTTACGTTCTCGCGTTCAACGCCATGATCACTGCCAAAAAGAATATGGCACTGGCCCGTGAGCTTTGGCGACAATGTCTGCTGTATAAGGCAAATCTGAACTGCCAGACTTTCGAGTCTTCCAAGCGAGCCCTTGGGCTTGTTCAGATTGTCGATTTTTTTTATTATATCCTCTTTTATACCGTTGTCTGGTGCTTTTATTTCAAAATTTTTCATAATCATATAGTTTAAGGATCTTTACTGCCGGATAGAGTCTTGTGGCTTACTTTATTTTTACCGGAATGCCGCAGACCATCATTATCACCTCATCAGCCTTTGATGCCACATACTGGTTCATCCATCCCTGCATGTCGGTAAATCTGCGTTGAACGGCGTTGCCGCTCACTTCTCCGCTGCCAATTTCGTTGGTGACGAATATGAAAGTGTTGTCTTTATCCGTAAACTTGTCAAACTCTTTCTTTATTTCTTCGAGAGCCTCGCTCACAGTAGGTTGGGTGTCGGCGTCAGCTTCACGGTCAAAGAAGAAATTGGTACACCAAAGGGTGACGCAGTCAATCACTATTACCTTATTATATATGTCGTGCCTGCTGAGATATTTTTCCTCTTCAATGTTTGTCCATTGTTCACCTCTTCGTTCCTGATGTTTTCTTACTCTTTCCTTGAATTCGTCGTCCCATACGTGAGCCGTGGCAAGATATACAGGATTGTCCGAGAGGCTCAAAGCAAGTTTCTCTGCATATACGCTTTTACCCGAGCGCTGTCCGCCGGTAATAAGAATAATCTTTTTCATATAATGCAAAGGTAATGCAATTTACATTAATATGATAAAAAGTTTATTCGTTTTTTATTTCCGTAGTATTCTTTTATTTATGATTGGTATTTGCCTTTCGGGTAGTTTTGGCTGTCAGCCGTGTTTTTACCTTTATGCAGGCTATGCCATGGTTGGCTAAACTTTAATGAAAACATATAAAACTATTATGCTGCATAATGCCTGACAGCGGGAGGGACAATAAGCAATGTGAATAATAAACGTGGCGTTTAGCTTAATCAGGTATTCAAATATATTTACAAATAGGACGTTGCGGCATATTTTATTGCCGTTTTCCTGACTTTTTGTATATATTTTATATTTTTATTTTATAAAACTAAAAAACGTCATATTGTAAATCTCACAGTTAAATCACTTTTAATTTGCTGCTGCTTATTATAAAGTACCAATATTTTGTCCTTTTCTACGTTAATACATATATTTTTCTTAATCTAATTATTTGTCTCTAATAATTTGTTTTGTAAATATTAATTTGTATCTTTGTGTACTGCAATTATTAATAAATTGTTTATAATTTAAATTTTAAGAAAATGAAGAAGTTATTATTTATGTTTGTTGCTGCATTGGCAACTGCATCTGTTTCAGCTCAGACAGTAACTGAAAGCAAGACTTTCGATAATTTTTATATTGGAGTCAATGGCGGTTTTGCGACCAAAACTACCGGTCATGCATGGCTTAAGGATCTGAATCCTAATCTCGGATTGCGTATCGGCCGTAATTTCACTCCGGTATTTGGTCTTGCTGCAGAAAGCAATGTTTATTTGTCTAACAAGCCGGGCGAGTCAATCGGAACATTTGTGCGTTCGATGAATACATCTTTGCTCGGAACTGTTAACCTGAGCAACTGGTTTGGCGGATATCCTGGTGAGCCGCGTTTGTTTGAAGTTTCTGTTCTCGGCGGTTTAGGATGGGGACACGTGTTTGGTCATCCGTCTGAAGTGTATAACGACGACGCTCTTACATCTAAGGCAGCCATTGACTTTACATTTAATCTTGGCAAGGCTAAGGCATGGCAGTTCTACATTGAGCCTGCTATGATTTGGACACTTGGAGGCTATAATGGCGGAACACACGCTATTAAGTATAATGTAAACAACTCTGGCTTCCAGCTTAATGTTGGTTTCAACTACAAGTTCAAGAATTCTAACGGCACACACAACTTCACAATTGCCGAACTGCGTGACCAGTCAGAGATTGACGGCCTGAATGCTAAAATCAACGACCTGCGCAGCAATTTGAACGGTAAGGATGCACAGCTTGCTGCTAAAGACCGTCAGATTGCAGATCTGCAGAAGGCTCTTGATGAGTGCAACAGAAGACCTAAGTATGAGAAGCCTGCAACAGCAACCAACCTGCAGCCTACAGTATTGTTCCGTCAGGGCAAGTCTGTAGTAGATCCTGCTCAGTATGCTCCGATTGAGCTTATTGCACAGTACATGAAGAATCATCCTGATGCAAAGGTTGAAATTAAGGGATATGCTTCTCCTGAAGGCTCTGCAGAGCGCAACCAGCAGCTGTCAGAAGAGCGTGCGGCAGCCGTTAAGAAGATTTTGGTTAACAAGTACAAGATTTCTGCTGACCGTCTTACAACAGTAGGTTGTGGCGCTACAGACAAGCTGTTCGAGCAGGTAGAATTCAACCGCGTAGCTACATTCAACGACAATACTAAGTAATTTTACATAGTAAATCATAAAAAAATCTCCGTCCCAAATAGGGCGGAGATTTTTTTGTATAATTATATTGCATGTATAAAGCTTGTTTCCCTGAAATTAATGACTGGTTTTGCAGTCGTAACTCAGTTACTTTTGATGCAAAAGTGGGTGGTTTTCACATCAAAAACAACCCACTTTCATTTCGAAACAAAACATAGTGCAGATTCTTTCTGTATTGATTGTATTTTCTATATAACATGTTAATTTGTAATTTATTTACGGGGAAATATTACATATTTTTGGCGTCGAATCTGTTTGCATTTTGGTATCTTGTTGTTGATGCAGATTTTTATCTTTTAGTTGTCATGCCAAATCTGTTCAATATTTGCCATAAAGTTTGTCCAGTTTTCCATGTCTTTGCCGCTTGTCGTGTTTTGTGGCATTATTGATGTTATTTAGCTTTATCCGGTTTTGTTATGCCGGATCAGAGAGAGAAATATTATAATCCGTTATGATTGTCCACATGTATATTTGTGTGGCAATAAATAATTGATGCCGTTGATGTATTCCTGTTCGATTTTTTTCGCTTTTATGTCGAATATTTTTATACTTTGTTGTGTGACATTATTTTATTATATTGTCGATAATCATGACAAGTGTTTTGCATAAATGGGATAATTGTAACATCTTGAAATTGCACATTTAAGATACATATGTGCAACAAAGTCTTTCGATTTATCACATTTTATACTTGTTTTCCGATAAAATTTATTTGATGGCTTAATTATTTAGTATATTTGTTGCTGTTTGTGAGAAAAAAGTATAACTTTGCACATACGTACAAGTGAAAAATTTGAGAGAATATGAAACACAAGTTGAAAAGTACGGTTTGTACAGAAGGACGGCGTATGGCAGGGGCGCGAGCCCTGTGGGTTGCTGCAGGCATGAAGCATGAGCAGTTTGGAAAGCCCATCATTGCCATCGTCAACTCATTTACGCAGTTTGTCCCGGGACATACACATTTACATGAAATCGGCCAGATCGTAAAGGCTGAGATTGAAAGTATGGGATGTTATGCCGCAGAATTCAACACGATAGCGATTGATGACGGTATAGCAATGGGACACGACGGAATGCTATATTCGCTGCCGTCGCGCGATATCATTGCCGACTCTGTTGAATATATGGTTAATGCCCATAAGGCAGACGCAATGATATGTATCTCAAATTGTGATAAAGTTACGCCCGGCATGCTTATGGCAGCCATGCGATTAAACATACCGGCCGTATTCTGCAGCGGCGGACCTATGGAGGCTGGACGATGGAACGGCGAGAATGCCGATCTGATAACGGCCATGGTTAAAGGAGCCGACCCGAGTGTCAGCGATGACGAAATGCGCCAGATAGAGAGTTGTGCCTGTCCTGGCTGTGGATGCTGCTCGGGTATGTTCACGGCAAACTCTATGAATTCGCTCACAGAGGCCATAGGCCTTTCGCTTCCTGGCAATGGTACAATTCTGGCCACGCACAAGAACCGCATACAGCTGTTTAAGGATGCCGCGCGCCAGATTGTGACAAATGCCATGAGGTATTATGAAGAAGGAGACGAGAGTGTCCTGCCGCGCAATATTGCTACGCGTGAAGCCTTTCTGAATGCCATGACACTCGACATAGCCATGGGAGGAAGCACCAATACGGTGCTGCATCTTTTGGCTGTTGCTCAAGAGGCTGGGGCTGATTTTACCATGTCTGACATAGATGAGCTTAGCCGCAGGGTGCCTTGTCTGTGTAAGCTGGCTCCAAATACGCAGAAGTATAGCCTACAAGAATGTAACCGGGCCGGCGGAATATTCGGAATAATAAATGAACTGGCCAAGGGCGGACTGATCAACGAAGACGTGATGCGTGTTGACGGAAAAACGCTGGGTGAACAACTTAGAAAATATGACATAACGGGCAATGGCATTGATGGTGATGCGGAACGCATATACCGCAGTGCGCCTGGCAGAAAGTTTTCTACCGTCATGGGCTCGCAGGACGAACAGTGGGATACGCTCGACACCGACCGCTCGGCAGGTTGCATACGCGACATAGAGCATTCCTATACAAAAGACGGAGGATTGGCAGTCTTGTTTGGCAACATCGCACAAGACGGATGTGTTGTCAAGACGGCAGGCGTAGACCCTTCAATATGGAAGTTTAGCGGACCGGCAAAGGTCTTTGATTCACAGGAAGATGCCTGTGAGGCTATTCTCGGCGGTAAGGTCAAGAGTGGCGACTGTGTGGTTATCACGCACGAAGGCCCTAAGGGAGGTCCCGGCATGCAGGAGATGCTTTATCCAACGTCTTATATTAAGAGTATGCATCTCGGAACGGAGTGTGCCTTGATTACAGACGGACGCTTCAGCGGCGGAACTTCAGGACTAAGCATAGGGCATATCTCGCCGGAAGCCGCTGCCGGAGGCAACATCGGAAAGATAATTGATGGTGACATCATAGACATAGACATCCCCAACCGTTCAATAAATGTCAGGCTGACGGCTGAAGAGCTTGACTTGAGGCCGCAGCGCAAGCTGACCCGAAAGCGTGTAGTAAGCAAGGCCCTGAGAGCTTATGCTCAGAGCGTAAGTTCGGCAGATAAAGGCGGAGTGAGGATTATAGGTTAGTATAAGTTTTTGTGAAGTGTGTTTCATAATCGGTGCCTGCGCCTGTCGTGCGTTGGTGTAATGCCCTGCATGGCACTGTTGACGTATATTGCTTTGTGCGCACGGCTTTGTGCGTATGGCGTCGGTTATGTTACTTGTTACTTGACACAACAAAAAATATTGAGAGAGTATGGCAAAGGAAATGATAACAGGAGCAGAGGCTCTGATGAGGGCTCTGAAAGAAGAAAACGTGAAAACCATTTTCGGTTATCCAGGCGGATCTATTCTGCCGGTTTTCGATGCCCTTTATGATTATACACGCGGTGACAAAAAGGCTTTTGAGCATATACTCGTCAGGCATGAACAGTCGGCTGCACATGCGGCAGAGGGATACTCACGTGCCAGCGGAGACGTAGGAGTATGTATCGTAACAAGTGGTCCGGGAGCAACAAATACGCTTACAGGCATTGCAGATGCAATGATGGACTCAACACCGATAGTCGTTATTGCCGGACAGGTGGGCGTAGATGTGCTTGGCACTGACTCTTTTCAGGAAGTCGACCTTGTTGGCGTGTCGCAGCCTATAAGCAAGTGGAGTTATCAGATACGCCGTGCAGAGGATGTGGCATGGGCCGTAAGCCGTGCCTTTTATATAGCACGCTCAGGCCGTCCTGGTCCTGTCGTGTTAGATTTTCCAAAGAATGCCCAGGTGTCTCTCACAGAGTATGAGCCGTGTCGTGTAGACTTTGTACGTGGCTATGTGCCTTATCCCACTGTAGACGCAGAGGCCGTAAGCCGTGCTGCAGAGCTTATTAATAACGCAAAAAAACCGTTGGCACTTGTAGGACACGGTGTGGAGCTTGGCAATGCACAGCAAGAGCTTGTCGACTTTATCGAGAAGGCCGGCATACCGGCCGCCCGCACCATGCTTGGACTTTCGGCTCTTCCAACCGGCCATCCGCTTAATATGGGGATGCTAGGCATGCACGGCAACTATGCACCAAACATGAAAGAGCAGGAGTGTGATGTGCTGATAGCCATAGGCATGCGTTTCAGCGATCGTGTTATCTGTAATCCTGCCACTTATGCCAAACAGGCAAAAATAATACAGCTCGATATTGACGGGGCTGAGATAGACAAAAACGTTAAGACCGACGTTGCCGTTGTAGCTGACTGTAAGGAGTCGTTGCCGGCAATTACAAAGCTGTTAAGGCCTAATTCACACAAAGAATGGTGTGAGAGTTTCAGACCGTTGTATGAAGAGGAATACGAGAAGGTTATCAGACCTGCAACTTGCCCGTCGTCAGGTCCGCTTCTTATGGGTGAAGTGGTTAAGGCAGTGGCTGATGCAACAGGAGGCGATGCCGTTCTCGTTAATGATGTAGGACAGAATCAGATGTTTTCGTGCCGTTACTTTAGATATAACAAGAAACGCTCCGTAGTGAGCAGCGGCGGCTTGGGAACCATGGGCTACGGACTTCCGGCTGCTATAGGAGCTGCCTATGCCGTGCCTGATCGTCAGATTTGTATGTTTACCGGCGACGGAAGTTTTCAGATGAGCATACACGAACTCGGTACGATAATGGAACATCGTATTCCGGTTAAGGTGATTCTGATGAACAATAACTATTTGGGCAATGTGCGTCAGTGGCAGGATTTGTTTTTCGACAGCCGTCAGGCGTTTACAAGGATGACAAATCCATGTTACGGCGGAATATGTGACGGGTATCACATACCATATATTTTTGTGTCTGAAAGAGAATTGTTGAAGAATGCAGTTCATAAAATGTTGTCAACAGAAGGACCGTTTGTGTTGGAGTGTGCTGTTAAGGAGGAAGATAATGTAATGCCGATGGTTCCTCCGGGATGTTCGGTCAACGAGATGTTGCTTGAAGTAAACAGATAATGGCGGGTATGGAAACAAAAGACAGAAAATTATATACAATGTTGGTCTATTCAGAAAACATTGCCGGTATACTTAACCAGATAACAGCCGTGTTTACGCGGCGTCAGGTTAATATCGAAAGTCTGAATGTGTCAGCCTCAAGCATCGAGGGTGTTCACAAGTACACCATAACGGCATGGAGCGACGAAGACCTGATAAAAACAATAACCAAGCATATCGAGAAGAAAATAGATGTGATAAAGGCTGATTATTACACGGACGATGACCTTTTTATACGTGAGGTGGGGCTTTATAAACTTTCAACTGGCGAAGTGCTTGCTAATCCAGAAATATCGCGTGTAATCAGAAAGGCTGACGCCCGCATTATTGATGTAAACCCTACGTTCTGCTGCGTAATGCTGAGCGGAATGACGGAAGATATTACAGGACTCTATTACGCTCTCGACAAGTTTAAATGCTTGTTGCAGTATACCCGCAGCGGGCGTATTGCCATAACCCGCAGTAAAGTGGAGCAGGTCAGTGAATTTTTAGAATTACAGGAAAAAAATAGGAATAAAAAATGTTAGACAAAGTAGGAAAATACGAGTTTTTGGCAGAACCGTTTCATTGTGATTTCTCAAAACGTCTCTTTATGGGACATCTTGGCAATCACATGCTTAATGCCGCAGATTTTCATGCAGCCCATCGTGGTTTTGGCATGACATACCTTAACCCTTTGCATAAGACATGGGTGTTGTCGCGTCTGGCTATCGAGATGGAAAAGATGCCGCCGCAATATGCCAAGTTTTATGTTGAAACATGGGTCGAAGGAGTGATGAAATTTTTTACCAATCGTAATTTTCGTGTAGTTGATGCAGAAGACGAAAATCTGGTTTATGGCTATGGCCGCAGTATTTGGGCCCTGATAGACACAGACTCTCGTCAGCCGCAGAACATCATGGATATACGTGACGGTGAGATACTCAACTATATAGAAACAGACAAGGCTTGTCCTATTGGTGCATTGTCGCGTGTCAGGATGAGTAAAGACGCCGGGCTTGTTGCCTCTGTGCCAACTCATTACAGCGACGTTGACGTAAACGGTCATATTAACAGCGTAAAGTATATTGAGCATGTGCTCGATTTATTTGCGCTTGATACGTATCGTGAATATAGGATAAAGCGTTTCGACATTGCTTATGTGGCCGAAAGCTATTATGGGGATACGTTGAACTATTACAGGGAAGATGTTTCCGATGATGTGTTCTGCGTACGCATAACAAGAGTGCTGCCAGAGTCCTCAGAAGAAACTGAAGTCTGTAGATGTAAGATAGAATTTGTTAAAGATTAACAGTTCAAGCACTATTTTTGTTTTAACGGCAGGTGCTTACTGCTGTCTTTATGTGAAAGTAAGAAATATGTAACGTCTAATCTGCAGCCTCGGATACGGGGCTGCTTAAACAAACATTTTTATTATGGCAGAAATGAATTTTGGTGGCGTGATAGAAACAGTGGTCACCAGTAAAGAATTTTCTTTAGAGAAGGCACGTGAAGTTCTTCAGAACGAAACGATAGCTGTATTAGGTTATGGAATTCAGGGACCTGGGCAGGCATGCAATTTGCGTGATAATGGTTTTAATGTTATTGTAGGTCAGCGTGAAGGCAAAACTTATGATAAGGCTGTTGCCGACGGATGGGTGCCCGGAAAGACATTGTTTTCAATTGAAGAGGCTGCTGCAAAGGGTACGATAATATGTATGCTGCTGTCTGATGCCGGTCAGATATCGGTGTGGCCTAAGGTTAAACCTTATCTGACAAAAGGAAAGGCACTTTACTATTCTCATGGATTTGCCATAAACTGGAGCGACCGCACGGGTGTAGTTCCTCCAGGTGATGTTGACGTTATTATGGTTGCCCCAAAGGGTTCGGGCACATCGCTCCGTACAATGTTTCGTGAAGGGCGTGGGCTAAACTGTTCTTATGCCGTTTATCAGGATGCTACCGGTAAGGCTGAAGAGCGTACAATAGCATTCGGTATAGGTATCGGGGCTGGATATCTATTTAAGACTACCTTTGAGCGTGAGGCTACAAGCGACCTTACCGGTGAGCGTGGCTCGCTGATGGGTGCTATTGAAGGACTTTTTGAGGCTCAGTATCAGGTGCTACGTGAGCATGGACATTCTCCCTCAGAGGCGTTTAATGAGACTGTTGAGGAGCTTACCCAGAGTCTTGCTCCGCTTTTCGGCGAGAAAGGCATGGACTGGATGTATGCCAACTGTTCTACAACGGCCCAGCGCGGTGCTCTTGACTGGGCTCCACGTTTCCGTGATGCTATTAAGCCGGTGATGGAGTGGCTTTATCTTTCTGTAAAGTCGGGTAACGAGGCACAGATTTCCATCGACAGCAACTCTAAGCCTGATTATCGTGAAAAGCTTAATGAGGAACTGCGGCAGATGCGTGAGAGCGAGATGTGGCAGGCTGGTATGACTGTCCGCAAGCTGCGTCCTGAAAATAATTGATTATATATTTGACATGCTGATAATTATACAGGCGTGGGGCAGTGATGTTCCGCGTCTGTTCTTATTATGTAAGAGTTTGTATTGTTGTATCTGGATAGATGCTCGGATGTGTCTGGTATTCAGGTTGTAGCATACGGTCTGTTATCCTTTTCTGAGCACTACCATTCCGTCTGAGAGATATATTTTTTCTTCGTTTAGCATGTATTCAACAGCGTATTCTATTGCATCTCTGTTGAAGTTAATGTTTTTTATCTCTGTGATGCAGTGTGGTTTTTTATCGCTGAGGAGTTCTGTAATAAGTTCCTCGGCTCTTTTCTGTTCGTTTTTGTTTTCGCGGTGCTTTTTATGTGCAATACAGACATCGCATTGGTTACAATCAGTAGAGCGCTCTTCGCCGAAATACCTTAGCAGCTGCCGGCTGCGGCATATGTCGTCATTTGTAGCATAATTTATCATGGCCTCGATGCGCTCCATGTATTCTTTCTTACGGTTGTCGTATATTTCCTTGCTCAGCACCAGACGCTCCATTTCTTCGCGTCGCTGAGTGTATGTTATGTGTGGAATTTTTTTCCTTGGTATGAAATGAAGAATACGGCGTGCAGTCATGTCTTTCAGAATCATGTATGTTTCAGGCACGGTTAGTCCGGCTTGCTGTGCCACAAGACTTTCGTCAATGTAGCAGAAGTCGGAAAATAATCCTCCGTAGCACCTTAGCAGTGCCGTTATCACAGCATTCTCCCTTTCGTTGAGGCTGTCGAGCATATTCAGTTCGTTGCGGCCTAGAAGCATTCTTATCTGAGCCTTATTGTCTGATTCTTCGTCATAGTCGATATATCCGGCTCTGGAAAGAATCTTTAGTGCCGATCCTGCTTGTATGGGAAAATGCTTAAAGGCAACACAGAAGCGGTCGATGTTGAATTCGAATCTGCATCCTTGTCCGCTCCCCATGCCTATTTGATAAAAGTAGGCAAGATGTTCATACACAAGGCGTATATAGTCTTTGTCTGGGAATGTCTCTTCTATTCTTCTTCTCAGTTTGCCTTTGTCGCTGCCGTTATAAAGCAGTACGGCATAGGCTTTCTTTCCGTCGCGTCCAGCTCTTCCTGCTTCCTGAAAATATGCTTCTGGAGAATCAGGGCAGTCGTGATGTATAACGAGTCTTACGTCAGGTTTGTCTATGCCCATTCCGAAGGCATTTGTGGCAACCATAACGCGTGCCTTGCCCTCATGCCATTCCTTCTGGCGTTCGTCTCTTGCGGCACTTTCCAGTCCGGCATTATAGTAGGTTGCGCTTATCTTGCGTTTGCATAGCTCGGCTGCAATTTCTTTTGATCGCTTACGGCTTCTTACGTAAACAATGGCTGAGCCGCTTACACTATTGAGAATGTGGAGCATCTCTTCAAACTTGTCATCGGCCTTTCTTACGATATATGCAAGGTTTTTGCGTTCAAAACTCATCTTGAACACATTTTTTTCTTTGAAGCCGAGTTTGTCTTGAATGTCGTCTACAACCTTTGGTGTTGCTGTTGCTGTCAGGGCCAGTAATGGTGCGTCTGGCTTTAGTTTTCTTATGTCTGATATCTTGAGATAAGACGGCCTGAAGTCATAGCCCCACTGACTTATGCAGTGGGCTTCGTCAACTGTTATGAAACTTACGTTCATATGGCTCATCTTCTTCTGGAATAGTTCAGAAGACAGGCGTTCAGGTGATACATACAGGATTTTTACTCCGCCGAATATGGCATTTTCTAGTGTAGTTATAATATCTGCATGCATCATACCCGAATAAACAGCTGCCGCCTTGATGCCTTTGTGCCTAAGGTTTACTACCTGGTCCTTCATCAGTGCAATCAAGGGCGTGATGACGATGCATACCCCTTTCATTGAGAGAGCCGGCACCTGAAAAGTAATTGATTTGCCTCCGCCTGTCGGCATCAGACCAAGTGTGTCACGTCCGGCGCAGATACTGTCGATAATCTCTCGCTGAATGCCCCTAAAGTCGTCATACCCCCAGTTGTCGCGAAGTATCTTTCTGTATTTGTCGTCAGCCGTCACCATTGTTTGTGTATATGATTTATTTTGTCTGTCCACGAAATATGCAAGCGTTTCCGTGGACAGACAAAATATTGTTAGTTTGTTTCTTCTTCGTCTTCAGCAGGACGTATGTCCTCTATTTGCAGCTGGATACCATTGTGTTTAAAAACATTGTCTTCAATGGTGTATGCAATGTCAAAGCTGCGTTTTGATTTTATATATCGTGCCGATCCGCTTTGCCCGAAAGCAATGCCGTTCATCACGTTGTTTGATTTTGAGTCTACAAGTTCGAGTTTTATGTGTTCCTGTTCTCTTCCTACCACCTTGCTTGTGCCAAAGTCGTAAACGTCTGTAGTGCAGAACAGGGGTTTGGGATTTTGTGGACCAAACGGACTTAGCTTCTTGATTTCAGAATGCAGCTTACGCGTTATATCTTTGAAGTCGATTACAGCGTCAATGTTGAGTATGGCTTCTGTCTGTTCGGGTTGTATGTGCTCGTCAACATATTTCTGAAAACGTTTCATGAATTCGGGCACATCTTTCCATTTCAGTGTCAGACCGGCAGCGTAAGTGTGCCCGCCAAAGTTTATCAGCAGGTCGCGGCAGCTTTTTATGGCGGAATAAACGTCGAAGCCCGTAACGCTCCTTGCAGAACCTGTGGCCAGATCGTCTTCACGCGTCATTACTATTGTTGGACGAAAATAGATTTCTGTCAGCCTTGAAGCCACTATGCCAATTATGCCTTTCTTCCAGTTTTCGTCATACAGCACAATACTTGAGCGCCTGTTCTGACTCTCTATTTTTGCCACAATCTGGTTGGCTTCTTCTGTCATTTGCTTGTCAATGTCCTTGCGCTGCTCGTTGTATTCGTTTATATGCTTTGCCTCTTTAAGTGCGCTGCCAAGGTCTTTTTCAACAAGCAGGTCTACGCTCTCGCGTCCGTTCTCCATGCGTCCTGATGCGTTGATGCGTGGTCCGATTTTGAACACTATGTCGCTCATTGTTATCGTGCGTCCGTTTAGTCCGCAGATATCAATGATGGCTTTTAGTCCGATGTTCGGATTCTGGTTGAGCTGTTTAAGACCGTGGTATGCCAATATTCTGTTTTCTTCCACTACGGGCACAATGTCTGCAGCTATACTTACTGCGCAAAAGTCGAGCAGGGGCACTAAACGTGAGAATGGTATGCCGTTGTTCTTGGCGAAAGCCTGCATAAACTTGAAGCCTACACCGCATCCGCACAAGTGCTTGAACGGGTAAGAGTCGTCAGGGCGTTTGGGGTTAAGTATTGCTACAGCCGGAGGCATAATCTCGTCGGGCACGTGATGGTCACATATAATGAAGTCGATGCCAAGGCTCTTGGCATATTCAATTTCGCTTATGGCCTTTATGCCGCAATCGAGGATTATTATCAGTTTTACACCAGTTTCATGGGCATAGTCAATACCCTTATAGCTCACTCCATATCCTTCGTCGTAGCGGTCGGGTATGTAGTAATCTATGTTAGAGTAGAATTGCTGTAAGAATTTATACACGAGTGCGACGGCAGTGCATCCGTCAACATCGTAGTCACCATACACCATAATGCGCTCTTTTCGTCCCATGGCATCGTTCAGTCTGTCAACGGCCACGTCCATATCCTTCATAAGGAACGGATTTATCAGGTCGTTGAGCTGAGGACGGAAGAAACGTTTAGCAGCAGATTCGGTGGTAATGTTTCGCCGTATTAATATTCCGGCCATAACGGGGCTTATGCCCAGTTTTGCTCCCAGCTCTTCAGCTGCCTTTTTCTGTTCTGATGTTGGTGATTCGTAGTTCCATTTGAAGTGCATTTATATTGTTTTTTATTTCTCTTTCCCGGTTGCCATTGTCAATTTGTATAAAATGGCGTGTAAAGTTACAAATAAAAAACAAGAAAACGGTGATTTCTGACAGAAAAGTTCAGAAATCACCGCTTTTGTTCTTAAGCTACATTGTAACTGCTTTTGTTTGTCCTGCCGGTTTTAGGTGCCCGTCTCCTGCAGCTTTTTGCTGACATTCGAAGGCTTTTATGTCTTTTATGCAGCAACCTCGTGTTGTCTGTCTGCAATGTTATGTTTCCGGTCAGTCCAGCAGTTGGCCGTATGTTAGTTTAAGCCGAGCTTTTTACGGATATCCTTAGGAATGGCGTTCTTGTTAACCATGAAGCTCATAGTCTTGTATGCAACATAGTTCTTTGACATGTACCAAATTCCTTTGTAGTCGCCATACTCGCCCCAAGAGTTCTTAACCATATAGTATTCGCGTCCGTTCTTGTCTTTAGCGATACCGAAGATTACCATTCCGTGGTCGTCAGTTGTCTCCCAGTTGTCGAATGCTTCCTGGCGCATTTCCTGTGTAGGAACGATTTCAGGAGCGTCAACTCCGAGAGAATCGAGCTTGCTCTTCTTTTCTGTAGAAGAAAGCTTGAACCATCTGTCTGCGTCTGTTCCGGCCATGCTGCGTACTTTCTTTACGTCGTATGCGATACCGAGACCCATGCGTGTGAATCCGTCTTCTGTAACGTCGCCGCCCCATGCTACGGTGTAGCCTTCGTTGATGGCATTGTCAATAATCTTCATCATCTCGTCCATAGGAACATTGTATGATGTTGCCCAGCGCCAGTTGTCCTGAACTTCTACAGGGAACTGTGTGTAGAACGGGTGATGTGTGTAGCTTGTTATTGAAACATAGTCGTCAAAGTTGAGGCCGAGGCTTGCTGCGAATGTCTGCGGAGTATACTTCTTGCCTTCATAAACAAACTCCTTCGGGCATTCTCCTAAGTATGAGTCGATTATACCCTGCAGACCTTTCTGCCACTGCTTAGAAATCTTCTTTGCCTTGCTCTTTGATACAGCTGCAACATACGGCTCCATAACACCGAAGAACTCTTCGAAGTTAGCCAGAGAGTCGCCTGTCAGAGTGCCGGGTGCCGGCATGGCTGTTTCAGGGCAGATACCGTGGTTCTTAAGGATATAGAGCACGTCCTCAGAGCTTCCGCCCTGTGAGAACTGGCTGTCGCCGTGCATTCTTACTGTAAGGATGGCACGCTCCATGTAGTCCTTGTTGGCTACGAACATTTCGCAGAGGTCGTAAGTCTTGCCTGTCTTTTTCA
Source organism: Prevotella marseillensis (assembly GCF_900625065.1). Lineage (NCBI taxonomy): Bacteria > Pseudomonadati > Bacteroidota > Bacteroidia > Bacteroidales > Prevotellaceae > Prevotella > Prevotella marseillensis. Next base: position 1,622,159 of record NZ_UYXY01000001.1, on the reverse strand, counting down.
GAATTTCGTTCTCAAAGAAACTCAGTGTAGAGTAAGCCCAGCAGGTACCGCTGCGGTTCTGGTCTTTGATACTTGTGATCTTGTTCTCCTTAATGGTTGTGAACACAGGTTTGTTCTTTTCCGCAGTTCCTTTCTTGTCCTGCGCGTTCATGCCTGTTGCTATACAAGCCAACAGAGCCATTGCAATTAACTTTTTCATTTTTCTATAAGTATTGTTTTGGGTTTTAGTTGTTTCTCATGAATTCTTCAACGTCGTCCGGATGATAAGGTATGCGCTCCTTGCCGAGGAATCTGCATCCGTCGTCAGTTATCAGCAGGTCGTCTTCAATACGTATGCCGCCGAAATCCTTGTAGGTTTCGAGCATCTCATAGTTGATGAAGTCTTTGTGCAGTCCTTGCGACTTCCAGTCGTCTATGAGTGCAGGTATGAAATAAATGCCCGGTTCGTCCGTGACAACAAAGCCTTTTTCGAGGCGGCGTCCCATGCGCAGGCAGTTTGTGCCAAATTGTGTTGAAGGCTGTATCTCGTCGTCGAAGCCTACATAGTTCTGTCCGAGTCCTTCCATGTCGTGTACGTCCATACCCATCATGTGGCCAAGTCCGTGAGGCAGGAACATTGCATGTGCTCCGGCTCTTACAGCCTCTTCTGTGTCGCCCTTCATCAGGCCGATTTCTTTCAGTTTGTCGGTCATCAGACGGCATACTGCCATATGTACGTCATACCATTTTACACCTGGTTTGGCTACATCGAGCACATAGTCGTGGCAGGCCTCAACGATGCTGTATATTTCACGCTGGCGCTGAGTGAACTTGCCGTTTACGGGATATGTGCGGGTGTTATCTGAGCAGTAGTTGTTGCGGTTTTCTGCACCAGAGTCGCACAAAGCCAGCCTGCCGCTCTCAAGAACGTCCCATGACGGTGTGCCGTGCATTATCTCTCCATGCTGTGTGAATATTGTTGCGAAGCTTACCATTGCTCCATAAGAGTGTGCTGTTCCGTCAACCTGTCCGCCGATAAACTTCTCGGTGAGTCCGGGTTTAGTCAGCCTCATGGCTGTTGTATGCATCTTGTAGCCAATAGAGCATGCGTCTTCAATCTCGGCAATCTCCTGCGGCTCTTTCGTAGAGCGCATCTTCACCACAGCTTTTATCAGTTCGAGCGATGCTGCCTCTTTCTGCTGGTTTGGATGAATGCCTAGCAGGTCGAATATCTGCAGCTTTGTGTCATATCTGTATGGCGGCAGGAAATGTATTGGCCTTTTCTGTTTCAGCGCATTGTTGCATATAATCTGCAGCGACTTCATCGGGGCAGTATTGGCTACGCCAACGCTTTCAGCCATGTCCTTCACGCTGTTTACAGAGCCGAACCATACGATGTCTTCAATGTCGATGTCGTTGCCCACAAGCGTTTCGGTACCTTCGTCGATGTCAATCACGCCTACAAGCCCGTCGCGGTTAAGTCCGAAGTAATACAGGAACGAAGAGTCCTGACGGAACGGATAGTAGCTGTTTGAAGGGTAATTGACAGGTGAGTCGTTATTACCGAACAAAATCACGATGCCACTCTTTACGAGCTTTCTCAACTCGGCGCGGCGGCTTACGTAGGTTTCCTTGCTGAACATATTCGTATATAAATGCTTGTTAAACTAAATTTCGTCACTCTGTGGCGTGGTTGTTTTTCCAGTAACTTTTATGGTGTGTCAGGCTTTTTCAACTCGTTTTTCACAGATATATAACTTCAATATTGCAAAGATAATGCAAATCATGTGCAGAACAAAATAAAATCAATTTATTTTTATAACAAAATGTCACTTATTTTAATTTGTTGGTCTGTAAAACATGTTATAATGATATCCTCAGGGCTGAATATGCATGCAAAAAAGTTACAGATGTTTGTTTTTTTGATTTTTTATATTGTAAATTACTTTAAAATATATGCCGTTAAAACTAAAATCATTAACTTTGCAAAGTTTTTTAGTGAGTTATGCGTATTGACAGAAATACAGGATTGGTTCTTGAGGGCGGCGGCATGCGCGGTGTGTTCACCAGTGGCGTGCTGGACGGCTTTATGAAGCATGACATGTATTTTCATTACGTTGTTGCAGTTTCGGCCGGAGCATGTAACGGCATGTCGTATATGAGCCGCCAGATACGCCGCGCCCGTATTTCCAACATCGACTATCTTTCAAAATATAAGTACATAGGTCTGCGACATTTGGTTACGCAGGGTTGCATCTTCGACCGTAAACTGCTTTATGACGATTTCCCAAATACGTTGCTGCCTTATGATTTTGAAGCATTCTTCAATAATCCTGACGTCTTCGAGATGGTTACCACCAACTGCCTGACCGGACGTGCATGCTACCTTACAGAGAAGCACGACCGCCAGCGCCTGCTTGACATTGTTCGTGCAAGCAGCAGTCTGCCTTATGTCAGCAAGATTGTAAATGTTGACGGCATACCTATGCTAGACGGAGGAATAGTGGACAGCATACCTGTAATGAGGGCCATGGAGCAGGGGCATCACAAGAATGTTGTTGTCCTTACGCGCAACTATGGTTTTCGCAGCAAGGAGAAAGACCATAAGATACCGCGTTTTGTATATAAGAATTATCCACGGCTGCGCGTGGTGCTGAGCCATCGCTGTGAGGCTTACAACCGCCAACTTGAAATGATAGAGGAAATGGAGCGTGCCGGACAGATATTATGCATACGTCCAGAGCGCCCTATGGAGGTTGGACGTATAGAGAAGGATGTAGATAAACTCGAACGGCTTTATGAGGAAGGCTATGCCTTAGGTGAGAAGTTCTGCCGTGAGCAGGGATATTGCTGAGCCAGCCGGTGTCATGTGGCAGCATGTTGTAGGTGCGGGGGGCTAAATGTCGTGGACTTATTAATGTGTAGTCTGTTTCCGCATACTGTTTTATTTCTTGAATTTATGCCGGCGTCAATATCGGCGAGGACAGGAAAAATGTATTTGCTCTAACTCGTTGATTGTCAATGTATTGTAAAAGGCCATGTTTTGCATCGCGAAACATGGCCTTTTATAACCTAATATGCCTCCTTTTGCGTTGCGAAAGGAGGCATATTGAAAAACGGATGATTGTATGTCTGTAAACTCCAGCATGAGTTTTTACAATATTTCTTCGTAAAATGTCATCATGCTTGTCTGTTAAGAGTGATGCAATAATTAGGCAAGCTTGTCCGCTAAAGTTTTTTAGCTGCCATCGTGCTGTAAATCCTTTTATTGCAACTCTTTGTCTGTTTGCTTTTTATTTGATTTCCTGAAAGTCGCCGTTGTTTACAATATATTTAGGCGACGGGCCATATTTATTCTCTTCAGGCTTGCCGTCCATGACGCAGAACACCAGGATGCTGATGTTCAGGAAGAAGAGCAGCAGCATTGAAGTCATGACGATAGGGTCGCTCATAATCTTTACGGCAATGCTTGGGTCAGGATTTACCGTAGTCATGGCCTCGAGATATCCTGTTGACGACATATATATATTGTACAATATATTTATTATGATACTTGCTGCAACCCACCAGCCTCCGTGTCCGCGGTCGTGCAGGCGGCGCACCGTAACGGAGCAGATAGAGAGCAGAAGGAGCATTGACACAACAGAACTTACGACTTGCATTCCTGCAAGTGACAGATTGAGTACAACGCTTACAACGGCATAAAGAAGCCAAAACCACCATAATTCAGAACGGCGTGCACGGCCCTTAAAGTCGGTCAGTTTGCTTAACACTGTTTTTACAGACTCGCTGAAGCTCATCTGCGGTAATCTTACGATGTCTTCCATAGTTTCAATAAAATTGTTTGTTAATTATATTTGTTATGTCTACGGCTTCAGACACGGGCCGTATTTTCGTTTATTCAGGCCCTGTCTTCTGCACGTCAGAGTGTTTGACATTAATTCAATGTCTCGAATGTATCCAATATACTCTCTGTCTTATTCTTTCAGCAGGTCGGGGCGCAGCCGTCTGGTTCGCTCGTAGCTCTGCTCTATCTCCCAGTCTTTTATCTTCGCCTCGTTTCCGCTTAACAGAATGTTAGGCACTTTCCAACCTTTATAGTCGGCCGGTCTTGTATATATAGGTGCCGACAGCAGGTCGTCCTGAAAGCAGTCAGACAGAGCGCTCTGGTCGTCGCTTATAACTCCCGGTACAAGCCTTACTATTGCATCAGCCATCACTGCTGCCGCCAGCTCTCCGCCCGTAAGCACATAGTCGCCTATGCTTATTTCGCGCGTGATGAGGTGGTCGCGTATTCTCTGGTCAATGCCTTTATAGTGTCCGCACAGAATTATCAGGTTTTTCTTCAGCGACAGGTTGTTGGCCACATGCTGGTCAAACTGCTCACCGTCAGGCGAAGTAAATATTACCTCGTCATATTCTCTTTCGGCCTTCAGAGCCGATATGGCCCGGTCTATTGGCTCACACTGCATCACCATCCCCGCAAATCCGCCGTAAGGATAGTCGTCCACGCGTTTCCATTTGTCTGTAGAGTAGTCGCGCAGGTTGTGCAGATATATCTCTGCCAGTCCTTTCTTCTGCGCGCGTGCCAATATGGATTCTCTTACAAATCCCTCGAGCATCTCAGGTAAAACTGTAATTATATCAATTCGCATATTTGCAAAATTATCTAATTTTCTGCCAATATCACAATTTTTAGCCTTTATTTTTATATTTTTTATATAAAACTGCAAGCGAAAAATGATGTCGGTTTAGTTCGGCATACTGTTTCTTTGTTTAAAAAATATTTGGCTTTGTAATAAAGGCTTATTGATGTCTATAATGCAGATACGTGCCTTGCAGTATAATTGTATATTGTAAATGCCGCCTGTAGGTTTTATTTTCTATTGTCTTACAGGCGGCATTTGTGTTATGTTTATTACAACTCTTTTTTCAGCTTTTCAGCCATGTCGGCATATTCTTCGTCTGTCAGATAAACCTTCTTTGGATTCATCTGAAACACTCCGCCAAAGTCAGGTCCGCCTACATATTTAGGAATCAGGTGAAAATGTAAGTGCGACAGCGTGTCTGAATATGCACCATAGTTTATTTTGTCAGGATTGAACACCTTCTGCATGGCTCTTGTCACTTTTGCCACGTCTGCCATAAAAGCGTTTCTGTCCTCATCACTCAGGAGGTTGAGGTCGTCCACATGGTCTTTGTAAGCCACGAGACAACGTCCGTGATATGTCTGCTCCTTAAAGATAAAGAGGCGCGACACACTAAGTTTGGCTACTTCAATCATCAGTTCGTGCTGTGTCTCATTGTTTTGGCAATAAAGGCACTCTTTAGGATCACTTTTCATGTTTTTGCTTTTGTTTTAGATTGTTTTTATTATTTCGTTTCGCGTTTTTTTCGCGTAGTGTTTGTCTTTATTTAAAGTTCTGCATAGACATATATTTCTCTCTCGTCATATAAAGTTACGGCATGTTTCAAGTCCAAAGCATAACTAATAATAACTTTATGTTGTTATTTAGCCTACGCAGCAATATTTTATGCAAAGATGCAGCAAGTGAGTGCAGAAACGTCAAGCTTGCTTGGATGTTATGCCGAGGGCAGCAATATCTTATGTAAAGATGCAGCAAGTGAGTGCAGAAATGTCAAGCTTGCTTGGATGTTATGCTGAACGCAGCGATATTTTATGCAAAGATACACCAATTCATGATGAATTCAAAATTATTGAAATTATTTTATTTTCAATGGGTTTTATATTTTTATATCGGTCTGATAAATTAAATTTTAAAATCCACTGAAATATGACTTTAAACTCATTGAGTTTTTATATGAAAATCAATGAGTTTTCAGCCATGTTTCAGTGATTAATTTCTGGTGTCGCGTTATTGTGACTATTTATCTCTTAAAATATTCATTTTTTTGATATTTAAGTAATTCGTCAATATCTCCATTAATAATATGTGGCAGACATTGGCGAATCTTGTTTATTGGCCATTCCCACCATTTTAATGTTTCAAGTTTTTGTATTACTCCATCGTCAAACCGTTTGCGTATAGGTCGGGCAGGAACTCCGCCCACTATTGTATATGGAGCCACATCTTTTGTAACGACAGCATGAGCTGCGATAATTGCACCGTCGCCAATGTTGACGCCTGCCATGATGACGGCTTCATAGCCAATCCATACGTCATTTCCTATAATGATATCACCTTTGTTGTCCCATGCTTTTGCCACATCTGATTTTTCTAAGTTCCATTCATCATAAAACAACGGGAATGTATATGTAGATAAAGATTTTAGCGTATGGTTGGCACAGTTGAACAGGAATTTTGTACCACAGGCAATGGAGCAGAATTTGCCGATTATAAGCCGCTCTCGATTAATCGGATAATGGTATAGTACATTATTTTTCTCGAAATGTATCGGGTCGGAAACAAAGTCATTATAGATGGTATAATCGCCGACAATAATGGACGGGTCTTTAATAACAGAGTTCAGATAAACGGTTTGCTTGTCACCTTTGTGAGGATATGTCTTATTCATCATCACTTTAAATTTTTAGTATTGTTTATATTTCAAATAAATGACAGATTGTGTGCCGAGTAATATTACAAATAAATATTCCACGGCCCAATAAGCAGCTAACGGGACACAGCAATGTCCTAATGTCCATAATGAAAACAGGTAGACGACGGTAGTAGTCATCTGAAATACGAATACCGCACGCGTAGCTCCTGTTCCTGTAACAGCGTTCAGATATACATAGCCGGGTAATGCAAAGAAATAATTCAGCAGCATGACAATGAATGGCTGTAATGCAGCTTGCATGATTGCCAGATTGTCCGTGTAAGCCATTATTATATAATGATGAAAGAGCAATGCAAGAATAACCAGTGGAATGCCTGCTGTATATCCAATACGGATAATTCTGTTACAAAGAGGAAATACATACTTCTTTTCACCGGTACCGATTAAGTTACTTACAAGCGAACTTGTCACGCCGGCTAATGCGTTGACAATAACGGAAAATAGTGCGGATATGCTTCTTATTATATTTGATACGGCCAGTTCTGTTTCTCCTAAACGTTCAATAGCCAGAAAGAACAGAAACCAAATGGCTACGCTTGTAAAATATTGTAACATACTCCATATCGAAACAAAAAAGACTTCTTTCAGTATTTTCAGATCAAAGGCAAAACATAAGCCATACATGTTTTTGTCAATATGCCGTAATATATATGCAGTCAATACGATGAGTGAGCACATTTCTGAAAATGACGATGCCGCAGCTGCTCCTGATATCCCCATGTTAAATTTGAATATAAGGAGCCAGTTCATAGGAATGTTCATAAATACGGCAGTTAAAGCTGCAATATTCAGAGCCTTTGTCCGTGTAATGCCTACTAGAAATGAACGTAGGGCTAAAAAGGGAAAAGAGAAAAACAATCCAAAAATACGCCAGTCAAGATAACTCATAACTGCATTATAGACGTCATCCGAACTAATCAGATTATTCAATATAATGGGAGAGAATATCTTTGACGATAGATAAATGATGATTGCCAGAACGGACAGAAAAAAGAGCCCTTGCGATAATGTCTTTCCTGTTTCTGCATACCGTTGTTCTCCATTACGGCGGGCGATAACTACTTGTAGACCTAAACTGAACCCAAAACCGAGCATATATATTGCCAGAAACCATATTCCCGCAAGTGCAGATGCACCTAATTCCACATCGCCTACATGTCCCAAGAACAAAGCGTCTGTTATGTTTATCAGTTGTTCGATAAGGATACTCATCATCACAGGGAAAGCGATGAGCCATATTTTCTTGTATGTATAATTCATTTGTTTAAACAAATATGACACAATAAGTTATGCCGTTTTCTGCAGCGTAACATCTTGTAGATTTATAATTATGGATAATGATAAAATAATAATGGACAAACTTATAATATAAGTCTGTCAAAGAAACGATATAGCGTTTGTCGGGTTGCTATTCGTTGGGCATTGCTATATGCATACTTGCCATTTCATATTGTTGAACAATTCTATGCTTTGCTGTTGCAAAGATATTAAATTTATTTGTACTTGATAACTTTTATGGGCGTTTTGTTAATGACATTTATTTCTTCTATATATAAATTTGTTGTGTTATTGCTGTGCGGTGATTTATTATTTAATTTATTTTAGATAGAAACTACATTGCTGTTTTGCGAAAATTTGCATTATCTTTGCATAAGATATAGCTGAGCTCGGCATAGCCATTCAGGCAAACTTTATGCCTTTGCTCTCACTTGCATCATCTTTGCATAAGATATATGCGGCTATATATAAGCAAGCACGATAATGGCTGTTGTCGGTTTGCGTTGCATTGTTTTTAGAATATATTTAAGTTTATGACAGACGAAAGACAGAGAATATTGCAGCTCAGAAAGGAACTGCATGAACATAATTATAAGTATTATGTGCTTAACCAACCTGAAATAAGCGACCAAGAGTTTGACTTCATGATGAAGGAACTGCAGGAACTGGAGGCACGCTATGAGGAGATGTTCGACCCCAATTCGCCTACACAACGGGTGGGCAGCGACATTAATCAGGAGTTTACGCAGGTTACGCATAAATATCCAATGCTGTCGCTGGCTAACACATACAGCCAGGAGGAAGTGGCCGACTTCTATAACAGCGTTAAGAAAGGGCTTAACGGTGAAGACTTTGAAATATGCTGTGAACTGAAATATGACGGTTTGTCTATATCTCTTACCTATGAAGACGGCAAACTGGTTAGAGGAGTGACGCGTGGCGACGGCGTTCATGGCGATGATGTGACAGCCAACGTGAAGACGATAAGGTCGATACCGCTGGTGTTGAAAGATGGCGACTGGCCTAAGGAGTTTGAGATAAGGGGCGAAATTCTTATGCCTTGGAACGTGTTTGAAAGACTTAATCAGGAACGTGAGGCTGCTGAAGAACCGCTGTTTGCCAATCCGCGTAATGCGGCAAGCGGAACGCTTAAGAGTCAGAACTCTGCTTTGGTGGCGAGTCGCAACCTCGATGCATATCTCTATTATCTGCTTGGCGACGAACTGCCCGGCGACGGCCATTATGAGAATCTTGAAAAGGCACGTGAGTGGGGCTTTAAGATAAGTGAAGGAATGCGTAAGGTGAAGACGCTGCAGGAGATTTATGACTTTATTGACTATTGGGATACAGAGCGTAAAAACCTGCCTGTGGCAACAGACGGCATTGTGCTGAAGGTGAACTCACTCAGACAACAGAGAGCTCTTGGCTATACTGCTAAGAATCCGCGTTGGGCCATAGCTTATAAGTTTAAGGCAGAAAGAGCCTGCACACGTCTTAATGAAGTGACATTTCAGGTGGGGCGTACCGGAGCTGTTACTCCTGTTGCCAATATGGAGCCGGTTCAACTGGCCGGAACAACCGTAAGGCGTGCTACGCTCAACAACGAAGACTTTATACGCAGCCTTGACCTGCATATAGGTGATTATGTGTATGTTGAAAAAGGTGGCGAGATTATTCCTAAGATTGTCGGCGTTGACATTGAGCAGCGCCCGATTATAGCCCAGCCAGTGACGTTTATAACCCACTGTCCTGAGTGTGGAGCCAAGTTGGTAAGGTATGAGGGCGAAGCCGCATATTATTGTCCTAATGATGCCGGATGCCCTCCTCAGATAAAGGGGCGCATTGAGCATTTCATTTCGCGCAAGGCAATGAACATAGACAGTATTGGACCTGAGACCGTTGACGATTTCTATAGACACGGACTTGTTCGTAATGTTGCCGACCTGTATGACATTGAAGTGCAGCAGATAAACGGCGACGGCAGCCGTCAGAAGTCGGCCGAAAAGATTGTAAACGGCATTGAGGCATCTAAGCAAGTGCCGTTTGAACGTGTGGTCTTTGCGCTTGGAATAAGATTTGTAGGCGAGACAACGGCACGCCTGCTTGCCCGCCATTTCAAGACTATAGATGCTCTTGCCGCGGCAAGCCTGCAAGACCTTTTAGAGGTGGAGGGTGTAGGCGAGGTTATAGCCAAGAGCGTTATGACCTATTTCAGAAACCCTGTAACGATGCAGATAGTAGAGCGCTTGCGCGGATACGGGCTGCAGATGGCGCTGAGCGAAGAGCAGATGTCGTCGGCTACCGACAAATTGGCCGGAAAAAGCATTGTTATAAGTGGCGTGTTTGCACATCATAGCCGCGACGAATATAAACAGATGATAGAGCAGAACGGTGGTAAAAATGTAGGCAGCATAAGCGGCAAGACATCGTTTATATTGGCAGGCGAGAACATGGGACCGGCAAAACTGCAGAAAGCCGAAAAGCTTGGCATACAGATTGTGGACGAAGAGACGTTCCTTAAGATGATAGAATAATGGACTTAGTTACTTGTTCTTTGTCTGTAAGGATATGACACGTTTAGTGATGATGAAAGGCTGTGCGCGGTTAAAATGTGGTAAGAATGTCTTGACATGGGCATTACAGACAGAATTAAAGTATAGCGATAATTAAGTTTGACAATTGACTGAAGTATAAAAATAACTGAAGATGAAAGTATTGGTTTCAGAAGAGATAGAGAGCGTCTGCCCGGGATTTGTAGGCGCGGCAGTGAGCGCAGAGGTCGTCAACACGAAATATAACGAGGACCTTTGGAAAGAAATAGAAGAGTGGGGGGCAAAGTATCGTGCCGGATACACCACGGAGACAATAAAGCATATATCCGGAATTGAGGCCACACGCCGCGTGTATCGTGCCTGCGGCAAGGATCCCAGCCGCTATCGTCCGGCTTCGGAGGCTCTGATAAGGCGAATGCTTCAGGGCAAGGCTCTGTATCAGATTGACACGTTGGTAGACCTTGTAAATCTTGCAAGCATTGCCTATGGCTACAGCATAGGTGGCTTTGACGCAGACAAGTTCGTCGGCGACACGCTCACGCTCGGTGTCGGGCGTGAAGGCGAACCTTATGAGGGTATAGGCCGTGGAATGCTCAACATAGCCGGATTGCCCGTGTATCGTGATGCCGAAGGAGGTGTGGGCACTCCTACAAGCGACAACGAGCGCACAAAGATGGAGATGTCTACTAAAAATGTGCTGGTGCTTATCAACGGATACGACGGTAATGAAGACAATGTAAGGGCCAACGCCGAATTTCTTGTAAGACTGTTCGAGAAATATGCGCAAGGAAAAAACTGCAGCTATTTTGTATACAGATAGCCCTTTCGGCATTTTTTCCTGTTAAAAAAGCTTTTGATAATAGTAGGGGTTAAAGCCATTCCTTTTGTGATGACTTTAATCCCTTTGCCTTTCTATATATACTGCATTATTATTGTCTTTTACATTGCAGAAACTATCTCTTTGCAATATAAAAACGAATCTACTTTAAATGCACTTTTTACGTTTTTTCCATTCATTTATACAGCTTTCTGATGAAAGCGTAAAATTAGTGTTATCTCAGCTTATTTTTGTTGTAATGCGGCGTAACTTTGCATACAAAGAATATCAGTGAGACAGTGCAGAGAACAGAACCTATAAGATATACCATATAAAATGTGAAGTGCTGGGCTATTACTCCGCTGCTTAATATACCGATACCAATGCCTACGTCCCATGCCGTAAGATAAGTGCTTGTGGCCGTGGCGCGCTGGTTGTTGGGTGCAAGGTTGATGTAGAGCGTGTTCATTGCCGGGAAGATTATGCCGAACCCTATGCCGAGAAGCAGCGGCACGACAAAGAAAATCCATTCGGCTGCGTTCATGCTCTCTGGAGCAATGAAGCGGCACATGCTTAGCATGAAGAAGGCAAGGATGACAGGGTATAGCCCCACGTGTATGCACTGTGTGATGTAGCCTTGGTCAACTTTCTTGCCTGCAACAAGGCGCGATGCTCCCATGCCTACGGCCATGAGTGTAAAGAAGAAGCCCGAAGGCACATCGAGATGAATTTCGCGGGCATACATTGCAACGAAGTTGGTTGTGGCACCATAAGGTATCGACAGCATCATCAAGGCTATGCTTACGGGTATGCCTTTTATAAGGATAAAGCGGTCGAGCGAGAGCTTGCTGTTTGTGGTAGCTGTTTCTGTCTGTTGTTTTTCCTGTTGCCTGTTTTTTATCGATTCCGGAGTGCGTGCCTTTACGCATATTGCGCATAGCAGTCCGACCAAGCTGAACAGCATGCCTGTGATGAAGATGCCCTCATAGCTAACGTGGTCGTGCATGAACAGACCGGTCATAGGGCCAAGAGCCATTGCCGTGTTATTGGTCAGTCCATAATACCCCAGGGCTTCGCCGCGCCTGCTGCTGGGCGTTATGTCAACGCAGAGCGTATTGCCTCCTACGGTTACGCTGCTGAAGGCTATTCCGTGGAGCGCGCGCAGCACGATGAACCATGTAAGCAATCCTGCTGTCATGTAGCCGAGGAATATTAAGGCGCAGACAAAATAGCAGAGAATGTAGATAGGCTTGCGCGGAAACTTGTCCATCAGAAAGCCCGAGAACGGGCGGACGCACAGGCCGCTGACCGTGTAGCAGCACAGTATGGCACCAAGCATGGCTTCAGGGCAGCTGTATGTTTCTTTGAGATAAAACGGAAGAATAGGTATTAGCAGCCAGAAGCCGAAGAACAGGAGGAAGTTGGCTGCCAGGATGAACATATAACTGCGTGTGAAAAGGCGCTCTTTCATGTTGATAACTGATTTAAGGGTTTATGGCATCTGCCCGACAGGCATAAAGGGATAAAAACGAAGGAGGTGAAAGTCGTTTTTACTTTTCACCTCCTTGAAATGTCGTTATATTCTATCAGTTGGCCGATTCAAATTCTCTTAAGAATCTTACATCGTTTTCAGAGAACATGCGGAGGTCTGACACCTGATATTTCAGGTTGGTTATGCGCTCCACACCGAGTCCGAAGGCATAACCGCTGTACACTTTGCTGTCTATGCCGCACAGCTCAAGCACGTTGGGGTCTACCATTCCGCATCCAAGGATTTCCACCCATCCTGTGTGTTTGCAGAATCCGCATCCCTTGCCGCCGCATATGTGACATGATATGTCCATCTCGGCACTAGGCTCTGTGAACGGGAAGTAGCTTGGGCGCAGGCGTATTTTGGTGTCTGGACCGAACAGCTCTCGTGCAAATGTCAGCAGCACCTGCTTAAGGTCGGTGAACGACACGTTCTTGTCTATGTAAAGACCTTCAATCTGATGGAAGAAGCAGTGGGCGCGCGCAGTGATTGCCTCATTGCGGTAAACGCGTCCCGGACAGATAATTCTGATAGGCGGCTGTGTCGTTTCCATCACGCGTGCCTGTACAGAGCTGGTATGGCTTCTGAGCAGAATGTTCTTTGTTACGTCATCCGGATTAGATTCTACGAAGAATGTGTCCTGCATGTCGCGTGCCGGGTGGTCGGCGGCAAAGTTCATCTTTGTGAACACGTGCAGGTCGTCTTCAACCTCAGGACCGTCGGCAAGGGTGAAGCCCATGCGTGAGAAGATGTTGATAATCTCATTCTTTACGATGGTGAGCGGGTGGCGTGTGCCCAGCTCTATCGGATAAGCCGTGCGTGTAAGGTCGAGGTCGTCGTCCTGAGCTTCGGCAGTCTCAAACTGTTCTCTAAGCGAGTTGATGCGCTCAAGTGCAGTTTGCTTAAGTTCGTTGATTTTTATTCCGACCTCTTTTTTCTGTTCTGCCGGCACATTGCGGAAGTCGGCCATAAGGGCATTAATTTCGCCTTTCTTGCTAAGGTATTTCAGTCTCATTGCCTCAATCTCTTCGGCATTAGAGGCCGTAAGACCTTTTACTTCTTCAAGAAGTTTCTCAATTTTGTCGAGTATCATGTTAACGATAAATTTATATGCGTATTAAAATATTGCTGCAAAGGTAACATTTTTACATTGAATAATGTCATAAATCAAAATAAAGTTGTACTTTTGCGCAAATTTTGAGAGATTGTTACTTACGAAAGGAGTAGTAAAATTATGAAAAAAGGGGTTGTATCAGTCTTTGTAATTTGTGCATTCTGTGTTTCTACAATGATGTGGACAACGGGATGTACGGACAAGAAGCCTGCGGCAGACACACTTGTTGTTGATTCTGTTCCCGACACTACGGCAGTAGACACCATGGATCAGCTGATTTCTGAGCAGCAGATGCCTAAGGCCGCCGACGAATTGTTTGACGACTTTATTTTTAACTTTGCGGCAAACCGCAAGTTGCAGATGAAGCGTATTGTTTTCCCATTGAAGGTTGTAGACGGAAAGAAAGTGTCCTATATTCAGAAGTCAAAATGGAAAATGGAGCACTTCTTCATGAATCAGGGTTATTATACGCTTATCTTCGACAATACGCGGCAGATGAACGTTGTTAAAGATACGTCGATAAACAATGTCGTGGTAGAAAAAGTGTACTTGAAAAGGAAAAAAGTGAAAAAGTACATGTTTGAAAGACAAAACGGCCAATGGATGCTTGAGTCTATTCAGACCAACGCCATGTATCAGAACACAAATGCCTCATTCCTCGCATTTTATCAGCGTTTTGTCACCGACTCTGCTTTCCAGGTTGAGAGCCTGAACAATCCTGTTGTTTTTACCGGACCTGACCCTGACGATGATTTCAGCACAATGACAGGCGAGATTGATCCGGGCACATGGCCGGCCTTTGCGCCGGAACTCCCTGCCGACTTCATTTACAATATAATGTATGGACAGAAATATACCGAGGGACGCCAGAAGATTTTTGTTATGCGCGGAATAGCCAATGGTATGGAAATGCAGCTGACGTTCAAGCGTATCGGAGGAAACTGGAAACTGACAAAGCTGTCTGAATAAGACATGTATTGTCATGCCGGATATTTTTGTTGTAGGATTTTAAAATTAAGATTTAAGTGAAAGATTTTTACGATTTTAATCTCAAGGAGCACAATACATTCGGTATAGATGTAAAGTGTCGCCGTTTTATAGAGTTTGAGAGTGTAGACGAATTGTTGCAGATCGTAAATTCGCTTACAGACGCTGACAAGCCGTTGCTGGTGCTTGGTGGCGGCAGCAATATGTTATTTACGGCCGATTATGAAGGCACAGTGCTGCATTCGGCTATAAAGGGCCATGTCGCTGTCCAGACGGACGAAGGCATAATGTTGCGTTGCGGCAGCGGAGAGGTGTGGGACGACATAGTAAGCCTTTGCGTGTCCAACCGTATGTACGGAGCAGAGAATCTTTCGCTTATTCCCGGTGATGTAGGCGCGTCTGCCGTGCAGAACATAGGTGCTTATGGAGCTGAGGCTAAGGACATAATATTGAAGGTTGAGGCCGTGGACCTGCAGACCGGAAAGATGTGTGAGTTTACAAACGAAGAATGTGAATATGCTTACCGCAAGAGCAAGTTCAAGGGCGAGTGGCGCAACCGCTTCGTGATAACATATGTAACCTACCAACTTTCAGAAGTGTTCTGCCCATGCCTTGATTATGGCAATATAAGGGCTGAACTCGAGAAGCGCAACATAAAGGTTCCTACGGCAGAGCAGCTCCGCAACGTGATAATAGACATACGTAACGAGAAACTTCCTGATCCTAAGGTTGAAGGCAATGCCGGAAGTTTCTTTATGAATCCTGTTGTACCGAAAGCAAAATATGAGGAACTTGTGGCCAGGTTTGGCAATGTGCCTCATTATAGCGTTGATGATAATAATGAGAAAATTCCTGCCGGATGGATGATTGACCAATGCGGCTGGAAGGGCAAGTCTCTCGGTAAGGCGGGCGTTCATTCGCGTCAGGCGCTGGTGCTTGTCAACAGAGGCGGTGCCGAGGGTAAGGATATTGTTGCACTCTGTGATGCCATAAAGCGTGACGTGAAGGACAAGTTTGGCATTGATATTGTTCCAGAAGTGAATATAATCTGACAATGAAACTCACTTTTCTTGGAACGGGTACTTCGGTTGGAGTGCCGACTATAGGCTGCAAGTGCAAGGTCTGTACGAGCAATGATCCGCATGACAAGCGCCTGAGGGCGTCTGCCATGATTGAAACGGACAATACAAGAGTTGTTATCGACTGTGGCCCTGACTTCAGGGAGCAGATGCTTGGACTTGAGTTCAGAAAGATTGATGCCGTATTGCTGACCCATATTCATTATGACCATGTTGGCGGATTAGACGATCTCCGCCCGTTCTGCCAGTTCGGAGAGGTTAATGTCTATTCCGATAAGCATACCGCCGACGGACTGATGCATACAATGCCTTATTGTTTTGATGAAAACAAATATCCCGGTGTGCCGAAGATTAATCTAAACACAATAGAGCCCCATGAGTCATTGCGCATTGGAGATTTTGATATTATGCCTGTAAAGGTGATGCACGACAAGATGCCAATTCTTGGATACAGAATAGGCCGCCTGCTTTACATAACAGACATGAAGACAATCAGCGAGAGCGAATTTTCTTATTTCAGCGGGATAAAGACGCTTGTTGTCAATGCGCTGCGCTTTGCCCCCGAACATCATTCCCATCAGACTGTTGCAGACGCAATTGCCTTTGCAAGAAGGGTAGGTGCTGAACATACATATTTTACGCATATGGGGCATGATATCGGCCTGCATAGTGAGACTAACGGCATATTGCCTGAAGATATAAATTTGGCTTACGATGGTCAGATTATTGAGATTTAGCCCCTCAAATGGGCTTAAAGTGTTAAAAGTGTATAAATAGGATGTATTTTTTACACTGAAATTTGGAAGTATGGGATTTAATGCATACCTTTGCATCGTGTTTTTCATAGTATTAGATTTAAGGTTAACAAGGTTGGAGTACAGCGGTACTCCTTTTTTTGTGTCCGTAAGTTTTAGGGACACGGGTTTAAGTCAGTAGAGGCGTGCTTTTTGCGTGTTATAAGCAGGCCGGTGCTGGCTTAAATTTTTTATGTTCAATGTTCTTTTCTTTGTGTATGCAGTCAGACGAAACTTAAATATTTTGATGGTTAGCCGGACGTTGTCATGGCGTTGTCATGAGCATAATATTTCTGCATGGATTTATTTTTGCGTATGGTGTCTTGCCTTTTGGGCGCAAATCGGTTTAGGATTCGGTCTTGATTTTGTTTTATATTGAGCTGATTTTCATTAGATTTTTTGCAGGGGTAGCGGGTTGTGTCAGGAAAAACTGAAAAATACCAATAGAAAACAAAAAGACGGCAGAAGATGTCGGCTTGCTTGTGTGATTAAGCCGTATATGGCATAATGGCCGGTTGGGGCTTAATATCTTGTGTCGTATGTAAATACGTACTTAAATCCTTGGTTTTTGTGCCGGTGCTTGCATAAAAACGGTTTGCACACATTGCTGCATATTCTGTACGAAACAGATATGCAGGATGACCGTTGTGTGAAAATGATACTGTCAGATATGTTACCGTTTCTTGAATTTACGGTATATCTTCCATACGAACAAGAAACCGTCAATAAGACCCGTCCCTGTGCTTATTACAGACGCCACGGTGATGCCCTTCTTTCTTTCTGGTGATTTCTGAAACAAGCTTTTCCATTTTTTGCCAATGTCGGCATTGTCTTTTCTCATTTCAGCAAGAATGGCCTCTTTGCGTTCTCTTATTTCGCTTATGCTGTTATATGTCTGTGGTTTTGTGGCGTTGTCCATGTGCTTATTCTGTTAACAGACTGGTTATGAATCTTACGAGCGGTTTCTCTATTAGGCTTTTTCTGAAAATTGTCAGCAATACAAAGATTAATATGTAGAACGATGCCATTATTCCGAATGCGGCAGGGAAACCCATAGACGGCGCCATTGCAAATACGATGGCAAACGACACATATATGAGTATTGCGATGAGTATCAGCGAAAACAGCGTAAAGAGCAGTATGGCAGTAATCAGCCTCACTGTCTTTTCTGTAATTTCGAGCTTCAGGTATTCACCCTGAAGCCCGATACGATGTTTCACCAACTCTACCAGTTGGCCTATTGTTTCAATGTTTTTATCGCTTGAGAACATTTGTCAGCTGTTTGTTAAACTTCTTCAGCCTCAGCTGCGTCTTTAATATCTGATGCGAGGTCGCTCATTTCTTTGCGGCTCAGCTTGATATTATGCTTTTGGCAGAAATCGTCAATTGCGTCAGTTATTTTCTCGCGAGTGTCTTTTCCTCTTTCGGGTGCCAGAAGCAGACCTACTGCAGCTCCGGCGATTGCGCCTCCTAAGAATGCGCCGATGTAACCTAGTGTTTTCATAAATTTTGATTTTTAATTATGTGAATAATAATTTTATTTCTCTCGGCATGTGGGCAGTCGTCTTTGTTTAGGCTTTTCTGCCGTTGGTGCTTTGATTTTGTTCGTAAGCAAATTTAATGATTATTTCTTAAATACCAACGTTTTTACCGGTTTTTTTTGTCTGAAAGGGCGTATTTCTTTTATTTAACAAACTTTATGTGCGGTTTGTCAGAGTTTTTGGCTGTTTTTGTGTAATTTCGCACAATATTACGTAGAAAATATGTTTAATTTCTAAATAATAAGATAAGGGAAATTATGAAAAAGTACACTGTATTGTGCGCCGGCCTTTGTGTGGCGTTGGCATTCACTGGTTGTAAATCATCAGAGAGCGCTTACAGAAAAGCTTATGAGAAAGCTAAGGCTCAGGAAGAGCAGACTGCAGTTCAGAATCAAGGCAGCGAGGAGATAGCTGTTGTTACTCCGGTTGTTGAGAAGCCTGCAACAGAAACGGTCGTTGTTGACAATGTAGACAATGTGCCTGTACGTCAGGAGAGCCTGTCTGTTGTCAGCGGTGCAGGACTTAAAAACTTTAGCGTCGTTGTAGGTTCTTTCTCTGTACAGGCTAACGCTGAAGGATTGCAGAGCACGCTGAAGAGCCGTGGCTATGATGCACAGATCGCATACAATTCTTCTAATCAGATGTATCGTGTCGTTGCCGGTACATTCGACATCAAGACCGACGCTGTGCGTAGCCGTAACGAATTGCGTTCTGAGTATCCTGACGCATGGTTACTGTTTAATCAGAAATAATTGTGGCCCGTATACTGTCGATTGATTACGGCAAGAAACGGACAGGACTGGCTGTTACCGATCCGGCTCAGATTATAGCAGGCGGACTGGTAACAGTTGCCACGTCTGAACTGTTCAGCTTTTTGACGGATTATATTAAAAAAGAACCCGTTGAGCGGATTGTAATAGGTGAGCCTAAGCAACCGGACGGAAGGCCAAGTGAGAATATGGCAAGAGTGGTACAGTTTGTAAACCGCTGGCGCAAGGCTTATCCTGAAATCCCGATTGAATTTTATGATGAACGTTTTACTTCCGTGCTGGCTCACAGGGCGATGATTGACGGCGGTCTGCATAAAAAAGCACGGCAGAACAAGGCGCTTGTCGACGAGATAAGTGCCACGATAATATTGCAAAGCTATTTAGAATCTGTTAGAAGAAGATAATGATATTACCTATATATATTTACGGACATCCTGTGCTGCGTAAGGAGTCACAGGATATTAATGCTGATTATCCGGGCTTGAAGGAGCTCATAGACAATATGTTCGAGACGCTTACCGAGTCAGACGGTGTCGGACTGGCTGCTCCTCAGGTGGGACTTAATATACGTCTGGCTGTTATCGACCTAGACGTCTTGTCGGAAGAATATCCTGAATACAAGGACTTCCGCTGTGCTTACATCAACCCCCATATTGTTGAGGTTGACGACAGCGAGGTCGTTTCAATGGAAGAGGGCTGCCTCTCAATCCCTGGCATCCATGAGAGCGTAAAGCGTGCAACACGCATACATGTTAAGTATATGGATGCCGACTTCAATGAGCACGACGAGTGGGTTGAGGGTTATCTTGCCCGTGTTATGCAGCACGAGTTTGATCATCTCGACGCAAAGATGTTTATCGACCGTGTGTCGCCTTTGCGCCGTCAGCTGATAAAGAGCAAGCTGAAGGCTATTCTGCAGGGACGTTTCCGCTGCAGCTATCGCACTAAGGTTGCCAGACGATAAGCCCTTCCGGCTTTTCGTCTGATTTTTTGGCTTGTAGGTATTTGTAGTTTATTCTGAAAGGTTGTTATGCGTAAGTTCGTAATATCGCTGCTGCTATTATTGGCATCTGTAGGAGCGTCGGCACAGTTTCGTACCGACCGGCTCATTGATGTCGGCAGGAGCGCGCTTTATTACGAGGATTACGTTCTCTCCATACAATACTTTAATCAGGCCATCCTTTCTAAGCCTTATCTTTATGAGCCGTGGTTTTTCAGGGCTGTGGCAAAGTTTTATCTTGATGACTATGTCGGTGCGGAAAAAGACTGTACTGAGGCAATCAGGATAAATCCTTATGTGTCTGACATCTACGAACTCAGAGGCTTGTGCTTTATCAAGCAAAACAGGTTTAGCGAGGCAATATCCGACTATGACAAGACGCTCGAATTTAATCCTTACAGCAAGAATCTGTGGTACAATCGTGTGCTGTGCAGGATAGAGGAGAAGGACTACGACAAGGCCAACGCCGATCTCGACTCGATGATGAATATGTGGAAGAATTATTCGAAGACGTATTCACTTAAGGCCGAGGTCTGCCTCCAGCAGAAAGACACCGTGGGCTGTGCCAAATATCTTGACAAGAGTCTTGAACTTGACCCTTACGACGGCGACGCATGGACAATGCGTGCCATGATAAGTCTTTCGCAGCAGAAGTGGAAAGACGCCGATGCACAGCTGTCCAAGGCTATACATCTTAAGCCCAATACGGCCAACAATTATGTTAACCGTGCCTTGGCCCGTTATAACTATAATAATCTGCGAGGTGCCATGGCCGACTACGACAAGGCCATAGAGATTGATCCCAACAACTTTCTTGCCCATTACAACCGTGGCCAGCTGCGTGTGATGGTAGGTGATGACAACAGGGCCATTGAAGACTTCGACTATGTTATAAGCATGGAGCCCAACAATGTGATGGCCATTTACAACCGCGCCATATTGCTCGAACGCACAGGAAACATACGGGGAGCCATACGCGACTATACCACTATCATCAACCAGTATCCTAATTTCTGGGTTGGTCTTAACAGCCGTGCAAGATGCTACCGTAAACTTGGCATGACGGCTAAGGCCGAACTTGACGAGTTCCGCATATTCAAGGCGCAGATGAACAAGCATTATGGTGTTCAGCCGCGCTGGAGCAAGAAGAAAAAGCACGAGGTGCGCAAGAAAAGCGAGATTGATTTCGACAAGTATAACCAGCTTGTCGTGGCAGACGACAATGCCGTCACTCATGAATACTCTTCGTCATACCGCGGACGTGTGCAGAACCGTAAGATTGACGCCGTGTTCCTGCCAATGTTCCAGCTGTCGTTCAGCCAGTATGACAATGGCGTAAAGTCTTATCAGGCATACGATCGCGATGTAGAGCAGTTCAACCTCAGGCAAAAGCCTTTGCGCAAGTTATATGTGCGCTGTGATGTAAAGACTCTTACCGAAGACGAGAACAAGGCCGTGTTTGCTGTAATCGACTCGTTGTCGGCGGCTATCGGCGCATCACGTAACATTGCTAAGGAGAAGGGACTTCTTATTCAGCGTGCCGTGGCAAATACCGTGGTGCAGAATTATGCCGATGCTATAAGCGACCTGACTGTTTATATCAGTACCGACAGCACATCTGCCATGGCTTATTGGCAGCGTGCGGTGTGTCAGGCCCGCATGAACGAGTTTGAGGCATCGCAAGGTAAGGATGTCGGACTGCTGACGCTTAATGCCATGGCCGACCTCGACAAGGCGATAAGCCTGAGCCCGCACAATCCCTATGTTTATTACGACCGCGGCAATCTGCATGCTGTAAGTAAAGACTATGTTAAGGCTGTTGCTGACTATACAAAGGCCATTGAGCTTGATCCCAATTTTGCTGAGGCATATTATAACCGGGGCATTGCAAACATTAACCTGAAGAAAACCGAAGAGGGCATACGCGACCTTAGCAAGGCGGGCGAATTAGGCCTATATAATGCATACAGTATCATAAAGAAATACAGCAATAAGAAGTGATGCGGCCTTGCCGCGAGGCTTGCCCTTAAAATGTCTTATATGATAATACTGCTGCTTTGATGCCGCAGATGAAAAACATGATAATTCGTTATCGTATATTTTGCAATTCGTTGCGGCGGACTTATGTCCGTATGGCTTTATTGCCTTATCCGATTGTCTGCATGGAACTATTGTTTTTTAGTGAATGAAATATAGATTATGAAAAAACTTTTTATTGCTTTGTTGTTGACAAAGATGCTGTGCGCCAATGCGGCAGGCGATGGCATGGTTGTGGCCGATGCCGGCGTATCCGGAGGAAAGTTATACGAGTATAAGAATTTTCCCACTTCACTTATTCGGGCAAGAAACGTTTATGTGTGGGTTCCTGAGAATTATTCTTCACAGAAAAGATACGATGTTGTGTATATGCACGACGGGCAGATGCTTTTTGATGCGGAGACAACGTGGAATCATCAGGAATGGAAGGTTGACGAGAACGTCTCGGCATTGATAGCTGAAGGCAAAATACGAGACTGCATAGTTGTAGGAGTGTGGAATATTGCTGAAAGCAGATTTCACGATTATTTTCCGCAGAAGACGCTTAACTATATGTCTGAAGCAGAATTTTGTGAGTTCGACAAGGAACTTGACGCCTCGAGGATGAATGCAGACAGCTATCTGAAGTTCATCGTAAATGAGCTGAAACCATATATAGACAAGAATTTCTCTACAAATAAAGGCCGTGAACACACCTTTCTTATGGGGTCAAGCATGGGCGGACTGATTTCTCTCTACGGCTTGTGCGAATACCCCGATGTGTTTGGCGGTGCAGCTTGTCTTTCGATGCACACGCTCATGGTAACCTCAAAACTGATGAACATCCGTAATACGGAGATTGCGGCTCCGGCATTTTGCAGATATCTTGAAGAAAAGCTGCCCGAGGCCAACAGGTCGAAGATATACATAGATTATGGAGACAAGACTCTTGACTCATATTATGCCCCTTATCAGCAGAAAATAGACGATGTCTTGCGCAGAAAAGGGTGGCATGTGCCTTATTGGACAACAAATTATTATGCAGGCATGGCTCATACTGAGACCGACTGGGCAAAGCGCCTTTTTATACCATTTATGTTCCTTCTGGAGAAGGAGTAGTTTTACAGCCGTAAAAATCGTAACTTTTACGGCTGTTTATGTTATTGATTTGATACATTTGTATTGAAATACTGGTGATTGTTAACCCTCCGGCTTGGCTTTTGTTTCAGACTGTTAGTGATATGTTTTTGCATCGTAACTCGGCCACTTTTGTGTGATAAATGGCCTGTTTTCTGACCGGAAACCATAGAGCTTTTTGTGCAATCCGATAATCGTCGGTTTTAAAAAACAGTAAGACAAATGTTCTGTCGGATATGCACGTGTTGTTGAGCGCAGCGAAAAATTCGACAGCAAAAAATATAAGAACCAACGGTCAGCGAAGCTAATCTTTGATCTGAAACTCATACCTATTAATTAAAAATAGGAAGCAATCGGATTGAAAATCACTAGTGTTCGAAAGATTATTTTATTCAGGTTATGTTGCAATGGCTAAAATCCGTTTTACGGAATTCTTGCCTTCAGCCGGATGTCACCATTCTGTTTGTCCGCATTACCGCCATTTAGCACGACCATAAGTTGACAGACCCAATCTTGCATCTCCATAAAGAACATGAATTTGCCTATAGAGAATCCCAAGCCGTTCTCACGCTTGTAAATCATCACGAGCATGGCAGTGATGAGCGTCATGTACAGTATAACCTTTATTCCATTCTCGCTTGTTGACACAAAATGTGAGAAGGACAGGTTCTGCTTCAGGAACTTGAAGAACACTTCTATATCCCAACGTCTCCTGTATGCCTCGGCTACCTGCTTCGGCGTAAGGCCGAAATCGTTGGTTATCAGGAACACCTCGTTCTCAACCCTCCTTACCTTGCCTTTGTTTGCAGGGCGCGTAGTGTCACGCGGCTGCTTGAAGCGTGCCTTTATAACGCGGTATGGCGTTTCGCAGTATTTCTTCTCCTCATTGTCATACAGATGTACGATATTGTCTTCATACAGCTCAAGATTGCCAAGGTCGGTGTCTGTGTCTTCTTTCATGAGGCTTTCCACTACCTCCATGTTGCGGTTGGTCTTTATCCTTCCGACAAATTTTCCATTATACTCGTTTATGGCGTTAAAGTTGTCCAGGGAGCTGAGCCCGCGGTCTATAACATATAAGTTCGTATGCTTGCTGTCTTTTTTGACAAGCTTGAGCACGACCTTCGGGATGGCCATGTCCTCGCTAAGATATACAGCCTCGTTGAACACCTCGGCAAGCCTTACGGCGAAACCGTCATATGCCATGGTATACTTTATCTGCTTGCGCGGCTGCCTTCCGTCTCCGGGTTTCTTGCCGACGGTAAAACCGGCCTTGAGCCTGTTGCAGCATTCGGCCACCATGGAGCTGTCGACCCGTATAAGGTACAGATGCAGGATTTCCTCTTCAGTGTACAGTTTGGAGAAGCGCCCGTATATAATCTCATAGGCCTTCTCAAAGAAGCTCAGGTCTATCTTTGACAGGCGGGTGGAAATGGAACTGTGCGTCACATGGGCGTCTGCACTTATGTTGAACAGCGTCTTGAAAATGGAATTGTTGAATACGACCTCAAGCTTGCGCTGACTTATCTGATCTGCCGCCAGGAGGGCAAAGACAAGGAGATAGAACATCCGCTCTCCGCTCAATACCTTGGCGCAATAGTCCACCTTTGTAGAACAGGACAGTTTGGCCAGTTCTTCATCGGGTATCATGCGCAGGATGTCTTTTGCATGAACTTTTACATCTTTCATTTCAATATTTTTTGCTCTATTATTATGATGTAAAGATACAAAAAAATATTGATATATGCAAGTAAACAACTGACTTTCAGATAGTTAAAATCTTTCGAACACTAGTGATTGAAAATCCTTATATCTATTCCGGCATATTCATTTTGTGGAATATGCCGGGACGGGAAGATTTAGGCATGTAAGCAGTCTAAAGCATGGCGGCGTGTTTGCGCACCTGCTTGAGCCGCTCCATGAACGACGGGTTTTCGGCGGCCTGCCGTATGTTGTATTTCATCTGCAGGCGCAACAGTGAATCAGCCGGTATATTGAGTGACGCCTCGAAGAGCATGGCCGTCTGAGCCGTGACAGGACGGCGACAGTTAAGTATGTCGTTCAGCATTTTGTATGAAATGCCCATATGTTCTGCCAGCTTGCGCTGCGACAGCTTGCGGTATTCAACTTCTTCTTTCAGCACTTCACCCGGATGAGTGGGATATGCTGACTTAAGGTTGTTGGCAATCATATTCGGATCTGTTCCTTGTATCTCAATCATAATCTGTCCGTTATTTATAATGGTTCGACAAATCTGTTATATTGCAAATCGTAGCTATGGTTTCGCCTTCCTTTGTCCGTTCTTCAAACTCGATGCGGTACTGGTCGTTGACCCTTACTGACGAAAGTCCGGCCTTGTCGCCTTTCAACTTTTCATAATTCAACGAGTTATATCTCATAAGCCCTTGTACGTTGGGAGTTTCCATCATTACGTCTATTACGCGAATATATTTGCGCACCACTTGTGGTTGATATCGATGTTTTTTGTCAGTATGTCCTGTGACATACATTTCTTGCAAATTTTTTCGTTGAATATGATTTCCATGCTATTCTGACCTGTTCACGTGGCAAAGATAGTAAATTATTTGCAATAGTCCACTAATTAGGTGGATTTATTTTGTATAGCTGCCATAAGTTTCTGTAATCCGAAACTCATACCTATTAATCAAAAAAATAGGAAGCAAGCGGATTGAAAAATCACTAGTGTTCGAAAGATTATTTTATTCAGGTTATGTTGCAATGGCTAAAATCCGTTTTACGGAATTCTTGCCTTCAACCGGATGTCACCATTCTGTTTGTCCGCATTACCGCCATTTAGCACGACCATAAGTTGACAGACCCAATCTTGCATCTCCATAAAGAACATGAATTTGCCTATAGAGAATCCCAAGCCGTTCTCACGCTTGTAAATCATCACGAGCATAGCTGTTATGAGCGTCATGTACAGTATAACCTTTATTCCGTTCTCGCTTGTTGACACGAAATGTGAGAAGGACAGGTTCTGCTTCAGGAACTTGAAGAACACTTCTATATCCCAACGTCTCCTGTATGCCTCGGCTACCTGCTTCGGCGTAAGGCCGAAATCGTTGGTTATCAGGAACACCTCGTTCTCAACCCTCCTTACCTTGCCTTTGTTTGCAGGGCGCGTAGTGTCACGCGGCTGCTTGAAGCGTGCCTTTATAACGCGGTATGGCGTTTCGCAGTATTTCTTCTCCTCATTGTCATACAGATGTACGATATTGTCTTCATACAGCTCAAGATTGCCAAGGTCGGTGTCCGTGTCTTCTTTCATGAGGCTTTCCACTACCTCCATGTTGCGGTTGGTCTTTATCCTTCCGACAAATTTTCCATTATACTCGTTTATGGCGTTAAAGTTGTCCAGGGAGCTGAGCCCGCGGTCTATAACATATAAGTTCGTATGCTTGCTGTCTTTTTTGACAAGCTTGAGCACGACCTTCGGGATGGCCATGTCCTCGCTAAGATATACAGCCTCGTTGAACGCCTCGGCAAGCCTTACGGCGAAACCGTCATATGCCATGGTATACTTTATCTGCTTGCGCGGCTGCCTTCCGTCTCCGGGTTTCTTGCCGACGGTAAAACCGGCCTTGAGCCTGTTGCAGCATTCGGCCACCATGGAGCTGTCGACCCGTATAAGGTACAGATGCAGGATTTCCTCTTCAGTGTACAGTTTGGAGAAGCGCCCGTATATAATCTCATAGGCCTTCTCAAAGAAGCTCAGGTCTATCTTTGACAGGCGGGTGGAAATGGAACTGTGCGTCACATGGGCGTCTGCACTTATGTTGAACAGCGTCTTGAAAATGGAATTGTTGAATACGACCTCAAGCTTGCGCTGACTTATCTGATCTGCCGCCAGGAGGGCAAAGACAAGGAGATAGAACATCCGCTCGCCGCTCAATACCTTGGCGCAATAGTCCACCTTTGTAGAGCTGGACAGTTTGGCCAGTTCTTCATCGGGTATCATGCGCAGGATGTCTTTTGCATGAACTTTTACATCTTTCATTTCAATATTTTTTGCTCTATTATTATGATGTAAAGATACAAAAAAATATTGATATATGCAAGTAAACAACTGACTTTCAGATAGTTAAAATCTTTCGAACACTAGTGATTGAAAAATCCTTATACTTAATTCCGGCAGATTACAAATCAGCCGGACATTAGTCTTGTTGGTATATGCCGCTTGTAGGGAGAATTGTTTCAGAGAAGCAATAAGGCTAATGCTCTGGCGGATATGCTACTTGTGGTGATTGGAAATAATTGTGAATTATGAATTATTCTTGGTCTTTCTCCATTTTGCTGGTGAGCATCCTTCCTTGTCTTTAAAAGTCTTCATAAAGTGGCTCTGCGAGAGGAAGCCTGAGGCTTCGGCTATCTCGGTGATCTTTTGGTCGGGATGGTTGGCCATTCTTTGCTTTGCATAGTCTATGCGCAGTTGCGTTATCCAGTCGCGGAAGGTTGTGTTGAGCGATGTGTTGATATAGACAGAGAGATAGGTGCGGTTGGTATGCAGGGTTTCGGCAAGTTCCTTTATCGTAAGTCCCTGTATGAGATAGCCTTCATTTTCAATCCATTTCTTTATATTATCTGCAATATCGGTATGGCACGTAGGCAAGTCGTCGCTGCAGATTTCACCGGCGTCGGCATCGCACAGGATGTCGTCTTCAGAAGCAATCTCGCTCTCCATGACATTCTCAACCTTCTCATAGAAGAGCATGTAGTTATGGTAACAGTGGAACAGGTAAATGTAGAAAGGTATCGACGAAAGTATCCACACATAGATGTATTTGTCGGGCAGGAACGTGAGCAGGCCGCAGCCAACGCCAAACACGACGGCCCAATAGGTGAAGACGGAGAGCCAGCGTATGTAGGCCCCGATGTTGTCGGAATGAGTGTCGTCGAAAATCTTTACCGCCCTGCGGTATGCCAGGACGAGCCTTCGGGCAAGAGTCAAGCCGTAGATCACGAGCCATGTGGCCATGATAAGCAGTCCGGTCTTTTGGGCTATGCCCTCGGACAGCATAAGCAGAACAATGGCCGAAAGCACGGAGAACAGCAGCCAGAGACAGATGTGGGTGAGCAGTCGGTGGCGTGTGATGTAGAAGCGGTCGAGCAGAGTTGTGAGTGCCGAACTGAAGAGCCAGTAGCACAGAAAATAGGTTGAGAGGTTCATCAGTATGGCGGCATTGACATTCTTAAACCTTATGCCGTAAAAGAAATGTACCGAATAGTTGGCGGCGAGCAGCAGCATGGCTATGCCCATGATGCGCCGTGAATGTATATAATTGCTGAAGATAGCCTTGTCGGGCGTGTGCGCCAATAAAAAATAAAAGCCGAAGAATATCATCAACGGCAGGGCTATGCATAATGAAAAACTGTATATAGAATCGTCCATAAGGTGTTGTCTGCGATTATGTTATACTGCAAAGGTATAAAAAATTATCAGTCGGTAGTCTGGTTTTCCTTCTTTTTTTGTCTTTTTTTCTGTAATAATGAATATAAATCAAAAGACAGTGCAGGCAATAAGGCTTAAACGCAAATTTGTAAGAGTGCCTGTGGCTTAGATACGCCGGAATAATACAGAAGCATTTGATGCAAGACATCTTAGATGCAGCATAATCTTATGGCATAGGCAGATGTAGCTTATGGAAACAGAAATCCCTCATATTTTAAGCCTTATAAATTATTAAGACATAAAAATATGAGGGGAATTATACAACAATGTTATTTATTATTGGGACATTCTTTGTTATTACATTCCTTGCCGGCGCAGTTTGCCTGATTGCCCGGGCATACGCCTTTGCACTGACGCATGTTTTGTGGGCCGCGCTTGAATGCTTTGTTGTTTTTACAGTTCATACGGGGTGAGAATTTTGCGCAGGCACGTTTGCCTTTTCCGTTTTTACAGAACACCTGCTGCAACTGGCGTGCGTTCAGCACGGTCTTAAATTTCTTATAATATTTCTTTTCAACGTCAAGGCGTTTCTGTCTGGCGTCAAAGCGCTTTTCTATACGTTCGCTAATTTCTTTTTCCGTAAGTTCTGAGCAAGGCTTCTTGGCAACCTCTTTATTGGGGCATACTTCTTTAAGCTCCTTTAGGTATTCTGTATACATCGGTACGAACTTTGCCTTTGTGGCGTCGTCAAGCATCATCTTGTCAGACAGAGCATTAGCCTTGCGCTCAAATCTCTCTTCCGGTGTAAGCTGTTTCTTCTCAACTTTGTTGTCCTGTGCCATTGTAGGCATTATTGCCATGAATGCTATGGCCAGAGACATAATAATTTTTTTCATAAGTTTCTACTTTTAAGTTTATTATTCTGATTTATTGGGATACAACTGACTCTGTGCGGTTGGTACCTTACGCCGTTTAGAGCAGCAGTCTTAATCCGTTTACAATTATAAGACTGATAAAACTGCTTTTGGTTTAATCGAAGAATACTTTTTTATGAAAATTATTATATCGTCCGCTTTATTTCAAGGCATAACGGAGAGTGCCCGTATATGCATTTCTGCGTGAATATATATATTATTAATGTCTACGCTTTTGTCTGTAAGAAAATTGCATGACTATTAATGCATCTACATTTTATTTATAAATGCGTGATAAAAATACACTGGTTTGCAAAATTTTACTATAAAATGTATCATGTCAAGAAATAAATGGTTAAATTTGTGCCCAAAATAGATTTAAACAAAAGCTGTTATGATAAAAATCACATTTCCCGACGGTTCTGTTCGTGAGTATGAACAGGGTGTAACGGGGCTTCAGATTGCAGAAAGCATATCGCCGGCTTTGGCGCGCAACGTGTTGGCTTGCGGCGTAAACGGTGAGACAGTGGAACTTAATCGCCCTATTAACGAGGATGCAAAGATAGAGCTTTACAAATGGGAGGACGAGGAAGGCAAGCATGCATTTTGGCATACATCAGCCCATTTGCTGGCAGAGGCTCTTCAGGAGTTGTATCCGGGCATACAGTTTGGCTTTGGTCCTGCTATAGAAAACGGTTTCTTCTATGACGTTATGCCGAAGGAAGGCGATGTCATAAAGGAAGGCGACTTCGAGAAGATAGAAAAGAAAATGAAGGAACTGGCCTCAAAAGACGAGCCGGTTGTAAGAAAAGAAATATCTAAGGCAGACGCCTTGAAGGAGTTTAAGGCCGACGGTCAGGACTATAAGTGCGAGCATATAGAGCAGGATCTTGCCGACGGTGAGATTACAACTTACACTCAGGGTAAGTTCACTGACCTTTGTAAAGGTCCGCACATCGTAAGCACTGGCGCTATTAAGGCGATAAAGATAACAAGCGTTGCAGGAGCATTCTGGCGCGGTGACGCAAAGCGCGAGCAGATGACGCGTATATACGGTATCTCTTTCCCGAAGAAAAAGATGCTCGACGAGTATCTCGTTATGCTTGAGGAGGCCAAGAAACGTGACCACCGCAAGATAGGTAAGGAGATGGAGCTGTTTATGTTCTCTGAGCGTGTGGGCAAGGGTATGCCTATCTGGCTGCCTGCAGGAACAGAGTTGCGCCTGCGCCTTCAGGATATGCTGCGCCGTATACAGAAGCGCTACGGCTATCAGGAGGTTATCACTCCGCATATCGGAAGCAAGAATCTTTATGTAACTTCAGGTCACTATGCTCATTACGGCAAGGACTCATTCCAGCCGATACATACTCCTGAGGACGATGAGGAATACATGCTGAAGCCGATGAACTGTCCTCATCACTGCGAAGTGTTTGCATGGAAACCGCGTTCATATCGTGACCTGCCTTTGCGTATTGCTGAGTTCGGCACTGTTTACCGCTATGAAAAGAGCGGTGAGCTCCACGGACTTACACGTGTGCGCTCGTTCACTCAGGATGATGCACACATCTTCTGCCGTCCTGACCAGGTAAAGAACGAGTTCTTGCGAGTAATGGATATCATTAATACGGTGTTCTCAATATTCAACTTTACTGACTTTGAGGCTCAGATTTCTCTGCGCGATCCTAACGACCACGAGAAATACATAGGCTCGGACGAGGTTTGGGCTGAATCAGAGCAGGCTATTATCGATGCATGTAAGGAGAAAGGCCTGAACGCCAAGATAGAGTATGGCGAGGCTGCATTCTATGGTCCTAAGCTCGACTTTATGGTTAAGGACGCCATCGGCCGTCGCTGGCAGCTCGGAACAATCCAGGTTGACTATAACCTGCCGGAGCGCTTCAAGCTTGAATATACAGACGATGACAACACGAAGAAGACACCTGTGATGATTCACCGTGCTCCGTTTGGTTCACTCGAGCGTTTCACTGCCGTGCTTATTGAGCATACATCAGGTCATTTCCCGTTGTGGCTGACACCTGATCAGGTGGCAATTCTGCCTATCAGCGAGAAGTTCAACGACTATGCAGCTCAGCTTTCTAAGTATTTCGATTCAGTTGGAGTGCGCACAATTGTTGATGACCGCAACGAGAAAATCGGACGTAAGATACGCGACAACGAGATGAAGCGTATTCCTTATA
Organism: Prevotella marseillensis; assembly: GCF_900625065.1. Classification (NCBI taxonomy): domain Bacteria; kingdom Pseudomonadati; phylum Bacteroidota; class Bacteroidia; order Bacteroidales; family Prevotellaceae; genus Prevotella; species Prevotella marseillensis. The sequence continues at coordinate 1,590,457 of NZ_UYXY01000001.1, read as the reverse complement.
TGCTTGTTGTAGGCGAGAAAGAGCAGGCTGACGGCACTGTTGCTGTAAGAAAGCAGGGACAGGGTGACCAGGGTACAATGACTAAGGAAGATTTCGCAAAGAAAATTAATGATGAGGTTGCAGAGCAGCTGAAGGCAACTGAAATGTAATTTCTGGCGAATGCTATAATATAAAAAAGGTAAAAGACAATATGCGTCTTTTACCTCTTTTTATTTTGTATGACATAGTAATATCATGCGCCATTGCGTAAGGCTGCGTTTTTAGTGAAAGTATGTGCAAAATACTTTTTTGTATAGGCAGACTATGCAAATATCATTGGCAGATTTTTGTGCTATTCTGTCGCAAATGTTATTTGTCGCTTTTATTCTTTACCGGTAGAATTTCAATCCAATATCCGTCAGGGTCGTTGATGAAGTAGAGATGCATGTCATGGTTTTCATAACAAACCCATCCTTTTGACTTGTGGAATTCAAACACCTCATTATAGTCTTCTGCAACTCTGAAACAGATGTGGCTCTCGTTGTCTCCCAGCTCGTATGGCTGCGGATGGTCTTTAAGCCAGGTAAGTTCAAGTTCATACAGACCTTTGTCGTCTGTAAGTTTTACTATAATAAACGAGCCGTCTTTCGCTTCCATACGTGAATTGACGTGCAGTCCTACAGCCTCTTCGTAGAATTTAATGCTGCGTTCGATGTCCGTTACGTTGATGTTGCAGTGGTCTAAAAATCCAGTTACTTTCATAATTTCTTTGTTTATCTTGTTTTTTGACTATGCAAAGATAATGAAAGGAGAGAGCAATGCAAAACAAAAAAACATTTTTTGAATTTATAATGCCGGGCTGCATCCTATATTAAACGATAGCGATAACATGTTATTTTAATGTATGGATTTTGATCTTTATCGTTGGCTGGCCTGTCAAATGATGGGGCGGGAGATAGCTTGTCATACCTTATATTATATAAAGGTTGCGAACGTTGTAGATAGATGTCTCCATAAGACAAGGAAGCGTCGTTTCTCCACTTAATTACAAAATAATTGTTAATTTATTGTCTTTTATGGTGACATTATCTTGTTTCATATAGAAAATGTCATATATTTGGAAACTTATTTCCTTTTTTGATACATTTGTCGGATGTGTGTCATGTAGCCGTATTTTTATGGCTGTTATAAAATGGAATTTTGTTGATGCCTCTTAAAACAAGTCTGGTATTAGTATATGGGTTAATTCGAAAAATGGTTACGATAAAGCTCTGCAATCAATTGTTTAACTAAAGATAAAAAGTGTATGGAAAAATTTACTTATTTTTTAGAGCAGAAAAGAATCAGGAGATTTAATTTGCGTAGATGTGCATTTGCGGCAATATTTCTTTGTGCTGCATCTTCAGTTTTTGCACAAGGATACCCCGAAACGTCTTACAAACTGTCTGATGACAAGACTGTGCTTGAGATTTGGAAGGGGGATGAGACAGACATCGACATGAATTCTGATGCAAATTTGAAAGGTGTTAATGAGATTGCAGACTATGCTTTTGACGGTAATACGAACGTTAAGAGCATAGTGATTGGAGAGAATGTAAAGACGATAGGCGCCGGCGCATTCCTAGATTGTACCTCTCTTGAAAAAGTTGTGATGCCTGATGGTCTTGAAACTATAGGACGTGCCGGCTTTTCAAGTTGCACAGAACTGAAGAATGTGGTTTTGCCAACCTCGTTGAAGAGTATGGGAAATTCTGTCTTTTATAATTGTGCTGCAATAGATAAAATTATTATTCCGGCAGAGGTTACATCTGTGCCTGACGGAGCGTTTAACAGCTGCTATAGTCTGTCGTCTGTTACCTTTGGTGACAAGGTAGAGACAATAGGCGAGGAGGCTTTTAAGTTGTGTTCGTCACTTACGGAAATATCGTTTCCTGTATCATTGAAGGAGATTGGCACGAATGCTTTTGTAGAATGTTCTCAGCTTAGTGACATCCATTTCAATACTTCTTTAGAGACCATCGGTAAAGGGGCATTTAGCGGGTGCGGATTAACCAGTCTGGATATGTCTGGCCTGAATGCTTTGCAGACAGTAAAAATCCAGGCGTTTTTAGACTGTGCAAAACTGTCTGTTCTTGTGCTTCCTGACCATGTTGTTTCTTTTGCTTCGGGTGCATTTCAGGGATGTATTTCACTGACAGAAGTTACTATTCCTGATTCTTATAAAGAGATAGGCGTAAAGATGTTCCAAGGCTGTACGGCTTTAGAGAAGCTGACTTTGGGCGCAAACCTTGAGACTATTGGAAATGGAGCATTCTTTGAGTGTACGGCACTTAAAGATATAGCTTGGAATGACAAACTTACCCGTATAGACTGGAGTGCTTTTTATTCATGTAAATCTTTAGATGATATCACGTTGCCCGAAAGTGTTGAATATATAGACGATTACGTGTTCCAGGATTGCAGTGGATTGCTCAGTGTGTCTTTAGGCAGTCGCGTTTCACATATAGGTACAGAGTGCTTCTCCGGGTTATCTGGTTTGCAGCAGTTCAGCGTTTATGCCGTTGAGCCTCCAAGTCTCGGTTCTTATGTCTTTAATCTCACTCCGGTAGACAAGTGCAAGTTGCTTGTTCCTGAAGAAAGTATCGATAAGTATAAAGAGGCAGAACAATGGAAAGACTTCATGACCACAACAACATCAATTACTTCTGTTTCAGAGGGACAAATGCCGCTGATTAGAGTTGTGCCGGGAATGTTGAACATAGATAATATGAATGATGGTTCGGCAGTTTCTGTTTATACATTGGCCGGGCAGAAAGTATATTCGGCGGCATCAGAATCCGGCAGTATGTCGGTTGCTCTTCAGTCTGGTATGTATGTGGTTTGCATAAACGATGTTGCGTCAAAAGTGTTAATACCATAACAGTTTGAATGTTTAAGTTTTTATCTGAAACTGTCCTCAGTAAGCAGGGCAGTTTCATATTTTTTTATGCATATTTCAAAAAGAAATCTTTTTCAAATATGACAATATCTTTGCCGGCAATACAAAAACTCGGCTCTTAGTTTTGCTTTGCTGTAATCTTGCATTATCTTTGCAACTATTATTTATAAATGACAGAAGATGAAGAAGGTAGATATAAAAACTCTGAACGACAATTTTATAGAAGCAATAGGCAAAGAATGGATGCTTATAGCATCAGGAAACAGAGACCATTTTAATGTCATGACAGCTTCATGGGGCTGTGTAGGATGGTTATGGAATAAACCTGTAGCCGTGATATTTGTTAGGCCCGAACGTTTTACTCATGATTTTATTGAAGACAATGCCGTTGTGACGTTGTCCTTTCTAGGAAAAGATCCAGATATGCGCAGCATATACAATCTTTGCGGTTCAAAGTCAGGTCGTGAATGTGATAAAGTCAAGGCAACAGGACTTATGCCGGTTGACACAGAATGCGGCAGCGTTACGTTTAAGCAGGCACGTCTTACGCTTGAGTGTGAAAAGCTTTATAAAGACAACATCAAGCCAGAGTGTTTTCTCAATCCTGAAATAAGCAAATGGTACGGCGGTTCGCATGGCGGATACCATGATGCTTACATTCTGGAAATCAAAAATGTATATGTAAGTCAATAATTTAGGTGTGCAAGACATGTCCGTCATAATGATTTTGACGATAAAGATAAAAAAGGTAAGAAATATTTTTGTTGATTGATTGAAAAATAGTAAATTTGCACCCGATTTTCATAAAATAGTTGAATGAAATAGTTGAATGAAGAACGACAAGAACAATCATTATCGCGTGAATGAACAAATTCGCGTAAAGGAAGTCCGTATCGTAGGTGATAACGGATCAACAGTAGTACCAACACGTCAGGCGTTGGAGATGGCGCGTGAGGAAGGTGTTGACCTTGTGGAAATATCTCCTAATGCACAGCCACCTGTATGTCGTCTCATCGACTATAGTAAATTCCTCTATCAGCAGAAAAAACGTGCTAAGGAACTTAAGGCAAAGCAGGTTAAGCAAGAGGTTAAAGAAATAAGATTCGGACCTCAGACCGATGAGCATGACTACAACTTTAAGTTGAAGCATGCGAAAGAGTTCCTTGAAGAAGGCAATAAGGTTCGTGCTTTTGTATTCTTCCGCGGCCGCTCAATTTTGTTTAAAGAGCAAGGTGAGGTGCTGTTGTTGCGTTTCGCTAACGATTTGGAAGAATATGGTAAAGTTGAGCAGATGCCGGCACTTGAGGGCAAGAAGATGTTCCTTTATCTAAGTCCGAAAAAGGCTGGCGTTGCCAAGAAGAGCCAGCAGAAGATGGACCGTGAGCGTCGTGAGGCTGAAGCAAAAGCTGCTGACAGCGTTGCAGAGAAGAATGTTTCTGCAGCCGGTGGCTTGTTTGATAACGCCAAGAACGGAGCTGATGCACTGAAAAAGCTCAGTGAAGGAAACGACTAATTAACGAGAAATAATAAATATGTGCGTAACGTCCTGGTATATACGTTGCCACAGCTAATAAATAACAACTAATTTAAATTTAAGAAAAAATGCCAAAAATGAAGACAAATTCCGGTGCAAAGAAGAGATTCCGTTTCACCGGTACAGGTAAGATTAAGAGACATCATGCTTACCACAGTCACATCCTGACTAAGAAAACAAAGAAGCAGAAACGTAATCTGGTACACCAGACAATCGTAGACCAGAGCAACATGAAGCAGGTACGCGACTTGCTGTGTCTCCGTTAATCAATGTCGAACAAAAATTAGAGGAAAAAAATTATGCCAAGATCAGTAAATCACGTTGCTTCAAGAGCAAAAAGAAAAAGAATTTTAAAGCTCACTCGTGGATACTACGGAGCTAGAAAAAATGTCTGGACAGTTGCCAAGAATACATGGGAGAAAGGTTTGACCTATGCTTACCGTGATCGCCGTAACAAGAAACGTAACTTCCGTTCTTTGTGGATACAGCGTATCAATGCTGCAGCTCGTCTTGAGAATATGAGCTACTCAACACTTATGGGTGCTTTGCACAAGGCTGGTATCGAGATTAACCGTAAGGTTCTTGCTGACCTCGCTGTAAACAATCCTGAGGCTTTCAAGGCTATCGTTGAGAAAGTTAAATAAGATGTAACCGAATCTTATATATTAACCGCAATCTCTTTGATGAGAGGTTGCGGTTTTTCTTTATATTATAGAGTGAGCTCTGCTTAGGCTTTTTTCTTGCTAATCATTGTCTTTGTAAAAAGTTTAAATATTATGGGAATAGTTATCGGTATTGATGTCGGAATCAGTACGACAAAAATAGTTGGAATACGTGACGGGCATGTTGTTTCGCCTATACGTGTCAAGGCAACAGACCCTGTTACTTCTTTATATGGCGCATTCGGAAAGTATCTGTATGACAATAAGATACAACTTTCTGATGTAGAGCATGTTATGCTTACAGGTGTTGGCAGCGCATATATAAACGAACCTGTTTATGGCTTGCCTACCGATAAAGCTAACGAGTTTATAGCTGACGGACTTGGCGCCCGACATGAGTCAGGAAGGGACAAGATAATTGTTGTGAGCATGGGCACCGGAACATCTCTTGTAAAATGTGACGGCGATAAGATAGAGCACATTGGCGGAATAGGGATTGGAGGCGGAACTTTGCAGGGTTTGGCGCGTCTTATGCTGAAGACAGATGACATACGTACTGTGTCAGAGATTGCTGTAAAAGGAGATGTGTCAAACGTAAATCTGCGCATTAAGGATATCAGCGCTCATCCGCTGCCCGGATTGCCTATGAGTGCCGTTGCCTCACTTTTTGGCAATGCCAAGAGTGACGCCTCGAGAGAAGACATTGCTATTGGACTAATTTGGATGGTGCTGCAGTCTGTTGGCCAGTCTGCAGTCTTGGCATCGTTGGGCAGCAACATCCGTGAGTATATAATGATTGGTAACCTGACCTTACTGCCGCAGTGCAGAATGGTTTTCCCGCCAATCGAGAAACTTTATGGCGTGAAACTTGTCATTCCTGAGAATTCAGAATTCTGTACAGCCATAGGTGCTGCACTTTGTTATTATGATGAGAGGTTTAAGATGAAGGTATAAACGTTTACGGCTTTTAAATTTTTAAACCTGGAAATAAGCATCCTGCAACCGTGTTTATTGCAACGGTTTGCAGGATGCTTATTTTTTATACTGTTAATCGTTGTCGTTCCAGTTTTTGGTGAACTCGGTTAGTGCAGCCATTGAGTCTACGGATAATTTTTTGCGCAGTCTGTATTTTGCTTTATGCAGACTGTCTACAGAAATTCCTAATACGGAGGCTATCTCCTGAGGTTTCATATCCATGCGCATAAACCCTAATATTAAGATGTCATTATGCGTAAGCTGCGGAAAGTTCTTGTTGATGTATTGGATGAATGCATTATGGTTAGTGTTCAGTGTGGCTTCCAGCATTTTCAGTCTGGTGTTAGTGTTCTTTCTGTCGTCAGATGATGCCAGCTGTCTTATCGCATCTGCATTGTCGTCGTGCTGCTTCTGCAGTTCCTCTTTTGTTTGTTGCATTTTCAGTGTCAATAGCTCATTTTCCAGTTTTTTGTATTCTATTTCCTGGTCAAGGCGCATGCGTTCAGCTGTTTCAGACTTAAGTTTCAGCTTATTCTGCTTGTATATCAGGAAAATTATTACACATAAAGCTCCGATGCCGATGGTAAATCCACCGAACCATAGATTTCTTTCCATGTGCTTTCTCTGTATTTCTTTAAGCGTCAAATCAAACTTATGCTGCTCCTGAATAACAGCAATATGATGTGTTATTTCGTTTCCCCTTATATGGTTTGTCAGGCTGTCATAAGAGTTGCGTTGTCTGATATATGAAGCAATGTCTCCTTTGGCACTGTCATTTTTCATTATTATTTTCATTGCGTTGGCTTCGTTTTCAGGGGCATTGTATCTTGAAGAGTATTCTATACTTCGTCTTGCATACGCACATGCACTGTCAGCCTTTCCTTCCTGCATAAGCAGAAGGGCGTGTATATAATATGTCTGCGACAGATATTGGTCATCTTTCAAAGGGTTGTTTTCCAGTTCTCTGATTACTTCCCATGCCCTGTCTGTCTGTTTTGTCATCAAATACATTTCCGCCTGGTTGGCCTTGTCCATGTAAAGGTAAGTCTTTTTTTCAGGAAAATCTATACTGTCAAGCTTCAGGAGATTGTTTATGCAGACAGAGGCCGTTTGGTAGTCGTTTTCAAGAGTAAAGGCATAATATGCTTTCATGCGCCAATAGTATTGTGAACTATAGATGCCTTTACGCTTTACATGGAAATATGGTGTAGATTTTATCAGCTCATAACCTTCTTTCTTTTGTCCGATGACACTGCATAAAAGACTGAGATGGGTTTTTGCTTCAAACATGCCGATACTGTCATTCTCTTCTTCAAACACCATGACAGCCTGGCGTATTTGTCTGTATGCTATCGGCAGATTGCCGTTTTTCATATTTTTCAGTCCATTCTCAAATAGAGCTTGTCCTTCTTCTTTTTTATTGGCACATCCTGTTATTATAAGAGCTGAAATGAATAGTAAAATAAGACTTGATATGAGTTTTATATGGTTTTTCATCATTTTAAATGCAGTAAACTTTAACGCAAAGGTAACATATTTTTCTGAATAATAATATGTCGTAAATTCTTTAATATCAATGATGAAACATATTTTAACAAACGTGTCCCGTCCTTTGTCCATAAGGTTTTCTTTGCATTAATTTTTAAATGTAATAATTTTGGGAAAACTTTTATTCACGAATCTAAATTTATATAATTATGAAAAAACATTTTTTACTTATGCTTGCCGGCTTTTGTGGCGGATGCGCAGTATTTGCACAGAGCGGTGATGATGGAAAGAAGGCATGGTTTACTGAAACACAGTATTATTCTAGTGGTGTGAATAATGAAGGACAGGCAATTGTTTTCGTCGATCAAGGTAAGCCTTATGAAATATGGACACCAACTACAGGAGATATAAAAACTATAGGCGGTATATCTGCCGGAAATGGTGTGGGAGGATTAGGCCGTTACTCAGATGACGGCGCGAGCATAGCAGCTGTTATGCATAGTGATAAAATTAATGTTTTCTCAGAATGGGTAAAAACAACTTTAAAAGATATAGACATTAATTTTACCGAATTTTCTCGCGCTAAAGGCTCAAGCTTATTTACTGTCGGCTCCAGCAAAGATAAGCAGAAAGGATATATGACAAAGACCACCAATAATGGTAAGGTTTGGATGACATCCAGTATTGCTGTAATCAACAATGAAGGTGGTTCCGGAAGTCAGATCCAGGCTTGGAAAGGCGGTCTTAAATTTGTGGCATGGTTGTCTACATACAATGGATTTGCAGGCGGATATAATGGCTGTTTCTATTTTACGAACAATAATGGAAGTTCATGGTCTGAAGTAGATCCACATCCGGCCGGAAATACAGATAAGGTTGATGTTTATTGTGCTATGGATTTCATTCCTGTAGAGGAAAATTATCGCTACAAATATGGTGTGTTGGGAATGAAACTTGAGGATGGCACAGGTGCTGTTTGGTATAGTACAGATGCCTCTGAAACTTTTGAAGTTGCAACAGGTGTTAAGGGTGTTCCTGTAAGTTTCTGTCATGTAGGCCAGATTTATTTTATGGTTACAGACAATGGATTTATACAGAAGTCTGAAGACTACGGAAAGACATGGACAACTGTATATGAAGCAGGCGCTTCTGTAAATCCTTATTCTGATGAAAACACACAGGTGTTCAACCGTATACGTTTTGCTGACGAAAATAATGGTATGGCATTGTGCGTAGGAAGCATATATATTACTACAGACGGCGGTGCAACATGGACTAATGCTAAAGTTGCTTCTGGTACAGAAGATATAAGTTGGAATGATGTTTCTTTCTCTGGCGGTACAGCTATGATAGTTGGAAACAATGGCAATGTTTATGAAAGCTCAGACATGGGTGCTAATTGGAATAAGGTGGATATTGCCGATGCTGATAACTGCAATTTGTTCGGCATTGCAAATGAGGAGTCTTCAATTAATATCTGTGCAGAGAACGGGACCTTCTTCCACCAGGAAAAGGCTGAAAGTGTAAGCGGATACACTGCTGCTATATACGATGTTGAAACGGGTGAATGGACAGGACTTTCTGGTACCGGATATTTATCAGATGGCGTTGCATCAAATGCGTATGATATATCAGGAGACGGTTCAACTGTTGTTGGTGGAGTTTATGCTTATGAGCAGTTAACTGCAAGTAGCGCCATCAGATGTGACGCAGCAGCATGGGTAAACGGCAAATTGATAGACCTGGGTAATAAGTTTGCAGCAATGAACCGTGCTTCATTGGCCTATAAAGCAAGCTATGACGGTAGTGTTATCGTTGGTTGGCAGGATCATCACGGACCTTGGTTTAGCTCTGTTTGGCGTAAAAACGCAGATGGAGGATATGACCATAGCTTTATGTTTAAAGATCCTGAAATGACAGAAGATGACCTTGACACGAGCGATACAGCAGCAGGATATCTTGACATGCAGTCGAAACTGTTGGGTATGTGTAACGCAGTGTCTTCAGACGGAAAGATTATTGGTGGCCGTGGTAATTCTTTGTATGCAGTAGAGGGTGCATGGCTTTGGAGCGAAGAGAAAGGATTGCAGCTGCTTAATCCTGAAGAAGGTGCAGATGACATGGTATATGACATGACAAACGACGGATCTTTCGTGGTTGGTCAGCTTGGAACTGGTAATAGTGCATGGATTTGGAGCGAAGAGACAGGAATGGTTGAGATGAACAGATATCTGACAGAATATCTCGGTATTGATCTTGACGGACATACAATATGCGGCGTGATGGACCTTTCGCCTAATGGACGATATATAACAGGATGGTGTATGAAAGACCTTGGTAAATATGCGTATGTGGCAGACCTTAAAGCTAATGCTACAAGTATAGAAAAGGAAATAGAGCAGACAAAGGCTGCTGTTTATCCGAATCCTGTTGCATCAGAGCTGCATATAGACCTGCCTTTCGAGGGCGTCAGCACACGTATCAGCTTATATAGTGCTCAGGGATGCTGTGTTAAGTCTATGACAACAACAAGCGTAAGCAACACAATGAATGTTGACGACCTGACTGAAGGATTGTATATTCTTGACGTAAATGCCAACGGAAACCATAAGAGCTTCAAGGTTATCGTTAAGCATTGATTGCACGTGGCTTAATTAATAGAGAGAGTTAGCATTGCGGAGCATTTGGGAGAGGGCCTTTGGCGCAGCGTGACATACGCCCGACTGTATGGCCTCAGACTCTCCTGAATGCTCCTTTTTTTATTGGGGGATTATGACGATTCTTACGTTTCGGTGTATCTTAATAAGCTGCTTGTGTTTGTTATTGTTTTTTTATTGGCTGTATTCGGCATGCCTGAGCCTGTGCTTCCTGTAATCTGGCCACGAGTTTATGCGTTTTGCTTTGTGTAAGTAAAAACGGCGGATGGATGTGCATAATGATATTTCAGTTATGTCATAAATTTTAGATAAAATAGAGAACGCAATAAGATAGAGTCAGTCTTTTAGGTAAATTATATTTACATATAATGACGAAATGTAGGCTTTGGCATATTCAAACAATGTCTTTTGTATGACAAAATACTGTCTTTTGCATCGTAAAACGGCAGTTTCTTTAAGGCAAAACGGCCATTTCCGGGCATCAGATAATTGGTTTTTGATGTGTAAATGGCAAGAAAATAATGCACAAAACATTTATTGTGTATGTAATGTCTTGATTGAATGTATGTTACAATTGCACACGGATTTGTGGCATTTTTACGCCCGTCGGATTTTTATTTTCAAATATCTCAGCCTGAGCGCATCAACGAAATCCAATGTGTAAGAAATATGACGTTTCCGCTTAATTTATGCACTATTGGGATTGAAAAAACATAACGGACAAATGCAGGAGTTTAATGTCCAGACATTTGTCCGTTATATTGTCGTGTGTGTAGCGGCGGCAGGATGTGTCCTTTTTCAGTCTTGCAGACATCGTAAATGCCCTCTGACATCCTGTCTGCCTTTGGCATTACTTGTCTACGGCTTTCATCGAAAGCGATATTCTGTTGCGTCTGCGGTCTACCTCTATAACCTTCACCATTACGTGCTGATGTAATTTGACAACCTGTGTGGGGTCGCTTACATATCTGTCGGCAAGCTGTGATATGTGCACCAGTCCGTCCTGATGAACTCCAATGTCGACAAAAGCTCCGAAGTTGGTAATGTTGGTTACAATGCCCGGCAGAACCATGCCTTCAACAAGATCATCGGGAGTGCTCACGTTAGGATCAAATTCAAACTCTTCGAGCTGTTCGCGCGGATCGCGTCCAGGCTTTTCAAGTTCGGCCATAATATCTGTTAACGTTGGCATGCCTACTTTTTCGCTTACATATCTGTCAAGCCTGATGCTCTTTCGCTTGTCTTTGTCTTTAATCAGTTCTGTCACGCTGCATCCACAGTCTTTTGCCATTTTCTCTACAATCTTATAGCTTTCAGGGTGTACGGCTGTATTGTCAAGCGGATTTTTTGCGTCAGGTATCCTCAAGAAACCTGCACTCTGCTCAAATGCCGACGGGCCGAGCCGTGGCACCTTCAGCAGTTGAGAACGGCTGCTGAATGTTCCGTTGGCCGTGCGGTAGTCTATTATATTCTGTGCAAGCGTCGGTCCAAGGCCGCTCACATAGGTGAGCAGGTGTTTGCTGGCGGTGTTAAGGTTTACACCAACCGAGTTGACACAGCTTTCAACGGTAAGGTCAAGGCTTTTTTTCAGCTTGGCCTGGTCAACGTCGTGCTGATATTGTCCTACGCCGATGCTTTTAGGGTCAATCTTTACAAGTTCAGCCAGAGGGTCCATAAGTCGCCTGCCTATGCTTACGGCACCGCGCACGGTTACATCCTTGTCGGGAAACTCCTCGCGCGCAGTCTTTGAGGCAGAATAAACTGAAGCTCCGTCTTCGCTTACTGTGAAGACCTGTATGCTGTCTGCAAGTCCGAGAGTCTTTACGAATCTGTCAGTCTCACGGCTTGCCGTGCCGTTGCCTATTGCTATGGCCTCTACGCCATACTTTTTCACCATCTCCTTTATCTGTGTTGATGCTTCTATCTGTTCATTGCGCGGAGGGTGGGGGAATATGGCTTCGTGATGAAGCAGGTTGCCCTGCTCGTCGAGGCATACCACCTTGCATCCTGTACGGAAGCCTGGGTCGATGCCCATCACGCGCTTCTGTCCTAAAGGCGCGGCAAGCAGAAGCTGGCGCAGATTCTCTGCAAATACGGCTATGGCATCGCCGTCGGCATTCTCCTTGCTCAGGGTGGCAAACTCCGTTTCTATTGAAGGCTTAAGCAGACGCTTGAACGAATCGGTCACAGCTTCGCCTACTAGTGTTGAACACCTGCCGTAGCCTCTTACGAAAAGACGTTTTAGCTTTTCAACGCATTCTTCGTCGTCGGCAGAAATGCTTACGCGCAGTATGCCGTCCTTCTCGCCCCGCCTCATTGCCAGCAATCTGTGTGACGAGCATCTTTTCAGCGGTTCGGAGAAATCAAAGTAGTCGGAGTATTTTGCGGCCTCGTCAGTGTCGGCCTTGCTCTTTATTACTTTCGAGGTTATTATTGCCCCGCGTCTGAAGGCATTGCGCAGCTGGCTACGTGAGCGTTCGTCCTCACTGACATTCTCGGCTATAATGTCCAAAGCTCCCTTTATGGCGTCTTCCTCGCTTTTGACGTTCTCGTTTATAAATCTCCGTGCTGTTGTCTCGGGGGCGTTGTCGCGTTGCAGCATTATTATTGTTGCCAGCGGTTCGAGGCCGTTCTCCCTTGCCACCTGGGCCCTTGTGCGCCGTTTCGGCTTGTAGGGCATGTAGATGTCCTCAAGCACTTCCGGCTCCCAACATTCGTTAATACGCTTTTCCAGTTCGGGGGTAAGTTTACCCTGTTCGCTTATTGTCTTTATTATGGTTTCCTTACGTTTGGCGGTTTCCTTCATGCGCTCGTTCAGTTCACAAATCTGTGTTATCTGAACTTCGTCAAGCCCTCCTGTACGTTCTTTCCTGTAACGGCTTATGAAGGGGATGGTGCATCCCGAGTCGAGCAGCTCCAGGGTGTTGTCAACATATTTTATGTTGATGTTCAGAAGGTCGGATATTCGTTTGGCAAATAGATTCATCTTTACTGTATTGATTAACTTTGTTACAAAAATACTGCTTTTCGGTTAAAATGCAATCCTGTGCACCTATTTTTAAAAGTTAAATGTTATGTAGCACGGAGTGCAGGTTTTATTTGTTTCGTTAAAGGATAGTAAAAAAGAGAAGCCCGTCAGCAGTCTTTCTTTTAAAATGGTTATCTTTGCATATAACCATATAACATGGTTGCCTGAGCTGTATGTCTGTCGTGCTGGCAGGTTTGCGGCCGTAGGTGTATGTCATGTTTTTTTTGATAGACTGATTCAGAAAACTATTCTTGTTTATATGATAACGACATTAATAATACTTGCTGTTTCCGCTTTCTTTTTTGCAATAGGAAAAATACGTTCAGACATTGTTGCCCTGTGTGCTCTTATACTGCTTATGTCGTTGGGCATACTGACGCCAGAAGAGGCTCTTTCAGGCTTTTCAAATTCGGTGGTGATAATGATGGTAGGCCTGTTTGTTGTTGGCGGAGCTATATTTCAGACAGGACTTGCAAAGATGATAAGCGGACGCATAATGAAGCTGGCAGGCGACAGCGAACTGCGCCTGTTTCTTCTGGTTATGACAGTTACATCCGTTATTGGGGCATTCGTCAGCAACACGGGTACGGTAGCCCTTATGTTGCCTATCGTTGTGAGTCTTGCAGCCAAGGCCGGCATAAGTGCGGGGCGCCTGCTCATGCCGTTAGCCTTTGCCAGCAGCCTTGGCGGTATGCTGACGCTTATCGGTACGCCGCCCAACCTTGTTATTCAGGGCGTTCTTTCTGAGAATGGCTATGCTCCGTTGTCGTTTTTCTCGTTCACTCCTGTCGGACTGATATGCATTGTCATCGGCATCATCGTGCTTCTGCCGCTCAGCAAGTGGCTGCTTGTCAAGAAAAATGATGGCGACAAGGATAAGGAGCACAAGACAAAATCTCTCGACGAACTTGTGCGTGAATATCGTCTTGATGAAAATCTTTCGCGCTTTGTCGTAGGGGCCGGATCTAAGGCTAAGGGAAAGACTGTGGCTGAGCTTGACGTACACAACCGTTATGGACTTACTGTGCTGGAAATAAGGCGTGAGACAACCAGGCAGAAGGGTATAATAAAAAGTGTAAGTCAGAAACTTGCCGGTCCGAATACAATAATGCAGGACGGCGACATAATATACGTGATAGGGGAGAGAGAACAGGCATTGAGGCTTGCTGCAGACTACTCTTTGGACATCCCTTCAAAGGCTGTTTCTGACGGACATGCAGAACATGAGTCACTCGACTTTTATGACATTGGCATTGCTGAGATAGTATTGCTGCCTACGTCGCGCCTCGTAAACCGTCTGCTAAAGGAATCGTCGTTCCGCTCTAAATATGGCATAAACATAATCGGTATAAGGCGTAAGGGCGAATATATAATGGAGGGTCTGCCTGATGTGCGCCTGCATGGGGGCGACGTGCTTCTGGTTCAGGGAACATGGGCCAACATAAGCCGTTTAGGCAGGGATGAAGACGACTGGGTGGTGCTGGGACAGCCGCTCGAAGAGGCCGCAAAGGTAACTCTCGACTATAAGGCACCGCTGGCAGCCTGCATAATGTTGCTAATGATAGCCATGATGGTGTTCGACTTTATTCCTGTAGCTCCAGTTACGGCTGTTATGATAGCCGGCGTGCTGATGGTGCTTACGGGATGTTTCCGTAACGTTGAGGCTGCATATAAGACAATTAACTGGGAGAGCGTGGTGCTTATTGCTGCCATGTTGCCTATGTCTGTGGCATTGGAGAAAACCGGAGCTTCGGCATTGATTTCTCATTCGCTTGTAAGCGGATTGGGTGCATACGGCCCGTTTGTGTTGCTTGCAGGAATTTATTTCACGACGTCGCTTCTTACTATGTTTATAAGCAACACTGCTACGGCCGTGCTTATGGCTCCCATTGCCTTGGCTTCCGCAACGGAAACTGGGCTAAGTCCATATCCTTTCCTTTTTGCCGTTACGCTTGGTGCCAGCATGTGTTTTGCCTCACCGTTTTCAACACCGCCAAATGCACTTGTCATGCAGGCCGGGCGGTACACATTTATGGACTATGTAAAAGTTGGACTTCCTCTGCAGATAATTATAGGTCTGGTTATGGTGTTTGTTCTGCCTCTGCTTTTCCCGTTCTGACAAACCGGTATTTGCTGTGGACGGATAAGCAGTGATAAACCATTCATACAAAATTATCCGGTTTTACTTTTAATATAATTGTCTATTAAAGCAAAACTGGCCATATCATGACACTCTTTTCTGAGTGATGATATGGCCAGTTTTATTATTGTCTGCTCCGTTTGTGCGGGTTCTTGTCAATTTAAATGCCAAACAGTGCTGGCAGGGGTGTGTTTATTCGCCTATAATCGTGGCAACTATGCGTCTCGGGCCGCCGTGGCTCCTGTATTCACAGAGATAAAAACCCTGCCATGTGCCGAGATTCAGACGGCCATCAGTTATGGGTATGCTGAGACTTACGCCTGATATGACAGATTTTGCATGGGCCGGCATGTCATCGCTTCCTTCAAGGGTATGACAAAAGTATGGCTGATTTTCGGGTACTATGTGGTTGAATATGCCTTCCATGTCTGTGCGTACGTCAGGGTCAGCATTTTCGTTTATGCAAAGTCCGCAGCTTGTATGTTTAACAAATAGATTCAGCAGTCCGTTTTTAGGCAGTTGCGGCAGCTGGCTTATTATCTCGTTGCTTATAAGATGAAAGCCTCGTGTACGCGGTTTCAGTGTAAATTCCGTCTGTTTTATCATTTCTTATAAAATTATCTGTTGCTTGTTGTTATGTAAATTTCTGTCCTCCATTGTGTCAGAAATGCAGGTCGATGTCAAATCCTGCTTGTATCGGAGTGCCGCGCTGAGCTAGATAAATGGTTTGTCCGGATGCGCTGCTGTCGAATGCGAATGTGTTGTAATGAGTGTCTGTAATGTTACGGCACCACAGTTTCAGGCTTACGCCGGTGAAGTTAATGTCGGCATGTGCTCCTAACAGAGCATAGAATGGCTGGCTGTATGTGTTGGCCTCATTCCAGTATGTGCGTCCCTGAGCTGTTACGTCTGCGCCGATGACAACAGACTGTACGGCTGACCCATTGAGTCTTATTCTGTAGTCAGCTCTGGCATTTAGAGTGTGCATTGGTATAAATGGCACACGTTTTCCGTTGTAGCTTATCTCGGTGTCATTACTTGTCTCGTTGTATTCTTTGAATGTCGCTCTTGTAAGGCCGTATCCAGCCGACCATGTTAGACTGTTGTCGAACGCACTGCCGCGCAGTGCTGCTTCAAGTCCCCAGCTTATGCTTTTTCCTGCATTGACCATCATTCGTCCGAATCCGTATTCACCGGCCATTACTGATAATTGCTGGTTGCGTATCTGCATGTAATACACGGCTAAATCGGCATGAATCTTATTGTCAAACAGGTTAAGATGTGCACCAATTTCATAGTTCCAGCTTTCCTCCGGCTTGTATGATATCGTATTGTTTATTTCATCATAGTCTGCCTGTGTGTGAGGTATGTCATAGCTTCCTGTCATGGCTTTGTTGCTGTTTTCGTTAAGTTCATGTTGAAGTATGTCTGAAAACATCTGTATGTTGTAGCCTCCGGCCCTGTATCCCTTACATACAGTGGCATACACGTTACTTCCGTTAGAGTCAATTGTGTAGCTAAGACCTACTTTCGGAAGTAGTTGGCTATAGTTGTCGTGCGACATGTTGTTGAGCATTGATGTCAATGTGTTTGTCATGCTTTGTCCCATAACATTTGCCGTAATTGCCATTGCAGCGTATGTGTCGTAATGAACTTTTACCCTGTTGTAGTCGTATCTAAGTCCAAGTGTGGCTGTCAGCCGGTTTGTAAGACTGATGTTAGATTCATGGAAGACGCCGATGTTGAGCTGTGGAGTGTTGAATGTAGCCGGAACTTTCATGTCTGCGCTTACATTAATTCCTCCAGCTTTCTCTATTGCCGCGGCTGCTGCTTTTTCGGCTGCAGCCTGCGGCATGCCTGCTGCAACCATCTTGTCGATCATTGCCTTAAGTATTGAATTATACATTGCCGATTGTATTCCGCCTGATATACGGCCGGTAAAGTCTTCGTCGAAAAATACAGGGGCGTCAGTTCTTAGCCATTGGTACGATCCATAAAGGCCTGTAGCATGTTTCCATTTACCTTCTGTGTTATTTCTTACGGTCAGTTCCTGTGTTATTGCGTTAGTGAGCTGCCGCTGCTCCAGATGCATGAAGTCTGATGCAAGGTAGTCTTGGTCCATCATCATGCAATCGTCCATGAATTGATAACTTGTGGTTGATGTCAGTGTAAATTTGTCTGTTGCATATTTAAGGTTAAGGCCAGTGTTAAGCATATTTCGTTTATAGCTGTTTTGTCTGTTGGCCGATGGTGATTCAACATTGTTGGTCGTTATGTCAAGCAGACCATATGGGAAGGCGTTTTGGTTTACATACTGATAATCGGCTGTAAAGTCTATGGTGAACCTGTCTGTTAGTCTTGACACAAAGCGTGCCTTGCCGCCAGCCTCATTATAATTGTCAGCTCTGTTGCCTGTTGTCTGATTTTTAAAGAATCCGTTACTTCCGCTATAAAAACCTGCAATGCTGAAGGCAGCGTTATCACCAAGCTTTCCGTAATGAGCTGCTTCAAAATCCCTTTGAAAATGTGTGCCCAGACCAAGATGAATGTCTGTTCCCTGATATTTCATCGGATTTTTTGTATATAAGCGCAACAGTCCGCCTTCTGTATTCATGCCATACAGTGTGCCTTGTGGACCACGCAGAATGTCGGCTCGGTCAATCTGGTATGTATGTATGTTGAATGCGCTCTTGTTTACCATGGGGATGCCGTCGACATATATTCCTATTGCAGGATTGTTTACTCGCGAGCCTATACCACGGATATACATTGAAGATGTAAGACGTGAACCGTATGCAGGCATTGCGAAAGAAGGTACATAGCTGGCAAGCATGCTCAGGTCTGTTATTCCAAGGCTGTTTATGTCGTTGCCGGTGAACATTGAAGAGCTAAGTGGCTGCTGCCTCAGAAGCAAAGCTTCTTTGGGCTGTGATACGATGACAACTTCATCAAGGTTGTATACTCGTGAAGTGTCTGTTGCTTCAATTTTATTTGCAACGTTTGTCAAAGAAACTTTGTTTTCAGAAAATGCTGTGTTACTGTAATATTTAAACACTGCAGCCTGACTTTCGGTTGTTGTTAACCACATCAAGGCAACTGCCATGTATGTTATTTTTTTTGTATCCATTTGTATTCACCGTTTTTATTTTCGCCTGCAAAATTAAGTATTACACATTTTATGTGCAATCCTTATTTATGTGGATTTTTGTATTGTAGTTGTATGTGTTTTTTGTTGGTTTCGTTCTATTTTTATCACAACAGGTCATAAGCTCCTGACGTATTTTTATTTATATAAAATAGGTCGTCTATGGTTTCTGCTGGTATATTGGTTGTTTTATAAAACAGATAGTATTATAAAAAGGAAAGTGTTAATATGGTAAGTCTAATATTGTTTAGTGGTAAAACTGGTTTTGAGTTGGCATTTTGATTTATATACTATGCCGATTTTATATTGCATTGCATGCAGAATAAATTGTACAATTAATGTAGTCAGCAAAATATATCACTGGCTTTTATGCGTTTATCTAAATGGAGATATAACTTGGTAATTAAAGCTGTGTGAAACACACATATTAAAGTGTGGAGCTTATTGTGTTATATATTGTACAGAAATCTAGGGAATCAGATTAAGAATTCATTTTTAACACAACATCTTCTATTGTCTTCGGAAAATATTTCTGTTCAAGTTCATGAACCTTTGACTCGATAACTTCTACCGTGTCGTTTTCTGTGAGTGGGGTTGTATATTGCTTTATGATTGCGCCACCATCGCATACATTGCTCACAAAGTGTATCGTGATGCCTGTTTCTGTTTCTTTTGCAGCTTTAACGGCCTCATGAACATGATGTCCGTACATGCCTTTGCCACCAAATTTGGGCAGTAGTGACGGATGTATGTTTATAATTCTATTTTCAAAATTTTCAATGAGAAAATCAGGTATCATGAGCAGAAATCCTGCTAATACGATGAAATTAATATCATTCTCTTTTAACAAAGACAACATTATCTCCGCATTGTTTATTTCTGCTTTTGTCAATACTTTGCAGGGAACATTATATTTGCTGGCACGAGTCAAGACATAAGCATCTTGCTTGTTGCTGATAACAAGATTAATGTTTATATCTTTGTGGTCAGTGAAATATCTTATTATATTTTCACAGTTAGTGCCGTTTCCGGATGCAAATATTGCGATGTTTGTCATTTGGTTTGTATTTAATGATATTATTGTTTTCAAAACTCATCGTCATCGAAAGAGTCATCCCAGTCGTCGAATCCGAATTCTGCCGGTTCTATAAATGCGTCCAGACTTCTTCTTTCTTTCTTTGTCGGACGACCTGTTCCTCGTGCACGGTCAATGAAACCGCTGATGCGGTTCATCTCAAGAATTTCATATTGTTTAGGATCTGTAACATTCTCATAAATGCCAGGAATGAGCTTGGCGCCTACGCGTTGTTCTATGCATTGTAATATCTTAAATGAGTATGTTACAGGAGGCTTCTTCACGGATACAGTTTCCCCTATTTTAACCATGTGCGAGGGCTTTACGTTGACGCCGTTTATGGTTACTCTTCCGTTCTTGCAGGCATTGGCGGCCAGTGAGCGTGTCTTGAATATTCTTGACGCCCACAGCCATTTGTCTATTCTCGCAGTGTCTGCCATTATTGGTGCTTTTTGTTATATTGATTCATTGTAATGTTGACTCCAGCCAGTACAAAACTTTTGATTATTTCAATAGATGTGTCTATTGCCGGAGTAAGCGTCTTCATGTCTTCTTCGTCGTATTTTCCCAATACCCAGTCTACTTGTGCTCCTTTAGGAAAATCGTTGCCGATGCCTACACGCAGACGTGAATACTGTTGCGTACCGATAACGCTTTGGATATTTCCCAGACCGTTGTGCCCGCCATTGCTTCCGCTTGCTTTCAGACGTAATGCGCCTAAAGGCAGTGACAAATCGTCAACTACAACAAGAAGATGTTCAAGAGATATGTTCTCTTTGTTCATCCAGTATCTAACGGCATTGCCGCTGAGGTTCATGTATGTAGTTGGTTTAAGCAGTATGAGCTTGCGGCCTTTTATGGATGTTTCTCCTATAAAGCCGTATCTGCGGTCTTCAAAAATAATATTGGACGCTTTCGCGAAAGCGTCCAATATCATAAATCCGGTATTGTGTCTGGTATTCTGGTATTCATCACCAGGATTTCCCAGTCCTACAATCAAGTATTTATCCATTCTTTAGTTATTATTCAGCGTCTTCAGCTTTGCTGGCTGCATTAGATTTACGTGTAGCCTTGATTGAGCATACAACAACCTCTTTGCTTGTAGCCATCTCCAGACCTTCGAAGTGCAGGTCGCCAACCTTGATGCTCTTACCGATCTTCAGGTCAGTAACATCGATGTCGAGGTGCTCAGGAATATCCTGATATTTAGCTGTAACGTTGATTTTGCGGATAGAAAGGTTCATACGTCCACCGTCGCGGATACCCTGTGCAAGACCTGTGAGCTTAACAGGTATACCGATTGTGATAGGCTTCTGGTCGTTAACCTCATAGAAGTCTACGTGCAGAAGTGCGTCTGTTACCGGGTGGAACTGCAGTTCCTTCAGTATTGCAGTATGGCTTTCACCATCGATAATAAGGTTTATTACATAGATGTGAGGAGTGTAAACGATTTTGCGGAGCTCGTTCATCGGGCATGTGAATGCCAATGCTTTAGGTGCGCCGTTTTCGTCCTTTGCCTCACCATAAAGGTTACATGGGATAAATCCTTCTTTTCTCAGGTTCTTAGAAGATTTCTTACCGATGGTACTTCTTTTTTTACCGGTTACTTCAATTTCTTTCATAATAATTGTGTTACTCTAAATTAAGTTAATAAAATCTTGCTTAATTCACCATCACACGAGAATAAATTTCACGATGTGCTCTGAAAAAGCGATGCAAAGTTATTACTTTTTATTCTAATGAGCAAATAATAACAATAAAAACATATAAAAACTATACCGTTTTCTTGCAAATGTTCTTATTTTTACCTACTTTTGCACGTATTAAAATAGAAAATAATCTATAAAATAATGATTAACAGGGAATTAATTAGAATAAAGATAGTCCAGTTAACCTATGCATACTATCAAAACGGCAATCGGAATATAGATGTGGCAGAGAAAGAATTGTTGTTCAGTCTTTCAAAAGCTTATCATCTTTACCATTATTTATTGGCATTGGTTGTTGCCGTGTCAAAAGAGGCACGCAAGCATTATGATGTCGAAGTGGCAAGGGCCAACCGAGAAAATACTGCCATGCCGTCAAGTAAGTTCGTTGATAATAAGTTTGCCATACAGCTGGAGGCAAACCAGCAGCTCTGTGACTTTATCTCAACTCAGAAACAGACATGGGATGATGATATAGAGTTCGTAAGAAAACTATATTCTCAGATCGTTCAGAGCAGAATCTACACAGACTATATGAGCAGTGACGACTCTTCTTATGAGGCAGACCGTGAATTGTGGCGCAAGCTTTATAAGACATTCATTATGGAAAATGAGGAACTTGATGCTCTGCTCGAGGAAAAAAGTCTTTATTGGAATGATGACAAAGAGATTGTTGATACGTTTGTATTGAAGACAATAAAGCGCTTTGATCCTGCAAATGATGATAAGCAGGAACTGCTGCCGGAGTATAAAGACGACGAAGACAAGGACTTCGCACGTAAACTTTTCCGCTCAACGATATTAAATGCAGACAAGTATCAGCATTATATGAGCGAGACTTCACGTAACTGGGACTTCTCACGTCTGGCATATATGGATGTCGTGATTATGCAGATTGCAATAGCCGAGATGCTTACATTTGCCAATATCCCTATTAACGTTACTATTAATGAGTACGTTGATCTGGCAAAGGTTTACAGCACTCCTAAGAGTGCCGGATATATCAACGGTATGCTTGACACAATCGCAAGGCATCTTATAAATACTGGCGTGCTGTTGAAACCTATAAGTGACAATAAAAAATGAATTAATAAATAAAATTAACTGAATTAACGAAATGAACACATTTATGTTTTTGGCTTCTCAGGCTCAGCAGGGAGGAAGTATGAGTTTTCTAATCTTTATGGTGGCTATATTCGCTATCATGTGGTTCTTTATGATACGTCCTCAGCAGAAGAAGCAGAAAGAGATCCGTAAGTTCCAGAATGCTCTTCAGGAAGGTACAAAGGTCGTAACCGGCGGTGGAATTTATGGTGAAGTTAAAAGAATAGACCTTGCAACCAATATTGTTGAAATAGAGATTGCAAAAGGTGTGACAATTCGTGTTGACAAAGGTTATGTATTTGCCGATGCGACATCATCAGAGCTTACAGCTGGTCAAAACAAATAATGAACGATTCAAAATTGTTTCATATATTTAAAGTCATCAGAAGCTTCTTGTTTAGTTCTGTAAACAAGGAGTTTCTGATTTTCTTGTTTTTTTTAATATTAAGCGGTACATTCTGGTTGTTGATGACCTTGAATGAAACCTATGAAAAAGAAATAGAGGTACCGGTCACATTGGTCGATATACCTAAAAATGTTGTTTTAACAAGCGACACAACAACTGACATACGTGTTACGGTTCGTGATAAAGGCTATTATCTGCTTACATATTTGTACAGCAATAAGATACATCCAATAAAAGTCAAGTTCAACAGTTACGCAAAAAACACAGGTACAGGAACCGTAGCTTCTGCTGAATTGCAGAAACTGATATATCAGCAGCTTTTTAATTCTTCCCATATAACGAGCATAAAGCCCGACAAGTATGAGTTCTTTTTCAATTATGGATTAAAGAAGCGGGTGCCCGTTAAGTTAAACGGAAAGATACGTCTTGGTAGAAGCTATTATCTTGCCAAGGTCATGTTCTCTCCGGATTCAATAGACATATATGCAGGGCGTGATGTTCTCGACAGTATTAAATATGTATATACAGAACGCCTTAACATAACAAATTTAACAGATACTGTGATACGTCAGGTGCCGTTGCTTAAGACACGTGGAGTCAAGAGTGTGCCTGATAATGTAAAGATATCATTGTTCCCGGATATTCTGACAGAAGAAAAGGTCGAGGTGCCTATCGTTGCAGTGAATATGCCGGAAGGAAAAATATTGCGCACGTTCCCGTCTCGCGTAACTGTTACGTTTACGGTTGGTGCCAGCATGTTCAGAACCATTCAGCCTGATAAGTTTAAGGTTATTGTTGATTATAACGAACTGATTGACAGTCCGTCGGAAAAATGTAATGTATATCTGCGTTATATTCCTCACGGCGTACGCAATGCAAAGATGGATGTGAATCAGGTTGACTATTTAATAGAGGAGCAGTAGAGTAAAATGGTGAAAGTTGCAGTTACAGGCGGTATAGGAAGCGGAAAAAGTTATATTTGCAGTATGCTTGAGAAGCGTGGCATACGTATTTACAGCTGTGATGATGCTGCAAAGCGGCTTATGGCCACATCCGAAAAGATACATGCCGGACTTACGGCATTAGTGGGCGACAATGCTTATGTCAACGGAGTGCTCAACAAGCCGGCTCTGACATCATTTCTGCTGAAGAGTCCTGAAAATACAGAAAAGATCAACTCTATTGTACATCCTGCCGTGGCAGACGATTTTGTTCATTCTGACTATACATGGATGGAATGTGCTATTTTGTTTTCGAGCGGTTTCGATAGGTTGGTAGACAAGACAATATGCGTCACTGCTCCATTGGAGGTGAGGATAAGGAGAGTGATGGAGCGCGATAACATTTCTCGTCAGAAGGCGTGCGACTGGATAAACCATCAGATGTCTCAGGAGGATATGGCTGCGCTGAGCGACTATGTTATCGTGAACGATGGTCATAGCGACATCGAAAGCCAGATAAACAAGGTGCTCGAGTCGTTGGACAAGTAATGATAATAATGTAATTAATTTAATTATAATTTTTTTGAATATAAAGATGAAACAGACAATTCTTTCTATCTCAGGAAAACCAGGCCTTTATATTTTGGTATCAAGAGGCAAGGCTAATTTAATAGTTGAAAAAGTAGACGAAACACATAAGCGTATGCCGGTGTTTGCAAGTGACTGTGTAACAAGTCTTAACGACATAGCCATGTATACAAATGCCGATGATGTGCCTTTGACAAAGATTCTTGCTGACCTCTATAAAGTAGAGAATGGTGGCGAGGTATCAATAGATTACAGAAAATGTCCTTCAAAGGAACTTCGTGATCACTTTGCAAAGGTTCTTCCGGATTTCGATCAGGACAGAGTTCACGACAGCGACATCAAGAAGCTGTATCAATGGTACAACATATTGGTTAAGAACGGAATAACTGATTTTGAGAACAATACCGAGGCTTCAGCTGAAGAGAATGAACAAGAAGGATAGGTATCAGTACATAATTGATTATTTCAAAGAAGAAATGCCGAAAGTCACTACCGAATTAGAATTCGGTAGTGTTTTTCAATTATTGGTTGCCGTTGTTCTCAGTGCCCAATGTACCGACAAGCGCGTCAACTCTATCACGCCGCAGCTGTTTGACCGTTATCCTGATGCTAAGTCTATGGCCGAGGCGGAGGCGGATGAGGTTTACGAGTATATAAAGAGCGTGTCGTATCCTAACGCCAAGTCGCAGCATCTTGTCAGCATGGCACGTATGCTGATATCTGACTTCAACGGCGAAGTGCCCGACACAATGGATAAGTTGATAAAACTGCCGGGAGTGGGGCGCAAGACGGCCAATGTCATTCAGGCCGTAGCTTTCGGGCGTTCGGTCATTGCCGTTGACACGCATGTGTTCCGTGTGAGCCACAGGCTCGGACTTGTAACACGTAAGGCCAACACGCCGCTTAAAGTTGAGAGTGAACTTATGGCTAACATCCCGGCAGAATATGCAACAGATGCACATCATTGGCTGTTGTTGCACGGCCGGTACGTATGTACGAGCCGTAAGCCTCATTGTGAGAAGTGTCCTTTTGATCACTTCTGTCCTAAAATAATGGACGGCTCAAAGTTGTAGAACCGGTATTCTTTTTTATTGAATTTTGTAGTCTTATTTAATGGTCTGTAGGTATTATGCAAACAAAAATAATATTCGATTTTCTTGAAAATATAAGAAAAAATAACAACAGGGAATGGTTTAACAGCCATAAGGACGAATATCTTTCAGCCAAGGCTGTGTTTGAAAAATGTATAGAAGAGGCAATAGCAAGGATTACAGAGTTCGACCCTTCGGTAAAACATCTTACAATAAAGGATGTAACTTACCGTTTCTATCGCGACACACGTTTTTCGCAGGATAAGTCTCCGTACAAGACTCATCTTGGGGCATATATTGCAGCCCATGGCAAGAAGGCGCTTCATGGAGGTTATTACATCCATTTTGAGCCGGGACACTGTCTGTTGTCATGTGGCAGCTATTGGCTTCCTACCAATATCCTTACTTCCTGCAGAAACGAGATAATGGCTAACATAGATACATGGAGAGGCATTGTTGAGAGCAAGAAGTTTGTAGAACTCTTTGGCCGTCCGGGCGAAGGAACATGGGATTCACCTAAGGGGTTTGGATTGGAAAGTCTGAAGACTGCTCCGTCTGGATTTCCGCGCGATTATGAGTTTATCCAGTATCTGCGAATGAAAGATTACTGCTGCTGGACAGCTGTGCCCGACATATTCTTTTCAAAGAGCACATGGCTCGACGAGATGTCAGACATCCTGGCTGTCGGTAAGCCAATGATGGACTTTGTCAATTCGGTTATAGATGATTATGAATAACCGCTAATCAGATATTATGGCTACTGTTAGAGCTATGTGCGATACGCCCCGCATGCCAATGTATTGTGCTGAGTGAATATTGCACGGCAAGTTTTTATATTGAGCTCCGGCAGTGATATTGCAAAAGACATTCTTTTGCATCCCGAAAGACGGCATATTGGATTGTAAAAGACGGCTTTTTGAACGCTAAAACAAGGCCTTTTGCAGCATGCTTCATAATAAGCTGTAAAATAGATATTTACAGGTGATACATGATACCGTTGTCAGATAAGCTATTTTCTTTGACATATTGCCGTTTGGCATATTTCTGTGGCAGTTACGTCTATTATGCATTAATTTAATTAAAAACGCTAATGAAGGACCAGTTAAGGTTACTGAGAGATTGTATAACCAACTATATACCGGCTGTTGTGTTTCAGGGTGACGACAGCTGTGCTCCCGAAATATTGGAGGCGGCTATGGACATTTACCGTAAGCATGGCTGCTCTGAAGAATTCTTGTACGATTGGCAACAGCTTATTAACGAGGTTAAGGCGTATCAGACTGAATGTCCCGACAGGGTGAAGTTGCCTAAACTCTCGGCTATGGAGAAGGAACTTGTAAGAGAGGATATGATTAAAAACGCACTCAGAAGATGACCCTTATACTATATTCGGCAGATCTTAGCAGTGAGTTAAGCCTTACTTATGCAGACGGAGGCATACGTGCAGGTTTTCCTTCACCGGCACAAGATTATTTGTCTGACAGCATTGACCTTAACCGTGAACTTGTGCGTCATCCGGCCACAACGTTTTACGCTCGTGCTGTCGGCGACTCAATGAAGGGATGTGGCATTGACGATGGCGATTTGCTCGTTATAGACAAGTCTATCGACCCGCATGACGGCGATATTGTCGTGGCATTTATCGACGGCGAGTTTACACTGAAGAAAGTAAGGATAGATCCAGATGGCAGTTGTCTTTGGCTAATTCCTGCCAATGACGATTATCCTCCGATAAAGGTAACAGAGGAGAACAATTTTATCGTGTGGGGCGTTCTTACCTATAATATAAAACGGCAGCTAAGAAGATAGTTATACAATGTTTGCCTTGGTTGACTGCAATAATTTTTACTGTTCGTGTGAGCGTGTGTTCAATCCGGCCTTGCGAACGTCGCCTGTCGTAGTGCTTTCAAATAACGACGGATGCATCATAGCGCGCAGCAATGAGGCAAAGGCCATGGGCATTGCCATGGGCACTCCGTTCTATCAGGTTAAAGATATGCTCGAGAGAAACAAGGTGGCCGTGTTCAGTTCAAATTACACCCTTTATGGCGACATGAGCAGGCGCGTAATGATGCTTCTTTCCGAGTTCGCTCCCGATGTCAGTCAATATTCAATTGATGAGGCTTTTGTTGACCTTTCTGGTTTTGGCAGCGGCGATATGCTGCGCGAATATGGAATGAAGATTGTGCGTGCCATAGGCAAGGGTACGGGTATACCGGTAACCATGGGCATTGCTCCTACCAGGACTTTGGCTAAGGTGGCTTCTAAGTATGGCAAACGTTTCAAGGGCTATCACGGCGTATGCCTTATCGATACAGCTGACAAACGTATAAAAGCTCTGCAGGGACTTGATGTGGCTGATGTGTGGGGCATTGGACGGCGCAGCGTGTCTAAGCTCAACTATTATGGAGTACACACCGCCTACGACCTGGTGCAGCGCAGTGAGAGTTGGGTGCGCAAAATGCTTACCATATCAGGAGTAAGAACCTGGCGCGAACTTCATGGCGAAAGTTGCATAGATATAGAAGAGTTGCCGCAGAAAAAGAGCATATGCACGAGCCGAAGTTTTGCCGATGAAGGCTTGTCTGAACTCAGTCATTTAGAGGAGGCCGTGGCAAACTTTGCTTCGGCATGTTCTCGCAAGCTTAAGCAACAGCACAGCTGTTGTGGTGCCGTTACAGTGTTTGCCTATACATGCCGTTTCCGTACAGATGTGCCTCGCCGTGCAATAAACCATACGTCAGTGATGACAGTTCCCACAAATGATTTGCGTGAACTCGTGTCAACGGCAGTAGATGCCTTGCGCTCTCAGTGGCCGGCTGATACATGCCGCTTTAAGAAGGCTGGTGTAATAGTGTGGGACATTTGTCCTGACACGGCAGTTCAGACTTATCTTTTTGATAAGGTTGACCGTGCAAAGCAGGCCCGACTTGCTGCCGCAATAGATTGTATAAACCGCAAAAACGGCTATGGCATGGTTAAGATTGCCGTGCAGGGCACAGGCAACAATTGGCATCTCAAGCACGAACATGCCTCACAAAGATATACGACAGACTTGAATGAGATAATAAAGGTGAAGGCATAAATCCTGATTATTTCATATTTTTTAGGCATTTGCATGCATATTTTGCCTTTTTATTATTTGCTTTCGTAATTTTCCATTATTAGTCATTTCCTGTATTCCGGCATATGTAGCGGACTGATTTTATGATAGATTATTAAAAATTTTTTTCGGGTTAAGATTTCTATTCGTTTTGGTATATATAATCTTCCTGTTTGTTGATTATGTTTTTATTTGAATTACGCATTTTGTAATTTTGCCGCAGAAATGTTTCATAAACAAATTAAATGATATGAAAAAGTTAACTTTTATAGCTGCTTTTGCAATGTCGCTTTTCTGTGTCTTGGGCTCACCGGGTGTTTATGCACAAGAGCAACAGGGCCGTAAACCGGCAATGAGAAAAGTTGTTGACCCAGAAACTTCGGTGCGTGAGCTTACAGACAGGATGAAAGAGGAACTGAAACTTACAGAAAAGCAATATAAAAAGGTTTACAAGCTCAACCTGAAAGAAGCTGAGGCCATGGCCGATGAAAATAAACCAGAAATGCCTGATGGCATGGTAGGCCCTGGGGAAGGTCGCGGCGGAATGCATCCGGGAATGAGACCTGATGGTATGCGCATGGGGCCCGGTAGAGGAATGAGGCCTAGACCAGGTGATGGAACGGATAATGCAGATTTCAGCGAGAAGGCTGAACAGATGAAAAAGCGTGAAGAGAAGATGGACAAGAAGATGAAAAAGATTCTTGATGACGGACAATATGCAAAATGGCAGGATATGATGAAAGAAAGGAGAGAACGGCAAAAACGCGAACTTGACCTTCAGCGGCAGCGTAGGGAATTGGGCCTCCCAGAAAAAGCCTGACTTTATTGCTGCTTGATTATGCTTTCGGCTTTATGTTCAAATTATAGCTTTATTATGACTTTTGTGCGGAGTGCTGATGAAGTCTTGCAGATGTCTTTTCATAGACAATTTGCTTGATGAGATTTACCCCCAACTGGTTATTGGCTTTCTGCTGTATTGTCATTTTATATTGAGTTGATTGCCGTATAACTTTCACTGGCGTGCGGTTTATGAACTCCGACGATAGAAAATACAAATACGGCTGAAAGTATGAATATACCAATTGTATTAAACAATACATAGCCTGATTACTGATTTGGGTTAAAGTAATTTGTTGATATGGAAACTTAATGCCGATTACGGATTTGTTGGTAGTTGATGTCATACAATTGCTACATTTATATTGGCGTTGTAATTTGATTTTCCTTTTATTTTGGCACGTGAGTGTCGTGTTGGTTTCTTTTTTATTGGCACGTGAGTGTCTTTTAGATTTAGCGATTGCCCTGCCGTGCCATTATGGTGCGGCAGGTTTTCTTTATGCTATTCCCGGTTGGTCATAGATGTTTTTGGCTGTTTTGTTGTTCATTTTTCATTTTAATGTAGGTTTGTCTTGTGGCTGTTCTTTATATGCCATTATCATGCGGGAGAATATTGTGCATCCATATAATTGTGGCATTAATCTAATGTCTTGATATGCCGCAAACTTCCGTTAACTTCTTATAAGTTCTATAAAAACAGCATCTGCCTATAGTCTTTTGTGCATGAATATTTATGGAGTGTGGCAAATAAATGCTACTTTTGTATCGTCATAATACAAACGTAAAAAGATTATCATTGCTGCATGCCTGTAATAGAGATAACATCATTAAGTCATCCCGGAGTAGAAATATTCGGTAAACTTACCGAAGCACAGCTCCGTAACCGTGTAGAGCCGGGAAAAGGTCTGTTTATTGTTGAGAGTCCTAAGGTTATACGTGTGGCTCTCGATGCCGGATATGAGCCTTTGGCGCTTATGTGCGAGCGTAAGCATATCACAGGCGATGCTGCCGATATAGTGGAGCGTATAGGTGATGTGCCGATATACACCGGTGAGCGTGATGTCTTGTCTGGACTTACCGGGTATACACTTACGCGTGGCGTGCTGTGTGCCATGCGTCGTCCTGTCATGCCTTCTGTCAGTGATGTTTGCCGTGATGCAAGCCGGGTTGTAGTCATTCATGGTGTTGTCGACACAACCAACATTGGTGCTATATTTCGTTCCGCTGCAGCCTTGGGCATTGATGCCGTGCTGATAACGCCCGATTCGTGCGATCCTCTTAACCGTCGTGCTGTCAGGGTGTCTATGGGTTCGGTTTTTCTTGTTCCGTGGACAT
Source organism: Prevotella marseillensis (assembly GCF_900625065.1). NCBI lineage: Bacteria > Pseudomonadati > Bacteroidota > Bacteroidia > Bacteroidales > Prevotellaceae > Prevotella > Prevotella marseillensis. The sequence continues at coordinate 1,559,725 of NZ_UYXY01000001.1, read as the reverse complement.
GGTGCGACGATCCGTTTGGCGAGTTGTCACGCCTTGGCTTCCGCACGGCGGCAATGGCTCTTACCGACCGTTCTGTGCCTCTTGATTATAAACCGCTGAAAGACGAGCCGCGTCTTGCGCTCATTATGGGTACCGAGGGCGACGGACTTCCTGCTGAAGCTATCTGTAAGGCCGACTATGTGGTGCGCATCCCTATGTCACATCAGGTCGACTCTCTTAATGTGGCTGCTGCGGCAGCCGTAGCTTTTTGGGAACTTAGACCGCAGCGTCAGCAAGGCTGATTTTTCATGCCTGACTTTTGACTCTTCTGCTCGCTCTTGCTCTGTGCGGCAGTTTTTAGGATTAATGCCGGAAGTGTTGCGGTCGAGTAGCTTGTGGCTTTGCAGGCGCAATACAGCAAATAAACATAAAAAACTAACTGTAAGATGAAACCTGAAATTGTGGTGATGAACTTCACTCATGTATATGAGCAGGAGCGTTTTCTGTCAAACAGTCATTTCCGCTGGATTGACTGTACCGACCTTAATGGCACCGACTGTTACTGTGATGCTGAAGCAGCCGATGCGCTCAGACGTAGGATGAAGCCTTACAGTCCACACGGACTGCATTTTATCGATTCTGGCAATTATCATTACGTCAGCAAGTTTTGGACCGATAAAATAATCGAACCGTTCTCAATGGTAGTATTCGACCATCATCCCGACATGCAGCCGTCTTTATTCGATGAGATGCTTTCGTGTGGCTCTTGGGTTAAGACCATGCTCGACACTAATAAGTTCTTGCGCAAGGTGCTTATCGTTGGGGCAGCCGACAGACTTATCCTGGCTGTTCCTGATGAGTATCGCGACCGGGTAAAGTTTTATGGTGAGTCTTCTTTAGAGCATGCTGAGGCATGGAGAAAGTTCTCAGCTGAACATGTCGACGAGCCTGTGTATATTTCAGTAGACAAGGATGTGCTTAATACTGACTCTGCCGTTACCAACTGGGATCAGGGCTCTTTGTCGCTTGCATCACTTGAGAGTTTGCTTTCAATAATACTTCGAAACGAGAACGTCATAGGTATAGATGTATGTGGAGAATGTCCCCCTTCGCTCGACCTGTTTGACGAACAGCGCAGCATTAGTATTGACGGCAAGGCCAATCACGAACTTTTGTCTCTTTATTGCAGACTTGCTTCTGCCCGTTGATGGCCCTGCTGTCTGTCTTTATCTTTGCGTTGACTTTATGCAATGCCGAGCAGTTCTATCTCAAATATCAATGTTGAGCCGCCCGGTATTCCCGGTTGTGAGAATTTTCCGTAACCCAGTTCTGCCGGTATATAAATTTCCCATTTGTCGCCTACGCACATGTATTGCATGGCAATAATCCATCCTTCAATGAGGTCACTCAGTCTGAAAGCCACAGGAGTTCCGCCAACACTTGAGTCGAATGTTTTGCCGTCAATGGTGCGTCCTGTATAGTGTGCCGTTACAATGCTTCGTGGAGTAGGGTGTACGCCGTTGTCGTTTCCAGCCGAAAGCACTTTGTAATAAACGCCTTTCGGCAGAGCCATTACGCCGTCTTCGCCGGCTTTTGCCTCAAGCCATTCGCGGTTAGCCTTGATATATTCTTTCTTTCCCATTCTGTTTTTCTTTGTTTATATAATTTTTTCCGGCTGTAAATATAGCTGTTTTTTTGATTATTCTGTGCCTTTTATATTGCAAACATTTGTCTGCTGCTCATGTTTTGGGCAGACTGGACATTTCGTGCCTGATATATATAGGATTCGGCTCGGCATTGCAGATTCAAAAAAATGTTTTTTTTGTTTTGCATTGCTCCCGCCTTTCGCTATATATTTCATAATATAGGATTCGGCTCGGCAATACAAATTCAAAAAACTTTTTTTTGTTTTGTATTGCTCTCGCCTTTCACTATATTTTCATAATATAGGATTCGGCTCGGCATTGCAGATTCAAAAAAATGTTTTTTTTGTTTTGCATTGCTCTCGCCTTTCACTATATTTGCAACAGAATCAATACACAAAGACAATATGGGAAATAAGGTTTATACATATAAGCATCCTCACCCGTCAGTTACGGTTGACTGTGTCATTTTCGGATTTGATGGCTCCAGTCTCCAGGTGTTGCTCATCGAGCGTGGTGCTGAGCCGTTTAAAGGCTGTTGGGCATTTCCCGGCGGATTTCTCAATATGGATGAGTCGGCAGACGAGGGTGCCATGCGCGAACTTGAAGAAGAAACAGGACTGACCGGGGCTTATATGGAGCAGTTTCATACATATAGTGCCCCTGACCGCGATCCGCGTGAGCGTGTAATAACAATAGCACATTATGCTCTTGTACGCACAAGTGAGGTGCGTCCCGGCGACGATGCTTCAAGGGCGCGGTGGTTTTCGCTCAACGAGGTGCCGCCTTTGGCCTTCGATCATGCACGTATATTGAAAGATGCCCTTACACGTTTGCGTGAGCGCATCCATTTTCATCCCGTAGCCTTCGGCCTTCTGCCAAAAGAGTTTACCATGAAGGAGTTGCGCACCCTTTATGAAGCAGTATTTTGTGTTAGCTTTGATCATCGGAGCTTTGGTGGCAGAATGTTGCGTACAGGCCTTCTTGTTAAGGTTGCGCCTGCATCAGGTCATAAAAGTTCAGTCTATCGCTTTGACGCTGAAAAGTATGAGGAACTCAGGCGTAACGGCATATTTCCGGAGTTTTAGCTGCCGGCAGAGTTTTGCTTGTTATTATCAGATAATAGTTGTTTCGATATGAAGAATTTATTGTTGAGTGCAGCCATTGGCGACATTGCCGGCAGTGCTTATGAGAGCAGATATAATAGTACGAAGAATTATGATGCCGTTGAGATGTTTGCTTCTCACGCACGTTTTACCGACGACACAGTATGTACTTTTGCTTGTGCCGAAGCCTTGTTGAACAATCTCGACATGGCCGATAATCTGTGGAAGCGTACCAACGGGCATCCGCATGCAGGCTACGGCTACAGGTTCAGGCTTTGGATGGCTTCATCTGTCCATAATCCTTATGGCAGTTATGGCAACGGCAGCGCTATGAGATGCAGTGCTGCCGGATGGCTTGCCGGAACAGAAGAAGAGTGTGTCGATATGGCACGTCTTACGGCTATGCCCACTCACAATCATCCAGAAGGTATAAAGGGGGCTATGGCAACGGCACTGGCTGTGTATCATCTCAAGTTGGGCCGCGACAAGGCGTATGTCAGGTCTTGTGTTCTCGAACATTTCTATCCAGACTGGGCATTAAAAGGTTATGCCGATATTCATGATGACTACGTAAACGACACCACCTGTCAGGGCACGGTGCCGGCAGCTCTTATTTGTTTTCTTGAGTCGAAAGATTATGTCGACTGCATCAAGCTTGCCATTTCTCTCGGCGGCGATGCCGACACTCTTGCAGCCATTGCCGGGCCTATGGCTTATGCCTTCTACAGGTCTATGCCTGACAACTTGCAGGATGAGGCTTTGGCTATGCTTCCTGAATGGATGCGCCGGGTCAACAGCGATTTCGACGCGGCTGTCTCTTTATAGCCGCGTCTTGTCCGTGCCGCTCAGGTCTTTATGCCTTCGCGTGCGTGCCTGTCAGTTTGTGCTTCTGGTCTTTTCTGCCACGATGTCTGCCATCTGTTTATGGTTGGCTGCGTTGTTGGCTGCTATGACACCGCCCTTTTGCGTCAGTTTTACAGGCGATCCGTCTGTGGCTGTTATTGTGCCTCCGGCTTCAGTCACAATTAGTGAGGCTGCAGCATAGTCCCATGGGCTGAGCAGATATTCAAAGTAGAGTTCGCAGCGACCCATTGCCAGATAGCACAGTTCCGGGGCGCAAGCGCCGAAGCGCCTTATGTCGTTGCAGCGGCCGAAGGCTTCAACTATAATGTCAGAGCACATCTGTGCATACTCTTTGTGGTATACAGGCAGGGCTGTGCATAGCAGCGAGTTCTCAAACGGGCGGTCTGACACGTGTATCTGTCGTCCGTTCAGAAAAGCACCTTTGCCTTGCTCGGCATAAAACATTTCTCCTGTCATCGGTATATACACCACGCCCATAGCCATGTCTTCATTGTGCTTCAGGCCTACGCATATTGCGCATTGCGCTATGCCGCGGCTATAGTTTGCCGTGCCGTCAATTGGGTCTATTATCCATGTGTATTCGTGCGATGTGTCCCACATGTCTTCTTCTTCACACAGAAATCCGCTGTCAGGCATCAGTTCTTTCAGTCTGCCGCACAGGAAGTCCTGCACAGCCACATCTGATGATGTCACGATGTTGGCAAATCCTTCTTTTTCTGATATTTCGAAGGCATCGGTCTGCATCAGTCCCGCAGCCTCCTTAACTATGTCTATAATTTGCTGTAACGATGGAGTGTTCATATTCTGTTCTGTTAATATGTTGTTGATTCCGGCTTAAGCCGTTCAACTTGCAAAATTATTAAATTTACGCTCATTTGTCGTCATATTTTCATATTTTATACTTTTTTCTTGTTTGATTATAATGACCTGTTGTTGTTTCTTTTTTCTTGCTCTGATGTATAGGCTTTTCTGTTACTTTATTCTTTTGTTTTAGACCTTATGATTACTGTCATAACAGGGTCATGGGCAAAAGTATAAAAGCCAATGTTATTTTCTTTAATTACTTTTAACTCCTAATAGGTTATTTGCATTCGGTCTGTATTTTTGCTTTATATAGAGCGGCTTTTTTGTTGGATTTTTTGCAGGCATAGCGGGCCATGTCAAGAAAAAGCGAACAAAAAGACGCTAACAGAAACAAAAGGCGGGCTGAAAGCATGAATACATAAAATTGATAAAGTTATATGCGGTCTGATAACCGATTGGGGGTAAATCTTGCGAAATAGTTTCTCATAATCCTATATAGTGTTCTAATATTTGCATCTCATCTTCCGTTTAGGTAGGCAGAAAATATCTTTACATTAACCCTTTCAGCTGATATCTGAAAGTGAAAAGTTTTAATATTAATAAATTAAAATATATGTCTATATGGCTTAATTTATAAAGCGAAATGATATTTAATTGTAATAATTCATTGCGGTTTGTTTTATTTTGTCTATATTTGACAAATATAATCATATAAATTCTTATAAAATAATTTAACTATGAAAAAAACTTTACTTTTATTTTGCTTAGGACTGTCTATGCAGAGTCTGACAGCTTCAGCGTCTTATTCGTTCGACAAAAGTGTCAATCATGTATCTGCTGTTGCCGACGGGACACAATGGACAGATTTCGCTGCTTCAAGTTTTGAAGGTGGCGAGGGTACGGCAGAATCGCCTTATCTGATAAAAACTCCGGAGCAGCTTGCTAAACTGGCTAAAGATGTTTACGACGGTACCTCTGTATACGAAAATACATATTTCAAACTGGTTGCTGATATAGATTTGGCAGGTCACGACTGGTTCCCTATCGGATACAACTGTTCTGTTGGTGAGGAAAATGTAATAGTTGCTTTCAGCGGAAAAGTAGACGGCGACGGCCATAAAATTACTAATCTGACCATTCCTGGTTTGACTGACTATAAGTCAATGGGTATGTTTGGATGCACTGATCCGGGCTTTGAGTTGAGAAACCTGACAATTGAGAGCGGTTCGATTACGGGCGATATGGTTGTTGGTCCGTTTGTAGGCTCAAACAGCGGTATCATTGAGAATTGTGTCAACAAGGTTGACATATCATGTGTTTACTATTATGCCGGCGGTATCGTTGGTTCTAATTACAGAGAAGGCGTCATCAGACAGTGCGTTAATTATGGAGATATTACAGCCGGAAGCGAAGGCGGAAACGGTATGTCAGCAGGAGGTGTTGCCGGTACATGCTACAGCCTGATTGAAGAGTGTGCAAACTTCGGTGATGTTAAAGCTATGACAAATGGTGCAGGCGGCGTTATCGGACTGCTTGAGGGTGGCGTTATACGCAACTGTATTAATACCGGTAAAGTGAGTGGTCCGGAGCGTCTCGGCGGTATCATTGGTGATGCCTTAGGCCGTGGAGATAACTGTGAATTATACAACTGCTATAATGTCGGTGCAATAGATGGCAACTCTACTTTAGGCGGTATCATTGGTCTTGCCATGTTCCTGAATTTCAACACGCTTAAGATGCACGACATGTATTTCAGCTCTGATGTGTTTGCCGGTTCTTCATGCGGTGAAGTTACCGATATCTTTGGTGCCTTCGAAATAACAAATGCTCCTGTCATGACTTCAGAGCAGATGAAGGCTGAAGATTTTGTTACTACGCTCAACAACGGTAGCGGCAGCGAAGATAAGGTATGGGCAGCTGATACAAAGAACATAAACAACGGCTTCCCGATTTTGAGCTTCATGGAGTCTATCGGCACCGGAATTGCAAGCCAGACGTTTAATGACAATATCAATGTCTATGCAGCTGACAACAGAATTGTTGTTGAGGGTGCAGACGGAGAGATGATGCAGGTATACACCGTTGGCGGACAGATGGTTTATAGCGGCAAGGCATCTGACATAAGCTCAGAGCCGGGTCTGTTTATTGTTCGCATCAACAATAATTCATATAAAGTGCTTGTTAAATAAAGCGCAGTGATAATATTGTAAACCAAGTATGCGGCCGGATGGCCGGTTTAGGATTAAACATATAGCAGCAGAACACGGAATCAATAAAAACTGTTCCGTGTTCTGTTTTTTTGTTAGGTCGTTTATTAATCTGACATCCGATTTATGATGTCTAAAAGATTAAGGTTCAACCATCTTTCGTCATTGCTTTCGCTAAACGTCATAGTCAACACCGTCATTACTGCAGCCGCATAGACAACTAATGCCAGGATTTTGTGTCTTCTGATAAAGAGAATCAATTCTTCAGTAAAATCTTTCATATAATATGGGTTAAATACGCAGCAAATATAGTCTGTTTTGTTCATATTGCCAAATCCTCTTTTGTCGTGTCGCTGTCCGATGCTGTTCGGCGTAAAGGCATTTCAGGCGTTTTCAAAGAGCTTAAAGCCTTATTTTTTACTTTGTTTTAAATAGGCATTGATTATCTGATAGTTACGTCGCTTGCTGTTATGTTGCGGCGTAACTTATATGCCGTCATTATTTTTATGATTTATTAACTCTTCCTTTTCTCCTTTTGACTGTATAGGCCGGTTTTTGTTGCCTGCATTTTTACCCCATTTTTGTTTAGCTGCTCGCGACATATCCCGACGCATCAGTTTTGCCATTAAAACTCATTTGTTTGTGCCTAAAAACTCAGTCACTTTTGCATCAAAAGTGGCCGAGTTACGACTCAAAAACAATAGGTTAATGATTTGAAACCTATGGGTGTTGTTTTGCTTACGGTCTGTACTAAATTGATCTTCATTTCTCTTGTTTGTTAACGAAAAGTATATATTCTTGTTTCAAATTTTTGTGCCTTAAAATGATTGAGGAGGGTGGATGATTTGATATGCTGGATTAGTTTGTATAATGAATTAGTTTTCTTTGTTCGATTATTCCTTGGAATAATAATATTGTGTTTTGAATTTTATCTCGATAAATTTTTGTATTTTTGTATTTTGAAATAAGGACATTATGAATGTTTTGGTATATTCTGTTTTTAGTTATATAAAAACTGATTATATGTTGTTTGATTTTAATAGAACAATATTGGTACAAGCCTGATAAAGGCCATTAATGTGTAATGATTATGGAGAAAAATGATTCTGGCTTTGTTTATATATTAACCAATCCAAGTTTTAGAGAAGATTGGGTAAAGATTGGTAAAAGTTCACGTCCTGTAGATGTTCGGAGTAAAGAGCTTGACAATACTGCTGTGCCTTTACCTTTTGAAATTTATGCAACTCTCAAGACTAGTAAATATGCTAAAGTTGAGAAACAGATACATAAACAAATTGACCGCCTGACAGATTTAAGGATAAGACAGAATCGTGAATTCTTTAATATTGCACCGTCTGTTGCTTTAGATATTATGCGTGATATTGCTGATTTGCTTGATGATGCTGAGTTGTATGTGTACGTTGACGGCAAGCCAGTGATTAGTAAGAGTAAGGATGAGGATAAGAAGATTGAGGCTGAGTCGAAAGAAAAACAACGTAAGGCACCAAAGCCACCATTTAAGTTTCATATGATTGGCCTTAATGTAGGCGACACTATAATTTTTGATGCTCTTCAACTTCCTGTAAGAATAGCCAGCGATGATAAGATTGAGTATGAAGGACGGTTGTACAGTTTATCAGCTTTTACGGCAAACTTTTTGCCAGAAGAAAAACAAAACTCATCCGGTGCATATCAAGGTCCTAAATATTTTAGCTATAATGGCAAAATATTAAGTGACTTGAGAAATGAAAAGGAAGATTTTTTATTAAAATAATAATATAAAAGAACATTTAAAACTGGAACTTTTGGAAATATTGATTATAAATCAAAAGGTTCAGTTATATAATGATTATATGGACTGTGAAAGGAATGAAAATATTTTCAATTTTGTCGCATAGTTATTTTTTTCGTATCATTCCTTATATTTAGTAAGCATGGCATAATGTTCACGTGTTCGTAATTAGAAGTGATATTTTTAAAGTGAGATCTTTTTAATAGAAGATGTGTAAAAATAAATGGAAGCATTAAAACAGATATTGAAATCATATTTCGGATATGACAGTTTCAGACCGATGCAGGAAGAGATAATAAAGAATGTGATACAAAAGAAAGATTCTTTAGTGCTTATGCCTACAGGCGGCGGAAAGTCGATATGCTTCCAACTGCCGGCGCTGATGCTTGAAGGTACGGCTGTGGTTATATCGCCTCTGATATCACTGATGAAAGACCAGGTGGAGGCACTGCGTGCAAACGGAATAATGGCTGCAACACTGAACAGCGGTAACGATGAGGCAACAGACAGAGTGATACGCGAACAATGCAGACAGGGAAAGATAAAACTGCTGTATATTTCGCCTGAACGCTTTATGACAGAAATAGTATGGATAGGACAGATGATGAAGGTGTCGCTGTTCGCAATAGACGAAGCTCACTGCATATCACAATGGGGACACGACTTCAGGCCTGAATATGTACATCTTGGCGTGTTGCATGAACGCTTTGCCGATGTACCTATAATAGCATTGACTGCTACTGCCGACAAAACGACAAAGGCAGACATAATAGACAAACTGAACCTACGCGATCCACAAATATTTGTAAGTTCGTTTGACCGCCCCAATCTTAGTCTTGATGTAAGGCGCGGATACTCGGCCAAGGAGAAGCTGAACACCATATTGGACATAATAGACAGGCATCCTTATGAGAGCGGGATAATATACTGTCTGTCGCGTAAAGAAACAGAGCGGCTTGCAGGGAAGCTGAAGCGTGAGGGCGTTGCAGCCGGAGCATATCATGCCGGACTGGAGATGGAAGAGCGCAGCAGAATACAAGAGGACTTTATAAAAGACAAGATAGACGTAGTGGTGGCAACGGTGGCTTTCGGCATGGGCATAGACAAGAGCAACGTGAGGTATGTGATACACTATAACCTGCCTAAGAGCATAGAGAGCTTTTATCAGGAAATAGGACGCGGAGGACGCGACGGACTGCCCACGGAGACGGTGCTGTTTTATAACATAGGCGACCTTGTAACCCTGCGCAGCTTTGCCGACGAGAGTGGACAGAGCGAGCTTAACAACGAGAAACTGAACAGAATGCAGGAGTATGCCGAAGCACAGGTGTGCCGAAGGCGCATACTGTTAAACTATTTTGGTGAGGTGAGCGAACACGACTGCGGCAACTGTGATGTGTGCAACAATCCTCCGCAGCATTTTGACGGCACGATGATAGTGAAGAAAGCACTGTCGGCAATAATGCGCACAAAAGAGTGTATAGGCTTTACTACGACGATAGACATTCTGCGCGGCATGATGTCTGCCGACGTGGCGGCAAACAGATATGATCTGCTTAAGACTTTTGGAGTGGGGCACGACGTTCCGGCACGCGACTGGCGCGACTATCTGTTGCAGATGCTGCAGATGGGCTTTATAGAGATAGCATATACCGAAGACAAGCATCTGAAGGTTACGATGCTGGGACGTGAAGCATTGTTTGGCGACAAAAAAGTGGAGCTTGCGATGATTAGGAGAGAGGACAGACGGAAGAATAAAATCAAGCAGGCGCAGCAGGAATTGCCCATGCAGTATAGTAATGGCGATAAGACGGAAGACCCGGCCCTGTTCAGTGTGCTGCGTAAGCTGAGGCAGAATATTGCAGAAGAAAACAACTGGCCGGCGTATGTGGTTATGTCTGACAAGACACTGCACGCCCTTGCCAAAGAAAAACCCACAACGCTGAATGCCTTCAGCAACATATATGGCATAGGCGAATATAAACTGAATACCTACGGCAAGAGATTTGTGGATGTGATAAAAGGATATGTCAATTCATGACGATGGTGGTGTCGGGAATGATGACTGCATATGTTATTGTCTACGTATCGTATTTGCGTAGACAATAACATAAAATGGGAACAAGGAGCGTTCTAGCATCCGCTTCCGTCAATGCTGCATGATTGTCCTTCTTCCTTTACAGGCGGCTGTAAGCCGGCTTTATCCGCACGGAATGTAATGGTGCCGTCTTCAAGAACAAAACATGGAATACCTACAGAGCCTACACGCTTCATGACATCGAAGGCTGGATTTTTGTCGCGCAGCCTTAGAAACTCTTTAAGATTTCTTACATGTTCGCCGATGTCGACGACTTCATATTTGTCGTTCCCCTTAACATGCTCTTTAACGTCGGTGCAGTCAGGGCATGTGTTCATTACATAAATTTTAATCATAATGCAAATGTTTTTAGTTTGACGAATAAATGTCATGGCATATAATGCCAATGACAAAGTTAAGGAAATTTACTTATATCAGTATGTGCTGCGGCGATAAATGTTGTGTAAAATATGAAATATATGTCAGAAACGGCCGGCAAGGATTACAGAATGTGAGGTTTGGCGGCAAATAGTATAAATGCATGTCGGCTGTAAGGCAATGAGCGTAAAAGCTGTAGCAGCAGTGTAAACTTATATGATATTGTGGCTTTGTGATGATGTATTTGGTTTTAATTTTGTACTTTTGTAAAGTGTAGAATATTTGCCGCTTAATGAATAGTGCCGGTTTGTGTGGTTTTCGTATAGAGAATCATTGGGCATTCATTTGTTTGTGGCATGTATAGTTTGAATTTTTCAATGACGAATATGGATAAAAAGATATTATTCCTTCACGGATTTTTTGCCAGTGGCCAATGTGTGCCGGCACTTAGTCTTAGAGAGGCTCTAAAGGGAAAGGCTGAGGTGATAACGCCCGACCTGCCGATACATCCAGATGAGGCCATGGCGATGATTAAAGACATCTGCGACAGTGAGAAACCTGACGTGCTTGTAGGCAACAGTTGCGGGTCGTTTTATGCACAGATGGCTGCCAACATAGAAGGCATACCGGCACTGCTGGGCAATCCGTATTTTATGATGACGGAGTTTCTGAAAACCAGAATAGGTGAGCATGAATATAAGTCGCCGCGCCAAAACGGCAGGCAACGTCTGGTGATTGACAAGAAACTTATCTGTGAATTTTCCGAGATGGAAGCTGTTCAGTTTGAGTGCTGCAAGGATGAAAACAAGGAACGGATATGGGGACTGTTCGGCGAGAATGACACTCTGGCGCATTTCGAACCGTTGTTTATGGAACATTATAAACATGCTTATCATTTCCCGGGAGGACATACACCTACGGCAGATGAGGTGAAGGAATGGTATGTGCCGTTGGCTGAAAAAATGCTGGTACAAAATTTATAGCTGTAAATGCTAACGGCAGGAAGGAAAGTGTTTCTTATCTTGACAGATGTTAATAATTGATATTATGAGGACAGAAAAGATAACCGCAGAGAATGTAGACAACGTGCAACTGAAAAGTCTGTATGAGAGTGCGTTTCCGAAGGAAGAGCGTATACCATATGATGAGTTAAAAGGGCTGTTGGGAGTTATGCCCATAGACTTTATGGCATATTATGACGAAGACGTGTTTGTTGGCTTGACGATGGTTCTTAACCGCAAAGATTTTAACTGGGGCTGGTATTTCGCCGTAAGGGAAGAGCTGCGCGGCAAGGGATACGGACAGCATATTCTAACTGCATTGAAGGCAAAATATGCAGACAGACGACTGGTTATAGATATAGAATCGCCATGGCAGACAGACTGCAACAACAAGGAGCAGCGTTGCAGAAGATATGAGTTTTATAAGCGTAACGGATTCCGCGACACCCAGACGGCAAAGAGTTTTGAAAGTATTGACTACACAATTTTGTTGCTGGGGGAAGGAACGTTTACGCAAAATGACTACGACAGCATAATAGATGATTTAAGAAAGTTTTGGAAGAATCTGCCAAAGGAGGACTGATGATGACGATAGATGAAGCTATAAAGCAAAGGCATAGCGTGAGGGCTTATAAGAACATGCCTCTGACAGACAACGATGTGAAACTGCTTGAGGGTAAGATAGAAGAACTTAATGCCATGGGGCATCTGCATATGCAGCTGATACAGAATGAGCCTAAGGCTTTTCATGGTATGCTGGCAAAGTATGGCAAGTTCAGAAACGTTAACAACTATATCGTTATGGCAGGAAAGAAGGCAGATGACCTTGATGAGCGTATCGGCTATTATGGTGAACAACTGGTGCTGGCAGCGCAGATGGCCGGGATGAATACCTGTTGGGTAGGATTGAGCTATAAGAAAGTGCCTGGAACGTATGTGCTTGATGATGATGAAGCAATAAAAGCCTATATTTCGATAGGCTACGGCGAGACAAACGGCGTGTCGCACAAAATAAAGCGCATGGAGCAGGTGAGCAATGCTGACGGGGCAACTCCTGAATGGTTTAAGAGTGGAGTTGAGGCCGCCTTGCTCGCTCCTACAGCAGTGAATCAGCAGAAGTTTTATTTTGAGTATGTTAGTGCCGACGGAATAAATCCTGCAAAGGTACGTGCAAGGCGTCAGTTCTCATTGGTAGGTTATACTAAAATGGATTTAGGTATAGCCAAACTGCATTTCGAAATAGGAGCAGGCCTGGAGAACTTTGTGTGGACAGAATAAGTATAGATATTAAATGCTTATAACACAGATGGACCGACGGCTAGTGGAGGTAGCTCAATTGTCTGTGGACTTATTATCAAATTTTAGAGCTAAGACCTTATGACATTATAATAAAATAAGTCCAAACCGATTATTGACTTTTGTCGGTTTGGACTTATTCTTATCAGTTGTGCCAACTACAGCATTGTATCTGCGATGTTTATTGATTCAAGAACGGATCGAGAAGAGCCATCAAATCTGATTTAGACATTGCACCACTTTGTCTGTAAAGAATTTCTCCATTTCTGAAGAGCATAAGAGTGGGGACTGATTGTATGCCATAGCGTCCGGCTGTATCATTGTGTTTGTCAACGTCAACCTTAATGATACGTATCTTGTCGCCGAGAGTTGCCTTAACTTGTTCTAATACAGGGTGCATCATTTTGCATGGACCACACCATGTGGCAAAGAAGTCTACTAGGACGAGACCATTGCCGGATATTACGTCGTTAAAAGTTTCCATCGCTTTTCGTGATTAAATTAATAACTTATTTGTAATTCTAACAAGCAAAGTGTGTGCCAAGCTGGCGTATGTAAACGGGCAACAGAGCTTCAGGTATTTCGTTTTTGTATGGATGAGGTTTATTTTTCTGTAATAAATCATCATGCTACATACACTGGCTGTTATTGATGTCTCCCTTTGATGATTACATAAATGATAACTGGTGCGCCCATTATTGGGGTGACAGCATTAAGGGGTATGATGCCGTTGTCGCCAGGAAGAACGCATATTATGTTGCACAGAAGTGATATGGCTGCTCCGGAAAGAATAGTGCCAGGTATGAGATAGCGGTGGTTGTCTGTCTTAAGAAGCATACGTGCTATATGTGGAACTGCAAGTCCGATAAATGCAATAGGGCCACAATAGGCGGTGGTAACAGCGGTAAGAAGGCCTGTTACCAATAAAAGGCAATTGCGCAACTTGATGGTGTTTATACCAAGATTTTCTGCATATTGTTCGCCTAACAACACGGCATTGAGAGGTTTAATGAGAAGCAAGGCACATATTAGACCTACTATTGTAACAGCTGCGAACAGAGGCATCTGAGCCATAGACACTCCTCCGAAGTTGCCCAATCCCCATATCATATATGAGTGAACGCCCTCTTCAGTCGCAAAGAAGTTGAGCAGTGATATTGCAGATGAGGATATATAGCCTATCATAATGCCGGTGATAAGGAGCATGACGTTATTGTTTACAAGATTAGAGAAAAACAATAATACAGCCATTACTGCCACAGCACCTACAAATGCGGCAATAAGTACTGCCAGAAATCCAGTAACAGAAACTGCTCCTGCCGTTATGCTTCCACCAAACAGAAGCATAACGAAAGCCACGCCAAGGCTGGCACCACTGTTGATACCGAATATAGACGGACCGGCAAGAGGATTGCAGAATGCGGTCTGAAGTAATAATCCGCTGACAGCTAATGCTCCACCGCATAAAATGGCCGTAAGAGCCTGGGGCAGGCGAGTCTGCAATATTATATATTTCCAACTTTCATTAACATCATCATTGCCGCTGAAAATATCGATAATGCTGTTTATCGGTATTTTCACGGCTCCATAGATGATGTTAATTACAAACAGAGCAATTATTGCCAAAGTTATTACAACAAAAAATCTGCAATATTTTTTCATTTTATATGTTCAAAGTATTTCGCTTTGCCAAGTTCGGTTATTTCCGGATGTGTTATTATGATGAAATCACGCAGCAACAAGTCTGGATGGAATGGGGTGTCTTCGTAGAACGTGTTACTGTAAGTATTGCATCCGAAGACCATCTTGTTCTTGAATGCCTTAAACTGTGAGTATCCGCTGTTTTCCGTCAACAATGATTTGTTGGTGGCTTTTTGAGGACTATTATATCTGATAAGCCAAATGTCGCTGTTGCCGGCTTTTTCGAGGACTATTTCAAAAGGTAGAGGTAGACTGCCGCTGCTCTTTTCGGCAGAAAAAGGATATGCCGCATTTGCATCAGCAATTATCTGTCCGATGGTGCTTTGTCCGCCAGGCACATACCATACAGAACTGTTTATCTTGTCGATAATTACAGAATGTCTTGTTTTGGCAGTTTTAGCAATTTGCTTGAGGCTGTTGTATTTTGTCTCAACGTCATTAAAGATGCTGTCAGCCTGTTTTTCTGCACCAAACAGCATTCCATAGAATTTCATCCATTCTGCTCTTCCCAATGCTGTAGTTTCCATGTAGTCAGCAGTTTCAATGATGGGCTTTTCCCACTCATTAAGACGTCCGTAGCCTCCGCTGTTCTGAAATGGTGAAATCAATATTGCGTCAGCGTTTATACCTATAATCTTTTCGAGTGTTGGGGTTATTCCGCTGCCGCAGTCAGCAATTTTGTTTTCTTTGCATTGTTGCTGAATCCATGGCAGATTAATATATTTGACATCACAAACCCCTTTGATGTTCTGACCTTTGCCAAAAGACATAATCAGGCCGCAGTGAACAGATGTCGTTACAACCGCACGTTGCAAAGGTGTTCTGACAATAGTGCCCTGTGGCAGATTGGCAGGCAGTTCTTTGTCTGACGGTACAAGGATGTATGTATGAAGTATTTTTCCTTTGTTCCAAGGATCGTTCAGGGTGACAACGTTGTAACCGTCGCATTTGATTATATGAAGCTGCTTGGCATATTTAAGTTCTAGGGTGTCACCGCTAAAAGATGTATCAGTGCTGTTACCCCGGCATGCGCACAGGGTAATCAGCACTGATATCAGTAAAGAGGTTATCGTTAAATTTTTATTCATAAACAACACCAGTATTGAATGCTATTGCATTAGGGCCAACTCCGGTAGAGAACATCTTAACGAAGGTTCCGTCTTCTTTGTACATGTTGACATAGCCATCTGTAGTATAGCTTGCATATCCGGTGTCAGGATTCTTGCTGTAAGAAGTGATAAACACATATCCGTTAACAGGGTCAACTCCAATTGCAGATGGGCTGAACGGCAGGTCGTCTGTTATGAATGTCTTAACTTCGCCGCTTGCAATGTTGTAGACGCTGTAAGTAGGAGTGACGGGAGAAACATAGCTGTAAGGAGCATTTATTACGTAGATGTTTTTCTTATCTGTCGCCATCATTGTTGCGTCGATAAGGTTTGTAACCTTCTTGTCTGCAGTAATCTTCTTTACACCGGCGCCATATTGGTTGTAATTAGAATCATAAAGACCACTGTCCATCACATAAAGTGTTCCGTCGATAACACTGATGCCAACAGGGTTTGTTATCAATGGGTCGGTGAGATTTGTAACGCTTCCATCGGTAAGGTTGATGTATGAAATAGAAGGATTTTGGCCATTGCCATAGCTGCTGTTTGCTACATAAAGCATATTGCCGTCTATAGCAATTCCCTCAGGATATGAACCAGCCTGATAAATCTTATCCAGATTTAAAGATGCTGTGTCGATTGCTGCAACGTAGCCTTTGAATGTTGACACATAAATTTTTCCGTTTCCTGCTGCAAGACGTCTGGGTGTCTCACCCTTGTCTGCTCCCATAACTTCGGTTGTCTTTATTGTTCCGACAGACACCATTGTGTTCTTGTTGACAACTTCAACTGTATTTTCGCCCGTTACAACAATATACATCTTGTCACCATAAATCAGTGCGTCATTAGGTGTTGTGCCAAGATTGCGTCCGTTGGCAGCCTGAAATACCTTCTGGGCGGCTGTCTGTGTAGAATAGTCTATAGATGTGATGCTGCCGCTGATTTGAGAACTCATGTTTCCTGAGTTGACAATGAAAGCACCTGTGCTGACATCAATAGGTTTCGGAACGTAATTATCGTCATCGTCGCTGCACGATGTAAATGATACGCATAATGCAATTGCTGCAAAACTTAAAAATTTTTTCATTTCTTTTTTTGATTAAAATTTATAATTTATTGAAAATTGATAGCTTATTCCCGGCATCGGATATGCCTTGACAATTTCGTATTGCTTGTTGAGAAGGTTCTTGATATCTCCTCGTAGGGTAATCGTGTTTTTGGCTATTTTAAACGATCTGAAAAGGGTTATGCCGGTTTCGAAAAATCCCGGTATGTTAGAGTCTTCATAATGTTCGTTATTTGAACTGCGGCTGCTCATACCGGTGCCGTGTACTGTGAGGTTTATCCATGGATTTTCGTAACAAACAGAAACGCTTCCAGAGTGTAATGGTGTGTAGGCAATCTGGTATCCATAATATGGAGATTCCGGATTAGTACGGTTTTCTGCATTCTGCAGGCTATAGCTGGCTGTAAGAGTTATCAAATGCTTGTCTGAAAACTTATGCATTACATTAGCCGTTGCGTCTAAGCCCAACACTCTTACCTTTCCGACATTTATGTTTGTCCATATAAACATATTGTATGGTACGGCAACTATTTTGTCTTTAACATGGTTGAGATATCCGTCTAATGTTATTTTGATATTTGTCTTTTTTGTGACATCTTGTAATAATGTGAATCCTATATTATATTGATCAGTGCTTTCAGGAAGCAGATTTGTGCTGCCGTAATGATAGAAATATGACTCATTGAATGTTGGTGCCCTGAATATATTTTTATATGATGCTCTAATATAAAAGTCATTATTTTTAAAAACTTTATATGAGAGTGACAGAGATGGTGAGAGTTTGCTCATGTCGCGTGCAGATTCTCCATATTCTGCACCATTGTAATATAGTGAAAGCAGCAATTTTCCGATGATAGACAGTCTTGCTGATTTATATTTAGCTGTAGCTGCCTGAAGAACGGTATGTCTAAATGGGTGTGTATCTGTTGAAAGGCTGCTGTTCATGTTGTTATAGCTGTAGTCGGCAGAATAGCAGAATGCCCAGTCTTTAAATGGAGTGTATAGGAGACTTGCAGATGTATAAGCTTCTCTTTGCCAATAATCAGCATCTTTTATGCCGTCGCTATATGAACCGTCTTTATATTTTGAAGCTGCCCAGTTATATTTTGCATTAACTTTTAAAGATAGATTGCTGCTGTTAAATGTGCGGTAGCCGATTTGGGCAAAGAAGTTCTGGTCTCTGAGCTCTTCATTGCTTATATTTGTGTAATATCTGACTTGTCCGGGCAGTTGTCTGTCGTTATCATAATAATATATTTTGCCGCTTAATTCATTGCGGGTATTAATGTTCCATATAAAATTAGTCTCACCATGCCCTGATTTCATACGACTGTTTGTGCGGCGCTCTTTTGTAACGACTGAAATATTGCGTAGCGTGAAAGGATAATCGTTTTCCGCATAGACGAATTCTCCAATTGCCGAGAAAGAAAATTTGTTTGAAAAATTCTGTTCGTATCTTATAAATGGACTAATATATCCGAATGAACCAACTTTCAGCTGAGTGGTCAGATGAGGAGCTGTGTCTTCTGTAGGAGACTTTATTGTCCTTATGTTAATGGATGCCGGTAAACTAGCATTTTTTGCGGGTATAAAAATGTCGTCATTATCGCCGATGACAAGCGACATGTTGTCAATGTTTTCTAAGGAATAGCGCGACAGGTCGATTTGTCCGCTCTGGCAGTCGCTAAGCATGATTCCGTCATAGCTAACGCCTGTATGCTGAGTGCCGAAACTTCTGACAGAAACGGTTTTCATACCTCCGGCACCACCATAATCACGTATGGTTATTCCGGGCATACGGTTAAGGGCATCAGCTATATCAGTGATGCCTGCAGTATTAAGGCTTTTGTTGTTGATTACATATAATGGCGATGTACTGGTAACTTCTTGCTTTTTTTTATTTTCTGTGACCACAACATCCTGCAACTGATATGTGTTATCAATTGTATCATTTTTTTCAGATTGCGCTTGAGCACAAAAAGGAACTGAGCATACCAGAACTAATGCCGTTATTTTTTTCATGTGTAAAATGTTTTATCAACAGCTTTCCTCGAAGCTGGTGGGATAAACTGTTTCAATGGCAGGTCTTCTGACTTATTGTCATAAAAGCAAACGCCTTCCCTATAATACACAGTGGCTATTTTGTTTGCTTCATAAACGACAAATTACAGCAGCGGGACTGTCAGGGATTTTCACCTTGTTCCCTTTTAATCATCGTATGATGAACCGATTGATTGTGCAAAGGTAATGATAATAATTATAATTTTAATAATAAAACAGTTAAAAAGATGATATGATACATTCCTTTTAATAGAAAGTGCGTATATATGTTTGGTAAATTGATGTGGTACGAAAAATAGCCATACCAGCGATAAGCACGGTATGGCTATTATATGATATTTACAATTGTGATGCTAAATGTATGCTTGTGTTTTAGTATTCGTCATCATCTGCGACATCTTCTGCTGTAAGATCGAGGTCTTCAGGATTTTCCTCGATTGTTGTTCTGTAGCTTTCTTCTGTCAGCTTATCTTCGTCGAATGCGTCATCATCATCGTCATTGTCATACTTTTCATCAATCTCTGGCAGATCCTCGTCGTCATCTTCGTCAGAATCGTATTTGCGAGAGTCGTCTGTTCCAAATTTAAGACGGGGCTTTTCTGTTTCGGGCTTAAGTTTTGCAAAAATAGCTTCAATCCATGCACCTTTTGAAATTTCCAATACTTCAAATCCGTCAGCAACTTTCTTTTCGTACATTCCGCCAACTTTATGTAATCTGTCTTTGGGTAAAGTTGTTGTACTTATGTCAAATCCGCTCTGTATGATATCCTGAATGCTTTGTGACAAAGAATCCCAACCTCCGCCAAAATTACGATCGATAACTTCAAGCAGTTTTGTTGCAGAAATATGGCGGATGTTCTCGTATGTTAGGTCTGTTA
This sequence comes from Prevotella marseillensis, assembly GCF_900625065.1. Classification (NCBI taxonomy): domain Bacteria; kingdom Pseudomonadati; phylum Bacteroidota; class Bacteroidia; order Bacteroidales; family Prevotellaceae; genus Prevotella; species Prevotella marseillensis. The sequence continues at coordinate 1,539,763 of NZ_UYXY01000001.1, read as the reverse complement.
CCCTTAATATAGGACGTTTTTTTATTCCTATTTTGACCTTCTGGCTTTCATCTACAGGCATTGTGCCAATCTGGAAACCGCGGGCTTCATACTTCTTGATTATTTCAGGGCGGTCTATCTTTATTTCTTCAACTTCAAATGCGCTTTTGATGATATCAATGTAGTGCTTGATGTTTTCTCTTATATCGGAGTCTTTTTCTGCAACTTCCAACATCCTGAAAACATCATTCTCCTGAATATCCCAAACGTTACTTTTGTTGATGGTTTTTAATGTAAGTGACTTCTTATCAATATCTTTCATATTTCTTTTTAATTAATTTCTTTTTATTTTTAAAATATATCTCTATCTGTCAGTATAGGAAACTTTGAACGATAATGATTCAGTTTGTCTAAATCAATTTCAGCAGTGATAGCCTGTTCTTTTTCGTCAGACTTGGCTAGTAAAGCGCCTTTGGGGTCAATGATGGCACTATTTCCGTTATATTGACATCTATCATCTTCCCCTGTGCGGTTACATCCAATTACATAACATTGATTTTCAATGGCCCTTGCTCTTAATAGGATGTTCCATGCGTCCTGCCTGTTTTGAGGCCAGTTGGCCACAAAAATTATAGCGTCATAGTCTTCTTTATATCTCATCCATGCAGGGAATCTTAAATCATAACAGGTCTGTAATAAAAAACGGAAATTTTTATATTTCGCAATTACTCTTTTGTCGCCTGCTGTATAGTATACGTCTTCTCCTCCGTATTTAAACAAATGGTGCTTGTCGTAGTAATAATATTCTCCGTCAGGCATTACAAAATATAATCTGTTTCTGTACTGCGACTGATGTGTCAGGATAGAAAGACTTCCACATATTGCACATCTGTTGGATTGTGCTGTTTCTTTCATCCATTCAAGTGATTCCTGAAAATTGACTTCAGCAGAATATTTTGCTGGATCTGTTATAAATCCTGTCGCCCACATTTCTGGCAATATGTATAAATCAGAGCCAGGATTATTGGATATAAGTTGACCTGCTACAACCTGATTCTTATCAGGCTGCACCCACTTGATATCCGTTTGGAGGATTGTAACTTTCACTATTTATTCTCGTTTTCAGTTTCTATGAATGCTGCAAAAGTAATATATTATCTTTTATTCGCAAGTTTTTAATAGATATTTTTTGCATAAATGACATATATTTTCTACTTTTGCATTTATGGTTAAGCCTTTAGCAGAGAGATTAAGACCCAAGGTTCTTGACGACTATATCGGACAGAAACATCTTGTCGGTAAGAATGCCGTTCTCCGTAATATGTTGGAAGCCGGAAGAGTGACATCTTTTATCTTATGGGGGCCTCCTGGGGTAGGAAAGACGACATTGGCCTTGATAGTGGCAAATCACCTAAAAGTACCCTTTTATACATTGAGTGCTGTTACAAGTGGTGTGAAAGATGTCAGGGATGTTATTGATAAAGCCAAGAATGCTGGCTTCTTCAATAATTTTACTCCTATATTGTTTATTGATGAGATACACCGCTTTAGCAAGAGTCAGCAAGATTCTTTGCTGGCTGCGGTTGAGAAAGGTATAGTTACGTTGATAGGCGCAACCACGGAAAATCCTTCTTTTGAAGTTATCAGACCATTGCTTTCAAGATGTCAGCTTTATGTGTTGAAGCCCTTGGAAAAAGAAGACTTGCTCGGACTTTTGCAGCGCGCTTTAAGAGAAGATGTTGAACTGAAGAAAAAAAATATAGAACTGAAAGAGACTAATGCCATTCTAAGGTATAGCGGGGGAGATGCCCGTAAATTGTTGAATATTTTAGAGTTGGTCGTTGATTCTGTCAATAGTGAAAAAATTGAGATAACAGATGAAACTGTAGTAGGGTGCTTGCAGCAAAATCCTCTTGCGTACGATAAGGACGGAGAAATGCATTATGATATAATATCTGCGTTTATAAAAAGTATTAGAGGTTCGGATCCTGATGCAGCGTTGTATTGGCTAGCACGTATGATTGAAGGTGGTGAGGACCCTAAGTTCATTGCTCGCAGACTTGTTATAAGTGCTTCAGAGGATATTGGCTTGGCGAATCCGAATGCGTTGTTGCTTGCCAATGCAGCATTTGATGCCGTAAATAAAATAGGATGGCCTGAGGGGAGAATTCCATTGGCCGAGGCAACGGTGTATCTTGCGACGAGTCCCAAGAGCAATTCTGCATATAACGGCATTAATCATGCACTTGAAGTTGTTGCCAGGACTGGTAATCTACCGGTGCCATTGCATTTGCGTAATGCTCCTACGAAACTTATGGCTGATCTAGGATATAGTGACGGGTATAAGTATTCACATGATTATCCGGAACATTTTGTTGAACAACAATTCTTGCCTGATGAACTTGTTAATGAGCGGATATGGCATGGGCAACATTCGCCCAATGAGGAAAAGTTGTATCAACGAATGTTGAAGTGTTGGGGAAACAGATTTAAAGAATAACAAAAATATATAACTATGAAGATTGTTGTTTTAGATGGATATAGTGTAAATCCAGGTGATTTATCATGGAACGGAATAAAAGAATTAGGTGATTTGACAGTATATGACAGAACGTCTCCTGATGATGTAGTGTCGCGTGCTGAGCAGGCTGATATCGTGTTGACAAATAAAGTTGTGTTGTCTGATGCCATAATGGCTAAGTTGCCTAATTTGAAATATATAGGAGTATTGGCTACAGGAGTCAATATTGTTGATATTGCAGCAGCGCGGAAACGTGGTGTCATTGTAACGAATGTGCCTGCTTATAGCACAGACAGTGTGGTTCAGATGACTTTTGCGCATATTTTAAACATTACCAATCGCGTTGCTCATTATTCAAAACAAAATCGTAATGGCCGATGGAGCAGTAATGAAGATTTCTGTTATTGGGATACGCCTTTGAATGAACTTGCCGGAAAAACTCTTGGTGTGGTTGGACTTGGTAGTATTGGATATAAGGTGGCATGTATCGCACGTGATTTTGGTATGGATGTTTTTGCTTTTACAAGCAAGAATTCTGCAGATCTTCCTGATGGTATCCAGAAGACGACGCTGGACGGACTTTTAGGTATCAGTGATATAGTAACGTTGCATTGTCCTTTGACGGAAACGACTAAAGAGATGATAAATAAGGCTACCTTAAAAAAGATGAAGAAAGGTTCGATATTGATAAATACCGGTAGAGGCCCATTGGTGAACGAGAATGACGTTGCAGAGGCTTTAAATGAAGGATGGCTCGGGGGGTATGGTGCTGATGTTATGTGTCAGGAACCTCCACTTGAGGATAATCCTATTTTCAGCGCCCCCAATGCCTATATAACTCCTCATATAGCATGGGCTACTTATGAGGCTCGTGTGCGTCTTGTTAATATCGTGACCTCTAATATTAAGGCTTTTCTTGACGGTAAGCCGGTAAATGTTGTCAGCTAATGAATACAGTGCAGCTTGTTATAGAGTTTTTGGGAACATTCGCATTTGCTATATCTGGTATAAGATGGGCGGCGTTTAAAAACTTTGACTGGTTTGGAGGGTATGTTGTAGGGTTGGCCACGGCAATAGGAGGCGGTACAATTCGTGATGTTATGCTTGGCGTAACTCCTTTTTGGATGACAAACTCTATATATATAATATGTACGGCGGCAGCCTTGGTGCTTGCTATAATATTTAAGAAGGCTATAGTAAAGTTTTCTAGTACATGGTTCCTGTTTGATACTTTGGGACTTGCACTGTTTACTATAGCCGGTATACAAAAAACATTATATGCAGGCTTCCCGTTTTGGGTCGCAATCATAATGGGGTGTATCACAGGCGTGGCCGGAGGTATTATTCGTGATGTACTGATAAATGAAGTTCCGCTGATATTCCGAAAGGAGATTTATGCTGTTGCGTGCATATTAGGCGGTTTTGTATATCAGATATGTTATTATTGGGGATTAAATTTGGAGATTATTGTTATTTCAAGCTTTGTAACTGTTGTTGTTGTAAGGCTTATGGCTGTGAAATATCATATTTCTTTGCCTCATTTACATGAAATGGAAGAAAAATAATAGTTTTTCATTAAAAAGATACGGAAAAATTTTGCTGTATTAGAAAATATGCGTACCTTTGCATCGCATTTAAGAAATGGTCCCGTGGCTCAACTGAATAGAGCATCTGACTACGGATCAGAAGGTTACAGGTTTGAATCCTGTCGGGATCACAAATTAGGCCACCTTAATAATTGGTGGCCTAATTTGTTCGTATAAAGGGTTCTGATGCTTGTGCTTTCTTTTGGGGACAATAGAAATTTAGGGACAGTAGAAATTTAATTGGGATTTTTTGTTGCAATTCCATAGAAATCCCGACCATTTGCAATATGGAAACGAATCAATTGGAAGTGTTAGCTCGCCTAGTGCTGCCTTCAGAAATACTGATTCTGTTAGTATAGTAAGTGTTGAAGAATCTTCGACAGAGATTCATATTCACCTTGATGAATTCAGAATTATTGCTCTTTAGAATCGCAAAGCTCTACGGATATCCCATTAAATTTCTACTGCACCAAAATTGCCTGCAAGAGGTGGCTTTTGGGCTTGTAAAAGGCTACTTTTGGGGTGATAAAAGATGGCATTTTGCGTATTGTACTCATAATGTGATATTTAATCAATTTGAGCCCAACAAGGCATCGGCTAAAAGTGCATAAGTTGTAATCGTCCTATTCATGTGCGTGTTTGAAGTTAGTTCGGTAAAGTGGTTATAAGGCTATGAATTTGCAAGGTTGTCTATTGAAAGCATTGACTGGCAAAGAAGGGTTAATTGTGTTTGAATTTTCAGAATGTGCCAAAATGAAAATATACAAATAGGGACATTGTTTCACTTTTCGACAAACGGCACGGACATTTGAGGTGACGTTACCTGTCGTTACGACTATATGTTTTTCAGACCTTAGTCTGCTTCAGAGGCAAATTTCTTTGAAAAACTCGTCAATTATATAATAAAGTTCTATAATTTTGTTTTCGATAATCATCGTTGCATCTTTTTGTCGCTATTTGATTTTTACCTATAAGGATGCAAAAACAATTGAGTGATTACCCAATTTGTCTCTAATTAGAGTGTCGTTAGGTGAAATAATCTTTGAAAATGCGGTATTGAATATAAACTCATTTTAGAGTAGAAGACAGAGCAAAAAGGTCTTTCCTTTGTCTTTTTTTGTTTTATATTTATGTGTGTAAATGTTTGATAAATAGTGTAAAAATGCTAAATGTCACCTTAATATGAGGTTAAGAGTATTTTATGTATAGTATGTTTGATGATTGTGTCTTTGCCTTGGTATAAATAGCACAAAATAATATTGCAATATTATTTTGTGCTATTTATATAATTATGTACGAAGCTTTCAAGTGCTTCCCCCCTCAGTCCGATGTTTAAAACATTTCCTTTTTCGTCAACAATTATAGTGAATGGGATGGCTTGTATTCCATACATCTGAGCGGCACTGTTGCCCCAACCCTTAAGGTCGGACAATTGGATCCAGGTCATGTTCATTTCTTTTACGGCGTCTTTCCATTGCTCTTTGTCTTCATCAAGAGAGACGCCGACAATACCCAATCCTTGTTCTTTATATTTATTATATGTATTTACTAAATTAGGCATTTCTTGTCTACATGGACCGCACCAACTTGCCCAGAAGTCAATGATTGTTATTTTGTTTTTTGAAAATACGTCTTTTACAGACACCTTATTACCATTGATGTCTTCCATTACGAAGTTGATTTGTTCAGACTGTGTTTCGCTTTCTTTCTGTTCGCTGATTTCTGTATCGTTGGGCGTGTTGCCGTTTTGAGGCGTGCCATTCTTTTGTGAATGGCACGCTGTCAAAAACATAATTATAATGGTTGAAAATGTTATCTGTCGAAATATTTTCATACTTATTATACTAAATATTGCGAACTGATGCTTTCGTTGTTTACGACTCTTCTGATTGTTTCTGCAAACATATCTGCAACAGAGAGCTGTTTTACTTTTGCACATCTGTTAGAATATGGTATAGAGTCAGTGAAAACCATTTCTTCGAGTGCGGAGTTCTGAACTCTTTCGCTTGCAGGGCCACTCATTACACAATGCGAAGCGCATGCTCTGACGCTTTTTGCACCAGCTTTTTTCATTATGTCTGCAGCTTTTGTTATTGTGCCTGCAGTGTCTACCATGTCGTCAATGATAATTACGTTCTTGTCCTTGACGTCACCGATAATCTGCATACTTTCAACAACATTTGCTCTTGCGCGTGTTTTGTTACATAAAACAAGAGGACATCCAAAGTATTTAGCGTAAGTATTAGCACGTTTACTTCCGCCTACATCTGGAGATGCAATGACCATGTCTTCAAGTTTTAGGCTCTGAAGGTATGGGAGTATTACACCTGACGCATATAGGTGATCTACTGGAACATCGAAGAATCCTTGTATCTGATCTGCATGAAGATCCATTGTTATGAGTCTGTCGATACCTGCTACTCCGAGAAGGTCTGCCACCAATTTGGCACCAATGCTTACACGCGGCTTGTCCTTTCTGTCCTGACGTGCCCAGCCGAAATATGGGATGACAGCATTTATGCTTTTGGCTGAGGCACGTTTGGCAGCGTCTATCATAAGCAACAATTCCATTAGATTGTCAGAGTTGGGGAATGTGCTTTGGACTAAGAACACGTCGCGTCCACGTATAGATTCTTCATACGATACGGCAAATTCTCCATCAGAGAATTTAGTAATAAGAAGATTGCCTAGCGGACAATCAAGGCTTTGGCAGATTTTTTCTGCCAGGTACCTGGTGTTTGTTCCAGAAAATACCATAAAAGAGTTTTTGGCACTCATTTCTGTCTTTTGTTTTATTATTTATTATGATACAGCTTTTTTTAATTTCTCAAAATGGTTTATTAAATCTTTATAATCCAATTCATTGTGGATGTCAAACTTGTTCCATAGGTCATTGCATATGACAACACCGCCGAATCCAAGGTCTTTAGCGGCTTTTATGTTTTCCAAGCTGATGCCTCCTAAAGCGTAAACGTGTTTGTCAATGAGTCCCTTTTTCGCTGCGCCTTCTATGTCTTTATATGCAATGAGTTTATCTTCAGCATTTTTGTTATGGTTGTCAAACACATTGTATAAAAATACATATTCAGCTTTTTTCTTTATTTCATAGAGATCGTTTATGCTTGTACACGTTCTGCTGAATTTTCCTTTATAGTCTTTTGGAATTTCTTTTTCTTTATTGTCGATATGTATGCCGGCAAGACCATATTCATTTTTTAAATAATAATGGTCATGGACGGTTATTTTGTTGTAATAAGCCTCCGGTAAAAGCGAGAGCAAGCGTTCGGAATACATAGGTGATGCTCCCGGTTTATATAGGTGCAAGTTGTCCATCCCTTCATCGAAAAGAGTTGTCAGGATCTTGTCTTCTTCTACAAAAAACGTAGGTTGAGTCATTATAACGAGTTTCATCGTTTATTTCTTTTTTTCAAATGCAAATGTATAAAAAAAAAGCCAAACCTACAATCTATAATGCAATAAAAATGAAGAATGTATTTTTTCGACAAATAATTATTCTTGACATGTATTATTTGTACGGCATTTGGAGTAATTGTGATTAGCCCGAATAGGCTCGGAAAATACTTTTGGACATTAGCGTAATTCAATTGTATTTAGCATTAATATATCTTGTTGAGGCGTGTTGGTGAAGACATTGTTTGATTGATTTTGCAGAATAATAGTTTTGGATGGGTGTGATGAGTACGAAATCTTTATTATAAATGGTACTGAATGAAAAAAAATGTGTAAGTTTGCGGACAAAAAATAAATTCTTAGTATGACATTTGATTTAAATACGTTTGAAGGATTGAGTACTCCTTATTATATATTAGAAGAAAAGCGTCTGCGTGGAAATCTGGAGCTGATAAAAAGTGTTGCAGAAAAAGCCAACGTTGAAATAATACTCGCATTCAAGGCTTATGCTTTATGGAAGACATTCCCTATCTTTAGAGAATATATAAAGGCAACAACTGCAAGTTCTCTTTATGAGGCGCGTATGGCTTATGAAAAGTTTGGAACAAAGGCGCATACGTATTCTCCTGCTTATACGGATTATGAAATAGAGGATATCTCGAGATGTTCAAGTTTTCTAACTTTTAATTCCCTGTCACAATATTCGCGTTATGGGAAAAAGGCAAAAGAAGTGAATCCTGATTTGAACTTTGGTTTGAGGATTAACCCGGAATATTCTGAAATCGGTACGGATTTGTATAATCCTTGTTCGCCCGGTACTCGTTTTGGCATTACCGCAGATAAGATGCCTGAAGTTTTACCTGATGATATTAAGGGCTTTCATTGTCATTGTCACTGTGAGAGTGGAGCTGATGTTTTTTTACGTACATTAGGACATATTGAAGATAAATTCTCAAGATGGTTTGGGCAGATTGAATGGATTAATTTCGGCGGCGGGCATTTGATGACGCGAAAAGATTATGACGTGGATCTTTTGATTGATACTTTGAATAGATTCCATGACAGGTATCCTTTGCTGAAGATTATATTGGAGCCAGGAAGCGCTTTTGGATGGCAGACAGGATGTCTTGTGGCTCAAGTAGTAGATTTGGTTGAAGACAAAGGTATAAAGACGGCTATTTTAAATGTCAGTTTCACTTGTCATATGCCAGATTGCCTGGAAATGCCATATATGCCTGTTGTTAGAGGGGCAGAGATTATAGAGGATGTAAATATGAAATGTTCGCTTGACGAAGATAATGTGTATAGGTTGGGTGGCAATAGTTGCTTGTCTGGTGACTTTATGGGATGTTGGCGGTTTCATAATGAATTAAAAATAGGAGATAATGTCATATTTGAAGATATGTTGCATTATACAACGGTAAAAACTAATATGTTTAACGGAATCACCCATCCTTCTATAGCCATTATGCATACAAATGGAGAGTTTGAAATATTGAGGAAATTCACGTATGAAGACTACTTAAATCGTATGGATTGAAGAAAAAAACGATTTTTTTTGAAAAAAAAGTCCGAAAAATTTTGTGAGTTTCAAAAAAAGCCGTATCTTTGCACCGCATTTAGAGAAATGCTCCTCACTAAAAGGAATAAGCGGAAATAGCTCAGTTGGTAGAGCACGACCTTGCCAAGGTCGGGGTCGCGGGTCCGAGTCCCGTTTTCCGCTCGCACATTCTGAATAAATGACACTTGGAAATATTTTCCTATTGTATTGCCCAGGTGGCGGAATTGGTAGACGCGCACGTTTCAGGTGCGTGTGTTTCACGACGTGCAGGTTCGAGTCCTGTTCTGGGCACATTATTTATTCAGAATGATTTTATGATGGAGAGGTGGCGGAATTGGTAGACGCGCTACTTTGAGGGGGTAGTGAAAATTGTTTCGTGGGAGTTCGAGTCTCCTCCTCTTCACCAATCTTTTTTGGTCTTTTTGCGGAAATAGCTCAGTTGGTAGAGCACGACCTTGCCAAGGTCGGGGTCGCGGGTCCGAGTCCCGTTTTCCGCTCATATTAAAAAAGAAAAATACAATCAATCATGAATTTATATTTGCGATATTTTGATAAAGAGACATTAGTAAATAATGTTGATGATGCTATTGCCTTTTTGGCTTCAATTGAGGAGGTCGGTATGAATCCTGATTTGGAGAATGACATTCGTGAATATGTTGCAAGCGATGTTTATTATCCCAAACGATATAAAATAAGACCAAGAGTTTATTTTATTATAATCAAAACAGAGGCTGCTACAATGTTAGATTTTAAGCAGAAAAAAGCTTTACGTTCAAATATTAGTGCAGCTGATGACCAACGTGATAATGTTTCTCCGACTATAGCCCGTCTTAATGAGGAGAGACCTGGTTGGTATGAAGGTTCATTAGACTTTAAACGTGTTGTATTGGTGCCCATTACAGGAAAGCACGAATATCGTGATACACATTTTGTAGCAAGCTGTAAAGCTGTTTCTGGCTTGGACTGCTATAATAGAATTGTTGAGCATCTTCGTGGACGTGTTGACAGTCGTAGTCAGTTTCCGTCGGCTAAGGGAAAGAACTTTAAATTTAAGTATTTAGGTCTTTGGAAGTAGAGCTATGAATAAAGTAATGCTTATCGGTAATGTTGGTAAAGAGCCTGTCGTGCGTTATTATGATCACGATCAGGCTGTTGCTACGTTTCCATTAGCAACAACAGAACGTGGGTATACATTACCAAATGGAACACAAGTTCCAGATAGAACAGACTGGCATAATGTAGTACTTTCACGGGGATTGGCCAAGATTGTCGAAAAGTATGTCCATAAGGGAGATAAACTTTATATAGAGGGCCGTATACATTATCGTACTTATGACGATGCAAAAGGACTTAGACATTACGTAACTGAAGTTTATGCCGATAATATGGAACTGTTAACACCAAAATCTGCAAAGGAAACAAATCAGACAACGGCAATTTCATCTGCTACTAATAATGAAGATGATGATGCACCGTTCTAGTTTTGGTTATTAATTTAATATTTCGTCTTTTATAATTTGAAGGCTATATATTTAAGGAAATCAAAAGATATTATATATGCCGTTGTTCTTAAACGAGGAAATATTTCCTGATGTCAGATTGGGTATTTGGGCTATTAGTGAATCCTCTGATGATTTTTGGGCTTTATCGCCATATGTAGAGAGCTCGCGTAGTGAATTTAATGCTTTGTATAAATCAGAGCAAAGAAAGTGCGAAGTGTTAGCGGTGCGTTTATTGATAAAAGAAATTATTGGTGATAACGTACAGCTTTTGCATCAGGATAACGGAAAGCCATATTTGTCTTCTGGTATGAATATTAGCATAAGCCATACACGTGGCTTTGCTGTAATTATCGTTTCTCATAGTAAGCAAGTTTCTGTTGATATTGAATATTTCAGCAATAGAATAGAACGAATAAGGAGTAAGTTTATGCGTGATGATGAAAATGCGTCATCACAGGTTAAGTTACTGATGCATTGGTGTGCAAAAGAAACTATGTATAAACTGTTTCCAGAGGATAACTTGACCTTTAACAAAATGCAGTTATTATCTGTTGATGGAAATGATTCAACTGGGATAATAACTGCAAAAAATATCTTTAGAAATAGGAATGTGAGTGTTTATTATAGAACTTTCTGTAATTGTTTGCTCACTTATGCTGTTCTTTAGATTTGCGTCTTCTTGGCCTTTTTCTGTTATTTGATGGTTTGTCGCCCCGCTTTTTGGTATTTTTACCTTTAGGTTTTATTATCTTATATTCCGGAGCCTTGCCTAATCCTTTTGGCAGAGGCATTTTTTCAACTTCATATCCGAGGAATTTTTCGATTTGCATAAACCAAGATACTTCTTTGCCTCTTACAAGAGTGATGGCAATTCCGTCATGGTCTGCTCTTGCAGTACGCCCAATTCTGTGTACGTAATCCTCAGAGTCATGAGGCACATCATAATTGATGACCATTGATATGTCATCAATATCAATACCTCTTGCAACAATATCAGTGGCAACAAGCACATCAATTTGTCCACTTTTAAACATAAACATAACCTCATCTCTTTCGCTTTGTGAGAGGTCTGAATGCATTTCTCCGCTATTAATATGTATTGATCTGAGTGTCTTGTTTATGTCTTTTACTTTCAGTTTTGAGCTTGAGAATATGATAACTCTCTTATGCCCGTATTTTTTGAATATATCCTTTAAAACGCCTAGCTTTTGATTTTCATGACAGACACATGCAATCTGCTTTATTTTTTCAGCTGGTTTATTTACTGCTAATTTTATAATAGTCGGATTCTTTAATATTGTTTTAGCCAATTCCTCTATTTTGTTCGGCATCGTAGCAGAGAACATTATTACCTGACATGTCTTCGGCAACAGCTTTGTTATTGACAGAATATCATCGTAAAAGCCCATGTCAAGCATTCTGTCTGCCTCATCCAATACAAAGAAAGACACCTTACTGAAATCGACGTTTCCCATCGTTATGTGGCTTATGAGGCGGCCAGGTGTTGCAATTATTATGTCTGCACCCATTTTCATGCTACGACTCTCTTGCTCATATCTGTTGCCGTCGTTTCCTCCATATACAGCAACACTGCTTACATCCTCCATATAATAAGAGAATCCTTGCATCGCCTGATCAATTTGTTGTGCGAGTTCTCTTGTTGGACTCATAATTACACAGTTTATTGAGTCGGCCGGGAAATTTTCTTCGTCAAGACGGCTCAATATAGGAAGAAGGTATGCCGCAGTTTTGCCAGTTCCGGTTTGGGCTATTCCAAGAACATCTTTTCCTTCAAGTATTTCGGGGATGCACTCTTCCTGTATGGGCGTACATGTTGTCCACCTCATGTCGTCGATTGCATCAAGGGTGTTATCGCTTAAATCTAAATTGTAAAAATCCATATTTATTAATTAGGGGCTTTACGGTAGCAGAAATATGCCACTATTGTGAAAACTATATTCGGAATCCATGCAGCTAGCATAGGGGGGGTATTTGCGTTTATCGCAAATGTTGCAGAAACTGTCTGTAACATGATGTATGTAAAGCTGAGGGCCAGTCCTATGCCAAGATACATTCCCATGCCGCCTTTTCTTTTTCTTGATGATAATGAAAGACCTATAGTTGCTAGAATAAATGAAGCAAATGACGTTGCAATACGTTTATGGTATTCCACTTCATATTGCACAACGTTTCCAGAACCACGGTCAATCTGTTTGGTGATGTAGTCTCTAAGTTGCGGGCTGGTGAATGTTTCCTGCTGTCCTTTAGAGAATACAAGGTCTGTAGGTTCCATCATAATCGTTGTGTCCTTACTGGCACCACTGGTGATGGTTTCACGTAGTCCTTTCAGTTGGCGTATTCTCCAGTTGCTGACTTTCCAATGATATTTCGTATCTGATATTGTGTCATATTGTATTTCGGCTGCAGTAAGGTGGCTTACCAGTTTCTTGTTTTCAAATTTATCAAGACAGAATCCATAGCCTTTCTTTAGATTATTGTCATAATGCTGAATATAGGCAATAACACCTTTGCCTACCTGCAACTGTACGTTTTCTGCAGCTGTTATCTTTTTCTTGTTTTTATACATTGATTCGAAGTTCTGCCTGATGATGGTTCCTTTGGGAATTATATATGCTCCCAAAAAGAATGTCATAACAGAAATGATTGCTGCAGAAACCATATATGGACGCATTAGCCGCTTAAAACTTACACCGGCGGCAAGCATGGATATGATCTCTGAATTACCGGCAAGCTTTGAAGTGAAGAATATTACTGCGATAAAAACGAACAGCGGACTGAACAGGTTGGCAAAATACGGCACAAAGTTCATATAATAATCAAACACAATGGCTTTAATCGGAGCATGGTATTGCGTGAATTTTGCCAAGTTCTCATTAATATCAAATACAATGGAAATTGAAATAATGAGAGCAATTGAGTAGAAATATGTGCCAATGAACTTCTTTATGATATACCAATCCAGTATCTTCAGATGTCTGAACGGATTGAGGTATTTCATCCAGTTAAGCTTCTTACCTAACCATGAAAATAAGGCGAATAACCATTTAAGATGAACTTTCATCCATCTCAATAATTTTAATATTCTCCTAAATCTTCTGATGTTCTTTATTTTCATCGTAAGTGTTATATGCGTTTGCCAAGTTGGTCAATTACCGATGATTTCCATTTAACGAAATCTCCGGATATTATATGCTTACGTGCATCTTTTACAAGGCGAAGGTAGAAGGCCAGGTTGTGAATACTTGCGATCTGCATGGCCAACAGCTCTTGAGCCTTAAACAGATGATGTAAATATGCTTTAGAATATATCTGATCTACATGACATCCGTCAGGATCGATTGGTGAAAAATCTTTTTCCCATTTCTTGTTTCGCATGTTCATTGTACCATTATATGTAAACAGCATGGCGTTCCTGCCGTTTCTTGTCGGCATGACACAATCAAACATGTCAACTCCGCGTTCTATGGCTTCCAGAATATTTTGTGGTGTGCCAACTCCCATCAGGTATCTTGGCTTGTCCTTTGGCAATATCTCGTTTACGACTTCAATCATCTCGTACATGACTTCCGTCGGTTCGCCTACGGCCAATCCTCCGATAGCATTTCCGTCTGCTCCTTTGTCTGCAACAAATTTGGCAGCATCACGGCGCAGGTCCTTGAATGTACAGCCTTGAACAATGGGGAACAGGGTCTGCTCGTATCCATATAGCGGTTCGGTTTCATTAAAGCGTTTGATACACCTGTCAAGCCATCTTTGTGTTAGCATTAGGCTTTTCTTGGCATACTGATAGTCGCTTTGGCCGGGAGGACACTCGTCAAAAGCCATCATGATGTCAGCGCCTATAATTCTTTCGGTGTCCATGACATTTTCCGGCGTAAAAAAGTGCTTTGAGCCGTCAATGTGCGAACGGAATTCGCAGCCCTCTTCTTTGAGCTTGCGTATTCCTGTAAGTGAGAACACCTGGAATCCGCCGCTGTCAGTCAGAATCGGTCTGTCCCAAGTATTGAATTTGTGCAGTCCACCGGCAGATTTTAAAATGTCAAGTCCGGGGCGAAGATACAAATGATAGGTGTTGCCCAAGATAATTTGGGCTTGCACCTCTTCTTTGAGTTCACTGAAATGTACGCCTTTTACACTGCCACATGTACCAACGGGCATAAAAATCGGAGTCTCTATCTGTCCGTGGCTTGTGGTTATTAGTCCTGCGCGTGCATCGCTGCCGGTGTCTGTATGCTGTAATTCAAATAACATATATGTTTAATCTTCTATATCAAATGTTACTGGGTTCTTTACTTTCTCTTCAGTCAGGGCAAAGTCCCAGACGTCTTGAACATTTTCAACAAAATGGAAATTAACCCCGTCAATATATTCCTGTGATATTTCTTCAATATCTTTTTTATTGTCTTTGCACATAACGATTTCCGTTATACCGGCTCGTTTTGCGGCAAGAATCTTTTCTTTAATACCGCCGACAGGCAGCACTTTTCCACGCAGAGTTATTTCTCCTGTCATGGCCGTATTCTTGCGTACTTTTCTCTGAGTAAGTGCCGATGCAAGAGATGTTGCTATTGTAATACCTGCTGAAGGGCCGTCTTTAGGCGTTGCACCTTCGGGGACGTGTATATGTATGTTCCAGTGGTCGAATATACGATAGTCAATGCCAAGTTTGTCTGCGTGGGCTTTTACATACTCTAAAGCCAGTATGGCAGATTCTTTCATGACATCTCCCAAGTTTCCTGTAAGCGTGAGCTTAGAACCCTTTCCTTTGCTCAGGCTCGTTTCGATAAACAATATCTCGCCCCCTACACTTGTCCATGCAAGACCGGTTACAACTCCTGCATAATCGTTGCCTTGGTATATGTCGCGATAGAATGGCGGATTGCCTAATAGCGACTCAATTTCTTTGGGCGTTATCTTATAGTATGGCAGTGTTGCCTCCTTCGCTTTCAGGTATGCCAGCTTGCGGAGCGACTTGTTAATTTGTTTTTCCAGTTGTCTTACTCCGCTTTCTCTTGTATATTGTTCAATTATTTTCTCAATAGCCTGTTTGCTGAACGTGAGTTTTTTCTCGTCAGCCAGGCCTGTATTCTCTTTTTCCTTTGGTATAAGATGCCTCTTGGCTATCTCAACCTTCTCTTCTGTGATGTATCCGCTCACTTCAATCAACTCCATACGGTCGAGCAGTGGGCGCGGAATGGTGTTCAAATCGTTGGCAGTTGCAATGAACAGCACTTTCGACAAGTCATAGTCTACATCAAGATAGTTGTCGTGGAATGCATGATTCTGTTCCGGATCAAGAACTTCAAGCAGCGCTGATGCGGGATCGCCATTTACGGTGTTCTGTGTAATCTTGTCAATTTCATCCAGAATAAATACAGGATTGGACGAACCAGCCTTTTGTATGTTCTTTATTATTCTGCCGGGCATGGCTCCGATATACGTTCTTCTGTGACCTCTGATTTCGGCCTCATCATGCAGACCACCCAGAGATATGCGTGCGTATTTTCGCTTCATGGCATTGGCTATGCTTTTTCCCAGACTCGTCTTACCTACTCCGGGAGGGCCGTAAAGACATATAATCGGTGATTTAAGATCCTTTCTTAAACTTAACACAGCCATATATTCCAAGATGCGCTCTTTAACCTTTTTCATGCCATAATGGTCCTTGTCCAATATCTTTTCAGCGCGGTTAAGGTTAAGGTCGTCTTGGGTGTAATATCCCCACGGCAGATTTACCATGGTCTGCAGATATGTCAGCTGTACGCTGAATTCCGGACTTTGCGGATTCAGAATGTCAAGCTTGTCTAATTCTTTGCTGAAAGTCTTAGCAACATCCTCAGGCCATTTTTTATTCTTGGCCTTTTCGAGCAGCTCTTTACGTTCAGGATAAGTATCGCCATTGCCTAATTCTTCCTTGATGTTTTTGATTTGCTGCTGAAGGAAATATTCTCGCTGCTGTTCGTCAATATCCTCACGTGTCTTAGTTCTGATATTATGCTTTATCTCTAAAAGCTGCAACTCGCGATATATTATTTTCAGCATTTTTAATGCTCTGTTTTTCAGTGTGTTGGCCTTTAAGAGCTTTATTTTTTCTTCAACGCTGAATGGCAGACTGGTACAGATAAAGTTCAACAGTATTACTGCATTGTTGATGTTCTGTAATGCAAACTGGGCTTCATCTGGTATATCCTCGTTTTTCTTAACATATTCTATTGATGTGTTCTTAAGGTCATCAACGGCAGCCATAAACTCCTTGTCGTCAGAAGACGGGATTTCTTCCGGTGCATTTGTTACCGTTCCAACAATGAAAGGTTGGGTTTTCTTTATGTCAGAGAGGTTGCAGCGTCCAAGGCCCTGTACAATGACAGTAAGATTGTTGCCGGCGCCAGGCATCTCTAATACACGTATAATCTTGGCATATACTCCAATTTCGTATAAGTCTTTCAGAGACGGATTTTCCTGGTCAGAGTCTTTCTGACAAAATATAGCGAATATGGAATTTTGATTTTCTTTTAGATGGTTTATCAAGTTAAGGCTTTGAATCCTGCCAATCAACACCGGCGAAACTACTCCCGGAAATAATACCAAATTTCTTGTGGCTAATACGGGTACGTCACCGTCAATGCTCTCTTCAAAAAGTTTGGCAACATCTCCTTCGTAGTCTGCTATCATAGAAAATGCGTTGTTTATATCTTTTCTCATAATTTGCAATTCGTTATTGGGGTGCAAATTTACTCATTTTAATTGATATAATATTGATACCCAGTAATTATTTTCATTTAATTAATATGTATCATGATTGGAAAACCATTGATTTCTGATTCAGAAACTTGCCGTTTTTCATGCAAAAATGGCTGAGTTTTGCTTCAAAACTCTATCACTTATATTTTGTAATAAAAAGAGTTGCTGTTCTTATAAAATGAATAAAATAGTGGCGGGTACTATTTGATTCGAAATATTGATGGCGTGAAATGTTACGATTTTTAGGGTCATGTTTTACGGCAGCCGGTGCATAACAAATTTTTATGGCATATTTAAGTTGTCGGCATTTTTTGTGTTAAATTAAAAACATATTATTGCTGTCTGTATAAAATAACTTAATTTTGCATATTAAAGATAATTTTTCGTTTATATACGTTATTATTTGAATATACCATGTTGAATAAAAGAGTTTTGTTGGCTTCATTGGTTATATCTTCTATGGTTTGCCGTGGAGTTGCCGGAAATATAAAGAAATATTTTTATTCAGTAAGACAGGTGCCGTTTACATCTGTGAAGATAAGCCAAAATTCTTTTTGGGGTAGCAGGATAAAGGCTGTGCGTGATGTCACGATACCTTTGGCTTTCAGTAAATGTAAGACAGAAGGCCGATATGATAACTTTGTTAAGGCTGCTCATCCAAATGACAGTTATGATGTGTCGTCATTTATGGGGTTTTCGTTTGACGATACAGATGTATATAAAACCATTGAAGGGGCCAGTTACGTGCTTCAGACTTTCCCGGATAAAAAACTTGTGGAATATATAGACAGTGTGCTTGATATAGTAGCTGCTGCGCAGGAAGCCGACGGATATCTTTATACAGCGCGTACCATAAACCCGAAAAATCCGCATAGATGGGCGGGCAAGGAGCGTTGGAGCAATGAAGAAGTGCTGAGCCACGAACTGTATAATCTTGGCCACATGGTTGACGCTGCATGTGCACATTATCAGGCCACAGGTTCAACGAAATTTTTGGATATAGCCCGGCGCTATGCAGACTGTGTCGTCCGCGAGGTTGGACCTTCTGATGGTCAGGCATGTGTAGTGCCAGGACATCAGATAGCTGAGATGGCATTGGCCCGTCTTTACGTACTCACGGGTGAAAAGAAATATCTTGACGAGGCAAAGTTTTTTCTCGACTATAGAGGGAAGACAAAGGTCAGAAATTCTTATAGTCAGAGTCATCTGCCTGTTGTAGAACAACATGAGGCTGTAGGTCATGCTGTCCGTGCGGGCTATATGTATTCAGGTATGGCAGATGTGGCTGCACTTACAGGTGATTCGGCCTATATCAAGGCAATAGATGATATATGGAACAACATTGTTGCTAAAAAGTATTATATAACGGGTGGAGTGGGAGCCTTGCATGACGGTGAGGCTTTCGGACGGAATTATGAACTACCGAATCTTACGGCGTACAACGAGACGTGTGCGGCCATTGCAATGGTGTATTTAAACCAGAGAATGTTCATGTTGCATGGTGATTCAAAATATATAGACTGTCTGGAACGTACGTTGTATAACGGCGTTATAAGTGGCATGAGCATTGACGGCGGCAGGTTCTTTTATCCCAATCCGCTGGCTTCAGATGGCAAATACAGGTTTAACGCCGACAATACGCTTGAGCGTCAGCCTTGGTTCGGATGTGCATGTTGTCCTAGTAATCTTTGCAGGTTTATACCATCAGTACCAGGATATATGTATGCTGTAAGGGATAACGATGTTTATGTAAACCTGTTTGCTGACAACACCTCGACTATTTCTGTCGGAAAAGGTGAGGTTGTGTTGCGTGAGGAAACCAAATATCCTTGGGACGGCGATGTGCGGCTCAATGTCGTGAACAACAGTGCCGGAAAGTTCTGTATCAGGATAAGAGTGCCGGGATGGGTACGCGGTCAGGTTACACCGGGTGGCCTTTACAGCTATGCAGATGGCTTGAGTCTGAAATATTCTGTTACTGTAAATGGTATAAATGTTGCGGCAGAGTTGATTGACGGATATTTTGTCATCGACAGGAAATGGAAGCGTGGTGACTGCATAGACGTACATTTTGATATGAAGCCTCGTATCGTGAAGGCGGATGATAAGGTTGCTGCCTGTCATGGTCGTATTGCTGTTGAGCGAGGGCCTCTTGTGTATTGTGCAGAATGGGCTGATAATGATTATGATTTATTCCGTTTTGTTTTCGACGCTGACAGTTCTATGACTGTGACCGACAGTCTGGGACTTTTGGGCGGCATAAAGATGATAACGGCAAGAGGTACTTTGTTGGATCAAACGCCAGACGGACGCATAAACACTGCTAATCGCACTGTAAAGCTTATACCATATTATGCATGGTGTCATCGAGGACCCGGAAAAATGATTGTTTGGATGGCTGACGGCTTAGGGGTTATGGACGAATATTGAGCGTTCGAAAGCGTCTTTTTTATTCGCGAAAATAAAAGCTATCAGTCATCTTATATGTTTTTAGTGCTTTAATGGCTTAAGCCTGATAAGATGCAAATAATCGGAACATCATGTCAAATAATTATTTCAGATTCAAACAGTTTACAGTAGAGCATACCAGGTGTGCCATGAAGGTGGGTACAGATGGGGTGCTGCTTGGAGCATGGGCACGTGGTGGCGATACTATCTTGGATATTGGTACGGGCTCTGGGTTAATTGCCTTGTTCATGGCTCAACGATATCCATCGGGGAAGATTGTTGCCATTGACGTTGATGCCGGCGCTGTCGTACAAGCGCGTATCAATGTATCTAATTCTGCATTCAGCGACAGGATAACCATAATAGAAAAACCTTTACAAGAGTTCTGTGCAGGGCAGTTCGGTTCTATAGTATGCAATCCGCCGTTTTTCGTCAATTCGCTGAAAAACAGAGACGGGCAAAAGGCCATGGCACGTCATGCCGACACACTTACCCATGCTGAACTTGTGAGCGGTGCATCACGGTTATTGGCCGACGATGGCGAGTTCTCTGTTGTCATACCAGCCGCACTGCGCACGGCCATTGATGCCGAAGCAGCCATGGCAGGTCTTTTCCCTTCAAGGATCTGTGCCATTAGAACCATACCACGTAAGCCCGTCAGCCGTTATCTTTTGGCATATCGTAAGCATCCTGCAGACAGGATTGAACAAACAGAAGAATGTATTAATAATGATGATATGTCGCGGTCAGAATGGTACAGCAGCTTGACGGAGAATTTCTATATCAGATGAGAATGGTGCAGGATGCGCTCCGATAATTCATTTGCGTATTGGTGGCCTATAGGTAAGGGGGAATCTGTACCATTTATGAATACGTTGTGTCTTGTAAAACTATTAATTTTATTCAACGGAACTATGTATGAACGATGAATCCTCACAAATGCTTCTTGTGGAAGCATCTGCATTAATGTTTTCATGTTTGTACGTGTAAGTACATTTCCTCCCGTGGCTTTGACAATTTTTACATAATTGCCTAAAGCTTCTATATAGAGGATGTCGTTTAGCAGAATGTTTACGTTTGAGTATTCTTGTTTTACTGTGATGTGGCGTTGTGGATTTACTGAGGTTGTGCTCATTCGTCGCATAGCTTTATCTACAGCACGGCAGAAACGTTCATAGGCGAAAGGTTTGTGCAGATAGTCTACGGCATCGAGATTAAACCCTTCTAGAGCATACTGAGCATGTGCTGTTGTGAATATGATGCATGTTTCGTGAGGTATGTTGCGGGCTATGTCCAGGCCGTTTATACTGCTCATATGTATGTCAAGAAACACAAGTTGTGGCTTGGTTCTTATAATTTCGTCTATGCCGTTTTGAGGTTCGCTGTATGTCGTTAGTTCTATGCCACCGCGACGTTGGCAGAACTGTTCGATAACGAGCAATGCCATGGGCTCGTCGTCAATGGCAATGCAACTTATATTTTTCATTACAGTTGTATTTTTAGTTTTGTTATATATACGTTCCCTGTTGGCCCATTTTCAAGCTCGTATCGCCCTGGGTATAATAGTTCAAGTCGTTTTCGGCAGTTGGCTATCCCAATGCCTTCGTGCTCTGAATCTAAGTGTCTTATAATATTGTTGACAGTATCGAAACTTAGCAGACCGTTCTTTAGGCATATGTTTATTTGGATGTTGCTGTCAGTGTCTGCTGATGTGCCATACTTATAGTCAAAAGTAAGTGAAATGCGAAAAATCATTCAAAAAATAGTATCTTTGCACTATGGAAATTCAGTTGTCGACATCAGAAATGGAAGTTTTGCGTAAACTTCAACGGAATTTAGCCGGAAGTTCCGACTATGCCCGTGTGACTTGCATTCTGATGTTGGGCATGGGTAATACGCCCTCTTTCGTGTCCTCATGTCTTGGAATAGACGTTTCCACTGTATACCGTTATCGTTCCGCTTATTTACATGGTGGTGCTGATGAACTTCTGGAAAACCGTTACAAGGGTTATTGGGGGCTTCTTGACAGCCGTCAGCTGGCAGCCTTGTGCAAGGAACTACGCGAGCACATATATACGGATGCCAAAGGTGTGGCGGCCTGGATAAAGTCCGCATTCGGCGTTGAATACACTCCCCAGGGGGTTGCAGACTTGCTGAACCGCATCGGATTTACCTATAAGAAGACATCGGAAGTCCCTTGTGAGGCTGATGCCTCAAGGCAGGCGGCCTTTGCCGGGAAACTTTCAGAAATTCTTTCCGGTATGCCGGAAGATGCGGTGGTTTATTATGCGGACGGTGTCCATCCGACCCACAACAGCCGTTCCACTTATGCGTGGATAGAGAAAGGCGAGAGACTTGAACAGCCGACCGTCAGCGGTCGTGACAGGGTGAACATCAACGGGTTGCTTAATGCATATGACGTGACAGATGTGATAGCGCATGACTGTGAGAGCGTCAATGCCGAATCCACCCGGGATGTTTATCAGTCAGCCTTGGAAAGGCATCCCGAAGCTTCCGTCATCTATATCATCTCCGACAATGCCCGCTATTATCACAACAAAAAGCTCAAGGAATGGGTAAACGGGACGAAAATCAAACAGATATTCCTGCCGCCTTACTCGCCGAACCTCAATTTGATTGAAAGGCTTTGGAAGTTCCTCAGGAAGAAGGTCATTAACACCGGATTCTACAGGACAAAAGAGAAATTCAGACAGGCCATCAAGGATTTCTTCGACAATATCGGAAACTATAAAGAAGAGTTGGAGTCACTTCTAACTCTCAAATTTCGTTTGTGTAATTCGCAAACCATTTCTTTTTAACTATAAATGCGTTTTCTACAAAAGTGATAAATATCATAGATGGTACAGGAGTCGTTTCGTTGTCGGTTTTGGCTGTTAGTGTAACCCTTGTATGATGGTTTAATCTGAGTTTCTGCAAATCAGTATATTGCCTGATATATTCTATTTCCTGTCCTATGGGAATGTTTTCTGAATGTGTTTGTGCATACATGTATCTCAGAATATTTGAAAATTTCACGAAGGCAGATTCTGTTTTATCAGAACCAGAAAGTACAAGTGCATAAAGCATATTGAGAGTGTTGAACATGAAGTGTGGGTTTATTTGTGCTTTGTAGAGTGCCAGTTCTGCTTTGTTTTTCTCTGCGGCAATTTCCTGTTTTGCCAGTATTTGTCTAAATAGTTCGAATGTCAGTTCGATTGCAAGCGAAAATCCGGTTACCATGAGAAAAAAGAACCATATTGTTTGTGTGCGCATATTCATTCTGGCTTCCATTTGCCGTGGTGAGCCTGTATGGTCTGATGGTACAGGAAAATAAGTGAACAGCCATGTTGTTGCAGTTAAAGTGAGTAGTAATCCGGCTATGCGTATGTATTTTTTCTGCATGAAGAGTTTTGGTAGGCATACCCATCGGTATATGAAGTAAATAATGTATATATAGGCTATCAGTGTGAGCAGGAAGGCCGTGTTGTGCACAATCCAACGGTCAACAGGAAGCAGCATTATGGTCAATGGCATTATAATTAAGCAGAATAAAAGGTCTATATACAATGCAATGTGATTATTCTTCATATGAGATTTGTTTTCAGATGTTAATGTATTCAGTCCGCATGGTTTATATCTTTTATTGTGCAGCGGATGGTTCACATATTTATTTTGTTTTACGATCATTGCAAAGGTAATACATTTTATTGAACGGTCTATTGTTTTCCATGTGTCGTTTGTCACCACATATAGGCTGTTTGTCACCACATAGTTTATCATAAGACTCATTGTTCATAAATTTGCATCAACTGAATGGCCGGCAATGCAGTTTTGTAAGGAAAAAAGCAACTACTTTTTTTGCTTATATGCACCCGGACATAGAGGGCTGTTATTTGTTGTATGTCTTGAGCGGCCCTTATTTAGTAACTTTAGTTTTTTATTTTATAGAAATACAAAATGGAAATTAAAACAAGTATTATGCTCGTTGTGTGTAGTATGTCATTGTTCTGTGCTTGTGATGATAAAAAACAGGCTACTCATGGCGAGGAGTATAAGACGCTTACTGTTACGCGTCGAGACTTTATGTTGCAATCTGCTTATACTGCAACACTTCAAGGGCGTCAGGCTGTTGAGGTGCGTCCGCAGGTCAGTGGCACGATTACAGACATACGTATAAATGAGGGAGATGCCGTTAAACGTGGTCAGGTGCTGTTTGTCATTGATCAGGTGCCATATAAGGCTGCGCTCAGTACGGCAAAGGCTAATTTGGAGAGTGCGGAGGCAAAGTTGTGTACGGCCAAACTAACGGCAGATAGTAAAGAGGAACTTTGCAGGAGAAATGTTGTATCAGATTATGACAGGCAGACAGCCGTTAACTCTTTACGGGAGGCCAAGGCAGCTGTAGCTCAAGCCCGGGCTGAACTTACACGTGCCACTAATGACTTGTCTTATACAGAAGTGAAGAGTCCTGTTGATGGTGTTGCAAGTATGATACCTTATCGTGTCGGTGCATTGGTTGGCAGTACTATTGAAGAACCGCTTGTAACCGTATCTGATGATTCAGAGATTTATGCTTATTTCTCTATGGCTGAGACACAGATGCTTGATCTTATAGAGGAGTATGGTTCACTTGATGAGGCTAAGAAAAAACTTCCTCCGGTCGGGTTGACTATGAGTAATGGCAACAAATACAATCTACAGGGACGTATTGATGCTATTGGCGGTACCGTTGATTCGGAGACTGGATCTATTGGATTTAGAGCTGTTTTCAGCAATCCCCGACATCTGTTGCGCAATGGTGGCAGTGCTTCTGTATTAGTTCCGTCCGTGCATAAGAATTGTATTGTGATACCTCAGTCGGCTACATATGAGCTTCAGAACAGGGTGTTTGTGTGGAAGATTGTTGACGGCAAGACAAAGTCTGCCCCTATAACAATTTATAAATATAACGATGGGAAAAACTATATTGTGCTATCCGGACTGGAACCGGGTGATGTCATTATTGCGGAGGGCGCAGGACTGATGCGTGAGGGTACGGTGGTTAGCACGGGAAAGAAGTCTGATTCCACAAAAAATAAGGATTGCCAATGAAAATAAAAACTTTCATCGACCGGCCTATACTGGCCGGAGTAATATCCGTGCTGATATTCATTCTTGGAATTATAGGCCTATTGCAGCTTTCTATCGAACAATTTCCTGAGATTGCACCACCTACGGTCAGTGTTTCGGCTACATATAGTGGTGCTAATGCTGAAACCGTGCAGAAGAGCGTGGTGGTGCCGCTGGAGGAAGCACTCAACGGTGTTGAAAATATGACCTATATGACTTCAACGTCATCTAATAATGGCTCTGCCAAAATCAGTGTATATTTCCGCCAGGGAACAGATCCTGACATGGCCACAGTCAACGTGCAGAACCGTATTGCCACAGCACAAGGACTGCTGCCGGCAGAGGTGACAAAGAGTGGTATTACCGTGCGAAAACGTCAGACAAGTAACATCAAGCAGTTGGCTGTTTATAGTCCTGACGATTCGTTTGATGAGGCTTTCCTTACCAACTATATGAAGATTAATATCGAACCGCGTCTTTCGCGTATTGCCGGTGTTGGTGAAGTTAATGTATTCGGATACGAATATTCCATGCGTATATGGTTAAATCCCAGTAAAATGAGACAGTATGGACTTGTGCCGGCTGACATTGCTGAAGTGCTTGACGAGCAGAATGTGGAGGCCGCCACAGGCACTTTGGGTGCTGAGGCAAGTAACACTTTCCAGTATGTGCTGAAGTATCGAGGACGTTATGAGAATGAGGTTGATTATGAAAATCTTGTGATAAAGTCGCTTCCTGGTGGGGAAGTGCTGCGACTAAAAGATGTTGCCACTATAGAACTGGGAACTAGAGCTTATGATTACATTAACGAAGTTAACGGTCATCCAGGTTGTAACATCATGATAGCTCAGACCTCAGGGTCAAATGCCAATGAGATAATAGAAGAGATTGACCGTACCGTGGACGAAATATCCAAAACGTTGCCAAAGGGTATAAAGATAGTAGATTTGATGAGTACGAAGGATTTTCTTGATGCTTCAATTAAGAACGTCATAAAAACGCTTGTCGAGGCAATAGTACTTGTGGTGCTTGTTGTCTATGTATTCCTTCAGAGTCTGCGTTCAACATTCATCCCCGCACTTTCAATCATAGTGTCGCTGGTCGGTACGTTTGCCTTTCTCTATGTGGCAGGCTTCAGCCTGAATATGCTTACTTTATTTGCGTTGGTGCTTGTAATCGGAACTGTAGTAGACGACGCCATCGTGGTTGTAGAGGCCGTTCAGGCCAAATTCGACGAGGGCTACCGTTCTTCATATCTTGCCACGGTCGATGCCATGGACGGTATCACGTCGGCGCTCGTCACTACAACATTTGTTTTCATGGCTGTGTTTATTCCTGTGAGTTTCATTGGAGGTACCACGGGTACATTCTACACTCAGTTTGGACTTACTATGGCTGCTGCTGTTGCCATATCGCTGGTCAATGCGTTGACGTTGAGTCCGGCTTTGTGCTCACTTATAATGACTCCACATGCCGATGCTTCTAACGGAAGCAAGTTAAGTTTTTCGTCGCGTTTCCATATAGCTTTCGACACAGCATTTGGCCGTCTTGTCATGAAGTATAAAAGAGGAGTAGCCTTTATGCTCCGGCGTAAATGGTTTGCCGGATTATTGCTGGTTATTGCCTGTGTTGGCTTTGCCATACTCATGGCAACCACAAAAACCGGCTTTGTGCCCAATGAGGATATGGGCACGGTGTTTGTTGATGTGCGTACATCGCCGGGCAATAGCGTAAGCCAAACCCGTAAGGTGATGGAGCAGGTGGATAGTTGCCTGCGCACTATACCGCAGATTGAGTTGCAGTCGAATACTACGGGCAACTCTACTTTGAGCGGTCAGGGTGCCTGCAACGGAATGTTCACGATACGTCTTAAAGATTGGAGTCTGCGTACTCACAAGGAGGATGCTCTGGATGCTGTGATAAGCGAGATACAGCGCATTACGGCTCCTATATCGGGTGCTGACATCATTGCCTTTACGCGTCCAATGATTCCTGGATACGGTACAAGTAGCGGATTTGAGGTATATGTGCAGGACCAGAAGGGAGGCACCACAGATGAGTTGTTAAAATATACGCGCCTGTTTATTGACTCTTTGAGCCGCCGTCCCGAGATAGGCCGTGCGACAACTTCATTTGACACCAAGTTTCCACAGTATCTCGTAGAGGTCGATGCCGCGCGATGCAAACGTAACGGAGTGTCACCAGTCGATGTGCTCAGCACGCTTTCCGGATACGTTGGCGGCAGCTATGCTTCAAATATGAACCGCTTCTCAAAACTTTACCGCGTAATGGTGCAGGCACCGCCTGAGTTCAGGCTCGACACACGCTCACTAGATAATATGTTTGTGCGAAACTCAGACGGCCAAATGTCGCCTATAAGCCAGTATTTAAAGCTCAAAAGAGTTTATGGCTCAGAAGTGCTCACACGCTTCAATTTGTTTTCTGCCATACAGGTAAACGGCTCGGCAGCTCAAGGATACAGCTCTGGCCAGGCCATAGAGGCTATAAAGAAGGTGGCAGACAAGACTTTGCCTACGGGCTATGGTTATGAGTTTGGAGGTATGTCGCGCGAGGAGTCTGCCGCAGGAAATACGGCCACATTGGTGTTTGTTGTGTGTGTTGTGTTTATCTATCTTATTCTCTGCGCTCTATATGAAAGTCTTTTCATTCCTTTGGCTGTCATTTTGTCCGTGCCGTTTGGCCTTGCCGGCAGCTTCATGTTTGCTAGGATTTTCGGTCTGGAAAATAACATATACTTGCAGACCGGTCTTATAATGCTCATCGGTTTGCTTTCAAAAACGGCTATCCTGCTTACCGAGTATGCCTCGGAGCGGCGTCGTGCCGGCATGTCGATAGCTCAGGCTGCAATTTCGGCTGCTGGCGTACGCCTCAGACCTATACTTATGACATCGCTCACAATGATTTTCGGTATGTTACCCATGATGTTTGCTACGGGTGTTGGTGCTAATGGCAATATATCCATAGGCGTAGGTACGGTGGGTGGAATGCTCGTGGGCACGGTGGCCCTGCTTTTTGTTGTTCCTCCGCTGTTTATGCTATTTCAGTATATGCAGGAAAGGTTTATGCCGCAGCGACGCCAATAATGTGTAGACATAGTGTGATAATCTCATTTTAAATCAATGTTTGTTACTGCCAGAATCAGGTCATCTTTTTGGCAGTAACAAATCTTGGTTTATAGTAACAGGCGAACCAAGTTTGTGTGTCCGCTTGTTGTAAGTGCTTTATTTTATGTATTGATGATGTGCCAGATGGTTGTTGCTTTTAGTTCTTTTGTGCATTGTTCCTATGAATTGAGCCACACTTTAAGTGCAGAGGCTTTTTCACGGCTTATAATGATTGGCTCTTTGCAGTTGGGTGATGTTTTCATGGCCCAGCGTCCGCCAAAGTAGGGCTCTATGCTTCTCACAGATTTTGCCGAGACGATAAACTGTCGGTTTGCTCTGAAGAAGTTTTTCGGGTCGAGTTGCTGCTCCAGGCTACTCAATGGCGGGTCTACGATGTGCTCAGTTCCGGGCCATGTGGTGGCTATTGTTATTTTGTCTTCCGAGCGGAAGTATGCAACGTCGTCTATTTGCAATGTGTAAAGTTTCCGGCCTGCCGACACAAGCAGACGTTCGCGGTATGTATTAGCAGCGTCTTCGTGCATCGCTCTTGCAAGATATTTGCTGAGGCTGCCAAGAAGTCCGGCGTTGTGGTAGCGTTCAAATTTAGCTATTGCAGTCTCAAGACGCTCAACGCGTATAGGCTTTAGCAAGTAGTCAATACTGTTAAGGTCGAATGCCCTCAGTGCATACTCGTCGTAGGCTGTGGTGAATACAATCATACATTCGGTCGGCAGCTTGTCTACGAGTCCGAACGATGTGCCGTCAGAGAGTTGTATGTCGAGAAACATTATATCGGGACGGACGCCTGAGTGGTCGAGCCACAGGGAGGCTTCGCTTATGCTGCCAGGCACGATATGTGTGTGCCATTCTGGTCTTATCTTGTTCACCATACTAAAGAGCAGGCGGGCTGCCGGCAACTCGTCGTCTATTATTGCAGCAGTAATGTTAGTCATATATCATGGGGATTTTTACGGTAAAAGTATTGTTGTCGGCAATGATGCGTATGTCACGTCCACATAGCAGTCTGCAACGCTTTGACAAATTCTGAAGTCCATGTCCTGAGGTGCCAATTACAGGCTTGGGTGTCAGTGTGTTGCTTACGGCCAGCCAGGGTGAGTCGTCGTTTTCTTCACACCATAGTTTTATGGTTGCGGGATTTGACGTGTTAACGATGTTGTGCTTTATAACATTTTCTGTTAGCAACTGTAGTGTCAGTGGCGGCAGTTGCATGTAGCCCTCGCTACTGTCGAGCTTTGTTTCAAGTTGTATGCAGTCGCCTAGCCGCACTCTTTGTAGCTGTAAGTAGGTTTGGGCAAACCTAATTTCTTCGTTGAGGCTTACACTTTGTTTCTCGTGGCAATCGAGAATGTAGCGGTATATGTCGGCCAAGTTGCGCGTAAATTCGGCTGCACCAGCTGGGTTATATTCTATTTCAGCCACGAGTGTATTCAGACTGTTGAATAGAAAATGGGGGTTTAGCTGGCTTTGCAGAGCTGCATATTGTGCTTTGGCTGAGGCATCTTCCAGTTGTCGTGCCCTGCGGCGATGTTCTGCTATGTCGGCATAAAACCTGTTAATGAGGAACAGACTTACGGCCAGCAACTCTATTAGCCATACGCCCAGCAGTGCTCCGGCCCCTCGCCATGCCAAGGCCATCGGCCTTGGGGAGTGACCTATGACTTTGGTGGCCACAAGCAGCAGATAATTAGAGCAGAGTAGGGCTGCGGCTGCTATAGCAAGGAATGTGAACATGCGGCTGCGCTTTTTTATCCATGCGGGATAGGACGCACTCATGCGCCGGTTGACAAAGCGCAGGCTCAGACCAACACCGTTGAACAGCAGTAATACGGCAATGATGCTTTCCGGTGTGGTCAGGTGCTGGCTACTTATGGCCGGCATGTCACCGCAAATTATGAGCAGCAGGTATGAGCAGCAGCCTATTGCAGAATAGACAAGTATGTCGGTGAGCACCGATCCATGCTGCAGGTTATTGTCATTAGTTGTCATATTTTTATATTACATGTGTGTGTCCGGCAATATGGAGTAGCATGCCGTTTGGATGCCTGTTTGGTGAAATACTGCGCTGCGAATGCAAAAATAATAAATTATTTTCAATATCCGTACACATATTCGAGTGAGCTTTTGGCCATGCAGGCATCAAGTTTTGATGCTATGTGATTCCGACATGCATCGAGGTAGTATATCTGAGCGTTGATGACGTCTGTAACAGACACACTTCCTTCATAATATTTTTCTGTGGTCAGTCTGCGGCTTTCTTCTGCTTTGAGAAGTGAGCTTGCTGTCAGTTTTACCTGTTCGCATGCCTTTGTGTAGTTACATCTAGCCGTTTCTGCTTCAAGCTGCAGCCTGTCGGCTGTGCTTCTCATCTGTTCCTCGGCTACCGCTGTGGCATGTTTTCCCATACGTCGGGTGTTGCCCCTCTTTCCCCATTCGAATATAGGGATGCTTAGTGTAGCATATACAGAATAGTTGGGGTCTGGGGCCGCCCTGAAGTCGTATCCAGGTGATGTGTAGCTTCCGTTGATGCCTACAGACAAGTTCGGCTTGTAGGCTGCATCGGCCATGCGTGCCTCATAGCCTTTTATGTCTACTTGTTTGCTCGCCATGGCCATTTCGGGACGATTGTATATACTTTGCCCCGTTGAAGGTATTGTTGTATCGGGGCATAGCATGGTATCTGCCGGTATCATATCAGATGAACCGACACCAGCCAGCGAGTTTAGGGCAAGCCGAGCATTTTCGGCATCAGTTAGCGCACGCTGCAGTTGATATTCGGCATCGTTGAGACGCACTTCGGCTGTCAGAAGATCGTTGCGGCCGGTATATCCGTTGCTTACACGTAATGCTACAGCCTCTGCAAGTGCGGCTGCGGCATCACGATGTCTCTGTGCCACTGTTACCATTTCGCGTGTTGCTACATAGTTCCAGTATGTCTGATCGGCTTGATATATAAGATTGTTGGTTATGCGTTTTTTCTCGAATGCAGCATTCTCGCTTTCTGCTTTGGCCTTTCCGTAGGAAGCCTTGAGCAGTCCGCCCGTGTAGATTGGTTGAGCCATTGTCAGCGATGCACCGTATTTTGTGTTTCTGCCGCTGAACGTGTAGCTGCGGCCGCCGTCTGTACCCGGCAGTGCTATGTTCAGTTCGAGTGGATTACCTGTATATTTAGCGTCGGCGTTGCCCGTAATCTTTGGTTTTAAGTCTGCTTTTGCCGCTGCTGCATTTTCTTTATATACTTCTAATGCGTGTGTGGCGACTTTTACGTCGTGGCTATAGGCTTCCACCTGACGGCGGTATGCCTGTAGCATGGTCGCATCTTGAGCATCAACGTTTGTGCTTATGGCAGTCAACGCTGCATATATTGTTATTATATGTTTTATTTTCATACTTTGTCTGTTGCTTGTTATGCATGTTTACATGTTTCTGTCGTATCTTCGGCTTGCTTTGCTGCTTCTGGATAGAATATGGCATATAGGGCAGGAGTGGCAAAGAGAGTGAGCAGTGTGGCAAATGAAAGACCGAACACGATTGTTGCTGCCATGCCTCCGAACACAATGTCGAACAGCAGTGGTATGCTGCCGAATACAGTTGTTGCGGCAGCCATGAGCACCGGACGTGTACGCGAGACAGTTGCCTCAACTATAGCCGTAGATGGTGGTACGCCTGCGCGTCTCTGCAGATTGACTTCATCGAGCAATACGATGATGTTTTTTATTATCATACCCAGCAATCCGAGCCATCCGGCAATACAGAAGAAACCGAATTGGAAACCCGTGACGAGCATGCCGACAACTACGCCTATGATTGAGAGTGGAAGAATAAGGAATATTATCAGCGGTTGCTTGAAGTTGCCGAATAGCATTACGAGGATTACCACCAGGAATATTATGGCCAGTGGAAAATATTTGGTCAGTGCGGCCATAGCCTCTTGTTGGTCCTTATACTGCGAGTCCCAGAAGAAGGTGTAACCTGGTGGTAGTTTTATCTGTTCTATCTCGTTGCGTATTTCGGCATGTACTTCCTTCATAGTGTGTCCGTGCTTAACGTCACATTGGGCTGCCATTGACAGCCGCCTGTTGTATGTTTTCATTAGCGGCCATTCCCATCCCGTGCATATGCTGTCTGCAAGCTGTGCCAACGGAGCTGAGTTTGTGCCGTTCCATACAGCCAGGTCGCCCAACGCGTCTTGTGATATCATGCCCTTGGTGTCTGTGTGTAACATCACAGGCACCTGCTTGTCGGCATCTCTGTATATGCCTACTGCAACTCCGTCGGCAGTGCTTTTCACGGCGGTCATCATGTCGGCTTTTCCTAGTCCAAGCCTTCCTGCTTTTACAGGATTGTACGGAGTGGTCATCATCATGGCCTTGTTGCCCCATTCATTGCGTGCATTCATAACCTTGGGATTGCGTCTCATTATTTCTATTGCCACATTGGTCAGCGAATCGAGTACGCGTGGATCATCGCCACTGAAGCGTGCCTCTATGAGGGCCTGTGGTACAGAGTTCAGCTCAAAGCTATTTACGCGTACTAATGCATCAGGGAAAGATTGTGATATTTCGTTCTGCAGTTTCTGTTGCATGTTTCTGGCAGCCTCAGGGCTGACGGCTTCAACCAGGCACTGGGCATAGTTGCTTTGAGGACCGTAAGCAGCGTTGGCCAGATAGTAGCGTGGAGGCGTCTGCCCCGTAAATGTTGAAACGTGCTTTATGTCTTTGCGTTGTCTCAGCGTGTCAGCCAATGCTTGTGTCTGTTCTGCAGTCTGCTCTATGCGCGTTCCTTCTGGTAGCCACAGGTCTATGGTGAAGTACTGCTTGTTAAGCAATGGCATAAATTGCTGCGGGATGAGCTTGAAAGCAACTGCGCTTAGAATGAGCAATGTGACAAGGCATGCAGTAACGGCATATCTGTGGCTTATCGTCAAGCGTAGGGCTTTTCTGAACATATCGTAAAGTCTGCCTCTGAACAGTTCCCCCTTGAGCTCATCAGGACGTGGACGGCGCACAAACTCTTGTACGAAAAACACGTTTTGCGTTATGGCTAGAATCCAACTAAGCAGCAACGATACTGCTATCACGATGAACAGAGACGATAGAATTTCACCCGTTATGTGTGGAGAGAGGTATACGGGCAAAAATGTCAGCACAGCTATTAATGTTGCACCTAATAGTGGCATGGCTGTGGTGCCCACGGCTGACAGTATGGCCGGGCGTTTGCGCATGCCGCGCTGCATGTTTACCAATGCCGCGTCATACACCACGATAGCGTTGTCTACGAGCATACCCATGGCTATTATTATGGCTGCAAGTGACATTCGTTGCAGAGCAATACCTGTTGCGCACATGTATATCAATGTGCCGAAGATAGAGAAAACCAGTCCGCTGCCTATTAGTATGCCGTTCTTTATCCCTATGAATAGAAGTAGTACGCCAGCTACTGTTATTACAGATATTATAAGGTTTAGCACAAAGCCCTCGTTGGCCTCGGCCGACTCATGTCCTTGGTCGTATATTGTCTGCAGATTGTATCCTTCGGGCAGTGTTTGTCTGGCTTTGTCTATGTATGCTGCAACACGCTCCGACATATTAACCACATTGCCGTCGGCCACAGTAGATATGGCCATACCTACGGCCGGCTGTCCGTCGGTCCGCATTTGGTTGCGTGCGGGATGGCGGTAACCTTCGCTTATATGAGCTACCTCGCCAAGCCTGATGTAGGCTCCGTCCCGTCCTACAATCGTTAGTTGCTCTAGCTCTTCAAGACTGCCAAAACTGCCGGTAGCCTCTACTCTTATGCGATTGTGTTCGGTTTCTATAGCACCGGCATCTACAATTCTATTTTGTCTGTCGAATGCTGCTGTTATGTCAGACATGGTTATTCCGCTGGCTGCTAGTAGCGAAGGATCGGCTTCAATGTCTATGGTGCGGTCCTGCAGTCCGAACAGCTCTACGCGGGCTACATCTTTTATGCCCAGCAGACCATTTTTTAGACTGTCTGCCTTGTCTTCAAGCTCCCGCCAGCTATGGTTAGATGAACTTAGAGCGTAGAACACTCCGAGTACATCGCCGAAGTCATCGTTTACAACAGGGCGACCGGCTCCTGCTGGCAGATGTGGTTGGGCGTCGTTCACCTTACGTCGCAGTTTGTCCCACAACTGCTGCATGTCAGCAGCGCGTATTTCTTTTTTCACGTAAACGGTAATCTTCGACAGCCCTGCCCTGTTTTCGCTTTTCAGATAATAGAGCTCGCCAAGTTCCTGTATTGATTCTTCGAGCACGTCTGTCACTTGCTCTCTAACCTCAGCCGGTGAGGCTCCCGGATACGATGTTGTCACTACAGCTTGTTTAATTGTGAATGGGGCGTCTTCAAGTTTGCCCATGTTGCCATAGGCAATTATACCACCCGCAAGCACAAGTGCCAGTACCAACCAGCTCAGCGCTCTGTTGCGTAAGCAAAATTCAGCTGCGTCTCTCATTGTTGCATTCCTCCTTTCCGGTTGGCAACGGCCTGTGTGGCAACGGTGTCGCCTTCATTGAGCATGGCTTGACCTGCTGTGGCCACGCGTTCGCCGGCTTTTAGACCGCTACAAATCTCTATCATACCTCCGCCTAAAAGGCGTCCTGTGACGACGTTACGGCGGCTAACCCGTCCGCTGTTGTCTATCGTCCAAACACAACTGCCTCCAGAGGATGGACTCCATACTGCTTTCTGAGGTACGGCTACTCCAACAAACTTATTTGAAGTCTGTCCAATGAGCATGTTGCCAGACATGCCGCCTGGCAGGTGTGATTTGCCATTGTCTATCAATGCAGTCAGTTTAAAGGCCATATTGTTACCCGTGGCGGTACGTGTTATATATGTTTCTGCCGGTCTGAATGTCCTGCCGCTCATGCGGTCAAAGCTTATCAGACATGTCCTGCCGCCTATGTTCTGTTGTAGTTGTGCGGCTATGTCTTCTGGTACGTAGGCCTCTGCCTTTATGCGTGACATATCTATAAACGTAACCACTGGCTGTCCTGCTGCCACGTCCTGATAGCGTTCTACATGTTGTGTCTGTACATATCCGCTGAAAGGAGCTATGAGTTGTGTACGGTCCAATTCATCTGCAGCCATGTCATAGTCAGCTTTTGCGCGTTCATAATCGGCTCTTGCACGTTCATACTCCTGTTCGGCTATGTTGCCGGCCTTAAATAAGCGTGTAGTACGCTCGTATTCAGCCTTAGCCTGACGGCATATTGCCGCTGCTCGTCTTTTCCTTACAATGAAGTCACGGGCGTCGAGTGCGGCTATCACCTCTCCGCGTCTGAAGAACTGACCTTCTTGAACGTCAAGTTTGGCTATATGGCCGCCAACTCTGAAGGCGAGTTCGGCTGTGCGGTAGGGCTCAGATATGAAAGGATACTTGCGGGCCGATGTATCGGCCATACTTTCAGCCGTGGCCACGTCCACAGTGCGTATCGTGCCAGGAGCATCGTGTCTGCCACTGCACGATACAGCCATAATGGCAGACGACAGAATCAGCAGCATGTTTTTTCTAATCGTAATCATCTTTTTTCTGTTAAGTTTGTATGCTTTTTATTCGCAAAGATAACATGTAGCATGGGCAAATGTCAATACAAATATTACTGAAGCAGCTCTATCTGTATCTGAATGCGCATCATCGGTCTCTGGAACGAAATGATTTGGCATGGATTATAATGCATGGGTTGATTGTTGTGGATACAGTGTAATAATGATTTGTATTATTGCAGGATTTCGTATTGATATGTTGGGTATATGATAAATTTGCTGATAATAATGTGATATGATTTTCTTGTCTGAGAAATAAAAGTAAAGTATGTGTGTTGGCTTAATGCGTGATGAATTTTTACAATAATTATTGTATAAGCTGAAAGTTTGATGACATACTTTGGTTCCAAATTATTAACCTATCGTTTACGGCAAAAAACTAGGCCACTTTTAAAGTAAAAGTGGCCTAGTTTTTTGCCGTAAACATCTGCTTACATTTTACAATTCTTAAGTTATTTGTCTACGTGTTCATTGCTCCGCATTGTGGACAAATACCCTTGTGTCTTAGACCTGCTCCACATTTGCCGCAGGTGTAGTTGCATTTAGCACGTTTGAAGTAGATTTTTACGGCAAAGTAGGTGTATGCGGCCAAGAGTGGATAGCCGATGTAATAAAGTGTGGCTATAGAGAATATTATATAGTTTGCGGCGCAGATGCCAGCCAGCCCGCAGAGGTATAGTAAAGCTTCCGCCGGTGGCAAAAGGCGGCGTACAATGTCGGCTACAGCCAGAGAAAGAATGAGCATAGTCCATACGGCAGCCAAGAAGATAGCTAGGACGGGTGGTACATTTAGAGGATTGAGCGTGGGATGGAAGTAGAAATGGCGCCATGTGTCTGGCTCAAAGTTCTGTATGCTTGAGTAGATGACTGCAGCAGTAGCCACAGTGAGGGCTAGCAGCGTGGGATAGAATGTGCCTATGTCATTGAAGTGAACTATTCTAGCATTGCGGCGCAGTAGGGTGCGCATAAGATATGCCACGGATATTGTGCTGATGACGATAAGAAAGATGAGAAGGTGGGTATCGGAGAATATTGATATGAACTGTGATATTGGGTCGCTGGGTACAGTTGAAGCCAATAGCATCTGCTCGCGTGTCCAACCGAAGGTTTCTTGGTCACGTGCTACTTGTATCCATACAGAATCAGCAGTTGCAGATGGCATAACTCTGATGTCGGCAACGACGATATGGTCGTGCTTGTAGACGGATACAGAGTCGGTATGCATACCGTTAAGCAATTCTTCTGGCTGCTGGCGCAGCAGTACGAGCGAGTCGGCTTTCACCACGAAGTTGTAGTTTAACGAATAGTGGTGGGTGCGTTCAAAAGCGGCAGTGTCTGGCTGTGCAGTAGCTACCGTTTTGGTTTTACTGCGCCCCGTGTTGTGATAGCATGACGACAGCATTGATGCCTGTATCACAAGGATTGTCAGCATGCAGGTGTATAGGGCTTTAGCGGCGTATTTGTTTATTGTTTGTTGCATGGCTATGTATTGCGAGTGTTTCTTGTCGGGAAGGAGACGGGATTAAATCTACTTGTCGGCAATGACGTTCATTTGGCATCGTGCACAGTCAAACTGCAGTTTGAAACGGCGGCCGTCTGTCATGCGCAGGTATAGGGGACCTTTGAGACTATGTGGGTATGCCCCTTGGCGTGTGCATATGCCCATAGCATGACGCAGGCAGTAGCGGCACTGCATAAGCAGGGCGTGTGGCGGCATGTTGATCTCTGGGGCTGGTATCGCTTTAGTTTGTTGCGACTTGTAGAATTCTGCCGCCTTGTTGTTGGCAACATTATACAGATACGGATAGGCTGCAGGATATGTGTTGCTGCCGCCTTTTTCTGTTTTTGTATTTGCCGCCTTGCTACTTGCCTCCGTGCGTGCGTCTGCTGTAGCCTGTCTGAGGGCTTGCTCCAGTTTTTGGATAATGTCGCGTCTCATGTGAGACAGGAGGCTCGATGGTATAAACGTTTTTATTCCATCTTGTGGAACTGACACGTCGGTGCACTTAAAAGGTGTGTTACCAAGTCGTGTAAGTTGACGCACAATATTGTCGGTCTGTGGCTTCTGCGCAGTTTGCGGCTCACATTGTAACTCTGTAATGGCACTGACACTGTCGGCAGTTGCCATCAGTATTATGTTGCCTGGGGCAGATTCTTTCAGACTCATTGTTATGTTTATCTTGCGTTCAGCGCTTCTGCCCGTAAGAAGTTTCTCGAATGCTTGGTCGCTGTTGCGGTAGAGAGCCTGGCCGCGACTCAATCCGGAAGGCATCCTTTGAGGGAATATGGTGTTGCCTTGTGCCCTGTTGACTCTGAATCCCTGCAGCTCGTCATTTCCGTTGAAAAAGCACAGACCATCGCCATTGGAAAAGGCTGCAGTGCCAGCTACGGTAATATCGTTGCGGTTTATTGACTTTACCGTGCCCACATACTGACCTATAGCCTTTGGGGTGAGTGGTGAACTCATGTCAGCGCTGCGTCCATCTGCAAAATAGTGGGTGAAGCCTCGACTGAATGTCTTATCAAGATTTGGTTCAAAAGTATAATTGCTGCGGCCGAGCGAAGCGCGGCAGTAGCGTCCGTTGCTGTGGGCTATTATATCGTTAAGCTTGCGGCTGTAGGCTGCAGTTACGTTTTTCACGTATGTTATATCCTTTAGCCTGCCTTCAATCTTGAGCGATGTAGCTCCACTGTCGAGCAGTTGCTCGAGGCGGTCTATGAGGCATAGGTCTTTGAGTGACAGCAGGTGGCGTCCGCGTTCAATGGCGTTGCCGTGTTCATCCTCTAAATCGAATTTTAGACGACAGAACTGGGCGCATTCGCCTCTGTTGGCACTGCGTCCAAAACAATACTGCGAAGCGTAGCATTGGCCTGAATAGCTTACGCACAAGGCACCATGGACAAACACTTCGAGTTCGACGTCCGGCACGGCTTTGTGAATTTGTGCGATTTCTGTTGCCGAGAGTTCACGGGCAAGTACGACACGGCTGAATCCCTGTGAGGCTAGCCATTTTACCTTATCTGCTGTACGGTTATCAGTCTGCGTACTGGCATGGATGGGTATAGGCGGAAGTCCGTCTCCAGAGGCAATCATTGAGGCTAGAGCCATATCTTGTACCAATATGGCATCTGCACCAGCCTCATATAGTTGCGATATAAGCTCTTTGGTGGCACAAAGTTCATTGTCATAGATAATGGTGTTCACAGTCACGTAGACTTTGGCCATGAACGTGTGGGCATACTCGCATAGTGCCTTGATGTCGCTGAGGGTATTGCCTGCTGCGGCTCTTGCTCCGAAGCGGCTTGCTCCTATATATACGGCATCTGCTCCGTGATCGATGGCGGCTATGCCGCATTCCAGGTTTTTGGCCGGAGCCAAAAGTTCTATAGCTTTACTCAATTTTGTTTATGTCGTAAGGGGTTTCTTGATATACGTAATAGTTAATCCAGTTGCTGAAAAGGAGATTGGCATGAGCCCGCCAGCGCACCAACGGAGGATTGTCCGGGTTGTCGTCTGCATAGTAGTTTACAGGCATTTCCACATCGTCACGCTTGCCTATGTCGCGGCGGTATTCTTTGTCGAGTGTATCAGGTGAATATTCGAGATGACCTGTTATGAAGAACTCTCTTCCGCCGCGGGCCATCACTATGCTTACACCGCTTTCAGCTGACTCGGCTATGAGCTGTAAGCCTGAAGTTGCCTCAATATCCTGTTTGCGTATCTCTGTGTGTCTGCTCTGTGGCATGTAGAAAAAGTCGTCGAAGCCTCTGAATATGGGTAAAAGCGGCATGAGTGTGTGTTGCTTGAACACACCGAACATCTTCTTTGGCAGTGGATATTTGGGTATGCCATAATGATAGTAGAGCCCTGCCTGTGCAGCCCAGCATATATATAATGTGCTGGTGACATGATTGCGTGCCCATGCAAAAATTTTAGTTACTTCCTCCCAATATGTCACTTCTTCGAAAGCATAGTTCTCAACCGGTGCACCGGTAATTATCATTCCGTCGAACTTTTTGTCTTTCAGAACGTCAAAATCTTTATAAAAAGCCAGCATGTGCTCGATTGGAGTATTCTTCGGGGTGTGGCTTTTAAGCTTCATGAAGGTTATATCCATCTGTAGTGGTGTGTTCGACAGCAGACGTATCAAGTCGGTCTCTGTCGTAATCTTCAGAGGCATGAGGTTTAATATGACGATGTGCAGAGGGCGTATGTCCTGCGTGTGAGCCCTGGAACTGTCCATGACAAAGATATTCTCTTTCTTAAGAATGTCTATTGCCGGCAGCTTGTCTGGTATTCGTAATGGCATCTTTTTATTCTCTCTTTCTCATTAACGTGTGGCAAACTTACATAAAAAAAACGATATAGCGTATGATCGGCACCGAAAAACTTTTGTGGGGATGAAGTTTGTCATATAAAAAAGCCCCATGGGAAAGTTTCCATGGGGCTATCATACATCAGCCTACTTTCAGGCTTGATTAATTCAACATGTCTTCAACGATGTTGCCACTGAGGTGAAATTACCAAAGTTTTACTCGTTTGTCTGCCGGCAGATAAAGCTTGTCTGTAGGTTTAACGTTGAAAGCTTCGTACCATGCGTCGATATGTGGCAGTGCACCGTTTACGCGCCATTCGCCGAGAGAGTGAGGATCGCTCTTTGTACGGTTGCGTATCTCCTCTTCTGTAATGTTTGCAGCCCATACGCCTGCATAAGCCAAGAAGAAACGCTGGTCGGCTGTAAGGCCGTCAATCTCTTTCAGAGGAGCGTCCTTTGTGGCGTTCTTATATGCATTGTATGAAACCTGCAGACCGCCGTGGTCGGCAATGTTTTCGCCAAGTGTGAGTTTACCGTTGGCATTTAGGTCAGGCAGAACTTTGATTGCAGAGAAGAAGTCAACGCAAACCTGTGCACGCTTATTGAAGTTTTCAGCGTCGCAGGCTGTCCACCAGTCAATCATATTTCCGTTCTTGTCATAGTTGCGTCCCTGATCGTCGAATCCGTGAGTCATCTCATGGCCAATAACAACACCAATGGCACCATAGTTGAATGCGTCGTCTGCTTCAGGATCAAAGAAAGGACGCTGCAGGATTCCTGCCGGGAAGCAAATCTCATTGGTTGTCGGATTATAGTATGCATTGACGGTCTGAGGTGTCATGAACCATTCATCCTTATCAACCGGTTTGCCTGCACGATAGTTGATGTCCCACTCGTTCCAGAACTTGCGGCAGTTCTGTACGTTCTCATAGTAAGACAATTTGGGGTCGATTGTCAGGCCTGACATATCTTTCCATTTATTTGGATAACCTATCTTTACGTAGAAAGCGTCGAGTTTGTCGAGTGCAGCCTTCTTTGTGTCGTCACTCATCCAGTCCTGAGCCTTGATTCTTTCAGCAAGAGAAATCTGCAGATTCTTTACGAGCTTTTCCATACGCTCTTTTGAAGATGCGGGGAAGTAACGCTCAACATACATCTTGCCGAGAGCTTCACCCATCTGGCTTTCTACCTGACTTGTTGCACGCTTCCAACGTGGATGGTCTTCCTTACGGCCAGACATTGTCTTTCCGAAGAAGTCGAAGTTGGCAGCTATTACGTCATCGCTCAGGTAGCCTGCTGCTGAGAGGATAACATCCCATTCCATATAAGCACGCATTTCGTCTGCTGTCATCTCAGAGAGAATCTTGTCTGCACCCTTTACGAAAGCAGGCTGACCTACAACGAGTTCCTTGAAGTACTCGCTCTTTACGCCTTCTGCGTTCAGAAGTTGTGTTAAGCCTACGTGAGGATAGTTGCTCTCAAAGTTCTGAATAGTCATCTTGTTGTAGTTGGCAGCAACGTCACGCAGCTCTGTGCTTGACTTAGAAACTTTTGCCAACGCAGTTTCTACTTTCATGATGCTCTCCATCTTCTTCTTGGCAGCATCGTCAGAGAAACCAAAGAGTTTGAACATGCGCTCAATGTGTTTCTTGTAAGCTTCTCTTATGGCTGTTGTTGCAGGATCTGTGTCAAGATAATATTCCTTCTGGCCGAGGCATATACCACCCTGATATATATTCAGGATGTTCATTGTGGCGTTCTTTTCATCAGCTCCAAATCCGATGCCCATAGGCACTCCATAGCCGAATGTAGCATATTTAAGCTGCACCTTGCGGAGGTCAGCCACGGTCTTGGCCTTTTCTATCTCATTTATGAGCGGCATAACAGGCTTTACGCCTTCCTTGTTGCGGCGCACAGAGTCCATTGCAAGCTTGTAGAAGTCGCTTAGCTTGCGCTCTGTGGTGCCCTGCGGATATTCTTTCTTCAGCAGGTCGCTCAAGATTGTGTTAACGCGTTTGTTGTTGTCGAGTCCGAGCTGATCAAAGCTTCCGAAGCGTGAATAAGCTGCGGGCAGCGGATTGTTTTTCATCCATCCGCCACATGCGTACTGATAGAAATCATCAGCTGGTCTGACACTGTTGTCGAGATTCTTCAGGTCGATTCCCGACGTCAGCTGTGCCTGCTGTCAGTGAGGCAGAGGCAAATAGCACTGCTGGGATAATGTGTTTCATTTTCATAATTTTTTTAATTTAAGTTGATGGTATTTGTCTGTTACATATATTTTTCAAGTTCTTCCGACAACTGCTCCCATCTCTCAACTTCTTCATCGAGAGTTTTCTTTACAGATGTATATTCGTTTATCAACTTCATGTCACTGGCCCTTTCGGGTTGACATAGCATTTCGTCGAGTTCCTTAAGACGCTTTTCAAGCGTCTCGATTTTTGTTTCAGAGTCCTTTACGGCCTTTTCTGCCTTACGTATTTTCTTCTGTTGCTCTTTGCGTTCTTCATACGATTGCTTGGCCGAGTTTTCAGCCTGTTGCTGCTCATTGCATGTTGAGTTTCCTGAGCTTGCAGGCTGTTGTATCGTTGTCGTTGCTTGGTGATGACCAAGAGAGTCGAGTGAGTCGATGTTATGAGTCTGTAGAAAGTCGTATATTCCGCCGATATGCTCTCTTACTTTTCCGCCTCCAAATTCATAGACCTTGGTTACCAGTCCGTCGAGGAACTCGCGGTCGTGGCTTACAATGATGGCCGTGCCGTCAAAAGCTTTGATGGCCTCTTTTAGGACATCCTTCGACGGCATGTCGAGATGGTTGGTCGGCTCGTCGAGAATCAGCAGGTTAACCGGTTCGAGCAGGAGCTTTATCATTGCGAGTCGGCTGCGTTCGCCACCGCTGAGCACTTTCACTTTCTTCTCAGATGCTTCGCCTCCGAACATAAAAGCTCCGAGTATGTCGTTAATCTTTAGTCGGATGTCTCCTTTGGCTACATTGTCTATTGTCTGGAACACCGTAAGCTCCTCGTCAAGCAGCTGTGCCTGATTTTGGGCAAAATAGCCAATCTGAACGTTATGGCCAATCTTAAGCGTTCCGGTGTATGGAATCTCGTTCATTATACATTTCACGAGTGTTGATTTTCCTTCTCCGTTCTTTCCTACGAAGGCCACCTTCTCGCCACGTTTTATTGTGAGTGTTACATGGTCGAATACGGTATGAGTGCCATAATCCTTGCGCACTTCATCGCATATTACAGGATAGTCGCCGCTGCGCAGGCATGGGGGAAACTTGAGGTGCATTGCCGAGTTGTCCACTTCGTCAACTTCTATAGGCACAATCTTCTCGAGCTGCTTTATGCGGCTCTGCACCTGTACAGCCTTTGTGGGCTTGTACCTGAAGCGTTCAATGAAATCTTTTATGTCGGCTATTTCCTTCTGCTGGTTCTCGTAAGCACGCAGTTGCTGCTCGCGTCGTTCGGCTCTGAGCTTCACGTACTCGTCATACTTCACTTTATAGTCAACCACCTTGCCACAGCTTATTTCGAGTGTGCGGTTGGTCACATTGTTGATGAATGCACGGTCGTGGCTTACCAAAACCACGGCTTTTGCGCTTTGTGCAAGAAACTGTTCGAGCCATTGTATGCTCTCAATGTCGAGATGGTTGGTAGGCTCATCTAGCAACAGAACGTCCGGTTTCTGCAAAAGAATCTTTGCCAGCTCTATACGCATACGCCATCCTCCGCTAAACTCGCTTGTAGGACGTGACATGTCCGAACGCTCAAATCCAAGACCAGTCAAAGTGCGCTCTATGTCAGCTTCATAGTTCTCTGCGCCCATCATCATGTATCTTTCGTGCTCTTGGGTGAACTTCTGAACTAGAGCCATATATTCATCACTGTCATAGTCGGTGCGTTCTGCCAACTGTTGGTTCATCTTGTCGAGCCTTGCCTTCATTTCCGTATTTCCGGCGAAGGCCTTACGCGCCTCTTCACGTACTGTTGTGTCATCCTGAAGAATCATCACCTGCGGCAGATAGCCTATGGTTGTTCCACTTGGTACAGCCACGACGCCCGCAGTTGGCTTTTGCATGCCGCAGAGAATCTTTAGCATAGTAGATTTGCCTGCTCCGTTTTTTCCGACCAGTGCGATTCGGTCGCGGTCGTTAATTACGAAGCTGACGTTGCTGAAGAGCGGCTTAACGCCAAATTCTACTTTTAGTCCTTCTACTGAAATCATTCTTTTCGTTTCTTTACGCTTACTATTTGTCAGCCGTGTTAGGCTTATTCGGCGTATTACTATTGCTTTAGGTGGCAAAATTAAATAATTTTATCTTTAAAACCAAACAATAGCAAGAAAAAGGATGCCGCTATGAGGAACATTCGACCGATTAAAGCTTTCCTTTGTCTGTTCAAAATGGTAAATGTAAAGGCCTGTCGTATATAATCCGTTATCTTAGTAATAGTTGGTTGCCATTCTTTTATACATACTGAATATGTTTGTATGTTGATGTTTCATGTCATTATTTATGATAATGGTTTATGTCGCATAGAACTTTTGGCCGTTTGGGCTTCCTGTTATGGTTTTACTTTTTGATGCTTTTGTCTTTTGTTTTCTTTCAATTTGATTTTTGCAGACCTCTTCAGACTGAGTTATTTTGAAAATAAAATCATTTGGACGTGAAAATTGGCCTAATTCGTGTGCATCCATAAGTTATTGCATTACAATGAACTATGCGAGAATGTCGGGTTGTGTGCAATGAAAACTGATGTGAAACAGTTATAATAAGCTGTTTCTTGATAGGAAAAAGACTTGTTTTTGAACGTAAAAACATAGTGTTTTGTGGTGTAATACG
Source organism: Prevotella marseillensis (assembly GCF_900625065.1). Taxonomy (NCBI): domain Bacteria; kingdom Pseudomonadati; phylum Bacteroidota; class Bacteroidia; order Bacteroidales; family Prevotellaceae; genus Prevotella; species Prevotella marseillensis. The sequence continues at coordinate 1,495,004 of NZ_UYXY01000001.1, read as the reverse complement.
ATGCTTTTTGCATCATAAAACATAGCTTTTTACAGACTTTGTAAATATTGTTTACTGTTTTCTGACTGTTTTTGTCTCATCTTGTTTCTATTTTAGCTAAAAACTCATACAAAACAGCAGTGACATTCTGTAATGTCTTTTAGTAAATTGGCAGCACGTTGCTTTGCAAGGTGTTGAAATGGTATATTATGATCTTATTGTTTTGTCCACGTAGGAACAGATGAAAATGCTTAAGTTTTGTTTATGCCATAATTTCGTTAATATTATTACCGGTTGCCACATGAGAATGCATGACTAAACAATCATAAGGTCGCTCATCACCATGTCACTGATAAAGATGCCTTCGGATGTAAGTCTTAGCCGGTCGTGCCGTATCTCAAGTAGTCCTTGCTCAAGATGTTTGCCGGCGGCAGAAATAAGCGTGTTTCTGTATCTTTTACCCAAACGCGTTTCCATGGCGTTTAGATCAATCCCGTCTGATGTGCGTAGGGCAGTGGTTATGATGTCGTTGAATGTTGTGTCGTTGTCGAGTTCTTCACGCTCCATAGGAATGATGCCGTTATTAATTTCCTCGATGTATAGTTTTAAATCGGCCACATTCCACTGTCTGGAGTTAAGGTCAAACGAGTGAGCGGCTGCGCCAAGACCGATATATGGCACTTGATGCCAATAGCTGCTGTTATGACGTGAGCGATATCCTGGACGTGCAAAGTTGCTTATTTCATAATGTTCATATCCGGCATCCGTAAGTTGGCATACAAGCTCTTTGAACATTGTCAGGCTCAGCTCCTCGTCAATCTCTTTTACCTTGCCTGTGTCGAGCATTTTCCACAATGGCGTGTCTTCTTCATACATAAGACTGTATGCCGAGATGTGTTCTACGTTTAGAGCCAAAGCGGCAGATATGTCCTCCTTCCACTGGCTTAAACTTTCGTCAGGGAATCCAAACATCAGGTCGATGCTTATATTTTTGATGCCTGCTTCTCTCAGCAATTTTACGGCATGTTTCACTTCGTCAGAGTTGTGGCGTCTGTGTAGAAGACGGAGTCTGCTGTCTGCAAATGTCTGCGCACCCATGCTTACACGGTTTATAGACAGACGGCTTAGCATGTTTGTAAACTCCGGAGTGATGTCATCAGGGTTGCACTCCATTGTTATTTCGGCATTTCTATCCACGTCATACACATTATTTATATATAGAAACAGTTTGGTAAGTTCTGCCTCGTCCAGCAACGAAGGTGTGCCTCCGCCAAGATATATAGTGGAGAATGGTTCGCGGATATAGTTTTTCCTTAATTCCATTTCGCGACAAACCGCATTTATGTATTTCTTGCGTAAGTCAAGAAGTGTGGTCGAGTAGAAACCGCAATAAATGCAGCGGCTCTTGCAGAAGGGTATATGGATGTATATGCCGGCCATTGTTTATTAGATGTTTCAGTTTCGTTTTCTTTATTTTAATGCAAAATTACTAATATGTTTTAATTTTTTGACGCTTTTTTGTGTTTTCTTTTGCTCGTTTGCGCAAAAAATCGTAACTTAGAGGCCAACATAAGTTATTAACTTAAATCTATAATAATATGAGAGTTTATCAAACTAACGAGATTAAAAACATTGCCTTGCTTGGCAGTGCGGGCTCAGGCAAGACTACTCTTGCCGAAGCTATGTTATATGAGAGCGGACTGATTAAGCGCCGCGGTTCTGTAGAAGCAAAAAACACAGTAAGTGACTATTTCCCTGTTGAACAAGAATACGGCTACTCGGTATTTTCAACTGTTTTTAATGTAGAGTGGAACAATAAAAAACTTAATATCATAGATTGCCCGGGCTCTGACGACTTTGTCGGCGGCGCCATCACAGCCCTTAACGTTACTGACCAGGCTGTTATATTAATCAATGGTCAGTATGGTCCTGAAGTTGGCACACAGAATAACTTCAGATACACTGAGAAGCTGAAGAAGCCGGTTATCTTCCTTGTAAACCAGCTCGACAGCGACAAGTGTGATTTCGATTCGATAATAAGCAGCATGCAGGACATTTATGGTCCGAAATGCGTCCAGATACAATATCCGATAACTACAGGTCCAGGCTTTAATGCCCTTATTGACGTCCTTCTGATGAAGAAATATTCTTGGAAGCCAGAAGGCGGTGCTCCTATCATAGAGGATATACCGGCAGAGGAGATGGACAAGGCAATGGAACTTCATAAGGCTCTTGTGGAGGCCGCTGCAGAGAACGATGAAACTCTGATGGAGAAATTCTTTGAGGAGGAAACTCTCACAGAGGATGAAATGCGTGAAGGTATACGTAAGGGATTGGTTACACGTTCTATATTCCCTGTTTTCTGTGTTTGCGCAGGAAAGAGTATGGGTGTTCACCGCCTGATGGAATTCTTGGGCAACGTAGTTCCGTTTGTAAGCGAAATGCCTAAGGTTCATAACACACGTGGTGAGGAAGTTGCTGCAGAAAGTGCAGGACCTGAATCTATTTACTTCTTTAAGACAGGTGTTGAGCCTCATATCGGAGAAGTTTCTTACTTCAAGGTTATGAGCGGATGCGTTAAGGCCGGAGACGATTTAAGCAATGCCGACCGTGGCTCAAAAGAACGCATTGCAAATATTTATGTTTGTGCAGGAGCTAATCGTCAGCCTGTTGACTGTCTTAATGCCGGTGATATCGGCTGTACTGTTAAGTTGAAGGACGTGAAGACAGGCAACACTCTTAATGGAAAGGATTGTGATAATAGATTCGACTTCATAAAATATCCTAACTCTAAGTATTCTCGTGCCATTAAGGCTGTCAATGAGGCTGACACAGAAAAACTGATGGCTGCTTTGTTGAAGATGAGACAGGAAGATCCGACATGGGTAATAGAGCAGAGCAAGGAACTGAAGCAGACAATAGTTCATGGTCAGGGTGAGTTCCATTTGCGTACACTAAAATGGCGCCTTGAGAATAATGAGAAACTGCAGGTTAAGTTTGTTGATGCCAAGATTCCTTATCGTGAGACCATCACAAAGGCTGCACGCGCAGACTATCGCCATAAAAAACAGTCGGGTGGTGCAGGACAGTTTGGTGAAGTACACCTTATTGTTGAGCCTTATGCAGAAGGTATGCCTGATCCTGTAATGTACAAGTTTAACGGTCAGGAGTTCAAGATGAACATCAAGAGTAAGGAAGTTGTTGACTTGGAGTGGGGCGGTAAGCTCGTGTTCATCAATTCTGTTGTCGGTGGTGCTATTGATACACGCTTTATGCCTGCTATTTTGAAGGGTATTATGGAGCGTATGGAGCAGGGGCCTCTGACGGGAAGCTACGCACGTGACGTACGTGTTGTTGTTTATGATGGAAAGATGCACCCGGTTGACAGTAATGAACTTTCATTCATGTTGGCAGCCCGCCATGCTTTCTCTGATGCATTTAAGAATGCTGGTCCGAAGATTCTTGAGCCTATTTACGACCTTGAGGTTTATGTTCCGGCCGACTTTATGGGTGATGTCATGAGCGACTTGCAGGGACGTCGTGCCCTCATCATGGGTATGGACAGCGAAGCCGGTTATCAGAAACTGCAGGCCAAGATACCTTTGAAGGAACTTGCAAACTATTCTATCTCACTGAGCTCTATTACAGGCGGACGTGCTTCGTTTACCACGAAGTTCGCAAGTTACGAGCTTGTTCCTAACGACATACAACAGGCTCTGATACAAGAGCATGAGGCAGAACTTGCTGATAAAGACGAATAACAATAATGAATCAGCCGTGTGGAGTAAATCCCACGGCTGTTTTTTATGCTGATATTGCATGTTGAATAGTTTGTTTGAAAAATTATAGCTTATTGTAATCTTGCTATTTTTATAAGTGTTATGCTGTTTCCTGCTTGTATATAAAGTCTGTTTTATTCTTTTTATATAATGCCGTTTCCTTGGTATGCCATGAATGCCATTGCACTATATATAACCTTATAGTTCTTTACAATTATTCTTCATGCTGTTCTGTTTAATTGCAAGAACTTTTGTGAAGGCCTTTAACTTGATAATTATCAATTATCGTATGGTTATTTGGTTAATATAGATAAATTTTGAATAATTAATTAACAAAATAATTTGGCTTTATTTATTTTTACCATATATTTGCCAATATGAAAAAAGCAACAATTTGGACAGTAGCAATCGTGATGGGACTTTCATTTCTTGTGCTGCTCTTTATGCAAATAAAATATATTGAAGAGATGGTGCACATGAAGAAAGAACAGTTTGACGAGTCTGTAACAAAGGCTCTGTCTCAGGCTGCCCGTAACTTGGAACTGAATGAGACCTTAAGGTATCTTGAGAAGGATGTTAACGCGACAGAACGTCGTGCATTCAAACAAGATTCAGTTGGAACTCGTTCGGGTGAAATGGATGGCACTGTCCAGCATTCACATCAATACTCTGTTGTTGATAAAAACGGTACGATGTATTCGTCTTTTGAATTAAAAACGATAACGATGAAACCGTCCTCAATGCCCAAAGCGATGATTCTGCGTAATGACAAGAACTCGATATCAGAGGCAACAAAGTCAATGAGGGAAATTGTGAAAAACCGTTATATCTATCAGAAAGCTTTGCTTGACGAGGTCGTTTACAGCATACTTTATACTGCTTCAGAAAAACCGTTGAAGGAGCGTATAAACTTCAAGATGCTTGATCAGGACATTAAGACTGAGCTGATGAACAATGGTATTGATATTGCCTATCATTTTACGGTTTCGACACAAGACGGAAGAGAAGTATACAGATGTCCTGACTATACGGATGAAGGTGAGGAATATACTTATTCGCAGGCATTATTCAGAAATGATCCTTCATCGAAGGCTGGAATTGTCAAGATACATTTCCCTGATATGAACAGCTATATTTTCAGCAGTGTACGTTTTATGATTCCTTCTATTGCGTTTACTGTTGTGTTGTTGGTGACATTTATTTTTACAATCGTAGTTATATTCAGGCAGAAACGTTATACTGAGATAAAGAATGATTTTATAAACAATATGACTCATGAATTAAAAACTCCTATAAGCAGTATTTCTCTTGCTGCACAGATGCTCAATGATGAAAGCGTAACTAAGAGTCCTGTTATGATGAAGCATCTGGGAGGAGTTATTAATGACGAGTCGAAGCGTTTGCGCTTCCTTGTAGAAAAGGTGTTGCAGATGTCAATGTTTGACCGCAAGAAAGCCATATTTAAAAAGAAAGAGCTTAATTTGAATGAGTTGGCTGAAAATGTTGCTAATACGTTTACATTGCGTGTAGAACATACAGGAGGGCATATAACGACAAAACTGCATGCAACGGAACCGACAATCTATGTTGACGAGATGCATTTTACGAATGTTATTTTCAACTTGTTGGACAATGCTGTTAAATATCGTGATCCTGAGCGACCGGTAGAATTGTTTATTAATACATGGAATGACAAAGAGCATCTTTATTTGTCGGTTAGAGATAACGGATTGGGCATAAAAAAAGAGAACCTTAAAAAGATTTTTGAGAAGTTCTATCGTGTTCATACCGGAAATGTGCATGATGTCAAAGGCTTTGGCCTTGGCTTGGCATATGTAAAGAAAATCGTAGAACTGCATAAGGGTGAAATACATGCAGAAAGCGAGAAAGGAAAAGGAACGAATTTTATAATAACATTACCTATAATTAAAAAATAAGAAAGACTATGGATGAGAAATTGAAAATTCTTTTATGCGAAGATGATGAGAATTTAGGTATGCTCCTTCGCGAATATTTACAGGCAAAGGGTTATAGCGCAGAACTTTGTCCTGATGGTGACGCAGGATATAAAGCTTTCTTGAAGAGCAAGTTTGATATATGTGTACTTGATGTTATGATGCCAAAGAAAGATGGATTTACATTGGCTCAGGAAATAAGACAGGCCAATGCTGAAATTCCAATCATATTCCTCACTGCTAAGACTTTGAAGGAAGATATTCTTGAAGGCTTCAAAATCGGTGCTGATGACTATATCACAAAGCCGTTCTCAATGGAAGAGCTTGTGTTCCGTATAGAGGCTATCCTGCGTCGTGTACGTGGTAAGAAAAACAAAGAAAATACTGTTTATCATATCGGACGTTTTACTTTCGATACTCAGAAACAGTTGCTTACCATTGACGACAAGCAGACAAAGCTTACAACTAAAGAGAATGAGCTTCTTGCTCTTCTGTGCTCTCATGCTAACGAGATTCTGCAGCGTGACTTCGCACTGAAGACAATATGGATTGACGATAACTACTTCAACGCACGCTCTATGGACGTTTACATTACTAAGTTGCGTAAACATCTTAAGGACGACGACCAGATAGAAATCATCAACATTCACGGCAAGGGATACAAGCTCATCACTCCTGAGCAAGAATAAACATAAGCCTTGAACGATAATAATAAAACAATCCTCAGAACCGAATATACCGGCTCTGAGGATTGTTTTTTTATATTATTATAAGTTATTTGTTTTTTATATAATAAAATTATATATTTGCAGAAACGGCAGAAATTGACTATGAAACTTGTTGACAGGTATGTGATTACTGAAAGTCCCGCTTCCTCGGTTTTGGAATTGGGCTTTTGCCTTATTTTGGCTGGCGGTTTGTTGGACGGCTATTGTAAACCATGGTATGTCGCAATCTCCGTAGTTATATTCATACTTGTAATATTTTCTGTTGTATTGAGTCTGTTTATACGTAGGCAGAAAATTGTAATTGATTCACGAGGTATTCATTATTATGAACGTTTTTTATTTAAGATAACCAAGCACGATTATCCATGGTCACAGGTGAGCAGATGCTATATAGACTGGTATCATTATTATTCAATGCTGTTGCCGGTGCGCAGGCTTGTTGTCGTTACAGAATTGTCAAACAGCAACAGTAAGTATCATGATATAGATCTTAAGGATTTTGAATTGGCTTTCAGAATGAGTCGTTTGAAACGTGCAATCTTAGAATATAGTAATAATGCCGGAATTTTCGATGAGGAGCAGACTTCGGCTAATAGAAAAAGTGAAATGCTCTATTGGCTGATTATTGTGCTGGTACTTATATTGGTGTTCTTGTGTGTGCAGATTTCCGACTATTGAGGCCTGCATAATTGCCAGATGTGTAATGTGCTGATAGCTAGAGGTTTGTAAAAGATACAGTTTCGCAGTCTAAAAGATGTCTTTTATTTCGCGTTTTATGGCCTTTTACAATGTAAAATGGCATTAATTGCGAAATGTCGCGTTTCCGGTATGTTTAATATTTGCTTTCCTTTTTCAGAAGATACACGTGCCCAACTGCTCCAAACACCACCAGAGTCAAGGCCGAGATGATGAATGTGTTATTGTCGGTCCAACTGAAAGCGTAGCCGACAATCAGCAGAATGACGCCCAGATACATGGCTGCCAGTCCTGAAAAGCGTACGTATTTCTTCATATCAATAATTTTTTATGATCTTATATTATAGTGCAAAAATACAGATAAAAATCAATAAAGCAAGGCTTTGTATATGAAAGATTGGCAAAATAAGGCTTGTAAAGGTGAAATAAAGTTAAATGTTGTAATTGTGTACATTAATAATGTCGGATATATCAGCGGAAAAGCGTACCTTTGCACCGCATTTTGCAAAATAATAAACAAATTAATCATTTTAAAGTAGTATGAATCAATACGAAACCGTTTTCATTTTAACTCCCGTTTTGTCTGATGAACAGATGAAGGAAACGGTCGCTAAATTCAAAAATCTGCTTACTGACAAAGGTGCGGAAATTCTGAATGAGGAGACCTGGGGACTGAAGAAGATGGCTTATCCTATTCAGAAGAAATCTACAGGTTTTTATTGCCTGATAGAGTTCAAGGCTGAGCCTAATGTAATTAACACTCTCGAGACTGGATTCCGTCGTGATGAGAAGGTAATCCGTTTTATGACAGTTAAGCTCGACAAGTATGCCGTACTGTATGCCGAGAAGAGAAGAAACAAATACGCTAAAAAAGAGGAGGCTTAAATTATGGCAGCACAAGAATCAGAAATCAGATATTTGACTCCGCCTTCAGTGGATACAAAGAAAAAGAAGTATTGCCGTTTCAAGAAGAGCGGTATAAAGTATATAGACTATAAGGATCCTGAGTTCCTTAAGAAATTCTTGAACGAGCAGGGTAAGATACTTCCCCGCCGTATCACAGGAACTTCTCTTAAGTATCAGCGCCGTGTGGCTCAGGCTGTTAAGCGTGCACGCCAGATAGCTCTGCTTCCTTATGTAACCGATTTGATGAAATAATTTGAAGGAGGAGACAGAATGGAAATTATACTGAAAGAAGATATTATCGGCTTAGGATTTAAGAACGATATCGTTAATGTTAAAGCCGGCTATGGCCGTAACTACCTGATACCTCAGGGCAAGGGTGTTATAGCGTCTCCTTCAGCAAAGAAGGTATTGGCTGAAAACCTGAAACAGCAGGCTCGTAAACTTGCTGCTATTAAGGCTGAGGCTGAGAAGAAGGCTGAGGCTCTGAAAGATGTTGCTCTTGTTATAGAGATGAAGGTAAGTGCTAATGGTGTAACTTATGGTTCTGTTAATGCCGCAACTGTAGCTGCTGAGCTTCAGAAGAAAGGCTTTGACATCGATCGTAAGATTGTTACAATGCACGATGCTAAGAAGGTAGGTGACTTTGTTGCTACCGTACACTTCCACAAAGAAGTTCTCGTAGAGGTGCCTGTAAAGGTTGTTGCTGAGAATGCAGCTCCTGAGGTTGAGGCTCCTAAGGCAGAGGAAGTTCCTGCTGAAACAGTAGCTGAAGAGGCTCCCAAGGCAGAAGAAACAACTGTAGAAGAGTAATTTTCGCACTGTAAAGCAGTTTTATATAAAAGTCCCGGTTGCTTTTAAGCACCGGGATTTTTGTTTTTATACAATATTACTTTTATATAAATTCATGCTAAAATTAAATTTGCCGTGTTATGAAAAACATGTTATAGCTCTTGTATTATAGCTTGTAAATTTGTATCTTTGCATAAGTGTCGCAGCTTGGCTTATGCTGTATTTCATATAATATTGCATGTCATTGCCAGACTGTTGTATTTTTGTATTAAGAGGCATAAGTTATAATAATTTGGGTTATGAAGTCATATTTCTCTATTGTAGTATTCTTTGTATTGTTGCTGTCATCTGTTGTAACCGGAACGGACAGATATCTTAGTACAGAAAACTTGATTAAGGATGATTTGAATCAAGCCTTAGCTCATACCATTGCTGTAAATGGTGGCGCATGGTTGGCAACAGATACAATAAAGGCGTATAAACAGTTACAGAATACGACATCTGGTCATGTGGCATTATTGATTAATGATGAACTTTTCAATAAACGACTTTCTATACCTGAATTACGCAACAGGGCATATATATCGTTCGACATAGTGCCTGAAAATTTCGTTGCGCATAACTCAAAATATATTCCGAATGGGATATGCAGTGATACAATAATATTAAATCCTGCTTCGTTGAAATACTGTAACGGATCAGTTGCCATGCGCGGTTATGCAGAGTGTTCTTTTTTCATGGTATTGAGTCTTTCTGATCAGAAACTGCCGATAACCTTAATGCTTTTATCTTTGATTTGGGGCAGCATTACTTATTTTTGTTTTAAGAAGAAAGAGCTTTTGTATAGTGCATCTTTTGCTGAAAGTAATGATACAGCATGCGTTTGTGCTAGAAATGACGACTCTTGTATTATATCAGTAGGCAATATGTTGTATAATAAGCAGTTGGAAACATTTTATGGTGCAGATAACAGAGAGATTAACTTGACACCGATGCAATTTGAACTGATGCAGATGTTTTTTAAGGCTGAAGGACATCGCCTTATGAAAACAGATATATGTAATACTCTGTGGCCAGGTAAAGATAATGCAAACGAAACACTTTATACAATGATTAAAAGACTGAAGCCTGTTGTTGAGGCTAACAGTAATTTGAAAATAGAAGTAGAACGCGGACGCGCATATAAGTTGCGCGTTGATGACTAAAGTGTGTGTTATAGAAGTTTTTATTTTATCTTTTAACTTGATGTAGTTCATTGATTAATAGCTTATTACAGAATGCTGATGTCCTGATGCATAAACTGTCAGGTAAATGTCAGTAAGTTGTCAGTGTAAAAAATATTCTTTTGTCTAACGTCTGATTTATCTTTGTGCGAAAAAGCTTAAAGATGAAAAAGACGTTATTATCTGTAGTTTTATTAATGTTTTCATGTTTTTCAATGGCTCAAAGTTATAAAGAAGCAAAGAAAGACAGTGTTAAAACGAAATGTGTTGTTGCAGACAAAGATATCAGTTGTCATAAGTATGGTCATGATAAAGACAACGCTGTATCTGATTCTTTAATTTTGAATGAGGTCGTTGTAAAAAGTTCTCGTGTTGTAAATACTAATGGGACACTAAGAATTTTTCCTACAGATAAACAAAAAGAAAATTCTTCAACGGCTTATGGCTTGTTGTCAAAGTTAGCATTACCACTTATTTCTGTTGATGAAGTGGCACATACTATTTCGGCACCTAATAATATGGGAGCCGTTCAGGTGCGTATTAACGATATTGAAGCAACTGCAAACGATTTGTCATCAATAGATTTAAGTGCTGTGAAATATGTTGAATATATAAGAAATCCAGGAGCAAGATATGGTCAGAACGTGGGTTTTGTAATTAATATAATTGTGAAAAAAGCTGTTAGTGGTTATGTCATAGGAGCTGACCTGACACATACTATGACATATCTTAATTGTTCGGATAATTTGTTCGCAAAGTTTAATTTTGGAAAGAGTGAAATATCTTTGAGTTATTGGCTGGATTTTTCAGACAAACGAAAGTTACGTTATGAAGAAACGGCCCAATATCTTATGCCTGATAATTCTTTTTATTATATAACGCGAAGAGATAAGGAACGCAGACTAAAAAATATATGTCATAATTTACAATTAAAATATTCTTTTTCAGAGACAGGGCGATATGTCTTTCAGGCTACACTCGGCACAGATTTATCGAATTGTCCTGATGATTATACTTTAAGGGAAAATATTGTAAATCAAGAATGTGATACTGTCGGGATAAATTCGTCTGACAAATCTTTTTCTCCTGTTTTGGATCTTTATTATAATCAGAATATAGGCCGAAATCAGTCTGTAACAATAAATGCAACAGGGACATATAGCGACGCTTCTTATTCATGGAGCTATGAAGGGAAATCACCTTATAGCTATACTTCTGATGGTGACAGCTGGTCGCTTTTTGCTGAAGGTATATATGAAAACAGAATGCGTCTGCTGACTTTTTCATCGGGTATACAATATTTTCAGAAATATATTAGTAATAAATATCTTGGGGATGCAGAAGCTATAAATACTATACGTAATTCACAAGTCTATGCTTATGCGCAGATAAAAGGTAATTTGGCGGCATTAGAATATACCTTTGGTGCAGGGGTAAGTCGTCTGTATTATCATCAGGCTAATGATGCTTATGAATATTGGCTTTGGCGTCCGGAGCTTTCTCTTGCTTATCAGTTTCTGGAAAAATTTAAATTAAGGTATTATCTACGTATGTATCAGAATCCTCCACGCCTTGAATATTTGGGAGATGTTGATGTGAGAAATAATGAACTAGAAGTATCCCGAGGTAATTCTGCGTTGTTTCCTGCACGTGTATTGGAGCAGTCGTTTACCTTGTCGTGCCAATTGCCCTCGTTTTATGCAGAAATAGAAACGTCGTATCGTAATAATTATCATTGCGTTATGTCTCAGATTAATAGAGAGATTGATGAAAGCGGAAACACAAATTTTATTTTTACCCGTGAGAATCAGCGCCGGATTTCTATGTTTTATGTCAATGGCTATACTCGTTTTGCTATTGTTTCTGACAAACTTACGTTTGCTGCAACAGGTGGCTTTTTCCGTTTCTTCAATTATGGAAATACATACAAACATCATTATTCTTCGTTTAATGGTGCATTCAGGGCTACTGCATATTTGGGTGATTTTACGTTTTCTGCTGATGCAAGTAACGGATGGAGTTTTCTTGAGGGCGAAAACCGTACTACAAATATTTGTACTTACAGTCTTGTCGCATCATATAAGTATAAAGATTTCATCTTTTCATTAATCTGGCAGAATGGTTTTCAGAACGATATGCTTTCTAATAAAGCATATTTGCTTAACAGATATGTTGGAAAGACGCAAAAGCTTATTAATGGTGATATGGGAAATATGCTAACTTTTAATTTAAGCTGGCGTTTCTCAAAAGGCCGTAAATATGAAAGTCCGAAGTATACAGTTAATAAAAAAGATAATGATACAGGTATAATGAAAGGAAATTAAATAAGAGAATATACTGTTTTTACAGAATATTATTTGCTGTGTTTAGTTGATTTTATAATTCGTTTTGATGTATGGCATAGGATGTTACAAGCGTTTTAATTGCTATGTAATATTTTTGTAACACATAATGCTTAATTTTGCAAAAAAATAAGTAATTGTATGAATAATAAGAAACTGATTTTGCCATTGTTGGCTTTGTGTGTTGGTTTGCCATTACACGCTCAAGAAGAAGATAAGGTCGACCTTACTCCGAAGGTGCACGGCACCATACGCGGAAAGTATGAATATCAGACGGAAGAAGGAGACGGACGTTTTCAAGTTAGAAACGCGCGTGTCAGTCTTGAAGGAAAAGTGGCAAAAGCTGTTGAATATAAAGCAGAAATCGACTTGTCGGATGAAGGGCAGATAAAGATGCTTGATGCATATACAAAAATCAAGCCTGTTAGAGGATTTGATTTTACTATAGGACAGATGCGTGTGCCATTTACAATTGATGCCCATCGTTCTCCTCATCAGCAGTATTTTGCTAACCGATCTTTTATTGCTAAGCAGGTAGGTAATGTGCGTGATGTTGGTGCAACTTTAGGCTATTCGTTTAATGTCGGGATTCCAATTATTCTTCAGGCCGGAATGTTTAACGGCTCTGGATTAACGAATCAGAAGGATTTCTGGACAAACAATATTAATTTTTCAGCTAAGGCTCAAATCTTTATTCCTAATGGCTTTAATATTACTCTTAGTACGCAGAAAATCCGTCCTGACCATATTTCAGTTATGATGTATGATGCAGGTGCATATTATCATGCACATGGCTGGCATATTGAGGCAGAATATCTTTTTAAGCATTATGAGGATAATGCCTTTAAGAACGTGCATGCATTTGATGCGTTTGTTAACTATGATATTCCGTTACGCAAGTGTTTCTTTACAAAGATTTCGCCACTTTTGCGTTATGATTATATGAGTGATCATAGTGATGGTATGCGGTATCTTGACGGTGAGGAGAATACAGAAGGATCATTGATGATAAACGACTATCAGCGCTCAAGAATTACAGGCGGACTTACCTTTAGTATAGCTAAGCCGTTTATTTCAGATATTCGTCTCAACTATGAGAAGTATTTCTACCGTTCTGGAGCTGTTGCTAAACCATCAGAACGTGATAAAATTGTAATTGAAGTAATGACAAGATTCTGATTAAATTTCTGATTTTATAGAATAAAATACATAGGATTGTTAGTGTACCGCGCAATAATACCATATGGTGTGTTGTGCGGTTTTTTAATTTATGCGTATGCGATATTTATTGCTACTGATGCAGTATGATTTTTTGATATGTTCTTTTTTACCTTATGATATGTGGCGTTTTATAATATAAAACATGGCCTTTTGCATCCTAAAAAGCCATGTTTTGTAATGAACGTTATTTGTCGCTGATTATCAGTAGTTTACGAATACTCTTCAGGCCTTGTAATGAGGCATTTTAATAATGAACAATTTTGGACTAAAGATATGTGTCTTTTCCTTTATTAAGTATTGCTCGTAAATAATGATGCAGATTGTAATAGTTTGGCAATGGCTGACAGCGTATTGGCAATGCCTCAAAAATACATGTTCTTTTAAATAAAAAGAGCAAGTCTTTCAATATTAAAATGTAAAATCATTATATATTGACAGACTTGCCTTATGTTTAATTCTATTATGCCTGCAGCTCTTTCTTTAAGAATCGAGGAGTAAAGCCTTTCGTACTTTCTGCCACTTCTTCCGGTGTGCCTGTAGCCAATACAGTACCTCCGTTGCGTCCACCTTCTGGTCCCATATCTATTATATAGTCAGCCAGCTTTATTACGTCAAGGTTGTGCTCAATAATAATGACTGTGTTGCCGCGGTCGACCAGCTCCTGAAGTACGTTCATCAGTATGCGTATATCTTCAAAATGCAGACCTGTTGTTGGTTCATCAAGGATATATAGCGTTTTGCCCGTGTCGCGTTTGCTCAATTCTGTTGCAAGTTTCACTCGTTGGCTTTCACCTCCGCTAAGCGTCGTTGAGGGCTGTCCTAGTTTAATGTACCCAAGTCCTACATCCTGTATTGTTTTTATTTTTCGTAAAATATCAGGAATGTTTTCGAAGAATTCTACAGCTTGATTTATGGTCATGTCAAGTACGTCAGCTATGCTCTTGCCTTTATATCTCACTTCAAGGGTTTCCCTGTTGTATCGTTTTCCGTGGCATACTTCACATGGTACCATTATGTCCGGCAGAAATCTCATTTCTATTGTCTTATATCCGTTGCCGCCACAGGCTTCACATCTACCGCCTTTTACGTTAAATGAGAATCGGCCAGGCTTGTAGCCTCTTATCTTTGCTTCAGGAAGATTTACGAAAAGTGAGCGTATGTCACTAAACACACCTGTATATGTTGCCGGGTTTGAACGTGGTGTCCTTCCGAGCGGACTTTGGTCTACATTTACCACCTTATCTATATGCTCAATGCCTTCAATGCTCTTGTATGGCATCGGCTTTTTGAGCGAACGATAGAAGTGTTGGCTCAGTATAGGTTGCAACGTTTCATTAATTAATGTTGATTTGCCGCTTCCGCTCACTCCGGTAACGACAATGAGTTTGCCGAGAGGAAACTCGACATCAACATTCTTAAGGTTGTTTCCTGATGCACCTTTTAATATTATATATTTTCCGTTGCCTTTACGTCTTTCGGCAGGAACTTCTATTTTCATCTCTCCATTGAGATATTGGCTGGTAATGGTGTGCTGTTTCAGCATTTCATCAGGCTTACCCTGAAATACAACCTCTCCGCCTTTGCGTCCTGCCTTTGGACCTATGTCTACAATATAGTCTGCACTGAGCATCATGTCTTTGTCGTGTTCAACAACA
This sequence comes from Prevotella marseillensis, assembly GCF_900625065.1. Lineage (NCBI taxonomy): Bacteria > Pseudomonadati > Bacteroidota > Bacteroidia > Bacteroidales > Prevotellaceae > Prevotella > Prevotella marseillensis. The sequence goes on along the minus strand of NZ_UYXY01000001.1, from coordinate 1,479,731 downwards.
ATAACAGTATTGCCAAGGTCGCGTAGTTCTTTCAGTGATTTTATAAGTCTGTCATTATCACGTTGGTGCAATCCAATACTAGGTTCGTCCAATATGTAAAGTACGTTCACAAGTTGCGACCCGATTTGTGTTGCCAGTCTTATTCGCTGGCTCTCTCCACCGGAAAGCGTTGCTGATTGTCTATTGAGTGACAAATAGTCGAGTCCAACTTCAAGCATGAAGTCGATTCTTGTTATAATTTCTTTAATGATTTCCGAGGCAATTTTTGTTTGTCTTTCGTTCAGATGCTTTTTTGCTTCGATAAGCCATTCTTTGAGTTCACTTATGTCAAGGTTTGCCACTTCAGATATATTCTTGTCCCATATTTTGTATGAAAGCGACTCGCGTTTTAGTCTTTGTCCGTTGCATTCTGGACATTGGCATACCGTCTGAAACTGATCGGCCCATTTCTGACCGCTTGCGCTGTCGTCATTTTCGATGACATTGTGAAGATATTTTATAATGCCGTCGAAGTCAACGAAATAGTCGCTTGATGTATGGACAAGTTCTTTTCTTATGCGTACGGGTTCTAGTGAGCCATATAATATCTCGTTCATGGCTTCTTCTTGAATCTCATTTATTGGCGTGTTAAGGTCGCAGCCGTATTTCTCAAGAATTGCATCAATTTGCCAGAATATCATTTGGTTTTTATACTTTCCTAGCGGAATTATGCCTCCTTGTTTTATTGACAGCTTCATGTCCGGCATAATTTTATTGATGTCAATCTCGTTTACATATCCGAGCCCTTTGCAGCGCGGGCATGCGCCTTCGGGTGAGTTGAATGAGAATTTATTAGGGGCTGGATCTCCGTAGGACATACCTGTAGTGGGACACATTAGCCTTTTGCTGTAATATTTTGCTTCATTTGTGTCTTTTTCCATAATCATGAGCAGCCCATCGCCTTGCTTCATTGCTGCTGCAACGCTCTTTTTCAGCCGTTCGTCGTCTTTGTCCTGTACTTGCAGTTTGTCTATGACAACCTCGATGTTGTGGTTCTTGTACCTGTCAGTTTTCATTCCTCTGACAATTTCTTTCACCTCACCATCTACTCTGATATGCAAGTATCCTTTTTTGCGCATGCTTTCAAACAGTTCGCGATAGTGACCTTTACGGTTGCGTACAAGAGGAGCCAATATAAAAATCTTCTTTCCGTCGTATTTTGTATGGATCATCTTCAGTACGTCTTCTTCCGTATATTTCACCATTTCTTCACCCGTTGCATAACTGTATGCAATACCTGCACGTGCGTACAGCAGGCGCAGATAGTCATATATTTCTGTTGTCGTTCCTACAGTAGATCTTGGGTTCTTGTTTGTAGTTTTCTGCTCGATGCTTATTACCGGACTTAATCCAGTAATTTTGTCAACGTCAGGACGTTCCATTCCGCCAAGGAAGTTGCGTGCATAGGCAGAAAACGTTTCGATATACCGTCTTTGGCCTTCTGCGTATATGGTGTCGAAGGCAAGTGATGACTTGCCTGAACCGCTAAGTCCGGTTATAACAGTAAGACTATTACGCGGAATTTCTACGTTTATGTTTTTAAGATTGTGTACGCGTGCTCCCCACACGTTTATCTTTTCATCTTCTCTATCCATTTCTAATTTGACTCTTTGATGTACAATTCTGGATACTTTATTCTGTTGTTGATGTTCCTGATTCTTCTGTGTATCCACGTAACAAATTGACGTCTCTTCTTATATTAAATGTGCGTCCGTCAGCTCCTTTTGCTTTTACTAAAACAAAGTAGACACCCTGTTTTACGTCTTTCCCATTATATTTTCCGTCCCATCCTCCGGCAGGATCGTCCCATTCATACAGCTTTTGTCCCCAGCGGTTAAATATGTATGCATGGAATTCAATAATAGACTGATATCCGTCTTTGGCCTTATATATATCATTTATGCCGTCTCCGTTAGGTGAAAATGCATTTGGCATTTCTAGTTTGCTTTCGCTTATCGTAACGCGCATTGGCCCTATTTCATCCCAATATTCTTGAGTATATGCTATTGTGTCATTTCCATTGATGAAGGTTGCATATACTACGATATTGTGAGTGCCTGCTTTTGTAAAAGTATATTCAGTGTTTTCCTCATATCTTGTCAGATATGGTGTACTTTCTCCGTCAATGGTGAACCTCCATTCATAATTGGCACTGTATTCACCTACATTTTGTGGATTAGCCTGAAAGCGCCCTACTAGTGGAGCATTTCCGGACATATTAGAGTTTTCCTCTTCTCCTTCATCAGTTACATAAGTGGCTGTAGGGCTGATTGTCGGTATTTCGTCGTAAGTGTCTGCCTTTATGTTTATGGCAGTTATGAGTGTTGCTACGCAACTGAATAAAAGTATGATTCTCATTTCTTCAAAATATATTTATGCAAATTTACGTAATAAAGTTGATTTAGACGCTCTTTTTTTGTATTTTTGCACACAAAAGTTTGGTAAGGCTTTGCACGGCATGACCAATTATATATGTCTGCTTGGTAGTGGCATTGGTGTTTAGTCTTTATCAACATTGGGTTAAATAAGATACCAAATTAAATAAATATGAGGCATTTTTCACGATATATCGTGCTGTTTCTAGTTTTTTTTGCAGCATTCGATATGTTTGCACAAAACAAGGACGTGCAGGATATGCACAAGGTTAAACGTAGTGAAACAATTTTTGGAATTGCCCGTAAATATGGCATTACGGTGAGTGAACTTATTAAGGCTAATCCGGAAATGAATGATCCGAATTACGAGCTTAAAAAAGGTGATTATATCATTATACCAAAGTCTGGTAAGTCGGTAGTTTCTAAGTCTGTAAATACATCTGATAAGGCCATAAAGACATCATCAAAGTCTGTCAAAGTTGGAGTATTGTTGCCGCTGCACAATGTTGATGGTGATGGACGTCGTATGTTGGAATATTATCGTGGCCTGCTTATGGCTTGTGATGACTTGAAGAAGGAAGGATTGTCGATAGAAATTAATGCGTGCAATTTGCCGATAGATGGAAACGTTTATCAAACATTATCTACGGCAGGACTTAATAAGGCTGATGTCATTTTTGGACCGCTTTATACGAAACAGGTAAAGCCTATAGCCGATTTTGCCAAGGATAATGGGTCAAAGCTGGTTATACCATTTTCTATTAATGGCAATGATGTCGCATCAAATTCTAACATTTTTCAGGTTTATCAGTCTCCTGAATATTTTTATAATGAAGTTATTAAGCATTTCGTATATCGTTTTAGTAACTATCATGTTGTTGTTATCGACTGTAACGACCGCACAAGTGATAAGGGCGTATTTACATTCGGACTGCGTAAAGAACTTGAAGCTAGGAACATTTCATGTAATGTGACAAATTTGAATTCCAGCGATGCAATGTTTGCCAAATCATTCAGTGCAGTAAAACCAAATATGGTAATATTGAATACAGGACGTTCACCTGAACTAAATCAGGTTTTGGAAAGGTTGGATGCACTTACGGGTGAGCATCCTTCGTTGGCAGTTTCATTGTTTGGATATACAGAATGGCTGATGTATGTGAAATACAACCAGGAAAAGTTTTTTAAGTATGATACATATATCCCGACGGCAGCATATTACAACTCTTATTCAACCAAGGTAAAGACTTTGGAAAACAGATATATGCGTTGGTTTAAGAGCAGTATGATGGATTATCTGCCACGTTTTGCCCTTACTGGTTATGATCATGGCATGTTCTTCCTGCGTGGTATATATAACAATGGAAAGAAGTTTAATGGAAGTACTGCTGATAAAAATGCAGTACAAACACCATTGCATTTTACCAAACTTGGTTCTGGTGGATATCAGAATGCCGGCTTTATGTTTGTTCATTACAATCGTAATAATACGATATCACTTATCAATTTTTGACAGAAAAGATGCGTAGATTATTAATATCGGCTGTGTTTTCTTTGTTGGTGTCTGGAGCATATGCCCAGATAGGATTGTATCGTAATGATATGAGTATCGGTGTAAACGGAGGATATGTTTTGAGTAATGTCGGTTTTAATCCGAAAGTAAATCAGACATATCATGGAGGTTTTACCGGGGGCGTGTCTTTTAGATATGTTTGTGAAAAGTATTTCAGTACAATCTGTGCTTTGCAGGCGGAAGTAAACTTCGCCCAGATTGGATGGAAGGAGGAAATACTCGATGCAAATGACGCTCCAGTAATAAACCCTGTTACAGGTGTGGCTGAGCAATATAGCCGAACAATGAATTATGTGCAGATACCGATATTTGCTCATTTAGGGTGGGGACGTGAGGATAAAGGCTTTCAGTTCTTTTTTCAAGCAGGTCCGCAGCTGGGTTTCTGTCTAAGTGAATCAACCAAGATGAATTTTAATTTTGAGGACATAAACCTTGATGATCGTGTTAACCATACGGTTGCTCAAGACACAATGGCTGTAGAGAATAAATTTGACTATGGTATAGCAGCCGGACTTGGAGTTGAGTATTCTCATCCTAAAGTTGGTCATTTCCAGTTGGAAGCACGTTATTATTATGGCCTGGGCAATATCTATGGTGATTCAAAGAAAGATTATTTTGGCAAGTCAAACTTTGGTAATATAATTGTTAAGCTTACTTATTTGTTTGATATTATTAGGACGAAGAAGTAGTTGATTGCTAAGTAAGTCTTAATTGAAAATAAGTGAAGCGGCAGGTGAGAATCATTTCACCTGCCGCTTCTTATTTCTTGTTATTTATAATAGCACCGATTATTTAGAATACTTTTCTATCATTGCTTGTGCTTGAACATGCCCCAGCTCTTTGGCCTTTTCTAAGTTTGACATTCCGTTGGCCTTATCTCCTTTATTTATCTGTGCTAACCCTAATATCAGATAACCGTCTGCATATTCAGGTGCAAGCTCAATACATTTTGTTGCAGTTTTTATAGCGTCATCCATCATGTTTACTCTTAGTTCCAATGATGCTTTTTCTGCATAATATGTTGGTTCTTTCGGGGCAAGCATAATAGCTGTTGATATATCTATCAAAGCTTGTTGGTAAAGTTTTGCTTTTACTTCTGCTTGTTCACGTATATAATAGAAATTAGCATTTACATTTCCGTTTACCAGAATTTCGTAGCGTGTGTAGTCAAAAACAGCTTGTCTGAAGCTGTCTGTCGTAACATAAGCTTCTGCACGTGCCAAGAAATACGGAGCTGCTTCTCTAAGTCTTAAAGTGTCTGTTGTTGTTATGGCACTGTCAAGCAGCGCTATAACCTCTTTCATTGGGGCTTTAAGCATTTGTTTGCATTGTGATGCGTTATAGAATAATTCCGGGTTTCTTATTGATGTCTTTGTCAGGTCCATAAACATGTCATAGGCTTTCTGATATTCGCCCTTTGCATATGTTATGAGTGCCTGTTGGTGCTGATATGATGGCTGAGGATTTATTGCATATGCTTTATTGATTTCCTCAAAAGCCTTGTCCAGATTCCAGGCCGCGTATGGTATGTCGTTTTTATAAACTTCTTTGTTGTATATTATTTTGCTGTAATTATAGTGAGCCTCATCTTTGTTTTCAACCTTCTTGATGGCCGTTTCCATTTCTTTTTCAGCACTTTCAAAGTCATTTGCGTCAAGATATATTTGTGCTTGAGCTGTATAGCCGTCAACAGAAGTAGGGTATTGGTTTATGAAATCGCTGACTATAGCCGCATGTTTTATTGAGTCATTCGCTTGTGCCGCCATCATGAGTGTCAGAAGAGCCTGGCTCTTGTCTGTCGGCAATGATGGAGGTATGCCTATCTTTTTCATGGTTTCATCTTCAACAGAAAGTCCTGTTGTCTGCAGTTCGGTAATAAACTTTGCGTCTGTTGCGTGTATATCTGTTGATGTCGTAGACGGTTGCATTATTCCAATAACTTGTCCTTCAGAATTAACAAAAGGGCAGGCATTTGTGTTTTCCGGAACAGCAAGTGAGAATATATAATATGAGTATTTATCCATAAACGTTTCTACGTTTTTTACAGTTGCAGCTGTTATTGTCGGTGATTTTTCTGCATATGATACAAGCCATGCCTGTGAGCCAGAAGCAGATGCAGATTGTGCAACATTCAGTGGAATAGTTTTGCCGTTGACCTTAAATTTTGCAACGTCATATATATCATTGACGCCCATTATTCTTTCTACATTCATTTTGCGTCCTTTGCTGTCTGTAACAATAGCTTTAGATGCTCCAATAAATGGCTTAAGGTCACTTATTGCTTCACCATTATTGCCGACAAACACACCATGGCTTGTTGAAAGAACAGTTCCATCTGCGTTGTATGTTGTTAGTTTGAATACGGATTTTGCCGCATTTTTTACGGCTGAAGGCTGTGCTTTGCTGTTGCCGCATACACAAACTATGATTAATGTTAAAATAACTCCTATCTGTTTCATCGTTTATAATGTTTTTAATAATTCTTTGGCATTGTTTATGGCTGCATCAGAAATTTCAGAGCCACTGAGCATCTGTGCGATTTCTTTTGTGCGTTCGTCCTTGCTTAAAATGAGCATGCGACTGCTCGTGCCATGTTCTGTTTCTTCCTTAAACACTTTATAATGGGTGGTTCCTTTTGCTGCAATCTGTGGCAGGTGAGTAATGCTTATGACCTGACGGTTGGCTTTTCCCATTTCCTGCATTATATCACCCATCTTTTCTGCAATTTTCCCGCTAACTCCGGTGTCTATTTCATCGAATATTATTGTAGGCAGTTTCACAGCACCGCTTATCATTGCTTTAAGTGACAACATAACTCTTGCAATTTCACCTCCGGATGCAACCTGTGCAACAGGTTGTACAGGTGTGCTGGTATTGGCACTGAATAAGAATGATATCCGGTCGTGGCCATCCTCACTGATATTTTTGTTTTCGATTTTTATAGAGAATCTTACGTTAGGTATTCCTAAGGGTATGAGCCTGTTACGCATTTCCTGCTCAATCACTTTCGATGCTTTTGTCCTTATTTCTGTCAGTTCAGATGCTATGGCTTCACACTCCTTAAGTAAACGTGCTTCTTCTGATTTAAGCTTATCTAACTCTTCATCACTGTTGTCGATATTACTTATCTGTTTCTCCAGATTATTTTGTATATTAATGAGATCTGCAATATTGGACACATGATATTTTTGTTCAAGAGAATAGATTTTGTCGAGCTGACTGTTTATCTGTTCAAGTCTTGAGGGATCGAATTCGATATTGTCGGCTTCTGAATTTATTTCGTCTGATATATCTTTCAGTTCTATAAAACAGCTTTCCAACCTGTCTGAAATAGAACTGATTTCAGGATATATGTTTGTTATGCCGATAATGGAGCGCGATGCTTCCTTCACTTTATCAAGTACATTATTGTCTGATTCATATGAGTTTAGTGAAGTTCCGGCTGAATAGAGCGCTGTCTTTATCTCTTCTACGTGACTTAATTTTTCGCTTTCCCGCTCGAGCTCTTCCTGCATGCCGTCTTTCAGTTCTGCTTCTGTGAGCTCTTTTAGCTGAAAACGGATGTAGTCTTCATTTTTTTTATTTTCTTCAATTTCTTTGCATAGTCTGTCTACGGCTTTCTTTGCATCTTTATACGCATTGAAATGTTCCTTGTATTTTATAAGGAGTTCTCTGTCCTTGGCTATAATGTCGACTACGTTTAGCTGGAAATCTTCTTCGTTCAGCAAGAGGTTTTGATGCTGACTGTGTATGTCTATAAGCTGTTGTCCCAAAGTGCGCATTAGGTTTAATGCAACGGGGGTGTCATTAATGAAAGAACGTGTCTTTCCTGATGAGTTCAGTTCTCTTCTTAATATACAGTCGGTATCGTCAAAGTCGATATTGTTTTCTGTGAAAAAGTCCTGCATGTTATATCGGCTTATGTCGAAATGAGCCTCAATAACACATTTTGAACTATTTGATTTTATGCTTTTCACGTCTGCACGCTGTCCAAGAAGCAGATTTATAGCTCCTAAGATAATACTTTTTCCAGCTCCTGTTTCACCTGTAATGACCGAAAAGCCAGGATTGAAATGTATGTCGAGTGTATCAATCAGCGTAAAGTTCCTAATATATAACTGTTTCAGCATTTTATATTGAAATGAAATATATTATTTTTATTTTTTTATTTTCTCCCAATAACTGTTTTGCGAAGCATTTATAGAAAATAGAATCTCATAAACTGATTCTTTTTCTTTTTGTGTGCCTTTACCGTTATATATGTTTGCCAACTCATCTTTTTTGTAGTCCGTCCATATTTGCGGCAAGGTGCTCAAAGGTTTGTCTTCGTGTGCTTTTTTCAGATTTGTCTCGATTGTTGTTGTGATGTTTGTTCTTCCTCTTTCTACATTGTTGGCCATTTCGTCAAGGCCGCTGCGGTAATAGTCATATTGCAGCTGTCTGAAAGGTTTCATCGCTCCTTCCATGTAGTCATTAATGAATGCAAAGCGGTTTCTGTCATTCTCAAAAGCCTTCCATCCTGTAAAATTCAGATTCTGTGCATTATTTACAAGATTAAGACATCTTTGCAGAATGTCCTCGCCACCCATAGGCGAGAAACTGTCAAGATTCATACCTATGATCAGATATGCGTAATAGGCAATAAGTGCTGTCAGTTGGTTGTCTATCTGTTCTTCGTTGAAGTTTAATTGGTCAAACTGTGCAAATTCAAAGTTAAAGTCGCCGTCTTTATTATTATATAAGGTTGAATTATATGCTGAGTTGTATACAGGCCTGTTGGCTTGAATTAGTGCCGTACATGTAAATAAATTTGATGATGCGTCGTATTTCGTCACAGTTATATTGAAGTTGCATATTATTCTTTCATTTTTCTGAAACTGCAACGATGTCCATTGTTTGTCATTGATAAACTGTTCCAGGGTTTGCTGCAGATTGTCGAAGACACTTGCATCAGTGCCTTGAATCTGATTATGGTTTATTGTTACTTTAGCCAGCAACTCCTGAGCATTTGTGCCTGCTGTGATAAACAACCAACTTATTATAAGTAATAGCAACCTCATTTTGCCTGTTATGATTATGACCTGTTTTTTTCAGTGAAAAGTTTTGTTAATTCATCAATGATATCTGCAGCAACGTACTTTTTGTTTTTCTTTTCAAATGTTTTTATTTCATTCTTTGTTATGATTTCAATTTGGTTATCATTGCTGCGGAATGTCGTTCCTTCATTGCGCGTTGAGTTTAATACGATAAAGTCGAGATTCTTCCTTTCCAGTTTACTTTTGGCATTAATTTCTTCATTGTTTGTTTCCAATGCGAAGCCAACTAAAATCTGTTCATCAGTCTTTATACGTCCTAGCTCTGCTGCAATGTCATTTGTTGGGCATAGCTGTATGTTAAGATTATCTTTTTCGCGCTTAATTTTATTTTCTGCGATAGATATAGGACGAAAGTCGGCTACAGCTGCACACAATATTGCGGCGTGGCAATCTTTAAACTCTGTGACGGCTGCATTATACATCTCGTTACAGCTTTCTACATTGATGCGTTTTATCTTTTTAGAGCATTCAATACCAACAGGTCCGCTTATTAATGTTACCTCAGCACCGCGTCTGCGGCATTCTTCAGCCATGGCAAATCCCATTTTCCCGCTAGAGTAGTTGCCGATAAATCTTACCGGGTCTATCTTCTCATAAGTCGGACCGGCTGTTATCATTATTTTTTTTCCCTTCAGCGTATCTTTGTTCTCATCAAAGAATTCATCAAGATATCTTACAATTTCTTCCGGCTCCTCCATTCTTCCCTTGCCTTCCAGGCCGCTTGCAAGGAAGCCGCTTTGCGGTTCAATGATGATATTGCCATATGACTGCAGACGCTTGATATTTTGTTGTGTTGAAGGGTGTGCGAACATGTCAAGGTCCATTGCCGGAGCGACAAACACAGGTGCTTTCATCGATAAGTATGTCGTTATAAGCATGTTGTCTGCTATTCCGTTGGCCATTTTTCCTATTGTACTTGCCGTGCATGGAGCAATCAGCATAGCATCGGCCCAAAGACCTATGTCAACGTGTGAGTTCCATGTGCCGTCACGTTGAGAGAAAAATTCGCTGATGACAGGCTTATGCGTAAGTGCTGATAATGTTATTGGTGTTATGAACTCCTTTCCTGCCGGAGTTATAACGGTCTGCACCTCAGCACCTTGTTTTATAAGTCCTCTGATTATGAGGCATGCTTTATATGCTGCAATACTGCCTGTTATGCCAAGTACAATTTTCTTACCTTTCAACATGTTGTCTTTATATATGTATTGTGTTATTTTATTTCTTACCCTAGAGTTTATCGCTTGTTGAATTCTCTTAGGCGTATTCGTGTAAGCACTTGTTTGGTGTTGTATGTGAAGTCGCTGCTGAGCATCCAGCTGAAATATCCCGGGTCGCGGTTTAGTACTTCTGCAACACTCCATCCTTTGTATTTGCCAAAATTGAAAACTTCCTGCATACGTGGATTGCCGTCAGAATCTGTAAGGACATTTCCGTTGGCATCCTTCATTTCTTTCCAAATGATACGTCCGGCGAAATCAACGTTATTGTTGAGCTTTGAGAATTCTGCAAGCTCGTTCATGTCGTTATTTAGCTGACGTTCAGGCTCTTCCTGTTTTCCGGGGGCATACATGTCGAGCTCTCCTTGCAGCACTCTGTATGTAGCTTCAGTATCCTGATCAGCTTTATGAGCCACAAAGTCGTCTTCCATCTTTCTGCCGCAATAGAATTTATATGCTGCTGCCAGATTTCGGCGTTCCATCTTGTGGAATATTGTCTGAACGTCAATCAGATTACATTTTGAAAAGTCAAAGTCGATGCCTGCGCGCAGAAATTCCTCGGCAAGCATAGGCACGTCAAAATGGTTTGAGTTGAATCCGGCAAAGTCACATCCTTGAAACTTGTTTGCCAAATCTGTTGCAAGCATCTTGAATGTAGGAGCATTTGCTACGTCTGCATCTGTAATGCCTGTAATGTCCACAACTTCCTGCGGAATACTTCTTTCGGGGTTTACAAACTGGTTTGAGCGTTCCTCCTTACCGTCAGGATATACCTTAATATAAGAAATCTGTATAATTCTGTCTTTAACAAGATCAAGCCCTGTTGTCTCCAGATCGAAGACAATCAGGGGCTTTGTAAGATTTAATTTCATTCTTCTGATTAATCGTTTAATAACATTGGCATGATAAGCATCAGTATATCTTCATTTTCAGGCTGTTCTGCCGGAAGTATAAGGCAGGGGCGACTTGGGTCTGCCAGCTTTAATACAACCTCTTCACAGTCAAGATGGCTTAATATTTCCATCAGTGAAGTACCCTTGAAGCCGATGTCCATTATGTTGCCGTTGTAGTCGCATACAATCTCTTCTTGTGCGCTTGTGTAGAAGTCAACATCCTCTGATGATATAACTACTTTGCCCATTTCGATATGCAGTCTTATCTGTTGGCTGCTGTCGCTTGCGAATGGTAGAACACGCTTTAAAACTCCTATAAGTACAAGTCTGTCTATCGTAAGCTGGTTAGGATTGTCTTGTGGTATTACGGAGTTGTAGTTCGGGTAGCGTCCTTCAATCAGGCGGCAAGATAACGTTCCGTCTGAGAATATGATGTTTGCATTGCGGTCATCAAATCTGATTATTATGTCATCATCATTTTTCTGCAGCACATTTTTTAATAATGTTGCAGGTTTCTTGGGTAAGATGAATGACAGAGGATTGTCTGACTTTATGTTCTTGCTCTTTGTCTTTACGAGTTTATGTCCGTCGCTGGCAACTATTGCCAATGTGTCTTGGCTCAGGTCGAAAAAGATACCATTCATCACCGGGCGCAGCTCTTCGTTGGCGGTTGCGAATATCGAGCGTGAAATATCGTTGTTAAGTGTTTTAGAGTCGATTATTATTGACGTCGCATTTTCGGGGAGTGACTGGAACTTTGGAAACTCTTCACCGCTCTGTCCTGTAAAGTTGTATACACCATTCTGATATATCACCTTTATTGCAAATGTCGTCATGTCAACATCCAGTGTCAGTGGCTGTTCCGGTAGCTCCTTTACGGCATCTAAAATGGTTTGGTTGTTGACTGCGAACACACCGCTGTCACATGTTTCGTCGAGTTGTATGTTCGTTGTCATAATGTTTTCGCTGTCTGATGCAGTTATTGTCAGATTATTGCCGTTTACCTCAAATAAGTAGCAATCCAATATAGGCAATGAATTTTTACTGCTGAACACTTTTGATAAAGCCGATAGGCGGCTGGCTAAAGCCGTGCTTGATATTGTAAGTCTCATTATTTAATATTATTATTCGTTTTATCTGCGTAATTAATAGGACACAAAAATACAAAAAAGCAAACTCTAAAACAAAAAAAACGTGTAAAAATTTCTTTATTTACGAGTATTTTAGTAATTTCGCAATTCAAAAAATAGAAACAAATAATATATAAAGAAATGGAGATTGAAGGAAAAATTATAGTTGTTCTTCCTGCAAGAGAAGGCGTTTCTGCCAGAGGAACACAGTGGAAATCACAAGACTATGTAATAGAGACTCATGAGGCTTATCCAAAGAAATGTTGCTTCAATGTTTTCGGTGCAGACAAGATACAAATGTTCAATATTCAGAGTGGTGAGGAATTACGTGTAAGTTTTGATATTGATGCGCACGAATATCAAGGCCGTTGGTTCAATTCTTTGCGTGCTTGGAAAGTGGAGCGTATTGATCCGAATGCAGCTGCTGCACAAATGAATGCTACACAGGGAATGCCTTATACAGCTCCGGTTGCTGCGCCTCAGGCTCCAGTATCAGCAGAAACTCAGCCGGATTCAGAGGCTGCTCCTTTCCCGCCGCAGCAAGAAGGTGAGAGTGAAGATGATTTACCGTTCTAATTATATAACGGGTAAGGTGCATTTATGTTTATTGTGATTATATCTGTTTCAGATTCATTGATCAATAAACATGGGTGAGGTTAAGAACTTTATATCCGGGGATTTAGGTTAGTGATTATTTATGAATGTAATCAACTTATTTGTTCTGTCCGGAATTAGATATTAAACGATAGGCATGGCATAAAATTTTATGTCATGCTTTTTGTTTTTATATAATGTCCTTTTTGTAAGGATATTTTGTTGTGTATTGTTGTTTTAAATGAATTTTGACGCTCTCAGATTTAATTATTTGTAATTGAGTCTTGTGTTTTGGACAAAAAGTAGTAAAATGTTATAATTTCAGTAATACGCTGATTGATAGAACTTTATGCCGTTTAGACCATCGATTGATACTCCTTTTTATGCTAAAATCAATGCTTTAGCATTGCAAACTCAGTGGTTTTAGCTTGCAATTTGCCTGATTTTATAGCTCATAATCATTGTTTTATTCTCATAAATGGGTTGATTTTTTATGCTTAAATTCGAATAGTGTAAATAAAGTTTAATAAATTGCGCGTATGTATAAGGTAAATTTAGAATTTATTACATATTGATTTTCTAGATTGGAAAATATTTTTGTCCTGATTTTTTACTCTAAGATTGAAAGATATTTGCTGTTGATAATCATATATTAACTGATTCAGTTTTATCGTATACTAGATGTAATAAAGTTTGGGCTTTGTACATATATGTGAAGATTTTCTGATGTGTCCGAATATTGTGTGTTGTGTTTAAACAAAAAGAATGCTGGATTTAAGAAATAAATCCAGCATTCTTTTTTCATGTATATTAAGCATTCAGTTGCTTGATAACATTATTATGTGCAACTTATTCTTTTATGTTAGGTTCTTCAAGTCCGAAGCCTTTCTTCTTGTCGAAAGCTTTAAGGGCGAAGCTTAGAATCAATGCCAGTACTCCTAATGATGCGAATATAAGCATCGGAACCAAGTAGCCGCCTGTAGCTTTCAGAGTCATACCTATTATAAGGGGAACGAAACATAGACCTATATTCTGTATCCAGAAAATAAGAGAGTATGCACTTCCTAAAATTACCGGGTCTATAATCTTCGGAACACTTGGCCATAATGCTGCGGGAACCAAAGAGAATGAAACGCCGAGAATTACTATAATGAGAAGTGCGAACCATTCGTTGGGATAGATTGGCAACAAGAATGCAAAGCTGAGGTGGCATGCTATCATTATAAGTGAACCGAGCATAAGCATTGTTGCGCCTTTTCCCTTGTGGTCAAGGAATGAACCAAGCACAGGAGTCAGTATCATTGCGAGAATCGGGAACCATCTGAACAAATCTGCTGCAGCTTCTTTCTCAATGTGCAGTGTTACTTCAAGATAGTTTGTTGCATATCTTTGGAACGGGAAGATTGCAGAATAGTAAAGTACACACAGTAATGCTACAATCCAGAACATCTTGCTGCTGAATATACGTCCGAGGTCGCTTACTTTAAATTCTTCAGTTGGTTCGTCTGAATTGGCTTCACCAAGCTGTTTGTCCAGTTTTGCGTCCATTACGGAGAACACAATAAAGTTGATAAGGCCGATAATCAAAAGAACGGTACAGAATGCTATCGGTGCCACAACAGAGTTGTCGAACTGTGTAGCAATTTTAGGTGAAACAGAGAATACAGCAAACACGCCAAGACGTGCAATAGCCATTTCAAGTCCCATTGCCAAGGCCATTTCTTTGCCCTTGAACCATTTTGCTATTGCTTTTGACACTGTTATACCTGCCATCTCACAGCCACAGCCGAACACCATGAAACCAAATGATGCCATTTTTGCACTTCCGGGCAGTGTTGTCCACCATGAGTCAAGCCAGCTGCACATGGCTGTTGCCTGGAACCAGTCGCTTACACCAATATATTTTATAGAGGCGCCTATAACCATTAATGATGTTGACAATATACCAGTGAATCTTATTCCGCACTTATCGAGGATGATACCTGCAAGGATAAGAAAACCACACACGTTAAGGATGTATTCCGAAGCAGCGTATGTTCCGAAAACTCCACTGTCCCAGCCTCTTTCTGATTCGATCAGCGACTGTAATGGCGACATTACGTCAACAAACATATAGGCAAAAAACATTGCCAATGCTATTAACACCAAAGCTGTCCAGCGCGCTGCGGCTGAATCATTCAGCTTTCTTTGAATTGCTTCTGTCATTGTTTTCTTTTATTTTTACTGTTAATTATTTCGGTGTTTAAATTATTTCAGCCAGCGGTCAAGCCAGTTGAAGAAAGTCCTTTGCCAAAGTACGCCATTTTGTGGCTTCAGCACCCAGTGGTTTTCATCGGGGAAAAGCAGAAGCTCAGCAGGAATACCTCTCATGCGAGCAGCATTAAATGCACCCATACCTTGGTTCGCATTGATACGGTAGTCTTTTTCTCCGTGAATACACAATATAGGTGTGTCCCATTTGTCTACAAACTTGTGTGGTGAGTTGGCATATGTTCTCTTTGCATTTTCTGTCATGTCCTTGTTCCAGAATGCATCATCATATTCCCAGTTGCTGAACCAAGCTTCTTCTGTATCAGTGTACATTGATTCTAGATTGAAAGCACCGTCATGAGCGATAAAACACTTGAAACGCTTGTTGTGATGTCCGGCAAGATAATATACGCTGAAGCCTCCGAAGCTTGCACCAACAGCACCGAGACGATCCTTGTCTACGAACGGGAGATTCTTGCATGCATCATCAATTGCACTTAGATAGTCATTCATGCACTGGCCGGTCCAGTCGCCTGAAATTTCCTCATTCCATTCACTGCCGAAGCCTGGCAGACCTCTTCTGTTCGGAGCTATTACAACATAACCGTTGGCTGCCATTATCTGCATGTTCCATCGGTAGCTCCAAAATTGTGAAACAGGGCTTTGCGGACCGCCTTCGCAGAACAGTAGGGTAGGATACTTCTTTGTTTCATCGAAGTGTGCCGGAAGTATGATCCAATACATCATGTCTTTTCCATCTGTTGTCTTTGTCCAGCGCTGCTGAATTTTGCCAAATGTCATCTGATCATACAGATGCTTATTTTCAAATGTTATTTGTTCAACTTTTGCTGTCTTTTCTTTTTTGCCAGGAGTTACGATGTATAACTCAGATGCTTGAGACATACTGTGTCTCTCTGCTAGCAGCTTTTTGCCGTCATTAAGCATCTGAACTGAGCCATAATCATTCCAACCGTCTGTAAGTTGCATTACATTGCCCTTAAGATTGGTCTGATATATGTTCTCACAACCATGCCAAATGCCGAGGAAATATAAAGTTTTTGAATCTGCAGACCAGCAGAAATCATCGACATTAGAGTCGAATGACTCTGTTGTATATGTTTTTTCTCCAGTTTTTAAGTTATAGACACAAAGTCTGTTACGGTCGCTTTCATATCCGTTGCGTGCCATGCTTAACCATGCGACATATTGGCCGTTGGGAGAGAATTTTGGATTTACGTCATATCCGGGGTTGTTTTTAAGATTTTCTTCAGAGTTAACAGCCTGGTTTTTCATAGACTTTGTCATGTTGATTTCAGGCTCTTTGTAATTTGCAGGCTTGCAAATATTTACAGTCTGTTTAGACTCTATATTATAAAGATATATATCTGTGTCAGTTGAAATTGCATAATTTATTCCGGTCTTCTTTCTTGAAGTATATGCAATTGTTTTTGAGTCAGTGCTCCATGCTAGCTGCTCTGCACCTCCGAAAGGCTTAACAGGACATTCGTATGGTTCACCTTTCATTATATCAGTGCCTTCTCCAATGCCGTTTGACGTTACTTCAGCCAGATAAGGGTGGGGGATAGATTCAACATATTCATCCCAGTGTCTGTAATTCATATCTGTGATGACTCTTCCTGTTGTTAAAGGTAAGTCTTCCGGCTTTTCTTTTATAATTCCATGGTATGGGATTTGTTTGATAAGTATAACATACTTTTCGTCAGGAGAAAATTTAAATCCGTCAATACCTGTTTTGTCGTTTGTAAGTTGCTTTCTGCCGCTTCCGTCAGGATTCATTTCCCATATTTGGCCGTCACATAAAAAAGCAATTTTCTGACCGTCTTTTATCCATACTGCATCCGTCTCACTTTTTGCAGACGTAGTCAGCATTTTGTTATTCTTTCCATCAGAATCCATAATGTAGATTACTTGATGGCCTTTGTTTTGTTTTACACTGTAATAACCTACTTGGTAGATAATGTGTTTTCCATCTGGCGAGGCCTGTGCTGTGCCGATTCGACCCATTGCCCACAGAGCCTCAGGTGTCATTAGATCACTTTGCAAGGTGATGTTACTTTTACCGATGAAGCTCGCATTTTCTTGTGCGTTAACCGAACTACAACAAATTGAAAGTGCGGTTGCTAAGATTGTTGCTTTGTTCATAAATTTAGTGTTTTTAGAATATAGGGGCATACTTTTGCATGCCCCTATTAATTTATAAATGTGTTTTTTCCTATTTTCTCATTTTGTCTTGTGCCTCGCGTTGGCGTTTTAACTCCTCTGCCTGTTTTTGCATGGCTTCGAGTCTTGCCGCCAAGCCGCTCATCTTTTTAGGATTGTTTTTGTTTTCCTGATATCTTGCTTCAAGAATACTCAACAATTTTTCATCGTTTGTAGTCTTGCGCAAAGTCCACATGATGGCAGCACTGAAGAACAAAGATACAAAGTAATAGAAGTTAAGGCCTGATGAATAGTCGTTGAACATGAAGAAGAACATAACTGGCATCAGATAAGTCATCCATTGCATCATCTTCATTTGTTCAGCCTGAGCTCCGACCATCTGGTCTTTCTGCTGACGTATTGTCATTATTGAATACAAAACGTTTGCTACACAGAATAGAATACATGTTAAACTCAGGTGATCACCTATGAGCCATATGTTGTTATGCCATTCGATTATCGGATCGTATGTTGACAAGTCACTTATCCATAAGAAACTTTCGCCTCGAAGCTGTATAGCATTAGGCACGAAGTTGAACATTGCAATCCAGATAGGAGCCTGTATCAGCATAGGAAGACATCCGCTTAGCGGGCTGACGCCATATTTTGCATACAGAGCCATCATTGCCTGCTGTTTCTGCATTTGGTCTTCGGGCTTGTTGTATTGTTTGGTTGCTTCTTCAAGTTTTGGTTTTAAAACTCTCATCTTTGCTGAAGACATGTAGCTCTTCTTGACCAAAGGATAAGTTATTACCTTAAGTAAAAGGGTGATCAATATAAGGACAATACCCATATTGATGTTCAAGCCTGTAAGCCAGTCGAACACGTATAAGGTGAACCAACGGTTAATTATACGGAACAAAGGCCATCCAAGATATACTAAGCGATGAAGCTCTAAATCTTTGTTGAATGTGCTTTCTTTTTCAATCTTTTGCAACAGTCTGAAGTCGTTGGGACCATAATAGAATTCAAGTTCAGTTGAATTATTGCCTGTTGGGTCAAATGATGTCTTGACCTTTGCACCATATTGTTTCAGGTAGCCAGAACCTTTTTCCTGTGGAATGCTTGTCATTAATGAGTTTGTTCCCAAATCGTCCTTTGCAATCATTACAGCACTGAAGAACTGGTTCTTGAAGGCAACCCAGTCGATGGCGTCTTCTATTTTCTCATCAACCTTTTCACTTGTCTCGCTAATATAGTCAGTACCTCCATCCGTGAAATGATAAGTAAGAGATGCATACCGGTTTTCAAAGGTAAAGCCCTTTTCTTGTTGGCGGCAGTGGTCTGTCCATTCGATGTCAAGTTTGTTGTAGTTTGGTGAGAAAAGTCCGCTCATTCCATTCGCTTTTAAAGAGAAATGTAGCAGATAGTTCTTGCCAAGCTTATAATTCATTACTAAGGATCTTCCATTAGAGCCAACAGCAGTCATTGTAACTGTTGAGTCTGTAATGTTTGAAGGTGTAAAGTATAGATCGCTTGTTATGATATTTGTTTCTTTACCTTCAAGCATGAATTTTAAAGACTGATCTTTACTGTCAAAAAGAGTAAGGTCTTTATTGCCCTTGTTATCTTTAAAGTCCTTTATTACAGCTTTTTCAACAGTACCGCCTTTTGTGCTGAGTGTGAGCTCTAATTTTGAATTCTTCAAAATAATGTTTTGAGCTTTACCGCTTAACGACTTATAGAAAACAGCTGTAGTATCTGCATTTACATTATTTTGTGCATTCTGATTAGAGGCTTGTGCCTCAGCGTTACGGCTTTCTTCGGCTTTTTTCTTTGCAAGAGCTGTTATCGAGTCTTGCATACGTTGTTTGGCAATATCTTCTTCAGATGGTTGAGTATACCAGCTGAAGCCGATTAGCAGAGCAGCGATGAGAACAAAGCCAATGATTGTATTCTTATCCATCTTTTGTTTCTCTCTATGGTGTTATTTTTATTCTTTTACCTTTTAATAATATATCAATTTTTGCTTTTTTTGTTCTCTATAGCCTTTTTGATAAAATCAAGGAACAGCGGATGTGGATGAAGTACTGTGCTTGAATATTCCGGATGGAATTGTGTGCCGATATACCATTTCAATCCTGGTATTTCAACTATTTCAATCAGATTGCTTTCAGGATTACGGCCAACACACTTCATTCCGGCTCTTTCGTATTCTTGTTCGAAATCGTTATTAAATTCATAACGATGACGATGACGCTCCTGGATATATTCTTTCTTATAGATATCGAATACGCGTGAGCCTTGTTTCAAAATACACTCATAAGCACCAAGTCGCATCGTGCCGCCCATGTTTGTGATGTTCTTCTGGTCTTCCATAATATCAATGACATTATGTTCTGTCTTCTCGTCCATCTCTCGACTGTTGGCATCTTCGTATCCAAGGACATTACGTGCAAATTCAATTACCATCATTTGCATACCCAGACATATACCGAATGTTGGAATGTCATGTGTACGTGTGTAATGTGCGGCGACAATCTTTCCTTCTATTCCTCTTTGACCGAATCCCGGGCAAATAACAATGCCGTCCATATCTTTAAGCTTTTCGGCAACATTGTCTTCTGTAATCTTTTCGCTGTTTATGAATGTCGTTTTGACTTTGTAATCGTTATATGTTCCAGCCTGTGACAGACTCTCCAGGATACTCTTGTATGCATCCTGCAGGTCATATTTTCCAACAAGTCCGATATTTACGATTTCTGTTGCTTTATGTCTACGTTCCAAGAATGAACGCCATGGACCTAATGTCGGTGTTTCACCAACAGGTTCGCCCATTTTGCGCAATATTGTTTCGTCAAGCTTTTGTTCCTGCATCCTTACCGGAACTTCGTATATTGTCGGCATGTCGACACTTTGTACTACTGCGTCAGCGTCAACATTACAGAAGTTTGCAACTTTCTTTCTGATATTGTCGTTTATTGGATGCTCGGTTCTTAACACAAGGATATCCGGCTGGATACCAACGCTTTGCAGCTCTTTGACTGAGTGCTGAGTCGGCTTTGTCTTTAATTCTTTGGCTGCAGCCAAATAAGGAATATAAGTAAGATGGACACAAAGAGCCCTCTTGCCAAGTTCCCATTTTAGCTGTCTGATACTTTCTAAGAATGGCAAGCCTTCAATATCTCCTACTGTACCTCCGATTTCTGTAATTACGAAGTCATAGTTGTTCTTCTTGCCAAGCAACATTACGTTGCGCTTTATTTCATCTGTGATATGGGGGATTACCTGTATTGTCTTTCCCAAATAGTCGCCACGGCGCTCTTTGTCTATGACGGCCTTATATATACGGCCTGTTGTAAGGTTATTGGCTTTGGTTGTCTGAATACCGGTAAAACGTTCGTAATGTCCGAGGTCAAGGTCTGCCTCGTGGCCATCCACTGTTACATAACATTCGCCATGTTCATAAGGGTTCAGCGTACCCGGGTCAATGTTGATGTATGGGTCGAACTTTTGGATTGTGATGTTGTATCCTCTGGCCTGAAGAAGTTTGCCTATTGATGACGATATTATTCCTTTTCCAAGAGAGGAAGCTACACCGCCGGTAACGAATATATACTTTGTCTCTGCCACGATTATAATATTTTGGTTATTTATTAATACTAATATACAAGGTGCAAAATTAAGAAAAAATGCTGATATGCCAAAATTATAATCTCTTAATTTTAATAGTTTCGTGTGTGTTGAAAAAAACAGCCATTAATGTTCTGTTTTTGAATATTAATACTAACTTTGCACGCAAAAAGTGCTAAAAGTATGAAACATAAGCAAATATTGATATTAATAATCTTGGAGTTCTTCTGTGCGGTGTCTTGTTTCGGAGCGCCTATTAAGCATCATAATGGCCGAAACATAAGCAGAGATTCTTTCATCGTGGCTTCGTATATTGATTCGCTTAAAGCGTGTAAAGTCCATATGGATTCTTTAATGTATGCAGCTGATACTTTGGATGATGATGCAGGATCTGATGCCCGCTTTTTCCGCGTTTTTGCTCCTCTGACATTTTATTATTCTGTAGCTGGTCATACTTTTAGCATTAATGATAAGTACAAGGGTGTTGATGATGTGAGCAGCGCTATTGACGATGCGTTGATGTCTGTTTATGTTAATCATCCGGAATATGTCGTAAATACGGAAAGTGACTTAAGCAAAATAGGCTCTTTGCATGAAGAGATAACTTCGCCAATACGTCATAAGGTTGATTATTCTAGGGAAGAGGCTTCTGCACCGGACGTAAGCCTTGACACTCCTGTTGAAATTGTCATAGAGAAACCGAACTTTTGGACTTTTGGCGGTGACTACTATTTGCAGTTCCTGCAAAATTATGTCTCAAGTAACTGGTATAAAGGTGGCGAAAGCAATTATTCGATGGTTGCAAGTACCACGCTACAAGCGAATTACAATAATAAACAAAAGGTTAAGTTCGAAAATAAACTTGAGCTTAAATTAGGATTCCAAACCTCAAGCGGAGACACACTGCATAACTTTAAGACTACAGAGGACCTTATAAGATATACGGGCAAATTGGGACTTCAGGCAAGCAAGAATTGGTATTATACATTGCAGCTTATCGCATATACCCAGTTTATGCGTGGCTATAAGAGCAACGATCCTGAGGTGTATTCAGATATTCTATCGCCGTTGAATATAAACTTGTCTTTGGGTATGAGCTATTCGGTAAACGCTTTTAACGGAAAGCTAACAGGATCTTTGCAGATGGCTCCTATTGCATACAACTTCAGATATGTCGGACGAAAATCGCTTGCAACAAGATATGGACTAGAGGAAGGTTCGCATACAATGAATGATGTGGGTTCTGAATGTACGATAGATTTGACATGGGCTTTTTCGGATTTGATTAAATGGAAGACCCGTCTTTATGGTTATACGACTTATGAACGAACTGAAGTAGAATGGGAAAACACTTTTACATTCCAGTTTAATAAATATATCTCGACAAATATCTTCATATATCCGAGATTTGACGACGGATCGTCAGTGCGCCATGATGACTATGGATATTGGCAGTTTAAAGAATATGCCTCAATAGGTTTTGCATATTCATTTTGATGTGAATAAGGTTAGTGATGAATATTCTTATGATATAATGATAATAAAAAAGGGAGCTCAATGCTCCCTTTTTATTTATTTTGCTTCTTCCATTGTGCCTTCTACATATAAGCGCACAATTTCATTCTTTGCGTTAGACTTTATCGTGATTGATTTCTTAAAATGTCCAGGAAATTTGCCTTTGCCGTTGTATGTCACCGTCACTGTTCCCTTTCCGCCGGGAGCTATTGGAGCTTTAGTGTATGATGGAACTGTGCATCCACAGCTGGCCATTGCTTGGTTTATTACGAGTGGGGCATCTCCCACGTTGGTAAAGTTAAATGTACACTTTTGTACGGGATTACTTTCTGAAAATTTGCCGAAATTATAAGTTTGCTTGTCAAACTTAATTTCTGCCGTCTTTTGTGCTGCTGCATTGCTTATGCAAAGTATCAGCAACATTGAAATGAATAGGATCTTTTTCATTTTTATTCGGTTAATAATAATTTTTTGCAGCAAATTTACATCTTTTTTTTATAAAATATATAATCGATGATTTATTTTGTGTTAATTAATTATGATTTGATTGTAAGATTATGTTCAAATTCGTTTTGTAATATAATTTTGTCAAACGGGGTAGTTGGCCGCATGTTTTATGGGCATGCCATTTCGTGCCTGTTTTTATCAGTTCTAGGATAAAGGGGAAATATCTTTAATTGTTTTGGTTTGGGATGATTGCGCGATTATTCGTTTTAGCCTTAATTTGTAAATTGTATTTTTGTGTCTGGTATGGTAAAATTTTATTACTGATTTTGTGCTGTTATTTTGCAAAAAGTTTTCTCTAAAATAGAAAAAGCATCGTAACATAAATTAAATGTTGATGGACGTTCTTCGTGTTTTTATAACCTTTTTTATTGCTTTCGTGGTCGAAGTCTGTGTGATGTTATTGTTTTTAGGCGTAAATTCATTGTTTTTTATCGGTTAAAGCATTGCTTTTGTGTCCTGAAACCATGCTTTTTGCTGTGTAAAAGGGCATGTTTTGTACTGGAGAATGTATCAGGTGATTAGATATTCTGTGTTAACCCATTGATATGTAGTGAAATACGAAAAATGAAGTTTTTCGCGATTTCCTAAAGGAAATACATTCATGTAAAAAATAATGGCGTTTTCAGAGGCTTTTAATCAAAAAGTTTTCTGTTATTTTTAATGTATTTATTATAATTGTCAGAGGGATGTTTGGGAGTTGCTTGCTAGTTTGCAATTTTGAAATTTTTGGCTGATAGTGCTGCGTATTTGTTCCTCTAAAAGTTGGAGATTTTTTGTGTTCTTCATCTTAAAAAGAATTATCTGTATTAGCCGGTGAACGGATACCAGCTCGGTTTAAACAGTTGAAATTTATACTATCATAGAGTGTAATTTTACTTTTAGCCATTTAAAATTTGTTCATTCGGTCATTTTTTGTACTTTTGCATCATAATTAAAGTAATTTGTAAGTTTATGTATAGAACAAATACATGTGGGGAATTGCGCTTGTCTGATGCAGGCAAGACAGTTACTCTGGCCGGATGGGTTCAGCGCATCCGTAAAATGGGCGGAATGACATTTGTCGATATCCGTGACCGATATGGTATTACACAGCTTGTCTTTAATGAAAACGACAATGTTGAGCTGTGTGCTGCAGCCAACAAGCTTGGACGTGAGTTTTGCATACAGGCTACAGGACTTGTCAACGAACGCGAGAGCAAGAACAAGAATCTGCCTACTGGTGATATAGAGATTATCGTCTCTGAGATGAATGTCCTGAGTGAAAGCATCACGCCGCCGTTTACAATAGAGGATAATACAGATGGTGGTGATGATATAAGAATGAAATATCGCTATTTGGATTTGCGCCGTTCATGCGTCCGCAAGAATCTTGAATTGCGCCACCGTATGACAATATTGATACGCAACTTCTTGGATTCAAAAGATTTTATTGAGGTTGAGACACCTATATTAATAGGTAGCACTCCTGAAGGTGCACGAGATTTTGTTGTGCCTTCACGCATGAATCCAGGACAGTTCTACGCATTGCCACAAAGTCCGCAGACTCTGAAGCAGTTGCTTATGGTGAGCGGATTTGACAGATACTTCCAGATTGCAAAGTGTTTCCGTGACGAAGATCTTCGTGCCGACCGTCAGCCTGAGTTCACACAGATAGACTGTGAGATGTCTTTTGTTGATCAGGATGATGTTATCAATCTTTTTGAAGATATGGCACGCCATTTGTTTAAGGAAATACGTGGTGTGGAATTACCGGCCAAACTCCAGCAAATGACATGGCATGAGGCAATGCGCAGATTTGGAAGCGATAAGCCAGACTTGCGTTTTGGAATGGAATTCGTTGAACTAATGGATACTCTAAAGGGCACAGGCTCGTTCGAGGTGTTCAATAGTGCAGAATATATTGGCGGAATTTGTGTGCCGGGCTGTGCTTCTTATACAAGAAAGCAGATAGATCAGCTGACTGATTTTGTCAAGAAACCGCAAGTTGGTGCTAAAGGACTTGTTTGGGTTAAGTTTAATGAAGACGGTTCTGTAAAAAGCAGCATAGATAAGTTCTATGATGCAGATGTCTTGCAGAAACTTAAAGAAGTGATGGGCGCAGGTAATGGTGACCTGGTATTGATTCTTAGTGGTGATAATGCAAACAAGACACGTGTTCAGCTCTGTAGCCTTAGATTGGAAATGGGCGACAGGCTTGGCTTGCGTGACAAGAATAAATTTGAATGTCTGTGGATTATTGACTTCCCGCTGTTTGAGTGGAGCGATGAGGAACAGCGCCTGATGTCTACTCATCATCCGTTTACAATGCCAAATCCTGATGATATTCCATTATTGGAAGAGCATCCGGAAAGAGTGCGTGCTAAGGCGTATGATTTCGTTTGCAATGGTATTGAATTGGGTGGAGGAAGCCTTCGTATCCATGACGGACGTCTGCAAGAGCGTATGTTTAAGATATTGGGCTTCACGCCGGAGCGTGCGATGGCTCAGTTCGGCTTCTTGATAAATGCATTTAAGTATGGCGCACCTCCTCATGCAGGATTGGCTTTTGGCCTTGACCGTTTTGTTTCTGTAATGGCAGGATTAGACAGTATACGTGATTGTATTGCGTTCCCGAAGAATAACAGTGGACGTGATGTCATGTTGGATGCACCGTCTGCTCTTGATGAGAAACAGCTGGATGAGCTGCAGATAAAGGTTGATTTAAGTCAGGAAAATTGATATTAAAAAAGCACTTAATGTGTTGAATACGATTTTTCTTGATAAAATTTTTAATAATTTGAATAAAATCACTATATTTGCATCGAGAATTTGAAAAGATTGTATGTCTTTTAGACATTGTCGATCTTAATGTGTTTTACTTGAATTATGACAGAGAAGAACGTAAGTGTAAGAAAGACAGCTGCAACAAAAGCTGTTGAGAAGAAAGCAGCACCGAAGAGAAGTACTGCAAAGAAAGTTGAATTAGAGATTAATGCAGAAACAGTAGGATTTAAGGCCGGCGATGTATATCAGGCCTTAGCTACAGCTGAAAAGCCCTTGAGCGTTGCTGAGATTGCTAAAGCAGCTAAAATTACCACAGAAGAGACTTTGCTCGGTATGGGCTGGCTCTTTAAAGAGGGTAAGATAAAAGATGCAGAGAACAAGATTACATTAGCTTAATCTGTAGAAAGAATATTTAAAAAGGGCTGGTAATATTTTCTTACCGGTCCTTTTTTATTATCATAATACTATGAGCTACGACCGCGATATCATCTTTATTCTTAACGAGGCTGGGCCTAAAGGCTTGAGCGTGAAAAAGATAGCAAGGCATGTCTATAATCATAACAACGGATTCTTCAATGTCGTGTCGTTTGAAGACGTCTACCGTTATGTTTCATCATATTTGATCCGTACAAGTAAAGTGCCTGATTCTATTATTGAGAAGACAGATGAGCGTGGAGTGTATCGCATCAATAATTCTTCTAAAATGTCTCTTCAACTGCAATTTGAATTTTGTGATGACGAAGAAAAAGAAGAGCCTGAAAATAAACATGAAGACTTGTCTTTGTCATTATTTTAAGACACTTTAAGATACAAAAAAATCATAAATTCAAGGGAAATGCATTTCTAAATCGTCTTTAATATAAAAAGTATTTTTATTATGTCTGGTAGATATTTGTTAGGTTTTGATGTCGGAAGCTCTTCAGTAAAGGCATCTTTAGTAGATTCAGATAGCGGCGTATGTGTCGCATCAGCATTTTATCCAGAAAAGGAAGCACCTATCATAGCCGTGAAATCTGGTTGGGCTGAACAAGATCCTCAAATGTGGTGGGATAATGCAAAACTCAGCTTGAAAAAGGTTATGGCAGATTCATCTGTTAAAGGTGAAGATATTAAGGCAATTGGTATATCTTATCAGATGCATGGCCTTGTGTGTGTTGATAAGAATCAGAATGTATTGAGGCCTTCTATAATTTGGTGTGATTCTCGAGCTGTGCCTTATGGTGAAAAAGCTTTTGAAAATATAGGACCCAAAGAGTGTCTTGGCCATTTGCTTAATTCGCCGGGTAATTTTACGGCTTCTAAGCTTGCATGGGTGAAAGAGAATGAACCGCAGCTGTTCGAGAAGATATATAAGATAATGTTGCCTGGTGATTACATCGCAATGAAACTGAGCGGTACTATTAATACTACCATCAGCGGATTGAGTGAAGGCATGTTATGGGACTTTAAGAATAAAAAAGTTGCAAAATTCCTGTTGGATTATTTCGGCTTTGATGAAAGCTTAATTGCTGACATTGTACCGACGTTTAGTATTCAGAGCGAAGTCTCAGAGGCCGCTGCAAATGAATTAGGCTTGAAGGCTGGAACACCTATTAGTTATAGGGCGGGTGATCAACCTAATAACGCTCTTAGCCTTAATGTGTTTAATCCGGGTGAAATCGCGTCTACAGCTGGTACTTCAGGTGTCGTTTATGGCGTTTTGGGCGAAGCTAATTATGACATTAAGAGTCGAGTTAATACTTTTGCCCATGTTAATTACCAAAAGGATATGGAACGTCTTGGCGTTTTGTTGTGTATTAATGGAACAGGAATATTAAATGCTTGGATGCGCCGGAATGTTGCACCTGAAGGAATTTCATATTCAGATATGAATGATATGATGGCAAGTGTTCCGGTTGGAAGTGATGGTATAACAATCATTCCTTTTGGCAATGGAGCTGAGCGTGTGCTTGAGAATAAAGAGATCGGTTGCTCTATCCATGGCGTAAATTTCAACAAGCATGGCAAAGCCCACCTGATGCGTGCAGCACAGGAAGGTATTGTCTTCAGTTTCTGTTATGGTATGGAGGTAATGCAGCAGATGGGTATGGATATACATAAAATACATGCAGGTAAAGCCAATATGTTCTTAAGTGAGTTGTTCCGTAATACCTTAGCTGGTGTTAGTGGCGCTACAATAGAACTTTATGAAACAGACGGAAGTGTAGGAGCTGCCAAGGGAGCCGGTATGGGTTGTGGCATATATAAAGATCATGATGAAGCTTTTGCTACATTGAAGAAGTTGGCAGTTATAGAGCCGGATGAAAAACGACGTGCTGAATATTTGCAGGCTTATTCATTATGGAAAGAGACTTTATTGCAACAAATTAATCATTGATTAGTAATTTCGAGATATAATTATTTAGGTTTAATAAATTAATAAATAACGGTTATGGTAAAAGAGTATTTTCCGCAGATAGGAAAAATTAAATTTGAAGGTAAGGATAGTAATAATCCTTTAGCTTATCATTATTATGATGCTGAAAAAGTAATAATGGGTAAGAAGATGAAAGATTGGTTGAAGTTTGCAATGGCTTGGTGGCATACATTAGGCGCAGCAAGCGGTGACCAGTTTGGTGGCGGAACACGTACATATGCATGGGATGAAAAAGCTGATGCAGTTGAGCGTGCTAAGGACAAGATGGATGCCGGATTTGAAATAATGGACAAACTTGGCATAGAATATTTCTGCTTCCATGATGTTGACTTGGTTGACGAGGGTGAGACTATCGAGGAATATGAAGCTCGTATGAAGGCAATCACTGATTATGCTCTTGAAAAGATGAAGGGCACAAATATCAAATTGCTGTGGGGTACTGCAAACGTTTTTGGTAATAAGAGATACATGAATGGTGCTGCAACTAATCCTGACTTTGATGTCGTTGCACGTGCCGCTGTGCAGATAAAGAACGCTATTGATGCAACAATAAAGCTTGGAGGTGCTAACTATGTATTCTGGGGTGGTCGCGAAGGCTATATGAGCCTTTTGAACACTCAGATGCAGCGTGAGAAAGAGCATCTTGCAAATATGCTGAAAGCTGCTCGTGATTATGCTCGCTCAAAAGGATTCACAGGAACATTCTTGATTGAACCTAAACCAATGGAACCGACAAAGCATCAGTATGATGTTGATACAGAGACTGTTATCGGATTCCTCCGTGCACATGGTCTTGAAAAAGATTTCAAGGTTAATATTGAGGTAAACCATGCAACACTTGCAGGTCATACATTTGAGCATGAACTTGCTGTTGCTGTTGACAATGGTATGCTTGGAAGCATTGATGCTAACCGTGGTGATAATCAGAACGGATGGGATACAGACCAGTTCCCAATTGATAACTGGGAGCTTACTCAGGCAATGATGCAGATTATTCGTAATGGCGGATTAGGAAACGGTGGTTCTAACTTTGATGCTAAATTGCGTCGTAATTCAACAGATCCAGAGGATATCTTCATTGCTCATATCAGCGGAATGGATGCTATGGCCCGTGCTTTGGAGAATGCAGCAAATCTGATTGAGAACTCTCCAATTTGTGACATGGTTAAGGAGCGTTATTCTTCATTCGATTCAGGTAAGGGTAAGGAATTTGAAGAAGGCAAACTTTCTCTTGAGGATATTGTAGCATATGCAAAAGAGAAGGGTGAGCCAAAGCAGACTTCTGGCAAGCAGGAGTTGTATGAAACTATTGTTAGCTGGTATTGCAAATAAATATTGAATTAATAGATTTGTGCAGACGATATAAAACGGCTGCACAAAATCTTTTGGCGTATTTAATGTCATTGCAGATAAGTTCATTTGTCTAAAATGACGACAGCCGCAAAGAAAAATCCATATCAACATTCAGTGCTGATATGGATTTTTATTTTGTTTCTACCTATTGTCTTGCCAATCTATATTGGTAAACTTATTCCTTATAAGGAAATATGGCTATTTATAAATTCAGTTTTTATGATTGATGCAAATTCCTAGTTTGTACCATTCGTAAAGCTTGTGGATGCCCTCATCTATCTCTATTTTATGATGCCATCCAAGATTGTGCAGTTTTGTAACATCTGTAAGCTTTCTTGGGGTTCCGTCTGGTTTTGTCGCATCCCATAATAGTTGTCCTTTAAAGCCAATTTCATGCATTACTTTTTCTGCAACATCACGTATGCTTATTTCTTTGCCTGTGCCGACATTAATGTGACAGTTTCTGATTTCTTTATCATTAGGCGAGTATGTGTCTTTGAAATCTACGTTTAATAAAACATAAACGCTTGCGTCTGCCATTTCTTCACTCCAGAGAAATTCTCTCATTGGACTTCCTGTGCCCCATAATGTTACGGCCTGTGGCGTTATTCCGAATTTATCAAGAATATTTAGTATTTCCTCATTCGTGTTTTGTCCACATACTCCTTCAACAGGTCTTAAGTTTAAGTCTTTACGAACTGCTTCCCAATTGTTTTCGTTAAGACATTTTGCCAAATAAATTTTACGTAACATAGCAGGCAGAACATGACTATTTTCAAGATGGAAGTTGTCGTTTGGACCATAAAGGTTTGTCGGCATTACTGCAATGTAATTGCATCCATATTGCAGACTGAAACTTTCACACATTTTTAAACCCGCAATCTTTGCTATTGCATATGGCTCGTTTGTGTATTCAAGTTCAGATGTCAGCAGGGCATTTTCCTTCATGGGCTGTTGTGCCATTTTTGGGTAAATGCACGTACTTCCTAAGAACAACAATTTTTTAACATTGTGCTTGAAACTTTCGCCAATGACATTTTGTTGTATTTGAAGATTTTGATAGATGAAGTCTGCCCTGTAATTAAGGTTGGCCATGATGCCTCCAACATGTGCTGCTGCTAACACAACAGCTTCAGGACGTTCTTCGTCAAAAAATCTTTTAACAGCAACGGGGTCAAGTAAGTCTAGTTCCTTATGTGTGCGTCCAACCAGATTGTTATACCCCCTTTGCTTAAGATTATTCCAAATTGCAGACCCCACTAGTCCGTGGTGGCCTGCAACGAATATTTTTGTATTTTTATCTAACATCTTTATTCTGCCATTTGTGCTTTGATATATAGTTTTTTCACAAACTTCATATCGTGTTGTACCATTATTCTTATTAATTCATGGAATGATGTTTTTGTTGGATTCCATCCGAGAATCTTTTTTGCCTTTGCCGGATTTCCTAATAGTTGGTCTACCTCACACGGGCGGAAGTATTTTGGGTCAACTTCAACTATTGTCTTGCCAGTCTTGGTGTCAATACCTTTTTCGTTGACACCTTCACCTTCCCAACGGAGTTCTATGCCTGCTTCTTTGAATGCTAATGTACAGAATTCTCTTACAGTGTGCATTTCTCCTGTAGCAATGACAAAGTCGTCCGGCTCTGGTTGCTGTAGAATGAGCCACATACATTCAACGTAGTCGCGTGCATATCCCCAGTCTCGTTGTGCATCAAGATTACCGAGATACAATTTGTCCTGGAATCCTTGAGCAATACGGCAGGCTGCAAGAGTTATTTTTCTTGTAACGAAGTTTTCTCCTCTGCGTTCACTTTCATGGTTGAAAAGAATACCATTGCAACAATACATATTATAGCTTTCGCGGTAGTTTTTCATAATCCAGAAACCATAGAGTTTGGCTACAGAATACGGAGATCGGGGGTAGAATGGGGTTGTTTCAGTTTGCGGCACTTCCTGAACTTTTCCATAAAGTTCAGATGTAGAAGCCTGATATATTCGGCATGTCTTGTCTAGTCCGCAAATGCGTACTGCCTCAAGCAGTCTTAATACGCCTACAGCATCTGTATCTGCTGTATATTCTGGGACATCGAAAGAAACTTTAACATGACTTTGTGCCGCTAGATTATATATTTCGGTAGGTTTGATTTCTGCAATTATACGTATTAATGATGACGAGTCGGTCATATCAGCCCAATGCAGGTTTACAAGTCTTGATTTCTTCATGTCTCTCACCCATTCATCAAGGTATAGATGTTCAATACGTCCGGTATTGAATGAAGACGAACGGCGGAGCAGTCCATGAACTTCGTATCCTTTTTCAATTAGAAATTCGGCAAGGAAAGAACCGTCCTGACCGGTTATACCGGTAATTAATGCAATCTTTTTTTCCATTTTAATCTTTTGTGTCTTTAATTATTTATTGTCGCTTGAAAATTGTTTTATACGCTGTTCTTCAGACAACTTGCAAATTAAAAGCTTGTTTCCGTCGTCTGCAACAATGTATCCGTCTAGTCCTTGAATAACTACTTTCTTTTTGTCTAGAGTATGTACGATGCAGTTGTGGGTATCAAAAAGCGAGACATTTTCTCCAATTACTCCATTGCCGTAAAGATCTTTTTTTGTTTGAACAAGCAATGAACCCCATGTGCCGAGATCGCTCCAGCCAAAATCAGCGGGACATACGAATATTTCCTCGGCTTTTTCCATAATTGCATAGTCAACCGATATGTTTTCGCACTCAGGGAATCTTAAGTCGATTTCTTCCTGCTCTTTAGGAGTGCCATATACAGGCTGCAGGCTTTCGAAAATTTTGCTTATTGCAGGCTGATAAATGCGGAATGCATTTACGATAGTGTTGACGCTCCAAATGAATATTCCTGCATTCCAGAAATAACTTTTGTTTTGGATATATTTTTTTGCTGTTTCTAAGTCTGGCTTTTCTCGGAAAGAATCAACTCTGAATATTTCTTTATTCCGTGGAGAGCATGACGACAGGTCTGCCTGAATATATCCATAACCTGTTTCCGGGCGCGTAGGCTTCATTCCAAGAGTTATTATCGCATCTGTTTCACTAGTGAATTTGAGGCATTGAGATATGACTCTTTTAAACTCTTCGCAATTTGTAACTATATGGTCGCTTGGTGTGACAACAATATTGGCATTACGGTCTTTGGATTTTATTCTCCAACTCACGTATGCTATACATGGAGCAGTGTTGCGTCTGCATGGCTCACATAAAATGTTGGTAACCGGAATTTCCGGTAGTTGTTCTAAAACTAAGTCTTTATAGCTGCGGTTTGTTACAACCCATACATTTTCAGGAGAACATATTCCCTTGAATCTGTCGAATGTTAGTTGTAGCAGGGAGCGTCCTACTCCTAATACATCTATAAACTGTTTGGGTTTTTCTGTTGTACTCATTGGCCAAAAACGGCTGCCAACCCCGCCAGCCATTATGACTAAGTGATTATTATTATAAGCCATAAATTAAATAATGTAAAAATTATAACTAAGGCAAAAGTACTAAAAAATTAGATACAAAAGAAGGTTTTTGAAAAAAAACACTATTTGACATACGAATAATGTCTTTGCTGCCATAATTCTAAACTGGCGCTTATTTTGAAGACAAGTCTTTTACTGATATACTTTAAAACGTCGTATGTTGTTTATTTTCTGTATTTTATGTTATTTTGATATTTCTTTTGTTTAAGTAGATAGATGTGCCTGTTGTTAATAAATGTTATTGCTATTAAGGTTTATTTGTGTTTTATGTGTACTAATTCTAAGTTGGTTTATCAAAAAACAATGATTGGTTATTGTCGTATTTCTTATCTTTGTCGCCAAACAAGCACTTAATAAAGATAATATTTTTATTTTAGGTGAAGTTCTTTTGCTTATTTTAATAACAAAACCTGATATATAATGAAAAACTATCCAAAAATCGGAATTCGTCCAATTATTGATGGCCGTCAAGGCGGAATAAGAGAAAGTCTTGAGGAAAAGACCATGAATTTGGCAAAAGCTGTAGCAGAACTTATCTCTAATAACTTAAAAAACGGAGACGGTACTCCTGTCGAATGCGTCATTGCAGACGGTACGATAGGTCGCGTAGCTGAGGCAGCACGATGTGCAGAGAAGTTTGAAAATAATGGTGTGGGGGCCACAATTTCCGTTACATCATGCTGGTGTTATGGATCAGAAACAATGGATATGCATCCTTATTGGCCGAAAGCCGTATGGGGATTCAACGGTACGGAGCGTCCGGGAGCTGTTTATCTTGCTGCAGTACTTGCTGCTCATGCCCAGAAGGGACTTCCTGCATTTGGTATTTATGGACATGATGTGCAGGACTTGGATGATAATACAATACCAGCTGACGTGGCTGAGAAGATATTGCGCTGGGCGCGCGCCGCTCAGGCTGTAGCAACCATGCGCGGCAAGTCTTATCTGTCTATCGGAAATGTTGCTATGGGTATTGCTGGAAGTATTGCCAACGCTGATTTCATGCAGGAATATCTTGGTATACGTGCAGAACAAGTGGATATGACTGAAATTCTGCGTCGTATGGACGAAGGCATCTATGATAAGGATGAATACAAGAAGGCCATTGAATGGGTTAAGAAATATTGTGTTCCAAATGAGGGTGAAGACATTGGAAATAGAGATGTCAAGAAAAAGAACCGTGAGGAAAAGGATGCCGACTGGGAGTTTGTCACAAAGATGACAATGATATTCAGAGACTTGATGACTGGCAACGAGAAGCTGCTAGAGGCCGGATTTAAGGAAGAGGCATTGGGCCATAATGCTATAGCCGGAGGTTTCCAGGGACAAAGACAATGGACAGACTATAAGCCTAATGGTGATTTCTCTGAGGCAATGCTAAATACGTCGTTCGACTGGAATGGTATACGCGAGCCTTACGTGTTTGCAACAGAAAATGACACATGCAATGGTCTGACAATGCTGTTAGAGCATTTGCTGACAAACCGCAGCGCTATATTCTCTGATGTCAGGACATATTGGAGTCCAGAGGCTGTTAAGCGTGTTACGGGTAAAGAACTTAGCGGACGAGCTTCTGGAGGAATTATACATCTTATAAATTCTGGCGCCACAACTTTGGACGGAACAGGCCAGTGTTGTGATGCAGACGGAAATCCTGTGATGAAACATCATTGGGAACTTACAGACAAAGAGGTTGAAGCATGCCTTTCTGCTACTACTTGGTATCCGGCAAACCGTGATTATTTCCGTGGTGGAGGTTTCTCTTCTAACTTCTTGTCAAAAGGTGGCATGCCTGTAACTATGGCACGTCTTAACCTTGTAAAGGGACTCGGACCGGTGCTTCAACTTGCCGAAGGATGGACGGTAGACATCGATCCGGAAATACATAAGATAATAGACAAGCGTACAGACCCGACTTGGCCAACTACATGGTTCGTGCCGCGTCTTTGTGACAAACCTGCCTTCAAGGATGTTTATTCTGTTATGAATAACTGGGGTGCAAACCATGGAGCCATCATTTATGGTCATATAGGTGCAGACCTTATTACTCTTGCGTCTATGCTCCGTATACCAGTTTGTATGCATAATGTTGATGACGACAAAGTGTTCCGTCCTGCAACATGGAATGCTTTCGGCATGGATAAGGAAGGAGCCGATTTCAGGGCATGTGCCAACTTCGGACCTCTTTATAAATAATTTTTTATAGGTTGAGAAAGTATCATTAGAGGGAGCGGGAACGGACTTTGTACGTTTCCGCTCTTTTTCATGTTGGTTTCTGCATTTTATGAATTTTATGGCCGTTATATCTTATTGGTTGCCGGAACGTCATGCATGTGCAATTGATTTTGTCCGTGTATATACATATTGTAGCTACCATGCTGTTTTCAAATCTGTACGTTGTATGCGTTTTATCTTATATGTGGCCTTTCGCGGTGTAAAATGCCGTCTTTCTGCCTTCAATTTGCTACCTTTTGCCGTATGAAACATGCCCTTTTGTAACTGCTTGAATATCAATGTTATATATGTCCGGATGAAATCCATTGATTTGATAACGGTAATCCAATGAATTTTCGTTCATAAATCAGTGAATTAGCGTTGTAAAATCATAATGTTTTGTTTGTCACTATTTTAATATAACTCATATTTCAGTTATGATGTAAGCTAAAGTCATTATAAATCGCTGATTGTCAGATTTATGACATGTCATCATTTGCATGTGTGCAGAAAATGTGTTAACTTTGCACCGCAAATTACAAATAGTAAATATTTAAAAATATGAAAGCATTTGTTTTTCCCGGACAGGGAGCACAGTTTGTAGGTATGGGCAAAAACCTGTACGAGAGTAATCCATTGGCAAAAGAACTTTTTGACAAGGCTAATGACATTCTCGGTTATAAGATAACAGACATCATGTTCAACGGAACAGATGAAGAACTTAAGCAGACAAAGGTAACTCAGCCTGCAGTATTCCTTCATAGTGTAATCAGTGCATTGTGCATGGGTGATGCTTTTGTTCCGTC
This sequence comes from Prevotella marseillensis, assembly GCF_900625065.1. Taxonomy (NCBI): domain Bacteria; kingdom Pseudomonadati; phylum Bacteroidota; class Bacteroidia; order Bacteroidales; family Prevotellaceae; genus Prevotella; species Prevotella marseillensis. Next base: position 1,443,688 of record NZ_UYXY01000001.1, on the reverse strand, counting down.
AATGGTTGCCGGTCACTCTCTCGGAGAGTTCTCTGCTCTCGTTGCTGCCGGTGCATTGAGCTTTGAGGATGGACTTAAGCTTGTCTACGCTCGTGCAATGGCAATGCAGAAGGCCTGTGATGCTGCTCCTTCTACAATGGCTGCAATAATAGGTCTTCCTGATGAAAAGGTAGAGGAAATTTGTGCCGAAGTAAACAAGGAGGGACATGTATGTGTTCCTGCAAACTTTAACTGTCCTGGACAGCTCGTTATAAGTGGTAACATTGAAGCTATAAATGAAGCTTGTGAGAAGCTTAAGGCCGCAGGAGCTAAGCGTGCTCTTCCGCTGAAGGTCGGAGGCGCTTTCCATTCTCCTCTTATGCAGCCGGCTAAAGACGAACTTCAGGCAGCTATTGAGGCAACAGAATTCAGCGAGCCTAAATGTCCTGTATATCAGAATGTTGACGCTAAGCCTCATACTGATGCTGCTGAGATAAAGAACAATCTTATTGCACAGCTTACAAGTTCTGTAAAGTGGACTCAGTGTGTTCAGAACATGATTGCTGATGGTGCAGACGACTTTACTGAGTGCGGACCCGGCAAGGCTTTGCAGGGAATGATTGCCCGTATCGACAAAAATGTTTCAGCTCATGGCATTGCATAAACAGCAATGATGAAACATCATAAGATACTTATATATCAAATCTTTACGCGCCTTTTCGGCAACCGTTCATATAATTGCGTTGAAAATGGAACTCTTGCCGAAAATGGCTGCGGAAAGATGAGTTTTTTTGACGATTCGGTATTAAGACGTATAAAAAAACTCGGTGTAACACATGTCTGGTATACAGGTGTTATACGTCATGCTTCTAAAACAGACTATTCTGCATTTGGCATCCCGTGCCAGCATCCTGCTGTAGTTAAGGGTAGGGCAGGATCACCATATGCCATTGTCGACTATTATGACATCGACCCGGATTTGGCTGATGATGTTGACAGGCGTATGGAAGAATTTGAGGCTTTGCTGCAGCGCAGCCATAAGGCCGGGCTTAAGGTTATTATCGATTTTGTGCCAAATCATGTTGCACGCCAATATAAATCGGTAAAGAAGCCTGACGGGGTGAAGGACTTTGGTGAGACAGATGATGTTAACAAAGGGTTTTATCCTGATAATAATTTCTATTATTGCCCTAATGAGAGCTTCGCTCCATATTTTGATTTAAAAGGTGAAGCAGATGATTCATATAGTGAATATCCTGCCAAGGCTACCGGAAATGACCATTTCGATAATCATCCTGGTATTAATGACTGGTATGAAACCGTTAAATTAAACTACGGTATTGATTATTGTGATGCAGGTGGCCGTTCTTATCATTTCGCTCCTGTGCCAGATACATGGCATAAAATGAGAGATATACTCTCGTTTTGGGCAGCTAAAGGTGTTGACGGCTTCCGTTGTGATATGGCTGAGATGGTGCCTTCCGAATTCTGGTATTGGTGTATTGGTAAGATAAAGACAGATTATTCTGATATAGTGTTTATTGGCGAGGTATATAATCCATCACTTTACAGGAGCTATTTGGGGAGCGGTTTCGACTATCTTTATGACAAAGTCGGCATGTATGATTGCCTTTGCAGAGTCATCCGCGGAGAAAGTGCTGCTTCAGACATAACTTACCAGTGGCAGGCTGTTGACGATATAAAGGAGCATATGCTTTATTTCCTTGAGAATCATGACGAACTGCGCTTGGCCAGTGATTTCCTTTCTGGTAATGCATACAAGGCTTTGCCGGCTGTTGTTGTAAGTGCCTTGCTCTACAACAATCCGTTTATGTTATATGCCGGTCAGGAGTTTGGCGAACGTGGTATGGACAAGGAGGGATTTAGCGGTTTGGATGGACGCACTACGATATTCGATTATTGGACGGTTGCGTCTCTTTACAATGGATATGTGAACAGACGTAAGCTTACATCAGATGAAAAACGTCTGGAAAAGGCTTATTCAGCCATTCTTAATATAGCCAAGAAGGAAAAGGCTGTGAGTGAAGGCATGTTTTTTGATTTGATGTATGTGAATCCTAAAAGTGACATCTTTGATTCTCATCGTCAGTATGCTTTTCTTAGAAAGGCAGATAATGAGGTGTTGCTTGTTGTGGTTAATTTCTCCGATTCAGATGTTACATGTGGCGTAAATATACCCAGGCATGCATTTGATTATATGCAGATGGCAGAGAAATCTGTCAACGCAACTGATTTGCTCACAGGCGACACTGTTATGCTGCCACTTAAGGCAGATTCTGCAGTGGAATTAAATATTCCTGCATACGGAGCTCGGATATATAAATTTTTAGTATAGAAATCTTTATATCATACATCTTTCTAACAGTTCATAAATTAATGCCATGGCAGAAGATTATATTTTGAATGCGCACAATAAGGAAGAATTTCCACCTGCACATACTGCAGAACATCTTCTCAATCAGACAATGATACGAATGTTTGGTTGTGAGCGGTCAACTAATGCTCATATTGAGCGCAAAAAAAGTAAGATAAGTTATGTTCTTGACCATAAGCCTTCCCGTCATGAGGAACGTGATATTGAGAGGAAGATGAATGAGCTTATTGACGAGGACTTGCCTGTAAGTTTCGAGTTTGTCAATCGTGATAATGTGCCTGAGGGAGTGTCGCTTGACAGACTGCCGGAAGATGCGTCTGAAACATTGCGTTTAGTCCGTATTGGCGATTATGATGTATGCCCGTGTATCGGTAAGCATGTGCGTTCTACGTCTCAAATTGGCCGATTTGAAATTCTAGGAACTAATTGGGATGAAGAGAAACATACTTTCCGTATAAGATTTAAAATTGTGCAATAAATAATCTTTAGGATTTTGTAAGTCTTAGATATAAAAAAGATGTGCCCAAATATGGACACATCTTTTTTATTTTGTTTCAATTTCCTCCTGCATGTCAATAAAGTGCTTCTTGCTGTCATAAAATTCGTATTGCAAGAAGGCCATTTTCTGAGAAGGAATTACATGTACGCCCATGCCATATTTCATCTGCCATTTGCGTTTAAGGCTTATTATGCCTTGATTGATATATGCTGCTACATAGGGATGTACATGCAGATAGAATTTCTTAATTCCAATCTTATTGACTAGTCTGTCAATTTTTCTCTCAAGCTGGTCAACAAAAAGTATGCTGGATTTTATCGTTCCTTTGCCAAAACAAGTAGGGCAGGTTTCTTCCACATTAACATCCATTGCAGGACGGACTCTTTGGCGTGTTATTTGCATAAGTCCGAATTTACTTAGTGGTAAGATATTGTGTCGTGCACGATCTTTTTGCATATTCTTGCACATTCGTTCATAGAGCAGTTGCCTGTCTTCGGCTAGGTTCATGTCTATGAAGTCTACAACAATAATACCTCCCATATCTCTTAAGCGCAATTGTCGTGCAAGTTCGTCTGCTGCGCCAAGATTAACATCAAGTGCATTGGCTTCCTGGCCATTTGCGGAGCGTGTTCTGTTTCCGCTATTAACGTCTACAACATGCAGGGCTTCTGTGTGTTCTATAATTAGATATGCACCATGCTTGTAGTTTACAATTTTGCCAAAGCTCGATTTTATCTGTTTGGTGATGTTAAAATTGTCAAAGATCGGGACATTACCAGAGTACATCTTTACTATATTTGCCTTGTCCGGGGCAATTAGGGTTACGTAATGTTTTACTTCTTTGTAGACCTCTTCATCGTTTATATATATATTTTCGTATGACGGATTAAACAGGTCGCGTAACAATGCAACGACACGACTAGTTTCCTCATATATTAGTTGAGGTCTTTTTTCTGTCTTTTGTACTTTAGTAATGGTTTCCTCCCAACGCTTTAAGAGAATCTTCAGTTCGGTGTCAAGTTCTGCAACTCTTTTGCCTTCGGCAACAGTACGTACAATAACGCCAAAATTTTTAGGCCTTATACTGTTGATTAGCTGTTTGAGTCGTGCTCGTTCCTCACCACTTTTAATTTTTGAAGAAACAGAAACTTTATCATTAAATGGTATCAGAACCAAATAACGTCCTGCAAAACTTAACTCACCAGTCAGTCTGGGACCTTTTGTTGATATTGGCTCTTTAACAATCTGTACCATCACCTCTTGTCCGACACGCAACGTATTCTGTATGCTTCCGTCTTTTTTCAAATCAGGAAGATGAGTCGCTTTTGACAAGGGGAAAAGTTTCTTTCTGTCGCTTTTTACTTGTTTTAAATACTTTTCGTATGAGTCAAATTGGCTTCCTAAGTCAAGATAATGGAGAAAAGCATCACGTTCGAAACCAACATCTACAAAACAGGCATTAAGCCCCGGCATCAGTTTTTTGACTTTTGCCATATAGATGTTGCCAACTGAGAAAGACGCTGAGCGCTGCTCAGTCTGATACTCTACTAGATTTTTATCTTCCAGCAGGGCAATCGAAATCTCTTTCTGTTGGACGTCAATTACAACTTCGCTGGTCATTTCTGGTTTTCTGAACTTAGTTTTGTCAAAAAAGAGGGCATGTCCACCGGTCGTTATAGGCTGTGATGACATGCCCTTTAATTTCTGAATTTACAGACTTATCGAAGCAATTTACTTGCTCTTATGTCTGTTCTTTCTTAATCTTTTTTTACGCTTGTGTGTAGCCATCTTGTGGCCCTTTTTCTTCTTACCGCTTGGCATAGCTTATAAATTTAAATGGTTTATATAATATTGTTAAATTAAAAATCCGCACTTATTCGCCTTTCATTTTGCTTACAAAGCTCTTAGCGGGCTTAAAGCTTGGAAAATCGTGAGCTTTAATAACTATTGTGGTATTCTTTGATATGTTACGTGCCGTTTTCTCGGCTCTATGCTTAACGATGAAACTGCCGAAACCGCGCAGGTATACATTTTCTTTCTTTTCAAGTAAGCTTGTTTTTATAACTTCCATGAAAGCTTCAACTGTTGCAGAAACATCTTTTTTCGCAATACCTGTTGATTCTACAATTTCCTCAATTATATCTGCCTTAGTCATTTTTATATGAATTTACTATTTATCGGTTCTTAACTTTTCATTTGGGCGTGCAAATATAATAGTTTTTGTTGTGAAACGGAAATTTATTTTGCTTTTTTTGCGATTTTGGAGCCTTAAATATGCTCTAAATCACTAACTTACATAATTTTGTCATTAATTATGTGTCGCAATTTATGAGAATATTATTTTTATTGTAAGTTATTAAAAAGTGATTTTACGTTTCCGCATAATATATGGTTATTATTATATTTTATTGGTTTTTAATTGTTCTGTTTTTCATTATTTTTACTTTTTGAATTATTCAATTTGCTTTTATGTCTGATTGGCATAAAACAGAACCGCCTTAACATTTAATCAGATGTTAAGGCGGTTGGTCTGTTTATACTTTTCCCCTTATTTGGTTTCTATAAAATCAGGCTGCCTATTTGGTAACAGCATGCAGAAACGCACCATGCCAGAAATGTTGTATAAACCATTGTAAATATTGGCCACTTCCAACTACCGGTCTCGCTTTTTATTGCTGCAATTGTTGCTATACAAGGGAAATAAATCAATACAAATAGCAAATACGAAAAGGCAATGAGCGGAGTTATTCCGTCCGCCTGCATCTTTTTATTCAGAATTTGATATTTTTCAGATTCATTGGATACATTATCGTCATCGGCATAAAGTACACCCATTGTTGATGCTATGATTTCTTTTGCGCCAACTCCTGCTACAAGACTAACGTCAAGTTTCCAGTCGAAGCCTTGTGCCCTGAATATAGGTTCAATTGATTTTCCGATGACTCCAATATAGCTTTGTTCTTTTTGCTCTTGATTGCTTAATTGTTCATTATGAGGGAAATAACCTAAGGCCCATACTATTAGACTTGCAACGAGAATTATTCCTCCCATTTTTTTTAGGTACTGCTTGCCTTTTTCCCAAGTATGGCGTAGTATGGCTTTTGCTGTTGGAAATCTGTATGGAGGCAGTTCCATGACGAATGGAGTGTCGTCTCCTTTAATAAGCCATTTGCTGAATATGCGGCTCATTAACACAGCCATAGCTATGCCGATGACATAAAGGGATATCATGATGAGCGACTGATATTTTACAGCAAAGAATGTACCTATAATCATTATGTAGATAGGTAGGCGTGCGCTGCAGCTCATAAGCGGCAATACCAATATCGTAATTAGTCGGCTGCGTCTGTTTTCGATAGTTCGTGTTGCCATTACGGCTGGTACGTTGCATCCAAATCCCATGATAAGCGGAATGAACGATTTACCGTGTAGTCCCATCTTGTGCATTACTTTATCCATGATGAAAGCAGCTCGGGCCATGTAGCCAGAGTCTTCCATGAATGAAATTATAAAGTATAAGATCAATATTTGAGGAAGAAATACGATTACGGCTCCAACACCTGCTATTGCCCCGTCAATGACCATGGCTTTAAGTGGGCCGTCCGGCATTATAGATCTCATGAATTCACTTATGAGATTTACACCACTTTCAATCCAGTCCATAGGGTATTGGCCTAACGTGAACGTAATTTCAAACATTAGGTACAAGAATATGAAAAATAGTGGGAAACCAATGTATTTGTTTGTTATTATGGCGTCAAGGACATGAGTAAGCTGATATGTGTCTGTTTTGTTTCCTTCTTCACAACCAGCTTCTTTCATGGCTCCATGTATGATGCCATATTTTGCATTCATTATGGCTGTTTCGCTGTCTTCTCTGGTTTCTTTGAGAATTAGTTCAGCTGCGTTGTCCCGAATTTTTATGATATCTTCTCCGTTTGGAAGATCTTTTACCTGAGTTTCTATTTTTGAATCTTTCTCAAGTAATTTTATTGCCAGGAAACGTGTTGAATATTTGTAACGGATTTGTTCGTTTTTTTGTATTTCCTTTTTTACATCGTCAATTGCTTGTTCTATGTATTTCCCATGATTTAAATGGATGTGTCTGAGATTGTTCTTTCCCGGTTCGGTAACACCTTCATATACATTTATGACAGTTTTGAAGAGTTCGTCAATGCCGCGTCCGGTTTTAAATACTGTAGGGACAAATGGCATTCCGAATAATTCACCGAGTTTATCATAATCGAGTTTGTCACCTCTAGATTCAAATTCGTCGAACATGTTTAATGCTCCGACAATTTTGAGATTCATGTCAACCAGTTGTGTCGTAAGGTAGAGGTTTCTTTCAATGTTGCTTGCATCAATAACATTAATAATGACATCAGGAGTATTGTCGATTATTTGTTTACGTACATATAATTCTTCGGGGCTATATGCTGAAAGTGAGTATGTGCCAGGCAAATCTACCAGATTGAAGCGATATCCATTGTATTCAGCGTGTCCTTCTTTGGCGTCTACTGTAACACCAGAGTAATTGCCGACTCTTTCGTGTGCGCCAGATGCAAAATTGAATAATGATGTCTTTCCGCAATTGGGATTACCTACCAAAGCAACGTTTATTGTATGACTTTTTTCCAATGCAACTTTGTGGAGCATTTCATCTGTGAGCAGATAGTCTTCATCTGCTGTTTGAGATATGTTTGTCATTCCCAACTTCTTCGCCTCTTCTTCTTCTAGCTGCGGGGCGTTGTCGGCCGGTATGATCTCAATCATTGCGGCTTCTGTATGCCGTAATGAGATTTCATACCCCATTATTTGATATTTCACGGGGTCCTGAAGTGGAGCGTTAAGCAGTACTTTGACGATTTTTCCTCTGATGAATCCCATTTCAACAATGCGTTTGCGAAATCCACCATGTCCCATTACCTTAACAATAACACCTCTTTCTCCTGTCTTTAGTTCTGATAATCTCATCTTTTTGCCATTTTAATAAGTAATGCAAAAGTAACAAAAAATAATGATTTCGTATTTATATTTTAGTAAAATACCTATTAATGATGATAAGTTAGTTAATGTGTTGCCTATATTTTTATTTTTGGCTATAGATTATCATTATGCAATGGTAATATTTTGCTTTTCTTGAAGCCTAAGGAGAGTCTGATGTCGTTTTGGTGAAAATGTTTTGCAGGAAAAGGAATGTGAAATAATTGTCGCACATCCTTTTCCTGCAAAATTGTTTATAATTAATTTCTTATTGTTTAGAAATGATAATCGGGTTTTCTTGTTCCTTTTTCCATTCTTTTAAATAGTCAAACCATTTTTCTGCATTGTGAAAACCGAACTTTTCATTGTCACTGCAGAATGTGATTTTATAGTTTATCTCATTAGTTTTTGAACTAATTACGAAAGCATAGTTGTCTTTATTGGCGGCTTCTTCGCTGATAATGTATTCTTGTGGTATGTAAATTCCCAAGCCTACAGTTTCGCGCTTATGTCCTGCGCTGTCTTTTTCAGATACAGGCCAATCTGTTCCCCAACATCCACGTAAACCTTGTTTGTCTGAAAATTCCTTTGAATTTTTTACGTTTATTATACCTGTAGAGAATTTATACTTATCTACGTTTTTATTGAATGTAGCTTTGACATAGCATTCTCTTCTTCCAGCATAAAGAATGTAAAGAGTGGTCATATCTATTGGTTCCTGACCAGGTTGCGGACGCCATGCAACATCCTTAACTTCAACAATTGTACGTAATGGGCCGCGTGAAATGATGCGTTGGCTTCTTTTGTCAACATCAGTAAGCATTGTTGGCTTACTTCCGTCCCAGCCTCTAAGTGTGCCTAAGCCTAACGTTGAACCTACCCATAATACATCATCTCCGAAACCTGCTTTTTTCTGATTTTTGTCAGGATAGAATTGTGTTTGTTTTAATTCCAGACCTTTGTTGTATTTTCCGTAGATGTCAACAGTTTGTCTATGGTCGAAATATATTCTGTATGCGACCATGTCGTTCTCAAAAGCAGCTCCGTGGTGATGTAAGGACCAATAAGGATTCACGTCTCTATCTACAGTTAGATGAGAAATATATAAGTTCTGTTTATTGCTTTCTTTTATTTTTTTATTACTCAAAAGCATTTCTACATAAACTTCCGATGGATATTCCTTGGGCAGTCCTTCATTGGACAATGTGATATTTATTTTTTTTGAAGATTTTTTTTCAATATCAGTAATGAAACAGAGTTCATCCATTATGCCATCCTGGTTAATGTCGTCAAGCTGACATGGTATTTCTTTACCTTCACATTTTACTGTTGCTGATCTTACAATGTCTGTGTTATAGTCCTTCAGGTTGAGCACTATTGGCTCATTGAGCTTTGATGTTTTGGAATTGTTTGTAACTGTAATTGTGATGTCTTTCTGGGAAAATCCAGGAATACTGAGCAGCAGAGTTATTACGCCTGTTAATATTTTTTTGTTCATAGCAATTAATTTTTATTCAATGCAAAGATACGTCTAAATAATTTAAATGCAAAATTGAAATTGGCTTATAACAAATATTGTTGTATTATATGTATAAAAACAAAGTTGATTTATGCTTTTGTTAATGTTAGTTGTTTATTAATAAATGTGGAATATAAATTCATTATTGTTGACTGATTTTTATAAAATTAAAGTTAAATTGCCGTTTTTTAGAGTTTAATTTAATTTTTTTAGCTAATATGTTTGGGGATAATTAGTTTTTTACTAACTTTGCAGGGTAAAAGATTAATGTGTAGTGAAGTTTTCCAAATGGTTATTAGTATTATCAGTTTTTCTTCTTGAGGCATGTGAGCTTAAATTGAAGCCTTTTGAAGATGAGAGCGTCAAGCAACGTATTGAGGTATGTCGCTATGACCGCTTGGAAAGTCAGTATCTTACGACGGGAGATTTTTTTGCATTACAGCAGATGAATACAGACTTTCCTATGGAAACGAGAACATTACTTGAGGATGTTTTGAGAATTGGTGAGGTAAATGATCCGCAGATTAATCACAAGTTTTTGGCATTTTATCAAGATTCTACGCTTCAGACAATATTATCAGATGCAGAGGCTCAGTATGCAAATATGGATGATATAAACAAACTGTTAAACAGTTCGTTTGACCGTCTTAAAGTTTATATTCCAACGTTACCTATACCTCAGATATATGCTCAAATTGGTGCGTTAGATCAAAGTATTGTTGTTGGAAACCAGACCATAGGCATCTCATTGGATAAGTATTTGGGTAAAGATTATCCTTTATATAAAAAATATTATTATCCATCACAGATCAAGACAATGACGCGAGATAATATAGTACCTGATTGCCTTAATTTTTATCTTCTCAGTCTTTATCCTATGCATGATTTCGAATCACGTACCCAGCTAGAGAGAGATTTGCATATAGGAAAGATTATGTGGGTTTGTAATATTGCTTTGGGATATAAATTTTTTAAATCCCGTTATGTCAATATGATAGACCAATATATGAATAAAAATAAGTCAATTTCAATAGAAAATCTTCTTAAGAACAATGATTATTCGTACATCATAAAGATGTAGAATGTAAATTTTGATATTGAAATATTCTGAAATTTTATATATTCAACAATATAAAAATACCCAAGAGTACGTTTTCGTATCTTGGGTATTTTTATATTGTTGAATTTTATCAACTCTCTTTAATTATATCAGGGTTACTAATTCTTATTTTACAGGAATTTTCTCAATTCTTCTCTGATGGCGTCCACCTTCAAAGGCTGTCTTAAAGAATACATCAAGTATTTTTTCAGCTGTTTTATTGTCAATAAAACGTCCAGGTAATACGATTACATTTGCATCATTATGTTGGCGTATGAGTTCACTTATTTCAGGTGACCAAACCAAGCCGGCACGAACACCCTGATGCTTGTTCAATGTAATAGCCATACCTTCACCACTTCCGCAGATACCAATGCCTGGATATACTTCTCCGCTTTCAATTCCTTCAGCCAAAGGATGTGCGAAATCGGGGTAATCACAGCTCATGTCACTATATGTGCCATAATCTTTATACTGATAGCCATGGTCTTCCAAATATTGGATGACAAACTTTTTTAACGGAAAGCCTGCATGATCGCATGCTAGTCCTACAGTCTTGATGTCCATAATTATTCCTCCATAAATAATTTAACCTGTTTGTATACGTTTTCGGCTGTATATCCGAGTTTTTCATCCAATACTTTATATGGTGCTGAGAATCCGAAGCTTGGCATTCCAAATACTTTACCATTGGCACCTACCAAACCTTCCAATGTTACAGGCAGACCTGCTGTCATGCCAAATATTTTGGCGTTTTTAGGAAGTATGCTTTCTTGGTATTCTTTGCTTTGATTGCGGAAGAGACCTTCACTAGGAACGCTTACGATGCGGATCTTTATTCCGTCTTTACGGAGAAGTTCTGCACCGGCAACCAATGTTGATACTTCAGAACCATCAGCTAAGAGTATTACATCGAAGTCTTCATCTGAACCTGCGACAACATATGCTCCCTTGCGTGCCTGTTCGTAGTCATTTCCAGCCGGAAGTTTTGCGATGTTCTGGCGTGAGAATATAAGTGCTGTAGGCGTTTCCATATTTTCCATGGCCATAGCCCAACATACTGTTGTTTCATCTGCGTCAGCAGGACGGAAGACTCTTACGCTGTCTTTTCCATGATGGTTCTTGAGTTTTTCCATCAGTCTGATTTGTGCTTCCTGCTCAACAGGTTCGTGTGTAGGTCCGTCTTCACCTACTCTGAATGCATCGTGTGTCCAAATAAATTTGATTGGCACTTCCATTAATGCTGCCATACGTACAGCAGGTTTCATGTAATCAGAGAATACGAAGAATGTTCCACATGCAGGAATTACGCCGCCATGGAGATACATACCGATGCACATGCATGCCATTGTGAGTTCGCTTACACCAGCCTGGAAGAAAGCTCCGCTGAAATCATCTCTTACCATTGATGATGTCTTTTTCAAGAAACCGTCAGTCTTGTCGCTATTTGACAAATCGGCAGATGAACAGATCATATTAGGAACTTGTTCTGCAAGTACGCCAAGGCATGCGGCAGATGCAGCACGTGTGGCCGATCCTTCTTTCTGAACAACAGCACTCCAATCTACTTTAGGAGCATTGCCGCTGAACCATTCTTTCATCTGTGCAGCTTTTTCAGGATTTGCTTTAGCCCATGCTTCTTCTTCAGCATGACGTTTTGCTACAATTTGCTTTAATTCTTCTTTGCGTCTTGCATATAATTCCTGTACTTCGGGGAATATCTGGAATGGGTTTTCAGGATCACCTCCAAGGTTCTTTATTGTATTTACATATGCATTTCCGCCAAGAGGTGCACCATGTGTCTTGATACTGTGCTCATAGCTTGTGCCGTCCTCTTTAAGTGCACCTTTACCCATTACGGTTTTTCCGATGATGAGGGTAGGGCGGTGTTCTTCTTTTTGTGCCTGTTTTAGGGCCTCACGTATTTCGTCAACGTCATTTCCGTTTATTTTAATTACGTTCCATCCCCAAGATTTGTATTTCGCTTCAGTGTCTTCGTTCATAACAACACCACATTCTGTTGAAAGCTGGATGTCATTTGAATCATAGAACATAATAAGATTGTTCAGACCAAGTGTACCTGCAAGACGGCCTGTACCTTGTGAAATCTCTTCTTCTATACCACCATCAGAAATATATGCATATATTTTGTGCTGCATAACTTCTTTTCCAAGACGTGCTTCCAGAAATTTTTCTGCAACAGCGGCACCGGCGGCAAAAGTATGTCCCTGACCAAGAGGACCAGATGTGTTTTCTATACCGCGCTTAACGTCTCTTTCAGGATGTCCAGGAGTTGGTGAATCCCATTGACGGAACATGGCTAGTTCTTCCAATGTGAATTTCCCTTGCAGGCATAATGCGCTGTATAGCATCGGAGACATGTGTCCTGGATCGAGATAAAAACGGTCTCTGCCTTCCCATGATGGATTTTCAGGATCGTATACTAAAAACTCTGAGAATAGTACATTGATAAAGTCTGAACCTCCCATGGCACCTCCGGGGTGTCCTGAGTTTGCTTTTTCTACCATAGATGCAGCGAGAATACGTATGTTGTCTGCTGCTTTGTTCATTAATTTTTTATCGTTCATTATATTTAGTATTAAATTTGATGATTTTCGGGTTATATCTAATAATTTGAAATTATCTTACTTATTACATGCAAAGATAGTTAAATCTTATGATAAAACAAAAGAAATAGACGTTTAAACTTCAATAAAGTTAATAATGATTTTATCCGCTTTTCTGCAATTGTTTTTATAAGATGATTCCTTATTGTTTATGGTTATTATTTGCGTTTAATGATAAATGTCTGTTGGTTTTATTTTCATTAATTTACTCCATACGAAATGTGGCATTTGGGCTTGCGATATGATATGTTTCATCATCTAAAAGATGACCGTTTGACTTCTAAAAAGGAGTCTATTTAAAATGCCACAATGAAAGTGGCGTTAATGTCTGAGTGACAAACACTAACGCCATCTTAGACCCTAGAATAGCTCTTTTTCTGTAAATTGTCCGAGTTTAAGATATTTTTTGTATATATCCTCGTATGCTTTTACATTTTCAGGCTGTGGAATATATTCTTTAGAGAATCCGCTATTCATGTTTCCTATTGCATCTTCAACTTTCTCATATATTCCTGCTGCTGTTGCTGCAAATATTGCGGCTCCTAATGCGCATGCTTGGTCTGTATTGCAAACTTTTATTGGCTTATTGATGACATCACACATTGTCTGCATTACAAATGGTGATTTAAGCGCGATGCCTCCAATGCCTATGACATTGTCTATTACTATTCCTTCGCTTTCAAATCTGTCAACAATAGCTTTTGTTCCATATGCTGTGGCTTCTACTAATGCGCGGAAAACTTGTGGGGCATTTGAGCCTAGAGTGAATCCGGCAATTGTTCCTTTTAGTAACTGGTTCGCATCCGGAGTGCGTCGTCCGTTTATCCAGTCTGTTGCAATCATCGTGCTTTCGCTGACAGGTATTTTTTCTGCTTCTTCTGTTAGTTTGACGATAATTTTATCGCAAGTTTTTTCAACAATATTGTCAATTTCTTCTTTAGATAATTTATCGCCGATTGTTTGAGGCAGGATTTCTCTTACGGGGAATTCAAGTATTCTTCTGAACATGGCATAGACATCGCCAAAACTTGACTGACCGGCTTCAAGACCAACCATTCCGGGAATTACGCTGCCATCAACTTGTCCACAGATACCTTTTATACATTTTGTACCGATTTCATCATACGATGCAACCATAACGTCGCATGTTGATGTTCCTATTACACGTACAAGCGTATGAGGAGTAACTCCGGCACCAACAGCACCCATATGACAATCGTATGCGCCTCCGGCAACAACAACATCTTCATTAAGTCCTAGACGCTCTGCCCATTCTTTGCATAGATGTCCGACTGGTTTATCTGCAGTTTCTGTCTCCTCGAACAGTCGGGCACGGAATCCGGCAAGTTTAGGCTCTAATGAAACAAGAAAATCTTCAGAAGGAAGACCTCCCCATTCTTTATGCCACATTGCCTTATGGCCACATGCACAGCGGCTGCGGACAATGTCTTTTGATTTATTTACACCGGTCAGTACAGCTGGCAGCCATTCACAATATTCAACTATTGAATATGCCTTCTGAGCAACCTTGCTGTCTTCACGTAAGATATGCATCGCTTTAGCCCAGAACCATTCAGCAGAATATATGCCACCTTCATATTTAGCATAGTTTATTTCTGACTTTGCACATGCTAAGTTTATCTCTTCAGCTTCTTTTACTGCAGTATGGTCTTTCCATAATACAAACATTGCATTTGGATTGTCCTCAAATTCTGGCAGCATTGCCAATGGAGTGCCAGTCTCGTCTGTGAAGGCAGGTGTTGATCCTGTTGTGTCAAAGGCAATTCCGACAACATTCTTGGCAACTTCTTGTGGACATTGGCTTAAAGCATCTTTTACCGTGCCTTCCAGTACCTCAAGGTAATCCTTGGGATGCTGGCGCCATTGGTTTGCTTTAGGGTTGCAATATAATCCTTGTTTCCATCGTGGATAATATTGTACGCTGGTTGCTAATATTTCACCCGTTGTAGCATTTACAACTAAAGCCCTGGCTGAATCACTTCCGTAATCAAGGCCTATAACGTATTTTGTCATAAAACTACAGCAAAGCTTTGTTCAACATGTAATAAACTTCATTGAAGCGCAGTTCTTTACGGAACTCATCAACCTTTGTATTTTCATTGATGAATACACACTCTATTCCTGCAATTTCTGCATAATCCTGCCAATATTCTTCAGTAAGATCGTATGAGAAACAGCTGTGATGTGTACCTCCTGCGTATATCCAACATCCTGCTCCAACTTCAAAGTTGGGTTGAGGAATCCAAAGTGCTGATGCAACGGGGAGTTTAGGCAATGCCTTAGGTTCGATGCATTTTACATCGTTTACAATCATTCTGAAGCGATTGCCGAGATCTACTACTGTTGCAGTAACACCAGTTCCTACTTTTGAAGTAAATACAAGACGGGCGGTCTGGCTCTTTCTTACTCCTATGCCAAGGAAATGAACTTCAAGTCGTGGCTTAGATGCTGCAATCAGAGGTGACACTTCCAGCATGTGTGACTGCAGGATAGAACTCTGTTCACCGTTAAAGTTGAGCGTATAGTCTTCGAGGAACGAACAGCCGTTAGGCATGCCTTGTGTCATGACCCAAATACTGCGGTATAAGGCTGCTGACTTCCAGTCGCCTTCTGCGCCAAAGCCATATCCTTCAGCCATGAGTCTCTGTGAGGCAAGTCCTGGAATCTGATCGAATCCCATTCCGCTTTTTTCTACGTCTATGTCACCAAGGTCGTCAAAGTTTGTTGTGAAGCCTTTTGCACCTTTGGCTTTCAGTATGGCACGTAAAGCGAGTTCCGCTTTTGCTGCATTCCATACTTTCTTATATGCTTCGCTTGTCTTATCCTCAAGTGAACTGTCATGGTCGTATTCATTGAAATATGTAGCAACCAGATTGTCAACATCAGCGTCCTTTATTTCTTTAAAATAGCTAAGTACTTCGCTGAACGGACAATAATCTACATGATAGCCCAAAACCTGTTCTGCTGCAACCTTGTCGCCGTCAGTAACAGCTACATTATTCATCTGGTCGCCGAAACGCAGGATTAACATGTCTTGTGCATCTGCCCATGCTGCACATACACGTTCCCATACAGCAATATGGTCCTGTGTCTTTTCTTCTTTCCAGTATCCAACTACAAGTTTTCTCCTTATGCGCATACGTGATATTATGTGACCGAACTCTCTGTCTCCGTGAGCACTCTGGTTGAGGTTCATGAAGTCCATGTCAATAGAATCCCATGGAATTTCGGCATTATATTGTGTATGCAAGTGGAGTAGTGGCTTATGAAGTATCTGAAGTCCGTGTATCCACATCTTGGCAGGAGAGAATGTGTGCATCCATGTTATTACACCGATACATTTTTTCTCATTGTTGGCAGCTGCGAAAAGTTCTGAAACTTCTTTGCTGCTATTTGCGGTTCCCTTATATACCACTTTAATTGGAAGTCTTCCTGAATCGTTCAGTCCGGCAACCATTTCTTTTGAATGTCCGTCAACTTGTTTAACTGCATCACCTCCATATAGAAGCTGAGCACCTGTTATAAACCAAATTTCGTAATTTTCGAATGCTTTTATCATAGTTGTAATTACTTTTTTATGTTATTAAATTTTATTTCTTTTGTCCGTAATATGCGTTTGGTCCGTGTTTCCTGCTGAAATGTTTTTCAACGAGGAGAGGATTCATTGTTGTATCTGGGTTAACCATGAAAGAAACAAATGCCATCTTGGCAACTTCTTCCATCACAACGGCATTATATACAGCGTTGTCTGGGTCTGTTCCCCATGAGAATGGTCCATGGTTCTTAACCAATACCCCTGGAGTGTGCACATAGTTGATTCCTTTGAAGCGTTCTACAATGACATTGCCTGTTTCTTTTTCATATTCGCCCATCTGATTTTCTGTCATATCTTTTGTACATGGTATGGCATCGTGGAAATAATCTGCATGTGTCGTGCCGATATTTGGAATGTCTTTGCCTGCCTGTGCCCATGCTGTAGCATATGTAGAGTGGGTGTGTACAATGCCTCCGATTTCGGGAAATGCGCGATACAAGACCAAGTGTGTCGGTGTATCTGATGAAGGATTGAGATCTCCTTCAACAACTTTTCCTGTAGCGAGGTCTACAACTACCATGTCAGATGCCTTCATATCGTCATAGCTTACGCCTGAGGGCTTTATTACAACAAGCCCTTTTTCGCGGTCTATTCCAGATACATTTCCCCATGTAAATATTACCAAGTTATGTTTTACAAGGTCAAGATTGGCCTTAAAAACTTTTTCTTTTAATTCTTCAAGCATAATTCTTATAATTTAAATGTTGGATCTTCCATGTATGCATCATTATTAAAACGATACAAGGCTGCTCCTCGTTTAGATGTAATTTTGTCAATTAAATCGGTCTTTTCAATGAAATCGATTGTCTTTATACGTTTTCTGAAGTTACGCTTGTCGATAGCCTCTCCTAAGATAGCCTCGTATACATGTTGCAACTGCGTTAAAGTGAATAGTTCGGGCAATAGGTTGAAGCTTAGCGGCTCAGATGAAATTCTTCTTCTAAGCAATGATATGGCTTTTTTTACCATATCATTGTGGTCAGAATAGAGTTTGGGCAGTTCTTCAAGATTAACCCATTCTGTCTGATGGCTTTCTTGAAGAGTCTTGTCGTAATCCTTAACGTTTATCAGGGAGCAATATGCTATTGATATAACTCTTTCACCAGGATCACGGTCAACAGCTCCGAAAGCTCCTACCTGTTTCATATATAAGCCTGTAAGACCTGTCAGTTCATACAATACTCGATTTGCCGCTTCATCCAGCGTCTCGTTTTCTCCAACAAATCCGCCATAAAGAGACCATTCGTTCCTTCCTGGGTCCATCTGGCGTTTTCCTATCAGCAGTTTTAGCTTATTGCTTTCGAAACCGAAAACGATACAGTCTACTGATACAAAAAATTTTGAATGTTCGTTATAATAAATTGTCATATGCTCTAAGTTATTTCGTTATTACCAGAAGTAAATGTAGAATGCCACTGTAATCGCTAATATGATGATGCTATGTATTACATCCCAATGATTCCAGCTTGCACGTGATTCAGCTTTTTGTTCTGGTGTTGCAGTGCCAAATACGAGTCCTTTGATTTTTTCTTCAGATGGAGCTTCTGTACACAAGCTTACGATTACGACAACCAGACAGCAGAAAATCAGCATTACACCACAGAAATAGAGCCAGTTGAAGTCGTAGAATACTGCTTTAAACCAATTATCTGTTGCGTCTGTTGTATTGCTATAGTAAACCTTTGCACCTAATCTTGTAAGACCTATAATTATTCCAGACAGAAGTCCCCACATGCCTCCTTTTGCTGTTGTTCTTTTCCAGCATATACCTAACAAGAATGCTGCTGCTATGCCGGGAGCAAGTACGCTTTGTACATCTTGCAGGTAGTTATACAATACATTGCCGACGCTTCTCATTATTGGTATCCACAGAATTCCAAGAATTACAATTACCACAGTTGCCATTTGACCAATTCTCACGAGAGATTTTTCTGAAGTGTTCGGGCGTAGACGTTTATAGAAGTCGATGGTGAAAAGCATGGCAGATGAGTTAAACAATGATGCCAGTGAACTCATGAGGGCGGCTAGAATACCGCATACGACCAAACCTTTCACTCCTGCAGGCAGAATTTTTGCTACCAATGTCGGGAAGGCAGCATCACTGATTGTTACTCCATTTGCATCAACCGGCAGGAAAGTGCCGCCTGATTTTACGTTCAATGCGTATGCGATCATTCCTGGAATAAGGAAGATGAATACAGGAAGTAGCTTTAGGTAAGCACCAAAGATTGTTCCGCGACGTGCCTCTCTTTCATTTTTTCCGGAAAGAACACGCTGTACGATGTACTGGTCTGTACACCAATACCAAAATCCGATAACAGCAGAGCCGACTAATGCTCCAAGCCAAGGATAATCAGGGTCTTTCAGATTGCGCATCAAATCTGTCATGTGATCTCCATATTCGTTAACAGGCTGTATAGAACATACCTGTAGTACTTGGTCCCAACCGCCAACTGCTTTCAGGCCTAATACTAAGATTATGAGTGAACCTAATAATAGGATAGGGGTTTGCAGTACAGATGTGTACAACACGCTTTTCATTCCGCCGAAAATAGTGTATAGAGCTGTTATTAATACCAGTCCAATTGCAGCAATCCAGAAAAAGTCAATGCCCCATAACTCTTTAATGCCGAATACTTGTTGGAAAACAAGTCCGCCTGCGTATACCGTAACAGCAACTTTAGTCAAGACATAGCTTATGAGTGATATTACAGATAAAATAGTGCGGCTTTCTTTATTATAACGTTTTTCCAGGAACTCAGGCATTGTGTATACCATACTTCTTGTATAAAAAGGTACAAACACCCATCCAAGAATAAGAATCATCCAACCTTGAATTTCCCAATGTGCCATCGCCATTCCTGAAGATGCTCCGGCTCCGGCAAGTCCGATCAGATGTTCAGAACCAATGTTTGAGGCAAAGATAGATGCACCTATGGCTATCCATGTTGCGTCTCGGCCTCCAAGAAAATAGTCAGCCGAGTCATTGTTCTTTTGATTGATGACCCATACAACTATACCAATCAGTGCCAGGCAAAAGACACCAATTACAATCCAGTCTAATAGTTCCATTTTTTTTGATTAAAATTTTAATAGGTTAATAGTTATTTATTTAATGCTGAATTTGAATATGCAGTGTGAATAGTATTTTTCACCAGGTTTCAAGTTTGCTGTCGGCCATCCTTTTTTGTTTGGAGTGTCCGGATATTTTTGTGTCTCGAGACAGCATGCTGCACGTTTGTTGTATGCAATGCCCTTTTTCCCGTTAATCTTTCCGTTTAAGAAATTACCTGTATATACCTGAATGCCAGGCTCATTCGTGTAGACTTCAAGCATGATGCCTGTCAAGGGTGAATATAGGCTCGCTGCTACTTTGGTATCATCACCTTTACCATTTTTATATGTATTTAAACACCAGTTATGGTCAAAGCCATTGGCATTCTTTATCTGATCAAATTTGAAATTATTGACATCCTTTCCAATTGCAGTAGGCTTCCTGAAATCCATGGGGGTATTATCTACTTTAGCAATTTCACCTGTTGTCATGTATGTTGAGTCAGAAGGGGTATAATTGTCTGCATTTATGTACAGAATGCAATTCTCTATATCCTTAGTTGGGTCTCCGTTAAGATTAAAATATGAATGGTTGGTCATATTAATAACGGTTTCTTTGTCTGTTGTTGCTGTATATGTTATGTCCAGACTGTTATTGCTTCTCAATACATATGAAACAGTAGCGGTTACATTTCCGGGGAAATTGTTATCTCCATCTTTAGACAACATTGTTAGTTCTAGTGTCGAGTCATTAGGTTGCTTGGCATCATATACCTGATATTGCCATCCGGATGGGCCTCCATGCAGGCAATGTCCATAATTGTTTGTCGGTAGCTGTATGTTTTTTCCTGCTATTTGTAATTTACCTTTATTTATTCTGTTTGCATATCTTCCAATCGCAGCTCCGAAATCACTTGGACTGTTTACTGAATCTGCATATTGTGCTATATTGTCATATCCAAGAACAACATCTGTTTGTTTGCCGTTTTTATCAGGAACAACAAGTGATACAATTCTTCCACCAAAGTTCGTTATACATACTTCCATACCATTTTTGTTGTTTAGGGTATAGAGTTTTACGGCTTTTTGATTTATAGTTGTATCAAAAGCAGCTTCAGACAATCCTGAGATTGTGCTTACGTTGCTGCCGTTTTTAACTCCGCATGCGGATAATAAACAACATGCAAGGCCTAAATTTAAGATGTTAAATTTAATGTTCTTCATGATTTTATATTTTAGATTGTTATTGGGTGTAAAATTACATTATATTCTTTAGATGCCAAAATATATTAGTCTGTGTTTTTATTTTAATGCTGTTTTTTTTGCAAATTTTATCATTTCGCTGCTTTTTGTGTGAATTTTTAAGAGATAAATTTCTCTTATGTAAAACTATTTATGTAGTATGGGTGGATTGGGGATTTTCTTTTTGTCATATGTTGAATTGTTTTCTTGCTTCTATGGGGCACAGAACGAAACGTATAATGACGGAAAAGACGTAAAATGGTGGAATGCTTTGAGCGCCAAAGAGTTACGGGTATAGCGCCAGGATGACGACGCAAAACGAAACGTTTACATGGGCTTAATTTTGGTTTAATTTTAGGCAAAGTTGAGGCTTGTCAGGACTACACAATGTTTATAAGTGGCTTGCATGAGATTTACATGGGTGGATTGGTGAGTGGAGTGACGACATGGATAGGTGGTGCAGACTGCTTTTTTATATCCATTTATAAAATATTATTTATGATTTTATTCCATATAATTATTATTTGGTATATTTGCAGATGTAAAATATAAGGATATGGCAAAGGTTATACACGTGCATCTGATACATGGAATAGAGGGAAGGAAACGTAAGGACTGGTATTTCAGCAGTATTTCAGCGGTTTATACGGTTCTGACGGCCGAACAAGTTGGCGCGACGAAGAACTACCTGCTACACGCCGGGCTATCAGGAGGCGGCTCAATTATCACAAAACGAGCTGTAATAAAGCAATCTACGCTTATTTCATGTAGCCGTGGCGCATTGGAAAAGGGATGATTTTAACGGCTTTAGAAGTGAAATAAAACGCCATTCAGGCGATGTTTACGATGGAGGCTCACACGCCTCCTTTTTTGTGCCCGAAACAGGGCATTTTTGAGGGTGGAAGGACAGCTGGACGGACAAAGTGGACGGACAAAAATTATGAACTGGACGGACAAAAGTAGGTTTTTAGGGGGTGCGATAGAGAGGGGGTAACATACCATTTTTTTTACGATAGCCTCGAAAAACGAGTCGATAGATACCCCCTAAATGCCACCTCTTTTTTGGAACCAGCCTTGGAAAAGCCGCATAAACAGGGGCTTCCCGACCATAAGCGGTGTGTAAATGCAGGGGGAAACACGTTTTCTCATGGATTCCGAGGGTACAAAGGGGAACATTTTGTTTTACACGATGCGGACGAGACCGCGGACGAGGGCGACACCGTGGAACTGGTCTTTGGAAAGTTCAAAGGGTTCATAAGCGGGATTGTCGGACACAATGAGAACATGCTGCTCATCGGAGCCACGCCGGATGCGCTTGATGAGCGGCCCCTGGAGCGTATCGAGGACATACGTTTTGTTCCACTGAAAGAACAAGTCATTTAGTGGTATGCGCTGGCAAGCGACGAGGTCGCCGGAATAATAAGTGGGCTGCATGGAGTCACCGCTGACTTGCATCAGGAAGTCGGCACCCTTGAAAGCAGGGATGACATAGCGTTCGCATTCATATTCCATGACCGAGATGTCATCGGTAAAAGCCCCGGCCATTGCACTTATTGGAAGAAGTGGTATTCCCTCTTGGCTACCTTCGGGGATATGGCTTGCAGGTTCTGTTGGCCGTTCATCAATGGGAGTGCTGGGAGAGCTGATAACTGAAGATGGATTAGAATACATATCGCCTTTACCTGTTAATATCCAATCAGGATTTACATTGTAGATGGATACAATATTCTGTACAGCAGAGAGTCCAACACTACTACGTCCTTTTGATATTTCTGTTACCATAGAAGGACTTATCCCTAATTTAGTAGCAAAATCTCTCTTCCCCTCCACCGTGTCAGTTTCTACGAGGTCGAGATAAACCTTGATAAAACGCTCAGAAATATCATTCTTTGTTTCCATAATACAGAATATTGAATTTTTTAGCTTAAATTATTTGGTTTGTAATACAGAATATTGTATCTTTGCAACGTGTTAAGTAATTAACGAGCGGCCAAAGATACGAAAAAGGCTTGAGATTAACGAATATTTAAGATTAAAGAATATGAACGAGGAAATCAAAGAATGGAAGACGCAGAGCTACAAGTCACGTGTTGCCCACCTGCTGATGCTGGACTGCGTGAGCTTCAGCTACAACGAGGAGGACGGCATAGTGTTCACTGCCCCGGCGGAGTACGTGGAGAGGCTGAAAAGGGTACTGGTAACTTGTTACGGATGCAAGAAAGCGCCGGTGATAACAGAGTATTAACGAATGAAAGGGGCTGCCCGGACGGCGCGGCCGGAAAGTTGGAATAGCGTAATGTGAAAGCGTAGGACAGCCGCCGGGGTTCGACTCCCCGCGCCCCACGAAAGTATTAACGATTAAAATAACCTAAATTCCGCAGCATTTTAGTTTAACTTATTTTATAAGTACCTGAGCAACAAAAAGTTGCTCAGGATTTTGCTATGTCAGATTTTTCACCTATCTTAGTGTTGCAAATCAAAATATGTATCAAACCCGACAGACATGGCAAAGGTAGCAATAAAATCTGAGAAACTCTCTCCTTTTGGAGGAATTTTTTCAATAATGGAGCAATTTGACTCCAATCTCTCATCTGTAATCGACTCAACCCTCGGTATGAGATGCAGGCTGTATGGTTATCAATACAGCGAAATCATCCGTTCGCTTATGAGCGTTTATTTCTGTGGCGGCTCATGCATAGAGGATGTCACCACTCATCTGATGTACCACCTCTCGCTTCATCCGACACTTCGCACATGCAGTGCCGACACGATTCTCAGAGCCATAAAGGAACTGACCCAGGATAACATTTCCTACACATCCGACACTGGCAAGACCTACGACTTCAACACGGCAGACAAGCTGAATACACTGCTCCTCAATTGCCTATTGTCCACAGGGCAACTGAAAGAGGGCGAGGGGTATGACGTTGACTTCGACCACCAGTTCATAGAGGCTGAGAAGTATGATGCGAAGCCTACATACAAGAAGTTCCTTGGTTATCACCCTGGCGTGGCGGTTATTGGCGACTTGATTGTCGGCATTGAGAACAGCGACGGCAACACAAAAGTCCGTTTCCACCAGAAGGACACGCTGAAGAGGTTCTTTGAAAGGTTTGAACAGAACAAGCTTATTATCAACCGTTTCAGAGCTGATTGCGGCTCGTGTTCTGAAGAGATAGTGGAAGAGATTGCTAAACACTGCAAGACCTTCTATATCCGTGCCAACCGATGCAGTTCGCTCTACAATGACATCTTTGCCCTCAGAGGTTGGAAGAAAGTGGAATTGGGCGGCATTGAGTTTGAGCTGGCCTCCATTCTCATCGAGAAATGGAAAGGGAAGGCATACCGTCTTGTGATTCAAAGACAGAAGCGGATAGACGGCGAACTCGACCTGTGGGAAGGAGAATACACCTACCGCTGCATCCTTACAAATGACTACGAGTCTTCCGAGAAAGAGATTGTCGAATTCTATAACCTCCGTGGAGGGAAGGAACGCATCTTCGATGACATGAATAACGGATTCGGCTGGAACAGGCTTCCAAAATCCTTCATGGGAGAAAATGTCCTTTCCTAAAATTGGTTGACTTCTAACAAGCCATTCCCTGATTAAAGTTGACTCTGGTTAAACTTATAACTGTTATTGGTTGACTCTACTTTTAATTACTGATTAAAGTTGACTTTTACCGGGACAGAATCCCTGTTCATGGTGTCCTTGGAGGGCGTAGCCCGGAAAGGACACCATGAACAGAAGGCAAAGATAGTCCATCTTCTCCAATATCGGAGCATTCCTGTCTGTTTTTTATGGCCTTTGTCCTAAAACTGCTCCAACGCTTAGATATCTCACCCTGACATGAAGCAGCCTGTGCCGGTGTCATCATGTTGATGCTCATGTGCGGCCTTTCGTTGTTGTAGAAGTCCACGGCCGTTGCCACGGCTTCCCTGACCTGGCCGATGTCGGTGAACCTCATACCCTTAAGGAGTTCGTTCTTTATGGTACCATTAATACGCTCTGCCTGTGCATTGTCCTTCGGATCCCCGGTCTCCGTCATACTGATACTTATACCATTTTTATTAAGCAGCCTGACATATTCGGAACTTGCGTATTGTACGCCGCGGTCTGAATGATGTATAAGGCTGATGCCGTCCATGCCCTTCAGCCTTCCCAAAGCCATGCACAGTGCTTCAATGGGATAAGACGTCTCAAGCGTCGGACCGACACAGTATCCTACAATCTCTTCTGTATATGCATCAAGTACAATTGAAAGGTAGCAGAAACGGTAGTGTATGTCGTCTGTCCAAATAATTATGTACGTTATGTCACTGACCCATAGCTGGTTAGGTCTGAGGGGCAACATTTCCTTTATAAGATTGGGATATGTCGGAAGACCGTGCCTTGAGTCAGTGGTACGTGGACGGCGCAACCTTTTACGGAGAATCATGCCGTTACATGACATTATTTCTATAAAACGGTCACGGCCGACAGGACTGTTGCCGCTGAAATCACGCCGGTACATGTGCCAGAGCTTCAATGCGCCGCTTCCGGGGTCTATAAGGCGCACCTTGCGGACATACTAAATCACAAAGGCATCACGGGCGGCCCTCATCATTGACTTTGACTCATCATACTTGTAATAGGCCTGCTTGCTTACGCCAAACAGCGCACAAAGATGTCTCACCCTGTATCGGACAGGGTTCTTCGTGTGCAGGAATGTTACTGTTTGGCGCCAGATTTTTTTCTTATGCTGATGCCTAACTCGGATTCGGCCACATTTATCATCTCGTCATAAGCCTCGGCCTTTATCTCGGCCTTGGTCAGTTCGGACTTAAGACGGAGTATCTCGGCCTGAAGGGCCTCTATGTCTGACGGGAGGCTGACTGAGTCACGAACATGCTTCTCTCTTAGTGTCTTTTTCTTTGTCATAAAATCGACATAATACAATTCAGGTGCAAATTTAGCACACCAGCGGCGAACTGTAGCCTCTGATACGGGAATTATTTTTGATATTCCCAAAAAACTTACACCTGAAGAGCGAAGATCTATCACTTTTTGAAGATATTGACCCTTTTGTGATTTATTTTTCCTCATAATTATTTTATTTATGAGTCAACTTTTTTCAGGGTAAGACAAAACACGGTGTTTCTTCTGCTTACGGCACTCATACGCAACTTCTATAAATTCATCATGGCGAGGCTTGACGTGAAGAGGTTCGGACTCAAAGCAACAAGCCGCATCAAGGCGTTTGTCTTCAAGTTCATCTCTGTGCCAGCCAAATGGGTCAGGACATCAAGGCAGTATGTGCTGAATATCTATTCATGCAACAACGCTTATGCTGATGTGTTCCAGAATGACTTTGGATGACACCGACAACTTATGGTCGTGATTTTGCGTATTGCCTCAAGTCGCATGGTGGGGTAAGGGGATTTAATGCGTCTTTGTGGCGATTTTTGCTGCGTTGCACCCTCTTTTGCCACAGTGTCGCTACCTTTTTGACCTCTGTGTCATCTTATGAGGGCGGTTGCGGATTTGAGGAATAAAAGAAAGTATGAAGAATCACGAAAGCCAAGAGATGTACGCTGTACGTCTTAATACCGCAACAATAAGACATGATCACCGTAGTATAGGACATTCCTGCTCCACGTTGGATTCGGGACAGCGTGAGTTATTGCAGCGACTGCTTGACCGCCGTTGCAACGAGATATACAGCGACTATATGAGAAAGCGTGAAGACGCCTTCCAGAAGTTCATTCGGGCTTCAGGCAAGGCGACTAAGGAAACTTTATCTCGATACCCTCTTGCCGGCACCGCTCCTCATGAGCGCGTCTTTCTTGCTCTAACTTCAAGGCTATCTCGACGTTGCCATGACGAGCTGCTGCGACTGTCAGCCATTTATAAAACTCTTGGTCTAAGAACCAACTACCCTCTGCGTCGTGTTCTCGGATATAATGCTCAAGGGCACAAATCCGTGCTTCAAGACGTATTAAATCTTCGGTAGTATATTTTATTTCGTACATAACACAATGTTTTAGTGCGCTACAAAGTTAGCGAAAAGCCCGGAAGTCCGGGAGGATACCCGGGACATTTTGAAGTAAAACCCATAAAATTTAAGATTAAGATATGAAAAAGTACATTCATGTGACGAAAGAGACGCGCGAGCTGTTGGAAAAGACGTTCGGTGTGACAAGTACGATGGTGTGGTACGCATTGTCGTTCAACCCGAGCCGTGGGCAGTCAGACCTCGCAAAGCGCATAAGGAAGGCCGCGCTGGAGCATAGGGGCATACTGATGGCCGACGAGTGCGTTTTAGAGAACACCCTGTTTGACGCGGACGGCTATATCCGCCACTACCCGACATTGGACACGATGCTTGAGTTCTCGCGCGAGGACGGCGGCTGCGACGTGTTCCACAAAGGCAAGAAGGTGCGCCACTACGACAACGTGGCGATAGCCGACATCAAGGACATACAAAACTGGGCAAAGGCGATAAAGTAAGAAGGAGGCGGCCATGATTGGGTATTACGGCAATAAACTTTGCATTCCGGCGCGTGAACTCGTTGAAGGCGGCTATATGACAAAGGCTGCATACGAGAAGAACGTGACCCGTCGTAAAATCACCGTGGTGCGCCGCGGTGGCGGAGCGAAGGGTCAATGCGCCCTTGTTGCCGTAGACAGCCTTCCAGCACCTTGCAGGGAGAAGGTCGAGGAGAAGTTTGGCTGCGACGAGGCGCGCATCAGGGGCTGGGTGATGTCGAACTACGAGCTTGACCAGGCTGCGCTGGCCTTCTTCATGGACTGGGCCGCCGGCCACAAGAGCGACCACGCCACGGCGGAGCTGGCGCACAAGTATGCTGTGAACGCCTCGGTGTTGAACACCTGCATCAGTCTGTATGAGCGCGCGAAAGACTGCGCAAGGCTGTTCGGCGAGAAATACGACTGGGCTAAGATGGCGAAGGCCATCGAGACGTTACGCGAGGAGTTGGGGCACGACCTGCCGGCCAGCACGCTGCGCTTCCGCAGGAAGGTGAACGACTACAAGAAGTTCGGTTACGAGTGCCTGATTACAGGTAAGTTCGGCAACCAGTGCGCCCGTAAGGTGGACTACAAGACCGAGCGGCTCGTGTTAAGCCTGCGAGTGCTGCCCAACCAGCCATACGGAAGCGACGTTCATGAGATGTACATACAGTTTGTGTGCGGCGAGCTTGAGGCCTGGGACTTGGAAACCGGCGAGATATTCAACCCGGACGACTTTACCAACAAGAACGGGGAGCCGAAAGAACTCAGCGAAAGCACCATCCGCAACATCCTGAACAAACCAAGCAACAAGCTGCTTGTGGAGCACGCCCTGCGCGGCTATACCGAATTCATGCACGAGCAGATGCCGCACATGCACCGCCACGGCGGCGAATGGTCGCTGAGCCAGGTAACGATGGACGACGTGGACTTGCCGCGCCGCATGAAGGGGAATGAGTACGTACACGCATACTACGCCTACGACGTGGTGAGCCAATGTAGGATAGGACTGGCCTACGGACGCGGCAAGGATGACGCCCTTGTAGTGGAGTGTTTCCGCGACATGTTCCGGCTCATCGCACGGCACGGCTGGGGCATCCCGGCAGGCATCGAGGTTGAGCAGCACTTGATGAGCAAGTACAAGGGTGGCTTCCTGAAAGCCGGCGAGGTGTTCAAGTTCGTACATTTCTGTGCTCCGCAGAACTCGCAGGAAAAATACGCTGAGCCTTTGAACGGCGCGTTCAAGACCACGATAGCGCACAAGAACCACGAAGGCGTGGGCCGCTGGTACAACAAGGGCGCGCGCAGGGTGGACCAAAAGAAAATCAGCGACAGCGGCAACCATACATGGGAGGACAAGAAATACTACACCTTCGAGGAGCTGGTGGCCGACGACCGCCGTGACTGCGCCGAATGGAACAACTCACTGCACCCGAACCAGAAGAAATATCCGGGCATGACCCGTTGGGACGTGCTCGTGGCGAAGATAAACCCGACCCTCCGCCCATACGACAGCCTGACCCTGAGCCGCTATATCGGCGAGAAAGTGGAAACCAGCATACGGCGCAACTCGACGGTGCGCGTGGCCTACGCGGACTGGTGGATAAGCGGCCCGGAGGTGCTGGAGGAGCTGGAGCCGAACAACCGCAAGGTGACGGCCTACTACCTGCCGGACGAGGAAGGGAAGCCGACCGACGTGTACCTGTTCCAGGGCGACCGCTACATTGACAAGGTGCGTCCCGTGAAGACCTACAGCCGCGTGATGGCCGAGCAGACGGACGAGGACGTGGCGAACTACATTGAGCAGCAGAAATATGTGTCACACTTCAACAAATACCTGCGCGACAATGCCATCGCGAAAGTGGGCAAGGCCGAAGCTGGGCCGCAGGCCTACGCGGAAGAAGTGGATACGGAATGCTACACCCTGCCTCCCGTCCCGGTGCAGGACGAGCCGGAAGATTACGAATGGAAGCCGGACATGGACAGCACCAGGCGGGCATTGGAAGACCTTTAGCAAGCTGATTGTCGGCTGCGCTCGGTCAAACGAGCAAGCTCATTGACGCTCACTTATACGACAATTAGAACAACATTAAAACAGCGTTAGATTATGATTACAGAAGCGCAAAAGCAAAGGATTATGGAGGCGATAGCCGCAAACCGCGCGAACTATCCGAGCGATGCGAAGCACGCCGCCTCCCTCGGCATCACCACTTCGGTGTACAGTGCCGTAAAGAACGGACAGACGGACAAGGTATTGAGCGACGCCAACTGGATAGGCATCGCCCGGAGATTAGGCGTGAACCTGCGCGGCGGCATGGAGTGGAAGGCTGCCAAGACACCCACCTTTGAGTACATCACCTCGCAGCTGGAGATTTCGCAGAAGTCCTGCCTTTCGGCCATTCTCTGTGACGTGCCGAACATAGGCAAGACATTCACGGCCCGGTACTATGTGCAGACCCACAGGAACGCGGTTTATATCGACTGCTCGCAGGTGAAGACCAAGCTGAAATTAGTGCGCAAGATTGCCGCCGAGTTCGGTGTGGACAGCAAGGGCCGGTATGCAGACGTGTACGACGACCTGGTGTATTACCTCCGCTCCATTGAAACGCCGCTCATAATCCTGGACGAGGCGGGCGACCTGCAGTATGAAGCCTTCCTGGAGTTGAAGGCTTTGTGGAACGCCACCGAACGGTGCTGCGCCTGGTACATGATGGGGGCCGACGGTCTGAAGGAGAAGATAAACCGCTCGATCGAGTGCAAGAAGGTGGGCTACACCGAGATGCTGAGCCGTTACGGCGACCGCTACAGCAAGGTCACCCCGGACGACGGCAAGGAACGCGAGGCATTCCTGATGACGCAGGCGCGGATTGTAGCCAAGGCTAACGCCCCGGAAGGCGCGGACATTGCGCAGATAGTGCGCAAAACACGCGGAGGGTTGAGACGTGTATATACGGAGATTGAGAAACTTAAAATGACAGTATAATGATGACCAAGATAGAAATGCAGGCGATGGAGGCTATAATCGGTATCCATCGCGATATGAAGAAGGCGAACGAGCCGGACTGGGAGAAAAGACGTTACGAAATAGCAAAGGAAGTGTTCTCCAAAAGCTGGGCAGACAGCGTGCTCACCGACGAGGACATCGCAGAAAAGGCTGTGGCGGCAGCAGACGCCCTTGTTGCGGAACTGCAAAAACAGCAGAAGGAAGCGAGGTAAACAAATGAAGCGTGCGTACAGTCCGAAAGAGATAGCCGCCAAGAAGTGGGTGACGCTGCCGTGGGGTGAGAAGTGGAGCAAGCCTTTCGGCTTCCCTGCCGAGAACGCCTCATGGTTCATCAGCGGTGCCAGCGCACAGGGCAAAAGCTCGTTCGTGATGCAGCTTGGCAAGGAACTGTGCAATTACGGGCCGGTACTGTACCTAAGCTACGAGGAGCGCGTGAACCAGAGTTTCCAGCGCAGGATGTGTTACCTGCACATGGACGATGTACAAGGCAAGTTCCGTGTAGCCACGGACGACAGCTACGAAGAGCTTGTCGAGCGTTTGAGAAAGCCCAAGTCGCCGAAGTTCGTCATAGTGGACTCGTTTCAAGTGGCCAAGGACGATGCCGGATTCAGCTACGACAAGGCCGTTGAGCTGATACGGCGTTTCCCGAGAAAATGTTTCATCTTCATCAGCCAGGAAAAGAAAAGCTCGCCGATGGGCAGCGACGCGCTGCGCCTGAGATACATTTGCGACATGAAAGTGCGTGTCATGGGCTACAAAGCATACTGCCTGGGACGTTCCATAGGCGAGGCCGGAAGCTACTACGTGGTGTGGAAGGAAGGCCTTATACAGACAAGCAACGGATTATGAAAACGAAGTAACAAAACCAACTATATGGAAAAGAATGAAAGGTGCTGCATTTGCGGCAATGACATTGAGGGGTACGGCTACAACCCGTTCCCAGTGAAGGAAAAAGGCCAGTGCTGCCGTAAGTGCAACTACACGGTAGTGCTGCCGGAGCGTTTCAGGAGGATGGAAGAAGACCAAAAAGACAAATGCGATGAATAAGAAAGTTTACATCAGCGGTGCGATAGCGCACTATGACATCGACGAGCGCAAGAGGGCGTTCGCCGTGGCCGAAGTGCAGTTGAGGCGTTTGGGCATGGAGCCTGTAAACCCGTTCAGGAACGGGCTGCCGGAGGATGCTGACTGGCGCGAGCACATGAGGATTGACATAGCCAACCTGCTGTGCTGCGGCTATATCTTCATGCTGAAAGGTTGGGAACTCAGCAAGGGAGCCAAGCTGGAACTTGACGTGGCCAGTTCGTGCGGGATAAAAGTGCTGTTCGAAATGTAGGAGAATATGCGCCATGAAGGAAGGGACGAACTATGCAAGGTTCTACGCCTTGCTGAAAAAACTGAAGGGTGCAGACAAGGAAACACTGGTGTACCAGTTTACCAACGGCCGGACAGAACACCTGCGCCTGATGACAGAGGCGGAATATGGGGCCATGTGCCGCGAGATGGAGCGCGTGGCAGGTTACGACGAACGCAGCGAAGCCATACGCCGCGAGCTGAGGCGATGGCGCAGCACCTGCTTGAGGCTGATGCAGCAGATGGGCATCGACACCACGGACTGGGCGCGCGTGGATGACTTCTGCCGGAATCCACGGATAGCCGGCAAGCCATTCGCCCGGATAAGCCAGCCGGAACTTGAAGCCTTGAGCGTGAAGTTGCGTTCCATCAGGCGCAAGGGCGGGCTGAAAAGGCCAGCCAAGCCCGAACTCGCGCCGCGCCAAGAATACGTGATAGTGAATATGACAAACAATGAAAAAGCGAACTGACGATGACGAACAGGCAGATAGTGAAGGAACTGATGGATCACATACACAAGTATTGCAGGGAACTTGACGATGCCCGTTATATGGACATATTAGAGGGCCTATGGTTCGAGATTGAGGATGAGCGCGGCAAGCTCTGTATGGAAGTTCCGGACATGGAAGAGAATTGAAACATATTGTTTAACCAAATAAAACTTACGACAATGGTAACAAAGAGAGCGAAGAAAGTGATTATCACGGGAGTTACGAGGGAAGCGGCAGACGAGGCGTTCGCAACATACGCCAAGACGGCGGCCGAGAGCGCGAAGATAACGGCGGACATCGAGCTGCAATGCGCACGTATCCGCGAGAAATACGCAGGGAGGCTGGCTGAGCTTGAGGACGCAAAAGACAAGGCGTTCGACACGCTCCAGGCGTTTGCCACGGAGAACCAGGCCGAACTGTTCTCGAAGAAGAAAAGCCTTGAGATGGCCCACGGCACGATAGGCTTCCGCACGGGTACGCCGAAGCTGAAGACGCTCAAGGGCTTCACATGGGCAAGTGCGCTGCAGCTTGTAAAGGAATTCCTGCCCGGCTATGTCCGCCAGACGGAAGAGATAGCCAAGGACAAGCTATTGGCCGACCGCGATGTGGAGGACATGGGCGGCAAGATGGCCAAGTGTGGCATACAAGTGTCACAGGACGAGACCTTCTTCGTGGAACCAAAGAAGGAGGATGCCGCATGAAGCAGGAAGTGAAGAAAGACCCGAAAGTAGCCTTGTGCCGCAAATGCCGCGGCACGGGCAAAATCGTATCAGGACGTTTCATACGCAAGATGGAAACCTGTCCGCAGTGTGAGGGGAGCGGTCGTGTGACGGTAAGCTGCGAGATGACGCTTGACATCCGTCCTTACAAGCCAAAAAGTGAACAGGTTATGGACTGACATTAAAACAAATTATGGGGAACCGGCACGGTGTGAGTTATCAGAAACGCGTCGCTGACATCAACAGGATATATGACCTCTACGTCAAGAAGGGAGTCCCGAACAGGGAGATATGGCGGAGGTACATATATCCTGTGTATGGTATCAGCGAGAGGACTTTTTATAACATATTGAAAGCGTCCGCCAACCCCAAGAACGACCTGCCGGAAGACACCCAGCTGTATTTGAAGTTTGACACATGAGCGGAACGGACAAGAATACCAGAGCGGTAATACGCCGGATATTGTCGGATATCCGGGTGGAGCTTGGCGACGAGTTTGACAGGAACTTCGAGCGCCAGGCTTTTTTCAGCGATGCGTGGGCACGCCGGAAAAGCCCGACCCGTCCGGGCGGGACGATACTGGTGGACACGGGCACGCTGCGGCGCAGCATCCGCAGCCGGACAACGGACGACAGTATCACGTTCTACACCGACCTGCCGTATGCGGCCATCCACAACGACGGCGGGGAAATAGTGGTGACGGAGAAGATGAAGCGTTTTTTCTGGCACAAGTATTACGAGGCCACCGGAAGTTTCGGCCGGAAGAAGAACGGCCAGCGGCGGAACGACAAGCGGACGCGGCAGTTGGGCACGGAGGCCGATTTCTGGCGTTTTATGGCCTTGAAACGTGCCGGGACTACCATCCGCATACCCCGGCGGAGATTTCTCGGCACAGGGCCGGAGGTTGAGCGTATTGTGCGGGAGATTATCGAGGACAACCTGAACGAGTATTTTGACATGGATTTTAGCATAGAAAGAAAATGAGAAAAGAACTGTATCAGATGCTGTGCGACCGTCTGAAGGAGGTCGGCGGCGGTGCGATCAAGCACATAGACCTGTGGAACCACAACGTGGAGTTCATTGAGCAGGAGGAAAGCTGGGCGCGTCCGGCGGTGTTCGTTGAGTTTCGGCCTATAAAGTGGAACGCCATAGTGAACGGCGTGGAGTACCGCGCCGAGCCGGAAGTGGCCCTCCATGTGGTGACGGACTGGACGGGCAGCGTGAGCGACGGCAGCCCGTTCAAGGAAGAGAGCCTGGAGGTGTTCGAGCTGTTGGAGGAGATACACGCCGCGCTTGCGTGCATGGAGGGCGAGACCTTTAAGGAGTTCGACCTTGTGGAGAGCGACACCAACCACAACCACGAGGACATCGTTGAGAACATAGAGGTGTATCAATGCGTGGCGATAAAGTCGCTGCAGTAGCAAAGAACCCCGCAAGCCGGAAACGGCCTGCGGGGTTCTTGTCAGATGTCAGAGCAGCATCCAGATGACGCTTGCCGCGACGCCTCCACCCACTGTAAGAAGCCAGTCAGTCCAGTCCCACGGGCTGCCGTGCAGCTTGTCTTTCAGTTCGAGGCATGATGCCGCCACGGCAGCCGAATATACGGCACCGAACGCGGAACATGCGCACAATCCAACCACAAAGCCCCCGGCAAGGTGTTTCCACCGGTTGCTTTCCTTCAAAAAGGAGATAATTCTGTTCATAATGAATCGGTTTTGAAAAATTGTTTGTATATTTGCACTGAGAACGACGGGTTACCCACATGTCGGCTCGCAAGAGCGCAGGCTTCGGGTATGACGGTCGTTCTTTTCTTTTATATGAATGTCATATTGTAAAGCAGCTCCCCATCCGTTATTTTGCATTTGAATTCGATGGTATGCCCGTTCCATTCGACATGGTAAACTGAAAATCCGAAGTCGTGATGTCTTCCTTCTTCGGTGCGTACTCTGTTAGCCTGCGGAATCCATTCCCTGAAATTCATGGATGCTTCCACGATGTCCGGCAGCTCCGGATTCCGCTTGTTCTTGGCCATCATTTCATTGAAGAACTTTTTCCCGACCCCTATTCTGTATCCGTCACCGCTTGTCACATAAGAGCGTTTTGCCGGATTGCCAGTTTCGGCTGAGTCAGGTAACTGCACGGTGTCAAGATTGCCGTCTGCCCATCCGTTTACCTTTTCTGAAAGCTCCCTGAACTCCTGGAGTGTGGGCCGTCTGTTGCGTCTTCGTTCCAAGGCCTGTCTAAGCGTCTGACACGCTTGGCACAGTTCGTTGTCCGGGATGAACGCCTTGGCGAGCTTTGCTTTCCCTTTGGCAATGTCGCAGTCCCTGCACCGGCTGATGGTGTACGGATTATAGTCCGGCACGGCCTTCTCCTGCTTGCCGGGATTGAAACGGAACATCCCATTCGTGTCGCGCTGCAGGGCTTCCTCGCCGAGTGCCATCGCCTCGTCGTGCGGTGTGGCCGGATAACGCGACTTGCGCACCTGCACCACGGTACAGCGGCAGTTCCACCCGTTTGGCGGATAGTATTCCTCCCAGAAGGAATCCGTTATCGGCAGCGTCACTCCGTGGAGTGCGGCGTGTTCCGGTCGCACCTTATTGTCGTGCGCCGTGCGGTACTGCAGGTAGTAGCGGTCGCCGTCCTGCATGAACCCCTCCCACTTGGCCGCCATCTCCGCAGAAGCCTGCACGAAATTGAATTCCGAGCGCAGGTAGTTCGAGTTGTAGGTGGCGTCGATGCTTCGCACGTCCTTCAGGAAGCGTTCGAACGTCTTTCTATTGCCGTTCTCATCCAGCAGGGACGGGAACGCCTCGTTCAGCTCATGGAAAGCCTTCATGCCGGAAAAGACGTAGTTCGAGCGGCTGAGCCTTTGGCGCATGATGTCGGACATCTCCACCTGCTTGAAGGAACCGTCCAGCGTTTCCGCGTGCAGGCCGATGAATTCCTGTGCGGCCGGTTCCGCCAGTATGCCGATGCGGAGCGACGCGCCTTCCTCCTGGTAAAGGGCGCGCATCATGCCCTCGAACTTCTGCCTCAAGTCCTCCGACGGCGTGCAGAGGTCTTTGCCGGAGGCGTAGCCGAGCAGCTTCCCGGCCAGTTCATCCATCTTTTCCGGGGAATTCAAATTGGAATAGGAAAGCAGCTCCTTGGAGAATGTCCTGCCGCGCAGGGTGGCGCTGATAAGTTCCGCCTCGAATTCGGCCCGGTTCTGCAGGGCGTATTTGGAAAGCTCCTTCTGTATGAGTTCCTTGTTCACCCCCTTCATGTCCCACTGGTGCTCCACGGTGGAATACGCCTTCGGCTCCAGCATACAGTCGATATGGTGGCCGAGTTCGTGCAGGAAGGTGTTGTCCTGCGCCCCCGAACCGTATTTCATCTTCTTTTCCCTGTAGCTCTTGTAGTCGCGTTCGCGCCTTTCGTTGAAATACAGGATGCCGTCAAACCCCTCGCCGATAGGGGCGCTGTATTCAGCCCCGACAGTCGCGCCGAGTTTTTTCTTCATGAGCCGGGGCAGCTTTATGCCGTGCGACAGCAGAATCCTTGCGGCGGCTTCCGCGTCTTTCCGTGCCTCGACGTTCTTAATGACGGATGCCCACTCCCTGGCCGCCTTGTCGATGTCGTCATTCTTTCCCAGCGTCAGACGGCTTTCTCCGAGCAAGGCGTTGTAACGTAGGTGCAGCCCCGAATAGTCATCGGGGCTCAGTCGAAAAAAAGGCGTGCGTTTTTTTGCTGTTTGTTGTCATCTTCCTCCCCATCCTTGCTTGCCGGAACCTGTGCAGTGCGCCTTTCTCCGACGGGCATGTTGTACTTTTCCGCAAAATACTTCGGGTCGACTTCGTAGCGGTCTGATACCATCTTTTCGAAGGCCACCTGCTGTTCCGGGGTATAGTCCACCGAATCGTCCCATTCAAAGCGCAGCCCCTTGACCGGGAAGCCGTGCTTCGCCATGCGCGGGATGAGCTGGTTGTTCACGATGTCGGCCAGCATGGTGCGGTCGCTTTCCACGAGGTTCTCGAACACTTCGAGGTGCGTCTGCGACTGCGACAGGCTGGAGCCGTCCTCAATGGTCATGGTCTGTCCGATGATGAGCTTGGACAGTTCGGAGTTCGCCCTGTCCACGCGCTTGTCATACACGTTGAAGGCGTCGCCCTTGGTGCTTTCCACGACCTCAATCTCCGTGCCTTCCTGGAACACGCCCCAGAGACTCGCTCCCATGCTGTCCATCATGTGTTCCATCTTGGCCAGTTCCTTCTCGTCGCGGGTGGTGGTCTTGGCAATGCGCATGGGCATGCCGAAAATCTCCGCGAAGGTATCCCAGAACGCCAGCGCGTTCTTTTTCGGTATGGTCTGCGTGGCCGCCTTGAGGAACAGTCCGAGGTCGTCCGGCTGTCCCGCCTCGATGAGCCAGTCTGCGAACGGGGCGCGGCGGTATTCGATGCCGGTCGTCCAGTCCTGTCCGAGGTCGGTGACGACACGTCCGTATTCGGGTATGACGTGCTTGCGGGGGATGAGCTTCACACCGTCGTAGCAGACGCAGCCGTCCCCGTCCGTCACGAGGTCGCCCAGTTCGATGAGCGAATGGCCCCAATAGACCGAATCGAGCGACAGCTTCATCAGCTGGCGGAACCATGCTTGGTTGAAGTAGTGCGCCGCTTCCTCCACCTCCTTGCCGTCCGTGCCGACAATCTTGAACGAGCGCGACATGACGAACCCCTTGCGCTGCTCGATGCAGCCGGAGAGGTGCAGGTCGGCGTCCACGTCCCGGTAGATGTCGTACAGCAGCTTGCGGTTGGGGCTGTCCACGTTGATGGCCAGCTGCCAGGCGTTCCGCCAGTCCTGTATGTCCTTGCGCGTGAGCGCGTCGGTCGTGCGTTGCAGGTTTACGACCATCTTCCGCACTTTCCTGCGGTCACCTTCCTTTGCGAGGTTGAAGTCGCCGTATCTTGTATGCAGTACCCGGTTGTCATGGCCGGTGAAATACTGCCTGATGTCATTCCATATTCCCATATCCTTACCAGTTATAACGTTGTTTCTTCTGGCAGCCATAGATGAACGTGCCGCTTACCGGTTCCCCGTCCTCGTCCAGGACGACCGGCAGATCCGGCACAATCTTCCCGGCCTGCACGCCCTCCAACCACTTGACGGCCCTTTCGTACCGCTCCTTGCGTATCTCCATGCCCATCTTCTGCGGCAGGGATGCCGCCATGTGGTAGAGTGCGATGTCGCAGCAGTACATGACCACGAGCCGGTTGCGTGCGTCGCCCTCTGCGGCGAACAGGGCCGCGCAGTCAAATTTCGGGCGCAGGTACCCGGCCATTTCCTCCTGTGCCTCCATCTCGGCGTTGGCCCGGTTTTCTGAACTGACTTGTGAAACCACTTTCAGCGCACTCTCGCCGATGACCACCTTGTAATCCTCGTCTGTGATAAACATAAGCGCCTCCTTTCAGTGGGTAACGAACAATGCCCGTTTTTCGATGTCCTGCACGGTCACCCCTTTGCGGAACCGGCGGCGTGCCACCAGTTCCTTGACAGCTTTCTTGGGTACGACCTTCAATCCACCATTCAGGTAAACCACATAAAACTTCATGCCGTGTAGCTTTGAAAGTTTCACGGCCTTTTTCACGGCACGCTTGTATTGCCATGCAAAAATCAAGTCCTTTATCAGTCTGAACATATTACCAGCTGTTTTTTGAGGAATGGCGCCTCATGCCAAGCCTCGGTTTATAAATCTGTTGTCTTGTATGCTTCTGGAGTATCCAGATGGCCCCCTCGTCCGCATCCGGCGCATCATCATGCACCCGGCTTCCACGTTCGAGCGCGAGCGTCTGTTCTATGCCGACCTGCATGTCCGGGGTGTCCTTCAATGCCTCGTTATAGAACACGAAGCCGCGTTCCCACAGCGGCGATACCGCCTCGATGCGTTGGAGCTTCTCCGGTTTCTTACGCATGTCCGGCGTGATGGGAAGCTGGTAGCCTCTGCGTTTGCCTTCCTCTGTGAACTCGTCCAGGATGATGTCCTGCATGAAGTTGGCCTCCATGAAGAAAAGGATAGCCGCCTCGTCGCGCGTGCGCTCGTACAGGTCATAAAGCCAGCGCACCATGCCTGTAACGGTGTCCTGCCGGACATAGCAGTCTATGAGGTGGAGTTCCGAGCCTATCTTTCCCCAAAAGCGTGAGGCCTTGTAGTCATTGGCCGTGGTTGACTTGAACGAGGGGTCGGTATAGCACACGAGCTGGTCGTACTTTTCAAGCGGCAGCACCTTCTTGAAGCGTATCCAGTCGTGGCGGAAGATGGTGCCGTCCTTGATGGGGTTGTGCATCATCTCCTTCTCCCATGCCCGGTAGCCCACGAAGTCGCGGTACTCCTGTGCCTCGTCCTTCGTCCACTTCTCCTTCCAGACGGGATTCCCGT
The DNA here is from genome assembly GCF_900625065.1 of Prevotella marseillensis. Taxonomy (NCBI): domain Bacteria; kingdom Pseudomonadati; phylum Bacteroidota; class Bacteroidia; order Bacteroidales; family Prevotellaceae; genus Prevotella; species Prevotella marseillensis. Next base: position 1,404,185 of record NZ_UYXY01000001.1, on the reverse strand, counting down.
CGCGGTCGACCGCCTTCACTTCCGACACATATACACCTTTTGTGGCCGCGATGTTGGCCAGTACGGAAGTCTTGGAAATGAGGTTGCCCACCATGATGAAGCGTCCGCGCCCTACGTCCAGCGCTCCGAAAAGCGCCTCCTTTACCCAGTCAGTCAGGTCTTTGACGCGCTTCTCGTTGCGGCAAAGCTCGTCGTCGTCGAGGTCGTCGATGACGATGTAGTCCGGGCGTGCCTCACGCTCACGGAGACCGCGGGGCGATTGGCCGCGTCCGCAGGCCAGGAACTTGACTCCGGACTGTGCCGTGAACTCCCCTTCCTGCCAGTCGCCGATGCTTTTCTGCTCTCCGAAATCGGCGATAAGTCGCTGGTTGAACTCCAGTTCCGCCTGTATGTCCGAAAGCAGGCGGATGGCACTGTCTTCGCTTTTGCCGACCACGACCATGAAGTTGATGAGCCTCTTGGGCTGGAACATCAGCCAAAGAGGCATGAAGATGTCGAAATGGGTGGACTTGGCATGTCCGCGCGGCCACTTGAACACCGCCTTCAGGTTCGGGGTACTCTTGACCTTGGCGGCCGCCGTGTTGTGGAACGGCGCGTTGTGTATGGTGCGGACGACCTCGCCCGTCACCTTGTCGCGCAGTTGCAGGAAGTGCGGGAAATAGTATTCGCAGAATGACGCATAGTCCTTCTGCAGGCGGCGGATGCGCCTGTCCTTTTCCACCGGCGTTTCCCTTGCCAGCAGCGCGGTGTCGGTGATGGACTGGACATGCCTGCAGTGTTCCTGCCATTCCGCGTACCTCTGTTTAATCTCAGCCTGTGTCGCCATGCGTCACCTCCCCAGGCTCGTGCCCATGCTTTCGACGATATACTTGTCCTGGTACTTGTTGATGGCCTTGATGAGGTCGGGCGTGAGTTCGGGGTCGGTCTGCGCCCGGTGCTCCAGCCACTTGGAAAAGGCCATGAACACTTCTATGGCATCCACCACGTTGGCCTTCTTGTCGAGCTTTTCAATGACCGACGATAGTTTAGCCAGTTTGTCGCCGAGCCCGGCGATGAGGTTGGCGTCCTCGGATGCGTTTACTTGTTCTATGAGCTTGTCAATGGTCAGCAACAGCTTGTTGACCAGTTCCGGGCGTGTGATGCTCTTGGCCGCCCTCGCCTCCTTCCATCCCTCGGCGGAACACCATTTGGAGACGGTGACGCGTGATATGCCTATCTTGTCGGCAATCTCGGTTTGCTCCATCCCGGAAAGGTACAACGCCCTGCCGAGCGACTTCTTCTTCTCAATGTCTGCTTTCTTCATATCTGGTAAAATCTTGAATGCGTGCGTATCTTACGGCAAAGTTGCGGCGTTTCGGGCTGAACGCCAAAAAGATAGGAAACAGTTGCATAGAAGTGTGCAACCGTTTCACACTTTTTTGGCGGCCAGCCCTTTGCGGTGTAATATTGCAGTCAAAAACAGCGACTGTCGGCTGCGTTCGGCATAATCCAAACGAGTTTGGCTCTGCCCTCACTTGCACGACAGTTGCAGCGTAAAACGCAAAACGCGAAAACAAAATGAGTGCAAGACGAGTAAGAATTTCAAACGACAGCCTGAACAGCTACGGCTCCCGTGTGCTGACCGCAGGCATGAACGTGGAGCAGTACTGCCGGAATCCCGTGCTGCTTTACATGCACGAGCGCGGCAACGTAATCGGCTATGTGAAAGACCTGAAGTCCGAGAACGGCGAAGTGACCGGCGAGCTGGTCTTTGACGAGGCCAGCGAACTATCGAAGCGGTGCAAGAAACAGTATGAGTTCGGCAGCTTGCGCATGGTCAGTGCCGGGATAGACATCCTGGAACTGAGCGACGCAAAGGAACACCTCGTGCAGGGACAGACCCGGCCGACGGTGACGAAGAGCAAGCTGTTCGAGGTGTCGCTGGTGGACATAGGTGCCAATGACGATGCCATCGTCCTGAAAAGGGACGGCACAGTGATAAATCTCGGCAAGGACGGCGAATGCCTCCTGCCATTGTTGAATAACAAACCCCAAAAACAAAAAGTTATGGATCAGAAAATGCTGGCCCTCCAGTTGGGCCTGCCGGAAACGGCTGACGAGGCGGCCATCAGTGCAAAGCTCGCGGAACTGAAAGCCTCCAAGGAAGATGCGGACAAGCTCCGCAAAGAAAACGAGACGCTACAGCTCGGACGTATCACGGCGGCGGTGGAAAAGGCCATCGCGGAAAAGCGTATCGGTGAGGACAAGAAACAGCAGTTCATCGAGCTTGGCAAGAAAATCGGAGTGGAAGACCTGGAAAGCACTTTCGGTGCCATGTCGCCGCAGGTGAAGCTGAGCGCGGTAATCGGACCTCAGGGAGGCGTATCAACCGCAACGACGGCCACTTATAAGAAATTGAGTGAAGTTCCGTCGGATAAACTGGAAGAAATGCGAGAGAAACAGCCGGACGAATACAAGCGCCTGTACAAGGCGGAGTACGGCATGGAGTGTGAAATCTGAATGTGAAACCTGATAAAGACAATGACAATGAACAAGAAAATCATGATGGTGCTGGCTGCCGTCCTGTTCAACTGCATGACAGGCGGTTTGCTGGCAATGGCGGCCGGCATTTCTCCGGCCATCGGTGCGGCCGGCATGAATGCCGTGGCCGTCCTGTTCGGCGGCACCGTGCCCCAAGGCGTGCTGCGTGCCGGAGTGTATAAGGAAATCTGGACGGGCGAGCTGGTTAAGGCCCTGCGCGGCCTGCTGGAAGGCACGTGGCTGGACGGCATACCTGACAGCTCGTCCCTGGTGAACAATGGCATCATCCACCTGGTAGAGGTGGGAGTTGACCCGGAAGTGCTGATTAACAACACGACCTACCCAATCCCGTTGCAGGCTCTGGACGATGCGGACATCGCAATCGAGCTTGACAAGTTCCAGACGAAGGTGACCCCCATCACGGACGATGAGCTGTATGCCATCAGCTACGACAAGATGAGCCGTGTGAAGGAGAGCCACTCGAATGCCATCAATGACGCCAAGTTTGCGAAGGCAGCCCATGCGCTGTGCCCTACGGAAAATACGGACACCACTCCGGTATTGGTAACGACCGGCGAGCGTGATGCCGACACGGGGCGTCTGCGCCTTGTGCCTGGTGACATCGTGCGCCTGAAAGCCGCATTGGACAAGTTGCGTGTACCGGCAGACAAGCGTCGCCTGGTATTGTGCAGTGACCATGTAAACGATTTGTTGATGGCAGACCAGAAGTTCAAGGAGCAGTACAACCTGAACCAGACGGAAGGCCGGATAGGCCGCCTGTACGGTTTCGACATCTATGAGTTCGGGAATACTCCGCTCTATACCGTTGCCGGCAAGAAGAAAGCTGTCGGTGCCTTGGCCGAAGCCGGGGAATTCCAATGCTCGTTCGCCTTCTATGTACCGCGTGTGTTCAAGGCCACCGGCTCTACCAAGATGTATTACAGCGAGGCATCGACCGACCCGGAATACCAGCGCAACAAGATCAACTTCAGGCACTACTTCATCTGCATGTTCAAGAAAGCGGATGCCGGTGTGGCAATCCGCAGCGGCTATCAAGCATCGTCGGACGGCAGCATCACGGCAGACCCGACTACCGTGACAATCCCGGCCGAGGGTGGCAGCAAGAACGTGACAGTTACTGCGAGTGGTGCATATACAGTGGGTGCAGCCCCTGAGGGCTTCAGCGTAAGCAAGAAGGGCAATACCGTGACTATTTCGGCAGAAGCCAATGAAGGTGAGCAGAAAAGCGGAACCCTGACATTGACCTTGCAGTCCAACAACAGCAAGACGGCGAAGATAACGATAACCCAAACGGCCAAAAGTGAGTAAACTATGGCACTGTTGAAACGTTTGGTATTACACTGCACGGCCACTCCTGAAGGCCGCGAAGTGAGCGCGGCGGACATCCGCCACTGGCACACCGACCCGGTGAGCAAGGGTGGCCGCGGGTGGAAGCAGGTCGGCTATACCGACATGATACACCTGGACGGAAAGGTGGAACGCCTGGTGGACAACAACGAGGACGCACAGGTGGATCCCTGGGAGATTACCAACGGGGCAAAAGGGTACAACACCACATCCCGGCACGTTGTGTACGTCGGCGGCGTTGCCGCTGACGGCAAGACCCCCAAGGATACCCGTACCCCGGCGCAGAAGAAGGCGATGGAAGCCTACGTGAAAGACTTCCACCGGCGTTTCCCCTCCATCCCGGTTGTAGGGCATAATCAGCTGGCGGCGAAAGCCTGCCCGAGTTTCGATGTGCCTGAATGGCTGGAATCGATAGGAATCAAACAATAAAAACATAGTATCAGATGGAACTCAGTGAAATTCTCAATTTCGTACTGGGTGGCTCACTTCTGGCGACCGTTGTTGGCATTGTGACGCTCCGCGCGACGGTGCGCAAGGCCAACGCGGAAGCCGAGAAGGCGAAGGCGGACGCCGAGACCGTGCGGATTGACAACGCTGAGCACGCCACCCGGATACTTGTGGACAATATCGTTGAACCGTTAAAAGACGAACTCAATGCGACGAGGAAAGACCTTCAGGCGACGAAACGCGAGATGGCACGCCTTCGCAAGGCCATTGACACTGCCAATTCTTGCAAGCATCATGACGATTGCCCTGTGCTTCGCGGGGTGCGCGAGCACCCGAAAGACAGCGCGGGAAACGGCACGGACGGAAACGGCGACGGGCCGGGCGGACAGCATGAGGAGCGAAGTCCGCCTGGTGCGGACGGAGACGGTGCCGAAGTCGGAGGTGAGGCTGGCGATACCGGCTGACAGCCTCCTGAGGCTCCCTCCGCTGGCGCAGTACAGCGGCAAGAGCGGCCAGGCCAGCGTGTCGGTGAGCCGTGACAGGGACGTGATAACAGTGTACGCGAGCTGCGACAGCCTGCAGCTCCTGGTGGAATACTACGAGCGGACATCCTCCGTGTGGCGGGAACGCTACGAGGAGATGGCCGGCCTGTACGAAGAGGAAAGAAAACAGCGTTCGAACCCCGTTAAAATCTTTTTCTACGGTTTCGGGGCTGGAATACTGGCAGGGGTTTTAATCACAATATTCATCCAAAAACGAAAGAAAGATGGCAAGTAAGAAATTCATATACGGCATAGCCGTTGTAAAGTTCAACAGCAAGGAAATCGGCTACATCGAGAAAGGCAGCTGGGATTGGGGCGGCACGAAGCCGGAGAGCACGGACGTGGAAGCCGAGCAGGTACCGGACGCTCCGGTGCTGACACTGGCCAACAAGAACGCGACCATAGCGCCGACGTTCAATCTCATCCAGCTGGACTATGAGAACATCCAGGCCGTGCTTGGCGGCACGCTGGTGGGCAGCACGGGCAGCTACACCGGCTGGAAGGCCCCGACCGACCTCGTGGAGCTGCGCGGCCCGTGGGAGATCCAGTTCGTGAGCGGCCAGACGATGAAGATACCCAACGGCACCATCATGGCCAACCTGGGCGGCAAGCTGACGCTGACGGAGGTGTCGAAGATAGAATGCCAGCTGAAGGTGAACAAGCCGGAGGAGCCGGACACAGCTCCATACGAGGTAAACGACACCGCAGGCGAATAACTTTATGGACGCTAAGACTGCACGCATGATAGAGGCCGAGGGGGCGGCCGCGCTGCTTGACGGCGGCGTGTCCGTCCCCTTGAAGGAAGTGCGCATACCGTTCCGGAAGAAGCCGCTGCGGTTGCGGGCCATGATGCGGCGCCCGCGCCTGGGCGGACTGATAAGGCTGTCGAGGGTGTACCTGCGCCTGGGCGTGACTGCGGCGGAGATGGAGAAATTTACCAAGGAGGAGGAGATGGCCTTCATCGCGGCCCACGGCAAGGACTTGAGCCTGATGGTGGCTTACACCCTGTGCCGCGGATGGCTATGGCGGAAGCTGCTCGTGCGGCCCACGGCATGGTGGATAAGGAACATGATGGAGCAACGGTACCTCATGGCGTGCATGCGGAAGTTCGTGCTGCTGCTTGGTACTGACCCTTTTACGAGTATTATCAGGTCGGCGGAACGGACGAACCCGATGAAGCCGAGGCTGAGCCGAAGAAGGAGGGGGAGTTAAAGACGGTGTACGAGCCGTCCCATAGCCCCTTTGGGTTTGTATGGCAGATAGCGGCGGCGACGGGCTGGAGCGTGGGCTACATCCTTGAGGGCGTGAACTACCAGACGCTGATAATGATGCTTGCGGACGCGCCGCGCTACGTGCGCAAAAAAGACGGCGGCAAGAGCGCGGAGGACGAGGCGAACGAAATAGTAGGATTTTTCCAGAGTAACCTGAAGAAGTGAAGAATTAAGAGTTAAGCCCAATGGGCCGAATACGACGAGGCGAGAAAGACTATGGCAAAACCTGTAGAGATAGAGATACTGTTGAAAGACCGCATGAGTGCGGGACTGGAGACCATGCAGCACAAGCTGGACGCGCTGATGGGCAAGGCGTCCGGCACGGGGGAGCGTGTGCGCATCCTCAGCACGGCCATAGCCGCACTTAATGCGCAGCTCTCCGAAATGAAGAAAACCGCCGAGACCGCCGTTCCCGACCTCGACCAAAGCAAGAACATATCCGCAATGGAAGCCCTGAAATCGAAGATAAAGGAGCTTCAGGAACAGCTGCGGCAGCTTGACGAGACGGCGGAGAATACGGATACCGTCCCGACCGGTGCGACACAAGCCGGGCGGCAGTACAACGGCCTGCACATGAGCGTCCAGCAGATAGCGAGGGAACTCCCTGCAGCTACTATGGGACTCAATATGTTCTTTCTCGCCATAAGCAACAACCTGCCTGTATTGACAGACGAGATAAAGCGCGCCAAGGCGGCCAACGAGGAACTGAAGGCCTCAGGCCAAAGCACCGTACCGGTATGGCGGCAGCTCATATCGTCAATATTCTCATGGCAGACCGCCCTGATGGTGGCCATTACCGTTCTGTCCATGTACGGTAAGGAGATTGCAAGCTGGGTGGGCAGCCTGTTCAAGTCAAAGGACGCCTTGGAGGAAACACGGCGCGAGCAGGAGAGGCTGAACAAGTCGATGGCCGACGCAAGGACATCCGCAGCAAAGGAGACGGCGGGGCTGCGCGTACTCTACGCCATGACCCAGAACGCCAACGCATCGATGCGTGACAGGACGGCGGCGGTCAAGGAACTGCAGTCACAGTACCCGGCTTATTTCGGAAGCCTGTCACAGGAGGCCATATTGGCGGGCAACGCCTCCGCCGCGTACCGCCAGTTGACGCAAGACATCATGTCCGCCGCCTATGCGAGGGCTTATCAGGAACGGTTGGAAGACCTCGCGTCAAAGAACGTGGACGAGCTGCGCGGCTCGCAGGCCGACTACAACTATATGTCAAGGAACAAGAAGGCGTACGACGATGCGGTAGCGTACATGAACAGCGCACAAGGCAAGGCGGACCGCAACCAATATGCCTTCTCCAAGACTGATGCCCATACGAGGGCGCAGTCCGGCGTGGCGATAGACCCCGAGGCCATCGAACGGTATGAAAAATACGCAAAAGTTATCGATGACTTCGAGACGCGGCGTGAGCGCTGGCAACGCCATAACGAGAACTATAAGCGCAACGAGGCCACCATGCAGTCTTATGAAGATGAAATCCTGAAACGCCAGTCCGCAGTGGAAAAGACCACGCAGGGCGCATCCTACGAGCAGGACAGGAAGGAAGCGGAGCGTGAGGCCGAGAGACGCGCGAAAGAAGAAGAGCGTCTCGGCAAGGAACGCCTGAAGGCCCGTGAAGACCTTGACAAGGACTTGCTCGCCCTGCAGCGTCAGAACCAGGACGACGAGACAGCCCTGATGCAAGACGGCACGCAGAAGAAACTGGCCGAAATCGACAACGACTATAAACAACGCATTGCAGAGATAGACAGGCAGGAGACCGAGTTCAGGAAAAAGAACAAGGAGGCCGGACTTGCCGGGCTTGGTGCGGACGGCCTGACGGACGAGCAGGCGGATGCGCTGCAGAAGGCGCGCGACAACGCCGCAAAGGAACAGGAGCACAAGACACAGGAGGTGTACGCTTCGGAGGCACGGGCCATGCGGAACTACCTCAAGGAATATGGTACCTACCAGCAGCAGAAGCTGGCCATCGCAGAGGAATACGCGGAAAAGATAAGGAACGCACAGAATGAGGGCGAGCGCCTGTCGCTCGTCGCCGGCCGTGACCGCGCCCTGCAGCAGGTGGAGATAAACGCCGTCAGGCAGCAGGTTGACTGGGGCAGCGTGTTCGGGGACTTCGGCACGATGTTCAAAGACCAGCTGCAACCTACGATAGACCGCTTACGCCGCATGGCTCAAAGTGACACGTTCAGACAGTCGAGCCTTGAGGAGCAGCAAATCCTTTATTCCCTGATAGAGAAACTGGAGCGCTCCGGCACGGCATGGGACAGCGACATATTCAAACGTGTGTCCGACGACCTGTCGGCATACCAGGAGGCGATGGGCAGATACTCCAAGGCCGTAGATGCCGCACGCGCCGCCGAAGAAAACCTCGTAAAAGCTGAAAAAGAGCTTGAAACCGCACGCAATGAAAACCGCGGCGAGGAGGGCATACGCTCCGCGCAGGAAAACGTAGACAAGGCACACGAGGCATTTGACGCCGCTTCCGAGGACGTGCGGATTTTCGGCGGGCAGGTACAGGAGACCACGGCCGCCCTCAACTCGTCCGCTACGGAGGCAAAGGCGATGTTCGACAATCTCGGCGAGGGCTTGCGCGGCCTGACTTCGGGAAACCTGCAAGGCATAGGCCAAGGCTTGATGAAGCTTGACGGCCTTTTCGGCGACAACAAGCTGACGGCCCAGGCCGGCAATGCCTTGGCAAAAGGTTTCCAGTCGCTCCTCGGCAAGGACAGCGAGGCTGCCAAGACCCTCACTGCAGCGCTTGGCGACAGCGGGCTTGCCGGAGAAATCATATCGGCAGTGCTCGGACTGCTCGACATGCTGGCGCAGGACGGCATCGGCGGAATAGTGTCAAGCCTCATGGATACTGTGCTTGGCTCTGTCAGCGGCGTGCTTGACGACGTGCTTAGCGGCGGCATAATAACCAAGCCCATGCAGTCAGTCGTCAATGGCGTGGGGAACATCCTCGACTCCCTTACGTTCGGCGGCCTCGGCTCGTGGCTCGGCGGCAACGACAAGGAGGTGATGGAGACGGTGAACCGCCTGACGGAGAGCAACGAGTACCTGCGCGAGAGCATAGACAGCCTTGCAGAGCGCATAGGGCAAGGTGACAACACGAACGCCGAGAGCATAGACTATTACAACGACGCGCGGAAAGCGGAGCTTGAGTGGGAGGAGAACCAGCGGAACATCATCAAGGGACTGGCGTCAGCCTGGACGAACACGGGGTACGGCTTCCTCGGTTTGGGCGGCAAAGGAAGCTTCAACAAGCACTCGCCGGACAGCGGCTGGGAGGGCTGGGACGCCTTCACGGAGACGCTCAGGAAAAACGGCTTCAACATAACGGTGGACAGCACGGGCGACCTGTGGAACCTGACGCCGGAGCAGATGGAGCTGCTAAGGGACTCGAACCCGAAGGAATGGCAAAAGCTGTTCAGCGGCGACGGCCACAAGAACCCGAAAAGTGCGGTGGAGGAATACATAGAGCGCGCGGGGACGCTGGAGGAGCTGACGGACGCGCTGAACGAGAAGCTGACGGGATACACGTGGGACGGCTTCTTGGAGAAGTACAAGGAGATGGTGAGGAGCGCTGAGGACATAACGGAGGAACTCGGCGACTTCATAAGCGAGACTGTGACGGACGCGCTTATAGAGAGTTTCGTGAACGAGGAGCTGAAGGACGACATCAAGGAGCTGTACGAATACATAGCCGACGCTGCGGCCGACGGCATAAGTGAGGAGGAGAAGGCCCATATAGAGGCGATGAACTCGGCGATAGCGGACAAGGCGGAATCATGGCGCGAGGCCATGACGGACTCAGGCATGATAGATCCCGGGAGCTACGGTACGTCGCAGAGCGGCAGGGCCGGGGCGTACACGGCGATGAGCCAGGAGCAGGGCACAAAATTAGAGGGGCTATGGACGACGAGTGCGATGCACCTGTCGAGCATGGACGAGAAGATGCAGGACGTAAGTGCGCAGATGGGCACTGCTGTGGACAGCCTGCGGCGGATAGAGGAGAACACGGGCAACAGCGCGAAGCATCTGGGCGAGATAAAGGATGACATCAAGAAAATAATCAGGGACGGACTTAAAATGAAGTGACTATGGCAATGGACGCGATACTTGGAGGCAAGGTGCTCATCAACGGCACGGACATCTGGAAGGTATACGGCGCTTTCCTGGTGGAGAAGAAACGTGGCGACCGGAACAACCTGAAGGCCATCATGGCCCCGGCGAAGACGAAGACCCACGTGGCGGTTGACATCCGGGAGGAGGACGGCGAGAAATACTCGTCCGCGCTGGACGTGAGGAACCAGGCGCGGGACGTGAAGCTGTACTTCGCCCTGTATGCGGACACGCGGGATGAGTGGCTGTCACGGTACAAGGCGTTCATCTCGTTCCTGAAACAGGGCGAGGACGGGTGGCTGGACATCCGCTTTCCCGACCTCGACATGATGCTGCACGTTTTTTACAAAGAAAGCAGCGATTACGAACCCCTGACCTACCTGTGGCAGGCGGGGAAACAGGCCAGCCGGTTCTACGTGACCTTCCGGGAACCGAAGCCGGGGATTTGAACGACAATATAACTGCATTTGAACGGCATTATGATAACGATATACGGAAGCGACGGCACAGCCAAGACACAGGTGCCCTGCGACGACAACTCGACGCAGGCGAAGGAACTGCAGGGTGACAATGTGCTCACCCTGTCGTTCACCCTGTACGAGCACATCGCGCTGGAGGTGAACGACTATGCCGAGTTCATGGGCGAGCGGTACTGGCTCATGGAGCGTTACAAGCCGGAGCAGGTGTCGACCGTGGAGTGGAAGTACGACGTGAAGCTCTACGGCATCGAGAGCCTGCTGAGACGCTTCCTCGTGCTGAACGACACGGACGGGGCGGACGAACCCGTGTTCACGCTGACCGCGCCGCCGAGGGAGCACGTGGCCCTCATCGTCAGGAGCATCAACAACGGCATGGACAACACCACCGACTGGAAGGTCGGCACAGTGGAAGGCACGGACAACATCGTCATCGACTACGAGGGCAAGTACTGCGACGAGGCCCTGAAGGAAGTGGCCGAGAAAGCCGGGAACCGGGCCGAATGGTGGTGCGAGGGCCAGACGGTGAACGTGTGCCGCTGCGAGCATGGGGAGGAAGTGGCGCTGGGCTACGGCAAGGGGCTGACAGGCCTGGAGTGCGACATGGCCGACAACGCCAAGTTCTACACCCGGCTGTACCCGATAGGCAGCAGCAAGAACATCGACCCGGAGAAATACGGGCACAGCCGCCTGCAGCTTCCCGGCGGCGTGAAGCACGTGGACGTGAACGTGGAGAAGTACGGCGTATGGCACCATTACGAAGCGGATGCCTTCTCCGACATCTACCCCAAGCGCACCGGCACGGTCAGCTCGGTGCGCAGCGAGGAGGTGAAGGACGAGGACGGCAACCCGTTCAAGATATTCTACTTCAAGGACAACAGCCTGGGCTTCGACCCGAACAGCTACGAGATAGGCGGCAAGGTGAAGCGAGTGTCCTTCCAGGAGGGCTCGGAACTGGCCGGCTTGGGCGACGAGGAGGATGGCACCTACTATTTCGAGGCCAATTATAACAGCGACACCCACGAGTTCGAGCTGATAACGACATGGCCGTATGACGACGACACGCAGCTTCCGAACGACACGCTCAGCCCGAAGCCCGGCGACAAGTACATCCTGTGGAACATCCGCATGCCGGACGAATACTATCCGCTGGCCGAGCAGGAGTTCAAGGAAGCGGTGGACAAGTACAACGAAGAGCACGCCATCGACGTGAGCCGTTACAAGGCCCCGACCGACCACGTGTACATCGAGGAGAACGGCATCGACCTGTACGTGGGCCGCCGCGTGCGCCTGGAAAGCGAAAAGTATTTCCCGGAAACCGGTTTCCGCAGCAGCCGCATCACCAAGGTCACGCGCAAGGTGAACCTGCCCTCGCAGATGGACATCGAGGTCTGCGACGCGACGAGCACCGGCGCGATGGAGGCCATAGGCGACAGCATTACCGACGCGAAGAACTACGTGAAGACCGCCACGTCGGGGAGCTTCCCCGACCTGATACGCAGCTGGGACAGCACCTATCCGACGGATAACAACGTGTTCTCGGCGCGTCGTACATTGAAGGAAGCCCTGAGCAGGCTGCGCGAGGACACGGCGCAGGAGAAAATCCATTTCCTGAAAGGCGCGGACTTCGGCAAGTACAAGGCCGGGGAGAGCGGCGCGGCGGTGGACGGCGACGGCAACGCCGAATGGCTGACGGCGGTCATCCGGGAGCTGCTGCGTTCGGTGAAGTTCGTGGACGGCATGACCGGCGAGGGCTGGCAGCTGTGGATGGACGCGCTGACCGGGCTGAGCAACCTGACCATCGACAAGGTGACCATCCGGCAGACATTGGTGGCCCTGGAACTGCTGATAGAGAAGGTACGCAGCGTGGGCGGCCAGCTGGTGGTCAGCGCGGCCAACGGAAAGATAAAGACCGTCACCAAGGACGGCGACAACTACAGGATCACCTTCGAGCAGGAAAACGAGTTCGCGGCGCACGACCTGATGCGCTGCGCGGAGTTCACCGGCACCTCCCTGCGCGGCTATTGGGTGGAAATCTCCGCCTCGGACGGGGAAGGCGTCACCGTGCCCGTGGGCGAGTTCGGCGGCGTGGAACCCAAGGAGGGCGACGAGTGCGTGCTGATGGGCAACACGGCGGACCGGCTGCGCCAGAACCTCATCTCCATCGCGGCCACCGAGGACGGGCAGCCGCGGGTGGACGTGCTGGACGGCGTGAGCGCCAAGAACTTCGACGGCTGCCTCCGCGTGCGGCTTGGCAACCTGGACGGCATCAGCGACAGCCGTTTCCCTGCAGACAACCAGCCCCACGGCAACGGCCTTTACGGCGACAACGTGTACCTGATGGGCACGTTCGTGCTGACCACCGGCGAGGACATCCTGACGCGGTTCGAGATAACCGAGGGCAAGATAGAGAGCGCCGTGGAGGGGCTGCGCAAGGACTTCACCGAAGACCGGAGCTATCTGGACAATGCGTCGTTCGGCGACGGCATGAACAAATGGGACACCGAGAACGAGGCCACCTTCTTCCTGCTCGGCAGCAAATGGATATGGGCGAACGGCGCGCCGCTGTCCGACAAGCGGAGCTACGCCAGCGTGAAGACCGACGGCGGTCGCACCACCGTATATATAAGGAACAAGTACATATTGCAGAAGCACGCGAACTTCCGCTTCATCCCCGACTACACCGACGTGAACAACGAGGGGCAGAAGAAGCCTGAGGCGGTGTACCTGAGCTTCTTCTACCGCGTGGCCAAGGCCGGGCGGCTGACCATCCGGTTCGAGGGGCTGGACAAGACCGGGTTCGAGAACTTCAACGAGTTCAGCTACGACGGCGAGCTGGGCGTGACGGACGGCTACCAGGTGTTCAACCACAGCGGGCTGTGGAACGGCACGGGCGACTTCAAGCTGGCGTTCACGGGCGAGATATACCTGTACATGCTGGTGCTGAGCACGGACAGGGCCGAAGCCCTGGCCTACAAGTACAAGACCCTGTTCGAGCAGTCCGAGAAACTGGTGAAGATAGCCGCGGCGAACTTCGACAAGGACGGGAACGTCATCGAGTCGTCAAGCATCATCACCACGGCGAAGTACAACGAGATGATGTCGCAGTATTTCGACGAAGACGGGCAACTAAAGAACAAGGCTGGCCTGGTAACCACCGCGATGGCCAACAAACTGTATGCCTTTGATGCGGACGGAAATATCGTGTCGATGGTGGAACAGACTGCGTCCGACATAAAAATATCCGCCGCCAACATATCACTTGAAGGCCTTGTGACGGCGAACGAAAACTTCAAGATACTGGAGGACGGCAGCGTTGAGGCGAACGGCACATTCAAGTCGGAAGACAAGGAATACGGCAACTCGATAGTGATAAACGCCAAAGAAGGATACATAAAAATGATAGGGCCGTCGTCTGTGGACGAATACACCGGCAAGCCCAACGGCGAAGACCGTACAGACCTGTTTGAGCTTCATTTCGAGACAGACCCAGACACAATGGGTCGCGTGTCAACGATGTACCTGCGCGGAGTCGGGCATGAGGTGCGCATAGACGCGATAGACGGCGTGCACATAAAGGATATGCTGGGCAACCTGTGCATGATAAGCGCGGACAGGATAGAGTTCCAGGACGGCAAGGGCAAAATCGCCATATATTCAATAGACGGATTTAACGGAATAAACGCATGAGAATAGACTTCAAACATTTTACCGTGCCGACAGGCATAAACGGCCTGCACAAACAGACAGGTGACGCAAGGGAGAGCTTTGCCGACATAATCTACACGATGGTGAACGGCATCCGCGCCCACGCCTTGGCGATGAAAATATACAAGAGCGATGGAACGGAGGAGTACACGGACGCGGAAGTGCGGCTGATGAAAGACGTGGCTGAGCGCTACTGTACGCCGGCGTTCATCGACGGGCTGCGCGCGCAAACGGAGCAGAAGGAAGGAGGATGCGATGAAAGTGCTATATAACAAGGTAATCCCCTTCAAGGGCTACAAGTGCGTGAACCTGCTGGGCGTGCTGTTCGTGCGCGAGGGTTGCACGATGTCGGCCACGGACTATAACCACGAGGCCATCCACACTGCGCAGATGAAGGAACTTTTGTATGTGCTTTTCTACCTGCTGTACGTGCTGGAGTGGCTGTGGCGCCTGGCGCGGCTTGGCGACGCGAAGGCGGCGTACCGTGCAATCAGCTTCGAGCGTGAGGCATACGCCCACGAGTGCGAGGCGGGCTACTTGGAGACGAGAAAGAAGTTCAACCAATATAAAACGAATTGACTATGGCCATGACACAGGAAGACATACAGCAGGTGCTCAACGCGATGAAGGCGGAGAGCCAGGGCGTGCAGGAACTGGAAACGGTGACCTCGCTGAACGGGGTGAATTCGCTGCCCGGCGTGAAGGGCGAGAAAGTGGTGAGCGTGCCGATAGAGCTGTTGGAGAAACCGGCGAAGGACGCGGCGGCGAAGGCGGAGACTGCGGCGAGCGACGCCGCGAGTATGGCCCGGCAGGCGGAGAACTCGGCGATGGTGGCCGAGGGAGCGGCCGAAACGGCACACGCGGCTGCGGAGGCTGCCACGGCGGCCGCGGGCAAGGCGAACGAGGCCGCGACGTCATACGAAGGCACGGCCAAGGCCGCCTTGAAAGGTGCGACGGCGAGGTTCGGGAGTATCGTGGACGACTTGGGTGAAGACCCGACGCTGAACGGCAGCACAGACAAGAGCTACCCGGCGGAGGATGTGGTCTACTGCACAAGCCGTAGGCAATTCCTCGTAAACGACAAGGGCTGGTATACGGAATGGGCGGAGAGCGGCCTGTACAACGGGTCGGACTACGAGGCCCTGAAGGACAAGACGTACATCTGCGGCGACACGCTCTATGTGTGGAGCGACGAGGAGAATGACCTTGTGAAGGCAAGCGGCGGCGGAAGCGGCAGCGGTTTCTACAACGTGACGCAGCTGCACCCGCTCCCATCCGGCTACTACACGAAGGAGACGGCCGTGGCGGCTTTGGCAGGCGCCGACATAGCTGACGAGGCGAAGCCGGGCATGGTGATAACATTCGAGGCCGGCGCAGGCAAATGGGAGGACTACCGCTTTGAGGGGACTGACACCTCGTCCTTCCTGACAGCCTCGGCGTGGAACCGCTACGGCGGCGGTGACGCGATAAAGAGAATCAGGGTGACGAAAGGCACGTCCACCGAGGAGCTGGCCCCTGACGGCCAGGGAGTGGCCAGCCTGGACATCCCGGTGGTGGAGGTGGACCAGGCCGTGAACGAGAACTCTACGAACCCGGTGAGCGGCAAGGGCGTGGCGGCGAAGATAAACGAGAAGGCGTCCACCTACGGCGCGGCCCTGCAGCTGAACGAAATAGGCGAGGGAGACGACAAGGCCTACTCCGTGAGCCTGCTGAACGAGGCGGGCGAGGTGGTCAGCACGACAGACATGTTCACTGGAGGCGGCGGTGGCGGCACCGTTGCCACGACGAGGGTGAGCCTGACGCGCGTCACCCCGAACAAGACGGTGAAGCTGGGAGACAAGGTGGAGCTGGCATACAAATACGACCAGACGGACACGGCAACGGGCGAGAGCACGGGCAACCCGGGGCGCGTGACAGTAACCATCACGCAAGGTGCAAACAGCAACACGCTTACGCAGACTGTTGCGGCTGGAAGCACGAACACCATAGACGTAAGCAAGTATATGGGCGTGGGCACCAACACTGTGCGTGTCCGTGTTGAGGTCGGCGAAGGAGCCGAGATGCAGGTGGCGCAGGTCACGTGGAGCATAAACGTGGTGCAGCTCACGCTGAGCAGCTCGTTCAACATAGCCACTGCCATAACGAGAGGACAGACTCTCAGCGTGCCCTACGCCCTGAGCGGTGCCGGCACGAAGACCCTGCGCTGCTATGTGGACGGCACGGACACCGAGGACAGGAGCATCACCAGCTCGACGGCCAACGGGTCTTTCAGCATAGCGACGACCAACCTGGCGCATGGCACCCACACGGTGCAGCTCGTGGTGGAGCTGGAACTGTCGGACGGCAACACCATCAAGTCGAACAGCATCCTCTTCGCCGTGGGCGTCAGGGAAGCCGGGAACAACACCCCGCTGGTGTCCGCAAGGTTCGACTATGCGGACGGGTCGGTCATCGAAAATGGCCAAACGCCTTACATCCCGACGAAGCAGTACGACAGCTACACGCTGCAATATGCTGCATATAACCCCAAGGAAACCCCGACACGGGCGGACGTATATGTAGGGAGCACGCTGGCATCTTCCGCCTCCGTGCCGTTCACGGCGCAGAGCCTGACGCTGCGCGCCTCCAACTACGGCGAGGAGCAGTGCCGGATTGTGGTGGGTGACACGACATACAACTTCCGGCTTATCGCGGAGAAGAGCGACCTGAACCTCAGCGAGCCGACGGACGGCCTGACGCTGAAACTTTCGGCGCAGGGACGCAGCAACAGTGACGTGAACCGCGAGGAATGGACTTATAATGGCATCCGGACAGTGTTCGAAGGCTTCAAGTGGGGCGGCGACGGCTGGATGGCTGGCGCCTTGCGCCTGACCGACACGGCAAGGGCCACGGTACGTCACCGTCCGCTGGCGCAACCCGAGCAGAACGTGACTAACGCGATGGCCTTCATCGTAAAGTACAAGGTTAGCGAGGTTGTGGACGAAGATGCGGAGGTGATACGCTGTATGGATGCGGACGGAACCGGCTTCGTCATCACGGCGCAGGAGGCACGTATGGTGACGAGGGGCAAGAGCGAGCTGTCGATGAAGATGGCGGCGGGCGAGGTGTACGAGGTGGCCTTCGTAAGCTTCCCTAAGAGCGTTGACGGTTCGTCTGACTACGAGAAGCTGAACAGCGAGATGGTATATTTGTTCATCAACGGCATCATGTCGGGTTCTGTGCAGAGGGCTACATCGGACAGCGTGTACCAGGCCACCCCGGCGTACATAGAGTTCGGCGCAGAAGGAGCGACAACTGACGTGTACCTGATTAGGGCATACAACACATACCTGAGCGACGCGCAGGTGCTGGACACCTATCTGGTAGACCAGGACAGCACGGACGAGATGATGGCTCTGTACGAGGCGAACGACGTGATAGACGAGAACGGGAACGTGACGGTTGACAGCGTGCCCGACGGGATGCGGTATATCATCATCACCGGGCGGCAGGACAACGGAGTAGCCACAGTGCTGCAGGCTGCCGTGAACAACGACAAAGACCCGAAGTATGACGTGGACGACATGCTCTGCGTGGTGAAGGGCAACCAGTCGCTGAACTTCCACCTCGTGGGCGGCTGCATCCGCCTGCAAGGCACGTCGTCGCTGGCGTATCCGATAAAAAACTACCGCATCTACTTCAAGAACGCTTCGAAAGTGGCCGGGCAGCTCTACCTGGGCTGCGACGAGCAGGGCGTGGGCGGCGAGCTGCAGGAGGAGGCAGTCTACTCGTTCCGTCCGGCATCCGGCTCACAGAAACAGGCCGCCCCGGTGGACTGCTTCTGCCTGAAGGCGGACTATGCGGAAAGCTCCTCCTCGCACAATACCGGTATGGCGAAAATTGTGCAGAACGTGCTGACGGCAGCAGGAGAGCTGACACCGGCGCAGAAGCACTGCGACGAAAGCTACCAGTACGACGTGCGTACAACGATAGACGGCGAGCCGTGCTACCTGTTCTACCGCGGCACGACAGACGAGACGCCGCAGTTCCTTGGCAAGTTCAACTTCAACAACGACAAGAGCACGGAGGCCGTGTTCGGCTTCCTGGACATACCGGGCTACCACGACCAGGAATGGGTGACGGAGAAGTTCGGCGGACAGAACCCGACGGAATGCTGGGAATTCCTGAACAACGACTATCCGATGGGCATGTTCCTTGACGACGACTTCACGACGAAGGGGGATGACGGCACACCTAATTGGATGAAAGTGTTTGAGGCACGCTTCCCTGATGATGACGACATCAATGCCCAGTATGAGGCCGGCACGAAAATTCCAACCAATCTGCAAAGGGTTGTATCGTGGGTAAAGTCCACCCAAAACGATGGAGCGAAATTCAAAGCCGAACTGGCCGACTATTTTGATGTGGATTACCTTTGCGACTACTATATGTTTACGGACATTATGGGATGTGTTGACCAACGTGTGAAGAACATGATGATGGCGTTTTGGTATGACCCGGACAAGGACAAGACGCTTGCCTACATGATATTTTACGATTGCGATACAATCCTTGGTGTACGTAATGACGGACGTCTGAAGTATAATTGGGATGTGGACGAAAATACCACGGACCCCGAACTTAGTACGGACGAAAAGACCGTATATGCCTATGCAGGGCATGACAGTGTGCTGTGGAAGAACTTACGTGAGCAATTTCCTGATAAACTGGAAGCGGCATACAAGCGCATAAGGGAACGGATGTCGAACTCTACAATCTTCAATATGTTCGACACGGAGCAGTCGGCCAAGTTCTGCGAGCGCATATACAACTTGGATGCCCAAAACAAATATGTAGAGCCTAAGACGCTGGGCGTGGAAGTAAACCAAGACGGAAGTGTCACCAATGTGAAATATTCCTATCTGGAGGCCATGCAGGGAAACCGTAAGGCGCACCGCCATTGGTGGGTGACAAACAGAATGGGGCTTTTTGATGCACGGTACAGTGCTGGGCAATACACGGCCACGGACATCAGCTTCAAGGGTAACAGCGCGGCAGGAGCGACTGTGAGGGCAACCCCTGCGCGTGACTTCTATTTTGAGTTCAGGCGTGAGGGCGATACGATGACCCACGATGCAGTCGCAAAAAACACTGAATGGAGCTACACCTACGGACAAATGGCGAACATCGGTACAATCTTCCATCTATACGGTGGCGAATGGATGAAGAAATTGGACTTGGGTGACTGGGGAGGTTTCACTGACATGTCGTTGCCTAATCTGCCAGTATTGGAGGAACTTGTCCTTGGCAACAGCTCAAAGACCTATGCTCTGACCGAACTTGTATTGGGAACAAAGTTGCCAATGTTGCGGAAATTGGACGTGGTGAATTATACAAATTTGCCGAGCTTAGACCTTTCGGGCTGTAACCGTTTGGAAGAAGTGAACGCGTCGGGCTGTACGGCATTGAGCACAATCACCTTTGCCGAGGGAGCTGCGGTGAACAGGCTGCACCTTCCAGCGAACTTCCAGACGCTTACGTTGCGCTCGATGCAGTATATAAAGTGGAGTGCGATAACTTTTGACAACAAGCGGAACCTGACCGGCATCTGGATAGAGAACTGTGCCCTCATAGACGGACTGTCGGTGTTCAAGGAAATGTTCGCGCTGAAAGGCAAGCTGAAATATGTCCGCATCACCGGCCTGGAGCTTGAGGGCGACGGCAGCGACCTGAAGGAGTGGTACGAGGCAGGGCTTGGCGGCTTCGACGCAACCGGAAACACCACGAACACGCGGTGCAAGCTCGTCGGCACGTACAGGCTGACGAAGTACCTGGACGACGACACCTTCAACAAATATGCGGAGCGCTTCGACGAGCTGAACATCCGGCAGCCGCAGTACACGATGATAGAGTTTGACGACACGGTGAGCGACGACGCGAACGTGAGCAACCCCGACAACGAAACCGGGTACAAGTACGGCAACGCCTACGCGCCCAGCGGCCATATCACGGCCATCCTGGCGAAACGGCACCGTGCACTGGCCAAGGTGACGAAGAAGCCCACCACGCGCACAATCAACATCGCCAACGTGGAGACCACGGCCAACAACTTCGACGGCGAGATGACTTACTATCCGCTGGACGATGCAGACAGCAACAAGTATGCCGACGGTACAGCCGCCAAACTGGACGGCACGGAGGGCGACTGGATGATGTACGAACCCTTCTTCTGGAGCAAGGGAATAAACGACTACTTCGGCGGCAAGCACTACGGTTGCTACAGCTCCAACGGGCCTGACGACATGCCTGACGTGCCGGTGGCCACCGTGCTCACCCTGGAAGACATCAAGGGCAGCGGCGGCTGCCAGTCCGGGCGCAAGCTGATGACGGGCAAGGGCAGTCTGGAGAACGCCTACAGCACCGACAGCGCCTACTCGGTGTGCAAGGTGGAGGTGTCCGGCTACAAGCGCGTCAGGTTTCCCGGCGTGCCGGGCAGCAATCTGGTAGGCTCCCTGTTCACGGACGCTGTCGGCGGCATCCTGGAGGAAATCATCGTGCCGACGCTGAGCAGCCGCTTCGAGGCCGGGATGTACCTGATAAGGGATGTGCCGGAGAATGCCGCGTTCCTTTATTTCTCAATCCTGAACACGGCCGAGTTTGACAAGGTTGTTCTGAGCAACAGCGACAAGATAGAGGACATGGAACCCGACTGGGTGGCCAACGACGAGCACCTGTGTGCGGTGGTGGGCAGCAGCATCGTGGGCTCGAAGCTGCGCGCCTGCATCACCGGCGGCAGTACGGCCGCGAGCCTGTCCTGGACGGACTTCCACTATTACAGCCAGCAGCGCGGCATGCAGCAGATCGACGCGCTGATGCACTTCCGCATCGCCAACCTGTTCTACGCCAAGTACGGTCGCCGGGACAGCCAGGAGCAGTGCGGCGCGGGCCAGCACACGAACAGCCGCGTGACGGGCGGCACGGCCGGGCACGGCATGACGGACACCATCGGCTACGAAGAAGCGTCGAAGATAAACCCGAACGTGACGAACTCGATGATAGACAACCTTGTCCACCAGTACGCCTGGTACAAGGGCGAGGACGACTACGGCGAAGCCTCCGTGACGCAGGTGAACAACACCAGCTGCCTGGGCTACGAGGACATCTTCGGCAACAAATATGACATGATGGATTGGGTAGACCTCCCCAACGACAGCGGGAACAGCGGCAAGTGGCGCATCTGGCTGCCCGACGGCACACAGGTGATGATCAAGGGCATGACCAGCAACGACTGGTGGATAACCGCCGTGGCGCACGGCAAGTACATGGCCGTGGTGCCGGTCGGCAGCGTGAACGGCTCGTCCTCGACACATTACTGTGACAAGTATTGGATAAGCACTTCAGCAGGCCGTGTGGTCTATCGCGGGTTCAACAATGCGTACGCGAATGGCGGTGTGTCGAATGCGAATGCGATTAACGATGCGTCGTTCACGTACACGTATGTCGGCTCGCGCCTGGCCTTCCGCGGCAAAATCGTACGGGCGGAGAGCGTGGCCGCGTACAAGTCGGCCATCGAGATTGCGTAAGCGTGTACGGAAACGCATCGCGCCAAAGCGTCAAAGCGTGAGCGAAGCGAAAGACCACCGGCGAAGCCGGTCGAAAAAATTTTGGGAACCGCGCATTTTGCCATATTCGGTTGATACAGGGTGTTTTCCGCTTGTTTTGGCGGAATAATGCGTACCTTTGTAACAATTTTTAAGGCGGCGCCTCCCCATAGGCCGTGTGGTCTATCGCGGGTACAACAATGCGAACGCGAATGGCGGTGTGTCGAATGCGAATGCGAATAACGATGCGTCGAACACGAACACGAATGTCGGCTCGCGCCTGGAAATCAATGAATCGGCGTACAGCGCCGGGGACGTGTCCCCAATGCGGTGCCGAGGGAGGCAAGCCCCAGCAACAGCGCATGGTTTGTATGAACCTGTAAGGCGGAAAGCTGAAAAACCACGTGTCGGGTGGAGTTTGGTAGGCCGGAAACGGCTCGAAGAAGTCAGGCCCGGGGAAAGGAAGGCCCTTATCTTCCATATTGTAGGACAAAATAACGGATGCTTATGCGCAGGGAAGGCCATATCGTGGAGGAGATAACGGAATACTCCAACATGTCGGACTCGTTCGACAGGGTGCTTCGCGGTTCCAAACGCAAGAGGAGCCGCCAGGGCCGCTACCTGCTTGCGCACAGGGACGAAGTGATCAGGGAACTGACGGAACGCATATCCTCCGGGACGTTCACCGTCAAGGACTACAGGGAGCGTGTCATCCGCGAGGGCGGCAAGGAACGCCGCATCCAGATCCTGACGATGAAGGACAGGATAGCCGTCCATGCCGTCATGGCCGTGGTGGACAGGCGCCTGAAGAAGCGCTTTATCCGCACCACCTCGGCCAGCATCAAGGGGCGTGGGATGCACGACCTGCTGGCGTACATCCGCCGCGACATGGAGGAAGACCCGGAAGGGACGCGGTTCTGCTACAAGTTCGACATCTCCAAGTTCTACGAGAGCGTCGGGCAGGACTTCGTCATGTACTGCGTGCGGCGCGTCTTCAAGGACGGGAAGCTCATCGCCATGCTCGACAACTTCACCCGGCTTATGCCGCATGGCATCAGCATCGGGCTCCGGAGTTCGCAGGGACTGGGCAACCTGCTTTTGTCTGTGTATTTGGACCATTATCTGAAGGACAGGTACGGTGTCCGCCATTTCTACCGCTATTGTGATGACGGCGTCGTGCTCGGTGAAACGAAAGCGGAATTGTGGGAGATTCGTGATGCCGTCCATGGGCAAGTGGAATCCGTCGGGCTTTCCGTAAAGCCCAATGAGCGGGTGTTCCCCGTGGGCGAGGGCATAGACTTCCTTGGGTATGTGATACGCCCGGACTACGTCCGGCTGCGCAAGCGCATCAAGCAGAAGTTCGCCCGAAAAATGCACGAGGTAAAATCGAGAAGGAGGCGTCGCGAGCTGGTGGCCAGCTTCTACGGCATGGCCAAGCACGCGGACTGCCACAAGTTGTTCAATAAATTAACAGGCAAAGACATGAGATCATTCAAGGATTTGAACGTCGCTTACAAGCCCGAGGACGGCAAGAAGCGATTTCCCGGGACGGTAGTGAGCATCCGGGAGCTGGTGAACCTGCCCATCGTGGTCAAGGACTTCGAGACGGGCATCAAGACGGAACAGGGCGAAGACCGCTGCATCGTGGCCATCGAGGTGAACGGCGAGGCGCGGAAGTTCTTCACCAACAGCGAAGAGATGAAGAACATCCTCGCGCAGGTAAGGGAAATCCCCGACGGGTTCCCGTTCGAGACCATCATCCGGACGGAAACCTTCGGGAAAGGTCGGACAAAGTATGTATTCAGTTAGGCAATGAAACGAGTGGAAGGAAGTGCCGGTGTGGCGTTGCTGGAATGCACGAACCCGGTAAAAGGCAAATGGCGCGTCCGTTGGGGCGTGGAGGCAAAGGAGGATGGAACCGCCACTTACATGGAGGAGGAACTTGACCGGAAGCCTGCGGCCTCGGACGTGGAAGGCATTATCTCGGGCAGCGGCGTGGACGCCCTGGACGGGGAACTGGAGACCATAGGATCGGCGTTGGGCTACGGCAGGGACGAGTTCGACAAGATGCTTGAGACGGCGCGTGCCGAACGCATCGCGTCCGATCCGCAGGCCCAGCTTATGGAAGCCATGCGCGGACAGATGTCGGAAAGGACGGACGTTGACGATGAAAAGGCGCTTATGCTGTCGAACATGTTCCACACGTTCTCCTACCTGTGCAAACGGGGAAAGGAGATAAAGGCCGGCACGGTGTTAAGGCACGGGAACAGGTTATGGCGGGCCGTGCAGACGCATACGCCGCTTTCAATCTATCCGCCGTCCATTGACACGGCGTCGCTTTACACCAAAGTGAACAAGTCGCACGCCGGTACGTTGGAAGATCCGATACCGTATGAGCAGAACATGGCGTTCGAGAAAGGCAAGTATTACAGCCAGTACGAGGTGGTTTACTTATGTATCCTGACCACTGTTAACGGTTATCCGAATGACCTGAAGGATTTGCCGACCATCGTACAGCCGGTATAAAAGGAAGAATCCCCACGGGGGAGGGATAGAAAAAAGCCCCCGGCCTGTTAAAACAGTCGTCTCACTTACTATTCAACATTGCACACCCAAGCGGCGCGCGGCCGGGGGCAAATGCCCTCTGCCACGCCACTTGGGTGTTTCGTTGTTTAATAAGTGAGACGTTGCAAAGGTACAAAATTTTGTGAATATGAAGGTGTTTGAACTGATAAACTTCAACCGGGAACTGCTTAAAAGGCTGCAAGAGGCCGGAATACGCCTCGATGACGCCCGGTATGTCGACTTGTATTCCGACTATTTGACCATGCACCGCAACGGTGACAAGGTGTCCTACATAGTGGCCGCATTGTCTGAAAAGTACGCCGTGAGCGAACGGAAAGTGTATGGGCTGTTGAAACGCTTCCAAAGCGACTGCAAGCCGTTTGCAGTATAAGCAGGGCGTTTTGTAGTGCCGATAATGTACCGGCAGCCTACCTTTGTGCAGTCATAAAACAAAGGAGGCAGAAATGAACAAATACCATCGCATCCTGGCGAAGATACTTTCAGAGGGGAAAGTACAGGAAAACAAGAAAGGCAGGATTCGCTACCTGCTGAACGAGCAGCTTTGCATGACCCCGGCAGACCTGCTCGACATATTCGAGGGGCATGGGATAGCACGCAAGAAGCTGAAGGATGAACTGAGGCTGTTCATGCAGGGCGAGCGTGATGTGGAGAAATACCGTGAAGCCGGCATTACCTGGTGGGACTATTGCGGCCATACGCTGGTGAACAGTTACCCGACATACTTTGAGAAGCTGCCGCCGCTTATAGCTAAAATCAATACGGAGAAACGCAACAGCAAGAACTATGTGCTTTTCTTGGGCGCGACAGGAGTGGAAAGCAACCAGGCACCCTGTCTTAGCCTGGTGCAGTTCCAGATAGAGGACGGATGCCTGGTGCTGTCGGCATACCAGCGAAGCTCCGATGCCAACCTTGGCCTGCCGGCCGACATATACCACCTGTATCTGATGGCGCGGCAGATAGAACTTCCCTTGAAGTCCATAACCCTGTATCTGGGCAATGTGCATATCTATGAGAACAACGAAGCGAAGACCCGTGACCTTCTGGGCGGCAAGGCGGATGTCAAATTTGAACTGAACGTATGAAAAGGAAACTTTATATGTCCGCTCCGCTGCCGTTTGTCGGGCAGAAGCGCATGTTTGCACGGGAATATATTAAGGTGCTGGAACAGTTCAAGGACAGTACCGTGTTTGTGGATTTGTTCGGTGGTTCAGGGCTGCTTTCGCAGATAACGAAAAGAATGCGCCCGGATGCCAAGGTTGTGTACAACGACTTCGACAACTACCGCAAGAGGCTGGAAAACATCCCACGGACAAACCTCCTGCTGGCAGGCTTCAGGCGGATAACGGAAGGCGTGCCAAGGCACAAGCCGATTACAGGGGAAGCGCGGGAAAGAATATACAGACGTATCGAGCAGGAGGAAAAAGAGTGGGGATATGTGGATTATATCACCATATCGTCCTCGCTCATGTTTTCCATGAAGTACAAGATGAGCCTGGAGGAGATGCGCAAGGAAGTCCTTTACAACAACATACGCAAGGCTGATTATTCCCTGTGCGATGATTACCTGGAGGGCTTAGAAATAACAAGCAAAGACTACCGCGAGGTGTTCAACGAGTACAAGGATGTGCCCGGCGTGGTGTTTCTTGTAGACCCTCCCTATTTGAGTACGGATGTCACCACTTATTCGATGTATTGGAGGCTTTCCGACTACCTCGATGTGCTGACTGTTCTGAATGGCCACTCGTTTGTGTACTTCACGTCAAACAAGTCGTCCATCGTGGAGCTTTGCGAATGGATGGGCAGGAACCGGACATTGGGCGACCCATTTGAGGGTTGTGTGAAGTCCGAGTTTAATGCGCACATGAATTACAACGCCGGATATACGGACATGATGCTGTATAAGCGGAATGATACGCCACACACAAGCTCTGCCGCATGATATAATGCCGTAATAATGGCGTTGGAACAGCGTTACAACAGGGCGTAATGCTCCCCTTTATTTGTTGTAAAGTTAGTGATTTTTTGCGAGATAGCCAAAATATTTGGCAATAAAAAAGCACCGAAGAAGTATATTATTCTCGGTGCTTTTTTATTGGGTTGGAGGGGGAGAAAAAGGATTCGCAGAGGTACGTTTCGTTTTGCAGATTGGAACATTTTGTTTAGAAACGCCGGAACATTTCGTTTTGCGGATTATACTTCTTTAAATTTAATGGGTTGAATATAATGTATGTGAGGCTGAATACAATTTATCTTAATATATTGTTACATAATGATATTTCAGACATGAGCCGTTTTTAATGTATGCAGAGGTGTTGTACTGTTTATATAAATCACTTGTTTACGTACAAAAAGTCTATTACTTTTGCATTAAAAACAATAGACTTTTTGTACGTAAACAATAGGTTAATGATTTGAAACTTTTATGCACCTATTCTCTTCCTATTTGTGCTTTTATTGCTCTGTGCTTTAGCGACTTATTCACTATTATGTTTATTTTAATTTCAATTTTTCCCCTCTTCAAAATTTGTTGACTTGCTGGATATGCCTGAACAGGCTTTTGCCTAATGAGAAAAAGCTATTTGTGCATAATAATAATTAGCTTTCTGTATAAAATAATTTTGTTTAGTCCTTATTGTAGTATATTTTAGATTAAATGACATATACGTAATATGTGTCAAATAGAAATGATTTGACTAGTATATAATGTTTATGCGGTAAATACACTAATAAATTTAGTGCACTATTGTAATAATGTTTATTGAAAATCATTAATACGTGTATTGTTTTTAATTTAACAAGGCGAAATGTTTTGTAATTGTGATTATGATTGTTTGTCTCCCATTTGTGATTGTTATCGTTTTTGTATATATAATAAAATAGGGAAGCAAAATTTGCTTCCCTATTTATTATGGAATAATATGATTATTATTCTCCTTTTTCCATTTTAGCTTTAAGCTCAGCCAAAGCATCAATGTCGCCAAGTGTTGTTCCTGCTGCAACGTTATTTATAACAGGAGCATCTTCCTTCTTGGCCTTCTTTGCACGAGGAGCTTTCTTCGGCTCTTCTTTTACATCCTCGAATGTACGGCTGTGTGACAGAATGATACGTTTTGTTTCTTTTACAAACTCAATTACCTTGAACTGGAGCTCTTCACCCGGCTGAGCCTGTGAACCGTCTTCCTTTACAAGGTGCTTAGGTGTTGCGAAACCTTCTCCGCCTTCATTCAGAGTAATAACAGCACCTTTGTCCATTATTTCTGTAATCTTACCAGTGTGGATTGAACCCGGTGTGTATATTGTTTCGTATGTGTCCCAAGGATTCTCCTCAAGCTGCTTGTGGCCAAGGCTGAGACGACGATTCTCTTTGTCTATCTCAAGAACAACAACGTCTATTTCTGCACCAACCTGAGTAAATTCTGATGGGTGCTTTACTTTCTTGGTCCAAGACAAATCGCTGATATGGATGAGTCCGTCAACACCTTCTTCGAGTTCTACGAAGATACCGAAGTTAGTGAAGTTGCGAACCTTTGCAGTGTGCTTGCTTCCAATAGGATATTTAACTTCGATTGTTTCCCATGGATCTTCTTTAAGCTGCTTGATGCCGAGTGACATCTTACGCTCTTCACGATCAAGAGTTAAGATAACAGCCTCAACTTCATCGCCAACGTGCATGAATTCCTGTGCACTGCGGAGATGCTGGCTCCAGCTCATTTCTGAAACATGGATAAGACCTTCAACACCAGGAGCTATTTCTACAAATGCACCATAGTCAGCGATAACAACTACCTTACCCTTAACATGATCGCCAACTTTGAGGTTAGGATCAAGTGCATCCCATGGATGTGGAGTGAGCTGCTTCAGACCGAGAGCAATACGTTTCTTGTCATCATCAAAGTCAAGAATAACAACGTTAATCTTCTGGTCAAGTGCAACAACCTCATGCGGATCGCTTACGCGGCCCCAAGAAAGGTCTGTGATGTGGATGAGTCCGTCAACACCTCCAAGATCAACGAATACTCCGTATGATGTAATATTCTTGACAGTTCCTTCGAGAATCTGACCTTTCTCAAGCTTGCTGATAATTTCTTTCTTCTGTGCTTCAAGTTCTGCTTCAATAAGAGCTTTATGTGAAACAACAACATTGCGGAATTCCTGATTGATTTTAACAACTTTGAATTCCATTGTCTTTCCTACGAATACATCGTAGTCGCGTATAGGATGAACGTCAATCTGGCTTCCCGGGAGGAATGCTTCGATACCGAATACGTCAACAATCATACCACCCTTAGTGCGGCATTTAATGTAACCCTGTATAACTTCCTCGTTATCAAGGGCTGCGTTAACGCGCTCCCAGCTCTTGCTGAGGCGAGCCTTTTTGTGTGAAAGCAGAAGCTGACCTTTTTTGTCTTCCTGATTTTCAACATAAACCTCAACAACATCTCCGATTTTTAAATCGGGGTTATAGCGGAATTCGCTTGCAGGAATAACACCGTCGCTCTTGTAGCCAATATTGACAACAACTTCTTTCTTGTCAATAGAAATTACCTTTCCGTCTACAACCTGGTGCTCGCTAACTTTGTTAAGGGTTTCATCGTAAGCTTTTTCAAGTTCTTCTTTGCTTACATTTGCTTTGCTTCCATTCTCAAACTCGTCCCAATTGAAGTCTGATAATGGTTGTACGTTCTTTAAATCTGACATAAAAATTAAAAATAAATTAAATAATTAATAAAGTTCGACTTTATATTTGTTTATAAATCGGCTGCAAATTTACAACCTTTTAATTTTATATTTCAGTTTCCTGTAATTTTATTTCCTTATTTTTGCCATTTTATGGCGTTTTTAATTTTTTTTAAGTGTATACAGCTGCCTCAACCTGCTGATTAGTCTGTTGTTTCACCTCCTTTTGGCGCTTTTAGTATAATACTTGTGGCTCCGATTGTGAATAATGTGCCATCATGTATAATTCTTTTTTCTTTATTCCCCAAAATTTCATTATCTACAAATGTTCCGGTGTAGCTGGGTCCGTCGCTTAGGGTGTATTTCAGATGCCCCTTCTTGTCTCTGGATACATTTATATTACAATGGGTAATATCTATACTTGGGTCATTTGTCTCAATAGGAGTGTTTGTCTTACTTCCTTTCATATATCGGCCAATTATGTTGTCTCCGAATTTTAGCGGTATGACCTGCTTATAATGAAAGACATTTTCGATGACAATTAATGCTCCGAATTCGTCATTATATTCATTTTCGTTTAATATCTCATCTTTTTGCGGATTTCTAAGTTTTGTGGCTCCAATTCTAATACCAAATTGTTTGCCACATTGTGGACATTCAAATATAAGTGACTGCCCCTCTTTGTATTTTGTTTCATCAAATGTGATAAATCCATCACATTTTGGACATCTAACTCTTTTCATTATATTATTTTATCTGGTATACCCAAGCATCATAAAAAAACTCATTGCCTCTCAGGTCATTGAGGGCGTTATATGCATCATTTCTGGTCTTGTATTTTCCGTATACAACTTTGATGGATTTATTGCCTTCAATTAAAGTGCTTGCTTCATATCCCTTTGTAGTAAGCTTCGTAACAAAAGCGTCTGCATTCTTTTTTGTTACTCTACTTGCCAATACAATACAAAAATATTTGTCTTGCTTGACAGGCTTTAATTCCTCTGGAGCCTGTACCGACTTGTTGCTAATATTTTTTGAATTGATATCAGCTTTACTTTCCTTCTTTAATTGTATATTTTCTTTCGTGATATTATTGTAACTGTTTTTGATTAAGTTATGAATAATACCATTGTCCATATTCCCCATTTGTATAATTTTGTTATTGTTGTTTATTGGGGAAGACCAGGCGAAGAATGTTATTATTGCAATAAATACCGCCAATACGCTTTTAAATAGCTTTATTTTTGTTGATGGCGTATTGTTGCTTGATTCATTGAATTTTTCTTCTAATACGTCGTTCTCTTTTATCCTATAGTTTAATGGAGATGTTGAAAATGTTACAGTGGCAGTCGTCCTATCCGAATTCGCACTGTTTTCATGACATACGTCATTTCCTTTAGATATGTTGCTGTCATCCTCTTCTCTTTTCATTTCAAAAGAACTGAGGCTGTACAGATCTGGTGTCAGGATTCCTGCTTCGCAAGGTTTGAACTCAAGGTTACCGTCGTTGTTTAAATATAATGTACCGATATCGCAGAGTTCGTAAGACCCTTCGTTATATATAATTTGTTTTAATTCATTTACCTCTCCTGAGATACGGTTCTGTGCATCTGGATAGCTTATGTCATAAGCTTCTGTATACGATTGTACAAGTAAGGAATCATTGATGTTTAATTTGGGGTTGAAACCTAATGTCCTTTGAGGGGGCAGGAATAGACAATCCCTTTCATCGTAAGTAGCCGGGATGTGGCTGGCGATAAAACCGCCAAGTCCGGGTACGATGACACAGTCATTCCTTAATAATAATATTTCAATATGTCTTTCTAATTCTATCACGGATGCAAAATTACTCGTTTTTGATTAAAAAACAAAATAATGTAGCTTATTATGAAGATTTTTTTAATCATGCTGCAATAATTCGGATAATATTTTTAATTTTGCAGATAAATTATTAAGAAATTATATTCAAATTATGAATTACATAAAAACAGAAATAGATGGAGTTTTTATTATAGAGCCAAAGGTTTTTAATGATTCCAGAGGATATTTTTTTGAGGCTTTTAAATATTCTGACTTTAAAGAGCACGTAGGGCAGGTTTCATTTATTCAAGATAATGAATCAAAATCGTCTTATGGCGTCTTGCGTGGCTTGCATTATCAGAAGGGGGATTTCTCACAGGCTAAATTAGTACGTGTCATTAAGGGACGTGTACTTGATGTTGCAGTAGATCTCCGGAAGGATTCTTCAACTTTCGGTAAGCATGTAATGGTAGAATTGAGCGATGAAAATAAGAAACAATTCTTTATTCCTAGGGGATTTGCTCATGGATTCTTGGTCTTAAGTGACGAAGCAATATTTACATATAAGGTGGATAATGTCTACTCTCCGGAGAGCGAGGCGTCAATAAGATTTGATGATCCTGATTTGAATATAAATTGGCCGATAGACTCGAATGATATTCAGACAAGTCAGAAAGATCTGAATGGAGTGGCTTTTAAAGATGCAGAATATTTTAATGTATAGGTGTAATATATAGTTTATAGCCGAATGAATATAGCAATTGTTGGAACAGGTTATGTCGGATTGGTTTCTGGTGCTTGCTTTGCTGAGACTGGGGCAACTGTAACATGTGTGGATGTTGATTGCGCGAAAATTGCAGCATTGAGGAAAGGTATTATACCTATTTACGAACCAGGGTTAGATGAACTTGTTGTAAAAAATATTAATGCCGGCAGATTAAAGTTTTCTACCTCATTGGCAGAAGTCTTAAATGATCAGCAGATTGTATTTACTGCAGTAGGCACACCTCCGGATGAAGATGGAAGTGCTGATTTGAAATATGTTCTTCAGGTTGCTAAAACAATAGGGGAGAACTTAAACCGGTATTTGGTAGTTGTGACAAAAAGCACCGTTCCTGTTGGAACTTCTCACAAAATTGCTGATACAATAAAGGCAGAACTGAAAAAACGTGGTGTGGATGTCGCAT
The DNA here is from genome assembly GCF_900625065.1 of Prevotella marseillensis. Classification (NCBI taxonomy): domain Bacteria; kingdom Pseudomonadati; phylum Bacteroidota; class Bacteroidia; order Bacteroidales; family Prevotellaceae; genus Prevotella; species Prevotella marseillensis. The sequence goes on along the minus strand of NZ_UYXY01000001.1, from coordinate 1,371,886 downwards.
TTGACGTAGCAAGCAATCCGGAATTTCTTAAGGAAGGTAATGCCATTAAAGATTTTATGAGTCCGGATCGGGTTGTTATTGGGGTAGATAGTGAAAGAGCAAAGAATATTTTGACAAAATTATACAAGCCGTTTCTTCTGAATAATTTCCGTGTGATTTTCATGGATATTCCTAGTGCGGAGATGACAAAATATGCTGCAAACTCAATGTTGGCCACCCGTATCAGTTTTATGAATGATATTGCCAACCTTTGTGAGCTTGTTGGTGCTGATGTTAATAAGGTTAGAGCAGGCATAGGATCTGACACACGTATAGGCCGTAAATTTTTATATGCAGGATGTGGATATGGAGGATCTTGTTTCCCTAAGGATGTTAAGGCTTTAATAAAAACGGCCGATGATAATGGATATTCGTTGGAAGTATTGAAGGCTGTTGAGAAAGTTAACGAAAGACAAAAAGAGGTGTTGTTTAAAAAGTTAGTTAAAGCCTTTGACGGAGATTTGAAAGGTAAGTCTGTTGCATTGTGGGGATTGGCCTTTAAACCAGAAACCGATGACATGCGTGAATCAACAGCATTGGTTGTTATAAAGAAGTTGTTGAATGCAGGATGTAAAGTGCAGGCCTATGACCCTGAAGCAATGAATGAATGTAGACGCATAATTGGCGATAAGATAGAGTATTATGAAAATAAATACGATGCTTTGCAAAATGCTGATGCATTGATTTTGCTGACAGAATGGAAAGAGTTTAGATTACCGGATTGGAATGTTGTTGCCAATAAAATGCATAGAAAATTAATCTTGGACGGAAGGAACATATTTGATAATGATGATTTGGCGGAGCATGGTTTTGAATATCATTGTATAGGAAAATGATTAGAAATATTATATACATATTCGTATCGGCAATAGCTCTATTGTTTATTGGAAGTTGTAATAACTTGGATAAACGTGAAAAGCCTGTAGCTGAAAACCTGAAGGCAAAATCTATGTTGGAAGGAATTTGGTTGGATGCAGATGGGGAAAATGTTACATTTCGTATAAAAGGTGATACTGTGTACTATCCTGATTCAATGAGTCAGCCGGTAATGTTTAAGATTATTGCTGATACGATGATTTTTTATGGTAATAATATTTCAAAGTATCCTATAGTAAAACAAAGTCCAAATATATTTGAGTTTAAGAATCAAAATGGTGATATAGTTAAGTTGGTTAAAAGTGACGATCCTAATGATGCTATGCAATTTGTGCAGCATTCTCCAATCGTCTTAAACCAAAATAAAGTCATTAAACGAGATTCCGTGGTTAGTTTTTCTGATAAGAATTATCATTGTTATGTTCAGATAAATCCTACTACATATAAAGTTTATCGCACATTTTATAATGATGAAGGACTTGAAATTGAGAACATTTATTATGATAATATTATTCATATTAGTATATTCTCAGGTAGTTCAAAATTATTTTCTAAAGATTTCAGAAAAGATGATTTTGCATCTTGCGTCCCAAAGAATATGCTTAGCCAATGTGTTTTGAGCGATATAAAATTGGATTATCTGGATAAATCAGGTTTTCATTATCAGACGCAGTTGGCAATTCCTGATAGTCCTAGTTGTTTTATTGTTAAGCTGGCTATTACGTATAAGGGTAAAATAAGTATGTCAGTTGCACAATAATTTGTTTAATATTTAGTGCATCGGGGGGGGATTTAAATAGTGCTGACATTATTGAAAATAATGATATGAGTGAAACAAAATTGAGGGCGATTAACAAATCGCCCTCAATTTTGTCTTATTTTGTTTCATCAAAAAGGTTGTCAATTTCTTTTATTTCGTCTTCATCAAACCATTTACTTAGTTTGCTTTTTGCTTTTTCCTTAATATCTTCTGATACGTCTCCCCATACCTTGTTAAGTACGTAAATTAAAACGGCCAAGTCATCACCTAATCCCGCAATTGGTATTGCATCAGGTATCACGTCGAGTGGGCTTATAAGATATCCTAAAGCACCGATAATAATAGCTTTATCCTTAACGGAAACCTTATCGCTTTGCAAAGTGTAATACAATATTAAAGAAGCGTAAACCAATTTTGCTCCCGCACGTTTTGCTATTCTCGAGATTTTTTCAATAAAGTCACCATTCGTGAATTTATTGGAATATGACATGAAATCAGGTAAATTCATTTCTATTTGATTTTAATTTATAATAAAATATACCATGACAAAATTAGTAATAATTTTTATTTTATCCAATATATTTGGGAATGAATAATATTATTGACATCCTAAAATAACATAAAATAACACAAATGAATTTGAGGTTTAAAGATACAATTCGTATTTTGAAAACATGTGATTAGGTTGATACAGGTATTATTGGATGTATGGCTTTTATGTATAAGGTTCTAATGAAAATGTCTTGTTGTATTTTCTTGTTGACATCCCAACGCTTATAAATCCTTTAAAAGTATATTACGCTGATTCTCAAGATATGTGGAACGTGCCATTAGAATCTTTTTCCATCTTTCTGATTTAAATTTGTGAAAATCTAATTCAAGTTTCCATTTGCCGTATGATTCCAAACGGTCTATTAATAGACCTACGCTCAGTCGTGACGTAGATTCCGCTGGTTGATAGAAGTTGTAATCACCTTTATCGTCTGTTGATATTTCTGTCAGGATATTTATTTTGACAAGTTCATATAATAAATCATTTGTAATTCGAATGGGTATACCTGTAATTAATTTAAGATCTAATGCTGTATATGGTTTTCTGCCTTCTTCGAATCTTTTACATATACAGCTGGCTAGGATTACACACATCATCAGTTTGTAACGATGGCTTATATCTTCAGTTTGTGCCTTAAAGGCAAATTCTTCTAAGTTTTGATTTGTATAGCATAGTTCGGCTCCAAATAAACATATTATCCATGATATCTGAACCCACAGCATAAAAAGAGGTAATGCTGCAAATGAACCGTAAATTGCATTATAGCTGCTTACCCATATCTGAGAGTGTATGTAAAATAGTTGAAGACCTTGCATTGCTGACCCCGCTAATATTCCTGGCATAATCGCACATTTTAATTTTACTTTAGTATTTGGCATAAATACATAAAGTGCAATGAATACGGCAATCATGAGAATGTATGGCATCACATCGATGATAAGGCGAATCATTGGCGCCAGCAACGCATAATTTTCCATCTGGTCTGCAATTGTTGCCACGAATATGGAAATACCTGATGTGACAACTATTATTATTGGTACAAGAAGAAACATTGCCATATAGTCCGTTATTGTACGGAATAAACTTCTTGGCTTTTTTACTTGCCAAATTCTATTGAAATTCTGTTCTATATTATATATAAGCATTATAACGGTCCATAACATAAAAAGAAGTCCAATTCCGAGAAATATACCGCTTTTTGTATGAACAAGATATGAATTTACAAATCCGATAATAACTTCTGCTGCTTGTGGCTGGCTTGATAAAACGTCTCTAAACCAAGACTCAATATATTTATTATAACCAAAGCCTCTGGCGATTGCAAAAACAACTGCCAATATGGGTACTATTGCCAGCAATGTTGAATATGTAAGTGCAGAAGCCGAATCTGTCATTCGTTTAGTTGTTGCACTTTCTATTGCCAGGAATAATTTTTTTATTATTTCGTAGCAGAAGTATTTTAGAGGTGAGACGTCTTGACGTTTTACACGCCAAATAGTAACAGTAAAAAAAGATAAAATGTTATTTATCAATTTTTTCATAATATTATTTTGTGGTTAGATAAAAAGAAAACAGTGTCCCTATAAGCCGGGTTTTGTCCTTTAAAATGCGTATAGCATATTAAAGTGCCTGTCATTTATCTAGATTATGAGTTACCCCATAATTCGAGCATTCTACCCTCCATCGTGATATTTCGGACGGATAACCCTCAGACGATGGTTTACATGAACTTGCAGCCTCCAGATAGCACAGCCTGTCAATCACTTGCCAGCTGGTGGTCTCTTACACCACCTTCTCACCCTTGCCTTTATGGCGGTTGTTTTCTTCTGCATCTCCTGCTGTCGCCAACAGCTCCTATTTTCAGAAGTGGAGCATCCTATGCTGCCCGGACTTTCCTCTTATAAGATTGAACTTACAAGCGACAGAGCCGGAACACTGTATTCGACTGCAAAGATACATAAAAATCATGTAATTTGAAATATAAAATCATAATTTTACATTTTATTGTAATGTATTGTCATGAATTATAAGCCAATTGCACATTTAAACGAATGTAAAATTATGTGCACTTCTCACTAAGAGCCGTTAATAGTATTATTTTTAGTGTTAAAAGAGGACAAATATATAAGAGAAAACGTGGTATTAACAAATTTTGCGTCTAAATTTGCATGAAAAGAAATTGATATTTTAAGTTTAAATAAAAAATAAATGAGATGAAAAAATTATCAAATTATTTCGCTTATGCTATTTGCTTAATAGCAATGTCATTCTCAACAGGAGCTTTTACAAATGCTTATGCAAATAATTTGCCCGGTCAACCTGTAGACCTGACATATGCAGCAGAAAAAGCTCTACCTGCTGTCGTTCATATTAAATATCTACAAAACAGCAAAATTCAGACTGTTGATGTGCAGGACGATCCTTTCGGAGATTTCTTTGATCCTTTTGGCTTTTTTGGTAATCCGGGAAACAGGGGCTCTCAGAAAAGAAAGATTCAGACACCAAAGCGTGAAGGTGCGGGTTCGGGTGTTATAATTTCTTCAGATGGATATATCGTAACAAACAATCATGTTGTAGATGGAGCCGACGAATTAACTGTTACGTTAGATGATAATAGAGAGTTTTCGGCACGAATTATCGGTACGGATAAAAAGACCGACTTGGCCTTAATAAAGATTGACGGAAAAAATCTTCCTACTTTGCCTATTGGAGATAGTGATAAGTTGAAAGTAGGTGAATGGGTGCTGGCTGTCGGTAATCCTTTTAATTTAAGTTCTACTGTAACAGCTGGTATTATAAGTGCTAAAGCCAGGTCTTTAGGAGCAAACGACATAGAGTCGTTTATACAGACAGACGCTGCAATTAATGCCGGAAATTCAGGCGGTGCATTGGTTAATGTAAAGGGCGAACTTATAGGTATAAACGCCATGCTTTATTCGCAAACAGGAAGTTATAGTGGATATGGATTTGCAATACCGACAACTATAATGAATAAAATTGTTGCAGACTTAAAGACTTATGGAACCGTGCAACGTGCCGTTCTGGGAATAGAAGGTGCTGATGTCAACAAGTATGTTGATCAGCAGAAAGAAAATGGTAAAGAAATAGATTTAGGTACAATGGAAGGTATCTATGTATCTAAAGTTTCTGAAGATGGTGCAGGATTTGAGGCTGGAATAGAAGAGGGCGATGTTATTACTGCTGTTGACGGTAAAAAGATTAAGAAGATGGCTGAGTTGCAGGAGTATCTTGCAAATAAGCGTCCGGGTGAAAAGGTGACAATTACTTTCCTGCACAATAAACGTCAAAAGACTGCAGCAGTGACACTTAAGAATGAGCAAGGAAACACTAAGGTTATCAAGAATGCAGATCTTGATGTTCTTGGCGGTAACTTCCGTGAAATAAATGAGTCAGAAAAGAAACAGCTCAATATTAGCTATGGTTTGATGGTTATGAAAGTGAACGATGGCGCATTTAAAGAAGCAGGCATCAATAAAGGCTTTATAATTCAAAAGGTAAATGATGTTACGATGAAGACAATCGACGATCTTCAGAAGGCTGTAAAAGAAGCATCTGTAAGTAAGGATCCTGTTCTTTATATCCAGGGTGTTTATCCTACAGGAAAGAAGTCATATTTTGCTGTTCCGATATCAAAATAGTTGATGTAGATTAAATTAAGTAGAAGTTATTTTGGGACAATTTTATTGTTGATAAAATTACCAATTATAACTTCTACTTATTTTTATGTGAAAATATTTTGTATATTTCACAATATTTTCTTTGCATTTAATAAGAAAGTTATTAAATTTGCAAATACTTAAATTTATATGCTACATGAGACAACTAAAAATCACAAAATCGATAACCAATAGAGAGAGTGACTCTCTGGACAAATATCTTCAGGAGATAGGACACGAAGAATTAATAAGTGTAGAAGAAGAAGTAGAGTTGGCTCAGCGTATAAAAAAAGGTGACCGAAAGGCTTTGGAAAAATTGACAAAAGCAAATTTGCGTTTTGTCGTTTCGGTAGCGAAGCAATATCAGAATCAAGGATTGAGTTTGCCGGATCTGATTAATGAAGGAAATGTCGGATTGATTAAGGCTGCTGAGAAATTTGATGAAACGAGAGGCTTTAAGTTTATTTCATATGCTGTATGGTGGATACGCCAAAGTATTCTTCAGGCGATAGCGGAGCAAAGCAGAATTGTGCGGCTTCCACTAAATCAGGTGGGGTCTGTAAATAAAATAAATCGGGCATTAAATAAGTTTGAACAAGAGAATGAACGTAGGCCCAGTATTGATGAAATTGCAGACAAGGTAGACATTCCACATGATAAAATTGAAGAAGCAATGAAGGTTAACAGCAGGCATGTGTCTGTTGATGCTCCATTCGCTGAAGGTGAAGATAATAGTTTGTTGGATGTTTTGCCGAATAATGATTCACCAATGGCAGATAAGACTCTTGTGTTGGAGTCGTTACGTGAGGAAATAAATCGTGCATTGCAGACTCTTAATGAGCGTGAACGCAATATTATAGAAGCCTTTTTTGGCATAAATCAGCCAGAGATGACATTAGAGGAGATAGGAGACAAGTATGGTCTGACACGTGAGCGAGTTAGGCAGATTAAAGAAAAAGCAATAAGACGATTGCGTCACAATACTAAAAATAAATTACTAAAATCATATTTAGGACAATGAGAAGTTTGAAATATTTTATTTGTATTATTTTTTCTGTTATAGCTTTAAGTATAACTGTTTCTGCAAAAAATAAATGTGTGCCCAAGGCATATGTTTTTGGAGTTGCAGCATCTTTTAATGATTCAATAGTATATTTTACCGATATTCAGGAATTGGATAGTGCATGGATAGATGATAAAAGTGATTTTTTGTTAAATAGAAGCGATTACTCTTATCAGTTGAAGAATTATTTTGAACAGAAAAATATACCTCATCGTACATGTATTGTCAGCTATGCATTGAAGCGTAAAGATATTGATAAAAAGTATCAAAAAATAAAGAATAAATATGTAAAGAATGGAAATATTAATATAAAGTATATTTCTAGTGATGATTTTCATTTTACTAATGTAAAACCTGAATAAATAAAAACATATAATATCGTATTGTTGATGGACAATGTAAGAACTGAAAATATAGACTTAAATGTTGCATCACATGCATATTATTTTAATATCGCAGATTTTATTGTAAAAATTCTTTTTGAGGATATCAGTAAGAATAATATTGATTTGTTACCATCTTTGAATGATTTCAGCATATCGAATGATTCAGATGGTAATTTTTTGTTCTGTCTGTATGTCGTTTCTGTATTACCTGAAATCGGTATATGCAAGAACCATATAGGCTCATTTGACACAGGAAATGGTTGTGTCATAGTAGATAAATTAGAAAATGGAGAATATCTATTTTCTGTTAATGATATATGTAATAATGTATGCTGTGAATTGCTTACAGATAAAACTTTTACTGAATGTCATTGCGTCTTAAATGGAGACGCAAGTATGCGACGTTTTGGCCTTAATAATGCTTTAATGATGATTTATGCATTTGCCGGCAGTTCAAAAGGAGCGTTGCTTATACATGCATCTGCAATAAAATATGGTGATGACGGAATTGCCTTTATAGCAAAGAGTGGAACAGGTAAAAGTACGCATACCGGTTTGTGGATTAAACACATATTTAATTCTGAATTATTAAATGATGATAATCCGATTATCCGTATAATTAATGATGTTCCATATTTGTATGGTAGCCCTTGGAGTGGAAAGACACCATGTTATCGAAATATTAAAACAAAGCTAAGAGCTTTAGTTCGGATTGAGCGAGGGGACTGCAACCATATTAAGAAATTAAGACCAACAGAGGCTTTTGCGTCGATATTGCCTTGCTGTTCCACAATGAAATGGGATACATTGGTATATGATTCAATTTGTAGTAATATAATACAAATTATAAGTAAAATGGATATTTATACGTTATATTGTCTTCCTGATAGAAATGCAGCACTTTTATGTCACGAAAAGATCTTGAACAAAAAGATATAGAAATCCAGAATAAATATCTCATCCCAGAAATTATAAGACTGTTGGATGAGGGACGTACTGTTACAATAAGATTAAAAGGTTTCAGTATGAGGCCTTTTTTAGAGGATAAAAGAGATAAAGCGTTATTAAAAAAGTCTGATAGCATTAAAATAGATGATGTTGTGTTGGCAGAAATTAATAAAGGACAATATGTATTGCATCGGGTAATTAAAATGGATGAAAATTTTATCCTATTGAGAGGAGATGGAAACATACAGACCGAATTATGTCGAATTAATGATATTAAAGGCTGTGCTGTAGGCTTTTACAGAAAAGGGCGTAGTGCTCTGGAGCGGACAGATGGTATAAAATGGCAGTTGTATTCATTTATTTGGAATAAATTATTTCCAATTAGAAGATACTTGCTATATGGTTATAGAAAATTATGGTTAAGAATTTTTCCGGTAAAATTATAGTTTAATATGAAAGCAAAAAAGGGTTTTAAACTACGCAATGTATGTGGTGAACATGTGATTGTTGCAGAAGGAATTGATAATGTGGATTTCACAAATATAATAAGTATGAATGAATCTTCTGCATATTTGTGGAATGAGATATCCTCATTGAATTTTTTCGACGAGAATACGTTGACAGATCTTTTGACAGAAAAATATCAAGTGACAACTGAAATAGCATTTGCTGATTCAAAAAAGATAATGTCAGAATGGATGAAGGCAGGTATTGTTGAAGAATAAAGTTATCTGATAGGATAAAATATTTTAAAAGAAGGATTTCATTCAACCTATAGATTTGACTCTAACTTAGAAATCAGCATGGAGAATTAAAAATAATCCTGCTGATTTTTTTATAATGATAACTCTATTTATAGTTTAGAAAAATGTTGCCCGATTTTCATTCAATGATGAAATTTATTTGAAAAAAGAAATTATAGATGTTATCTAGAAATTTTTATTCATTTAATTTTTTAATGATACCTTTAAAATTGTAATATTTTAGAGGCTAAATGTTATATATATCTGCTTTTGCTTCGTATTATAGCTTGTTTTTATAAAACTTGCCAATTAGGTTTTATATTATAAGTAATTGATTTCTTGGTGAAAACTCTGTTGTTTTTACGATATAAATGACTTGTTTTTTATTCAAAAATCATAGACTTTTATCCATTATACAATAAAGTTCTCACCAGACTTTTTATTAATTGATAATTAATTAAGATTTTATCGTTGCAGGAAAATAATTTGTGGGTGTGATTAAGTATGGCTTGTTAATATAGGGGAGGCTCTATAATAATTATATATAATCCTAGATTTCTTAATATAAAAAGGCTGTCCCGATTTAAAGGGACAGCCTTATGATCTGATATTCAGGTGATTTATAAACGTTTAAAATCACCTAAATATTATAATTTAGCTTATTAAGCCTCTTCACCATTACTCCAGTCTTCCTTAGATTTACGGATGTAGCTGTTATAACGGAGTTTAGCCATACGCTCTGCTTCAGCGAAGAGTTCTTCAGCCTCATTTGGATATGCCTTCTTTACAGAGAGGTAACGAACCTCACCGAGCAGGAAGTCGTGGAATTTGCTCCAATCGGGTTCTTTAGAGTCGAGTGAGAACGGATTCTTACCTTCTTCTGCAAGTTCAGGATTGTATCTCCACAAGTGCCAGTAGCCACATTCAACAGCTTTAGCCTCTTCTGCCTGGCTCTTGCCCATACCACCTTTAGCCTTAAGACCATGATTAATACAAGGAGCGTAAGCAATGATGAGTGACGGACCAGGATAAGCTTCAGCCTCACGGATAGCCTTCAAGCACTGAGCCTGATCTGCGCCCATTGCAATCTGTGCAACGTAAACATAGCCATATGTTGTTGCCATAAGACCGAGATCCTTCTTGCGGATTCTCTTACCCTGGGCAGCAAACTGGGCGATAGCACCAAGAGGAGTTGACTTAGAAGACTGACCACCAGTGTTAGAGTAAACCTCTGTGTCAAGGACGAGGATGTTAACATCTTCACCACTTGCGATAACATGATCAAGACCGCCGTAGCCAATATCGTAAGATGCACCATCACCACCGATAATCCACTGGCTGCGCTTAACGAGATAGTGATCAAGAGTCTTAAGTTCCTTGCAGATTTCACATCCAGATTCTGCGCCAGCTGCAATCATCGGTTTTAGCTTAGCAGCTGCAGCTTTAGAAGCTTCAGCATCATCCTGAGCACCAATCCAATCCTGAGCTGCTGCCTTGAATTCAGCAGGAGTATCCTCTTTTGAAATAGCTTCGTTCAGAAGAACTGTTACACGCTCTTTCATCTTCTTGTTACCAAGTACCATACCCATACCGAACTCGCAGAAGTCCTCGAACAGAGAGTTGTCGAATGCAGGACCCTGTCCCTTTTCATTCTTGCAATAAGGAGTAGAAGGTATAGATGCAGAATAGATAGAAGAACAACCTGTTGCGTTAGCAATCATTTCACGGTCACCGAAGAGCTGAGAAATCAGTTTAACGTAAGGTGTCTCACCGCAACCAGAGCAAGCTCCAGAGAACTCAAACAGAGGTTTAGCAAACTGAGAGTTCTTAACGTTTGACTTGATGTCTACAAGATCCTGTTTGCTTGAAACTTTGTTAACCAGATAATCCCAACGAGCAGCCTCAACATCATTTCCTGCGAATGGAACCATTGTAAGAGCCTTACCCTTCTTCGGATTTCCAGGACAAACATCAGCACAGTTACCACATCCAAGACAATCCATAACACTTGCCTTTATAACGAAGTGCATACCCTTCATTGCTGCAGGAGCCTTCATCTCGAGAGTTGTGTCGTCAAAGCCCTTAAGCTCTTCGTCTGTCAGAACAAACGGACGGATTGCAGCGTGAGGACAAACATATGCACACTTGTTACACTGGATACAGTTTTCAGAATTCCATACAGGAACGAAGGCTTCAACACCGCGCTTTTCATAAGCTGATGTGCCATTCTGCCATGTACCGTCAACAGTGTCATGGTTGATGAAGTCTGAAACTTTCAGCAAGTCTCCAGCCTGAGCGTTGATAGGACGAACAAGTTCTTTTACGAATGCAGGAGCGTTGTCTTCTACTGTAGCATCGTCTTCAAGATTTGCCCATGCTGCATCAACTGTAAGCTGTTTGTATTCGCCACCGCGATCAACTGCAGCATAGTTCTTGTCAACAACATCCTGTCCCTTCTTTCCGTAAGACTTAACGATGAATTTCTTCATCTGCTCAACGGCCAAGTCAACAGGAATAACACCTGTTATACGGAAGAATGCACTCTGAAGAATAGTGTTTGTACGGTTGCCCAAGCCAATTTCTTGTGCAATCTTAGTTGCATTAATATAGTAAACTGTAATATTGTTCTGAGCGAAATAGCGTTTAACCTTATTAGGTATGAAGTTTACAAGCTCTTCGCCATCAAATATTGTGTTCAGCAAGAATGTACCGTTCTTCTGCAAACCACGTGTAACATCGTACATATGTAAGTAAGCCTGAACGTGGCATGCTACGAAGTTAGGTGTATTTACGAGATATGTGCTACGGATTGGTGAATCACCGAAACGCAGGTGTGAACATGTGAAACCTCCTGATTTCTTTGAGTCATAAGAGAAGTATGCCTGACAGTGTTTGTTGGTATTATCACCAATAATCTTAACTGAGTTCTTGTTTGCACCAACAGTACCGTCTGCACCTAAACCAAAGAATTTAGCCTCGAACATTCCTTCGCCGCCAAGAGCCATTTCTTCAACCTGAGGAAGTGATGTGAATGTAACATCATCAACAATACCTACTGTAAAATGATTCTTAGGTTCGTTAAGTTTCAGATTGTTGAATACTGATATGATTGTAGCAGGAGTTGTATCGTTAGAACCTAGTCCATAACGTCCGCCAACGATGAGAGGTCTGTCTTCAACATCATAGTAAGCGCTCTTAACATCAAGATACAGAGGTTCGCCTTCAGCTCCTGGTTCTTTTGTTCTGTCAAGAACTGCAATACGTTTAACCGTCTTAGGTACAGAAGCGAGCAGGTGTTTAACAGAGAATGGACGATAGAGATGAACAGAAATCATACCAACTTTCTCGCCATTTGCATTGAGGTGGTCGATTGCTTCGCGTGCTGCCTCTGTTGCAGAACCCATAAGGATTATGATTCTGTCAGCATCGTCTGCACCATAATATGAGAAGAGGTGGTATTCACGACCTGTAATCTTGCTGATTTCACCGAGGTAATGCTCAACAACTTCAGGTACTTTGTCATAATAGCTGTTGCAAGATTCACGGTGTGTGAAGAATGTTTCAGGATTCTCTGCTGTACCACGTGTTACAGGACGCTCAGGTGTAAGCGCACGGTCGCGGAAACGTTTAACGTCTTCCATGTCAAGCAGCGGAGCGATATCTTCCTGCTCAAGAAGTTCTATCTTGTGATACTCGTGAGATGTGCGGAAACCATCGAAGAAGTTAAGGAATGGTACGCATGTTTTAAGTGATGCCAGGTGAGCTACGGCTGTAAGGTCCATAACTTCCTGTACAGATCCCTCGCAGAACATTGCGAAACCAGTCTGGCGACAAGCCATAACGTCTTGATGATCACCAAAGATACACAATGAATTTGATGCCAATGAACGTGCAGATACGTCAAAAACGCATGGCAGAAGTTCTCCGGCAATTTTGTACATGTTAGGAATCATGAGCAGCAAGCCCTGAGACGCTGTGAATGTTGTAGTGAGGGCGCCTGCCTGAAGTGAACCATGAACGGCTCCGGCAGCTCCACCTTCAGACTGCATTTCCTGTACAGAAACAGTCTGTCCGAAAAGGTTTTTACGGCCTTTTGCAGCCCATTCGTCAACGTGTTCTGCCATCGGTGAAGATGGTGTGATAGGATAAATTGCTGCAACTTCGCTAAACATATAGCTTATGTGAGCAGCAGCTTCGTTACCATCACAAGTGATAAACTTTTTTTCTTTAGCCATTTTTAATAAAATATTAAATGTTAGTGTATCTATATACCTTCTTAATTATATAATAAAATATTTCTTCTTTTAATATAGAAATCCCAATAGCCATAATGGTATCTGATTCCCTTTGCCGATTTCTGTGTTGTAGCGGGCATAAATAGTGTCTGGATTCATTCTGATTTTTGCATTTCCTGTAGCGTCACAGATTCTGAACTCCTTATTTTCGTCTACTGTGTAACAGTTATCTTTATTGCTCTGATTTATCTTGTGATCTTTCCACATAGAGTTAACAAAGAATGTTTCCATAACATCTTGTTCCTCTACTCTAATAGGATATATTGCGTAAATAAGGTTTGGGTTATGCATCATTATCTTTCCTGGCTTTTTGGGAAATTCCTGACCGACAGGATATATTATGTTAATCAACCGTGCTTCCGCTAGGTACTTTATGTAGTTCATAACCGTAGCTCTGCTTGTCTCTATATCAATTGCCAGTTGGCTTATGTTTGGTGCCTTGGGACCGTCAACGGCAAGCTGATAAAATAGTTTTTTTATCTTTGTGAGATATTTGAGCTCAATCTGCTTAATCAGTAGTATATCAACTTCTGTCATCATATTCATTGTCTTGAGCAAATTCTCGGAGAAATTTCTGTGCTCAAGAAAAAATGGATAGAATCCATGATGAAGATACTCCTTTAAATATTTCCCAGGTGAAACTTCAGGTAAGATGTGGCGAGTTATATGTTCATGGTCGCGTAATACTTCATCTAATGTATACGGCCTAAAGTTTGTTCCTGCAACAAGATTTATATATTCTCTTAAAGAAAAGCCCCTAAGGTTGTAGCTTTTTACAATACCATTAAGCTCAGGATTTTCTTCTTTTAGGTGCATAACGCTGCTACCTGTAAATATAATTTTTAGTTGTGGATACTTTTCGTAGCAGAGACGTAGCTCTTTACTCCAATTTGGTTCTTTGAAGATTTGGTCAATTAGCAGTACGTTTCCACCATTTTTGTAAAACTCACCGGCAAAGTCTGCAATGCCTCTTCCTTGAAAATAGAAGTTGTTCATGTTGACATAAAGACATTTACGGTCATTAGGTGCGAAGTTTTCTTTTGCATATTGTAAAAGAAAAGTAGTTTTGCCAACACCTCTTGTACCTTTTATGCCAATCATCCTCTCGTCCCAGTTTATCTCGTCCATCAGCATGCGGCGAACGGGGGCGTTTGTGTGTTCTACCAAATAAGTATGGGTACGAAAGAAAGCTTCCATTCTTTTTTAATTTGTTTTCTTTTGCAAAGATAATATTTTATTCTATAATTGCAAACCATACATTGCAAAAACTCATTTTTTTTTATTATTTTTGCACCAAAATCAATAATTGTTTTTTGTGAAGTTACATATTTTTAATCCAGAGCATGACATTGCTTTAGCATATGGGACAGAAAGCATAACCCTGCCGCACGCAATTCAAGAGTTCAAAATGAACTTGGGATATATTCCTGCACTATGGGCAAATGATGGTGATTGCGTTCTTGTTGATGATGTTCCTTATGCACTTAAAGCTTTAGCTAAGACCCACAGGTGTCATGCTGATGTCGTTTTTGTTACTATTGATGATTTGAAAGCCGCGGATTTTTCTTCTATAGACCCATGGGGATGGGACTTAAGCCTACGTACAATGCTTTCTAAGTCAGGGATAATAATTAACGGAAAAGATTTGTGTGATGTTGTTGATGATCGCATTCTGACTGATGTAAAATATTTTTCAAATCGCAGTCATACATCCGCTTTATTGAAATTGATTAGAGCAGGTATAGAGGATATGACGTGTGGTGAAAGTTTTTATGTTACTCATCCTGAAGATATTTTTAACTTGGTTGAAAAATATGGACAAGTCGTTGTTAAAGCGCCGTGGAGTAGTAGTGGACGTGGCGTTAAATATCTTTCAGAAAAGGAAGTCTGCCCTTCTAAATTAGGATGGATTAAAAACATTATAAATCGCCAAGGAGGACTTTGTGTTGAGCCGTATTATAATAAGGTGAAAGATTTTGCCATGGAGTTTTATTCTCATGGTGATGGGCATATTAGTTATTGTGGCTTATCTTTGTTTAATACAGATGGTGTGTCATATATGGGTAATGTCATAGCATCGGAATCATATAAAATGGAATTACTCTCAAAATATGTGTCGGAGGAAATGCTGACACGTATCAGAGAAAATATTATAAAAGTTTTTTCATCATATCTTTCAGGTTCATATCAAGGTCCGTTTGGTGTTGACATGATGATTGTTTCTGGTGGTGCCAACGGCTTTTTGTTGAATCCTTGTATTGAGATTAATTTGCGTCGTACAATGGGGCATGTGGCAAATTCAGTAAGAAAAACTAATGACACATCTGTAGAATTTATGCATATTGTGCACGATGTAAATTATTTATTGCGTTTTGATTCAATAGGAAAAAGTTTTGTGAAAGTCATATAGGATATCGTTTAATTATTAATATAAAATTAATTTACTTGAACACATGAAAAAAACATTCTTTTTGTCATTGCTTTTTGTTCCATTAGCTTCATATGGACAATACCGTTCTGAGGTTTGGTGTCCTGATAATGGCGACGGCACTTATACAAACCCTGTTATCAATGCGGATTATAGCGATCCTGATGTATGCGCCGTAGGTGAAGATTATTATCTTACTGCAAGTTCTTTCAACTGTACTCCAGGTTTGCCAATACTTCATTCAAAGGATTTGGTTAATTGGGAAATAATAGGACATGCTTTGAAGGATATTGAGCCGGCAAGCGTTTACAATATGCCTTCTCACGGTAATGGCGTATGGGCTCCTAGTATCAGGTATCATAATGGAGAATTTTATATTTACTGGGGTGATCCTGATTATGGCGTGTTCATGGTAAAGACAAAGAATCCTGCCGGAGAGTGGGAGAAGCCTGTTTGCGTTATTCCGGGACCTGGCAATATTGACAGTACACCACTATGGGATGAGGACGGACGATGCTATCTTGTAAGTGCTTATGCAAATAGTAGATCACGTTTCGCATCTGTAATAGTAGTGCGTGAATTATCTGCTGATGGAACAAAGGCTATCGGTGATCCTGTTATTGTTTTTGATGGTAATGGAACGGAGAACCGAACTTGTGAAGGTCCAAAGTTTTATAAGAGGGATGGGTGGTATTGGATTATGTGCCCAGCAGGTGGAGTTCCTACAGGATTCCAGCTTGCTATGAGATCTAAGAGTCCATTTGGTCCTTATGAGTGCAAAAAAGTATTAGCCCAAGGAAAGAGTG
Organism: Prevotella marseillensis; assembly: GCF_900625065.1. NCBI lineage: Bacteria > Pseudomonadati > Bacteroidota > Bacteroidia > Bacteroidales > Prevotellaceae > Prevotella > Prevotella marseillensis. The sequence continues at coordinate 1,355,312 of NZ_UYXY01000001.1, read as the reverse complement.
ATGTCAATGGCCCTCATCAAGGAGCGTGGGTTCATACTGCATTTGGTGAAGATTGGTTTTTGCATTTTCAAGATAAGGGCTGTTATGGACGTGTAGTGCATTTGCAGCCGGTTGAATGGAGAGATAATTGGCCTGTTATGGGAATAGATAAAGATGGTGATTATTGCGGTGATCCTGTTAAAACTTACCGTAAGCCAAAAACATCTAAAGCTTGGCCTATTCAAAATCCTGTTGAAAGCGATGAGTTTAATCAGCCTCTCTTGGGTAAACAATGGCAGTGGCATGCAAATTATAATCAGTTCTTTGGTATGCCTACTTCATTTGGTACTTTTAGAGTCTATAATCATAAGTTAAGCGAGAACTTCGTGAACTTATGGGAAGTGCCGAATTTGCTGCTTCAGAAAACTCCTGCTGATAAATTTACAGCAACAGCTAAAGTACGTGTAACTGCTAAAGATCAGAACCAGTTTGGAGGTCTGATTATGATGGGACTCGATTATTCTGCTATTGTTGTAAAAAGAGTTGGGGATGAATTTGAACTTCAGCAGATAACTTGCTTAAAAGCTGATAAAGGAAAGCCGGAAAAAGTTAATATCATTGCCAAGCTTAAGCCTACTGAAGTTGATAAGATTGATTATCAACCAGCCATTCACGAAGATATTTATCTCCGTATGATGGTTAATGAGGGCATCTGTAATTTTGCATATAGCTTAGACGGAAAAAAATATAAGAAAGTAGGCGAAAGTTTCAAGATGCGTGAAGGCAAATGGATTGGAGCTAAAATTGGTTTTGTAGCAGCAGAACCTGCTGGTAAGGCTAATAGAGGATGGTTAGAGGCTGATTGGTTCCATGTTACAAAATAATAAATCTTGTTACTTATCATATAAAGACTCCCCAGATTTAAACATTTAAATCTGGGGAGTCTTTATATGATAGCTATGCTTTTATTTATTCGAAATGCCTGCGGTCTTTTCTATAAAATATAATGGTCTTCTTTTTGTCTCAATGTAGATTTTTCCAACATATTCACCAATGACCCCGCATGCGATAAGTATACATCCGCCAATGAACCATACAGATATAAGAAGAGATGTCCAACCTTGAATTGCATCTCTGTCGAAATATGATATCAGTGCATATATAATTACGGCTATAGAAATCAATATGAATACAACACCAAGGTAAGTAATATAGTGTAAAGGTTTTATTGAGAAGGATGTTATTCCGTCTAGGGCAAAGCTGATCATTTTCTTTAATGGATATTTAGATACACCAGCCATTCTTTCTTTTCTGTCATAATAAACTGTATCTGACGGATATCCTAATGAAGCGACCATTCCACGTAAAAACAGATTACGCTCGGGATAATCCATTAATGATTTAAGGGCCCTACGGCTCATCAGTCTGAAGTCTGCATGGTTATAGATTATCCTACCGCCTAACTTATTCATGAGCTTGTAAAATAAAAGTGCTGTATTGCGTTTGAAAAACGTGTCTGTCTTGCGTTCACGTCTTACTCCGTAAACGATGTCTTTACCATCATTAAAACATTTGACCATGTCATATATTGCATTGACGTCATCTTGCAGGTCTGCATCAATTGATATTGCTGCATCCGCATTTTCAGAAGCCCATTCAAGTCCTGCAGTAAGGGCGAATTGGTGTCCTGAATTTCGAGATAGTTTTAAACCGCATACTTTGTTGCTTTCTGAGGCATATTTTTCTATCAGTTTCCATGTGTTGTCTTTGCTTCCATCATCAATATACAAGATTCTGCCGGTGCTGATGCTTCTGTCATGCACCATTTTATCTATTACTGCAGTTAATTGTTTAGTGGTTTCCGGCAGCATTTCCTCTTCATTATAGCATGGTACAACTATTAAAAGGTTCATTGTTCAGGTTTATTTTTATTGTTATATTGATTTGTAATTCTGTTTATTTGTTCCGTTGTTGTAGAATTTATAAAAGTGCAACCATTTTTTATCATCACAGCTGCGATGTTTAAAATCACGAATTTCTTCTACTCTATAATTGGGGTATGTTTTTTTGAAAGTTTCAATGTCATCATTTCCTGCAATAAGGTAGCCATATGAAGGGTTGAAACAGTCAAACGGCACAACACGGTCGCCAAGATAAAAGTTTATTGTGAACGGGTGCATACGGTCTCCAACAACAATGTCTGTTCTATATGAATATATTCTGCCACTTGGTACAATCTTTTTTATTTGCATGGCAACATTGTAGTCTGACTTAGAACTAAGTATTACAGGTTGATAGAATCCGTCTAGAGAAATGAAGATTCCCCAAACAATTCCTAATGTGGATAACACTAATTTGTAAGGGCTCTGATTCTTAATACGCCAAAATATAATAGAAGCTATGATAGGGATTGCCAATATTATTATAGACATAAAATTCAATTCTGTAGTGGCCAAGTCTCTCATCATATTTATGTTTTCTACTGCATGTTTGCCTGAAAAAATGCTTTCAGGTATAATGTTGATTCTTACAGCAAAAAAACAAATCACTAGCAGAATTGATATTCCTGCCATGATATTTCCAAAAACCTTTAAGACAATTTTATGTTTATGGGATAGGTATATTATATATTCTGCTAAGAAAAAGGCAATGAACGGATATATCGGTAAAAGGTAAACGCTACGTTTGCTTTTTGGAATGCAATAGAATACGAAAATAATAACTATGCTCAATAGTGAAAATAAATGTGCTGAATCCATTGTTGTAATTCGATTGCGAAGTTTTTTCCACCATTGGTTTATTCCAAAATCAAACGACTTATATTTAATAGCAAAAAGCGATATAATTACAAGAAGAGTGTAGGGGACATATCCGGCAATTACTGTTATTAAATTATAATATGCAGGTTTCTCGTGTGAAGAATATGACATCTTGCCAAGAAAGCGTAGGACATTTTCTTCATAAACTAATTCTAAAAATTTGTCTCCGCCTTGCCTATATGCAGCAATGTACCATAAAGATGGAAGTATACATGCAGATAGACCAATCAATATGAAAGTAAAAATAAGTTTTGCGGGCTTTGTTCCACGTATAAGTAGATATACAAACTCCACAAGGCATGGTAATAATATGCCAATAGGCCCTTTGGTCAGGAAGGCACCACTCATTGCTAATACACCCCATAGCGGAAAACCTTTCATTCCTTTTTCGCCCCATTTGTGCAACTGATATAGGGCGATAACTATAAGCGAACTCAGCAGCATGTCAACACGGCATGATGTTCCTGCTCTATGTACTTCAAAGCAGGTGAGTGTAATTATGCCGGCGATGAAAGCAGTTGTTGCATCTTTGCGCTTGGCAAAGAATACATATCCTGCAGCAATCATTGCTATTAATGATAGGGCTGAAGGCATACGTGCGGTGAACGTAGTAACTTCTCCGTAAATATATGATAATAACGCTATAAACCAGTGTAGCAATGGCGGTTTATATGCAATGTCTATTCCGTTGTTTATTGGTAATATCCAGTTGCCGTATTTTAGCATAGACAATGATACTATAGCCTCACGCGGTTCGCCACGAGTATTAAATAATGACAAACCGATGAATGAGATAAGTGATATCACGCATATCACCATTAGAATTAATAATAATTTTTTTTCCTGTTTATTCATATTTCTGATTTTATGAGCAATATCACTAGTGTCCACTAAAAATTAGAGGACGAATTAAAAATTATAATTACTAAATAAATTTGGTCCATCAAGACCGCTTTGTTCTTTGACATCATTGAATTTAGTTTTGCTGAATAGATTTCTTAATGGAGTCTTGTCCGTAAGAGAAATGCCAAGAATTTGTAGAACCTCGTATGTCGATCTGTTAAGTTTCATATCATGTTGCATGATAGCCACAAGACAGTAGGCAATGATTGCTGAGTAGACTTGTATCTTTACAGCGTTCTCGGAAGTACCCCAAAATTTCTTTATTTTCAGGTGCTGCTTGAGCCATTTAAAGAACAGTTCCACTTGCCAACGATTCTTGTAAAGTTCCGCAACCTGTAAGGCTGGAATATGTTTTGCATTTGTCAGATAAACGAACTCCCGTTCGTCTTCTTCATCCCAAAACCTCACCAAACGAATCGTTTCAGGATATGATTTTTGGGTATAGAAACCGGTAAGTTCAATCTCACAGTCTGACAATATATTCTTGGGTAAACGTCGTTTCCATTTGAGTACTCTTGCCTTTATGTTTGTCTTAGCCCGTACAACAAAGAACGAATCCATCATATGTATCTTGTAGAGACGATGATAATCGTTATATGCACGGTCGAAAACATAGAATGAGCCAGATTCATAAGTTATTACGTCCATAGCCCTGACATCGTTTATCTTTGCTTCGGTTATATGGATAAAGGCAGGAACTTGAGTTTCGACATCATATAAAGTGTGGATTTTGATACCTCCCTTATATGTACGAAAGTTAGCCCAAGGGAACAATTTCAGACACAAGTCAATTGTGGTAGAATCGAAGGCATATACATTTCCGTTTAGTTTGAATATGTCATTTACTCTTTTCTTTCTGGCTTCGCTTATCATGTGGAATGCGAAGTCCTCAAAGATACGGTAGTCCCGGTTCTCATTTGCTTTTGCAAGGTTGCTTCGGGTGACATGTTTCCCAACTCCAAGATGGTAGCATTTCTCTTGATGTGCATTCAGTGCAACAATCAGATCACGAAGACTTTCACGATTGCACAATTGTCCGAACATCAAAGTAAGAAGTTGATTCCAGCAAGTAAAATGCTTAACATACTTGTTGCCATCATACTTCTTTACGATACGGAGAAACTTGTAGTTGTCTAAAAACTCAACCATTTGGGCGAAAACGTATTTGTCTTTATTCATATACAGCCTAACATAAAAGGCTGCAAAGTTATGATTTCAAATCGTTGCGCAAGAAAATCTCTTCTAATAAACTGTAATTCAATTATTTCAAAGAACTATTTGCGATTTTTAGTGGACAATAATGGAGCAATATATTAAAATATGCCTCACATATTATCGTGTGAAGCATAATTGCAAGCCCTAGCATAATATTGAATTGCAAAATTAAAAATAAAACTTATTTAAAGCGATATTTATTCCTAATTTTTTCTATGCAATATAAAATACCTTTGTCGGCAGTGCTAAAATAATATATACCTAAATTCCGCAGCATTTTAGTTTAACTTATTTTATAAGTACCTGAGCAACAAAAAGTTGCTCAGGATTTTGCTATGTCAGATTTTTCACCTATCTTAGTGTTGCAAATCAAAATATGTATCAAACCCGACAGACATGGCAAAGGTAGCAATAAAATCTGAGAAACTCTCTCCTTTTGGAGGAATTTTTTCAATAATGGAGCAATTTGACTCCAATCTCTCATCTGTAATCGACTCAACCCTCGGTATGAGATGCAGGCTGTATGGTTATCAATACAGCGAAATCATCCGTTCGCTTATGAGCGTTTATTTCTGTGGCGGCTCATGCATAGAGGATGTCACCACTCATCTGATGTACCACCTCTCGCTTCATCCGACACTTCGCACATGCAGTGCCGACACGATTCTCAGAGCCATAAAGGAACTGACCCAGGATAACATTTCCTACACATCCGACACTGGCAAGACCTACGACTTCAACACGGCAGACAAGCTGAATACACTGCTCCTCAATTGCCTATTGTCCACAGGGCAACTGAAAGAGGGCGAGGGGTATGACGTTGACTTCGACCACCAGTTCATAGAGGCTGAGAAGTATGATGCGAAGCCTACATACAAGAAGTTCCTTGGTTATCACCCTGGCGTGGCGGTTATTGGCGACTTGATTGTCGGCATTGAGAACAGCGACGGCAACACAAATGTCCGTTTCCACCAGAAGGACACGCTGAAGAGGTTCTTTGAAAGGTTTGAACAGAACAAGCTTATTATCAACCGTTTCAGAGCTGATTGCGGCTCGTGTTCTGAAGAGATAGTGGAAGAGATTGCTAAACACTGCAAGACCTTCTATATCCGTGCCAACCGATGCAGTTCGCTCTACAATGACATCTTTGCCCTCAGAGGTTGGAAGAAAGTGGAATTGGGCGGCATTGAGTTTGAGCTGGCCTCCATTCTCATCGAGAAATGGAAAGGGAAGGCATACCGTCTTGTGATTCAAAGACAGAAGCGGATAGACGGCGAACTCGACCTGTGGGAAGGAGAATACACCTACCGCTGCATCCTTACAAATGACTACGAGTCTTCCGAGAAAGAGATTGTCGAATTCTATAACCTCCGTGGAGGGAAGGAACGCATCTTCGATGACATGAATAACGGATTCGGCTGGAACAGGCTTCCAAAATCCTTCATGGGAGAAAACACGGTGTTTCTTCTGCTTACGGCACTCATACGCAACTTCTATAAATTCATCATGGCGAGGCTTGACGTGAAGAGGTTCGGACTCAAAGCAACAAGCCGCATCAAGGCGTTTGTCTTCAAGTTCATCTCTGTGCCAGCCAAATGGGTCAGGACATCAAGGCAGTATGTGCTGAATATCTATTCATGCAACAACGCTTATGCTGATGTGTTCCAGAATGACTTTGGATGACACCGACAACTTATGGTCGTGATTTTGCGTATTGCCTCAAGTCGCATGGTGGGGTAAGGGGATTTAATGCGTCTTTGTGGCGATTTTTGCTGCGTTGCACCCTCTTTTGCCACAGTGTCGCTACCTTTTTGACCTCTGTGTCATCTTATGAGGGCGGTTGCGGATTTGAGGATATAATGTTTATTTCAGCGTTTTTATCTTAATTGGGCTTTATATGAACGAAGATGTTTCCATGTGATGTATCTAATGATAATGCTGTTTATAGCGAAAGCTGTTGTATATCCTATCGCAGCGCCTAGAATACCACCACATATTACATCGCCCAAATAATGCACCCCTAAATATATTCTAGAATAGCAAACGATAAAAGCCCATGTAAACAGATAAATTGTAATTCTTTTGTTTTTAATTATGTAAGATAAAAATGCGGCGGCTCCTAATGTATTGGCTGCATGGATGGATACAAATCCATATTGACCTCCTTTGTAACCATATACGTAATGTAAAAATTCGCATACGCCAATGGTGTGTGATGGTCTTAAACGGCATACATATGGCTTTATAACAGAAGCTGATATCTGATCACATAATGTTATGACGAGTGTTAATCCCAGAACAATAACAAGATATCTTCTTAGTTTTGTTTTTTTTCTTAGAAAATATAAAGTGATTGCTATTAAAACACAGATTGAACATGTTATTCTTGATGACATGGCATATAGAATAGCATCTACAATTGAGCCTCCATTAAAATTTAAAGCAATTGTTAATTGTTTGTCTATAGCATCCAATATTTCAAAAATAGGATATAAATACCCTGGAATAATACAAAAAACGATTATTATTGCTGAAATTGTAGATATGATAATAGTTCTTTTCATCTGTTTTTTGCACAAAAATAAGTGGAAATTTTGAAGACATTTTGTAGATTTTAGGACAATAGTGTTAAATATAGCATTTTATGTGGTGTTATTGGTATAAATGATAATGCTAAACTATAAGAACAGAAAGGTTTTATAAGACAATTTTATTATAAATAATATTTACGGGCGAATGTATTTGTGTTGGCCTTTCTGTATAGATTAATTTATTAATCATACTTATTATGCAATAATACTGCTTGGCATTATTATCGTTATGGATATGTTATTTGGATGAGATGTCTTGTCGTTGTAATGTATCGATTTATAGGTGGTTATGATTAATTCGTAAAGTGAATATTTATGATGATGGCCAATTATGGTAAGGATATCTTTATATATTATTTAAATGCTATGATAAAATGATTCTTGTTGTTAATGTGTTTGTATTCAATTTTCCAGTTGTGAAATTTGCATATCGCTTTTACGATGGATAACCCAAGACCGCTGCCCTTATTATCGCGTATCGGTCTATAAAAGCGGTTAAACAATAAGTTCTCATCAAGTGCCATTCCATTTGATGTATTTGAGATAATCATTCTGTCTTGCTCAACTGTTATTATTATTTCACCATTAATTTGGTTGTGTCTTAAAGCATTTACAATTAAATTGTTGATCATGCTTTCTAAAAGAGTGCTATTACATTTAATTATCATAGACGGAAGTTTAAAATCTCTTATAATAGTTATCCCATCAGATATAGAATGTAACAAGGGCAACATACGATTTAAGATATTTATTATATCAACTTCAGACATTTCATTATATTGATTGTTGTCTATTCTTGCAAGCAATAATAGATTCTTGTTGAGGCGTGTCAGGCGTACTGTAAGATTATAAAGGTCTTGTATCGTATCTGCTTGCTTTTTAGTGAGATGCTCGTCTTGTAACAAATTATCGAGTTTGCTTTGGAATATAGCTAAAGGTGTTTGCATCTCATGTGATGCATTTTCTGTAAATTCTTTTTGTATATTATAACTTATCAGGCTGTTTCTCATAAGGATTGTTACAGCCTCATTTAATTTAGTAAATTCATTTACCTTGTTTTCCGGAAACTGTGGCACCTTTTTGTCCTCAAGTTTAAATCTGCTTATTTGGCTTAGTGTATAATAAAAAGGTGTCCAAAGCTTTACAGAAATATTTTTCATTATTAATATTACAGATATTCCGATGATGCATATTATCAGTCCGAATTGTATCATGATTCCATGCATGATGTCTCGTTCAACATCGAGTGGGGGAATGTCTTTTCCGTGTTTTATTGTATCAATAACCAGTATGAGGTCTTCTGCATAATAGTGTTTTGTGAGCCAATAAAATAATGGCGTTGCCAATAGCATGAGAATAGTTACGCAAATGGTGAACTGTAGCATGGCTTTGTCTATAAGATTACTTCTTCTCATTCTTCTATCCATTTGTATCCTGTACCGTAAATATTTTTAATACACTCTGAACATCCTTGTCTTGTAAGTTTTGCCTTCAGATTTTTGATATGCGTATATACAAAATTATGATTGTCTAGCATGTCGGCCATTTCTCCGGTTAAATGTTCGGCCATAGAAAGTTTTGATATAACCTTATTCTTATTGCTTATTAAAAATAACAGCAGTTCGTATTCTGTTCTTGTGAGGGTTATTGTTTCAGAGTTTATTGTTACGGTCTTTTTTAGCAGATCAATTTTTATGCCGTTGCTGCACAGAATATTGCTGGTATAAAATTTTTTTCGTCTGATGATCGCGTATATTCGCATTTTAAGTTCCGGCAGACTAAACGGTTTTGCCAGATAGTCATCAGCACCTACTTCCAGGCCTGTTATTTTATCATTAATAGAGTCTTTTGCTGACACAATGATTACTCCTACTTGGCTATGTCTGTCTCTGATTTCTTTTAATAGTTCAAGGCCGTTTCCATCTGGCAGCATTATGTCAAGAACAATGCATTCATATTCATATAAATGCACTTTCATTCTTGCATCTGCAAAGGTGAATGCCTGTTCACACAAATAATTTTCAGAACTTAAGAATGTAACAATGTTGTCTGAAAGTTCTCTTTCGTCTTCAATTATAAGTATCTTCATTTTAACAATAAGAGTATGCTTCCGCCTGTGATTAATATTCCGCCCGCAATGGTTCTAAAGCTGATAGGTTCTTTTAATATTATAAATGACATAAATATAGTTAGTGGAACACTAAGTTTGTCTATTGGGGCAACGCGTGAGACATCACCATTTTGTAAAGCTTTAAAATAAAACAACCAAGAACATCCTGTGGCTATACCTGATAGAATAAGAAATAGCCATGAGTGTAAACTGATATCCTTAATCTTATCTTCAACTCCACAAAATAGAACAATGCCCCATGTCAATAATACTATTATTGATGTTCTTATGGCTGTAGCTAAGTCTGAATTTACATCTTTAATGCCTATTTTGGCAAATATAGCTGTTAATGAGGCAAATAGGGCGGACAATAATGCGTAATATTTCCACATAATACATTATATTCATATTGTGACGTAAAAATACATCATTTATATGTTAAAAACAAATATAATGAAATTTTTTATAAAAAAATAATATCTTTCTTCTTTAAGAGCATTTTTCATTGTCGCAGATTAAATTATTCAACTTAAATTTTATGTATGCATTTGTTTCAATGAGATAATCCTATGGTTTATGCATGATAACTCAGCCACTTTTTGTTCAAAAGTTACTGAGTTCTTATACGTAAATAATAGGTTTTCAATTTGAAACTATTTTGTGCTTTCTTCTATTGATGATTCGTCCTTTGTGGTGAATTCGTACTAAAGTATAATGAGAATGATGCTTAATGTTTCAATTTTTATAAGGGAAATTAATTCGTCTTTTATGTTTCGCAATTTATATGTTTATGCTTTGATGTCAAGTCAAGGAAAACGCCTCTGTCTGCTTCATGATAAATGAGGTTATTATCCTCCTTTGTTTAATTAATATGAAAATATAAAAATGAAATTTGATTGATTAAATATAGAAATTTTAGCGGGATACTTTTCTCCCTAGTCTTCAGATAATTAGTATTTAATAAACCTTTAGTTGATGCAGCATTATCATGATTTACCAAGTTTGTTGAGCATATATTGGTAATAATAATTTGTTTCCATATCTTCTGGAAATAATTTTCCTAATACAATTTTACTTTCTTCAGGTGAAAATATTACTGCCTTTTTAAGATTTTTCAGAAATTCGTCTTCTTTATTTAGAGAGTAACAAATGGCTGCATAATATGCGTATCCCTTAGTCCAATTAGGATATTTCTTGTATAGCATTTGAAACATCTTGTATGCTACGTTAATATTTCCGCTTTCGTAAATAACGATTGCGGTCTTCATTACAATATTTGGAGAGTAGCCAGAGTCTTTGATTGCTTTAAGAAAATATTTTTTAGACTCATAAAAACGTCCGCTCCCGATAAGCAGGCTGCCTCTGTAAACCAACAATTCATTTTGGTCGCATCCTATATTTTGCGCTTTGTCAAGGACTGTCATACTTTCGTCAATTCTTCCAAGACGGCATAATGCAAATGCCCAGTCTTTATAAATGTCTGTTAGCATTGGAGAATTCTGTGCAGATAATCTTTCTGCAATTTGAAAATGTTTAATGGCATTAAGATAATCCTCAAGCAACATATTACAGAATCCTATCAGAGTCTCGCCATTTTCGTCATTAGGGCATTGTTCGCAATATCTTGTATAATATTTCAAGGCTTCTTTATAATTCCCGAGATTATACAGACCGTTTGCTTTGTTTAGGAGCGCCGTTGCATTTTCAGGGTTAATTGCAAGGGCAAATTCACAACTTTGTATGGCTTCCTCAATATTATTGCATAAAAATTGTGAAGATGCAAGCGAGTTCCAATATTGAGTGGAGTAGGGATTATTGTCTATTAATTCATTAAATAGCTCTTGGCTTTTCTTATAATCGCCATTTTCCATCATAATCCTTGCATATTGCTCTTTATATTCGACTGTATCAACTGCTTCTGATTTCTTTATCCACTTATTAGCTTTTCCTATAATGTTATAGTCTATGTATAAAGCTGTTGTGTCAATGGCAAAATAGTCTTTTTCGTCATCATCAATTTCTTCGTATTTATTTTCAAGGTAGTTGTCGGCTTCTTCTATTTTACCCTCATTAATCATTATTTCTGCCTTGAGGTAGAAATATTCTAAATCATTCTTGTCGTTAATTAAGTCTGCGTATAAATTGGCTTTATTAATGTCATTGTAATCCAGAAGTGCCATTCTCGCTTTAAATAAAAGCGGAGCGGCAGCTCCTGGATATAGGTCTATAGCTCTGTTGATTATCTCTATTGCAGCATTAACTTTGCCATGATTATAGTAATATTCAGCAATATCAACAAATTCTTCGGAATCTAATATTATTTCCTGTCCACGCCTTTCAGCTTCTTCAAATTTTTTCAGAGTAGCTTTGAATTCGTTTGACTCAAAATAATCTTCAGAGTTATTATATGACATCTATTCAATTTTTATTAATTTTAGACCATGTGTCCTTTAGGCCGACTGTTTTGTTGAAAACAAGATGGTCGGGGGTAGAACTTAAATCGGCCATGAAGTATCCAATGCGTTGGAACTGCAGATATTCTCCCGGCTTCTTTTCTGCTGCGAATTTTTCAACATAACACTCAGGGATAATTGTGAGTGAGTCAGGATTAAGAAGCTCTCTGAAATCCCTTTCGTCAGCAGAAGGATTCTCCACGTTAAACAGACGGTCGTATATTCTTACTTCTGCTTTTTGGCAATAGTCTGCACTTACCCAATGTAGCGTTCCTTTTACTTTGCGGTTTGCTCCCTCCATGCCGCTTTTGCTGATAGGGTCATATTCGGCTTGTATCTCTGTAATGTTACCGTTCTCGTCTTTTGTACATCCTGTACATTTAACTATATATGCATTTTTAAGGCGTACCTCTTTTCCTGGAGTCATTCTGAAGAACTTTTTAGGAGCATCTTCCATAAAGTCTTCACGTTCAATCCATAGATTCCTGCTGAAAGTAATCATGTGGCTTCCATCAGCTTCGTTTTCAGGATTGTTGATTGCCTCCATTTCTTCGGTTTGACCCTCCGGATAGTTCGTGATAACAAGTTTCACGGGATTGACAACTGCCGAAACCCTTATAGCTCTTTTGTTAAGGTCGTCACGGACAGCAGCTTCGAGAAGTGCCATATCATTAAGAGCATCAAACTTTGTATATCCGATACTCTTTATGAAGTTTCTAATGCTTTCTGGTGAATACCCTCTTCTGCGCATACCGCAAATAGTCGGCATACGAGGATCGTCCCATCCGTTTACTTTATGCTCATCAACAAGCGCATGTAATTTACGTTTGCTCATTACAGTATATGTAAGATTTAGACGATTGAATTCAATCTGTCTGGGACGATTGTCATTGATGTTTTCTGTTTCACCTTTATATGCTTTCAGTTCGTCAATGAACTTATCATAGAGTGGACGGTGGGGGACAAATTCGAGTGTGCATATTGAATGGGTTACTCCTTCGAAGAAATCACTTTGTCCATGTGCAAAGTCATACATCGGGTATGCATGCCATTTTGTCCCTGTACGATGATGTGGTGTATGTATTATACGATACATAATAGGGTCACGGAAATGCATATTCGGATTTGCCATATCAAGTTTAGCTCGTAGAACCATAGAGCCTTCTTCCACGTCAGGAGTGTTCATCTTATTGAAGAGCTCAAGGTTTTCTTCAATAGGTCTGTCTCTATAGGGCGATGGCGTGCCGGGCTGTGTTGGTGTCCCTTTCTGCTCGGCAATCATTTCACTTGACTGTTCGTCTATATATGCTTTTCCTTCTTTGATCATCCATACGGCAAAATCCCAAAGCTGTTGGAAGTAGTCAGAAGCATAATAAACGTTTTCCCAATGAAATCCCAGCCACTTTATATCATTAAGAATAGAATCAACATATTCGGTATCTTCTTTGCTTGGGTTTGTGTCATCGAAGCGTAGATTGCAGATGCCGTTGTATTTCTCAGCGACACCGAAATCCATGCAAATAGCCTTAGCATGTCCTATGTGTAAGTATCCGTTTGGCTCAGGCGGAAAACGTGTTTGTATTCTTCCTCCGTTTTTACCTTCTGCCAAGTCGCTTTCTACTAGTTGCTCAACAAAGCTAAGACTTTTCTTCTCTTCATTCTTAATCTCTTCGTTCATTACCATAATAATCTGAATTATTGTGCAAAGATAATGTAAACCTAAGACAAAACAAAACAAATTGTAGTCGTTTTTATCGTTTTGTGTGGCTTATGTTATTAGTAATCAAAGACAAATTAAGAAATTGCAACTAATATTTACTAGGTTTACCGTTTAATTTAATCTTTGTCTTAATTTATATGCATTAAACAATGCAGGACTATGATTTAGTGATCTTATTATTATTAGATCCTCTAAAATCATAGTCCTGCACTTGACATATATTGTGATTATTGAATTCCTCTTTTATTTAATGCTTCAGAGTATTTTGCTGCATTCTTTAAATGTTCGTCATATGTTTCAGCAAAGTTATGTGTACCGCTAAAATCTTCTTTTGCACACATATATAAATAATTGTGATGAACGTGATTTAACACTGCATCGATGCCCGCAACAGTTGGAATCCTTATTGGGCCGGGAGGCAGACCTATATTTTTATATGTGTTATATGGGCTTTTAACGGTCAACATGTTATTGTAAATGCGCCTTATGTTGAAGTCCTGCAATGCAAATTTTATAGTCGGGTCTGCTTGTAATGGCATTCCGGCTTTTAATCTATTGTAATACATTCCTGCAATCATAGGCTTTTCTTGGTCGTTTGCAGTTTCTTCGTCAACAATACTTGCCATTGTTATTACCTCTTCTTTTGTCAGGTTCATGGCTTTAGCCTTCTGAGTCCGCTCAAAATTCCAGAACTTTTTGTTTTCTTTATTCATTTTTTCTAGAAATTTGTCTACGGAAATGTTCCAATATAATTCATATGTATTGGGGATAAACATGCACAATATTGTTTGTGTTGTATATCCGTATTTTGCACATGTTGCAGAATCTGTCAGTGCTTTATGTATTGACAAACTATCCATCATCATTTTCTTTGAGATGATTTCAGCAAGCTTATCAACAGTTCTTACACTTGGTATTGTAAGGTTTACTGATGATTGAAGGCCATTTTTTAGTTTTCTGAACACTGTAAATGCGCCATTCCCTTTTTCAATCTCATATCGTCCTGTTCTGATATTTTCTGTATATGAACTGTATTTTACCAATATTTTGAAGCCTGACATAGAGTTGCTTGTTGCTATAGGTTCAAGCTTTGCATATACAGAGTCAATATTATCGTCATCATCTATATATACATATGTGTTGTTTTCTTTTGTAGACATTGAAGAAAATAAATAATAATAGCAAAGAAGACATGCTATTACAGCGCAAATAGCTGTTACAATTAGAATTTTTTTTGATGTTGCCTTTTTCATTTCTGTGGTTTTTTATTCGGGCGCAAAATTACATTTTATTTTTGAATTAGAATAGAATATAATAATATTTTATTTTTTAATGTTTCGTGATATTGAATTTTATTTTGTCGGGTCATTTTATTTGGCTGTACATAAGGTGGTGATTAATGCATGTAATGGAGTAGTTCAAGCAAGATAAATGATTTATAATGAAATGCTTGTGACTAAGGACGTATTCTATTCAGTCTAAAATAAATGTTAATGCTATGTATTGTGGAATACTAAAAGTTTTTTGCTAATGAAAAAGTATTATATGCTAATTCATAAAAATCGTATTGAAATATTTGCAGCATTGAGAATAAATATGTAATTTTGCATCATCAAAAGATGTAAATACAGACCGTATTAGTTCGATCGGGATACTCATCAAATTAAAACTGAAAACCGAGAAGACTTCTTTTGCTAATGGCGGGCCACAATATCTTATGATATAGCTGTAAAGCCGGTGGATTACAAAGGCGGAGAGCTCTCAAATCCTTATATTGCTCGGAGTTTCATCACATCACTGGTACGGTCTTTTTCAGTATAAAGGGCAGGATCGTATCCTGCCCATATTGTTTAATTTAAAAGTTATCATTATTATGTTTTCTGGAATTATAGAAGATATGGCTATAGTGTCTGCAATTGAAAAAGATAAAGATAATGTAAATTATACATTCAGATGTTCTTTTGCAAATGAATTGAAAATAGACCAAAGTGTTTCACATAATGGTGTGTGTCTTACTGTTGTGAACCTTGATAATGATGAGTATACTGTTACAGCCATGAAGGAGACATTGGAGCGTTCAAATCTTGGCTTGTTATCTGTTGGTGATAAAGTTAATGTTGAACGTTCAATGATAATGAATGGACGTCTTGACGGGCATATTGTGCAAGGTCATGTTGATATGACGGCTGAATGTATTAATATTGAAGACGCCAACGGCAGTACTTATTTTACGTTTAAATATCCGTTTGACAAAGAGATGGCTCGTCGTGGATATTTTACAGTAGATAAAGGTAGTGTAACGGTAAATGGTGTTTCTCTTACTGTATGTAACCCGACCGCGGACACATTTCAGGTCGCGATAATTCCTTATACATTTGAACATACAAATTTTTGTGATATTAAATTAGGAAGTAAGGTCAATATCGAGTTTGATATTCTTGGGAAGTATATAGCCAGGTTAAGTTCTTTATCATAATTAAATAACTTTTGTTAAGACTTTTGGCGAAAATCGACAAAATGGATAATTGTCTCTACTAAGTAGTTACATATATCCATTTTGTTTTTTATGTATTTTTTTTCTTCTTATTTTTGCATACAGATTATTTAATGCAAGGATATGAAGATAACAAAATTTTTTATGATCGGTGCATTGTTTTTGACACCTGCGATAGCGTTCGCTGGCGAGGTAAAACAGTGGACTTTAAAGGAATGCATTGATTATGCGATTAAGAACAACATAAAGATACAAACCGGTATCCTTTCTGTTGCATCTACAAAAGAAGATGTTAAAGAGGCAAGCGCAAGTCTTTTTCCGTCATTGTCGTTTTCAACTACTCATCAGGCCGGTTATCAACCTTTTTTAAGTGGTGATAAATCTCAAACGGATAAAGGTAGCTATGCTGGCGATTATGGATTAAATGCAACTTGGACTGTATGGAATGGAAATAAAAATCATAACAATATAAAATTGCAGAAGATAACAAGCCAGCAGGCCAATTTAAGCTTAGAAGAAAATGTTAATAGTATTCAGGAGCAGATCGTCCAGCTTTATGTTCAGATTTTATATGTCAGCGAAGCTGTTGATGTAAACGCTCAAATACTTGAGATAAGTAAACAGAATGCGGCAAGGGGAAAGGAAATGTACGATGTCGGCTCGTTGTCAAAAGCTGATTTGGCTCAACTTGATGCGCAGGTCGCTACAGATGAGTATAATCTTGTAAATATTAAAGGTGAATTAGAAGATTATAAGCTTCAGATGAAAAACCTTCTTAGGTTAAACTATGATTATGTTTTTGACATAGCTTTGCCTAGTTCAACAGATGAACAGGCTCTTGGAGTTATACCTTCTGCAAAAGAAGTCTTAGATAATGCTCTTTCGCTTCGCCCGGAAATGCAAAATGCAAAATTAGGTGTTGAGGCCAGTAATTTGGATATTGAGATTGCTAAAGCTGGTTATAGTCCCACAATAAGTCTTTCTGGAGGAGTGGGGACAAACACGCTAACAGGTATCGGGCAAAATTGGACAAATCAAATGAAAAGCAATTTTAATGGTTCGCTAGGCGTCACCTTAAGTATACCAATATTTGACAATCGTTCAACTAAAACAGCAATTAATAAGGCAAAGATGGGGCTTCAGCAATCAGAACTTGAAGTTGCAGATGCTCAAAGTAATCTTGCTTTAACAATTCAAGGATTTTGGATAAATGCGATGACAAATCAACGGCGTTTTAGGTCGGCACAAGTTAGTGTTAGTAGTGCAGAAGAAAGTTATGGGCTTTTAAGTGAACAATTTCGTTTAGGTCTTAAAAATATTGTTGAGCTTACTAATGCAAAAACAGTATTACTTAATGCTCAGCAGAGTCGTTTAGAGAGCAAATATATGACCATTCTTTATTTGCAACTACTTAATTTCTATAAAGGTGAAGAAATGAATTTAATATAACCCGGTAAAATGAAGAAAAAGATTATCATTAGTTTGGCAGTTGTTGTCATTATCGTTGTTTGTTGCAGCTTGTTTTTCTGCGGCAAAGGAAAGCATGAGATTTCATATGACACTGCTGTAGTTGGTGTGAGCAATATTTCTAATAGTGTTACAGCGACAGGTACGATAGAGCCTGTGACCTCTGTTGACGTTGGTACACAGGTATCTGGTATAGTTGATAAAATCTATGTCGATTATAATACTGTTGTCAAAAAAGGACAGGTTATAGCTGAACTGGATAAGACAAATCTTATCAGCGAGTTAAATATTGCAAAGGCTAATTTGAGCGATGCAACTAGTAACTTGCGTTACCAGCAGGCTAATTATAAACGCTATAATGCGCTATATAAAAAAGGTCTAATTAGCGCTGATGATTATGAGAATGCATTATTGTCATACCGTCAGGCACAAGATGCAGTAAGACAGCAAAAAGAGAGCGTTCAGAAAGCTCAGACTAATCTTGGATATGCTACTATCACATCACCAATAGATGGAGTCGTATTGTCAAAAGAGGTTGAAGAAGGGCAGACTGTTGCGGCTAGCTTTGAAACTCCTACATTGTTCACTATTGCAAGAGATCTTACGGACATGAGAGTGATTGCAGATGTTGATGAAGCTGATATTGGTGATGTTAAAGAAGGAGAACGCGTTTCTTTTACAGTTGATGCTTATCCGGATGACACTTTTTCAGGTACCGTTACTCAGGTTAGGCAGGAGGCCACGACAACTAATAATGTCGTTACTTATGAGGTGGTAATTAGTGCTCCTAATAAGGATTTAAAGTTAAAACCAGGTCTTACTGCCAATGTTACAATTTATACACTTGAGAAATCTAATGTGTTGAGTGTCCCGAATAAGGCATTAAGGTTTACTCCTACAAAGGAACTGATAGGAGATGCTATAATAAAAGATTGTAAAGGCAGTAAAAAAGTTTGGACATTTAGTAATAATGTTTTTGAGGCTCATCCTGTAACTGTTGGAATCAGTGATGGAATTAATACAGAGTTGCTTGGTGGTATCAAAAAAGGTGCAAAAATAATAACAGAGATAAAAGTCGGTATGGGCAATGGGGGCAATGCTGTTCCGCCATCTGAAGCTTCAGTGCAGGAGTCTAGTCCGTTTGCTCCTAAAGGGCCTGGTCAAAACAAGAAAAAATAATTAATAAGGAAATGTCAGATATTAATTCAGATAATCGTAAGGTAGTCATTGAACTTCAGAATGTGTTTCGTGATTTTCATGTTGGTGATGAGACTGTACATGCCCTGCGAGGTGTATCTTTTAAAATATATGAAGGAGAATTCGTTACCATAATGGGTAAGTCTGGTTCTGGTAAATCAACTCTTCTTAATCAATTAGGATGTCTCGATACTCCTAGTCGTGGTGAGTATTATCTTGACGGCATATCTGTACGTAAAATGAAAAAACCGGAAAGGGCTGTATTGAGGAATCGCAAGATAGGCTTTGTATTTCAAAATTATAATCTTTTGCCAAAGACAACCAGTATAGAGAATGTTGAGCTTCCTTTAATGTACAATCCTGGTATTAGTGCAAAAGAACGTCGTGAGCGTTCAATAGAAGCTCTGAAGGCTGTAGGATTGGGCAATCGTCTTTATCATAAGTCAAATCAGATGTCTGGAGGTCAGATGCAACGTGTCGCCATTGCGCGTGCATTGGTCAATAATCCTGCTGTTTTACTTGCAGATGAGGCTACTGGAAATCTTGACACGCGCACGTCTTTCGAGATATTGGTCCTATTCCAGAAATTGCATGCAGCAGGAAGAACTATTATTTTTGTAACGCATAATCCTGATATTGCGAATTATTCGAGTCGGAATATAGTCCTTCGTGATGGTATTGTAAGAAGTGATGAAGTTAATAATAACATTCTTTCTGCTGCTAAAGCTCTTGCAGAGCTGCCGCCTTCTCGAGATGATTGATTTATTTATATGGGGAGATTAATTCGTATTTATATGAGCTCGGACTTTCATATAATGTAGATTTATCGTACCTTTGGGAAATTTAAAAGCTGAGGTTTAAAAAGAGATTAAAGAACAAATGAGTATAACCAATTTATTTAAGATAGCATTACGTGCGATAGCTGCAAACAAGCTGCGCTCTTTTCTTACGATGCTTGGTATAATAATTGGTGTGGCATCGGTTATTACCATGTTGGCAATAGGACAGGGCAGCAAGCAAAGTATACAAAAACAAATATCCGAAATGGGGTCAAATATGATAATGATTATGCCTGGGCAGGATATGCGTGGAGGTGTGCGACAAGAAGCTTCTTCAATGGAAACGCTTAAATTGACAGATTATGAAGCACTAAAAGATCAATGCAAATATATTAGTGCAATAAGTCCTGTGGTAAATAGTTCTGGCCAGTTTATCAATGGTAATAACAATACACCATCAACGATATATGGAGTGAACCAGGATTATTTGACAATACGAAAATTGGACGTTGAAGACGGAGAGATGTTTTCAGATGAAGATATAAAGTCTAGTGCAAAAGTTTGTGTTGTTGGAAAAACTGTTGTTGATAATCTTTTTCCTGATGGATCTGATCCCGTAGGGAAGGTTATACGTTTTAACACGATTCCTTTTCGTATTGTAGGTGTCCTGAAAAGTAAAGGATACAATTCTATGGGTATGGATCAGGACGATTTGGTGCTTGCGCCTTATTCGGCTGTTATGAAACGTATACTTGCTATAACCTACGTACAGAGTATTTCATGTTCTGCTCTTACTGAGGACTTGACAGATAAAGCTACAGAAGAAATTACATCGATTTTACGTTCTCAGCATAAACTAAAGGATGCCACAGATGATTTTGAAGGCGATGAGGATGATTTTAATATACGTTCTCAAGAAGAGTTGGCTACCATGATGAACTCAACGACAGACCTAATGACAATCTTGTTGGCATGTATTGCAGGCATATCTCTTGTCGTAGGAGGTATTGGAATAATGAACATCATGTATGTCAGTGTTACTGAACGTACTCGTGAAATCGGTTTGCGTATGAGTGTCGGAGCAAGAGGGGTAGACATCCTGAGCCAGTTCCTCATAGAGTCAATTCTTTTAAGTGTTACTGGTGGATTAATTGGGGTACTCATTGGTATCGGTGCTACTTTTGGAGTAAATATATTTGCCAAATGGCCAGTGCTTATACAGCCTTGGAGTGTATTCCTTAGCTTTTTTGTCTGTACGGCAACTGGAGTTTTCTTTGGATGGTATCCGGCCAAGAAGGCTGCTCAACTTGATCCGATAGAAGCTATTAGGTATGAGTAGGCTAATATGAATTGATTAAGAAATTAGAATTGATTGGAAACTATGAGCAAAAAGAACGCATTCTTAATTATTTTTCATCTGTTTTGTTGGATTATCGTTGCCTTGCCTTCGGTTATCTTTGTTCCACAGCGCATACAGTATGATGCCGTGATGTATCTTATCCGCTTGTGTTTCCCTGCGTTTATGTGCGTCATATTTTATCTTAATTATTTTTGGCTTGCTCCACGTTGCATAATTTCAAGTCGTCGAAAAAATGTTTATATTGTAATTAACGTTTTTGTTATTACAATATTGGCGATATGTATGCAATTTATGATGGATTATATACATATACGTGAGATGGAGGCTGGTTGGACGCCACCACAACATGAACGCTTTACAAAAATGTCTGTATTCTTATCATTGACCATTCGCAATGGTTGTTCATTTGCTTTTTCTGCAGCAGTGGGAACCTTATTGTGTCTTGCGATGAAATGGCAAAAAGCCGAAGCCGCAAGACGCGAAATGGAAATACAAAAAACAGAGGCCGAATTAAAAAATTTGCGTAACCAAATTAATCCACATTTTCTGCTTAATACATTAAATAATATATATGCACTTATCTCTTTTGATCAGTCAAAGGCCCAGAAGGCCGTTCTTTCTTTGAGCGCTTTATTGCGTCAGATGCTTTATGGTACACAGAAAAATGCCATAACCTTGAAAGAAGAGGCTGATTTTATTACACATTATGTTGATTTAATGCGTATTAGAACAGGTGAAAACGTTAATATAAAATTAAATATATCCATACCGCCTTCTAATGATATATTCATTGCGCCGGTAATATTAATCTCATTAGTTGAGAATGCTTTTAAACATGGTATTAGTCCTACTATGACTAGCTTTATTTCAATTAATCTGTTTTCTGATGGTGAAAAAATTGAGTTTGAAATAAAAAACAGCAATTTCCCTAAAAATAATTCAGATAAAAGTGGGCATGGCATAGGTCTTAAGCAAGTTGCGAAACGTTTGGACCTTGCATATAAAGATAAATATGAATGGATAAAAGGTGTAGATGATTTAAATAAAGTATATTACTCTAAAATTATTATTTATGATATTAAATTGTGCGATAATAGATGATGAACCATTAGCAGCGAGATTGCTTGCCAGTTATGCAGAGAAGACTCCTGAATTAAAACTTACAGGAACTTATGATAGTGCTGTTTCTGCAATGAAAGTGTTAAGAAATAATCCTGTTGATTTGTTGTTTCTAGACATTCAGATGCCTGAACTTAGTGGGCTTGAGTTTGCTAATATTATACCGAAGGAAACTCGTATTATTTTTACAACGGCTTTTGACCGTTATGCTATTGATGGCTACAAGGTTAATGCTATAGACTATCTTTTAAAACCGATAAGTTATGAGCAGTTTGTTATGGCTGTCAACAAAGCTGTTGAATGGTTTAAGACAATGAACCGTCAGGAGACAATGTCTCAAGATAAGTTTTTGTATATTAAAAGTGAGTATAAACTAGTAAAGGTTAGATTTGATGATATCCTTTATATCGAAGGCCTAAAAGACTATATTAAGGTGTATCTTGTTGATAACAAGAAACCAGTATTGTCTCTTATGAACATGAAGAAGTTGGAGGATTTTCTTCCGCATCCGCCTTTTATGAGAGTTCATCGGTCTTTTATTGTCAATATGACAAAAGTGGAGATGATTGATCGTGGGCGCATCATTATTGGCAGTACGATTATTCCTGTTTCAGAAAGTTATAAAAATCAGTTCCAAAGTTTTATTGATAACCATATTTTGCAATAATAGACAGAAGGCTACTTGGGGATATTTATGTAATTTATATTTTAAATGATATACGTATTTATCCTTATGTGGGTGAAATTGTGGTAATGAAGAGCAGAATGACATGATAAGTCCCTTATTCATGTGAATAATGCCCATGCTCATATTATTTTGAATACGAATGTAATATAAAGATAGGCGGCAAGTAATATACTTGCCGCCTATCTTTATTGTTAACTGTTTTTAGTCTTTATTCCTCAACAGCAGCTTGCGCGGCCGCAAGACGTGCGATAGGCACGCGGAATGGAGAGCAGCTGACGTAATTTAGGCCAACTTTATGGCAGAACTTAACTGATGAAGGTTCACCTCCATGTTCTCCACAAATTCCACATACAAGTTCAGGACGAGTTGCGCGGCCTTTTTCTACTGCCATCTTAACAAGCTGTCCAACACCATTCTGGTCGAGAACCTGGAATGGGTCAACGTTAAGTATCTTCTTGTCAAGATATACAGGCAGGAAGCTGGCGATATCGTCGCGACTGTATCCAAATGTCATCTGTGTCAAGTCGTTAGTTCCAAAGCTAAAGTATTCTGCTTTCGCAGCAATGTGATCAGCTGTTAAAGCTGCTCGCGGTATCTCAATCATAGTTCCAACACGGAATGCTATTTCTATACCTTCCTCTTCGAAAATCTCTTTTGCCGTTTCACGAATGACCTTCTCCTGCATATCAAACTCATTGACGATACCGATGAGAGGCACCATGATTTCTGGTTTAGGATCAAATCCTTCTTTCTTTAACTGAACTGCAGCACCCAATATGGCTCTTGTCTGCATTGCCGTAATCTCGGGATATGTGTTGCCAAGGCGGCATCCGCGGTGACCAAGCATAGGATTGTGCTCACTTAGGCAGTTTACTCTCTGCTGAATCTCCTGAACGGTTATTCCCATTTCTTTGGCCATGATTTGCTGACCTTCAAGATCGTGGGGAACGAACTCGTGCAAAGGAGGATCAAGTAAGCGGATGTTGACAGGATATCCGTCCATTGCTTTCAATATACCATAGAAATCTTGTTTCTGATATGGTAAAAGTTTTGCAAGTGCTTTTTCGCGACCTTCAACTGTATCCGACAGAATCATTTCGCGCATTGCCTTTATCTTCTCATTTTCAAAGAACATGTGTTCTGTGCGGCAGAGTCCGATTCCGACTGCACCAAAATTACGGGCTACAGCTGCATCGTGCGGAGTGTCTGCATTTGTTCGTACGACGAGTTTTGTGTATTTGTTGCACAAATCCATAAGTGAAGCAAAATCACCTGTAACCTCTGCCGGCTTGGTTTTTACCTCACCAAGATAGATTTCACCTGTAGATCCGTTTATAGAGAGATAATCGCCTTCTTTAAGCATTACGCCGTCTATTTCAACAGTACGTGCTTTATAGTCAATATTCAAAGCTCCTGCACCAGACACACAGCATTTACCCATGCCTCTTGCAACAACTGCAGCGTGAGAAGTCATACCGCCTCTTGCTGTTACAATACCTTCTGCTGCTGCCATACCGGCCAAATCTTCAGGACTGGTTTCTATACGGACCATTATTACGCGTTTGCCGTCATCATGCCATTTTGCCGCATCGTCGGCAAAGAAAACAATTTGTCCGCAAGCTGCACCTGGTGAAGCTGGAAGACCTCTTGTGAGTACCTTTGCGGTCTTTAATGCGTTCTTGTCAAAAATAGGGTGGAGCAGCTCGTCTAGCTTATTAGGCTCGCAACGTTTTAAGGCTGTCTTTTCATCTATTTCTCCTTCACGCAGCAGGTCCATCGCAATTTTAACCATTGCTGTACCTGTACGTTTTCCGTTACGTGTCTGCAGGAACCAAAGTTTTCCTTCTTGAACGGTAAACTCCATGTCCTGCATGTCATGATAGTGGTGTTCAAGCTTTTCCTGAAGCGCATTGAGCTGTGCATATATTTCAGGCATAGCTTCTTCCATTGACGGGTATTTAGATATTCGCTCTTCTTCAGAAATGCCTTGCTGCTTAGCCCATTCAATAGAGCGTGCCTTTGTTATCTGTTGAGGTGTGCGTATTCCGGCAACAACGTCTTCACCCTGTGCATTAACAAGGTATTCACCATTGAAACAGTTTTCTCCGGTGGCTGCGTCACGGCTAAAGCATACGCCTGTTGCTGACGTCTGTCCCATGTTTCCGAATACCATGGCCATAACAGTTACAGCAGTACCCCATTCAGCAGGTATTCCTTCCATCTTACGATAAAGGATGGCACGTTCATTCATCCAGCTGTCGAATACGGCACATATAGCACCCCAAAGCTGTTCCATTGGGTCGTCAGGGAATTCCTTGCCTGTTTGTTTCTTTATAGCCTCTTTGAATAATTTGACAAGTTGCTTGAGTTCGTCAACAGTCATTTCATTGTCAAGAGTTATATTTCGTACAGCCTTTACCTTCTGAATTATAGCTTCAAACGGATCGATGTCTTCTTTGTTTACTGGTTTCATTCCTAAAACCACATCACCGTACATTTGTACAAAACGTCTGTAACTGTCGTATGCGAATCGTTCATTTCCGGTTTTCTTTGCCAAACCTTCAACAACCTTGTCGTTTAGACCGAGGTTCAAGATTGTATCCATCATACCAGGCATTGAAGCACGTGCTCCGGAACGTACGCTGACGAGCAGAGGATTCTCTACGTCGCCAAATTTGCTGTTCATCAAAGTTTCTATATGATGTACAGATGCTTTTACGTCGTCGCTTAAAAGTGCAACAACACTTTCTTTGCCTTTTTCAAAATATTCGTTACAAACATCTGTTGTAATAGTGAAACCAGGAGGAACTGGCACTCCGATAAGGTTCATTTCGGCCAAGTTGGCACCTTTTCCGCCTAGCAGATTACGCATATCTGCTTTTCCTTCAGCTTTTCCGTTACCGAAGGTGTAAACTCTTTTTTCTGTCATATTAATTTATGGTTTTCATGTATATTTTTTATCCAAGATTTTTGTTATGTGCAAATATACTTAAATTTTATTAACTAACAAATTTTTTTCTCTGTTTTTAGGTACAATCAATATAATTTGTTTTGTAAATATGCGTTTATTATGTCATTTGGAAATTATTGTTTGCATACTCGTTTTTTTGTAAACAGGCCATTTTACAAGTTTAATTATTTAAATGTTAAATAATGTAATTTGCGTGTATTGTATGGTTGGCTAACAATTTGTAATGTTTTTGCTAAAATATAGCCCAACATGTTAGTGGTTGTATGTAAGAATAATGGGATTAAATAGACTTTACTTTACTTAATGTCATTGCTATGTCGGCGGTTTATTAACGTTTTTGTGTGAAAATTGTGGCTTGTGTTTGATAATTAACCGCTTTTTAACATATAATTCATTGACTTTCGGACTCTAAATCAATATAAATTTATATGTAAAAGCATATGTTTGGCAATGTATTTAATATGGATTTGTACTGTTTGATTCTTGCGCTTTTTGTAATGTGTTGATTTCCAGTGTGTTATTTGTGGCTGAATTTTTGCGTGTTTTGTGGATGTAATTTGTTATATTAAGGTCTGTTACTGTTTTTTTACTGTTTGTAAATTCAAAAAGTAAGCATGATGCAAATAAATGTTTCAATGTGAAACTTAGGCGACCGGTTGATAAATGTCAATTATGCCTTAGCA
This sequence comes from Prevotella marseillensis, assembly GCF_900625065.1. NCBI lineage: Bacteria > Pseudomonadati > Bacteroidota > Bacteroidia > Bacteroidales > Prevotellaceae > Prevotella > Prevotella marseillensis. The sequence goes on along the minus strand of NZ_UYXY01000001.1, from coordinate 1,328,764 downwards.
ATGTGATTATATTTGAATGTATGCTAAAATAGAATTGGAAAATTTGTTTTACTAATTAAAATTTCTACCTTTGTAAAAGAATGTAAATGGGTATGGAGATGATATGGGTACGCCCTGTTGTATGGGGCTTCCGTTCAATCCTGCACTTTATAATTGTAATTCTGAATATACCTTATTATATAAGGATAGCGGAAACAAAATAGGTGTAATGCCCTTTATAAATTTAATGTGATTATATTTTAAATCTAAATTACTTATATTAAACACTTTATTGTATGGATAAGACAATTGAAATGAATGCGAACCCACTAGTTGAGTTCCTGCGTAAACCTTCAAAATGCTTTACTAAAGCAGACATAATTGCATTTATACGTGAAAAGGGTATACGTATGATAGATTTTATGTATCCGGCTGAAGACGGACGCATAAAGACTTTAAACTTTATGATTAATGATTATGCTTATCTTGAAACTATATTAACAGACGGCGAGCGAGTTGACGGTTCTAGCTTGTTCCCCTCATTTATAGAGGCAGAAAGTAGTGATTTGTATGTAATACCACGTTTCCGCACTGCATTTGTAAGCCCGTTCTCAGAGATTCCTACTTTGTGCATGTTATGCTCATTCTTTGACAAGAATGGCGAACCATTTGAATGTTCTCCTGAACGTACATTGCATAGAGCAGCAGCAGCGTTTGAAGAGTCTACAGGCATGACTTTTGAGGCGATGGGCGAATTGGAATATTATGTTATAGCTGATGATAATGGAATGTTCCCTGCTGTAGATCAGAGAGGATATCACGAATCAGGTCCTTTTGCAAAGTTTAATGAGTTCCGTAAGCAGTGTATGGCATACATTGCTCAGACTGGCGGACAAATCAAGTATGGACATTCTGAGGTTGGAAACTTTACTCAGGATGGAAAAGTTTATGAGCAGAATGAAATAGAGTTCTTGCCCAACCCTGTAGAAACAGCAGCTGATCAGTTGGTGTTGGCAAAATGGGTAATCAGAAATCTTGCACAAATGAATGGGCTTGATGTTACTTTCGCTCCTAAAATAACTGTAGGAAAGGCCGGCTCAGGTTTACACATACATATGCGTATGATGAAAGACGGAAAGAACTGCATGATTAAAGACCACAAGCTTTCAGAAGAGGCTAGAAGAGCTATTGCCGGTATGATGATTTTGGCTCCATCTATTACTGCATTTGGCAATAAGACATCTGTGTCATACTTCAGATTGGTTCCTCATCAGGAAGCGCCAACAAATGTTTGTTGGGGTGATTGCAACAGATCTGTACTTGTGCGCGTTCCTCTAGGATGGACTTCTGGCCGTGACATGTCTGTTCAGGTTAACACTCTTGAAGCAGAAGCTAATAATGATACAACTCTCAAACAGACTGTTGAGATGCGCTCACCTGACGCTTCTGCAGATATATATCAGCTTATGGCAGGTTTGTGCGTAGCATGTAGATATGGCTTGGAGATGGAAAAAGAAGAGGCCTTACAGATTGCTACAGATAAGTATGTCGGAATTGATGAAGCTAAAAAAGGTCTGTCAAAGTTTGAGCAGCTTCCTGATTCATGTGTGGCTTCTGCAAAATGGCTTGAGAAGCAGCGTGGATTATATGAGGACAAAGGTGTCTTCTCTGCAAGAATGATAGATGGTATCATTAGAGCTTTAAACAAACAGGATGATTCTAACTTGCGTGAGTCTGCAGAAAAGGATAGCAAACTGATGCAGAAGTTAGTTGAGTCTTCTTTCTATTGCGGATAATTTATAGATAAGCAAGTTTAGCTATTTTTAGTATAAAGGCAAATATCTTTAGATGATTTCAGATTATCATTTAAGGGTATTTGCTTTTTTATTCTGACATAAAGTATTTTGGGCGTTAGGATATATTCCGTTCGGGTGTATTTTGATTATATTTGTTATAATTAAGTAGTGTTCTGATGATGGCGCTTAGCAGGATTGTACTCGCCTAAATTGTTATGACATTTAGTGCTATTCATGTAAAGTTTTAATCATACACACATTTGTGTATGTCTTATTGACTTCTTTATTAAAAGGTAAATTGTTATTTTCTTAATTTTTAGATTATACGTTGTTGTATTTTAAAAATATCAGTTAACTTTGCATAATAATTATATGCATGCGTATAAATATGGGCTGGTTCGGGCCGCTTTATTAATATGTATGTGAGGTGTTGCATTACATTAATTAATATTAAAATGAGCAGAAAGAAAAAATCACTACCGGTTTTAGAAAATATAACAATAACTGATTATGCAGCAGAGGGGAAAGCTTTGGCAAGAGTAAATGAACTTGTCGTGTTTGTCCCATTTGCTGTTCCTGGTGACGTTGTTGATTTGCAGGTGCGGAGAAAGAAACATAGCTATTGTGAAGCAGAGATAATAAGATTTATAAAATATAGCGAAAGGAGGGTTAAGCCATTCTGTCAGCATTTTGGAATTTGTGGAGGATGTAAATGGCAGAACATACCATATGATGAGCAGCTTAGAATGAAACAAAAGCAGGTCTATGATCAGTTGACTCGTATTGGTAAAGTTAATCTACCGGAATTCAATCAGATATTAGGCTCTGTTAAAACCCAAGGCTATCGTAATAAATTGGAATTCGGCTGTTCGAATAGACGATGGCTAACTCAAGATGAAATAGCTTCAGGTTCGGATTTTACACAGATGAATGCTGTTGGATTCCATATAACAGGTGCGTTTGATAAAATTTTGCCGATAGAAAAATGTTGGCTAATGGATGATCTGCAAAATAAAATCAGAAATGCAATCAGAGACTATGCCTATGAACATGATATCGTATTCTATGATATCAGGAAACAATGCGGGTTGTTGCGTGATATTATGGTCAGAAACTCAGATACGGGGGAGTGGATGGTTTTAATACAATTTCATTATGAAAAGGATGAAGATGAGGTTATTGCCAAAAACTTACTTCAGCATATTGCAGACGGTTTCCCTGAGATAACGTCGTTACTATATGTTAATAATCAAAAAGGTAACGATACCTTTAATGATTTAAATATTGAAGTGTTTAAAGGTAATGATTATATATATGAAACTATGGACGGCTTGACATTTAAAGTTGGAGCTAAAAGTTTTTATCAGACAAACACGAAGCAGGCCTATCATCTTTATTCTGTAGTACGTGATTTCGCAAATCTTACAGGTAACGAACTTGTTTATGACTTATATACAGGAACTGGAACGATTGCTAATTTCGTTTCTAGATATGCTAAACGTGTTATAGGTATTGAATATGTTCCGGAGGCTATTGAGGATGCTAAAATTAATTCTGAAATAAATAACATATCTAATACCTTATTCTTTGCAGGTGATATGAAAGATATATTAACGGAATCGTTTATATCTGAAAATGGTACTCCTGATATAATAATTACAGATCCTCCTAGAGCAGGAATGCATCCTGATGTGGTTCAAACTATAATTAAAACAGCTCCAAAGAGAATAGTGTATGTAAGTTGTAACCCTGCAACACAGGCACGTGATTTATCTCTTTTGGATGATTTATATGAGGTCGTTGCAGTACAGCCTGTAGATATGTTCCCGCATACGCCTCATGTTGAAAACGTCGTGTTATTAAACAGACGCGTAAATTAAATTTTGATGATAAGGTTATACCTTTATTTTATATATTGTGTGTGAATTATTAGCTTTTACAGGTTTAAATTTATAGAAAATTGAAAAGAATAATATCATTTTTTGTATTTTGTGCGATTATTTGCAATGTGTGTGCGCAAAAGAAAGAAGTGTTTAGTATGCCTAAGTTAAGCGGTTATGCAATTGGGCAATACCAATATTCTGGTAAATATAATTCAGAAAGCAATACTTTTAGTTTGCGAATGGTTAGATTGTCTTTGGACGGACGTATATTAAATGACTTTGCATATAAACTCCAGGGACAAGTTAATGGAAATACAACAACTCTTGGTGAAAGTCCGCGAATCGTTGATGTTTTTATTGAATGGCAAAAATATGATTTTATCAAGATAAAAGTAGGACAGTTTAAACGTCCGTTTACTTTTGAGAATCCAATGAATCCCATTGACCAGGGATTTATGAGCTATGCTCAAAATGTGACTAATCTTTCGGGATTTAATGATAGAACAGGTGAACATTCATCGAATGGTCGTGATATTGGAATACAATTACAAGGTGATTTACTAAAAATAAAAGAAGGGAGGGCACTGTTGCATTATCAGATAGGTGTGTTTAATGGCCAGGGTATAAATACGAAGGATGTAGATAACCAGAAGGATATTATTGGGGGATTGTGGGTTATGCCAATATCTGGTATGCGTTTAGGAACATTCGGGTGGACTGGTTCATATGCACGTAAAGACAATAATGGAATAAAAAGTTTATCTAAACGTCGCTATGCCATTAGTGGTGAGTATGTTACAAATGACTGGACTTTCCGTTCTGAATACATACACTCTACAGGATATGGCTTTAAAACTGTTTATAATGATAAAACAAATTTAAGTGAAACTGAAGTTGATTATGAAAAAGGTAATAAGGCTGATGGATTTTATGCATTAGCTATAGCGCCAATAATAAAAAATAAGTTTCATGTAAAAGCTCGTTATGATATGTATCGGCCAAGTGCAGAATGGAATAATAGCAAGACATATTATGAAATTGGTGCAGATTATGAATTCGTAAAGAATTTGAAGATTTCAGCAGAATACATATTGGTTAATGACCGTTCTTTAGAAAAACATAATTATAGTATGATTGATACACAGTTATCATTCAGATTTTAAAAAATGTAATACCATGAATATACCGTCAGTATTTTGGATTGTGCCTTTCGCATCTGTTTGTGCGTTAATAATGGCTTTTTACTTTTATAAGTCAATGATGAGAGAAGATGAGGGCACAGAAAGAATGAGAGAAGTTGCAGGGTATGTAAGAACTGGTGCAATGGCATATTTAAGACAGCAGTATAAAGTTGTAATAATTATATTTGTTGTTATCAGCCTGATATTTGCATTTATGTCTTATGTGCTACACGTGCAAAATCCATGGGTACCGTTTGCATTTATTACAGGCGGTTTGTTTTCTGGATTATGTGGCTTCTTTGGCATGAAGACAGCTACATATGCATCGGCGCGTACTGCAAATGCAGCTAGGCATAGCCTTAATAAAGGATTAAAAATTGCATTTCGGAGTGGAGCTGTAATGGGGTTGGTTGTTGTTGGCTTAGGCCTTATGGATATAGCATTGTGGTTTGTCATATTAAATGCATTTTATGATGGTGAAGCCAATGCTCTTGTTACAATTACGACAACAATGCTTACATTTGGCATGGGTGCGTCTACTCAAGCCTTGTTTGCCCGTGTAGGTGGAGGTATTTATACTAAAGCTGCAGATGTTGGTGCAGACCTTGTCGGTAAAGTTGAAGAAAACATACCGGAGGATGATCCGAGAAATCCGGCAACCATTGCAGATAATGTTGGCGATAATGTCGGTGACGTTGCAGGAATGGGGGCTGATCTATATGAGAGTTATTGTGGCAGTATCTTAAGTGCTGCTGCATTGGGTGCCATGGCTTTTGGGCTTAATTATGAAATGCAGCTTAAAGCAGTTATAGCTCCAATGCTAATAGCGGGTGTTGGAATATTTTTATCTTTAATCGGCATTTTTGTGGTTAAGACAAAGGACAATGCTACAATGATGGATTTGCTGCATTCGTTAAATTTAGGTACAAACGTTTCAGCTGTTCTTATTGCAGTAGCATCATTTTTAATCTTGTATTTGTTAAAAGTTGAAAATTGGATCGGACTTTCGTTTTCTGTAATTAGTGGACTTCTCGCAGGTGTTATAATAGGAGCAGCAACCGAGTTTTATACAAGTCAAAGTTATGGTCCGACAAAGGATGTGGCTAAGTCTTCTGAAACGGGATCAGCAACAGTAATTATTAAAGGTATAAGCACAGGAATGATTTCTACCATGATTCCTGTAATTACAATTTCTGTTGCTGTAATGTTAAGTTATTTGTGTGCGAACGGCTTTGACATGTCTATGAATTCAGAAAGTATTTCTAAAGGACTATATGGTATAGGTGTTGCTGCTGTCGGCATGCTTTCAACTTTAGGTATAACATTAGCGACGGATGCTTATGGCCCTATAGCAGATAATGCAGGTGGTAATGCCGAGATGTGTGGATTGGGAGAAGATGTAAGAAAAAGGACCGATTCACTTGATGCTTTAGGAAATACTACAGCCGCAACAGGAAAGGGATTTGCTATAGGAAGTGCAGCATTGACAGCTCTCGCTTTATTGGCGTCATATATTGAGGAAATAAAAATAAATATGGTAAGAGCGGCTAACGAAGGTGTTGTCTTTATTGATAATTTAGGAAATGTTTTTGAACCTAAAAATGCTCAGCTGTTAGATATGATTAGTTTCTTCCAGGTTAACCTCATGAACCCAAAGGTTTTAATAGGAATCTTTATTGGTGCTATGTCTGCATTTATATTCAGTGGTATCACGATGGGAGCTGTTGGACGTGCAGCAGGTTCAATGGTAGAAGAGGTTAGAAGACAATTCAGAGAGATAAAGGGTATCTTGGAAGGTATAGCAACTCCGGATTATGGCCGATGCATACAAATTTCTACAAAGTCAGCTTTGCGTGAAATGATATTGCCTTCTTTATTGGCTATAGCTATTCCTGTGTTAGTAGGTATAGTTCTAGGTGTTTCCGGCGTTCTGGGACTTTTAATAGGTGGAATGTCCACTGGATTTACTCTTGCTATTTTTATGTCAAATGCTGGAGGGGCATGGGATAATGCTAAGAAAATGATTGAAGAAGGTAACTTTGGCGGTAAAGGTTCTTCTTGTCATAAGGCGGCAGTTGTAGGTGATACGGTTGGTGATCCTTTTAAGGATACTTCAGGTCCCTCTTTAAATATATTAATTAAGCTGATGTCGATGGTTAGTATTGTGATGGCAGGTCTGACAGTAGCCTTAATTTAGAAACTCGACATGTCAAAATGACACTAATAATTAGTCGATTTTGTACTTTCGGCCAATCGTACCCAATATTTTATATAATTTAATAATATGAAATAACTTTATTATAAAAAAATAATGTAACTTTGCGGGCGAAAAAAGAAAGGCCGTATTTAATGCGGACACTTGGGAGTAATTAACGTTGATTAGACAGCGCTTTTAACAAACATTAGGTATAATTATTTAAGGAAATTATTTTAACCCTTTAAAATAAAAAAAGATGATTAAAATTGGTATTAACGGATTTGGCCGTATTGGTCGTTTCGTATTCCGTTCAACTCTTGAAGAGGCAAACAAGAACGATGTAGTTGTAGTAGGTATCAATGACCTTCTGCCTGTTGATTACATGGCATATATGCTGAAGTATGATACAATGCACGGCCAGTTTGACGGTACAATTGAAGTTGACACTGCAAAAAATGAATTGATAGTAAACGGAAACCACATCCGTGTTACAGCTGAAAAAGACGCTGCTGATCTTAAGTGGGATGAAATCGGTGCAGAATATGTTGTTGAGTCAACTGGTTTCTATCTGACAATGGACCGTGCAGAGAAACACCTTCAGGCTGGTGCTAAATATGTTGTTCTTTCTGCTCCTTCAAAGAAGGGTGAGGACGGACGTCAGGCTGATATGTTCGTTTGTGGTGTTAATACAGATAAATATGCTGGCCAGCAGATTGTTTCAAATGCATCTTGTACAACAAACTGTCTCGCTCCTATAGCAAAGGTACTGAATGACAAGTTCGGTATTGAGAACGGTCTTATGACAACTGTTCACTCTACAACAGCTACACAGCGTACAGTTGACGGTCCTTCTTTGAAGGATTGGCGTGGTGGCCGTGCTGCTGCAGGAAACATCATACCTTCTTCTACTGGTGCTGCTAAGGCTGTAGGTAAGGTTATCCCTGAGCTTAACGGAAAACTTACTGGTATCTCTATGCGTGTTCCTACTTTGGATGTTTCAGTTGTTGACTTGACTGTTAATCTGAAGAACTCAGCAACAAAAGAGGATATCTGCAAAGCAATGAAAGAGGCTTCTGAAGGTGAACTGAAAGGTATCTTAGGATATACAGAAGATAAGGTTGTTTCTTCTGACTTCTTGGGTTGTCCTTTGACATCAATCTTCGATGCTGATGCAGGTGTTTATCTTACAGATAAATTTGTAAAAGTTGTTTCTTGGTATGATAATGAGATCGGTTACTCACACAAGGTTGTAGATCTCATCAAGATTATGAAGAAGCACAACGGATAATTGATACTTGATTATAATTTGATAAAAAAAACCATTCGACATTGTCGGATGGTTTTTTTTTATTAATTTTGTACAGACTACAGTATCATTAAACTTTATATTGCATAAAAATATGATAACCATTTTAGGTCCGACTGCATCAGGAAAGACATCGTTTGCGGCTGCTTTAGCTGCAGAAATTAATGCTGAAATAATTAGTGCAGACAGTAGACAAGTTTACCGTAATATGGATATAGGTACGGGTAAGGATCTTGACGATTATAAAATTGGTGATAAGCTTATAAAGTATCATTTAATTGATATTGCTGAACCTGGTACAAAATATAATTTATTTGAATATCAGAAGGATTTCTATAATGCATACAATGATATTATAGGGCGAGGAGTCACACCGATATTATGTGGTGGAACAGGATTGTATATTGAGGCTGTGTTGAATGGATATAAGTTGTTGCCTGTGCCGGAGAATAAGGAACTCCGTTTGGAATTAGAGAAGAAGGATTTGGATGAGTTGACAAAATTACTTATACAGCTAAAAAGAGACAATAAGTCTAATATGCATAATTCTACCGATATTGATAATAAGAAGCGGGCGATACGGGCAATTGAAATTGAAACATATTATAAAAATTGCCACAATCTTGAAGAACGTAATATTCCTCCAATTGACTCGTTGATTTTTGGAATTGAAATAGATAGAGATTTACGGCGCAAGCGAATAACAGAGCGGCTATTGCAGCGCCTTAATAATGGCATGGTAGATGAGGTTAAGATGTTGCTCGACAGAGGTATTTTGCCTGAAGACTTGATTTATTATGGACTTGAGTACAAATATGTCACCAAATATTTGATAAATGAAATAACTTATGATGATATGTTCCGTTCATTGGAGATTGCGATACATCAGTTTGCAAAGCGTCAAATGACATGGTTCAGAGGCATGGAAAGAAGAGGATTTAAAATACATTGGATCGATTTTTCACTTCCGATGGAACAAAAAATTAAATATGTAAAAAGCTATTTATAATTAATAGTCTAATTATTTACTATAAAATAAGATTATAATATGTCAGGTGAAGATAATCGTTGGGGAATATTATATTGTCCGAAACATGGTATAACGGCATCTAAAAAGAGATGGGCAAAAATTGAGAACTGCTTGAAGGATAATGATATAAAGTTTGATTTTGTCCAAAGTGAGGATCAAAGCAGTGTTACAAGACTTATTAATATGTTTATAAACAATGGATATAAAACCATTGTAATTGTTGGCGGTGATTCTGCGTTAAATGACGCAGTAAATTGTCTTATGTCTGTAGATTCTTCTATACGTGAAAAGATATGTTTGGGTTTGATACCTAATGGACTGATGAATGATTTTGCTCATTACTGGCAATTGAAAGAAAACGACGTTAATCAGATAATCGGATGGATAAAACAGCGTCGGGTTAGGAAAATTGATTTGGGCTGTATTCATTATACAAACTCAGAAGGAGATATTTGTCATAGATACTTCTTGAATTGCGTTAATATTGGACTCATTTCGGCAATAATGAACTTGAGGCAGCGCACACACAGACTTTTTGGCTCCAGAACACTGTCTTTTCTGTTTTCATTAATTTTGATGATTTTTCAACGTTTGGATTATAAAATGTCGTTAAAAATTAATTCGGATATTATTAAAAGGAAAATTATGACAGTGTGTATTGGGAATGCGTCTGGTTATGGTCAAACTCCCAATGCTGTTCCATATAATGGTCTCCTTGATGTTTCTGTTGTTTACCATCCGGAGATGACACAGCTTTTTGAAGGATTTTATTTGTTATTTACAGGTAAATTTCTCAATCATCATAGCGTACATCCTTATAGAACTAGAGAAATTATCGTTAATGAAGCGGTTAAGGCAATGGTGAGTATTGACGGTCGGTTAATGAAAACACCGGTCGGGTCATATAAAATTACTGTTGAACAAGAAGTTATTAATTTTCTTATTCCGGCATGATGTCGTACTGTAATTTACTCGTCTAAAGTGCTGACATTTGACTATATTGTGACTTAGATTAAAAACCATAGGTTTATGGGGCAGAATTCAGTGAGTTTTATCTTGAAATACACTGAGTTTTATAATGGAAACCATTGACTTTTGTTTTGACTATAGTTATGTAAAAATGATAGGGTGGGTAGTTGTAAATAATAATGCCAAAATAGTGAGTAAATATATTAATCTCCTATTTTGGCATTAAAATATTATTAGTGTGAAAAATATGCTTATCCTAAATATTTTATTAATATTTTTGCATTTCCACTTTCACGCAATTTCGCGATACTTTTTTCTCTAATCTGACGTACGCGCTCTCGTGTTAAACCTAATTGGTCACCGATTTCTTCAAGACCTTTCTCATGGCATCCGATACCAAAGCATTCGCGTATGATGGTTATTTCACGCTCTTTCAGAACTTTGCTTAATACTGTATTAAGCTCTAGTGCCATTGATTCATGATCAACGTGTCTGTCTGTTCGGCTGTCATCTCCGCTAGGCATTACGTCAAGCATGCAGTTGTCTTCACCATCCTGAAATGGAGCATCAATACTAACATGATGACCGTCAGCTGCTAAAGATTGGCCAATTTTGTCTTCATCAAGTTTTGTTACTTCTGATAGTTCTGAAACAGATGGATGACGCTGGTTTTCCTGTTCGAACTTGTTTATTTCATGATTGATCTTATTTAGAGAGCCAACTTGATTTAATGGCAGGCGGACAATACGGCTTTGTTCAGCAATAGCCTGCAAAATGCTTTGACGAATCCACCATACTGCATAAGAGATAAATTTAAATCCGCGAGTCTCGTCAAACTTTTGAGCTGCTTTAATCAGACCAATATTACCTTCATCTATAAGGTCGGTTAATGTGAGTCCCTGATGTTGATACTGTTTAGCCACAGATACAACGAATCTCAGGTTTGCTGTTACAAGTTTGTTTTTAGCCCGTTCGCCTTCAGGTCCGCCTTTTTTTATTTTCTGAGCTAACTCTATTTCCTCGTCAATTGAAATTAAAGGAGCTCTACCTATTTCTACAAGATATTTATCCAAGGCTTCACTTGAACGGTTGGTAATACTTTTCTGAATCTTTAATTGTCTCATCTATTTGCCTTATATTTTGTAAGTACCTGATTTTCAAGCCAATAGCTTGATTGTTTCTGAAAACGCTGCAAAATTACAAAAAATATCAATACGTTGTACCGTTCTGTGGTTAAAAAATAATAAATAATAACATTAAAGTGTTCTTTCTACGCTTAAATAAAGTTGCAAAAATGTAATGTAATTTTATTTTGCAAATTAAAATAAAAGAAATTATAATTTATTTTATGTAAAAATCATGTATAAATATTTTGTTTTTTCTAAGTGTATATCATTCTTTTTCTTATATTTGCCATTGAATTAATTTTTTAACTTTAAAACCTATTTATTATGAAAGTCGGAATTCCAAAAGAAATTAAGAACAACGAGAGTAGGGTCGGTATGACTCCGGCTGGTGTATCAGAGTTAGTAAAACATGGCCATTCTGTATATGTTCAACATACTGCGGGTGTAAATAGTGGATTTTCAGATGAAATGTATGAAAATGTAGGAGCAACCATATTGCCGACTATTGAAGATGTTTATCAGACTGCTGATATGATAGTTAAAGTTAAAGAGCCAATAGAATCGGAATATAAACTTATACGAAAAGGGCAACTGGTTTTCACTTATTTCCATTTTGCATGTGATAAGAAATTAACAGAGGCAATGATTGAAAGTGAAAGCGTATGCCTTGCATACGAGACCGTACAATTAGATGATAATTCACTTCCGTTGTTGACACCAATGAGTGAAGTTGCCGGTCGAATGGCGACAATTAACGGCGCATATTATCTACAGAAGACCAAAGGCGGTAAGGGTAAACTCATTTGCGGAGTGCCTGGTGTGCGTCCGGCTAAAGTAGTAGTCCTTGGTGGTGGAATTGTTGGTCAGGCTGCAGCGCGTGTTGCAGCAGGAATGGGTGCAGATGTGGTTATAACAGACATTTCTTTAAGCTTGCTGCGAGAATTGTCAATTACGATGCCTGCAAATGTTAATGCTATATATTCTTCGCATCATAATGTCGTTAATGAGATTAAGGATGCTGACATCGTTATTGGTGCTGTGCTTATTCCCGGTGATAAAGCCCCTCATTTGATTACAAAAGACATGTTAAAGATAATGGAGCCTGGAACTGTTTTGGTTGACGTCGCTATTGATCAGGGAGGATGTTTTGAAACATCACATCCAACAACGCATAGCGATCCTGTGTATGTCGTTGATGGAATTGTACATTATGCTGTAGCTAATATTCCTGGAGCGGTGCCAAACACATCAACATATGCCTTGACTAATGCAACACTGAAGTATGCCTTGGCTTTAGCTGATAAAGGGTGGAAGAAAGCATGCAAGGATGATGCTGCTTTATGCAAGGGATTGAATATTGTTGAAGGTAAGGTAACTAATAAGGCCGTTGCAGATGTCTTCAATTTAGAATATGTTCCAGTAGAATTGTAATTGTTTTAGATAAATAAACAGCCCGTCTCAATATAGGAAAGAGATGGACTGTTTATTTAAAATACATAATAGGGGGGAATTGCTTTATGTCCGATACCATTTAATGGATAATTATTTGTCTTGTAAAATACTTTTTCTGTTTTTTCTTTTAAATCCAAATAATTCCATTAGTGAGTTGAAGTCTTTTTTCATGATTAGTCCAATTCCCTGTGTATTTAATGATGATTTAGTAAAATATCGATCATTTGTTTGATTGTAGACTTTGAGCGATATATTTCCATTTGGAAGTAGCAAATAATTCACATCGAAGTCACCGATAAACGATGTCGTAGCATTTGCGTTATCGCGATATCCAAACTGTCCGTTAATTATCAGACGGTTGTTTAATAGTCTTCCGGATAATAAGCCTTCATATTCTGCATTGTTGAAACCTTCATCACCGGTGCTAATGTTGGCTCCAAATGTCCAATTGTTGTTTTTAACCAGATTTCCTAGAAGAGAGTTTATTTGCTGGCTTATTGTTCCGCTTAGCAAACTCTGCATTGCAAGGCTTGTTTGATTCTGTTGATTTTCTTGGTTTGATGAATTGTTGTTGTCTTGCATATAAAATCGTCCAATGCTTAACAAATATACAACTTGCTGATTCATTTCTTCTTCACTGTTAATTACAGTGCGAACCATCTGTTCTGCCTCATTGCTTACGGTTGGCAGGTCAAGGTCAAAGTCGATGTGAGGTGTTTGTGGCGTACCGCTAATATTCATGATACAATCTACCCTGATGTTGTTGCTCGAGAAGCTATTGCCGATTTGCAAGTCAGAAAGAGGCACACTATTTACGGTGTATAAGGCCTTAAGGTCAAGTGATGCATTGTAAGGGTCGCCTCCGAATACAATGGTGCCACCATTCTGGAATTGGAAGATTTTCTTAATTATATTTTGTATCGTAAGTTTATATATACCATTTTCAATTTGGTATGTACCAAACATGTTAAATGAGCCTTTGTTAAAGTATGTGGCACGAATGCTGCCAGTTCCGTTTAAAGCAATATAGTCATAGTTTGACTGGTCCATTAATACGCGTAATGTCGCATCTGGATTCATATTAACGAGGAAGTTAATATATAAATCAGAAGGTTTGTCAATCTCTGCTGCTTCCTTGACAGACTCTTTGGCTATAGAGTCTTTACTAACTGTTTGGCTGATTGCCGTTTTGTCATGCCATGTAATAAATTGCTGGTCTGATATTGTTTCAGGACTTGCGGCATTATATTCTATAAAGGAGCCTTTTTCCGGAGTAATATTTATATCTATGTCTATTCTTCCGTTACCTCCTTTTATCGTACATAGTCCGGTGCCGTATGCAGTACCGTAAAATGTATTATTAGAATAACTTTGTGTGTCATAACACAGCAAGTTGTGAGTCCTTATGTTTAAATCGTATGTTAGGTTTGTTAAATGTTTATGGTAGAGTGCCCCGCTGACGATACCAATATTTCCATTTCTGTCTCTTATTGTGTCTGCAGCAAAGATAATATTGTCTGGACGGAATCGTATCGTGTCGTTTATTAACGTATAAGTTGTATTTAAGGGGATTATTCTTATGCTGCCATTTGTTACGAGATTTCCTGTTAGATTAATGTTGTTTAATGGACCGTGTAGTCTAACGTTTCCGTTTGCATTAGCTATAATATTATTCATAAATGATCCACAAAAGCCTTCAAGAAATTCAATGTTTGTATTCCTTGCACCAATGTTTAAATCAATATAATTCCTGTCAGGAGAAACATAACCTTCAATTCTGGTTTCTACATTATCTTTATCTTTAGCTATAGCGTTGATATCAATTTGTTTTTCTGATTTATTCCATGATACGTGGGCAGCTAAATCTCCCATACGGCCATCTTGAAATTTGAATTGACTGATATTTAGATTTGCATATAACTCAGGATCGTAAAAAACAGATTTGATAAAAGCTTTGCCTGTTGAATAGCCTTTAAAGTCGACAGAATGAAAATTTACCAAATTCAATACATAATTGACATCAACATCTTGCATGTCGACAACGATTGAATCTGACAAATCCTTTGTTGCCATACCATATATTTTGATATGTTGTTTATTATGCTCAATAGAAAAATGATCTATCATTAAATTGCCATTATTGTATTTTATGCTTGCAGGTTGTACATGCCATGTGGTATCATTGATAAGTATATCTGAAGGCTTGATGTCAACGTTGATGTCTGGCTTACCTGCATCATTCTTAATAAATCTCGTTTCTGCATTTAGCGACCCTAAAAAAGGCTTACTTTGATTGTTGTTCCATTTAATCTCTGTTAATAATTTGTCGTTAATGGTACTTAAATTTAAATCAAGAGACAACTTTTGACCATTGTTCATGATTTTATCAATTTTACCTTCTAATAATAATGTATCGTTAGGGGTATGGGCATTAATGAAGATATTTTCATAAGGATTATTTTTGTATATAATTTTATCCGCCTTACAATACATTGAAAATGTCTTATTTTCGTCATTGATTGTAGCGGTTAAGTTCATCGGCGCTTTTAACTCTAAAGGAACGTTGAAAAATCTATTAACCCATTCAGAATTAGATATATTTGCTTTAATTTGAAATTTATTGCATACATTAGGCTGCTCCGTAAACATTGTCGGTAATTTTTCATGGAGCAAATTGTTTATACTTTTAGCTAATGTGCTAATATTATATTGGCCATTTATAGAAATATTTCCAAAATCGCTTTGCAGGGACATGGAATCTTTACAAGCATTTAAGCTTATTGTTTTGATTGTATATAAATCCGATGAGGAAACCATTGTGAAATCTTTTATGGCTAAATTACCATTAAACGGATTTATATTTTGATGATTATAAGTTATGTTTGAGTTTATATCAAAATTGAATTTTGTATCTTTCCATTTATTTGTAATATTAAGTTTTGACAAATTCAAATTTCTGACAGATGCAATTATGGATGTTTCTTTTGATATATCTGTTGATAGTCTGCCTTCAATGTTTATTTGTCCATTGGGGTCATCCAGTTTGAAAAGGCCATCAAATATATTTTTGTCATATAATCCTTTTACAAGTATATTCTTGTATTGGTAATTATTATATTCAAATCTTGGAAAAATGCCATCAATATATATGTTTTTATTTGTTTTTGATATGTTATTGTATTTAACTATTATTTTTGATGAGATTTGCCCAAGATGCTTATTGGGAAACAATTTGCCCAAATTAATATTATCTGTATCAATATTGGCATAAATGTCGTTAACATTTTTGCTTAATTTGACCAAAATATTTCCTATGTCAGTTTTTAAATTACCATTAATCGATATATATTTATCATGTCCATTAGTGTTGCCGGTATAGTAGATTTTACCTATACTATTTATAAAATCAGGTATTTTTATACTTGGATTTATTTCTTTGATAGTATGTGCAATCCATTCAGCAGAACTTTCTATCTTTCTGATATTAGCATTCCAAATGAAACCGTTTTTATCTTTTTTTAGCTTGCCATTACCAATAAAAACTAATCCTTTATCTATAGAATGCAGATTAAAGCTTTCTATGTTGATACTATTGTAAGTTCCTGTAAATGTGGTTTTTAATGATAATGGTGTGATGTTATGTTTAATCCTAGGCAGAAAGCATTTTAGGTCAGAAAAATTAATTCTATTGATATTTATTGTTCCTGAATAAGCGATGGTCTTATTGTCTATTTTGCCGTTAATTGTTTTGTAAACTAAAGATACTGATTCAGATTCAATTTTGGAGTTTGGTAAAGATAAGTTGAAATTATGAAGCTTAGCGCACTTCTTATTGAAAGAGAAATCAAACGATAACCTTCTCAAGTCTAAGCCTGAAGACTCTTTAAAGGATAATTTTTTTACAGAAATGTAGGTGCTGTCCTGTGTGTAATATGGAATAATAATATGAGCGCTGATGTCATTTAATTTGATGTGTTTGAGATTGAAATGTGATGATGTATAAGGTGCGTCATAGATATCATAACGAATGGCGCCATGTCGGATTATTAATGAATTAATACTTAGCTTTAAATTTGATTTTTTATTTTTATCTTTAGATGAAAGTGAGTCTAATACGAATTGGTAATTTGGTTTTGAAGTGTTAGTCTTTTTGTAAAAGTTCCCGTCAAATCCAAATATCTGTGCAGAAGATATGTATATACATCCGTTTTTAATTAGTTGATAATAGTCTATTTTTGCTGCAAGGCGTGATGCAGAAATCATCTTTTTTGATGTCTGATCATATATTTCAACGTCATCGATAATTATTCTATTTAGAAAACCTAAGTCAACATTTCCAATGCTTACATGTGTGTTGAGTTTTGTTGATAGGGCATTACTTATGCGTGTACCGAACCAATTTTGTATAAACGGTATATGAATAAATATGATTATAGACCAATATCCAATTATTGCAGTCCATAATATCCCATTAACAATATGCTTTAATGTTTTCAATATTCGTTATGATTTAATGAATGTTTAAAGGCAAAAGTGGTATAGCCATTTCGAAATTTCCTACAAAAATACATGAATTCATTGTAATAAACGAATAAAATATGGAAAATGGTATAAACAACATTTACATTGGATGTATTATGAGTATGATTAATTTGTTTGGATAGCACAAACTTTAATTTTTGATTTATTTAGATTAGTTATTGCGCATGTAAATAATACACTTTTCTTAAATTTTGTTCGTTTTTTACGTTGATTTTATGTAGATTTGCGCCATAATAAATTAAAATATCCAGTTCTTTTAACTGACACTATGACAAAAGTTATTAAATTACGTAAAGGATTAGACATTCACCTTAAAGGCAAGGCCGAGAAAGTAAAAATGAAAATCAATATTGGCAAAGAAGTTGCGCTTTGCCCGGATTCTTTTCCCGGAATACAGCCTAAAGTTGTTGTAAAAGAAGGTGAACATGTAAAAGCAGGTGAAATCTTATTTGTCAATAAGCAATTCCCATCAGTGGGTTTTTCTTCTCCTGTCAGTGGAAATGTTTCTTCAATTGTACGAGGTGAAAGAAGAAAGGTTTTACAGGTTGTTATTAGTTTGGACGAAAATCAGGAATACGTTGATTTTGGAGTAAGAAATGTTAATGATGTCTCTTCGAAAGAAATAATCGACTCATTGCTGCGTGCTGGGCTTTTCGGTTATATAAATCAATTACCTTATGCGATATCTACAAATCCAGATGTTTTGCCAAAAGGAATATTTATTAGCGCATTACGCGATAAACCCCTTGCTTGTGATTTTGAGTATGAACTGATAGGTAATGAAATAGATTTTCAAACGGGTTTGACTGCTTTATCAAGGATATCTAAGACATATTTAGGCATTGGACGTAATCAGTGTTCTGAAAGTTTGCGCCGTGTAAAGGATGTTGAGGTAAACATATTTGATGGTCCGTGCCCGGCAGGTAATGTAGGCGTTCAGATAAATCATATTAATCCTGTGAATAAGGGAGATGTTGTTTGGACCGTAGATCCTACTACTGTCATTTATATTGGAAGATTATTTAATAAAGGTAAAGTGGACTTACATCACACAATAGCTATTGTTGGCAGTGAAGTGCATGAGCCTTGTTATGCTGATGTCTTGGTTGGGCAGAAGATAGAAACTTTATTGAAAGATAAAATTTCACACGAAAGAAATGTCAGAATTATTAATGGAAATGTACTTACAGGACGTAAGTGTTCTTTAAATGATTTTGTAGATGCTCATGCTTCAGAACTGACTGTGATTCCTGAAGGTGATGATACAAATGAACTGTTTGGATGGATTATGCCGCGTTTCAAGGACTATTCTGTTAATAGAAGCTATTTTAGCTGGTTGACGAAGAATAAAGAATATGCATTAGATGCGAGAGTAAAAGGTGGCAGAAGAAATATGATAATGAGTGGAGAGTATGACAGCGTATTGCCCATGGATATTTTAGGTGAATATCTTATAAAAGCAATAATTGTTGGAGATATTGACAAAATGGAAGCATTGGGTATATACGAAGTCTCCCCTGAAGATTTTGCTTTGCCTGAATTTGTTGATTCTTCAAAACTGGAACTTCAAGATATAGTGAGAAGAGGGTTGGATATGTTGCGTAAAGAGAATGCTTAAATATTACTTAATATGTTGAGAAATTATTTAGATAAAATAAAGCCTTTATTTGAGGATGATGGAAAGCTCCATTGTTTTCGTAGTGTTTTTGAAGGTATAGAAACATTTTTATATGTTCCAAATTCCACATCAAAGACGGGGACAAATATACATGACGCTATTGATTCAAAGCGTATTATGAGCATTGTCGTGATAGCATTGCTGCCCGCTTTATTATTTGGTATGTATAATGTCGGTTATCAGAATTATTTGGCTGCTGGCCGGTTAGCTGATGCAACTTTTTTTGATCTCTTCATATATGGATTTCTCGCCGTTTTGCCTAAAATTCTTGTTAGTTATATTGTTGGCTTGGGCATCGAGTTTATTTGGGCTCAGATGAAAGGGGAAGAAATTCAAGAAGGTTATCTTGTTAGTGGAATATTAATACCTTTAATTATACCAATTAATTGCCCGCTGTGGATATTGGCTATAGCTGTAGCGTTTTCTGTAATCTTTGTGAAGGAGATTTTTGGCGGTACAGGTATGAATATCTTTAATGTGGCGTTGGGAGCACGTGCATTTTTATTTTTCTCTTATCCAACAGAAATGAGTGGTGACAGCGTGTGGGTAGCAAATGACACAATATTTGGTTTGGGTAATGTCTTGCCTGATACATTTACGCAGGCAACACCTTTGGCTCTGACAGCACAGAATATGAGTATTGGATATGACCTTCGTGAGCTTATTGTTGGTTTAATACCTGGTTCTATTGGTGAAACAAGCGTAATTGCTATAGGCATAGGAGCATTAATACTATTGTTTACGGGCATCGCAAGTTGGAAGACAATGTTAAGTGTCTTCTTTGGCGGGGCATTTATGGCCTTTGTCTTTAAAGAATTAGGTATGACATCTATTACATGGTATGAACATTTGTTCCTTGGAGGCTTCTGCTTTGGTGCTGTGTTTATGGCTACTGACCCTGTTACATCTGCAAGGACTGAAACCGGAAAGTATATCTATGGATTTCTTATTGGCGTTGTTGCAATAGCAATAAGGATTATGAATCCAGGATATCCGGAGGGAATGATGCTCTCCATTTTATTAATGAATATGTTTGCGCCTCTTATTGATCATTGTGTTGTTCAGCACAATATTTCAAAGAGAGCTAAGCGTACTTCACAAAAAATCTAAATTAATAGCATTATGGCAAAAGATAAAAAGATATTGAATACTAATTCAAATATTTATACCATCGTTTATTCTGCGATAATTGTTGTTGTTGTTGCTTTTTTGCTTGCATTTATTTCAAGTTATCTGAAGCCTGCACAAGACGTAAACGTCGCATTAGATAAGAAAAAGCAGATATTGGCAGCACTTAATATTCGTGGGCTTAGTGATAATGAGGTAGCTGAGCAATACAAAAGTATTGTAGAAAGTGATGATGTTATAAACTCCGATAATCAGATTTTGACAAAAGGAACAAAAGGAGGAGAGCAGGCCGGATTTAAATTAAATAGTGCAGACTTCAAAGCTGGACGTCTTGCTTTGTATGTCTGCAAGATTAATAATGAAACAAAATATGTTATACCCGTATATGGAATGGGCCTTTGGGGACCGATAAGCGGATATATAGCAATTGATTATGACAAGAACACCGTTTTCGGAGCATATTTCACACATGAAAGCGAAACGGCAGGCTTGGGTGCAGAAATTAAAGATAATATAGAATGGCAAAAACAGTTTATCGGTAAAAAACTTACAAAAGATGGTGTTTCCGGTATAGCTCTTTCTGTGGTAAAAAAGAATGACGTTAAAGACAAACACACGCAATGTGATGGCATAACTGGAGCGACATTGACATCTAATGGTGTTGACTTAATGCTAAAGGATTGTTTAGGCAAATATATGAGTTTTCTTAATGACAAATAAAAAATAATGTGTTATGGGAAAGTTAATTTCAAAAGAAAATAAAAAGATTTTCACCACGCCGTTGAGTGTAGATAATCCTATACTTGTTCAGGTCCTTGGTATTTGTTCAGCCTTGGCTGTTACTTCTCAATTGAAACCTGCGATAGTTATGGGACTAGCTGTAACAATCATTACGGCTTTCTCAAATGTAATAATATCTCTTATAAGACATACCATACCCAACCGAATCAGAATTATAGTCCAGCTTGTAGTTGTTGCGGCATTAGTAACTATAGTAAGTCAGATTCTAAAGGCTGTGGCATATGACGTAAGTGTGCAGTTGTCTGTATATGTCGGTCTTATTATTACAAACTGTATATTAATGGGACGTCTGGAGGCTTTTGCCATGATAAATAAACCCATTCCAAGCTTTATAGACGGTTTGTCAAACGGTCTTGGATATGCGATGATATTGGTAATAGTCGGTGCTGTGAGAGAGTTTCTTGGTAGAGGTTCTTTGCTGGGAATACAGATTATTCCTGACAGTTTCTATGATGACGGTTATATTAATAACGGTATGATGACAATGCCGGCTATGGCATTGATACTTCTGGGGTGTGTTATTTGGATACATAGGGCATTCTTTTCCGAAAAAGATTAAATGTTTTGAATAAGATATTTGTTATGGATCACATTATAAGTTTATTTTTCAGGTCAATATTTGTTGACAATATGATTTTCGCATTCTTTCTTGGAATGTGTTCGTTTCTAGCTGTTTCAAAAAATGTTAAGACCTCATTAGGGCTTGGTGTGGCAGTTACTTTTGTTCTTATTATCACTGTACCTGTTGACTATTTGTTGCAGGTCTATGTATTAGGACCAGACTGTCTTGCGGAAGGCGTTGATTTGTCATATTTGAGCTTTATTCTATTTATTGCCGTTATAGCCGGAATAACGCAACTTGTGGAGATGGTTGTAGAAAGATTCTCACCGTCTTTATATTCTTCTTTAGGAATATTTTTACCTTTGATAGCTGTTAACTGTGCTATTATGGGAGCGTCCTTATTTATGCAGCAGCGAATAAATCTTGATCCGTCTAATTCTCAGTATATCGGTTCTGTTGTTGATGCTGTGGTATATGCGGCAGGTAGCGGAATTGGCTGGACCTTAGCAATTGTTTCTATGGGAGCTATAAGAGAAAAAATGCAATATTGTGATGTGCCACGTCCCTTGCAAGGGCTAGGCATTACATTTATAACGGTAGGTCTCATGGCGATGGCAATGATGTGTTTTTCTGGATTTAAAATATAAATTTAATATGGTACAGTTTATTTTTACGAGTATAGCAGTATTTCTTATAATAATTCTTTTGCTCGTTACTATTTTGCTGATAGCAAAGCGCTATTTGTCGCCAAGCGGCAATGTCAGTATCAATATAAATGACAAGACAACTATATCGGTGCCTCAAGGAGCGTCGCTGATGTCTACACTGACTGAAAATGGTATATACCTTCCGTCTGCCTGTGGTGGAAAGTCAAGCTGCGGACAATGCAGGCTTCAGGTGCTTGAAGGAGGTGGGGAAATTCTTGATTCAGAAAAACCACACTTTACACGTAAGCAAATAAAAGATCATTGGCGACTTGGATGTCAATGCAAGGTGAAGGGTAATTTAAAGATTAGAGTTCCAGAAAGTGTTTTGGGCGTAAAGGAGTGGGAATGTACTGTAATCAGCAACAAAAACGTAAGTTCTTTTATTAAAGAATTTATTGTTGCCCTTCCTGAAGGCGAGCATATGGACTTCGTTCCAGGATCATATGCTCAAATTAAAATACCTGCATATGATTGTATTGATTATGACAAGGATATTGACAAAGACAGCATAGGGGAAAAATTTCTTCCTATGTGGGAGAAGTTTAATATATTCTCGCTAAAGGCAAATAATCCTGAACCAACGATTAGGGCATATTCAATGGCAAACTATCCTGCAGAAGGCGACAGAATCATGCTTACAGTCCGTATTGCCACGCCTCCATTCAAACCAAGACCTCAGGTCGGCTTTCAGGATGTTCCTACAGGAATAGCGTCATCTTATATTTTTAGCCGTAAACCTGGTGATAAGGTAATAATGAGCGGACCTTATGGAGATTTCCATCCTATTTTCAACAGCAAGAAAGAAATGATTTGGGTTGGCGGTGGAGCTGGTATGGCTCCTTTGCGTTCACAGATAATGCATATGACGAAAACGTTGAATGTTAGAGATCGTGAACTTCATTATTTTTACGGAGCAAGGTCGCTTGCAGAAGTGTTCTATCTTAATGATTTCTTGGAATTGGAGAAGGAGTTTGATAATTTCCATTTCCATTTGGCATTGGATAGACCGGATCCGGAGGCAGATAAGGCCGGTGTAAAATATACGCCAGGATTTGTACATCAGGTAATGTATGATACTTATCTTAAGTTTGTCGACTCTCCTGAGGATATTGAATATTATATGTGTGGTCCTGGTCCAATGAGTAATGCAGTAGTAAAGATGCTCGACAGTCTTGGAGTTGAACCAGAATCTATAATGTATGATAATTTTGGATAATTGGGCAATGTTTATGCCTTAGTATCTTAGCAATAAAGCCGAAAGAGAAATATTTAATATTCTTTTTCGGCTTTATTACGTTCTGTTATTGAATGTCTTTTGTTTGAAAAGAACTATTCTATATATTTTACAATTGGTTACAGGCTTCCGTTCAATGGGTTTTATGATTAAAAATATATGGAGACCAGTCTTTATTTTAGAACCAAAGACAAGCATTTCCGCAGCATTCTGCTTTTTGTCAGTTTTCTTAATATAGTGTAACTGCGACTATATCTTTTATCCGGCAATGGGAACAGGCCGCAATCTTCAAGGCGTTTCAAGCGTGAGCTAAGCTGTTTAGAAGAACGTGTAAGCCTTATAATGCTGAAGATGTAATCAATCGTAAGTTGTGAAACACGTCTTTGTAATGCCTGGCTGTCTGCGATTGGCAATTGTTCTGATAGTTCTTTCAAATGAAATATAATGTGTTCTATGTCATTCAGGCGTTTTAGTATAAGTCGGGGATCTTTATCTTTTATCGAATCAGATGGTCGTTTCTTGTATGAATAGGCGACAATGTCTGTGCTGTAAACTTTTTCAGCACGTAGAAACAATTGTGGGGTGAATTCTTCATCCGTATTCAATAAGCTTGGGTTGAAACGTAAGTCCAACAATATTTTTCGGTTAAATATATAACCCCATGCCGTGGCATGAAGATTGTTGTGACGCATATAGTGGGCACCATCCATAGGCTCCGGTATATAAAAAGATGATGTTTCCTTCTTTTTACCGGAAGAGTTGAACAGTACAATATCGGGTACGTTATATCTGACTATATCCAAACAATGTTCGTATGCATCAGGGATTAGTTTGTCTTCACCATTTATAAATTGTATAAAGTTACCAGAGGCCATTCTTAAGCCAAGGTTTCTTGCTGAACTGACGCCGTTCTTTTTCTGTCTGACATATATTATTTCATCGCGATATTTTTCTAAACAGTCAATTATCGAAACATCAGAACCGTCGTCGATAACGATTATTTCTTTCTCTTGTGTTCTAAGCGATAGGCCTGTGATGCTGTCTAAGCATTCAGTTATTTGTTTTACAGGCAGGTTTCTGCATGTAATAATAAAACTTACTAAGGGACTATTGCTGCTGTCAAAACTAGTATTCATAATTGCAAAATTAATGTTTAATTTGCAAATTTGCAACATTACAGATTGCTTAATAAGTATTTTTATTGTATATAATAGTCTGTATTTAGGCAAATGGTAGTGTTATATAATTTGCATTTTGTGTCTTAATCAAACAATGTCGTTTTTAGCGGGTTTAAGGCTGGTTAACATTGCTGTATGCAAAAATTAACTTTCGGCGGATTTGCGTTAACACTTTTGTTGCGTGTGCTCTAGCTTTGTCTTTGTTCTATAAGTAATGCCGATAGGACAGTTTCTGTTCGGTTTTTCTGTTTTTACTAGGGATGTTATCATTGATTTATGATTATTTCTACACAAAAACATATTGTCTTATAAGTCAAAACACATTGATTTGTGTTATGAAACATGCTTAATTAGTCGGTAAAAGGCGGTATATTATAGGTGCGTTTTTTATGTGTTCTTTAAGCGATATTATAAGTGCTTGATATTCAGGCTGTTATATCGGTGCTGTTTTTGCGTCTGTTTTGCAGAAAACTATAGCCAATATTGGAAATAATATGAAATATAAGGCTTGAATTTAACACAAATGAGATAATTTAACTGACATTAGGTTAATATACGTTTACTTGGCATGTGGAATGTTTGCCGGTCTATTGTTATGTTTTTATTTGCATGGAATATCAGGTAATACATAAGTCAGTTTTTATTTGAAACGTTTGTATAAATGATTTAAAATTAGTACTTTTGCGTCCGATTAAAGGAAAGTATAAAACTAATTTCAATGAATATATCTTATAAGTGGCTCAAAGAGTATGTCGATTTCGACCTGACTCCACAAGAAGTGTGTGACGCACTTACGTCAGAAGGTCTTGAAGTTGATGCTCTTGAGGAGGTTCAAAGCATCAAAGGCGGCCTGAAAGGCCTGTATGTAGGCAAGGTGCTTACATGTGAAATGCATCCAAATTCTGATCATCTGCATGTTACGACCGTTGACTTGGGTCGTGAGACTCCGTCGCAAATTGTTTGTGGCGCACCAAATGTTGCCGCCGGTCAGAAAGTTATTGTTGCAGACTTAGGATGCGTGTTGTATGATGGTGACAAGGAATTTGTCATTAAAAAGTCAAAATTACGCGGAGTAGAAAGCTTTGGAATGATTTGTGCTGAAGACGAAATAGGCGTTGGCACAGATCATAACGGCATAATAGTTTTGCCTGAAGATACCAAGGTCGGTATGCCTGCTGCAGAATATTATAATCTGGAAAGCGACTGGTTGATAGAAGTAGATATAACAGCCAACAGGGCAGATGCCCTTTCTCACTGGGGCGTAGCGCGTGATTTGTACGCTTGGCTCGTGCAAAATGGATACAAAACATCACTTCATCGTCCTGATTGTGAAGCATTCTGTGTTGACAATGAAGATTTGCCTGTAGAAGTAACCATTGAAAACAACGAGGCCTGCAAGCGTTATGCATGTGTAAGTATTACAGGATGTGACGTAAAGGAAAGTCCTGAGTGGCTTCAGAATAAATTACGCACAATTGGTCTGAGACCGATAAATAATATAGTTGACATTACAAACTACATCATGATGGCCTATGGACAGCCGCTACACTGCTTTGATGCGGACATGGTTAAAGGACATCATATTGTCGTTAAGACAATGCCGGAAGGCACGCCATTTGTTACGCTGGATGGCGAGGAGCACAAACTGAGCAATCATGACCTCGCGATATGCAATGAGGAAGATGCCATGTGTATAGCCGGCGTGTTTGGTGGAAAGGGTAGTGGTACATATGATTCAACTACAAATGTAGTTCTTGAAAGTGCATATTTCCATCCGACATGGATTAGAAAGAGCGCGCGCCGTCATGGACTTAGCACTGATGCGTCGTTCAGATTTGAACGTGGTATTGATCCCAATGGAGTAATTTATGCTTTGAAACAGGCCGCCATAATGTGTAAGGAACTTGCCGGTGGTAAGGTTTCAATGGAGATAAAGGACGTTTATCCGGAGCCAATACAGGACTTCAAGGTGTCATTGAAATATGACTATGTCAATAGCCTTGTGGGAAAGGAAATACCTGCAGAAACGGTTAAAAGCATTGTTACAAGCCTTGAAATGAGGATAGAAAGCGAAACTTCTGAAGGTCTTGAACTATGCGTGCCGCCATATCGTGTTGATGTTCAGCGTCCATGTGACGTTGTAGAGGACATTCTCCGAATATATGGTTATAATAATGTGGAAATCTCTACACAGCTTAAAAGCTCATTGGTTATTAAGGGCGATGAAGACAACAAGCATAAGCTTGAAAACCTTATAGGCGAACAGCTTGTAGGTGATGGCTTTAACGAGATTCTTAACAATTCTCTGACAAAGGCAGCATATTATACAGACCTTAATTGCTATAGTCAGGAAAATCTTGTTAAGATTATGAATCCGCTGAGTTCTGACCTGAATGTTTTAAGAGGAACATTGCTTTTCGGCGGTTTGGAGAGCATAGCATACAATGCAAACAGAAAGAATCCTGATCTTAAATTCTTTGAGTTCGGCAATGTTTATCATTATTCTCCCGAAAAGAAGAACAATGACAATCCAATGCAGGCTTATAAGGAAGAAACACATCTTGGACTATGGATAACAGGTAAGCGAGTGTCAGGAAGCTGGATTCATGCAGATGAAGATTCTTCGTTCTTTGAACTTAAAGCTCATGTGTTGAATATATTCCGCCGTATTGGTTTGCCATTGGGAAGCGTTGTTTTCAAGGAGAGTTCTAATAATATTTACCATAAGGGACTTTCTGTCATGAATCGTGGAGGCAAACTTCTGGCAGAGTTAGGCATTATATGCAAGAAGCTGCAAAAGGCTATGGGCATAGAGAACGAGGTTTATTATGCAGATATCAATTGGACTGCTGTTACAAAGGCTGTAAGAAAATCGACAATAAGCTTCCGCGAGATAAGCAAATATCCTGCTGTGAGCCGTGACCTGGCTTTGTTGCTCGATAAGGATGTAAAGTTTGAAGCAATTGAGCGTATTGCATATCAGTCTGAAAAGAAATTCCTTAAGGAAGTTGACCTTTTCGATGTTTATGAAGGTAAGAATCTTCCGGAAGGCAAAAAGAGCTATGCCGTCAACTTTATCCTGCAAGATGAAAGCAAGACATTGAACGACAAGCAGATAGATGCTATAATGACAAAGATTATAGCTAACTTGAAGAAAGAGCTTAAAGCCGAACTTAGATAAAACTTTTGTTGAATATTAAAATATAGATATAATGGGAAGAGCGTTTGAGTATCGTAAAGCTACGAAATTAAAGAGATGGGGCCACATGGCCAGAACATTTACAAAAATTGGTAAGCAGATAGCTATAGCTGTGAAAGCAGGTGGACCGGATCCGGACAACAATCCTCATCTTCGTTCTATCATTCTTAACGCTAAGCGTGAGAATATGCCGCTTGAGAATGTTAAGCGTGCAATCAAAAACGCTATGGGTAAGGATCAGAGTGATTATAAGGAGGTTACATATGAGGGATATGGTCCTCACGGAATAGCCATATTTGTTGATGCTGCCACAGATAACACAACACGTACGGTAGGAAACGTAAGAGCTATATTTAATAAATTCAGCGGTAACCTCGGCACAATGGGAAGTCTGTCTTTCCTTTTTGATCATAAATGTGTGTTCACATTCAAGAAAAAGGATGGTGTTGAAATGGATGAGCTGATACTTGATCTTATCGATTATGGTGTTGATGACGAATACGACACAGATGAGGAATCTGGTGAAATAACCATCTATGGCGATCCGAAATGTTTCGGTGAAATTCAGAAACACCTTGAAGAGAATGGCTTTGAAGTTACTGGTGCTGAGTTTACACGCATACCTAACGATCTGAAAGACGTTACACCGGAAGAGCGTGAAACTATCGATAAGATGGTTGAGCTGCTTGAGGATGATGACGATGTTCAGAACGTTTATACAAACATGAAACCGGAATAATCATTCCTTGACTTTTTGTAATAATGAAAAGTATATCTTATAAGACTTCAGGCACTTGCAGCCAGATGATTAATCTAAAGGTTGATGATAATGACTGCATAGTAGACGTTAGCTTTGAAGGCGGCTGCAACGGAAACTTACAGGGAATATGTTCCTTGGTAAGAGGGATGAATGTCAACGATGTTAAAGCGCGGTTAGACGGAATACGTTGTGGCTACAAGGCGACAAGTTGTCCTGATCAGCTTTGTAGGGCTATTGATGAACTTTATAAGTAAAAAATAGTCAAATTTTTGCCGTTAATCCAAATGTACTTAGAACTTGGGTTAACGGCAAAATTATATATCAGGTTTGATTCTATTTAGTATTGTATTCTTTTGGAGTGATTTTTACATCCAATAGTATTTGGCCTTTGTTCTTCGTTGAATAGTATGTGTATGCAAAGTTGAAACCGTTTTCTTTGTAGTTACGTATTCCTGTTGCATCTTTTATTCCTTTTATAAGTTCTGCTTTCGCCTGCTTCTTGTCTAATGCAGTTGTATCAGCCTTGCCCTTTATTGAGTAATAATAGTGTATCGTGCGGGAGTCTTTTTCGTATGTCATACTATCGTTTGTGACATATTCAGATACTTTCATGGGACAATTCTTTTTGGTAAACTCTTTGGCTTCACGCTCGGCCCTTTCCTCGAGGCTTTCATGGCATGAGGCCAGAAAGACGGCAACAAATGGAATAAACAAATACTTTTTCATAAATCCTCTTTATTTTGTTTGCAAAAGTAATTAATATCTTTTGATAAGAACCAATGTATATTGTTTTTTTTATTTTATTCATAAAAACGGCTAATTTATTAGGAACGAAATGCATTTTTTTGTATATTTGCGTTCCAAAAATAAATTACTGATGAACGAAATAAGAAACTTCTGTATAATCGCACATATTGACCACGGAAAATCAACTATAGCTGACCGACTTCTTGAGTATACAAAAACCATTCAGATAACAGAAGGTCAGATGCTTGATGATATGGATCTGGAGCGTGAACGTGGAATAACAATCAAAAGCCATGCAATACAAATGGAGTATGAGCTGAACGGAGAAAAATACATACTTAATCTTATTGACACTCCGGGGCATGTCGATTTCTCTTATGAAGTTTCACGTAGTATAGCTGCATGTGAAGGAGCCTTGCTGGTTGTTGATGCAACTCAGGGTGTTCAGGCTCAAACAATCAGTAACCTTTACATGGCGTTAGAGCATGATTTGGAAATTATTCCTGTTATAAACAAAATAGATATGCCTTCTGCTATGCCCGACGAAGTTGAAGATGAAATTGTAGACTTGTTGGGTTGTGACAGAACGGAAATAATTCGTGCCTCAGGAAAAACCGGTGAAGGTATTCCGGAAATTCTTAATGCAGTTGTAGAACGAATTCCTCATCCGTCAGGTAATCCTGATGCCCCTCTACAGGCTCTTATTTTTGATTCTGTATTCAATTCTTTCAGGGGAATTATTGCTTATTTCAAGATTGAAAATGGCAGTATAGCAAAAGGTGATAAAGTTAAGTTTTACAATACCGGAATGGAGTATACTGCTGACGAAGTTGGCGTATTAAAAATGGATATGATTCCGCGACAAAGGCTGTCAACTGGAGATGTCGGATACATTATCAGCGGTATAAAAGACAGTAAGGAGGTTAAGGTCGGTGATACTATTACGCATGTGGCACGTCCATGTGAGAAAGCTATTTCTGGATTCCAGGAAGTGAAACCAATGGTGTTTGCTGGCGTTTATCCCATAGACCCGTCGGATTATGAAAATTTGAGAGCATCATTAGAGAAGTTGCAGCTTAATGATGCGTCTTTGACTTTCTCACCGGAATCCTCTGTAGCGTTAGGCTTCGGCTTCAGATGCGGCTTCTTGGGACTTCTTCATATGGAGATAGTTCAGGAGCGTCTTGACCGTGAGTTTGATATGGACGTGATAACAACAGTGCCGAACGTTTCATATATGGTTTATGATAAGCACGGCAATGTTAAAGAAGTACATAATCCGTCAGGACTACCTGACAGCACATTGATAGACCATATAGAGGAACCATATATCAGAGCCTCAATAATAACAAGTTCTAATTTCATTGGCCCGATAATGAAATTGTGTCTTGACAAGCGAGGTGAGCTCATAAATCAAGAATATGTTAGTGGCAATAGAGTTGAACTTCATTTTATGATTCCTTTGGGCGAAATCGTCATAGACTTTTATGATAAATTAAAAAGTGTATCAAAGGGTTATGCGTCTTTTGATTATCATGTTGACTGCTTCCGTCCTTCAAAACTTGCCAAACTTGACATATTGTTGAATGGTGAGCCTGTAGACGCCTTGTCTACTTTAACTCATCAGGATAATGCTGCAACCTTTGGGCGACGTATGTGTGAAAAGTTGAAGGAGCTGATTCCGCGTCAGCAATTTGATATTGCAATTCAGGCTGCTATCGGAGCAAAAATAATAGCAAGAGAAACAATTAAATGTGTCAGAAAAGACGTAACAGCAAAGTGTTATGGAGGAGATGTCAGCCGTAAGCGTAAACTTCTTGAAAAGCAGAAGAAAGGAAAGAAGAGAATGAAGCAAATCGGTAATGTCGAAGTACCTCAGAAGGCTTTTCTTGCAGTATTGAAATTGGATTAATCTTAATCAAGAAGAAGGAGGACACAATGAAGGAAGTATTGAAAACAACACGGGACATTGCACGTGAGCTTGCGCGTAAATATAGTACGATGACTCATGATGAGCTAGACATATTAGAGAATATCCTTGTACCGATGAAATTTGCAAAGGGGCAGATGATTCTAAGTGAGGGCGAGATCTGTAAGCACATTTACTATATAGAGAAGGGGCTTGTCAGGCAATTCTATTTTAAAAAAGGTAAAGAAGTTACAGAGCATATGGCTGTTGAGGGCAATATCGTTATGTGTATAGAAAGCCTTTTTAAAGAAGAACCTACGAGTCTGCAAGTGGAGGCTTTAGAGCCTGTATTGATATATGCTTTACCAAAAGCGCGTTTGGAGGAAGTTGCTCTGCATAATGTGAATATACAAATATTGTACAGGAAAATATTGGAGGAGTCATTAATCCTCTCACAGATACATGCAGATTTACTTAGGTTTGAAACTGCGCAAGACAGATATCGCAAAATGTGTAAACTGGCTACGCAAGTAACACTTCGTGCCCCATTGGTTTATATTGCAAGCTATTTGCAGATGACTCCCGAAACATTAAGTCGAGTACGTTCTAATATAGTATTAGGTTAAATGTCTTTTATTTCTATCTAAAATTGGTAGAAATAAAAGATATTTTAAATATTTGTGGTATTATAAGCTCTTGAGGCCTGCAATTTAATAAGTTTTTAAAATATTTGTAAGGAAAATATTGTCAAATATATAATGCTGCCCTAGTGAAGACAATCTTCTGTAAAGAAGTTTTTTTTAATAGTGTAGTTTTATGTATATAAGATGCGGTTTATATCTCCGTAGTATATATATTTAAATGGTACATAAAATTACTTTTATATTTAAAAACTTTGCTCAATTTTGAAAGTAAAGTTGACGTGAAATCTGTTAATCACAGATGGATTTTATTAGAATACGCCTATAAAATAGAATCCTTAATGATAAATTGTTTATAAGTAGGCTTATTCAATTAAAAAAAATAGAATTTGTTCTTGTTTTAAAAATAATTTTAGTACTTTTGAACTGTCTTTTGAGATGATAGGATCAATTGGTCTCAAAATGATTTAAGAAATGCAAACTTTAAATCTTATATATATACAACTATGAGTTATCTTCGATTCGAAAAAGCTCTTATGACTAATCTTGAAGAATCTCTTTCAAGAGAGTTGTTGCGTACAAACCGTTCAGGGGCTTATTCATGTTCTACAATTGTGGATTGTAACACTCGTAAGTATCATGGTTTACTTGTTGTTCCTGTTCCGGAATTAGATGATGATAATCATGTTTTGCTTTCATCGTTAGACGTTACTGTGGTTCAGCATGGTGCTGAGTTCAATTTAGGACTGCATAAGTATCAAGGTAATAACTTTAGTCCAAAAGGGCATAAATACATTCGTGAATTTTATTGTGAAAAAGTGCCTACAACAATTTATCGTGTTGGAGGAGTTCTCTTGAAAAAAGAAGTTGTTTTTCAGCATTACGAGCATCGTATATTGATACGTTATACATTGTTGGATGCACATAGTGAAACAACCTTAAGATTCAAGCCTTTCATGGCATTTAGAAGTGTTAACCAATGCACGCATGAGAACAATACAGCCAGCCGCGACTTTCAGATGGTTGACAATGGTATTAAAACTTGTATGTATGCAGGTTATCCTGATCTCTATATGCAGTTTAGCAAGGCAAATGAATTTGTTTTTGTCCCTGATTGGTATCGTGGCATCGAATATCCGAAAGAGCAAGAACGCGGCTATTCTTATGTTGAAGACCTATATGTCCCCGGATATTTTGAGATGAACATAAAGAAAGGTGAAAGTATTGTATTTGCAGCTTCAACTTCTGAAATTAAAACAAGTACAATGAAGCACCTTTTTGACAAAGAAGTAGATGACCGTTCTCCGCGTGACAATTTTTTCCATTGTTTAGTGAATGCGGCCCATCAGTTTCATAATAGTGCCAACAAGACAGAGAGGTATCTTCTTGCTGGATATCCGTGGTTTAAATGCCGAGCTCGTGATACATTTATATCTCTTCCTGGACTAACCCTTTCAATAGACGAGCAAGATTATTTTGAACTTGTTATGAAAACGGCAGAAAAGGGGTTGAGAGAGTTTATGCAAAACAAGCCACTTACAGTTAAAATTACGGAGATAGATCAGCCGGATGTTATGTTATGGGCAATTTGGGCTATACAGCAATATGCAAAGTCTGCCGGTGACGAAAAATGCATAAGCATGTATGGTAAGTTGATAAGTGATATTATATGTTATATCATAGATGGCAAACATCCAAATTTGCGTCTCGACACTAATGGTCTTCTTTATGCAAATGGTCATGATAAGCCGATAACATGGATGAATTCTATTGTTAATGGTAAGCCGGTTGTACCAAGATCTGGTTATATAGTGGAATTTAATGCTCTATGGTTTAATGCACTTAAGTTTGGAGCTAAATTAGCAAAGCAGAATAACAATGAGACAAAAGCTAACCAATGGGAAGACTTGGCAGAATCATGTAAACAATCATTCGTAAGGACATTCTTGAATGATTATGGATATCTGTTTGATTATGTGGATGGCAATATGATGGATTGGAGTGTGCGCCCGAACATGATATTCCCGGTCGCTTTTGATTATTCTCCTTTATCACCAGAACAGAAAAAAAGTGTTTTGGATATTTGTACACGTGAATTGTTAACTCCTAAAGGATTACGTTCGCTTTCACCTAAGAGCGGAGGTTATAGTCCTGTATGTTCAGGAGCAAATCGTGATTACTCTTATTATCAGGGTACAGCATGGCCTTGGCTTGGCGGATTCTATATGGAGGCTTGTCTAAAACTATATAAACGTACAAGATTAAGTTTTATTGAAAGGCAGATGGTTGGATACGAGGATGAGATGATTATTAATTGTCTAGGAACTATTCCGGAACTATTCGATGGTAATCCGCCATTCAAGGCTAGAGGAGCGATATCTTATGCTATGAATGTCGCTGAAATTCTTCGTACTTTAAATCTTTTGGAAAAATATTCATATGTAAAATAATCGAGGAGGGACTATAATGAAAGTTTTAATGTTTGGTTGGGAATATCCTCCTCATATTTTGGGAGGTCTTGGAACTGCAAGTTATGGTATAACTAAAGGTTTGGCTGCTCAGGGAGACGTTGAAATAACATTTTGTCTTCCTAAACCATGGGGTGATGAAGATCGCAGTTTCTTGAATGTTATTGCAATGAATGCCGTTCCTGTAGTTTATCGTGATGTAAATTATGATTATGTGAAAGAACGTGTCGGTAATATAATGGATCCGGATTTGTACTACAAAATGCGAGATCACATATATGCTGATTTCAATTACATGTTGGTAAATGACCTTGGTTGTATTGAATTTTCCGGTAAATATCAAGACAATCTTCATAGTGAAATAAACAATTATTCAATTGTTGCTGGCGTCGTTGCACGTCAACAGGAGTTTGATATTATACATGCACATGATTGGCTTACATATCCGGCTGGAATACATGCAAAAAAGATTAGTGGAAAGCCTTTGTGTATACATGTTCATGCAACGGATTTTGACCGTAGCCGTGGCAAGGTGAATCCTACTGTTTATTCTATAGAGAAAGATGGTATGGATAATGCTGATTGTATAATGTGTGTTAGTGAACTCACACGTCAAACTGTGATTAATCAGTATCATCAAGACCCACGTAAATGCTTTACTGTACATAATGCTGTATATCCATTGCGTCAGGAATTACAAGATATCCCGCGTCCAGATCATACGAATAAGGAAAAAGTTGTTACTTTCTTGGGACGAATAACAATGCAAAAAGGACCTGAGTATTTTGTTGAAGCTGCAAATATGGTATTACATCGTACAAGAAATGTGCGTTTTTGCATGGCTGGAAGTGGTGACATGTTGGATGCAATGATATATCTTGCAGCTGAACGTGGTATTGCTGACCGTTTCCATTTTCCCGGTTTTATGCGTGGCAAGCAAGTTTATGAATGCCTTAAGGATTCTGATGTATATGTAATGCCGTCTGTTAGTGAACCGTTTGGAATATCTCCGCTGGAGGCTATGCAATGCGGTACTCCAACCATTATATCAAAGCAAAGTGGATGTGCTGAAATACTGACCAATTGTATTAAAGTTGATTATTGGGATATCCATGCACTTGCAGATTCAATTTATTCAATCTGCCACAATGAAAGCCTGTTTAAATATCTGCAAAGTGAGGGTAAGCGTGAAGTTGACGAAATTACGTGGGAGAAAGTTGGTTTATGGATACGTGAACTTTATGAACGTACTTTAGGGTACAGATAATCATATACAACAAATAATATTTAAGACAAATACAAATAAAAAAGACTTTTGCTATGAAAACAATATGCCTATATTTTGAAATACATCAAATTATTCATTTAAAACGTTATCGTTTCTTTGATATAGGAACTGACCATTATTATGATGATGATTTTGAAAATGAGCGTAGTATAAGTGATATCGCGGAGCGCTCATATATGCCTGCATTAAATGCATTTCAAGAAATGATTCGTGATAATGGTAAATATTTTAAACTTGCATTTTCTATTTCTGGCGTAGGTTTAGAGCAGTTGGAGATGCATGCTCCTCAGGTAATAACAAAATTGCAAGAATTAAATGACACTGGGTGTGTAGAATTTCTCGCAGAACCATATTCGCATGGTTTGTCTTCTCTTGTCAACGAAGAGACATTTGCAGATGATGTTAAGAAACAAGCTGCAAAAATGCAGGAATATTTTGGTAAGAAACCTACAGTGTTGCGTAACTCTTCTCTGATTTATACAGATTCTATTGGTGCACAAGCGGCAGCGATGGGATTCAAGGGAATGCTTACTGAAGGTGCAAAACATGTTTTGGGATGGAAGTCTCCACATTATGTTTATAATTGTCCGATGGCTCCAAATCTTAAACTGTTATTAAGAGATATTGAACTTAGTGATGATGTAAGTTTACGTTTTAATAACAGTGAATGGGATGGGTATCCTTTGTTTGCTGACAATTATATGGACCGAATTGCATCTCTTCCGGAAAATGAACAAATAATTAATATTTTTATGGAGCTTTCTGCTATAGGAATTGCTCAACCATTATCTTCAAATATACTTGAGTTTATAAAAGCATTGCCGGCATGTGCAAAAGCTAGAGGCATCAATTTCTCTACACCGACAGAAATTTGTTTAAAGATGAATAGTGTTGGTGATTTGGATGTTCCCGACACTTTATCTTGGGTAGACGAGGAACGTGACGTAAGTTGCTGGCTCGGAAATCCGATGCAAAGAGAAGCATTTAACAAATTATATAGTGTTGCAGATCGTGTCAGGATTGCAAATGATCCGCGCATTAACCAGGATTGGGATTACTTACAGGCAAGCAATAATTTCCGATTTATGACAACCAAACCATCAAATGTTGGTTTAGATAGAGGTATATATAGTTCTCCTTTTGATGCCTTTACAAATTATATGAATATATTAGGTGATTTCATGAATCGTGTGAATACACTTTATCCAGAGGAGATTGACAATGAAGAACTTAATTCTTTACTTACAACCATAAAGAATCAAGGTGATGAAATCGAAATGAAGGATAAAGAAATTGTACGCCTAAAAGCCAAAGTTGAAAAGATGCAGGCTGCTGAAGAAAAATTAAAGGTGAAGATGGAAAAGGCAAAATCTGCAAAACCAGCAGCAAAGAGAACATCAACAAAAAAGGTCGCCTCGAAGACTCCTGATACTGAAAAATAATATCTGACAATTATATTATTGATGAATAAAGGATTGAGACTTGTCATTTAATTTGTGGCAAGTCTCAATTTTGTTATCATTAAGATACTATCTATTTTATAATTAAAAACGTGTGCGGTGTCGTTTTGTTAGGATATAATTTATTGCATAATTTCAATTATTCCATATACCATCGAAATTATATATAATGTTTTTCTTGAATTTAAAAACTTAAAATTATAGTCTAATATTTTATGTTATTTGATTTTTCGGAGATTTACAATTGTCTTTCTTTTTTCCTTTTGAACATGCATCACTAAGAGGACATCCTGTACATGGACCATTATTGTGTGTAAATGTTCGATATATTTTTATACCAATATATACGATGCCGGAGATGAGTATTATTGCTACTATGATAATCTGCATGTTGAAATTTCGACTGAAATAGATTATTGATTTTGAGATGCAAATTAGAAAAAGCTTACCACTGATATTGTTATAGAATTGTTAGAATCTTAATTTATCGACATTGATAAGTAGTTTAATCTTCTTTCTAAAAAGGACAAATGTGGTTTACTGAATTAAAACGTGTGTTTACTATTTCTTTTATTATATTTGCTTATGAGAAAAGTAAATCTCTTCTTTTAGGCATGTATTTTTTCTTTATTCTTGTTTATAAAATCTTTCCAACTTCTATATGTGTGGCTTGTAGTTGGGGCGTTAGACTGCAGGAAATGACAATATGCAGCAGCCAATGCATCTGTTGCATCCATAAATGGGGTCAATTTTTCTTCTTTTATATTTAATAAACGTTTGAGCATACCGGCAACTTGTTCTTTTGAGGCAAGCCCCTGTCCTGTTATTGCCATTTTAATTTTTAATGGGGCATATTCGTGTATTGGAATATCGTAGTGTATCGCTGCTGCAATAGCAACCCCTTGTGCTCTGCCAAGTTTGAGCATCGATTGTATGTTCTTACCGAAAAAAGGTGCTTCAATCGCCATTTCGTCAGGTAGAAATTCCTTTATAAGACTACTCACTCGGTCGAAGATGCGTCCTAGTCTTAGATATGGGTCATGAATTTTTCTCATATCTATGACGCCCATAGCCATCATAGACGCTTTGTTGCCATTAACTTTGAGCAACCCATATCCCATTATATTTGTTCCGGGGTCTATGCCTAATATAATCTTTTCCGGTTTAATTGTCATTACGTCGTTTAAATATTTATTTAAAATATGGGTTATATGTTATCTCGTCTTTGAGTGTTGTCTTGTCGCCATGCCCAGGAAGTATTATTGTTTCTGCAGGGAGAGACGAGGCAATTTTCTTTAAACTATTTATTATTTCATTATAACTACCAAATTCAAAGTCTGTCCTGCCTATACTCATTCTAAATAAGGTATCTCCAGAAAATGCTATAGATTCATCTTTACAATAAAACAATACGGAACCGGGCGTATGGCCTGGGGTTTGCAGTATGCTGAAACAATGCGTACCAAATGAAATTGTATCTGCTTCTTTTAAATATTTTTCAACTTCAGGGATTTCTTCGTTGTAAGTTAATCCGATAAAAGTATAGGCTTGTTCTTTTAATTTATGCATCAATATTTTATCATTAATGCATACTTCCGGTTTAAGCCCAAATTCTTTATATATAGCATAATTCCCAAAATTATGATCAATATGTGCATGTGTACAAAGCAGATGTTTTGGAATGAGTTGGTTGTCTCTTATATAATTTGTAATTTCCTTTTTCTCTTCTTCATAAAAAGCACCACAATCAATGATAACACATTCTTTGGTGTCATCGCTTACAATGTAACAGTTTTCTTGAAACATGTTACATACGATTCTTTGTATGTTCAGCATTGCGTTTAATATAACTTAAAGTGGAACGTAAATAAGATATTTATTCTTAAACCATTCTTCATTAAACATTTTGCTTATATCTGTAACTTCTGCAATATGCTTAAACTTACTTATTTCATTAGAGACGTCTCCTCCTTTGAGGCAGAATATGCCATTGGGCATAGAATTGCGGTGATTATTACTTATATTTTTCTTTATTATGCGTATTAAATCAGGCAATTGCATAACAGCCCTGCTAACGACAAAATCATATTTACCCTGCTCGTTTTCACCTCTTATTTGTTCTGCTTCGCAGTTCTTCAGCCCGATAGCTTTCGAGACTTCATTTACAACCAATATTTTTTTTCCTGTACCGTCTATTAATTTGAATTGAGTTTCAGGAAACATTATTGCAAGAGGAATACCAGGAAATCCACCACCGGTACCAAAATCTAATACTTTTGTTCCAGGTCTGAATTTTATTGCATTAGCTATTGCCAGGGAATGTAAAACATGATGTTCATATAAAGAATCAATGTCTTTTCTTGATATAACATTTATTTTATTGTTCCAGTCGTGATATAAATCATACAATGCTTCAAACTGCTGCTTTTGAGCATCTGTAAGTTTGCTGAAATATTTTAATATTGTCTCCATTAGGCATTATTTCTTCTTAAAAAGATTTTCCAATTCAGAATTACTAATATCAACTCTAATTTCTCCTGCTGCATGATATGCAATTTCGTCAGGCGAATAAATGAAAGTTATTCCATCATCATTAATTATAAAATTATCTGAAGGGTAAACATCTATACCCATAAAGATGCTTTTTTCGTTAAGTTCATTCAAATTTTTCACATTATATGTCTTACATAGATTTTTTACAATCAAATCATTCAGCTCAATTTCATAACCAGGTACAAAAAGGTCTTTTAATGAAACAATTTTACCGCTTTTTTTATTTATGTTCTTTGTTATTATAACAGAACTCCCATGAGCACCGCCACCATAACTATAAATGTTTGCTATATAGGTATAGTAATCTTCAGCCTCTTGGCTGACATATGTTTTGACAATATATTCACAATTGTATGAACTGCCATGAGTTTTGTCTGCTTTATATAAACTACCATAATCAACCTTATAATCATTCAGATACCTTGTCATAAAAGAATCTGCAGCTTCAGGTACAGATATTTTCTGTGGTGTTATAGAAAAGTAGTCAGGACACAATACTCCAGATCTTATAATAGAATCGTTTATATATTCAGCGTTTTTCCCTTTTGCATAAGTGAGACATAAACTGATATGGCATCGTGGACCTGCCGTATCTTCTGTAAGAAATACTGTAGAATCCATTTTGATACTGTCAAACATGATGCTGTCCGTTCCACTCTTATTGGAACTAGATGTGCCTCCGCATGAACAAATCATTGATAATACGGAAAAAACAAAGCATAAGGAAATTATTAATCTTCTCATTTTATCACTATTTAATTGCAAAATTAAATCAAACCAAGGAAAACCACAAATAATTTCTGTTTTATTTTATAAATTGATTAATTTTGCAGCCGTAAAATTATATTAGTTATGGCAAGTAAACAGATTCGTGCAGCACTTTTTGATTTAGATGGTGTTGTCTTTAATACAGAGGACCAGTATACTGTTTTCTGGGGCAGTCAGTGCCGTTTATATCATCCGGATAAACCAGGATTGGAATATACCATCAAAGGACAAACTCTTGTGCAAATATTTGATAAGTATTTTGCTGGAATGGAGAAAGAACAGTCTGAAATAGTAAAGCGACTCGATGAATTTGAGCATACAATGAAGTTCGAGTATGTAGACGGATTTATTGATTTTATCAAGGATCTTAAGGAGAATAATATAAAGACAGCGGTAGTTACCAGTTCTAATATAATGAAAATGAATTCAGTGTATGAGTCAAGACCAGAATTTAAATCATTATTTGATATTATACTTACTTCTGAGGATTTTGAGAGAAGCAAGCCAGATCCTGATTGTTATTTAAAAGGTGCAAAACACTTTGGTCTGTCACATGATGAATGTGTTGTTTTTGAAGATAGTTTTAACGGATTGAAATCGGGAAGGGCCGCACAAATGATGGTTGTCGGATTGGCTACAACAAATACAAAAGAGTCGATTTCTCCATATTCCGATTATGTCATATCTGATTTCAAAGGGCTTAATTATCAAAATTTATGCAAAATATTGTGTAACTTAATTTAAAAGCATTAATTTTGCAGCCAATTTTAAGATAGGGGTTTAATTGTAAATACTCAAAACATATCAAATAAAAGATAAATATGACAGGATATTTGGTTAATGACACCCGTAAGGTAACAACCCATCGTTTTATTGAGATGAAGCAGCGTGGAGAAAAAATATCTATGCTGACATCTTATGATTTTACGACAGCAAGCATTGTAGACGGAGCCGGTATTGATGGAATATTGATTGGTGACTCAGCTTCAAATGTTATGGCTGGTAACGGAACTACGTTGCCTATAACAATAGATCAGATGATTTATCATGCAAAATCTGTTGTACGCGGAGTTAGTCGTGCTTTAGTTGTATGCGACATGCCGTTCGGCAGTTATCAGGTTGACCGCAAGGAAGGCATAAAGAATGCTATCCGCATAATGAAGGAAAGCGGATGCGATGCTTTAAAGCTTGAAGGTGGTGCTGAAATTATAGACACGATAAAAGGTATACTTGATGCCGGAATTCCTGTAATGGGCCATCTCGGTCTGACACCACAGAGCATCAACAAGTTTGGCACTTATGCTGTACGTGCTAAAGATGATGCAGAGGCTAATAAATTGCTTTCAGATGCCAAGTTGCTTTCTGAGGCAGGGTGTTTTGCCTTGGTCCTTGAAAAGGTTCCATCTGTTTTAGCTACAGAAGTTTCAAAGGAAATTCATATACCTACAATTGGTATTGGTGCAGGAAATGGCACTGACGGTCAGATTCTTGTTGTTGATGACATGTTAGGTAAAACAAAAGGATTTAATCCTCGTTTCTTACGTAGATATGCAGATCTTAATAGCATCATGACTGATGCAATAGGACAATACATCACTGACGTGAAAGATTGCTCCTTCCCGAATGAAAACGAATCTTATTAATGTACACACAAAATACTCCAGTACATGTAAAGCTTTGGCATAAGGATTTTTGGCTAATGGCGGTAGCCAATTTGTTATTGACAGTTGCCGTTTATATCCAAATACCCTTATTGCCAATATGGATGATAAAGGATGCCGGATTTTCGCCTGGTGTAGTAGCTGTATCATTAGGAATATTTGGCCTGGGAGTTTTTTCTCTTGGCTTTTTTTGTTCCTATCTTGTGCAGAAGTATCGCAGAAATCTTGTATGTATCAGATCGATTTGGGTATTGGTCATATGTTTTTGCGCACTTTACTACATACAGCGTGGGCATGTATTTCAGATAGAGGGATACATACTGATTCCTGTACTTCGGTTTATTCAGGGAGCCGCCTTTGGCTTAGCTCAGATGGTATTGTCCAGTACATTAATAATTGATACATGCGAGTCTTTCCAACGTACAGAAGCAAATCATTCTTCTGCTTGGTTTTCCAGATTGGCATTATCTGTCGGACCATTAATATCGATATTACTCACGCCAATGTTGAGTGTTAGCACTATTACTTTAATTTCTGCTGTATTGTGCTTATTGTCAACGTTTTTGATATTATCGGTGAAGTTTCCGTTCAGAGCACCTGAAGATGTGATATGTAAGGTTTCATTAGATAGATTCTTTCTCCCTCAAGGCAAATGGCTGTTTCTAAATCTTTCATTGGTTGCCGTTGTCGTAGGGTTGTTTCTATCCGCAGAACATACGTCCACTTTTTATGCCATGCTGATGGCGGGATTTATTCTTGCTATGTTGTCGCAGCGTTTTGTGTTCGTAAATGCAGAATTAAAGAGTGAGGTTGTCACCGGAATATTGCTGATGATGGCAGCGTGCCTGATGTATTTTTCGGGTGACAGGAATGCGATTAATTTAATTTCGCCAACATTGTTGGGATGTGGAATTGGCATAATTGGAGCACGTTTTCTTTTGTTCTTTCTGAAATTAAGCCTTCATTGTCAGCGTGGAACGTCGCAAAGCACGTTTTTCTTGTCATGGGAATTTGGTATTTCTTTAGGAATATTTTTGGGATATTATTTTTTCTATAATGACATTAGTGCTATGTACATTGTGGCATTAACAATATTGTGTATGGCCATGCTGATGTATCTGCTGTTTACGCATACTTGGTATATTAAAAATAAGAACAGATAAGGAATATAAACTTTCGTGCATATTTAGATAGTTTTATTCTGAATGTGCCAGAAAAGAATAATGGCGGGGAATATAGACTTTGTTCTGCTTTCCGTCATTATTCTTTTTTTAAAGCCATTTGGTTAAAAAAATATAATAATATTTGTTGATTTAAAAATATGTTCGTATATTTGCGAACAACATTTGATTATATGGATGAAAAAAGGGATTATACAATAAAGCAGGAAAGGCTTGCCAGATTTGCAAAAGCATTGGGCCATCCGGCACGTATTGCCATAATGAATTTCTTGGCAAAGCAAAAAACTTGCTATTTTGGTGACATTAATGAAGAGCTTCCTATTGCGAAGGCTACTGTTTCTCAGCATCTAAAGGAACTTAAAGATGCCGGTCTGATACAGGGTGAGGTAGAGGCTCCTAAAGTGAAATATTGTATTAATAATGAGAATTGGAATTTGGCTAAAGCCTTATTCTCAGAATTCTTTGGGCAATGCATATGTAAAGCAGGAGGGTGTTGCGACTGA
The DNA here is from genome assembly GCF_900625065.1 of Prevotella marseillensis. NCBI lineage: Bacteria > Pseudomonadati > Bacteroidota > Bacteroidia > Bacteroidales > Prevotellaceae > Prevotella > Prevotella marseillensis. The sequence continues at coordinate 1,284,876 of NZ_UYXY01000001.1, read as the reverse complement.
CAACCTTCTCTTTTTATGTCTTATGTTCGTTGTTTTGCGAATAACGTTTAACTAATAAATATTGTAAAATGGAAATTAAAGTTTTAGGTACTGGATGTGCAAATTGTAGAGCACTTTATTCTGCGGTAGAGCAGGTTGTTAATGAGTTAGGCTTAAAAGCCGATTTAGTGAAAGAGGAGGATTTGATGAAAATAATGGAATATAACGTCATGAGTCTTCCTGCTTTGGTTGTTGATGGAAAAGTTGTAGCCAAAGGACGTATAACTAAAGATGAGATACGCACAATTTTGACAAAATGAAAATATTGAAATTATGAAGAAATTCGTGTTGCTTTCATTATTGTGCATGTTCTTGTCTACAGGATGGGTTTTTGCACAAACCGGCAAGTATGTTGAGGTTATTTATTTTCACGGCAAACAGCGATGTCCGACATGTAGAGCTATTGAAAAATACACCAAAGAAGTTGTGTATAACGATTTTGCCAAGTTTGTCAAGAGCGGAAAGGTGCGTTTCAAAGAGGTTGATATTTCTACACCTCAAGGCGAAAAGATAGCCGATAAATATCGTGTCAGCTGGTCTTCGTTATATGTAAACGGATGGAATAACGGAAAAGAAAAAAGGAACGACCTGACACGTATGGGTTTTAAGTATGCCAGAAATAATACGGCACAATTTAAAACCGAGCTTAAGAAAAAGATTAATCAGTTGTTGAAATAGTATTTACGTATGGAATACTTGCAAAGCTTGCTTGATAGCAGCGAGATACCTGTTGTTACAGCATTTTTGCTTGGGCTGCTTACAGCTGTAAGTCCTTGCCCTCTTGCAACCAATATTACTGCAATAGGTTTTATCAGTAAAAATCTTGACAGCCGTAATCGCATATTCTTGAATGGTTTGTTATACACAGCCGGCCGTATGATTGCGTATTCCGTCCTTGGCGCAATACTTATAGTGTTGCTTAGGCGTGGAGCCGACATGTTTTTTATACAAAAAGGTGTTAGCGAGTGGGGCGAGCTGCTTCTTGCTCCAGCATTGGTTCTAATCGGCTTGTTTATGCTTTTTAGCGACAAACTTCATTTGCCGAAATTTGGCTTCAGTGCCTCGGAAAGGACTGAAAGGCTGAAAGGAGCATGGGGCAGCCTCCTTCTTGGGATATTATTTGCTATGGCATTTTGTCCTACAAGCGGACTGTTTTATTTTGGTATGCTTATTCCTATGGCTGCTATGGAAGGTGAGGGCTATTTCCTGCCCGTTGTCTATGCCCTGGCTACAGGCTTGCCGGTCATGCTGGCGGCATGGGTATTAGCCTATAGTGTGTCCGGAATAGGAAAATTCTACAATAAAATGCAAGTCTTTCAGAAATGGTTCAGCCGTATAGTTGCAGTCGTGTTTATATTTGTCGGAATATATTATGGCTTGATGATGTATAATTTGATATGAAAATTTTGATATTGTGTACCGGAAACAGTTGCCGGAGTCAAATTGCGCATGGTTTCTTGCAGTCGTTTGACGATAGTCTTTATGTACGTTCAGCCGGAACAAAGCCGGCTGAACAGGTAAACTCGAAAACTGTGGCCGTAATGAAAGAGGCCGGAGTTGACATAAGTAGTCATATTCCTGTGAATGTGATGGAATATCTTGATGAGTATTGGGATTACGTCATAACAGTATGTTCCGATGCCGATGCAACATGTCCGGCATTTAAAGGCAGGGTGGGCAAGAGGTTGCATATCGGTTTTGATGATCCTTCAAGATTGTCGGGTGACGTAAATTTTATTATGACGGAATTTAGGAGAGTGCGCGACGAGATTAAAAATGCCTTTGCCAGATTTTATCTGACAGAAATAAAAAAAGCGGAACTGCCCCGCTGCGTGTGTGAATAGTATTTTTTTATATTTTCTGTTCGTATTTTTACAAACATAAAAGATGTGATATTATGATACAAAGTTTTGCAGATTGGCTTGTGTATGATGTGTTTGGTCTTAATGCAGGTACGGCGTTGGGATCGTCAGTTAATTTCTTTTTTTATGATACGATTAAAATATTGCTTCTGTTGCTTCTGATTAGTATAATCATGGGCATTATTAATGCATATTTTCCAATAGAGCGTCTACGCGAATATCTGGTTTCGCGTAAGTTATATGGCTTGCAGTATTTTTTCGCTTCGCTGTTTGGTGCAATAACGCCATTCTGTTCCTGTTCGTCAATACCATTATTTATAGGCTTCGTAAAGGGCGGAATACCATTGGGAGTTACTTTTGCATATCTTATAACCTCACCATTGGTAAATGAGGTGGCTGTAGCAATGTTTATCGGAACATTCGGCATAAGGATAACTGCCATATATGTAATAAGCGGCATTTTACTTGGAATGATTGGCGGTTACATTCTGGGAAAAATGAGATTGGAGCGTTATCTGAGCGATTGGGTTAGGCAAATTCAACTTAATTCCATCGCCGGTTCTAATGCATGGGAACGAGACAATACTCCATTCATGCAGCGTTTGCCGATAATTGTAAAAGAATCGTTAGGTATAGTTAAGGGTGTGTTGCTTTATGTGGTAATAGGTATTGGCATTGGGGCTTTCATGCATGGTTATGTACCAGAAGGCTTTTTTGAACAGTATATGTCAGAGACAAATTGGTTTGCTGTTCCTCTTTCTGTTCTGCTTGCAGTTCCCATGTATGCCAATGCAGCAGGAATAGTGCCTGTTATTGAGGTGTTTGTGGCAAAAGGCATTCCTGTGGGCACGGCTCTTGCTTTTATGATGGCAGTTGTGGGCTTGTCTTTGCCGGAAGCAACACTTCTTAAAAAAGTTATGACATGGCGTCTCATCGGCATTTTCTTTGGGACAATAACGTTATTTATAATTATCTCCGGTTACTTGTTCAACATCATCTTGTGATATCTTGTTGCAAATTAGGCTGTCCTATTCAGGGCGTATGATGTTGAATGGTCATATGCGGTTGTTCGTAAATAGGACAATTGTTAATAGCGTAAGTAGTAAAAAGTTTTGTCATTATTTTTTCCTGTTCTAGAAAAAATGTTCCGTGTTTTCTTAGTAAAAGCCGTAATGTAAAGCGGCTTTTATTAAGTTTTACGTCCTTTTTCACTGATTTTACTTTGAAAAATCAGTTGTTTCTTACTTAAAATGTGCTGAGTTTTGTAGCAAAATACATTCTTTTATTATGTAAAAGATGACCTTTTATCTTGTAAAAGGCCGTTAATGACGACGGTATTGTCATTGATGCAAAATACAGAATTATATAATACATTGATTTTCAGATGATTACGAATAAGTGGTGTTTTGCCTAAAATTTTGATGTTTTAGTCGTATTTGCTTTGAGCATGGCTATTCTGAGCGCTTTAAATGAAAATAGAATAAATTTAACAGTTCCGTAATAGTACAATTTGACGAAAAGTCAGTCGAATATTTAGGGTGGTTGAAACATCCTTGTTTTATGTTATTCTGCTTTGTTTTTTGTTACATTGCAATAGCTTATAAAAAATAATGTTTAAATTTGTAATTACATTATGAAAACCATTTACAAGTAGATATATTTTAATAATACCAATATAAATATGGACAAATTAATGAGCATTCCTGAGTTGACATTGAAATGCGAGGAAATCAGAAAACGTTTGTTAGAGGTCGTATATAAAGCCAAAGCCGGTCATATCGGCGGCGATCTCTCGTCTTTGAATGTATTGACAGCATTGTATATGCGTGTCATGAACGTAAACCCTGAGAATCCGAAAATGGAAGGGCGCGACCGTTTCATTATGAGCAAGGGTCACTGTGTGGAAGCACTTTATTGTGTGCTCGAGGCAAAAGGTTTCATAACAAAAGAACTTGTCGACACTTATGGTGATTATCTGTCTGTGTTGGCAGGTCATCCTACGGTTGAAGTCCCGGGTATAGAATTTAACAGCGGTGCATTAGGTCACGGTCTTTCAATTGGTGTAGGTTGTGCCATTGCCGCAAAAATGGATAAGAAGCCTTATCGTACATTTGTACTTATGGGCGACGGCGAGCAGGGCGAAGGCTCAATATATGAGGCAGCCATGGCCGGAAGCAATTATAAGTTGGATAATCTTGTTGCAATGATAGACCGAAACGGCTTGCAGATAAGTGACACAACTGAGAATGTGATGAAACTTGAGTCTCTTAACGAGCGCTGGAAGGCTTTCGGATGGGATGTATATGATGTTGACGGCAACGATATTGAGGCTATTGTTAACTGCCTTGAATCGATAGAATATAACAACGGAAAGCCTCACATGGTTGTGCTTCATACAACAAAGGGCTTCCACGTTTCATACATGGAAAATGTGCTGAAATGGCATCATGGCGTGCCTACGGCAGAGGAGTATGAGAAAGCTATCGCTGAGATTACTAACCGTATTGAAGAACTTAAAAAGAATTGTTAACAATGGAAATAAAAAGTGTTGCTTGCCGTAAGAGTTTTACCGATGCACTGGTTGAACTTGGTAAAAAAGATAAGAATATTGTAGCCGTAACGACCGATGCCCGTGGCTCGGTTACTCTGACAGATTTTGCAAAAGAATTGCCTGAGCAGTTTGTTGAGTGCGGTATTGCAGAGCAGGATGCTGTAGGCATTTCTGCCGGTTTGGCTTCATGCGGAAAAAAAGTGTTCGTATGTGGTCCTGCATGCTTTTATGTAGCACGCAGTCTTGAGCAGGTAAAGGTTGACGTGGCTTATTCAGGCCAACCGGTTAAGATTCTGGGCGTAAGTGGTGGCGTTGCATATGGAGCTTTGGGCGCCACTCATCATAGTTTGCATGATATTGCTGTGCTGCGCACATTCCCCGGCATGCAAGTTGTACTTCCTTGCGATGCACGACAGACACGTAAACTTGTTGAGCAGCTTGTAGATTATCCTCATCCTGTTTATGTTCGCGTTGGCCGTAATGCTGTTCCTGATGTTTATGAAGATAATAATTTTGATTATCAGATTGGAAAATCTATACAGCTTCAGGATGGTAAGGACCTGACAATTATTGCTACTGGTGAAACAGTTTGGCATGCTCTTCAGGCCGGAAAGCGCCTTGCAGAGGAGGGTATAAGCACTCGTGTCATCGACATGCATACTCTTAAACCAGCTGATACTGAGGCTATAGTTAAGGCTGCACGCGAGACAGGACGAATAATGACAGTAGAAGAGCATAGCATGTATGGTGGCTTGGGAGCAATTGTTGCAGAAACAGTGAGTCAGAATTGCCCTGTTCCTATGCGTATACTCGGTATTCCTGACGAAAACGCTATTCATGGCAAGCCATTGGAGATATTCCATTATTATAAGTTAGATGCTGAAGGCATTTTTGCTACAGCTAAAGACTTTTTGAAGTAAAAGCCTTTAGTAACTTATAGAAGGTTTTGAAATGAGATATATTATAACCGTTGATCAAAGTACGTCAGCCACAAAGGCAGTGCTCTTTAACGAGCATTGCCAGTTGGTCTGTCGTAAGAATGTTGCCCATAAGCAATATTATCCTCAGCCGGGATGGGTTGAGCATGATGCAGAGGAGATATATAATAATATGGTCGAAGCCATACGTGAGGTGGTTAAGACTGTAGATGATGCCGAAGCATCTTATTCTTTGGCAATTACAAACCAGCGTGAGACGGCTGTGGTTTGGAACCGTTTTACTGGTAAGCCGGTATACAATGCCGTGGTTTGGCAGTGTCAGCGTGGAGCAGCTATATGCAATGAATTGAGAGAGCGTGGATATACAGACCTGATTCGTGAGCGTAGCGGACTGCTCATTGACCCATATTTTGCAGCTAGTGGTGTCAAATGGATATTGGATAATGTTCAGGGAGCACGTCAGGCTGCAGATAATGGAGAACTTCTGATGGGTACGATTGACACATGGCTTGTGTGGAAACTGACAGGTGGCAAGGAGCATGTGACAGACTATACCAATGCGTCGCGTACAATGTTGTTTAATATCCATACATTAGACTGGGATGATGAACTCCTCAACTTGCTGACAATACCACGCAATATGATGGCAAAGCCTATGCCTTGCGATTCTGTATTCGGTGAAACAACCGTAGAGGGAGTTTTTGATGAGCCTATTGTTATTGCCGGTATGCTTGGCGATTCACATGGTGCTTTGGCTGGTCAGATGTGTTTTGAGGCTGGTATGGGTAAAGCAACATATGGAACAGGTTCGTCTGTTATGGTGAATATCGGTGAAAACGCTGTGACAGCTCCCGAAGGTCTCGTAACTTCAGTTGGCTTTGCTGCAAAAGGCAAGATTTTCTATGCTTTTGAAGGAAATATTCATTGTACTGGTGCGACAATCAAATGGATGACTGACAACCTGCATCTTATAGAAAGCCCTGCGGAAATAGAGAAGTTTGCTCTCGAAGTTCCGGATAACGGAGGAGTTTACATGGTACCGGCATTTGCAGGTCTCGGTGCTCCGTGGTGGAACTCTCAGGCAAAGGCTATGATATGTGGAATGACTTTGGCTACAGAGAAAGGACATATCTGTAGGGCTGCATTGGAGGCAATAGCTTATCAAATAAAAGATTTGATTGACCTGATGACAAAACAAGCCGGAATAACTTTAAAGGAGCTGCGTGTGGACGGAGGACCTACCAAGAATCAACTTTTGATGCAATTTCAGGCAGACATGCTTGATGCATGCATCAATCGCTCTGATATAGAAGAGGCATCAGCAATGGGAGCTATGATTATGAATGGTCTGGCACGCAAGGTTTGGAAGGATATGGATGAGGTGGCTGCATTGCGCACATCTGACAATCGTATATTCCCGGCCATGTCATGTGACGAGCGTGAACGCCTTTATGCTGGTTGGACAGAGGCCATACATACTGTTAATAGAAAATAAATCATAAATAATAAAGACGAAAACACTATGAAGAAACAAGCTAAAACAGGAAAGGAAACGTTTGGACTGATTATCGGTACCCGTGCGTATTTCAACTCAGAGTTGGCTGTTGATGTACGTAAGACGTTGTTGGAAGAGTTAGATAAAGCCGGATACGGCTATGTTATATTGGATGAGCAGGACACTCCTACCGGTGGTTCTATGGAGACGGTTGAAGACGGCAAAAAATGTGCTGCGCTGTTCCGTGCTAACCGTGATGACATCGACGGAATAATTGTGTCTCTGCCTAACTTTGGCTTTGAAGTAGGAATAATCAATGCTATCAGTCGCGCAGAGTTGCATGTACCTGTTCTGGTGCAGGCTTGCGACGACCAAAACGACAAAGTTGATCTTGATAGCCGCCGTGACGCCTTCTGTGGAAAGATATCTGTTTGTAACAACCTGTATCAGTATGGAATACCGTTTACAGATACAACATTCCACACCTATTCTATACACAGCGACTTGCTGATGAAGGATATCAACAAGTTTGCTGCCATCTGCCGTGTTGTACGTAAACTTACTCATGCACGTATAGGCCAGATTGGTACACGTCCACTCGGATTTAACACATGTCGTGCAAGTGAGAAACTTCTCCAGGCAAGTGGTATAACTGTTGTGCCTGTAGACCTCAGTGAGATTCTTTTCAATGCAAGAAAAATAGATAATGAAGCATCTGCTTTGAAGGCAAAAATGGAGGAGATAAGCCATTATGCAAAGGTACCAGAGGCTTATCAGGAAAAGTTGGCATTACAGGCTAAGTTCGGATTGGCAGTAGAAGAATGGATACAGGCTAATGAGGTTGATGCAGCTGCAATTCAGTGTTGGGATTCTCTTGAGCAGAACTATGGATGCGCAGCATGCGTTACAATGAGTATGCTTGGCGAAAAGCTTATTCCTTGTGCTTGTGAAACTGATATCGCCGGAGCGGTGTCTATGTATGCTTTGAGTCTTGCTTCAGGTAAACCGGCTGCATTGCTAGATTGGAATAACAACTTTGCTGAAGACCGTAATAAATGTGTATGTACTCACTGTGGAAACTTCCCGAAGAGTTTTGTTAATAACGACCTTAAGCTTGGACCGCTTGGCGTTCTTGGTAGAACCTTGGGTAAGGTTAATACATTCGGTGCTGTGTATGGAAAATGCACTGAAGGAGATTTTACATACTTCCGCATCTCTACGGATGATACGCTCGGCTGTATAAAGAGTTATCTCGGAAAGGGAGAGCTTACAAATGATCCATATGGTATGGATGGATGTATAGCTGTCACCAAAGTGAACAATTTGCAGAAACTTATGAAGTTTATTTGCAAGAACGGCTTTGAACATCATGTGGCAATGGTTCGCACTGATGTAGTAGATATATTGAGTGAGGCCGTAGAAAATTATCTTGGTTGGGATATTTATGTTCATGAATAAATAATAAAAGTCTTGTTGTTATTTATAACTGCAAGACTTTTGTTTAGTTGCCTAACTTTGCTGTCTTTTTTGATGGCCAAGTTAGGTTTCCTTTTCTCTATCAATTGATTTTTGGTAGAATTTATATAGACATTTTCTTTATTATAGAGAAAACATAAAGATACTTATAAGGTATGAATATTTAGATTATGGAATACATAAAATCCGTTTTGTGTTAAAATATATGTATTAAACTTGCATAATGATCCTATTCCTTTATGAAAGAAATAGTTTTTCATATAAAAATATTTACCAATAATTTTCATTTATAGTGTGGATTGTGTATATTTGCATAATGAAAATATAAGATAAAAATACTTTCTGTGTTTATTGTCTTGTATGTTTGTAAAAATACTATGAAATGAAATAAATATTAATAATTTAAAAAGTAGATATTATATGTTTGAAGGACAGCCTAAAGGGCTTTATGCGTTAGCGCTTGCAAATACGGGCGAACGCTTCGGTTATTACACAATGCTTGCAATTTTCACATTATTCTTGCAGGCTAAGTTTGGTTTCACAGCCACAGTTACATCCAATATCTTTGCCGGATTCTTGGCATTGGTCTATTTCCTCCCGGTTGTAGGCGGTATATTGGCTGATAAATTTGGTTTCGGTAAGATGGTGACATCCGGAATCGTAGTTATGTTTATCGGCTATATATGTCTGGCGATACCTACTGGCAATAATGCTGTAGGAATTGCTGCCATGGTAGGATCTTTATTCCTGATAGCCCTAGGTACCGGTCTTTTTAAAGGCAATTTGCAGGTAATGGTTGGTAATCTTTATGATGATCCAAAATATTCTGCAAAACGTGATACAGCCTTCTCAATATTCTATATGGCAATTAATATTGGTGCACTTTTTGCACCTACAGCGGCTGAGAAGATCACAGACTGGTATATGAAAACCCATAATTATGTTTATAATGGTGATATTCCTGCCCTTGCACACCAGTATCTTGATGGTACTCTTTCAGGAGAGGCTTTGACGAAGTTTATATCTTTGGCATCTTCTCAGAATGTTGCAACTGACGCTTCTTCTCTTACAAATTTTGCAAACGACTACATCAACGTGCTTTCACAGTCATATCACATGGGATTTGCTGTAGCATGTGTATCATTGATTATTTCTATGCTTATTTATGTTTTAGGCCGTAAGACATTTAAGCATGCAGATGTGAATGTTAAGCAGGAAGCAGAAAATAACGGCGAATCTTCAGTTCATGTTCAAGAACTTACTCCTGCAGAGACAAAGTCACGTGTCGTAGCTCTTTGCTTAGTGTTTGCTGTTGTAATTTTCTTCTGGATGGCATTCCATCAGAATGGTCTTACACTTACCTTCTTTGCGCGTGACTATACGGCTGCAACGGCCACAGGACTTACACGTATTGGCTTTGACGTATGGAATCTGGTACTCATTGCAATCGCTGTTTACGGAGTATTTGCTATATTCCAGTCAAAAGAATCAAAAGGTAAAATCATTTCTACAATTGTTACTATAGTTTCACTTATTGTGTTGTACTTTAATTACAATGCAATGGATGAGTCTATCAGTATCCTCCCTCAGAAGTTCCAGCAGTTTAATCCGTTCTTCGTTGTTGCACTTACTCCTGTTTCTATGGCTGTATTCAGCTATTTGGCTAATAAGGGCAAGGAACCTTCTGCACCGCGTAAAATAGGTATAGGTATGTTTATCGCTGCTGTTGGTTTCATGATCATGGTTCTTGGTTCATTTGGACTTCCTGTTCCAGATGCACTTGCATCAACTACGGGTGATTATCGTGTAACTCCAAACCTCCTAATCGGCACATATCTTGTTCTTACATTTGCCGAGTTGTTCCTTTCTCCGATGGGTATCTCTTTTGTATCAAAGGTTGCTCCTCCAAAGTATAAGGGACTTATGATGGGTGGATGGTTTGCAGCAACTGCCATTGGTAACTATTTAGTTTCTATTATCGGTATGCTATGGGGCGGTCTGCCATTGTGGATCTTGTGGGGTATTCTTGTTGTACTCTGTTTAATATCTGCAGTGTTTATCTTCTCTATTATGAAACGTTTGGAGAAGGTATGCTAATGTCTGAAAATAATTATATCAAATAGATAACAACCGGATAGCCTATAAAAGAAGCTATCCGGTTGTCGTATTTTTTGAACTAATCTATTTTTTACTATATGCTTTTATTATGAGGATAATTTTGTATGCATTCTTATTTGTGCTTTGGGGCTTTCAAAAAATATCTGCTGACACTTTTCGTAGTATAGAATCAGAGCGGATTAACAAACGTGATTCGTTGTTATCCATTATTACAGGAGCAAAAATTTCAGACAATATAATTAGTATCACAGATTTTGGGGCCATTGGAGATGGGGTTAAAAATGATAAGCCGGCTTTTGACAAAGCAATGCAAAGTGCAGCGAAGCAGGGTGGGGCTCATATTATAGTGCCGTCTGGAACGTTCCTGCTTAAAGGACCCATACATTTTGTGAGCAATGTGTGTCTTGAACTTATGGATGGGGCTATTATAAAATTTGATTCTAATCCTAAATATTATCTTCCTCTCGTTAAAACAAGTTGGGAAGGTACATTCTTATATAATTACAGTCCCTTTATTTATGGATATAATCTTCATGATATATCAATAATTGGCAAAGGAAAAATAGATGGCAATGCCTCTTCAACGTTTGCAACATGGAAGTCAAAGCAGAAGGAAGGGCAGGCTCTCAGCCGTAAAATGAATCATGAAGAGATTCCCATTGAATTGCGTCGTTTTGGTAACGGTTTTTGGTTAAGACCACAGCTTATACAATTCTACAATTGTAAAAATATAACCTTATCTGATGTGTTTATAACTAATTCGCCTTTTTGGTGTATTCATTTACTTAAGAGTGAGAATGTCATATGCCGTTCCCTTCGTTACGATGCAAAGCTTGTGAATAATGATGGTATCGATCCTGAGTGTTCACGAAATATTTTGATAGAGAATATTGAGTTTAATAATGGTGATGACAATATTGCAATAAAAAGTGGACGAGATAATGACGGATGGGCATCAACTATGCCTTCTGAAAACATTATTATACGTAATTGCCGTTTTAAAGGTTTGCATGCTGTAGTGCTTGGCAGCGAAATGTCTTCAGGAGTTCAAAATATTTTTGTCGAGAATTGCACATATGGTGGTTATTGTAAACGTGGAATATATATTAAGACCAATCCTGATCGTGGTGGATTTATCAAAAATCTATATGTGAAGAATTGTAGGTTTGATGAAGTAGAAGACTTGTTCTATGTTACAAGTATGTATGCTGGCGAAGGACTTAATAATATTCATTATACAGATGTAAAGAATATTTATGTTGACAGTCTTTTTTGCCGTAAAGTAAGAAAGGCTGGATTAGTATTACAGGGTACGTCTCGGAAACCGATATCAGATGTTATTTTTAGCAATGTTGAAATTCAAGAGGTGGATAATGCTGTAAGTTTTGACAATACGTTGAACGTTGAGATGCGAAGTTGCCATATTGGTGGACGTGTTGGTGTACCGTCTCAGGCTTCATCTGCAGATAAACTATTTGTGAAATAGTGATAATTATGTGTCATGCAAACATTGCAATTAGCATGTATAAAGTAAAATCATGATAAGATAAATACATTATAACAAAGAGGGTGTCTTAAAAAGAAAGACATCCTCTTTGGCGTTTGGTAGTAATCTGCTTATAGTCAGAAGCTATAATGCTGCATCATGAAGAATTTCTTCAAGCGTTGGATGAGTATGAATTATATCCACTAAGTTTTCTGTTGTTCCGTTGAAATTCATAATAGCCGTTGCTTCCTGAATCAAATCAGCAGCATGAGCCCCATATGCATGGCATCCGATAATCTTATTATCTTTATCTGTTATCAACTTTACCATGCCTTCGCTTTCATCCATAGCCAGAGCTTTACCATTAGAACGATAGAATCCTTTACGGGTATTATATTCAATACCCATTGAGTCACATTGGTCAGAAGTTAAACCAACTCCTGCAACTTCAGGATTAGTGAACACTGCTGCGGGCATAATTTCCATGTGTATAGCATCTTTCTTTCCGCAAATATGATTTACTGCCCTCATGCCTTGAGCAGTGGCTGCATGTGCAAGCATTGCACGTCCGTTAACATCACCAATAGCATAAATTCCATCTATGTTGGTTTGCATATTGTCATCAACTTTGATTCCCTTGTTATCATAGTTGATATCTGTATTTTCAAGCCCAAGTCCTTCGATGTTTGGTTTGCGGCCTGTCGCAACAAGCACAATATCGGCTTCAACTTCTTGAGGTTTGTTTTTCTTGTCAAAGCATACTATTAACTTATTGTTATTTTTATGTATGCTTTTTACAGCAGACTGCATATTAAAGTTAACTCCGCGACGCTCCATAACTTTGCGCATACGTTTTGCTATATCAGAGTCAATGGCGGGGAGACATTCTTTTAGAAACTCAATGACAGTAACATCGCTTCCAAACGTTTTAAACACTGAAGCGAACTCCATCCCTATTACTCCTGCTCCAATTATGCATAAATGTTTTGGAAGCTTTTCCAAATTAAGAAGTTCTGTTGACGTAACAACTCCTTCTTCATCAATGCCTTCGATTGGAGGTAATTTTGATTCCGAACCGGTTGCAATTATAATGTTATCAGCTGTATATTCTTCACCGCCTGCAATAATAGTCTTAGAATCTTTAAATGAAGCACGTTCTTTTATAAATGTTATGCCAGGAGATTTCATAAGCCCCTCAACTCCTTCACGGAGTTGGGCGGTTGCCTGTTCTTTGCGAGTCATGGCTTTGTTGAAATCAACTTCAGGTCGTGAACCTGTCATTGTTACAACTGCTTCTATCATGTCTGCTTCATGGCATAGTGTTTTTGTTGGTATACATCCTCTGTTAAGACATGTTCCACCTGCTTGTCTGTCTTCAAAAATTATTGTATTGAGGCCATTTTTTGCAGCATGGCATGCAGTGTTATATCCACCGGGGCCACTACCAATTATAATAAGGTCTGTTTTCATTTATTAGTATTTTCTTTAATTATATTGTATAAAGATATTCTTCTTTAAAACATTTTTATGGGATAAAAGTAAGTCTTGCCGGCTTCGTGTATTTCAGAAATCGACAAGACTTACTGCCAAAATAATCTGTAAAGAGATTATCCTTTATATCTCAACACAGGTTGTTTGGCTGCCAACACATCATCTACACGTCCTATTGGGGTGTTGTGAGGTGCAGTTTTAACAAGTTCAGGATTATCTTTTGCCTCTTGGGCTATTATACGCATAATGTTGATAAATTCATCTATAGTTTCCTTGCTTTCCGTTTCAGTCGGTTCAATCATCATTGCTTCATGGAATAGCAGAGGGAAGTAAATAGTCGGAGCATGGAATCCATAGTCCAACAAACGCTTGGCAACATCCATAGTGGTCACACCTGTCGATTTGTCTTTGAGTCCGTTGAACACAAATTCATGTTTGCAAATAGAGGCAATCGGTAGGTCGTATACATCTTTTAGACGTTCTTTAATATAGTTAGCATTAAGTGTTGCTAATGGACCTGCCATCTTTATATTATCTTTTCCTAATGACAGAATATATGAATAAGCCTTTACCGCAACACCAAAGTTTCCTAGGTATGCTCCTACATGAATATCACCTTCACCTTGAGTCTGAACTTTGTAGGTGTCACCTTCTTTGACTACTTTAGGGCAGGGGAGTAGATGTTCCAGCCCTTTTCTTACGCCTACAGGACCACAGCCGGGACCGCCACCTCCATGAGGCGTTGAGAATGTTTTATGAAGATTTATGTGCATTACATCGAAACCCATGTCACCAGGACGGCATACACCGAGCATTGGATTAAGGTTTGCACCATCATAATACATTAGTCCACCGCATTCATGAACTAGCTTAGCTATTTCCGGAATTTCTTTTTCAAACAATCCTAATGTATTAGGATTTGTCATCATCATTGCAGCGACTGTATCGTCAAGCAGTCCGCGAAGATCGTTTACGTCAACAATTCCTTCTACTGTACTTTTTACCTCAACAATCTCAAGTCCACATACTGCAGCAGAAGCAGGATTTGTTCCGTGAGCAGAGTCAGGTATAATTACTTTTACACGTTTGTGGTCGCCTCGGCTCTCATGCCATGCACGAATAATCATAAGACCGGTCAACTCTCCGTGTGCACCTGCAAAAGGATTCAATGTAAACTCTTCAAGGCCTGTTATTGCAGCAAGTGATTTTTGGAGGTTATAATAAACCTCCAATGCACCTTGGCATGTATTTTCTGGTTGTAGTGGATGCAAAGCTGTAAATGCATCTGCTGCAGCCATTTCTTCATTTATTGAAGGGTTATATTTCATAGTACAGCTTCCTAAGGGATAGAAGCCGTTGTTAACACCAAAGTTGTTTCCGCTAAGATTTGTATAATGACGTACAACTGTAAGTTCATCACATTCAGGAAGCATGGCATCTTTGCTTCTTTTCATTTCTGCGGGCAGAGTATAATTGCCGAATTTATTTTCTGGCATCGAGTAGCCCTTTCTTCCGGGGTGAGATAACTCGAATATTAATTTGCCATATAATTTGTTATTCATGATTGTGCTTTTTCAGATTGTTAAAATAACGGTTACATGTTTATTTGCATAGATCAACTAATTTGTCTATTTCTTCTTTAGTGCGGTTCTCTGTTACTGCAAACATTATTGTGTCATCTGCTACTTTTATACCGCCCAGAATACCATTGTCCATTAGTTTTTTCTGCAGCTCGTCTACGTTCCCGTCATATTTGACGCAGAATTCATTAAAGAAAGGCTTGTCGTATGCGAGTTTAAAGTGTCCCGTATTTTTAAGTTGATCACAAAGATAGTGTGCTCCGGAATATGATAGAGTTGCAGCCTCTTTAAGGCCTTCTTTGCCCATCACTGACATATATATTGTAACAAATAATGCCATCAAACTTTGATTTGAACAAATGTTTGATGTTGCCTTTTGGCGGCGTATATGCTGTTCTCTTGCTTGTAATGTAAGTACAAAAGTGCGTTGTCCTCTGCTGTCACGTGTTTCTCCGACAATACGTCCTGGCATTTTGCGCATAAGCTTTTCTGTACAGCATAAATATCCGATATATGGACCTCCGAATGACATTGGAACACCTAAAGACTGGGCCTCACCTACAGCGATATCAGCTCCAAGTTCTCCTGGGGTCTTTAGTAGTGCTAAGTCAGCTGCTACGCTATTCATAATCATTAAGGCCTTATGTTCATGGCATTTATCTGCCAGGCCATCATAATCTTCAATTATTCCGTAACGATTGGGCTGTTGTACAACCACTCCTGCGACATTTCCTTTTTCAAGCAGAGAAGACATTGATTTCATATCTGTAACTCCCTCTTCCTGCTTTACCATTTCTATTTTGATATTGTGGAAATGAGCATATGTATTAATAACTGCAAGAGTCTTTGGATCTATCGTTTCAGATACAAGCACTGTATCTGCTTTTCTTGCAGCTCCGAATGCCATCATTACAGCTTCTGCAGTAGCAGTCGTACCATCATACATTGATGCATTTGAAACATCCATACCTGTCAGTTCTGTCATCATACTTTGATATTCAAAGATATAATGTAACGTTCCTTGTGAAATCTCAGCCTGGTATGGCGTGTAACTTGTCAGGAATTCAGAACGTTGTATTAATTGTGGTATTATTGCTGGGGTATAGTGGTCGTATACTCCTGCTCCGGCAAAACATGTGTATTTCTTGTTCTTCTCGCCAATCTTGCTGAATAATTGACGTATTTCTACTTCGCTTTTGGCTTCAGGTAATTCATACTGGTCCTTAAAGATAATCTCTTCAGGTACTTCGGCATAAAGTTCTTTCAGCGATTTAGCTCCGATGACATTGAGCATTTGTTCAATGTCTTCTTCTGTATGAGGAAAATATTTGTAAGCCATTAGGATTTAAGGTGTAAGAGTTTGTATATGTTTACGATAAATATAAAGAAGTATTTGGAGTTAATTGAAGTTTTAATCTTTAGGTTGTACATATATTTATGGCTATCAAAATCAGATATTTTAGATTTTTATTCACCCTTTTGTACGAAACAAGACATGCACGCTTCAATTAACCCCAAAATATTGACGTAATTTTTATTTCTCACAGAAATTCTTATAAGCTTCTGCGTCCATAAGTTCGTTGAGTTCTTCTTTATTTGTCAGTTCAACCTTTATGATCCAGTTTTCATATGCATCCTTGTTAACAAGTTCTGGTGTATCTTCAAGGTTTTCGTTAATCTCAACGACAGTTCCGCTTACAGGAGATATAAGGTCGCTTGCAGCTTTTACGCTTTCAACAGCACCGAAGTCTTCGCCTGCTTCGATTTCGTCGTCAACTTCAGGCATATCAACATAAACTACGTTTCCAAGTGCATTTTGAGCGTAGTCTGTGATACCGATATAACCATATTCACCTTCAACTCTTACAAATTCGTGTGACTCAGAGTAATAGAGTCCTTCAATAACTTTTGCCATAATATTATCTTTATTTTTAGTTGTTATTTATGTTTTAATCTTATAAAATATTGCTGTATAATGAGCTATATTTTTATTTCTTATAATGTTTTTGATAGAATGCTTTTTTCACAATAGTTCCTGGATAAGATTTCTTGCGAATTTGCACTTCAACTTGATTGCCAAGTTTTGCACATTCTGCATCAATTAAGGCCATGCATACACTTTTCTGAGTGGATATTGATTGGTAGCCTGTTGTAACCTTTCCTATTTCCTTGCCATTGCATGTTACTGTATATCCATGACGTGGTACCGCTTTGTCATGCAGTTCTATACCTGCTACCTTTAGCTTAATTCCTTCTGCCTTTTGTTTCGCAATAGCTTCTTTTCCAATAAATTCTGGTTTGTCGAGTTTACAGAACATGCTCAGACCAGCCATAACAGGTGTTATCTTGTCGCTTAGTTCGTTACCATATAGAGGAAGTCCTGCTTCAAAACGTAAAGTATCACGGCAGCCAAGACCACATGGTTTACAGCGTCCGCTCTTCATTAATTCATCCCATGCTTTTCTAATATATTCATGGCTACTATAGATCTCAAATCCGTCTTCGCCAGTATATCCAGTACGGCTTATAATTGTTTCTACACCATCTATCATTACAGTTTTAGCTGTATAGAATGTAAGGTCACTACATTCTTGACCTAAAACCTCTCTCATGACATCTTCTGCCTCAGGACCTTGCACTGCCAACTGGCCGTAATAGTCTGAACGGTTTGTTATCTCAACGTCATAGCCTTTTGCATTATCGTTAATCCATTTAGCATCTTTATCTATATTGGCTGCATTTATTACAAGGAAGAAGTTGTTTTCTCCCATTTTATATACTAAAAGGTCATCTACAACACCGCCATCTTCATACAGCATCATGCCATAGTAAACTTTGCCTACTGTGGCGTCTTTAATGTCATTTGTAAATATATGACTTACATATTTCTCTGCATCATTACCTGTAACGGTTATTTCGCCCATATGTGACACATCAAACACTCCACAATGCTGTCTTACCGCATTGTGTTCATTGATGATTGATGTGTACTGAATTGGCATATCAAAACCGCCGAAGGGTTGCATTAGCGCTCCGGCCTCAACATGCTTGTCATGCAGACAGGTCTTTTTGTTTTCCATATTTTCTAAGGTTTTTAAATGTTTTTAGTTTATTATGATATTAATAAATTCGTCTTTATTTAAGTTCATTATGACATCATCAAGCTGTTCCGGCAACGCTTTTTCAATACACTCCTTATCCAATTTCACATTTTTAAGCCGGTTTTTAATGCTTTCGTTTATATCACCTGTGATTAGGAAATCACCCAATATTTCAATATCTCTTATTATGCCATTTTTTATATCCATCCTCAACTCAAAATCTCCTGCATGTTCAATTCTTTTACGTTTAATAACAGTATATTTGGGGTTGTTGCCGTAGATGAACTCGGTTGAAAGATATTCTTTTTCAATTTCTTTGATTTTTTCGACATCTTCTTCCGTTAGTACGATTTCCTTATCACATAAGTTCTTCTTCACATATTCTTTAAATTCATCAATATTAAGGCTGATATAGTCTTTTAGAAGATTTATCCTCTGTCTTATGCTCTTTATTCCTTTGCTCATCAGTTTTTCGTCTGATGGAGTAATACTTCCTACCATGTTTTGCATGTCTGTATCATAGAGCATGGTGCCATGTACTATATTTCGTCCAGGTATATGATAGAATGCATTTCCGGATACCTTCTTACCATCAATCAGAATGTCATTACGCCCGCTTGTTGTGGCTTCGACGCCTAATTTTCTAAGTAAATGTATTACGGTGTTAATGTATCGGTTGAAAGTGAAGCCTACACTTTCTTCACTTGTTATGTATGAAAACATGATGTTGCTCATGTCTGCATATACACACCCTCCGCCACTTTTGCGTCTATACATCTTTATGCCATTCTTGCGACAATATTCAATGTTTACTTCATTCTCAATCAATTGATTGCGCCCAAATATCACAGATGGCTCAACTTGCCATTGAAAGAAACAATCATATTCATTGATGTTTCTGGCTGCGTATTCTTCCATGGCAAGATAAAAAGATAACTGCCTTGTGCTATTCTCCGGTAGAGATATGTATACCATATAATTGTTGTCTTTCTTTTTTAAGGTTTCTTCTGCAAGTATGTAGTAGTGGCTTAGGTCACTATTTTTTCATGCAGATTTTAGGTTCTAAACTTGAATAGGATAATTTTAAATCCTATACAAAGATAAATAATTAATTGTTTATTAACAAGCATGTGGTGAAAAAATAATAGAAAATTAAACTTTTGTAATAAAACATCTTTTGCCATAATCATTTTTTACACCTTAACAAGATTGATAATTTGACACAATTAACTTGATTGTCGCTAGAAACGTGAAAATTGTATTTTCCATGACTGTTAATGTGAAATCATTATACGTATTTGATGTATCAAAGTGTAAATTTATATATTTGATTTGATATATGTGTTATTTGGGTAAACATAGTAATATATAAGATAAAAAATAAGTATGTATTATTTATTTGAGATTTACTATGGATAGTTTTTGTCAATAATATAGCAAAGAAACGGAACTTCTGTATATAAGAAATTCCGCTTCTTTGCTATATTATATAATTGTAGATGTTATTCGTATCCTTTAAAAATAACTTTCTCAGCTTTTCTTGACTCGTCATTATATATTGTCATTTTTATAACAAGGCTGCCGCATTGAGGTGTTTTAAGTTTGCTTCCATCTATCGCATAATAGTTTATTTGTTTTACCTTTTTATTTGTATCTGCAATATTAGGCGTTTCTATTGCCGAGACATCAGAATTATTAATGTCATAATTTACATTTACAGTTTTAACAAATTCATAGAGTAAATTTTCATTAACTGAAATATTACCTGTACTGGTGTCGTATTCTGCAGCCCATATTGCCATCGGATTGAAGGCTATTTCACCTTTTTCCATATCAATGGTTGCATGTATCATACCCACATTGCTTGTCTCAGGATAAGACATTCCTGTGGGCATGTTTGTCTCAACGTCATACTCACATCCTGTGAGCATTCTATACGTACCATCATTGGCATGTCCTGTTAGTGTATATCTAAACATTACTTCGTTAACATCTTTGTTGATTGTTCCACTCAAATGTACACCATAACCATATTGATCTGCTTGCAATATGTTATAAATATCAATGGTATTTCCATTTATTGCTACATAAGAGGGTCTAGACTCGATATATTCATCTTGATTGCCTGTGGAACCAACATATGAAGTGTTGTTTGATTGGCCATTACAACGTACTATACGTGACCCATTAGAGAATGTAACCGTCTGTTTTTCTTCGCCTTGTACAGCAACTAGCATGAGGTCTGTATTACATTCCCAAGTATTATTGCCAATATATTTATATTCAATAGGCCTTAAGATTTCTTCTCCGGCTTCAGAATCCCAAGGATATAAATATACCATATATGTTTCCATATCAAATACAGGAATACCTGATGGAATACTAATAGAACCTGTGTTTTCGTTATATTCAGCATTAAAATCAATACATCCATTCATATAAAACCCGCTTACCGAGATAGAACTATTGTCTGTTGGTACAATATTAAAAGGTTTTATTGTTGCCAAACTTTTTTCTCCGTTATATTCTTGCGAATTTAATACTAAAAAATCGCCTTCCATTTCCCCTATTGTAGGGATTGTCGTTGTTTCTTGTGCGCAAACAGGTGCTGTAATAGCAATTATTGTTGCAAAAATAATATTTTTAATCATAATTTATTGAATTATTATTTTTCTAATTATTGATTTTGTCTTTTCACCAGAGATTTTAAATATATATACACCATTATGAATACAATCTGTATCGAATACGATTTCTTCCCCGGCATTAATGTCGCTAATTGTATGTTTTGCTACGCATATTCCTTGAAGATTATATAATTGCATACAGATGTTTGTATCATAAAAGCCTGGAACAACTTTTATCTGTTTACCATTAAAAATAATCATATGAGGATTGTTTATGACAGTAGGCTTGATCTCGCTTGCTTGTTGTATACATTCTTTAATACCTTCATATGCGTCAATCTTGCCATATCCCCAATTGTTCGTAGGAATCTCTTCACCTGTATATGAATCGTGACGTGAAGTTTTTTGCATTATTTTTAATGCATCTTCTGGTGTAAGATAAGGATAAGCCTGCAACCATGTTGCCACTACTCCTGTAATGAAAGGTGAAGCCATTGATGTTCCTTGCATATAACCATATTCATATTTATTACCGTTCCAGTTTATTGTACAATATGTTGTTTTGTCGCCTGTATAATAGTTTGACAGGGATGATTTAATGAATGTACCAGGAGCTGTAATATCAGGTTTAATTCTTCCGTCTGCAGTAGGTCCATGGCTAGAGAACGATGCTAATCTATTAACTTTCTCGTCAATGTAGTGTGGAACTCCGAATTGCAACCAATAATCACATGTCACATATGCTCCAGCAGACAAAATTCTTTTTCCTGTACCGCCAATTTCTCCAACAGTCATGTCATCATTACCGTCTACAAATCCTTTAAGGCCATAGTTGCTGAATTGTGAATATATATTTTCCGTCCACATATTTATATCACCTTTATTTGATGATATAATATATAAGCCATGATAATAATTTGGCGTATTCAAATAATTGAAATTCAACATGAGATGTGTTTTACCATTTATAGGATTTATTTCACCGGTAACGGATAAATTTCCGGAAATAGAATCATTGTCAATTGTGAAGTTGTATGAACGGTTGTCGCATTGTGTTATATTAAATATTGCAGGCTCATAAACTTTCTTTATGGTATTATTGTTGGCTCTGTATACAAATGGGATAAACTTAATCGCCATATCTTTGTCGCACCATATTTCTACTGTTCCTGATTGTGGATATGTGTATTTAAAATCGAGAAATGTTGCAAGAGTATCAGTCTTTTCTCCGTTAAATGTTTTTTTAACGTGACATTTTGAGCCTCCATCATTTCCGGCAGCTCCAACAAGGATACGTCCTGGACCGAGCATCTCAGACGTAAGTAAATCAAAGGTGGATGAACCATCGCGCGGTCCAAGGTGGCTGCCAAGACTTAGATTTACGACACAAGGTTTATTTACAGATTTTGCATAATCAAAAATATATTTCACGCCATCAAGAACCGCAGTGTTATCACTGTTTATAAGTTCGTTGCCATTAAGAGACACCAATACTATTTCGGCATCTGTGGCTACACCATATACATTTTTGTCATCTGTATTATCTGCTCCTGCTGCAATGCCCAATACATGTGTTCCATGTGTCGAATTACTAGTGTCAGTTACCTTTGTTAGAATATCTTCTGTTGTTGTGTATTCACAACCATAACCGAAATCTTCCGGAGGGGTTCCTTGGATATTTTGATCCCATACTCTCTTTATTCGCAACACTGATTTATCCCGTGAATAAAAATTAGGATGCCCAAATTCAAAGCCATTATCAACCACACCTATCACGACGTCTTTACCTCTATATTCCTCAGGAAGTGACATCCCTTTTTGAATGTCGGTAACTCGGGTTTCTTCGCGAGCTTTGTCGAGATTTTTTCTTATAGGGGAACCCATTTCAATATATTTCACTCCGTCTAAAGCTACAATATTGTCGAGTTTTTCCAATGGAATGTCGGCCGTAAGAATATTTCCTAATATAGTTCTGATATTAACTCCAAATTTTCTAAGGATATCTGAATCATATCCGTCATAAAGATGAATAAAGGCTGATATTATAATTTTTTCTTTATTATCATCTTGCTTAAAATAATAAGCACTTCTTAGACGTTGAACATCAGATATATTTTCTTTCCTAACAGTCTCTACAAATTGTTGGGTATATGGAGACAATTTGCATTGTCCCCATATTGAGAGTGATGTTGCAGTTAGTACTGCAAATAACAATATTGTTTTTATTCTCATATGTTTTTCCTATTTTATTGAATTATAATCTTATGAGTAGAACAACCATCTCTCACTATATATATGCCAGATTTAAGAGAACGGTTGTAAGCAGTTTCTGTGAAAGTATCAATAAGCATGCCGTCACTTGTATATAGAGAAATCTTGTCCATATGAGGATTTTGTATGACTATGTTGTTTTTGCTTGTGCTGATTGTTATGCAATCATTACTTTTAACAGTCTTGACATCAGTTGCAATATCTAGTCTTATATCAAACAAATACAAAAATTCATGGAATTTAGGTGATGTTACATGGAAGCCATAATAATATATACCATCTTCTTCTACGGTTATCGGAATCGAATATTCTGTTACAGGATTTTCTTCTGTTGCTCCTGGAACTTCCGGTATATTAATTAATTGTAAGTTCTGTTCTTCTGGTGTACGCCCTTTACCAAAGGTAACTTCCATTGATTCTGGATATTGTGGTAATGATGAATAAGCCTTAAACTTTAACATGTAGCTTACACCTTTCTTATAATTGATAGGAGGAGCTATCATCCAATCGTCTGCATCTTTGTTTTGATTAAAAATATATACTGCACTTCTTGTATTTGAGTCATACCCCCAACAATAACCGTCACCATTTGAATCAAGTAGGGTATAGTAATTGAGCATGTCTGCAGGATCTGTAAACATTCCTCCATATGGAGGAGTCAGTGGAGTGCCAATGATTAGGTTGTTCGAGAATCCCCAATCTCCTTCTTTGCCATTATACATTGATGTCACTGTATATACGTAACGTGTCATGTCTTCAGGGTGAGTCTCTGTAAACTTACACTCCTTAAGATTTTCAGCTACAGTTATTTCATTTGGATATCTTATAACTTTATATGTGATATTATCTTTGTCGATGGCATTTCCGTTAATACCTTCTGTTGGAGCCTCCCATGTCAGTGTAGTTGTAAGACCTTCATATGTAAGTCTTATATTCTGTGGCGCCTTAGGCAAATCATAGCCTACATAGAATGTACGTTTGATAGTTGGACCTTCTCCATATTCATTAGATATAGTTATTGATACCGTATGGTTGTCATTAGGCAAAATAATTTCCTTACTTTTGAACAAAGAACCTGGAGCCGCTGTACTGTCAATAAGAGTTTGGCTTCCTTCTGTTATTCTAACTCTCAATTTATCATCTGTAAGAGGGGTTCCTAGGTAGCTGTTAGATGGAATCTGAAATTGGAAGAAACCAGCCACAGAACCTTCGTTAGGAGTGATAAAGTTAAAGTCTGAAACAATTCCCGGTGCACCATCATTAGGTTCTTTTAACCATGCACCGCTGACCTGGTATGTTCTTGTAAGATATGCAACAATGGTTCCTTCTGCGTTTGTAAGATTCAGCTCGACGATAGGGGTGTATTCTCCATCAAGTATCATGCTACTACTTTCGAATATCCAATACACCTTACCGGTAGCCCTATTTATGAACATTGCCTGTTCTGTTCCGTTGTTTACTAAATAGTCTTCAGGACCAATAAGATTCTTGCCCGTAATCGCTTTAACTCTTACAGCCATACCATCAGATTTTCTTATCTTGTATAAATATTGGTTATAATCCTCAGTGTCAATAACCACACTATACAGCATTCCGTTATTGGTTGAAACTAGAGTTTTAAAACGTAGTTTGCTGTCAAAGTCTTTACCTATTCTTTGCATATCTCCAGTTTCTGGGTCTATTTCAACTAAATGAGAAGTTGTAAAGTCTACTACAATGCCATATATTTTATCATTTGTTACATCATAGGCCAATGATGTCGTTGTGCATTGGCAGTTGTCCTCTAGTTCTTTTTCATATAACACATCATAAGTATTTCCATCAAGTATCGTCCATACAGGTTTTTGTTTTGGAAGATTTGTCTCATCACTATAAATATTGCAATAAATTTTTCCATTGTGATATACTCCACCTCCTGATATATAGCGATTGAATAATACGCTATTATCATCTGGACGATAATTATTCTCTATACCGAATTTATATAGGCCAGGGATCATATCGTCAATTTCATTTATAGGTGAAAATGTAATAAATCCATACATATCTACACCTTCCATTGATATAGGCTGGCCGTATTCTTGTGACATCGTTGCATTAACACAGCCACAGAACATTGCTGTTAGCAATATAATTTTTTTTAGTATGTTCTTCTTCATAATTATTGTATTAAGTTTGGCACAGTCTCACAAAATGAGACTGTGCTGTAGGTTTAATTTATTTCTTTACTAATTTCATTGAAAGTGTATTTCCATCATTTGTCATGGCCTTGACGATGTAAATGCCTCTACATAGCTCAGCCAACGAAATTGTATTATTTAAACACTGTGTATTGAGAACATTTTGTCCTTGTACGTTAAACACTGATACAGATTTAATATTATCGGGAACGTATAGTGTTGATGTTGAAGATATATAATGCATCTCGCATTTTTCTATGTTCTCTTTAATGTCAGTTCCTTCGACTTCCTCAATTTTGAAATCATCGAACGCAATAATTCCTGAATTTGCAGATTCGGCATTAAACTCAAAATAGAAACAATAGTCCATATCATATTCAGGAACATATTTAATAGTAAATTTTGTCCACTCCTTAACCGGTTCGCTGATATTTTGAAGCACAGGAAGTTCTATGCCGCTTTCCTCTTGTGTATATGCCAATATGACATTTGCTGTTGTCTTATTCTCACCGTTTCCTGGCATATATAGATAGAACGAAATTTCATATGTCTTGCCATGTTCAAGCGTAAAATATGGAGTATAAAGAAGTTCATTTCTTCCGCCAATTGTATATTCGTTTGCAACGGCAGCATATTCTCCTGAATGTGCTGTAATTGTGTTATCGGGCATAGTTGTTATATGGAATAGTTCAGAAGATGAAGTTCTGCATCCCCATTTATTCGTAAATAGCGTCGTCTCATTAATATCTGTACGATTTTCAAAATCTTCAGAATATGGAAGAGGCTCAGGCTCGTCTGAAGTAAATAGACGCATTATTTTCAGATTTTTAATTCTGACATTTGTTCCATTCATGTTTTCAATGTGGATGCCAAAGAAATTACTTTCTGATTCAGGATGGAATGTCGTACCGACTTCCATTTGTGTATAATCGTTCATTATTATATCGTTGAACTCGTCTATAATTTCTATTTGATCATTAATAGTTTGGCCATTACCACGAGTAAATTTAATGTTTACGCTTTGATTTAGATCGGTTTCGAATTCGCATAATACATAATATGATTTCGTAGGATCAAGTTTTACCTCTGGTGATATAAGCCATTCGTCTTTACCATTAGTAGTTATTGCTGATTCGTCGTGGCTCCAGGTGTTGCCATCTTCGTCACCGTCAATTGTTTTCCATCTATTATTATCTTCTGCGAAGTCTGCAACATATGTATGTTCTTTGAGATAACCATCAGTGAAACTGCTAATTTTTAAAACACATGATGTTGGTTGACCTATTTCTTTATCAATACAAGGTATTAATTTGTATATTTTCTGTCCTGAAAATTTGCTGTTGTCACTATATGTATAAACGTAGGTTACATCAAGTGGTTTCGTATTATCAGTAACTTTCACAGAATGTTCAGCGATAAATTCATCACCATCATATATTTTTGTATTTATGATAGAACCATTTTGTATTTTCTCGCCTTCTTCATCAACTAAAGGATGTGTCCATTCAAAAAGTACACTCTTGTTTGAATTTATTGCAGATGCTTTTGCATTTAATATTGCAGCAGGCTTTACAGTGGCAATCTGTATCTGTTCATCAACATTGAAATTATCAATAATAATTTCACCTCCGTTTGCTTCATTTGTATTTATTTTTATTGCAAAGCAATAGTCTGAGGTGTTATCTACAGATATTTCAATGTTTTGCTTTATCCAACTTTTGTTTGTAGTTTCGTCAGTCTGCAGAAGTGATTCACCAATTATGTTAGACTCATCTTGCTCTGTTGCTTTATATAAAGAAAGTGTATTCTTCGAATTGTTTTGTGTCATGTTTAACATGAAACTTATATTATAGGTTTTTCCTGATTCTAATGTAAATTTTGGAGTATAAATAATTTCTTCTCTTGCTTCAGGTGCTCCACCTGCTGCATATAATGCATTAGCTCCAGAATATGCTCTAGTTCCAAACGTTTTTGAAACTAAACTAATATTAGATACGTAAAAACCATACTGCGTGCTGCTGCGGCTTATCTTCCATCCATTGGGAGTTGTTGCACTTTGATCAAAGGTTTCAGTGTATGGTATTTCCATTACGGGGACCTCTTTTTCGTCTGTGTCAATATAATAAA
Source organism: Prevotella marseillensis (assembly GCF_900625065.1). Lineage (NCBI taxonomy): Bacteria > Pseudomonadati > Bacteroidota > Bacteroidia > Bacteroidales > Prevotellaceae > Prevotella > Prevotella marseillensis. Next base: position 1,257,534 of record NZ_UYXY01000001.1, on the reverse strand, counting down.
TACCAACGCCCTTTATAATCATACTATTTGCGGTCTTGCTGTCATGGAAGCCAATATAATATACACCTTCAGTTTCAACACTGAATTGTGGAGTTGTTGTGTCTACATAGCCATTGTAACAAATGTCTTCAAGTGAAATTAATTTTGACGTCATACCGGCAGATGTTTGGCTATTACCCAACCACACATCTAAACTTCCTGCATAATTCATACTTGTTGATACATAAAACTTTATTATATATCTTTTGTTTGGTTCCAATGTGACTCCAGGTGTTATTGCCCAATCGTCATGAATGTCTTTGTTTCCTCGTTTTACAGACATTCCGCCATCTTCGTATGTTATCTGCTGCCAGGTGTTCCCACCGTCTTTATTCTCTACAATCCATTCTGTATAATCATTAGCTGTCATAAATTCACGTACAACAGCAGCCTCACCTTGTACATCATCAAGATTGATTTCAAATTCGACTGGTAATGACTCTATTCCGTTGAGAGAAGCAGTTACCTTATATGTGACAATACCGCCGAAATTCTTTGGGTTATATGTATATGTTCCAGTTGACCCTGCTTCACAATTTTCGACAGAACCAACTCTTACACCATTCTCATATATGTTAATATCTACGGGTGAAAGAATTGGAGCATTAGTTACATCATATGACGGATTCTTCCATTTAAAAGTTACGTTTTTTTGAGTAAAGTTTGAAGATACATCAAGATTTTCCACACTCATTGGTTGTGCTTTTGATGTTTGAACAACTGAGATCTTATTTATTGTCACGATACCATTAGGCACTGGCGTCGTTAAATTAAAACCGATGTATGTAGAAGCCGACTCTGTACAAGTAAAACGAATTATCTTTTCTACAGAACCGCTATTTAGATTTATAGTTTCTTTTGCAAGTTCTTTATCCAGACCTTTAGCGGTTGGTGCAGTTCCATATTTTATAGTAAGTTCGTCGGCTTCAAAAGCGCCGGCTTGAGAGATTGTATATCTTATTAAATAGTCTTTGCCTGCCACCATATCTAACGCAGGAGAAATCAGCCAGTCATCAGCAGCTGACATTGATAAATTCCCGTCATATGATGGACCCGTGTATCCATCTATAATGGCCCATTTTACGTTGTCATTATTTGAGTCTATAATAGTCCATTCTTTAAGAGGATCTGTTCCTGTAAAATCTGTAGTATAGATTTCTGTTTCAGGCGTGATGGTTCCTGCGTATTCTTCAATTGCAAATGAATAAAGTTGAAGAGTGTTTCCACCACTGTTTGATGTGTTGTAGAATGAAAAATAATAATCTCCGTCTGCACCCGGAGTGAAATAGTTTTCTTCAATATTTTCTCCACTATTAATTAAATTCAACTGTTTTAATGGAGTCATATTGGTCTTATCTGTTCCTTGGGTAAGTGTTACAACATCATATCCTTTGGGATAGCCTTGTACAGCTACATTGGTTGTAATCTTATAAGTGACACCGCCTTTTAAGCTTATTTTAGGAGAAAAGTAATCATCATCATTCTGGCCTGTCAGGGGCATTTCCAACATCGGACCGAAATTATTAACAGGCGTCCATGTATGTGAATCTCTATTATTGTCAACTGCAGTCCAATCAGCATAGTCGGTTGTCAAATCTACATGATATGGGATGCTGACGATAGGTTCATCGGGGGGATCAATAACGCTTCCTCCTTCTTCATATAATTTAAATTCAAATAAAAGAACAGTCCCGTTAAATTGTTGGCTGGTACAATGAAAAGCAAAATAATATTTACCGTTTTCATTGACTTTTATTTCAACTTTTTGTGCTGCAGGATACTCCGAATTGTCATTTAATGTTACATCCGAAAGTTTTGAAAATGCAGTCATATCACTGTTTGACGTCCCATATTCAAACGATACAGTGTTTGCGTTTCCGTCAGATTGACTACATATATTGAATTCAGCAGCATATGTTTTTCCTGCCTCTAGAGAAAAATCTGGTGAGATATAATAATCGTTACTGGCTGATGAATAATCCATCTTAAGGACAATGCTGCCATAATATTTTCCTTGGATATAGGCCCATTTTGGCATATAAGTCCATGTGTTCCCAGGAATGGAACTTTCATCTACTGCAGTCCATCCTTCCTGGCTGTCTGCAAAATTAATGCTATAAGGTAATGCCGTTTGCGCCTTACCTACATTTATTCCCGTTAAGATAATAAATGTGAAAATTAAAAATGTAAGTTTTCTCATACCACTTATTATTTTTAGGTTATGTAATAAATTAAACCATGTATGGATAATTATTTACCCAATATGGCTATATATTGTCTGATAATAATGTTGAGTATAACAATTTCGTTGTATATATGACTCTATTTTATCTTTATAATATGTGTATCGTTTCTTATTGAAGTGATACGCATATCGAGTCATAGACATTAATAAAAGGTACTATTTTGAGGCTAGTTTCACACTCTTAAGTATCCTATTAACAAGGCTTAATGAAATATAAATATTCAATAATGTGTTTATTCCTAATATTAATTGGGGAAAAATAGTCCTATAGTCTTTTCTGTGTTATTATAATTAAGACAGTCAAGGCAGGTTTAATTATATCTAATTCACTTTAGTGTATATAGACCTCCAAGCAAGTAATCACTTGCTATCTTACCAATACTTACTTTTTGAATATTGCGACCAGCTCTGTTGCCAGTCAATTTGTTGATTGCAAATTCAGGTAATTCATCCATATGTTTATTGCGTTTAGTCTCATCTTGCAGTTCAAAGATGCCAAGTTTATGTGTGTAAAGTTAGACAAAAATATTTTAAATCAAAAGAATTTGTAGACATTTTTTTTATTTTTAGTCAAAAAAAATAATATAATGTAAATTAACACTTAAGGTTTTCCGCCAGTTTGTGTCCTCTTTTTCTCTGTTATTTTAACTAATTCAAATTATTTCATTATTTTGACAAAAAGGAAGTTTACATCCTATTATACAATTAATTTTAATTGCATGCTATAACACTTATGTATATAATTTTTGAAAAGAATGTTATTTTGCAAGAATAATAAATACACGTTGCTATCATTATGTGCAGTAATATTAAATAATTGCATGTTTTATTACGTATTTTTGTCCTTTTTGTCGGAATTATAATAAATAGTGCTTGAATTAGTAAAATGATATGAATTATGTCAATACAATAAGATGAAATCTGCTGCAAACATATAATTTGTAGTATTTCATTTTTTATATACCTAATTCTTGTTTCTGAATTAGGATAGATGTATGAAAATACTAACTAATTTTTATAGACCGACATGAATAGAAAACTATTCATATCGGTCTATTCAATAGCTTTTTTAAAGAATTTTTTGTTGTAGTATGAATTTGCAGTATATAATGCTGCTGCAGGATTGTTTCCTGTGACACGGTCTTTAGTTACAAGTGTTGTTACATAAGCGTTGGAGTATTTATAAAATAGGCTGTCGTGACCAACGCATAATCCGATAACAACATTTAGATCTGTGTTGGCTTGATTGAGCAAGCGGGCTTGTAATATAGGATTGCACATAGCTGCACCGATATTTTCACATTCAGAAGGTATTCCGACCGACGTTTTAGACTGCCCGGCAACTTTACAAATAACAGCAAATGGCTCAAATCCATTTGCGCGCAATATCTTTGCAAAGATACGTGCTTCATTAATTAAACCGATACAGTTGGCTATGCCGATACGTTTTGCATTTATTTTATGTGCAAATTCCATAATTTCTTGCACTCTTGTCCATTTGCAATACCCTTCATATTCTACTTCGGCACTTGCAATCATTATGGCTTTATTGTTGGATTCCTCATATTTTTCCAATGCCCATAACCTGTCGCTTTCATCCAAATTTGTTGTAAGACAGAATTCTGGATATGTACGATTTTTATATTTGCAGTTTTGTGTGCCGCAATCCACGCAACTATGCTCATTATTTATTCCTTTTTCCATGCTGTCTATATATTTAAATTTTGCTGATGGCAAAAGTACATTATTTATTTCGTATCTATATCATTATTTTGTAATTTGTTTGAACATCAATACTCGATAATAAATATTTTCTGTACATGTATTTTTTTGCTTATAGTCCGTATTGGATTGATAATATGCTCATCCCGTTTCTTTGATCTATTATGATATTTGCAACACACTTTTTCCTTAAATATCATAATGACAATAATAACGTGCAGTTGCTTTCCATCTGATTTCCTATAAAGCTCTCAGATTGAGATATTTGAAAATATAAATCATTTGTTCTGTAAAAATCGTCTTTCTATGTGTGCATAAGCAAGCGTTTGATTTACAGAGGATTATATGATTTTATGAATTTATGTGCAATAAAATGAGCCTGATATTATGCAAAAATGACCTTATTTTAATATGAAAACTTGCCTATGTACACCATTAAAACTACTGAATTGAATCATAAAAGTGGCTGAATTGCATTATAAAAGTGTGCCATTTATTTAATAACGTAAATATATTTTACCTAATCAGCATATTTTAAGGTTCTTGTTTTTCTAATTTTGCAGGAATTTATGACAAAACGAGAATGACATAATGACAGTAAAAACGTCGTCTCATGTATCAAAAAGAAAATTTAAATTTAGTTTTCTGTATTAAAATTAATGTCTGACATTACGGTAGTCCCACGTGATATATTTTTGAGAAAGCTTTCCTATCTTACCTATGACTCTTTTCTCTTGCTTAATTATTTCTTTGGGCCAGCCGTCATAGAAATAGTCTATTGAAAGATAAGTATTATATAGTAAATCATCTGATACCTGCTTATCAAAATTTTCATCCATATCCTCTTTAACCTCATTAAATTTATCTTCATCCAAATAAGCACTGGCCACCCCTTCGATTATAGCCTTTATGTCATCTTTCGGAATGTAATTGTTAACGTCGACCACGATTCTGTAGTCATAAGTTTCATTGTTTTCCGAAACAGACACATAGGAGTCTGTTTCATAATCATCTTCAGTGGCATCTGAATGATTTGTTATACTGACGATGTTATATGTCGTCCCGTGATGTTTAAACATCAACTCAAGTTCATCTATATATCCTTGTACAAGTCTATCCGCGTCAACATCTTTTAATAAAGTTTTAAGATCAATACCTGCAACAGCCAAACTATCAATGATAGACATCTCTTTAATAGTTTCCATGAAAAGCTGCTTTGACTGCTTTTTTATCTCATTAAGGTTATCATATTTGATAATTTTGCCATATATGTCTGTCCTGAATTTTATGGTTGTGCCTTTTATTGCTTCTTTATATTTATTAAGTGCCTCATTTAGGAGATTTTGTTTCCATGAATCTTTAACAGAATCAGTTTTAAAGTCAAGAAAGGAATATTCCATATCATATCCCTTCTTGGTGGAGTCTGTTACGGTTATCATAATTTTAGTATTTATTCCGGCTGTCTTTATTGTGTCACCTTTTCTTATATCCCATGTGCTCTCATTTATCCAATATGTCATGGTGTCATTTTTATTAAACCATGCGATTACCGACACTACGGAGTCTTCATCCTGTGCTACAGAATCTTCTCTTTCATCTGCAAGTCTTTTATGTGGCATAGATGTGAAAGAGAATAGCATTGCCATAGTTCCGATAATTATAAAGAAGAAGAATATTCTTCTGACTATAAAATTTATATGTGAGGACGTTGCATATTTTTCCGTCAATTGCAGTATTTTACTTTTTGCTATGTTCATCATGGAGTCCGCTTATTAATTTCTACAAAGATATGATTAAAATTTATTTTTAGCAATAATAATGATAATTTATTGGATTTGATGTGTATTTTTATTCATTAAGTACATTTTATACTTTATATATGTTGCCATACCGTCTGTTATTTCTTGATATAGCCCATTATCTTGCAACATTCTGTATAAAAATTTTATAAATTTCAAATGAACAATGATATTCTTGTAAAGAACGTTATTTGCAAATAATGAAGATATAAAAAGATATTGCAGGATATGCACAAACATATCCGGCAATATCTTTAAATTGTAATTATAGCTTGCCTGCATATTCCTCACATCCTTTAATCATCTTATCGAGCTGAGCCATTCTTGTAGTTTTCTGCCCTGCATTGAAAGTGGTGTAATAGCTCATGGCGGACTTGAAATATTCAGCTGCACATTCCCATTTGCTGTTAAACATATAGCAGAAGCCAAGCCTGTAGTATATGTCGCCCTTTTCTTCATTGCAGCAAACCAGCAGTTTCTTTTCGTATAAAGGAATTGCTTTTTCATACTCGTTAAGCATGAAATGGCTTTCAGCGGCAACATTATAATAGACACTTCTCTCTGCAGGCGAATATACATCGAGCTGATTTATCGTTTCATCAAGATAACTGCATGCTTTTTCATAATCGAATTCATGAAAGTAGCAGACGCCCAAATATGCCTTGAACCTAGGATTTAGATTATACTTTTCATCAAGCTTTTTCAGTAGCAACAACGCCTCATGATATTTTTCACCTGCAAAATAGTCTAAGGCACGTTCCAATATTTTTGAGTCTGATTTGTTGCTTTGTCCGACAGCATAATGACTTTGCAATGTTAGTAATGAGAATATCAGAATCAGTAAATATCTCATTTTGTATAAAAGTCAATCAAGTTGGTTAGGGCATTACGGCAGACGATGCAAAATTCAGGATTTTCGTTTGTGCGCATTCTGCAGTCCTGCACGCCTCGGTAAACACCTTTGAGACTATAACCGGCCCCTTCAAATAGTCCGACCCTGTTATGTATTATTTGTGGATCTGTACTTTCTGGAGTTGGGGTAGGGGTTCCTGGCTTTATCAGGTTCTCCCATTTGCCGTGAAAGTCTTTCAGTGTGGTGATATTGGGTTCCCATGGCTCTACGTCATGAGGATACATCGGTATCTGTTCTTGCTCGTAAGCATACTCGTCGCCAAGACCTCCGAAACTATGGCCAAACTCATGTACAACGACCGGTTTGAATTGTTTGTGATGTGTCATTGACAGAACATAAGAGTTGAGAATACCGCCGCCACCATATTCGTTTGTATTTGTCAATATTATGATATGCTCGTAAGGGATGCCTGCAAGCCAATCATGGAGTTCTTTAATATTTAAGGTCGTAAGATATCTGTTACTGTAGAATGTGTCGAAATGAGAGTGCAGTGCCGTATTCTTCCATATGCCCTTTGAAGGTTCGCTTGTTCCGCTTTCCTTTGATTCTGATTCTACTGCTACTATATTAAAACACTTACGTTTAGACTTAAAAGGCTCATGGGCAAAGAGTGCTTCAGTGGCAATATTTACATCGTTGAGAAAAACATTCATCTCATCTTTTGTGTATCCTTCGGCAACAAATGCAATATGGATACATTTGGTTGTGTCTGCGGCCTGTTGGATAACTTTATATGGAGTTATATCATGCTCACCAATGTGCCTTATAAGTATGTCGGAAGGAGCAACTGTGTGTGTAAACGTAGCACTTTTTTCACGTCTGTTATTATATAAATCAACTGTAATATCGATGGTGTCCTTGGGCATTGGTACAAGGAAAACATTCTCAAATGATTTGCTTGTAGTTTTTGCCTCATCATATGACAGCCATTCTTGAAACAGGGTAGAGAAGGAGTTTCTGTATATGATTTTGTCCGAATTATGTGGTCTGACTGTTATTTGACCATTGCCTTCAACGGGAACCTGGGCCAACCTTTGCCTTTTGCCATACCATCGTGGCATAGTGTTTAGTTTGTCTAGACTTATAGTCTGTTGCTTTGCGTTGCCTGAAAATATATAATCTATTCTCAGGGTCTTATCTGTAAAATACTCGTCAAATGTCTGACAAAATCCGTTCGTGGCACAGAATAGGAGCATTGACAATATCGTTAAAATATTTACGCTATATTTTTTCATAATATATTATGTAAAAAGTTTATATTCAATCATTTAAGTTTTTTCGTCTGCAACTTTCAGAAAGGACATTCTTTCATCAATTCCTTCACGTATCCGCGTGTCCAGTCTTTGTCGTGCAGTCTTTTATCTCCATATAGCAGGATGTCAATGTCAATCTTTACAATATTCTTGTCTTTCTCATCATTTTTCCTGCCACAGATACATTCAATTTCTTTTATGCTGCGTTCCACTTCATCAAGTCCGCATGAAGTATGGGTGAACAGCATGCAATTAAGAAATTTATCCGATTTTATGTCTACAGGATTGGTCCACATCTGTCTGCTGAAAACAATATCGTTTTTGGCGAACATCTTGTTTAGCAGCGATATTGCTTCTATGATGTTTCGCTCCTGATCGTAATTGCTTCCAAGCGACAATATCAGTTTCTTGTTCTCGGTCATGAGTTTGAAATATTGTTGATGTGCTGTGAGCATACACTTTAAATGCACGCTTTTGTTTCACAAGACACGCAAGTTAATCATAATTGCAAAATTAATGCAATTTTGACTAAAAGCAAAATAAAAGAGAACTAAAAGACATTTTGTGTTTATGCCGGAAAATATAAAATATAAGAAAGGATGCATAAGAACAAATATTTTTATGAAATCAGGCATGTAACATGCTAATCATATCTGATTCCGAATTGCAATTTGTACTTAGCCTAGAATTGCCAAATCTGTTTTTATTTATTGCTCTTATGCATCCTTGTTTTTAAAATTCAAATGACGCTTTGATGTTTATCTGCCGTCCGGTAAGGTAATTAGGTACGGCATACTGTTGATTGGTTACGTCTGTAATCCAATAATATGAATTGACGTTATTTATACCCAAAAGATTAAGACAGTCAATACCGAGCCATATATTCTTGAAAATAGACTTGCGGTCACATTTCTCATTGTTCAAAAGCCTGTAACTCATACCGATATCTGCACGCTTATACGCTGGGGCACGGAAAGGCTGCTCGTCAAGTTGTCTGTGAGGTGCACCGAAAGGAAGACCATCGGCAAATGCCAATTTAAGTGACATCCGCCATCTGTCTGTTCCAGGGAAGTAATCGGTAAAGAATAGATTTAACGAATATCTTTGGTCTGTTGGCAGAGGTATACTCTTTCCGTTAATATTTATTCTGGTGTTCATTAGCGAAAGGCTTACCCATGAGTCTGTACCAGGTACAAATTCTCCGTAAAGTTTTAAATCAAGTCCCATGGCATGTCCACTGCATTGCTGGCTGGCATCGTACACAATCTTTACGTTGTCTACTGTGTAAGGAACAAGATTCGACAAGGCCTTATAGTAAGCTTCTGCTGTAAACTTATACGGACGATCCTTCATCTTGAAGCGATAGTCAAAGCCTGCAATAAAATGAATAGAGCGCTGGCTCTTTATCTTATTGTTCAGAGTGGCGTATGTTATTCCGTTTATAGTTGTTGTGTCTCGGAGCTCCTTGTAGAATGGTGCCTGATAATAGATACCCGTGGCAAATCTCATTGTTACGTCATGATTGAATGCCGGAACTATACCTAGAGATATTCGCGGACTAATGATGCTTTCTTTATTAAAGTTCCAATGACTAAATCTTATTCCGTAATTAAGCGTAAAGAATGTATGTTCACCTTTGCTGCTGAAACGCCATGTGTCTTGTATGTAAGTCTCCAGTCTGTTTGCATCAAGCGTATTTTTCGCTTTTAGAGAATAAATCATATAAAGATCTTCACCCGTGTGAGGGATGCTATAACCGCTTGAATCACGCATTTCATATTCCTTGCTGTCTTCAGTTATATTTTCTATTCTGTAAGTCAGTCCGGCTTGGATGTCATGCTTCTTTGTTTTATGTTCAAGAGCAAACTTTATGCTTTTGACAGTCGCTTTAAGGTAGTTGCGTGCATGCTCCATATATGTACCAACGCCAAGGTTTTCGCTCGTTTCTGTCTGTGTTAGCCAATACTGGCCTTGTATATCATATCTTTCTTGCTCATTAGTATGAAAAGCAGATGCGATAAGTGATAACTTTGTTTTCTCGCCAAACTTTCTTGATATACTCAATGAACCGAAATATGTGCGGAATACGTCTTTTTCCTGACCATCGAAGAACACCTTGAACGATTTGACATTCTCCATTGTGCCAAATTTTGTTTCGCGGTCTTCCGGATAAAAGTTATAATGGTTTTCTGAGATGTCACCGATAACCTCTATCGACCAATTTTTTGTCGGTTCATAAGTAAGATACGTCTGATAATCTAGGAAGTTAGGCTGATATTCTCCTTTTGTATCAAGTGAACCAAGAAGATATTTGTTTGTCTTGTATCTGATGCCGTTGCTCCATGAAAACTTCTTTGTGCTAAAGCCAACAAATGCACTGGCGCCAAGAAGATTGGCTGCAACGTTAGCTTCAAACTTCTTGGGCTTCTTGTATTTTATATCAAGAACAGACGACATCTTATCACCATATCTAGCCTCGAAACCACCTGTTGAGAAGCCAATTGATTCAACCATGTCTGGATTGATTATTGACAAACCTTCCTGTTGACCACTTCTTACCAGGAAAGGCCGGTAAATTTCTACATTGTTAATATATACACTATTCTCATCAAAGCTTCCACCTCGAACGTTATATTGTGAAGAAAGCTCACTATGTGTGGATACACCGGCTTGTGATTGAATAAGCTCTTCAACGGCATTACCTGTAACGCTTGGAGTATTCTTTATATCCTTGGTCTCAAGCTGTTGGGTGCTTCCGGTCTGCCTCTTTTTTTCTGTGACAGTTATTCCGGCGAGTTGATTATCGTCATATAGCTGAATCAGAAGAGTCTGTTTTCCTCTTGGGCGTCTTAATACTCGCGTTTTTGTCTTATAGCCAACCATGGAGAATCTGACAACAACACTGTCAGCTGAGCGCAGTTGTATCGAGAATTCTCCTTTCAGATTAGTCATTGTCATTTTTCCCTGCTCAATTACAGAAACAGTTGCCAATTCCACAGGACTCATGTTGCTGTCAGTAACCTTTCCCTGCAGGGTGAACGTCTGCGCCTTTATGCTTATAACGCATAAAAGCATCAATAATGTTATATATAATTGTTTTATTTTCATCTCGTATATAACGAGGATTGTTCACGATTATTGTTTTCAGCAGGTATGATTATTCTCTGTATGACCAAGAAAGAAGCTTGTTAATCCATTTTATTGAACATCTGAACCATCTGTATGTACCGACAGGTTTACCTCCGAAACTTAATATGAATTCTCTAAAATTATTTCTTTTGAACGGCAGTCCTACGTCCATGAAATAAATATGATTGTACCCTTCGGCATATGCATGTCTTATTGCAGTCCAAGCGGTTATTGCATTCGTTCGTTTCGTAAAGAAATTCTTTTTAGCTGCAAGATACCACATATAACAATTACTTTCTGAATAAACACAAATACACCCGCCAACCATTGTGCCCTTATGCGTAGTGGTAAACAGATTGCAGCATCCGTTATTCAGCATTTCACGAAATAATTTTATGTCAGGTATATATCTTCTGATCTTTATTGAAATATAATTTTTCAATATTTTGAAAAAATCGTTTAGCTCTTTGTCCGTTGTTGATATATTCGTCTTTAATCCGGCTCTGTTTGCATTAATAAGTAATTTCCTCATTTTATATGTGAGTCGTTTTTCTGGTTTCATGCTATGCAGCGAATTGTGTATTTCCATCCAGTGAACAGGGAAAAAGCCATTATTTCTGAATTTGCTGTATCCAAACATTTTTGTACTGAGGTCACTGAATTCAATATAAAGGCAAAGAGCTTTGCGTAATTCTCTTGTGATGCTTTTCAGCATTTCGCCAAATATCTCTTCTTTATTATTGCAATCAGGAGAATATTCGCCTTCGCCATACGCTCTTCCCTGTGTAAAGAGATATGGCGGAAACAATGAGCCCCTGCGCCTTAACATTACAAGCATGTGTGCAACGATATTTTCTTTATCATATGCAATGACCATATATGGTTTTTGACCAGGGGTCTTTTCTATGATTTTAAACATTTCGTCGCTGTGAAACAATTTTTTGCATTGCATTGGCGGCAAGTTCTCACTTTTTGAAATAATGACGATTTTTATTTCATTCATACCGCAAAAATAATAAATCTTTTCTAAAAATCAATAAGTTATGTCTTGATTTGAATTATAAATGTCTAACTTTGCAGACCTTTAATAAATCAAATGCATTTACATAGATGAATAGTTTTAAAGAATTAGTTCAGAAACGACGTAGTTACAGGAATTTTACCAACGAAGAAATAGACTCAGAAGATGTTAAGCTGATATTACGCGCAGCTTTGATGTCACCAACTTCAAAGGGGCGACGTTCATGGCACTTTATTGTCGTAGATGATAAGATGGCAATCGAGAAATTATCTGATGCGAAAGATATGGGTGCAAAATTTCTTGCGAAATCGTCTTTGGCAATAGTCGTATTAGGTGAGCCATTACAGAATGATTGCTGGATTGAAGATGGAGCTATTGCAGCTTTGGCAATGCAGCTTCAGGCTGAAGAACTCGGATTAGGCTCTTGTTGGGCACAGATGCGCGGACGTGGCTTGTCTGACGGAACATCTGCCGATACTGTAATCCGAGGTATTTTAGATATTCCTGAAAATTACAATGTTTTATGCGTTGTGGGATTTGGCCATAAAAATGAAGACCGTGCCTTGCAAGATGAAGAGGCTCTAAAATGGGAGAATGTACATATAAATAAATTTTAATGATGAAAATTGTCTTTATTGGTGCCGGTAATCTTGCAACGAATTTAGGAAATGCTCTGCATAGTGCCGGCAATGACATATTACAGGTATATAGTCGTACATTTGAGTCTGCTTCAACACTGGCAACTGCTTTAGGCGGGGCTCCAGTGATAAATATTGAAGACGTAACAAAGGATGCTGACGTTTATATAATTTCAGTAAAAGATAGTGCTATTGCCGATATAATACCTTCGTTGTGTAACGGGCGCGATGATAAGATATTCTTACATACATCAGGTAGTGTTCCTTTGGATGTGTTTAAGGGTATGGCACAACATTATGGAGTTCTTTATCCAATGCAGACATTCTCAAAGACTAAGTTATTGGATTTTAAGGACATACCTTTCTTTGTTGAAGGTGTTGATGATTTAGCTTTTGAAACATCCCATCATTTAGCAGATAGCATATCTGAGCGTGTGTATATCCTGTCGTCCGAGGCTCGTAAGCATTTACATCTGGCAGCCGTTTTTGCTTGTAATTTTGTAAATCATTGCTATGAAATATCTTCAGAACTTTTGGGTAAACATGATATACCGTTTGATGTAATGCTGCCTTTAATTGAAGAAACTGCAAACAAGGTTCATCATATGAAACCGGATGAGGCACAGACTGGGCCTGCTGTTAGATATGATCAGAATATCATCAGAATGCAGTCTGAAATGTTACGAGATAATCCTATTTTCAAACAAATATATGAATGCATGAGCATAAGCATACATCATGTGGCACAGAAGAAAGGAGATAATAAATGATTAATTATGATTTAAAAAAGATACGTGCAATAATATTTGACGTGGACGGAGTCTTAAGCGCAGAAACAATACCCCTTCATTTATCAGGTGAACCTATGCGCACAGTGAACATAAAAGACGGATATGCTATTCAGTTGGCAGTAAAACAAGGTCTGCGTATAGTAATACTTACAGGAGGAACCACACAAAGTGTACAAATACGTTATGAACGTTTGGGAGTAACCGATATCTTTATGGGATGTTCTGTTAAAATAAAGGTGTATAATGATTTTTTGGCTAAATATGACTTAAAAGATGAAGATATTTTATATATGGGTGATGATATACCTGATTATGAGGTTATGTCACGTTGTGGTTGTCCATGCTGTCCGGCAGACGCTTGTCCAGACATCAAGTCTATAAGTAAGTATATTAGCAATCATAGAGGAGGGTATGGCTGTGCCCGTGATGTAATTGAACAGGTTCTTAGGGCTCAGGGTAAATGGCTTGATAGTGCTGTAGCCTTTGGATGGTAATTTATGAATAATGTTATGAAAAAGGATTATCATATAATATTAAGTAGTAATAGTCCAAGACGAAAGGAACTCTTAGCCGGGCTAGATCTTGATTTTAACATACATGTAATACCAGGTATTGACGAATCGTATCCTGAAGATATGCCAGTCATGGAAATTGCTGAATATATTTCAACAAAAAAGGCAGAAGCATATAAAAACATAATAGAACCAAATAATTTGATTATTACAGCAGATACAGTTGTAATATTAGGTGATGAGGTCTTGGGTAAACCTAAAAACCTAGATGACGCAAAACGTATTTTGCATGAGTTGAGCGGAAAAGTTCATCACGTGGTTACAGGTGTATGTCTTACGTCTTTGGTTAAGCAAAAGCATTTTTCCGTTGTAACTGATGTTGCATTTAAGTCATTGTCTGATTCAGAAATCAACTATTATGTTGAGCATTATAAACCTTTAGATAAAGCCGGTGCTTATGGTATCCAAGAATGGATAGGATATATAGGGGTTACCTCTATTAAAGGCAGTTATTTTAATGTCATGGGACTACCTGTACAGAGAATATATAAAGAACTACAGGAATTTTGATTTACCGGTCATGGTGGGAATTTACTACGAATTTTGCTCTTAATCAGTGTCTTTCTTGTTTTTTATGTATAAAAGCAATAACTTTGCAAAAAAATATTTTAATTAAATGGATTCAGCAGAATTATTTAGATGGGTACTTGAGAATTTGAACTATTGGGTTGTAACAGTATTTATGGCAATAGAAAGTTCTTTCATACCCTTTCCATCTGAGGTGGTTGTGCCCCCAGCAGCATGGAAAGCAATGGCAGATGATAGCATGAATATTTTCATGGTTGTTGTTTTTGCCACTATAGGTGCAGATCTTGGTGCATTGGTTAATTATTATCTTGCACGTTGGCTTGGCAGACCAATTGTTTATAAGTTTGCCGACAGCCGTTTGGGGCATATGTGTTTAATAGACCGTGCAAAAGTTGAACACGCTGAGATGTATTTTCGTCAACATGGTGCAGCGTCAACATTCTTTGGCAGACTTATACCAGCAGTTCGTCAGCTTATCAGTATTCCTGCAGGCTTGGCTGGAATGAGGCTAGATCATTTTTTGTTGTATACAACGCTCGGTGCTGGAGTATGGAACTCCATACTTGCTCTGTTGGGATATTTGATTTATCGCTTTACAGACTTAAAGACGACAGCAGATGTTTATGAACGTGCAACACAATATAGTCATGAGATTGGATATGTGCTATTAGGGCTGGCTGTAGTTGTTATTGGCGTATTGGTATATAAAGGATTGAAGAAGAAGTAAGTATTACAGATATTATTGATTTGATATGCTACACTATATTTGTTTAGTCCGCAATAAGGTGTAGCATATATTTTTATATTTATTCGTCCCTAAAAAGCCAATTTTTGCAAGATATTGTTCTGACACAGTATCTCGCATATTTTTTGAAACATGCACCAAAGGGCTTTCATTTCTCTTTTGAAGTTATAAACCATTGCTACCAGAAAAACTTCATGGTATCTCACATCCACCTTTATAAGGGTTGTGGTTCAATCTGTAATATGATTTCAATTGACTTATTATCTGTTCTGTACAAATACGCCTGTATAAAGAATTTATGTTTTTATCAATTTTTGATAAAAACACTTTGATTTTTTTGGACATCCAAACAATAATATTTAAAAATCTAATAGGGTTTATATTTATTGGGTTAGAAAGTAAAGAAAACAATCTTCAATAAATAATTAAAAGTAGAGAACTATTTTTAATCTGATTTCGAGCGGTAAACGAGGCTCGAACTCGCGACCCCCAGCTTGGGAAGCTAGTGCTCTACCAACTGAGCTATTACCGCAAAGAGCCGATACCGGGACTCGAACCCGGGACCTATTCATTACGAATGAATTGCTCTACCAACTGAGCCATATCGGCATTCCTTTCAAAGCAGTGCAAAGGTAATATTTTTTTATGTATTAAAGAAAAACCAAGATAACCATTTTTAGCGTTTTAACTTATTTTTAATTTATAAGTTTCTCTTTTAAATATATTCCCGTGATACTTGATTCACATTTTATGCAATCTTCGGGAGTTCCTTCAAAAATAAGTTTTCCACCTTTATTTCCTCCTCCTGGTCCTAAATCTATAATATTATCTGCACATTTAACGACATCCAAATTATGTTCAATTACAATCACTGAGTGCCCATGTTGTATAAGGGCATCAAAAGCTTTTAGTAATTTTTTTATATCAAGAAGATGAAGACCTGTTGTAGGTTCATCAAAAATAAATAAAGTTTGTTCACATTTTTCTTGGCTAAGAAAATATGCTAATTTTACACGTTGATTTTCTCCACCTGATAGGGTTGAGGAACTTTGTCCTAATTTTATATATCCAAGACCGACATCGTCTAAAGGCTTTAATTTGTTTGCTATATTAACTTTATTATTCTTTGTAAAGAAATCTATAGCCTCTGTAACTGTCATATTTAAGATGTCGAAGATATTTTTGCCAGCAAACTTTACATCTAAAACATCTGATTTAAATCTTTTACCATGGCAACTGTCACATACTATCTCTAAATCTGCCATAAATTGCATTTCAACAGTAATTATTCCTGTGCCTTTGCATGTTTCACATCTTCCACCTTCAGCATTAAATGAGAAATATTGTGCTGTGAATCCCATTTGTTTTGCCAAAGGTTGTTCCGCAAAAAGTTGTCTTATATCATCAAAAGCTTTAACATAAATAACAGGATTTGAGCGAGAACTTTTCCCAATAGGATTTTGATTAACCATTTCCACATGTTTTATTTCAGCCCAATCTCCATCTAAAGAAGCAAATTCTCCTGGAGTATCTGCTACTTCATCTAATCTTCGTTTTAAGGCAGGGTAGAGTATACCCCTAATTAATGAAGATTTACCCGAGCCACTCACTCCTGTAATGACATTTAAAATGTTTAAAGGAATGTCTACATCAATCCCCTTTAGATTATTCATTCTAGCTCCCCTGATTATTATTTTTTTATTCCAAGAACGACGTGTTTTTGGGATTTCTATTTTATCCGTATTAAATAAAAATTTCAGTGTATGACTATTTGAATAATTCTCTAGATCGCTATTTCTTAAATTTGCCGGGTTTCCACTGAAAACAATTTCTCCGCCATTAGCACCTGCATCGGGTCCAAGATCAATCATATAATCAGCAGCTTTTATAATATCTTCGTCATGTTCTACGACAATTACAGTATTACCTAGTGATTGTAATTCTTTTAAGACATGAATAAGCTTATATGTGTCTTTACTATGAAGACCAATACTAGGTTCGTCTAATATATATAGCGATCCCACCAAGCTACTTCCAAGAGCTGTTGTTAAATTAATACGTTGGCTTTCACCACCACTCAAACTATTAGACGCCCTGTTTAATGTTAGATATCCTAATCCTACATCTAACAAAAATTGTAGTCTGTTATTAATTTCAGCTAAAAGTCGCTTACTGATTTTTTTCTCTGTTTCATTTAGTTCTAAATTGTCAAACCATTTTTTAAGGTTGTCAATGGACATTTCTACTAAATTATTGATACTTTTATCACCAATCTTAACATAATGTGCTTCCTTTCTCAATCTAGTACCTTTACATTCAGGACATATTGTTCTCCCTCTATATCTACTCATCATAACACGATATTGGATCTTATACTGATTCTCCTTTACCATTTGGAAGAAAGAATCAATACAGATTTTTTCTTCTGTATTTTTATTTTTTTGTGACGGTAAGCCATGCCATAACCAATCTTTGTGATTTTGTGACAGATTATAGTATGGTTCAAAAATAGGGAAGTTGTCTTTTGCAGCAAGATAACAAAATTCATCTTTCCATTTTGCCATTTTTTCTCCATGCCAACATTGTACGCATCCTTCATACACACTTAGCGATGGATTTGGAATAACTAGTTTTTCGTCAATTCCTATGACATTACCGAAACCTTCACAAACAGGACAGGCTCCAAATGGGGTGTTAAATGAGAACATATTATCATTAGGTTCTTCAAAACGTATTCCATCTGCTTCAAACTTATCAGAGAAATCATAAGAAATATATGATGGGATAAATACGAGTCTGCATGCTCCGCTTCCTTCAAAAAAAGCAGTTTCTAATGAATCGTAGATTCTCGATAACGTATCAGAATCGTCATTTACAGATAGTCTGTCAATTAATAAAAATGATTCGTCTTGTGATATTTCTATATTAGACTCTAAAATATCTTCAATTCTGTAAAACTCGTGATTATGATAAATACGTGAGAAGCCCTGCTGAAGATATATTTGAAGTTGCCTCTTTAGTGTATATTGTTCATTTATATGCAATTGTGATAATATTACAAATTTTGTACCTTTTGAAAAGGACATTATACAATTTACTACATCTTTTAATGAATGTTTTTTTACCTCTTTGCCCGTTATAGGCGAATAGGTATGCCCAATCCTTGCATAAAGCATTCTTAAATAATCGTATATTTCAGTGCTGGTACCTACTGTTGAACGAGGATTACGCGTATTAACTTTCTGTTCAACAGCTATTGCTGGAGGCAAATTATTAATATAATCAAAGTCTGGTTTATTCATTCTGCCTAAAAATTGTCTTGCATATGACGAAAGACTTTCTACATAGCGCCTTTGACCTTCTGCATAGAGAGTATCAAAGGCTAATGATGATTTGCCAGAGCCCGAAACACCTGTTATAACAATAAACTTGTTATGAGGAATTTTTAGTGAAATATTCTTTAAATTATTTACTCGTATATTTTTTAATTCAATATAATTAGTCATAGATTTATCATTTTATATTTATCATAATGCCGATTAGTGTAATTTATCTTACTTTTAAATAATCACCAACTTTTATGCTATAATCTGGTGACAATTTATTCATCTTATAAAGACTAGAAAGTTTAATACCATAATATTGCGCTATAGAATACATACTTTCACCGGCTTTAATTCTATGCAGTCGGTTTTTATATATTTTTTCGGCTTTATTTTGTTTCTTTTTCAAGTAAATGATTTCTCCTGGTATTAATCTGTCATTTTTATCTCTTTCGTTGTATTTTGCCAATTTCTTATATGAAATACCAACTTCCTTTGAAATGGATCTGAATGTATCACCCTGCCTTGCTTTAAGATAATAGTTTTTATTATAAATATGTATAGGATGCAATTTTGTATCTGGTGAAATGTCTTTCACTTCAGCCATCTCGACCATGAACTTATCATACTTTTTAGCATGATCGTATTTATGTAGCTTATACAATTCGATAATTCCAATAAGTTTTTTTGCATAGTTTGGGTTCGTAGCATATCCACACTTTTTTAATCCATGTGCCCAACCTTTATAGTCAGTTCTTTTAAGTGAAAATAGTTTTTTATATCTTGGCTGGCGTGCCAAGAATTTGCTATGATCCTCATAACTTTCGTATGCGTCACGATACGCTCTAAAACATTCCTGTTTTTCATCATCATCATGGTATGTTGTTGCTCCGAGCCAATCATGACATTTTATACCGAAATGATTATTCCCTTTTCTTGTAAGCTCACTCATTCCAGCCCCACTCTCAAGTAATCCTTGTGCAAGAGTAATACTTGCAGGAATATTATATT
Source organism: Prevotella marseillensis (assembly GCF_900625065.1). NCBI lineage: Bacteria > Pseudomonadati > Bacteroidota > Bacteroidia > Bacteroidales > Prevotellaceae > Prevotella > Prevotella marseillensis. The sequence continues at coordinate 1,237,805 of NZ_UYXY01000001.1, read as the reverse complement.
TCAGCATCTCTGAAATAGCCAGATCTTTATATTTATCAATATAAGCTTGATACTTAGAGTTCCACCTCATTTGAGCATTAAGCACAACACTTGTCAATATACATAAAAAAAGTATCAAAAATCTCCCCATCCTTAATATCTTGTTATGAATTTATATAGGTTCAAATTAATGCAAATTTAAGCCATTTATATATCTTTTCAAAATTTTATTAGATAAAATTCTATAATACATTTATCTTAAAGACAAAATAGAATTTATAATTCTAAAATAGATTGATGTATGTAATCAATTTAGATTTTCTACTATAATATACGCTAATATATTATATATTTGTTTATCGACCTCTAAACTCATGTGGGATATGCCCTCTTGCACCAGGACCTATTGACATGCCTTCTGGTCTGATTCTTCTTTTGGGGTCATCGCCTTGTTTTCCTCCAAATACGTTCATACGATAAACAACATGTAACATTGCATAACTATTTATACTATTATATTTTGTATCGCTTTTTTGTACAGCAGTTATTACTCGGCTGAAATTGCTTTGATTATGTAAGATGTCATAAAATTGTAGAGAAATAGTCAATGGCTTTCCTTTAAGGAATCCTTGACTAATTTGAGCATTCCAAATTAATTCATTTGTATTCATGGAATTGTCATTAAATCCTCTGCGACTATTTTCATGTAAATCGGTAGATAGACTAGTTCCCCAAGGTAAATATATATTTAATGAACCTCCGTATGAAAACTGCCATGTATCAAGATTACTTTCACTTTGTAATAAATTCCGTGAATGAGTATAGTTTAATGAACCATCTAGCATAACTTCAAGCCAATCATTGCGATAACTAGTGCGCAGTTGTTCATTAATTTGTGATGTGCGAGTTATATTTTTTTGTGAATTAGAATTATTATCTAAAGCAAGATATCCAACATAATTATTATAGGATATATTAGTAAATGTATTAATATTCCATTTCCCAATAGAATCGATTGCAGTGTTAAACATGAATGCTCCTGAAATGTTCCAATTTCCATTTATATTTTCTGGTCGCGTTATGCGTCCTCCGGTTTTCTCGTCATAAGTAACCATATTACTAATACTATTACGTGTATTTTGGTAATTAATGTACGTCATTATAGCTCGTTGATGATTCTGTAAATATGTATTATAAAATAATCTTAGTGAATTGGTGAACGATGGTTTAAGACCAGGATTTCCTTTTGTGACATTTAAAGGGTCACTATCGTCTGTAATATCCATAAGGTCTGTCATATTAGGTTGCGTTGTTGTACCCCTATAATTTATTCTCAAATTACTCAACTTTGAGAAACGATATCTGAAATCTAATGTTGGACTGACATTAACAACGTTTCTTATTGTATCTGTATATATGCCTTGGTATTTCTGAATGAAATGTGTAGTTTGTGGCTGTGCCATGAATCCAATATTCAAATTGTATTTTTGTCTAATAACTCTCAGCATTATTTGCAAATCATGAATGTAGTTCTTATATTCTGAATACCTACTTAAATCTGGATCCATATAGCTGTCAAGTGGATTCTCTAACAGTCTTAGATAATTATTCCATCCTCTATATTCATTAATAACATTATCAAAGAAATTCTCACCTAAATTACTGAAATCAAAAGTTTCCCTATCACTTTTGTTATAGTTATAAGTAAATTTATAGCTAAATTGCAAAAACATGGTCTTAAATATTGGTTCACTATAAGTAGCTTGAATATTATAGCTAAGTGATTTTGTTGGAGTTAAATTATATCTATTTGTTTGGTATACCGAATCAACTCCTGAACTATTTTTTATCTGATATAAATGTACATTTGATGTACTTAAACTTTTGCTTTTATTATCATTATAAGTAACGTTAGTACGCAATGTTACATTTCGACCTTTTGAATTTAGTTTTCTGTTAATTTGCAACATTATACCTAAACTTTTATTTTCAGAGTATGTTATAGAATTGTTCTTCCTTGTATTCACCATTAAACTATCTTCTGCCATTTGTAATATTGACTCAGGAGACAACGGATTAGTAACATATAAATATGGATCATCATTATATGAGGCACTTGTTGATGATGATAATCCATCACTTGTTGAATACTTAATAGTAGGACGAAACATAATATTGGTCATTGTATCTGGCTTCCATTCCATTCTCAAACGAGCATCCCAACTATTACTTCGAGTATAATTTTGATTAAAGCTATTTGAAAAAGAGCCGATGTTACTTACGAAATTTTCAGTTGATTGCTCTGTTCTGACGTCACCATTAGAATGATTCCATCTAATACTACCATCTAAAATGAATATCTTGTTACGATTATAGTTTAAATTTGCACCCATCATTTTTGAGGAATTCAGCCCTTTGAGTCCACCTCCAAAATGTCCGCCTCCACCTCCTCCAGGGAAGCCTTTATCATTAGTATTATTGGCATTTCCCATAAGCATCACTCTTGATTTATCCTTAAATAGGGCCCCCATCAATCTTTCGGCATATCTATTATGCGTTCCTATTGATGCATCTGCATTTCCTATTATTCCTTTATTCATTCCTTTCTTTATTCCAAAGTCTAATACAGTTTGTTCTTCACCGTCATCTATGCCAGTGACTTTAGCCAAATCGCTTTTCTCGTCATAGGTTTTAATCTTGTCTATAATAGATGTTGGTAAATTTTTTAATGCAGTTTTAGTATCTCCGGTCATAAACTCTTTACCGTCAACAAGTATTTTTTTTACTTCTTTACCATTTACTGTAATTTTTCCGTCATCGTCAATCTGAGCGCCTGGTAATTTCTTTATCAATTCTTCTACAACAGAACCTTCTGGAGTTCTATATGCAGAAGCATTGTAGACAAAAGTATCTTCTTGAACTGTCACAGGCGGTGCTTGACCTATGACAGTTGCTCCCTTTAACATAATTGCATCAGCAGAAAAGGTAATATCACCTAATGCTATATTTTTCTCAGTTGAAACATTTAGTGTTTTTGTCAATGGTATATATCCTACACATGTAAATTTTAGAATATAATTTCCTCTTTTAGGTGCAGTTAACTTAAATTTACCATTTTCATCACTTAAAACACCAGAGATATAGGTGCTATCCTGTGTCAACATTTGTACCGTAACCATCATCACGCCTTCCTTTGTATCGCGGTCTATAAGCTTTCCTGTTATGGTGTTAATTTGAGAAAAAACATCTATTGATGAAATTATCAATAGGCATAGTAGAATTATCTTCTTTTTCATTTTTACCTTATATTTTATTGTCTTAGACGTTAAATATAATTATTGGTTTAATCAACAACATATTAAAAGTTGAATAAAAATTTTCATTTAGAATAAATTTGACTAACTTTGCAACACATATAATGTCTTTATGATTATGAAACAGAGTATTATAATATCTAAATGCTTAAATGCTGAACTTGATTTTCATATTAAATCTTTCAATCCCGATAAAGTTTTTATAATCGTTGATAATATTACGGAGAAATTTTGTTTGCCAAGAATTAGTGATATCCCATCACTTAAGAATGCCGGTATTATCTCAATATGTTCTACAGACAATAGTAAAAACATAAACTCGCTTACTCACGTATGGAGATATTTAAGCGAACAAAAAGCTACACGATATTCTCTAATTATCAATTTAGGTGGCGGTATGGTAACAGATCTTGGTGGATTTGCAGCCTCGACATTTAAACGGGGCCTCAAATTTATTAACATACCTACTACCCTATTGGCTATGGTTGATGCTTCCGTTGGTGGTAAAACTGGAATAAATTTTAACGGATTAAAAAATGAAATAGGGGTTTTTAATAATTCTGATATAGTAATTATTGACACAAATTTTTTAAAAACGCTTGATTCCGAAAATATTTGTTCTGGATATGCAGAAATGATAAAACATAGTTTAATTAGTAATGAAGATATCTGGAGTAAATTGCTTACATTTGATATTTTAGCGCCAAATCTTAATGATTTATCATATCTTCTTGAGGATAGCATAAAAATTAAAGAAGAAATTGTTAAGAATGATCCATATGAAACCGGTATGCGAAAAGCGCTTAATTTCGGGCACACGATAGGTCATGCATTTGAATCACTTTCAATGATAAAACAATCTCCGATATTGCATGGCTATGCTGTTGCCTATGGTATGATTTGTGAACTTTATCTTTGTACAATTAAGGTGGGATTCCCGATTGAAAAGATGCGTCAGACGGTTAGTTACATAAAACATATTTATGGAATTTATGATTTTAGTTGTGACGATTACGAAGTCTTATACGAACTCATGAAACATGATAAAAAAAATACAGCTAATACTATTAATTTTACATTGTTAGAAAATATTGGAAAAGTAAAAATTAATTTCACAGCATCAAAGGAAGACATATTTGAATCATTTGATTTTATAAGAGAAGGCCTATAAAAAATTGTTAGCAAATTCTATATCCTGATGTATCAAAGACATAAAACAATAGGCCTTTACTCAAATTTGAGGACACAGTTCCAAATTTTGTGTAAATGTAAACAGGATTCAGTTGTAAGTTACTTCTTATATCTGGATTCTGTTTTCAAAAATGAGTATAAACTGATTCATAATCAATCCCCAGTTATGAATAGGCTGTGTCCATTTCTTCTCAATCTCCACAATTGAAAGAAAGATGGTCTTTTCACGGGATAGTGTTTCACTGAGTGTGTCTGATGCAAGTTTGCCTTAGAAGTGATGATGCAAAGTTAACAGACAATTTTGTATTTCATATCAAAAAAGTGAATTTTATGTTGTAGCTGGACGAGGGACGGGTTCTGCTGAGGAGCAACCCGTCAGCAACATGGCTACGCCTATACTGATTGCAAGAACTATCCTGGATTCGTCATGGTGGCGACTTCTTTTTTGCTTTCAGGCAGGCTTTTCTGCTAAAAAACTATTCCATTAGTCCGGAAACAGAGTCTTGTCGCAGGTTATGTTGGGCAGCAGCCGGTCAAAAGCCTTGTGTTCCATAGCGACACTGCTCATGAGCGTCAGTACCGATTCTTCGGTAGGCATGGCTGTACGCATTCTTGTCACTCTCCTGAAGTCCCGATTCAGACGCTCGATCCAATTAGTGGTATATATCATGGACAGAATCTCCGGAGCATAGTTCAAGTAAGTCATGTATGCCTTGTAGTCGGCGTTATTACGCATGAGTTTGAATGCCCGGTAGTCTTTACCCCACCTCTCACACATATCCTGCCATTTCTTCCATGCCATCTCAATGGTGTAATCGCGCTGTCCGGTACGGAATATATCACGCAGATCAGAAGCCAAAGCACCCTTGTCTCCATGACTGACCTTGGCAAACATATTGCGTTTGAGATGGGTTACGCATCTCTGAAGCGGAGTACCAGGGAATTTCTCTCCCACAACGACATCAAGCCCCTTAATACCGTCTGCAACCATGAGCCCAGTCTTTTGGACGCCCCTTTCTTTTAAAGTGTCAAAGATATCACTCCATCCTGTTGCGCTCTCTGTAGGAATATTGAATATACCCAGCACATCACGGCGGCCTTCCTCTGTAACAGCCAATGCGACATAGAACGCTTCACTGGATACCGAACGTTTACGGTGAATCTTAATATGCACACAGTCTACGAACATGACCGGGTAGTAACTCTCAAGACTGCGCTCCAGCCAGGCGCTTACCTGGGTACGAACGCTGTCGACCATCCGGCTGATGCTGAACTTGGAATAGTGCTGGCCGTAAATCTGCTCAAAGACATCTCCGACCTGTTCCTGCGTCAGACCTTTGGTATATAAGACTCCGGCCAACCGGTCACATTCCTCTTCCTGATTGCGAAGAATGGCAAGTATCCGGGGATGAAAGTTGCCATGACGGTCGCGGGGAATACGGAATTCCAATTTTCTTCCTTGGCCATAGGCATGTCCAAAACGATAGCCATTGCCCTTATTTTGAGGATTTTCATGCAGAAACTCACTCCGTTCTGCTACCATCATGCTTTCAGGCTTGATTTCCATCAGGTCGTGTAGACCATTTTCTTTCTCTGCATGCTTGCGCATGAGCTCAGAAATTTGTACTTTCATGAAATGCATAGTTTGTATATTTAGTGGTTTGGTCACTCCTAAATTACAAACTTCGGGGCTGACACGCAAGGGTCGGCCCTTTTTTACTGCTTATCAGACACACTTTTTGAGACAGTATCACAGTATCTCGCATAATCTTATTCTTTGGGTGTAAATATATAAAATAAAAAATACAGGACTCTATTTTGAATCCTGTATTTTACATTTACACAAAATATTTTATAGTGCCAATTTGAGTAAAGGCCTATTGTTTTATGTCTTAAGAATCTTTACGCCACCATATTCGTATTACCTTTCTATAAATTGCGATGAAATTCATTATAGAAACAAATGTAAATAAAATAAATCCTAATATCACAGAAGGTAATATATTTCCTTCATCGATTTGCGGAAATAATATCTCAATTACTCCCATATAATAATTGCGGATAAATGAAATCATTAACAGTGCAACAATAAGTACTATTGCATTTAAGCCTAAGGTAAGTAATTCATAAGGCATCGCGACACGTATGGGACTATATCCGATGAGTAATAAATTTTCTAGTTTAGAAGTATTTTTTTGTACTAACAAATAAATACTTAACATCAGAATATAGAAACTCAATATGCTTATCACAATACCAACAGCCATTACAATCATTACAATCATTCTTAGAAAATATGTCGTTTTTTCACTTTGAAGTTTATCGCTGTCAACTTCATATCCTTTATCATCAAGATATTTAGTTATATTTTCATCTGCAGGATTAGATACTTCAATGATTAAGCGGGTTGGATTTGACTTTTCCGCAGGAGAATAATACTTATTACTCCAATCCATAAACTTTTGTGGAACCAGTATAGTGTTTAGACGATTTGAAAAACCTATTACCTTACCTTTATATTCATCTTGGTGGCCATTTCCATGAATGTAGATACGGAAATCAATCATTCCAATAAGTCCATCGCTTATTTTAGGAAGTGAACGCGATTGGGCAAATCCGAAATTGTACATATTGATATATGTACGAGGAAGAATAATTGGCACTTCCCTACTACCTTCATCATATTTCCAATCTTTTAATGACACATCAACAAACTCATCTGGTACACTTTCAAAAAATAATTCTGAACTGAGTATAGATTGTCCATTGATGCCCATGTGTGCATCAACCTTATATTCTGTAGATGTAAAATTACCTATTTTTTTTATGAATTTTTGTGAGGATATGTCATCAATCTCAGCATTATTAAAAGAATTATCTCTTCCTGAAATAGTACTTGCGGTCCCTATTCTTTTACTTACAATCAGATAATCTGCTTTCATAAAGCTATCTTGCGATGTGAATACAGGTAAAACATCACAATAAAACTGATAACCTAAAAGAACTATAAGCATTCCAAATAAATTTGCGAAAGCAAATCCTGTAAATTGAGGTACACTTATATGTTGTCGCAATAATTTCCAAACCAAATTCATAACTTAAAAACTTTATTGTAATTTAAATTCATATGTTTGCCAATGCTTGTAACTATAACCCCTGCTCCTTGAGCTTTTGCCTCAGTCATCATAATGTCGCCCATAATTTTTGAATTATTATCATCTAGATGACTTATTGGTTCATCTACTAGTATAAAATCAAAAGGCTGAACTAGAGCTCTTATCATAGCTACGCGTTGTTGCTGTCCAAACGACATATGACATATCTTCGAATTTACTTTATCTCCTATACCTAGAATTTCGAACCACTCAAGTATTTGTTGCTTATTTTTGAAATTTGTAAGTTTATTCTTTATCTCTACATTCTCAAACGCAGTTAATTCAGGAAATAAACGAAGTTCTTGAAAAAGATAACTAATATGAAGTTTGCGTATGTCTATCCATTCAGATATTTTCATCTCTCTAACAGACTTATTATCGAACTTGATGTTACCGCTGTAATCCCGTCTGTATCCTAGAATATAACTACAAAATGTACTTTTACCTTTTCCACTATCAGCCTCAATAAGATAAAGCTGTTCCTTATTAAATGCAACATCACTATTCCATACATCAGAATTAAGGGTGTTGCTATGTGAAAACACATCAGGTATAACCGAATTAAATATTATTTCTTTCATGTTTTTTACATACTGAATATAACCGTTCTTATATTTCCTAGTAATGGCTTTATTGATGTCATAACAGAAGCTTTATCCGTACCATCCCCCAATATCGTTTCTAAATTCAGTATTAAACACAAACGCTTTCCTCTTATTTTATTTTGTACATATTCAGGAATGGCATTTTGTGATTTTGATATTGATTCAAGCGCATATTTAGGACTTCCACCTGAATAAAATTGCATATCATCTGAAACACCAAAATAATAATTGAAAGTTCCATTTGTATAATAATATGAGTTTTTATTCCAATCAATAATTTTACACCCAGCCAAACATGACTCTCTCCAATATCCTATATCTTTAAGAAATGCATTATTAGAAAGTTGGGCGCTCATCTGGGGTATATTTCCTCCTTCATTAAAAGAATGTATAATAATAGACATATCGCCATTAATACTTTTTATTATATTATCCATATCAATAGCAGTATTCATTCCTGCTAATAACGCTTGAATAGAATTATTAGAATGAAGCAATTTAAGAAATTCTTTTCCATCAACATTCAAGAATATACCTAAAGAGGCATTAATAGGCATACTTGCAGAATAGGTGCCTCGAATTGGCCTAAATGTCTTTTTATTTTCTTTTATAGCATTATTTATATGTTCATTCAAGGAATACGTTTCACCTTTTATGTTTACGCATCCATCTTCACCTTTAACAAATTCAGCTGCAATCATTATTTGTGATGCATCAGCGTCTTTTGGTGCCCCAATAGTGAAAGGGGCGACAAACTTTTCTGGCAATGCGGCAGCTTGAGCTACCATGGATACGGAACTTTCTAGACTGTCTAGTTTTTGAAACATTGGTGAGCCTTTTATACTCTTGCTGTCATCCTGTTCTAGAAATTTTATCATTTGTCGCTGCATATCTGCCTGTTGAATAGGCAAAATAGGTCCCATTACCAATAGTGCATCTGATGAAAACCCTAAAATCCATGTGTCTTTTACAGATGTAAATTTAAAACCTTTACGTGTTGTTAAGTTCTTACAATATCCAGCTTTTTCTAATTTTTTAATCCAATTACTTATATTATCTTCGTCATCAACCTTAGCTACAAGCCCTATATTACCATCAACAGTTTCAAATACATATGCTTTAGTAGAGAAATCCAAACCGCTAGCATCTGCATCTTTAAGTTTTAGTACATCTTTAAGGTAATCTAATTGCTTATCATCTGATGTATTATATAGTTCTTGTAAGTCTACTGAAATAACCGCGGTACTATTTTTAGGTATGACATTCAGATAATCATCAGATGAACACGATGATAAAATAAGCATGCAAAATAGTAATTCACCCCAAAATATCAATGGATTTATTATATTTTTTTTCATCTTTATAAAGATTACTAATACCTTTAATATTTATGTTATTTCCTTAAAACTAATTGAGTCATTAATGTTGCCGATAAAGCTGCTGTTTCTGTACGCAAGCGGCTTTTACCTAATGAGATTGACTCATAACCATTTTTAATTGCAAGTTTAACCTCGTCTATTGAGAAATCTCCTTCTGGACCGATCAATACAGTGATGTTTGTTGCTTCATTTGTATGAATTAAAGGAGATATCTCTGAGAAAAAATCTTTTTTATTTATTTCTTCATAGCAATGAGCAATATATTTTTTCCCTTCACGAGGCGTTGATACAAATTCTTTGAAAGAAGTCATTGCATTAAGCTTCGGTTTCCAAGGCTTTCTACTTTGCTTAACGGCAGCAACTACTATTTTATCTAGCCTGACAGTACGCATAACTTTTCGTTCTGAGTACTTACAATTCAAGAATGTTATCTCATCAATGCCAACTTCAGTTGCCTTTTCGCAGAACCATTCTACCCTATCCATCATTTTTGTTGGTGCCATTGCGATATTTATATGTCCTCTCCAAGTTTTTTCTTGTGGCAGACATTCTTTAATTTCATACATACATCGTTTTGTTGCTGCAATAGTAACAACAGCCCGATAGAATGTTCCTTCACCGTCCATCAGAAACATTTCATCGCCACTTTTAAGACGCAGAACACGTAATGCATGTAAAGCTTCGTCCATTGGAAGTTCTGTTAAATTGGCAGCTTCTGGAACATAAAAAAATCTAACCTCTTTCATCTATTTCACTTAAATTATTGGCCTTATTACTATTTCTTTCACGTCTTTTCTTTTCGTCCCGCAAATGCGAGGCCAGTTCGTAATTTTCTTCCAGAATTGCTTTTTCTAATGCAGCTTGTAGCATTTTATCGCTAATAGTATTTACAGGTAATGATACTCCTCTTGAGTTCTCACTATACGCAACAGATTGACGTGCCAAGAGCACTGAGTCGATGTATATAGGTATTTTTCCTACATATGAAAGTAATACCGCATCCGAAGCTCTGATAATCTCAGCCTTTTTAGTTTTTTTGTCATAAAGAGTAGTCCTATATTGCCCTTCGACTAAATCATCAATTAGGAGTTCATATCCTGAATCAGGATTAATCCCTTGCATTCTGCATAAGACTTCAGGTAACATTATATTTACAATAGGTATCTCCTTTGTCCGCAATTCTAATTGTACAGCCATTGCTTTATCGCAAACTATTGATATTTGTCGCATATTATTTTCATCTGTCAAAATCAATAGTCCCATGTCTTCAGTCCCTACAATTTCAGTAACTCCTTTGAAAATTAATCTTTCTTTTGTTGCCATAAAATGATAAAGAAAAATTATATTTAAGATTTTTTTGTTTCAGATTTAAAAAATAGAACAAATAACAAGGCAACCAATAATGCATATCCAGCAAAAATAAGCCATGTTGACCGCCAGTCACCAAGTAAATACATCCCTTTCCATTTGCAGAAATGATCAACAACAGCCCCCGCGGCTAAAGTTCCAACAGATGCACCTATTCCATTTGTCATTAACATAAAGAGACCTTGTGCTGATGCTTGAATAGAAGGATCTGTCTCTTTTTCTACAAACAATGCACCGGATACATTAAAGAAATCAAATGCCACTCCATATACCAGCATCGAAAGAATAAACATCCATAAACCATCTCCTGGGTTTCCTAAACCAAAAAGTCCAAATCGTAATACCCAAGCTATCATTGCCATAAGCATGACAATTTTAATACCAAAACGTTTTAAGAAAAATGGTATTAACAATATACAAAATGCTTCTGACATTTGAGATAAAGAAGTTAATAAGGTCGCATTATTTGCCCCAAATGTATGTGAGTATTCTGCGTTACCGCTAAAACTTGTTATGAATGGCGTTGCATATCCATTCGTTACTTGTAATGACATACCGAGCAGCATTGAAAAAATAAAGAATAATGCCATACGTTTTTGTCCAAATAACTTGAACGCGTTTAGTCCAAGTGATTCATATAATGACATGCTTTTACCTTTTTCTGCTATGGCGCATTGTGGTAATGTAATGGCATACAGTGCAAGTACTAATCCTAAAACGCCAGAAACAAAAAACTGCATAAAGCTATATTGGAATCTGCTCTCAGAAGTTACACTAAAGAAAAATCCATCTTCTGCAGTGTAGGCTGCACAGTTAACGAACCACATTGCTGCAATAAATCCAACTGTGCCTAAAACTCGTATTGGAGGAAAATCTTTAATCGTATCATATCCATTTCTTTTCAATGTAGCAAATGCCACTGTGTTCGATAATGCAAGTGTAGGCATATAAAATGCAACACTTAATGTATATAATGCGATAAAAATACCTTTTTCTTGTATTTGATTTCCAAGGCCGGTATTGTATCCTATCCACCAACACCCAAGCATAAATATAGCTGCAAGAAAATGGCATATACCCAATAATCTTTGTGGCTGGATCAGTTTATCCGCAATTATACCAATTATTGTTGGCATAAAAATAGATACAATTCCCTGAATTGAATAGAACCATGGTATTAAATCTCCAAGCCCCGCAGAGCCTAAATAGTTACTCATACAAGTAAGATATGCTCCCCAAACAGCAAATTCAAGGAAGTTCATTATTGCTAAACGAGTTTTTAAATTCATATATTTAAGATTTAAAATACCATAAATTAATCTTTGCGGAAATAAGGATAACTTAACTTATGTATGATATCTTTAAACCGCTCAATAATGCAAAGATAGCGTAAAAAAAAGTATAATCAAAATAAATAACAAATTTTATATGATTGACTATATTACGCTGATATATTTATTTTTTTCCGTGAAGATTCTGTAGGATGCTGTTCATTTCGTCAAACTGTCGTCCCATATTTAATTTTAAATATATGTTATAAAGAGATGGAGCCCATTTGTCTTTTTCGTTAGGGCACATCTCTCTATATTTTTCCATATATGGTAATGATTTCTTATAATAATCTATAATCTGTGTTCTATTTTTACGCTTTGAGATTGTTGTTTTTTCTAAATCAATTGCCAGATTCAGATATGATACACCTGCATTATAATAAACATCGGGAAATGAGTTATTTTTCTTTAGAATAGTGTCGCAAACAGTAACACACTCTTGATAACTGCCCATGTTTAATAGTATATTACTTTTTGCAAATAAAAACAACACATTATCTTTATCAGAAATCAATGCTGTATCAACAATCGCCATAGCCTTGTCTAGTTGGTTCTTGCCATTGTAATAATCCATTAATCTTAAAAAAAAGAATTTAGATTTTTTATTTTCTTTAAATCCAAGATTTAATGTTTCGATATACTTTGCTGTATCTCCTTTGATCAAATATATATCCGAGAGATATTGTAAAGCTCTTCTGCGATAATTCCTGTTCGACAAAGCAAGCTCATGATATTTCAGAGCGCTATCAGGTCTATTTAATTTATATCCTGAAACTACGGTCCAAAATGCGGCAGATGATGCTAATTGATCATCATTAATGTATTTATTGGCTTCAAATAAAGGCTGTTGTGCACAATCAAGGTATGAATCCATCAATTTATAAGCAGACTCATAATTCTTCTTGTTTATAAAGAATAATCCACCATTATATAAATTACGTCTGTATTTATCAAGATACTCAGCATTTTTCTTACGATACTTCGGTTTAATTCTGCCTTTCTTATCAGGCAGTGCATCTATACTGTCTAGACTTTCATACGCTATAAACATTTTATGTGCTGTATTAAAGAAAGCAACCGTATCATAGCCTTCTTTTAAATATAATTTTTCGTTTGCTACTTCATACTGAGCGCTTACAGCATTGGCAAGCGTTTCGTAAATTTTTATATTTTGTCTATTCACAGAATCTTTAAGCAAATTGCGCATTGATGTTTCAGCCTGCTCAAGATTACTTCGACTTTTTATATCAGAACGTGCCTGACTAATTTCCTTCTTTTGAGCAGAAGTCGTAATAGAAAGTATTATTGTAACAAATAGAAAAAAATGACGCATTTATATATCTTTTAAAGATGGAGACCGATATTGTGGCCAACACCGGTCTCCATTAATTAATAATTAATATGTATTTATTTTGTCAAAGCTTCCATTTCCTTTGTTTTAGGATCATCGGCGCCATAAATTCTGTAACAGCATGTATATAATGAATATGCCCATACAGTTTTATACTGCATTTCTTTATCAAGATTCTTAGCTTTCTCTAAAAATTCAATAGCCTTTTTATAAACATCAATTATTGCATTTTCTGCTTCCGGAGAAAGTTTCTTTCCATTGGCGGTTGCACGCTCTGCAGCTTCTTGTGCTTTGTACATATAACTATTGCCTATTGATGCTAATACCGCGACATTCTCAGGCTGTTTTGAAGCTGCTTTTGACAAATCTGCAATTGCCTCGTCCCATTTGTGCTCATTCATATTAGCCTGACCACTCATTGCCAATGCAGTGAAGTTGTTCGGATCTTTAGCAAGTTTTACTTTAACAAATTCTGAAAGACCAGCCTTGTCATTAAGAGATATGAGCATTGAGCATATTGTACTGAATACCATATCATTATTTTCGTCATTTGCATAAATACTCTTAAGTTTATTTACATAATTAAGAGTATCTTCATGTGACTTCAGTTGGTTTTGCATAACTGCCAGTTTAAGCTGTAATGCATCATCTGCCATTGCTGTATCTTTGATTGCGATATCAGCATATTTTTCAGCTTTGTCATATTCCTTTGCAAAATAAGCAAAGCGCGCAGCATAATATGCCATTTGGGTTAGACTTGCGTCTGTGCTCTTATCCTGCTCTTTAAACAAAGGATAATCATTACTATCTACATAAGTTGCAAGATTCTTGTATGCAAGTGCTTCATCTTTATTCTGATAATAAATACCAGCGTTGATGAGATGGAAACGGATTGGATAAAGTCTGTCGCCATTTGACTTATGGAACTTGGGTTTCACCTTACCCTTATCGTTAGGCTGATTATCAAATTCGTCGCAGAGTACACCATTTTCTAAAGCCTGCATCACGGCATTGTAAAGTCCAATGGTATCATAAGGCTCAACTTTTGTGTTTAGCTGTGCTGCCATCTGATTACTGGTAATTGTAGCCTGCTCATTGACAACTTTCTCATAGGCTAAATCAACAAGTTTGTTGTAGCATTTAGCTTTTTGCTCAGCTGACATATTGCTGAGGTTACTTTTCAGAAGATTATAAGCTTCATTATAATCTTTAATTTTCGAAATTTGTTTATACACATCCTGTGCAAAGGCCGACATACTTAGTATAGAAGCTACGGCCAAGGTCATAAACTTTTTCATAATAGATTTATTAAAAAATAATTGTTATTGTTCATCGAATTTATCCTCATCTGATATATCAGGAAGAGTATCATCGTCAGAGTCTGTATCTGTTGGTATAGCTTGAGTATCATTTTTGAATGCCTCACTTGTTTGTGCCCATTCTTTTCTACTTTCAGCTTCAACTAACGCCTCTAGATCCGAACTCATTACTTTACATACACTTGATATTACATCATTTTTCTTTGTCAAGTTTATAAGTCTGACACCCTGTGTCGCTCTACCCATTACACGACATTCTGACACTTTAAGACGAATCAAAATACCACTTTTGTTTATTATCATGAGGTCATTCTCGTCCGTAACAACCTTTATTGCAACCAAACGGCCTGTCTTTTCTGTGATATTTAGCGTTTTGACGCCTTTTCCGCCACGATTTGTAACACGATAGTCTTCTACCTGGCTTCGTTTTCCATATCCATTTTCACTGACAACCATTATAGTTTCTTCTTCCGGCTTATTGACGACAACCATTCCTACAACCTCATCGTCTCCTTCATCAAGACGCATACCCCTGACACCGGTTGAAACGCGTCCCATCGCACGTACAGTATTTTCATGGAATCTTACAGCACGGCCATTTCTATCTGCAAGCAGCAGTTCGTTATGTCCATTAGTAAGTCTTACACCAACGACCTCATCTCCTTCAAGTACGTTTATGGCAATCACACCATTTGCTCTTGGTCGACTATATGCTTCAAGGCTTGTTTTCTTTATTAATCCTTTTTTGGTAGCAAATACTACATAATGACTATTTATGAAATCAGGGTCATCCAATCCGCGTAAACGAAGGAACGCATTAATACTATCATCGCTTTCTATGTTCAACAGATTTTGTATTGCGCGACCTTTTGAATTCTTTGCCCCTTCAGGTATCTCATAGCATTTAAGCCAATAGCAACGTCCTTTCTTTGTGAAGAACATCATTGTATTATGCATCGTTGCAGGATAAATGTATTCAGTAAAGTCCTGTTCACGACTATTTGCACCTTTGCTGCCAACTCCACCTCTGGCTTGCTCACGAAATTCTGATAGCGGAGTGCGTTTGATATATCCCAAATGACTTATTGTTATCACAACAGGATCGTTTGGATAAAAATCTTCAGGGTTGAATTCTTCGCTAGAATATTTTATTTCAGTGCGACGTGGATCACCATATTTTTCCTTTACCTCTAAAAGTTCGTCTTTCATAACCTTCTTACAAAGCTCATGGTCGTCAAGTATTGACTGTAAATATGTGATTAGCTTTTCAAGCTCTTCGTATTCAGCATGCAGTTGATCCATTCTAAGTCCAGTCAACTGACTAAGACGCATATCTACAATAGCCTTTGATTGTAATTCATCAAGTTCAAAACGTTTTTCCAAATTACGCTGAGCGTCAGATGGAGTCTTCGAGCCTCGGATAATATGAACAACCTCGTCAATGTTGTCACAAGCAATTATTAAGCCTTCAAGTATATGTGCTCTTTCTTGAGCCTTACGCAAGTCAAATTTTGTTCTGCGTATTGTTACATCATGGCGATGCTCAACAAAATAATGCACACAATCTTTCAATGTTAACAAACGAGGACGTCCTTTAACCAATGCGATGCAATTGACTGAGAATGAGCTTTGTAATGCAGTCATCTTAAATAATTTATTTAGGATGACATTCGCATTGGCATCTTTTTTCACATCAATCACAATACGCATGCCCTGACGACCGGATTCATCGTTTGCATTACTTATTCCATCAAGTTTTCCTTCTTTTACTAAATCAGCGATATATTCAATCAATTGAGCCTTATTTACGCCATAAGGTATCTCAGTAATGACAATCTTATCATGTGATTCTGTGCTTTCAATTTCTGCCTTTGCACGCATCACTATACGTCCACGACCAGTTTCGTATGCATCTTTTACTCCTTGAATGCCGTATATATAAGCACCTGTCGGAAAATCTGGAGCTTTTATATATTGCATAAGGCCTTCTGTATCAATATCTGGATTATCAATATATGCACAACATCCGTCAATAACTTCTCCTAAATTATGCGTTGGAATATTTGTTGCCATACCAACGGCAATACCATTACCTCCATTAACTAAAAGATTTGGTATCTTGGTCGGCATTACAGAGGGCTCCTGAAGTGAGTCGTCAAAGTTATTCATCATGTCGACAGTCTCTTTTTCTAGGTCGTCCATGATGTGTTCACCCATCTTTGACAATCTGCACTCTGTATAACGCATTGCGGCGGCAGAATCACCATCGACACTACCAAAGTTTCCTTGACCATCAACAAGAGTATAGCGCATATTCCAATCTTGCGCCATTCTTACCAATGCTCCATATACAGAGCTGTCTCCATGAGGATGATATTTACCAAGGACTTCACCTACTACGCGGGCGCATTTCTTATACGGCTTATCACTCGTGTTGCCAATTCCCATCATACCGTACAATATTCTTCTATGTACAGGTTTAAATCCATCACGAACATCGGGTAAAGCACGGGCAACAATAACAGACATAGAATAGTCAATATAAGAGGATTTCATTTCCTCCTCTATATTAATCTTTATGATTCTGTCTTGATCAAATGTGTTATTATCCATTAATTATAATTGTATTAATTTTCTATAAAATGCCGTTTGAGGCCATTTGCTTTCGTTTTAAGACGTTTTACATCTTTTTGGGCCTGCTAAATTAACACTTTTTTTCGACCTACAAAAAACATTTAGGGCAAAACATATAATTTTAAACTTTATTATAGACAAGAAAACTCTAAATCTTTATTTTATTGCTTCGCCATTACAAAATGGTAATAAAAGCATTTTGCCAATTACGTGATAAAATACTAAAATAATATGACATATAAATTATAAATATATGATCACTGAAATTTAGATGTAAGTCTAAAGATTTTGAATGACATCATGTACTTATGATTTAATGATACAAAAAGGCGGAAATATGATAACATTTCCGCCTTTTTGTAATGATACAGGAATTGCCTAATTAATTCAAGTTTAACGATTTTTTTATTTCTGCAATTTTATTGTTTGCTTCGCTTGTGCAACGATCATAGCACCCATTGCATTTCATTGTGCCTTTAACTTCAATATAGAATTTGATTTTAGGCTCTGTTCCTGACGGACGAACGCTTATTTTTGTTCCATCTTCACAGAACCATTGCAGAACATTGCTTGTTTCTGGCATTTCTAATTTAGAAACATTTCCGTTTGCATCACGTTGCTCCAATGTTTGATAATCTTTCCATGTAACGACCTTGCTTCCGCCAAGTTCTTTTGGGGGATTGTTTCTGAAGTCTGTCATCATCTGCTTTATCTCATCTGCTCCGCTCTTTCCTGGTTTGACAACATTTATTGTGAATTCTTTAGAGAATCCATACTCAAGATAAATGTCCATCACAACATCATAGAGTGTTTTACCTTGGTCTTTTGCCCATGCGCAGATTTCTGCTAATAGAGAACATGCAGAAACAGCATCTTTGTCACGTACAAAGTCTTCTGCCAAGAATCCGTAGCTCTCTTCACCTCCACCTATATATTGTTGTTTGCCTTCTGACAAGGCAATTTCACGGGCAATCCACTTAAAGCCTGTATAGCAGTCGCGCATTTCTATGTTTTGTTTTTCTGCTATTTTTCGTATAACTTCAGTGGTTACAATCGTTTTAACAATGAAATCCGTCGGTTTCATCAAACCTTTAGCCTGACGGTTTTTGATTATATAATACAAGAAGAGTAAACAGGTCTGGTTGCCGTTTATAAGTATCCATTCCCCTTTGTCGTTCTTGCATGCCATTCCAACACGGTCTGCATCAGGATCGCTTGCCATTACAATATCAGCATCAAGTTCTTTGGCGTCACGCAATGCCAATGTTAAGGCTTCACCATTTTCAGGGTTAGGGCTTACCACTGTCGGGAAATCGCCACTTTTAACCATTTGCTCTTTTACACAATGAACGTTTTCAAATCCCCATAATTTCAAAGAACGCGGTATTAGCGTCATGCCAGTTCCATGTAGTGGCGTATATACGATTTTAAGATCCTTCTGACGGTTAATTACTTCTGGGTCGATAGAAATTCCGTGTATGAGATCAAGATATACTTTATCTATTTCTTCTCCTATAATTTCTATGAGTTCTTTATTTCCTTCAAACTTTATGTCTTCAACGTTAACTTTGTTAACTTCGTCTATAATGCCTTTGTCGTGAGGTGCCAGTACTTGTGCGCCATCTGCCCAATAAGCTTTATATCCATTATACTCTTTGGGGTTATGGCTAGCAGTAATGTTAACACCACTTTGGCATCCCAGGTGACGTATGGCAAAAGAACATTCTGGCGTTGGCCTCATGTCGTCAAACAGATATACTTTTATGCCGTTTGCAGAAAAGATATCAGCAACGGTTTCTGCAAAAAGTCTGCTGTTGTTACGACAGTCATGGCAAACAACAACAGAAATCTGCTCACGGTCTGCAAAATTCTTTTTTAGGTAATTAGCAAATCCTTGTGTAGCCATGCCGACGGTATAAATATTCATACGGTTGCTACCTACTCCCATTATACCTCTAAGGCCACCTGTACCGAATTCAAGGTTTTTATAAAAACTTTCTATTAAATCGGTTTTGTCTTCATTTTCCAACATGGTCTTAATCTTTTCTTGTGTTTCCTGATCAAAAAAAGGTGATAGCCATTGTTTTGCCTTATTTTCACATAATGCAATTAATTCCGTGTTTTTTTCCATATTATTAATATTAGTGTTAGTAATTTTATTGTTTACAAAGGTAATAAATTAAATTCAAAAATTACGCTCAAGAATTTTTTTTTCTTTTTTTTCATCTAAATTTAATTTATACGAAGTTTTTCTATCATTTCTTTTTGCCCTATTAAAAATAAATGAGTATATTTGCGGAAATAATAACGAAACATAAGCATAGATGTATTTTTCTGGAATTATTATAGCAATATCATGTTTTTTGATTATTGGCATTTTTCATCCGATAGTAATAAAAACAGAATATTATACAGGTACAAAGTTTTGGTGGATATTCCTGATTGTAGGAATTGTCTGCCTGTTATTGGCTCTATTAATTGCAGATTCACTTTGTTCAGCTATATTAGGCATATTCGGTGCTTCATCTTTATGGTCAATAAAAGAATTGTTTGAGCAACGTGACCGGGTTAAGAAAGGATGGTTTCCAATGAATCCTAAACGCAAAAAAGAGTATTGAATATGAAAACGACATTGTTACTTGTAGGAAAAACTGACAACAAACTATATGCCGAAGGGATTGAAGACTATGTAGCCAGAACAAATCATTATACACCTTTTTGTTTGAAAATTATTCCTGAGCTTAAAAACACCAAGAGCCTTAATGAAAAACAGCAAAAAGAAAAAGAAGGAGAACTGATTTTAAAGAATATAGACGATAAAAGTTATGTCGTCTTATTAGACGAACACGGAAAAGAGTTCAGAAGTGTAGAATTTGCGGCGTGGTTGGGAAACAAGCAACAAACTATAAGGCAGTTGACTTTTGTGATAGGTGGCCCCTATGGATTCTCTCAAGCCGTATATGATCGTGCCAATGAGAAAATGTCATTATCAAAGATGACACTTTCTCATCAGATGGTTAGATTGCTCTTTACGGAACAGGTTTATCGTGCATGCACGATAATAAAAAATGAACATTATCATCATGAGTAATTTATGATTTTATATAAAGAAAACTAATATGGAAAAGACATGGAGATGGTTCGGCAAAAAAGATAAGATTACTTTGTCGATGCTAAAACAAATTGGCGTTGAAGGAATAGTCACGGCATTACATGATGTTCCTAATGGTGAGGTATGGACTAGAGAAAAGATACGCGACCTGCGTGAATATATCGAGAGTTATGGTATGCGTTGGTCTGTTGTTGAAAGCCTTCCTGTTTGCGAAAGTATTAAATATGCAGGACCGGACAGGGATGAACTCATTGAAAAATATAAAGAGAGTCTTAAAAATCTTAGTCTGGAAGGTATCCATACTATATGCTATAACTTTATGCCTGTGTTGGATTGGGCCAGGACAGATTTAGCTCATCCAAATCCGGACGGAACCAGTAATTTATTCTTCAGTCATGCTCAGTTCGCTTATTTCGACTGCTGCATACTGAAGCGTGAAAATGCAGAAGAGCAATATAGTCAAGAAGTTCTAGAGGAGGTTGAAAAGCTTAAACAAACAATGACACCTGAAGATGATCATAGGCTTGTTGAAAATATTATTGTTAAGACTCAAGGCTTTGTAAACGGAAATATTTCTGAAAATGACGAACATCCTGTAGAACTCTTCAGACAACTTTTAGATTTATATAAAGGTATAACAAAGGAACAGTTGCGAGAAAATATGAGATATTTTCTTTCTGCAATAATGCCAACATGTAATGAATACGACATGTATATGTGTGTACATCCGGATGATCCTCCATTCCCTATTCTCGGTCTCCCACGTATTGTTACATGCGATGATGACATCAGCTGGTTCTTAAAAGCCGTAGATGACCCGCATAACGGATTGACATTCTGTGCAGGTTCATTGTCTGCTGGTGCCCATAACAACGTTACTGAACTTGCACGCAAATATGCAGATCGTACATGGTTCGTGCATATGAGATCTTGTAAAGTTTTCCCTAACGGAGATTTTACAGAAGCTTCACATCTTGGCGGACGTGCCGACTTGATAGAATTAGCACGAATATTTGAAAAAACAAATCCAAACTTACCGATGCGTGTTGACCATGGACCCAATATGTTAGGCGATCTTGATAAAGGTTATAATGCAGGTTATACTTTCCTTGGACGTATGTTTGCTATGGGGCAAGTACAGGGTATTCTAGCTACAGTTGACAGAGAATTAGGAATAAATCAAAAATAAAATCACAAAATTATGAACGAACTATTTAATATTAAAGACAACGTTACTGTCATAACAGGCGGAACAGGTGTATTAGGACGTACAATTGCAAAATATCTTGCAAAAAATGGTGCAAAAGTTATCATTCTTGGTAGAAAAGAAGACGTCGGAAACGAAATCGTTGAGGACATTAAAAAAGAAGGTTATCATGCTGAATTCATGAAAACTGATGTTATGAATCAAGAATTAGTGCAAAAGAACTGTGATGATATTATTGCAAAATATGGACGTATTGATACATTACTGAATGCTGCAGGTGGAAATATGCCAGGCGCAGTAATAGCACCAGACAAAAACTTTTTTGACTTAAAAGTTGAAGAATTTCAAAAAGTTCTTAATCTGAATCTGACAGGTACAGTTATACCAACACAAATATTCCTGAAACCTATGGTGAAACAAGGCAAGGGTTCGATTATCAATTTCTCTTCAATGGCAGCATTCCGTCCTATAACACGTGTATGCGGTTATGCAGCAGCCAAAGCTGGTATAAGCAATTTTACGGCATTCATGGCAACAGAGTGTGCTAAAAAGTTTGGTGAAGGTATTCGTGTTAATGCTATTGCTCCTGGATTTTTTATAACAGAACAAAACAGAACTTTGCTTACAAATCCTGATGGCTCTTATACTCAGAGAGGTAAAGACGTTATACATCAGACACCATTTGGCAGAATGGGTGATCCGGAAGAGCTTTGCGGAACAATACATTATTTAATGAGTGATGCAGCAAAATTTGTAACAGGTACAGTTGCTGTAGTTGATGGAGGTTTTAATACCTATGCAATGTGATCAGTGCATAATATCTGCATATTACAATTACGCAAACCTTTACGTAAGTTTAATCAGGAAAAACGTAGCAAGGTATAAAATAAAATAGTAATTTTGCATCGTAAAAGAAAAACAAACTCATTAGTATAAATCATGAAAAAATTGCAAGCTTTAAACAAAAGGACTGCGCCTAAAAGCGTAATGCCTGAGAAGATCATTCAGTTTGGTGAAGGAAACTTCCTGCGTGCTTTCGTTGACTGGATTATTTACAATATGAATCAGAAAACTGATTTCAATGGTTCTGTTGTTGTTGTTCAGCCAATTGAAAAAGGTATGGTTGATTGGCTTAATGGTCAAGATTGCCTATATCATGTAAATCTTCAGGGACTTGATGAAGGTAAGCCGGTAAACAGCCTTACACGTATTGATGTTATAAGCCGTGCATTGAATCCTTATACACAAAATCAAGCTTTCATGGCTCTTGCAGATCAGCCTGAAATTCGTTTTGTAATATCAAATACGACAGAAGCAGGTATTGCATTTGATCCTAATTGCAAACTAGAGGATGCTCCTGCAAGTTCATATCCCGGAAAATTAGTACAGTTGCTTTATCGTCGCTATCAGACATTCAATGGTGATCCTACAAAGGGTCTCATTATTTTCCCATGTGAGCTGATATTCCTTAATGGTCATGTTCTCAAAGATTGCATTTATAAGTATATCGAACTTTGGAATCTTGGTGAGGACTTCAAAAAATGGTTTACAGAATGCTGCGGCGTTTATGCAACATTAGTTGACAGAATTGTACCGGGTTTCCCACGCAAGGAAATCAAGGATATTCAGCAGAAAATCTGTTACGAAGACAATCTCGTCGTTCAGGCTGAAATATTCCATTTATGGGTAATTGAAGCACCTAAAGAGATTGCAGAAGAATTCCCTGCAGATAAGGCTGGTCTTCATGTATTATTTGTACCTTCAGAAGAGCCATATCATGAGCGTAAGGTTACATTGCTTAATGGCCCTCATACAGTATTGAGTCCTGTTGCATTCTTGAGTGGTATTAATATTGTACGTGATGCTTGCAAAGATCCTGTTATTGGCAAGTATATACATAAAGTTCAGTTCGAGGAGCTAATGGAAACACTTAACCTTCCGAAGGACGAACTTCAGAAGTTTGCTAGTGATGTTTTGGAGCGTTTTATGAATCCGTTCGTTGATCATCAGGTAACTAGCATCATGCTTAACTCTTTCCCGAAATATCAGACACGTGACCTGCCCGGTGTTAAGACATATCTGGAACGTAAAGGTGAACTTCCACAAGGTCTTGTATTCGGTCTTGCAGCCATCATAACATACTATAAGGGTGGTAAACGCGAAGATGGTACTGAGATTGTTCCTAATGACTCTCAGGAGATCATGGACTTGCTTAAGAATCTTTGGGCTACTGGTGACACTCAGAAAGTTACAGATGGTGTTCTTTCTGCGACACAGATTTGGGGTGAAGATTTGAATAACATTGCAGGTCTAAATGCATTGGTTAAGAAGGATCTCGATCTCATTCAGGAGAAAGGCATGCTTGAAGCAGTTAAGACAATTCTGTAATGTATACCAAATATTTGTCTAGTACAAATTAAATAATAAGTCAGGCTCTGCAGTAGTATTTTTACATGCAGAGCCTGTTTTTCATATATTATTTATATGGATAGTAAAATAAAATCTATATTAGAGGAGTACGCTCAACGATATGAGACATCTGATTTCTTGCATGATGATCCAAGTCGATTTATGCATCAGGTTGAAGGCAGGCAAAATAAAGAAGTTGCTGCATTTGTTGCATCATGTTTGAGCTATGGAAGCAGAAAGCAGTTTATGCCCAAAATACAAGCACTACTCGATTATGCTAATAACGATATGTATAATTGGATAAAGCAAGACTATTATAAAGATAGCTTTAAAGAAGATGATAAAAGCTGCTTTTACAGATTGTATAATTTCAGCATAATGTATAAATTATTTGAATCTTTACACAATCTGCTGATAGAATATGAATCAATTGGAAATTTTGTCAAAAGGAATTCTTCTGACGGTTTATCTGCAATAAAAGCAATAACAAGCTATTCTGCTAAAACCGGCATAGAGACAATTATACCTAAAAATACTACATCCGCGTGCAAGAGAGTTTGTATGTTTCTAAGATGGATGGTCAGAGATAATTCTCCCGTCGATATAGGTTTATGGAGTGACTTCATTGACAAGCGTACCTTAATTGTACCATTGGATACACATGTACTCCAAGAAGCGAATAAATTACATTTGATAAACAATAAAACAGCCTCAATGAGTGTGGCAATAAAGCTTACAGGGAAACTTAGGGATATTTTTCCTGACGATCCGCTTAAAGGTGACTTTGCTCTCTTTGGTTATGGAGTTAATCAGTAATCATTTATACAAATGATAAAGTCTCTTAATAACTAGAAACAATAAGTTAATGTAGTTTTCTATGCATTAATAAATTCCATGCCTTATTTTGGGAATAAATAGGCGAATGCCTCAGCAACAAAAAGACACGTTGAAAATGATCTTGGAATTTTCAACGTGTCTTTTCTATTTCACAAAATATTCTATTATTTCTTTTTAGCTACTGGTTTGTATGCTTTATTTAAACCTGCAATAACTTCGTTTGTTATATCATAAGTTTTGTCGGCATACAGAATGTTGTCACCAGCCTTACTCAAGATGAGAGAGAATTTCTTATCTTTGTTATATACAGCTAAATAGTGCTGGATACTATCGCGCAAAGCTTTATTAAATTTTTCTGTTTCAGCCTGGAACTCAGCACCTAATCTTTGCTGTAAAGCCTGTAAGTCCGCATTCTGCTTTTGCAAACCGGCTTGAACAGCTTCTGCCTGCTGCTGGGTATATTTATTGTTCTGTATATCCTGCTGGAATTTTGCGGCTGCTGCCTGAAGAGAACGTCCTTTGGCATTTACTGTATTTTGAATATTCTGGCTCTTCTTTTCAAGAATCAAAGAATATTCTTTGCAGAATTTATATTGAGACATAATTGAATCCACCTCAATATATGCAATCTTCATACCTGCATTTGCGGTGTTGGTAGAAGCCGACTTTTCTTCTACCTTTGGTGCTTGTTTGTTACATGAAGCCACAACGAGTGACATTAATGCAACAACAGCTGCTGAACGGATTAATTTTTTCATACCCATTATTGTTTTAAATTATTACACTGATTTATTCTTGTCCAATCTTTCGACATGTCTCCGGGCTTCTTTATCTTCATCCATTACGCAGTGTATCTTGTTCTTGCGCAAACCGGGATTATCACCCACGTGTGGAGACGAAAACTTCCCGTTCTTTAATAATATAAGCTTTATACAAAGCAATATTAAAGATATAGCAATTATTAACATGCCAAGAAGGAAAGTTTCTGCCATTTTTCTTATTTTTGCATGCAAAGATAATGCAATTCGGAGACAAAACAAAACAAACCCGTTTGTTTTTGCGGTTCTTATATTGCTTATTGTAAACAGAAATATTTATTTTTAATAAAATAACATAAATGTAGCAATAATAATGGAGAAAATTGAACTAAAGCCGGCAAGTGTCTTTGAGCACTTTGCACAGATCAACAAGATTCCACGTCCTTCAAAGCACGAGGAAAAAATGATTGAATACCTAAAGAATTTTGGTGAGTCAAGAAACCTTGAAACCATTGTAGACGAAACTGGAAATGTTGTAATAAGAAAGAAGGCTTCAAAGGGATACGAGAATAAAAAGACTCTTATCCTTCAGAGCCACATGGACATGGTTTGCGAGAAACTTGTTGATAAAGAAATCAACTTTGAGGAAGATCCTATTGAAACTTATGTTGATGGCGAATGGCTGAAGGCTAAAGGTACGACGTTAGGTGCAGACGATGGTATTGGCTGTGCTATGCAACTTGCCGTGCTTGATGACGACTCTTTGGAACATGGTCCTATTGAATGTGTATTTACAAGAGATGAGGAAACAGGCCTCACAGGCGCCAGTGGCATGAAAGAAGGATTTATGACAGGTGATATGCTCATCAACCTTGACAGTGAGGATGAAGGTCAGTTCTTCATTAGCTGTGCCGGAGGTATGACTACAGTTGCCACATTCAATATAGAAAGAGAAGAGGCTCCTGAAAATTATTTCTTCTTGAAACTTTCACTTCAGGGTTTGCATGGCGGACATAGCGGTGACGATATTAATAAAAAATTCGCAAATGGTATTAAGTTACTGACAAGGTTTATTTATATTATAAACGAAAAATATGGTGTAAAACTTGTTAGTTTCAATTCAGGACGTATGCACAATGCTATTCCTCGTGATGGTGTTGTTATTTTTGCAGTACCTGCTCAATACAAAGAAAACGTCAGTGTTGACCTAAATGTATTTACTGCTGAAGTCGAGGCTGAATTCCATGTTACAGAAAAGGAGATTAAATTTAGTCTTGAAAGCACAGAAAAAGGGCTTGTAATAAAAGAGCCAGTAAATACAAAATTCATACAGGCTCTTCAGGCTGTAGACAATGGTGTTATGGCCATGTGTCAGGATGAAGCACTTGCATGGATGGTCGAAACTTCAAGCAATGTTGCTAGTGTAAATACTACAGAAAGCGATATAAAGATTGTCGCATCACAGCGTTCTAACGTAATGAGCAATCTTAACAATATGGGCAACACAATAAAAGCTTTGTTTGAGTTGGCTGGTGCTGAAGTTACCCAAGGGGACAAATATCCGGCATGGCAGATGAAGCAAGACAGTAAGCTCACCCAAATTGTTGTAGACACATACAAGAAGCTCTTTAACAAAGAACCGTTGGTAATCGGAATCCATGCCGGTTTGGAGTGTGGTCTGTTCTCAGAAAAATATCCGCATCTTGACATGGTATCAATGGGTCCGACTCTTAGAGGAGTACATTCTCCAGAAGAGCGCTTGCTTATACCTACAGTTCAAATGGTTTGGGATCATCTTTTGGAGATAATGAAGAACGTTCCCGAGAAATAACGCTTCTGCAGGATGAAACGTTATATTAAGATTATTATCATCTGTTCTATTACTCTTGTTGCTGTAGGTTGTGGAAAGCAGCATAAAGCAGAGAGTGCTGTTAAAGATTTTCTTGATCAAAACATGACGGCTGCCGACTATTCGATAAGCTTCAATAAAATTGATTCAACGAAGAATCTTACTGACAGTATGATAATTGTAATGAAAAATAGTGCGAAAAAAAACAGGCTTTTCAAGAAGAACATAGAATACGGAAATGGTAATAAGCCATATATATTTACAAAGGCCAGAATATGCAATGGCAAAGATACCGTGCCTTATACATTCTATCTTGATAACACATTAAAGAATGTCATCGCTTTCAAAATGCATTAGTGAGAAGATATTTTAAAGTGTAAATGGAATCTTGGTTCCTGAAATCTACATGAAGGATACATCAGAATTGGTGTATCCTTTTCTTTATTCTAAACCTTCAATAGAATTATGCTGTATTGTTGATTGCTTTTCATCTACGTCAAGACGTATGGAAGATTAGAAAATAAATAAGACTAATAAAGTATATATAAGTAATGAATAGATGCATTTAAAAACGCTTGGATATGTTTTTCTATTTGCCATATATAGCACGCGTGGAGACAATCTTTTGTTGTCTCCACGCGCTTATATAAATTATGTTCAATATTTATCATCTGCAAACGTTCAAGACGAGCAATCTTATTATCTAGTCTTATTTGGCAGATGAAACTCATATGAGCGGTCGAATACTTCCTGTACTTTATTTATTTCCAAGAATGTGGTTCCACCTCCCCTTCCAAAACTGCCACTCAGATAAGCTATCTTGTCTTCCATACGTAAGTAGCCTTTCTGGCGTAACATACGCAGAGCTGCAAGGAATTGCTCCTGTGCGCCAATCTGCTCATGTTGAGCAACAGGAATAACGCCATAGCTCAGTGCCAGCCATCGCTGTGTCTTTTCCTTATAGCATATTGCAAGTACAGGGTTGGGACCTCTGAATGCTGCAAGGTTACGTGCAGTAAGACCTGTCTTACTGTCTGTAATTATACCCTTCACACCCAATCTTTCGGTCGCTTCAATTGCATTACGTGCCAAAAATTCTGTTACATCGCAATTTTCACTGAGCGGAAAGTCGTAATCGTGGTCATACATCTTATCCTGTTCAGCTTGTTCTGCTATTGAAGCCATAGTTTTAACAGCTTCAACAGGATACTTTCCTGAAGCAGTTTCGCCGCTCAGCATCAATGCGTCTGTTCTATAATAAATAGCATTTGCAATATCTGTTACTTCCGCACGTGTCGGGCGCGGATTATTAATCATAGTATGAAGCATTTGTGTCGCAACAATAACAGGCTTTTTAGCTCTCATACATTTGTGAATTATCATTCGCTGTATTCCAGGAATCTTTTCTATAGGGACTTCAATACCTAGGTCACCTCGTGCTATCATGATTCCGTAAGACGCTTCTATGATTTCATCAATATTATCAACACCTTCCTGGTTCTCGATTTTAGAGATAATCTTGATATCACTATTGTGTTCATCAAGAATCCTCTGAACTGCAAGCACATCTTCCTTGCTTCTTACGAAAGAGTGAGCTATAAAGTCGATATCTTCCTCTATTGCCAGTAGTATGTTGCGCTTGTCTTTCTCCGTAAGTGCAGGCAGGTCTATATGAACACCTGGCACGTTAACACTTTTATTAGATCCTAACAATCCGTCATTTTGTACTTGTGCTACGACAGCAGGACCGTTTATGCCGATTACCTTCATGTCTATCGCGCCGTCATCAAACAGGATGTCGTCGCCAACATGCACATCATTGGCAAAGTTTTCGTATGACAGATTTAATATATCGTGCTCCGTTTTCATTTCTGGACGTCCAAAAATTTTTACGACGTCTCCTGTCTTATATTCAATAGGAGCATCATTTCCCGTTGTTCTTACTTCAGGTCCTTTGGTATCAATCAGAATACCAATATGCTTACTAACCGCACGTGTATTCCGTATTATCTGTTTTATTCCATCAGGTGTGGCGTGTGCGGTATTCATTCGTACCACATTCATTCCTGCATCAAAAAGTTGGCGAATAAAATCAACGTCGCATCTGCGATCGCTTATAGAAGCTACAATCTTAGTTTGTTTCATAAATATACGGTTATATTACCTTGATTAGGTTGCAAATTTACAAAACAAATTCTATAAATGCAAGCTATTGTGCAGCAAAATCATCCCATTCTTTGAACTTAAGTTCTCCTTCAACCCATTCTTGACGTGTTTTTTCGTTATGCGGATTAGAGACTGATAGCCCTATTAGTCTTATCGGTTTAGTAGAATAATCCACCTGCTCAATAAGTTTTTTTGCTAAAGGAAGTATGGTATTCTTATCAGTAAGAGGTTTAAATGACGTTATACTTCTTGTTGTCTGCATAAAATCGCTGAACTTTATTTTTAGCGTTAGAGTATAGCCGCTGAATTTGCTTTTATCCAATCTTTCTGTTAATTCTAGGACAATATGGTATAGCTCTATATAAATGGCCGATTTTCTATTAAGGTCAGTCAAAAAAGTTTGTTCACATCCCACGGATTTTCTTATTCTCACCGGCTCCACAGCTCTTTCATCAATGCCGCGTGCAAAGTTATAATACATTTTTCCTGACTTTCCAAACACCTCAGTTAGATGGTTAAGGGTGCATTGAAGCAGCTGTTTACCGTTAAAAATGCCCATTTTATGCATAATGACAGCTGTCTTCGGACCAACACCCCAAAACTTCTCTATTGGCAGAGTTTCCAGAAACATTAGTGCCTTTTCTGCTTTAACAGTTAATATTCCGTCAGGCTTGTTATAGTCAGACGCTATTTTTGCCAAAAACTTATTGTATGAGATGCCGGCAGACGCAGTCAGATACAGTTCGTTTTTTATCCGTTCCTTTATCTTTAGTGCAATCTCTTCAGCCGGCATATTATTGATATTATCAGTGACATCAAGAAAGGCCTCGTCTATTGACAGAGGCTCTATCTTATCAGTGAAATCGCAGAATATTTCATAAACCTGCATTGAGACAGACTTATATCTGTCATGGTCACTTGCAACAACGATTAATTGTGGACACAGCTTTTTTGCCTTAAATATAGACATTGCTGAATGTATTCCATATTTTCTGGCTTCATAACTTGCTGTAGACACAACTCCACGTGGACCATCAAAGCCTACTACTATAGGCTTTCCCCGCAATTCAGGATTGTCTCTCTGCTCAATAGAAGCAAAAAAGGCATCCATGTCGATATGAATTATACTGCGTTCCACCCAATTGTTTCCTTAAGTCACCTCATTTTTTTACAATCTCCATCTCCAATGTTTTACGACAACATGGCCAAGACGTCCGATGACTGTAGTTATTTTGTTTACAGTCAATGATTTCCCTGCTATAATAAAAAGTACAGCTACCAATATCATCAGCACTCCGGTAGCCATTCTTAATGTCAGCTGTTCGCCAAACATCACCACTCCAATCACAACGGCAGTCAATGGCTCTAATGCCCCCATTATAGCTGTAGGTGTTGAGCCTATTTCGTGAACAGCAACAACCATCAACAATAACGAAATTACCGTTGGGAATAATGCCAAAATCAACGCATAGAACCACATCTCTGGAGTCGTAAGCATTTGAATATAATTGTTTTGGTCACCTGCCAACGAATAAATGATGAGAGATATTACACCAAATAATAACACATAAAATGTGAGTTTGACAGAAGATATTCGTAATGGAGATTTGTTTACAACAATTATATATATAGCATAAGTTAAAGACGAAATCATAACAAGTATCACACCCGTGATATTCAACACATCCCCGTCATTTCCCTTATATAACAGAGCAATGCCGCTAAGAGCAAGAATTATCGATAATATAGTTATTATGGTTAGTTTTTCTTTGAAGAATACGGTCATCATTACAGCCACCATCACTGGATAGACAAATAGCAACGTACATGCTATTCCTGCTCCCATGTAATGGAAGCTCAAGAATAGTGTCAATGATGACATCGCAAACAATATGCCTAATGCCACTAATATTGATGTTTCTTTCTTTGTTATCGCAAATGACTGGCGCTTGAAAAGCATAAAAAGAGCCAATAACACCACGGCAAGTCCATATCTGAAGAACAATACCGTATTTGTATTTATGCCCTGCGAATAGAGAGGCAATGCGCCTAACGGATTTAATCCATAGCTAACGGCAGCACCAATGCTGCATAATGTTCCTTTTAACTTTGAGTTCATAAAACGTGTTCGTTCCTTTACTGAATTACATGCAAATAATTAATAAACAAAATAGTCAGGCAAATTCATATTAACGGTTCTAATTATCCGGTTGTATTGTTCTCTGCGATTTCTGCAGCCAATCTGCGAGCCGGTTTCCCTGTCTGTGTGCGAGGTATTTCTTCCACACTTATATATATCTTTGGCTGCCAATATTTTGGCATATTGTCTTCGCATAGTTTCTTTATTTTCTCAATATCATCGCTTTCAACAAGTATTGCGACAACCTCACCAAATTTATGGTCACTCTTTTTTGTTATAACATATGGTACGGTCAAATATTTCTTTAACAAAGCTTCCACTTCTTCTATCTGTATTTTTATGCCCCCGCTGTCTATGACGTTATCTTTACGTCCCAATATGCGAAAATGCCTGCCATCTTTCCCAATTTCAGCTATGTCATTCGTTATAATACTCGAATCTGATACTTTTGGGGCGTCAATTACAAGGCATCCATCCTCATTTACACTCACATCAACACTTTCAAAAGGCGTATACCAACAGCTAGCCTCACTGCCGTTAAGGCGTCTTAAGGCTATATGTGACAAAGTTTCAGTCATGCCATATGTGCTCCATACCGCATTTGGAAAATCCCTGAGCTCTCTCTCCATTTTATCGTCTATCGCTCCTCCGCCTATTATCAGGTGGTTTATCCGCATAAGTATTTCTTTTTCTTCTGGCACCTGCAGACTGTTAAACACCTGCATAGGTATCATTGCAGCAAATACAGGAGCTTCGGTCATTCCAGACAATGGATGTCCTGACGGTTTCACGTTAATAAGTTTGAGCTTACGCACGATAGAGCGTACTACCACCATCTTACCGGCAATATAATCGAGAGGCATGCACAATAATGCTGTGTCACCCTCCTTTAGGTTCAGAAAGTCACAAGTTATGGTTGCGCTAGCTTCCATCTTGCATTTCTCAACCATCATAGGTTTCGGTTTGCCTGTTGATCCGCTTGTGTGCACAAGCATCATATCAGAATCATTGTTCCATTCGGTATAAAAATCATCAAGTGTCATTCTCTGTCTTCTGCCAATTTACGCCAAAGTTTATTGTCTCTTATTTCCAAAGGCATGTCTATGTTGTCTGTAAAGAGCATACCCGTACCCAGTCCTTGCGGAATGGATATATCTGGTCCATACTCTTGAGCTGTAAGTTGTGCAATAGAGTTCAGCCCTATATTGCTTTCAAGAGCACTAGTAATCCATGTCTTTATGCCTTTGTCCGTAGCAATATCTATCCATTCCTTCACACCGTTTATACCTCCATGTAATGAAGGTTTCAGAATAATGTATGCCGGTTTTATCACATTGAGCATATATTCTTTCATGTCCGGATCATTTACGCCAATAAGTTCCTCATCTAGTGCAATAGGCATTGGTGACTCACGGCATAGCTGAGCCATGTTGCCCCATTGATGTTGCCGTATGGGCTGTTCTATCGAGTGTATCGAATATTGTGAAAGTAGTTCCAGTTTGTACAGAGCATCATCAAATTTAAAACCACCATTTGCATCAAGCCTGATTTCCAGTTCATTATGCGAGAATCGTTCACGTATATGTTTAACCATATCAAGCTCCTTGTCAAAGTTTATAGCTCCTATTTTCAGCTTGATACATCTGAAACCTTGCTTTATTTTTTCGTCTATACGCTGCATCATTTCTTCGAAAGTTCCCATCCACACAAGACCGTTTATTGGTATTCCGGCTTCACCACGGCTAAACGGAGTATCATAGAAGTTGATACTGCCACATTCAAAATGTTTCAGCGCAGTTTCAAGACCAAACAGCATTGACGGATAATCACGCATTTCTTTATAATCTATTTGCCCCTCGTTCATGAACTTGTCACACATCTTGCGCAATGTCTCTTCATAATCAGGACCATAGTCACAGCTTAAGTCTGGCAGTGGTGCACACTCGCCAATACCTTTATGTCCCGGCATATCCGGTGATGTAAGTTCCAGCAGCCACGATAGCCTTGTCATATACACTCCACGTGAAGTGCCGGCTGGTTGCTTAAAGTGAAATGTACGTGGTATAATCTTTATCTCGTATCTCATACGTAACTTTAATTTTCGGTATTAACTTATAGTCATCATTATCTTTTGTCCTGTCAGCCATATGTTTTTTATTTATAAAACAGATTTGGTATAATTACTTATGGTTGTTTAATTCCGGTTGCAGTATGCACATATAGATGCATACTGCAACCGGAATTAAACATAAGTATTTATATTACGACTATCTGTTTATGGCAGTTTAGGATATTTCTTGAAGTCAGGCTTACGCTTTTCAAGAAAAGCTTTTCCGCCTTCCTGTGCCTCATCCAAAAAATAGTAGAGCATTGTAGCGTCTCCTGCCAATTCCTGTATTCCAGCCTGTCCGTCAAGTTCTGCGTTTAGTCCGGCTTTAATCATGCGCAAGGCCAACGGGCTGCGTTCCATCATAGTCTCAGCCCATTCTACACATGTATCCTCCAACTTGTCAAAAGGAACTACACAATTAACAAGTCCCATACGCTCAGCTTCTTCTGCTGTATATTGGCGGCACAGGAACCATATCTCTCTTGCCTTCTTCTGTCCTACTATGCGTGCAAGATATGAAGCTCCAAATCCGGCATCGAACGAACCAACCTTAGGCCCAGTCTGTCCGAATATTGCGTTCTCACTAGCAATAGTCAAGTCACACACCACATGGAGCACATGACCGCCCCCAATGGCATAACCGTTAACCATGGCAATAACAGGCTTAGGCAGAGAACGAATTTGTTTTTGAACGTCAAGTACATTTAGGCGCGGCACACCATCTTCTCCTACATATCCACCTCGCCCCTTAACATGCATGTCTCCTCCAGAGCAGAAAGCCTTGTCGCCTGCACCTGTTAATATAACAACGCATATATCCTGAGCTTCGCGACAGTAGGCAAAAGCCTGACTCATTTCAAATGTTGTCCTAGGAGTAAACGCATTTCGATAACGCGGACGGTTAATGGTAATCTTTGCAATACCATTGTATTGTTCAAACAATATTTCCTTAAAGTCGAATCCCTTTATTGGTTCCCAATTTCTATGTGCCATATTTATTTTATATTTTTTACTAATTCACTTAATGCATTACTATCATCAGATATGTCCGTAAACACCTCAAGCAACATCGGGCGTTTTGCATCCGAGGCGAGCAGCATGGCAATGCCAATGCGCAACTCTTCTGCATTACGTGCAGACATATATCCTATATCATTTTGTGTGCATATACCTTGAGCAGTTGTCATATGGCATGCCGCAACAAGTTTTTCGCACGCATTACTCTCTTTCAGTCCTTTCAAGTTGTAGAATATTCCACCACCGCCATTGTTCAGCAGCAACATACGGAAGTTGCCTCTAAGATTTGTGTTCCATAAGGCATTTTGGTCATAAAAGAAACTGAGATCACCTATCACACAGAACACCATATCGCGGCATGCAACAGAAAATCCTGCTGCTGTTGACAAGCTACCTTCTATACCGTTTACACCGCGGTTACACCATACATAATGATCTGAATATATGTCAGCCAAGCGGACGGCCGAACTATTGGCATAATGCACGTGATATTCATAGTCCATGTCTGCCAGTGACTCTTCAAATATTTTTACAGCAGACATCTGGGAGTATTGCGGATCATAAGCGGCAATTTTTTCGTCTATGATCTTGATCTGTTCATGCCATATATGTCTAAACTCAGCGTTGTCAAGGTCAGACACGCCGTCTTGCATACCCTCTGTTTCGTTTATCATTTTGGCCAATGCCGTCAGTGCCTCTTTATAGTCGGCCTCAATAATCCCCGTAAGATGCATAAAAGTGTCGTGTATCTCACGGTCTTCACTTATAGCCCAGCTTTCAGCTGGATGCGACAGACGTAGAAACTTTTTCAGACGTTTGCTCACCATATTGTCGCCTAGAAAAAGAATAAAGTCAGGCATATAGCGCTCGTCTTTTCCTATACGTGACAGCATCAAGTCAAAATGTGTAATAACGTCAGATGCCAGTGTCTCTGATATCGTTACAACTTTACGTCCTATAGTCTTTATGGCATCTGTAACTTCACTGTTTCTGGATCTTGTCTGTCCTACTATAATCATAGGCTTATGTGCTGCCTGAATCCGTTCTGCAATCGTTCTTAAAGCGTCTAAATTCATTACAGATGGCATATAGCTTATTTTACGCTCAAGCGGCAGCTCCTGTTGAGTGAAGTTAAACAATGGCTCGTTGATATGTACGTTAATATGCACAGACTTTCTTTCGTGTGTTTTCACAGCAATAAGAGCCTCATTCACTACTCTGTTGCAATACCAGTGCTCTTGTTCATTATTTGGCTCTGACAGCGATACGCATTTGCTCACATATTTACCGAACGCACCGCTCTGAGGCAGCGTCTGTCCGTCAAGCTGATCAATCCACTCCAACGGACGGTCTGCTGATATAACAATTATTCCCCTATGCCGATAGGATGCTTCTGCCACTGCCGGAACGACATTAAGCAATGCAGTGCCTGAAGTAACACACACGGCCACAGGACTATTATCAGCCAAAGCCATACCTAAAGCATAAAAGCCTGCACTGCGCTCGTCTGTTACAGGGTAACATATTATGTCGGCACATTCGTTAAAATTGTGCACTATGGGCGCATTTCTTGACCCAGGACACACTACCACTCGTTTCACCCCGTGTGCAACAAGCAATGAGGTTAGTATATTTATATTCTTCTTATCGCTAAACATCGTCTCATTGTATCCATTTTGGCTTCTGTTTCAAGCCATTCTGTTTCTACTTCACTTTCACTTAACAATCCACCACCGGCATATAGTTTGCAGCATCTGCCTTCTATCTGCATGCATCGTAATGTCACAAAGAGATGTGTGGAGCCTTCGTAGTTCAGCGGTCCAGAGAAGCCGCTATAATATCCTCTGTCACCGCTTTCATTATCTAATATAAACTTGTAGGCTTCTTCTTTGGGCAGTCCGCATACTGCAGGCGTTGGATGAAGTGTCTTTATAAGATTTCCTATACCTGCATTGGCATTCAAGTTAAATCTGAAATGTGTGACAATATGTATCAGCTGACCGGCCACAAGTGTCTGTGGTTTTGCTTCATCAACCTTTGGGGTAAAACACCGCAGGCGCTCTCGTATATAGTCGGCAACATATTGCTGTTCGTGTATGTTTTTTTCGTCCCACACATCGTATATATTCCGGTTTTGCATTTTCTGTACTTCCGACTCGCCTACAATACCAATACGTTTTGTTCCGGCTAAGGCCACTGTATGCCATTCTTCTTCATGTCCTTCAACCAATGTCTCTGGCGTTGCCATGAGCCATGTTCCGCTGTAAGGTGTAGATACAAGCGCTATAAATTCATTTGGATATATACGGCAAGCTCGTTTGAATATCAATTCCGGGGTAATATCTTCACAAGCATTTTCTACACTATTTCTCGCCAATACAATCTTCCGAAATGTTCCTTTGCATAATTGGGAATGAAATTTGTTGAAATCAGTTTCATACTGCCTATGCTCTTTGTCAATGTCACGATTGCTAAAAGCCAGCGACTTATGCTTACTACAATCATCAATCTTGCAAGTTTCAGTCTCGTCGGGTCTTATCAGCAGCAACGGATGCTTTTCAGACATCATAAACGGCGAAAAGACAAAACCCGTCCTTCCGTTTAAATCTGCATATGACGGCAATATTTCAGCTTCGCCGTCACACTGTCGCATAATGGTGTAGGTTGTCTCATGCGGCAACCTGTACATGACAAAGCTATTATTCATCAGTCTGATTTTTTGGAGTAATGATATAGTTAGTAACATGTACGGTAGAGATGAGTCCGCCAGACGAATCGGTTATATCAACATCCCATACATGTAATTTATGTCCTTTGCTGACAAGTCGTGCCGTAGCCGTAACAGTATCACCTTCTGCCACCGCCTTGACGTGATTGCCGCTGACACTTATGCCCACACATATTTTGTCGGGGCACAAAGCCAACGACCCAACTCCAGCAACATTTTCAGCCAATGCTAATGAGGCACCGCCACTAAGGAAGCCGAAGGGTTGGCGATTACGTTCGTCAACCGTCATCGTTGCCTTGCATATATCGTTCTCTGGCGTAGAGACAAAATCCATACCTAAGGCGGTCGACAGATTCGGACGCCGCTCTATCAGTCGTTTCACTGCTTCAACATCCATAGGCGCTCCTGTCGTGCTATTTAAAGAACATATAATAACATGCCGCAAGAACGGCTAGTATTATGATAAAGAAGATTGTCTTCATAAGACAACCCGCAACTTTCTTGAATATAAAAATGCCTACAATGAGCGCAATAATACAAAAAATATAATATCCAAAATTTTCCATTTTCAAACTACATTAGAATTGTGTATCCGTTCTTCGTGGAATACTGCAATTTTAAGTAAGACTATTTAAAAAGTTTTCTGAAATTTACCGGTATAGGCGTTTCAAACTCCATACGGCGTCTTGTTATAGGATGGTAAAAACACAGGACATAAGCATGAAGGCACAGACGGCCTATTGGATCATCACCATTACCATATTTTATGTCACCGCACACAGGATGTCCCATGTCTGCAGAATGCACACGTATCTGGTTCTTTCTGCCTGTCTCAAGCCTGAATTCAACAAGGCTGTGATCAGTGGTCCGGTCAAGCGTATGAAAATGCGTTACTGCGTATTTGCCTCCGTTGTCATAAGGAGAAGAGTATGTAATATAAGCATTGTTGTCTTTCAGCCAACTGGTCATAGTTCCATAGTCGTCCTCCATTTCACCACTTACCACAGCAACATATCTGCGGTCATAAACTATGTCATGCCATTCATGTTCCAGTATCTGCTCTGTCTGCATGTCTTTGGCATAAATCATTAGTCCGCTGGTGTAACGGTCAAGTCTGTGTACGACATGTGCAGTGCATTTCTGTCTGCTCGTCTTAAAATACGAGTCAAGCACTGTCTTGACGTTCAGCGAACTATGGCCTGCAGCCATCGACAATATGCCAACATTCTTTTCTACAACAACTATATAACGGTCTTCATAGACAATCTTGATGTAGCGGTTTTTAAACATTTCAGCGTTTTGCTTACTCCTGCTTACAGCTACTTTCATACCGCAACTTAAGGGATAGTCAAACTGTGTTATCACCTTACCGTTAACCTTCACCCCCCTGCCCTGCAACGTAGATTTTATCTTCGTGCGGCTTGTATTCTCCATGCTGTCAAGCAGAAATTCCAGCAGCGGTTTGTCTTCTTTTACCGTTAAATGCAGATAATTATTGTCGTTATAATTTGTGCGCATATAATTGTTGTTATAAATCAGGAGCAAAATAGCCAATTCCCGTTTTTAGCGTTTATGCCGAGACTCAGCTTAGCTTATGCAAAGATAATGCAAATCAGATGCAAGTCAAAATAAAATCATCTATATTTATGCTTTTACCGCATGTTACACCAAATAAACCGATAAAACAAAGGTTCTGTCAGCATATATATGATTTGTTTATATTTATGATAGTGCAATAAATTATTGATTCCAAATAATTATTTGTCACCAATCACTAAAAGTTCAATGACCATTTGTGTTAAAATATTTTTTATTACCTTTGCACTAGCAATTTGCCGTATCAAGGAAACAATATCCTACGGCACATAAATATCATACATCTTACCAATTGACACGATGAGTCTTATTGATATCACATTTCTTGCCTTGGCTTTAGCAATGGATTGCTTTACAGTTTCCATTGTCAGTGGAGTCATTATCCGTAAATACATTCTTTCGGTTATTTTGCGCATGGCAGTTCTGTTCGGTCTGTTTCAGGCAATGATGCCTTTTATTGGTTGGTTAGGAACAAGCTATTTCAGCCATTACCTTGAGTCTGTCGACCATTGGATTGCATTTGGCCTTTTGGCTTTTCTTGGTGGGAAAATGATAAAAGACTCGTTCGGAAGCGAAGAAGAGGCTCATTTTGACCCTTCAAAACTGACAAGCCAACTACTCTTTGCTGTTGCAACCAGTATTGACGCCCTGGCTGTAGGCATATCTTTCGCATGTCTTGGATATAAAAATATAGAACAGCTAACCTTGCCGCTTATCGTCATTGGCGCATGCTCGTTCGTTATGTCTATATTAGGCAACATTCTAGGCGTAATGTGTGGCAAGTCGATAGTAAAGCGCCTTAAGCCAGAATTTATTGGAGGAGTGATTCTTCTTCTGATAGGTTTCAGAATATTATACGAACACATCAGCTTTTAACTTAAATCTACTAGTTTACATATTCCATCTTTATTCTTTTTCTATTTCGCAAAAACAACCATTTTTTTGAAAAATATAAAGATAAAATGTAAAGCATAATTACCGTCTTTTTCTTAAAAAGGAATCTCCTTTTAGAAAAGTTTATGTTATACCTGATAGATTGATAAAACTATATTATTAATCCAAATCAGTCTTTGGATTCAACGTAAGTATATTGTCATTCACTTTTAAACATAATGAGCCATATAATGAAATGTGATAATATTAGACAAACATACAACTTGAAAACACCAAATTGCCTGTTGGTTTAAACCGTATTAAGCCTAATAATCAATTTGAATTGAGCATTATGGCATATATGCCACAATGCAATTTAAACTTTAATATTTACGGATAAACATATGTTAATCAGCGACATATAACAAAAGATTTAAATTATAGTTACAGATGTTTTTATCGTCAATAGAAATGTCTTTTTTATGTATTTTTGCTATGCAAATCAGTCTATAATAGTTATTTTTTAATGAAAAATAGAACAATAGTAAATATAAATTTAATATGATTTAGAAACCATTGAAATACGATACAAAACTCAATGAATTTCGTATCGAAACTCAATGAGTTTTTAACCCAAAATCATTAAAGTTTTGAAGAATTTTAATAACCACTATAGAAATTTATTTTTTGTAATATTTTATGAATGTATTACCTACAGTATCTAAGATTATACTAATAATTGAATACAATTAAGTTTTTATAAAATTTTAATACTCATGTTTTATTACATAATAAATACGTGTAACACGTTTACAGTTAATTTTGAATAAATATTTTTATAATTGCTATTTTTTAAAGAAAAGCACATGCAAGTCAAAGCATATTTATATACTACTTTACCTGAAAACTCTACGATTTGACGGATATTACATATGTGTTAATTATTTTTAACCAAACGAGATGCAAGGCTAGAATATTAATACCTATATTTGAAAACTTTCATATATATATTTATTAAGAATCCGGATTTTGCATCTAAAAGGGTTCCAATGTAAAATCCGGCAGTATTATTTAACCCGTGAACCCTGCGCTATTTACTATGAGAAAGGATTATCATCTTCAGGTCGTGTCCTTTGTCACTTTAATTGTGCTTTTTGGGACAAGCATTACCGCCAACGGACAATCGTATTTGATTAACGAAGGTTTCGAGGGTGAAGGTTTTCCGCCTAAAGAATGGAAAATTGTTGATAACGACGGAGACGGACACTGCTGGCAGACAGCAACACGAAGTGATGCTACTGTCAGTGGAGAGAAAACCGCTATATCATATACTGTAGACCCGAATAGTCCTACAGAAGAATATGGCGTACAGGACAATTATCTGATAACACCTCAAATTGAGGTTACAAACGAAACATTCCAGATTTCATTTAAATATTGCGCTCAAGACCTTGACAGCAAAGAAAAAATTGAGGTGAGGATTTCTGAATCAGGAACTGATGTTAAAGACTTCACTACCATACTATATGAAGAAACCGTAGACAACGGATATGACGACTATCCTACATTGAAGACTTTAACACGTTCATTAAGCGAATATAATGGAAAAAAAATATATATAGCGTTTGTACACAAAGGTTCAGGAAGTTATGCACTTGGAATTGACGACGTGGAAGTGACAAACCAGAAAGGACCAAAAGCAATAAGCAATCTTACCGTTACTCCTGGAGAGAACGGAGCTTTGTCGGCAACACTTACATGGAAAAATCCACAAACAGACGGCACAGGAACAGATATTATGGGGGAACTGGCTATAGGCATATACCGCGACAATAAACTGCTGACCGCAATAACAGAAAACGTTACTCCAGGCGGAACTTCATCATATACAGACACAAGTATGGATAATGGCATGCATACATACTCTGTAATCGCCAAGACTGGCGAAGGCCAGTCAAAGGCTATATCAAAAAGAGCATACATAGGGGAAGACGTTCCTGCAGAAGTAGAGAACTTAAATGCCTATGTGTCGGAAGGACAAACCAGAATAACATGGAATGCTCCTACAAAAGGCATGAATAAAGGATATATAAACACGGAAAATCTGACATACACTGTTGAGCGAAAAACGGATAATGGAACTGAAGTGATAGCCGAAGGAATAAAAGAAAGACAATACACCGACAAAGTGTCGGCTGGAGCTCTGCACTCATATATAGTTACGGCATCCAACAATACAGGTACCAGTATGCCTATAACTTCTAATGCTGTAATAAGTTACGGAGATGACATGAAAGACATATCTGCCGGCATGAATGCAAATACAGAATATGGAAATCCGTATCTGCCATTTGATTTCAGTCAGCGCTACGGTGTTTATCAGGCAGTATTCTATCCTGAGGACTTAATGTATGCCAAGGGTACCATACGCCATATTGTATATAAGAACAGCTTTAGCTCGAGCAAGTTGGAAAAGCCTATACGGATATGGTTAGGTGAAACAGACAAGCAGGATTTATCGGAAGGCTGGATAAGCACAGAAAATATGAAAGAAGTATATAACGGGAATATAGCATTTGTCAACGGTATAAATGATGTTCCTGTAGAGTTGGCTGAACCATATGAATATACGGGAAAGAATCTTGTAGTTGTAATGACGATGGACTATAGTCAAGGCAATGGAGGGTATTTTGACAGATTCTTTATCGAACAAACACCGGATAAGCCTAAACGCACACGCAGCTATATGTCGTATGAACAGATAGACAATTCCATGCTTACAGAGAGCACGGGCGGACTTTATGACGCTATGCTTATGACCAGATTTGTGATGAACACGAAAGACGCGGCCGGACTCCATGGAACTGTAACTGATAAAGATACCGACAAGCCCATAGGCGGAGCAATAATTTCGATACCGGAACTTAAACTGTCGACCGTAACTGACAACAATGGAGAATACAGTTTCTATGTGGTGCCAAGCGGACTGCAGCATGTAACGATAACTGCAACAGGGTATCTAGACTTTGAAAAAGACATAACAATTCAGAATGAAGGTGAACAGGCCGAGAATTTCAGTATAGAAGCCAAACCTACAATAACTGTAAAAGGATGCATAAAAGCAGAAGACACAGGCAAACCGCTGAAGAATGTAAGAATTAATGCTTACGGTTATTCTGATGTAAGCACAACGAGTGCAGACGACGGTACATTCGAATTGGGCGGAATATATGCCAACGAGAGTTATTCGCTCAGCATAGAAACACCTCTTTATGACGTATACAGACAGGAATTGCCTAGCGATAAAGACTTGAATATGGAAGACATTATACTTACACGCAGCCTTATCAGCGTCTATGGAGTGTCTGGCGAAATCAGTTCTGACGGCTCTTATTCAACAATAAGCTGGAAAGACCCACTTTCGAGAAAAGGACGCATAATGTGGACAAAATGGGGCAACTCGGAATATAACGAGAGCACCGGAGGTGACTATAGTGCGACAGACTATAATGTAGCTCACGCATTTACGGCAGACGACATAAAAGACTCAATGATGATAGGACAAAGTTTTCTGAAAATAAAAGTATTTATTAAAGCCGAACAAGGTACCTATACAGCTAAAATATGGAAAGGAACGCGTGACAATAACGTGGAAATAGCTTCAAAAGAAATACCTGCTTCTGAAATCACGGCAGAAGGAGCATGGGTAACAGTCGAGTTTGATTCGCCTGGCGTAGAGATTAAGGAAGGAGAAAACTATCTGATAGGAGTAAACTGCAAGAATGGTCCTACTGACCCAATAGGCACCGCCGGCTATGGAAGCAGCATTGACGGAAAGAATAATCTGAAATGGAGCAATAATCAGTATTTATATGACGGATATTATGCATGGAATATTTCTGCATACTGCGGCATACCAGGAACAGAATTGCCAGTAACAACAGAAACAGAAGCGCCGAAATGCTCATATAACATATACCGAATAGATATGTCGCAACCAGAACAAAAGACAAAACTTAACAAGGATCCGCTAACGGAACTGACATTTACTGATAACGACTGGGACGAACTTACAGCAGGGAAATATATGTATTGCGTGAAAGCAGTTTATAACACAGACAAGGAGTCTGCCAGTGCATATACTGACACTATTGTAAGGGCCATCAACATTGATGCCGGCATAGCTGAATTCATATCGCCTATAAAGACTATAGATCCACAAGGTAAAGTTGAAGTAAAGATAAGGGTCAAAAACTATGGCGAAAAACCGCTGACAAATGTATCTGCATATTTCACCGTAAACGACAATGAACCTATTGGGGAAACATTCACGGTAAACTTAAACAAAGGCGAAACCACAGACCTGACTCTTGGTTCTTATGAACTGAAAGAAAAGGCTCTATACATATTCAAGGC
This sequence comes from Prevotella marseillensis, assembly GCF_900625065.1. Classification (NCBI taxonomy): domain Bacteria; kingdom Pseudomonadati; phylum Bacteroidota; class Bacteroidia; order Bacteroidales; family Prevotellaceae; genus Prevotella; species Prevotella marseillensis. The sequence continues at coordinate 1,192,961 of NZ_UYXY01000001.1, read as the reverse complement.
ATATACTGAAATTGAAGGAGACGAGGCAGTAAACAACGATGCCAAGACATTCTCTTTGCCAAACTTTGATGATGTAGGCCTGCGTGCGTACAGATGGGACGCTTACGGGAATGCCGGTATGATGAAAATACACTCTAACATACCGGAACAGGCTTCGTTCATAAAAGAAGTAATACCGGATGAAGCATTAATAAATGCCGGAGAATATTATGACGGACGTGTATATGCATACACGGCAACATGGTATTCTGAGCCAAGACAATTTGTTGTTCTTGACACAATAACTTGGGCTCCTGTAGCATCAGCTACAACAGAAGACTATATACAGGATATGGCATTTGACTACTCGTCGAAGACGATGTTTGGATTGCGTGCCACAAACACTACCAGTGAACTTGTAAAAATAAGCCTGACTAACGGTGAGACAGAACTTATAGGCAATACCGGAATAAACTTGCATGCAATGGCTTGCAGCAAGGACGGAATATTGTATGCCATATCTTCAGATGGTGACCTATGTACTATAGATAAGGCTACGGGTATACCGACTACAATAGGAAATACAGGAATAACAGACGTGGCATATCTTCAATCAATGGCATTTGACCATAATACAGGGCGATTATTCTGGGTGCATACCGGTGCAAAAAGTCAAGGCGAGCTATATGAAGTGAATCCAGAGACGGCAAAACTGACACCATTAGGAACGGCAATTTATAATGATAACGCATCGGAACTAGTTTGCCTATACACTGTTTATGACCATACTGCAAGCGGAATAATGGCTATGAATGGTAATGACGGTAAATTCATAGTTTATCCAGACGGAAAGAACCTGACCATAAGTTTACCGCTTGAAAATGCCGAGACTGCAGAAGTTAAAATAGTAAACACTGCTGGTATTATGGTTGCGTCAACAATAGTGAATGGTCAAATTACATCATATAAAGTCAACCTTATGCCTGGTGTCTATGTAGCTATAGCCAAAACATCAGCTGGAAGAATATATAAGGCAAAACCATTTGTAATAAGATAAAGATTTAAATTATTAATAAGTAAGCATTAAGAGCCAGAACTGTACAACAGAACATGGCAGTTCTGGCTCATTTGTTAATAAGCAACAATCTGTAATTTTCTTGGATTTAAATAAATATAATTAATAATAGAAGAAAAACTAATTCAAATTATATATGACATATTTATACGACAAAAATTGGATATGCAAATTATGAGATGAAGTATAAAACATATTAGAATCGTTTAATTTACTTTGTATTTTCTGGTATAGATGAAAAATCATGCAATTAATATACAAAATTTTGCATTCATAGCAAAAATATACTATATTTGTATTTAATAAATCACATTGAGAACCTAAACTTAAATTCACTAACCACAAACAACTAAAAACATGAGAAAAAGAAACACAACGCTTGCATGCACACTCATGCTACTTATGTCTATGTTCTTAATTCCTGCCGATGTAGGTGCACAAATTAAGTGGCAAGAAGATTTTAATTATCCAACCGGTAACCTCTATGGCCATGGCGGATGGGGAAAGTATGGTTCTAATCCTAACGATCCTATACAGGTAGTAGAACAAACCCTAGACTATGAAGGATATCCTGGAGGGGTTAAAGGCAAATCAGTAAAACTAGGGGCTGCTTCGTCAGGAGAAGACTTACTTGTTAGATTTGATCCTAGTGAAGAAGGTATAAAGAATGGTACAATGTATTATTCTGCTCTAATTAATGTTTCTGAGGCACCAAGTGGTCCTGTACATGTAATGGCATTGCTGGCACGCACATTCAGCAGCGTTGTTAAAGACGGAACAAGTCCTACAGAATTAGGCCGACTATATGTTAATGCCGGTGACGACGAAGGACACTATAAGCTGGGAGTTGAACGCGGAAGTACAAAAGCCGTTTATGCAAACAGAAGTTTCAATATCGGTGAAACTTATCTCGTTGTTGTTAAATATGAGATTGGTGCAGCCGGTGAACGTTATGACGGTGTTACGCTGTATGTTAATCCAGCAAGCTATACTGAAGAGCCAAAAGTTGCTGATGCTGTGTTTGACCCGTCATCAGCAGGTAGCGGTATATCAACATGGGGATTACAAGGACTTGAACTGCGCCAAGGAACAAATTATAGCGCAACAGCACCTACTTTACTTGTGGGATCATTGCGTGTAGCTGACAGTTATGCAGAACTCTTTACAGAAAGTGCAGGACCAGGAGAAGACACTCCGGTAATAACTTTGAGCGAAAGAGGTTTGGATTTTGGTACGTTGTATAGTGGTGACATAAAGACCAAGACCGTAAACGTGAAAGGCGTAAACCTGACGGACGACATAACAATAACTGTAGACAACTATGAATTAAAGCCGTCAGTTACAACTATATCTGCAGCAGATGCAATGGCAATAGAAGGTGTGGATGTAGAATTTACGCTGACACCGACAAGCGAGAACGGCAAGGCAACAATAACATTTGTCAGTGAAGGAGCTACAGACGCAACACTCGGAGCGACATGGTGCACCATCGCTGTGAAAGACATTGCCACCCTAAAAGAGTTTGCAGCAGAAGACGGTGAAACATATCTCACCTACCGATATAAAGGCAAGGCTGTTGTAACGTTTGTAGACAAGAGTCAGGCAAGTCCCGTTTATTACCTTCAGGACGAGACTGGCGGACTGCAAGTGAAGAACGACTACGACATGATGACCGAGACGTATAAGGAAGGCGACATGGTTACAGGATTTATAGGAATGATAACCAGTTCGTTCGGTGTAAACTCGTTTATTCCGTTGACAGCATCACTCGGTACACTTGTTTCAGAGAACAACACTGTTGAGCCTGTAACAGTAACGTTGGCAGACCTTAAGGCTGCACCGACTGATTATACAAACAGATTAGTGAGAGTTGCAGATGCACAATTTAAAGACATTTCAGAAGGTGCCACATTTACCGAAAGCATGTCTCAACCCACAATAACAGACGCAACAGGAAAAGGTAAACTAAGACTGTTTAAAGGTACAACCCTAATAGGAAAAGCAATACCGACAGAAACTGTACATATAACAGGACTGTCGACATCAGCAAGTGCTGTAATTGTTGCGCCGCGCAAGGCTGAAGACATAAAGTCGGCTGTAGCGTCAGAACCTTCGTTGACTGTTACCCCTTCAAAATTTGAAATGGCAGCAGGACTGGTTGGTAAGTCGTCAGAATTTGGAACAGTGCATATAAGTGCCGTAAACATGCCGGCAGCAACCAATCTTGAGATTATCGGCAAAAACCGCGATATGTTTGAACTTTCGGCAACATCAGTACCCGCAGGAACAAACGAAACCGACATCGTGATAACATATAATCCCACAGCAATAGGAAAACATGAAGGACGCCTGTTTATAGACTGCCCAGAAATGCCGTTGCTGTCACAAAGCATTACTCTGTCAGCCTATGCTATAGACGAGCAAAATCCGCCGACAGTAACAGTAAGTCCAGAAACATTGCCTAAGTTTGAAGCCAAGGTCGGCGAAAGACAGGAGCAGACAATAAGCATAACGACAGCCAATCTGCCAGACTATGCATACATGAAACTGAAAGAATCAGGCTCGTTCCTGTTAAGCACGACAATGCTAATGAAAGACGCTACAGCAAATGTGAAAGTTACGTTTGCTCCGAAAGAAGCAGGAGAATATGAAAACGAGATTGAGATATACGGACTCGGACTGGACACATTGAGAGTGAAGATAAACGGTAAGGCAGGTGAAAGTACTGAGCCGGAGCCTGAAAAGGAAGGCGACGAGTTGCCGCTCGACGCTTCATCACCGATGAAACTCGTAAATGAACATTTTGACAATGTAACAAAGAACAAGCCTCTTAGCATAGAAGGATGGAAAAACCTTGCAATGGTTGGTAAACGTGCATGGTGGGGATATGAACTGCCTGATGAAGATGAGTCTGCGGGTGAAAAGGTTGCAAAAGTAACCGCATACGATGGCAGTGTAGCAGAAGGTGAAGAAACTGAATGTGAAATGATGCTCGTTACACCTGCTCTAGACTTCAAGAACTCTGAGTCTAAGATGTTTACTTTCAGAGTCAGGGGTGACTATCTTCTTGACAACCAGACAGATTTGTTAGAGCTATGCTATATAGACCTGGCTGAAGGAGATATGTTTGTAGCGCCAATAGAAGGCTTCAATATGCCTAACATGCAAGACCAAAGCGGCGAATGGCAAGAATATCATATAGATTTGACCGGACAAAATATTGCGGATGTGTTCTTTATGGGATTTAGGTTTAAGAGCACTCGTGGACGTGCCAACTCTGTAACATACTATATTGATGATGTAAGTTACGGCCGAACTGACCTTGCTGTTATCAGGCCTTCGCTCACACAGCTTGCATTCACCGCAACGGCTGGTAAAGATGCTGTATCAGATGAAATAACTGTAACGGGTAACAACCTTGCAGAACCAATCAAGTTGTCTTTGGGAGGACCGAATAAGAGTAGATTTAAGTTGTCAACAACTCAATTACCTGTAACAGGCGGATCATTTATGGTGTCGTTCAATTCTGACGAAATAGGTGTTCATGAAGCTTATGTTAAGTTATCTTCACGAGGTGCAGCCGATATATACATGCCAATATCTGTAAATAATACTGTAGCAGGTTGTATAGATGGTATAAGTGTGGAACAATGCGACATCGAGGTATACGATCTTAACGGAAGAAAGATAGCAAAACATAAAATGACGACAGCAGAGAAAGTGAAAGAAAATCTGCCAACTGGTATCTACGTAATAAAACAGATATCAGAAAATAGCATAAATGTAAGTAAGATTAGAATTAAATAGATTAATATTTAGTCTGTTTTAAATAAAGTACATAAATACGAAAACCTGTTCCCTAAAAATATTGACAAATATAGGGAACAGGTTTAATTTTTTACCATATATGATGAAACTGTATGTTATGAAAAAATAATATGATAAGCGTCATCACTACCCTATCTCATTTAAAATGATAAGACATGGCAACACAATAAATAATTTATGAATAAATATTGTGTTGAAACTATTTTACAACAGAAGCTACACCCATATAAATTATAAACACCATAACTACTTTTAAGTCAAAAATAAACAGCCAGAACAAAACAATAGTTTATTATAATCTATTAATAAGTAAAATAGTAGAAAAAAGGATGACCGAATATCATTGCGTTATATTTTTTATATGTACTTTTGCATAAAATCTTCAACAAAAAGTATTTAGTGATAAAAGACGATGGAGGTATAAAGATGAAAGAGTTTGACACATACATTTTTGATTTGGACGGAACTTTGTTGTATACACTTGATGACCTTACCGCAAGTACCAATTATGCAATGCGTGCATTTAGTTTGCCAGAACATACAACAGAAGAAGTAAGGATGATGGTTGGCAATGGCATAAAAAAACTTATTGAACGTGCTGTACCAGGAGGAAAAGACAACAAACATTATGAAGATATTTATAATACATTTATTGAATATTATCTGAAACACAACGCCGATACAACAAGGCCATACGACGGCATAATAGACATGTTGGCAATACTAAAACAGCATGGCAAAAAAATTGCCGTAGTGAGCAACAAGTACTGTAAAGCAACAGAAGAACTATGCCGGTACTTTTTCAGTGATTATATAAAAGTTGCAATAGGCGAAAGCGATAAAATAAGAAAGAAACCTGCACCAGACACAGTTAATGAAGCCTTGAAACTTCTTGAGGCGGAACGCGATAATGCTGTATATATAGGCGACAGCGAGGTTGATATCCAAACTGCACGTAATAGCAGCATGCCATGCATAAGTGTATTATGGGGATTCAGGGATAAAGATTTTCTAATAAGAAATGGAGCGCAAACGTTAGTAGAAACTCCAAGTGAAATCACCTCATGTATAAAATAAATTGAGCTGCGTATACTGCATGACCAATAATCAATATTATATATAACAGCCTATTAATACAGTCCTTGTAACAGGTTTGTAATTCATAACATAAATTGAAATAAAATTTATTAAAGACCTAAAGATTTAATCCCATAGGCACTTAAAATATTTTGTGTAAATGTAAAATACAGGATTCAAAATAGAGTTCTGTATTTTTTATTTTATATATTTACACCCAAAGAATAAGATTATGCGAGAAAAGAATCAAGTATTGCCCGATGAGATGTTAAGCAAGGAATTCCTTAGCCGGTTCAAGACAGAATCCGATGTAAGCAAGTTCCTGAAGCAGTTGCATGCCCAGGTATTGGAAAAGATGCTTGAAGGTGAAATGGATGCCCATTTGGGGTATGAAAAGAATTCCGTGGCCGGTAATAACAGTGGCAATTCACGCAACGGCAGCTATCCGAAGCGGATCCAGACTGAACATGGGAAAGCAGTCATCTCCATTCCGCGTGACCGTAATGGCCAATTTGAGCCGATAGCTGTGCCCAAACATGAAAGCCGTGGACTTTCCATAGAAAAACTTGTCATCTCCCTATATGCCAAAGGAATGAGTGTTTCTGACATAGAGGAAGAGATGCGTGAGATTTATGAAATAGAGCTCTCCACATCAGCCATTTCCATCATTATAAACAAAGTAAACCAGGCCGCCAAGGACTGGCAAAACCGTCCACTTGATCCTGTTTGTCTGATAGTGTGGATGGACTGTATCGTCTTCAAGGTACGAGATAACGGCAAGATTATAAACAAGACCGTTTATCTTTGTGTCGGTCTGAAACAAACGGCCAGAAGGAAGTTCTTGGCATGTGGGTCGGCAAATCGGCGTCCTGACCGATTTAAAAGCCCGTGGAGTACAGGATATACTGATTACCTATACCAACAATCTGAATGGATTTACGGATACCATCCGTACCATATTTCCTCAGTCATCCCCCAAAGAAATCTGTGTGGTACATCTGAACAGAAACTCTTGTATCAGACTGTTTTCTTCCAATTCCCCCTGGAAATAAGCAAATAATCTATACTACAATTTGTTGTAAACGGAATCTAGATGCAAGAAGAAACTTACAGTTAAATCTAGTTTACATTTACACAAAATTTTGGACAGTGTCAAAAAAATACGAGACTCAAAATTGAATCCCGTATTTCTATTTATACAAAATTATTTATACTAGTAAACAAAATTAGATATATTGCTATTGGAACTTTATTCTATGAATGTTATTGTTGTAAAGCCACGAAGTATAATAGAGTTTCTTTTACTCTTAATATCTGTACTAATACACGGAATCTGTGAATCAGGCTCGTCACGCGATGGCCAATATGCTTTTATACTTCCATCATTATCAAGAAAATAATATGAATACAATGTACCTGTACCTGTAAAAAACAACGTCTTACCTAATTTTTCAAGATTGGCATTAATTGCTTCCAAGTTATTTTTTACATACTTGAGATCTTCCAAAGTTGGTATTCTAAATGATTCAAGGCCATCAGAAGCTGCTGCCATATCTTTTAGTTTCACATTTATAGCTTCATTTATTGAAGATTGATCGTTATCAGTAAATATAAGTCCTTGTTCAAATGTTGTAGACATCAATGTTACTTTTGTACCATTTCCTACATTTTCTGATTTTAACACATAACAATTCTTATACAATGTACCAACTTCAGGAGCATTTCCTGTTGTCATTTCCCCTGTGTCTTCTTCATCCTTTCCTTCTTCAGTTTCCGAGCCGGTATTTTCATCTATGGAGCTCCCTGTTTCATCAAAATTGAAGTTTATGTTTTTAACCCCTTGCCACGTTGCTCCGGTTATAGTCCCATTAAGTGTTATTCCGTTTTCATTGTAAGTTCCTGTTATATTAATTTTGTAGTTAGCCTTCAACTCATCTGTACTCGTATATGAATAGCTCTTAGTGTTCTTCTCGGTCTTTAATGAAACCTTAATTGTTGCCTG